>OZ242017.1:0-2731662 GCA_965204835.1 Dehalococcoidia bacterium | reverse complement strand
CTGAGGTTCGTCGCGATCATGCGGTCCCAGCGGTCGCTGCCCATCTCGGTGATGCGCATCACCCTGTCGACGACGCCCGCGTTGTTGTGCGCGATGTCGAGGCCGCCGTAGCGCTCGACCGCCGTCGCGACCATCGCGGCGACCGAGTCCTCGCTGCGCACGTCCACGCGCTCGAAGCTGGCCGTCCCGCCATCGGCCTCGATCATGCCGACGGTCTCCGTGCCCATCGGCTCGTCGCGGTCGGCGACGAGCACGCTGGCGCCCTCGGCGGCGAGCCGCAGCGCCGTCGCGCGCCCGATCCCCGACGCCCCACCGGTCACGACCGCCACCTTGCCCTCGAACCGTCCCGCCATCGCAGCGCTCCTCCCGTGCGTGTCCGTGTATCCGCCGCGAACGTAGCGCCCCTGCCGCGGACGCGGCAACGCGAGGGGGCTGCTGCCATACACGCGGCAATGCGAGGAGGCTGCCGCGGGCGCGACGACGCGAGGGGCGCTGCAAGCCGACGCCGAGGGGCGTACCCTCGCGCGCGACACCTGCACTGCCGCGCGGAGGGCGCCACCCATGGCCGACGTGATGCCGCTGGACGATGTGACCGTGATCGACCTGACGCAGGGCGAGGCCGGACCGTACGCCACGCGCCTGCTGGGCGACTACGGCGCGAACGTCATCAAGATCGAGCCACCCGACGGCGACGTGGCGCGCACGCAGCCGCCCTTCCTCGCCGACGAGCCCGGCCCCGACCGCTCGGCCGTGTTCCTCTTCCTCAACACCAACAAGCGCAGCGTCGTGCTCGACCTCGAACGCCCCGAGGACCGCGACCGCCTGCTCGGCCTCGTCGCGACCGCCGACGTGGTGGTGGAGAGCTTCCGCCCGGGCACGATGGAGCGGCTGGGGCTCGGCTACGAGGCGCTGCGAGCGGTGAACCCCCGCATCGTCCTGACCTCGATGACGAACTTCGGGCAGGACGGGCCGTACCGCGACTACGAGGTGACCGACCTCACGCTGTACGCGATGGGCGGTCCGATGATTGTCTCGGGCGACGTCGACCACGAGCCGCTCAAGAACGCCGGACACATGACGCTCTTCCACGCGGGGATCGTCGGCGCGCTCGCCACGGCGCTCTCGCTGCGCGCGGCGGAGGCGAGCGGCGAGGGCCAGCACGTCGACCTCTCGCTGCTCGAGACGGCGACGCACTCCATCGACCTGCGCCTGGCGCGGCTGATGATGTACGAGTACTCGGGCTTCTACGGCACGCGGCCGCCGCTCGCCTCGGCGGTGGCGAGCGGCACCTTCCCGTGCGGCGACGGCTTCTACATGCTCAGCGGCGGCCCCGTCCGCCTCGAGAGCGTGATCCGCATGATCGGCCAGCCCGAGCTGCTCGAGGAGCCGGAGTGGGCGACCGTCGAGGCGCGCGCCCAACCGGAGCGCATCGACCAGTTCAACCAGTACCTGATCCCGTGGATGATCTCGCACACCAAGGCGGAGATCACCGATGCGTGCATCGAGCATGGCGTCCTCGGCGGGCCGATCAACACCGTCGCCGACATGCTGGCGGACCAGAACTTCCGCCACCGCGGCTTCTTCCAGGAGATCGACCACCCCGAGACCGGCCCGCTCCACTACCCCGGCTATTCGGCGACGTTCTACCGCCCTGACGAGCCGATGCCCACGCGCCGCCGCGCGCCGCTCCTCGGCGAACACACCGACGAGGTGCTCGCCGGCCTCGCCCAGGCGCCGCGCGACGCGCCCACCGTGCCGCCCGCCGGCGCCACGGCGCGGTTGCCGCTGGAGGGCGTGCGCATCCTGGACTTCACGGTCGTCCTCGCTGGTCCCTACTCGACGATGCACCTCGCGGAGTGGGGCGCGGAGGTCATCCGCGTCGAGTCGCTGCAGCACTTCGCCAACGCGACGCGCGGGCTGATGGCGCGGCCCTCGCCGGAGATCGTGGCCGCGCAGATGCTGAGCACGGCGGGCCTCGGCTACCCCAACGCCGAGGCGGGCGAGCGGCCGTGGAACCGCTCCTCCGCCTTCAACCACCACTCCCGCAACAAGCGCTCGATGACCGTGGACCTCTCGCGCCCCGACGGGCAGGAGGTGTTCGACCGCCTCGTCGCGGTCTCGGATGGGCTGATCGAGAACAACCTCCCGCAGAACCTCGAACGACTGAACATCGACTGGGAGCGGGTCTCCGCCATCAACCCACGGATGATCATGCTGCGCATGCCGGGCTACGGGCTGGAAGGGCCGTACCGCAGCCTGCGGAGCATGGGGATGCACATGGAGGCGTTCTCCGGCCACCCCGCGATCCGCTCGTACCCGGGCCTGAGCCTGGAGTACATCCCGCTCGGGGTGCCGTCGGACGCGGCGGGCGGGGCGGGCGCGGCGTTCTCGTTCACGCTCGGCCTGCGCTACCGCGACCGCACGGGCCGCGGCCTGCTCATCGAGCAGGCGACGACGGAGAACTTCGTCCCGCTCATCGGCGAGTTCGTGCTCGACTACTCGATGAACGGCCGCATCTGGGAGCAGATGGGCAACAACGACGTGTGGATGGCGCCGCACAACGCCTACCCCTGCCAGGGCCTCGACCGCTGGGTCGCGATCGCCGTGCGCAGCGAGGCGGAGTGGCGGCGGCTGTGCGAGGCGATGGGTCGCGAGGACCTCGTCGACGACCTTCGGTTCGCGGACATAGCGGCCCGCCTCGCGAACCGCGCGGAGCTAGACGGGCTCGTGACCGAGTGGACCTCGGAGCGCGACCGCTACTGGATCACGCATCGCCTGCAGCGCGTGGGCGTCCCGGCTGCGCCGGTGATGACCGAGAGCGACGTGTACGAGGACCCGCACCACCAGGCGCGCGACTTCTTCGTCGAGATCCCGCACCCGGAGATGGACACGTACCGCCACGTGGGGCGCTCATGGCGCGGCAGCGCGATGCCGCCGTTCGAGCCGCGGCACTCGCCGCTGCTGGGCCAGGACAACGAGTACGTCTACCGGGAGCTCCTGGGCTTCAGCGACGCCGACTACCGCCGCTTCGAGGACCTCGGCCACATCGGCGACACGTACGACCCCTCGGTGCCGTGAGTGCGGGGGCGGGCAGTACTCACCGCCTGACAGGCTACATCCTGTGAAAGGCGGTTAATCGACAGGCCGCAGCCTGTCGATTAACCGAATCGAGGAGCGGGGTCGTTGGGCGGACCCTGGGTTCTGGAGTGACCTCACAAGGTGCCGAGGGAGCTCAGACTGATGTCTCGTCCAACTTTTGCATCGTCCGCTCGACCTTCTCGTCCTTCGCATCGCGGATGAGCGCCTCAATATCCGCCGGGTAAGCCGAGGGCTTCACCGAGCGGAACGTCGACTCAAGTGTGAACGTCGTCCAGGGGCGACGCTCCTGCTCCTTGCCATAGGGCATCGCGGTCACCTCCCACGCGCCGAGTGCGATTGGTCTCCGCGCACGCAGAGCGCCGGGATCCGACCCCCGGTGCCCCGTGCGGGACAGCCGAGGGGTCGTCGAACGCTCGTATGCCCGACGCGCCGAGGGCGCGCGGGTGGCTAGACGGCGGCGGCTTCGGCCTGCACCGCCGCGAGGCGGTCGGCAAGCGTCTGCGGGTTGACCACGCCGTGCGTCGCGAAGTCCGCGACCAGCGCGGCGAACTCGTCCGGCACCTCGCCCTGCACGCCGTGCGCCACGCGGTTGAAGACGTGCAGCGAGGCGTTCGGCAGGCGCAGGAAGTCGGCGAGGTTGGCCGGCAGCAGGGCGTCCGCCCCGGCCGTGATCATCAGGGTCGGCGTCGTCATCTCGTCCAGGCGGTCACCGACGTTCAGCGTGGCCATCGCCACCATCCCGTCGTCGTAGTGGCCGTTGGAGACCGACAGCGAGCGGTCGACGGCATCCGCGACCTCGTCGTCGTCGATTAGCTCCTCGCGGGCGATGCCCGTCCTGCGCTCGCGGATCAGCGTCTCGCGGTCGCCGTCCATCCGCAGCTGGCGGCCTCGCGCCTGCACCTCCGGGTCCGGTGCGTAGCCGTCCGCGGAGATCGGCGTCACCAGCATGATGTGCGTGAAGCGCTCGGCGTGCTCGAGGCCGAGCTGGAAGCCGATGCCGCCGCCCATGCTGTGGCCGACGTAGGCGACCTGGTCCAGCCCGAGGTGGTCGAGCATGCCGACTACGTCCTGCGCGTACTGCTCGATGGTGTAGCCGCCGTCGGGGTGCTCGCTGTCGCCGGCGCCGCGGCAGTCCATGAGGATGCAGCGGAAGCGGTCCTGCAGCCGCTCGGCGATGGGCACCCAGCCGTCGTGCGAGCCGGTGAAGCCGTGGTGGAAGAGGATCGGCGGTCCCGAGCCGTGCTCCTCGTAGTACAGCTCGACGCCGTTGATCGTCGCGGTGGCCATTCGTGTGCTCCTTCGTTGCTTGCCTCGTGTGTCTAGTTCAGGTCCGTACGGTACACATACCGGACGTCCCACAGCCCGTACAGGGTCGGCGTCGTGTTGCCGAACACGTTGCGTACCGCGGTCAGGCGCTCGGAGAGCGTCGTGTAGATCAGCGGCAACTGCTCGGCCACGATTGCCTGCGCCCGATGATAGTGCTCGACGCGGCGCTCGTGGTTGAGTTCCTGGTAGCCCTGGATGTAGAGGGCGTCGATCTCGGCCTCCCACTCGGTGGCCGGCTGCTCCTGGTTCGGGTGCCACAGGTGCAGCGCCTCGCTGCTGTGCCACACGCCCATGCCGAAGTGCGGCTCCGTGCCGCCCGTGAGCCCGACGATCATCGCCTGCCAGTCGTACGTCCGGGTGAGCTGGCCGACGAGGTCACCGAACTCGATCGGCTCGAACTGCGCGTCGATGCCGATCAGGTCGAGCCCCTCGTCGATGATCGCGGCGACGCGCGCCCGGACGTCGTTGTCGACGTTCGTGACGAGCTTGAACGAGATCGGGTTGCCGTCGGCGTCCTCTCGGAACCCGTCGCCGTCGGAGTCGGCCCAGCCGAGGCTGTCGAGGATCGCGTTGGCGCCCTCGATGTCGTACTCGTAGCGGCGCACGTCCGGGTTGTGGAAGTCGCCGGCGGCGGGGCTCACCGACGACCACTGCGGGTAGCCGAGCCCGTGCTGGACCTCGTCGATGATCCGGGCCTTGTCGATGCTGTGCGCGACGGCGCGGCGGAACTCGACGTTGCTGAACCACGCCAGCTGCTCCGGCGCCACGTACGGCTCGCCCGTCTCCGGGTTCGAGCCGGTGTTGAGGTTGAAGCCGAGGAACACCGTCCCGAACGCCGGGCCGCGGCGATAGACGGTGAAGTTGCCGGCTTCCTGCTCGGACTCCAGGAGGACGTAGTCCTCGCCACGCATCCCGTATGCGTCCACCTCGCCCGCGCGGAACTTCTGGAGGTCTTCCTCGATGGTGGGGACGATCAGGTTGACGATGGTCTCGATGTAGGGGAGCTGGTTGCCGGCCGCGTCACGCATCCAGTAGTCCGGGTTGCGCTGCAGCACCACGCGCTCATCCGTCGTGTAGCTCTCGATCGTGTACGGGCCGGTCCCGATGACCTCGGCAGGATCGGAGTCGAGGGTCCAGACCTCCTCGAACGTCCCGGCCTCGACGTGGGGCTCGAGGATGTGACGCGGGTAGATCGCCGTCCCCATCGACTGCAGGAACGGCGCGAACGGCGTCGGCAGCACGAACTGGACCGTGTAGTCGTCGATCGTGGTCACGGTCATCGGCGACTGCCGCCACTCGCCTGCCTCGTCGAGGTAGCGGAAGTTGAATGCCGCGCGCGTGGTCGTGGGGATGTCCTCGTTGTAGATGATGCTGTTGAACGTGAACTCCACGTCGCGGGCCGTGAACGGCTCGCCGTCGTGCCACCGCACGTCGTCGCGGAGGTGGAAGGTCCACGTCAGGCCGTCGTCGGAGTGCTCCCAGGACTCGGCGAGCAAGGGCTCGATCTCGTTCGTGAGCCACGACGCCTCGGTGAGCCCCTCGAAGAGGTAGCTGAGCAGGCCGGACGAGTAGGCGTCGTTCGAGAGCGCGAGGTTGAAGGTCAGCGGCTTCGCGATGGTGGCGGTCGTGATGGCGCCGCCCTGCGTGCCGATCTCGTAGCTGAATGCGTCGGCGTTCGCCCGGAGCTGCTCGACGATCGATGGCTGCGTGGCGGGGGTCTGCGCGACGGGCGCGGTCACGGGTGTGGCGACGGCTGTGACCGGCGTCTCATCCGCGTCGTCATCGCCGCCGGCGCAGGCGGCCAGGACGAAGGCGGCGAGCGCCGCGAGGAAGGCAAGCAGCCAGGTGCGGCTCGGAGGCATGTGGTCGTCCCTCTGTCGCGATTGTGCGTTGGCGCACAAGTGTGAGACGGCGTATGAGCGCAGTCGCGATACTATCGCACTCGATGCCTGTACCTGCGACACCCGGCGACCTCGCTCACTTCACCCCCGCGTGGCTCAATGACGCCCTGCGCGACTCGGGCGTCCTCGGCGGCGCGCGTGTCGCGGGCGCCGACGCCGAGCTCATTGCCGCGGACCGCGGCATCGGCGGGACGGTGGCGCGCATCCGCGTCGCCTACGAGGGCCCCGCGCCCGGCGCGCCCGCCTCGATCATCGCCAAGCTGCCGAGCGCCATCGAGCTCACGCGCGGTGGTGGGCGCTTCCTGCGCCTGCCCGAGCGCGAGGTGCGCTTCTACAGCGACCTCGCGGACCGCACCCCGATGCGCGCGCCCGCCTGCTACTACGCCGCCATCGACGACGAGGGCGACGCCTTCGTGCTGCTGATCGAGGACCTCGGCGCGTTGCCGTCCGGCGACGACGTCACGGGCACGACGCTGGAGCGGGCAGAGCGCGTGGTCGACGCCATCGCGGCGCAGCACGCGGCGTGGTGGGACTCGCCGGATCTCGGCGCGCTGGAGTGGATGCCGGCGATCGATGAGCACTCGCGGATGTGGCAGCGCATGTTCGCCACCGCATGGCGCGAGCAACGCGACGCGATGGGCGACCTCGTGCCGCCGGAGCTCGTGCCCCTCGGCGAGGCGATGACGAGGCAGCTCGGCGGGGCCGTCTCGCGCCTGGGCGCATCGCCCCCGACGCTGCTGCACGGCGACCTGCGGCTCGACAACCTCTTCTTCCCCGCCGACCCCGCCGACCCCGCCGAGCCGGTCGTCGCCGTCGACTGGTCGAACGCCTCGCGCGGCCCGGGCCCGTACGACCTCGCCTACTTCATGTGCGTCGCGTTCGACCCGGAGCAGCGCCGCGAGCACGAGCAGGCGCTGCTCCGCCGCTACGTCGACGCACTGCAGACGCGCGGCGTCCAGGGCGCGACGTTCGAGTGGTGCTACGACGTCTACCGGCTGTCGTTCTGCGAGCCGTTCACGCGCATGTTCTTCCTGCTCATGCGTGGGCACGCGGACAAGGGGGCGGGCCGCCCGGCGGGGGTGCTGGCGAGGTTCGTGCGCAACGCCGGCCAGGCCGCGGTGGACCTCGACGCGGCGGGGTTGCTGGAGGCCTGAACGGGGCGGCAGGCGGGCATCGCGCGGGGCCGTCGGCCCGCCCGTCGGCGTGCTACGATCGGCCCACTACAGGCATCAGCCGGGGCGGTCGACCCGAGCGGACAGCGCCGCCGGTGGCCGCCCCTGAACACGCCGAGCACGCACGAACCTGGAAGAGGCACGATGACCAACAACGAGTACTGGTGGCCGAATCAACTCAGCCTCAAGCCGCTCCGCCGCAACGCTTCGCTCTCCGACCCGATGGACGGCGACTTCGACTACGCGGAGGAGGTGAAGAGCCTGGACGTGGACGCCCTGCGCCGGGACCTCGAGGAGGTCATGACCACGTCGCAGGAGTGGTGGCCCGCGGACTACGGCCACTACGGGCCGCTCTTCATCCGTATGACCTGGCACGCCGCCGGCACGTACCGCATCAGCGACGGCCGCGGCGGCGGGGGCTCCGGCCACCAGCGCTTCGCACCCCTCAACAGTTGGCCCGACAACGCCAACCTGGACAAGGCGCGCCGCCTGCTCTGGCCCATCAAGCAGAAGTACGGCCGCAGCCTCTCGTGGGCCGACCTGCTGATCTTCGCCGGCAACGTCGCGCTGGAGTCCATGGGCTTCAGGACCTTCGGCTTCGCCTTCGGCCGCGCCGACGTCTGGGAGGCCGACGACACCGACTGGGGCGAGGAAGGCGAGTGGCTGGGCGACGAGCGCCACGACGCCGGGGGCGACCTGCAGGGGCCCCTCGGCGCCGACCACATGGGCCTCATCTACGTGAACCCCGAGGGCCCCAACGCCAACCCGGACCCCGTCGCGGCCGCGCGCTACATCCGCCAGACCTTCGAGCGCATGGCCATGAACGACGAGGAGACCGTCGCGCTGATCGCCGGGGGCCACACCTTCGGCAAGGCCCACGGCGCGGCCCTCGAGTCCCACGTCGGCCCGGAGCCGGAGGGCGCCGCGCTCGAGGAGCAGGGCTTCGGCTGGAGCAGCGAGTTCGCCAGCGGCAAGGCCAACGACACCATCACCAGCGGCATCGAGGGCGCATGGACCGAGAACCCGGTCCAGTGGGACAACAATTTCCTCGAGAACCTCTACCGCCACGAGTGGGAGCTCACGACGAGCCCGGCCGGGAAGTCGCAGTACCAGCCCGCCGACGCGGCCGCCGCAACCACGGTCATCGACGCCCACGACCCCGCCGTGAAGCATGCCCCGATGATGCTGACCACGGACCTCTCGCTGCGGATGGACCCGGACTACGAGCGCATCTCCCGGCGCTTCCTCGACCACCCCGAGGAGCTCGAGGACGCCTTCGCGCGCGCGTGGTTCAAGCTCATCCACCGCGACATGGGCCCGCGCAGCCGCTACCTCGGCCCCCTCGTCCCCGGCGAGGCGCTGATCTGGCAGGACCCGGTCCCGGAGGTCGACCACGAGCTGGTCGACGAGGACGACGTCGCCGCCCTCAAGGCGCAGGTGCTGGCCTCGGGCCTCTCCGTCTCCGACCTGGTCTCGACGGCATGGGCCTCGGCGGCCTCGTTCCGCGGCACCGACAAGCGGGGCGGGGCCAACGGCGCCCGTATCCGCCTGGCCCCGCAGCGCGACTGGACGGCCAACGACCCGGCCCGGCTCGCTTCGGTCCTCGCGACGCTCGAGGGCGTCCAGGCGGCCTTCAACGGCGCGCAGGACGGCGACAAGCGCGTCTCGCTCGCCGACCTGATCGTGCTCGCCGGGTGTGCCGGCGTGGAGCAGGCCGCGCGCGACGCGGGACACGACGTGCGCGTGCCGTTCACCCCCGGCCGCACGGATGCCTCCGACGAGTGGACCGACGAGGAGTCGTTCGCGGTCCTCGAGCCCACCTTCGACGGGTTCCGCAACTACGTGCAGGCAGGCGCGGACGCCGCCGCCGAGGAGCTCCTGGTGGAGCGCGCGTGCCTGCTGACGCTCACGGCCCCGGAGATGACGGCGCTGGTGGGCGGCCTGCGCGCCCTCGACGCCAACACCGGGCAGTCTGTGCACGGGGTGCTCACCGACCGCCCGGGTGCGCTGAGCAACGACTTCTTCGTCAACCTGCTGGACGTGGGCACCGCGTGGCAGGCCGCGGCCGACACCCCCGGCGTCTTCGAGGGTCGCGACCGGGAGACCGGCGACCTGAAGTGGACCGGGACGCGCGTCGACCTCGTCTTCGGGTCGAACTCGGAGCTGCGCGCCCTCGCCGAGGTCTACGGATCCGACGACGGCGCGGACCAGTTCGTGCGCGACTTCGTGGCCGCGTGGGACAAGGTCATGAACCTCGACCGCTTCGACCTGGAGTGAGCGGCGCGAAACGTCCCGGCGTGCGGTGAGCACAGCGAGGGCGCCCGCCGGGCGCCCTCGTCACGTCGTGCGCGTGCGAACCCTCGGTGTGGCGAGGGGGCAGTGCGCCCCTACTGGCCGCCGTACCCGGCCATGCGGCGCAGGCGCTCGATACGCTGCTCGATGGGCGGGTGGGTCGAGAACATCCCGGAGAAGCTGTGCCCGGCCAGCGGGTTCACGATGAAGAGGTGGGCGGTGGCGTCCGGCACGTCCATCGGGAGCACCTGCGCGCCGCGCTCCAGCTTCGACAAGGCCGAGGCCAGCGCCTCGGGATCCGAGACGTAGTTCGCGCCGTCGGTGTCGGCCTGGTACTCGCGCGCGCGGCTGATCGCGAGCTGGATCACGGTCGCCGCGAGCGGCGCCACGATCGCCACCACGAGCAGCACGAGCCCGTTGCGGCGGTCGCCGAACCACAGCGCGAAGAACGAGATCATCGAGATCGCCGAGGCGATCGTCGCGACCATCGAGGAGGTGAGGATGTCGCGGTTGGCGACGTGCGCCATCTCGTGCCCCAGGACGCCTCGCAGCTCGCGGTCGGTGAGGATGTGGCGGATGCCGGTGGTGACGGCGACGGCGGCGTGCTTCGGGCTGCGGCCGGTGGCGAACGCGTTCGGCTGCGGCGAGTCGATGATGTAGACGCGCGGCATGGGCATGCCGGCGGCGTTGGCGACGGTCTCGATCATGCGGAACAGGTCGGGGTCGTCCTCGTACGCGATCTCGTGGGCGTGCGAGGTCTTGAGCACGATGTCGGCGGAGAACCAGTAGGAGCCGACGTTCATCGCGAGCGCGATGGCGAAGGCGATGGCGACGCCGGCGTAGCCGCCCATCGCGCCGCCGATGGCGATGAGCAGGCCGCTGATGGCGGCGAGCAGGACCACGGTCTTGAAGTTCTGCATGGTGTCGTGGCGTTCCTCGATCGGTAGGTGTGCCGGTGGGGCGATGGGCTACCGGGTGCTCCGCACCCGTGACTCAATTTTAGCAGAGGCGGGGGCGTCCACGTGGGAGATGCCTCCCCGTGGGCTACCAGGAGGCGGGCTTCTCGATGACGCCCGTGCCGGTACGGATAACCGGCGGAAGCTGGGCCCTACGTAGGGGTTCCGACGGGAGTGTCGTGGCCCGGTGCGCGATCCGTCTGGTCTCGGTCGCGATGGCCCTGCTGGTCCTCCGACGGGCCGGGATATAGACGAGCAACTCCTTGTTTGGGAAACGGTCTCGCACGAGGCGGAGCGCTGGTACGAGATCCGAGTCTCCGCTCACGATAATGAAGCGGTCTGCTCGATCACGGTACGCGTCGTCCAGGAGAGTGATACCCAGAGCGACATCTGTCTCCTTCTCCTCGAGACCCCTGAAGCGGCGGCTGCCCGCGAACTCGCAATCCAGGACACGGCACGTGAGCGTCTTCTCCTTGAAGCGACCAAGGTGGACGGTCACGCTGGGCAGAGTGCGCAGCGCACTCAGGTACGCAGCTTGGCGTTCGCGGGCCTTACCACGCACCTCGGAGGTGAAGTACTGGATCTCCTGGATCTCGTCGTGGGGCCGAACTAGCTCGAAGTATCGCTGCAGGTCGAGCCACTTCCACGGAGTGCCCCGAACCATCCCGTAGTAGAGGTTGAAGCCATCGACGTAGACGAGGCTGCGGTCATTCGGCATGAATCGGCACCGGAGGGGGAGAAAAAAGCGGGGCGGCCGCTCTGGGGCCGCCCCAACCGGCCTCGAGGGCCGGGGAGTCGTGCAGAAAGGGTACTGTCAGTCGGACAGGCTGGTCAACGCCTGTCCGGCACATATCAACCGTCGGACAAGCCAGGCATCAATAACGCAGACTCGGACTGGAAGCGAAGCATGAGCAGTGAGACCCCTATTCGATGATTGTCGGTGAGCGGCATCCTCGCCACGCTCCGTGACGCCCGGGATGGCGATGCCCTCGTGCGGGACGTCTGCGACTTCGTCGCCGGTGTTGACTGGTCCGGTATGGACGGGGCTGATGCCGAGGTACTGCGCTTGCTTGGCGAGCTCGAACGCCTCACGGCCGAGATCACCGAGGGCGACCTCGACTCGGAGGCCTTCGTCGACCGGGCGAGGCTCCTCGAGTCGCCCGCGCACGCCTCCTCGCAGCCCGGCCGCTAGCGCTCGACACGGTTCACAGCCAACAGAATGGGGCCGCCCCGGAGGGCGGCCCCACTGTTTGCGAACCGTGCCGCGAGTGCTAGATGCCGAGCTGGTCGGCGACGAGCTCGCGGTGGTGGTCGGAGTCGCCCCAGGCGAGCTCCGCACGCTTCTGGCGGCGGTAGTACAGCTGGATCTTGTAGTCCTTCGTGAACCCGATGCCGCCGTGGATCTGCTGGCCGTGCGCGACCACGCGCCGGGTGGCCTCGGAGGTCCACGCCTTCGCCATGTTCACGGCCATCTGCGCGTCGTCCTGGTCCGTGTTCAGCGACCACGCGGCCTTGTACATGATGAACCGCGAGCCGTCGACATCCGTGACCATGTCGGCGCACTTGTGCTGGATCGCCTGGAACGAGCCGATCGGGCGACCGAACTGCACGCGCTCCTTGGCGTAGTCCACGGAGATCTCGAAGTCCATCTGCGCCAGGCCCACCATGTAGGCGCACTCGGCGACCGCGTACTTCTGCATCACCGGGCCGAGGATGTCCCAGCCGCCGCCGTCGGCGCCCAGCAGCTCGCCGGTCGCGCCGTCAAGGACGACCTCGCACTGCTTGTCGCGGGCGATCGTGAGCAGCTGGTTGACCGTCACGCCGTCCTGCGCCGTCGGGACGATGGCCAGGGTCACGCCCGCGTCGGAGCGCGCCGCGACGACCATGTAGTCGGCGACGTTCGCGTCGGGGACGAACAGCTTCGTGCCGCTGATGGTGACGTTGCTGCCGTCGACCGTCGCCGAGGCCTGGATGCCTTCCTCGTCGAAGCGGGCGGAAGGCTCGGTCTGGGCGAGCGTGAAGATGAGGTCGCCGGAGGCGATACCCGGGAGGTACTGCGCCTTCTGGTCGTCGGAGCCGCCCTCGAGGATCGGCACCGCGCCGCCGAGGACGCTCGACATGAACGGCCCGGGCACGAGCGCGCGGCCGAACTCCTCGATGAGGACGCAGAAGTCCAGGAAGTCAAAGCCGGCGCCGCCGTGCTCCTCCGGGATCAGGAGGCCCTGCCAGCCCTGCTCGGCCATCTTCGACCACAGCTCGGGGGAGTAGCCCGCGTCGTCCTCTTCCATGTCGCGCACCAGCTGCTCGGGGCACTCGGCCTCCAGGAACTCGCGCGCCGAGTTCTTGAGCAAGTCCTGCATCTCGGTGAATCCGAGGTCCATCTACCTCTCCTTACCCTGGCGCGCTTCGCAGTCACGCCGATGTCGTTCGCCTGCTGCGGCCTTGACACGAGAGCGGGTCTCCCACCCACTCCCCCGCGGCAGGCCCATCCCGCGGGTTGCGATGCGCTGTGCCCGGTACGGCCCTCGCCGCCCATGTCTGGACGGCGGCCCGTCCCGGACCGACTGACTCGCACCGTATCCGCAGGGCGGACACGGCTCGCCGAGGGCCGACCGGCACGGCCTCAGCGCACACGGGAACCCGGCTTACGAGTCCCCCGCCGAGTGCCGGGCCGTCATTACCCAGCGGCGCGATTATGGGAGAGCGGCCGACGGGTGGTCAACCTCGGGTCACGAGTTGCACGTTTACGTTGGTGGCGAGGGCCGAAATACGGCCCTCGGATGGCCCAAGATGCGTCCGATTTCGCCCCATCGGCCGCTCCTCGACGCTCGCGACGCCGCTGCCTGCACACGCCAGCGGACGGGCGCCGTGATCGGGCGGAGTGGTGGCGATGGCTGCGGGTCAACGCGGGCCGTTGCTATCCTGCCGCGACCTGAAGTCGGGAGAGCACGTCTGGATGACGCCCTCGCTCCGCGCCCCCGTACGCTCCGCCTTCGCCGCGCCGCTGCTGCTCCTCGCCCTCGCAGCACTCACCGCGCCGCGCCCGGCGCACGCCGGGCCCGTCGACGACGTGTGCGGCCCCATGCAGGCGTACGCCGAGGCGTCCGGCGCACGCGTCGGCTTCGTCGTGCTCGACCTCACCGACGGCAGCCGCTGCGCCAACCGCGCGACCGAGGTGTTCCGCACCGCCTCGCTCTACAAGCTGCTCGTGCTGGCCGAGGCGCACGAGCAGGCGCTGCAGGGCGTCTTCTCGTTCGACGAGTCGCTCACCATCCGCGCCTACCGCCCGGCGACCGACACGCGGCCCGAGGGGGTCGACGTCTTCGCCCTCGATGCGCGGGAGGCGGCGCGCCGCATGATCCAGGTCTCCGACAACAACACGGCCGAGGCGCTGGCGAGACGCCTGACGTGGGATGCCGTCGACGCCGCGCCGGCGCGGCTGGGCCTGACCAGCACGATCCTCCGCCTGGACTACGTGACGACGCCGGACGACATCGCGCACTTCTTCGCGCAGCTCCACGCCCACGCGCTCATGGGGCCCGAGGAGGACGAGGCGATGCTGGAGATGCTGCGCGGGCAGCTGGTCCGCGACCGCATCCCGTGGTTCCTGCCCGACGATGTCGAGATCGCGCACAAGACCGGCCGCCTCTACGAGTACGCCAACGACGCCGGCATCGTGTACGCACCCGCGGGGCCCTTCGTGCTCGTGCTGCTCACGGAGAGCGACGACACCCTCGCCCCCGGCTACGAGGCGATCCGCAATCTCGCCCTCATGGCGTACGAGGCCTACGCCGAGCCGCCGCCAGAGCCGACCCCGATCCCTGTCGCGACGCCCACACCGGAGCCCACGCCGACACCCACCCCGGAGCCCACCGCCACGCCAACCCCCTCGCCGACGCCGACTGCGACGCCCGCGCCGACCGTCGCGCCGGCCCCGACCTCGACGCCGACACCCGCCGCACACCCGCCCGGGCGCAGCGCCGGGACCGGCGCGTGGGAGCCGCCGCCTGAGGCGGCGGCGGGCGTTGCGGCGCTGGCTGGAATGGTCGTGACGTTCGGGCTGATTACCGCGTGGCTGGCTCGTCGCCCGGAGCCGCCCGAGGGGTCCGGCGAGTAGACCGGCGCGCCTACTCCTCCGCGGGCCCGCCGGGCGGCGGCTCGCCGATGATGATGCCTGCCGAGAGGTCCAGGTCCGGCAGGTCCTCCTCGGCCAGGGTCGCGAGGTCGACGACGTTGCCCGCGTCGACCTCGCGCTGGATCTCGTCGAGCTGCTCGGCGCGGCGCTCGCGTGCCTCCTCGGTGAGCTCCAGCTCCTCCGCGATGCGCTCGGCGAGGACCTGCTCCGGCGCCTCGAAGTCGCGCGGCACGCGCGCCTCGAGCGCCTGGCCGAGCTGCGCGTACTCGTTGCCGCCGAGGTAGTGCAGGGGGCTGCGCTCGTCGGCGCGCAGCAGCCAGCGCGCGTCGAACGCCTCGACATCCACGTGGACCGCGACGACGAGGCCGATGCAGAGCTCGTGGTCGCCGAAGACGACCGTGTCCTGCAACTCGCACTCGATCCACGCCGCGCAGTACTGCAGGAGCGGCGCGTCAACGTGCGTTGGGGTGAAGACCTCGAGTTGGGTCGCCTCGAACTTGTCGATGTCCTCGCCGGTGTAGCCGCCGAGGTACTGGACGTGGTGGAGCAGGGCGCGGGTGGGGATGTTGATGGCGAACTGCTCGGAGCTGCGGATCATGTCGAGGCTGTAGCGGGACTGCTCCAGCGCGATGCCCACGAGGGCGGGGTCGACGGAGAGCGGCATGTGCCAGGCAACGGGCAGCACGTTGTTCTCGCCCTTGTCGCGGGTGGTGACGAGGGCGACGGGGCCGCTCATGAGGATGCGTGCGGCGGAGGTGACGGGACGGCGCTCCACGCCGTCCGGGGGCTGCTCGATCACGTCGGGAGTATACGGGGCGGGAGTGTGGAGGGACGTGGAGGAGTTCGTCGGGCAGACGATGACGTGCGCCGAGAGGTCGAGCGCCCCTCGATCGAGGCGGTTCGAGTGCGGCGCGATGTCGTGCCGGATGCGATCATGGCCTCGGCGGCATGAGAGAGGACAGTAGAGATGCCACTCGCAACGCGAGAAGGGAGCCCTGTGATGGACTACGTCGTGGTCATCGAGAAGACGGGCAATGGGTACGGGGCGTACGTCCCGGACCTGCCGGGCTGTATCGCCGCCGCCGACACGCGAGAGGAGACGGAGGCGCTGATCCGGGAGGCGGTGGGCTACCACCTAGAGATGCTGCGCGAGAGCGGCGACCCCGTTCCGGAGCCACAGGCCAGCGCCAGCCTCGTCTCCGCCTAGCGCGAGCCTCGGAACTCCTCAACATCGAGCTTCTGCGAAGCGTTCTCGATCTCGATGCCGACGACATGCTCATCGGCGTCGAGGTCGATGACGATGCCGTCGTACAGCTCGAAGGACTCGAGGCTCGGTCGGGCTTCGAACTCGATGTAGAGCATGTCGGTCTCGGGGTCGTGCGTGACTTTCACGTCGTGCTCGCCCGTCGCGCCCCGGCCACGTCGACATCGAGGGCCTGCGCGACGTACCAGTCGCCTTCGTTCGACACGCTGGCCGTGAATGCCCGCTTCATGGCGTCCTGAGCCCGTCCGTGCTGATCTCACCGTATTTCGGCTGGCTCGCCGTGCCCCCATCATGTCACGCCAAGCCGCAGAAGCGCCGACGACGCGCCCGAACGGACTCGCGAATGACCGGCACTCCGCGCGACCGCTACACGCACGGCCACCACGAGTCGGTCGTGCGGGCGCACGCCCGGCGGCGCGCCGAGGTCGAGGCGTGGTTCCTGCTCCCACGGCTCGAGCCCGGCATGCGCCTGCTCGACGCAGGCTGTGGCCCCGGCACAGTCACGGCCGGCCTCGCGCGCGCCGTCGCGCCCGGCGAGGTGGTCGGGCTCGACGTGGCGCCTGGGGTGCTCGAGCACGCACGCGCCCACGCCGCGGAGGAGGGCGTCGACAACGTCACATTCGTCGCCGGCGATGTGTACGCCCTCGACCATGCCGACGCGTCGTTCGACGTGGTCTTCGCCAACCAGTTGCTGCAGCACCTCACGGATCCGGTGCGTGCGCTCGGCGAGATGCGGCGCGTGCTCCGGCCCGGCGGCCTGCTCGCCGTCCGCGACGCCGACTACGCGACGATGGTGCCCTCGCCGAAGTTCCCGGAGTTCGAGGACTGGCTCCGCATCTACCACCAGACCGCGTACCACAATGACGCCGAGCCCGACGCGGGCCGCGTCCTGCCGGCCTGGGTGCGGGCCGCCGGCTTCCCGGAGATCGAGCTGCATCCCAACGTCGTCGCGCTCGACGGTGATGAGGCACGGATCTGGGGCCGCGCGTGGTCGCAGCGCATCCTCTACTCGAGCGTCGGGGAGCAGGCCGTCGAGTACGGCTACGCCACCCCGGCAGACCTCGACCGCCTGTCACGCGCGTGGGCGACGTGGGCCGAATCCCAGTCGCCGTTCTACATGTTCGCGCAGATGGCCGTGCTGGCCGTGCGTCCGGCGTAGGACACGGCGACGCGGCCGGGGCGCCTCTGAGGCGCCCCGGGTTCCGATCGGCCGGCGGCGAGGCCTACGCGCGTCGCCGGCTGGCGTTGGCGCCCAGGATCAGCGTCACGACCGCACCCAGTACCGCGACGACCAGCAGGGTGGTCTGTCCCGCGGATGCCTGGTCGGTCGCGTCGTCGCTTCGAGCCGCGGCGCCCGCCTGGACGTCGTCCGCGAATGCGTCGAGCTCGGCCAGCAGGGCGCCGTGGTGTCCCTCGCTGGCTGCGATCAGGTCCTGCTCGCGGACCGACAGCTCGAGCCGCGCCCGCAGGTCCACGAAGAGGCTGCCCTGGCCCGTGCCCGCCTCACGCAGGCTGGTCGCGAGGGGAACGATCTGCGGGTCCATCTCAGGTCCGCCCCGCTCTGCCAGGTAGTCGAGGCTCTCGGCGAGTCGCTGCGCGATCGTCTCGAAGGACTCCTGCGTCCGCGCCACGCGCGTGGGGTCCTGCAGCAGGCTCGCGATCGACAGCACCGTGTGGCCGATTCCCGCGTCCCGCTGGATTGCGGTGAGGTACCAGAGGCGGCGCAGCTCGACATCCGACCGAGCGCCGGTGTTCGACAGGTCGGCGGACCGGGTCTCGCTCTCGCCCGTGAGCATGAAGTACATCTGATCGTCGACGCTCGTGGCGATCGCGGGGAACAGCGAACGCGTGTTGGTGACGACGAGCTCCTGGAAGGCCTGCTCGCCGAGGAGGAGCGCGCGCAGGAGGTCGGGGCGACCGCTGTCGATCTGCTCCACCGTCGACACGAGTCCGTCGACGTGTTCGGTTACCGCCGTCGCGTCGTAGTCACTGCCCTCGATGATGGCGACCTCTTCGGCCAGCGCGGACTTGAGGCGTGCGATCTCCGACCGGTCGGCCAGCACGCTGTCGCGGGTCATGGTTGCATTGCTGGCGACCGCGCCGGTCGCCACGAGGTCGCTTGCGTGTCGTGTGATGGCCACGGCCGCGCCGAGGGCGTCTGTATCGCCGCGCGCGTCGTCGTCCAC
Source organism: Dehalococcoidia bacterium (assembly GCA_965204835.1). GTDB lineage: Bacteria > Chloroflexota > Dehalococcoidia > UBA2979 > UBA2979 > VXMT01. The sequence continues at coordinate 2,713,331 of OZ242017.1, read as the reverse complement.
CAGTCCGTCGATGGCCAGCCAGCCGGCCACCGTCACTGCGGCGATCGCAATCAGGGCGCCGAGGGTGGCGAGCCCGATTGCCGGTGAGAACTGGAACCGGCCCATCTTAGCGCCCCCCTTCGAGACTATCGACCGGGTGGATCTTGCCGTCGCTCCCGATGGTCGTCAGGAACACGCCGTCCGACCCCTGGTTATCGCTCGGGCCGAACTGCAGCAGCATGCCGTCGAGGTCGAGCGATCCGGCGCCGCGGATCGCGTCCAGGAAGCACGCGCGATCGACATCGGGGCCGCACAGCTCGAGGCCCGCGATCGCGAGGCGTCCCGCGAGGTAGCCCTCCAGCGACACGAAGCCCGGCGTGGCGTCGGCGTCGAACGCCGCCAGCGCCTCGCGGTAGTCGGCGACCACCGGGATTGAGTCGTCGTCGGGCTGCGGGACGACCTGCGTGATGTAGACACCCGTGCCCGCCGACCCGAGCTCCTCGGCGAGCGCGTTGCTGCCGACGAACGAGATGACCATGAACACGGGGTCGATGTCCTGTCGCAGCAAGGCGATGGCCCTGGCGACCGGGCGGTACGCGCCGACCATGATCACGGCCTCGGGCCGCGCGTACGCGATATCGAGGATCGGCACCTTCACGGCGTCCGTGTTGCGCGGGTAGAACGTCGCCGCCACGGGGCTGAGGTTGCGCCTGGCGAGGGCTGCCGTCGCACCGTCCAGCCCTGCCTGGCCGAACGAGTCGTTCTGGTACAGCACCGCGACGCGGGTCACGCCCAACTCGTCGGTGAGCCGCGCGACCATCTCCTCGGTCTCCTGGTAGTAGGACGCCCGGAGGTTCAGGACGTTGTCGAGGGCCGGATCGCGCAGGAACTCGGCCCCGGTGAAGGGCGCGATGAACGGCACGCCCGCGCCGTGCGCCACGGGCGCCGCGGCGCGGGACGTCGGGGTTCCGACTTCCCCGATCAGCGCGAACACCTCCTCGCGGAAGATGAGCCGCCGCGTGTTCGCGAAGGCGAAGTCCGTCTCGTACGCGTCATCCAGCGAGACCAGCTCCAGCATCCGGCCGTGGACGCCGCCGGCCTCGTTCTGCTCATGGAACGCTGCTTCGATCCCGCGGCGCATCTCCAGGCCCAGGCCCTCGGCGGGCCCGGTGAAGGCGGCCGACTGCCCGAACAGGATGCGAGTACCGGAGACCCCGGGGTCGCCCTCGTCCGCTTCGATCATCGATGCGGTTGCGCCGCTGCTCGCGGTCGAGCCGGTCGCCGGAGGCGTGTCCTCCGACTCCGTACACGCCGATCCGAGCGCGAGCGCCATGAGCGCGATTGCGAGGGAGAGTGGGAGCGCGTGCAGTCGCGCCGCGCGGAGTGACCTCATCGGCGTACCTTCCCAGTCCTGAATGGCGACAAGCGTTGCCCAGGTCCACGACAGCTGCAACACGGACGTTGTACGTGGTGCGCCCGCTACTCTAGCAGTGCGCCCGCTCCGCTCGCCAGCGCGCGCGAGGCGGCGTCGGAGGACTCGCGTCACTCCCCGCTGAGCGCCCGCTCCACGGCCGCGTACTCCTCGCGGCGGTGTGCGCAGTCCGCTGAGCGCGGCTACTCGCCGTTTTCGCGAACGAGCACACGAGCGCGGTCTCCGAGCTGGTCGATTTCGGCATAGGAGTTGTGCGTGCTCTGAGTGCGCAAGAAGGGGAATCCCAGCACGGGCACACGGGATAGTCCGCTCGTGTAGTGCCCTTCGCGGTGCCAGAGCCGTTTCTCGGGTCGGCCGACAGACTGGTACGAACGACGCTCTCCTAGCACGAGGTGATCCCGGTCGGCGCGCTCAAGGACGGTGAGGGCCTGGTTTCCGCTCACCATCACCATGGCTGGCCGACCCTGCTGGACGAGGATCCGCCTGAGCTTCGCTGCGGTCCGGAAGCCGTGGTCTTGCGCCGACAACCGGAGAAGATCTTCATCCGCGAACTGGAACCGTTCCGAGGAGTACGGGCAGATCTCCACGAAGACGATGCTCCCAGTAGCGAACTCGCGCTCGCGGTTACGACCGACCTCGACGCCAAGGGCCGATGCCACCAGCCGTGCACGGGGTCGGTAGTACCCCGTGTTCCAGATTTCGGACTTCCTGTTGACCAGGCGCCAGTAGTCCCAGGACGCCCGTGGGGTGTACCGCTGAGCCAGGTGCCAAGGCTCGTCACCCGGCACCCTGGCCTGATTCAGACCGACGAACAGTACCCACCGATCCGGTTGCAGGTTCTCCACATCACCGACGAACCATGATGGTGGTAGCCCCGGCGCCGGGGTAGCGAGTTCACGCAGACCTGTCGCTCCGATGCTCTGGTTCAAGGACCGCATATGGGCCGCCCAGTCATGATCGACCGAGAAGCTCTCGTCGTGGAGTTCCCGTAGCTGCTGCACCCAGGTGGCGGTCAAAGGTCGCCCTCCTCGCGTCACTCGCCGCCGAGCGCGCGCTCCACGGCCGCGTACTCCTCGCGGCGCCAGCGACGCGAGAGCGGCGCGCCGGGGATCGTGCCGTGCGCGCCGTGGTACGCGCCCGGGTAGACGTGCAGCTCGACGGCGACCCCCGCGTGCGCCAGCGCCTGCGCGTAGTCCACGTCCTCGTCCAGGAACAGGTCGAGCGTGCCCACGCTGATGTACGCCGGCGGCAGGCCCGCGAGGTCCGTCGCGCGGGCGGGCGCGGCGTAGGGCGAGATGTCGTCCGCCCCCGCGCGGCCCTCGAGGTAGGCGTTCCAGCCCAGCTCGTTGTGCGACCGGCTCCACACCCGCAGGTCCGTGATCTGGTGACTGCTCGGCGTGATGTTGCGGTCGTCGAGCATCGGGAAGACGAGCACCTGGTAGCACACCTCGACCTCGCCGCGGTCGCGGGCGAGCAGCGCGAGGCCGGCGGCCAGCCCGCCCCCCGCGCTCCCGCCGCGGATCGCGATGCGCGAGCGGTCGATGCCGAACGCCTCGGCCTGCCGCCAGAGCCAGAGCAGGCCAGCGTAGCAGTCCTCCATCGGCGCGGGGTAGGGGTGCTCGGGCGCGAGCCGGTACTCGACCGACGCCACGACCACGCCGAGGTTGGCGGCGTAGGCCATGCAGTCCGCGTCGCCGAACGGCACGTCGCCGCCGATCATGCCGCCGCCGTGGATGTTGTAGACGGCCGCCGCGGGCGTCGGGAGCCCATCCGGCCGGTAGACGCGCACCATCACGTCGGGCGCGCCGTCCGGGCCGGGAGCGTAGTGGTCCTCGACCGACAGCCCGGGCCGAGGTGGGACAGGCTCGAACTGCATGCTGGTCGCGCGCCACCGGTCGACGGCGGCCTGGACGCCATCGCTCAGGTCGATGGCGCGGCCCGGCGTGGCGGCCAGCGCCTCGCGGTACGCGGGGTCGACCAGCGCGTCGAGGTCGAGCGGTTGAGTGGTCATCGAGGGCTCCTCGGGGTCAGGGGTGCTGCGTGCGCGGGATGATACAGCGCGCGCCGGGCTCCCCGACGCGCGAGGCCGGCGAGGGTCAGGCGAGCGCGAGGATGCTCGCGGGGTTCTCGACGGTGATCGCGCGGATCTCGTCCTCGGAGAAGCCCCTGCGCCGCATCGTCGGGACGATGTTCTCGATGATGTGGCCGTAGCCGTGTCCGCCGTAGGTCACCAGCCGGTGCTTGGTGAAGATGTCGTGCGCCATCACCACGCGGTCGGCGTAGCCCTCGCCGACGATGCGCTGGATGACGTCGAGCCGCTGTGCGTCGCTCGGCATACCGGTGTCGGCCTGCGGGTAGTACGAGCCCTCGTTGCCGAACAGGTCCCACTCCATGTAGCAGCCCGACGCGGCGATCTCCCGCAGCGTCGCGAACTCGAACACGGTGCGGTCCAGGTGCCCCATGACCACCCGCGAGAGGTCCGCGCCGCCGTCCGCGAGCAGCTCGAGGATCTCCCCGGGCGCGCCCTCGTTCCGGCCGGGGTGGATCAGGATCGCCGCGCCGGTCTCGCGCTGTGCGAGCGCCGACGCCGCCAGCGACTTGCGCTCGTTCGGCGTGACGGGCCAGCCGCAGCCGACCTCGCCGATGATGCCCGCCCGCACCCCGCTGCCGTCGACGCCCTCCGTGAGGTCGGCGACGATCTCGGCGGCGAGGTCTTCGACGCTCCGCCCGTCCATCCCCTCGGGGTGGGTCCTGTCCACGTAGAATCCCGCGCCCATCACGATGTGAACGCCCGACTCGCGCGCGATGTGCGCCAGCACCGCGGGGTCGCGCCCGATGCGCGCCGTGGTCGCGTCGACGATCGTGCCGCCGCCCGCCGCGCGGTACATCCGCGCCTCGGCGATGGCGGTGTCGACGTCGTCAAGCCGCAGGTTGGTGCGGTTGCTGTAGTAGTGACGCCGGATCCACCCGAGGTGCTCCAGCGCGATGGGCGCGTCGGCCAGGTCGCGCCCGAGCGCGTCGGGCGCGGGCCGCCACAGGAACGAGAGGTCACAGAGCAGATGCTCATGCATCGTCGTGGCCCCCAGGTCCGAGGGCCTGACGGGGCCGAGCACGGTCTGGACGAGGCCCCGGTTCGGTGTCTGTGGCATGCGTGGCCCCGAGCTGATGGGAGGCGCAACGGTCCCACGAGCTTAGCCGGGCCGGGCTGCGGCGGCTCGATGAGCGGGCTGCGGCCGATGCGGTGGAGAGGTTGGAGTCGGGTGTCAGGCCGGGTGGGTGGCCGGCTTCGATTCGAGTGCGGCCCTCAGCCGCTCCACGTCGAACTTCCTAGACGCCCACTCGACTTCGATGCCCACGACGTGCTCGTCGGCATCGAGGTCGATGACGATCCCGTCGCACAGCTCGAACGACTCGGTGCTGGGCTGGGGCTCGAACTTGATGTACGCGGAGTCGGTCTCAGGGTCGTAGCTGAGTCTCATGGCGCAGGCGTGGGCTTCGACTGATTCGGGTGGAACACCTCGTCACCCTCGATGCGGAGCGTCGGCGGGCCGTGCGCGATGAGCGCCTCGCGGATGCGGTCCGCCTCCGGCAGCCCGGCGAGGCTCACCCCGCCCGGCAGCCCGATCAGCTCGACGCCGATGAGGTGGCCTTCGCTGTCGTAGTCGAGGTTCCGCAGGTCGCCGAACTCTCGGCAGGACGCGATCTTCGCGTTGCGGAACTGTAGATAGAGGATGTCACCCACGTCGTTGACGCGGACTTCGATGTCGTCAGCCATGGGCCTTGTCCAGACCGCCTAGGATTCCTCGTTGTCCCTGCGTTCCCAGCCTTCAAACTCCACAAACCGAGCGACCTCTTCTCCATCTCGGTCAATAATAAGCTGCCGACCATCGGCACTCGTGGAGTGGTGATCCCCATGCACACGGAGGCGGTTCACGCCGTCCCTTCTGTAGATGACGTACTGATACTTCGCCACGATGGAGCCTCCCTACTCGACTTGCCCAACCTCGGTACGCTAATCGAACTGCAGTTCTATTGTCCACCCTGCTTCTTGAGCGGGCGCTCGGCTAGCTGAGCGCTCGGCCAGACTCCAGGCTGCGACTTAGTTCCGTCCGAACCGCCTCCAGAGCGCCCGCAGGTTGAAGCCTACTCCGTAGAGATTCGGGCTGATCATCACGATGTCCTCGCGCTCTGCTTCGTCACCCCTGATCTGAAGGGTGCGCTCTGTGGCACTCAGACGTTCCTGCAATTCCATTTCCACGGCCCCGAGCACCGACGAGACGGCCGATGCTTTGAAGCGGAATTCATAAACCTCGACCTGGAAATTCTCGCCGATCAGTTCACAGATCGAAGGAAAGTGAACCCGGACAAAGTCGTCTGGTCCCTGCAGGATTCGCTCTAACTCCGCGACTCCGTGAGGAACGGGCATCGCGTTGATGAACTCGAAGCTCCTCGGTGGGAGGAAAGGCCTGCCGTACGCGTCGAAGTGAAGGCCAGTAACTGTCCGGTAATCGGGAATCGTCTCATCACCTCTGGCGGGATTGGAATCGTCGTAGCCGCCATGCTCCAGCCGACACCATTTCGCAAGTTCTGTTTCGCCCATCTTGAGTGCTGCGTCATGGGCGCTGGCGAGCCCGCGACCGACGGAACCACGGTCGAGCGCTCGTCGCGCGGAGCGGAACGGTGATCTCGCCATCGTGTTCCTCCTATCAGTCATCAAACGCTCATGGGCTGAAGCGCTTTCCCGCCTAGAAACTCATTCTACTGCGTTAGGAGGGCAGAGATGTCCCTAATGTATCCACATCAGTACGAAAGTTCTGCTAAGCCCCAGCCCGCTCCAAATTCAACCCCAACAACCTCCCCAGCAGCTCCTCCTCCCCAAAGCATGACCGCGCGCAGCACGCGCAGCGCCTCGGCGGTGCGCTCGCCGCCCTCGGCGAGGTCGTCGAGTGTGACGGTCTCGATGGCGGGCCGGGTGCCGGTGAAGTTGGTGTGGACCTCGATGCGGTCCATGTCGCTGACGACGAGCGCGGGCGGGTTCTCGAGGTCCTCGCGATAGTCGAGGAGCTGGCGGTAGGCCGCGGCGAGGTCGGCGTGCCTGCCCTTGTACTCCCAGCCGAAGTGCCCGCGCTTCCAGACGTCGGCGAAGCCCTGGCGGCCGGTGCTGAGCCGCTCCGCGCCGGCCTCGAACGTGTAGTCGGGGCTGGCGGGCGGGTCGTTGGGCGTGGGCACGCCGAGCATGCGGCAGAGGTCGATGAAGTGCTCCTGCGACGAGGCCCGCTCGCGCCGGGCGCTCTCGCGCCACTTCGCGGCGAAGTCGGCGGCGGACATCGTCGTGCGGTCGGCGGTCACGTTCGCTCCTCGCCTCACTCCGATCGTAATGGAGCGAGTGGGGAGGCTACAGGGAGGGGCGTGCGGGAGGGAGGGTGGCTCGCGCGGCTTGATCAGAACTAATGTTGCACTTTGGGCGGGGTTCGTGCTACCAGTGCGAGTAGAAGGACGAAGGGTGCAACCTCGGATCCATGCAGCGGTTTCTTCTCGACGCCAACGTACTTATCCCGCTCGAACCGACGAGCCCAACGGACGTTGAGCGGGGCACGCCGCTCGCCGCAGAGCTCGTACAACGTGCAGCGGAGCTTGGTTTCCATCTTCTCGTTCACCCCGAGACGATTCGGGAACTCGCCACCGATCGGGATTCGGCTCGGCGGGTCACGCGCCAGCTCTTGCTGACCAAGTACCAGGAACTTGTCGATCCACCGGGCATTGAGCACGTGGAAGACCTTCTGGGACTCGCGGAGACCGGGAGCAATGACTGGGTGGATCACCACCTTCTCGCTGCGGTGGTCGCTGATGCGGTTCATTACCTCGTCACCAACGACGAGGGAGTGCATCGCAAGGCTCGCCAACTGGCACTGCCTTCCGACCGCGTGCTCACGATCGCTGACGCTCGGGCGTTTCTAGGCACGCTCGTCCGCAGCCCGCAGGAGCCTCCGCCTCAAGTCGATGCGCGCCCGCTCCACGCTCTGAGCCGGGATGACCCCATCTTCGCCAGCTTGCGCGACGACTATGAGGACTTCGACGGTTGGTACGTCAGGGTCAGCCAGGAGGGCCGGGAAGCCTGGGTGATTGAATCCCCTGCTGGTGGGTATGCCGGGATTTGCATCTGGAAGTCGCGCGACGACGAGTTCGCGCTTGGCGGCAAGGTGATGAAGGTGTCGACCTTCAAGGTCTCCGAGGAGCATCGAGGGAGACGCTATGGCGAACTCCTGCTCAAGGCGGTGTTCCGCGAACTGCACGCCAATCGCTACGACCACGTCTGGCTGACCGTGTTCGAGCGCCACACTCAACTCATCGCGATGCTTGAGGACTTCGGATTCGAACGGCATCCGGAGCGGACCGGGATCGGCGAACTCGTGATGGTGAAGCACTTGACGGCGCCAGATGGGATAAGGAGCGATCCCCTTGCCTACCATCGGCGATTCGGCCCGCCCGCCGTCGACATCCTCTCAAGCAGCGGTGTGTATGTGATCCCAATCCAGCCGCGATACCACTCCCGCTTGTTCCCCGATCACCCGCGCGAGCAGCCCCGGCTACTCCCGGACGATGATCCGTTCGGGAATGCGCTGCGGAAGGCGTACCTCAGTCAGAGTCTCATCACGCCGCTGCCGCCTGGGGCGACGATCCTCTTCTACCGCTCAGATGACTGGCAGGCGATCGCTGCTGTGGGAGTCGTCGAGGAGTCACTGCGCTCTGACGAGGCCCCGAAGATCGCTGCGTTCGCCGGCCAACGGACGGTTTACAGCTACGCTGAGATCAGCGCGATGGCTCCGCCGGAGGTCCTCACGATACGGTTCCGCCAGGACCGACTCCTTGATCCGCCATGGCCCCTCGGCGATCTGCGTGCGGCAGGCGTCTTGAACGCACCGCCGCAGTCGATTACGCAAGTCCGTAGTGAGGAAGGCATCGCATGGCTGACCAGTCGTCTGGCCGTATCGTCCTGATGTCGATTCACCCGGAGTACGCGGAGGCGCTACTCGACGGGACGAAGACGGTGGAGCTGCGGAAGTCGGCGGTCGCCGACGATGTCTCCCATATTGTCATCTACGCGACGGCCCCAATTCAGCGCGTGCTGGGTTGGGTGGAGACAGTGAGTGTCGAGCACGGGAGCCCGAGCGCGATCTGGAAGAAGCACAGGTCGCGCACGGGCATTCGCGAGCGAGAGTTCCGCGGGTACTACCGCGGACATCGCAGCGCGGTCGCCATCCAGGTCGAGTCGCCTCGGCGTCTGGATGAGCCACTCGAGCTCTCGGCCGTCGAAGACGGCCTGACTCCCCCGCAGAACTGGCGCTACCTCTCGGCTGCGGCGGCGAGAAGCATGGGCATGAGCGTCTAGCCGGATCGACGGTGCGGCGTGGCCCGGCGGTTAGTTGCCGTCCGCGTCCTCGTCCGGCGGCTCGTCGCTCTGGGCCAACAGCGGGGTCAGGGGCGCGAGGGTCCAGTCGAAGATCTCGCCGAAGGGCCGGTTGATGAAGTCCGGCGCGCCCACGATGTAGGACACCCACTCGCCATCGACCAGGGCATGCAGGGCCTTCACCTCCATGCTCCGCGCGCACGACATCAGCTCCTCGACGCTCCCGCCTTCGTAGGTCACGAGGTTGAAGCGGGCCGAGAGCTCGCCGAGCAGGCAGGCGGAGGAGAGCCCCGGCGGGCGCAGCCCGGCGGCGAGGTCGTCGTTGTCGTGTACGGCGAGGTCGGCGGCGCCACGCCCCGCCTCGACGCGGTGGGAGCGCGCCTCCGCGATGCGCGCGGAGACGGTGCGCTCGGCTTGCGGAGCGGGGTCGGCGGCCGTCGGCACGCCCAGGGTGGCCGTGGCGCTGCCGGGGGCGAAGGTCACGGCGAACGTCGAGGTCGGGCCGTCCCCCGTGGCCGCGCTCCCCGCCACCTCGACGTCCACGGTCAGCGCCCACGCGACGGGGCCCGACCGCGTCAGCGTGAACGTCGCCGGCGCGCCCTCGATGACCGGGTCCGGGGCCGCTTCGATGGAGACGAGGGGCGGCAGTGGACCGCCGAAGGCGCGCTCGGCCAGCTCGTCGCCGATCCTCGTGTTGCGGCGGATGATGTCGGCCAGCGTGGTGGCGCGGACCTCGGCGAGCAGCTCGGTGTTGGCGAGGAAGAACGGGTCGTGCTCGAACCAGTAGCGGTCGCCCTCGCGGAGGCGCCGGAACTGGTCGACGAGGATCGTGTGGAACGTCTCGCCGAGCATCGCGCCGGGCAGCGGCTCCTCCGCGAGTCCGCCGACCCAGAGGTCGAGGTGGCGGAGATCGTCGTAGGCCTCTTCGAGCGCGTCGAGCAGCAGCGGGTCCGGGGAGACGTCGGCGAAGGTGCGCGCCGGCGGCAGGCCGTAGGCGGTGCGCACGGTGTTGTAGTCGGGGACCCCGTGGTCGCGCCCGCGCTGGATGTTGAGGGCCGCGAGGTCGCGCCCGGGTCCGCCCGGCGCGCCGAAGAGCATGTTGCGGACGTCGTCGACGATGCGCGTGTCGATGGTCTGGGCGTGCTGCCGGGCGAGCCCGCGGAGGACGCCCTCGATGCCCAGGTTGGGCAGCAGCGAAGGGTCGAAGAAGGCGTCGCGCAGCGCGAGCCGCTCCTCGCGCCCGGCGGCGTCGACGAGCAGCAGGGCCGGGGAGAGCATGGTGTGCCCGAAGCGGTAGGCCGCGGTCGAGAACTCGTTGCCGATCGTGGGGTCCAGGTCGGGGTCGTAGCCCTGGTAGCGGCCGAGGGCGCCGGGGCCCAGCAGCACGGGCAGGAACTCGTGGTACGTGATGACCTGCATCTGCGCGCCCACGATCTTGCGCGCCAGCTCGAAGATCTCGTGGCCGTGCATGTCGGGGTGCTCGGCGGCGATGGCGTCTGCGAGGCGGTTGTGCTCGCGCACGAAGAGCGTGTGGAGCGCGGTCAGGCCGACCTGCTCGTTGGCGCGGATGTCGCCGGCGAGGAAGAGCACCTGCCGGGTATTGCCCTGGTCGATCTCGAGGTTGTCGTCGTTGTAGGGGAGGTACCGGCCGCGGCGGGAGGTCTTGAGCCTGCCGGTGCCGTCGTTGGTGCGTAGCGCCAGGACGCGCTGCTCGTCGGAGCCGTAGACGTTGGACGCGTCGATGAACGCCGTGATGACGTTGACCTGCTCCCTGGGGTTGTCGGCGCCCCCGCCGGTGCTCTCCTCGAAGGTGGAGCGGTTGAAGAGCATGGTGCGGACGCCGACGTTGAAGGGATCGAAGATGGGGTCGCCGGGCGGGATGGCGAGGCGCATCGTCTCCGCCGGGTCGGCCTGCGGGGTGAGGCTGATGTCGTGGTCCAGGAACTGGCCCCATTGCCACACCATGTCCGTGGCCCCGATTGGGTTGGGCATCGGGCCGGACTGCGCCGAGACCAGGTTGCTGAGCACGCGCGGCTCCGGCAGGCCCTCGGCGGGCTCGGCCGTCAGGCCGTACGCGAGCGAGACCCCGGCGCGCCGCTCGAGCACGCGGTTGGCCATGCCCAGCTCGGGCTCGCGCGGGTTGTTCCCCCAGCCGTCCATGGAGCGGGGCTCGAAGGCGGGCATGAACTCCCAGATGCCGACGCTGACCTGGTCGCGGAAGCGCCACGGCAACTCGATGCCGTACCAGAAGAACTGGCGGCCGTCGCCCATGCCGTCGGCCAGGTTCAGCCAGCGGTCGCCGAGCCGGAGCGTCAGGCAGGGCACGTCCTCGATCAGCGGCGGTGAGACGTCGAGCAGGATGTCCCAGCTGTCCCCGCTGTCTTCGCGCCCGCGCGTCTGGTTGGAGACGAGGTTCTCGATCGTGTAAGTCCGGCCTCGCCAGGAGAAGGTCGCGGAGGTGAGGTCGCCGGTAGTGTGTTCGGGGCGCGTGAGGTAGCCGACGAGCCCCCGGTTGTTCCCCACGGTGAGGTCCGCGGACCAGACCTCGCCCCCGCCGCCGGTGAGCGCGACGGTGGGCCGGCTCTGTGCGTGGCCGGCCGCGGGCGCGAGCAGCAGCGCCAGCAAGAGTGCCGCCCCGGCGAGGAGCATGAGGCGCAGCGCGCCCGAGCGGGAGGGCTGGGCCTCACCCGTCGCTCGCTGCCCGACCTGAGGGGGCGTTATCAAGCGTCGCAATGCTCGATACAATTCCTTCGCTGGTGATCGTTGATGCGCGCGTACCGGGCCGTGCCGGCCAACACGCATGTATTTTGCGACACGACAGGTATTGCGTCTAGGTATCAGTTGTGAAAGGGGAAACAATCACTTGAAGATGCTCGTGCTCCCCATCACAGCGGTTCTCAGCCAGTAATCATCCCGCGGCAAGACAGCACCACGCGGGGAGATGAGCAGGGGCGGGCGCTCGACGCGGGGAGTACCCTGACGCGCATGGCCACCGCCGAACGGACCACCGCCACGAGCGTCGCCGTCGAGGAGCGCCCGCCGCGGGCGCCCGCTCCCGCCTCGCGGCCGCCGCAGAGCATGCGGCTCATGGTCGGGCTGGCGGCCGGGCACGCCGTCAAGCACTTCTACCAGCAGACGCTGCTGCTGCTCCTCCCCCACATCAAGGAGGCGCTGCTGCTGAGCGACGTCGCCGCCGGCGGGATCATCGGCGTGCGCGCGGCGGCGATGGGGGCGATGAACATCCCGGCCGGGATGTTCACCGACATGTTCCGCAGCCGCGTCGCGTTCATGCTCGCCGGCTCCATGGCCTGCCTCGCCTTCGGCTACGCCGCCGTCGGGCTCGCCTCGAACTACTGGTTCGTGCTCGTGGCCGTCGCGGTCGCGGGGGCGGGGACGTCGATGTGGCACGCGCCCGCGTTCACCGAGCTGGCCGTGCGCTACCCCGAGCGACGCGCGTTCGCGATCGCCGCGCACCGCTCCGGCGGGTCGATCGGCGACTCCTCAGCGCCGTTCGTGGTCGGCGTGCTGCTCGGCGGGATCAGCTTCGTCGGGCTGGAGTGGGGCGGTTTCGGGTGGCGCACGGTGGCGCTGCTGCACGTCGGGCCGGCGATCCTGACGGGCGTGATCATCCTCGCGCGCTTCAAGTCGGCGGAGAGCGCGGGGCAGATGAGCCTGCAACTCCGCGAGTACCTGGCGACGGCGCGGCCGCTGTTCAGCAACGTGACCGTGCTGGCGCTGGTCGCCGTGACGGCGCTGCGCGGGATGGCGCACCTCTCGTTCGCGACGTTCCTCGTGCTCTACCTCACCGAGGACCTCGGCTACTCCGACGTGGCCGTGGGGTTCCACCTCGGGCTCCTGACGCTGCTCGGCATCCTCGCCGGGCCGGTGATGGGGTTCGTCTCGGACCGCATCGGGAGGCGGCCGGTGATCCTGTTCGGGCTGACGACGATGACCGTGCTGCTCTTCGCCTTCCTGTGGGTCGACGGCGGCGTGGGGCTGACGGTCACCCTCGCGCTGCTCGGGATCGTGCTGTTCTCCGTCAACTCGATCATGATGGCCGCGGCGATGGAGTCGGTGGCCGGGGGCAGCGAGGGCTCGGCGGTGGCGATGCTGTTCACGGGCGGCGCGATCGTGGGCGCGATCTCGCCCGTCGTCGCCGGCGCAATCAACACGCAGTGGGACTTCCACGGCGTCGTGGTCTACGCGGGCTCGATCGCGGCCCTCGCGACGTTCATCGCGGCGGTCGCGCCGATGCCCGCGCGGGCGTCGGGGGAGCAGGCGGCGTAGCGCCCGGGCTCAGGCCGGCGTGGTCATCCCGGCGAGCCGCTCCGACAGCGCCCACGCCCGCTCCTGGTTCGCGCGGTCGCGCGCCTCGTCCGAGGGCTCCTCGACGCGTCGCTTGTTCCAGTACGCGCCCGTGACCCCCGCGGTCTCGTCCGAGAGCGCGAGGCGCACGAGGTGTGAGCCGCCGCGCTTCGGCGTGTCGAGGATCACGTAGCCGGCGAGCACGATCAGCGTGCCGATGATGCCGTGACCGGACTTCTGGACGATGCCCGTGCGGACGACGCCCGGGTGCATGCTGTTGGCGGTGACACCCGAGCCCTCGAGCCGCCTTGCCAGCTCGATCGTGGTCATCACCATCAGCGCCTTGCTCTGGCCGTACGCGCGCATCAGCGAGAAGTCGCGCTCGCACCCGATGTCTTCCCAGTCCACGCCGCCGCGGTGCGCGCTCGAAGCGACGTTGACGACCCGCGCGCCGAAGTCCCGGTCGCGCTCGGCTGCGGCGCGGAGCAGCGGCAGCAGCTCCGAGGTGAGCACGAACGGCGAGAGGTGGTTGAGCGCCAGGGTCGACTCGATGCCCTCGGCGGTCTCGACGCGGCGGCGGAACATGCCGCCGGCGTTGTTGACGAGCACGTCGATGTGGTCGTGGCGCGCCCGGATCTCCGCCGCCGTGCGCCGCGTCTCTTCGAGGCTCGCGAGGTCGGCGACGACGAAGTCCGCGCCGCCGCCCAGCTCGCCCGCGAGCGCGGCCAGTCGCGCCTCGCTGCGGCCGACGAGGGTGAGCCGCGTGCCTGCGTCGGCGAGCCCTCGCGCGGCGGCCAGGCCGATGCCCGAGGTGGGTCCGGTGAGCACGACGTGGCGGCCTCGCGCGTCGGCCATGCGGCTGCTCCCGTGGGTTCCTCGGCGGCCCGTCTCTGGGTCAGGCCGTCCGTGCGTCAGGCCGTCTCGACGTCGGTGCGTGCGAAGTCCTCGCCCTTGTAGAGCAGGGGCTCGCGCGTCGCCTCGGCGAGGGCGTAGGCGAAGCAGTCGCCGAAGTTCAGCCCGGCCGGGTGGTTGCCCTTCCCAAACCGCCGCCACGCCTGCCGCGCCCTGCGGGCGTGGTCCTCCGTGACGGGCACCAGCTCGATCGGGCCTCGCTCGATGAAGCGGTCGAGTTCGTCTGCCGCGCTGTCGTCCCCGCGAGCCTCCACAACCATGGCGGTCTCCACGAAGTTCGCAGTGGACATGCGGCACCGCTCGGCGTCACTTATAGCCTGCGCGAAGTGCTCCGCATCAGGCTCGGCGAACAGCACGGAGATGACTGCCGAGCTGTCGACGATCACTTCGGCAGACCGTGCTCGTCATACAGCCAGTCGCCATGTTCGACGGCCGACGGGCCAGGACGCAGGTTGCGGGCAACCCGCCGCCCTATCGCCAAGAGTTCCTGCTTGCGAGCCTCGACGCTGCGTTCACGGCGCTCGCGCTCCAGGCGGTCGCGGAGCGCGACGGTGATCGCGCCGGTCATGGTCTCGCCGGTGAGTTCGGCCAGCTCGCGGGCGAGGTTGCAGGTCTCTTCGTTCTTGATGTTCAGCGCCACGATGAGTCCTCGAGGGTAGAACCGCGGGTCAGGTTTCTACCATACACCGAAGCCACCAGGCTCACTTCGGCAGACCGTGCTCGTCGTAGAGGAGCTCGGCATGGTCGATGGGAGGAGGCCCGCCCTCAAGCGACCGGGCGACGCGCTCCTGGATCTCGTGGATGGCCGCGAGCCGTCTCTGGATGTCCCTCTGACGTTCCAGGCGCTCGCGGAGCGCGACGGTGATCGCGCCGGTCATGGTCTCGCCGGTGAGCTCGGCCAGCTCGCGGGCGAGGTTGCACGTCTCTTCGTTCTTGATGGTCAGCGCCACGTTGAGCCCTCGAGGGTAGAAGTCGGGTCGGCGCTTCCACCGTACAACACGACTCGCGGCTGAGATGCGTGTGCGGCAGGACCGCGCGTGGCGCCGGACCAGCGAGCGGCCCGGCAGCCGGGTGAACGGCCGCCGGGCCGGCCGCCGGGAGGGTGGCTACCGGCTGTACCCCGACGATGGCGCGAGCGCCTCGACGGCGTCCGCCAGCGCGTCCAGTAGGAAGTCGAAGTCCCGGAACGCCTCGGTCGACCCGATGCTGGCGGGGAGCGCGTCGAGCTCGTCTTGCAGCGTGGCAAGGTCGGCGCGCACACCGGCCGCGTCGACCGGCTGGCCCTCGACCTGCGCCGAGAGGGCGCTGTAGCGGTCGGCCGCGAGGCCGACGATGGCCCCGAGGCGCAGCAGCGGGTCGCTCGCGTCGAACGCCACGCCCGCGAGGCCGGACACGTCGGCGGTCTGGGACCGAGACTCCGCGGTGGCAGGCTCCACCCAGCGCACCTCGACGCGCCCGAACACCTGCGGCAGGCTCGCACCGGAGTGCAGTTCGAGCTCGTAGAACGCGGTGGTGGCGGTGCCTGCGGGGAGCTCCGCGAACTCCTCGCGGTTCTGCTCGAAGGTGTGGTCCGGCGTGACGCGGTTCTCGTAGCCGACGATGCGCCAGCTCTGCACGACGGCGGGATCCCACGTCACCTGCGCGCGCGCCTGGTCCGCGAACGGCGTCGAGAGCGCGAGCCAGCTCTCGCGGCTGAACGTCTCGCGCGCCTGCGCGGTGTCGTCCAGGTAGCGGTACCAGCCGTTGCCGTGCTGGGCGAGCTGCTCCAGCAGCACGTCGTTGTAGTTCTCGATCCCCACACCGATGGTGATGAGCCGCAGCGGGTTGCGGCTGTCCGTGTCGGCGGCGGACTCGAGGATGGCGAACGGGTCCGTCGCGTCGACGTTCGCGACGCCGTCGGACATCAGGATGATGTAGTTGAACGCCCCGGGCCGCTCGCGGCGGGCCGAGTCGGCGAGCTGCACGCCGAGGTTGAGCCCGGCCTGCACGTTCGTGCTCTCGTGCGCCGCGAGCCGGCTGATGGACGATACGACGTCCTCGTCGTCCGGCGCGCTGTGCTCGACCGTGAAACGGTCGAGGACGCCGGTCGAGAACTGCACGACGGCGATGCGGTCGCCGGAGCCCAGGCTCTGGCGGATGGTCTCGGCGGCCTCGCGCGCGATGGCGACCCGGTTGCCCCAGTCCATCGAGCCCGACGCGTCGAGCACGAGGGTGACGTTGAGCGGCTTGTCGTCGCGGAACTCCGGCGCCTGGAAGGCGATGCGCGCGAGGTGCAGGTCGCCGTCGAGTGGATGCGTGACCACGTGACTGGCGATGGCGAACGAGCGATCGTCGCGCGGCTGCGTGTAGCCGTAGTCGAAGGCGTTGATCCACTCCTCGGCGCGCACCGAGTCGGGCTCGACCGTGTAGCCGTTGCGGGCCCAGTTGAGCGCGAGGAAGTACGACGTGCGGTCCGTGTCGAGACTGAAGGTCGAGACGGCGTCGACGGATGTCTCGACGAATCCGGTGCGCTCGTAGTCCTTGAACGTCGTCGCGGGCGGCTCCAGCTGCGCGGCCTCCTGTGCCTCCTCAGACGCGTCACCGCCGATGTCGCCCTGAGACGGGATCAGCGAGCCGTCGCCGTCAGCCCCGTCGTCCATGGCGTCGGCGTCCATGCCGTCGTCCATGCCGTCGGCTACGTCCATGCCATCGTCGGAGCTGGCCTCTGCGTCGGGGGCGCTCGAATCGGGCGAGGTCGGGCGAGGCGGCGCGGCTACGGCGGGGGCAGGCGTCGGCGTCGCGACGGGCGTCGACTCGTCCGCTTGCTCGCTGGTCGGCGCGGGCACGACTGCCGCAGGGGCGGGGGACTCGGGTGTCGCGGTGGCGCGCGGGGTCCGCGCCGGAGCCGCCGACGCATCACGGTCGTCGTCGCTCGCGACGTCGGAGGTGCTCGCCGCGGTCGTCGCCGACGAGGTGGTGCCCGCTGAGGCTGTGGTGGTCGTGGTTGTTGTCGCCATCGATGCGGCGGCATCGTAGTCGGCTTCGTCGTCGCCGACGCCGTCACCACCCATCAGGCTCCAGGTCGTGATCCCCATCGCAAGGACCAGGACCGCCGCCGCGGCCGTTGCCATCCCCGGGCGCTCGGCCGTCCAGCCCTGCAACCAGGCCATTCCGCCGCGCAGCAGGGCGAAGCGCGGCGGGTCCTGTTCCCCCAGGCGGCTCTCGAGCCGGTCCCAGAGGTCGTCGGGGGCGTGGAGGTCTTCCGCCTCGTCTGCGAAGTGGTCGCGCAGGCGGCGCTCCATGTCGGGGTCGGGCGAGTCGTTACGCATCATTGCCGGCAACCTCCATGACGCCGGACTGGGCCAGCAGCTCGCGCATCTGGCGGAGTGCGCGATGGAGTCGTGACTTCGCGGTGCCCTCCCGGATGCCCGCCGAGCGGGCGACCTCCGCGACGGTCAGGTCGGCGAAGTAGCGCAGCACCACCACTTCGCGGTGTTCGGGTGTGAGCTGGTCGAGGGCCTGGCGCAGCACTTCGCGGTTCTCGATCGCCTCGGCGTCGTCGTCGGGCGCCCCGATGGGGAGCGACTCGTCGAGCGAGACGGTGGTCAGCGAGCGTCGCCGCCGCGCGCTGATGACCGTGTTGACCAGGATGCGCATGAGCCACGGCTTCACGGGGCGGCCGCGCTGGAAGCGCCGGATGCCGCGCCAGGCGTTGAGGAACGCGTCCTGCACGTGTTCTTCGGCGAGGGCGGGGTTGCTCGTCATGAGCACGGCGGTGCCATACATCGGGTTCTTGTAGGCCTCGACCAGGTGTCGGAACGCGTCGCGGTCGCCTTCCTGGCAACGGCGGACGGCCTCGTCATCGGTCATGGGCGCCTCGCCTCGAACGGGCAGCCGCAGCGTGATTGCTGTCGGCCGCGCGGTCGCGATGTCCATCCTGGTAATGGATACGCGCCCACCCCCCGGATCGTTCCCACCCCCGCGCGAACCGCCTCGTCCGGCGCGCGACGGAGCATGCACGGGGGCCGGGGGAGCACGGCCGGCGGCGCGGGGGCGTCGAGGTGCATCCGGGGACTACTCGTCACCGGTCACCGTGAAGCGGCTGCTGTCGCTGCGGCCGAAGACCTCCGGCAGGTAGGTCTCCTCGGCGTGTACGGGCGCGACGAAGAAGTCGCCGGGGGCGGTCGCGCGGGCGTAGTAGACGTACTCGTGCACGCCCTGCGGCAGGCGGCTCGCCTGGAGCACGAGGCGGTCGTCGCGGAGGTCGACCTGGTCCCACGGGCTGAAGCACCAGCCGTACCACGGCGCGCAGTACCCCCCGGAGCTGCCCCGGAGCGCCGCGGCCTGCTCCTCCCACAGCTGCTGGCGCACCCACGGCGCGACGATGTTCAGTTGCGGGTCGATGGGCTCGAGGCCGGCCGGCAGGAAGTCCTCGACCCGCACGAACAGCCGGTCGGCGGGCGCGACCACGGTCACGGTCACGCGCACCACGTCGCCGACCGCGACGCTGGTGACGGCCGTGTCGGGGTCGTCGAGCAGCGAGTAGCGGTGCGAGACGGCGAAGCCGCGGTTGAGCGCCTCGATGCCCGCCGCCGGGGTCACGTAGCGCAGGTTGAGCCCGTAGTACATCCGACCCGGCGTATCCGCCTCGCGCTCGAACTGCACGCGGCTGACCTCGCCCAGCGGGAGGTCGGCGAGCGCTACCGAGGTGGCGTCGAGGTAGTCGCGGGCGGGCACGTCGAAGTGCCCCGCGAGCACCCGGTCGGTGTTCACGAGCACCGAGTAGTCGTAGGCGCCGCGCGTCTCGCCGGTGAGCGCTGCGTAGGCGCCGAGTGACGCCATGCCCTCGGCGCGCTCGACGCTCGACTTCCAGCGGTCGGCGGAGCGGGCGAGGGCGAGCCAGCGCGTGGTCTCCTCGATGAGCGGGTGGCCGGGATCCACCTCGACGAGGGCGCGCAGCACGATCGCGGTGATGCGCACGCTCGCGTTGTGCATCGAACCCGCGACGCGCTCGTCCTCCCAGTGGTTGCCGTTGGCGCTGGCGATGGTGTTCGAGGTGAGGTCGTTGAGCATCGCGCGCACGGCCGGGTGGTCCGCCGCGTGCCCGCTGGCGAGCAGCCCGAGCAGCGCGTACGCGCGACCCCAGTTGGTGAGCTTCGCGCGCTGCTCCTCGGCGATGGCGAGGATGGACGCTGCCTGTCGACGGGCGGTGTCGCCGACCTCGCGGCCGTCGTTCGAGGCGTCGGCGAGCGCGTAGAGCAGGTACGCGTGCAGGTTCGGGTCGGCGGGCTGCTCGACATCCGTCTCGCGGTGTACGTAGCGGGTGATGAGCCACGCGCCATCCTCCAGGACGTCGTCGGAGACCTCGTGGCCCGCATCGCGCGCCTCGCCGAGGGCGATCAGCACCCAGGCGGTGACCCAGAGATCCGGCTCGCAGCCCTCGCACCAGCCCCAGCCCTCGTAGCTCCCCAGCCTGGTCAGCTTCGCCACGTCGGCCTCGAGCTGGCGCTGCTGCGCGTCGTCCAGCCCGCCCGGCGTGGCGCGCTGCACGGCGACGGCTGCCACGACGCGACTCGCGACGCGCACCGTCGACTCGTAGCGGTACGGCTTGAAGTGCCTGAGCTCCTCGTCGAGCGCGCCGACGAGCGAGCCCTGGAGCGAGAGCTCCAGCGAGCCCACGCCCGTGATCACGTAGTCGGGCAGGTACACGGCCTCGATGGCCGGCGCGTCCTCGACGACCCCGCCGGTCGCGGTCGTCTCGGGCGTCACGGCGAGGTGGACCGGCAGGCTCAGCTCGACCGCGTCGGCGTAGCCGCCGTCGGCGCTGGCGCCGCGGAAGCGCACCGTGGCGATGCCCGCGGCGGTCGCGCGTGCAGGCCACGTGACGACGGCTGAGCCTCCCGGCTCCACGCGGACGGTCTGCGCGCCGTCTTCGCTGAGTTCGACGCCCGTCGCCTCGATGGCCACGGTCACCTCGCGCGCTGCCGAGGTGCGGTTCGTGACAAGCGCTCGCAGGCCGACGTGGTCGCCGACGCGGAGGAAGCGCGGGAGCGCGGGCCGCACGATCAGCGGCTGCGTGACCAGCAGCTCGCTGGACCCCGAGCCGGCGAGCGTGTCCGCCGTGACCGCCTGCGCCGAGGCGCGCCAGGTGGTGGTGTTGTCCGGGACGGGCAGCTCGAACGTCGCGGCGCCGCCCTCGTCTGTCGTGAGCTGGCCGACCCAGAGTGCTGTGTTCTGGAAGTTCGAGCGCACCGGTGTATCAGGAGCAGCCTTGGCGACGCTGGCCGTCGCGGTAGCCGCCGACGGCACGCCGCCACCGACGTCGGCGTCTTCGAGAGCATCGTCTGTGCGGGCTGCGCCGGCGACGCCCTCGGCGGGTTCGCCCTGTGCCGCCTCCTCGTACGCCTCGTTGTGGCGATCGACGGAGACTCGGAGGGACGAGGCCGTACGCACCCCGAGCACCCTCCGGTACCAGAACGCGTCCATCGCGTCGCGTGTGTCGCCGTCCGCGAGCGCCAGCACCCCCTCGTCCACGATGGCCACCGAGACCTCCGCGACCACGCCGCGGCCTTCCGCGTCCGTCACGGTGACCTCGTACGCCACGGTCTCGCCCGGGGCTGCGCGCTCCCGGTCCGGCTCGACGCGGACATCGAGCCGGCGCGGCGCGGTCGAGACCGGGAGTTCGACGTAGCCGACGACGTAGCGCGGGTACGGGTCCTCCTCCGTGGGCGCGCGGTACAGCACGACGCCGACGAAGACGTTGGGGATGTGCGAGTCCTCGATCGGGATGGTGAGCAACTCGCTGTTCGTCTCGAACGTGCGTACTTCGCTGCTCAGCACGCGCCCGCGCTCGATCGTGACCAGCGCCGTCGCGCCCGCGAACGGCGCGGGCACGAGCACGCGCGCCACGTCGCCCACCTCGTACTCCTCGCGGTCGGCGATGAGCTCGATGGTGTCGTCGTCGCGGCCGGGCCATGGCGCGAAGTCGCGGCCGCTCACCCAGATGAAGCGCGACGAACGCGCGACGCGCCCTGCCTCGTCGGTCGACTCGGCGACCAGGCGGTAGGTCCCGGATGTGGGTGGCGCGAAGTCGAATGACGCCTCGCCGGCCTCGTTCGTCGTGACCGTGCGCGGCTGGATCTCCGTGTCGACCGGCTCGTAGCTGTACCAGTACCCGCCGCGGCGGCGCTGC
Source organism: Dehalococcoidia bacterium (assembly GCA_965204835.1). GTDB lineage: Bacteria > Chloroflexota > Dehalococcoidia > UBA2979 > UBA2979 > VXMT01. The sequence goes on along the minus strand of OZ242017.1, from coordinate 2,692,124 downwards.
TTCGTCCGCTCCCACTCCCGTTCGTAGATGCGCACGGTCACCGGGCGCCCGGGTGCGATCCGGCCCGTGTAGTCGACGCTCACGACGTGGACCGCCAGCGGCTCCTCGGCCCGCGCGATGTAGGACTCGGTCTTGATGCCGGCGTACCACGCGGCTGGGTGGACGGTGACCGCGGTGCTGCCGGACACGGCCTGCCCGTTCGCGTCCGTCACCGTGGCGCTGATGGTGAACTCGTGCGTGCCCTCCCCGTCCGCCAGCGTTGCGGGGACGTCGAATCGCGCCACGCCCGAGGCGTCCGCGCGGGCCTCGCCGCCGCCGCGCCACGGTTCCCGGTACTCGTCGCGCGTGTAGTAGTCGTAGTCGCTGAACGAGTAGTCCTCGTAGCCCTCGACGTGGATGGAGGTCGGCTGCGCGTGCGCGTTCCACTCGACGTCCGTGTCGCCTACTGGGCTGCCGAAGTAGAACTGTGCGCTCGCCTGTGTCGCGATCGCGTCGCCGGCGACGTAGTCCGAGTCCGACGCCTCCACCGCGACCTCGAACTCGGGGACGCGGAACTCCGCCACGGTGAACCGGGCGACGGCGATGCTTCCGGTCGCGTAACTGCCCACCGTGGCGATGTACTCACCGATGCTCGCGAGCGGCGGCAGCACGATCGAGGTCGCGATCGACCCGAGTCTGCTCAGTCGCAGCTCCGTGGCCAGGAGCAGCTCGTTGTTCTGCGGGTCGCTGACACGCACCCAGTAGGTCGGCGAGTCAACGGGGAGCGAGTACGCCGCGTCATCCTCGGCACGCAAGATGCCCTTGATGAACACTGTCTCGCCCGGGCGATAGATGGGCCGATCGGTGTAGGCGAAGCCGATCTCGCCCGCACGGTAGAACTGATGCCTGCGGTCCCAGTCAGACCACAGCCCGTCCCAGTTGGTGGAACTCACGCCGTAATGACCGCCGGACGCCACGCGCACGATGTGCTCGCCATACGTGCGTCCGCCGGTCCACTCCACCGGTGTCAGCGCGAGCCCCTTCGGGTCCGTAACGGCGGCCTGGGGGCCAAGATGCAGGTGATTGACGCTGGAGACGCTCACTTCCGCCCCCGGCACGGGGTCCCCGGTCTCGTAATCGACGACCCACGTGTATAGCTCGTCGTCCGCGATCTTCGTGACGATGGCCGTGTCGACGACGCTCAGCATCAGCACTGCAGAGGGCGCTTCCCTTGAGCCGTGGACTCGTTCGCTGGACGCGCGCAGCAGGTAGTCGCCCCTGGCGATCGGCCCCCCACCACCGAACGTGGTCGAGTACAGCCTCGACTGGTCTCGCAGGTCCTCGGCGATCGGCTCGGTCCACTCGCGTACTGGGTCGCCCGACGGCTGGAACGGCTCATCCCTCCAGTGGTCGATGTAGCCCCGTTCGAGGAGGGTGTCGGCTTCTGCCTCGGTCAGCCGGTAGAGCACGAAGTCGACGGCCTCGGAGCGTGCCGAGTGGTAGTGGAGCACCTGCGGCCCGTCAGCCGCTACGGTCGTGAAGCTGCGCGGCGCCGCGAAGCTCACGTACTGCGCGGGGAGCGGCCGCGGCCGAGTAGTGAACGAGAAGCTGTACTCACGCAGCGTCCGCCCGCCCCGGTCCCGCACGCCCGCTGCGATGCGTACCGTGTACGTGGTCGAGTGCTTGAGCGGCGCGTACACGCCGACATCGGCCTCATACGCCCACACCTCGATGTCGTCGGGATCGATGCCGCTGATCGAGACGCGTCCCTCGAACGACTCGGGATCCATCGGGTTGTTGTAGGAGAGCCCGATGGACCATGTGCCCGCGTTGGTCTCCCCGTCGTGCGGCGTCGTGCGCCTGAGCCACGGGTACGAGACGACGGTGAAGCCGGCGGTCCGCGCGGTCGCGGTGACGCCGCCGTTCGCGCCTCGCAGGCCGGCGTGCGCAACCACTTCGTACCCAACACCGTGCGCCAGCGAGGCGTAGGGTGTCAGCGTCACCACCGTGTCGCCCTCGCTCCACTCGTACGCCGTCGTGACGGCATACCCGCTCGCGGGACGCAGGGCGAGGCCTGCCTCGACCGAGGCGCGGTCCATCGGCTGGTTGAACGTGACGGTGACCGGCGCGTCGGGCTCGACCCACTTCGTCTCGTCGGCCGGCTCGAAGCTCACGACCGCCGGCTGGATCGTCTCGAAGCTCCACTCGAAGTCGGCTGCGGGCACGCCGTCGGCCGCCGAGGAGAGCCCGGCGGGGATGCGCACGTTGTACGTGGTCGCCGGGCGCAGGTCGTCGGGGACGAAGCGGTAGAGCGAGGTGTTGAGCCACTCGCCCTTCCCGGCGAGCGGCGGGTCGAACTCCAGCACCGGCGGCGCGTCGCCCTCCTGCAGCACGGTCAGCGCGGCCACGGAGCGGCTGAACTGCACGAGGACCTGCGCCTCGACCGGCACCTCGACGTCCCCGTCGCCGGGGATGACGTAGGCCACCTCGAGGCCGCCGCCGACGGTGAAGGCGTGCGTGAAGTCGCGCCCGAGGCCGGACGCCGCGCCGTCCACGCGCAGCTCGTAGCGCTGGCCGCGCTGCCAGCCGGGGAACGCGGGCTGGAACAGCAGCGTCCGCTCGTCCGACCACACGAAGGAGCCCTCGATGGGCGGGTCGACGGCGACGAGGCTCGCGCCGTCCGTCGACGCGGGCGTGACCGGGAACCCGATCGTCGCCGTGGCGAGACGCGGGACGTCATTGCCGCTCGGCGCGAACTCCACGCGTGCGGACGTGACGGTGAGCGCGGAGCTGGGGAGCCATCGCCTCACGGCGGTGTCGGCGGGGAAGAAGCGCCGCGTGGGCAGCCGTCGCTCGCCCCACGACCCGTCGTCGTCGCGCTCCTGCAGCGCGAACTCCATGCTGCCACTGGCGAGCAGTTGCGCGGCGACGCGCACGACGAGCGTCGACGGCGCCGAGGCGCCGCCCGCCGGCAGCGCAACGGTGAGCGGGGAGCTGGAGAGCCATCGCCCCACCTCGGTGTCGGCGGGGAAGAAGCGTCGCGACGGCAGGCGCCGGGCCGCCCACGACCCGTCGTCCGCGCGATGCTGCAGCGCGAACTCGGTGCGGCCATCGGCGAGGCGTCGCGCGACGACGCGCACCTCGAGTGTGGCGACCTCGGCGTCCCCGGCGGGGCTCACCTGGGCGAGCGCGACGCCGTCGCCAGGGGCCAGCGGCCCGCGCGCGGCCCCGCCGCCGACGGCGATGACGGCGGCAAGGAGCAGCAACGCCCCGGCCAGGGTGTGTTTCAGCACAGGGCTATCGCCTCGCGCCATCAGGTTGCCCGCCATTCGGCTCCACTGATCAATACGTGATAGACCCTCGGGCGGTTCCCCACCTCACGCGTGTTCGAGGCTGGAGCTGAGCCCGCGGCCGGTGCGGCGCGCTTCCCGGTCCCATCGCTAAACCAACGGGTCGCCCCAGCGGTCGCCCGAGGCGACCTCGTCGAGCGGCTTGCGAGTGACCGGCCCGAAGCGCCCCCGCGGGTAGCCGAGCCGCACCGCGTAGACGATCTGCGCCTCGGCCGGAATGTCGAGCAGCGCCTTCACACGCTCGTCGACCGATGCATGGAGCGTCGTGATGGTGCCGCCGACGCCGAGCCCGCGCGCGGCGAGCAGCAGGTTCTCGACGGAGGGGATGACGGAGCCCATCGCCCCCGCGCCCTGCGCCGTCGCACAGACGAGGACGATGGCCGGCGCCTCGCCGAACTCGTCGGCGAGCCGCATCGCGGAGGCCGACACGCGGTTGGCGGGGTCGAGGTCCTCGGGGCCGCGGATGCCCTCGTCGGCGCGTTTCGCCCACCACGCCTCGTGGTAGAGCTCGCCGAGCCGGGCGCGCCGCTCCCGGTCGCGGACGACGAGGAAGTGCCAGGGCTGGGCGTTGCCGCCGTTGGGGGCCTGGATCGCCGCGGTGAGGATGTCGCGCAGGTCCTCCTCGGGGATGGGGTCGGGCTTGACGCGCCGGATCGCGCGCAGCGAGAAGATCGCCTCGCCGAGGCTGATTGGGAACCGTTCGCGGGGGTCCATGCGGGCGCGCCGCTCAACCGAGGATCGCGAAGACGATGCTGAAGACGATGCCCTGCACGATCAGGGCAACCAGCGCCGTCCCGACCGCGCGCCACGTGCCCATCTCCAGCGCGGCCTTCAGCGCCGTGATGGTCGTGAGGATGAACCACACGCCCACGACGAAGCCGACCACCCCGATGATGCCGGGCACCAGGCCGAGGATCAGCAGGATCCTCGGCGAGCTCGCGAATCCGAGCGTGCGCGCGACCTCGCCCCAGTCCGCCGAGGTCTCCTCGGTGGCGAAGATGCGCGTCCCGATGAAGTAGGCGAACCACGCATAGACGGCCCAGCCGACCAGGCCGGCGAGCGTGAGCGCGACGAGCCCGAGCACCCCCTCCTGCGTCACGCCTCCGATGCCGGCCGCGAGGCTCGTGCCCACAACGACGATGGCCGCCTGCGGCGTCGCGCTGCGATCGTGCTCGATCTCCTCGTACACGTCGCGGTTGAGGCGCGCCGCGCCAATCATGCGGCCCACGAAGGGGGTCGCGGCCGGGCCGTCGTACTGCATCGTCGCCTCCAGGCGGTTGGGGAGGGGCCGCGCTCCGCGTCCCGAGGATTCCACTATGCCACTTCGCCGCCCCGCGCGGGACGGCGCGCGCCACGCTGTTCCCCCCGCGCCGGACCGCCTGTAGCCTCGATACGCCAGCGGCCGCACGCCCGGGGAGCCTGCACTTGCTGACGACGGTGAACACCGGATCGGTGACGCGTTCCCGCGCCTCGGGTGGGGCCGCGTAGCCGTGCTCGGGGCCGTCACCGACTTCGTCAGTAGTCCACGCGGCAAGTGGGTCACGCTGCTCGTCTGGGTCCTCGCGGCGGGAGTGCTGCTTTCACAGCTCCCGCGCCTCGACGAGGTGCGAGAGAACGAGGAGGCGCTGTTCCTCCCCGGCGACGCCGAGTCGACACTCGCGTTCGAGTTGCGGCGCGACGAGTTCCCGTCGCGCGGCACGCCCACGCTGATCGTCTTCCGCGAGGCCGCCGGGCTCTCCGGACCGACCCTCGCCGCCGTCGACGACCTCGTGGCGTGGATGACCGGTCCCGACGCACCGGACAACATCTCCGATGTGCGCGCGCCGGGCGCGGTGCCCGGCCTCGTGTCCCCGGACAACACGACCCTCTACATCTTCGTCGAGGTCTCGGGCGAGCCCGCCGAGGAGCCGTTCGCCGACACCGTGAACGCGATCCGCGACCGCGCCTCGGCGCTCGACCTCCCGGGCGTCGAGGTCGCCGTCGGGGGGCCGGGCGGGCTCGTGGTGGACATCGTCGGCGTCTTCCGGCAGATCGACACGTTCCTGCTACTCGTCACCGTGGCGCTGGTGCTGGCGCTGCTGATCGCGATCTACCGCTCACCGATCATGGCGACGATCCCGCTGCTCGGCGTGGGCCTGGTCTTCCAGCTCGCGGGCGGCATCGCGGCGTTCATCGCGCGGGAGTTCGAGCTGCCCGTCTCCGGGCAGGCGACGGGCATCATGACCGTCGTGCTGTTCGGCACGGGGACGGACTACGTGCTCTTCGTCTCCGCACGCTTCCGCGAGGAGCTGACGCGCAGCGCCGACCGCCATGAGGCGATGCGACGCACCATGCGCGGCGTCGGCGGCGCGGTCGCCTCGGCGGGCGCGACGATCCTCGTCGCCTCGGCGGCGCTGTGGCTGGCGATCCTGCGCTCATACCAGACGCTCGGGCCGGTGATCGCGCTGGCGGTGGCGCTGATGATGCTCGCGGCGCTGACGCTCATCCCGGCGGTGCTGACGATCCTCGGACGACGCGCCTTCTGGCCGCTGCAGCCGCGCGTCGCCGCCGCGGGCGAGGCGCCCGTCGACTGGCGCCGCAGCGTCTACGGCCGCATCGGCGGCGTGGTGCTGCGACGCCCGCGCGTCACCCTCGCCGCGACGAGCGCCGCGCTCGCCATCCTTATCGCCGGCCTGTTCGCCTACCAGCCGACGTACGACCGCCTCGAAAGCCTGCCCGACAACACCGAGTCGGTCCGCAGCTTCGAGCTGCTGCGCACCGGCTTCCCCGGCGGCGAGCTCGCGCGCACGCGCGTCTTCGTCTCGCTCGCGCCGGGCGAGCAGGCGCTCGACGAAGGCGTGCTTGGGAGGCTCGACGCGATGACGCTCGCGCTGGCCGGCCATCCCCTCGTGGCCGGGGCGGCGGGTCCGAGCCGGCCGTTCGGCATCGAGGCCGGGTCCCCCGCCGGTCCGGCCGCCGAGGGGGCGCGCGCGGGCTTTGTCTCCGCCGACGGCGACGAGGCCCGCATCGACGTGATCCTCGGGGTGAGCCCGTACGCGCCGGAGGCCCTCGACGCCGTGCCCGAGCTGCGCGAGCTCGCGCGCGAGAGCGCGGCCGACGCCGGGCTCGACCCGGGCGGCGTGCTCATCGGCGGCGAGACCGCCGAGGCGTACGACACGCAGGCCGCGGGCAACCGCGACTCACGCGTGGTGCTGCCGCTGATTCTGCTCGCCATCGGCGTCGTGCTGGCGCTGCTGCTGCGCTCGCTGGTCGCGCCGCTCTACCTGATGGCGACGATCGCGTTCACGTACTTCGCGACGCTCGGCCTCGCGGTCGTGGTGTTCGTGGTGCTGCTGGGGCAGTCGGGGGTGGGACAGGGCGTCCCGTTCTTCCTGTTCGTGTTCCTCAACGCGCTGAGCGTCGACTACAACATCTACCTGATGTCGCGCATCCGCGAGGAGGCGCGCAGCGCGCCGCTCGCCGAGGCGACCCGCCACGCGCTCGCCCGCACGGGCCCCGTGATCACCTCGGCGGGCCTCATCCTGGCGGGGACGTTCTCCGCGCTGATGACGCTGCCGTTGCAGGACCTGCTGCAGCTCGGCTTCGCGGTCGCGGTCGGCGTGCTGATGGACACGTTCATCACGCGCACGCTGATCGTGCCGTCGCTGGTGGCGATGTTCGGGCGCTGGAACTGGTGGCCGTCTCGGATCGGGGCGTAGGCTAGAGTTGGTACGCACGAGGAGATGGCCATGGCGACCCTCGACGAACGGCTGGACGCACTCTCGCCGGAGCGGCGGCGACGTGTGGAGGCGCGCGCCCGCGAGCTGATCGCGGCGGTCGGCGAGTTCCCGGGATCGCACGGGTCGAAGACGACGGAGCCCCTCGGCGGGGCGGACGCCGGGCGTGCGAGCGACCGTGTCGCCGTCATCCGTGGGGTCTACATTGACCTCGACAGCGAAGGGCGACCCGTATCGATCAGTATCGACCCCGGCAAGCTCGAGGAGCGCCGCAAGCTGTGGTCGATCGTCGGCATCGGGAGCGATCCGAAGCCTGACGTGGCCAAGCGGCACGACGATTACCTCGCGGAGCAGGATCCGCATGGCGGCGCCTGAGCGTGGGTTGAGCGACCCCTCTGCGCTGCCTACTCAAGACGGGTGCGCAGCTCAGGCGGGGGCGCCGACCTTCTCGTCCTCATTCCAGTTCGCGAGGTAGTACAGCCGCGTCACCAGCGAGTAGGCGTACTCGCGCGCTGCGTTGTCCTCGGTACTCACGACCCGGCGGTCCTTGAGTCGCTCCTCCACGGTCGCATAGATGCGCCGGGGCTCAAAGACGATGGCGGGTGTGGCGTCGGCCTCGAGTTCGAGGACGGCGATCAGCTCCTCGAGGAAAAAGTCGATACCCCGACGTTCGAATTCCGCTGCCATCAGCATGCTCCTTCGTCGCTGCAAGAGGCGCGTCCCGATTATGGCGCGACTGGCCCCCAGCCCGCACGGGCGCCTACCGCGCGCGCAGCGTGGCCGAGGCCGCGAGGGCGCCGAACGCAAAGATCACGAGCAGCGTCCCGCTCAGCGTCAGCGCCAGCGGCACGCTCGTCGCGTCGGCGAGTGCGCCGATGCCGAGCGGGCCGAGCCAGCCCCAGCCGATCGCGAAGTTCCAGCCGCCGAGGGCGCGCCCGCGCACCTCGGCATGCACGCTCGCCTGCAGCATGATCCACTCGAGCGCGTCGACCATCGCCGCCGACGCGCCGATGCCGGCGGTGACGGCGACGGAGAGCCAGAACAGCTCCGAGTTGCCGAGCACGACCACCAGCACCCCGAACGTCACGAAGACCGAGACGAGCATCAGCCCGCGTGGCAGGCGGTCGGCCGTCACCACCAGCAGCGCGGTCCCGAACATCGCGCCCACCGCCATCCCCGCCGTGAGCACGCCGAGGCGCTCCGGTCCCACCTCGAGCACCCGCTCGGCGACGGCGGGCAGCAGGCTGGCGAACGAGAAGCCGAGGATCTCGATGACGATCATCATGCCGAGCAGCAGCCGGATCGCCGGCGTGCGCGCCAGCAGGCGCAGGCCGTCCCACACGTCGCGCGCGAGGTGCGGGCGCGTCACGGGCGCCCTCGGCGGTGACGGGAGGCGGGCGAAGACCACCGCCGCGCAGACCAGCGGCAGCGTCGCGACGAGGAATGTCGGCGCGGGGCCGAGCGAGCCGAGGAGCACCCCGCCGCCGAGCGCCCCGGCCGCCCCGACCGAGCGCTGACCGAACGAGGTGAGGCTGATTGCGCTGCCCAGCCGCTCCGGGCCCGCCAGCTCGGCCTGCAGCGGCTGCAGCGAGGTGTTGTGGAACGCCAGCGTGGCCGCCGTCACGAAGACGAGCGCGAGCAGCAGCGGCACCGTGGCCACGTCGACGAGCACCACGAGCGCCATCAGGCCCGCCGCCACCGCGCGCACGAGGGCGGTCACCGCCAGCACGCGACCTCGTGGCAGCCGGTCGGAGACGGCCCCGCCGACTGGGCCGAGGAGCAGGTTCGGGATCGAGCGGATGCCGAGCGAGAGCGCGGCGAGGAAGACCGAGCCGGTCACGTCGAGCACGAACCAGCCGACCGCGAGCCGCTCGATCCAGATGCCGAGCGCGAACAGCACAGCGCCGATCCACACGCGCAGGAACCCGGGCGCGCGGAACGAGGCGAACATGCCGCCCGGATCGCGGGCCACGTCCTCGCGCGTGGTGGTCATGGAGCCCTCGCCGTCCGCAGCGCCGCGCCCGGACCACCCGGAGCGCGGCGTGCGGGTCGAAGGCTACAGCGGGGCCGCCCGTCGCGGCTGCCGGGTCAGGACTGCTCGATGACCTCGAGGAGCGCGGGCTCCAGCTCGGACTCCGCGACGAACGCCTCGAAGCGGTGGGTGACGATGCCGTTGGCGTCGATGATGAACGTCCACTCGGCCGTCTCCAGGCCCCACTCCATGAGCAGCGGGGTCTCGATGGCGATGTCGAGGCCCTGCGTGCGGATCTCCTCGGGGTTCTCGTAGAGGTCGACGTGGATGAAGTTCGCCTGGTCGGAGTAGCGCTCGCGCAGGACGCTCAGCACCTCCGCCTGCGGCCCGCACAGTGCGTTGGTGCAGAAGCCCGGGCTGGCGAACACCACGACGAGCGGGCGGTCGTCCTCGAGGGCCTCGGCGATGGTCTGCCCGTAGAGCTCCGGGTCCGGCTCGGCGCCGGTGGAGAGCTCGTACACCGACGCGACGTCGGCGAGCGTGCGGTTGGCGCTGGCCGGCGCGGCGTCGCCGACGTCCGGCGCGTGCGTCTGCTCCGCCACCTGGACGGCGAAGCTCGTCCCGCCCGAGGAGCCGTCCGGGAGCGGGAACGCGATCTCGAGGATCCACTGCCCCGCCCGGTCGAAGTCGAGCTGCGTGACGTGGAGGCCGCGGATGCCCTCGGGGAAGTCGTAGTACCTCGCGCGCGCCGGCTCGCCCGGCTCGTCGTCGTCCTGGAACTGCGCGGTCACGCTGATGATTGGGAACTTCACCAGCCCGATGTCGTCGCTCACCACGAACGCCACCCGCTGCGAGCCGACGCCGAGGTCAGGCGTGCCGACCACGACCGTGAGGCCGGCCTCCTCGTCCACGTAGCGCGGGTAGCCGCTGTCGAAGCCCGCATCGCCCGCGGCCATCGCGCGAGGTGCGAGCCCGCTGCTGTCAGCGCTCGCGGCATCCGAGGTCGTTTCCGCGGTCGTGGTGGCGGCGGCCGGCGCCGCCGCCTGCGTGGCTACGGGCGCCGTGCTCCCGCTTGCCGGCTCGTCCGGCTCCGTCGCGTCGTCGCCGCCGCACGCGAGGGCGAGGGCGAGGCCGGCCGCGAGCAGCGTGCCGAGCGCGGCGCGCCGTGCTGTGTTGAGACTTCCGAGTAGCTGCATCATGGCCCCTCCAGGTAGGTGCCGAATGTGAGCGCGAAGACCCCGAACTTGTCGGAGTTCGACGCGAGCCGCAGGTCGTGCTCGCCGAACTGCGGCAGCTCGACGATGGCGTAGTGGCGTGGCTCGTCGACGCGGATGAGGCTGTTGCCCGCCGCGTCGAACTGCACGTCGGAGCCCGCCTCGGCCGCGGTCAGCGGCCTGCCGTCGATCGTGATGTAGACGTCGTATGACTCTCCCGGCGGCGGCTCCAGCACCACGTTGACGCTGCGCGCGCGGAAGAAGAGCGCGAAGTAGTCCTCGAGGTCCGTGGTCTCGCGCGCGTGGACAATGGCCTCGCGCTCGTTGCGCCACAGCCCCTGCACGTACCACTTGTCGTGCTCGCGCGTCTCCGAGGAGGTATCGATGTCCGCGTACTCGACCTCGCGGTCGAACCCGGCGTAGTACTCATCCTGCGCAGCGTAGACGCCGCGTGCGCGCCAGTAGCCGCCGTAGAGCTCGCGCGTCTGCTTCGCGCGCTCGGATCTGTCCCGCGCCTGGTCACCCTGTCCGAGCGGGATCGCGCGGACGTCGCTGCCGGCGCGCGTGAGCGCGGCGCGGATCTGCTCCTCGAACTCCAGGTAGCGCCCCTCGCCGAAGCGGGTGTGGACGATCTTCCCGGTCGTGTCGAAGAGGTATTTGGCGGGCCAGTAGCGGTTGCTGAACGCGCGCCACGTGCGCGAGTCGTTGTCCTGCGCCACCGGCCACGTCACCTCCAGCCGCTCGATGGCGGCCTCGACGTTCGTGGCGCTGTGCTCGAAGTCGAACTCGGGGCGGTGCACACCGAGGATCACGAGGCCGTGCTCGGCGTACTTGTCGTGCCAGTCGCGGAGGTACGGCAGCGTGCGGACGCAGTTGATGCAGCTGTACGTCCAGAAGTCGATCAACACCACGTTCCCGGCCGAGAGCTGCTGGCCGATGGTGAACGGCTCCGAGCTGAACCAGCGGCCGAGCCCGGTGACCTCGATCTGCGGGACGACGCGCGGCGGCTCGGGCGTGGGTGGCGGGGTCGGCCGCGGAGGAGGTGTCGGAGCGGCGGTCGCCGTCGCCGTGGGGGTGGGCGTCGGAGTCGGCGTGGGCGTGGGGGTCGCCGTCGGGCTGGGTGTCGGCGTCGGGGTTGCCCGCTGCGTGGAGGCGGTCATGTCCTGCCGCGGCCCCGCGGTGGGGGTCGGCGTCGGCGTGGGGGTCGAGGGCGCGGGTGTCGGCGTGGCAGCACGAGGCGTCGCCACCGGCCGCGTGGGGGCTGGCGTGCTCGTGGCCTCGGGCTCGTCGTCGGTGGTGCAGGCGAACGCGACGACGGCGACGAGCACCGCGAGGACGGTGAGCACGCCCCGCCACGGGGCGATGCGTCGAGTTGCCTGCGGGTCGGCAGTGGTCATGCGCCCTCCAGGTAGTTGCCGAAGGTGAGAGCGAAGATCGCGAAGTTCTGTGAGTTCGAGCGCAGCTTCAGCTCGTGGTCGCCCCACTCGGGCAGTTCCACGATCGCATACGCGCGCGGCTCCGTCACAACGATGATGCTGCGGCCCGCCTCGTCGTAGACGATGTCCGCGCCCGCCTCGTCGGCGCGCAGCGCGCGGCCGTCGAGCTCAACGACGACGGTGAACGGGGCGCCGGGCGGCGGGTTGAGCACCACGTTGACGCTCCGCGAGACGAAGCGCAGCGCGAAGTAGTCCTCGAAGTTCGCGGTCTCGCGCGCGTGGACGATGGCCTCGCGCTCGTTGCGCCACAGGCCGTGGACGTACCAGCGGTTGTGCTCGCGGTCCCGCTCCGCGGTGTCGATGTCAAAGTACTCAAGCTCGAGGTCCGGGCCGGCGTAGTACTCGTCCTGCGCGGCGTAGAGGCCACGCACGTGGTAGTTGCGCTCGTAGCCGCCGTAGAGCTCGCGAGTCTGCGCGCCCGCGTCGGGGTCGCGCACCGGCGCGGCACTGCCGAGCGGGATCCCGGCCAGGTCGTGCCCCGCCTGAACGAGGGCGGCGCGGATCTCCTCCTCGGTCTCCAGGTACTCGCCCTCACCGAAGTGCGAGTAGCGGATGCGGCCGTCGACGCCGAAGAGGTACTTGGCCGGCCAGAAGCGGTTCTCGAACGCGCGCCACGTGCGGAAGTCGTTGTCCTGCGCCACCGCCCACCCGACGTCGAGGCGCTCCATCGCGGCGAGGACGTTGTCCGCCTCGTGCTCGAAGTCGAACTCCGGGGCATGCACACCGACGATGACGAGGCCGGCGTCCGCGTACTTCTCGTGCCACTCGCGGAGGTAGGGCAGGGTGCGGATGCAGTTGATGCAGGTGTAGGTCCAGAAGTCGATCAGCACGACGTTCCCGCGCGAGAGCTGCTCGCCGATGGTGAACGGCTCCGAGTTGAGCCAGGCGGTGAGCCCGGTCAGCTCGCGCTCCGGCGTGACGGTGCCGTCGGGCGCGACGCTGGCCTCGTTGTCATCGCTGCATGCGGCGGCGGCGAGGACGGCGAGGGCAACGGCGATGCCGGCGATCGCGAGGCGAGCGTGGCCGAGGGCGGTGCGGGTCACGGTACTCTTCCCCGGGTCTGGCGCGTCCGGGTGGGGCGAGCGCGCGTCCCGCCTAGCGGCGGCGCAGTCGTCTGTTCACGACCTCGTAGGGCATGAACTCTTTGTCGCACTCGTGGCAGACGAACCCGATCGCGTTGGCGTCGTCATCCATACCCTCGGGGCCGCGCCAGCGTGGGGTCAGGTTGTCGCACACACAGTCCTCGGCGGAAGGTGCATTGCCCGCGGATGCTCGTGATCCTCGCAGGCGCTCGAGCAGGTTCATATCGCTCGTCCGTCCCCCCGCCAGCCGCCGCTCGGCGGCCCGGCGCGTCCGCCGATCCAGCGTAGCGCAGCCACGCGAGGCGCGCGAGCGGTGGAGGGGGAAGGGGGCGCGGCAGACGGCGGATCCACGGTTACGACCGCAGCCGTGGCGACACCGGCGCCGCGCATCCTCGTGGGTTCCGAGGGGTGGCCTACCTGGAATGGCTGGTCCAGCAGGCGACGGCGCCGTCGGTTCGGATTCCGCAGGTGTGGTCCCACCCCGCGCTGATGGCGGTGAACTCGCCCTCGGGCGGCGTCGCGAGGCCGGTCGTCTCACCGCCCCAGCACGCGAGCGTGCCGTCCGTGCGGATCCCGCAGGTGTGGGCCCGCCCGCCGGTCACGGCACTGAACGATCCCCCGGGGGGCCGGGACTGACCCGCCGAGTCTTCGCCCCAGCACGCCACCGTGCCGTCGCTGCGGACCGCGCATGCGTGGTCGATCCCCGACCCGAGGGCGACGAACGAGCCGGAGGGCGGCCTGGCCGAGCCTCTCGCGTAGGTCCCCCAGCAGGCGAGCGTGCCGCCGACACGGATCGCGCAGCTGTGGAGCCATCCGGCGCTCAAGGCGACGGCGGAGCCGGATAGCGGCCTCGCCCGGCCGGCAGAATCGGAGCCCCAGCACTCGAGAGCGCCATCCGTCCGGAGCCCACAGGCGTGGCTGAACCCGGCCTGCACCGCGGTGAATGAGCCGCCGGGTGGGGTGGACTGACCGTAGAAGTTGGAGCCCCAGCACGCGACCGTGCCGTCGATCCTCAGCCCGCACGTGTAGTGTCCTCCCGCGCTGATCGACGTGAAGAGGCCGTCGGGGGGCGTCGACTGGCCGGAGGCGTCCGATCCCCAGCATGCGACCGTAGCGTCGTCGCGGACCGCGCAGGTGTGACCGAGCCCCGAGCTGAGCGAGCTGAACGCGCCAGTGGGGGGCACGGCGCGGCCGGAGGCGTCGAAGCCCCAGCACGCGAGCGTGCCGTCGGTGCGAACGCCGCAAGTGTGAAGATCCCCGGCGCTGACCGTGGCGAAGGAGCCTGCCGGCGGCATCGCCTGGCCCGAGTCGTTGGCTCCCCAGCAGGCGACCTCGCCGCCGCTCCGCACGCCGCACGTGTGGAAGCCCCCGGCGTCGATCGAGGTGAACGAGCCTGCCGGCGGGCTCGCCTGGCCGGAGTCGTTCCTCCCCTGGCACATGGCGGTGGCGTCGTCCCGGAGCCCACAGGTATAGCCGACTCCGGCGCTGATGGAGGTGTATGAGCCGGCCAGCGATGTCCCGTAATGCCGGTCGTCCCCACCCCAGCAGGAGACCGTGCCGTCCGTGCGGATCCCGCAGGTGTGACCATGCCCCGCGCTGACCGAGGTGAGTGACGCTGCCTGCGGCGTGGATTGGCCCGCAGAGTCATCGCCCCAACAAGCGACTGTACCGTCGGTCCGCACCCCGCATGTATGGACGCTCCCCGCGCCGACCGAGGTGAACAGGCCGGCCGGCGGCTCGGACTCCCCGTACACGTTGCGACCCCAGCAGGCGAGTGTTCCGTCCTCCCGGATCGCGCAGGCGTGGTGCGCCCCGGCGCTGATCGACGTGAACGACCCGTCGGGTGGCGAGGACTCGCCCAGCGAGTTGAAGCCCCAGCACTCGAGGGCGCCGCCGACGCGGATCCCGCAGGTGTAGCCCCACCCGACGCTCACCGAGACGAACGAGCCGGATGGAACTGCCTCCGCTGATGCGGATGTCGCTGCGTCCTGCCCCGACGCCCGGATCCTCAACGGCGTGCTCGACAGCCAACGGCCGACATTCGCCGAGGTCGGGAAGAACCGCGCTCGCGGCAGTACGCGCTCGCCCCACGCGCCGTCCGTACCGCGCTGCTGCAGCGCGAACTCGACGCGGTCATCGGCCAGCCGACGCGCTGTGATGCGCACCTCGGCTTCCGCGCCGTCGCCGGGTAGCTGCACCGTCAGCGGCGTGCTCGACAGCCAGCGCCCCAGAGGCGCTGTCGGAGGGAAGAAGCGCGCACGCGGCAGCTCGCGCTCGCCCCACGTGCCGTCTGCTCCGCGCTGCTGCAACGCGAACTCGACGCGGTCGCTCGCCAGGCGGCGCGCGGCGACGCGGACCTCGGCGTCAGGGTCCCCGCCGACCGCCGCGAGCGCGATGTCGCCCCCGCCGACGGCGATGAGCACGGCGAGCGCGAGTGCCCGCAGCCGTGCCTGCATCGCGCGTCCCGATCCTGCGTCGCGCCCGCGGGAGCGCCACGACGCTCACCGGGTGCGGTCATGCTGGGCCCAGTCGAGGGGCGCGAGGGGGAACGGGCTGCGGACGGCTAGCGGTACTTGAAGTACCAGCCTGCGACGACGACGCCGTCCTGCGCCACGCGGCGCGCGGCGTTCAGCGCCGCCTCGTCCGCCTCGTCCGCCACCGCGGCGGCGAGGAGGAAGCGGCCGTCGGCGGCGGCGTGGATGTACGCCACCACCTGCGCGTGCGTGACCTCGTCGGGGTTCGCCTCGATGCGGTACGCGACCGCCGCGATCGACTCGGTGAGCTCGCGCAGCAGCCGGCCCGGGACCGGCTCCTGGCGCTCCACCTGCACCGTGAGCTCGCCGAGCAGCGTCTCGATGTAGTCGAGCTGCTCGGGGACCGTGCGAGGGGTGGGGCGC
Organism: Dehalococcoidia bacterium; assembly: GCA_965204835.1. Lineage (GTDB taxonomy): Bacteria > Chloroflexota > Dehalococcoidia > UBA2979 > UBA2979 > VXMT01. The sequence continues at coordinate 2,676,418 of OZ242017.1, read as the reverse complement.
TGCGCCGGCGCGGTGACCGGCGGCTCCACGGCTACAGGCTGCGGCGCCACCGCGACCGCGGCGGGAGTGCGCGCGGGAGCCGCCTCGGTGGTGTCGGCCGCGGGCGTCTCGCCGTCGGGCTCGTCGGTGGTGGCCTCGTCCAGCGCCGCGACCGCGTCGTCGGAGTCGACGGTCGTGCGCACCGTGACCGCCGAGGCGAACTGGTCGAGCAGTTCCTCGGCGCCCGGCTGGCCCGAGGGGATCCAGAAGGCGGCGCGCGCCGGGTCGGGCGGCGGTGCCACCGGTTCGGCGGTGTCTCGCGCGTCGCCGTCGTCGTCGTCGGCGACCGGCGCGACGGCCGGCGGTTCGACGACCGCGGCCTGCTCGGGCGCGACGGGTGCGAGCGTGGCGCTGCCAGAGAACGCGACGAAGGCGAGCACGGCGACCGCGGCTGCGGCCGCGCTCGCGATCGGCGAGAGCACGTTCCAGCGCAGGAACGGGATGCCCGCGACGCCGCGGTGCGGCGCGCGCTCCGGCTCCCGGCTCGCCGGGGCGGCCTGCGCCTCGCGCTCGCGCTCGATGCGGTGCAGCAGGTAGTCGCGCGACCGCGCGCGGTAGGACTCGAAGCGCGGCGACGAGGTGGACTCGCGGGCGGTGTCGCGGAGCTGTGCCGAGACCGTGGTCAGCGCGGCCAGCGTCGGGTCCTCGCGCGGGTCGAGGTCGACCCCGCCGCCCGCCTCGATGCGGTCGAGGACCTCCGCGAAACGCTCGGCGTCCGCGAGGTCGACGCCGTCGACCCGCTCGTCCGGCAGGTCGCCGTTGGTGAGGTCGTCGAAGGGGTCGTGCATGGTCGTCATGGCGTCAGCGTCCGCCCGCTCGTGGTGTCTCGGTGGTGGCGAAGATGGCGCGCAGGCGCTGGACGCCCTTGTGCTGCAGCACCTTCACGTTCGGGACGTTCTTGCCCAGCGCAGCGGCGGTCTCCGCCACCGTCAGGCCCGAGGAGAACCGCAGCAGGATCACTTCCCGCTGCGCGTCCGGCAGCTCGCGCACCGCGTGGAAGACCTCCTCGATGGTCAGCTTCGTCTCCGCCAGCTCGGCCGGGCCGCGCCGCCCGTCGTGCAGCGTCTCCGGCAGCTCCGCCGAGTGCGGCCGCGAGGCCTGGCGCCGCTGGTGCGAGGCGACCTCGTTGCGGGCGATGCGGAACAGCCACGCGCCGAACGGGATGCTCCGGCCGCCGTCGCCGGGCCGCCACTCGAAGCGTTCGATGGCGCCCAGCACCTTCAGGAAGATGTCCTCGGCGAGGTCCTCGGCGTCCGTCTCGTCGCCGACGCGCGCCAGGCAGTAGCGATAGAGCCGCTCGGAGTAGGCGTCGTACAGCGCTCCGAGGGCGTCCTGTTCGCCCGAGCGCGCGCGATCGACCAGCGATCGCTCCTCGTCCGGTGTGAGGCCGTTCGATGGGGGGTTCGGCATGTGGGGCGGCATCCCTGCCGCGAGCGTGGGGAGACCTCGTTGGCGCGGGGCCCCCGGTGGCGGGACCCTCGGACAAGTATACGTGGCGGACGTGTTCGGGGTTCCCGAGGGCGTACGAACGCCCGGCGTCCGCGCCGCGGGACCACCCGCGAGTGCCAGCGACATGCCTGACTCGGCTCACCCGCCACTCTCCCATCACAATCGGATAAACGCGGCGGGGCCCGCGGGGTTAACGCGAGGGGAAGAGGTGGGGGCGGGTGAGGGGACGCCGAAGTACGCGGCGTCTCGCTACGCGTTGGCTCGGATGAGAACGCGTCCGCCGTTCTCGATGTCGATGTTCAGGTTGTATCTGTCGAGCAGCAGCATGCCCACGAGGGGAGTGGTATCCGCCTCGTCGATGAGCACGACCCGGGGCGCGCCGTCCCAGAGCACGGTGGCGTCGTAGGCATCGAATGAGACTTCGCTGCCGTCGGCCAGTGTCCCATCGCTGGTGCCCTTGAGCACCAGTCCCAGTTCCGCCACGAGCGAGGGCGGCAGGGTCAGGAATCCGGTGAAGCCTGTGTCTACCACGGCCTCGACGTCGCGCTCCGCGCCAGTCGGGCCTAGCAAGGACAGTGGGATGACGGCCTCGTACGCGGCGTTGACCACGCCCTCGATCACTCCGCCCTCCGCCAGGGCCGGCCTCCGAAGTGATGCAACGCCCGATGCCCGACGCGAAGCAGGAAGACATCGACCGCCTCAGGGTGCTGCGCCCGCAGGCTGTCCGCGGCGGAGAGGGCGTCATCGGACATCGCCCAGGCGCCGCTGTCGATATCGATGGCGACGTACTCGCCGTGGTGGTTGGACTCCACCTGCGCCTTGATATCGCGCTCGTAGATCGCCCGGCCGAGGCGAGTGGTCTCCTCGCGGGGCCTGCGCTCGCGGGTAGGCATCGCTGCATCCGTCATGCGTCCTCCTCGCGGGCGCGGCCCTGCGTCCAATCATTCTACGGTGGGAGCACACCGCGTCGCTCTCCTGCTCGGCTGACCACGGGCCAGTTGGCCCCGCCCGGCGTCGCTACCCGGCCTGGTGGACCGCGCCCTGCGCGATCAGCGCCTCCACCTCTGCCTCGCTATAGCCGGCCTCGATCATCACGCCGCGCGTGTCGCGCGCGAGCGGCGGCGCGGCGCCGCTCGCCGAGGTCGGCGTCGCCGACATCTCGAGCACCGGGCCGACCACGGACTGCGGTCCCGTCATGTCGTGCTCGAGGTCGACGAAGATGCCCTCGGCCTCCACCTGCGGGTCGAGCCGGATCTCCTCCGGGAAGTTGACCGGCGCCGCCGGCAGCCCCGCGTTGTCGAAGATCTCGATCCACTCGTCGACGGTGCGCTCGTGCATCTTCGCGCGCATCACCTCGCCAAAGTGGACCGCCAGCCGCTGGCTCTCGGGGTCGAGCATGTTGTAGCCGGGCGTGTCGCTCGGCTCGTCCTCCAGGCCGAGCACGCGGCGGAAGCCGTCGCGGTTCAGCTTCGTGAGCGCGCCGAGGATGATCCCGCCGTCCTTCGCCGCGTAGCCGCCGTAGTAGAGGCCGCCGGTGACGCGGCGCTCGCTGCGCACCTCCATGAGCTCGGGGTAGCTGCCGCCCGCCTCGCGCGTCGCGTTCAGCTCCGCCCGTGTCACGTCGTCGAAGAGCGCGTCGGTGACCGGCTCGCGGTTGACGTTGTGGCTCTGCAGCCAGACGCCGGTGCGGAGCAGCGAGGTATTGATGCGCTGGCCCTCGCCGGTCATGGCGCGGTGGAACAGCGCCCCGCAGACCCCCATTGCCGACGCCATCGCGGTGGCGTAGTCGGCCGGCGCGCCGAACGTGGCGGCGATGGGCGCGCCGTCCTCGGCGACCTTGCCGTCGCCCGCCATGATGCCGGAGTAGGCCTGCGCGACCACGTCGGAGCAGCCCCGCGTGGCCAGCTCGCCGCGCGTGCCGAAGCCGGTGCTCTCGACGTAGATGAGGTCGGGCCGGTACTGCCTGAGGGTGTCGTAGTCGATGCCGATCTTCTTCGGCACGCCGTAGCGGTAGTTGGCGACGACGACGTCGATGGAGGGCATGAGCCGGTAGATGACCTCGCGGCCCTCGGGCTGCTGGAGGTCGACGACGATGTCGCGCTTGCCGCGGTTGAAGGCCTGGAAGAGCTTGCCCTCGTTGGGGATGACGGCGCGGTTCTGCCGCGTGGACTCGCCGCCGGGCGGCTCGACCTTGATCACGTCGGCGCCGAGGTCGGAGAGCAGCACCCCGGACATGGGGCCGGCGACGACCAGCGTGAACTCGAGTACGCGAACACCGTGCAGTGGACCGGGCATGTCCCCTCCTTCGTCGTGCGGCGTCGGGCGCGCCGCGAGCGCGCGCCACGAGGGGTGATGCTATACGATGGTGGGGTGGGGGTGGATGGGCGCCTCGTGTCTCCGAGACGTCCGGCGTCAGGGTCCGTGGATGCTCAGACGAGCGATAGCTCCGGAGGCAGTTCCTCGTATTGCACGTCCCCCCAGCACACCACGTCCCCAGCAGCAGTCACCGCGCACGATCGGAATTCGCTCGAACTGATGTCAATGAATGGGCCCGGAGGGGGCTGAGTCAGCCGATCCTCGTATGGGTTCGTTACGGGGATGTCCTTGAACCTGGTCCACGGCCATGCCCAGCACGCAGCCTCGCCTGCGGCGGTGAGCGCGCAGGCATGTTGGAATCCGAGGGCGACAGCGGTATAGGAGCCGGGCGGCGGAGCCCCAACGACCGCTCTGTGGTGGTGGTCGAGGCAACGGACTTCGCCGGCCGCCGCGATCACGCAGATGAGCCCCGTGCCTACGTCCATGGCCGAGTACGGGCCTCCCGGAGGCGCTCGGTAGTATCCAGCCCAGCAGACGACCCTGCCGGTCCGCGTCAATCCGCAGGCCTGCCCCTCTCGCATGTCGATGGATGTGTACGGGCCGGGTGGTGGCTCCGCACCCCGGTAATCGCCTGAGCACGCCGCCTCACCCGCTTCGGTGAGCGCGCACACGCCAGGCAGGCCATCGATCGACGTGCCCGCCGCGATAGCGGTGTACCGTCCTTCCGGGAGGGGGCTGTGCGCCTGAGGCAATCCCGGCGGACCGCTTTGCTCCGTGTCGAAGAGCGGGTAGGTCACATCCCCCCAGCAGACTGCCTCTCCTTCGTCGGTGAGGGCGCAGGTATATAATTCACCGGCGCTGATCGCCGTATAGCGGCCGGGGGGTACGCTCGCCTGGCCGCGATTGTTCCACCCCCAACAGACCGCCTCGCCATCTTCTGTGAGCGCGCAGGTGTGGTTTCTGCCGTCGCTCACCGCCACGTACCGGCCAGGCCGAACGTCGGGTGGGGGCAACAGGTTCCGCTGGGACTGCCAGCAGACCGCTTCGCCGACTTCCGTCAGCGCGCACCCGTATGCCGAACCTATGCTGATAGCCCCGTATGCCGAACCTACGCTGATAGCGACGTATCGGCTGGGTGAGGGATCCGGGGGGTTCATCACGCTCAGCGCCCCGGACTCTGCGGCGACTCTGCCCGAGGCCCAACATTCGGCTGCCCCTTCTGTGGTGATACCGCATGTGTGCCGCGCGCCGTGACTGATTGCAACGTAGCGATCGACATACGCGAAGTCGCAATGGGGCCAGCCCCACCCGTTCACCTCGCAGAAGTCGCCGTCGATCATCGTCCCTGATCCGTCGCCATCCAACTCGAATGGCTCGCGCACTACCGGACCGTGCCTGCTGCCGTGCGATTGCCAGCAGGCAAACCCGCCGTCCGCGCGGGCAGCACACGCTGATGTGGCGTCTTCGCCCGTGTACGCAGTGATCCCGATGGTGATCGCGACGAACGGGCCGGGAGGCGCGTCGGGCATCCAGCTCCGCCACGGCACCCACGAGCGCGGTCCGTCCGCCGAACCAGCATCGCTGTCGGGTATCGGCCAGTCACGCTCCCACTCTCCGTACCAGCAGACGGCCTCGCCGGCTTCGGTGAGCGCGCAGTTATAGGCGCCAGTCCCGCTGAGCGCTGTGTACCGCCCGGGCGGCGCATCGCGCGAAGGGTCGGGCGCGTCATCAGGAATCGGGCCGCCGCCGATCGACCAGCACACGATCCCGCCTTCAGTCGTGAGCGCGCAGGCGCCATCGATGATGTCGGACGTGATGTAGGTGAAGGGGCCGGAAGGGGTATCCCAGACAGTGCCGTCGTGGATGCCCCAGCAGACCGCTTCGCTGAACCTGGTCAGGGCGCAGGCATGCTCCGCTCCGACGGTGATCGAAGTGTAGTCGCCCCGCGGCGTATCGAAGGTCGGGGTCGGCGGTAGTCGGGTGCGCGCCGGTGCCGACGACTGCGGAGGACTGGGGGATGGCTGCTCAGCTATCGGAGTGGGCGTGGCAGTCGGCGTGGGCGGAGGCGTCGCCGTCGGCGTGGGAGTCGGCGAAGGCGTCGCGGGCGGGGTAGCCACAGGGCTCGGGTCCGGTGCCGCCGTGGGCGTCGGAGACGCCGTCCGCGCAGCTGTCGAGGTCGCCGAGGGCGTAGCGGTCGGCTGAGGCGACGGAGTCGGCGTAGGCGTGGCGGGCGGCGGCGCGACGGCGGCGGGCGGGTCGGGATCGCCCTCCACGATGACCTCGAGGGCCACGAGCGCCACTACGACGACCGCGACCCCGGCCAGCGCCGCGGCCCCCACCCCAACCCACGCCAGCGGCCGCCCCACCGCCCACATCGCGGCCGGCAGCGCGAACAGCGCGCCGAGGCGGCGTCGACGCGGCTCGGGGCGCCAGGCGGCGCGCGCGCGCCGGTCGCGCAGTTCCAGCTTCGCGAGCATGTTCGAGACGTGGTAACGCACCGTGTTCGCGCTGACGCCGAGTCGTGCGGCGATCTCGGCGTTCGTGCCGCCCTCGCGCAACGCCTCCAGCACCCGCCACTCGGCCGGCGTCAGCACGTCGGGATGGCGCGGGCGGCCGCCACGATTGCGCTCCATGGAGCCATCGTAGAACGCGGGGTGTGGGGGTTTCCCCATCCGATCGCCGTCGATGCGGTACTACCGCGTCAAGATGGTTCTTGACACCGGATCGCCGGACGCGACAATGGGAGCGAGCAACGAGCGAGGGAGGCGTGCCCCATGGCTCAGACGCGCGAGAAGTTCTCCAGCCAGGCATCGCCCGAGTTACTTGCCGCCCTGCGCCAGGCTGCCCGGGAAGAGGGGCGTCACTTCCAGTCGGTGCTCGAAGACGCGATGCGTGGGTACCTGGAGGAGAAGGCCCGCGCGACGGTCCGCCCCGAGGTGATGGACCGGTTCCGCGCGAGCGTCGAGCGACATCGCCTCCTTGGTGAACTCCTGGCGAAGTGACCCACGACTTCCCGACGATCGAGGAAGTTGTGGCCATGCATGTCGTCCTGATCGACGAATTCGGCGGCACTGCCGGGATCCGTGACGAAGGCGCCCTGGCGGCCGCCCTGATGCGGCCGCAACTCGGGTACTACGCGAGCCTGATCGAGGAGGCCGCCGCGCTCATGGAGGGCCTCGCCGTGAACCACCCCTTCGTGGACGGGAACAAGCGCGTGGCCTTCTTCGTCACCGATGTCTTCCTGCGGGGCAATGGCCACTTCATCGACTGCGACGACAGAGAAGCCCACGAGTTCTTCATGCACCTGTTCGAGACCAACACGTTCCGGTTCGCGGAGCTGGTGGACTGGCTCGAAGACCGGGTAGAGCCGCTGCCGACCGAATGACGGTCGGCGCTTCGCAGCGGTCTCGATGCCCGGCGGGCGCCGATCCGCTGTTCGAGCCGAGGATGGCCCTTCGCAGTCGCGCACCTACAATGAACCGATGAGCAAGTCGCGCATCCTCGTTGCCATGTCTGGCGGCGTCGACTCCGCCGTCGCGGCGGCCCTGCTGCACCGCGAGGGCCACGACGTCGTCGGCGTGACGCTGCGGCTCTACACCGAGGCCGACGACACGGCGCTGCGCTCGCGGCGCGCCTGCTGCGGCGTCGAGGATGTCGCCGACGCGCGGGCCGCCGCGCGGCGCATCGGCATCCCTCACTATGTGCTCAACATGGAGCGCGAGTTCGAGCGCGACGTGATCGACGTGTTCACCAGCGCCTACGCCGCAGGGCGTACGCCCAACCCGTGCCTCTCCTGCAACGACCGCATCAAGTTCAGCACGCTGCTCGACCGCGCCAACGCGATGGGCATCGAGGAGCTTGCGACGGGCCACTACGCGCGCATCCGCGCGCACGACGGCTACCGCACGCTGCACGCCGCAGCCGACGAGGCGAAGGACCAGTCGTACGTCCTCTACACGCTGGGCCAGGACCAGCTCGCGCGGCTGCGCTTCCCCCTCGGCGACCTGCCGAAGGCGGAGACGCGCCGCGTCGCCGCCGAGCTGGGGCTCGGCGTCGCCGACAAGCCCGACAGCGCCGACATCTGCTTCGTCCCCGGCGGCGACTACCGGGAGCTGCTCCGCTCGCGGGGCGTGACGTCCGAGGCGGGCGCCATCGTCGACACGGACGGCGCGGAGCTCGGCCGCCACGACGGCGTCGCCGGCTTCACGGTCGGGCAGCGCCGGGGGCTCGGGATCGCCACGGCGGAGCGGCGCTACGTCACCTCGATCGACGCCGCCGCGGGCGTGGTCACCGTCGGCAGCGCCGACGACCTGCTCACGACGAGCCTCGAGGCCTCGACGCCGAGCTGGGTCGGCGAGCCGCCGGCGCCGCGCGCGCGCCTGCTGGCGCGCGTGCGCTACCACGCCGAGTCGGTGCCCGCGCGGCTCCTCGACCGCTCCGAGGGTGGCTTCGGGGTCGCCCTCGACGAGCCGGTGCGCGCGGCCGCGCCGGGCCAGGCCGTGGTGCTCTACCGCCCGATGCCAGGCGACGGCGACGAGGTCGTGGGCGGCGGCGTGATCGAGCGGGGAGCGCGCGCCGCCTTCTGAGCTCGACTCGGGGTCACGCCCGCGCGTCGAGCGTCTCGATGTCTCCGGGCCAGTCGAGCAGCCGAGGGTCGGCCGTCAGGAGCGTGTGGCCGTCGAGTGCGGTCGCGACGATGATGCGGTCCACCCAGTCGCCCGGCGGGTCGGCGAGTGCCGTCGCCCGCGTAGCGATCGCACCGGTGGTCGGGATCTCCGTGAGCCCCTCGTCGAGCAGCGTGCGACGCCACTGGTCCACGTCACCCGCGAGCGAGAAGCGGCCGCGCTCGTGCAGCATCGCCGCTTCGAAGAACGTGACCGCGGACGCGGCGAGTTCGCCCTGCCGCCAGGCGTCGTCGATGGCCTCGCGGGCGCCGGGCCCGAGCAGCGCGTCGCCCGCGCGGCTCCACAGCAGCACGTGGGTGTCGAGCAGGATCACGAGTCGAGCACCTGGTCAGGGGCGGCCTTGGGGTCCCACTCGGCCTCGACGGGTTCGATGAGGTCGCCGTGGATCTCGATGGTGTCGCGGTCGCGTCCGAGCCACTCCTCGGGCATGACGCGGTACGGCTCGAGCTTCGCGACGGGGCGGCCGCGCTTGGTGATCACGATCACGTCGCCGCTGGCGTTGACCTCGTCCATGAGGGCGAGGCACTTCGCCTTGAACTCGGCGGACGTCATCGTGCGCGTGCCCAGCTCGACGGTTCGCTGACGGTCCATGTCGCGCTCCCCGGGGAGGTCCCGTGCGTCTCAGGGTACGCGAGGGGGCGGTGGAGCGGTTCTTGACTGGTGCGTGGAAGGTTCTGGCGCAGCCCCGCCCGCGATTCGTTGTCCGCCAATACCCGCGCGGCTACGATGACGAGGCGCGGGCGTTCCCCACCGCGTCCTGGCTACAACGAAGAACGGCAAGGCGGCAGCACGGTGCGATACGTCGTCCTCTTGCTGCTCCTGTTTGTCCTCGCCTCGGCCGGCGGCGTGTACGGCATCCTCTACTTCGACATCACGATGGGCCAGATCCGCGACGGCGTGATCATCGTCTACGGCGCGATGGGCGTGCTCTTCTTCTTCGTTGGGATCATCGTGCTGCTCGCCATCCTGTTCGGGCTGCGCGCCGCGTCGGACGCCGGCAGCGACGTCTTCAACGAGACGGTCCGGCCCCTGACCGGCAACGCACGCGAGATGGCCGACGATGCGCGCGAGATGGTCGGCGACGTCCGCGGGATGGTGCGGACCGCCCGTACCAGCGTCGAGTTCGTCAGCGACAACGCGGTCTCGCCGGTGATCCGCGCCGTCTCCGTAGCACGAGGGTTCCGGCGCGGCTTCGGGAGTGTGCTGGCCGCCAGTGCGCGCCGCCAGCCGCCCAGGGAGTAGGCCATGCCCAGCTTCCGCCGCCGTCGCCGCCCGAGGTCGCAGGGCCGGGCCTCCTACCAGGTGGCCGAGGTCATCGGCGCCTCGGTCGACCTCGACGACGCGATCGAGGCGGCCGCGATGCGCATCGCGGCCCGGCAGCGGGCGGAGCGCGCGTCGCGCCGCACCGACCTGGCGGGCTGGGCGTTCATGGGCATGGTGGCGGCAGCGGCCTACGCGGGCGTGCGCACGCTGATGAAGCGCGAGAACCGCTGGACGCCGACCGCGAGCTGCTGGACATGCCCGCCCCGTTCGGCCCCCTCGCCGCCAGCATCGCCGACGACCTCCGCTCGGCGCGCGAGAAGGTGCGCGAGGGCATCATCGAGTCGCGCCGCGCCGCCGAGGAGGCGCGCGAAGAGCTCGAGTCCGAGTACCGCGAGCGCATGGGGCGGGAAGAGGCCGAGGACGCATAGCTCGGCGCCGAACTCCCTGCCTATACTGGCTGTGGAGAGGTGTCCGAGTGGTTTAAGGTGCCGCTCTCGAAAAGCGGTAGGCGAAAGCCTCGTGGGTTCGAATCCCACCCTCTCCGCCAGCCATGGATCCCGACCGACCGAAGCGCGCCACGACGGCGCGCCGGCGAAGCCAACGGCGCGGCAAGCGTCACGCGGAGAGGTGCTGGAGTGGCTTAACAGGCTCGCCTGGAAAGCGGGTAGAGGGTATCCCCCTCTCGTGGGTTCGAATCCCACCCTCTCCGCCATCCCAACCACCCTCGGCGCTCGTCCCGAACCACGATGGCCCGACCCTGCGGCGACGCCCCCCGGGGGCGGCGCTATGGCTCCTCGCCGAAGAGGTATCGCACCCGCCGCCAGTCCGTCGCGATGAGGCCGAGCGCGAGGCCGAGGTAGATGAACACGAACCGCAGGCGATCCTCGGTGGCGGGAAAGAACAGGTGGGCCGCGAACAGCAGGAGCAGGACCGCGCCGGTGCTCCAGGCGATCACGCGACGCGCGATGAGCAGCACGGCAGCGGCCGAGACCGCGGCCGTCAGGAGGAACTCCGTCGCCTGGCGGTCGTCGAGGGGGAAACTCAGCACCTCGCCGGCCGAGATGCTGAACAGCACCGCCATGCTGCCGACGAGCAGCGTGAGCTGGTTCACGGAGGCCGAGATGAGCGCCGTGAGCCCCGCCACGGGGTGAGCGCGCAGCGCGAACATCACCGCCACGATCACCTCGGGCGACTCCGATGCGAGCGGGGCGATCCACTGGATCAGGATGAACTCGTCGACCCCGAACTCCACGCCGGTCGCGACCAGCCCGTCCACGAACGGCTCCGCCACCGCGATGATGACCGCGGCCGCGTAGAGGAACAGGCCGACCACCACCGCGCGGCGGCGGCGCACGGGCAGCGCCGCGATCCGGGCCGCGGTGCCCACCAGGTCCGGCTCCTCGGCCTCGCGGGTCGCGCTGATCCACAGGTAGGCGATGTAGACACCGATGAGCGCCACGGCCAGCACGATGTGGACCTGGCCCATGACGACGATGGGCAGGATCGCCACCGTCACCAGCGCGAGCAGTGCGATCTCGGCGCCCGCCTCGCCGCGCAGGTCGACCTCGCTCCGTTGCCGCATCCAGAAGATCAGGATCACGGCCGACCAGCCGAGGCCGATCAGCAGGCGGTTCGACCCCGTCACATTCGCCGCGACACGCGAGGTCTCCTCGGTCACGGCGCCTGTCGCGGGGTCGAACGAGGCGCCGGCATCCCACGCCAGCACGGCCTCGATGGCGTACTCGGGGAGCACGGCGATGAGCGCGAGGATCGCGATGGCCAGCGACGCGGAAATGTCGAGTTCGGCGACCTCGGCCGCCCACGAGAGCAGGAACGCCCCCGCCACGATACCGGCCCCGTAGGCGGCCGACGCCAGCGCCGGGTCGACATCGGCGCCGGTGAAGCGCAGCGCGAGGCCGGGGACGGCGACGAGCGCCAGCGCGCCGACGCTGATCCACAGCCCGAAGGCGCCGTGTCGCTCGTCCAATGCAGGCCTCCCCGGCGGGCGGTGTCAGCCCGCCACCCTGCTCGGAACTCCTTACGCCTCCTCCCCACCCGGTGCGTCGTCGGGCGGGACCTGGACGTGCCAGTCGGTGACCTGCTGGTAGGCGTGCCCCATGCGCACCAGCAGCGCCTCGGCGAACGGGGCGCCGACGATCTGCGCCGACAGCGGCAGACCCAACTCGGACGAGAACCCGGCGGGCAGCGCCAGCGCCGGGTAGCCGAGGAGGTTGAACGGCCCCGCGTAGCTGGGCATCGTCAGGCGGCGGTTCATGTCGGGCGGAGGGTACTCGGGCGCGGGTTCCGGCGTCATCGGCACCACGAGCGCGTCGACTTCGCCCATGACGCGCGCAGCCTGCTTCGCGTACCAGCTGCGGAAGCGCTGGGCCTGGATGTAGTCGGCCGCCGAGTAGAGCGCGGCGCGGCCGATCATGATCCGCGCGCCCTTGCCGTACTCGGTCCACCGCTCGCTCGCCATGTCCATGCGGTGGTAGGCGAAGGCCTCGCTGAGCATCGTCAGGGTGTTGGCGTCCTTCGCGATGTCCGAGTGCGGCAACTCCACCTCGACGACTTCCGCGCCGAGGCCCGCGAGCGCATCGATGACCGCCTCGGTTGCGGCGCCCACCTCCGGGTCGAGGTCCTCGTGGTCGAAGAAGTACGCGCGCGGCACCCCGATGCGGAGCCCCGCGACGCCCGCGTCGACGCCGTCGAGGTAGTCCTCGGTGGGCTCGGTCGACGCCGTCGGGTCACGCGGGTCGTGGCCGGCGATGACGTTGAGGACCGCGCCGCAGTCGTACGCCGAGCGTGCCATCGGGCCGATCGAGTCGAGCGTGTAGCCAAGCGGGACACAGCCCCACTTCGGGACGCGCCCGTACGTGACCTTCAGCCCGGTGTGCCCGCAGTACGCCGCGGGGAAGCGCACCGAGCCCCCGGTATCCGTCCCGAGGCCGCCGAGCACCATGCCGGTGGACACCGCGATCCCCGTGCCCGACGAGGAGCCCCCGGGCGTGCGGTCGAGACGCCAGGGGTTCCTCGGGATCGGGAACGGCTTCTCCTCGTCCGGGGTGCCGAGGGCGAACTCGGAGAGCACGAGCTTGCCCATGATCACCGCGCCCGAGGCGCGCACGCGCTCCGTGACCACCGCGTCATAGCCCTCGCCCCACGCGGGGTCGAGGATGAGCGAGTTCGCCGTGGTGGGCTGGTCGTGCGTGGCGAGGATGTCCTTGATGCCGAAGGGGATGCCCTGCAGCGGCCCTCGGTCCACGCCCGCGGCGAGGTCGGCGTCGGCCTGTGCGGCCTGCTGCATCGCCCCCGCCTCGTTGACGGCGATGAACGCGCCGAGGCGCGCGTCCAGCGCGCCGATCCGTTCCAGCGCCTCGCCGGTCAGCTCGACGCTCGTGACCTCGCCGCCGCGCAGCGCGGCAGCGGCGGATTCGATGGTGCGTGGTGACGGCATCGCGCTACTCCCGTACCGGCGGGACCGGCGTGAAGATCAGAGCCGGCTCCTCGTAGCGGACCTCCTCGATGTAGAGGCGGTCGGTCAGCTCACGGAGCGCCGGGTAGCCGGCGACGAGCGACTCGAACTCCTCGTCGCTGACCGGCAGCCCGGCGGCGTCGATGAGCGCGCGGACGGTCGCCTCCACATTGTCCGGGACGGGCATCGGTTCCCCCCAACTCCGCGCCGGGCCTCAGCCCGCGGGCGAGGGCGTGCGGCGCGGTCACTGCGTTGCGGCGCAGCATAGCCGCAGCACGTTGCGTCGATGCGTCGGGCGGGGGCGGCCTTGCTGCCGTTCGCGGTGGCGAGCCGCGCCGCCAGGGTCGTGGTGCGGGCGATGGTGGTGCGCGCCGTCATCACCTCGAGGGCTCAGCGACCGCGGCGGCGCTGGCGCTGGCCGTACGAGCGGATCGCGCGCAGGAAGTCGATGCGGCGGAACACCGGCCAGTACGCGTCGCAGAAGTAGTACTCGCTGAACGCGCTCTGCCACAGCATGAACCCCGACAGCCGCAGCTCTCCCGACGTGCGGATCACCAGGTCCGGGTCCGGGATGTCCGGCGCGTACAGGTAGCGCCCCAGCTCGTCGGCGTCGAGGGCGCTCGACACCTCGGCGAGGCTGTCGCCGCGCTCCGCACGGTCGTCGATGAGCCGCCGCACCGCGTCGACGATCTCGTCGCGGCCCCCGTAGCCGACGGCGACGATCAGGTCGCCCGCGCAGTGCTCCGCCGTCGCGCGCTCGACCCGCTCGATAGCCTCGACGGTCGAGGCGGGCAGCAGGTCGCGGCGGCCCACGGCGCGGATGCGGCGAGGGAGGTCGGCGTCGCGCTGCTGCTCCGCGAGCGCCTCGACGCGCGCCTCGACGATCGCAAAGATGGCGTCCAGCTCCTCGGGCGGGCGCGCGAAGTTGTCCGTCGATAGCACCCAGATCGTGACGACCGGGATGCCCAGCTCGTCGCACCAGCCGATGAGCCGCTCGATGTTGTCCGCGCCGTCGCGGTGGCCCGCGCCCACGCTCGCGAGGCCCGAGGTGCGTGCGAAGCGGCGGTTGCCGTCCGGGAGCACGCCGACGTGGTGCGGGATCGCGCCGCGGCGCACCTCGGCCTCCAGCCGCCCCTCGTAGAAGCGGTAGACCAGCCGCCGCAGCACGTCCACGTCGAGTGGTGACCGGGCCGGGGCGGCGCGGCTACGCGCGCTCGGCCCGCACGATGAAGCGGTCGCGGTAGGACTTCGTGGCGACGTCGAACTCGCCGCCGCAGGTGATGAGCGTGATGCTGTCCACCTGCACGTCGCCGGTGAGCACCGGCAGCCAGTCCGAGTCGGGGCCGTCGGCCGCGATCTGGCGCGTCCACTTCACCGTGTACTGCATGACCTTGCCGCCGACCTCGACCTCGATCACGTCGCCGGGCGAGAGCAGGCGCAGGTCGAAGAAGACGCCCTCGCCACGGTAGTACGCCTCGGCCCACGGGATCGGGAAGTTGTAGTCGACGTGGCCGGAGAAGACGGCGTTGCGGCCGCCGCCGGGCACCCCGCCGAGGCCGTCCCACTCGGAGAAGTCGTACCACACGACGTCGCCTGGGCCCGTCGGGTTCGGCATCTTCTGGTCCACGTAGCGCTGCCCCACCGCCGCGTCCACTCCCAGCACGGGGATGCGCAGCCGCCCCAGCGTCGCGTCCGGCGCCTCGCCGAACAGCCGATGCAGCTCGCGCAGGTCGAACACCGTCGGCGCGCCTGCCGGCTCCTGGGTCGTCGAGGTGGTGTCGTCGCCGTCGTCGGGCTCGGGCGTCGGCGCCGGAGTGCTCGCCGGATCGGGCGTCGGCGTCGCGGCGGGCGGCGTCGCGGCCGCCGGAGGCGCTGTCGCCACCGGCGCGGGCGTCGAGGTGACCGGGGCGGGCGCGGCCTGCGGGCGCGCCTCGGCGGTGGGGTCGACGGGCGTGATGACCACGGCCGGGCCGGCGTCGTCGCCGCCGGTGAAGAGCAGCGCAGCCACGATGAGCACGCCGACGAAGGCGCCGGCGACGATGCCGACGGCAGCCCAGCGCGAGAGCGGCGAGCGGCCCGATGGGGTGTGCGGGTTCGGGTGATTCGAGGTCATTGCGGGGAGTCCCTCAGTCGATCCACGGCCGCGATCGCGACCGCCCGACTCCGCCACTCATGGTTATGGTTCACGAAACGCGTCGGGCTTGCAACTCCCGGCCGCTCTCGGACTACGGTCTCGCCGACCTCGGCATGACCGCGCCGGGCGGCCTGCGCGTCGAAGATGTCGCCCGGCGCAGCGGAGAAGCCCCGGGAGCACGGCTGCGTGGTCGAGGTTCACCAGGCCGGGTAGGGCCTCGGGGGCTGCTCCCGTCGCCTCGCGCGAGCGGGGGGCCGCGAGGTGGCCGGGTGAGGTAAATCGCCGGTCGCGCGTCCTACGATGGCCGCATGGAGCGCAACCGTCGCGGCCGGCCGCGGCACCCCGATGTCCTGACGCCCGCCGAGTGGCGCGTCCTCGACGCGCTGCGCGAGGGCGGCACGAACGCGGAGATCGCCGCGCGCCTCGGCCTGAGCGCGGACACGGTCAAGACGCACATCTCGAACATGCTCGCGAAGCTGGAGCTGCGCGACCGCCGCGCGCTCGCCGCCTGGCGCCCGGAGACGCCTCGACGCCGTCTCGGTGGCGTACTGGCGGTGCCCGCGGCGCTGTGGTCGGTGGGGCGGCCGCTGGCGTGGGTCGGGGTCGGCGCGGCGGCGCTGGCCGGGGTCGTGGTGGTGGTGGTCGCGCTCGTGGCCCTCGAGGTCATCGTGGAGGGCGACCCGGCCCCGCCCGCCGCCGTCGCGCCGCCACCTGCGTCGACGCAGACCTCGACCCCTATGCCTGGCCCGACCGCCTCGCCCACAGCGTCTCCGACGCCCACGGCGACCGTCGCCCCCACGGCTACCCCGACCGCGACGCCCGTGCCGAGCCCCACCACCACGCCGCCACTTGCGGCCACTGCGCCGGCCGCGGGCTCCCCGTGCGAAGGCATCGACTGCATCGAGCTCGTTACAGGGGCGTTCGAGTACAAGACGTGGGAGCCGGGCGAGCAGATCGACGTAGGTGATTGGGTGTACGGCTTCTTCTTCCTGGACACGGAGACAGGGCGGATCGAGGGGTATCGCGGCACCGGATGGGATGACCACCCCGACCTCCATAACTAGTCGGCGACAGGGTCGTGGCTCAAGTGGCCGGGGCTGCTGGTCAACCGCGCGACCCAGACGGCATGGAGGTGGCCTGACGAGTCGCTCACCATCCTCGCGATGTCCGACGATCACGTCTTTGCGGTCGAGCAGAACGAAGGCACGACTGATGCGCGCTTCGCCCTGCTCGATAGCGAGATGCGCCTGTTGGGTGAGGTCATCCACAACATCGAGAACTTCGCCGAAGCCTACTTCTCGCCCGACGGCACGACGGTAGCGCTCGTCGTCGATCGCGCTGTCGTGTACCTCGTTGACGTTCAGTCGATGAGTCCTGGGGTTCTCCTCGAAACCGTAGAGCGAGCAGGATGGGAACAGGTAGTGGTTCTGATCGAAGGGGCCTACCGGGGGCCGGGGCTGCTCGTCCAGAGGATCTACTGGCGAGAGACGGACGGGAGCGACGGCGCGTGGCCCCGGGAGTACTCCTACGAAAACCGGTATTTCATGTGGAGCGGGGACCCGCTACCCGGCCGCGAAGAGCCGTTTTTTTTTTTCGAGCTGCCGGGGCGAACTCTCCCCGGATGGACGCTATGTGGTGTGGCAAGTAGGCGAGGCGGTGGGGAGTTTCTATAACGAAGACTGGCTACCGCAGACGTCTCCATGGCCGTCGGTGGTTGTCGCCGACGCCCGGACGTGCGAGCCGCTGTTCCGCGTCGGGTCCGCGCTTGTCAGCGCACGCCTGTGGCCAGGGGCACGCCGGGAAGCTGGCTTGCCGACAGCAGCGGCTACGTGCTCACCACTGACGTAGGGAGTGTCGCGGTCGAGGTCTCGGAGGAGCCGAAGCTCAGTCGCCTCTCAGAAGGAGGAGGTTTCGTCGCCGCCCCAACCGGTGACGGTCGTTACTTTGCGAGCTACGGCGGTGTATGGGATGCGCGTGAGGACAGGTGGGTCACCGTCCCTCCTTCGGGCGGAGTATCGGAGTTCCGCTGGGGTGACGATCACACGGAGGTGATGTACACGAGCACGCCGTACTCCGGCGAAGTGGGGTCCAAATGGCTACTCCTCCCGCCCAAGATCGAGTTCCCGCCCTTCAGTGATGAGATCGTATTCCGCGTGATCGGCTCGGACGAGACGTGCCAGGACTTGCGCGCGGAGCCACAGACCAGCGGCGCCATCGTCGGCTGCGCTTCAGGCGGAGATCGACTCACGCTGGCGGTTCCTGAGGACGTGCCTGAAGCGGGCTGCGGGATCACATGCTATCCCTCGGCACGGAACGTGTACGACGGCTGGTTCGTCTACGTCCGCACCGAGGACGGAGTCGAAGGCTGGATCTCCCTCGAGTCGCTGGAGCACGACTAGCGTCGGCACCATCGACGACGGCCCGTCACGGCACGCGCCGCACTCCCCTGACCCCGCTCGTATAGCATCCGCCGCACGGAGGGTGGCGGCTGCCCGCCACCGATGGACCGAGGGAGGGGACCATGCCCGGCCCACTGCACGGCATTCGCGTACTGGAGTTCTCGCTGGTGGTCGCTGGACCCATGTCCGGGGTCCTGCTCTCTGACCTCGGCGCCGACGTGATCAAGGTCGAGCCGCCGGGCGGTGAGTCGCTCAGGCAGGCGCGCGCCATCGTCCCCGACGAGAGCAAGGCCTTCCAGACCTTCAACCGCGGCAAGCGCGGCATCGTGGTCGACCTGCAGCAGCCCGAGGGGCGCGAGGTCATCCACCGGCTCGTGCCCACCGTCGACGTGGTGGTGGTGAACTACCGCTACGGCGTCGCCGAGCGTGTCGGCATCGACTACGAGACGCTGCGGCAGATCCGCGAGGACCTCATCTACGTCGAGAGCACCGGCTTCGGGACGCGCGGCGAGCTGGCGAGCCAGGGCTGCTCGGACGTGGTCGCGCAGGCGTACTCGGGGATCATGGCCGGCGACGGCAAGATCGCCGAGGACGGCGCGCCCGTCGCCGCCACCTTCGGCGCGCCGGCCGACTACGGCACCGCGATGGCCACGGCGATGGGCGTCTCCTCGGCGCTCTTCCACCGCGAGCGCACGGGCGAGGGCCAGAAGATCAACACCTCGCTGCTCCGCACGGGCGTCTGGCTGCAGAGCCACAACGTCAACTACGACCCGATCACCGACGTGCACTTCGACGACGTGACGCGCGCGGAGATGCAGGCGACGCGCGAGGCGGGCGGGAGCTACCCCGAGCTCATCAAGGTGCGCCAGGAGCGCATCCTGACCGGCGGCCTCTTCTACGGCGGCTACGCGGCGAAGGACGGCGGGGTGGTCCTCGGCGCGCTCACGCGCATCAACCGCGACGGGTTCCGCGAGGTGCTCGGGCTGCAGGAGGAGGACAGCGACGACCCCGACTACGACGTCCTCGACCCCGAGAACCAGCGCAAGATGGAGTACTGGGCGGGCGTGATGCGCGAGAAGATGCGCGAGCACACCGTGGCGGAGTGGATCGGGATCTTCGACGAGGCCGGGCTGCCGGCGTCGCCGGTGAACTTCCCGGAGGAGATCCGCATGGACCCGCAGGTGCGGGCCGAGGGCATCTTCGCCGACCTCGAGCACGACAAGACGGGCCCGCAGTCGTTCGTCGGGCCGGTGCTGGAGATGTCGAAGACGCCGACCGCGGCGCGGATGGCCGCGCCGCCGCTCGCGCGCGACACGCGCGCGGTGCTGGGCGAGGGCGGCTACTCGGCGGCGGAGATCGAGGACCTCGTCGCCCGCAGCGTGGTCGACGCGCGCGACTGAACCGCAACGGGAGCGTGCGACTTCCGGCCACGCGCGGCGTTACGATGATGCTGCATGGAAGGGATCGCGGGTATGCCGGACCGGCGACCTGCCGATGAAACCGCCCGCCTCGGAGGGGACCTCTACGAGCGGGACATCCGACCGCGGTTGGGGGCCTCGGACCACGGGAAGTACATCGCTATCGACGTCGACAGCGGGTGCTGGGCGATTGCCGAGAGCGTCCTCGAAGCCGCAGACGAGCTGAGGGCGGAACAGCCGGGGGCGGTAGACGTCTGGCTGCTCCGTGTCGGATACCGGGCGATCGCCAGCATTGGCGGCGGGTCCATGCGGAGCGCAGGGTGATCGAGGGCCGCGTCAACGCCGCCTACGAGCCTGTCGTTCCGCTGACCGTTCGAAGCCAAGCCGGGGACGCACTCGAAGTGAGTGGCGTCGTCGATACAGGCTTCAATCGCTTCCTGACCCTCCCACCGTCACTCGTCGCGGAGCTGGACCTGCCGTTGGTCGGCGTGAGTCAGGTCGTGCTCGCAAACGGCAGCGAGGAGACACTCGACATGCACGGCGCGACCGTGCTGTGGGACGGCGTCCCACGAGACGTCGACGTGCTTGTGGCCGACACGACGCCCCTCGTGGGTATGTCCCTACTCGATGGCCACGTGCTGCACATGCACGCCCGCGAGGGTGGCCGCGTCGTCATCGAGCCGGACGAGTAGCGGGCCCAGCGCGCGTCAGGCGTCTGCCCGACCAGACGGGCGAGCCGCGCGCCCCAACTGAGGCACGGCTGTGGCTAGTAGGCGTCGCGGGCGGCGTGGGCGCACTCGCCGTCCTGCTCGTCCGTCGCGCCGCTGCAGCCGATGCCGGCGATGAGCTCGCCGTCCTCGTGCAGCGTCGTGACGCTGCCCATCGCGAGCATCGCGCGGCCGTGCATGCTGCCGAGCGCGGCGATGATGGACGGGTCCATGTCGGCCAGCTCGGGGCCGTCGCGGCCGAGCATCGCGCCGGTGAGCGCCTTCGCCTGTGAGACCTCGATGGAGAGCCAGCGCGCGCCTTCCATGCGGCCGAACGCGAAGAGCCGTCCCTCCGGGTCGATGATGGCCGTGCACACGGCCACGCCCAGCTCGCGCGCGTGCTCGTGGCTCGCCGCGATCATGCGTTGCGCCGCCTCGCTCGTGAGTGGCATCGCGCCTGTCCTTCCCTGCCGCCGCGCGGGCGTCGTGCCCGCGCCGCTCTCGGCGCGGAGTCTACGACATGCGCCGACGGCGACGGCTATACTCGCAGCACCACCGAGGAGGACCGGCTGCAGGGCATCGAGCTTGCGAACGATGTGGTCGACGCGCTGGCGGATCGCCAGGCGGCCGACGTGGTGCTCCTTGATGTCCAGGAATACGCCGGCTTCGCCGACTACTTCGTGATCGCCACCTCCGGCAGCGACCGCCAGATGCGCGCGCTCGTCGAGGCTGTCGACTCCGCCGCCGACGGGCACGAGACGCACCCGCGCTGGGAAGGTCGCCACGAGGACGGCTGGATGCTCGCCGACCTCGGCGACGTCATCGTGCACCTGCTCACCATGGAGGAGCGCGCCCGCTACGACCTCGAGGGGCTATGGCAGCGCGCCCAGGAAGTCGTGCACATCCAGTAGTCCCGCGCCCTTGTCCGTGGCGCTGGAGCCGCGAGCCCGCGCTACACCTCGTCCGCGGCGTCGGCCGTCACGCTCTCCGAGCGTTGCTGCGCAATGACGCCGAGGTAGACGGCGCGTACCGCGAGCGCCTGCCGGAGCTCGCCCACGATCTCCTCGAAGAACTCGTCGCGGTACTCGCGCGACGTGACCACGCTGATCGTGAAGTAGAAGCCCGAGAAGGCGGCCAGGAACGTCGCCACCTGGAGCAGTTCCGCCGTCACCACCGCTCCCGGTAGCCCGCTGACTTCCACGAGGACGCGCGGCTCGCTCTCAGTCCAGGAAGCGACGAGCCCCGCGTCGATGGCCAGAATCCCGAGGATCAGGAAGAACCCCCACACGAGCAGGCTCACGAAGAGCACCTGCACCGTCAGGCTGAACAGCACGACGACCCCGGCGTTCGTCCACTGGCTCCGGGTCAGCGGCGCGTCGAGGTGGAGCGTGCCCTCGGCGAGCGCGATGCCTTCGACGGGCGTTCCTCGGACCAGGTCGGCTATCCGGCCGGGCCCCGAGAAGCGCTCGATCTCCGCGATCTCGGCAGGGAGGCGGAACAGCGCGAAGACGGCCGTCATGAGCACGAAGAGCCCGATCAGCAACCCGAAGAGGTCGCCTTCCAGGTTGCCCGCCATGTTCCACACCTCGGAGTTGATGAACAGGAACGTCATGAAGACGAGCAGGAGCGGGAGCGCCCGCGCGAAGAGTCCCACGACCCCGCCGACGTCGCGGATGAGGAGCGACGCCGCCCAGCGCAGGATCGGCAGCAGGCCGAAGCTCACGGTCACGTAGACGACCGACAGGATGAGGAGGTTGAACACCGCCAGAACGGGTACGAGCGTCCAGTCCCTCAACACGACGGCATTGAGCGTCGGGGGCGCCAGCAGGAACACGCCCAGCTCCACGGCGCCCACCCGCTCCGGCAGCGCGCGCAGCCGGCGCCCGCGCAGGTGGTTGAGCCCGGCCCACCCCGCTCCAAACGCCGCGCATGAGCCGGCCACGACGAGCACGTTGACCCACCAGGCCCACTCCACGTTGACCACGCTGACTTCGATCATCACGAAGATCGTGAGGAAGGGCATCGCCCTCGTCAGGATGTCGCGACGGGCGTTGTACCCGTCGATGAAGTGCGGGGTGCCGCGCCTGCGGAACCAGGCCTCGGTCGCTGCGGTGGTCTCGGCGGTCATGCTGAACGCGGCCGCCACGGGGCCGTGCCCGGCGGGTTCGGGATGATTGGCATGGCCGCAGTGTAGCTTCGCGTGCCCGCCCGGGAGCCCCTCACGCCGCTCGGCGAGCCGCCGGGCGTGTTACCCGGCTCGCGTCTCGGCTGCCGGCTCGAATGCGTCGAGCATGAGGGTGAGGCACTTCACGCTGCCGCCCGCCTTGATGAACTCGTCGGTGGTGGTCTCGACGGCCTCGTAGCCGCGCTCGCGGAGCGCGCGCACGGTCGCCGGGCAGCCCGTGTTCATCACCACCTGCCGCTCGACCACGAGCGCGTTGCAGGCGAAGCGCAGCGACTCGGCGGGCTCGACGGCGATGAGGTCGTCGAAGTGCCGCGCGAGCTCCTCGCGGCCCTCGGCGGTGAAGGCCTCGGGCACGTGCATCGCGCACCCCTCGCCCAGCGGCGCGAAGCAGGTGTCGAGGTGGTAGAAGCGCTCGTCGGCCAGCTCCAGCCGCACCAGGTCGGGGCTCAGCGCCTCCTCGAGGTGGTCGAGCGCGCGGAACTCGGTGCGGTAGCGGTAGCCGGCGAAGACGCGGTCACCGGCGGGCAGCACGTCGCCCTCGCCCTCCCAGTAGTGCGGGAGGTGGATGGTCTCGACGCTGTAGTGCTGGTCGCGGAACCAGCGGATGAAGTGGTCTTCCTCGGGCTGGCGTTCCGCGTAGCGGAAGTTCGAGGGGATGAACCGGTCGCCGACCACGACGCCCGCGTTGGCGGTGAACGTCATGTCCGGCGTCTCGTGCGCCTGCTCGATGAGTGCGACGTCGACGCCGAGGCCCTCGATGCGTTCACGCAGGCGCCGCCACTGCTCGAGTGCGCGTGCGCCGTCGACGCGGTTGGAGCGGCGCATCCAGGGGTTGATCTCGTAGTCGATCCGGTAGTGGACCGGCTCGCACATGAGCACGCGACGCGTCATGGGGGACCCGCCGCCGGGCCGGGGGCGCGATCAACCCCTCGAGAGCCCACGCTCCCGAGGGGTCTCACGACTTGGAGTGTCGGCCTACCCGCGCGAGGGCAGTGCGACGACGGCGTGGCCGGGGCAGGTGGCGACGCCATCCTGGTTGATCACGTTCGTGTCGAGGCGGACGAGGTGGTCCCCGTTCTCCTCGGTCTTCTCGGTGATCGTCCCGACGCACGTGAGCACGTCGTTCTTCTGGTTGATCGCGCGGAACTGGACGCCCAGCTCGCGGACGTCGACCTCGTCGCCGACCCACTCGCGGAGCATGTTGAGCAGGTATGCCCAGCGCAGGTTGCCCATGCCGAACGCGCCCGGCTCGTTGGCCGCGGCGCGGCCCGCCTCGTCGTCCATGTGGATGTAGACGAACTCGTCGTTGACGGCCGCGTAGCGGTTCCAGTGCATCAGGTCGGTCTGGCGGGTGAACGACGGGATGTCGTCGCCGACGTTCACGTCCTCGAAGTACACGTTCTCAGCCATGGTTGCCTCCTAGTAGCGGATCCCGACCGACGTGCGGGATTTTACCAGCTCGCCGTTCTGATTCTCCCAGCGGACCTCGGTGTAGGTGAAGATGGTCAGCCCCAGGCTGCCGACGCGCTCGTTCCAGTCGACGAGCGCCGAGGACGTGCTGATCACGTCGCCGGGGCGCATCGGCACGCCGTAGCGGTCCGTCTGGCCGCCGTTCATGCCGCGCTCGCCCACGCCGGGGTCCTTCGGCAGCTCACGGGCGGGCGGGCGCGGGACGGGCCACGCGAAGGGGTTGAAGTCCTGCGGCGCGATGATGCCGCCGTACTTCGTGGTCTTCGCGTACTCCTCGTCCCAGTAGATGCGGGGCGGTTCGTCCGGCCAGTAGACCGCGATACCCCACTTGATGATGTCGTTCAGCGAGATGGGGCGCGAGTAGACCTTCTCGCTCCACACGTCGCGGCTGTCGAGCATCTCCTGTGTGACCAGGGTGGTCAGTTCTTCAGCCATACGCCTCCCTCCGGTGTGTTCGCGTGCTGGCTGCCCGGCGCCGGTGCGCCCGGCGGTGTGCGTCTCCTAGTAGCGTACGCCGACGGAGACGCGGGACTTCACGAGTTCGCCGTTCTGGTTCTCCCAGCGGTTCTCCGTGTAGCTGAAGATCGTCAGCCCCAGGCGCCCCACGCGCTCGTTCCAGTCGACGAGCGCCGAGGACTGGCTGATCACGTCGCCCGGCCGCATCGGCACGCCGAAGGTGTCGGTCTGGCCGCCGTTCATGACGCGCTCGCCCACGCCGGCGTCCTTCGGCAGCTCCCGCGCGGGCGGGCGGGGGACGGGCCACGCGAACGGGTTGAAGTCCTGCGGCGCGATGATGCCGCCGTACTTCGTGGTCTTCGCGTACTCCTCGTCCCAGTAGATGCGAGGCGGCTCGTCCGGCCAGTAGACCGCGATCGCCCACTTGATGATGTCGTTCAGCTCGACCGGCCTCGAGTAGACCTTCTCGCTCCAGACATCCCGGTTGTCGATCATCTCCTGCGTCACGAGCGTCGTGGGTTGTTCGTCCGCCATCGGCATCCTCCACCGTCGTGTCCGTCGCCTGTCGCGGCGATGTTAGCAGCCCTCGACGCCTCACGCGCAGCCCGGCGCGCGCGGCCCCGGTGCGTATACTCGCCATGGTGCTCGCCCGCCGCGGGCCGGACGGGAGAGCCGCATGCCACTCATCCACGCCGTCGCGCACCCGGAAGGCGACGTCCCCGACGAGGGACTGCCGACGCTGGTGGCGCTCCACGGCTACGGCGCGCACGGCCAGGACCTGCTCGGCCTGTGGCCATTCCTGGCGTCAGGGCGCATGCTCATGCTCTGCCCGCAGGCGCCGATCCAGGTGCAGCCGGGCTACTTCGGCTTCAGCTGGTACGACTTCGCCGGCCCGGGCGGCCAGAGCGACCCGGCCGCCATCGAGGGCGCCATCGGCCTCATCAACGAGTTCCTCGACTACGCGCTCGAGGCCTACCCGGTGCGCCGCGACCGCGTCGCGCTGCTCGGCTTCAGCCAGGGCGGCGGCATGGCGTACCGGCTCGGCTTCGCCGAGCCCGAGCGCTGGGTCGGCCTCGCCGCGCTCAGCACGGGCTTCCCCGCCGACCTCGCCGACGAGCCGCCCTCGGACGCCGTGGGGCAACTGCCGATCCTCATCCAGCACGGCGCGCAGGACGCCACCGCGACCGTCGAGGGCGGGCGCGGCGCGCGCGACACGTTGCAGGGCCTCGGCCTCTCCCCCGACTACCGGGAATACCCGATGGGCCACGAGGTCAGCGCCGCCAGCGCGAACGACCTCTCCGAGTGGCTGGGGCGCGTGCTCCTGGACGAGCAGCCGTAGCGGATCGCGGTCACCCGGCGGCGGGCGGCTCGGGCGGTCGCCAGTTCAGCGCTTGCTCGAGGTTCGACAGGTACTCGGCGAAGGCGCGCCGTCCCGCCGGGGTTGCCTGGACCCACGTGCGCGGCTTCGCGTCGATGAACTCCTTGGTGGTGTCGAGGTAGCCGGTCGCCTGCAGCTTGCGGAGGTGCGTCGTCAGGTTGCCGCCGGTGAGCCCCAGCGTCTGCTGGATGAAGCCGTAGGCGAGCCGGTCCGTCTCCGGCGCCGCGACCAGCATCGTCATGATGCGCAGCCGCGTCGGCTGGTGGATCGTCTCGTCGAGGACGATCGACGCCCCCGATGCGTCGGTGTCCGTCAAAGCACCCGGCTCCGCCGGATCCACGCCGCCGCGACGACGACCAGCACCAGGGTCGCCAGCGCCGACATGGCCAGCGCGCCATCGCCCGCGAGGCGGTCGGGGACGTAGAAGGCTGCCGCGATGCCCACGCCGAAGGCGGCGATCAACGGGCGGTGCATGATCCCGAAGAGGACGTGGCCCAGCGCCACGATGCCGATCGCGACGCGCGGGATCGCCTCGGCGTGCTCTTCCACCCACAGCCCCGCGGCGGCGGGGATGAGGAAGGCGGCGCCGGCGACGGCCAGCCAGAACGCGAACACGCGCAGACCCGCGCCGCGCGCCGCCTCGCCCTCCGCGAGGTTGCGGCCCGCGCGGTGTCCGATGACGGCGCTGCCGGCCATGCCGGCCACAACGAGCACGCCCCACAGCGGCGCGCTCAGCCACGGCCGGCTGTCGGCGAAGTCCGACCACACCGTGTCGGCCGCGTACTCGGCGAGGTAGCCGAGCGAGACGATCATGCCCCACAGGAGCAGGATCGTCGCCGTGCCGGCGATGTACATCGAGTTGCGAGCGTGCTCCATCGTCGCGTGGATCGCACTCCAGCTCTCCTCGGGTGTCAGTGTTCTTCGGTCGGCGTCGGATGCCATGGCGTACCCCTGCCCCTAGGTTTGCAATGCAAACTAGTTTACGGCGGTGAGGAAGTCAACTCCTCGCGCGGCCGCGCACGGCGCCGGGGGACGCCTGCTGAGTCCCCATATTCGATACGTAATAACTGGATCGTTAGTTGATAACGAAGCGTTGGACGCCTACACTGACGGCAGCAGGGTGAGCGACGGAGCGAAACGAACCGGCGATGACGACACAGTCCGGGTCAATCGGCGAACGGGTCGCGCGCATCGAGGGTGTGCTCGAACACCTCGCGACGAAGGCTGACGTCGAACGCCTGCGGACGGAGCTGCAAGACGTACGGGCGGAGATGCAGCGCATGAAGTTCACCTTCATCTCGATCCAGCTCACGAGCGTGGGGCTCATCCTCGCCGCCATGCGGCTGTGGATGTAGACGACGGCAACAAGGAATGACGTCCATGACGACACAGTCCGGGACGCTCGCTGAGCGGGTTTCGCGCATCGAAGGCGCCATGGAGCACCTCGCAACCAAAGCCGACATCGAGCGGCTGCGGACCGAGATGCAGCGGCTGAAGTTCGCGCTGGTCTCGCTCCACCTGGCGAGCATGGGAATCATCCTCGCCGCCATCCGGCTGTGGATGTAGCGGTGATCACCGCCGTGGGAACGGAATAGCCATGACGACACAGTCCGAGACGCTCGGTGAACGGGTCGCTCGCATAGAGGGCGCGATGGAGCACCTCGCGACCAAGGCAGACATCGAACGCCTCAAGTTCACACTGGTCTCGCTTCAGCTCGCCGGCCTCGCGATCACGCTCGCGGCCATCCGCCTCTGGATGTAGCAGTCGCCACTCCGGGTCGACCGCGACCCGTCGCCTCGACGATCCACATCTCACCCCTCGACGCGTGCGCTAGCATGGCCGCATCGAATGACCGCCGAGGAGTAGGGCCATGGCCACCGCAGTAGCTACCGAGCACGTCACCTTCGAGGACCACGGTGAGATCACCGTCCTCAAACTCAACCGCCCCGAACGCCTCAACGCCTTCACCGGCGACATGGCCGACAGCATCGGCCGCTTCGCCCAGTCGCTGAACGAGGGCTACTACGACACGAAGTGCGTGATCATCACCGGCGCGGGACGCGCGTTCAGCGCCGGCGCCGACGTCCGCGAGGGCCTGTCGCGGCGCATCCCCGGCAACGAGACCGAGAAGATGCCGTGGCGGCCGAGCCACCCCGAGCGCTACGCCATCCGCGCCATCCGCGACTGCGACATCCCGTTCATCAGCGCGATCAACGGTCACTGCGTCGGCATGGGCTGGGGCCTCGCCCTGGGCACGGACCTGCGCATCGCCGCCGAGAACGCCCAGTTCCAGGTCTCGCAGCTCAAGCGCGGGATCATGGCCGACTTCGGCCTCGGCCACCTGCTCACGCAGCAGGCCGGCCACCAGGCCGCGCTCGACCTGATGCTGACCGGCCGCATGATCGACGCGCAGCGCGCCTACGAGATCGGCCTGCTGCTCAAGATCGTGCCGCTCGAGGACCTCATGGACACCGCGTTCGAGCTTGCCGGGGAGATCATCAGCGGCCCCTCGCTCAGCATCGCCGCGAGCAAGCGCGTGGTGTACATGAACGACAACGACGACCTGCAGCGCGTCACGGACTACACCGGGCTGGCGCTCGGCCACCTCATGCTGTCCGACGACTTCCGCGAGGGCGTCAACTCGTTCCTCGAGAAGCGCCCGGCTCAGTACCGCGGCCGGTAGGCCTGGTCACCGGGGCCGCTCACCGCGGGCGGTAGCCACGCTCCGCAGCCGAGCCGGCGAGGCTCAGACCTCGTCGCGCAGGTACGCCGTCGCGAGGGCGTCGGCGTACTCGTTCCAGCGTGCGCCGTTGTGCGCGGCGATCCACTCGATGTGCACATGCGGGCGCTCCTGTGCGAGCGCGTAGGCGCGCTGCACCAGGTCGAGGTTCTTGACGGGCCCGGTGCGGCGCTTCCAGCCGCGCCGCGCCCAGCCCGCGGCCCACTCGTTGATGGTCTGCACCACGAGCCGGCTGTCGGAGTAGACGGTCTCCGCCTCGCCCGGCTCGATCATCTCGAGGCCCGCGATCATTGCCTCGAACTCCATGCGGTTGTTGGTGGTGTCGGGGTCGTCGCCGTGCCGCTCGGCCACGACGCGCCCGTCGCGCACGCGCACGACGCCCCAGCCACCGGGGCCGGGATTGCCGCTGCACGAGCCGTCCGTGAACACGCCGCTCGCCGGCCCCGAGCGGTAGCGCTCGAGGACCTCGGCGGTGGTCATCAGTCCGTTGTCGGGCATCGCCACGCTCCCGACGCCGAGCGTAGCGCGCGAGGGGGCTACTCGCAGACGGGCGCAGGCAACGGCGATGGCAGCGGCAGGCTGGCTACTTGAGGCTGACGCCGTTGTAGAGCATCACGGGGTCGCCCTCGAATACGTCGCTTTCGAGGTTGGCCACGGCGACGACGGGGCGGTTCGCGACGATGATCGCGCTGCCGACCCATCCATCGGGCAGGCGCCGCTCATCCCACTGCCGCAGCGTCCGCTGCCCGTCGATCCGGATCACGCGCGAGAGCAGCCCGTTCGGGAACTCCTTCGAGAAGTAGACGACGTGCATCGAGCCTTCCGAGCCGTCGAACGTGGCGACGCGGAACCACGAGTTCCAGCCCTGGAAGTCCCCCCACGGCCCGAAGTTCTTGTTGAGCACGGGCAGCATGACCTCGCGCGCTGCCTCCTCGGCGGTGAAGCCCCGGTAGTCGGCCAGCGCGCCGTCGTCGGCGAGTCGCTGCGCGACGATGGAGATGGGGTGGGCGGCGCGGGCGCGCACCGAGCCGAAGAAGACGCCGGGCAGCGTGACATCGTCGGGCAGGCACCCCCCGGCGCCGTCCAGCCGCTGGTCGCACGTGAGCACCGAGGACACCAGCACGCTGTGCTCGATCTCGATCTCGCTGCCGCTCTCGTCCCGGCCCGTGAACAGGAGCTCGACCTCGTTCTCCGTCTGCACGCTGCTGAAGATGCGGAAGCGCGTCGTCCACGTCGTGCGGCCCTCGCTGGCGTTGCGGTCCACCAGCGGCAGCACGATCTCGTGGCTCAGCTCCTGGCCGTCGAAGGCGCGGTACGTGGCGAGGCCGGGGCCGTGGCGCTCGCGCGTATCGACCATCAGCGACGGCAGCTGCGCGTCGGCCGGCACGCCCGCCGAGGTTCGCCGGGCGATGATCATCGCCGAGCCGTCGAACCCCATCGGCACCGGCAGGTCGTGCTCGTCGCGGAGCAGCGCCCCGCGCGGGGCGACCAGCCACCCGCCCGCAGAGCAGCCCGCGGTCCCGCCCGGCGGGTCGACGATGGGCCGGGTCGAGCCCTCGTCGAAGTAGAGGATCTGGAAGCACGCGGCGTGGTCGTCGCTCAGGTTCGCGACGGAGAGGCGCGAGACGTACTCGTCGGTGTTCTGCACGATCGGGGCGTACTGCGCCGCGGTGCCAACGGTCAGGCGCAGCGAGTCGCCGCCGATCTGGAAGAGGTTGGCCTTGAACACGTCGCGCGCGAGCAGCGCGACGAAGGGCTGGTCGACGGTGACCACGGCCGAGCCGCGGTAGCCGGCCTCGAGCGGCCGGTAGCCCTGCTGGAAGAACGACCACCCGAAGCCCGGCGGCAGCGCCTCGCATGCGTCTTCGCGAGGGCAGTAGTCGCGGGCGACCGCGCCGCCGTCCTTGTCGAAGAACTCGATGTCGATGGTGGCGGGCTCGCTGCCCACGTTCTGGATGCGGAGCCAGGAGTTCTCTTCGCCCAGGCTCACGCGCTGCGCCTCACCCGGCGTCGCCCCGGCGACGGCGGCGAGCGCCACGACGACGGCGAGCACCGCAAGGCCCGCGGCGCGGCGCGGCGCGAGCGGGCGGAGGAGCCTGCGGAACCGGGAGAAGGCGATCGGGGGCATCCGCGCCGTGCGGCCTTTCCCCCCTGCCACTCGATGGAGATCATACCCGTGTAGCCTCGACGCTGTCTCCGCGCGGGTGCTACGATCGATCACCGAGCGCGGTTCCGCGCTCCCACGGGGTGTAGCTCAGCTTGGCAGAGCGCGTCGTTCGGGACGACGAGGTCCGCAGTTCAAATCTGCGCACCCCGACCATCTTCGCTGCCCGACGTCACCGGCGAGCGACTCGCGTCCTGCGCGCCGCCGGTTGCCCGCCGAGGATCCGCCATGAGCCCGAGCGACCGCCCACGCATCCTCGTGACCCGCGCCGAAGAGGTGATGGGCGAGCGCTTCGAGGACTACACCGACCGCCTCGTCGAGACGGGCGCCGAACCGGTGCCTTACGACCAGGCCACGTGGGAGGGCGACCGCGCGCTGCCTGCCTACGACGGTGTCGTCGTGACCGCGGGAATCGACATCGACCCGACCCGCTACGGCGAGGAGCAGAGCGAGTACGTGCGCGAGGTCGCGCCGGACCGCGACGACTTCGAGTCGGCCGTGCTCAGCGACGCGTTCGAGCGCGACGTGCCGGTGCTCGCCATCTGCCGCGGTCACCAGCTCTTCAACGTCTTCGCCGGCGGCTCACTGCTCCAGCACATCCACGAGCGCGAGCCGCACCGCGCGCGCCGCGGCGAGGGCGACGCGATCGACTCGGGCTGGCACGACGTCACGGCCACGCCGGGCAGCCTGCTCCACGCCGTCTTCGGCGACCGCACGCTGCGGGTCAACTCGCGTCACCACCAGGCCGTGACCACCGACCGCGTCGCGGACGGTTTGAACGTCGTTGCCACCACCGACGACGGCATCGTCGAGGCCCTCGAACGGCCGGACCGGCGGTGGGCCATGTCGGTGCAGTGGCACCCGGAGCGCGACGAGGTCGCCGACGACCAGCGCGCGCTGTTCGAGGCGTTCGTCGAGGCGTGCCGCGAGACGTCCGCTGACTGACGCCGGGACCTTCGCCTACTTCGGCTACGGCTCGAACCTGCTCGGCTCCCGTCTGCGTGAGAACTGCCCCTCGGCCGCCCTCGTCGGCGTTGCTCTCCTGCCCGGCTACCGCCTCGCCTTCACGCGCCGCAGCGAGCGGTGGGACGGCGGGGTGGCGGACATCGTCGAGGCCCCGGAGGGCGAGGTCTGGGGCGCCGTCTGGCGTGTCCCGCTGGCCGAGCGCGATGCCCTCGACCGACAGGAGGGCCTGCACCTGGACCCGCCCCACTACCGCCGCATCGAGGTCACCGTGACGACCCCGGACGGCGCGTCCCTCGACTGCCTTGCCTACCAGGTCGCGACGCGCGAGGCGTCGCACATCGCTCCCTCGGCGGCGTACCTCGGGACGATGCTGCGAGGGGCGGAGGAGGTGGGACTGCCAGCCGCGTACGTCGCGGCGATGGAGGCCGTGGCGCATCGTGATGGCACAGCGGGGACCGCGTAGGTGCGGAGCGCTCATTCCGGGAGGCGGCCCGGGCCCCGGCTTTCAGCCATCTGTTGGTCGCTCAGGCGTACACTCACGAGTACAATACGTCGTAACTGGGAGTGAAGTACTGCGTATCTCTGGCGGAACCAATAGAACGTGCGTATACTGTCTAAACGTACATTGAGGATGTTTTGGGAGCGCCATGCTGCTGCGAAGGATCCTCTGCTCGCCTGGTATCGGGAAGTCGAGAAAGAGGAGTGGGACGCGCCAACGGACCTCCTGGCTCGATATCCGCGGGCCAGCATCATCGGGAGCGGCCGCGTCGTCTTCCGTATCAAGGGGAATGACTACCGGCTGGTCGTCTGGATCAACTACCCGAAGCGACTCGCGTACGTGAAGTTCCTGGGAACGCACGCGGAGTACGACCGCATAGACGCCGAGGAGGTGTAGGCATGCAGGCCATCAGCCCAATCCGCACCGATGCGGACCTCGAACGTGCGCTCGCGCGCATCGAGGAGATCTTCGACGCCGCCGACGGCACTCCGGAGGGGGATGAGCTCGATGTGCTGGCGGATCTCGTCGAGCTCTACGAGTCGAAGCAGGAGCCGCTCGCGTACCCCGATCCCGTCGCAGCAATCGAGTTCCGGCTGGACCAGGCGGAACTCAGTCGTCGTGACCTGGTTCCGCTGATCGGGAGTCCGGCTCGCGTCGCGGAAGTGCTCTCCCGGCAGCGCCCGATCACCATGCCGATGGCTCGCGCGCTCCACGAGCATCTGCGAATCCCTGCGGAGGTCCTCCTCCGGGAGCCCGCTAGCGACGCGGGTCCGATCGACTTTCGCAGGTTTCCGCTGCAGGAGATGGCGAAGCGCGAGTGGATTCGCCGAGTTGACGACCTGCGCGGTCATGCTGAGCAGCTCGTACGCGAACTGGCAGAGCGCGCGGGAGTCCGGCCCGCCGCCGTAGCGGCCTTGTACCGGAAGAACGATGGTCAGCGCCTGAACGCCAAGGCGAACGCGTATGCGCTGACCGCCTGGTGCTGGCGGGTCATGGCCGAAGCGAACGCTCACCTTCCTGAGCGAGCATTCCATCCGGGGACGGCCACGCCAGAGTTCCTGCGGGAGATCGCCAGGCTCAGTGCATCCGAGGACGGCCCGCTACGAGTGCAGGAATTCCTGGGGGAACACGGGATCGCCCTCGTCATCCTGCCCCATATTTCGCGGACATATCTCGACGGAGCGACGCTCCAGCTCGCTGACGGGCGGCCAGTGGTCGGCCTCACGCTCCGCTACGACCGCATCGACAATTTCTGGTTCACGCTGCTGCACGAACTCGCTCACGTCAGTCTCCACCTCGGCGGAGGTGCTCGTGACGCCTTCCTCGATGACCTCGCGTCGGTGGGCGAACTCGAAGGCGAGCTGGGTGTGGAGGAGGCGGCGGCCGACGCCGCAGCCTCCGAGGCGCTCATTCCGCAGGCCGACTGGGAGCGGAGCGGGTTGCTGCAGGACCCCGGTGGGATGGAAGTGATCAGCCTCGCGCAACGCGTAGGCGTACATCCTGCGATCGTCGCGGGTCGAGTGCGCCACGAGACCGGGAACTACCGGCTCCTCTCCCATTTCGTCGGAACCGGCCAGGTTCGAAAGCAGTTCGAGGTAGCAGTCTGATTCGTCGCCTTTCGGCCGCATCGCGTAGCTCCTCGAGGCGTCTCGGCGCCCCGGGGTGGTCACCTGCCGCGCCATGGCAATCAAGCCCGTCCGGGGCTCCGCGTAGGCGTTCCCGCTGGTAAAATAAGGCAACTCCCCGGAGCCATCCGCACGCTCCCCCGAACCCCCGAGGCAGCCCACTGGTCCAGGACACCTCCGACCGCATCCAGACCACCCGCATCGAAGACGAGATGCGGGACTCGTACCTCGACTACGCGATGTCGGTTATCGTCTCGCGCGCCCTCCCGGACGTGCGCGACGGCCTCAAGCCCGTGCAGCGCCGCATGCTCTTCGGGATGTCCGAGCTCGGCGTCGGCCCGGCCTCGGCCTTCAAGAAGACGGCGCGCATCGTTGGCGAGGTGATGGGCAAGTTCCACCCGCACGGCGACGCCCCCATCTACGACACCCTCGTCCGCCTCGCGCAGCCGTTCACGCTGCGCTACCCGCTCGTGACCGGCCAGGGCAACTTCGGCTCCATCGACGGCGACCCGCCCGCGCAGATGCGCTACACCGAGGCGCGCCTCGCGCCCATCGCCACCGAGATGCTCGCCGACCTCGACCGCAACACGGTCGACTTCCAGCCGAACTTCGACGACTCCGTGAACGAGCCGGTCGTGTTGCCGTCGCGGCTGCCGAACCTGCTCCTCAACGGCTCGACGGGCATCGCCGTCGGCATGGCGACCAGCGTGCCGCCGCACAACCTCAACGAGATCTGCGACGCGCTCATCCTGCTCATCGACGAGCCCGCCGCCACGGTCGAGGACCTCATGCGGCACGTGCACGGGCCGGACTTCCCCACGCGCGGCCGCATCTTCGGCCAGGAGGCGATCCGCGAGGCCTACGCCACCGGCCGCGGCAAGATCACGATGCGCGGCGTCATGCACCACGAGGAGACCGCCAACGGCAGGCTCCAGATCATCATCGACGAGCTCCCCTACCAGGTGAACAAGTCCACGCTCATCACGCGCATCGCCGACCTGGTCCGCGCGAGGCGCATCGAAGGCATCTCCGACCTCCGCGACGAGTCCGACCGCGACGGCATGCGCGTGGTGATCGAATTGAGCCGCACCGGCTCGGCCGCGACGGTCGAGAACCAGCTGTTCCGCCTCACGGCGCTGCAGTCGACCTTCGCCGTGAACATGCTCGCCCTCGATGGTGGGCGCCCGCGCACGGTGAACCTCAAGGAGGCCCTCCAGGCGTTCATCGAGCACCGCCGCGAGGTCATCACCCGCCGCTCCGAGTTCGACCTCGAGAAGGCGCGCGACCGCGCGCACGTCCTCGATGGCCTGCTCAAGGCGATCGACCGGCTCGACGAGGTGATCGCGGTGATCCGCAACTCCGAGTCCGCCGACGCGGCGAAGACCGCGCTGATGGGCGGTGAGTTCGACTGGTCCACCGTGCCCGCCTTCGCCGCCGCGGCCGACCGCATCGAGCCCTTCGACCTGTCCGAGCGGCAGGCGCAGGCCGTGCTCGACATGCAGCTGCGCCGGCTCGCCGCGCTCGAGCAGCAGCGCATCGTGGACGAGCACGCGGAGCTCATGGGGCAGATCGCGTACCTCGAAGACCTCCTCGCCAACCCGGAGAAGATCGACGCGCTGATCCAGGACGACTGCCGGGAGCTCAAGGCCGACTACGGCGACGATCGCCGCACGCAGGTCTTCGCGCCGCCCGTCGACGAGATCTCCGACGAAGACCTCGTCCCGCACCAGCAGGTGGTCGTCACCATCTCCGACCGCGGCTACATGAAGCGCGTCCCGCTGGAGACGTACCGGCTGCAGGGCCGCGGCGGGCGCGGGGTGACCGGCGCCCCCACCCGCGAGGAGGACGCCGTCAACCACCTCGTCGTGTGTGACACGCACGACTCGCTGCTGCTGTTCACGCAGCGCGGCCGCGTCTACTCGCTCAAGGGCTACGAAGTGCCTGAGGGCAAGCGCCAGGCGCGCGGCATCCCCGTCGTGAACCTGGTGGAGCTGGAGGACGGGGACCTCGTCACCGCCATGGTGGTGGTCCACGACTTCAGCCGCGACTCGATGGTCGTCGCCACCTCGCTGGGCGATGTGAAGCGCACCCCGCTCGAGCAGTTCGAGTCGGTGCGGCGCGCGGGGCTCATCGCCATGAACCTCAAGGACGGCGACCAGCTGGTCGCGGCGCGCGCGGCCGGGGACGACGACACAGCCATCCTCGTCAGCAGCAGCGGCCGCGCCATCCGCTTCCGCGTCGACGCGCTGCGCGTGGCCTCGCGCGTCTCCGGCGGCGTCCGCGGCATGCGGCTGCCCGATGGCGAGCAGGTCATCGGGCTGGTGATCGACTGTGACGGCGAGGACTTGCTGGTGGTCTCGCAGCTCGGCATCGGCAAGCGCACGGCGATCGAGGAATACGCCACGAAGGGACGGGGCGGACTCGGCGTCCTCACGTTCCGCGTCACTGATCGCAGCGGCCCGCTCGCGGTCGCGCGGGCGATCCACGCGCACCAGGAGGTGATCCTCATCTCCCGCGAGGGCATCGTGATGCGCACCAGCGCCGAGGCGATCAGCCGCCAGGGCCGCGGCACGCAGGGCGTCGCCGTCATGAATATCGAGGAAGGCGACGCCCTCGCCGCCATCGCCCAGATCGACCTCGACGAGCCGGGCCCGACGAGCGCGCCAGAGGCGGGCCCGGACGACGAGCCCGAGGCTCCGCCCACGTCGTCCGCCGAGGCGGAGCTGCCCGCTGAGCCCGAACCGGCCGCTGAGCCTGAGCCGGCGGCCGAGGAGGAGCTGCCGGCGCGGCGAGCCGGCGAGATTGGCGATGTCGAGCCGGAGGAGATGCAGGCGGCGATACGGGCGGCGGTGCCGGCGGACGAGTGGACGGCGCACGAGGACGCGCTCGCGGCGGTGGCGCGGCAGCTACGTTTCCGCCGGCTCTGGAAGGGCGTACGGGAGACGCTGGAGCGCGCCCTCCACCAGGCCATCCGTGACGGCGCCCTCGAGGAGAACGCGAGCCAGGAGCTGCGGCGCATCGACTCCTGACGCACCGATCAACACATGGCTCCTGTTCCCGCCGCCGGTGCGGGTTGCGCATCCCGGGCCCCGTCTGCCTTCCCAGCAGTAATGGGGCCGGAATATAGCTCGATTGGGGGAGTTTCGCCCAATACCATTTGGAGATACGATACCTTCGTCGACGGTGGAATCTGCGACCAACCTCATCCATGGGCGAGAGGGCGGCGCGTGTTCCGTGGACTGGACCGGGTGAGTGCGGGTCTGACGGTGAGGCCCACACTCAACCCAGAGTTCGGAACGAGAGCAGCTTCTAGGGGGGCCTCATGCAAGATGGTGACCGCGAAGGATTGATCGATCGGTTCGTCACCGCAGCCGAGTATCTGAATCGCAGGACGCTCAGCGAACGACTGGAAGCGTGGGCCCAGCTGGGCATGACCACGCCCCAGGTCAAGACGCTGGTCTTCCTGGACGAGCGAGGGCCGGCGCGGATGGGCATGATTGCGAGCCACCTGGGCACGTCGCTCTCGGCGACCACGTCCGTGGTGGACCGCCTGGTCCAGAAGGACATGCTCGAGCGCGCCTCGGATCCGGGCGACCGCAGGGTCGTGATCTGCGAGTTGACCTCGACGGGCCGCGACGCGGTGGACCGCTTCTGGCGGCTTGGCGAGGACCGGCTCATGCCGGTGGCCGCGCTGCTCGACGGCGAAGACCTGCGGGCTGCGGTGCGCGGCCTGGAGCTGCTTCGCGGGGCCGCGGAGACCGTCTACCAGCAGGCGGCCGAGGAACAGGACGACAGCTAGGTCCTGACCCTCACCACGGTTCGGCGCACCCGTGAGCCGACGGGTCGGCGGCGCGCGCGCACGCCCGTGCGCCCGCTCCGCGTGCTCCGGGTGCGCCGTAGACTGCCGCCATGGACATCGAGGACCTCGGTGAGTTTGGCCTGATCGACCGGATCATCGCGCGTCTCGGCGATGCGGCGGCCGTCGGGATCGTCGTGCCGCCGGGCGACGACGCCGCGGCGTGGACCGTCGACGCCGGCCTCGCCGTCGCGACCGTCGACACGCTCGCCGAGGGCACGCACTGGCGACGCGACACCATGTCCCTGGCCGACGTCGGCTGGCGGGCGGTCACGACCTCGCTCTCCGACCTCGCGGCGATGGGCGCCGAGCCGCGCTACGTGCTGATCGCGACCGACCTCGGCCCCGACATCGGGCTCGAGGACGTCGACGCATTCGCGGACGGTGTGGCGGAAGCGTGCCGGCGCTACGGCGTCCGCGTCGCGGGCGGCAACGTCGCCGCGGCGCTCGCAACCAGCGTGAGCACCACCGCCTTCGGCAGCGCGACGACCGACGATGACGGCGCTCCCGCGCTGTTGCGACGCGACGCCGCATGTGCGGGCGACCTCGTCGCCGTCTCCGGCACGCCCGGCGCGGCTGCGGCGGGACTCGCGCTCATCGAGGCGGGGCGCGCCGACGCGCCGGGCGCTGCGCCGCTGGTGCGCGCGCACCGCAGGCCGCCGGCGCGGCTCGCGCTCGGGCGGGCGGCCGTCGAGTCCGGCGTGCGCTGCGCCATCGACATCTCGGACGGGCTGCTGCAAGACCTCGGCCACATGGCGCGGGCCTCGCGCGCCGGCATCGAGGTGGACGTCGATGCGCTTCCACTGCACTCCGCCGCCGTCGAGCTGCTCGGCGCGGAAGAGGCGCTGGAGTTCGCGCTGCGCGGGGGCGAGGACTACGAACTGGCGCTCACCGCGCCCGCTGCTACCCTCGGCGCGCTGCCGCCCGCGGGGACGACCATCACCACCATCGGGCGCGTCGTCACCGCGCACCCCGGCGAGGTCGTAGCCGTGGGAGCGGACGGCCGGCCGCTGGCGCGGCCGTCGGGTGGCTGGGACCAGCTGCGCAGCACGCGAGGCTAGCGAGACGCCCCGGGAGGGCGACCGTGCATACCGCGAACCGGATGCTCGTGACGACGAAGGGCGCCGCGCGCACGCGCGCCTTCGGCAGGCGGCTCGCCCGCCTGCTCCGCCCCGGCGACGTCGTGCTCCTGCAGGGGCCGCTTGGCGCCGGCAAGACGACGCTCGTGCAGGGGGTGGGCAGCGGCCTGGGCGTCCCGGGACCCGTCGCGAGCCCGACGTTCGTGCTGCTCGCGCGCCACGACGTGCCGGAGGAGGAGATGCGGCCGGAGAGCCCTCGCTCGCTCTACCACGCCGACCTCTACCGCCTCACCGACCTCGAGGAGGTGCGCGAGCTCCAGCTCGCCGAGCAGTCCTCCGACGGCGCGCTCCTCATCGAGTGGCCCGAGCGCGGCCTCGACGCGCTGCCCGAGGAGCACCTGCTCGTCGTGATCGAGCCCGACCCGAAGGCAGCCGAGGAGCGACGCTTCACCATCGTCGCCATCGGCGAGCGCTATCACCGCATCGTCGACGGGCTCGGCGGGCGCGGATGAGCGCTCCCGCCGGCCCCCACCTCGCGATCGATACCGCCTCGGCCGAGGCGGTGCTCGGCGTGGTCGACGTGGAGGACGTGGACGACGGCGAGACGGTCCGCGCCGAGCGGCGCTGGACCGTCGAGACCAACTACTCGCGCGAGCTGCTCGCGGGTATCGATGCAGTGCTGCGCGACGCCGGCGTGACGCGCGACGACCTCGCGGCGATCGTGGTCGACGCCGGACCCGGCGGGTACGGCGGACTGCGCAGCGGCGTCGCGACCGCGCAGGGACTCGCGTTCGCGCTCGACCTGCCGCTCGCGGGCGTCTCACGGCTCGAACTGGCGGCGTTCCCGCACCTCGACGGCGCCCGCCCGACCGTCGCCGTGCATGCGGCCGGCGGGAACCGTGTCGCGTGGGCGTCGTATCTCGCGAGTTCCCTTGCACCCACGCCGCTCGACTCGCCGCGACTCGAAACCATCGAGGACTGCGTACGCGACGCGCCCCCCGGCTCGCTGTGGTGCGGCGAGGTGACGGCCGAGCTGGCCGCCGCGCGGGAAGCCGCCCGCACGGGAGACGCCGACGTGCCGCCCGACGATAATGTGCGCCGCGCCGCGGACCTGGTGCGCCTCGCGCGGCTGCACGAGGCCTACGGCGACCCCGCGCTCGTCGACGTGGTGTACCTGAGGCCGCCACCGATCACGCGGTCCGCGCGTCGCTGAGCCGGGGCGAGCGCACAGCGGGCAGACGAACAGGCGAATCCGCATCGGACGTATCGAAGGGAAGGCGCCGTGGAGCGCACGCTGATCCTGGTCAAGCCCGACGCCGTACAGCGAGGACTCATCGGAGAGGTGCTCGGGCGCCTCGAGGCCCGCGGGCTGCGCATCGTCGGGCTGCGGCTCATGCACGTCGACGAGGCGCTGGCGCGGCGGCACTACGCCGAGCACGACGGCAAGCCGTTCTTCGCCGGGCTGGTCGACTACATCACGTCGAGCCCGCTCGTCGCGGCCGTGCTCGAAGGCCCCGACGCGATTACGGCGGCGCGCCAAACGATGGGCGCGACGCGCCCGACGGAGGCGGCCCCGGGCACCATCCGCGGGGACCTCGGCCTCGAGGTGGGGCGGAACCTGGTGCATGGGTCGGACGGTCCGGAGAGCGCGGCGCGCGAGATCGCGCTGTTCTTCGGCGAGGAGCCGCTCCCGAGCTGGGACCGCGACACGGACCGCTGGATCTTCGAGGACGACTAGCGCTCCTCGCGCGATCGGGTCTCCGGCTCAGCTCAGGCGCGTGATTCCGGGGCAGCCGTCGAATCCCGCGTCGAAGCTGAAGATCCGGCTGACCCCAACGCGTTGCATTACTGCGACGTGCACTGCATCCCGGGCCGATAGACCATCGAGTTCCGCGAGAAGCCAGCGCGCGGCGCGCACATCCGCCATGTCGACGGTCAGGATTTCGTCGACGATGCCATCGAGCGCCGCGAACGCGTGGTCGATAGCGTCCCCACGGCGGACTGCTGAGTATCGGTGCAGAATCTCCTGATAGACCTCGACATTGGTGATCAGTCTCTCCCCCTCGCCGATGAATCGCGTCACGAGCGCGAGGGCGCGATCCTTATTCGGGTGGCGTGCGCCGACGAGGTACATCGGCACGTTCGCATCGACGAGGATCACTCAAGCCCTTGCAGTCGTCCACGCTCGATCTCATCGAGCATCACGTCGATGTCAGCCGTCGGGAACTGGTGGCGCGATGCCTCAGCCACCGCGCGAAGCTTGGCTTCGATGGTGCCCGAATCGTCTTCGCGGGCCTTGCGCAACGCCTGGCGTACCCACTCGGCG
The DNA here is from genome assembly GCA_965204835.1 of Dehalococcoidia bacterium. Lineage (GTDB taxonomy): Bacteria > Chloroflexota > Dehalococcoidia > UBA2979 > UBA2979 > VXMT01. Next base: position 2,635,788 of record OZ242017.1, on the reverse strand, counting down.
ACGGTGAGCCGCTGTCGCCGGGCGACACCCTGGATCTCGAGGTACTCTTCCTCGTCCATGAGCACTTGCAGTCGTTTCGACATGCCAGCAGTCTATCCGACTCATGGCTTATGAGTAAACACTACGAGCGAGGGCCGGTCGCTCGTCAAACGCTCTTCTCAGACGCTGTAGCATCTACGCATGACCACCGAGCAGCCCACCCCTGCCGCGCTCGAGGAGTTGCGGCTGCCCGTGCGAGGCATGACCTGCGCCTCGTGCGTGCGACGCGTCGAGCGGGCGCTTGTCAACGTGCCGGGTGTCGAGTCGGCGAGCGTGAACCTCGCCACCGAGGAGGCGACCGTCGCGGTCGCGGCCACGCCGCTCGTCGCCTTGCGCGAGGCGGTCACCAAGGCTGGCTACGACGTGTGGTTGCCCGGCGAAGGCCTCGACGAGGACGAGGCGCGTGACAGCCTCGAGGCCCAGCGCCGCGCCGAGTACCGCGAGCTGCGCACGCGCACGATCTTCGCTGGCGTCATCGCCGCGCTCCTCATCGGCGCGATGGGGTACACGCGCCTGCCCGGCCTCGACGCGGTCCCCGACCGGGTGTGGCACCCGCTGTTCTTCGTCCTCGCCACGCCGGTGCAGTACTGGGCCGGGTGGCGCTTCCACGTCGCCGCCTGGCGCACCGCGCGCCACGCCGCCGCCGACATGCACACGCTCATCGCCATCGGCACCTCGGCGGCGTACTGGTACTCGGTGCTCGCGACGTTCGCGCCTAGCCTGTTCGCGCCGGAGGCGGGACTGCGCGCCAACGTCTACTTCGACACCGCCGCCGCCATCATCGCGCTCGTGCTCTTCGGCCGGCTGCTCGAAGCGCGCGCCAAGGCGACCTCCTCCGACGCGGTCCGCCGCCTCATCGAGCTGCGGCCGACGCTCGCGCGTGTGCTGGAGGAGGGCGAGGAGTACGAGATCCCCATCGCCGCCGTGCAGCCCGGCGACACCGTTATCGTCCGCCCGGGCGAGCGGCTCCCCGTGGACGGCGAGGTCATCGAGGGCGCATCGGCGGTAGACGAGTCGATGCTGACGGGCGAGTCGATGCCCGTCGCGAAGGGCCCGGGCGACGCGGTCTACGGCGCGACGATGAACACGACGGGGGCGCTGCAGCTGCGCGCGACGGCGGTCGGCGCCGACTCCGCGCTGGCGCGCATCACGAAGCTCGTCGAGTTCGCGCAGGCCTCGAAGGCGCCGATCCAGGCGCTGGTCGACCGCGTCGCCGCGGTGTTCGTGCCTGCGGTGCTCGTGGTCGCGGCGCTCACGTTCGTCGGCTGGTGGGCGCTCGGCCCGGAGCCGGCGCTGACGTTCGCGCTGATCAACGCCGTGACCGTGCTCATCATCGCCTGCCCGTGCGCGCTCGGCCTCGCCACCCCCACGGCCATCGCCGTCGGCATCGGCCGCGGCGCCGCGGCGGGCGTGCTCATCCGCGACGCCCGCGCCCTCGAACAGGCCCACGAGGTCGACGCCGTCGCGCTCGACAAGACCGGCACGCTCACCGAGGGCCGCCCCGAGGTCGCATCGGTCGAGGCGCTCGTAAGCGCGCTGGCCGGCGAGGATGAGCTGGTCCGGTTGCTCGCCTCCGCGGAGCGCGGATCGGAGCACCCCATCGCCTCGGCGGTCTCGCGCGAGGCGGAGCGGCGCGCGCTCGACCTCGCCTGGCCCACCGACTTCCGCGCGGAGCCGGGGATGGGCGTCGTCGCGAGCGTCGAGGGGCGCACCATCGCCGCCGGAAACGCGGCACTCCTCCGCGCCGAAGGTATCGACCCCGGACCGCTCGACGAGGATGCCGCGCAGGCGGCGGCGCGGGGCGAGACGCCGCTCATGGTCGCGCTCGACGGCCGCCTCGCCGGCCTCGTGACCGTCGCCGACCCGCTGCGCCCGACCACGCCGGCAGCGGTCATCCGGCTGCGGGCGCTCGGTATCGAGCCGGTCATGCTCACCGGCGACCGCCGTGAGACCGCGCAGGCGATCGCGGGCGAGGCCGGCATCGAGCGTGTCGTCGCCGAGGTGCTGCCCGACGGCAAGGCCGCGGCGGTCGAGGCGCTGCAGGACGAGGGCCACCGCGTCGCGATGGCGGGCGACGGCATCAACGACGCGCCCGCGCTCGCGCAGGCCGACGTCGGCATCGCGATGGGCGGCGGCTCCGACGTGGCGCTCGAGGCCGCGCCGGTCACGCTCATGCGCCCGGACCTCGGCGGCGTCGCGGCCGCGATCGCGCTCAGCCGCGCCACGATGCGGACGATGCGCCTCAACCTGCTGTGGGCGTTCGGCTACAACACGCTGCTGATTCCCGTCGCCGCGGGGCTCGGCTATGTCGCACTGGCGCTGCTGTTCGACGGCGCCTCGACGCCGACGGTGCTGCAGCCGGTCTTCGGCGAGCACGGCTTCCTCAACCCGATCGTCGCGGCGATGGCGATGGCGCTGAGCTCGGTCTCGGTGATGGCCAACTCGCTGCGCCTGCGGCGCGCCCGGCTCGGATAGCCGGCGACACCCGCGTTGCCCCGCAGCCTCGGTGTCACACTCGCGGTCGCGGTCACCGCCGCCGTCGTGCTCCTCGCCGCCCCTGCGGGCGAGCCCCGGTTCGCTCCCCCGGCGTCCGCGCAGGCGCGGGGCGCCGTGACGCTCACGCTGTTGCACAACAGCGACGGCGAGTCCGCGCTGCTCCCCGTCACGAACACGGTCGATGCCGACGGCGAGCGCGTCGAGGTGCCCGTCGGCGGCATCGCCGCGTTCGAGGCCGTCGTGGACCGCGAGTCGGCGCACGCCCGCGCCGCCGGGCACGCGGTGCTCAGCGTCCACGCCGGGGACGCCTACCTGAGTAGCCCGACGCTGGAGTGCGGTGTGACCGAAGGCAACCCGCTTTTCGACGCCGTCGCGCAGGACGCCGTGGGCTACGATGCACTCGTGATCGGGAACCACGAGTTCGACTCGGGCCCGGACCTCCTCGAACGCTTCATCCGCGCCTCCGGGTCGCTGCCCATCCTCAGCGCCAACCTCGACTTCACGCGCGAACCCGGCTACGCCGACCTCCTCGATGGCGACGGCCTCATCGAGCCGCCGGTCGAGGACGGGCGTGTCGTGGGCCGCTCGATGGTCGTGACCGACGCGGCGACGGGTGCCCGGTTCGGGGTGGTGGGCGCGACGACACCCACGCTGCCCGTCATCTCGTCGCCGCGCCACGTGCGGGCGACGCCCGACCTCGCCACGACGGCCGCGGCCGTGCAGGCCGAGGTCGACCGGCTCCTCGCTCGGGGCGTGAACAGGATCGTGCTGGTCAGCCACCTCCAGAGCGTGACGCACGACGTCGAGCTCGTCGGGCTCCTCAGCGGCGTCGACGTCGCCGTGGCCGGCGGGGGCGGCGAGCTGCTCGAGAGCCCCGCCGTCGCGGCCGCGTTGCAGCGGCTGCCCGGCGAGCGCGCCGAGCCGTGGGGTGAGTACCCGATCCGCGCCACCGACGCACACGGGCGAACCGTGTACGTCGTGGCGACGGCGGGCGCCTACCAGTACGTGGGACGCCTCGATGTGGCCTTCGACGAGCACGGCGAGGTGGCGCGCGTCCTGGCTGAGACGAGCTACCCGCGACCTGTCGTGCCTGCGGGCGAGGCGGCGTCGGGACGATTCGCCGACGCCGTCGAGCCCGACGCGAGCCTCCTCGACGCGATCGAGACGCCGCTGCGCGCCTGCCTTGCCGGCTTCGCCTCGACGCCGGTCGCGGCGACCGAGGTGCTGCTCGATGTCTCGCGGGGCGCCGTGCGCACGCGGGAGAGCAACGCGGGCAACCTCGTGGCCGACGCGTTCCTGCACAGCTATGACCGGCACGCCGCCGATCTGGGGCTGCCGCCGCGCGGGTCCGGGCCGCCGGTGGTCGGTGTACAGAACGGGGGCGGCATCCGCCAGAACGTCGGCGACGTCCTCCCCACCACGAGGCGCGTGCCCGGCACGGTCTTCCTGCTGGACACGATGGGCGTGCTCCCCTTCGCCAACGGCGTCACCGCCGTGCCGGGCGTCGGGGCCGCCGACCTCAAGGGGGCGTTCGAGCAGTCCGTGGCCCGCCATCCCGACGCCTCCGGCGCGTTCCTCCAGGTGGCAGGGATAGCCGTCGTCTACGACCCGGCGCTCCCGCCGGGCTCGCGCGTCGTCGCGCTGACGCTCGCCGACGGCGCCCAACTCGTCGCCGAGGGCGCCGTCGTCGAGGGGGCGCCGGCCGTGACCGTGGTCACCAACAGCTTCCTCGCGGGCGGCGGCGACAGCTACGCGATGTTCGCGGGCGTTGCGGGTACGCGGCAGTTGCCCATCTCCGACGAGCAGGCCCTGCGCGACTACCTCGGCACGCTGGGGAGTGTCACCGCCGCCGACCCGCGCTACGCCCCCGGCGGCGAGGGGCGCATCACGTTCGTCGAGGCGCCTTCCACGCCATCGACGGGGTCCGCCGGCGTCGCGGAGCCGCGAGGTGCGCCTTCGCCGGGCGCCGTGCTCGCGCTCGTCCTCGCCGCGATCGGGGCGGTCGCCGCTGCCCGTTGGTCGGTGAGCCCTCGGAGCGAGTAGGCGCGCCCGGCTGGCGCGCGCGGGCTCCTCGCGTAGCATCGGGCCGCGCCGAGGAGCCCACGATGAGCCTGGAACAACCCACCAACCTGCGCGTCCGCGACCCCGGCATCCGCGCGCTCTTCGAGCGCGAGGCCCGCTGGCAGGCATGGCTCGACGTCGAGGTCGCGCTCGCCCACGCCGAGGCCGAGGTCGGCATGATCCCGGCCGAGGCCGCCGGGGAGATCGAGCGCGGGGCGCGCCTCGAGCTGTTCGACCTCGACCGGGTCACCGAGGGTCTGCGGGTCACCGGGCACGGGCTCGTCCCGCTCGTGTGGGAGCTCGACCGGCTGTGCGAGGGCGACGCGGGCGGCTTCGTCCACTGGGGCGCCACGACGCAGAACATCACGCAGACCGGCTACCTGCTGCAGGTGCGGCGCGCGCACCGTGTCGTGCTCCACGAGATCGCCGGCCTGCTTGAGGCGCTCGCCGACCTCGCCGAGCGCACGAAGGACGACGCCATCGCCGGTCGTACGCACCGGCAGCACGCGGTGCCGTCGACGTTCGGCGCGAAGGTCGCGGTGTGGATCGACGAGTTGTGCCGCCACGCCGAGCGGCTGCGGCAGCTTGAGCCGCGGCTCTTCGTCGCGATGCTCGGCGGCGGCGGTGGCACGGGCGCCTCGTTCGAGGGCCACGGCCCGACGCTGCAGGTGCGCATGGGCGAGCTGCTCGGGCTCGGCTCGATGCCGCTGCCCGGCCGCACCATCTACGACCACATGACCGAGTACGTGCTTGCCCTCGCTATGCTCGACACGAGCTGCGGCAAGGCCGCGCGCGAGGTGCGCGCGCTCATGTCCGACGAGTTCGGGGAGGTCGAGGAGCCCGTGCCGCCCGGCAGCATCGGCAGCAGCACGATGCCGCAGAAGCGCAACCCGAAGCTCTGCCAGGACATCATGGCCGACGACACCGAGGTGCGGTCGCTCGTCCCACTCGCCCTCGAAGCGATGCTCGGCGACCACGAGGCGGACGGCAGCCGGTCGGTGATGATCGACCGCGCGCTGACGCGGGCGCTCGACCTGACCGGCGACATCCTCGTGCGGCTACAGGACGTGGTGACGGGGCTGCGCGTGTTCCCGGAGCGGATGCGCCACAACCTCGACCTCTCGGGCGGGATGATCATGTCGGAGAGCCTGATGCTGACCCTTGGCCGCGAGATCGGCCGCCAGCGCGCGCACGACGTGGTCTACGAGGCAGCGCAGGAAGCCGCGACCAGCGGCGAGTCCTTCACCTCCATCCTGGCGCGCGACGAGGATGTCGCCGCGCGGCTCGGCGCGGACCGCCTCGCCGAGCTGCTGGACCCGACGCGCTACACAGGCGACAGCGCGCGGCAGGCCGAGGAGCAGGCCGCCCGCGGCCTGCGCGTGGCCGGGGAGCTGCGCGAGGCGATCGCGCCCTGATTGGCGCCTTTGACGGAGAGCGCGGAGACTGAATCGTAGTCCCGCCGCCGCCGGAGGATTCGAGATGAACGCACCGCTGCCCGTCATCGTGCAGGGGTTGGGCCCCATCGGGCTGCTCATGGTCGAGACCGCCCTCAGCGACCCGTTCCTCGACGTGGTGGGCGCGGTCGAGATCAACCCGGACATGGTGGGGCGGCCGCTCTCCGACCTCGTCGAGGGCGCGCCCGACGTCGCCGTCCAACCGACGGTCGTGGCGGCCCGCGAGGGTTCCGCCTCGGACGACGGCATCCTCATCCACTGCACCGGGTCCTACCTCGACCGCGTCGCGCCGCAGCTCGAGGAGGCGGTGCGCCAGGGCCTGCACGTCGTCTCGACGTGCGAGGAGCTGACCTTCCCGGACGAGCGACACCCGGAGATCGCCGCGAGGCTCGATGAGCTGGCGAAGGCCGCCAGGCGCACGGTAGTGGCGACGGGGGTGAACCCCGGCTTCCTCATGGACGCGCTGCCCGCCTCGCTCACCTCGATCTCCCACGGCATCCGGTCCGTCGAGGTGCGCCGCGTGCAGGACCCATCGAGGCGGCGCGTGCCATTCCAGCAAAAGGTGGGGATGGGGCTGTCGACGGCGCAGTGGGAAGAGCGGCGCGACGCCGGGGGCTTCGGCCACGTCGGCCTCGTCGAGTCGGCACGGCTCCTCGCCGCGGCGCTCGGCTGGTCGCTGGCCGAGTGGCAGCACGACATGGTCCCTTGCCGGCTCGACGGGCAGGACTCGGTGCTCGGCACGCTCGAGACGCTCCGGGGCACGACATCCGACGGCCGCTTCGTGGACCTCCACTTCGAGGCGAACGCCGGGGTCGACGAGGAGTACGACCAGATCGTCGTCGACGGCACGCCGCCGCTGAAGCTGCGGTTCGAGGGCGGCGTCTTCGGCGACCACGCCACGGCCGCCGCCGTGATGCGCGCGGCGCGCGTGGTTCCCAACACGCGGCGCGGCCTCGTCACCGTGCTCGACCTGCCTCTGCGCTGAGCCGCCCGGCCCACCCGCTGGCTCCTCGGCGGCAGCGCTCGACGCCGCCCCCCGCTACGCTCGCCGCGAACGTGGCGTCGAGGAAGGCAGGCGGGCAATGCGCATCTCGGTGATCGGCGGGCAGGAAGCGGACGAGCAGGCGTCGCGGCTGGCGTTCGAGGTCGGACGCGAGATCGGGGCGCGCGGACATGTGCTGATCTGCGGCGGGCGCACCGGCGTCATGCGCGAGGCGTGCCGGGGCGCGAAGGAGTCGGGCGGACTCACGGTCGGCATCCTCCCCGGCGACGACCTCGGCGACGTCAACGAGTTCGTCGACATCCCGCTGCCGACGGGCATCGGCTACGCGCGGAACGTGCTCGTCGCGCGCGCCGGCGAGGCCGTGATCGCCATCGACGGCAGCCTCGGGACGCTCTCCGAGATCGCCTTCGCGCTGATCAGCAGCCGGCCCGTGGTCGGCCTCGGGACGTGGGAGCTGCGGGACGGTCACGGCGAGGAGCCCCCGATCCAGCGCGTCGAGGACGCCACCTCGGCCGTCGATGCCTGTGAGGCGGCGGTGGCCGGCGCCGGGTCGGGCTAGCGGCGGACGCGGTAGCGCAGGTAGACCTCGTCGGTCTCCGGGTTCGGCACGGCGGCGAGGAGTTCGAGGCGCGTCACGCTCTCACGCGTGACCTCGACGCCCGGCATCTCGACGGCCGTCGGCAGCCCGTGGCCGCCGACCACGACTCCGCCGAGAGTGAGGAACAGCTCGTCGACGACCCCGGCGCGGAAGCACTCGCCGTTGAGTGTCGGTCCGCCTTCGAGCATCACGAGCCGGGCGCCAAGCTCGGTACGCATGTGGCGCAACATCGCCGCGACCGCGTCGTCGGCCGGGATGTCGACGACCGGGCGGCCGGTCGCCTCGATGGCCTTGCGGCGGGCGGACGGGGCAGTGTCGGCGAGGTAGACGTACGCCTCGAACGCGTCGCTGGTGAAGAAGCCGTTGTCGAGGGGCACGTCACCGGACGCGGTGATGATCGCGCCGATAGGCGAGCGCGACCCGCCGCGCTCCAGCCGCAGCGCCTCCAGGTCCTCCTCGTGGAGCACGGGCGAGGCGCCCGTGGCGCGCAGCGTGCCCGCGCCGCTGAGCACGACGTCGGCGTGCAGCCGCAGCTCGTGGAGCAGCCGCCGGTCGGTGCGCGAGCCGAGGCCGGCCTCGTTGCCCTCGATCACCGTCTTGCCATCCGCCGAAGCGATCATGTCGGCGATGACGTACGGGCGATCGTCGGGCGGGTCGGGGAAGTCGAGGGTGGTGTAGTCGGGCTTCGGCACGAGGACGCTCGCTCGGCCTAACCGCCGCCGGAGGCGAGCACGGACACCAGCGTCTCGCGCACCTCCTCCACCGTCGCGAGGCCCTCGAACTTCGCGACCACGGCGCCGTCGGCGTCGGTCACGAAGATCCACGGCTCGGTCTGCAGGCGCCACTCGGCCATCAGCGGCACCGGCACGAGTCGCCGGTTGTTGCGCGCCTCGTGCAGCAGGAACGGCTCGACGTGTACGAACTGGACGCGGTCGGAGAACTCCTCGTAGAGCGGGTGCACGACGCTGTCCATCATTGGCCCGCAGAAGCGCGACTGGCAGAACGCGGGCGTGGCGACGGCGACCAGCACGGGCTTCCCGGTCTGGAGCGCCTCGGCGACCGTCAGCTCGTTCATCGCCGTGATCGGCTCCTGATGGCTGTTGATCTCGGACACGTCCGCCACGTCGCGCAGCGTGAGGTGTGTGCTGGCCGGCAACGCGTCGCCGATGCCCGGCTCCGGCGTGCGGTCGAGCACGACCACGGGCGGGACGAGGAGCTGCTCGTACCGCTCGTCGCCGACCTCGATGGAGAGTGCGACGCCCCACTTCCCGGTCTCGGCGAAGTTGATGTGGGCGAGGTACACGGTCGCAAAGGGATCCGCGTGGGCGTGGTCGCTGCCGTCGGCGTGCTTGTGCGTGGACTCCTCGACGATGGTCGAACGGCGGAGCAGGTGCTCACTTGCGAACGTGCCCGTGTCGGCTTCATCGAGGCGGTAGAGGCGCAGGACGCCCGTGGCGTCATGCACGAGGTCGAGTTCCGAGGTGAAGAGCGCCACGATGACGCGGTTCGGCCCCACCGCGAGCGCCGAGTTGATGACCTGCGGCTGCACGTCCGGGTTGAACGCCTCGCCCACGGTCTGCGCTGAGAAGTCGACCTCGGCGGACGCGTCGCCGGTCCCGTCGTCGCCCCCGCAGGCGGCGAGGACGACCGTCGCGAGCACAGGGGCGAGCCATGCCCTCAGGCGGCGCGTCGGGATCAGGCGCGACACGGAGACCTCCGGCGGCTCGAGGCGTGGTTGCGTACCTCGATCGTACCCCGGCAGGGGGTAACGAGGGCGTGGCGCGGTCAGCGCGGTGCGGCGATCGGATCGTGCCAGCGCAGGCCGGGGAAGCGGCCGAAGTCGGAGTCGTGGGAATGCACTTCCGCGTCGTGCTCGATCGCGAGTGCCGCGATGTGTGCGTCGGGGACGAGGTTCCCTCCCGCCCCGGCGGCTACGAGGTTGCGCCGCAGGTGGGTGAGGTGTTCGGGGCCGGGTTCGATCGGCACCACGTTTGGCGCTTCAAACCACTCGATCACAAAGTCCACTGCCTGCTCCGGCGTAAGTGGGTCGTCGGCGATTCGCGGGTTCGTGGTGACCCGAACGAAGCCTGTGGTGACTACCCATGGGAGTCCAATGAGCTCGTTTCCGACGAGACAACTGTGCCACCAGCGCCGGGCCGCCTCGTGGTATTCCGAGCGGTTGTTGTGTGCGTAGATGAGGATGTTGGTGTCGGGGACGATCACGAATCGCCTGAGCCGTCGCTGCGGAGTCGTTCGATGTACTGCTCATCCTCGAGCTCGTTGGCGATATCCGTAAGTCGATCGGGGTCGACGCCCGGAGCGTAGTCGCTGCTGAACGTGCGCACCCGGTACGGGCGGCGCGGGGCATCGGCGCTCCCGGGTGACAGGCCGCGTCGCAGCGTGTCGTTCACGACCTGCTTGAACGACTGGTCGAGCAGCCTCGCGCGCTGCTTAAGCACGTAGGCGAGGTCATCGTCGAGGGTGAGTGTGGTTCGCATACAAACATCATGATGCTCGAAGCATCATGATGTCAAGATGCCTGGCGACGTGGCGACGCTACCCCCTCGGCAGCCCCAGCCCCTGCTGCGCGATGATGTTGCGCTGGATCTCGTTGCTGCCGCCCGCGATCGTGATCCCCGGGTTGCTGCGGTGCGTCCAGTAGAACTGCCCGCCCGCGGGCGCGTCGTCGGAGTCCGGCGTCAGCGACGCCAGCGGCCCCGAGACCTCCATCGCGAACTCGCCCAGGCGGCGCTCCATCTCCGTCAGGAACACCTTCACGACCGAGGACTCCATGCGCAGCCGCAGCTCAGCCGCGATCTTCGACGCCGTCATCCCTTGCAACAGCTCGCCGGCCTCGACCTCGATCACGAACTGCGCGATGCGGTCGCGCACCCACGGGTCGTCGATGAGTGGCCGCCCGTTGAGCGTCGAGGCCTTGACGTACTCGATGAGCTCGTTGAGGCGGAGCGGGAGGTGGCCGTAGGTGATGCCGCTGGTGCGGTCGAGGTCGAGCGCCTCGCGGATGTAGTCCCAGCCCTTGTTCTCCTCGCCCAGCAGGTGGTCGGCGGGGACGCGCACGTCGTCGTAGAACGTCGCGCCCACCGTGTTGCCGGCGAGGGTCGGCATCTTCGTGGCGGTGAACCCGTCGCGCCCGTACTCGACGAAGAGCACGGAGATGCCGCGCCGCAGCGGGGCGTCCGGGTCGGTGCGGACGGCTAGGTACATCATGTCGTCCGGGCCGGGATTGCCGTACATCTTCTGGCCGTTGATCACGTACTCGTCGCCGTCGCGATAGGCGCGCGTCTGCAGGTTGGCGAGGTCCGAGCCGGTCTCGGGCTCGGTGAAGCCGAGCACGAAGTCGACATCGCCGTTGCGGATGCGTGGGAGCACGTCCTCCTTCATCCAGTCGGTGCCGTACTTCATGATCAGCGGCCCCATGATGCTCACGAGGTACGGCGGCAGCGGCGCGCCGGCCCGGCTCGCCTCCTCGCTGACGATGTAGCGCTCCATCTGGCTGAAGTTGGGCAGGCCGCCGTACTCCTCGGGCAGGCCGAGCGAGAACCAGCCGCGCTGGGCGACCGCGCGGCGGAAGCGCTCGCGCTCCTCGTCGCTCGCGCGGCCCGCACGGCGGATCTCTTCCGGCCAGACCTCCGCGAGGAACTCGCGGACCTCGGCGCGGAAGGCCTCTTCGCTGTCGGTGTATCCGAAGTCCATGCGTACCCCTTATGCCTCGTGCTCGTGAGGGAGCTTGCCGCCGGCGTGCTCGTGGATGAGGCCACCCTGGTGGCTGTGACGCACGACTGCATCCGGCGCAATCTGGTCCCGTGAGACAGGCGGGCGGTAGTCGCTGTCTTGGAGCCACCGGTCGATCATCGACCTCGGCCGTGCGGGCTTGTCCGTCATGGTGATCGCTCCGTTACGCCAGGACCGCGTCGGCGACGGCTCGCCGGTGCTCGTGGGAGGTGCCGTACATGCCGGCAGCGGCGGTGCCCTGCCGGTACGGGAATAGCGCGAAGTGGTCGTCGATGTAGCCCACGCCGCCGTGCACCTGGATGGCGTCGCGGGTGATGCGGGCCGTGGCGTCGCCCATGAAGGCCTTCGCGTAGCGCGCGGCCATCTCGTACGGCTCGCCGATGCCCTGCAGCCAGGCGGCCTTGTAGCAGAGGTAGCGCCCGACCTCGATGTCGACGGCCATGTTGGCGCACTTGTGCGAGATCGCCTGGAAGCTGCCGATCGGCTGCCCGAACGCGACGCGCACCTTCGAGTACTCCGCGGCGAGGTCGAGCGAGCGCTGGCAGAGCCCGAGCATCAGGAGCGCCTCGGCCGCCGCGCCGAGCGTCGAGACGTGCGTGACCAGTCCCGGCGCCTCGACGATCTCGAACATGGCGTCCTGGAACCGCACGTCGAAGAGCAGGTCGCCGTCGGCGGCGGGCATCTGCTGTGCCGCGAGGCCGTTCGCGTCGGCGGAGATGACGGCCATGTGATTGTCGCCGCCGATCGCCACCAGGAAGTGCGTGGCGAGGTTCGCCCAGGGGACCGCGAGTGCGCGGCCCGAGAGCGTCCCGTCCGCCACCTGCGGGTGATCGTCCGGGTGGCTGGTGAGCGCCGGAATCACCGTCGCCTCCCCGGAGGCCACCCGGGCGGCCAGGTCGGGGGCGGCGTCGACGAGCGCGAGGCCCGCCGCGACGGTCGAGTGGACGAACGGGCTGGCGGCGCAGCCCTTGCCCATCTCCTCGATGATCAACGCGATGTCGAGCAGGCCCCCACCGCTGCCGCCCATCGACTCCGGGAAGGCAGCGGCGGTCCAGCCCAGTTCCTGGAGTGCGGGCCACAGCGCCTCGTCGAACCCGGCGTCGGAGCGGTGGCCGTCGCGGATGCGGTCCATCGGGAAGTCGCGCGCGAAGAAGTCGCGCGCGGTCTGCGCGAGCAGCTCCTGGACCTCGTTGAACTCATGATCCATGGGCGTCCTCCTCGCTCGCGCGGCTCGGCCGCACTATAGCGCGGTGAGCGAGGGCAATCAGGGGCCTGCGTCCGGGGTGTGATGTCCGATCTGTCGTGTCGGCGGTCGGGCGCTCCTACTGGCCCGACAGCGCCAGCGGCAGGACGCCCTGGAGGCGGATGAGCTCCTCATCGTTGAGGCAGTCGAACAGCGCGGCGGCGTCGGCGGCAACCTCGACGAACTCCTCGGTGCTCAACTCCTCGGCGGCGGTAGGGCCGCTACTCATCACCTGGACGAAGTGGGTGTGCTCCCGGGTGAAGATCTGGAGGCACTCGTGCGTCGCCTCGCTGAGGCCGCCAAGCCTTGCCGCGGTGAGATGTATGAACGGGCGGCTGGCCGCCTCGCCGGGGAAGCAGGCCCCGAGGAGGCGCGCCCGGGCGTCGCCGCCCGTTCCGGCGATCTCCGCGCTCAGGAACGGTTCCCAGAGTTCATCGGGGATGTTCCGCCGGAGGCAGGTCACTTCGTCGTCTTCGAGGGTCTCGACGAAGTCGCGGCCGGTCACCGGGTTGGCGGCGGCCAGGCCCGCCCACAGACGAACCGCGTAGTCCGCCTTCTCCTCGTCCGTCAGGCAGCCGTAGTACTCCTCGAGGTAGGAGTGTACTTCCGTCCCGTGGCCCGCCGTGCCGCCCGGCCACTCGAGTCCCAGCCTCACGAAGACCACCTCGGGATGCTCGAGCACAAGCTCGACGATGCACTGGCGTGTCTCCGCGGTGCGACCGCCCATCTGTGCGTCGATGATCGCAGCTCCGAGCAACACGACGTTCTCATCGGTCAGGCACGCAAACAGCGGAGCGGCCGCTGCGGGGTCGCTGCCGGCGGCCGCGAGCGGCGCGGCCAGGAGGAACTCGTAGATGGCGTCGCCGACCGCCCCCTTGATGCACGAGGTCTCATCCGCGGAGAGCCGGTCCATGAGGTCCTGGCCTGTTGTAGCGGCGTCGATCACGAAGTCGGCCATCGACCCGGCGGGTGCGGCTGCCTCGGCGGTGGGTGTCGCGGTCGCTGGTGCGGGTGTCGAGGTCGGTGTCGGCTCAGGCGTCGGTGTCGGCGTGGGCTCGGGTGTCGAGGTCGGCGTTGCTGTGGGAGGCGGCTGCGTGGCGGTTGGCGTCGGCTCGGACTCGGAGTCGTCAGTGCATGCGATGGCGATGGCCGTCACGAGCGCGATCGATACGGCGAGAGCCGCACGGACCACGCTTCGGAAGCCGCTTGAGCGTGAAGTACTCATCCCGGTTGTTATACAGGCCTGCGTAACAGTGAACCAGGGATTGAGTCGGGGCGCCCGGCTACTCTGCGCCGATGTGTTCCGTCACCAGCGCTGCCAGGGCGTCCGGCTGCTCGAAGTCGGCGAAGTGGCCGCAGGCCTCGATGGTCACGAGGCGGGCATTCGGCATCGACTGCTCATAGGTCTGCGCCGAGCTGATCGGTACGACGCGGTCGTCGTCGCCCCACACCACCAGCGTCGGCGTCTGGACCTCCTGCAGCAGGTGCGGAAGCTCGCGGCTGTACATGTATGGCTTCCAGGAGAGGCGCGCGGTCATCTCACGGCTGAAGTCCCAAAGCTCCTTGAGCTCGGGTGAGGGCTCGTCGCCGAACTCCTCGACGTAGCGTGTCTCGTCGTGGAATCCGGCTTTCACGTACTCGTGGTAGTCGATCAGCATCTGGTCGAGGATCTCGCCCTCCGCGGGCTGGATGCCCGGCGCGCCGACGATGACCAGCGAGGAGATGCGCGACTGGTTCATCGTCGCCATCTCGGCGGCGATCCAGCCGCCGAAGCCCAGGCCGACCACGGCAATGGGGCCGTCGCCGCCCTGCTTGTCGAGGATCTGGTGAAAGAGGATCGCGAGGTCGCGTGGGTGCTTGGCCCACTCGGGCCGCTCGGACTGGCCGTAGCCCGGGAGGTCGGGCACGAACACCTCGTGCGACTGGGCGAGGGCCTCGTAGAAGGGGATCCAGCCGATGTTGCCGATCGAGTGGTGCAGCACGAGCACGCGCGAGCCGCTGCCGCCGCGCAGGTACTGCACGGCGCCGCCGGCCACCTCGGTCGTCTCGACGCTGTGCGTCTCGGTCGTCGTCATGCTGCACCCGCCTCTGCTCGCGGCCACAACCCGCCCGCTTGCGCTGGGGGAGCTGGCTCGGCTGCTGGTCCCGGACCGGGGCGAATCATAGCAGCGCGCGCAGCAGCGGCGAGCCTGTCGCCACGCGCCCGGGATGAAGTGGGTGGAGCGGCTACGCGGTCTGGCTTCCGGCCCCGACGCGAGCATCCTCGTAGCGCCGTTGGAGCTGCAGCGCCAGGTCGCGGCGCAGGCTCAGGCCGCGCAGCGTGTCGCGGACCTGGTCCGGGTACGGGCGCACCGCGGGCGGCGCGCGCCGCACGTCCTCGATGAACGCGTCGAAGCGCGCGTTGAGGTCATCGACGTCGGAGACCTCGCGCACGAGCTTGTAGAGGGCCTTGCGGAATGTGCGGTCCAGCTTGGGCCTCCTCGTGGCTCGGCACTCGCGGCTGGCGCGACGATACCACCGGGCGGCGGCGGCGCTCAACGGGAGGTCGGGCGCGGTGCTACGGCGCGCCGGCCCCTGCCGCTTCGCCGATCCACCGCACTCGGTCCGACGTGGTCCCGACCGCTCGATGGAACCTCCTGTCGGCCGTCCAGAGGTCGCACTCCAGCGCCTCGGCGAGCGCGAGATAGTGCACGTCGTAGACCGCTCCCTGCTCCAGCGCGCTCGCGAGCTCGAGGGCCCTGACGTGGATGCCCGATGCCTCCTGGAACTGGACGCCGGAGGAGAGCAGCAAGTCAACCGAGCTCGATGCCTCTGCAATGGTGAGTTCGCCGTCTACGACTCGTCGGTGCAATGCGTTCGTCACCTCCGGGGCCAGGAGGTGTGGAGCGACCAACGTGAGGCCGGATTCTGCCCACGATGCGAGGAGCTCAAGTGCCTCTTTCGAATGCGGCTCCCGCACAAGCCACTTCACTGCGACGCTTGCGTCGACGACAACGTGATCGCTCACAGATGCTGCCGGGTTTCACGAGCCTCCCGGATAAAGTCGACTGAGTCACCGGGGAATATTCCGCCTCCGGGCGGCCCGACGCTCGCCGCGGCGAGTCGCGCCACCGCTTCGGGACCGAACGGCAACTTCGGAATCTCTTGAGATTCGTCGCGCTCGAGCTCGCGCTCGATGGCGGTTTCGCAGTACTCGCGCATGCTGACGCCCTTGAGCGCCGAGACCACCTTGAGCCGCTGCTGCAGCGACGCGTCGACGTCCAGGGTGAGGCGCTTCTTGCCGGCGACCATCACGGGCCTCCATCACATACTGAATTCTGTATTTGCAGAATACCACGGCCGCACGGGGATCGGTCTTGGCTGTGCATGTTCGCACATGCACTATTGGGTGTCATGGAGTTGCCAGAGGCAATGAACCCCGTCGCCTACATCCGCGAGGTGCGGCTCCTCGTGGCGGAACTTCGCGGCGGCGTGAGTCCCGATCAGTTGTTCAATCTAGTGCTGACGAGCTTCGTCTTCGCGCTCGCGGCGCTCGTGCAGATCCCTGCCTGGATCCTCCAAACGGAACGCGAGTCCCTGGAGCGCCTGGCGGTCCTGTCGCTGCCAATACTGGTTGGGTTCGGTCTGGTATGCCTCTGGCAGGTTTCGAGAGCTCGGCGCGACGAGGGCGATTAGGGCTACGAACCGACTGCTCGGAGTCGCATGAGTCGGAACATCATCGTCGCGGCTAGCGATGCACATCCAGCTCCGCCGAGCAGTGTGATGTACGCCACCTGCTCGTAGCCGGCGACCGCCAGCACGGACGTCGCCGCGAAGAGGGAGCCCGCCGCGAACGCGTCCAGGCGGAGCAGGCGCCTCGTCACTGGATGTGTTTGAGACCGCGCGCGGGGTGCGGCGACCCGATCCGCAGTCATCTCCCGATCGGCCATGGCTCCCTCGATGGCGCGGTACCAGCGTAGCAGACGCCAGCCGACCCATTGACCCGGCCTAGTGGCGCTCGCGCGGCGTGTACTGCGGCGGCTCCGCGAGGTGCGGCAGGCCGTGCGCCCCGCCCGGGCGGAAGTCGAGGGGCGCGTGGCGGTGCAGCTTCAGCAGCCGGACGATCGACTCGACGTCCGGGACCGGCTCGGGGAAGCCCGTCGCCACCCGCCCCACCGCCGGCACCGAGTGCACGTCGGAACCGGCCGTGCGGCCCACGCCAAGCTCCTCGGCCAGCGTCGCCCAGTAGCCATCGACCTGGTCCGAGTGGTCGCCGTTCACCACCTCGATGGCCTCGAAGAGGTTCGGTACGTCCTTCCACGACGGCGGAGAACCGACGCCCTGGCGCATCGGGTGCGCCCACACCATCGCGCCGCCCTCGGCGACGACCGCCTCGCGCAGGCGGTGGATGTCGGACAGCGCCGGCCGGTAGCGGTCGAGGCCGAAGACGAGCACATGCCCGACCTGCGTGTTGACCTCCATGCCGCGGATCACGGAGATCCCGAATTCGTCCGCGAGCGCACGCACGTCGGCCTCGGGCCAGATCGCGTTGTGCTCGGTCAGGCAGACGCCGTCGAGGCCGCGCGCCACCGCCTGCGCGCAGAGCGCCGTGGCGCGCACGCCGCTGTCGAGCGAGCGCTCCGAGCTGTGGCAGTGGAGGTCGAGGACGGCGCCACCCGGCAGCCGAGCCTCGGCAATGTCGCCGAGCTCGGAGCCCGGCGCGTCCGGGCGGTTGCCGTTGACTCCTGCGGGCAACCCGCCTCCGCCCTAGCCGCCCGCGCGCTCGCGGGTGAGGCGGATCAGCTCGGGCAGCACCTCGAGCGCATCGCCGTTGATGCCGTAGCGGGCGTAGCGGAAGATCGGCGCGTCCCGGTCGGTGTTGATTCCCACCAGCACGCGCGAGGTCGAGCAGCCCATCATGTGCTGGCTCGCACCTGAGATCCCGGCCGCCACGTAGAGGTCCGGGCTCACGATCTTGCCCGTCAGCCCCACCTGCTCCTCCGACGGCGCCCAGCCCTCGTCGACGATCGCGCGTGACGCGCCGGGCAGGCCGCCGAGGTTCGCCGCGAGCTCGCGGATGAGCGCGAAGTTGTCGCCGCTCTGGAGCCCGCGCCCGCCCGAGAC
Organism: Dehalococcoidia bacterium; assembly: GCA_965204835.1. GTDB lineage: Bacteria > Chloroflexota > Dehalococcoidia > UBA2979 > UBA2979 > VXMT01. The sequence goes on along the minus strand of OZ242017.1, from coordinate 2,618,038 downwards.
GACGACGTTCGCCTCCTCGAGCCGAGGCCCGCTGGCCTCCGCCGCCTGGTCGACGACGACGCGCTCCTCGGCAGGCGCGGGGGCGTCGACGGCGACGACCTCGGCGCCGCGGCCCGCCTCGCGCTCGGGCGCGGGGGCGAGACCGGGCGAGAGCCCGAGGACGCGAGGAGTGGCGGCGAGCCGGTAGGCGGCGCGCGCGGAGCCGCCGTAGACGGACGCGATCACGACGAAGCCGGCCTCGTCGTCGGGCCGTATCTCGGTCACGCCCATGACGCAGCCGCCGCCGAGGCGCGCGCCGAGCCTGGGCGCGAACTCCAGCGTATTCGCACCGCGCCCGACGACGACGGTGCTCGCATCCGACGCAGCGACGGCGGCCGCCGCCGCGTCGACGGCGGCGTCGCCGGAGAAGGCGGCGAGGTGCGCGGCGTCGGCGACGAAGACGCGCCCCGCGCCACGCTCGCCGGCCTCGGTGACCGCGTCGCCCACGTCGTGGCCGATGACGGCGGCCAGCAGCGGCTCGCCGGTATCGGCAGCGAGCGCGGCCGCGCCGCCGAGTGCTTCGAGGTCTCCGCCGGTCAGGCCCTGGGCCGGTGGCTGGGTGATGATCGCGATGATGCCGCTCACAGCACGCCCTCCGCTTCCAGCTTGCTCAGCAGTTCCGCCGCCTGCGCCGCGGGGTCATCGCCCTCGATGAACTCGCACTCGCCGGCGACCTCGTGGATGTACAGCTCGAGCAGCTCCGCGCCCGCGCCGTCCTCGACGCCGAGTTCCTCCGGCGTGCGCACGGTCGCGGGGTGGCGACGGGCCTGGATCATGCCGCGACCCGTCGGGTAGCGCGGGATGCCGAGCTCGTTGCTCACGGTCACGACCGTCGGCATCGAGGCCAGCACCTGCTCCTCTCCCGCCGGCGTGGCGCGCTTGATGCGCAGCCGCTCGCCCTCGACGCGCACGTCGAAGGCGACGGTGACGTAGGCGTAGCCGAGCATCTCGGCGAGCGCGGCAGGCGTCGTGCCCTGGTCGTAGTCGGAGGACTGCCGCCCGCAGATCACGAGGTCCACGTCGCCCAGATCGCGGATGGCGGCGGCCAGCAGGCGAGCCGTGCGGAAGGCGTCGGGCGGGCCGTCCGGGTCGTCGATGCGTACGATCTCGTCGCAGCCCATCGCCTTGCAGTGGCGGAGGAGCTGGTTGACGTCCTCGCCGCCGGCCGAGATGGCGGTGATGGTCACGTCGTGGCCATCGTCGCGGAGGCGCATGGCGGCCTCGATGGCCTGGTCGTCGTAGGCGTTGATGATCAGCGGGAGCTCGGTGCTGAACGCGCGCCCGGACTCGTCGACCTCGAGCTGGCCCCACAGCGCGTAGCTGTTGACGCCGTCGGGGTCGATGACCTGTTTCGCGCAGATCACGATGTGCATGCGGTCCTCCTTCGAGGCGCCCCCGCTGGCGGCCTCACTGTGGGTGCTGCCCGTGGCGGGGCTAGTAGTCCTCGCCCTCGAGGAAGATGAAGCTCTCCTCGCACCACACGAGCTGGTTGGTGGCGGCGGCGGGGTCGTCGTCACTGCGGCCGATCATCTCGACCCACTTCCACGGTGGGTCGCCGTGGTCGAAGCGGCGTCCGGTCAGCACGCCGGTGTAGGTCGCGCGGCCGCCGACGGGCGTACCCTCGACGGCCGCGCCGCCCTCGCAGGTGCAGTTGCGGCCGGCGAGGTCCTCGTCGAAGTAGTAGCGAACGTCGTCGTGCGGTCCGATCTCCGAGGCGGCCCGGTCGTCCTCGGGGGTCGATGCAGCGTCCGCGTGGTCGTCGGGCGGGGTCACTGCTCGGTCCGTTTCTGCCGCGTTGCGGCTCGCGGCTGTATTCCCGCTCTGTCGCGCTGCGCGCGATGGGGCGAGTGTGACGCGCGAGACGTAGGCTCGTCAAAGGCCGGGCCATGATCGCGAGCGAGGAGGACGAGGTGAACACCACGCAGGAACGCCGCGCCGAGCGGCTGGAACGATTCGAGAACTTCACCGAGATCCGTCTGTTCGTGTTGGCGCTCCTCATGGTCCCGATCCTGCTCGGCCCGGTGGCGCTGGACCTGTCGCCTCGCGTCGAGCGTGTCTTGCTGACACTCGACTGGCTCACCTGGGGCGTGTTCGCTGCCGAGTTGCTGGTGCGCCTCTACCTTGCTCCGGCGAGGCGCGCCTACCTGGTCTCGCACTGGTTCGACGTGCTCATCGTCGTGCTGCCGTTCCTGCGGGCCCTGCGCTCCGCACGAGCGCTGCAACTCCTCCGCGCTGCACGAGTACTGGCATACCTGTTTCGAGGCTCGCACACCGCCCGGGCGATCCTGGCTCGGCAGGGCGTGCAGGGCTTGCTCGTCATCGGGCTCGCGGCACTCGTTGTGGCGGCGGTGGCGGCGGCGATCGCCGAGCGGGGCGCCGACGGGCCCATCGATGGGTTCGACACGGCCGTGTGGTGGGCATTCACCACGGTCACGACCGTCGGGTACGGCGATGCCTACCCCGTGACGGCTATCGGCCGGGGCGTCGCAACGGTGCTGATGCTGGTAGGTGTCGGGTTGTTCGGCCTGCTCACGGCAAACGTCGCCGCGCACTTCGTCGAGTCGGACACACAGGACGAGGCGGGCGATACCGCCGCGACGCTCGACGCGGTCCTCGCCGAGCTACGGAGGCTCCACGACCGCCTCGACGCCGCGGGCATCGCCGAACGTGGTTCTACTACGAGCGACGCATGAACTCGCGGAGCAGGGGCAGGATCAGGCAGACTTCGCCGTCTCGCCCTGAGCGTGAAGCCGCTGCCTCGACACTCGAGAAGCGCGGGCCTACGCTCATGTCGTGCCGAAACTCTTGAGAGCACTCGCGCTAGTGCTTGCGCACTTGTGGGACAGCATCCCGTGGTGGTTCTGGATCAGTCTCGATCAAGCGGTCGTCGGGACGACGGTCGGCGTACCCGTGAGCGCGGTGTTCTTCCAGTCAACGGCTCCGGGTGCACTGATCGGGGCGACACTCGGAGTCTCCGCGTTCTGGCTGCTCACAGCTGTTGACGAGGATAAGGCCTTCGCGGTGATGGAATTCGAGCGAAGGCACATGCGGGATCTACCGACGTATGGAGTGTACTGGACCTCGGTCGTGTTCGTTGCCCACGGAATCTTCGGATAGCAGGTTCTTCTGGTGCCGCCCCAACGACGTGTGCGGCCGCAGGAGCTTCCACGCCAGCGCTATCGTCACGACGACAAAGATGGCTTCCAGGAACATGCGCGAACTCCTGAACTCATCTTACGGCCACGATGCCGTCGGCACAGCTTAGCAAATGAGAGAGTGCATTATCAATAACGAGTGCCCACGCGCGGAATGCCGCCCTTGCCTCACATGCAGGGATCGCCGCTAGGTTACGCGGACCGGGTGGGGGAGCGGCTGGTTGAAGAGGTAACCCTTCTCGTTGAACGGCACCGCGTCCGGCTGGGTGTTGCCCTCTACGTCCGTGGCGCGCGTCAGCAGCGTGTACTCGCCCGGCGCGGTCGGCCAGTCGAACTCGAAACGCGCCCACGAGTACTGCACCTGCGGCTCGACGATGCGCGCCGGGTGCCAGCTCGCGCCGCCGTCGACGCTCCACTCGACCTGGGCGATCGCGCCGTGCGGGGAGTGGGCGAAGCCGTGCAGGCGATGGATGCCGACCGCCAGCTCGGCCGGCCACGGCAGGCCGAGCGCGCTCTTGATCGACTGCACCGTGACCGCCTGCCCATCGGCCTCCCCCTGGGCCGGGTAGTCGTCGCCGATCAGCACGTACGAGGTGGTGTTGTTGCGCGTCCAGAGCTGCTCGCGCGAGACCTCGATGCGGCCGAGCCACTTGATGCTCGTGCTCCCGACCCAGCCGGGCACGAGCGCGCGCAGCGGGAAGCCGTGGTCGCGCGGCAGCGCCTCGCCGTTGAGGCCGTAGGCGAGCAGCGTGTCGGGGTGCATCGCTTTCGGGACGGTGACGACACGCCGGAACCCGCCCTCCGGCGCCTCCTCGTCGAGGCCGGCGAGGAGCACGCTGGTGGCCTCGTCGGTGATGCCCGCGAGGGTGAGCACGTCCGCGAGCGCGACGCCGAGCCAGACGCCGTTGCCGACCGCGCCGCGGCCCCATTGCGTGCCCTTCGCGGCCTGCCCCTGCAGGCGGTCGAACATCACGCGGTGGTTCCCCGCGCACTCGAGGTACGAGACCAGCGTGCGCGCGGGGAGGCGGCGCAGCTCCTCGTACGTCAGCTCCAGCGGCTGCTCGACCGCGTCGCCCTCGACGACGAGCCGCCAGGCTCCTGCGTCGAGCGCGGGGCTCTCCGGCGAGTTGTTGCGGACGAAGAAGAGCCGGCTGGGCGTGATCACGCCCTCCATGAGCTCGAGGCGCGACTCGAGGCCGGCCTCGCCGTGCGCTATGAAAGGCTCCGGGTCCTTGGCCAGCCCCGACGACTCGCTACCGTCGTCGCCCCCGCCGAAGCACGCCGCGAGCACCGCCGCCGCGCCGCCGGCCGCAAGCAACCCGAGGAAGCGCCGGCGAGTGACGCCGCGTTCGCTTGCGAGTTGCCAGAGTGCGTCGTCTCTCACGAGATACCTCCGGCGCTCAGACCGCCTCGGCGCCGTCGCGGATGCGCCACTCGCCGTCCTGCAGCAGGTGGCGGATGCGCCGCGTCGCCGTGATGTCGTCGAGCGGGTCGCCGTCGAGGACGAGCAGGTCGGCACGGCGGCCCGGCCGCACGGTACCGAGGTCGTCCTCGACGCCGATGGCTCGCGTGCCCTGCAGCGTGGCGGCCTGGATCGCCTCGTGGTTCGACATGCCGATGCCGGTGAGGAGCTCGATCTCGCGGTGGATGGCGTCGGGGCCGGTGAACGGGCTGCCCATGTCCGTGCCGGCGACGATCGGCACGCCGGCTCGCCGCGCCGCCGTGATGTTGGCGTGGTGCACCTCGGCCACCTCGCGCGCGCGTTGCAGCGTCTCCTCGCCGAGGGCCTCCGAGGCGCTCTCGATTACGAAGTGGATTACCGCCAGCGTCGGCACGATGAACGTCCCGCGCTCCAGCATCTCCTCGATCAGCTCGGCCGTGACGAACGAGGCATGCTCGACGGTGTCGACGCCGCCGCGGACGGCGTTGCGGATGCTGGGTTCGCCGTGGGCGTGGGCGGCGACGCGCTTGCCCTCGGCGTGCGCCATCGAGGTGACGATCGCCACCTCCTCCTCGCTGTACTGCTCCGTGCCCGGCCCGTGGCCGGTGCCGATCACGCCGCCGGAGACCATCATCTTGAGCAGGTCCGCGCCGTCGTCGAGCTGCCGGCGTGCCGCCGCGCGGACGGACTCGGGGTCGTCGGCGTGCAGCCCGACGTGCCAGCCGTGGCCGTCGGGCCCGGTCATCCACGCGCCGGCCGTGAAGATGCGCGGCCCTGGCGCGGAGCCCGAGGCGATCGAGTCGCGCAGGTCGAGGCTGAGCGGCCCCACCCCGCCGACCTCGCGCGCCGTCGTGACGCCGTTGCCGAGCAGCGCGGCCGCGCGGCGCGCCGCGCCCCCGGCCTGCTCCCCGAGCGGCAGGTCCAGCGCGTTGTCGAGCGCCTCCGGCGTCGCGTCCATCGTGAGGTGTGTGTGCGCGTCGATGAGCCCCGGGATCGCCGTCGCGCCACCCGCGTCGACCTCCTCGCCGTCACCGTCGAGGCCGGGGCCGATCTCGGCGAAGCGGCCGTCGTGGATGCGCACGTCGACGCCGTCGCGGATGTCGCCGGCGCCGTCGATGAGTCGCACGTTGCGGATCAGCATGTAGAGTTCCTTACGCCCGTTGCAGCCGCTCCCACCGGCTCATGCTAGCGCGCATCCCCCCGTACGATGGATCGCCGTGCCCCGCGCGCGCTCGCGCGGGTGGGAGGGGACACGATGACCGCTGCCCGGGACGCCGCGATCGGCGCCGAGGGGCTGGTGCGGGACTACCCCGCCGTCCGCGCTGTCGACGGCATCGACCTCGCCGTCGAGCGCGGCCAGGTGTTCGGCTTCCTCGGCGCGAACGGCTCCGGCAAGACCACCACCATCCGCATGCTCACCACGCTGCTGCGACCCACCGCGGGCCGCGCCTACGTCGACGGCCTCGACGTGCAGCGCGAGCCTGCCGAGGTGCGGCGGCGCATCGGCGTCGCGCTGCAGGAGGCCGGGCTCGACGACCTTCAGACCGGCCGCGAGCTGCTGACGCTGCAGGGCCGCCTCCAGGGCGTGCCGCGGCGCAACGTCGACGCCCGCGCGGCCGAGCTGCTCTCGATCGTCGACCTCGAGGATGCGGCGGACCGGCGCATCGGGACGTACTCGGGCGGGATGCAGCGACGGCTCGACCTCGCCTCGGCGCTGGTACACCGGCCGCGCATCGTGTTCCTCGACGAGCCGACGACTGGGCTCGACCCGATCAGCCGGGACCAGGTGTGGCGCTACGTCGAGCAGCTCAACCGCGAGGACGGCGTGACGTTCTTCCTCACCACGCAGTACCTGGAGGAGGCCGACCGACTCGCCGACGAGGTCGCGATCATCGACGCCGGGCGCATCGTCGCGCAGGGCTCGCCGGCCGACCTCAAGGCCACGATCGGCGCCAATGTCGTCACCATCCACGTCGACGCGGACGACGGCGCGGCGATCGCGCGCGCCGTGCTGCGCATCGAGGAGCTCGAGGGCCTCGAGGAGGTCCGCACGCTTGACGACGCCGTGGTCGTCTACATCACCGATGGCAGCCGTGCGATCGCACGCCTCGTGACGCTCGTTCAGGAAGCCGGGCTCGACGTGCGGGAGGTGACGCTCGCGCAGCCGACCCTGGACGACGTGTTCCTCCGGGCGACGGGTCGCCACCTCGAGGTCGACGCAGACACATCGGCTCCCAGAGCCGGGGAGGAGGGTGCGTGATGACCGCGCTCATACTCGGGACCTATCAGCTCGCGTGGCGGGCGGTGCGAGAGACGATCCGGCAGCCGGGCGTCGAGGTGGGCAACCTCTTCATCCCGCTGTTCTTCTTCTTCGTCACCGTCGGCGCCATCAGCAACATCGCGGCGCCCGCGCTGGGCATCGAGAACTACGAGGCCTTCCAGTTGCCCGTCGCCGTCACGCAGGGCGTCGCCGGCGCGGCGGCCGTCTCGGGCGTGGCGATCGTGAAGGACATCGAGAGCGGCTACTTCGACAAACTGCTGCTCACGCCGATGCCGCGCCTCGCGATCGTGCTGGGGCGGCTCATCGCCGACGGCATCCGCTGCATGGCGTTCACCTCGATCATCGTGGCCGTGCTCAGCTTCTTCACGGCCGGGATGGAGGCCGGACCGCTCGGCTACGTGATGGTGATCGCGCTCGCCGGGCTGTTCGGGGTGGCGTACTCGGGGATCGGGGTGACGATCGGGCTGCGGACGGGCAACGCGCAGGCCGCGCAGGCGGGGTTCCTGATCTTCTTCCCGCTCCTGTTCCTCTCGCCCGCGTTCGCGCCCAAGGAGTTCTTCGACCCGTGGATGGAGTTCCTCGCCTCGATCAACCCCGTCACCTACCTGCTCGAGGGCATGCGCACGCTGGCGCTCGACGGCTGGGAGTGGGACAACCTCGCGGGCGCGTTCGCCTCGGTGTTCGGCCTCGGGGCCGTCACTGCGGCGATGGCGCTGTGGGCGCTGCGTACGAGGACGGCATGACGCAGCCCTGCGGATGACGGCGCTTCGGCGGCCGCGACCCAGGGCGCGGTCACTCGCCCGTACGCTGACTCGGGCTCCTCGACCGCGGCTGCCTGCCGAGCACCGATTCGGCGTGCTCGATGTCCTCGATCGCCTGCCGGAACACGACCTGCTTGAGGTAGGTCTGGTACGGGACGCCGAGGATCGCCGCCGCGCGCTTCACGACCGCGATCTGGCGGTCGCCCCAGCGCAGGGTGATGCTGCGCGGCACGACCTGGCTATCCGCCTCGGCCTCCAGCCGCGAGACGAGGTCGGAGACTTCGGGGTCCTCCTCGACACGCTCGCTGACAACCTTCATCTCGCGCGGGTTACCTGGCGCGGCCATCAGTCCCCCTCCCGCTCGAAGCAGCTGATTACGATCACTGAGCCGTCGTGAGGATGGCGCGTCCAGTAGAGACCGTGCGTGTCGGTCGCAGTCTCGAAGCGCTGCCGCTCCTCGTCCCATGGCTGCCGTTCGCCCTCGAAGAACGTGCGGATCGCATCCTCAGGTGCCGTGCCGTGCCGCAACGTGATGTGCAGCACTTCGGGTACCTCCAGGTCGTAATAGACTCGGAAACGCTCACCACCGGCCTCGATGATCAGCGCCTCCCGTACCGGCATAGCTAGTGTAATGCATATCGCAATACATTGGGCGATACATCTGGCTTCGCCGACTGGCCCGCCGCGGACGTTCCAGGCTCCAACAGCACGAGGGCGGGCGCAGGACTGCAAGCAGGTAACCTGTTTGGCGGCAGCCGCGAGCCGCATGTATCGGCAGGCGCTGCGTACGAGGACGGCATGACGCGATGACGAGCGACGACCGCTGGCAGCAGGCCGCCGACTCACCCGACCACACGCTCGCGCCGCTCGACGGCGCGGACCTCAGCGGCGGCGTGACGCTCGACGTGCGGCTCGGCCCGCGCAGCGCGGTCGGCTCGACGTACTTCCGTTGCTACCTCGCCACCCCGGGCGGGCGCACGACCGCGCCGGTGGTCTTCGGCCTCCAGAACTCGGGGCCGTACCCCGGCTTCAACTGGGTCGAGGTGCTCGACTACTTCGCCTCGGTCCCGCTCGACACGGGCGGGACGTTCGAGGTTGGCCCGGAGGTCGAGCGTGCGCTGTTCGACCGCCTCGCGAGCATCGTGCCGCCGGGCGGGCACCTCATGGCCGAGTACGACTCGGTCGCGCGCTCGCTCACGGCGCGCGCGCTGTCGGCGCGCGTCCCGCCGGTGGCGACGCCGCTCGGGGCGCTGCTATTCGAGGTCGGGTGCGGCGTCGCTTTCCGCGACTGGTACATCTCCGAGGGCGGCCGCGAGGGCCCTCGCAAGCTCCAGGGATTCCGCGCCCTCGACGACGACCACGCCCGCACGCGCGGCCTCGAAGCAGCCGCCGCGCTCGAGGCGTTCCTCGCCGAACGCGGAGGGCTGGCGTCGGAGCTGCGGGAGGTGACGTTCCCGCTCGCGGAATCGGTGCTTTCCGAGCTGCGCGGGCGCTTCGGCGGTTCGTGACCCTCGTGTAGTATCGAGGGCGCAACGGGTACCCATCCCCAGGCAGACCCAGGCACAACGCGTTGCCCGCCGCCCGGTGAGGCGCGGAGCACGACGACGGAGGACGCGATGCCCCAGACCCTCAGCGTGATCAAGGCGGACGTCGGTGGCTGGGTTGGCCACTCGGCGATGCACCCCGAGCTGCTCGACTCCGGCCGCGAGTCGCTCGCCCAGGCGGTGCAATCCGGGCTCCTGATCGACGCCCAGGCACACGCCTGCGGCGACGACCTCTTCCTCGTGATGTCGCACGAGCGCGGCGAGGACGACGAGGAGATCCACCGCCTCGCGTGGGACACCTTCCAGACGGGCACCGAGGTCGCACAGAAGCTGCACCTCTACGGCGCCGGGCAGGACATCCTGGTCGACGCCTTCTCCGGCAACATCCGCGGCGCGGGCCCCGGCTCGGCCGAGATGGAGATCGAGGAGCGCCCCTCGGAGCCGGTGATCGTGTTCATGGGCGACAAGACCTCGGCGGGGTCCTTCAACCTGCCGTTCTTCAAGATGTTCGCCGACCCGTTCAACACCGCCGGGCTCGTCATCGCCGAGCCGCTCCACGGCGGCTTCGAGTTCGAGGTGCATGACGTCAAGGAGAACAGGCGCATCTTCCTCTCCTGCCCCGAGGAGATGTACGACCTGCTCGTGTTCATCGGCTCGCCCGCCCGCTACGCGGTGAAGCGCGTGCGCAACCGCGGGACCGGCGAGGTGGCCTCGGTCTCCTCCACCGACAAGCTCTCGCTCATCGCCGGCCGCTACGTCGGCAAGGACGACCCGACGGCGATCGTGCGCTGCCAGGGCACCTTCCCGGCCGTGGGCGAGGTGATCGAGCCGTTCACCACCGCGTGGACCGTCGAGGGCTTCATGCGCGGCTCGCACTACGGCCCGTGGATGCCGACGTCCGTCGCGCAGGCGCACCCGTCGCGCTTCGACGGCCCGCCGCGCATCGTCGCGCTCGGCTTCCAGCTCGCGAACGGCATGCTCGGCGTCCCGCGCGACCTCTTCGACGACCCCTCGTACGACAACGCGCGCGACGAGGCGAACCGCGTCAGCGACTACCTGCGCAAGCACGGCCCGTTCGAGCCGCACCGTCTGCCCCTCGACGAGATGGAGTACACGACGATGCCGGCCGTGGCCGCCAAGCTGAGCGACCGCTGGGAGGCGATGGACTAGAGGGTGATCACCTTCAAGGGCGACGAGAAAGGCTACTTCGATTGGCTCAAGCGGAACCGGAGCGGGTTCGTCATCAACATTCAGCGCAGCCTGAATCCGGCGGATGTGAAGCTCCATAGCGCCATGTGCCAACATATCGGCAGCCGATCCGGTGGTCCCTACACGACCCGCCAGTACATCAAGGTGTGCTCGCTCGACCGTCGCGAGTTGATCGACTGGGCGCGGGATGACGTTGGCGGCGAACCGAGCAACGGGTGCTACTGCCTCACCTACTGAGCGCGATATGACCGCCACACGCCGCCTGCTGATCGCCACGGGCAACCCCGGCAAGGTCGCCGAGTTCCGCACGCTCCTCGACGGCTGCGGGTGGGACGTGGTGGCCCCGGCCGACATCGGCCTGCCGCGCGTCGAGGTGATCGAGACGTCGCGCTCGTACCTGGAGAACGCCGTCTCCAAGGCCGTTCGCCACGCCGAGGCGTCCGGGCTGCCCTCGCTCGCCGACGACTCCGGCCTCGAGGTCGACGCGCTCGACGGGCGGCCGGGCGTGATCTCAGCGCGCTACGGCGGGCCGCAGGCCGCGACCGCCGCCGCGCGCAACGCGCTGCTGCTCGGGGAGCTCGAGGGCGTCCCGCCGGCGCGCCGCGGGGCGCGCTTCCGTGCCGTGCTCGCCCTCGCCATGCCCAACAGCGAGACCTACGTCCGGGAGGCGACGGTCGAGGGGCGCATCGCGGCCGGGCCGCGCGGCGCCGAGGGATTCGGCTACGACCCCATCTTCGAGCTGCCCGACGGCCGCACGATGGCCGAGCTGGGCGAGGACAAGCACGACATCAGCCATCGCGGGCTGGCCGCGCGTGAGATAATCGACGTGCTGCGGGGCCTGCTTCCACCGGAGGGGCGATGACCGACCAGGCCGCACCCACGGATGTCCTCGACGCCTTCGGGCGGCCGCTGCGCGACCTGCGCATCTCGGTCACGGACCGCTGCAACTTCCGCTGCCGCTACTGCATGCCGCGCGAGGTCTTCGGCCCGGACTTCGAGTTCCTGCCGCGCGACCAGATACTGACGTTCGAGGAGATCGCGCGCCTCGCCGGCCTGTTCGCGGGCCTCGGCGTGCGCAAGCTGCGCCTCACCGGCGGGGAGCCGACGCTGCGCGCCGACCTCCCGTCGCTCGTCGCGCAGCTGCGCGCGGCGACGCCGGAGATGGACATCGCGCTCACGACCAACGGCTCGCTGCTGACGCGGCTCGCGCAGCCGCTGGCCGATGCCGGCCTGGACCGCGTCACGGTGTCCCTCGACACGCTCGACGACGCGATCTTCCGCGAGATGAACGACGTCGAGGTGCCCGTCCAGACCGTCCTCGACGGCATCGAGGCTGCCGCAGCGGCGGGGCTGCGGCCGGTCAAGGTCAACGCCGTGATCAAGCGCGGCGTGAACGACCACACCGCCGTGGACCTCGCGCGCTACTTCAAAGGCTCCGGCCACATCCTGCGTTTCATCGAGTTCATGGACGTGGGCGCGACGAACGGCTGGGTGCTGGACGACGTGGTCCCGGCCGCCGAGCTCGCCGAGCGCGTGGGCGCGGAGCTGCCGATCGAGCCGGTGGAGCCCTCGTACCGCGGGGAGGTGGCCCGGCGCTGGCGCTACCTGGACGGCGACGGCGAGGTGGGGTTCATCACCTCGGTGTCCGCGCCGTTCTGCAGCGACTGCACGCGAGCGCGCCTCTCGGCCGACGGCTCGCTCTACACGTGCCTGTTCGCGGTGCTCGGCACGGACCTGCGCGCGCCGCTGCGCGAGGGCGCCAGCGACGAGGAGCTGCTGGATATCCTGCGCGGCATCTGGCGCGTCCGCGACGACCGCTACTCGGAGCTCCGCTCCGCGGCCACCCCGGACGTGGCCTCGCTCGGCCCGCGCATCGAGATGTCGTACATCGGCGGCTAGTGCCGCCCGTCCTCGTCGATGGTGATCTTCCAGATCACGTGCCGTCGCGCGTCTGAGACGAGCAGATCGCCCTCCGACGTCACGAGGATGTCCTCAGGATAGAAACTGGCCCCCAGAGCGGACGTCTCGTGGTCGACCACGATCGCACCGGTTCCGTCTGGCTCGATGCGGACCACTTGCCGGTACTCCGGGTCGAGCACGTACATGACGCGATCCGGGCCCAGCGCCAGCCGGTGGAGGCGGTGGGAGAACGGCCCGCCAAAGATGCCTCGGTCATCCTCGAATACCCTCGAGGTGACTCCGGCCGTCGTCAGGCGCGTCACCCAGAAGTTCGTCGCTACGTCATTCAGGAAGTACAGGGAGCCATCGTCGGCCACGCTCAACCCCCACATATAGCCAAAGCGGCCTCCCACCCGAGCCATGGCCCCGTCGGGATCGGGACGCCAGATCTGTCCTGCCCGGGTGACGAACACGCTGCCGTCGGGCCCCTGTTCCATGGTGTGGATGTCGCCGTCGGCGTCCCACTCGATGGTTGAGACGGCGCCATCGAGCGCGACGTTGCGGAGCCGGCTGTCGCCATCCACCACGTATACGGCGCCGTCGCCGTCCACGGCGACGTAGCGGGGTTGGTCGAACTGGGCTCGGGCGGGGGAGCCATCGCGCGAGCCCCGACCGTTGCCGCCCGCAAGCGTGCTCACCGTGCCGTTGGCCGAGATCCGGCGAATGGCGTGGTTCCGAGCGTCGGCTACGAGGACACCACCGGACCGATCGAGGGCGATCCCCACGGGTGCGGTGAAGCGCGCCCCCGTGGCGGGGCCCCCGTCGCCCGAGTATCCGGATACCCCGGCGCGCCCCGCGAACACCTCAACGCTCACTCCTTCGAGCTGCGGGAGGCCATGGTCTTCGGCCAGCGGCACGCGGGTGGTGAACCCGTCCGGGCCGGGCAGGATCGCCCGCACGGTACTGGCCGCCTGGTCTATCAGGATGAGCGCCCCACTCGGCGCGACTGCGATTGCGGCGGGGAACTGGAACGTAGCCGCTCCGTACGGACCGTCGAAGCTGCCTGCCTCGCCGGCGCCGGCGATGGCACGCAGCTTGCCGTCAGGCTTGAGCTGCACGACCTGGTCGCGGCCGGTGCTCGAGACGTAGATGTCGCCGTCCCTCGAAACCGCGATCCCTCGAGGGCTGGCAAGTAACCCGCCGCGGTGCGCCGGCCGGGCATCCCGGTACAGCGTCCGTACGGCGCCGTCGGGAGTGACCATGCGAATGGCTCCCACCGCCCCTACCTCACTGGGAACCCATGCGTTGGACTCGCTGAAGTACAGGTTGCCGGAGGTGTCCACATCGATACCGCCCACGTAGCCGAGCCGCGCTCGAGCGCCTCGCCCGTCGGCAAACCCGTATCCGCCCCCGACGAAGGTTGATACCCACCCGGAGGGTGAGAGGCGCCTGATGGTCGGCCCGTCAACGATGAACAGGTCACCATCCGGTCCGAACACCATCGGGCCGAGCGCCCCGAAGATGGCCTGATCAGCGGAACCGTCGCGCCTCGGCCTCAGGACGGGCTCGACATCGAACGTCCCGGAGCCCGCGACCGTCGTCACTATGCCGTCCGGGCTGATCTTGCGGATGCGGCTGGTGGTGCGCTCGGTGACGTAGATGGCGCCGTCCGGGGCGATGGCGACGCCTCTCGGCCCTCTGAACTCGAACGCGTCCGTGGAAGCGTCGAGCGACCCGTCTCCGTCCCTGGCGGCGATCGTGGTGACGGTCCCGTCCGGTGCGATGCGTCGCACGGTGTGGTTGTAGTAGTTCACGACGACCACGCTTCCGTCGGTGTCGATGTCCAGGTCCATCAGCGAGACCTCGCGATGACTCCCGAAGCGCGCCTCGCTCCCCACGCCGTCGACGTAGCCCCACTGCATGGCGCTCCCGGCGAGCGTGACGACCTGGTGCTCCGGCAGCTCCACCTCGATGCGCATGTCGCCGAAGCGGTAGCCGAGGTCCGGGCGGGCGCCGTCGTCGAGATGGATGCGGACCGTCCCGAGGTGAGCCCATGAGCCGGTCGCCCCTCGCACGCTCACGTAGACGACGCTCGGCAGGCGCACCGCCTGCCACACCCGCACGTGGATGGTGACGGGGGCCGCGGTCGTCAGTGGCACCTCGAGGGTGGTCTGCCCGTAGCGGTACTGGCCGCTCGCGCTGAGGCCGCCGAGGGGGAGCGGGACCATCCGGAGCGTCCCCCACACACCATCGGTCGCGCGTGCGCCCACGGCGATGTCCGAGGGGTCCTCGAGGCCCTGCCACACGCGCAGCTCGATGGGCGCCGTCGCCGAGGGGTCGCCGTAGGGTTGCGACGCCCCGAGTGCAACGGCGCCGACCGTGGCGGCGATGAGTGCGATCAGGAGCCTGCGCACGCCTGCCTGCCTTCTTGTGGACGCAGCCGCCACGGAGAGCGTCGTCCGACGCCGTCGCGCCCGTCTCGCCATCGTAATGTGCGAGTCGCCCGGATTGTGCTCACCCGGTCACATCGCGCGACCCTACCGGGCACCCGCCCGTTCGGATGGGGCCCGGTGCGCCCCGCTCGCGCGCGAACCACGGCGCGTGAGGCCCTGCCACCATGCGCCGGTACAATCGGGGTGCTGCACACCTGTGGAGGAACGCACCGTGACCACCTCGACACCCGCCGACGGCCAGCCCACGCTTTCCCACCTCGACGAGCGCGGCGAGGCGCGCATGGTCGATGTGTCCGGGAAGGCCGAGTCGCATCGCGAGGCGACGGCGCGCGGGCGCGTGGCGATGAGCGCGGAGACGCTCGCGCTCATCACCGAGGGCCGCGTCTCGAAGGGCGACGTTCTGGCTACGGCGCGCCTCGCCGGCATCATGGCCGCGAAGCGCACGCACGACCTCATCCCGCTCTGCCACCCGCTGCCCATCAGCGGCGTCGAGGTCCACCTGGCGCCGGGCGCCGACGACGCCGACCCGGCCGTCGAGATCGAGGCCGTCGTGCGGACGACGGCGCGCACGGGGGTGGAGATGGAGGCGCTGACGGCGGTCAGCGTCGCCGCGCTGACCGTCTACGACATGTGCAAGTCGGCCGAGCGCGGGATGCGCGTCGAGGCGGTGCGGCTCGTCGCGAAGTCCGGTGGGCGCTCGGGGACGTACACGGCGGAGTAGCCGCCGCCGTCCCACGTCCCGGCTACGAGCCCTGCCCCTCCATGTGCGCGAGCGCTGCCTCCACGGCGCGGTACGCGTAGTGCAGGTACGCGGCGGGCTCGAGGTCCTCGAGCGGGAGGCGCATCTCGGAGCGGCCGGTCGCGGGATCGTCGGTGTCGAGCTGGTCGACCTCGCTGCCGACCTGTAGCTCGTACAGCTCGCCGTCCTCGCCCAGCACCACGCAGCCGCGCTCGGTGTCGCCGGGCAACGGCTCCACCTCGATGCCGTACGAGAAGAACGAGCCGGGGAACTCGGGGAACGGGTCGATGCCGCTGGCGAGCTCGTGCAGGAGCTCGCCGAGCTGCGAGCCCGCGCGCTCGATGATGGCGTCCGCGTGTGCGCGGTGCCGAAGCAGATCGTTCTCGGAGACCATGTCCGTACTCCTCGGATGGGGTTCGGCCACACCCGCCGCTCACGGGTGACCTCGCGGCGTCGAGTGGCGGGCGGATCGACCGCCCGGCGCGTCGCTCGTATCATGGCCCTCACGTCGTACACGAACCACTTCCCGCTCGCCGCAAGTACTGCACATGGGCATCAGCGTCGGCCGATTCGCCATCGTCGAGGGCGACGTGCAGGAGCACGGCCCCTGGCTGGTCGAACAGACCCGCGACGGCGATCCCCGCGTCGTGCGGCTCATCGTGCTCGTCGAACCCGTCGACGAGCGCTCGGCCGAGTTCTGCGAGGAGGTGGCGGGCGCGGTTGCGGACCTCTTCGTCTCCGAGGAGCTGTCGCTGACCGGCGGGCTCGTCCGCGCGATGCGCCGCGCGCACGCGAACCTGGCGGAGTGGAACCGCCGCTCGCTGCGCGAGCACCGCGTCGCCGTCGGCGTGACGTGCGTGGTGCTGCGAAACGGCGAGGCGACCATCGCGCAGGCCGGCCCAGGGCTCGTCTACCTGCTCAGCTCCGACGGCGCCCGGCGCGTCACCACCGCCGGAGAGCCCGCCGCCAGCCCGCTGGGCAGCGAGGGCGAGATCACGCCGCAGTTCGTCGCCGCACAGACCGAGGACACGAGCATCCTGCTGCTCAGCAGCTTCGCGGAGACGACCGCGGGCCCGTCCGCGATCAGCCGCGTCTTCTCCTCGCACCCCGAACGCCTGCTCACCGACCTCTTCGTGCAGGTGCGCAACGTCCCGGACGTCCACGCGGTCGTCATCACCGACGCACCCGGGGCCGCCGCGCCCACGGAGCGCGTGGTCGACGAGCCCGCCGAGCGCCCGACGGGCACCGAACCGCTGCCGTCGGAGGAGCCGCCGCCGGGCGCGCCTCCGTTCCCCGAGCCCGCCGCTCCACCCGTGCGTGTCACGGTCGCCCCCAGCGGCGACGCGGACGCACCGCGCAGGCGACGCATGCCGTCGCTCCGGCGGGAGCGGGTGGCCGGCGCCTCGCCGCCCCTGCCGTGGCTGTGGCTGGGCGCCGGGCTGCTCGCGCTGATCGGCGTCGTCGCCGCCATCATGTTCTTCGTGCCCCCGCTGCTCGAGGAGGACGCTGGCGCGCGGCTCGACGCCCGGCTCGCCGAGGCGAGCGAGCTGCTCACCGGCGCCGCGGAGACCTCGGACGTCGGCGAGCAGCGCGACCAGCTGAACGCCGCCCTCCAGCAACTCGAGGAGGCGCGCTCGGTGGACGCGACCGACCCGCGCATCGCCTCGCTGCAGGTCTTGATCCAGGAGCGGCTCGACGAGGTGAACCGGGTGGTCCCCGTCGACCAGGTCGAGACCGTGCTCCGCTTCGAGGGGGTCGTCACGCAGCCGATCGTCCCGGACGCGCTGGCCGTGGGGGCCGACCGCCTGTGGGTGATGGACAGCGCGCTTGGCCGCGTGCTCACGATCGACCCGGCGGGCATCTTCGGTGTCCAGGAGGTCTACCGCGCGGGTCAACGCTACGGGGACGCCGAGGCCGGCGCCCCGGTCGGCATCGCCTGGGACTCGATCGCCGGGCGGCTGGTGATCCTCGACGCGGATCGGTCGCTGTTCGCGGTCACGCGTGACGACGACCCGGTAGAGCTGCGGTTCCGGGACGCCGATGAACTCGCAACCATCGACGCCATCGCCGTCCACGCCGGCAGCCTGTACGTCCTCGACGCCGGGGGTGGCGAGGTGTGGCGCTACCTGCCGACGGGGAGCGGCTTCGACTCGGAGCGCTCCGCCCTGCTCGGGACGGCCTCGCTGGGCGGCGCCCGGGCCCTGCACGTGGCGGCAGACATCTTCGTGCTGGACGCGGAGAGCCTGCGGCGCTTCGAGGGCAGCCGCGAGGGCGTGGAGCAACTCCAGGGCATCGACCGCGCGTTGAACGCGCCGGTGGGCCTCGCCGCGGACCGCGAGGCGATATACATCGCCGACCGCGGCGGGCGACGCATCGTCGTCGGCGATCCGGGCGGCGCGTTCCTCCGCCAGCACACGCACCCGGACTTCACCGACCTGCGCGGCGTCGCCCTCGGGCCGGGCGGCGACGTGCTCTACGTCCTCACCGGGCTCGGCATCATGAGCTTCGAGCCCGCGCAGTAGGGCAAGCGACGCGACGGCTGATGCGTAACTCGCCTCGCGGTACCCTAGCGGCATGACCACGCTCCTTGCCATCGAGTCCTCGTGCGACGAGACGGCCGCGGCCGTCGTCGTCGACGGGCGGCGCCTGCTCTCCAACGTCGTCGCCTCCCAGGCCGACCTGCACAGCGAGAGCGGCGGCGTCGTGCCCGAGGTCGCCGCGCGCCAGCACGTGCGCGCGCTGCTCCCCGTCGTGCGCCGCGCGCTCGAGGAGGCCGAGTGCTCGTGGGACCGCATCGACGCCGTCGCGGCGACCGCGGGACCGGGCCTGCCCGGCGCGCTGGTCGTGGGGCTCAACGCGGCGCGCGGCATTGCCTACGCGCGCGGGCTGCCGTTCATCGCCACGGACCACATCGAGGGTCACGTCTGCGCGAACTGGCTGGGGCCGGAGGAGCCGCCCCTGCCCGCGCTCGCTCTCGTCGTCTCCGGCGGGCACACCGAGCTGCTGCTCATGGAG
This sequence comes from Dehalococcoidia bacterium, assembly GCA_965204835.1. GTDB lineage: Bacteria > Chloroflexota > Dehalococcoidia > UBA2979 > UBA2979 > VXMT01. The sequence continues at coordinate 2,599,502 of OZ242017.1, read as the reverse complement.
GACCACGGCCGCTTCGAGCGCATCGGCGGCACGCGCGACGACGCGGCGGGCGAGGCGTTCGACAAGGTCGCGCGCCTGCTCGACCTCGGCTACCCGGGCGGGCCGCCCATCTCGCGCCTCGCCGCGACGGCGACCGAGCGCACGCTCAAGCTCCCGCGCGCGTGGCTGCGCGGCAGCGACGACTTCTCGTTCTCCGGCCTCAAGACCGCCGTCGCGCGGCTCGTGTCGGGCGAGGACGGCCCCGTGCCGCCGCCCGCCGAGGTGGCGTGGGCGTTCGAGGAGTCGGTGGTCGACGTGCTCTCCCGCAAGGCGGCGCGGGTCGCCGAGCGTGAGGGCGTGGACGCGTTGCTCGTCGCGGGCGGCGTGGCGGCCAACAGGCGGCTGCGAGAGATCGTCCGGGAGCGCTCGCCGGTGCCGGTGTTCATCCCCGAGCCTGTGCTGTGCACGGACAACGCCGCGATGATCGGCGCCGCAGCCTGGCGTCACCTCGACGAGGCGGTCCTGCCCGAGTCGTCGCTCGACATCCACCCGACCGTGAAGCGCGACCCGCGCGCCCTCGCGCGGGCCGGGCGACGCTAGCGCCCGACGCTCAGTCCTCGATCAGCGCCGCCCCGTCGCGCAGCAGCGCGCGGTCGAGCGACGTGGGGAGTGCGGCCTCGGCCTCCTCGAGGGACAGCACCTCGACGGCTGTGGGCGCGAGGATCGGGTCGAGTTCCGCGCTCACCGTGACCGCAACGGCGCGCACCCACCCGGTACCGATGTGCCCCTCGCGCCAGCGCGCCACGCGGCGCGGCCGCCGCTCGGGTGAGGGCACTGCATCGGACTCCGGCTCCACGCCGAGCCTTGCCTGCACGACTTCCGCGACGATGTCGGCGAGGGCCGCATCCGGGCCGGGCGCGGCAACGTCGAGGAGTCGCAGCGGGCCGTCTTCCCCCTCGCGGGCCAGCACGAACCGCGGCGATGCGCCGTCGGCCGTGTCCCGCAGGCACACGACGAGGGCCCAGTGCTCGGGGTCGTGTCGCTCGGCCGCATCGCCGGCCGTCGCCTGGGGTGTCGTCACGAGGGGCTCACTCGCGGAGGCGCAACTGCGCCTCCAGCGGCGCCGCGTCCGTGATCGGCCCCACGACGGCGAGGTGCAGCTCGTCCTCCACGATGAGCCGCTGCGCCACGCGCTCGATGTCGTCGAGGGTGACGGCGTCGAACGACGCGATCGCCTCGTCGGGGCTGAGCAGCGGCATGTTGAGCGCGGCGCGCGTGCCGTACCACGCCGAGACCGAGCGCGACTCCTCGAGCTGGAGCTGGAGGCGCGAGCGCACCTGCTGCTGCGCGCGCGCCAGCTCGCCGGCGTCGATGGAGGCGCGGGCGCGGGCCAGCTCGCGCGTGATCTCCTCGACCGTCGCGGAGGCGTTGGCGGGGTCGACGCCCGCGTGTACGGCGAAGGCCCCGGCGTCCTGGAGGAACGAGGTGGAGGTGTGTACGTCGTAGCAGAGCCCGAGCTCCTCGCGCAGGCGCAGGAAGAGCCGCGACGACATGCCCTCGCCCAGCACCACCGAGAGCAGGCCGAGGGCGTAGCGGTCCTCGTCGCGGGCGTCGAGCCCGCGCACGCCGATGCTGACGTACGCCTGCTCGGTCTCCTTGGTGACCAGGCGCAGCCGCTCGCCGCGCGGGTCGGGGCGGGCGCGCACCCAGTCGGCGGGCGTCCCGCCCTCCCAGCCATCGGTAACGGACTCCACCAGCCCGTGCAGCATCGAGGGCTCGACGGCGCCGGCGACCGCCACGACGGCGGCGTTCGCCACGTACTGCTCGCGGTAGTAGTCGCGGATGCGGTCGGGCTCGATGCCGGTCACGGAGGCCGGGGTGCCGGCCACGTCGCGCCCGATCGGCTGGTCGGGCCACAGCAGCGCGTCGAGGGCGAGCGAGGCCTGCTCGTCCGGGGCGTCCTCGACCGACGCAAGCTCCTCGAGGACCACCCGGCGCTCGCGCTCGATCTCCTCGTCGCGCAGCAGCGAGTGCTGGACGGTGTCGGTCAGCAGGTCGAGCGCCTGCGCGGTGTGCTCGGCGGCGACCTTGCCGTAGTAGACGGTCAGCTCGCGGTCCGTCGCCGCGTTGAAGAGTCCGCCCAGCGCGTCGATCTCGATCGCCACGTCGCGCGGGGTGGGTCGCCGTGGCGTGCCCTTGAAGCAGAGATGCTCGAGGAAGTGCGAGATGCCGGCGTCGGCCTCGGTGGCCTCGTAACGCGAGCCCGCGTTGAAGTAGATGGAGACCGCGGCCGAGCGCGCGTGCGGCATCGGGCAGGCGAGGACGCGCAGGCCGCTGTCGAGCGTGACGATCTCGGGGACCGCAACCGGATCGCCGACACTCGCCGAGGCACGTTCAACCACCGTCGCTGCCGTTCACCGGGCATGGGGAGGGAGCGGGGCGGGATGGTATCAGCCCGCCCACGAGGGTCAACGCGCCGTGGGCGCTACGACTCCAGCCAGAGCACGTCGCCGTGCAGGTCGGGATCGTGCTCCTTGCCCGCGAACACCTCGTACTCCGCGATCGACTCACCGATGGTCGTGCCGCTGCCGTGGCCGGGCAGCACCAGCGTCTCGGGCGGGAGGTCGTAGAGCCGCGAGGTGATCGAGGCGATCTCCTGCTGCAACAGCTCGTTCGACCGCGAGGCGCCGGGGCCGCCGGGGAACAGCGTGTCGCCCGTGAAGACCACGCCGCCCATCAACAGCGAGATCGACCCCGGCGTGTGGCCGGGCGTGTGGATCACGCGCATCGTCGCGTCGCCGATGGCGATCTCCGCGCCGTCCTCGAGGGGGCTGTACTCGCGGCCCTCTTCGATGTCCGTCTCCTCGGCCCCGAGCAGCACGGGTGCGTTGAGGGTCGCCAGCATCGTGTCCCACCCGGCGGTGTGGTCCATGTGCGAGTGCGTGATGATCACACGCTCCACCGCACGGTCGCCGACGGACTCGGCCACCACCTCGAAGCCCGTGGGGATGTCGATCACCGTCACCGGGGCGCTCTCGTCGCGCGGGCGGATGATGTACGCGCTGTTGCCGTACGGTCCGACGTCGGCCAGCCACTCCACGGTCACCTGGTCGTCGGCGTACACCTCGGGCATGGGGGCTCTCCCTCCGGTTGGCGGCTGTCGGCGTGCAGCCTACCAAAGAGGCGCCGCCCGGCGGGCGGCGCTACGCCGGCTCCTCGCTCGCGACGGGCTCGGGCGTGCGCGTGTCGAGCCCGCAGGAGCCGTCGCGCTGCCACGCCAGCCCCTCCTCGCACAGCGCGGCGAGGAGCTCCCGGACCCGCGCACGCCCCTCGGCGTCGGCGGCGAGGTCGCGCGCGAGCAACGCGGTGCGCACGGGCCCCGCGGACTCGCGGAGGACGGCCATGATGCGGCCGCGCAGCTGGCGGTCGGAGCCCTCGAAGCGCGCCTGTGCGCGGACCGGCTCGGCCTCCTCGCCGGCCTCGAAGCGCGGGCGCGCCGCGCAGAAGGGCGCGACGACGCAGTCCTCGCAGTGCGGGCGCGGCGTGCAGACCCGCGCGCCGTAGTCCATGAGCGCCGGGTTCCAGCGGCTCGCGAAGCCGGCGGGGGTGAGCCAGCGCGCCGTCTCGGCGATCTCGGCGGGTGGCGTCTCCTTCGCCGGCTGCAGGTCGCCGTGGACGAGCCGTCCGAGCAGCCGCACGACGTTGGTGTCGATCGCCGTGGTGTCCTCGCCGTACCCGAAGCAGCGCACGATCGCCGCGGTGAACGGGCCGACGCCCGGCAGCGCGAGCAGCGACGCCTCGTCGCCCGGCACCTGTCCGGCGTGGACGGCGACGCAGCGCCGGCACGCCTCGTGCAGATGCACGGCACGACGCGGGTAGCCGCTGTTGCCCCACACCCGCAGCACCTCGGCGGGCGACGCCGCCGCGACCGCACGCACGGTCGGGAAGGCCTCGACCCAGCGCTCCCAGAGCGGCCGCGCGCGCGACATCTGTGTCTGCTGCGAGCACACCCCGGCGACGAGCGCCCAGTACGGGTTGCGGGCGTCGCGCCACGGGAAGCTCTCCGACTCGCGGTCGTACCAGTCGAGGAGCAGCGAGCGGACCTCGATGAGCCCCTTGGGGCCGAGCGTCGGTTCGGGGTCGTGCGATGCGGGGCCGGACATGCCGCGAGCATAACTGCTCATGTGCCTGCGCGTCTTCTCAAGGATGGCTTGTTGCGGTTCCAACTCCGCAGAGGGGGCGGGGTCCGGTCAGCGCGCCTCGATCACCACGCGCCTGCCATCTTCGGCGCTCCTGAGCGGGCGACCTCCGAAGTGATGCAGGGCGCGATGGCCAACGCGCAGCAGCCACACGTCGATGGCATCGGGCTGCTCCTCGCGAAGGCGCTTCGACGCAGTACGCAGCTCGCCCGCGATCGCCCAGCACCCCGTGTCGACGTCGATTGCGACGTACTCGCCGTGGTGATCGGTCTCGACCTCGGCGCGAATCTCGCGTTCGTAGATGGCGTCGCCGAGACGCGCAGTCTCTTCCGGAGGCCGACGTGCCTTCATCGCGGATTCCTCCGTCGCGGATCGAGGATAGCCCGTCTTCGCGTGCTCCTTCTACTTCCGATCGGGGCACTGCGGATGTTCGGGCGCACATGCGCGTCCGGCCATCAAGTGAGCCCCCCGACGCGAGCGCGTCGCCGCCGGGCGGCGGCCCGTGCAATAATCGTCGCGAACTACATCGTGTGACTGTCAGCGCGCCGCGCGCCCGGCTCCCCGGCGCAGCGCGAGAGCGCGCAGGACGGACACCGCAGGAATGCGGGACCTGGTGACCACCACGCAGGCGGCGCTGCCGCTCGCCCACGTCTTGCCCGTCAGCACGACCCTCACCGACGAGGGCTCGCTCGCCGTCGGCGGCTGCGACCTCGCCGCGCTCGCCCGCGAGCACGGCACCCCGCTCTACGCCTACGACCACGCGACCCTGCGCGCGCAGTGCCGGGGCTTCCTCGATGCGTTCCGCGCCGAGTACCCGGAGACCGACGCGGTCTACGCCGCCAAGGCGTTCCTCAACCGCCCCTTCGCGCAGCTCATCGCCGCCGAGGGCTACGGCTTCGACGCCGTCTCGGGCGGCGAGATCGCCGTGCTGCGCGCCTCCGGCGTCGACATGTCGACGGTCTACTTCCACGGCAACAACAAGGGCCCGGACGAGCTCGCGCTCGCCATCGAGGCCGGCGTGGGCCGCGTCGTGATCGACAACATCGACGAGATCGGCGTGCTCGAGGCCGTCGCGGCCGAGCTGGGCGCGACGCAGTCCGTGCTCGTGCGGCTCTCGCCGGGCGTCGACGCATACACGCACGAGAAGACGACGACGGGCATCCTCGACACGAAGTTCGGCATCCCGATCGCCACGGGCGCGGCAGAGCAGGCGCTACAGGCCATCGCCGAGGCAGACCACATCGACTTCCGCGGCCTGCACGTCCACCTCGGCAGCCCCATCTTCCGCCTCGACCCCTACGTGCTGGCGATCGAGGTGATCGCGGAGTTCTGGGCGGACGTCGTGCGTGACCGGCTCGGCCTCGACGTACCCGAGCTGTCGATCGGCGGCGGCTTCGCCGTCGCCTACCGCGGCGAGCAGGAGCCGCCGGAGCCCGCCGCCTACGCGGGCGCCATCGCCGGCGCGCTGCGCCGCGAGGCCGACGCGCGCGGGCTCGCGCTGCCGCGGCTCACCATCGAGCCCGGGCGCTCGCTCGTCGCGCGCGCGGGCATCGCGCTCTACACGGTCGGCGCGCGCAAGGAGGTGCCGGGCATTCGCACCTACGTCTCCGTCGACGGCGGCATGGCCGACAACGTCCGACCCGCGATGTACGACTCGCCGTACGAGGTCGTGCCCGTCGAGCGCCCGCTCGACGCCGCCGAGGAGACCGTGACGCTCGCGGGCAAGTACTGCGAGTCCGGCGACGTGCTCGCGCGCGACATCGAGGTGCCGCGGCTGCGCACCGGCGAGATCGTCGCGATGCCCGCGGCCGGCGCGTACCACCTCTCGATGGCGTCGAACTACAACCTCGCGATGAAGCCCGCGTGCCTGCTCCTGGACGACGGGGACGTGCGCGTGCTGCGCCGCCGCGAGACGGCCGAGGACCTCATGGCGCTCGACGTGGACCTCGACGCATGACGAACGAGCCGTCCGCCGCTGCCCGGTGGGGCATGCACGGCCAGGCGCTGGCGGTCGCGCAGCTGCGCGCCGACCTCGCCGCCGACCGGCTCGCGCATGCGTACCTGCTGACGGGCCCCGAAGGCGTCGGCAAGGCCACGCTCGCGCGGCGGCTCGTGCAGGCGGTCCACTGCGAGGAGCCCGCGGACGGCGTCGACCCGTGCCTGGCGTGCGCGGCGTGCCGTCGCGTCGAGGACGGCGGCGCGCCCGACTTCGAGGTGGTCGCGATCGGCGGGCCGTGCGACGAGGAGAGTCACCGCGACCACGCGGCCGACAACTCGACGCGGATCCGTATCTGCCAAGCGCGGCGGCTCACGCGACTGTCGAGCCTCGCGCCGTTCCACGCCCCGCCGCACCACGCAGCGCGCCGCGTCTTCGTCATCGACACCGCCGACGACCTCCAGACCGAGGCCGGGCACGCGCTGCTCAAGACCATCGAGGAGCCGCCCGCGTCGTCGCTGCTGATCCTCCTGGCGACCGACCCGGACGAGCTGCTGCCGACGATCCGCTCGCGCTGCCGCGAGATCGCGCTGCGGCCTATGCCGCACGCCGACTGCGCCGACGCGTTGACGGCCGGCCTCGGCCTCGGCGACTCGGAGGCGACGCGCCTTGCGGCGCTCGCGCGCGGGCGCTACGGGCTCGCGGTGCGGCTCCACGAGGACCCCTCGCTGATCCAGCTGCGGCAGAGCGCTGCCGAGGACCTCGCGGGGCTCGTCGCCGCCGGGCGCAACGAGCGCTTCGACTACGCCGCGCGGCTCGCCGGGCGATGGCGGCGCGAGCGGCCGAGCGTGCTCGGCACGCTCGACGTGTGGCGGTGGCGCTGGCACGACGCGCTGGCGCAGGCGGCCGGCGTCGACGCCGGGGAGCCCGACGAGGTCGCGCCGCTCCCGGCGGTCCCCGTCGCAGCAGCCGCCGAGGCGTTGCGCGCCACGCAGCGCACGCGCCAGCGGCTGATCGAGAACACGAACCCGCAGCTCGCGGTCGAGGTCCTGATGCTGGACCTCCCGTATGTAGCTGCCGAAGGGGCGAATGACGGAGAGGAGGCCCGCGCGGCCGCGGCTCTCGCGTCCTGAGCACGCGCTCGGGACCGCGCGCAGCGCCGGCGGGAATACCCATGGATGGCACGGTCGGGGTCCGCTTCCACGAAGCCGGCCCACTCACCTGGTGCAGTCCCGGAGACCTCGATCTCGGCGTCGGCGACTACGTCGTCGTGCGCACCGATCGGGGCGAGGAGCTCGGCTGGGTCGTGCTCGCGCCGGACCAGCTGCTCGCGGCGGAGCCGGAAGGCCCACGCCGCGTCATCGAGCGCCTCGCCAGCGAGGACGACGTGACGGCCTGGCGCGAGGCGCGCGAGCGCGCGCGGGAGGACATCAGCCGCGCGCAGGAGCTCGCGGCCCGTCAGGATCCGCGAGTGCGGGTCGCGAACGTCGTCTACAACCTCGCGGGAACACGGGCGCACGTGACCTTCTCGGCGTCCGAGCGCGTCGAGCATCGCTGGCTGCGCGACGAGTGCGCCGAGCTGCTCGACGCGCAGGTCACGGTCGAGCAGGTCGGCGACCGCGAGCGAGCGCGCTCGCTCGGTGATGTCGGGGTGTGCGGGCTCGCGCTGTGCTGCAAGAGCTGGCAGACGACGTTCCCGAACGTCTCGATGCGGCTCGCGCGCGAGCAGGACCTGCCGCCCAACCCGACGAAGATCTCGGGCGTCTGTGGCCGGCTGCTCTGCTGCCTCTCGTTCGAGGTGGAGGAGTACCGCGCGCTGCGCGGGACGCTCCCCAAGGTCGGCAAGCGTGTCACCACGCCCGCCGGCCGAGCGCGCGTGATCTCGGTCGGCACGCTCAAGCAGACCGTGCGCCTGCGCATGGACGACACCAACGAGGTCATCGAGATGTCCGCCGAGGAGCTCGCCTCGCAGTACGGCACCGCCGTGCGGCCCGAGGAGCTGGACGCGACCGTCGAGGAGCGCGTGCGACGCCAGGACCGCGACCGCCGCGACAACCTCGTCGCGACGCTCGAGCCGGTCGACGCGCCGAGCGGGGAGCAGCCGCGCCCGGGCGGCGAGGGCTCGCAGGAGCCCTCGCAGGAGGGCGGCGAGAACCGCCCGAAGCGCCGTCGGCGCGGCCGGCGCGGCGGTCGCCGTCGTCGCGGTCGCGGCGGCGGGAACAGCGGGGGCGGCGGGAGCAGCCCGGCGAGCGAGTAGGGCCCGAGGCCTACCGCGCGTTGTCGCCGAGGCCGCGGAGTTCCGCGACGGCGCCGTCGACGTACAGGATGCCGATCGCGAGCACCATCTGGTCGAGCAGTTGCCGGCGCGCCGCGTTGTTCAGCCGCGCCTCGACCGCCATCTGATCGACGATCTGCCCGATGGTCGATTGGCCGTCGGCCCCCCGCAGCAAGCGCGCGACGGGGATACTCACCGGCGCGCCCTCCGGCCGCCCCTCCGAGGTGAGCACGAAGCCCCACTCGAACGAGTCGCGCTCCAGCACGGGCTTGCGCTCCAGCCGCTCGTCGGCGTCCAGGACGGGGATCGAGGCGGCGATCGCCAGCGGCGACGACGCCTGTAGCTGCGCGCGCCGCCGCGCGCGCTCGTCCTCGACCTCGCGCACGCTGGTCACGAACGTCGAGGGCGCGTCGCCGCGGTCGAGCACGGCGCGCTCGTAGCCGACGGGCGGCTGTCCCGCGACCATGCGCACGAAGGAGTGGCGAGGGGTGAACTCGTCCTCCTCGGCGATCTGGCGCGCCTCCCAGAAGTAGGACTCGGCGCTGCGGTTGCTGGAGTAGAAGAGCTGCGCCAGCCGGTGGAAGCTGTGGTACTGGCCCAGGTAGAGGTCGCGGTACGCCTCGGCGGCCGGTCCCTCCAGCGTCGGGTCCTTGAGCACGGAGCTCACGTACGCCGCGGCCACCGTCCCGCTCGTGAGCGCCAGGTGCACCCCCGACGAGAACAGCGGGTCGATGAAGCACGCCGCGTCGCCGACCAGGATGTAGCCGGGGCCGACCATCCGGTTCGAGAGGTACGACCAGTCCCTCACCACGTGCGGACCGTCGACGAGCTTCGACCCCCGGAGCAGCTCCGAGGTACGGGGCGCCAGGTCGAGTTGCGCCTGGAAGGCGGCCTCCACGCCGTCCTCGCGGATGGCGCGCTGCCCCTCCTCGCTGTCGAGCACGGCGCCGACGCTGGAGACGCCGGTGTGGAGCGGGATCGCCCAGCACCAGCCGTGCTCGTACGACTCGATGAAGATGTTCGTGTTGTCCGGCTCGGGCAGCGGCGAGGCGCCTTCGAAGTAGCCGTAGATGGCGAGGTTGCGGAAGAACTGGTCCCACTCGCGCAGGTCCAGCGCGTGGCCCAGGAGCGCCGTCTGGCCGCTCGCGTCCACCACCCAGGACGCCTGCACGAAGCCCTCGGCGCCCTCGTCGGTGCGGTACTCCACGCCGGCCGCGCGGCCGTCGACGAAGGTGACCTCGGTGACCTGGTGGCCCTCGCGCACGTCGACGCCCGATGCGCGGGCGTGGTCGAGGAGGATGTTGTCGAACTCGGAGCGGACCACCTGGAAGGAGGTGGGGTAGCGCTCGCTGACCTCGTCGAAGTACCAGCTCCACGGTTCGAGGTCCGAGCCCCACACCATGGTCGCGCCGCGCTTGCGGACGAACCCGGCCGCCTCGATGGCCGGCATCACGCCCATCACCTCGAGCATGGGGAGGCTGGCGGGCAGGAGCGACTCGCCGATGTGCTCACGGGGGAAGTGGTCGCGCTCCAGCAGGACGACGCGCAGGCCCTTGCGGGCCATCATCGTGGCGGCGCTGCTGCCGCCGGGGCCGCCGCCGATCACGACGGCGTCGACGGGCGCGAGCGGCGAGGTGGTCACGGGCCGGGCACTGCGTGCATCGCAGCTTCCTCGTGTTTCGGGTCGGGCGCGGGTCGGCCGCGCCGGGCCGCGTTGATCCTAGCATCGGGTCTCGATGCGGGGTCGCGAGGGGGCTGGATCGGCCATTCTCGGCCGAAAATCGCTGGTTATGTTCGAAAAATGGCCTGTTTTCGGCTGGAACGCGAGCGATCGTTCCTTTAGGCTCCGCAAGTCCGAGGCTGGCAGGAAGCAGACATGAGGGAGGTCCAGCCATGGCCATAGACCAGGAAGAGCGTTTGTCCCGCTTGTGGACGCACTCGGTGGGCAGACGAACCCTGCTCCGCGGAGGGCTCATCGGAGGCGCCGGCCTCGCTGCGGCGGCACTGATCGGCTGCGGCGGCGGCGATGACGATGACGACGACACCGCCACCACCACGACGACGACGACCACGACGACGACCGCGACCACACCGGCGACCGCCACCGCGGCCCCCAGCGTCAGCGTCACGGACACGACCGACGACGACGAGGACGAAGGCACCGCCACCGAGGCGCAGGCCGACGAAGTCGAGACCATCGGCGAGCTCGTCCAGGACCCGGCGCTGCCGTACCCGTACAACTTCCCGGAGCCGAACAAGACTCCGCAGCCCGGCGGCACCATGAAGGTGGCGGCGACCTGGAACTTCCAGTCGCTCGACCCGGTCGACTCGGCCGCCGGCGGCACGGTGACCGTGCCGAACATGGTTTACAACCGCCTGATCGGCTTCAAGCGCGGTCCCGGCGCGGACGTGTTCCAGCCGGAGATCGAGCCGGAGCTGGCTGCGTCGTGGGAGCGCTCTCCCGACGGTCTGACGTTCACGTTCCAGATCCAGGACAACGTGACGTGGCAGAACGTGGCGCCGCTGAACGGCCGCAAGTTCACGGCCGAGGACGCGCGCTACGCCCTCCACCGCTACGCCACCGAGGGCGTGCACAAGTCCTACTACGCCAACGTCGCCGACTTCGAGGCGACCGACGAGCTGACGCTCAAGATCAACATGGCGCGCGCGACGGCGGACTTCCTGAACCCGCTGGCGAGCAACAAGCAGACCATCTTCCCCAAGGAGATCGTCGACGACGACTCCATCCAGACCACCAGCGTCGGCACCGGCCCGATGATCCTGACGGGCCTCGAGCTTGGTCAGAACGTCGAGTTCGTCAAGAACCCGGACTACTGGGAGAAGGACGTCCTCCTGGACGGGTTCGAGTTCCTGATCATGCCGGACCACGTCGCCCGGCTCGCGCAGTTCCGCGTCGGCAACATCGACTACGCCTACGGGCTGGTCTCGACGGTGCGTGACCTGAATGAGGTGCTGGACACGAACCCCGATGTCCAGGTCAACTTCATCCCGATTACGTACAACTCGATCAGCATGGGCATCAACCACACGCTCGAGAAGTGGAAGGACGTCCGCGTCCGCCGCGCCGTCTCGATGGCGGTCGACCGCCAGGAGATCCTGGACATCGTCTTCGACGGTCTGGGCAAGGCGCTGAACATCGTCCCGTGGCCGTTCCTCTTCAGCGAGGAGAAGGCCGTCGGGAGCCCCGAGGTCGGGCCGTACCTGCAGTACAACCCGGACGAGGCGATGAAGCTGCTGCAGGCAGCCGGAGCCGAGGGCTTCGAGTTCAACAACAGCTACTACGCCTACACCAAGGGCCTCGAGCAGACCACCGAGGTGGTGCAGGCGCAGTTCCAGCGCGTCGGCCTCAACATGACCGGCGGCAAGGTGGACTACACCGAGTTCAACTCGCAGTGGGTCCCCTCGAAGCTCCCGGACTTCTCGACCTCGGCGTGGAGCACCAGCGGCTACGACGCCGACAACTGGTTCCACGGCCAGGTGCACTCGGAGTCGCCCGGCAACCGCTGGCGGACCAGCGACGCCGAGATCGACGGCTGGGCCGAGGCCCAGCAGATCGAGCTCGACCCGGCTGCCCGCGCGGACCTGTGGCGCAAGATCTGGGACCGCGACCTGGACCAGGCCTACCGCCCGACGCTGCCGTGGGGCTTCAGCCTCGAGGTCTACCAGCCGTGGGTGCGCGGCCTGCGCTTCACCGGCACGGCGCCCGGCGACAACAACTCCTACTACACGTGGGGCGACCAGGTACACACGGCCTGGATCGACCAGGACATCGAGGGCCGCTCCGGCTAGGAGTCCTCGACGGCGTGACCAACCCGAGGGGCGGCCGGATGGCCGCCCCTCTTGCATGCCCTCGCCCCGCGCGGAAGGGGAGCCCTCGACCGCCCGGGGCCGGTCGAGAGCCGAGACATACAGGTCCCGCCGCCATCTACCAGAACGCGCGCTGTCTGGTAATGGCTCCCCGGTTCGGGTAGCCTGCCGGAACCTCAGGCTCGCGAACCAGGATCCGAAGGGAGGTCTCGTATGGCTGAGTACCAGGAAGAGCGACTACATGGGTGGTGGTCGGAGACGGTCGGCAGGCGGACCCTGCTCAGGGGCGGGCTCCTCGGCGGCATGGGCCTCGCGGCCGCGGCGCTGATCGGCTGCGGTGGCGATGACGACGACGACGACACCGCCTCGACGACCACGACCACCGGCGGCACGTCGACGAGCGGCACGACCACGACGACTACGTCGAGCGGCACGACGTCGAGCGGCTCGGACAGCTCCGACGACTCCTCGACGTCCAGCGACGGTGATGCGGCGGACGATGTTGAGACCGTCGGCGAGCTCGTCCAGGACCCGAGCCTGCCGTACCCGTTCAACTTCCCGGAGCCGAACAAGACGCCGGTGCCCGGCGGCGTGATGAAGGTCGCGGCGACGTGGAACTTCCAGACCATCGACCCGACCACCTCGGCGGCCGGCGGCACGGTGACCGTGCCGAACATGGTCTACAACCGCCTGATCGGCTTCAAGCGCGGCCCCGCCGCGGACGTGTTCCAGCCCGAGATCGAGCCGGAGCTCGCTGCCTCGTGGGAGCGCTCGCCGGACGGGCTGGTCTTCACGTTCCAGATCGACCCTCGCGCGAAGTGGCAGAACGTCGACCCGCTCAACGGCCGCAAGTTCACGGCCGAGGACGCGAAGTTCGCGCTCAACCGCTACGCGACCGACGGCGTCCACAAGGCGTACTACACCAACGTCGCCGACTTCGAAGCGGTCGACGACGAGACGCTGACGGTCACCATGTCGCGGGCGACCGCGGACTTCCTGAACCCCCTCGGGAGCAACAAGCAGACGATCTTCCCGAAGGAGCTGGTGGACGACGGGACGATCACCACGCGCGCCATCGGCACCGGGCCGATGATCCTCACGGGCCTCGAGGCCGGCGTGAACGTGCTCTTCGACAAGAACCCGGACTACTGGGAGCGGGATGTCCTGCTGGACGGGTTCGAGTTCCTGATCATGCCGGACCACGTCGCTCGCCTCGCCCAGTTCCGGGTCGGCAACATCGACTACGGCTACGGGCTGGCGTCGTCGCTGCGCGACCTCAACGAGATCGTGGACACGAACCCCGACATCCAGATCAACCTGCTGCCGACGACCTCCAACGGGATCACGGTGGGGCTGAACCACACGCTGGAGAAGTACAAGGACGTGCGTATCCGCCGCGCGCTGACCATGGCGATGGACCGCCAGGAGATGCTCGACATCATCTTCGACGGCGTCGGCAAGGCGCTGCACGTCATCCCGTGGCCGTTCCTCTTCGAGCAAGAGGTGACGCTCGGCGCGCCGGAGCTCGGCCAGTGGTTCCGCTATGCACCGGACGAGGCGAAGAAGCTGCTGCAGGCCGCGGGGGCCGAGAACCTCGAGGTCAACAACAGCTACTACGCCTACACGAGCGGGCTGGAGCAGATGTCGGAGGTCTACCAGGCGCAGCTCGCCGAGGTCGGCATCAAGATGACCGGCGGCAAGGTGGACTACACCGAGTTCAACTCGCAGTGGGTGCCCAGCCAGCTGCCAGACATCTCGACGTCGGCGTGGGCCACCAGCGGGTACGACGGCGACAACTGGTTCCACGGCCAGGTCCACTCGGAGTCGCCCGGCAACCGCTGGCGGACCAGCGACCCCGAGATCGACGCCTGGGCGGAGGCCCAGCAAATCGAGCTCGACCCGGCCGCCCGTTCGGAGCTGTGGCGCAAGATCTGGGACAAGGACCTGGACCAGATGTACCGCCCGACGATGCCGTGGGGCTTCACGATCGAGATCTACCAGCCGTGGGTGCGCGGCCTGCGCTTCACGGGCACCTCGCCCGGGGACAACAACTCGTACTACACGTGGGGCGACCAGGTACACACGGCCTGGATCGACCCGGACGTGGAGGGCCGCTCCGGCTAGCAGTCCTCGACGGCGTGACCAACCCGAGGGGCGGCCAGATGGCCGCCCCTCTTGCGTGTCCGGGAGCATGCAGCGGCGCCCCCGAACGCCCCCGGCGGGCCGCATCCCGGAAGCCCCACCCCGTTCGGGTTGGCATAACGTTTGTTGTATAGTCGCCGGGGGCGGGGGTGTAGGCCTCCGCGACCAGGAACAGGCTGACAAGCAGACCTGGAGAGGAGGTTTCGCATGGCCCTGGACCAGGAACACAGCATGCACGGATGGTGGGCACGATCGGTAGGCAGGCGGACCCTCCTCCGGGGCGGCCTCGTGGGCGGCGCCGGCCTCGCAGCCGCAGCGCTCATCGGCTGCGGCGGCGACGACGACGATGACGACGACGAAGCCGCAACCCAGACCACGACGTCCGGCACGACCACGACCGCCACGACGAGCGGCACCACCACGACTACCACGACAGACTCTTCGGCCACCGATGGTGGCGGCGACGATGGCGGGGATGGCGCGGCGGAAGTCCAGGCGCTCGGCGAGCTCGTCCAGGATCCGGCGCTGCCGTACCCGTATAACTTCCCGGAGCCGAACAAGACCCCGGTCGCGGGCGGCATCATGAAGGTGGCGGCGACCTGGAACTTCCAGTCGATCGACCCCATCGACTCGGCGGCCGGCGGGACGGTGACGATCCCGAACATGGTCTACAACCGCCTGATCGGCTTCAAGCGAGGCCCCGGCGCGGACGTGTTCCAGCCGGAGATCGAGCCCGAACTCGCGGCGTCGTGGGAGCGCTCGCCGGATGGCCTGACGTTCACGTTCCAGATCCAGCCGAACGTGACCTGGCAGAACGTGGCGCCGCTGGACGGCCGCGCGTTCACGGCCGAGGACGCCAGGTTCGCGCTCGACCGCTACGCGAACGAGGGCGTGCACAAGTCGTACTACGCCAACGCCGGCGGCATGGAGGCGCCCGACGACGGCACGCTGAAGATCAACATGGCGAAGGCGACGGCGGACTTCCTCAACCCGCTGGCGAGCAACAAGCAGACGATCTTCCCGCGCGAGCTGGTCGACGACGGGAGCATCGAGACTTCCGCCGTCGGTACCGGTCCGATGATCCTGACGGGCCTGGAGTTGGGACAGAACGTCGAGTTCGACAAGAACCCCGACTTCTGGGAGCGGGAGGTGCTCCTGGACGGGTTCGAGTTCCTGCTGATGCCGGACCACGTGGCCCGGCTCGCGCAGTTCCGCGTCGGCAACATCGACTACGCCTACTCGCTGGTGTCGAGCGTGCGTGACCTCAACGAGGTGCTGCAGACGAACCCCGACGTCCAGGTGAACTTCATCCCGGTGACGGCCAACGGGCTCAGCCTGGGGATGAACCTCACGCTGCCGAAGTACCAGGACGTGCGTGTGCGCCGGGCGCTCTCGCTGGCGATCGACCGCCAGGAGATCCTCGACATCGTCTACGACGGTCTGGGCAAGGCGCTCAACACCATCCCGTGGCCGTTCCTCTTCGAGGAGGAGGCGACGATCGAGTCGGGGCTCGCCGGCAACTGGCTCCGCTATGACCCGGACGAGGCGGTGAAGCTGTTGCAGGCCGCCGGCGCCGAGGACCTGGAGATCATCAACAGCTACTACGCCTACACCAAGGGATTCGAGCAGCACACGGAGGTGATCCAGGCCCAGCTCCAGAAGGCCGGCATCAAGATGGGCGGCGGCAAGGTGGACTACACCGAGTTCAACTCGCAGTGGGTCCCCTCGAAGCTCCCCGACGTCTCGACCTCGGCGTGGAGCACGAGCGGCTACGACGCCGACAACTGGTTCCACGGCCAGGTCCACTCGCAGTCGCCGGGCAACCGCTGGCGGATCAACGACGCCGAGATCGACGAGTGGGCGGAGGCCCAGCAGATCGAGCTCGACCCCGAGGCCCGCAAGGCGCTCTGGCAGAAGATCTGGGACAAGGACGCCGACCAGTCGTACCGGCCGACCATCCCGTCCGGCTTCTGGCTGGAGGTCTACCAGCCGTGGTTGCGCGGGATCCGCTTCACCGGCACGGCGCCGGGCGACAACAACTCGTACTACACGTGGGGCGACCAGGTGCAATCCGGCTGGATCGACCCGGACGTGGAGGGCCGCAGCTAGCAGCCTTCGACGGCGTGACGAACCTGAGGGGCGGCCTCCGGGCCGCCCCTCTTGCGTGTGCTGGAGCTTCGTTGCAGCCGGTCCAGGCGAGCGGCCATGCCGCGTCGAAGCGCCGCGACGTAGGTCGCGCCGTCGAAGTCGCGATCGGTCCAGGCGCCGAAGCTGGCCTCAATGGTATCGAGCACGTCGCGCTGACGCCTGGCATCGTCGCGCGTGTCAGCCACGAGCTGCCCTCATCATCTGTGGTCGGATTGGTCGGGGAGGCCGGATTTGAACCGGCGACCTCCTGACCCCCAGTCAGGTGCGCTACCAAACTACGCCACTCCCCGACGCGGCGACCCGTCGATGGTAGCAGGCGCCTCGCGGGCGGGCGACGGGGCGCGTGCCGCCCCGCGCTACGCGAGCCCCGCGCTGCGTGCGCCGACGATGAGCACGCCGCCCAGCGCCGCGATCGCGACGTACTGCGCCACCACCGCGCGCCGCAGCTGCAGCGTGAGGTGCGCGTGCAGCAGCCCCGTCGTGAGGAAGAAGGCGAGCAGCAGCGCGAGCGCGCCGAGGTAGCCCTCGAGCGGCACGTAGTGCAGCGCCCAGCGCAGTTGCGTCACCAGCAGCGCCACGACGCCGGCGAACGCCACCGTGTCGGAGGGGTCGGCGTGCCCGTCGCGCAGCAGCTCCACCGCGAGCAGCCAGGCCGCGAGCGCTACCGCCGCGAGTGCGGGCGCGAGGGCGAGGTCGAAGAGGTAGGTGAGCGCGAACAGCGCGAACACGGTGACGTACACGGCCGCGCTTGCCACCGGGCGCGCGACCGCCAGCCATGGCTCGTTCGGCCGCACGGCGTGGATCTGCGCCACGAGGACGGCGCCGAAGCCCAGGCCCGCCACGAGGCCCGCGGGCAGCGCCCACCAGCCTCGCACCATGTCCTCGAGCAACACCGGGATCGCGAGGGCGTAGAGGGCGGGTAGTACGACCTGCAACGTGGGGTCGATGCCGAACGCGACCGGGGCTGGGCGTGCGAGCCGCAGCACGCGGTCCGCCCCCACCGCCGCGACCGCGGCCGCGAAGAGCGCCAGCCACGCGGGGGTCGGCTCGATCAGCAGGTACATCAGGAAGGAGAGGGTCACGACGAACGTGAGCACACCCTCGGGCGCGTCGATGCTGGGTATCGGGGCGCGTGGGGTGGGGTCGGCGGCCACGAACCAGACGGGCGAGTCCTCGGGGGCCTCGAGGCTGCCGCCCGGGTCTGCGACGGGGGGAGAGGCGTCGTCGGGCGTGTCGGGTTGGGCTCGTTCGGTCGGGTTCGTCACTTCACCGGCAAGGACGCGAGCTGGGGCTCCGCCTCGCCGAACATCTCTGCGGCGTTGCGGTACCAGATGCGGTCCGCCTCCTCCTCGGTCAGTTCGAGCTTCGCCATGATCGCGCGCAGGCTCTCGACGTGCGGGCCGATCTCGTCGTCGCCGCAGTCGGAGCCCCATACGAGCTTCTCTACGCCGATCTCCTTGCCGATCAGCCCGCGCTCGTAGGCGTGGCGCTCGATGGTGTCGCCGCCGGAGAGGTCGAACACCACGTTGTGCCGCCAGCGGGCGACCGAGGAGGCCTCGTCGTAGTTGCCGGTGCCGCCCATGTGCGCGCCGATGATCGGCAGGTCGGGGAAGTTGTTGGCGATGGTGTCGAGGTGGAACGGCCGCATCCGCATCGCCGAGACATCGCGCGGCATGCGCCCGCGGAACTCGCGCCAGCGCATGAGCGACTCGGCGGCCTGCGGGTCGCGCCGGGGGTGGGTGATGGAGTAGTCGACGCCGCCGCCGATGACGCCGCAGTGGAAGAGGATCGGCATGCGCAGGTCCTCGGCCTCCTGGTACATGTGGAAGTACGAGTAGTCGTCGTAGGCGAGGCGCGAGCCGATGATCTTGAGGCCGCGGTAGCCCATGCCGTGGAGCTGCGTGACGCGCCCGCGCGGTGTGTCGTCCACCATGATGTGGGCGACGGGGAGCATCAGGTCCTCGTGGCGGCGCAGGTACCCCAGCGCCTCCTCGTGGCTCGGGCCGAACTCCGGCCGCCCGCCTGAGAGCACCGAGGCGCGGACCACGCCGGCCGCCCGCAGCGCGTCGGCGCGGCTGTCGACCGCCGCCGTGTGGTCGTTGTCGTCGGGGTTCTCCCAGTTGCGCGGGAAGTGGCAGTGGACGTCCCAGATCACCGTGTGGGGCCCCCTCGAAGCGTCATGAGCGCGGTCGTCCGAGGGTAGCTCACGGCCGACGTACGGTCTGGACGGCGCGTACCTCGAAGCCCATCCGCTCCCAGAACGCGAGCGCGGGCGTGTTGAGCGAGAGCACCGAGGCTTCCACGAGCGTCACGCCCTCGGCGCGCTGCCGCGCCAGCCACGCCTCGACGGCCGCGCGGCCCACGCCCTGACGCCGGAATGGCGGCGCGACGTAGCACTCGATCACCTCCCCGACCATGCGCTCCTCCTCGGGCCAGTCGGGCACGACGCGCGAGATGAGGAAGCCCGCGCGCTCGCCGTCGGCGAGGATCCACTCGATGCGCTGCCCGTCCGGGTCCTCCTCGAACGCGATGGCGTACTCCTCGGGCCGTGGCGCGGGATCCCACGGGAGCTCGTAGGCGTCGAGCTCGTGCAGGTAGTCGGCCAGCATCGCGATGAAGTCCGCCTGCTCGCCCGCAGCGACCAGCCGCAGCGCGACGGTGGTCATGCGCGCGTCCCAGCTGCCGCGGGCTCACGCGCGGGCGCCGCGCCCGGCTGCGAAGTGGCGAGGAGGCGCAGCAGCAACTCGACAGAGTGCAGCCACTCCTCGCCGAGGCGGTCGCGGACCACGCGCAGCTGCGTGCGGCCCACCTCGATCGCCGCGGGGAGCGCGGGCAGGCTGCGACGGCTGAAGGGGCTGTCCTCGGCCGCGCCGACGACGATCACGTCGCCCTCCATGCGCACCGCCGTGACGCGCGCCGCGCCTGCCGCGAGGCGGATGCGCACCAGCCCGAGGAGCTGCTCGAGGGGTTGCGGCGGCGCACCGAAGCGGTCGTCGATCTCCGCGCGCAGGTCGGCGGTGGCCTCGAGCGAGCGCAGCCCGGCGATGCGCTGGTAGAGCGCCACGCGCGCCTCGATGTCCTCCATGTACGACTCGGGGATGTACGCGGTGACTGGCAGGTCGACGGAGACGGGCGGCGGCGCTGGCGCGGGGGGCTCGCCGTCGTGCGCGGCGCGCTGCTCGGCGACGGCCTCGGCGAGCATCTGCGTGTACAGGTCGAAGCCGACCGAGGCGATCTGCCCGCTCTGCTCCGCGCCGAGGAGGTTGCCCGCGCCGCGGATCTCGAGGTCGCGCAGCGCGACCTGGAAGCCCGCGCCCAGCTCGGTCGCCTCGAAGATGGTGGCGAGGCGCTGCTGCTGCACCTCGCTCAGCACCCGGTCGCGGCGGTGCAGCAGGTAGGCGTGCGCCTGCTGCGCGCCGCGCCCGACGCGCCCTCGGAGCTGGTAGAGCTGCGCCATGCCGAGCAGCTCGGCGCGGTCGATGATGAGCGTGTTCACGTTCGGGATGTCGATGCCGGACTCGATGATCGTGGTGCACACCAGCACGTCGGCCTCGCCGGCCGCGAAGCGCTCCATCACGCGCCTGAGCACGGCCTTTGGCATCTGGCCGTGGCCGACGATCACCCGCGCCTCCGGCGCGAGGGCGCGTACCTGCTCCGCGACGCGGTCAATGGTGTGGACGCGGTTGTGCACGAGGTAGATCTGGCCGCCGCGTTCGAGCTCGTTGAGAATCGCGTCGCGGACCAGCGCGTCGTCCCACTCGGCGACGAAGGTCTGGACGGGCAGGCGGTCCTCGGGCGCCGTGTCCATCGGCGACATGTCGCGGATGCCGGCCAGCGACATGTGCAGCGTGCGAGGGATCGGCGTCGCCGACAGCGTCAGCACGTCGACCTCCAGCCGCATCCGCTTGAGCCGTTCCTTGTGCGCGACGCCGAAGCGCTGCTCCTCGTCGATCACGACGAGCCCGAGGTTCGCGAACTCGATGCCCGCCTGGAGCAGCCGGTGCGTGCCGATCACGATGTCGATCTCGCCCGAGCGCAGGCCCGAGGCGACCTCGCGCGCCTCGGCGTCGGTGCGGAACCGTGAGAGCACCTCGATGCGCACCGGGAAGGGCGCGAGGCGCTCGCGAAACGTGCGCTCGTGCTGCTGCGCGAGCACGGTGGTCGGCACCAGCACGGCGACCTGGTAGCCGTCCTGCACGGCCTTGAAAGCGGCCCTGACGGCGACCTCGGTCTTCCCGAACCCGACATCGCCGAGGACGATGCGGTCCATGGGCCGGACGGCCTCCATGTCCTCCTTGACCGCGACGATCGCGGCCGACTGGTCGGCGGTCTCCTCGTACGGGAAGGCCGCCTCCATCTCGCGCTGCCACTCGGTGTCCGCGCCGAACGCGTGGCCGCGCAGCAGCTGGCGCGCGGCGTAGAGCCGCAACAGGTCGGCGGCGACGTCGCCCACCGCCTCGCGCACCCTCGCGCGGGTGCGCGCCCATTCCTGCGTGCCGAGCCGCGTGAGCCGGGGGATATGGCCCGAGGAGGCCACGTAGCGCGTGATGCGGTCGACCTGCTCGATCGGCACGTAGAGGCGGTCGTCACCGGCGTAGTTGAGCTGGATGTAGTCGCGCTGCTCGTCGCCGACCGCGCGGCGCACGATGCCGGCGAAGCGCGCGATGCCGTGCTCGGAGTGCACGGCGAAGTCGCCGGGTGAGACCTCGGCGAGGAACTGCGCACGGTGCGACGCCGACTGCCGGAGCGCGCGGCGCTTGCGCACGAAGCCCATCAGCTCCGCGTCCGTCGCGAGCGCCACGCGCCCCTCTGGCGTCTCGATCCGCCACCCGCCAGGCAGCGAGCCTTGCACGAGCGAGAGCGAGGCGGCTTCGGGCGGCGCGTCGAGGCGGTCGAGGACCGCCGTGTCGAGGCCGGCCTCGCCAAGCAGCTCGCCGAAGCGCTGCGCCTGCTGCGTCAGCACGACGATGCGGTCACCGCGCGGCACGCTGCGCACGAGCTCCCTCGCGGCGGCCTGGAGCCGCCCCGCGTATGCGTCGTGCGGTGCGAACGGCACGCGGTAGCCGTCGCGCTCGCGGCCGGTCGCCCAGCGTTCGAGGTCGGCGCGCGGGGCGCGCTGGTCGAGCTCGCGGATGAGCGCCTGCTCCTCGAGGTGGGGGAGCGGCGCCTCCGGCCCGAGGTCGCGCACGGCGACGAGCTGGTCGCGCCGCTCGGCGGCCAGCGCGTCCTGCTCGGCGGCGGCGGCGAAGACGGCGTCGGGCTCGTCGACGACCACGAGCGCGTCGGGCCCGAGGTGGTCGAGCAGCGTCGACCCCGCGGCGAGCGGGCCGTAGCGGGCGGGCGCGGGCAGCTCGCCGCGCCGGAGCGCCGCCAGCTCCTCGGCGGCGAGGTCGTCGAGGGCGCGGCGGCGCGCGGGCTCCAGGTGGCCGGCAAGCTCGCTCAGCGCCTCGCGGCCCGGGAACCACTCGCCGGCCGGGCCGATGTGTACGGCCTCGGCCTGCTCGATCGTGCGCTGGGTGTCGGCGTCGAAGCGGCGGATCGATTCGACCTCGTCGCCGAACAGCTCGATGCGGACGGGCGTGGGCTCGGTGGGCGGGAACACGTCGACGAGCCCGCCGCGCCGCGCCGCCTGGCCCGGCTGCTCGACGAGCGGGCCGACCTCGTACCCCGCGCCGACGAGGCGCATCGCAAGCTCCTCGAGGGTGACGCGGTCGCCGACGGCGACGCGCGCGGGGCCCGCGCCGAGGTCGGCGGGCCGGGCGGTCCGGCCGGTCACCGCGGCGGCCGAGGCGACCACGAGCGGCGGCGGGCCGCCGCCACCGGAGCGTGCGAGGCGGTCCAGCACGTCGAGGCGGCGCTGCGTGACATCGGTCGGGGCGTCTTCGCGTGCGTAGGGGAGGCCGGTGCGGGCGGGTAAGAGGACGGCGGCGTCGCCGGCCCACGCGCGCAGCGCGTCGAGGGCCGCGTCGGCGTCCGTCTCGCGCGGCACCACCAGCAGCGCGGGCGTCCGCAGCCTGCGCCACAGCCACGCGGCGACGGTGGTCTTCGCGGCGTCGATCACGCCGATCGTGGCGCGCCCGCCCCCGCCGAGGTGGGCGGCGGACGCCGCGAGCGGCTCGACGCGGTCGAGGCTGCCGAGCAGGGGGGCGAGCTGCAGGGGGGACTCCTCGCTGCGAGCGCCGGCTCTCCACGGGCGCACCGGGGGGCACGCCGAAGCAGAGGCGCTCCCCGTGGGAGTCCCCTTCGGTCGCGACCGCTCGCCCATCCAGTGTAGACGCCCGCCCGGTACGGGCGCGGGGCCGGCTACCCCCGGCGGTTGAGCCGGTTCATCGCCGCCTCGACGCCCTCGACGGCGGCAAGCTCGATGGCGTCGGCCACCTCCGCGATCGCTGCGTCGAGGGCCTCGCGTTCCTCGGGCCTCGGGCGGGAGAGCACCCAGTCGGCGACGCGGTCGGGGTCGCGCACGGGGCGGCCGCGGCTCAGTTCGCCGTCCGGGTCGTCGGGGTCGGGGTCGTACGGGCGGTCGATGCCGATGCGGACGCGGGGGAAGTCGCCGCCCCCGAGCGCGTCGAGGATCGAGCGCATGCCGTTGTTGCCGCCGTGCCCGCCGTGCGGCCGCATGCGGACGCGCGCGAGCGGCATGTCGATGTCGTCGTGGACCACGAGGAGCTGAGTCCGCGCCAGCCGCAGCCGCCGCAGCTCGGACGCCACGGCGGGGCCGCTCTCGTTGTACCAGCTGCGCGGCGCGGCGAGATGCAGCGCGCGGCCGCCCACCTCGACGGTCGCGCGCCACACGCGCGTGTCGCGGGCGAGGGTGACGCCGTGGCGCTCCGCGAGCCGCTGGATGGTCCACATGCCGACGTTGTGACGGGTGCCCTCGTACTCCGGGCCGGGGTTGCCGAGGCCGACGATGAGCCGCGGGCGCGCGGCCTCGCCCGGCTCCCCGGCGGTCGACGCGTCGGGTTCGGGACGCGGCGAGCCGAGGCGGTCGCGGAAGGCGGCGAAGCGGCGTCGCAGGCCCATGCGCCCATCGTCCGGCGCTGTGCGTCCCGGTGCAACGCACGCGCCGGGTGAGGGCGATCGAGCCGTCCTCGGAGGCCCATCGCGCTGCCGCGCGTTCCGTCAACGTGCTGTATGATCCGCGCGCCTCGCGACCGGCGGGGCAGGAGCGAGGAGACGCCTGCAAGATGAGCGACGGGAACGGGCCGATCGCGGCCGCGCGTGCGGACGGCCGCACGCTGCTGACCGAGGTCGAGTCCAAGCAACTGCTGCACGAAGCCGGGATCAACGTTACGCAGGCTCGCCTCGCGACGAGCGCCGACGACGCCGTGGCCGCCGCCGATGATATCGGCTACCCGGCCGTCCTCAAGGTCGTCTCCGGCGACATCGCCCACAAGTCCGACGTCGGCGGCGTCGAACTCAACCTCGGCGACGGCGCCGCGGTCCGCGCGGCCTACGACCGCATGATGGCCGCGGTGGCGGAGGCCGCCCCCGGCTCCAGCGTCGACGGCGTCTCCGTGCAGCAGATGGCCGCACAGGGCACCGAGGTCATCATCGGCACCACCACGGACCCGCAGTTCGGCCCCGTCCTGGCCTTCGGCCTCGGCGGCATCATGGTCGAGGTGCTGCAGGACGTGGCGTTCCGCATCGTCCCGCTGGAGGCCCGCGACGCGCGCCAGATCGTGCGCGAGATCCGCGGCTACCCGGTGCTCGAGGGCGTGCGCGGCCAGGCCGGCGCCGACCTCGACGCGCTCGAGGCGATGATCATCCAGGTCTCCGAGTTCGCGAACGAGCACCCCGAGGTCGCCGAACTCGACCTGAACCCGGTCTTCGCGTACCCCGACGGCGCCATCGCCGTCGACGCGCGCGTCGTGCTCGCCGAGGAGTAGCGTCATGGCCGTTGACCGCGACCGCCTGCACCGCACGCTGACCCCTCGCTCCGTCGCCGTCGTGGGGGCGAAGGGCCCCGACTTCGGGTGGCTCGAGAACAACCGCAACTTCGTCGGCCCGCTCTACTCGGTGCAGCTCGACCCGAACGAGATCACCGAGATCGAGAAGCGCGGCTTCACCAACTACCTGAAGCTCGAGGACGTCCCCGAGGACATCGACCTCGTCATCTGCGCGGTGCCGCGGCCGATCGTGCCGTTCATCGTCTCCGACTCGATCAAGAAGAACGTCGGCGGCATGGCGATCTTCTCGGCGGGCTTCGCCGAGACGGGTGAGGAAGAGGCGGCCGACCTCCAGGATCGCATCGTCCAGCTCGCCAACGACGCCGGCATGCCGATCGTCGGGCCCAACTGCATGGGCGTGTACAACCGCCGCCAGGGCGTGAAGTTCAGCGACGGCGTCGACCACGGCGACGGCGGCACGGTCTCGATCATGGGCCAGAGCGGCACCCACACCATCGGCGCCACCACCATGGCGCAGCGCGTCGGCATCCCGGTGAGCCGCGGCATCTCCTTCGGGAACGCCGTGGTCGTCAACGAAGCCGACTACATGGAGTACCTGCGCGATGACCCCGACACGGAGGTCATCGGCGTCTACCTCGAGGGGTTGAAGGACGGCCGCCGCTTCTTCGAGGCGCTGCGCTCGACCACCCCGAAGAAGCCCGTCGTGATCTGGAAGGGCGGCCAGACTGCCGCCGGCCAGCGCGCGACGCGCTCGCACACCGCCTCGCTGGCGACGCCGATGGCGACCTGGAACGCGCTGATCGAGCAGACCGGCGCGATCCCCGCGAACTCCGTCGACGAGCTGGTCGACGCGTTGCAGGCGCTCGTGCATGCCACCGCGCCGCGCGGCCGCCGGCTCGCGCTGATGGCGATGACGGGCGGGCAGTCGGTCGCGATCTCCGACGCCTTCGGCCGGCAGGGCCTCGAGGTGCCGGAGCTCGCGGAAAAGACCTACGAGACGATCGGCGAGTTCTTCAACGTCATCGGTGGATCGTTCCGCAACCCGTTCGACATGGCGAACACCATCGGCATGGCGGGCGACTCGGCGAACCTCGGTCGCATCATGGGCGCGGTCAGCGAGGATCCGAACATCGACGCGATGGTGTTCGAGTTCTCGGCCGGGTTCTTCGCGCGGATGTGGGCGGACGAGCCGGAGCGCCTCGAGGAGATGCTCGACGAGCTCGACGGGTTCCGGGACCGGACGGGCCTGCCGCTGGTGACGGTGATGCACGCCGGCGCGATCGACGAAGAGGTGATCCCGATCCGCGACCAGGTGGTCGCGCGCGGCTTCGCCGTCTTCCCCAGCTTCGACCGCGCGGCCCTCGCGCTGTCACGGGTGATCAAGTACCACGAGTGGGTGGCGGAGGCGGGCAGCTAGCTCAAGCCACCTCAGGCCGTATCGGGAAGGGGCAACTGCCCCTTCCCGGTGCCTCGCCCGTCAGCGATCGCATCGAGTAGCTGCGTCAATTCTCGCATCGTTGAAACGGGTACGCCCCCACGTCTTATCAGTTGAGCATTCCCTTCGGTCTCGGGAGGCTGTTGACGCTGTACGACGAGCAGAGGCTTCCGACGCTTCAGGCACTCAAGGCCAGCCTGCCAAGTCCCACCCGACTCCCCGGATTGCACGACCACGAGAGCAACCGACAGATCGAGGATCGTGCCGTTTCTCTGCATCGCCTGCCAGACTCGCCATCGGGCGGAACCGGGGAATTCGCTCACTGCCGCGTAGTTTTCTGCCGTAATGAGTTCACGGTAACGGGCTCGAGGCGTCCAGCCGGTAAGTCCTTCGGCGAGCACGGAGATGACCGAGCCACCCGCACGCAAGGCGCCGAACTGAGCAGCATCGTCTACGCCCTTAGCATTCCCAGACACAAGGACGAGACCAAGCGCCGCGACTCGCTCGCCGAATTGCTCGGCGAGAGCAACGGCTCGATCATCCGGACTACGCGATCCACAGAGGCCGACGGCGCGTGAGCCGACGAGGCTACGGTTACCCATCACTGTGAAGTGCTTTCCGGTCTCCGTAGTTCGAGCGGTATCCACCTGGGTCATGGGTCTTCTTCCGCAGTGGGGTTAGTCTTGATCGGGGAACTTGTACTTACGTGTCCCCGTTACGTCCTTCGCTAGTACGACCGCCCCCACCCTGACGGCACCAGCCTCTCGCAGGGCCCGGCTCGCCTCACGCACAGTGTCCCCCTGTCCCATCAGATCATCCACTAGCACAATCAGTCCCCGCTCGCCGCTGGTGGATGCTCTCATGGTGTTCTTCTGGTTAGTCTCCGCACGGGCGGCGTCGATGTTCTTTTGAGGCAAGGCGCTCCTGGATCGCCGGAGATCCACGATTGGCACCTCAAGTTCCCGGGCTACATGATCCGCGATACCCCTCACTAAGGGGTTCACACTCGCCTTGGTGGAACTGGGCACGGCTGCGACTCCTGTCAGCGAGCGCAGTATCGGGTGATTCCGCACGTAGTCCACTACTCTCGTCCTCAGGATAGCGCCCGCTGCCAGTCTCTCGGCCGCGCTGTGATGGTACTTCGCGGAGTGAACAAGCTCGCCTGTCTCCGTTCGGGGCCAGTTACCTGGCCCGCCTGGATCCTTATAGAAGTCAAGGCAGACGGATACCTCACATCCCGTGTCGATGGCTGTCACGATCGGCGCATGGTGGCTCTTCAGCAACGTCAGAGCCGCTCGTAGTTCACGTGGAGCTACTCGGAAGTACGTCCTCCAGCTCTCCCGTGACAAGTCCCCGACCGTTCGACCTTTACTGAATGTGCGCGGTCGTCTCGCCGACTCTGCAGACGGTGCGACGATCTCAAGCAGGCCTGCGAGGTTCGTGTTGCTCGGAGCGAGTGAGCGCGTCTCCGCAACCACTGTCCCATCGGACGTGTAGCGTGAATCAACGACGCGGTAGCATGTAACCGGCACACCCGAAGACTAGAAGGCGCTCTCCCAGAACGCAAGTTCTATCGCTGGCTCACGACTAGAACTGTGTACGCGCTTTACGCTAGGGATGTTGGCGACTACCATCGCGTACGCACGTGAGCAGTTTCCGCGCCGACAGGAGTGATCCCGTGCCTGACTCCCCATTCGACGACTACCTCGACCTTGTCGAGGCAGCCGGCGAGCTTGGCATCCACCCCCAGAGCCTCCGACGCCTCATCAAGCAGAAGCGCGTCCCCGCCGTGCTCTTCGCCGGCAAGTACCTCATCGAGCGCGACAAGCTCGAGATGTTCAAGGCCAACTACGACCCCAGGCCGGGCCGCAAGCCGATCCGCCGCCTGCTCTAGCCGAAGCCGTCCCGGCGGCTACCCCCGTCGACGCGAGGTGCGCGCTCGGCCGGGCCGCGCTGCGCGCCCGCGTCCTGCGCCGAGCCGCGTGATCAGCAGCTCCAGCGCCAGCGCGTCCGGGAAGCGCCCCGTCTTCACCGCGTGATCGGCCGCCTCGACGGCGCGTAGCCCATCCTCCGCGGCGGCTAGGCCGAGCGCCGACGCCTGGTCGACGAGCTTGCCGAGCGGGAACGGGTGCGAGACGCCCGTCGCCTCGCCGATCGTCTCGCGCGGCGCGCCCTCCTCGATCAGCGCCGCTGCGCGCACGAGGTTGCGAAGCTGGCGCGCGATCAGGCCCTGGATCCGCGCCGGCGGGTCGCTGCCGCGGTCGAGCATGCGGCGCAGCCGCACGAGCGCGGCGGGCGTGCGCCCCGTCACCGCGTCGTCGACGAGCGCGAACACGTCCTCCTCGCGCGCGGCGGTGGTGAGCAACTCGACATCGTCGGCGGTGATCGCCCGGCCCTGCGCGTACTGGGCGAGCTTGGCGAGCTCGCCGCTCAGCGCCCACAGGTCGGCGCCGATCAGCTCGCTCAGCCGGGCCGCGGCGGGGGCCTCGATGCGCACCCCGTTGGCCTCGGCGCGCTCGCGCAGCCACGAGGCGACCTCGTTGCCGCCGCGCCCGCCGAGCCGCAGCTCGGCGAACTGGCGGAAGTCGACGCCGTCGAGGGCGCGGAGAGCGCGCAGCAGCGGCGAGCGGCCGAGCGCCTGGCGCTGCTCGCGCTGCCTCGCCGGCTCGAGCAGCACGAGGTGGCTGGTCTCGGGCATGTCCGGCAGCGCGTCGACGAGCGGCTGCCACTCCGTGGCGACGCCGCGCCCCGAGCCGAGCGAGGCGAGCAGCCCCTCGACCACCACGAGCCGCGCCTGCGCGAGGAACGGCACGGTCGAGGCGAGCTCGATGAGCTGGCCGGGCGTCGCGCCCCGCGCGGGCACCTCGGTGGTGTTGAGCGAGAGCATGCCGTCGGTGTCGAGGCGGATCCGCAGCTCGCGGTACGCCTCGTGCAGGCGGAACTCGTCGGAGCCGCGGTTGGCCTGCGTCGAGCCGGTGTAGATGTGGAGCACGCGCCTCGTCCGTCCCTCAGTCGATGTCCAGCCGCCAGCCGAGCCAGGCGGCGGCCGTGGCGGCGACGAAGATGGGGATGCCCGGCCACAGCAGCTGCCCGAGGAAGCGGCCCATCGCGTCGGCGTCGGCGGTGACGGCGCCGTAGAGCGCCCACAGCAGCGCGACGCCGATGCCCGGCAGGAACAGCCACCAGTGGAAGTTTGGCTGGCCGTCGGTGAGCAGGGGCGAGCGCAGCCGGCCGGAGGATTCCTGCCCGTCGTCGCCGTCGTCGTTCGCCATCGTGGTCCCTCGAGGTGTCCGACCGTCGTACCGATCCTATCCGGGTATGGCGTCCCGGAGAGCGACGAGTTGTGCAAGTGGGGTGTGGACAGTCGTCGCCACGGGAAGGCGCTACGGGAAGAGGTCCATCTCCGGCGGCCGGACGATCTCGCGCGCCGAGCCCTCGCCCGGCTCGTAGGGGTAGCCACGCACGATGGCGGCGGGGATGGCCGCCGTCTTGAGCATGACGAGCCCGGCCGTGGCGGCGATCTCGTCGGCGACGCACGGCGTGCTCACGCGCATCTCGCGGCCGTCGATGTCCGGCACGCCCGCGAGGGGGTTGAGCGGGCGCAGGCCGGCGAGGCCAATCGCCACGTTGGTCTCGCCCTGCCGCCACGACCGGCCGAACGTGTCGGTCACGATCACTGCGATCTCCGCGCCGAGCTGCTCGCGCGCCGCGTCGCGGAGCGCGCGCGCCGACGCGTCGGGGTCGAGCGGGAGCAGCGAGACGAGGTCCTCGCCGCCGACGTTGGAGGCGTCGACGCCCGCGTTGGCGCAGATGAAGCCATGGCGCGTCTCCGCGATGAGCACGCCCGCGCGCTGGCGCACGATGCGCGCCGACTCGCGCAGGACCGCCTCGATCTGCCGCGGGTCCTTGTCCCACTCGCGCGCCCAGTCGAGCGCGAACGGCGAGGGTACGAAGCTGTCGAGCGGCACGACGCGCCCCTCGGCCTTCGAGACGATGCGCTGGGCGACGACGAGCACGTCGCCGTCGCGGAGCGCCGTGCCCTGCGCCATAGCGGCCCCGAACGTGAGGACTGCGAGGTCGTCGCCCTCTTCCACCATCGGGATGCCGCGCAGGCCGATCACGCGCACCTCGGCGTTGCCGGTCCCACGCTGCGAGGTGGTCATGCGGGCAGACCTTCGATGCGGATGTGGGTGCGCGCCCGGTGGCGCATGTTCACGCCGATGAGGAGCACCGTGAGGCCCTCGACGAACCGCGAGTAGCGCAGCGGACCGGCGTCGACCGCGCGCACGCCGTCGATCTCCTCGGCGAGCGCGAACACGGCCTGCTTCGCCTCGGCGTCGCCGCCCGTCACGAGCACGTCGGCGTGCATGGGTGCGTCGAGGTCGAGCAGCGACTCCGCCGCGAGGTTGTGGAACGCGCCGACGACACGCGAGTCGGGCAGCACGGCCGCCGCCTGCTCGGTAGCCGAGCCCTCGGCCACCTCGACCGGGCGCGGGCCGCGCTCGAAGCGCACCGGGACGGCGGCGTCGACGACGATCTTGCCGGCGAGTGGCCCGGAAAGCGCTTCGAGGGTGGCGCGGTGGCCCTCGAACGGCACGGTCACGACGGCGATCTCACCCGCCGCGGCCGCCCCCGCGTTTGAGGAGCCCTCGACGGAGCCGACGCCCGGGCGGCCCTCCAGGGTCGCGGCGACCTCGGCGGCGACGGATGCGCCACGCGCCGCGTCGCGGCTCCCGATGATGACGCGCCGGCCGGCGAGCGCGAAGCGCGAGGCGAGGCCGCGGCCTTCGGGCCCGGTGCCGCCGATAATCGCGATGGTTTCGGCCATATGGCGGGACGCCTCTCGCGGAGTGCTCGACGCGGCAACAGGGGCCGCGGGACTAGAATAGGCGGCGCGCAGCCTACCGCAGCATGGATGCCAGCCGCGAGGCCGGAGGGACCGACGACCGCATGACCACGTCCTCCGCCGCTCACGCCGCGACGGCCGCAGTCGCCGTCGAGGGCGTCTCGCACCGCTACGAGGCGCACGATGGTGCGCGCCTGCTGGCCCTCGACGGCATCGAGCTCTCCGTCGCGCCCGGCGAGTTCGTCTCGATCGTCGGGCCGAGCGGGTGCGGGAAGACGACGCTGCTGCGCATCGTCGCCGGGCTGATCGAGCCGACCGAGGGCCGGACGCGCGTGCTCGGCGGCGACCCGGAGGCGGCGCGGGCGATGCACGCCCTCGGTCTCGTCACGCAGGAGCCGGGACTGCTGCCGTGGCGCACCGTCGCCGGCAACGTCGCGCTGAGCTTCGAGCTCGCCGGCCAGCAGGCGCGCGACGGCGAGATGCGAGGGCTCCTCGAACACGTCGGGATCGAGCGCTTCGCGGGCTACCGTCCGGCCGAGCTGTCGGGCGGGATGCGCCAGCGCGTGGCGCTCGCGCGCGCGCTCGCGCACGGGCCGCGGCTGCTGCTTATGGACGAGCCGTTCGGCGCGCTCGACGAGTTCTCGCGCGAGGAGATGCGGATGGAGCTGCTGCGGCTGTGGGAGCGCGACCGGCCCTCGGTGCTGTTCGTGACGCACTCGATCCGCGAGGCGGTGCTGCTCTCCGACCGCGTCGTGGTGCTCGCGCCGCGGCCGGGACGCGTCGTCGCCGACCTGCCGGTCGAGCTGCCGCGGCCGCGTGAGACCGGCCTCGAGAAGACACCGGCGTTCCTCGACCTCGTCGTGCGGGTACGCGAGCTCCTGCGAGTGGACGCATGACCGCGCGCCGCTCCGACGTCGCCGACTTGCCGGACGGCACGACCGCGTCGCGAGGCCCGACGCCCCCGGCCCGCCGGTCGGCAGAGCCCGATCTCGCTGAGCCGGACGTAGACGCGGTCCACGCGACAGACACCGGGCGAGGGGGCAGCGCAGGCATCGCGGCGTGGCTGAGCGCGGCGGTGCGCGTCGGGGCTCCGCCGCTCATCGTGGCGCTGTTCGCGCTCGGCGCATGGGAGGCGTGGATACGCATCCGCGAGGTGCCCGAGTACCTGGCGCCCGCGCCGACGGCGGTCGCCGACGCGCTGCTGGCCGACCCGACGCGGTTCCTGGACGCGGGCGCGGTGTCGCTGCAGCACGCGCTGGGCGGGCTCGTGCTCGGCGCCGGGAGCGCGTTCGTCCTCGGCGTGGCGATGGCGCACTCGCGCCGCCTGGAGCGTGCGCTGTACCCGTTCGCCCTGATGGTGAAGGTGACGCCGATCGTGGCCGTCGCGCCGCTGCTCATCATCTGGCTGGGCTTCGGCGACGGGCCGAAGTACGTGGTGGCCGGGCTCATCACGTTCTTTCCGATGCTGGTGAACGCCGTGATCGGGCTGCGCTCGATCGACCCGGCCGCGCATGACTTCTTCCGTGCGATGGACGCCTCTCGCTGGCAGGTGCTGCGGCGGCTGCGGCTTCCCGCGTCGCTGCCGTACGTCTTCGCGGCGCTGCGCATCTCCGTCCCGCTCGCCCTGATCGGGGCCGTCGTGGCCGAGTGGATGTCGGCGGACTCGGGCGTGGGGCAGCTGATCGTCATCGCGCACGGGGACTACGACACGCCCGCGCTGTTCGGCGCCATCGTCGTCCTCGCGGGCATCGGGATCGGCCTCACGGCCGCCGTCGCGATCATCGAGCGGCGGTTGCTCTTCTGGCACGAGTCGGTGCGGGAGTCCTAGCCGAGCGACCGGTCGTTGACCTCGAGACGACCAGCCGGAGGCCGCGAGCCCCTAAGCGCCCGGTACCGGATACTCCCGCCTCGGATCGGGGGACCGATGACGCGCGCATGGACCACATGGCTCACCGTCGTCGCTGCGGCTGTGCTCGCGCTCGCCGCGGCGTGCGGCGACGACGGCGAGGAAGCCCTCGAGGATGTCGTGTTCATGGCGGGTTACCGGGCGCAGGCGAACCTCTCGTTCGTCGCGGTCTACATGGCCGACGCGCGTGGCTTCTACGCCGACGAGGGGCTCGACGTGGAGATCCAGCACTCGACGCAGGGCGAGCACACCCAGCTCATGCTGGCGGGCGAGGTCGACTTCAGCACGGAGACGGCCGCGCAGGTGCTGCGACAGCGCTCGAACGGCCTGCCGGTGCGCGCCGTCACGCTCTTCGGCCAGCGAGGCGACCAGGGCTTCGTCGTACACGCCGACTCGGGCATCGAGACCCCGGCGGACTTCGCCGGCCACAGCGTCGGCTTCAAGCTGGGCGTCGTGCCGGCCGAGCTGCTCGCGCTGCTCGCCACGGCGGACCTCGATGCCGACGACGTGCAGCTCCAGGCCGTGGGCTTCGACGACCGGGTGTTCATCGAGCGGCAGGTCGACGTCTTCCCGGTGTTCCTCAACAACGAGCCGAACCGCATCCGCAACGCCGGCGTCGACATCCGCGTGTTCGACCCCCACGACCACGGCATCGCCACGCTCGGCGTCACCTACATCGCCCACGAGGAGACCACCGTCGAGGAGCGCGACCTCGTCGAGCGCTTCCTGCGGGCGACGCTGCGGGGTGCGCAGTACGCCGCCGAGCATCCCGAAGAGGCGATCGACCTGGTGCTGGAGTACGCCGAGGGCGCGGACCGCGACCACCAGCGGTTCCTCCTCGACACCGACCTCCGCAACGCCGAACGCGCGGATGGCATGGGGCGAGGCACGCTGGACCAGTGGGAGGCGTTGCAGGACGTGCTCGTGCGCCACGACTCGCAGTTCGGCAGCCCGGTCGACGTGGCTACGGCGTTCGACCCCTCGTTCGTCGACGCGTTGTATGACGACTCGGGCACGCTGCGGTAGGAGTCCCTCGTTCGCCGCTAGGGCAGCGTGAAACCGTCACGGCCCAGCACCTCGCCGTCGAACCGGATCTCGAACTGCCAGCGGCCACTCGTGAGGCCCTCGGGCGCGTGCATGCCGACCCACCACACGCCTCGTGAGCCGCCGCGCCACGGCACCTCGGGCGAGCGGTAGTGCACCTGGCCGTTGCGGTAGACCACCCAGCTCAGCCGCTCGACGACGCTCGCGCCCCGGTACTCGAAGAACGCGAGCACGCGGTCGACGCCGACCCGTGGCGGCTCGGCAGGCCCGTACGTCTGGCTGATGCTGGCGCCGAACGCGAAATCGCTCACGGACGGGCTCGGCGGGTTGACGCCGAGGTACGCCCGGGAGGCGGCGCGGAGCGAGCCGTTCACCCAGATCTCGAGCCGCCACACGCCCGTCGGCGGGCCCGCGGGGTTCGGGGAAGCAAGGCGGTCGGAGACGAGCGCGAACGAGCCGAGCCGCCAGTTGTAGGACGCGGAGAGGTCATCCTGGAACACGCCGTCCAGGTACCACAGCTCCTGCACCGGCGCGCCGTCGGGCGCCCCCTGCACGATGAACTCGTAGTGCAGCTCCGGCGCGTCGGCGGAGAAGACCTGGCCGTAGTCGAACAGCGCGCGCGCCCCACCCTCCCCGAGCGCCTCGAGGGCGAAGCGGGGCTCGGTCACGATGATGTCGCCGCTGACGCCCGGCAGCGCGGTGCCGGGCGCGCCCCCGGGGTGCATGAGCGGGAGCGTCGGCCGCTCGTCGCTCCCGTCGCGCGCCGCGGCGATCAGGTCCTCGGCGAGCGCGACCGGGCGGACGTGCGCGACGGGCGTGGTGAGGCTGTAGATGAGCTGCGTCGAGATGCCCACGAGCTCGCCCGCGCTGTTGAACACGGGACCGCCCGCGTTGCCGTGCGGTAGCCGCGCCTCGGTGGTGAACCACGCCAGCGCACCCGCGGCCGGTTCCGCGCGCACCCCGATCAGGGTCGCGATCGTGACCATGACGATCTGCGGCGTGTGCGCGCCCGAGGGGTGCAGCCCGGGGTGGCCGAACATCCGTAGCTGGTCGCCCCGCTGGAGCGTCGCGGCGTTCCCGATCGTGGCGGCCGGCTCGCCGAGCAGCGGAGACTCGGCGTCCGCGTCCGAGTCACCGTCTCCCTGGTCGTCGCCCTCGGCGTCGGAGAGCCGCGCGGTCACGCGCAGCAGGGCGAGGTCGGAGACGGCGTCGTACCCGGCGAGGATCGCCGCGTGCGTCGGCCGGGGCTCGCCGCCGGGGATCGGATTCGTCCAGACCTCGAAGGTGTACGCGTCCTCGCTGCCGTCGCCCGGCGGGACGACGATGCGCGCGCTGGTGAGGATCAGCCCTTGCTCGGCGTCGACGATGACGCCGCTCCCGTCCCGGACGGTGGGAGGCGTGGCTCCGGGGTCGATGACCCGCACCTGGACCACGCTGCGCGCGAGGTCGGCATCGGCGGGTCCCACCCGGCCGGACGGGTTGGCGGCGGCGCTGCCGGAGATGCGCAACGTGGCGGGCGCGAAGATCGCCTCGCGCGTCGGTTGCGGCGTCGGCGTGGCCGTGGGCGTCTCCTCGGAGCCGGGGATCAGCTCGGCCGTGCGGTCGCATGCGAGCGCGACCGTCGCGAGCAGCATGAGCAGCAGCGTCGGGGCAGCGCCACGCACGGTTGAGGAACCTTTCGGGTATCGGTACGGCGAAGCGGATGCGAACGATAGCACTGCCACCGTACCGCGCCGTTCGGCCGCATGCCACGGGTGGGGCCCCTCGGCGAAGCGCTGTCGTACACTCGATGCGCGAGCAGGAGGTTGCAGTGGAGATTCTGAGCCGGCTCCGGCCCCCGACGGTGGCGGTCGTCGATCTGCAGGGCATGATCGGCCCGACGGTGCGGCCGCTCGAGTTCACGCGGCTCCTGCTGCGCCTGCGCGACGACCAGTCCGTCCGCGGCGTCGTGCTGAACATCGACTCGCCCGGCGGCACCGCCGTCGGCGCCGAGATGATCACGCGCGCGGTGGTGCGGCTGCGCAACGAGAAGCCGGTGGTCGGCTTCGTCGGCGGTATCGGCGCCTCGGGCGGCTACATGATCGCGGCCGCGACGCAGCGCGTGATCACGCTGCCGACAGCGATCGTCGGCGCCATCGGCGTCATCTCGTACCGGCCCGTGGTGCACGAGGCGCTGGACCGTATCGGCGTGCGCATGCGCGTCAGCAAGTCGGGCCGCCTGAAGGACATGCTCTCCCCGTTCCGCGAGCCCACCGACGAGGAGCAGGCGAAGGAGCAGCGCGTCCTCGACTCGCTGTACGACCAGTTCGTCACCGGCGTCGCCGAGGGGCGTGACATGCCCGTCGAGCAGGTACGCGAACTCGCCACCGGCGAGGTCTTCACCTCCGCCGACGCCATCGCGGCGGGGCTCATCGACGGCACGGGCGACCTGGAGGACGCGGTGGAGTGGGTGGCCGCCGAGGCGACCATCCCGCCGCGCGTGCGCCTGGTGCGCCCGCGGCGTGGGCTGCGGCAGATGCTGTTCGGCCGCGCCTCCTCGATGCTGCTCGAGTCCGCGCTGATGGACGTGGAGGCATCGCTGCCGGCGGCCGGTGGCTACGCGCTCTACACCGGCGGACGCCCGTGATCATTCCCTTCGAGGGCAAGACGCCGGACATCGCCGACTCAGCGTGGATCGCGCCCGGCGCGACCATCATCGGCGACGTGGTGCTCGGCGAGCGCTGCTCGGTGTGGCCGGGCGCGGTGATCCGCGGCGACTACGCGCCGATTCGCATCGGCACCGACGTGAACGTGCAGGACAACGTCGTCATCCACACCGACGAGCCGCTGACGATCGGGAACGACGTGACCATCGGCCACGCGGTGGTGGTGCACTGCCGCGAGGTCGGCGACGACGTGCTGCTGGGGAACAACGCGACGCTCCTGCCGGGTGCGGTCATCGGCTCGCACTCGCTCGTCGCGGCCGGAGCGCTCGTCTCGCCGCGCGAGCAGGTGCCCGAGTACTCGCTCGTGATCGGCGTGCCGGGAGAGGTACGGCAGACGAAGCCGGACCGCATCGCCCGTATGCGCGCCGCCTCCGAGGGCCCGATGCCGTACTACGAGAACGCGCTGCGCTACCGCGCGAACGGGATCGAGGACCGCACGGTGTGGACCGGAAGCCCCGCCGAGCACGCACGGACCGGGTGAATCCATAACCATTCTCAACCCGCCCCTTATCCTCCGGTGACGATCCGCGTGCCATCATCAAAGGCGCCGCCCCGCCTCGCGAGGACGAGGTCGTCATGACACTCAGAACCTGGTTGCTCACGTTCCTGTTCGGCGCCGTCATCGTCGGCTCGATGTCGCTCGGCGCGTTCCTCGCCACATCGATCGGCGGGGACGACGCTGCCGTGGACAGCGTCGTGGCCGCTCCGACCGCGACGGCCACCGGGACCCCCGCGCCGGCGACGGCCACGCCGACGCCGACGCAGCCCCCGGTGGTCCTCGATGAGACCCCGCAGCCTGCGCCCGCCGATCGTGTCGCGACCACCGCCATCCACAACCTGCCCGACATGGTCGAGCGCGTGGCGCCCTCGGTCGTGCAGATACGGGCGCGCGGCCAGGCCAGCGCCGGGATCGGCAGCGGGGTGGTGATCGACCGCAGCGGGCACATCGTGACGAACGACCACGTCGTGCAGGGGGCCGTCACCATCGTCGTCGAGCTCCACGACGGCACCGTGGTGGCCGCTGAGCTGCTCGGCTCCGACCCCAGCAACGACCTCGCCGTCATCCGGGCGAGGATCCCGGATGGATCGGCCGTCCCCGCCATCTTCGGTGACTCCGACATCGTGCGCGTCGGCGAGCCGGTCTTCGCCATCGGCAACCCGTTCGACCTCGACTTCACCGTGACCTCCGGCATCGTCAGCGGCATCGACCGCGAGGCGCACCAGCACCTCGGTGGGCGCCCGGTGCGCGGCGTGATCCAGACCGACGCGGCGGTCAATCCCGGGAACTCCGGCGGGCCGCTCTTCAATGCCCAGGGCGAGGTCATCGGCATCACGACGGCAGTCGAGAACCCCGCGGGTCAGAGCTTCTTCATCGGCATCGGCTACGCGGTGCCTTCGAACACGGTGCTGCGCTACATCCCGGAGATGATCGCGGGCGCCGCGATCACGCACGCGCAGCTGGGGATCGCGGGCATCACGCTCAACACCCTCAACGCTGCCGACGCGGGCGTCGACGCCGAGCGCGGGGTCTACGTCACCAACGTCGTGGCGGGCAGCGCGGCGGACCGCGCGGGCCTCGTGGCGGCCTCGCTGCCCGACGGTGAAGGCGACCTCGAGCAGGGCGGCGACGTGATCACCGGCTTCGACGGGGTCGAGATCCTGACCATGGGCCAGCTCTCGCGCCTCATCGACGACCGCAACGTCGGCGACGAGGTGACGCTCACCGTCGTCCGCGACGGCAACGTGATCGAGCTCACGGCGGTGCTGCGGATGTGGCCCGGATAGCGCGCCGCACCGGCTGCTCGCTCGCCGCATCCCCCGCAGGCGCGTCGCCTGCGCGTCACACGGCGGGCGGGCCGGCCGGGGGCAACTCGAGCGCCCGCCCGGAGACGAGCAGCCACGCGCGGTCGGCGGCGACGCTCACGCGCTGGTTCACGCGCCCGAGCACGTCGCGGTACGCGCGGCCGAGCGGATAGGGCGGGACCAGCCCGCTCCCCACCTCGTTGGTGACGACGACCGTCTCGCCTTCGCGCGACCGCGCCGCCTCGACCAGGCGGGCGACCTCGGTCTCCAGGTCGGCTTCGAGGCGGGCGAGGTCGTCGGGGGCGGGCGCCTCGCCGAGCGGCCCCATGCGGTTGCCCACCCACAGCGAGAGGCAGTCGATGAGCACGCAGCGCGAGGAGCCAGCGGCCTCGACGGCCCCGACGGGGTCGAGGGGCGCCTCGACGGTGTCCCACCCGGCGGGCCGCGCCGCGCGGTGCGCCTCCACGCGACGCACGAGCTCCTCGTCGAGCGGCTCCATGGTGGCGATGTAGACGACCTCGCGGCCGGTACCCCTGGCCAGTTGTTCCGCGTAGCTGCTCTTGCCGGAGCGCGCCCCGCCGGTGACGAACCAGAGCTCGGCCATGGAGGGCGCGCCGGCTACTCGACGAAGGTCGGTTCGAGCTCGACGAAGGTCGGTTCGAGCCAGCCCTGGGAGGCGGCGGCCAGGATGACGATGAGCGTCGCGGCCTGCGCGATCTCGATCGCGCCGCCGTACGTGTCGCCGGTCACGCCCCCGATCATCCTCGATGCGGCGCCCGCCAGGATGATGGCCGCCACGGCCGCGGCGACGGGGAGCACGAGCCCCTCCGGCCCGAACAGCACGTAGCCCGCAGCGAACGCGATCACCGCCGAGAGCGGGGCCGCGAAGGGCCACACGCCGTGTCGCAGCGTTGCGCCGAGTCCTCGCGGGCGGGCGGGGCTGAACAGCACCGCGACGGGGGCGACGGTCCAGCGCGCCATCGCGGGCGCGAGCACGAGCGCGCCAGCACGGAGCGGCTCGGCGAGGGCCGTGAGCGCGGACCACTGCACGAGCAGCACGATGACGAGCGCCATCGCGCCGGCCGGTCCGACGTTACCGGCGGCCATCACGCCCAGGCGCTCGTTGCGCTCGCCCTGCAACGCCATGCCGTCGGCGGTGTCGGCGACGCCGTCGAGGTGGAGCCCGCCGGAGAGTACGGCGAGTGCCGCGACGAGCAGCGCAGAGCGCACCTCGACGGGTAGCAGTTCCTCGGTGGCTACGTCGATGCCCAGCAGTACGAGCCCGATCAGCAGGCCGACCGCGGGATACCAGCCCAGCGCACTCGCGAAGGTCGCGTCGTCCCAGCGCTGCACGCGGCGCAGCCGCAGCGGCGTCAGGAACTCGAGTGCGATGGGTGCGGACATGAAGAGAGCGCGAAGTGATGTTCCCATGCGTGTAGCTTACGCCTCCGGCGGCACAGCCGCGTCCGAGTCGTCGACGCCGGCCTCGCCGAACGTCGCCATTTCGTCCAGGAGCCGGCACGCGGCAACGCAGATCGAGATGCCGAGCGCCGCCCCGCTACCCTCGCCCAGCCGCATCCCGAAGTCCAGCAGCGGGTCGAAGCCGAATCGTTCGAGCACGGCTGCGTGGCCCGGCTCCGCTGAGCGGTGCGAGGCGATGATGTAGTCACCGGCGCCCGGCGCGATCGAGGCGGCGACCAGCGCAGCGGCCCCGGAGATCACGCCGTCCATCACCGCCGGCACGCGCATGCTCGCCGCGCCGAGGTACACGCCGGCCAGCACGCCGATCTCGAAGCCGCCGAGGGCGGCGAGGAGCCCGATGCCGTCGGCCGGGTCTGGCGCGTTGACCTCGATGGCTCGTTCCACGGCGCGCACCTTGCGGGCGTAGGTCTCGTCGTCCGCCCCGGTGCCGCGGCCGGTCACTGCCGCGGGCGGGCGGCCCGTGACCGCTGCGATCAGGGCGGCAGCGGACGTGGTGTTGCCGATCCCCATCTCGCCGCAGCCGACGATGTCGACGCCCTGCCCGCTCCGCTCGGCTTCGAGCAGCTCGATGCCCGCCGCCACGGCCTGCTCGGCGGTCTCACGGGACATCGCGGGGCCCAGGGTGATGTCGGCCGTCCCGGGGCCCAGGCCGAGTCGCAGCAAGGACGGGTCGTCCGCCACCTCGGGTGGGAGGGCGGTCGCCAACCCGGCGTCGACGACGCGCACGCGCGTCCCCGCGTGGTCGGCGAGGACGTTGATCGCCGCCCCGCCCCCCAGGAAGTTCGCGACCATCTGCGCCGTCACCGCCTGCGGGTAGGGCGAGACGCCCTGCGCGACCACGCCGTGGTCGCCCGCCGCCACGACGACGAGCCTCGCGTCCAGGCGCGGGCGCTCGTGACCCGTTATCGCGGCGATGCGTGTCGCGAGCTGCTCGAGGCGGCCGAGCGAGCCGGGCGGCTTGGTGAGCCGGTCCTGTCGTGCCTCGGCCGCGGAGCGCGCGGCGTCGTCGTGCGCGCCGATGGCGGCGACGGTGCGGGCGATGGTGCTGGAGTCCGGGGAGGCTGATGGCATCACGACGCTCTCGGAAGACGTGCCGGCAACCGGTGACCCGCAGTATGCGGCGCGGCGGGGAGGGGCGCGAGGCCGTGGCATGCGAGTCCGGCCGGGGTTCGGCGGGACGCCGATCCGGGCTCCGCCCGTGCCGGAGTTGACAACCGGCCTGCAATCCGTATCCTGCGCAACGTCGCCCACGGGCGGCAATCCTGGAGTGCGTAGCACTCTGCCTAATTCCCGCCTGGGCGGGAACCGGGGGAACCACCTCTTGGGGTGAACCCTCTAGCGAGGGCGGGTCAGACTGGGTCGACCCGAACCCGTCAGCTAACCCCGGCGGCACGGATCCAGCCCCAAGCCGGAGGGATTCCGGCCTGGTCGCCAACACAGGGGTATGGCTGTGATCACTAGTGCACCGCCCAGTCGGTGCCCGCGCTGCAGCGGGCTCATGATCGTCGAGGACGACTGGTACGGGAAGTTCGCAAGCTGCATTGCTTGCGGGCACGTCCACGAGACCGAGGTCGCCGACCCGCAGGAGCTGCTCGAGGAAGAGCGCCTCGCCGCGGGCAAGCAGCGGCGCCGGCAGCCCTCGCACGGCAAGCTCCGCCTCTAGTCGCAGGGCTACGCCACATCCTCCCGGCCGGAGACGCTCCGGCCGGTGAGCCGCGCCTGCGGTCCGACCGTGGGGCGGCCGTGGCGCCGTACGCTCGTTCCTTCCGCCGTCCGCACGGGCGGCGCGCGACCCCGCGTCTCGAAATGCCCAGCCGTAATACTTTGTTTACACTTGAGTGGCGGCTCCATGATGGTTCGCGGCGACGATAGATCGCGAAGGGGTCGCGCCCGGCCAACGTTGTCGCTAGTAACGGTGGTGGGAGCGGTTTGCGAACGGGAACGATGGAGACCTTCGTCACGGGTCGACCGGGCCGACCCCCTTACACTGCTCCCAAGGAACGACCGGCCGGTGGATGAACCTGGACTGGTGATATGCCCGCCAAGATCCTGGTAGCCGACGACGAACCCAATATCGTCCGACTCCTGCGGCTCTACCTGCAGAACGAGGGCCACGATGTGGTCGCGGCCGGCGACGGCCGCGAGGCGCTGGAGCGCTTCCGCGACCAGTCGCCCGACCTCGTGCTGCTCGACCTGATGATGCCCGAGCTCAGTGGCCTCGACGTCTGCGCGGAGATCCGCAAGGTGTCGAACGTCCCGGTGCTCATGCTCACCGCGCGCACCGAGGACATCGACAAGGTCGTCGGCCTGGAGATGGGCGCGGACGACTACATCACGAAGCCGTTCAACCCCCGCGAGGTCGTGGCGCGCGTCAAGGCCGCGCTCCGCCGTCGCGACTGGGACCGGGCCGACGACCCCGAGCGCGTGGAGCCCGTGGTCACCGTCGGTAACGTCGAACTCGATCCCTCGAGCCGCGATGTGCACGTCGGCGGGGAGCTGGTGCGGCTCCGGCATCGCGAGTTCGACCTGCTGCACGCGTTCCTCACGCACCCGAACGTGGTCCTGGACCGGGAGCGCCTGCTCACGATGGTGTGGGGCCACGACTACTACGGCGACGCCCGCACCATCAACGTGCACGTGGCCTCATTGCGCGAGAAGCTGCACGATGCCGATGCCGAGATCGAGACGGTCTGGGGCGTCGGCTACAAGCTGACCCCGGCGAGCACGTCGTAACTCCACCACCCCGGGCGGCCGCGCCATGATCCACAGCCTGCGCCTCCGCCTTCTCCTCAGCTTCGGCCTGATCATCGCGCTCAGCCTCGTGCTCGTCGCCATCGCCTCGCTGTTCCTGCTCCGCAATCACGAGGCCCGCAGGGCCGAGGAGCGCATCGGCCACCTCGTCGGCCCGATCTCGCGGGCGTACGACGACATGGCGTTCGTGGGCTGGTCGCGGCAACGCATCGACCCGCAGCTGACCGCCTACGCCGAGTTCTTCGACGTGCGCGTGCTGCTCGTCGACGGCGACGACCGCGTGATATTCGACAGCTCCGCAACCGACTCGTTGCTCGGTGAGACCGTGGCCATGTCCAGGGCGGCCGGCGGCGAGGCGTCGACCCTGGCCGACGGCGTCTCGTTCCTGTCGAGCCGCGTCCGCGCAGGCGATCACGACCTGTTTGTCTTCGCCGCGAACAGCCGGTCCGAGGCGGCCGTCATGCGCCTGCTCCCCACGACCGAGCCGCGGCTCTACATCGCCGTGCCCGCCGGTGACGTCACCGAGGCGTGGTCTGCCCTGTTGCCCCGGTTGCTCCTCGGCGGCGGCATCGCGGGGCTGTTCGCCGTGGTGGTGAGCACGCTGATCGCGCAGCGCATCACGCGCCCGATCGTGCAGATGACCGGCGCCGCCCAGGCCATGGCGCGTGGCGACTACGACCAGAGCATCGACGTGCGCGGCAACGACGAGGTCGCGAACCTCGCCCGCGCCTTCAACCAGATGTCGGCCCAGGTCAACCGCAGCAACCGCTCCATGCGGCAGCTCCTCGCCGACGTCTCGCACGAGCTGCGGACGCCGCTCACCTCGATCCAGGGGTTCACGCAGGCCTTCGCCGACGGCGTGGTCAGCGACCCGGAGGAGGCCCGCAAGCTCGCCGAGGTCGTCCACGAGGAGTCCGAGCGCATGCGCGAGCTCGTCGATGACCTGCTCTACCTCTCGCGCCTCGAGTCCGGCGAGCTGGAGATCGAGCGCGACCAGGTGGACCTCGATGCGCTGGTCACGGCGACCGCGAGGCGGCTGCGCTACGAGGCCGAGGCGTCCGAGGTAGACCTCGAGCTCGATCTCACCGAGACGCACGTCATCGGCGACGAGCGGCGCCTGGAGCAGGTGTGCGTCAACTTGCTGGAGAACGCGATCCGCTTCGCGCCCGCGAATTCGTCGGTGAAGGTCTGTACGAAGCACGCCGAGGATGTCGGGTTCCTGATCGTGCGCAACGGCGGGACGCCGATCCCGCGCGACGAGCTCGAGCACATCTTCGACCGCTTCTACCAGGTGGATCGTGCCCGCAGCGGAAGCGGGCACAGCGGACTCGGCCTGGCCATCGTCGCCGAGCTCGTGCATGCACACGGAGGCGCGGTCGGCGTGACCTCCACGGCGGACGGCGGGACGGTGTTCACCGTGAGCCTGCCGTTGGCCTCTGTCCCGATCGGCTCGGACGCCTCGACGCGCGGCGATGCGTAGCAGCTATCGAGGCAGCGCGCGCCCGCGCATGATCGCGTCGCGAGCCTGTTCCGGGTGTGGCTATATGCCG
Organism: Dehalococcoidia bacterium; assembly: GCA_965204835.1. Lineage (GTDB taxonomy): Bacteria > Chloroflexota > Dehalococcoidia > UBA2979 > UBA2979 > VXMT01. The sequence continues at coordinate 2,555,563 of OZ242017.1, read as the reverse complement.
CCCCAGCGCATGATCCAGTACTCGTAGGCGTCCTGCAGGGCCAGCCATGACGCCTCGACCACGTCGGTGGAGGCGCCCACGGTGCGCCACAGGTGCATGCCGTCCGAGGACTCGATGAGCACGCGCACGGCGGCATCCGCGCCGCCGTCCGGGTTGATGATGCGAACCTTGTAGTCCACCAGGTGCACGCGACCGAGGTCCGGGTAGGACTCGAGTAACGCGCGCCGCACCGCCGCGTCCAGGGCGGACACCGGGCCGTTGCCGTCGGCGGCCGTCTGGCTGAGCGTCTCGCCGACGCGCACCTTCACCATCGCCTCCGCCTGCATCTCGTTCTCAGCCTGCGCGTCGGTCGGCCGCCGGCGCTCGACGATCAGGAAGTCCTCGAGGCCGAAGGGCGCGACGTAGCCGTCCAGCGAGCGCCGCGCGAGCAACTCGAATGAGGCCTCGGCGGACTCGTACTGGAAGCCCCGCGCCTCGCGGTCCTTCACGTCCTCGGCCAGCGCGCTCGCCTCGGAGTCGCTGAGGGCGAGCCCGGCGTCCTGCTCGGCGAGCTTGGCGACGATGTTGCGCCGCCCGGACAGCTCGGAGACCAGCACGCGCTCGATGTTGCCGACGGCCCCGGGGTCGACGTGGGTGTAGGAGCCGGCCGACTTGGTGATCGCGGCGACGTGCAGCCCCGCCTTGTGCGCGAACGCGCTGGTCCCGACGTACGGCTGCTGCGGGTTCGGCGCGAGGTTCGCGAGCTCCGTGGCGAAGTGCGAGAGCTCGGTAAGGCGCTCGAGCTGCTCGTCGCTCACCACGGTGATGCCGAGTTTGAGCTGGAGGTTGGCGATGACGGAGATGATGTTCGCGTTGCCGCAGCGCTCACCCCAGCCGTTGAGGCACGCCTGCACCTGCGTCGCGCCCGCCTGCACGGCCAGCAGCGTGTTCGCGACGGCGAGGTCGGCGTCGTTGTGGACGTGGATGCCGATCGCGCAGTCCACCACCTCCGCCGCCTCATGGACGCCTCGCACGACGTCCTCGGGCATCGACCCGCCGTTGGTGTCGCAGAGCGCGACGGTGGACGCGCCCGCGCCGGCCGCCGCCCGCAGCGTGGCGAGCGCGTACTGGGGGTCGTCGGCGAAGCCGTCGAAGAAGTGCTCGGCGTCGAAGACCACCTCGCGTCCGCGCTCAACGAGGAGACGCACGGAGTCGGCGATCATCGCGAGGTTCTCCTCCTCGGTGGTCTCGAGGACCTCGCGCACCTGCTCCGCGGAGGACTTGCCGACGAGCGTGACCGCGGGCGTCTCAGCCGCGAGCACCGCCGCGAGTGCGGGGTCGGTGCCCGCGTCACCGCCGGCGCGGCGCGTCGAGCCGAAGGCCACGAGCTTCGCGTTGCGCAGGGGCGTCTCGCGCATGCGGTCGAAGAACTCGGCGTCCTTGGGATTGGAGCCCGGGTAGCCGCCCTCGACGTAATCGACGCCAAGCTCGTCGAGGCGCTGTGCGATGGCGACCTTGTCCTCGACGGAGAGGGAGAGGCCCTCCATCCCGAGGCCGTCGCGGAGTGTGGTGTCGTAGAGGTGGACGCGATTCGGCTCAGCCGCGCTGTTGGTCATCGTGTACCGCCGTCCTGGCCGGCGCGCTCAACGGGTCGTGGGGCGTGTCGAAGCCGCCTCGCAGGCCGGTGAGCGCCGTGGAGTGTTGGGTGGGATGCGCTAGCCGCGCGCGATGATGGACGCCGCCGGCCCCGTCGGCCGGTCGGCGCGCCTCGCCCTCGTGCGTGTGATCGCGTAATGCGTCATGGGGGCATTGTAGGTGCGGGCGGCAAACACGAACAAACGGAGCATTTGATGCTGGAGTATCGGGTTTGTTATGGCGCCCCACATCGCCGCCCGTGGGTGCTACGATCCGATGAGCTACGAACCGTGACGGAGCACATCGTGCGTATCTCCCAGCGCGGGCAGATCACCATCCCCAAGAAGCTCAGGGACCGCTTTGGCATGCACCCCGATGTCGAGGTGGAAGTCGTCCCCACTGAGGATGGACTGCTCATTCGCGAGCGCACCAACAACGTCGAGCCGGCCGACAGCCCCGACCGCTTCCTGCCTGACCCCCCCGATCCGGACGAGATCAAGCGTGTGCTCGATGAGCGGATCGCGCAGGGCATGCACCCCGTCGACGCCATCGTCGGCATCCTCGGTACGGGCGGTAACACCGACGAGTACATGGCGGAAATCCGCGGCAGGTGATCACTGCGGTCGACACGAACGTCCTCCTGGACTTGCTGGTTCGCGATCCGGCTCATGAACCGCAGTCGCGGGCCCGACTCGCCCAGGCCTACGCCCGGGGCGCGATTGTTGTCTGCGATGTCGTGTACGCAGAGTTAGCTCCGAGGTTCGTCGACAAGACGGCGCTTGACCGGGCGCTAACTCGCATCGGCGCGGAGGTGTCGCCGATCGACACGGCGATTGCGTGGGAGGCTGGGACACGCTGGGGGCGGTACCGTCGTGCGGGTGGGCCGCGTCAGCGGATCCTCGCCGACTTCCTCATCGGAGCGCACGCCGCAGTCACGGCCGACGCGCTGCTGACCCGCGACCAGGGGTTCTACTCGACTTACTTCCCCGAGCTCGTCGACGCGGGATCGCCCTGATCTTGGTCAGCCGCCCCTAGCCCGCCAGGCGCCCGAGGACCGCGTCGGCCATCTCGCGCGTGCTCAGCGCCTGCTCGTCACCCACGGCGATGTCCGCAGTGCGCAGCCCGTCGCCGATAGCGGCGGCGACTGCCGCCTCCAGCGCCTGCGCCTCTGCCTCGAGGCCGCACGAGTGTCGGAGCAGCATCGCCGTGCACAGGAACATCGCCACCGGGTTCGCGATGCCCTGCCCGGCGATGTCCGGCGCGGAGCCGTGGATCGGCTCGTACATGCCGAGTCCGAGCCCGTCCTCGCGCAGCTCGCCGAGCGACGCCGAGGGCAGCATCCCGAGCGACCCCGCGAGCATCGAGGCCTCGTCGGTGAGGATGTCGCCGAAGAGGTTGGTGGTGATCACCACGTCGAAGTCCGAGGGGCGGCGGATGAGGTGCATCGCCGCGGCGTCGACGAGGATGTGCTCCAGGTCCACGTCGGGGTACTCGGGGCGGACCTCCTCGACGACCTCGCGCCAGAGCCGCGAGGACTCCAGCACGTTCGCCTTGTCCACGCTCGTGAGCTTGCCGCGGCGGTCGCGCGCGAGCTGGAAGCCGAGGTGCGCGACGCGCGCGACCTCCTCCTCGTGGTAGTACATCGTGTCCACTGCGGCGCGGCCGCCGTCCACGGTGCGCCGCTCCTGCGGCTGGCCGAAGTAGACGCCCGAGGTCAGCTCGCGGATCACGAGGATGTCGACGCCCTCGAGCACCTCGGGCTTGAGCGAGGTGTTGTCGGCGAGCTGCGGGTCGACGACGACAGGGCGCAGGTTGGCCCACAGCCCCAGCTCGGAGCGCAGCGCGAGCAGGCCCTGCTCGGGGCGCACCGGCGCGCGCGGGTCGCTCCACTTGGGGCCGCCGACGGCGCCCCACAGGATGGCGTCGGCGTTCCGTGCGGCCTCGATGGTGTGGGGCTGGATGGCCACGCCGTGCGCGTCGATGCAGGCGCCGCCGACGAGGTCCTCGCTTCGGTTGAACGTGTGGCCGAAGCGCTCGCCGATGGCGTCGAGGGCGCGGACGCCTTCGTCGGTCACCTCCGGGCCGATCCCGTCGCCGGCCAGCACCAGGATGTCGAACTCGGCCACCGTTGCCTCCTTCAGTGGGCGGCACGCTCGGGACGCGCCGGGCCGCGCGGAGTGTAGCGCGGGCGCGCCTTGCGTCCACGCCGCCGCGCGGTCGGGTGCTACGAGGCTCGTGCAGCGGCCGCGGCGCGGGCGGCGATGCGTCGCACCCCTGCGCGGCGCTCGGCGCCTCCGTTGATGTCCCCGCCGAAGTACACCTGCCAGATCGGGAGCGCGTCGACGTAGAACGCGACGCGTCGGCGCGCGTCCAGGTCGTTGCTCGCGGGACCCTCGTACGCCTCGATCACGCGCTCGGCGAAGGTCCGCGGGCAGTTCGCAAGCAGCGCGGCGAGGTCGTACGCAGGGTCGGCGATGAGCGCGTCTCCCCAGTCGATGATGGCGGCGAGGCGGCCTGCCGCGTCGGCGAGCAGGTGGCCGCAGCCGAGGTCACCGTGGACGAGCGCGCGGGGGGCGTCGCGCGATCCGCCGCCGTCGATGAACGCGGCGAAGCGATGCTCCAACCACGCCCGCCCGCGCGGCCCGAGGTGCGGCAGGCACGCCTCGACCATCGGGCGGTACAGCTCCTCGCCGAGGTCGAGTTCCAGGACGCCGATAGCGCGCGGTTCCTCGACGGGCGTCGCGTGCAGCGCTGTCAGCGCGGCGCCCACCTCGTGCGCGAGCGTCGTGCGCCCACCACGACCGAGGGCATCCACCGTGGCCCCCTCGACGTAGTCGTACGACACCGCGACCACGCGGCCGTCGCCGTCGCGGATCGCCTCGGCGTGGGTGGGCGCGGGGATGCTGCGGGCGGCGAGGAGCGTGAGCAGCGCGGGCTCGCGCGCGTAGCCCGCGTCGATGCCCCACGTGTAGGCGTTGGGCCTGAGCACGCGGACCGTGCGCTCACCGAGCCGGTAGGCCGCCGCGCCCCAGCCCTCGCCGATGGCGCGCGCGTCCGCCGGGTCGGACCCGGGGACGGCGCGGGCGAGGACCGCTGCGAGGTCCGTCGTCGCTAGCCTGTCGTCGGCAGCAGCGGCGAGCGCTGCGCCTCGAACGCCGCGACGTCGGCGTCGTACTCGATCGTCATCGAGATGTCGTCGAGGCCGCGCTGCAGGCGGTACTTGCGGAACGGGTCGATCTCGAACGTCCGCTCCCACTCGGCCGCGCGAACGGTCTGGGTCTCGAGGTCGATCTCGATCTCCGTCGTCGGGTCGTCGGTGGCGCGCTTGATCAGCTCGTCGACGTCCTCCTCGGGCAGCTCGACGGTGAGGATGCCGCCCTGGAAGCAGTTGTTGCGGAAGATGTCCGCGAACGACGGCGCGATGAGCGCGCGCACGCCGAGGCCCTCGATGGCCCACACCGCGTGCTCGCGGCTGGAGCCGGAGCCGAAGTTGTGCTTGGCGAGCATGATCGCCGCGCCGTCGTAGGCGGAGTTGTTGAGGACGAAGTCCGGGTCCTTGCGCCACGCCTCGAACGCAAACGGCCCGTAGCCTGTGCGCTCGATGCGCTTGAGGTACCTGGCGGGGATGATCTGGTCGGTGTCGACGTTCGAGCGGTCCATCGGGATCGCCCGGCCGACGACGCGAGTCACGGCTTCCACTAGATCACCTCCCGGACGTCCACGAAGTGGCCGGCGATCGCGGCCGCGGCGGCCATCGCCGGGCTCACGAGGTGGGTGCGCCCACCCGGGCCCTGGCGGCCCTCGAAGTTGCGGTTCGACGTCGATGCGCAGCGCTCGCCCGGCTCCAGGATGTCGGGGTTCATCCCCAGGCACATCGAGCACCCGGCGTCGCGCCACTCGAAGCCGGCGTCGAGGAAGACCTGGTCCAGGCCTTCCTGCTCGGCCTGGATCTTCACGAGGCCCGAGCCCGGGACGACCATCGCGTTCACTCCGTCGGCGACGCGCTTGCCCTCGATGACGCTCGCCGCCGAGCGCAGGTCCTCGATACGCCCGTTGGTGCACGAGCCGAGGAAGACGCGGTCGATGCGGATGTCGCGGATCGGCGTCCCGGCCTCCAGCGCCTGGTACTCGAGCGCGCGCTCGGCGGCCTCGCGCTTGGTCGCCTCGTCGAAGCTGTCCGGGTGCGGGATGGCGTCGTTGACCGTCACGCTCTGGCCGGGGTTGGTGCCCCAGGTGACGAACGGCGGGATGTTCGCGCCGTCGAGGACGACCTCCTTGTCGAAGGTCGCGCCCTCGTCGGTCGGCAGGGAGCGCCAGTACTCCACGGCGCGGTCCCAGTCCTCGCCCTGCGGGGCGTGGCGGCGGCCCTGCATGTAGGCAAACGTCGTCTCGTCCGGCGCGACGAGGCCGGCGCGCGCGCCGCCCTCGATCGACATGTTGCAGATGGTCATCCGGCCCTCCATCGAGAGGTTGCGGATGACCTCGCCGCGGTACTCGATGACGTGGCCGACGCCGCCGTCGACGCCGATCTCGTTGATGATGGCGAGGATCACGTCCTTCGCCATCACGCCCGGGCCGAGCTCGCCGGTGACCTCGACGGACATGGTGCGCGGGCGCACCTGCCGCATCGTCTGCGTGGCGAGCACGTGCTCGACCTCCGAGGTGCCGATGCCGAAGGCGAGGGCGCCGAAGGCGCCGTGGGTGGACGTGTGGCTGTCGCCGCAGACGATGGTCATGCCGGGCTGCGTGAGGCCCTGCTCCGGCCCGATCACATGGACGATGCCCTGCCGCATGTCGAAGACGTCGTAGAGCGGGATGCCGAACTCCTCGGCGTTCTGCCGCATCACCTCGATCTGCTGCGCCGACAGCGGGTCGGGGTTCGGCAGGTCACGGCCGATGGTTGGGACGTTGTGGTCGATGGTCGCCAGCGTGAGGTCGGGGCGTCGCACGGAGTTGCCGGCGAGGCGCAGGCCCTCGAACGCCTGGGGCGAGGTGACCTCGTGGACGAGGTGGAGGTCGATGTAGAGCAGGTCGGTGGGGACGCCGTCGTCGGCGTCGTCGCCGAGCGCCTCGCGGCGCGCGGCGTCGGCCAGCGGGCTGTCGACGACGTGCGCGTCCCAGATCCTCTCTGCGAGCGTCTTCGGTCCGGTCATGCTGTTGTCCCTACCTGGTCGCTGCGTGGTTGCTGTGTTTGCTACGGCGCGGCCGTCACGGGTTGCTGCGGGGCCGCTACGTTGGTCAGACGGTTGAGCGCGTGCAGGTACGCGCGCGCCGAGGCCACGAGGATGTCCGTGTCGGCGGCCCGGCCCGTGTACGTGCGGCCGTCCGCCTCGATGCGGATCGTCACCTCGCCGACGGCGTCGATGCCCTCGGTGACCGACTTCACGCTGAACTCCGTCAGCTCGTTCTCGATGCCGACGACGCGGTTGATGGCCTGGTAGATGGCGTCCACCGGGCCGGTGCCGATCGCGGCGTCCTGGTGCTCTGCGCCGTCGCGGTCGATGAGCCGCACGGTCGCCGTCGGGGCCGAGTGGTCGCCGGCCGAGACCTGCACGAGGTCGAGCTGCCACTGGTCGTGGAGCTGCACCGAGGCCTGCTCGGCGAGGATCGCCTGCAGGTCGCGGTCGTCGACCTCGTCCTTGCGGTCGGCGACGTCCTTGAACGCGTCGTACACGCGGCCGAGCGCCTCCTCATCGAGCTCCACGCCGAGGTCGGCGATGCGCGCGCGCAGGCCGTGGCGGCCCGAGACCTTGGTGAGCACGATCGAGTCGCCGACGGGGATGCCGATCGACGAGGGGTCCATGATCTCGTAGGTCTCGCGCAGCTTGAGCACGCCGTCCTGGTGGATGCCCGAGGAGTGCCGGAACGCGTTGCGCCCCACCACCGCCTTGTTGGACTGCACGGCCATCCCCGAGACGCGCTCGACGATGCGGCTGGCGCGGTAGAGCTCGTCGGTCTTGACGTCGGTGTGGACGTGGCCGAAGTCGCCGCGCGTGCTGATCGCCATGATCACCTCTTCGATCGAGGTGTTCCCCGCGCGCTCACCGATGCCGTTGATGGCCCCCTCGACCTGGCGCGCGCCGTTGAGCACGCCCGAGAGCGAGTTCGCCGTGGCCATGCCGAGGTCGTTGTGGCAGTGCACGGAGATGCGGGCCCTGTCGATGTCCGGGACGTTCTCGCGCACGCTGGCGATGAGCGCGCCGAACTCCTGCGGCAGCGCGTAGCCGACGGTGTCCGGGATGTTGACCGTCGTCGCGCCCTCCTCGATGGCGGCCTGCAGGAGCTGGTACGTGAACTCGGCGTCGGAGCGGGTGGCGTCCATGGGCGAGAACTCGACGTCCTCGCAGTAGCTCTTGGCGCGGGCGACGGCGGCGCGCGCCATCTCCATCACGTCCTCGCGGTTCTTGCGGAGCTGGTGCGCCATGTGGATCTCGCTGGCCGAGATGAAGACATGGATGCGCGGCGTCTCCGCGTGCGCAACCGCGTTCCAACACGAGTCGACGTCGTCGAAGTTCGCGCGGGCGAGCCCGGCGATGATCGGGCCCTTCACCTCGCGCGCGATCAGCGAGACGGCCTCGAAGTCGCCGGGCGAGGAGAACGGGAAGCCCGCCTCGATGATGTCGACGTTGAGGCGCGCGAGCTGGCGCGCGACCTCGAGCTTGTCCTCGATGGTGAAGCCGACGCCCGCGGACTGCTCGCCGTCGCGGAGCGTCGTATCGAATATGTAGACCTTGTCGCTGTCACTCATGTGTCGTTCGTCCCCGTGGTGTGCCCCGCCTGGTGGTTCCGGCCCTGGCCCTCCGCCCGCTCACGCGGTGGAGGGCCCCATAAGCACGAGCGCTAGCCGAAGCAGCTCGAGGCGCTCACGGGCAGCACGACACGGGCGCACCCCTGTGAGTGGTGCGCCCGCAACCGACACGCTCCCCCGGTCGCCGGGTACAGCGACGGCGCATGCGCTTTCCGCGCGGCGGGGGCGTGCGGTCGTGGTCACGTCTAGGACTGTCCCAGCCAGGCCATCATCGCGCGCACCTCCTTGCCGACGGCCTCGACGGGGTGCTCGGCGTTGAGGCGGCGCAGCGCGAGGAAGCGCGGGCGGCCGGCCTGGTTCTCGGCGATCCACTCCTGCGCGAACTGCCCCGAGCGGATCTCGCCGAGGATCTCGCGCATGCGGTCCTTCACGCCGTCGTCGATGACGCGCGGGCCGCGCGTGTAGTCGCCGAACTCGGCGGTGTCGCTGATCGAGTAGCGCATGTACTCCATGCCACCCTCGTACAGCAGGTCCACGATCAGCTTGAGCTCGTGGAAGGTCTCGAAGTACGCGGACTCGGGCTGGTAGCCGGCCTCGACGAGCGTCTCGTAGGCGGCCTTGATGAGCGAGGTGATGCCGCCGCAGAGGATGACCTGCTCGCCGAAGAGGTCCGTCTCGGTCTCCTCGAGGAACGTCGTCTGGAGGATCCCCGCGCGCGTGCTGCCGATGCCCTTGCCGTAGGCAAGCGCGACCTGCAGCGCCGACTCGCTGGCGTCCTGGTGCACCGCGACGAGCGCAGGCACGCCGATGCCGTTCGTGTACTCGCGGCGCACGAGGTGCCCGGGGCCCTTCGGCGCGATCATCGTCACGTCGACGTCCGCGGGGGCGTTGATCTGGTTGAAGTGCACGTTGAAGCCGTGCGCGAACATGAGGGTCTTGCCCTCGATGTGCGGGGCGACGTGGTCCTCGTAGACCTGGCGCTGCACCTGGTCCGGCACCAGCATCATGATCACGTCGGCGTCGCGCGCGACGTCGGTGACGCTGCCCACCTGCAGGCCGTCGCCCTGCGCCTTCTCCCACGAGGGCGAGCCGGGGTAGAGCCCCACGGCGACCCGCAGGCCGGAGTCGTGCAGGTTCAGCGCGTGCGCGTGGCCCTGCGAGCCGTAGCCGATGACCCCGATCGTCTTGCCTTCGAGCAGTCCGAGGTCGGCGTCCTCGTCGTAGTAGATCCTGGCCACGCGATCGTCTCTCCCTCTACCGGCCGGGCCGGTTGGCGCGTTAGTCGCTGACGTATGGCAGCTCGCCCTGGAGCCGCCGTCCGAGTTGTCGCTGGACGTGCTCGGCCCGCTCCGGCTCGGGCTCATGCAGCGCCGTGGTCGACTCGCCCCGCAGCATCGCGATGCGCCCGGTGCGGGTCATCTCCATTACGCCGTAGGGCTCGAGGTTCTCCAGCAGCGAGTCGAGCTGCCGCTCGTCCGCCACCATCTGGATGATGAGGCTGCCCGGCGCCACGTCGATGGCGCGGCCCCGGAAGATGTCGACGAGGTCGAGCACCTCGCGGCGTTGCTCCGTGGTGCACGCCACCTTGATCAGCGCGAGCTCGCGCGAGACGGCGTCCTCGTGCGTCAGGTCCGACACCGAGATCACGTCGATCAGCTTGCCGAGCTGCTTCTCGACCTGGTCGACGATGCCGTTCTCGCTCTCGACGACGATCGTCATGCGCGAGATGCCGGTCTCCTCGGTCGTCCCGACGGCGAGTGAGTCGATGTTGAAGCCGCGGCGACGGAACAGCGACGCGACGCGGTTGAGGACGCCGGGGCGGTCCTCGACGAGCGCGACGACGGTGTGCTTCGTGGCCGGCGTCGTCTCCGCGGTCACGATGACGCCACCTCGGTCGCGGTCTCGGTCTCGGGCGCCTCGACGGTCTCGGAAAGCGCCGCGCCGGCAGGGACCATCGGCCACACGTTGGTCTCGGCCTCGACGTGGAAGTCGAGCAGGACCGGGCCGTTGTGGGCGTTCGCCTCCTCGATGGCGGCGTCGACCTCGTCGCGCTCGGTGACGCGGATGGCCTTGATGCCGTAGGCGTCGGCGAGCTTCACGAAGTCCGGCTGGCTGATGGCGACCGAGACGTAGTTGTCCTCGTAGAATAGCTCCTGCCACTGGCGGACCATGCCGAGGAAGCCGTTGTTGATGATGGCGAGCTTCACCGGGAGCTGCTCGTCGACCATCGTCGCGATCTCCTGGTTCGTCATCTGGAAGCCGCCGTCGCCGCAGATCGACCACACGGTGCGGTCGCGCAGCGCGGCCTGCGCGCCCATCGCGGCGGGCACCTCGAAGCCCATGGTCCCGAGGCCGCCCGAGGTGATGAGCTGGTTGGGCTCCGTGATGCGCATGTGCTGCGCGGCCCACATCTGGTGCTGCCCGACGCCCGTGACGATGATCGTCTCGTCGTCGTTCAGCTCGGAGATGCGCTTGATCACGTGCTGCGTGGTCAGCTCCGGCCCGCTCGGGATCGCCATCGAGCGCGCGTGTGCGTCTCGCTCCTCGTCGATCCAGCGGATCCAGTCCATGTGCGAGCGCTGGCGGACGGCCGCCGTGAGCTGCGGCAGCACCTGCTTCACATCGCCGAGGATCGGCACCGCGGTCGGCAGGTTCTTGCCGTGCTCGCCGGGGTCGATGTCGACGTGGATGAGCTTCGCGTGGTGGTTGAAGTCGTTGAAGCGCCCGATCGCACGGTCGTCCATGCGGTTGCCGATGCCGATCACGACGTCGGCGTTCGACGCGGCCATGTTCGCCTCGTACGAGCCGTGCATGCCCATCATCCCGTAGGAGAGGACGTGCGTGCGCGGGATGCTGCCGAGGCCGAGCAGCGTGTTCAGCACGGGGATGCCGCTGTGCTCGGCGAAGGCGCGCAGCTCCTCGGAGGCGTTGCCGAGGATCACGCCGTGGCCGGCGATGATCAGCGGCCGCTCGGCCTCGTCGAGGAGGCGGGCCGCGGCGTCGATGTCCTCCTGCGGCGCGGCGCCCGGGATGTGGTAGCCGCGCACGCTGACCTCGTCGGGCCACTCGAACTCGGCCTCGTCGATGAAGACGTCCTTGGGGATGTCGATGTGGACGGGGCCGGGGCGGCCGGTGGTGGCGAGGTAGGCGGCCTCTGCGAAGGTGTACGCGAGGTTCTCGGTGCGCATCACCAGGTAGTTGTGCTTCACGCACGGCTCGAGGATGCCGGTGGCGTCGGCCTCCTGGAAGCCGTCCTTGCCGATCAGGTTGCGCGCCACGTTGCCCGTGATGAACAGGGTCGGCACCGAGTCCATCATCGCGTTCTGGACCGCGGTCACGAGGTTCGTCGCGCCCGGCCCGGAGGTGGCGAGGGCGCAGCCGAGGCGGCCCGAGGCGCGGGCGTAGGCGTCGGCGGCGTGGCCGCCGCCCTGCTCGTGGCGGACCAGGATGTGCTTCACCTCGGGGTGCGCGGGGAGGCGGTCGTAGAGGGGGAGGACCACGCCGCCGGGGTAGCCGAATACGGTGTCGATGCCGATGCGCTTCAGACACTCGAGGACGATGTCGGCGCCGCTCATCTTCATGGGAGGTCCTGCCTGTTCGGTATCCGCTGGGTGGTCAGTGCTGGGTCATCGATGGGTGGTGGTTGCTCGCGCAACGAAGCGAGCCCGACACGCGGGCTTGGTGGCGGCGCTGCGAACGTGGCAGCGCCGCCTAGCGCAGTACGAGGACGAGAACGAGCAGGCGCAGGGACGCGGCGAGCGTGGCGCGCCTGGTGGGCGTGGAGGTTGTGGGGAGTGCAGCCCTCATCATGGTGGAACAGTATCCGCGCCCCCTCCCGCGAGCGTCAACACGCGAGATGCGAGTCAGGCAGCCGGCACGCGGCGACGCTTGAAGCGCACGTCCACGTCGTAGCCGAGGACGCGCGCTACCGCGTGCAGGGTTTCGAGGCGCGGGCTGTGCTCGGCAGATTCGAGACGCGCGATCGCGCTTCGTGGCATCCCCACGGCGTCGGCCAACTGCTGCTGCGTCCAGCGCTTCCGCTCGCGGAGGGCACGCAGCCGGGCAATGATCGCGCGACGCAGTCGCAGGGCCTCGTACTCCTCCTGGATCTCGGCGTCGCCGGCGACCACCTGCTCATGGTGTGCTCGGGCGTTCCTGGCCATGACGCTCCCTCCAGTCCGCAAGGCGCCGCTGCGCGGTGGCAAGCGCCCCCCTTCCATGTCTCCCTCGTCGACCTCGGGCACGCGCAAAATGTATCATATATGTGACAGCCGCACCCAGAGTGCATGCACCCTCAAGGTCGGCACGACATAGCTTCGGCCTGCCGTCCGAGCGTTCGGCGACATCAAGAACCATGGAGCGACTACGAATCCCTCCGTGGCCCTCCGATCCGCGCTTTGCAGGGCTTGGACTTCTCCGCAGGCGAGTAGCGTCTGCTCGTTCGCGCTATCCTTGTCCCGCGGGTGCCATACGCACCGCGGGAGTGGGAGACAAAGGCATGACCGGTACCGGGAGCGGGGCGACGGCGACTCAGCCCGAACTGCTGGAGCGCATCACGGTCCGCGCCGATGTCTTCGGCGGGAAGCCGATCATCCGCGACATGCGCATCGCCGTTGAGCACGTCCTGGGCATGCTCGCGGCGGGCGACGCCACCGAGACGATCCTGCACGAGTACCCCGTCCTGGAGCCCGAGGACATCCAGGCATGCCTGCTCTACGCGTACCGCTCCGTCGCCGGCGAGCGCGTGCATGAGTTCATAGCTGCCGACGAATCTTGAGCTCCCCGGCCGGATCAGCGTGACGGAATCGCGCTACGCCTTGGGCCGCCCCAAACGGCGCGACGTGATTGCCTGGGCCAGCTTGCCGAGGGGGTGGACGATGTGGCGGGCCGGGCCGCCGGAGGCGACGACGTCGAGGTAGGTCTCCTCGCCTCGCTCCAGCCGCGTGCAGTGCGTCCATACCCGGTTCGAGTGCTGGAGCCACCGCACGAACGGCGCCGGCCAGAGGTGGAACACCTCCATCAGGCCGTGCGAGACCGCCAGCTCCGGGAGTAGCTCGCGCTCCAGCACGCGCTGGTAGCCGCTCAGCGTGTCGACGCGGCCACGCACGTAGTCCTCGGTGACCGGGGCGACCGCGACGCCCGAGGCGATCGCGCCGTAGATGCCCTCGCCGGACAGCGGGTCGAGCAGCCCGGCCGCGTCGCCGATCAGCGCCGACCCGCGCGCCGCGAGGTCCGCGCCGTGGCGCAGCATCGGCAGGTGGTGCCCGCGCATGCCTTCGAGGCTGCCCGGGTCCATGTCGAAGCCACGGCAGAGCGACTCGAGCTGCGGGCGCAGCTCGGAGCCCGCGACGGCCTTCCACGCGCCGACGCCGACGTTGACGTGGTCCTCCTTGGGGAAGATCCAGCCGTAGCCGCCACGCATCGAGCCGAGCCGCAGCACGACGCGGCCCCGCAGCCACGCGGGGATGCCGTCGGGGAAGGCGACGTTGGCTTCCAGCGCCACCCCGCTCTCCTCGAAGTGCTCGTAGCCGAGGAAGGTGCGCACGACACCATTCGCGCCGTCGGCGCCAAGGACGGCGCGCGCCTCGATGACGTCGCCGCCGTTGCGGCTGCCGTTGGGCGCGCCGTTGGCGACGCGCACCTCGAAGCCGCCGGGGGTCTGCTCGATGTGGTCGACGCGGCGGCCGTCCCGGAAGTCGGCGCCCGCGGCCTGCGCCTGCTCTGCGAGGTAGCGGTCGAGGTGGCGGCGCTGCGTCATGTAGGTGAGCGGCGCGGGAGCGTCGCGCGTGACGGCCTTGCCGTCGCGGAGCTGGATCACGGCGCCCGTGATCACGTCCTCGATGACCGGGTCGAGCGAGAACGGGAGCAGGTTGTCGCAGCGGATCGTGACGCCGCCGCCGCAGGGCTTGTCGCGCGGGAACTTCGCGCGTTCGAGCAGCAGCACGTCGACGCCGCGCGAGGCGAGCTCGCGCGCGGCGGTGCTGCCCGCCGGCCCCGCTCCGACGATGACGACCTCGGTCTCCACGGCTCGCTCCTCGCTGCCGATGGTAGGCGTGGGCGCGCTTGCGGTCAGGCGGCGGGCGCGGCGGCTCAGCCGATGGCGATGGCCGTGGCGGCGATGAACAGCACCTGCAGCGCGGCGCAGGCGGCGAGCACGAGCCGGGACGCGACGCGCTCCCAGCGATGCAGGACCAGCGCGGCGAGGAGCCCCGTGAGGAGGATCGCGGTGCCGGCCTGGGGTACCTCGAGGATGCTCGACGGCCCCGCGAGCTCGCCGATCGGGGCCTCGCGGCCGGGCGGGAACGAGGCGTGGAACGTCTCGGGCAGCGCGCCGTAGCGGAGCGCGACCTGCAGCCAGACAGCCGCCCCGGCCGCCGTCGCCAGCGCCGCGAGCACGACGGCCGTGCGGTCGCCGATGATGCTGAGCACGTCGGAGTAGGTGTGCCGGACGTGGTGGTCCACCTCGGCCGTCGGGCCCAGTTCCTGCCGGAGCACGACCTGCCGGGCGAAGTCCGCGGGGTCCTCGACCGTGATCGCGTACGTGCGCTCCGCCGTGCCGACGTAGAGCACCTGCTCCGGCACCTGCGCGGTGGAGTAGACGAGCACGGGGCCGAACACCTCGGTGTCGGCCCGCCCGACGCGGCAGCCCCACCACGTCACGCCGCGCACCGGGGCCTCCTCGACCTCCGTGCCGGGTACGAGCCGTTCGATGGCGCCCAGGGGGATGACCTGCTCGGTGAGGCCCCACCGGATGACGAGTGCGTTGCGGTCGAGGTCGTAGGCGAGCGTGGCGAGCGCGTAGCTCCAGTACGTGAAGAGCGCGGCGAGCACGCCCGCCCCGATGGCCCCCGCGTACGCGAGGAAGGCGAGCAGGCCGATCCCCGACTGCACGCCGAAGGTGAGCAACAGGACCGCGACGCTCGCCGCCCACAGCGCGAGCACGCTCCCGACGAGAAGCCCGAGCGCGCGCGAGGGCCGGTATCGCATTGGCCTATCCGCGATGCGGGGCGGCCGCGGCGCGCGGGGCCGCGGCAGTCATGCCCGGACCGGCGCGCTCGAGTAGACGGGCGTGAGCCAGTCGGCGTACTGCGGCATGCGGCCGGTGATGGCGTTGAAGTAGCGGTCCTGGAGCTGCTTCGTGATGGGGCCGGGGCGCCCGTCGCCGACCGCGACGCGGTCGACCTCGGTCACGGGGGTGACGTGGGCGGCGGTGCCGGTCATGAACACCTCGCTCGCGATGTAGAGCTCGGTGCGGTCGATGGTGCGCACCTGCACCTCGAGCCCGAGGTCCTCGGTCGCCATCTGCAGCACGGTGTCGAGCGTGATGCCCTCGAGGATGTTGTCCTGCGGGCCGGGCGTGATCAGCTTGCCGTTACGGATGATCACGATGTTCTCGCCCGAGCCCTCGGAGACATGGCCGTCGGGGTTGAGCAGGATTGCCTCGTCGAAGCCGGAGAGCTGCGCCTCGGTCTTCGCCATGGCGTTGTTCACGTACAACCCGTTCACCTTCGCCCGCGCCGGGATCGAGGTGTCGTCGACGCGCCGCCACGACGAGGTGACGCAGCGCGCACCAGCGTCGGGGTCCAGGTATGCGCCGAAGGGCGCGATGTAGAGCAGGAAGTCGTCCTCGAGGTCGTGGAGGCGCACGCCGATGACCTCGGAGGACTTGTAGACGATGGGGCGGATGTAGACGTCTTCCTCGTAGCCGGAGCGCTCGGCGAGCTGCTCGATGAACTCGACGACCTCGTCGTCGGAGTAGTGCAGCTCCATGCGCATGATCTTGGCGCTCTGGCGGAGGCGCTCGACGTGCTCGCGGACGCGGAAGAGGAAGAGCTGCCGCTCGTCGCCGTTCCAGTTGCCGCGGACGCCCTCGAATACGGCGGTGCCGTAGTTGAAGGCATGGGTCATCACGTTGATCCGGGCCTCGGCCAGCGGCACGAACTCGCCGCGCAGGAACGCCAGGGGTGTCGCCACGAACGCCATCCGTTCCCCGGCGCGGTCCGCGCCGGCACGCCCTCGATGATATTGCTGGCCCGATCGAGGCGGCAACCGGGGGGATCCGCCCGGCGCAGCGCTCGCTGCGGGTATGCTGCCTTGCGCGACAGCCTGACACCGGCTGGGAGGTCCCCATGTCACGACTGAGCGAGAGCTTCACCATCGGCGGTCTCGACATCGCCGCGCTGAGCGACGGCGCCCCCGACCGTGAGCTCGACGGCTTCTTCCACGAGGTCGACCCCGACGAGTGGACGCGGGCGATCGGGATCACGTCGCCGACCGACCCCGTGCCGTTCAACTTCGGCACGTTCCTGATCCGCGGCGACGGCCACTACACGCTGGTCGACACGGGATATGGCCCGCCCGGCCGCGAGATGGGCGTGCCCGGCGGCGGCGAGCTGCCGCAGCGCCTCGAGGAGATCGGCGTCTCCCCGGACGACATCGACATCGTGATCCACACGCACCTGCACATGGACCACACCGGCTGGAACGTCGACGAGTCGCGCAACGACGCGCTCACGTTCCCCAACGCCACGTTCTACGTCGCGCGCGCGGAGCTGGAGTACTGGACGAGCCCGGCCGCCGACGACAACCCGCTGGCGGAGGCGGCGCGCTTCCGCATCAACCCCGTGGTCGAGGCAGGCCGCGTCGAGACCACCGAGGGCGAGCACGCCGTCAGCGACCACGTCACGCTCATCCCCACGCCGGGGCACACGCCGGGCCACGTCAGCGTGATGGTCGCCTCGCAGGGCGAGCACCTGGTGCTGCTCGGCGACGCCGCGCACCACCCGGTGCACCTCGAACGGCACGACTGGGTGCCGGGCGTCGACATCGACAAGGCGGAGACGAGCCGGTCGCGCGCGAAGCTGGCGCGCCTCGCCGTGGAGCACGACGCGATCGTGAGCGGAGGCCACTTCCCGATCCTCAGCCTCGGCAAGGTCCGCGAGGTCGAGGGCGGCTACCGCTGGGAAGCCCTGTAGCGCCGCCCGCGCGGCGCAGCGCCCGAGGACACCGGTGGGAGAGTACGTCTACGCGGTGGTCTTCGGCGTCATCCAGGCGCTGACCGAGTTCCTGCCGATCTCGTCGTCGGGCCACCTCGTCCTCGCGGCCGAGCTGGTGGGTGACCGCGCCAACGACGCCTCGTACGACGCGGCGCTGCACGGCGGGACACTGCTGGCGGTGCTGGTCTACTTCCGCGATGACTGGTCGATCATGGCGCTCGCCGCCCGCCGCGAGCTCGGCAGGCACGGGCTCGCGCTGCGCCGCTGGCGAGGCCGCGGCCGGCTCGCGCTGCTGCTCGCACTGGCCTCGATCCCGGCGTTCGCGGCGGGGGCAGTCGTCCAGGGCCTCGCGGGCGAGGGGTTCCGCCAGCCGGCCGTCGTCGGGGTGATGCTGATCGCCGTGGGCGCGCTGATGTGGTTCGCCGATAGCCGAGGCCGCACCGACCGGAGGGTGCGCGACGTCGACGGCCCGACCGCGCTGTTCGTCGGGGTGGCGCAGGCGGTGGCGGTCATCCCGGGCACCTCGCGCTCCGGCATCACGATGACTGCGGGCAGGATGGCGGGCCTGGGGCGTCACGCGGCTGCGCGGTTCTCGTTCCTGCTCTCGGCGCCGATCACCGCTGGCTCCCTCGCGCTGCTCGTCAACGACGCCGTCGAGGACCACTCCGCGGTCGTGTGGGGTCCGATGGCGCTCGGGGCGCTGGTGGCGTTCGCCACGGGCATGCTCGTGATCGGCGGGCTGCTGCGCTTCCTCCGCCGCTATGGCCTCGCGGTGTTCGCGTGGTACCGCTTCGCGCTCGGCGCGGCGGTGCTGGTGGGCGTCGCGGCGGGGGCCTTCCACGCCTGACCCACGCCGCTACGATGGATCGGTGACGGAGCAGCGATGACCAACGCGGACGCCCAGCCCACCGACGCGCCCCTCGCGGGCCGCAAGGCCCTCGTCGTGGGCGTCGAGACCACGACCGGCGCCGCGGTCGCCTCGGCGCTCGGCGCGGCGGGGGCCGACGTGGCGCTGGCCGTGATGCGACCCGACGAGGGCGTCCTGACCGCGCGGCGGCTGCAGCGCGAGCTGCGCGAGCTCGGCCGCACCGCCATGACCTACGCGCTGGACGTGACGCTGGGCCAGAACGCGCGCGTCACCACGCGCCAGGTGGCGAAGGAGCTCGGCGGCCTCGACATCGTCGTGAGCGCTGCCGACGAGCCGATGCCGCAGACCATGGCCGACACGTCCGAGGTGCAGCTCGCACAGGCGATGACGATGAACTGCTACGCCCACGCCTACGTCGCGCGCGCCGCGTTCGGCGAGTTCCGGCGCGGCGGGCGAGGCAACCTGCTGATCGTGACGCACGCGCTCGGCGACCAACCCGCGCCCGGCGCGGGCGTGTACGCCCTCGCGTGCGCCGCCACGCTCGGCCTCGCCCGCACCCTCGTGACCGAACACGACGAGCCCGATGTCGCGATCACCACGCTGCTCCGAGGAGCCGTCGCGCTCGACGCCGCTGCCGGGAACCTCGCCAATGCCATCGCCGACGCCGACGCGGCCGAGTCGGATGCCCTCGCACGCCTCGCGGTGCACGTCGCGTCGAGCCCCGCCGCCGGCATGACGGGCCGCGTGCTCTCTGCAGCCGACGCCCCGTGAGCGCCCTCGACGGCCGTCACGTCCTCGTCGCCGGGGTGCGCGAGCCGGACGGGCGCGCGCTCGCCGTGGTGCTCGCGGAGGCCGGCGCGGCGGTGAGCGTGACGACGCGCCGCGCCGAGCTTGCCGAGGAGGTCACGGCCAACTCGATCCTCAACGAGTGCTGGACGTTCGGCCACGAGGGCCGCGCGCTCACCCTCGACCTCGCCGACGAGGCCGCCGTCGCCTCGGCGCTCGAAGACCTCGAGGCCGGCCTCGCACCGCTCGACGCGGTCGTTACGCCGCTCCCCCCCGCCGACCCGCCCGACGTGCTCGCGCGGGCCGCGGCGGCGCGGATGGCCGCGCGTGGCGCGGGGGTCGTGCTGCTGCCTGTGCCGACCGATGGCGACGCCGCGCTCGTGGCGCTCGCCGAGGCGTTGAGCGCGGAGTGGCGTGCGCGGGGCGTCGCGGTCGTCGCCGGCGATGCCGCGGGTGACCTCGTGGGGGCGCTGTCGGAGGCGCTGGCAGGCTAGCGCTGGGTCTCCCACGGCAGCGAGCGCGGCTGGAGGACCTGGCGCACCGAGCCGTCCGCGACGAGCGCAACGAGGTCCGTGCCGCCGTACGCCGCGGGGCTCATCCCCCGCAACGACGCCGTTACCAGCTCCTCGCCGATGTGCGGGAGCGGCGCGCCGATGAGCACGGCAGTCATCTCCACCTCCTCGCCCGCGGCCCGCGCCGCCTCGCGCTGTTCGTCGGCGCGGCGTAGCTGGCGTCGCAGCTCGCGGCGCACCACGGCGCCGTCCGAGGGGTCGAAGTCGGGCGCGGCCCCGAAGACCGTCGCGCCGCGCGGCTCGTCGAGGGGGAGGCGGGAGACGAGCCAGTAGTCGTGCACCTCGGCCGGCACGACCTCCTCGACGTTGAGCGCGGCCGCGAGGTCGCGGAGGCGCGTGAGCACGATGTCGAGCTCGGCGCGCTCCTCCGGGATGCGCCGCAGCGCGCGGGCGTCGAGGTGGTATGCGCCCATGATGCCCTCGGAGAGCGTGGTCCACTCGGCCGCGAGCGGGCCGGTGACGGAGACGTACGCGCCCTCGTCGTCGACCTTGGCGAGCGCGAGCGTGACGGGCAGGCGCAGCTCGCGGCGCTGCGCCGGTTCGAGCCCGCCGAAGCCCCGCGAAGCCATGAGGCGCAGCGAGGAGAGGCCGGGCTCCTCGCCGGGCAGCTCGCCGCCGGGCGGCACCCACAGCGCGTACGCGCCGGGGTCGTCGTCGAGGTCCGCGTTGAGCTGCGACTCCAGCTGCGTCGCGTTCGGCGCGGGGTCGCCGCCCCAGAGCAGGCCGAGCGTGACGCCGATGCGCGCCTCGCGGCGCGCGATCAGCGCGTCGAAGGCCGTCGGCTCGTCGAGGCGAGGGCGGAAGGTGCGGAACCAGCGCTCGCTCATCCAGCCGGCGAGCATGGAGAGCGCGAGGTGCTGCTGACGGGAGGCGGTTGGCGCGCCTGCGTCGGGGGCGTTGGTCATGCGCCGTGTGCTACTCGCCGGCGCGTCGCGCTTCGAAGCGCTCCACGATCGGCCAGATGCCGTTGAGCAGGATCTGCCAGAGCACGGCGATGTTGAGGCCGACGAAGCCGATCACGCCGAGCCACTTCAGCGCGGTCGCGAGTTGCGTGCCGTCGTTGCCGCTCTTCTGCGCCCAGTACACCGACGCGACGGAGATGAGGACCACGCCGACGAAGGCGAGCGGCCAGTCCCACTTGCGGATGAAGCGCGAGAACACCGCCGCGAGCCCAACCGCGACGCCGAGGTTAGAGCCCATCGCGCCCATGAGCGGCGTGCCGTGGTGGCCCCACGTCTCAAACGCCGCCAGGAAGAGCAGCATCAGCAACGGACCGGCGAGGCCCGCGATCAGGATGCCGGGCAGATCCGCGCGTGTGAACCGCATCGCTTCCTCCGTGACCGCAGAGACTGTACCGCCCCGCGGCTAGATGTTCGACCTCGACTGCCCGCCGTCGACGTTGACCGTCGCGCCGAGCACCCACGAGGCGCGAGGCGAGGCGAGGAACACCACCACCGCCGCCACCTCCTCGGGGCGGCCGAAGCGGCCCCCGGGGATCTCCTGCTCGATGAAGCGCGCCATCCCATCCGGGTCGTCGCGGAGGCGGCGGCCCCACGAGCCGCCCTCGAACGCGATCGAGCCGGGCGCAACGCTGTTGACGCGGATGCCGTCCGCGATCCAGTCGAGCGCGAGCGCCTTGGAGATGGCGATCTGCGCGGCCTTGCCCGCGTTGTACGCCACCCCGCCGCCGCTCTCGCGGCCGTAGATCGAGGAGATGTTGACGATCGCGCCGCCGTTCGGCGATGCCGCGAGGTGCGGGCGCGCCAGCTCGGCGAGCCGGAACGCGGTGACCGCGTTGACCTCGATGGTGCCGCGCAGCACGGCCTCGGCCCCGCCCTCGCCGGCCCGGCCACCGGCGTTGTTCACGAGCGCGTTGACGCCGCCGTGAGCCTCGACCGCCGCCTCGACGACACGGGCGCAGTCGCCCTCGTCCATGATGTCGGCCTGCACGGCCACGACCTCTGCGCCGCTGCCGGCGAGGCGGGCGCGGGCGGCCTCGAGGCCCTCCGCGCCGCGGGCGCAGATCGTGAGGCGCGCGCCCTCGGCGGCGAACGCCTCGGCGATCGAGAGGCCGATGCCGCGGCTCGCGCCGGTGACGATGACCGAACGTCCGGCCAGCTCCAGGTCCATGCCCGCTCCGTCCGCTGGGAATCCTCGCAGCGATAGGCTACCCCGTCCAGCGACGGCACGGGCGATGCCGTCCGCGAGGCGCGCACGTTGACGCCCTCGATCGGGCGTCCGTACGATCCTCGGTGCATGTCCGTGACACTCGACGCCAGCGGCCCCATTGCCACGCTCACGGTCGACCCGCCGTTCGGCGGCTACGATCGCGCGCTGAGCGAGGGGCTGACCGCCGCCGCCGACGAGCTCACCGCGAGCCACCCGGCGGTGCGCGTGGTGGTCGTGACCTCGGCCGGCGCGGGCCTGGGCAGCGGGTGGGACCCGGCCGCGATCGCGGACGACGCCATGCTGCGCGAGATCCTCGGGCCCATCGGCGCGGGCTTCGACGCGCTCGCGGACGTGCCGCAGCCGACCGTCGTGACGATCCGCGGCGCGGCGCACTCGGCGGGCATGGAGCTCGCGCTCGCGTGCGACATCCGCATAGCCGCCGAGGACGCGACGTTCGCGATGCCGGAGACGGGCAGCGGCCACGTGCCGCGCGGTGGCGGCACGCAGCGGCTGCCTCGGGCGGTCGGGCGCGCGCAGGCGCTGCGCCTGCTGCTCACGGGCGAGACCATCGACGCGGCCGAGGCGCTGCGCATCGGCCTCGTCTCCGAGGTGGCGCCCGCGGCCGACCTCGATGACGCTGTGCAGGCGGTCGCGGAGGCGATCGCGTCGCGGGGTCCGCTCGCGACGCGCTTCGCGAAGGAGGCGATCCGGCGCGGCGTCGAGGTGCCGCTGGCCGAGGCGCTGCGCCTGGAGCTGGAGCTGACGGTGTTGCTGCAGACCACCGCCGACCGCGCCGAGGGCGTCGACGCGTTCGTCGAGCGGCGCGATCCGGAGTTCACGGGGGAGTAAGCCCCGGCAACGAGACGACGGCAGCGGCGTGGGCCGCATGGAGCTATCGAAGGAGCGAGCGTGATGAAGGCAGGTCAGGACCGATGAACATCACATTGAACCCGGGCGAGGTGAACGCCGTGATCGGCCTCGTCACCTCCCGGCTGCTCGACAGCGTCGAGCTCAGCGAAGAGGGCCAGGAGACGGTGCGCACGTGGCGCAGCGACCGTGGCCCGGGGTCCAGCGAACTCGATGCGTTCGCCGACCGCTTCAACGACGAGCTGTGGGACATCCTGGACGAGTCCACCCGGCGCAGGACGATGCGCGCCGGGCGGTTCGAGCGGGAGACCGCCTCGGAACGGTGGAGCTAGCCATGAAGGTCGAATTCACGATCGACGAGGTGCTGGCCATGGCCAACTCGGTCCTCGACGGGCTGGGCGAAGAGGAGTTCAGCCGCGGCGACGCGGCGGCGATCCGCCGCTGGCGCAACGACCACATCACGCCGCGGTCCGACGAGATGGCGCGCATGGCAGAGAAGATCAACGAAGAGGTGCAGCGCACCCACGACCACAGCCAGCGCAGCCACATCCAGAAGCCGGACTGGGTGTAGGGCGCCCACCCCGTGGCCGAGCCGTTCGTCATCGCGGAGCGCCGGGGCGACGCCGTCTGGCTGACGCTCAACCGTCCCGAGCGGCTCAACGCCGTGCATCTCCAGATGCGCGACCAGCTGTGGACGAACCTCGAACTGCTGCGCGACGACCCCACCGTGCGGGTCGCCGTGCTGCGCGGCGCGGGCGACCGCGCCTTCTCGGCCGGGGCCGACATCACCGAGTTCGGCACCGCCCCCTCGTTCGTCGAGGCGCGTGACGCGCGCGTGCGACGCGACCTGTGGGGTGTGATGTCGCAGCTCGAGATCCCGCTCATCGCGGCGGTGCACGGATTCGCGTACGGCGCGGGCCTGGAGATGTCGCTGTACTGCGACCTGCGCGTGGCCGCCGAGGGAGCGCTGTTCGCGATCCCCGAGGTCACGCTCGGCTACATCCCCTCGGCGGGCGGCACGCAGACCGTGCCCCGCCACGTGCCACTCGGCCAGGCGCTGCGCATGGCGACCACCGGCGACCCGGTCACCGCCGAGCGGGCGTACGAGCTCGGCTTCGTCCAGCGCGTGGTCCCGCGCGACCAGCTCGACGATGCCGCCGCCGAGTGGGCGGACACGCTGGCCGCACGCGACCCGCGCGCGACGCGGGCGACGAAGCGCGCGGTCGTGCGCGGTCTCGACCTGACGCTCGCGGACGGCCTCGCGCTCGAGCGGCGGCTCGCCGCGGGCGTGGCAGCCGCGGCATGAGCAGCGTACGCACCGGGCCGCCGCGCCGCGGCCTGCCGATCGGCCTGGTCTTCCTGCTGCTCGTGATCGCCGTGGCCATCGGCGCGATCTTCTACGGCGCGGCGAATCGCCCGGACTTCGATGTCTTCTACTTCGACGCCGGCCCGATCGAGGAATACGAGCTCGGCGACCCGCGCTACTTCCCGCAGGCGCGCATCTACGTCATCGCACTCAAGGAGGCCGAGGGGGCGAAGAACCTGCGCGCCCTCGACGCCATCGCGCCGGTCGGCACGGGCTGCGTCGTGGAACTGGACCCCGAGGACGAACGCGGCGCGGCCCGGAACCCGCTGCGGCGGCCGGGCGTGTTCAAGGACACCTGCTCGCAGGCGGTCTGGTACCTCACCGGCGACGCGCTGGAGCGCACCAGCCAGCCGCTGCGCACGTTCCATATCACCCGCCCGCCGCCCACCAACGTCGAGGGCCAGCGCATCGTCGAAGTCGAGGTCATCGGGCGGCCGAATCTCGCGGAAGCTGAGCGCGAGCGCTAGGGGTTCTGGCCGCAGCGCCGCGTCGTCTTTATATTGAGCGCGCCTCGGTGCGCACCGGGTGGGGCACCCGCGCGCCGCACACGAGGGGCGGGGGAGGCAGCAAGCCTCGCGCATACGACGAGCGTAGATGCGGGCGTGGCCGGAGCCGCGCCTGGGGAACCAGCCGGGCCGGCGTGCTCACACCGGCCGCGGAAGAGGGGTGCAGAGATGAATACTGCGGACATTCTCACGATCGCCGGCTCGATGGTGCCGGACCGCGTCGCGGTCAGCGACCCGGACGACACCCTCAGCTACATGGAGCTGCAGTCGCGGGTGAACAAGCTGGCGCACGCGCTGGCCTCGATCGGCATCGGCAAGGGCGCCAACGTCGGCATCATGTCGGTGAACTCCTGCAACTTCGTCGAGCTCTACTACGCGACCGCCGCGGTCGGCGCGACCTTCGTCCCGCTGAACTTCCGCGCGAAGACCGACGAGCTGCAGTACATGGCGGACGCCTCGGACGTGAACGTCTTCTTCGTCTCCGAGCGCTACTACCCGATCCTGCAGGAGATTCGCTCCTCGCTGCCCAAGGTCGAGCACGTCTACACGGTCGGCTTCGAGGCCGACGGCGTCGAGACCATCGAGCAGCTCCGCGAGACCGGTGACGACGTCCCGTTCTTCACCGAGGTCGACGACGACGACGCAGCGATGGTGATCTACACCTCGGGCACGACGGCGCTGCCGAAGGGCGTGGTGCTAACGCACAAGACGCTCACGGCCTACGTCGTCAACACCCAGAACCCGGTGGACCCGACGACCGACCCGGACGTGACGATGGTCGCCGTGCCGTTCTTCCACGTCGCCGGCGCGACGACAATGCTCGGCTCGCTGTGGGCCGGCCGGAAGCTGGCGATCCTGCCGCAGTTCGACCCCTCGGCCTGGCTCGACACCGTCGAGCGCGAGGGCGTCACGCACGCCTTCGTGGTGCCGACGATGCTCAAGCGCGTCATGGAGGCGGACGACTTCGACAACTACGACATCTCCACGCTGCAGCTCATCACCTACGGCGCGGCGCCGATGCCGTTCGAGGTCGTGCGCCAGGCCATCGACGTCTTCGACTGCGGGCTCATGAACGCCTACGGCCAGACCGAGTCGACCTCGACGATGAGCTACCTGGGCCCGGACGACCACCGCCTGGACGGCACGCCCGAGGAGAACGAGCTCAAGATCAAGCGCCTGCGCTCGGTGGGCCGGCCCATGCCGGACATCGAGGTCGGCATCCTCAAGGTGGACGGCTCCATGCAGGAGCCGGGCGAAGAGGGCGAGATCTGCATCCGGGGCGACCGCATCATGCGCGAGTACCAGAAGCGCGAAGAGGAGACCGCCTCGGCCGTGGTCGACGGCTGGCTGCACACCGGCGACGCGGGCTACCTGGACCCGGACAACTACCTGTTCATCACAGGGCGCCTGAAGGACCTCATCATCCGCGGCGGCGAGAACATCTCGCCCGGCGAGGTGGAGAGCATCCTGGAGGAGCACCCGAGCATCGAGGACGTGGCCGTCATCGGCGTGCCCGACATCGAGTGGGGCGAGATCGTGAAGGCCGTGGTCGTCGGCGGCGACGCCGACAAGCCCTCGGACGAGGACCTCACGGCGTTCGTGAAGAGCCGGCTGGCCTCCTACAAGGCGCCGTCGCAGTACGAGTGGATCTCGGAGCCGCTGCCGCGTAACCACCTCGGCAAGCTGCTCAAGAACGACATCCGCGACCGCTGGGGCGCGCAGACCCCGTCGGCGTCGTAAGACCGGACGCGTGGAGGCGAGCCCGGAAAGCCTACTGGTGATACGCTCGCGCGCGACCGCGAGGGGAACCGTATGAGCGTATCCGAGCGCGAGAGAAGTGCTGGGTCGCCCGCCTCTGAGGGCGGGCGACCAAAGCGTGTCCGCCTGGTCGGCGCGTGGTGGGGTCCGGCCGTCGGCCTGTCAGGCCTCGGCCTCATCTCGGCCATCGAGCTGGACCGTACCGACGCAGGCCGCGAGGTGTTCTTCAACGTCGCGCAGCCGTGGGCTGTGTACGTCATGCTCGCGGCCCTCGTCGGCCTGCTGGTCTACGGCTTCGGCCGCCACGCCACGCTCTGGGCCATCGGCAAGCCGACGCCGGGCATCCTGCGCGAGATCCCGGTGCGGGTCCGCAACGCCATGCGGCTCGGCCTCGGACAGGAGAAGGTCCGCCGCGACCGCTACGCGGGGATCATGCACATCTGCATCTTCTCCTCGATCATCGTGCTCACGCTCGTCACCGCGCAGGTCGCGATCGAGGACGACACACCGCTCAACTTCCTCAAGGGCGACTACTACCTGTTCTTCTCGTTCTACGGCGACCTGTTCGGGCTGATCGGCCTGATCGGCGTCGGGATGGCGCTGTACCGCCGCTACTTCGACGACTTCCACCGCATCCGCTGGGACGAGCGCATCGAGGACCACGCGATCATCGTGGGCCTCGGCCTGATCCTCGTGACCGGCTTCATGGTGGAGGCGTTCCGCATCTACACCACGGAGCTGCACGGCTTCGTGCTGGAGGACGGCACTCAGCTCGAGGCGCACCCCGACTGGGCGCGCTGGTCCTTCGTCTCGTACGTAATCGCGGAGTTCCTCGACATCTTCAGCCCGACGCAGGGCCACATGCTCACCGCCCACACGTGGTCGTGGTGGGGCCACGTGGTGCTGGCGTTCGGCTGGCTGGGGCTGCTGGTGTTCACGCGCCTGGACCACATGATCTTCGCGCCGGTGAACGCGTTCTTCCTCCGCACCGACGCCCCCGGCCGCCTCGCCACCATCGAAAACATCGAGGAGCAGGAGGTGTTCGGCGTCGGGCAGATCCAGGACTTCACCTGGAAGCAGCTCTTCGAGCTGGACGCGTGCGTGCGCTGCGGACGCTGCACCGAGGTCTGTCCCGCCGACGTATCGGGCCAGCCGCTGTCGCCCATGCACCTCATCCAGGACCTGAAGGCGCACCTCGCCTCGGTGGGTCCGGACCTCCAGAACGCCGGGCACACCAACGGCGACGTCCGCACCGTCTCGCCGATCGAGATGGTGGGCGACGTGATCAAGGACGAGACGCTGTGGGCGTGCCGCACCTGCGGCGCCTGCATGCAGGAGTGCCCGGTGATGATCGAGCACGTCCCGACCATCGTCGACATGCGCCGCTACCTGGTCATGAATGAGGCGCGCGTGCCGGCGGCGGCGCAGGGCGCCCTCGAGAACATCGAGATGCGCGGCCACCCGTGGCGCGGCACCACGCTCACCCGCGAGTCGTGGATGGAGGACTTCGAGGACGTCCCGATCTTCGACGGGTCGCAGGAGTACCTCTACTGGGTCGGCTGCTCGGGCTCGCTGGTGGAGCGCAACATGCCGATCACGCAGTCCGTGTTCCGGCTGCTGCGCGAGTCCGGCGCGAGCTTCGGGGTGCTGGGGCAGGAGGAGACCTGCAACGGCGACCCGGCGCGTCGCCTCGGCAACGAGTACCTGTATCAGATCCTCGCGATGCAGCTGGTCGAGACCTTCAAAGCGAAGAACGTGCAGAAGGTCATCACCAACTGCCCGCACTGCTTCAACACCTTCCGCAACGAGTACCCGCAGTTCGACGGCCACTTCGAGGTGCTGCACCACACCGAGTTCCTGCAGCAGGCGCTCGAAGATGGCGACCTGACGCCGCGTCACAGCGTGGGGACGAGCGTGACGTACCACGACTCGTGCTACCTCGGGCGCATGAACGGCGTGTATGATGCGCCGCGCCAGATCATCGAAGTGCTGCCGGGCGTCGACCTGACGGAGATGCGGCGCACGCAGAGCCGCGGGCTCTGCTGCGGCGCGGGCGGCGGCAACATGTGGCAGGAAGAGATCGGTGAGCGCCGGGTCAACCACGTGCGCACCGAGGAAGCCGTTGGCACGGGCGCGGACGAGGTGATCTCGAACTGCCCGTTCTGCATCCAGATGTTCGAAGACGGGGCCCCGGCCATCCAGCCCGACGAGGAAGGGCGGATCCGCCCCTTCGACGTGGCGGAGCTGCTGGAGCGCTCCGTCCTCGGCACGCCGAACGGCAGCTAGGCAGGCAGTCCGGACCCGGACGGAGGAGGCGACCACAGGGGTAACGCAGTCCGGCGGGACGCGCGGTCACGATGCCGCGAAGCCCGCCCTGACATCGTGAACGAGCGGCCCGGCAGGGCCACGCAGTGAAATCAGGATCGGCCCGGCAGGGCCGGAGGTGGGGGAGCAGATATGCATCTCGTCGTCTGCGCGAAGCAGATCCCGGACCCGGAGACGCCGCCCGCGGCGTTCCGCATTGACGAAGCCAACAACGAGGTCATCCCGGCGCAGGGCATCCCGCCGGTGCTGAGCCAGTTCGACGGCATGGCCGCCGAGGCTGCGCTGCGCATCATCGAGGGCGCCGGCGAGGGCAAGATCACCGTGATCTCGCTCGGCCAGGAGAGCGCCCAGGCCGCCATCAAGCAGGTGCTCGCCATGGGCGCCGACGAGGGCATCCTGCTGGAGGACGAGGCCCTGCAGGGCGGCGACTCCTACACGACCGCCCGCACGCTGGCCGCGGCCATCGAGCACCTCGGCGACGTGGACGCGGTGTTCTGCGGCCGCCAGGCCGCCGACTGGGACATGGGCCAGGTGGGCCTGGGCATCGCCGAGATCCTCGGCTGGCCCTCGGCCATCATCGGCAAGGACGCCAAGGTCGAGGACGGCAGCATGGTCGTCGAGCGCGTCACCGGCGACGGCTTCGAGACGGTCTCGATGCCGATGCCGGCCGTGGTGACCATCTCCAACGAGATCGGCGACCCGCGCTACCCGAAGCTGCAGCAGATCATGCAGGCCGCGC
Organism: Dehalococcoidia bacterium; assembly: GCA_965204835.1. Classification (GTDB taxonomy): domain Bacteria; phylum Chloroflexota; class Dehalococcoidia; order UBA2979; family UBA2979; genus VXMT01. The sequence goes on along the minus strand of OZ242017.1, from coordinate 2,526,249 downwards.
GGAAGACCGTGACGCGCCTCGACGCGGGCGAGTTGGGTCTCGACCCGTCGACCGTCGGTGACGCCGGCGCGCGCCTGAAGCTCGAGCGGCTGTTCATCCCGGTCGTCGAGGGCGAGGTCGAGCTCATGGAGGGCGAGACCGCCGAAGAGCAGGCGCAGGCGCTGGCCGCCGCGCTGCGCGAAGCGAAGATCCTGTAGGCGAGGGAGATACCGAACATGGCACGCAACATCCTGGTGGTCGGTGAGCTGGAGGGCGGCGAGCTCTCCAGCACCACCGCCGAACTGCTCGCGCTGGGCACGAGGCTCGTCGACGGCGGGCAAGTCAGCGTCACGCTGCTCGGCAGCGGCGCTGGCGACGCCGCCGGCGCGGCCCACGCGGCCGGCGCCGACACCGCCTACGTCAGCTCCGACGCGGGCTACGACGACTTCCGCTCCGACCAGTGGGTCGCGGCCGTCGAGGAGGCCATGGGCCAGTCCTCGCCGGACGCGGTCTTCATCGCGCAGTCGATGGCCGGGCGTGACCTCGGCCCGCGGCTGGCGTTCCGCAACGACACGGCCGTGGCCATGGACTGCGTCTCCGTGGAGGACGACGGCGGCGAGCTGAAGGCCACGCGCTCCTGCTACGGCGGCAGCGCCCAGGCGACCTACAGCTTCGCCACCTCCCCCGCGGTCGCGACCATCCGCGCGAAGTCGCAGGACCCGCTGGCGGAGCCGAGCGGCGGCGGCGAGACCGTCGAGCTGTCCGGAGCCGGCGACAGCCGCTCCACCATCATGGGCCGCGAGGCCGCGGTCTCCGAGGGTCTGCAGATCCAGGACGCCGAGGTCGTCGTCTCCGGTGGCCGTGGACTCGGCGACCCGGAGGGCTTCGAGGTCGTGGAGCAGCTGGCGGCTGCGATCGGGACCGACAAGGCAGCCGTGGGCGCATCGCGCGCCGCGGTGGACCTCGGCTGGTACCCCACGTCGCAGCAGGTCGGGCTGACGGGCAAGGTCGTGACGCCGGACCTGTACGTGGCGATCGCGATCTCCGGCGCCAGCCAGCACATGGCCGGCTGCAGCGGCTCGAAGACGATCGTCGCCATCAACCGCGACCCGGAGGCGAACATCTTCACGGCCGCCCGCTACGGCATCGTGGGCGACTACAAGGAAGTGGTCCCCGCCCTGATCGAGGCCGTCAACGCCCTCGACTAGGCCGGTTGGCCGCATCATGCGCGAGACGGCGCCGCGCCCCGCGCGGAGCCGTCTTGCGTGCCCTTCGGGGCGAACCTAAGATCGCCATTCGGCGTCCAATGCGTGCAGGGGCACGCGGCGCGCCGGCCACCTCGCAGGAGTCACCATGAGAGTCCTTGGTCTGACTGGAGGGATCGCCTCCGGCAAGTCCACTGCTGCCGAGCGGCTAAAGGAGTTGGGCGCCATCGTGCTCGACGCCGACCGCTACGGTCACCGCGCGTACGACAAGGACTCGGAGGGCTTCCACGCCGTCGTGAACGAGTTCGGCCACGACATCGTCGGCGAGGACGGCGAGATCGACCGCCGCATCCTCGGCGGCAAGGTCTTCGGCGCCCCGGACCAGCTGAAGCGTCTCACCGACATCGTCTGGCCGGTCATCCGCCAGTTCGCCACGGCCGAGATCAGCGAGCTGCGCGAGAGCGAGCCGGAGACGGTGATCGTGCTCGAGGCAGCCGTGCTCATCGAGGCGGAGTGGCAAGACCTGGCCGACGAGGTGTGGGTCGTGCACGTCGATCCGGACGCGGCGAAGCAGCGGCTCATGGATCGCAACAACCTGGACGCCGACGCCGCGCAGGCGCGCATCGACTCCCAGATCACCAACGAGGAGCGGCTCGAGCACGCCGACGTGGACATCGCCAACGGCGGCTCGGTCGATGAGTTCATCGCCGCGCTCGATAGTGAGTGGGAGCAGCTCCAGGAGCGGATCAGCAGCGGAGGCGGAAGCTAATGGTGACCACGACGGCCGAGACCGACACCCAGGCCGCATACAAGTCGATCGAGGTCCAGGAGTTCCGGCTCACCGAGGAGCCGTTCTACCTCGCCGTCGAGGACGAGGTGGAGCTTTTTGAGACCGCCTACGAGCAGCAGATCCCGGTCCTCCTCAAGGGCCCGACGGGCTGCGGCAAGACGCGCTTCGTCGAGTACATGTCGTGGCGGCTGCACCAGCACCTGGGCGATGAGACGCAGGGCGTCCCGCTCATCACCGTCGCCTGCCACGAGGACCTGAGCGCCTCCGACCTCGTCGGCCGCTACCTCCTCGAGGGCGACGACACGGTCTGGATCGACGGGCCGATCACGCGCGCCGTCAAGGCGGGGGCTATCTGCTACCTCGACGAGATCGTCGAGGCGCGCAAGGACACGACCGTCCTCATCCACCCGCTCACCGACTACCGGCGCCTGCTGCCCATCGACAAGCGCGGCGAGCTGATCGAGGCGGCCGAGGGCTTCCTGCTGGTGCTGTCCTACAACCCGGGCTACCAGTCCGCGCTCAAGGACCTGAAGCACTCGACGCGGCAGCGCTTCATCGCCATCGAGTTCGACTACCCGCCGCGCGACAAGGAGGCGGAGATCATCCGCAACGAGTCCGGCTGCACCCCCGAGGATGCGCTGGAACTCGCGAAGCTGGGCGAGAAGGTCCGCAACCTCAAGGAGCACGGCCTCGGCGAGGGCGTCTCCACGCGCCTGCTCGTCTACGCGGGCCGGCTGATCGCGCGCGGCATCCCGGCCCTCCGGGCCTGCCAGACCGCGGTCGTGTGGGGGCTCACCGACGACCCCGAGGTGCAGCGCTCGATCGAGGAGGTTGTGACCTCGATCTTCCCCGAATAGGCAGCATGTGCGTTGCGCCTCGGCCTGATCACGGACATTCACTGTAGTGCGGCCGCGCTCGACATCGCGCTCGAGCGGATGCACGGCCAGGTCGACGAGGTGCCGTGCGCGGGCGACGCAATCTTCCGGCTCCGCTCCTCCAACGACGTGATCCGCACGCTGCGGTACACGCATGCCCGCGTCGTGCCCGGCAACCAGGAGGGATCGTACAACTACATCGATAGCATCAGCCCCGGCACCGGAACCACGCAGCGAGGCGACCGCCAGGTCCGCCACCAGTAGGAACAGCCAGATGAGCGCAGCCGACGATGTCCTGACCCGTTACGCGGACGAACTGCAGGGGTTCGGGCCCTCCCTCCCCGACGACCTCGCCGGCGGCGCCCGGTCGCTGGAGCGGCGGCTGAGCGAGGAAGACCTCGACCGCTGGGCCGCCGCGGGCGTCGCGCTCGCGCGCCACTCGCTGCGCTCCTGGGAGGCCGCGGGCGAGTACTTCCGCGTCTCGCCGCGCCTCTTCCCCGCCTTCTCGTTCGAGGAGCTGCTGGACTGGCAGGAGGTCGCGCTCGACCTGGCGGAGAGCTCCTCGATGATCGCCGCCGCCTTCGTGCGCGCGACGCCGGAGGTGCTCCAGCCGCTGCAGGGCGCGGACACCCGCGACCTCGGCATCATGGGCGAGTGGATCGGCCGCCCCGGCGAGCAGGTTCGCCCGTGGGCCGCGCTCGGCAAGCGCCTGGCGCACGGCAACTGGAAGTCCGTCGCCCTTGCCGCGTCCTTCTTCGAGCAGAGCCCCGCGCTCCTCCACGCCCTACCCCTCGACGCCGTCGGCGAGCTGATCGACGTGGTCGACCGGCTGTCGGACCGCTCCTACCAGCTCGCCGCGAGCTGCCTGGAGCGCTCGGGCGAGCTGTTCGCGGACCTCGCGCCGCCGGACCGGCGGCCGTTCCTCGAGTTCGCGGGGGCCGTCGCGCAGGCCTCGTGGGCCGACACGCGGCTCTACTTCGAGCGCGGACCGGCGCTGATCGCCAACATCGACCGCGACGAGCGCGCGGCGTTCCTCCAGCTCGCCGCCGACGTCACCGAGCAGGTGGGGCGCCAGGGCTACCCGCTGTTCATCGAGGCCGCCGAATCGCTCGCGCAGGTGGAGCTGACGTACCACGAGACCCTCGTGGACCTCGCCCGCCGGCTCGCGGCCGGCAGCCCGACGGCGGCGATGTCGTTCCTGCGCTCCTCGCCGACCGTGCTGACGCGGCTCACCGCGGACCAGCTGGAGCGCTGGCTGGAGGGCGGCTGGTCGCTGCTCTTCGAGCAGGGCAACGTCGAGGGCGCCGAGGCCTACTTCCGCCTCGAGTCACAGCGCGCCGAGGAGATGCTGGAGACGCTGTCGGCCCGCATCGAGCTCCGCAACGTCAGCAACACCCTGCGCCTCTACGCGAAGGCGCTCACCGGCGAGCAGATCGCGATCCGCTCGACCGAGGACCTCGTGGACGCCGGTATCGGGTGGGTGCAGGAGTCGGTCGCCACGACCGAGGGCTCCGCGATCTACCTCCCGCCGTACGTGAGCACGTTCAACGAGCAGCGGCAGAACTTCTTGAGCTACAAGGTCTACGCCACGCACCAGAGCGGCCGCATGGAGTTCGGCTCGTTCCTGTTTGACTTCGAGGCGCAGGGCAGCCACACCGCGTCGACGCTGATCGAGCGCGAGGAGACGAAGCTGTCCAGCAACGGCCATGAGGCCGTCGCGGTCACCACGCCGATGGAGCGCTACTTCGACCTGTTCGAGGACCGCGAGCTCATCTCCGGCCTGTTCACCATCGTCGAGGACGCGCGCGTCGATGCGTACATCTCGCGCGAGTACGGCGGGATCCGCCCCGCGCTGCGCGAGTTGCAGGCGCACGAGGCGGCGAACCGCACCAACATCTCGCGCATGGCGCTGCGCGAGGCCTACCTCGAGAACCTGCTGCGCGCCTCGCTGAAGCAGCCGCAGACCATGCGCTGGCCGCGCGACCTCATGCCACTGATGGCGCGCGGCATCGACCAGCTCAAGATCGTCGACGAGCCCGGCGCGGACGTGCAGGACTCGGCCGAGGTGGCCGCGGTGATCTACGCCATCGTCGAGAGCATCCCCAACATCACGGACGCCTACGCCGAGATCGACTGGGACGAGATCGACGAGGACATGATCCAGTTCACCACGGAGGCCGGCGGCGCCGACGGCCCGGAGATGCCGTCCGGCGAGGAGGCCGACTTCTCGGCTCCCGACCAGCCGGAGTTCCGCGGCGACTTCAAGCCCGAGATCGTCCAGCTGATGATGAAGCTCAAGCAGCAGTCCGAGGGCGAGGAGCCGATGGGTGGCCAGCTCACCCAGGAGCAGCTCGAGGCACTGCTGGAGAAGTCCGTCGAGATCGTCATCTCCGACATCGCCGAGGGCGACATCGCCTCCTCGATGGGCATGTTCCTCACCAACCTCGAACGCGAGGCGCTGGACGCCAAGCAGGGCCCGCCCGGCCAGACCCCGGACGGCGCCGATGCCGGCGACTCGTCCAGCGGTTCGGGCGCCTCGGAGCTGCCGATCGAGGTCAACTGGTCGTACTACGACGAGTGGGACTTCCGTGCCGGCGACTACCGCCCGCGCTGGTGCCGCGTGGGCGAGCGCCCCTCGGAGGAGGGCGAGCTCGACTACTACGAGGAGACCCTGAAGACGCACCACGGCCTCGTCACGGAGACCCGCCGCCAGTTCGAGCTGCTGCGCCCGGAGCACTTCCGCCGCATCAAGCGCCTCGAGGACGGCGAGGACGTCGACCTCGACCAGGCGCTGGAGTTCATCGTCGACAAGCGCGCGGGCGTCGGCCCGCTTGGCCGCGTCTACTGGAGGCGCAACAAGGTCGAGCGCGATGTGGCCGTCGCCTTCCTCCTCGACATGTCGGCCTCGACGGACGAGGAGATCGAGAAGACGCAGTCGAACTACCAGCCGTCCGACGACGACTTCGACGACGACCCGCGGAAGTACTTCCAGTGGCTGACCCAGCGCCGCGCGCGGTTCACCGCCGCGCCGCCGAAGCGCATCATCGACCTCGAGAAGGAGTCGCTGGTGCTGATCGTGGAGGCCCTCGAGGCCATCGGCGACACGTACGGGATTTACGGCTTCTCCGGCTACGGCCGCGACAACGTCGAGTACCACGTCATCAAGGACCTGGACGAGATGTTCGGCGACCGCACGCGGCGCCGCATCGACAAGATCACGCCGATCCGGTCGACGCGCATGGGCCCGGCCATCCGCCACACCGTCGCGAAGCTCGACGCATACGACGCGAAGGTGAAGCTGCTGATCCTCGTCTCCGACGGCCGCCCGCAGGACCACGGGTACGGGCGCGACCGCACGGAGAAGGAGTACGCCGTGCACGACACGCACCAGGCGCTCGTCGAGGCGAAGCAGGTGGGCGTCACGCCCTTCCTCATCACCGTCGACAAGGAGGGCCACGACTACCTGAAGGAGATGTGCGACGACGTCGGCTACGAGGTCGTCGACAACATCGAGTCGCTGCCGCGCCGCCTCACCTCGCTCTACCGGGTGCTCGCCACCGAGTAGGCTCCGCCGACCAGCCGCACCACACCATCGGGCGCCCGGGAGGGCGCCCGTTGCCGACCCGCCCGCGAGGTCGATCGCCGCCGCCACAGCCTTTCCGAACTCCGCGGGATCCGAGCGCCAACGTAGCGCCGATGCGTGGCATACTCCCCCGCATGTGGCGGGTACCAATCACTGGTCTACTTGTGTCCCTGGCATTCCTGTCCGCCTGCGCGGGCGGCCATGCGCCGCCCGAAGGAGCCGGGACCGACGAGGCCGCCCTCGCGCCCGACTCCCCCTCGGAGCTCCAGGCCGGCAGGGCGATCCGGGACTCGTCCGCGACGCGGGCGCTCCCGCTTGCGCAACGCGTGCCCTACACGCCGTCGGCGACGCGGGCGCCGGCCTCGCAGCCCGTCGCGGAGCCGACGCCGCGCATGAAGGGCGAGGCCACCCCGACTCCCACTCCCGATTCGACACCCGCGGACACCGCGTCCTCAACCGCGCCACGCGGCGAACTCGGCGTGATCGACGTCGAAGTCGAGGTCGACGACGAGGGCCGTCCCTCGGCGGTGGCGGGGCTCACGCTCGTGCACTACGAGTCCGGCGCCGAGGTGCCGTGGAGCCTCGGGCTGTACCTCCTCGACGTGCGGACCGGCGCCGTCCACGGCTGGGTGAGGCCGGCCCTGAGTCCCGCCGAGGGTGAACCTGCGGCCGGCGCCCCGGATCACGACGCCATCCGGGTGTCACCCGGTAACCGCTTCGTGCTCTGGACCGACGACTCGGGCGCATCGGTGCTCTACGACCGCAGTGACGACCAGGCGTACAGGTGGGACCCGGCAAGCGTGCGGTTCGACCGGTGGTGGGGATCAGGGGACGCCGAGCGGCTGCTGTTCCAGATCACGGGGTCGAACGCGTTCGTGCTGGTGAACGGCGACCTCGAACTCGTCTCCCAGTTCGACCTGCCGCCGGGTGAGCGCTTCTCCAGCGCGACCGGCGGGTACATCCTCGTGCGCGAGTGTCTCGCGTGCGACCCCGGGGACCTCTACCACATCGTGAACCTCGAGGACGAGACAGACCCCGCGGTGCACGCGCTGACCATGCCGTGGAAGATGGTCGAGCGAGCGCCGTCCGGTGACGTCACGTACCAGATCGAGCTCCTCGACAACCTCGTGACCATCGTCGCCGACACCGGCGGCGGCATGTGCCAGGCGGTGCGGTACGACCTCGGCGGCGTACTCCGGTCGGACGAGGTGGTGCCGTGCAGCCGGCTCTGGCCCGGCCCGTCGGCCGGCTTCGGCCTGGACCGCATCCCGCCCGACGAGGGGCTGCTCGACGCCGCGACCACGGGACTGCTCGACGAGACCGGGTTCGGCGAGATGCCGATCACGCACATGACGGCCTTCGACGCCATCACCGGGCGCGAGATCGTCCGTGTCACCACCGTCTCGCGGCGCGCGAACGAGCCGGATGTCCTCAAGCTCGCCGACAGCTCCGCGCTCGTGCTCGGCTCGGACACCGGCCTCCGCTTCGCGGCGGTGAACGGCGCGTGGCGGCGGACGGCGGCGGGAGCCTCGCCGGTCGATCCCGAGCAGGCGCCCGCTCCCGCACCGCTGGTCGTGACGAGCCTGCGCGGCGACCAGGTCGCGACGCTCACGTTCGCGCCGCCGAGCGAGGCCATCCCGGACCGCCCGGGCAGCGATGTGTTCCTCGATCTGTTCGCGGACTGGGGCGCCGCCAGCGACGTGCTGCGCGTTCGCACCATGCTGGACTACGAGCAGTTCGCGCCGCCCGCTGAGTAGCCCGGCACAGGGCGCCCCACCGCCGGCGCCCCTCGGCGGTACGATGACTCCATGACCGCCGCCTCCGCCGACGCTCCCAGCCAGAGCGCGCTCTCATACCCCAACTACCGGCGCTACTGGGTGTCCGCGGTCATGCGCGTCTTCGGCTTCCAGTTCCAGTTCATCGGCATCGGCTGGCTCGTCGCCGTCGAGCTCGACCGCTCGCCGTTCTGGCTCGGCACGGTGTGGTTGGCGAACGCCATCCCTACCATCCTGCTCTCGCTCCCCGGCGGCTCGCTCGCCGACCGCAGAGACCCGTACCGGCTCATGGTCGGCACGCAGTTCGTGATGCTCGTCGGCCACGTGGCGATCGCGGTCCTGATCCTCTCTGGCCTCGTCGAGCTGTGGATGGTCGTCGTGTGGGCCGTCGCGAACGGCGTGCTCTGGGCCGTCGCCGTGCCCGCCATGAACACGCTGCTCCCGAGGCTCATCGAGCCGCCCGCGATGGCGAGCGCTGTCGCGCTCATCAGCGGCATCTGGAGCGCGATGCGCATCGTCGGACCCGCCAGCGCCGGCGTGCTCATCGCGCTCGTCGGCACGGGCCACGCGTTCTCGGTCTGCGCGGCGGTCAACGGCCTCGCGTTCATCGTCATGCTCATGATCCGCGTCCCCCGGCGCGACACGAGCGAGCAACACGACGAGGACGACGGCGGCATCATGGGCGGCGCGCGCTACGTCTTCTCGCACCCCGTGTTCCTCGCCACCATCGGGCTGTCGTTCTTCACCTCGGTCTTCGGCAGCTCGTACGTGATCCTGCTGCCGATCTTCGCCGACGACCTGCTCAATGTCGGCTCCGAGGGCTTCGGGTTCATGGAGGCGATGGCCGGCATCGGCTCGCTCGCCGGGACGTGGTGGGTGATCCGCTACGGGCTGGGGCGGCGGCCCGGGGTGCTCATGCTCGCGTCGGCGGCGGTGTTCGGCGTGCTCATCGCCGCCTTCGCGACCACGGACCACCTCGCGCCGGCCTCCGTGCTGCTGCTGGTCTCGGGCTTCGCGGCGGAGGTCTACCTGATCATCGGGATGACGGTGGTGCAGCTGCTGGTCCCCGACGGGCTGCGAGGGCGCGTGATGGGCATCTGGTCGATGACCTACTTCCTGGCCTCGGTCGGCGGCTTCATCGCGGGCTTCGCCGCCGAGTTCGTCGGCGTGCGGGTCACGATCGCGGCCGGGGCGCTCTCCGTGACCGCGTTCGCCCTCGCCGTCTACTTCGCCTCGGCCGAGCTGCGCCGCCTGCGCGGCGACGACGTCTCGCCCCCGACCGAGCCCGCCGAGGCCGAGCCGGAGGTCGCCGCCGCGAGCTGACGCGCGTGGCCGCCCGGCGGGGCGGGCGGCCGGGTGGGGTAAATCAAACCTCGCTCGGCCTACGATGGTTCTATGGAGCGCAACCGCCGAGGCCGCCCGCGCCACCCCGACATCCTGACGCCGGCCGAGTGGCGCGTGCTGGAGGCGCTGCGCGACGGCGGGACGAATGCCGAGGTCGGCGCGCGGCTCGGCATCGGCGCGGAGACGGTCAAGTACCACATCGCGAACATGCTCGCGAAGCTGGAGCTGCGCGACCGCCGCGCGCTCGCCTCGTGGCGCCCCGAGGAGCGTCGAGGCCGCCTCGGCGCGTGGTTCACGGCGCCCGCGGCGCTGTGGACGGTGGCGCGGCCGATCGCGTGGGTGGGGGCGGGGACGGCGGCTGTCGCGGGTGTTGTGGTGGGCGCGGTCGCAGTCGTGGCGCTGGTCGCCGTCGCCCTCGTCGTGGCGGGCGGTGACAGCGACCCCCCGCTCGCCCTCGCGCCATCGCCGACGCAGACGTCGGCGCCCGAAAGCACCTCGACGCCCGCGCCGTCGCCGACCGTGCAGCCGTCACCCACGCCGAGCCCGACGCCCACTCCAAGCCCCACGATGAGCCCGACGCCCACCGTGCCCCCGGCTACCGCGACCCCATCACCCAGCCCGTCGCCGACACACACTCCCGTACCCACGGCGACCGTGACGCCCTCGCCAACGCCGACGCCCACGCCAACTTCGACGCCCTCACCCACGGCCACACCGTCGCCTGCGGTCGCCTCGCTGCCTACGCGCGAGGAGCTCGGTATCCGGGAGGTCGACACGGCTGAGGCATTCGCCGCCGCCGGCCTCACTCACGTGCGGTACGAGGCGGGCGAGGAGGTGCCGTGGGAGCTGGGGCTCTTTCTGCTCGACGTGGCCACCGGGGCGGTTGAGGGATGGACCTGCAGGCGCGAGCTGTACGTGTGCTCAGTGCTCTACCTGTCTCCGAGCAACCGCTACCTGAGCTTCTTGAGCTACGTGCATGACCGCGAGACGGATCGCACGTATGCGGACGTGCATGTAGTGCCGAGCAGCCCGCAATCTCTCACCCCTGGAATCATCGGATGGGGCGCGGGCGTCGGCGAGCGGCTGCTTGTCCGAAGTGGCGCCGGTTACGTTGTCCTGGATAGCCAGCTGCAACCAGTGGGCCAGCGCGACACGATGCCCGCCAAATCGCCGGCACAGCACGGGCGGTACGTCGCCGCGATCCAGGACGGCCAGCTTCGCATCGCCGACCTTGACGAGGGAGCAGCCACGAGTTTCATCGAGCGAGCGTTGCCGGACGACATCCTGTCGCCCAGCCACGACCAAATCGATGTCGGCAGGGGTGGCGTATTCCTGATCCTGCGTGACGATTCCGGCTCCACGCGCATCATTCGGTACGACTGGGAAGGCAACCTCGGCTCCGACGTGGTCATCCCGCGGCTGTCATATTCCTTCGGCGGCGCATTCCTGTCCCCGCAGGGGAGTCTGGTTGCGGGCCTCACGTTCATGGCCGCGACGGGCGATGCATACGATGAGCCGCGCTACACGGCAGTCTCGATCTTCAATGTGGGCACCGGAGAGGAAGTCACTCGTATCCTCGGGGCCGGCCCGTCCTCCTCGCACGGCATCCAGTGGCTGGGCGACGATTCGGGCCTACTCGTATCCACCGTACTCGGCGAGAGGATCGCGACCCTGGACGGTGAGTGGACGCCCAGTCCAGGGCGACCAGCGCCCGGCGATCCGAGCGTCCACTTCGAACGAGGGACGACTGTAACGGATCGCGCGGGGAACGTGCTGGCGTCCGTTGAAATCGGTCCCGGCCCTCAAACCCCCGACTTTCTGCCGCGTATCTGGACAGGCTGGGGCGCGCACGGACGCGAACTGCGCATCAGACTCTACGGGCTGGCCCCTGGCTACGTTGGTGATTGGCACATCCCGCCGCTCACACCAGTCATCGAATTCGCGCCGTTCGGCGATCGCCTGCTCGTCGAGGTGGCAGTGGGGACATGCCTGAACGTGCACGAGCACTACTGGCTCGGCGCCCCGGTCGTGACATGCCTACCCGACGGCACGGTCGCCGAGACCGACGACTACTACGAGACCACGTCCTACAGCGACTGGATGCACATCCGCACCGACGACGGCGTCGAGGGCTGGGCGCACGCCGACTACCTGCGCTGGCACTCCGACGGCGCGCGCCTCGAGGAGTGAGCGCACCGCTCATCCCCGTGCGCCAGCGCTGCCGTCACGCGATGCGGTGTACCAGCAACCCGTCCCGCCGCTCCGCGACGGCCTCGCCGCGCGACACGAGCACGTCGAGCTGGCCGATGAGCTCCGTCATGGCCTGGGGGAGGCGCGCCTCGGGGAGGTGCGGGAACAGCCGCCCGACGAGGCCGAACGCCGTGTCGGGCTGCGCCTCGAGCAGCGCGCGCACGAGGGCCGGGCGGCGCTGGTGATGGCGCTCGAAGCGGACGAAGAGCCGCTCCGCCTCGTCGCCGTCGACGGGCGCGCCGTGGCCAGGCAACACGCGACGCACGCCGAGCGTACGCAGCCGCGCCACCGACGCGACGAAGTCGGGCAGCGACGGCAGGCGCTCGCCCGCGCCGCCGTCGGGGGCGTCGGCGAAGTGCACGCCGGGCGTCGGGACGGTGCCGGGCAGCAGCGTGTCGCCGGAGAAGAGGTCGCCCGTCGCCTCGACGAACGCGACGAGGTTGCCCGGCGTGTGCCCGGGCGCGGCGAGCACGCGCAACGACGCCCCGCCTTCGAGCGCGAACTCCGCACCGTCCTCGACCACCTCGATGGCGTCGAGGGGGCACGGCTCCCAGCGGTACTCGGGCGGCCGCCTGCGCGCCGGCGACGACATCTGCTCGACCAGCCCAGGCGGGACGCCGTGCTCGATCAGCGCATCGATGCGCGAGGTGCGCCGGGCGTCGTACCACGCCTGCCCGCCGGCGAGCGCGGGCACATCGGCGGCCCCGGCGAGGATGCGCGCGCCCTCGGCGGCCCAGCGGGCGGCGAGCCCGGCGTGGTCGAGGTGGTGGTGGGTGACGAGCACGGCGCGCACGTCACCGGCGGCGATGCCGCCCGCCTCGAGCAGCGCGACAAGCAGCTCCCACGTCCCGCCGCGCGAGCCGTCCTCGGCGGCCGGAGCGCCCTCGAAGTCCGGGATGTCGGGCCCCGCGTCGACGAGGATGGCGCCGCCCCCGGCGAGGGGGAGGGCGTAGGGGGTGTTGTCGCCCATGGGGAGGGGGAGCGGGTCAGTCACTGCGAACACGCGAGCAGTCGTGGCGCGTGTAGTCCTTCGGGTGGCTGTGCACGACTTCGCCGTCGGCAGTGACGACTTCGTGCAGCGTGCCAATGTGCTGCCCATTGGCTGTCACCAACTTGATGATCCGTGCCTCTCCTCCGATCCAGCGTGGGTTGTTCGCCGCCGCGCGGTGTACGATGTCCTCAGTGAGGATGCCCGACGCGCGCTTGCGTTCCACGCTGTTGGCAACCCACAGCGCGTCGAGTTCAGAAAACGGTACGACCTCTATGACAACTCCCCTGACTAGCCAGCCGCCGACGCAGGCCGACGTGCTTGAGGCGATTCGGGAGACGGTTGCGAACGGTCCCGAGGAGTATCGCCTGCCCGACTTCCTTGCCTCAATCGACTGGTCTGTCGCCGTGCGGCCGCCGTCCGAGGTCGCCGCGCTGCTTGGCCGCCTTGAGCTGTGGGACTCCGAGTACCGCGAGGGCGACATGGACTGGGCGGAGTTCGTCGGGCGGCTCGACTCGTTGGCCGAGGGCGTCACCGTCGGGTAGAGGTCGCTACCCCTCCCCCAACAACCACGTCCGCACCATGTTCAGCGCCTGCGTCGTCGCGCGGCGCTTCGCCGCCTCCCGGCCCTGGTAGTACGACCACGTCTCGTACGCCACGCCCTCGCCGTCCGTGAGTGCGAGGTGCATCGTGCCGGGGGGCTGGCCCTCGACCGGCTCGGAGCCGGCGATGCCCGTCAGCCCGAGCCCGAGGTCCGCGCCGAGGCTCATGCGCGCCGCATCCGCCATCGCCTCCGCCGTCTCGCGCGAGATCACGCCGTGCGCGGCGGGCACCTCTGGCGGCACGCCGTGCGCGAGCTTCGCCTCGGTCGCGTAGGTGACGAGGCTGCCGCGAAAGTACTCCGAGGAGCCCGCCACGTCCGTGATCGCGCTGCCGATCGCGCCGCCCGTCGCCGACTCCATCACCGCCAGCGTCATGCCGCGCTTGCGCAGCATGCGACCGACGCCGGCGGCGAGCGTGTCGTCGTCCTCGCCCCACACGTGCGCGCCGAGGATCGAGCGCACGCGGTCGCCGACCGGGTCGATGAGCGCCCACGCCTCGTCGCGCGTCGGGGCCTTGGCGGCGATGCGCACGTGGACGCCGTCGCGACGCGCGTAGAGGCCAATCGTGGGGTTCGACGTGCTGAGCAGGTCCTCCAGCATCTGGTCGACCATCGACTCGCCGAGGCCGGCCGTCTTGATGGTGTGGGAGATGAGGATGGCGTCGGCGCGGCGCTCCAGCTCCGGGGCGACCTGCTGCTCCCACATGTGGGTCATCTCGGCCGGGGGGCCGGGCATGAGCACGGTCACGCGCCCGTCGCGCTCCACCCACCAGCCGGGCGCGGTGCCGCGCGGGTTGGCGATGGCGCGCGCCGAGGGGATGAGCCACGCCTGCTTCATGTTGCGCTCGATGAGCGTGCGGCCGCGCTCGGCGAAGCGCTCCTCCAGCACGGCGCGCTGCTCGTCGTCGACGTACAGCTCCTCGCCGAGCACGGAGGCGACGGCCTCGCGGGTCACGTCGTCCTCGGTGGGTCCGAGGCCGCCGGTGGCGAAGGTGTAGTCGGAGCGCTCGCGGGCGCGGGCGAGCACCTCGTGGAGGCGGCCGGGGTTGTCGCCGACCTGGGTGACGTAGAGCAGGTCGATGCCGAACTCGGGGAGCTGCGAGGCGATGAAGGCGGCGTTGGTGTCGGTGATCTCGCCGAGCAGGATCTCGGTGCCGATCGAGACGATCTCCGCCCGCATGCCGCTCGTCCCCTCGCCGCCCCGTCGCGCTACCCGGCAGTGGGCCGGGTTGTGTCGAGGATAGCAAGGCGCCCTCGCGCCCGTCGGGCGTCGCCCGTCCGCCCGGACGTGGAGTCGGGTAGGGAAACCTCGCGGGGGCGCGGGCTACGATGGTTCCATGGAGCGCAATCGTGGCGGCAGGCCGCGCCATCCCGACGTGCTGACGCCGGCCGAGTGGCGCGTGCTGGAGGCGCTGCGCGAGGGCGGGACGAACGCCGAGATCGGCACGCGGCTCGGCATCAGCGCCAACGCCGTGAAGTACCACATCGCAAACATGCTGGGGAAGCTCGATCTGCCCAACCGCCGCGCGCTTGCCGCCTGGCGTCCCGAGGAGCGTCGAGGCCGCCTCCCGGCGTGGTTCGCCGTCCCCGCGGCCCTCGCCTACGTCGCGCGACCGTTGGTGTGGATAGGGCTGGGGACGGCGGCTGCCGCGGGCGTGACCGTGACGGTGCTCGCTGCCGTCGTGGCGGTGGCCGTGGTGCTCGTCGTGGTGGGTGGCGACGGTGAGCCGCCGGCGATCGCGCCCCCGTCCGTCGCTACGCCCGAGGCCACCTCGACGCCCGCGCCGACCGTGACGACGCCTGAAGCCGCTCCGACGCCGGCACCAACGCTGGCCGTAACGACAGGTGCGCTGACCGCGACCAAGACGCCCACACCCATCCCCGAGCCGACGCTTCCACCCACCACCGTGCCTACTGAGACGCGCACACCGATTCCAGAGCCTTCGCCAGCGGCCATCGCGACGCCAGCGCCGAGCCCTACCTCAGATGCCTCCCTAAACCCAGCGCCGACGGCCGCGCCAGCTCCTGAGCCGACACCGTCCGTACCCCTGGGCGATTTCGTTCGACCCGCACCCGGCGCCATGGAGCACCGCACGTTCGTGTCGGGAGAGCGGATTGATTGGTCGGAAGGGATCTTCCTGATGGATCCGCAGACCGGGCAGATCGAGGGGTACCGACTGGCTGACTGGGAGGAACGCGCCGATGTCCGCTGGTCGCGCTTGGAGGATGTCTGGCCTCGCTATGCAGTGTCGGGTCCCGAGAATCGCTGGCTCACCGCGCGAGGCAGCGGGCCCGGCGTACTGCTGGACCGGAGGAGCGGCAGTATCTGGCGCCTTCCCGATCACGTTGAAGTGCTGGCCGCCTCGGAGCAGCGGCTGCTGATGCGCGATGCTGGGCGGCCCGGAGTGGACCTCATCACAGACATACAGTTCCGGGAGATCGCGTCGGTTCGGCAACTCTCGAGCCCACACTTCTCGCCCGGCGGTGGTCACCTGCTGTTCAGCAGGGAGGGGGTGGTCTTCGTGATGGATCTGGAGACGTTTACGGAACGGGTGTTATTCGAGGGTGAGGCGCACGGGGAATGGGGTGTGCCCGACCGGGTGTGGCATACGCCCTCGCGGGCTGGCCAGGAGATTCTCGTCGGCGTGGAGTACGGGAGAGTCGAAGGAGCCGAGCGTTCGGCGGCACCCCGTGAGTGGCGCCGCTTCAGCTGGGACGGGGAGAGAATCTCCACTATTGCGTCGCCCACATCCTGGTCTCCGCATGCCCCGTTCTGGCACACCTACGCTCCTGATGGGCAGCACATTGCCTGGCAGGAGGGAGGCTACGACATCGGGTTCTACGAGGCCGTTGAGGCGTGGCCATCCGTGGTCGTGGCCGACGCTGCCACGGGCGAGCCTCTCTTCAGAGTACGCTCCGCGTCTCTCCAACACCGAGATGACAACGCCGACTGGCTTGCGAGCGGTGACGGGCTCGTCTTGCGAACAGCCCCCGAAACCTGTGGCCAAGCCGCGTCCGTGCTGCTGCGGATTCGCCCGGAACCAGCGGTCGATCGGCTCCCCGGCGCGCCTACTGGATGCCCGGGCTGGCCGTTCCGCGAGGGAACGATAGTCTCGGCAACCGATACGGACCGCTACTTCGCTGAGGTGCAGGGGTGGGACGAGAGGGGCAGAACGGTCGCAGTCTACGACGCCGGCCACGATCGCTGGCATAGTGCCGTGCTCCGCCACGGTAACGCGTACGGTGACTACGACTATCTGTCACCCTCATGGGGCACATTCGGTCAGGAACTGAGATTGACGTTCGCGGGAGGATGGGCCGCTGGGGGCGGCCTCTACCTCTTCGCGCAGCCCTCCATCGAATTCCCCCCGTTCGACGACACCTTCGCCTTTCAGGTCGCACGAACGACCAACTGTCTTCGCCTCCGCAGCGCGCCGTCAGACGAAAGCTCCGTTCTTGACTGCCTTCCGAACGGAACACGGGTCGTCCTGAGCGAGCCGGGGCCCAACGACGACCCGGTCGTCGACTTCTATCGTGGCGAGGCTTACTCCTGGTTCGCTATCAGAGTACGAACGCAGGACGGGCGTGAGGGCTGGGTGGCCCACGACAACCTCGACCACGCGGAGCCATAGCCGCTACACCTGCAACCGCGGCGCCTGCGGCGGACGGAACGACGTGCGCTCGAGGAGAGCGATGGAGCCGAGGCGCGTGTGCTGGTGGCGCGGCGACGTCGGGCTGCCGTGGTCGAGCAACAACGTGCCCGTCGCGGCCCGTCGCGGCCGCCCTCGCCGTCCCGCACGGGCCGGCCGTGGGACGCGGCCGTCCCTAGTCGCGGGACATTGAGGTGCGCTCGGGTGGGGGTGGGACGTCGGTGGTGGCGTCCTCCATCAGGAACTCCTCGGGCACGTCGCCGAGGCCCGCCTCCTTGAAATCCTGGCCGTTGCGCGCGTAACCCAGCGCGATGCCCTTCGCCATCTCGTGGTGGCGCTCCTGCGTCTCGCGTCGCGCCTCGGCCGGCGAGCCGACGATGAACGAGTTGGGCGGGAACTCCGCGTTGTCGAGCACGAGCGAGCCGGCCGCGACGATCGAGTACTCGCCCACCACCACCTCGCCGTTCACGACCGCGCCGTTGCCGATGAGCGAGTTGGTGCCGACGGCCTTGGCGTGGCAGATGACGTGGTGGCCGAGCGTGACGTAGTCGCCGTAGACGGCGTCGCTGTCGGTGTGGACCACGCAGTTGTCCTGGATGTCCACGTACGCACCGAGGACGATCTTGTGGTGGTCGCCGCGGATGATCGTGCCGGGCCAGACGCTCGAGTACGGCCCGATCTCGACGTCGCCGACGACGTAGGCCGCCTCGCTGACGAACGCGGTGGGGTGCACCTTCGGCGACTTGCCGTTGAAGCTGCGAAGCACTGGGCGATCCCTTCCTGTTACCCGTACTGGAGCATGTGGCCGCCGCCGGGCGGCCGGTCCCAGATCTCGACGAGCGTCCCGGCGCACGTCCGCGGGTGGAACCACGCGACATGCACCTCGCGGCCCTCCTCGCGCGGCGGCACCGGGTCGATGAGCACGAGCCCGGCGGCCACGCCGGTCTCGGCGGAGCGATGCACGTCGGGCGCGTAGGGCGCGACGTGGTGGTAGACGGCGCCGAGGGGCGCGCGGTTCTGCACCAGCCGCGCCGTGCCGCTGTCATCGGTGGTCGGGACGCTGATCTCGATCACGCACCCGCCGAGCGGGTACTCGACGAGGTGTACGGGGTCGTCGGCGTTGCGGTCCTCGCCGTCGTCCTCGTAGTCCTCGTTGTCGAGGCCGCGCTCCTCGTGGGGGTCCTCGGCGAGGCCGAACTTCGTGCCGAAGAGGTCGCGGATCTCGTCCATCGACCGCGCGGCGATGCCGACGTGGCCCATGCCGGTGAGGATGCCCGCGCCGAGGTAGTGGGGGTGGGTGTAGTAGCCGTCCTCGGGGACGATCCGGATGCGCAGGCCGAGCGTGTCGGCGGGGTCGAGGAACACGCCGCCCTCGCCGTCCCACGCGCCCTCGGTCGCGACGCCGTTCGCCCGCAGCATCGCCACGTCGGCGGCGATGTCGGTGGAGGCGAGGGCGATCCAGTACATGCCGGCGCGGCGCTCCGCGACGAACTCGGCGGCGGGCCCGGCGTCGCCGTCGGGCGCGCTGATCTCGAGGTACATCTCGCCGATGGGGATCTCGATGGAGGTGGTGCCCTCGACGGTGCCGGGGCGGCCGTCGGGCCAGGGGGAGCGGTGCTCGTTGACGGCGAGGCCCCAGCCGTCGCAGTAGACGTGGCGGCCGACCTCGAGCTCCTCGACGAGGATGCCGATGTGGTGGACCTTGGTGAACGCCATGTGCGCGCCTCCATCCGTCGGGACACTGTGCTCCGGCGGAAGCCTACACGTTCGGGGCGTTAGCGGTCGGGATGTCGTCGACCACGGCCTCTAAGCCCGCGCCTGCTATGCTCCCCACTCACACACGCACCCACGACGTAACAGGATCACGCTGATGGCCGAGGACACCACCGCCACCGACCCCGCGCGGCCCGCTGACCGGGCCGAAGCCGTCCGACAGCTCTCCGAAGCCGCCGAGGCGATCCGCGAGAACGTCGCGCGTGTCATCGTGGGCGCCGAGGAGTCCATCCAGCTCCTGCTCGTCGCGCTGCTCTCCGGCGGGCACGTGCTCCTCGAGGACGTGCCGGGGACGGGCAAGACGGTCACGGCGCGCGCCTTCGCGCGCTCCATTGGCGCTGACTTCCACCGCATCCAGTGCACGCCCGACCTCATGCCGTCGGACATCCTCGGCGTGCACTTCTACTCGCAGAAGACCGGGGAGTTCGAGTTCCGTGAGGGGCCGCTGATCGCCCCCATCGTGCTGGCCGACGAGGTCAACCGCGCCACGCCGCGCACGCAGTCCGCGCTGCTCCAGGCGATGGAGGAGCGCACCATCACCGTCGACGGCGAGACGCGCGCGCTGCCCCAGCCGTTCCTCGTGCTCGCCACGCAGAACCCGATCGAGCTCGAAGGCACCTTCCCGCTGCCCGAGGCGCAGCTCGACCGCTTCCTGCTGCGGCTCCGGCTGGGCTACCCGACCGAGGACGACGAGGTGCGCGTGCTGCGCCGCTTCGAGACATCCTCGCCGCTCGACACCCTCGAGCCGGTCGTCGACGCGGCTGACCTCGTACGGCTATCCGAGATGCTGCCGGAGGTACACGTCGAGGACGCGGTGGCTCGCTACCTGGTACGCGTGATCCGCGCGACGCGCGAGCACGCCGCGTTCGAGCTGGGCGCGAGCCCGCGCGCTTCGCTCGCGCTGTTCCGCGCGGTGCGCGCGCTCGCCGCGATCGAGAGCCGCGACTACGTGCGGCCCGACGACGTGAAGCGGCTCGCCCCCGCGGTGCTCCCGCACCGCCTGCTGCTGAGCTCGCAGAGCCAGCTGCGCGGCCGCGCCGGAGCCGAGGTGCTCGACGAGATCCTGCGCGACGTGCCCGTGCCGCTGGCCGACTCGCAGGGCCGCACCCCGGGAGCCTCGACGGCTGACGCCACGCCCGAGGCTGCGATGCCGAGCGCGGACGGATCGCCGTCCGAGCTCCCGGAGTGGTCGCGGCCCGAGCCGACGTAGCGCCTCATGCGCGCCCTCCTCAGCGAGTCCTGGCTGACTGCGTCACTGCTGCTGGTCGTGGTTGGGCTCACCATCGAGTCCGTGCCGCTGCTCGGCCTCGGCGCGCTGGTCCTGGGCGCCGGCGGCGCGTCGCGGCTGTGGTCGCGGCTGTCGCTCGAGGACGTCGAGTACCGTCGCGAGCTGTCGGAGCATCGCGCCTTCGTCGGCGAGCGCGTGAGCCTGACCATGCACCTCAAGAACGACAAGGTGCTGCCCGTGCCGTGGCTGGAGGTGCGCGAGCGCCTGCCGGACGACGCGCCCGTCATCGACGGCAGGACCTCGCCGGCGGGCACGCCGGGGTTCGTCTACCTCACGCGCACGACGGCGCTGCGCTCCGGCGACCGCCTCGAGTGGCCGCTCGAGATGCGCACGGTGACGCGCGGCTACCAGCGCATGGGCCCCGCGCGGCTCAGGTCGGGCGACCTCTTCGGCCTGTTCGAGCGCGAGGAGTACCACGGCGGCGAGGACCTCCTGATCGTCTACCCGCGCACGTATCCCATCGGGGACCTCGGGCTGGCGAGCTCGCGGCCCTTCGGTGAGCACCGCGGCGGGTCGCGCATCTTCCCCGACCCGATTCGCGTCGTGGGCGTGCGCGATTACATCCCCGGCGACCCGCTGAAGCAGATCGACTGGAACGCGACGGCGCGCGCGCAGCGGCTGCAGTCGAGGCTCTACGAGCCCTCGCGCGAGTACGCGCTGATCGTGGCGCTCGACGTGATGACGCTGGAGCACACGTGGGAGGGCTCCGACCCGGTGCTGCTCGAGCGCGCGGTGGTGGTGGCGGCGTCGATCGCCCGCGACGCGTTCGAGCGCAAGTCGGCGATCGGGCTGATCTCCAACGGCGCGCTGCCGGACGCCGACCGCCCGGTGCGGATCGGCGCGGGCCGCCGCCCGGACCAGCTGGTCCGCGTGCTCGAGGCGCTCGCCGGGGCGAACCCGTTCGCGATGCACCCGCTCTCGGCCGAGCTCGAGCGTCCCGGCCAGGCGCTGTCGCTGGGAGCCACCATCGTGGTCGTGGCGGCGCTCATGCCGCCCGACCTCTCGGCGACGCTCCAGCGGCTGACCCACGAGGGGCACACCGTCCACGTCGTGAAGACCTCGGAGCAGCCGTGGGAGCAGTCGCTCGGCACGATCCCGGTCACGGAGGTCGCCACGCGCATGGAGGCGCTGGAGGAGCAGGCCGCGCAGGAGGACGAGAGCCAGCCGTGGACGCGCTCGCGCGTCCAGGTGGTGAGGGTCGGACGGTGAGGGCCGCGGCGTGAGCTGGCGACGGCCGCTCGCGGTCGGGCTGTACCTCCTCGCCGAGGCGTTGCTGTGGTTCATCGTCCTGCGCACGTTCGCGAGCAGCGTCGAGCGCAACCGCTTCGAGGACCTGTCGAGGGGCATCGAGCGCGGCCTCCGCGCCGGCGACTTCCTGGAGCCGGACCGCGCGCAGAACGCGCGCGCCATGGCCGACATCGCGGCCGACGCAGCCGTGGGCGGTGCGCCGATCATCGTCGTGCTCGCCCTCGCCTTCGCCGCCTTCGGGCTCATGCGGGTGCTGTCGATGTCCGACCTGCCCGGCGCGGCTCGCGCCGCGGCCGGGGTCAGCGGCTCGATTCTCATGCTGACGGTGGGCATCCAGGTCTCGCTCGCCGAGGGCGCACCGTGGGAGGGAGGCCTCCTCTCCGGCATCGTCAGCGAGGTGGGCGTCCAGGAGTTCGTGGCGAACCCGGATGTGGATCGGCTGCGCGGCGTCTCGCGCACCGTCACCGTCGTCGGGCTCACCGTGCTGTGGCTGCGCTTCCTCTTCGCCGGACGCGGGCCGGTCACGTTCGACCGCGTGCTGCGAAGCTTCGGCGTCGGCTTCGCCGCCGTCGTGGTCACGACGCTGTTCGGGCACGCCGCGGGCGCCGACGTGGCCGGGGGGCTCGTCCTGCCGTACTTCGTGATCGCCTCGCTCGCGCTGGCGACGTCGCACGCGGCGCGCGCGCCCGAGGACGACACGGCCGTCCGGCGCGACGCGCCGTGGGCCATCTCGGTCGTTGGCACCGTGGGGCTGCTGGCCGCGATCGCGCTGCTGTTCGGGCTGCTGATGCTGGTAGACGCCCAACGGGCGTTCGACCCGATCGGCGCGGCGGCGGCGTGGCTGCTGACGTGGGTGCTGATCATCATCCTCACGCCCGTCGCCTGGTTCGTGGAGTTCGTGCTCGGCTCACTGATCGGCGAGGTCGAGTTCCGGCAGGTCGGGATGGACATCCAGGAGGCGACGACCGCCGAGGACGAGGAGGTCCGGGACGGCGTCTTCCGCTTCCCGGGCTGGCTGCCCGACGCGATCCGCGGCTTCGCGGTCGCGGTCATCCTCGTGCTGCTGTACCGGGTCGGGTTGTTCCTGTTCCGGCGCGGTCGGAGCGGCAGCGAGGAGGCGTACAACGAGGTGCGCGCCACCTCGCAGAGCAGCGGCAGCCTCGCCTCGCTGTTCCGTCGCGTGGTGCCGAGGCCGCGCGGGGGCGGCGAGACGTGGGAGTGGCTGGCCAGGAGCCGCGCCTACGGGCTCTTCGCGCGCATGCTGGACGACGCCCAGGCGCGCGGCATCGACCGCGCGGCGGGCCAGACGCCGATCGAGTTCGGCGCCGACGCGGGCCGGCGGCTCCAGGCGCCGCCGTTCCCGGACATCGCCGACAGCTTCGACCGCACGCGCTACGGCCGCCACGAGCCCGACGACGGGGACCTCGACGACCTCGAGCGGCGGCTGGCCGAGTGGGAAGAGGCGCACCCGCTGCCGGACGACCTGTAGCGCCGCCTACAGGCCTGGTAGGGCTGGATGCAATGTGAGGCTGCCAGCTGACAGCGGATCAGGATGGCGTACGGCGAGGTCACTGAGCGGGCGTCGGCCCGAGTCGCTTACCAGTAGGAGGGCGCTCCGACCTCGAAGCCATGCGCGAGCTCGTGCCACCGCAGCGCGAACTCGTCTGCGGGCGTCTCGCCCTGTGGCCAGCGCTGGAGGCACTGCTCTCGATGCGCGACGCCCACGGCGTCCGTGATCCAGCGCTCGTAGGCCTCAATCCAGGCACACGCTTCGGGCACCAGCTCGCGCGCCGCCTCGATTCCCTGCTCGGACGCCACCGCGAGGGGGAAGGGGTCGAGACCCCGCTCGATCCACGTCTTCAGCGGTGGGGCATCGCACGTGATCATCCGCGGCCGCATGTCGTATCGGCCGAGGAAGATGCCCGAGCCGCACCCCTGCGAGTAGAAGACGCCGGCCCCGCGCAGCCAGACGCCTCCGCGATCGTTGATCGAGCAGGTGTAGCCTGCCGTTCGCCCGTCCGCGCCCTGCGCGGCGATGCGCTCCAGTCCGTAGCGGATGAGCAGATTGCCGCCGGGGTAGCGCACATCCTGGCCCCAGCACCAGCACTGGTCGTGCATCAACACCTCGGCCGCCTCGAGCCAGCCTGCATCGCCCGGCGCCAGCCCCGACGCGGTGTCAGTGCTGTTCAACGGAGTAACTCCTGTATGCATCATCCCGCCGTGCTCCTGCTCGCCGCCCACCTGCCGTGCCCCACCGGGGCGCGACGCGCCGACAATGGCCTCGTGCCGCGTCACGGGCGGAGCGAGACATCGTATCAATAGAGCCACGAACGTCAACCGCATTCGGCGCGCCGGCCCGCCGCCGGGGAACGCGAGGCGCCCTGGCTGATGGTTGCCCGCTCGCCCCGCTCCGCCCTACCCTCGATGTATGGCGGGCCGGAGCCCTATGCGTGCTACCGAAGCCTCCGCTGTGACCACCGTCGGGGTGATCGACTCCGGCGTCGGCGGCCTCAGCGTCGTCGCCGCCATGCAGCGCGCCATGCCGGCGCTCCCCGTCCGCTACATCGCCGACACCGCCCGCTTCCCCTACGGCGACCGGCCGTCCGCCGAGGTGGCCGAACGCACCCTCGAGCTCGGCGCGCGCCTCATCGACGCGGGCTGCGCGCTGCTCGTCGTCGCGTGCAACACGGCCTCCTCGGCCGCGCTCGAGCTGCTGCGCGAGCGCTTCGAGGCGCCAATCGTCGGCATGGAGCCGCCGCTCAAGCCCGCGACCGAGCGCACGCGCAGCGGGCACGTCGCCGTGCTCGCCACCGCCGGCACTGCAGGCGGCGACCGTCTCGCGCGGCTCCACGCGAGCTTCGCGGGCGACCGCGAGGTGCTGACCGTGCCCATGTCCGGCCTCGCCGACCTGGTCGAGGCCGGTGAGATCGCGGGGCCGCGCGTCGAGGCGATCCTCGATGCGGCGGTGGCCGAGCTGCGCGCGCACGAGGTCGACGAGGTCGCGCTCGGCTGCACGCACTACGCGTTCCTGCGGCCGGCGCTCACCGCCCTGCTCGGCCCCGGCGTCGAGATCATCGACACGGGCGAGCCGGTCGCGCGGCGCGTCCGGCAGCAACTCGAGGCACACGGCAGCACCATCCCCGACGGTGCGCCCGTCGCCGCGCAGTGCACGGCCACGGGCGGCGCCGCGGCGTTCGAGACGACGCTCGCGCGGCTGCGCGAGGCGCACGCAGACCTGCCGCTGGTGCAGGTGGCACAGGAGGTTCCCGCATGACGACAGGCCCGACGTTCCGCGAGCGCTACGAGGCGGCCTCGACGGCCAACGACTCGCTGCTCTGCGTCGGGCTCGACCCGGATCCGGGGCGCATCCCGGACGGCGTCGGGATGATCGAGTTCCTCCAGGCGATCGTCGAGGCGACGGCGGACCTCGTGTGTTGCTTCAAGCCGAACGCGGCGTTCTTCGAGTCGCGGGGGCCGGAGGGCGTCGAGGAGCTTCGCGCGCTCATCGCGGGCATCCCCGACGAGGTGCCCGTGCTGCTGGACGCGAAGCGCGGCGACATCGGCCACACGGCCGAGCACTACGCGCGCGCGGTGTTCGAGCAGCTTGGCGCGCACGGGGTGACGGTGAGCCCGTACCTCGGCCGCGACGCCGTCGAGCCGTTCCTTGAGTACGAGGACCGCCACAGCTTCGTGCTGTGCCGCACCTCGAACGCCGGGGCGGGGGATTTCCAGGACCTGCGCGTGGGCGAAGGCGGCCAGCCCCTCTACCTGCACGTCGCGGCGACGGCGAGCGCGTGGAACACGCGCGGGAACGTCGGGCTCGTCGTGGGGGCGACCTACCCGGACGAGGCGCGCGAGGTGCGCGCGCTCTGCCCCGACATGCTGCTGCTGATGCCCGGCGTCGGCGCGCAGGCGGGCGACCTCGACACGGCCGTGCAGGCGGCCGTGGACGCAGACGGCGGCGGCATCCTCGTCAACGCCTCGCGCGGCGTGCTGTACGCGGGGAGCGACGGCGACTACGCCTCGGCCGCGCGCGCCGAGGCCACGCGGCTGCGCGACGCGATCAACGCCGCCCGGCGGGGCTGAGCATGGTCCTCGACATCCGCATGGGCGACGTGCTGCGGCTGAAGCGCAAGCACCCCTGCGGCGGGTTCGAGTGGGACGTGGTGCGCACCGGCGCCGACATCGGGCTGCGCTGCCGCACCTGCGACCGACGCGTCATGCTCGACCGCGCCACCCTGCGCCGCCGCGCGGAGCGGGTGATCGAGCGCGGTCCGCCCCTCGACCCCGCCATCGAGCGGGCGTTGGAGGCCAACGACTCGGCCACCGCGGACCGTTGATAGTCCGTGCCCTCGCCGGGCGGGGCGTTCGTTGACGCCCTGAGAGCGGCGAACCTACACTCCATTGCCACCCGGGAGCCGAGGCGGAGCCCCGCATGATCGAGATGACGATCGAGTCGATCCGGGTGAGCCTGCGCAACTACCAGCGCGTCGTGATCCTGCGTGAGCAGGACTCCGACCGCTACCTCCCGATCTGGATCGGTCCCGCCGAGGCGGACGCCATCGCCGTCCGGCTCCAGGAACAGACCGTCGCCCGTCCGCTCACGCACGACCTGCTCAACAACGTCATCGGCGAGTTCGGGGCGACCGTGCAGTTCGTGATCGTGAACGACCTCGAGAACGACACCTTCTTCGCCAAGATCAACGTCGAGCACAACGGGCAGACGCTGGAGGTGGACTCGCGGCCCTCGGACGCCATCGCGCTCGCGGTGCGCGCGGGCGTCCCGATCTACGCCAACGAGTCCGTGCTGGACCGCGCGGGCGTGCTGCTCAACGAGGAGGGCGAGGAGGTCGACGGGCCGGACGCGCCCGCGGCGGTGACGCCGGAGGAGCTCGAGAAGCTGTCGGCGTTCAGCGACTTCATCGACGAGCTGGACCTCGACAATCTGGGCGAAGACGACGACCCGCAGGAGAGCTGAGGCCGCGGCGGGACATGCCGGTCTGCCCGCGTTGATCGAGCGATCGGCCCGTGCTAGGCTCCCGGCGGCCTCGACCCCGAAGGGACGAGGGCGTGGGCCTGTGGAGATCCCCGGCCGCCGGACTGATCGGCATCGGCTTCTACCTGGCCACGTCGATCGTCGGACTCACGGTCATCGGGAACCTGCTGGACCGGCGGTTCGATACTGATCCGGTCCTGACGCTGGCCTTCCTCGTACTGGGGCTGCTGGTAGGCTTCACAGGCGCGTATCGGCAGCTGAGCTGGGTGCTCCGCCAGGCCGACAAGCAATAGCGGGGAGTTGCGGGTGCGCTGGCTCGTTGTGGCCGGGATCGTCGTCCTGATCGTTGGTGGCTTTGTCCTCATCAAGCCGCCGACGCCTGCCATCATCGTCGCCCCGGAGTACATCTTCTCCATCGGCCCGCTCGAGGTCACGAACACGATGTTCACGTCGTGGTTCGTGGTCGCGCTCATCGTCGTCACCGCCGTCTGGTTGAGCCGCTCGATGTCGCTGGTCCCGAGTGGCCTCAGCGGCGCCATCGAGGCGTTCATCGGCGGCTTCTACGGCATGACCGAGGGGATCGTCGGCGAGGCGAACGCGCGCCGCTTCTTCCCCGTGGTCGCCACGATCTTCCTCTACGTCCTGGTCTCCAACTACGTCGGCCTGCTGCCGATGAACTTCGCGATCGGCGCCACCCACCCCGCCACCGGCGAGGTGCAGGCGGTGTTCGAGCAGACCTCGATCGCCGGTATCGACGTGGCCTACATCCCGATCCAGGCGGATACGGTCGACACCACGCAGGAGGAGGCGCTCACGGCGGAGCACGCCGGCGACTCGTTCAGCGGGCTGCTGGCGCCGCTGTTCCGGTCCGTGATGACGGACGTGAACGCGCCGCTGGCGCTGGCGATCATGTCGTTCATCTTCGTCGAGTACTGGGGGTTGAGTACGCTCGGCCTCGGCTACCTCAAGAAATTCTTCGACTTCGGCAACCTGCTGCGGCTGCGCCCGATGGGCATCATCGATGTCTTCGTGGGGCTGCTGGAGCTGATCTCGGAGCTGAGCCGGATGGTGTCGTTCACCTTCCGTCTCTTCGGCAACATCTTCGCGGGCGAAGTGCTGCTGCTGATGATGAGCTTCATGGTGCCGCTGGTACTGATCAACGTGTTCTATGGCCTCGAGTTGTTCGTGGGGCTGATCCAGGCCTTCGTGTTCGCGATGCTCACGCTCGTGTTCGCGCAGTCCGCGGTGACGTCGCACCACGACGACCACGAGGAGCATGAAGCAGCGCATGAATAACGGCGCCGGCCGGAAGCCGGAGCCGCGAGGGACGGCCGCCGTCCCGTTGGGAGGGAACGCCGGAATGACAGTCGGAGCAGTCGCGCGACGAGCCCTGATGGCGCTCGGGCTGGGTGCATTGGCATGGTTCGCCGCGAGCGGCATCGCCGGTGCGCAGGAGGCCGACAACACCTACACCGCCGACGCGATGAAGTTCATCGCGGCCGGCCTGGCCATGGGCCTCGGCGCCCTCGGCCCGGGCATCGGCATCGGCTTCCTCGGTGGCAAGGCCATGGAGGCGCTGGGTCGCAACCCGGAGGCCGCCGGCCCCATCCAGACGAACATGATCCTCGCGATCGCGTTCACCGAGGCGATCGGCATCTACGCGCTGGTCGTCGCCATTCTGATCGGCTTCGTCTTCTAGGACGCGGCAGCAGCAAGCGAGGCGTCACGATGTTCGATCGACGACCGAGCTGGATCCCGGCGCCCGGCAAGCGGGCAGCGGCCGCCACCGGCGGTGCGCTGCTCGCGGCAACGCCGGCGCTGGTCAGTGCGGCGGAGGAGGCCAGCGGCATTGCCGCCCTGGGCTTCAGCCTGCCGTCGCTGGTCTCGAACCTGATCAACTTCACGATCCTGCTGATCGTGCTGCGGCTCTTCCTGTACAAGCCCATCCTGCGGCTCCTCGATGAGCGCAAGGCGCGCATCCAGGAGGGCCTCGAACGGGCCGAGCAGGCGGCCTCCGAGGCGTCGGCCAGCGAGGCCGAGGCCCGGCAGGCCATCGAGGAGGCCCAGCAGCAGGCACGTGAGCTCGTGGCCCAGGCGCAGGAGGGCGCCGCGCAACTGCGCGCGGAGCTCGAGGAGCGCGCCCGTGCCGACGCAGAGCAGATCGTCACGCGCGCACGCGAAGAGGTGGCGGTCGAGCGCGACCAGGCCATCGAGCAGCTGCGCCGCGAGTTCGCCGACCTCACCATCACCGCCGCCGAGCGCGTCACCCGGCAGTCGCTCGACCGCGCCGCCCACCAGCGCCTCATCGACGAGGTGCTGGTCGAGGGTGGCGTAGGCGACCAGAACTAGGCCGGGAGCGGAGGCGGCAATGCCCGAGGGTGAAGCCCGAGACGTAGCCGGCCGCCGCTACGCGCTCGCCATCATGGCGTTCCTCGACGAGGACGAGTCCACGGCGGACGCCTGGACCGGCGCCGTCGACGCCCTCGATGCGCTCACCAGCGACGGCTCGTACGTGGCCGCGCTGCAGGGCGACGGCATGACGGACGAGCGCTTCCAGGAGATCGTGCGCCGCGTGCTCCCGGACATCGGGGAGACGCAGCTCAACCTGCTGCGGTTGCTGCGGCGCAAGAACCGGCTGGCCCTGGGCGCCTCGATCGCGTCGTACTACCGCGAGCTGCTGGACGAGCGGCGCGGTGTGGCGCGGGCGGTGGTGCGGACCGCCGTCGAGATCGACGACGAGCGTCGCGAGCGCTTCGCCACTGAGCTGGCGGAGCGCACGGGGCGCTCGGTGGAACTGGAAACCGAGGTCGACCCGGAGCTCATCGGCGGCGCCGTGATTCGCATCGGCGACCGCCTGATCGACGGGTCGACGCGCGCGGCGCTGCGCGGACTGCGACAGCGCCTCGAGCAGGGAACCCTCTAGCAGCGCCCGAGGCTCAGTTGAGCCACAGCGCCGAGAGACGACGGGGGAACAATGGTACGAGCAGAAGAGATCGCCTCGATCCTCAAGGAGCAGATCGAGACCTTCGACGTCGGTGTCACGGAGACCAACGTGGGCACCGTCGTGGAGGCCTCGGACGGCATCGCGCGCATCCACGGCCTCGGTGAGGCCCTGGCCTCCGAGCTCGTCGAGTTCAGCAACGGCACGCGTGGCCTGGCGCTGAACCTCGAGGAGGAGACGGTCGGCGCGATCATTCTCGGCGAATACACCGACATCAAGGAGGGCGACGAGGTCAAGACCACCGGCCTCGTGGCCGCCGTCCCGGTCGGCGACGCCCTCATCGGCCGCGTCGTGAACCCCCTCGGCGACGCGATCGACGAGCGCGGCCCCATCGCCGCGACGGAGCGCCGGCCCGTGGAGCGCATCGCCCCGGACGTGGTCTCGCGCCAGAGCGTGAGCGAGCCGGTCCAGACCGGCATCAAGGCCATCGACGCGATGATCCCGATCGGCCGCGGCCAGCGCGAGCTGATCATCGGCGACCGCTCGATCGGCAAGAGCGCGATCGCGATCGACGCGATCATCAACCAGCGCGGCGGCGACCTGATCTGCATCTACGTCGCCATCGGCCAGAAGGACGCGAAGGTCGCGCAGACCGCCGCCATCCTCGAGGCCAACGGCGCGCTGGAGCACACGATCATCGTCGCTGCAGGCGCGGCGGAGTCCTCGGCGCTCCAGTACCTCGCCCCCTACGCGGGCTGCGCGATGGGCGAGTACTTCATGGAGCAGGGCCGCGACGTGCTGATCGTCTACGACGACCTCACCAAGCACGCGTGGGCGTACCGCCAGATCTCGCTGCTGCTGCGCCGCCCGCCGGGCCGCGAGGCCTACCCGGGCGACGTCTTCTACCTGCACTCGCGGCTGCTCGAGCGTGCGGCGCGCCTCGACCCATCGATCGGCGGCGGCTCGATTACCGCCCTGCCGATCATCGAGACGCAGGCGGGCGACGTCTCGGCGTACATCCCGACCAACGTCATCTCGATTACCGACGGCCAGATCTTCCTCGAGAACGACCTGTTCAACGCCGGCCAGCGGCCGGCGGTGAACCCCGGCATCTCCGTCTCGCGCGTGGGCGGCTCCGCCCAGCGCCGGGCGATGCGGTCGGTGGCCGGCAGCCTGCGCCTGGACCTCTCGCAGTTCCGTGAGCTGGAGGCGTTCGCGCAGTTCGGCACCGAGGACCTCGACCCCGCCACGCGACGCCAGCTGGAGCGCGGGCAGCGGCTGACCGAGCTGCTGAAGCAGCCGCAGTACCAGCCGCAGACGCTCGCCGAGCAGGTGACGATCCTCTACGCCGGCGTCAACGGCTACATGGACGACGTGCCCGTGGACAAGGTCGCCGACTTCGAGAGCGCCTTCCACGAGCAGATGCGCGCGACGCACCGCGGCATCCTCGAGTCGATCCAGTCCACGGGTGAGATCGACGACGACACCGAGGAGCAACTGAAGACCGCCATCGAGCAGTTCAAGGGCACGGTCGCCTACTAGGCGCCGCGCGGACGAAGCGAAGGCAGAGGAGCAGCACTAGATGCCAGGCGCCGGCCAGGTCCGTGCCATCCGCGACCGCATGCGGTCGGTCGAGAACACGGCCAAGGTCACCAAGGCCATGGAGCTCGTCGCCGCGTCCAAGATGCGACGCGCACAGGACCGCGCGCTCGCCGCGCGGCCCTACGCCGAGCAGATGCGCGCCGTGCTGCTGCGGCTCGCGTCCTCGACGGACACGAGCGGCGGGGACGACTCGCACCCGCTGCTGGAGCAGCGGGACGTGAAGCACTTCGCGTTCATCCACATCACCGCGAACCGCGGTCTCGCCGGTGGGCTCAACTCCAACATGAACCGCGCCGGCGCCGCGCTCGCCCTCGAGCACCAGCCGGACGTCGACCGTGTCTCGGTGATCTCGGTGGGGCGCAAGGGGCGGGACTTCTTCCGCCGGGCCGGCTTCCCGCAGCTCGCGGAGTTCACCGACCTCGGGGACTACCCGACGATGTCGGACACGCTGCCGATCTCGCGCATCGTCGTGAACGACTACATCGCCGGTGAGATCGACCAGGTCTACATCGGCTTCCAGCGCTTCGTGAACACCGCCATCCAGCGCCCGACGGTGCGGCAGATCCTCCCGATCCAGCCGCCCGAGGACGACGACGAGATGGGCGAGGAGATGGCCGCTGCCGCGGGTGGCTCGGTGGACTTCATCTTCGAGCCGTCACCGGCCGGGCTGCTGGAGACGCTGCTGCCGCGCTACGTCGAGATGCAGGTCTACGGCGCGATCCTCGAGGCGATGGCGTCGGAGCAGTCGGCGCGGATGGTCGCCATGCGCGCCGCCACCGACGCCGCCGAGGAGATGGTCGCGGGCCTCACGCTGACCTACAACAAGGCACGACAGGAACTCATCACCAGCGAGCTGCTCGACATCGTCGGCGGCACCGCCGCAGTCGAACGCTAGGAGCACGGGCGCGCAGGCGCCCGGCGAACGGGAGCGAACCATGGCAACCGGGTACGTCAGGCAGGTCATCGGCACGGTCATCGACGTCGAGTTCCCGACGGGCGACCTTCCCGAGATCTTCAACGCGGTCAACGTCGAGATGGGCGACAACGGCTCGACCAAGACCCTCGTCACCGAGGTGCAGCAGCACCTGGGCAACAACTGGGTGCGCTGCCTCGCCCTCGACGCCACCGAGGGCCTCCAGCGGGGCGCCCCGGCGGAGGACACCGGGGCACCCATCGCCGTCCCGGTCGGACCGGCCACCCTCGGACGCATCTTCAACGTGCTCGGCGAGCCCATCGACCCGGGCGAGGAGATTCCCGAGGACGCGATCCGGCGTCCGATCCACCGACCGCCCCCGGACTACGCGGACCAGGAGACCGAGGCGCAGATGCTCGAGACGGGCATCAAGGTCGTCGACCTCATCGCACCGCTGGCGCGTGGCGGGAAGGTCGGCCTCTTCGGCGGCGCGGGCGTCGGCAAGACCGTCGTCAACACCGAGCTGATCCGAAACCTCGCCACCGAGCACGGCGGTCTGTCCGTGTTCGCTGGCGTGGGCGAGCGCTCGCGCGAGGGCAACGACCTCTGGCACGAGATGGAGGAGTCGGGCGTCCTCGACAAGACGGCGCTGGTCTTCGGCCAGATGAACGAGCCGCCGGGCGTGCGGCTCCGCATCGCGCTCACCGGCCTGACGATGGCCGAGTACTTCCGCGACGACGAGAACCGCGACGTGCTGCTCTTCGTCGACAACATCTACCGCTACACCCTCGCCGGCATGGAGGTCTCGGCGCTGCTGGGCCGCATGCCCTCGGCGGTCGGCTACCAGCCGACGCTGGGCACCGAGGTCGGTGAGCTCGAGGAGCGCATCACCTCGACGAACAAGGGCTCGATTACCTCGTTCCAGGCGATCTACGTCCCCGCGGACGACTACACCGACCCGGGCGTGGCGACGACGTTCGGCCACCTCGACGCGGTCGTGGCGCTGGAGCGGTCGCTCGCCGAGCAGGGCCTGTACCCGGCGATGGACCCGCTGACCTCGTTCAGCCGCATCCTGGACGCCAACGTGGTGGGCGAAGAGCACTACGAGGCGGCCTCGGGCGTGCTGCGCACGCTCCAGCGCTACAAGGACCTCCAGGACATCATCGCCATCCTCGGTATCGAGGAGCTGACGGACGAGGACCGGCAGGCCGTGAACCGGGCGCGCCGCATCCAGCGCTTCCTGACGCAGCCGTTCTTCGTGGCCGAGCAGTTCACGGGCTCCGAGGGCCGCTACGTGCCGGTCGACGAGACGGTGCGGGGCTTCACGGAGATCCTCGAAGGCCGCCACGACGACCTGCCGGAGAACGCGTTCTACATGGTCGGGAACATCGACGAGGCCGTCGAGAAGGCCCGCACTATGGCCGAGGAGTAGGCCGAGATGCCGCTGCAGGTCTCCATCGTCACCGCGGAGCGCGAGATCAGCTCGCGCGACGACGTGCAGCGGCTGATCGTGCCCACGACCGAGGGCCAGATCACGCTGCTGCCGGGCCACGCCGCGCTCATGGCCAGCCTCGACATCGGCGAGATGGTCGCCGTCGCCGGCGGCGACCGTGAGCCGATGATCGTGCATGGCGGCTTCATCCAGATCCTGCACGACCAGGTCACCGTCCTCGCCGACGCGGCCGAGAGCATCGACGAGATCGATGAGGCGCGAGCCGAGGCCGCCCGGGAGCGCGCCTCGGAGCGCGTCGAGGGCCGCGTGACGATGGAAGAGGCGTTCGACATGGCGCGCGCCCGCCTGGCGCTGCTGCGCGCCCAGGCCCGGATCCGCATCTACCGCAAGTACCGGGGTATGTAGCGCCCGCGGTACGCCGTTACCCTTGTCTACCCTTGTCGCCGCAACGAGTCACAAGCGGCGGTCCCCCAAGGCGCGACCCGAGTCCGTACCGAAGTCGCCGGGTCTCGGTCGCAGGCCACTACGACGAGCACCTGACGGTATTGCGGCAAGAGGGACGGATTGAATGAGTGGGCACCATCCATTCTCCGAACTGACCGATGAGTTCAAGCCGGAACGCCGCGAGCGCGTCGACGAGATGACGCGCGCTCTGCTGGCCGAGATGCGCTTGCACGAGCTGCGTCGGGCGCGCGTGCTCACGCAGCAGGAACTCGGGGAGAAGGATGAGGGCGCGTAGTTATCGGGACGGAGTTCAGGTCCCGCTACGCCGGTGGGCGCACTTCGCATTACACTGGGAACCGCGAGGCATCGTGCCGTGGTTGCGGCGCGGACCTCGCGCGGTGACACGCCGCGGCGGGTGATGCGGACGCCATGAGCCAGCAACAGCAGTTGGCCATCGTGGGCGGACGGCCCCTGCGCGGTCGTCTCCCGGCCTCGGGTTCCAAGAACGCCGCCCTCTACGCCCTCGCCGCCGCTCTCCTCACGGCCGAGCCCGTGCGGCTCCACAACGTGCCCGAGATCCGCGACATCGGCGAGATGGGCCGGCTCCTCGAGTCGCTCGGCGCCGAGGTCACCATCGAGGGCGAAGACGTCACACTCGACGCGAGCGGCGTGACGGAGACGGTCGCCGAGCCCGAGCACGTCGTCGCGCTGCGCGCGTCGTTCCTCGTCATGGGGCCGCTGCTCGCCCGCTTCGGCGAGGCGGGCTGCCCCTCGCCGGGCGGCGACGCGATCGGCGTGCGACCGGTGGACGTACACCTCGCCGGGTTCCGCGCGCTCGGCGCGGAGGTGCGGCGCGAGGGCCAGAACTTCGTCGCCCACAGCCCGCGGCTCGAAGGCTCACGGGTCTTCCTCGACTACCCGAGCGTGCTGGGGACCGTGAACGTGCTGTTCGCGGCCACGCTCGCGCGCGGCACGACCACGATCGTGAACGCCGCCGCCGAGCCCGAGGTGCAGATGGCCGGCGACCTGCTCAACGCGATGGGCGCGCGCGTCTCCGGCCACGGCAGCAACCAGATCACCGTCGGCGGCGTCGAGACGCTGCACGGCGCGGAGTTCAGCATCATCCCGGACCGCATCGAGGGCGGCACGTTCCTCCTCGCCGGTCTCGCCACCGGCGGCGACGTCACCCTCGAAGGCGCCAACCCCACCCACATGGACTCGCTGCTCACGAAGCTGCGCGAGGCCGGCGCGCGCGTCGAGGTGGACGACGGGTCGGTGCGCGCGTGCGTCGACGGCCCGTTGAGCGCCGTGCAGCTCCAGGCCGTGCCGTACCCGGGCTTCCCCACGGACCTGCACGCACCGATGGCCGCAGCGCTGACGCAGGCCGAGGGCATCTCGATCATCCACGAGCGCGTCTTCGAGAACCGCCTGCTCTACGTCGGCGAACTGCGCACGATGGGGGGCCGCATCACCACCGGCGGACAGTCGGTCATCATCGAGGGCCCCACCCCGCTGGTCGGCAGTCCCGTGCGCGCGCTCGACGTGCGCGCGGCTGCCGCGGTGGTGATCGCGGGCCTGGCGGCGGAAGGGGAGACGGTGGTGCGGGACATCGTGCACCTCAAGCGCGGCTACCCGCGCATCGAGGAGCGCCTCGAAACGCTGGGCGCGGAGGTGTACGCCCGCTAAGGTAAGCCCTCGGGACTACACAGGTAATACAGCGCATGGTCACCAAGCGACTCGGCATCGACCTCGGTACGGCGCGCGTGCTCGTCTTCGAGAGCGGGCGCGGCATCGTGCTCGAGGAGCCCGCGGTGGTGGCGCTCGCCGAGCGCGACAACACCGTCATCGCCGTGGGCGACCAGGCGTACGAGATGATCGGCCGCCAGCCCGGCACCATCCAGGTGATCCGGCCGATGCGCGACGGCGCGATCGCCGACTACCTCATCACCGAGGCGCTGCTGCGCTACCTCATCGGCGAGGTGATGGGGCGGTTCCGCATCATCCGCCCCGAGGTCATGGTCTCCACGCCCTACGGCGTGACGCGCGTCGAGCAGCGCGCGGTGCGCGACGCCGCCGAGGCGGCGGGGGCGCGCCGCCCGGCGCACCTCATCCCGGAGCCCCTCGCAGCCGCGATCGGCGCCGAGATCCCCGTGGGGTCGCCACGCGGGCACATGGTGCTGAACATCGGCGGCGGGCGGGCCGAGGCCGCGGTGATCTCGATGTTCGGCATCGTCGCCGCGGACTCCGTGCGCGTGGCCGGCGACCGGCTCAACGACGCGATCGGGCTCCACATCCGGCGGCGACATAACCTGATCGTCGGCGAACGCACCGCCGAGGGGCTCAAGATCGCCATCGGCTCCGCCCTCGCGCAGGAGCCGGACGAGACGATGCGCGTGCGCGGCCGCGACCAGATCACGGGCCTGCCGCGCACGATCACGGTGCAGTCCTCGGAGATCACGCTCGCGATCCAGGAGCAACTCGGCGCGATCGTGCAGACCGTCCGCTCCGTGCTCGAGCGGACCCCGCCCGAGCTTGCCGCCGACGTGATCGATCACGGGATCGTGCTCACGGGCGGCGGCGCGCGGCTGCGACACCTGGACGCGCTGTTGCTGGACCAGATCGGCGTGCCGGTGCACATCGCGGACGAGCCGGACCGCTGCGTGGCGAAGGGCGCGGGCGCCGCGCTCGACTACTTCGACGTGATCGCGCGCAGCATCCCGACCGAGGAGGAGTCACTCATCGCCGACCAGCCGTAGCAAGCGCGGCGGAGCGCCCTCGCTAGTGAGTGGTGATCGGCTCGCGCATGTTGGTGAGGTGGTAGGTGAGCGTCTGCAGGGCGAGCAGCGGATTGACATGCCGCACCTCGACTCCCGGCGGCGCCTGCACGACCACGGTGGTGTAGTTCAGGACTGAGCACACGCCAGCCTCGACGAGCGCGTCCGTGATCTCCTGCGCCACGGCCCCCGGTGTCGCGATGACGGCGATCTCGATCGGGTCCTCGCGCATGTCGGCGTCGATGTTGGCGAGGTCGCGGACCCGGATCCCGTTGACGAGGCCGCCGATCCGCGCGGGGTCGACGTCGTAGACGCGGACGATGTCGAAGCCGTAGGGCTGGAAGCTCCCGTGGTTGAGGGAGGCGATGGTGCGGCCAACGCCACCTCCGCCGACCAGCATCATGCGCCAGCGGCGGTTGAACCCGAGGATGGTCTCGAGCTCCTGGGTGAGCCGGTCCACGGAGTAGCCGCGGCCCTGCTTCCCGAAGCGCCCGAAGTAGGACAGGTCCTTGCGGATCTGGGCGGGTGTGACATCGAGCGCCTCGCCTATCTCCTGGGAGGAGACGGTCGTGACGCCGGCGGCGCGCAACTCGGCTACCTGCCGGTAGTACGTGGGGAGGCGTTCAATCACGACCTCCGGGATCCTGAGCGGCACACGTCCTCGCTTTCGAGTGCTCGGCTCAATATGGCGGGCAGGCTAACACAAAGGTAGTATTCGATACACGGGCGCAGCAGGGGCGAGCCCCTCCCGGTGCCCGTTTTGCAGTGATTCGGCACCCCTACATGGGCGATCCGCCGTTTCTCGGCCCACACTGACACTGGTAGCATCGCCCTGTGCAACAGCCCGTCGCGCCTCCAGCCGATCCGCGCATCCAACAACTGCTCGCCGAGGGCCCAGCGGCTACGCCGTTCGTGCGCCTGCCGGGCGGCTCGTTCACGATGGGCTCGCCCATGCGCGACGACGAGTTGCCCGAGCGCCGGGTCAGCATCGGTGCGTTCGACGTTGCTATCACACCCGTGACCAACAGCGAGTACCGCGCGTTCCTCGAGGCGACCGGCCATGAGGAGCCCCGCTTCTGGGACGACGAGCGCTTCAACGCGCCCGACTGCCCGGTCGTCGGCGTCTCGTGGTTCGACTCGAATGCGTACTGCGAGTGGCTGGGAGACCTCCTCGGCCGGCGCTGCCGCCTGCCGACCGAAGCCGAGCGCGAGTACGCCGCCCGCGCGGACACCCCCACGCACTTCCCGTGGGGCGACGATCCGTGGGTGGAGGGCCTGTTCGCGCTCGGGTCGAAGGGCACGGACCGCCCGTACCGGGTGGGCAGCACGCCGCCCAACGGCTTCGGGCTGTACCACATGGCGGAGAACGTCCACGAGTGGTGCTCCGACTGGTACGGCAAGCCCTACGACCCGGCCGACGTGGACAACCCGCACGGGCCCGACGACGGCGTGCGCCGCGCGTCGAGGGGCGGCTCGTGGCGTCACCGCGTCAAGGTCACGCGCGTGACCGCGCGCTCCTCGCTCTCCCCGGAGCGGCGCTACAACGACTACGGGCTGCGGGTCTATGCCGACGCCACGGGCGACGACCCCTAGCGCCCCTCGAGGAGCCAGCGCAACAGCACGCTGCCGAGGAGCAGGCCGGTGACGGCGCCGGCCATGTCCGCCACCCAGTCGATGAGCTGCGGCTCGCGGCCGTCGACCCAGCCCTGGCCGATCTCGGTCGCGGCCGCGAACATCCAGACGCCGAGCACCACCATCCCGAGCACGCGCTGCGGCGACCGTCGCGCCGCGTCGCTCGTCGCGTAGCGCGCGGCGATCGCCACGCCGAGCCCGGCGAACAGCCCGAAGTGCCACGCCAGGCACGGCAGCCCGAGCGGGCAGCCGCCCTCGACGCCGTCGATGGGTGTGAGGGTCGCGAGCAGGATGCCCGCGCCCATCACAACGAGCGCGAAGCCCGACCAGCGACGAAGTTCCCGGGTGCTCAGGCGAGGCTCCGTCCACGCGCCGCATGTGTGCCGCGTTGCGGCATCGCGAGCATAGCGGCGGGCGGTGTCAGCCGCCGCACAGAGTGCGCGCGGACGGCGCACGCGCCCGAGCCCTACCTACAATGGTCGAGGACTCCCCGGGCGCTCGATGCGAGGAGAACGCGGCATGACCACGACCGGCACGTACGACGTGATCGTGATCGGCGTGGGCGGGATGGGGTCGGCGACCGTGTACGAGCTCGCGCGCCGAGGGCTGCGCGTGCTCGGCCTGGAGCAGTTCGACATCCCGCACGAGATGGGCTCCTCGCACGGCGTGACGCGGATCATCCGCATGGCCTACCACGAGGACCCCTCGTACGTTCCGCTGCTGCGGCGCTCCTACGAGCTGTGGCGCGAGCTGCAGGCCGCGAGCGGGGAGCGGTTGCTCCACATCACCGGCGGCATCGACTCGAGCGCCGAGGACGGCGAGATCTTCCAGGGCGCGCTGGAGTCGTGCATCGAGCACGAGCTTGAGCACGAGGTGCTGACCAGCGCCGAGCTGAGCGAGCGGTTCCCCGGCATTCGCTTCCCCGCCAACACGATGACCGTCTACCAGCCCGACGCAGGCTTCGTGCTGTCGGAGCGCGCCATCGTGACCCACGTTTTCGGCGCACTCGAACACGGCGCGGAGGTGCGGGCGCGCGAGCCGGTCCTCGAGTGGGACACGGACGGCGACCGTGTGCGCGTGACCACGACGCGCGGGTCGTACGAGGCGGGCGCCCTCGTCGTCACGGGCGGCGCGTGGGCGGGCCCGCTGCTGCCGTCGCTGCACCACCTCGTCGTGCCCGAGCGGCAGGTGCTGGGGTGGTTCCAGCCGCTGGAGCCCGCGCACTTCACGCCCGACCGCTACCCCGTGGTGATCGCGGACCTCGGGGAGGGCATGTACTACTCGCTGCCGGTGTTCGGGATCCCCGGCTTCAAGCTCGGCAAGTACCACCACCGCGAGGAGCAGACCACCGCCGATGCGCTCGACCGCGCGTGCACGGACGAGGACGAGGCGTTGCTGCGCGAGGGCCTCGCGCGCTACTTCCCGCGGGCGAACGGCCCGGTGCTGTCCATGAAGGCGTGTATGTTCACCAACACGCCCGACGGCCACTTCATCATCGACGCGCTGCCCGGAGCGCCTAACGTGTTCGTCGCGGCGGGCTTCTCCGGACACGGATTCAAGTTCAGCAGCGTGGTGGGCGAGATCATGGCGGACCTCGCCACGCGCGGCGAGACCTCCCACGACATCTCGCTCTTCCGCCTCGACCGCTTCGAGGGGGCGGCCTGACCGTCGAGGGCCGGCGACGCGACGGCTCCTCGTGGCTTCCGCACCACGGGCGTGAGGTTCATATACTGGATGCGTTGGCCTGCACGGATTCACGCGGCCCGCTGGACGAGGACGTACCCATGACCGCCACGAGCAGCGCCCGCCCCACGCGCGCCGGGGGCGTCGTGCGCCTCTGGCGGCCCGGCCTCGTGGACTACGACCGCGCGCTCGCGTGGCAGCGTGCACGCGGCGAGGCGCTCCTCGCGGGCGACGAGGGCGAGTCGCTCGCGCTGCTGGAGCACCCGCCGGTCTTCACCCTCGGGGCGCGCGGGAACCGCGAGCACCTGCTCGCCACGCCCGACGTACTCGCGGCCCGCGGCGCGGCGGTGATCCCGACGGACCGCGGCGGCGACATCACGTTCCACGGCCCCGGCCAGCTCGTCGCCTACCCGATCCTCGACGTGCGCGGCCGCTCGCTCGGCGCGGCGACCTACGTGCGCCGCCTCGAAGCGGTCATCATCGACACCCTCGACGCCTTCGCCATCACCGCCGAGCGCGTCGAGGGGCGTCCGGGCGTGTGGGTCGAGGACGCCAAGATCGCCGCTATCGGCGTCCGCATCAGCCGCGGCATCAGCCGCCACGGCCTCGCGCTCAACGTCTCGACGGACCTCTCGTGGTTCGGCCAGATCGTGCCATGCGGAATCCCGGACGCCGAGGTCACCTCGATGGACCGCCTGCTCGGCGGCGCGCCGCCGATGCGCGAGGTCGAGGAAGCGATGGTCGCCGCGTTCGAGCGCGCGTTCGGCGTGCGCTTCGTCGAGGACCTCGAACCCCCGCCCGACGCCCCGACGCTCCAGGAGGTCGCGCATGCCGGTTGAGACCGCCGTGCGGCCGTTCCCGCGCAAGCCACGATGGCTGAAGGCGCGCTTCCCGGCGGGTGAGCGCTTCTCGGAGATCAAGAGCCTGCTCCGTGAGCAGGAGCTCCACACCGTCTGCGAGGAGGCTCGCTGCCCCAACATCGGCGAGTGCTTCAACGCTGGGACGGCCACCTTCATGATCCTCGGCGACATCTGCACCCGCGCCTGTGGCTTCTGCGGCGTAACCTCGGGCAAGCCGGTCGGTCTCGACCTGCTGGAGCCGTACCGGCTCTCGCAGGCCGTGGAGCGGCTCGGCCTCGACTACGTCGTCATCACGTCCGTGAACCGCGACGACCTGCCGGACGGGGGCGCGGGCATCTTCGCCGCGTGCATCCGCGCCATCGGCCACCGCCTGCCGGGGACGCAGGTGGAGGTGCTGATCCCGGACTTCGAGGGCAACCGGGACGCCCTCGCCACCGTGGTGGAGGCGGGGCCGGTCGTGCTCAACCACAACACCGAGACCGTGCCGCGGCTCTACCGCCGGGTGCGCCCAAAGGCGCGCTACCGGCGCTCACTGGAGCTGATCCGGCGCGTCAAGGAGATCGACCCGGCGATGACGACGAAGTCCGGCATCATGGTCGGCCTCGGCGAGAGGATGGACGAGGTGCGAGCCGTCCTCGACGACCTGCGAGAGCACGGCTGCGACCTGCTCACCGTCGGACAGTACCTGCGCCCCTCGCTGAAGCACCTCCCGATCGAGCGCTTCTGGCATCCCGACGAGTTCGCCGAGATCGCTGACTACGCGCACGCCATCGGGTTCAGCCACGCGGAGTGCGGCCCGCTGGTCCGCAGCTCGTACCACGCCGCCGAGCAGTCCGACGCGGCGAAACCGCACGGCGACATCTCCCTCGTGCCCGCCGAGCGAGCCGGGGCGTGAGCGGCCCGGCGCAGCAAGGATCGACGCCATGACCACCGAGACACCTCGCACTCCACCTGCGGCCGTCGACGGCACGGTAGGCGGCAACGGCGCCGACGAGGCCGCCTCGCGCGAGGCGCTCGAGGCGGAGCTCGACGCCATCGAGTCGGAGGAGTGGCGGCAGTCGCTCCACGACGTCTTCTACCGCCGCGGGCCGGAGCGCGTGGCTGAGCTGCTGGCCGACCTGCAGATCGAGGCGCAGCGCGAGATGGCGCAGCTCCCGGTGACCTCGCGCACGCCGTACGTGAACACGATCCCGCTGGAGCGGCAGCCCCCGTACCCGGGCAACCGCCAACTCGAGCAGCACATCAAGAGCTTCGTGCGCTGGAACGCCATGGCGATGGTCGTGGACGCCAACAACCGCCACGACGGCATCGGCGGTCACATCTCGACGTACGCCTCGGCGGCGACGCTCTACGAGGTGGGCTTCAACCACTTCTTCCGCGGCGCGGACGACCCCAGCGGCGGCGACCTGGTCTACATCCAGGGCCACGCCTCGCCGGGCATCTACGCGCGCGCGTACCTCGAGGGCCGCTTGAGCGAGGAGCTGCTGTTCAACTTCCGCCGCGAGCTCGCGGAGGGCGGCGGACTGCCGTCGTACCCCCACCCGTGGCTGATGA
This sequence comes from Dehalococcoidia bacterium, assembly GCA_965204835.1. Taxonomy (GTDB): domain Bacteria; phylum Chloroflexota; class Dehalococcoidia; order UBA2979; family UBA2979; genus VXMT01. The sequence continues at coordinate 2,484,048 of OZ242017.1, read as the reverse complement.
ACCACTTCTGGAAGTTCCCGACCGTCTCGATGGGCCTCTCGCCGCTCATGGCAATCTACCAGGCGCGGTTCATGCGCTACCTCGTCGACCGCGGACTCAAGGAGCCGACCGACGCGAACGTGTGGTGCTTCATCGGCGACGGCGAGACCGACGAGCCCGAAGCCCTCGGCGCGATCTCGCTGGCGGCGCGCGAGCGACTCGACAACCTGATCTTCGTCATCAACTGCAACCTCCAGCGCCTCGACGGCCCCGTGCGCGGCAACGGGCAGATCATCCAGGAGCTCGAGGCCGTCTTCCGCGGCGCCGGCTGGAACGTGATCAAGGTGCTGTGGGGCGCCGAGTGGGACGCTCTGCTCGCGCAGGACCACGACGGCCTGCTCACCAAGCGCATGGGCCAGATCGTCGACGGTGAGTACCAGAAGTACACGGTCGCGGGCGGCGCCTACATCCGCGAGCACTTCTACGGCGTCGACCCGCGCCTCCTGCGCATGGTCGAGCACATGAGCGACGACGAGCTGTGGTCGATGCGCCTCGGCGGCCACGACCCCGAGAAGGTGCACGCCGCCTACCACGCCGCCGTCCGCCACGAGGGCGCGCCGACGGTGATCCTCGCCCGCACCATCAAGGGCTACGGCCTGGGCGAGGCGGGCGAGGGCAAGAACATCACGCACCAGCAGAAGAAGCTCAACGAAGACGAGCTAATGCACTTCCGCGACCGCTTCGGCATCCCGCTGAGCGACGAGGAGGTCGGCAGCGCCCCCCTCTACAAGCCCGACGACGACAGCGCCGAGGCGCGCTACCTGCAGCAGCGCCGGCGAGCCCTCGGCGGCTACCTGCCGCTGCGCCGCACCATCTCGTGCGCGGGCATCGCGCCTGACGAGTCCGTGTACGACGAGTTCTACGCCGGCTCGGACGGCCGCGAGGTGTCGACGACGCTGGCGTTCGTGCGGCTGCTCGGGCGGCTGCTGCGCGACGACGTGATCGGCGACCACGTCGTGCCGATCGTTCCCGACGAGGCGCGTACGTTCGGCATGGAGACGCTGTTCCGGCAGGCCGGGATCTACTCGCACGTCGGGCAGCTCTACGAGCCCGTGGATGCCGACAGCCTCATCTACTACAAGGAGACGACCGACGGGCAGATCCTCGAGGAGGGGATCACCGAGGCGGGCTCGCTGGCCTCGTTCATCGCGGCGGGCACGGCCCCGGCCGTACACGGCGCGTGCACGCTGCCGTTCTTCATCTTCTACTCGATGTTCGGCTTCCAGCGCGTCGGCGACCTGGTGTGGGCCGCCGCGGACTCGCGCACGCGCGGCTTCCTCGTCGGCGCGACCGCGGGCCGGACGACGCTGCAGGGCGAAGGGCTCCAGCACCAGGACGGGCACAGCCACGTTCTCGCCTCGGTGGTGCCGAACCTGGTCAGCTACGACCCGGCGTACGCCTACGAGGTCTCGCTGATCGTGCGCGAGGGCATCCGCCGCATGCACGAGCAGCAGGACCCGGTCTTCTACTACTTCACCGTCACCAACGAGGCCTACCCGCAGCCGCCGATGCCCGATGGCGTCGAGGACGGTGTGATCCGCGGCATCTACCCGCTGGCGAGTTCAGACCTCGAAGGCCCGCGCGTGCAGCTCTTCGGCAGCGGCGCGATCCTCAACGAGGTCGTCGCCGCCCAGCAGCTCCTCGCCGAACGCTACGGCGTCGCCGCCGACGTGTGGTCGGTGACGAGCTACAGCGAGCTGCGGCGCGACGCGCAGGACGCCGACCGCTGGAACATGCTCCACCCCGGCGAGCCGCCGCGCCGCCCCTACCTCAGCGAGGTCACCGCGGACGCCCAGGGCCCGTTCGTCGCCGCGACCGACTACATGAAGTCGCTCCCGGACGGCGTCTCGAAGTGGCTGCCGGGCCGCCTCGTCTCGCTGGGGACGGACGGCTTCGGCCGCAGCGAGACGCGCGAGGCGCTGCGCGACTTCTTCGAGGTCGACGCGAAGCACATCGCCCTCGCGGCGCTGTACGCGCTGGCCGAGGACGGCGCGATCGACGCCGACGTGCCGGAGCGGGCGGTCGCCGAGCTCGGCATCGACCCCGAGAAGGTCAACCCGCGGCTCGCCTGAGCGATCGCGTCGACGGAGGCGGAAGAGGACTGCATGGCCGACGAATTCGCGCTGCCGGAACTCGGCGAGGGCATCGAGGAGGCCGAAGTCATCGGCGTCCTCGTCCACGTCGGCGAAACGGTCGAGGCGGAACAGCCGCTGATCGAGGTGGAGACCGAGAAGGCGAACCTCGACGTGCCGTCCCCGCACGCCGGGGTCGTCGAGGCTGTGCTCGTGGAGGTCGGCGACGTGATCCGCGTCGGCCAGGCGATCGTCTCCATCGCCGCGACCAACGGCGCGAGCCCCGCGCCCCCGGCGCCCGCCGCCGAGGCGCCCTCGCAGCCGCCGACCGACGGCGCTGGTGCGGCCCCGCCCGCGCCCGCGACTCCTACGCCTGCACCGGCGCAGCCGACCCCTGTAGCGGCCGCGCCCGTGCCGCAGCCCGTCGCGCCCGCGCTCCTCGAACCCGAGAGCCGCTCCGTGGCGGCGTCGCCGGCCGTGCGGCTCTTCGCGCGCGAGATCGGGGTGCGCATCGGCGACGTGAGCGGGAGCGGGCCCGGCGGGCGCGTCTCGCTCGACGACGTGAAGGCGCACGCGCGCGCCCTGCTGACCGCGCTCTACACCTCGTCGCCACCGGCCGCCGCAGCGGCACCCGAGGCTCGCGCGGCGCCGGCGCCCGCGCCCGCAGCCGAGGCAGGCGTGCCGCCGCCTGTGGTGCTGCCGGACCTCGCGGCGTTCGGGGAGATCGAGCGCGAGCGGATGTCGCCGACGCGGCGCGCGACCGCGCGCAACCTCGCGCAGTCATGGGCGCAGAGCCCGCACATCACGCTCCAGCAGAAGGCCGACGTCACCGAACTCGACGCGCGCCGCCGCGAGCTACGCGACCGCATCGCCGAGTCGGGCGGGTCGCTCACGATGATGCCAATCCTCATGCAGGTGGTGGCGCGCGCGCTCGCCGAGTTCCCCCGCCTCAACGCCTCGATCGACATGGCGACGCAGGAGATCGTCCACCGCCGCTACATCCACGTCGGCGTGGCGACGGACACCGAGCGCGGCCTCGTCGTGCCCGTCGTGCGGGACGCCGACCAGAAGTCGCTGACGGAGCTCGCGGTCGAGATCCGCGAGCTGGCCGAGCGGGCGCGCGACCGCAAGCTGTCCATCGACGACATGCGCGGCGGCACCTTCACCATCAGCAACCTCGGCGGGATGGGGACGGGCTTCTTCACCGCCATCCTGCACCCGCCGCAGGTCGGCATCCTCGCGGTGGGGCGCGCCGAACGGGAGCCGGTGTGGGTCGACGGCGGGTTCCAGCCGCGGCTGCGCATGCCCCTCGGCCTCACCGTCGACCACCGGCTCATCGACGGCGCCGACGCGGCGCGCGCGCTGAGCTGGCTCGTCGAGGCGCTCGAGGAGCCGCCGGAACTCGTCGTCTAGCGCAGCGGCCTCGCAACCCCGATGCTGGATCAGGAGTGGGAGAGAGCCGCGTGACGACTCAGTCTGCCGAGACGCCGGGATACCCGGCGGGGGGTGCCCGGTTGGCAGTGATCGGTGGCGGCCCGGGCGGGTACCCGGCGGCGTTCCTCGCCGCCGACATGGGCATGCAGGTCACACTCATCGACGAGCAGCCCAAGCCAGGTGGGGTGTGCCTCTACCGCGGCTGCATCCCCTCGAAGGCGCTGCTCCACGTGGCGGCACTCATCGAGGAGGCCGAGCTCGCGAAGGACTGGGGCATCGCCTTCGGCGAGCCGACGGTCGACCTCGAGCGGCTGCGCGCCTTCAAGCAGGGCGTGGTCGACCGGCTGACCGGCGGACTCGGCCAGCTCTGCAGCCAGCACCGGGTCAACTACGTGCAGGGCCGCGCGACGTTCCTCGACGCCCACACGCTGAGCATCGCGCCCGCCGAGGGCAGCGACGCGCCGCCGACTGTCGAGTTCGACCACGCGATCATCGCCACGGGCTCCTTGCCGACGCGCATCCCGGCGCTCGACATCGGCAGCCCGAGGGTGCTCGACTCGACGTCCGCACTCGACCTCGAGCGCGTGCCGGAGTCGCTGCTCGTCGTCGGTGGCGGCTACATCGGGCTGGAGCTCGGGAGCGTGTACGCCGCGCTCGGCTCGCGCGTGAGCGTGGTGGAGATGACAGCCGGGCTGCTGCCCGGCGTCGACCGCGACCTCGTGCGCCACTTGCAGCGGCGGCTGCGGCGCAGCTTCGAGGCGATCCGCCTCGAGACCACCGTGCTCGGCATCGAGGACACGGGCGACGGCGTGCGCGCCCGCATCGCGGGCAACGAGGGCGAACCGGAGGAGCACGTCTTCGACCAGGTGCTCGTCGCCGTCGGCCGCCGGCCCAACAGCGCCGCGCTCGGCCTCGAACGCACCGGCGTGCAGGTCGACGCGCGCGGGTTCATCGAGGTGGACGCGCAGCGCCGCACGGCCGAGCCGCACATCCTCGCGGTCGGCGACGTGGCGGGCGAGCCGATGCTGGCCCACAAGGCCTCGCACGAGGCGACGGTCGCCGTCGAGACCATCGCCGGCCAGCCGGCGGTGTGGGGCGAGCGCACGGTGCCGGCCGTGATCTACACCGACCCGGAGATCGCGTGGGCGGGCCTGACCGAGACCGAGGCGACGGACCAGCGCATCACCGTCGAGGTCTCGACGATGCCGTGGGCGGCGTCGGGGCGAGCTACCAGCATCGGGCGCAACGACGGAGCGACGAAGCTCGTGCTGGAGCCGCACACGCACCGCGTGCTCGGCGTCGGGATCGTCGGCAAGGGCGCCGGCGAGCTGATCAGCGAGGCGGTGCTGGCGATCGAGATGGGCGCGGTGGCGCAGGACCTCGAGCTGACCGTCCACCCGCACCCGACGCTGTCGGAGACGTTGATGCACGCCGCTGCGGCGTTCTACGGTCGCAGCCCGGACTACATCGGACGGCGCAGGCGGTAGCCGCCGCACACTGGGAAGGCCGGATTGGTATGGAAGTGGACTTCGCGTTTCTCAGCGACTTCGCCGAGGAGTCCGGCGGGAAGCTGCACGCCCTCGGCGTCGGCATCGACCGGATCCAGGCGCACTCGGTGCCGACGCGGCACCCGCAGCTGACGATGGTGGCGCAGATCCGCTACTCGGCCGCCGAGAGCGGCTCGCATCGCCTCGAAGTGCGCGGCTTCGACGCCGACGGCCAGGACATCGTCGACAGGGTCGAGGGTGAGCTCCCGTTCCCGCCGCTGACGGGCGGCACGACCGGGACGGCGCGCGTGCTCGTGAACCTCGTGGGCGTGAACTTCCCCGCCTACGGCGACCACTCGTTCCACCTCGTGATCGGCGGGATCGAGGTGAGCCGGGCGTCGGTGCGGGTGGTGGAGCCGCCTGCGGCGGAGGAGGCGGAGTGAGCGGCGGCCGTGCACTGGCCGTCAGCGAGGACACGCTGACGGCTGAACTCACGGACGGACGGACGATCTCGGTCCCACTGGCATGGTACCCACGGCTGGTCCATGCCACCGACGCAGAGCGAGACAACTGGAGGTTCGTCGGCAGCGGCGAGGGTATCCACTGGCCCGACCTTGACGAGGACATCAGTGTCGAAGATCTCATCGCGGGCAGAGCATCCGCCGAGAGTCAGAGCTCGCTCGGTCGGTGGCTCCAGGCGAAGCGCGAGGGTCGAGCCCTCGATCTCCACACCCTGCAGACGGCAGAGCCTGACACGGAGGACGAGTGAGCGAGATCGTCTTCGAGGTCGCGGAGGCGCGCGAGGGCGGCTACACGGCGCGCGCGGTCGGCCACTCGATCTTCACTGAGGCTGACACCTTCGATGAACTTCGCGAGATGGCCCGCGAGGCCGTCCGAACCCACTTTGACGAGGACGACCCAGACCACCATCGAGCGATCCAGTTGGTTGGAGCCTAGCTGCGTTTCCGTTTCAGCACGGAAACGACTTCGTCATAGCAATCGAGGTTCCCGGGGCTCAGCGTTGGGTTTCGTGCGTTCTTCAGCCAGTGGGCAGAATCGTAGGACGCGAGTCCCGGCACTGCGGATTCCCAGTCTCGCCTCGCACGCATGCCGATCACGAGGGCCCGGCGTCTCATCCGTTCTTGGAGGATGCTCTCGGTGTAGCGCTGGGACGGAACATCAACAGTCCTGGCGAACTCACGCGAGTGGTAGGGGTACGCCTGTACACAGAAGACGCCGTTCCCCACGGCGTCTATACCGACATCCTCGATGAGCCAACGGAGCTTCTTGTGCCACCAGTCGTATGAAGAAGTGCTGCTGAACTTCGGATCGACAGGGAAGAATGCGAGACCAGGGGCCTTGTGAGTGAGGTTCTGCAGAGCCGCTCCGCGGAACGCTCGCTTCGAGTAGTCTGCCTCATCCTGCTCAGAGAAGCCCGGATTCAAGTTCAGGATCACAACTCGGGCGCTTGGGTTACCGATGAACGGAGTGGGCAGCAACTCCGTATGGAGGCCGAACTTCTCAGGTGCCCTCGCTACGCTGCCGCTCCGAGCATGTGCTTGCACGGCCTCCCGATCGATTGGGAGCAAGTAAGGTCGGCGGTTTGGAAGCTTGGACCAAGGGTTCTTGGTGGGCACCCCTACGCCTCGAGGCCGTCCGGCAACCGGAACTCGACGTCTTCCTCGGTCAGCACCACGGGCTGCACCTTCGTGACGCCGCGCGCCCTGAGGTCATCGATGATCGGGTCGAGGAGCTCGTCGGGGACGGAGGCGCCTGAGGTGAGGCCGACGACCTCGGCGCCCTCGTACCAGGCCGGGTCGATGTCCTCGATGCCGTCGACGAGGTAGGCCGTGGCGCCGGCGTCCTCGGCCACCTCGCGGAGGCGCATCGAGTTGCTGGAGTTGCGCGAGCCCACCACGAGCACGAGGTCGGCCTGCCGCGCGATGGTGCGCGCGGCGTGCTGGCGGTTGGTGGTGGCGTAGCAGATGTCGTTGCGGATCTCGGCGGCCGGGTAGCGGTCGCGGATCTCGTCGATGACCCCGGCCGTGTCGTCCATCGAGAGCGTCGTCTGCGTGACGACGAAGACGGGACGCTCGATCTCGCCGAGCGCGGCGACCTCGGCCGGCTCTTCGAGCACGCGCGTGCGGTCCGGCGCCTCGCCGAGGGTGCCGACGGTCTCGTCGTGGCCGCGGTGGCCCACCAGGAGCACCTCATAGCCGCGCTTCGCGGCGTGCCGGGTCTCCAGGTGCACCTTCGTCACGAGCGGGCATGTGGAGTCGATCACGCTCAGGCGGCGGCGCTCCGCCTCCTCGACCACCGCGGGCGAGACGCCGTGCGCGCTGAAGACGACGCGCGAGCCCTCGGGCACGTCGGCAAGGTCGTCGATGAAGACGACGCCGCGCGCCTCGAAGCTCTCGACGATGTGGCGGTTGTGCACGATCTCGTGGAACGCGTAGATCGGCGGCGGCTCGCGCTCGACGATCATCTCGAGGGCCTCGACGGCCCGGACGACGCCGGCGCAGAAGCCGCGCGGCGCGGCGATGAGCAGCGTGTGCGGCGCCACGCGCGTGTGGTGGCGTGACGGCGGCTCGGCGGTTGGGGTGTGCGAGACCGAGGTATGGCGGAGCGGAGGAGGCGCCACGCGCCGGCCGCGCGGCCGCCCTCGCAGCGCCGTGGAGGACCAGGCGGCGCGGCCGCCATCCGGGCGATTCTCGCGCGACGGCAGGACGTCGATGCGCTGCGGGAGCATCAGGCTGACCATGCGCAGTGCCGCGGGCGGGATGCGATGGGCATGCGCCCCGTAGAGGTCGAGGGCCTCACGGCGCTTGCGGCTGATGGCCTCCCACATGCGAGAGTCGGCGTCGCGGGCCACCTCGCGCACCTGCGAGACGGCCTCCATGAGTGGCTCGGTGATGACGTCGACGAGCAGTTCGTCCTGGCCGGGCGCCCAGCCGGGATGGGTCATCCGCGGCGGGAGCACGAGGTCGACGACACGCTTCGCCGGGGGCGGGATGCGCTGGGCCTGGGCCTCGCAGAGTTCGACCGCCTCCTGGCGCGTCCGGGTGACGACCCCCGACACGCGCGAGTCTGCGTCGCGGGCCGCCTCGCGGACCTGCGAGACGGCATCCATGAGTGGCTCGGTCAGCACGTCGACCAGGAGGTCGTCGCGGCCCGGCGACCACCCGCGATGCGTCATGCGCGGCGGGAGCACGAGCCGGACCGCGCGGACGGCGGGGGAGGGGATGCGGTGGCCGTGCGCCTCGTAGAGGCCGAGCGCGGCCTCGCGCTTGCTGCCGAGGGCGTCCGAGACGCGTCCGTCGGCCTCGCGCACCACGCCGGCGACGCGCTGCACCGCGCCCCGGATGGGGTGTGCCAGCGCGTCCAGCCACGGGTCGCCGGAGGTCCGGTTCGGCATCGACGCCCTCCCGCTCCCACGTAGCGTCGCGCGTTGCACGCGATCTGTCCAACGACCACGCCAATCATACGCGGATATGCCGCGGATCGGATGGGTTCATTTGGCGTGCTCGAGTGGGGCTATACTCGGAGCGTCGTAGGAGGAGCGGGGATGTTCTTCATCAATGTCGTTCGGCAGTACGAGCGGGCGGTCATCTTCCGCCTGGGTCGTCACATCGGAACTCGCGGGCCGGGACTGGTGATCCTGATCCCGTTCATCGACCAGGGGCAGCGCGTCGACCTGCGTGAGTTCGTCATCGAGGAGCCCAAGCAGACCTCGATCACGAAGGACAACGCGCTCGTCGACGTGGACTTCGTGGTCTTCCTGCAGGTCATGAGCCCCGATGACGCGGTGCTCAACATCAACAACTTCGTCGTCGCCGTCCGCAACCTGGCGACCACCTCGCTGCGTGCCGTCATTGGCGACCTCACCGTGGAGGACGTGCTGGCCCGCCGCGAGGAGATCAACACGCGGCTCCAGGTCAAGATCTCCGAGGAGACCGTGCGCTGGGGCGTCGACGTGCGCTCGGTGGAGATCCGCGAGATCACGCCGCAGGCCGACATCCAGCACGCGATGACGCAGCTGCTCACCGCGGACCGCACGAAGCGCGCCCAGATCACCGAGTCCGAGGGCGAGCGGCAGGCGGCGATCAACGTCGCCGAGGGCAACAAGCAGTCCGCCATCCTCGAAGCCGAGGGCGTCCGCGAGTCGCAGATCCTGCGCGCGGAGGGCTCGCGCCAGGCGCAGATCCTGGAGGCCGAGGGCTTCTCGATCGGCCTGCAGCGCATCTACGAGACGGCGCAGGGCGTCGACTCGAAGACGATGGGGCTGCAGTACCTGGACATGATGAAGCAGCTCGGCGCGGGCGAGTCTACGAAGTGGATCATCCCGATGGACCTCGCGAGCGTCGCCGGCGGGCTCAGCGACACGCTGTCCGGCATGTCCCGTATGGGCGGCAATGGCGACGGCGGTGGGGGCGCGAACGGCGACAGCTAGCGACTTCGCGCGCGGGCGTCGGCCCAGAGGGTGCGGCGTGGACCGCGAGTCGGGCGCGTCCTCGTGCCTCGAGTACAGGGCCTGGGAGCCCGGTTCGCGAGTGACCTTTTGAGGACGCTCCTGCTCCTCGGGATGGCCGTCACGCTCGTCGTGTCCGTCGCGTCGCACTCCGGGGCCACTGAGCATGGCGCGGACACGGTCGCGGTCGAGTTGCGTGTCTGGCAGGACGTCGAGGACGCAAGCACCATCCACGTCGGCGCGCGCCCGGCGAGCGGATCCTGGCGAACGGTCGGGATGGTTCCGCTGGCGCTGGACGATGGCGTCAGCTCCCGGGGCTACAGCTACGGCGACATCGAACTCGGCGTGCCCGTGCCGGGCTGGGAGCCGCCGATCCTGATCGATGTGCGCGTCTGGCAGCACCCGCGGCCCGAGATCATCTACATCAGCGCCCGGCCCGCGGGCGGCTCGTGGCTAGCGCTCGGGACGGTCCGCCTGCTCCTCGACGACGGCATCACCCACGACGGACAGCGCTTCGGCGACATCCGCCTCGATGTCCCGCTGCCCGCGGGCCCGGTCACGACAGTGGCGGGACAGCCGGGCGTGCGGGGATATGTGGACGGGCCGGGGAGTGAGGCGCAGTTCACCCGCTACTTCTCGAGTGTTGGGCTGGGATTGGAGGTCGACCGCGACGGCAGCGTGGTGGTGGCCGAGCGCTATAACCATGCCATCCGGAGGATCGCGCCGGACGGGACAGTGACCACGGTCGCGGGCGGCAACGGGCTGGGCGTGCGCGACGGCCCGGCCGACACGGCGCAGTTCGCCGGGCCGATGGATGTGGCGATAGGCCCCGACGGCTCTATCTACGTGGCCGACACGGACGGCCACCGCATCCGCAAGATCGCGCCCGACGGGTACGTCACGACGGTGGCGGGAGGCGGCAGCTTCGTCGGACAGCGCGACGCCGAGGGCGAGCGCATCACCTTCGCCGACGGCCCCGGTTCGGAGGCCAGGTTCACTTCTCCGATCGGCATCGTCATCGATGACTTCGGGGACCTCTACGTCATGGAGCATCTCCGGCGCATCCGGCGGATCTCGCCTTCGGGCTGGGTCTCGACGTTCGCCGGGTCGTCGACGGCGGGGCAGCGGGACGGCCCACGCTCACGGGCACAGTTCTTCCAGTTGCTGGGGATCGCCATCGACAGGCACGGGGCGATCTACGTCCTCGAGACGGTGCAGGGTCCCTACAACGTCGCCGTCCGCAAGATCGGGACGGACGGCGTCGTGCGGACGCTCCGTCAGGACATGCGCCCGGGGCTGGGAGGAACGCTCGCCAGGCCGGTGGGTCTTGCGGTGGATGACGACGGCCGGATCTACATCGCCAACATGGGCCGGCACCAGATCGTCGAGCTGACAGGAGACGGTGAACTGGTCGCGGTGGCCGGGACGGGCGTCCCCGGCTACACCAATGGCTCGCTGGATCGGGCGCAGTTCAGTGAGCCGGGTGCGATCGCCCTCTCGGGCGATGGAGTGCTCTTCGTGGCGGACGAGGGGAACCACGTCATCCGCCGGATCGTCCTCCCGGACAGCAGCGGTGGGACGCCGGGTCTCGCGCTCGCCGTACATCGCGAGATACCCCGTGAGGCAGGCGTGCGCGTCGAGGTCTTCGCCGGCAGACCAGGCGGCACGCGCAGCGGCGTGACCCGGTTCGCCGACGGCCCGTCCGGCGCCGCGCTCTTCGACCGGCCGTGGGGCATGGCGCTGGATGCCGGCGGGAACGTCATCGTCGCCGACTCGCTGAACCACGCGATACGCCGCGTCGCTCCCGATGGGATGGTGACGACGATCGCCGGGGGGAACGGCAGGGGCGCCCTGGACGGGGAGTGCGACGAGGCGCAATTCGCCGAGCCGCAGGGCGTAGCCGTAGACGATGCGGGCGTCATCTTCGTGGCGGACTCCGAAGGGAATCGCATTCGCCGGATCTCGCCGGAGTGCACGGTAACCACGGTCGCGGGAGGCGGCCCGGTGTATGACCTGGACGAACCAAACCTCGCCGGCCACCGCGACGGCCCGGCCGAGCAGGCTCGGTTCCGCGAGCCGACGGACCTGGCCTTCGATCAGGACGGCAACTTGCTCATCCTCGAACGGGGCAACAGCAGGATTCGCATGCTCTCGCCGGACGGCGTTGTCTCGACGATTGCCGGGGGGACTCCGCTGCCGCGTGAGGGAGGGGGCTATGTGAACTTCACCGACCGGGATGGCCCCGCTCACAGCGCGTACTTCTTCTCGCCGGACGGCATGGCGATCGATCACGAGGGCAGTGTCTTTTTCACTGAGTACGGCGGCATTCGAGTGCTCGACAACAGGGGTAACGTCTCGACCGTCCTGAGGACGCCGGACTTCCAGTATGGGGGCGAGCTCTCGCGTGCCCTCAACGGGATTGCGGTGGGTGCGGACGGGGCGCTCTACGTGGTCGACTCGCATTACGACAGGGTCGTGCGGGTGACCCGTGATGGCGCTCTCTCCATCGTCGCGGATGAGCTGTGGAGCCCCGCGCGGATCCTCGCGCTTCCCGACGGGGCCCTGCTCGTCACGGACAGGGGCAACGTGATTCGCAAGATCACGTTCGGGCGCGGCCAGTAGCCCTCGAGGCTGGAGCGCCGCGCCACGGGGGTGGCGGTGCCCCGCCCCCTTACCGGTAGCCCTCGGGCGTGCCCGCGTCCTCATCGGGCTTGCGCGTCGGGGCGAGGTAGCGGAGCGCGATCACGCCGACGAACGCGCCGATGAGCAGCGCGATCGCGATGATGGCGCCGAGCACGAGCGTCAGCACGCGCTGGATGCCGACCTCGGTGCCGCCCCCGCCGATCCAGATGCCGACGGCAATGGCGAGCGCGATGGCCGCGCCCGCGCCAAGGACGCCCCCGGTGGGGATGAACAGCTCCAGCACGACCAGCACGACGGCCAGGCCGACGAGGGCGATCGCCGTCTCGCCCGGCAGCAGCGTGCCGAGCCCGAGGAACGCGAGCAGCAGCGCGATCGCTCCGGCCGTGCCCGGTACGAAGCTGCCGGGGGCGAAGAACAGCTCCGTCGCCAGTCCGATCATCCCGACCAGGAGCAGCAGCGAGACGATGAGCGGGTCGCTGACGATCGCCAGCACGCGCTCGTAGGGGTTGAACGCGTTCTCGACGCGCGGCGCCGTCGCGAGCTCTAGCTCGACCGTGCGCCCGCCGATGAGCTCCACCTCCCAGCCCTCGATGGCCTCGATGAGGTCGGTCTCCGTTGCGGCGACGAGGTCGACGACGTTGAGGTCCGCGGCCTCGTCGGCGGTGGCGGAGCGGGCGTCGCGGACGGCCTCCTCGGCCCAGTCGGCGTTGCGCCCGCGCAGCTCGGCGACGCCGCGGGCGAAGGCGACGGTGTCGTTCGTGACCTTGCGGCCGAGCGCGCCTTCGACGTCCTCGCCGGTGGCGGTGACGGGCGTGGCCGCGCCGATGGTGGTGCTGGGCGCCATCGCGGCGACGTGGCCGGCCATGGCGACGAACGTGCCGGCCGAGACAGCCTCGGCACCGGCGGGCCCGACGTAGGTGATGACGGGCGTCGCGGCGTTCTCGATGCGCCCCACGACGCGCTTCATCGCCTCGATCTCGCCGCCCGGCGTGTCGATGAGCACCAGGACGGCTCGGGCGTTGGTCTCCTCGGCATGGTCGAGCGCGCGGTCGATGTAGCGCTCGAGGACGAAGTCGACCTGGCGGTCGATGGTGACGACGTGGAGCGCGCCGGGTGTGTCGTCCGGCGCACAGGCGCCGGCCAGCGCGGCGAGGGCGAGCAGTGCCGTGGCGAGAAGCGCGCGCAGCGGGCGGGGAATCGCAGGTGTCATGGCCGAGCCTCCGTGGCGGTGTGATCCGCCACTTCCACGATACCCCGGCCGCGCACTGTCAGAGCTCGCGCGCGAGCACCCGTGGCCTATGAACTAGCGGAGTAGCTCCTTCGGTCGCGCACCTCGTTGTAGTCCTCGCGCGTCAGGCGATGACACCAGAGGTGGTGAGCACCGCATACAGACAGGTGTCGAGGGAGTCCAATCACAGAAAAACCCCGGCAGTGCGACTCCCGAAGGAACCGGACGGCGGGGAGCATTGGGCATTGCGCCCGACGGGAGTTTCGACATTAGAGTGGCAGCCGTCAACCACGGCAGCGTCAGAGCTCGCGCGCGAGGTCCTCGTCGCGGCCGGCGAAGACGAGCGCGTCGCCGGGGCCGATGATGCGGTCGCGGACGGGGTTGAGCTCGACGCGGTCCTCGCGCACGACGATCAGCAGCCGGCGCGTGGTGTCGCCGGCATCGACGGCGCTCAGCGGCTGGCCGTGCAGGTGGGGCGGCGCGGGATAGACGCCGATGCCGTAGTCCGCGTTGAGCGAGAGGTAGTCGCGCGCGCCCTCGACGCGCAGCAGGTGGGCGAATCGCTCGCCGCCGTCCTGCTCGGGCTGCACCACGCGGCTCACACCGATGCGCTGCAGGATCGAGGCGTGGAGGTCTGTCGACGCCTTCGCGTAGACCGCGGGGACGTCGAGCGCCTGCAGGTTCATGGCCGCGAGCACGCTCGCCTCGAGTACGCCCGTGGCGACGACGGCGGCGTCCATCGAACCCACGCCGAGGTCGCGGAGCGCGAGCTCGTCGGTGATGTCGGCGACGGCCGCCTTGGTGCAGTGTGGCGCGACGCGCTGCACGGGGGCCTCGTAGGAGTCGACCGCGAGGACCTCGTGGTCGAGCTTGCCGAGTTCGCGGACGAGCCCGGATCCGAAGCGGCCCAGCCCGAGCACTGCGATCTGCATGGTGCGCTCCTCTCGCGCTGTGTCCGGCTACCCGATCCGCACCCGGCCGTGCGCGTAACGGTAGCGCTCCTGCGGGCGGTCGGGGATGGAGAAGGCCACGATCATCGGCCCCAGCCGCCCGATGAACATCAGGACCGTCGCCAGGATGACGCTCGGCGTGGAGAGATCGGGCGTGATGCCGAGCGTCCAGCCGATGTTGGCGAGGGCCGACATGGTCTCGAACAGCACCGGCAGCAGCGGCCGGTCCTCGAGCATGAGCATCACCCACACGCCCAGCATCAGGAGGATCACGCCGAGCGAGGCGACGGCCACGGCGCGCAGCACGATCGCCTGCGGGATCTCACGCCCGAACGCCTGCGCGCTGTGCCGCCCTCGCAGCGCGGAGATCATGGCGAGGATCGTGATCATGAAGGAGCCGACCTTGATCCCGCTCGCGCTCGACGTGGAGGCGCCGCCAATGAACATGAGCGGCAGGAGCAGCGTGATGCTCGCGACGTGGAGCTCGGCGATGTTGACGGTGGTCATGCCCGTGGTGCGGTTGGCGGCCATGAAGAACACGTTGGCGAACGCGTCGACCGGCGCGAGCCCGGAGATCGGGTCGTGCTCGACCCACTCGGAGATGGCGAACATCGCCATCCCGACGACCTGCAGCGAGACCATGCCGATGACCACGAGACGCGTGTCGAGCGTCCAGCGTCGAGGGCGGCTGCGCAGGTTGAAGACGGTCACGAACGAGAGCGCGCCGATGAACGTCGAGATGCCCATGACGACGATCGGGTACGGCTCGCTGACCTGCCCGGTGAAGCTGCGCGTCCGCCCATGAGGTCGAAGCCCGCGCAGTTGGCCGCGGAGAGCGCGTGGAAGAACGAGTTCCAGATCGCCGGGAGCGGGTCCCACTTCGTGAGCGACCAGGGCAGCAGCAGGACGAACGTGACGGCCTCGAGGGTCAGCACGAAGACGGCCGCGCGCCGCATGAGGCGTCGCACATCGCGGTCGCCGTCGCCCATCAGCTCGATGCCGAAGAAGTCGCGGCCGCGCAGCCCGAACTGGCCGCCGACGAGCAGGATGAGCATGCCGGCGTAGATGGTGACGCCGAGCCCGCCGAGCTGGATGAGCACGAGGATCACGGCCTCGCCGAAGAGGCTGAAGTGCTCCGCGGTATCGAACCGGACCAGGCCGGTCACGCACAGCGCGGACGTCGACGTGAAGAGCGCGTCCCAGCCGTTGGTCCACTCGCGGGACTCCGAGGAGATGGGCAGGGCCAGGAGCAGCGCGCCGAGGCCGATCAGCGCCGCGAACGCCGCGGGCACCATCCACGGGCGGGGGCGGAAGCGGCGTCGGCGGGTGAGCGCGACGCGCACCGTCTCCGGGCGCTGGCGGCGACGCCGGACGACGACGTTGCCGGGGAGCCGCTGACCGAGTCGTTGCATCCGACCCTCGCGTAGACCCGCCGCATGACAGCGTACGCCCGCGCCGGACCGCGCGCAGCACCCCCGCGCCTCCCGGCCTGTGGCTCGTGGCGGCGCATGTCCACTGCGGGCTCGGACCATCGGCTAGCATCGAGCGGTGAACGAACCGACGAACCCCCGCCGCACGCTGCACCGTGGCGCCCTGCGCGTCATGCTCGCCTCGGTCGCCGCGAGCGCGCTGATGGGCAGCTACGCGGTGCTCAGCGAGGACTTCGGGGAGACCGAGGGCAAACTCCTGCTGAGCACGCTGTCGGTGTTCGGCACGAGCATGATCGTGCTCGCATGCGGGGTGGCATGGGAGCGGCGTCGGCTCGGCGTCGTGCCGCCGGCCGGGATTGCGCTCGGCCTGATCGGGCTGGTGTTACTGCTGGTTGTGATCTGGGCCGAGCCGGACACCGACAGCGATCTCCTCGGTCGCGCCCTGCTGACCGAGATCACGCTCGCGCTCGCCGCGACACACGCGAGCCTCGTGGGCATCTTCGGTCTCAAGCGTCGCTACGCGGTGGCGCCGATCGCCGCGTACGCGCTCAACGCGCTCCTCGCGGCCACGTCGATCCTGTGGCTCTGGTTCGAGCCAGACTGGGACGATGCCTTCGGGCGCCGGTACGGCACGCTGATCGTGCTGCTCATCGCCGTCACCATCGCCATCCCCGTGCTGCGGCGGCTCCAGGGCGCCGCAGCCGACGAGGAGCGCGAGGGGGCCGTGGCCCGCTTCTGCCCGGTGTGCGGCGCAGCGCTCGACCCGCCCGGCGCAACGGAGTGCGCCTCCTGCGGCGCGCGCTTCGAGGTGCGAATCACCGCGGCGTAGCGCGGCAACGGCCTGCACGGGCGCGGGCAGGCACGGGGCTTCCGGGACGTGCTTTCGTATACTCGATGCGCGGTGGAGAGGCGCAGCATGTTCAGGACGATCGGTCACACCTTCGAGCTGATGAAGATGAGCTGGCGGGTGCTCATGATGGACCGGGAGCTGATCCTGTTCCCGATCATGTCGGGCGTCGCGCTGCTCGGGCTCGTGGCCGTGATGCTCGGGGTCGGCGGCGCGACGGGGACCCTCGACCGCGTCAGCGAGGGCTCCTCGGAGTCGCTCGGGGCCGCCGACGCGATCCTGGGCGCGGCGTTTGTCTTCGTCTCCTCGGCGATCGTGATCTTCTTCAACGCCGCGCTCATCGCGGCCGCGCTGGAGCGGCTGCGCGGCGGCGACCCGAACATCGGCTCCGGCCTGCGCGCGGCGAGCGCGCGGCTGCCGCAGATCCTCGCCTGGGCGCTCATCACCGTCATCGTCTCGATGATCCTGCAGGCGCTGCGTGAGCGCGGCGGGATCGCCGGGAGCATCGCCTCGATGATCGGCGGCGTGGCGTGGAGCCTCGCGACGTTCTTCGTGATCCCCGTGCTGGTCACGGAGGGCGTTGGACCGATCGAGGCGATCAAGCGCTCGGCGGGCCTGCTGCGGCAGACGTGGGGGAACCAGGTCACGGCGAACTTCGGCTTCATGATCGTCGGGCTGCTCGCCGTGCTCGTGGCGATCGTGCCGGCGGCGCTGCTGTTCTTCGTCCACCCGCTGCTCGGCATCGCCGTCGGCGTGCCGCTGGTGGCGGTGGCGATCGGCACCGTGCAGGCGCTCGAGGGCATCTTCAAGGCGGCGCTGTACGACTACGCCCGCGGCGACGACCCGCACGGCTTCGACCGCGACACGCTGGCCGGCGCCTACCGCTCGATGTAGCGCCGAGGCGGACTCACGGCGGTAGCCGCTCCGTCAGTTGGCGGGGATGAGGTCGCGCGTCAGCTCGGCGTGACCGAGGTGGGTCGCGACGTGCGTTACGGTGGCGACGAGCAGCCCTCGCCCGCTCTCCGTGCCGCGCACCGGGTGCTCGAAGGTCTCGAGGAGCGCCGTCGCCGGGATGCGGGAGAGCGCGGCCGGGATGCGCTCGCGCAGCGACGCCCAGCGGGCCTCGAGGGCCTCGGCGGTGGAGCCTGACGAAGCGAACTCGGCCGCGCGGTCCCGCTCGCCGGGCTCGCCCGCCAGCATGAACAGCGTGGCCTGCTCCGCGACGCCGAGGGCGTGCGAGGCGAGGACGTAGAGACTGTTTGCCCCCTCGTCGGCGCGCGGGCCGGTGGCCGGCCGCCAGTTGAGTTGGTCGCCGTCGAAGCCGCTCGTGAGGCCGA
This sequence comes from Dehalococcoidia bacterium, assembly GCA_965204835.1. Classification (GTDB taxonomy): domain Bacteria; phylum Chloroflexota; class Dehalococcoidia; order UBA2979; family UBA2979; genus VXMT01. Next base: position 2,466,113 of record OZ242017.1, on the reverse strand, counting down.
TGAGCTGGTTGAGGGCGCTCTCGAGCTGGCCCCAGGCGGTCTCGATCTCGTTGCTGGCGAACTCCGGCATCGTCTGCTTCCTTACCTGCGGCGGCCTGCTCTGCGTCCCGCAGCAGTCTAGTAGCATGTCCGCCATGCCGATTGCCCGCTGCGAGTTCTGCACAGCCCAGCCGCTCGAGGAGGTCGCCGTCTCGCGCTGGGGCGCCGACCCCGATGATCGCGAGCGGCTCACCATCGAGCTGTGCCGGAAGCACCTCGGCCGCCTGCGCAGGGCGCCCGCCTCCGGCTTCGCCCATCGGGGCCTCCACTACCGCGCCGGGTTCTGGTAGCGCACGACCCGCACTCGCCCCCATCGACCCCGACTCGATCGATGCGCTTGACCCGACCCTGCTCACCGGCGCCCGCGGCGCGTTCATACTGCACGTGCAAGACACGCTGCCGGCAGCGCTCACGCGCGCGGGAAGGGATCGAGGTGACGCATGCCCGGACCACTCGCAGGAATCAAGGTGTTCGAGGTGTCACAGATCTACGCCGGGCCGTACGCGGGGCTGACGCTCGCGGACCTCGGCGCGGACGTGGTGAAGTGCGAGCCCCCGGCCGGGGAGGCCGGGCGGCTCTGGGGGCAGTTCGCGCCGGGCGAGAGCAAGGACTTCCACACACTCAACCGCGGCAAGCGCAGCCTCGTGCTCGACCTCTCGACCGAGGCCGGGCAGGCGGCGGTGCATCGGCTCATCCCCGACTTCGATGTCTTCCTCATCAACGCCCGCCCGGGTGTGCCGGAGCGGCTGAACGTCGACTACGAGACGCTGCGGCAGTACCGCCCGGACCTCGTCTACCTCGAGAACACGGGCTTCGGCGACCGCGGGCCGAGCGCGCAGCGCTCAGGCTCGGACGTGGTGCTGCAGGCCTACAGCGGGCTCATGGCGGCCGACGCCAAGGTCGACGAGTACGGCGCGCCCGACTTCATCACGGCGACCGCGCCCGGCGACTTCCACGCCGGGCTCGGCGCGGCGCTCGGCGTGGTCGCGGCGCTCTACCACCGCTCCGAGACCGGCGAGGGCCAGTACATCGGCTCCTCGCTGCTCGCGGCCAGCATGCACCTGGCGAGCCCCTTCATCACGAGGCTGCCGGTGTTCGACGCGATGGTCACCGACGTGCGCATGGACCAGGTCCTCGATGCGCGCAGCCGGGGCGCGAGCTACCGGGAGCAGCTCGCCATCAAGGGCGACCTCTTCGCCGCCGTGGGCAAGGCGTCGAGGCTCTACTACGGCGGCTACAACACGAAGGACGGCGCGCTCATCCTCGGCGCGCTGACGCCCGCGAACCAGGACCAGTTCCGGCGCGCCCTCGGCGTCGAGGACGACCCGACGGGCGCCGAGGACTTCAACCCGCTCGCCCCGGAGAGCGACGCGGTCGCCGAGGAGATGCTGGAGCGCATCCGCACCATCATGCTCACGAAGACCTCGGACGAGTGGCTCGAGGTCTTCGACGCCGTCGGCGCCCCGGCCTCGCCGGTGCAGTTCGCCGAGGAGCTGGCGGACGACCCGCAGGTCGAGGCGATGGGCTACATGCTGGACCTGGAGCACGAGCTGACGGGGCCGGAGCGGCTGGTCGGCCCCATCGTCCAGATGTCGAGGACCCCGACGGGGTCGGACCGGGCCTCACCGCCCCTCGGACGGCACACCGAGGAGATCCTGCGCGAGCACGGCTACGACGACGCGGAGATTGAGGCGCTGCGCGAGGCGGGCGGCACCGGCTAGCGCGCGACGGACGGCTCGCGGGCGGGCTCCGCCGGCTCCTCGCGCGCGCCGCCCCGGCCGAGCAGGGCGCGGAGGGGCGAATGCCCGGTGCCTATCTCGCGCCGATCGAAGGCGACGAGGGCGAGCGTCCAGCAGGCCAGGGCGGCGGCCAGCAGCCCGGCCTGGTGCCACCACACGGTGCCCTCGGTCAGCACGCGCTGGGCGTCCGAGTAGTAGTACGGGGTGAGGTAGCGCAGCCCCTCGATCGAGCTCACGAGGCCGACGGCGATGTACAGCGCGTACGCGAGGAAGGCCGCAGCCGTCATCAGTGCCGCCGCCCGTCCCCGCGTCGGTGTGAGCGTGGCCGTGAGCATGGTCGCGGCGAGCACGAACCAGGTGAACGTGAGCATCGAGAGCGGCGCGACCGCCAGCTCCCCGACCGCCACCTTGCCCTGAAGGTCGACCCACGGCGCGGTCAGCAGGAAGCCGACACCCGCGAGCAGCAGCACGCCGACGACGGCTCCCGCGCCACCGACGGCCTTGCCGAGGAAGAGCGCGCGCCGGGTGAGCGGCTGTGAGAGCAGGAGTTCGAGGGTGCCCCCGCCCTCCTCACGGGCCAGCAGCGCGCCCCCGACGATGATCGCGAAGACCGTCAACAGCACCGGCGCCCACGTGAAGAACTCGACCTGGAAGAACTGGCGGGGATTCGAGATGTCATCGATCTCCCCGAAGCCGATGTTCTCCAGCTCGACGCCCTCGAACTGCTCGGCGATGGCGGGGTAGAGCAGCACGAGCATCGCCGCGAGGCCGGCCAGGCCGAGGCCCCAGCCCACGACCTGCCAGCGCAGGTCGCGCAGCGTCTTGCGCACGATCGTGCGGTCAGGCATGTGCGCCCGCCCCCGCCGGTTCCTCGTAGTACGACAGGAACAGCTCCTCCAGCGTGATCTCGTGGGTCTCGAGGGTCTGCACGCGGTGCTCGGCGAGTGCCTGGATAAGCGCGTGCATGGCGTCGTGCGTCTCGAACACCGCGTCCCGCCCTTCCATCGAGACGAGGCGCACCCCCGGCACCCGGTCGAAGGACCCGGCAGGCGGGGCCTCCTCGAACGTCACGGTGACGCGGCGCGGCGCGAGGCGGCGCTGCTCGGCGAGGTCGTTGACGGCGACGATGCGGCCGCTGCGCAGCATCGCGACGCGCTGGGCGAGCCGCTCCACCTCGGCGAGGACGTGCGAGGAGAAGAAGACCGTGCGCCCTTCGTCCACCGCCTCGCGCAGGATCGCCTCGACCTCCTCCTGCACCAGCGGGTCGAGGGCGTTCGTCGGCTCATCGAGCACGAGCACGTCAGGCTTCGCCATGAGCGCGATGACGAGGCCGACCTTCTGGTAGTTGCCGCGCGAGAGCGCCCCGACGCGGCGCGTGCGGTCGAGGTCCAGCCGCTCCACGAGCTCCTCGCGGTACCTATGGTCGACGCCGCCGCGCAGCGAGGCGACGAGGTCGAGGCAGGCGTCGACGCCGAGCGCGTCGTAGAGCGCGAGGTCGCCGGGGAGGTAGCCGCAGCGGCGACGCACCTCGACGGTGTCGCGCTGCGCGCCGAGGCCGAGCACCTCGGCGCGGCCGGCGTTGGGGCGGATGAGGTCCATGAGGATGCGGATGGCGGTGGTCTTGCCCGCGCCGTTGGGGCCGAGGAACCCGAAGACCTCGCCGCGCGGCACCTCCAGGTCGATCCCGTCGAGGGCGCGCACGTCGCCGTACGACTTCACGAGACCCTCGAACCGTATCGCCGGGGTGTCGCGCATCGCCGTCCCGCACTTCGCCGATCCAGCGTAGCGGAGCGCGTCGCGCCGTGCCCCCGGCGCGCCTCCGTGCGATGCTGCCCGAGGCATGCGAGGGATGGGCGAGGGCGCCAATGGCGTTTCGCGACGCGGGCATCGAGGCGGTCGTGTTCGACTGGGGCGGCACGCTCTCGACGCACGCGACCTCGGTGCGCGTCCAGGAGCTGTGGCGGCCGGCGGCCGCGGTGCTGGAGCCGCACGCGCCGCACTCCGCCGACGAGATCTGGGCGTGCCTCGCGTCCACCGAGGACGACTTCTGGCAGCGCACGGCCACCCACCAGCGCGCGGGCACGCTGGCCGAGATCGTCGCCGAGGCACACGAGCGCCTCGGCGTGGACATCCCGGATGAGGTGCTCGACGAGGCCGCGCGCGCCTACCTCGACGCGTGGGCGCCGCACATCGAGCACGACACGGAGGCCGCCGCGACGCTCGAGGCGATGCGGTCGGCGGGCCTGCGCACCGCGATGCTGTCCAACACGCACTGGCCGCGCGCGTACCACGAGCACTTCCTCGAACGCGACGGCCTGGCGCACCTGCTCGACGAGCGGGTCTACACGTGCGAGCTGGAGTACATGAAGCCGCACCCCGCGGCGTTCGAGGCGGCGCTCGCCGCCGTCGGCGTGAGTGACCCCTCGCGCGCGTTGTACGTCGGCGACCGGCCGTGGGACGACATCTTCGGCGCGCAGCGCGCCGGGCTGCGCACGGCGCAGCGCACCAACCCGCTGGTGCCGTCGTATGACGTGGTGCCGGACGTGGAGATTGCGGGTCTGCCTGAGTTGCTCACGCACCTCGGGCTGTAGCGGTTCTGGCGGGGCTACTCGCCCGGTAGCGGCACGCCCTCGTGTGCGAGGAGCCAGCGCTTGCGGTCCAGGCCGCCGCCGTAGCCGCCGAGCGAGCCGTCGCCGGCGATGACCCGGTGGCACGGCACGACGATGGAGATCGGGTTGCGGCCCACTGCCCCGCCGACGGCCCGCGCCGCGCCGGGCTTGCCGACCTCGATCGCGATCTCGCCGTACGAGGTGGTCTCGCCCGGGGGGATCTCGGTCAGCGCCTCCCACACGCGGCGCTGGAACTCCGTCCCGCGCGGCGCGAGGGGCAGGTCGGGGTCTTCCCCGCCGTCGGCGAACCACGCGGCGAGCGCATCGACGGCGGGGCCAGCCGCATCGGCGTCTTGCGTGACGGGCTCACCGCTGTCGGCCTCGAGGCATGCCACCTCCTCGCGGAGGGTGTGCCGGCCGGAGAGGAAGTTGATGCGGTGCACCCGTTCCCCTGAGCCGCCGATGAACAGCGGCCCGAGATCGGTGTCGAGGATGTCGTACCAGGCCATGCGGGCACCTCGGGGCTTGCGGGGAGCCGGGCGATGGTACCGCGCGAGGGGCCCGGCGGGGGCACTGCCGTGGCATCACGTTTGACGTAGGATCGTGGCCGCGCCGGGCGCGCGATGCGCCGGAGGACACCATGCCGCGATGGGTGACGGTGATGCGGGTCGAGGAGCTGCCGCCTGACCGCCCGGTGACGGTGCGGGTCAACGAGCGCGACGTCGCCCTCGCACGCTGCGGCGAGGGCGGGGAGCCGCACGCCCTCGACAATCGCTGCCCGCACCGCGGCGGCCAGCTCGGCGACGGGACGATCAGCGGTGAGGACATCATCTGCCCGCTGCACGGCTACGACTTCGACCTGCACACCGGCATCTCGCGCTACGCGCCGATGGAACGCGTCGACGTCTACCCCGCGCGCATCGAGGGCGGCGAGGTGCAGATCGACGCCGACGCCGTCCCCGCGCTCCCCGAGGACCACGACGCCGGCTACCTGGACCGCTGGGCGCGCCGCCACGATGAGCAGGAGCCGTACTACGGCTACCTCCAGGGCATGCGTTCCGGGCCGCCGGTCAGCGCGATGCGCACGAGGAAGCACCTGCACCCGGAGTGGGATCACATCCTGCTGATGCCGGGCCAGCTCGCACACCCGCCGCGCCTCGCCGACGAGCCGCTGTCGTTGCGCACGGTCATCGGGCAGCGCGCCGAGCGTCCACTGGTCCTCGACGTGCCGTTCTTCGTCTCCCACATGTCGTTCGGCGCGCTGTCGGTGAGCGCGAAGACGGCGCTGGCGCGCGTCTCGGCGGCGCTGGGCACCGCGATCGGGACGGGCGAGGGCGGGATGCTGGACGAGGAGCGCGCGCACGCCTCGAGGCTCATCTTCGAGATGGCGAGCGGCTACTTCGGCTGGTCGCCCGGGCAGGTCGCGCGTGCCGACGCGGTCGAGGTGAAGATCGGGCAGTCGGCGAAGGCGGGCTCGGGCGGGCTGCTCCCGGCCGACAAGGTCACGCCGCGCATCGCGGAGGTACGCGGCCTCCGGCCCGGCGAGGCCGCCCACTCCCCGGCGCGCTTCACCGACATCCACTCGCTCGCCGAGCTCCGGACGCGCATCGAGGAGATCCGCGAGCACCTCGGCGGTGGGCCGGTGGGGATCAAGTTCGCCGCCGGGCGCGTCGAGGAGGATCTGGACGCGGCGATCGAGGCGGGCGCGGACTTCGTGACCATCGACGGCCGCGGCGGCGGCACGGGCGCGGCGCCCGAGGTGCTGAAGGACCACCTCACGGTGCCGATCCAGTACGCGCTGCACCGCGCGACTGCGCACCTCGCCGCCCGCGGCATCGACGACCTCGACATCGTGGCGACGGGGCACTTCCGCATCGCGGCGGACGTGACGAAGGCGATCGCGATGGGCGCGACGGCGGTCGCGCTGGCGACGGCGTCGATGGTGGCGATCGGGTGCCAGCAGTACCTCGCGTGTCACACGGGCAACTGCCCGGTCGGCATCGCGACACAGCGCGCGGACCTCGAGGCGCGGTTCGACATCGAGCAGTCGGCGGTGCAGGGCGCCGGGACGTTCGCCGCGTTCCGCGAGGAGATCGGGCTGCTGTGCCGCGCGGTCGGCGTCGCCGACGTCCACGACCTGACGACGGCGCACCTCGCCACGCTCGACTCGGAGATCGCGGCGCACACCTCGATCCGGCACGCGTGAGGAGGAGACAGATGGCAACGCCCGAGCCCGATAGCTGGAAGACCTTGGAAGCCGCAGTAGCGGATATCGGTCGAGAGCTTGGTCTTCAGGTAAGGACGCAGGTCAAGGTCGGGCGTCGGATTTGGGGCTCAGAGCGCCTCATCGATGTAGTAGTCACGGAACCCGAACTGCGGCGCTCCCTAGGTATCGAGTGCAAGTGGCAGAAGGGGCGCGGGACTGCGGAAGAGCGGATTCACGCCCAGATCGCGGACATCGGTGCGTGGCCGATTGACGGCATCGTGTGCTTCGCTGGGCCAGGCTTCAGCCCGAACATGCGGTCGTTCCTTCTGGCCAGCGGCAAGGCAGTCGAACTTGAGGATCTGGAGACGTGGCTCAGGCTCTACTTCTCACTCGACGCCGTTGTCGGGAGCTCGTAGCTCATGATTGCGAGTTCCCGGATCGGCCCGCGACCATCGCCGTCAGCGTTGATCATGCGGCGTGCCTCGATGTACTCGATGTGATAGTTGCTGGCCTCATAGGCGCCGATTACCCACTCGCGCTCAGAATTCGAGAGCAGTACTTCAGTTCCGTGCGCGCGCACCCCGTCGGCGAGCAGCTTCAGCCGGAGCTGGTCGCGGTGGTTGAAATCGCTGCCCGTGTACGCCGTGAAGCTCGATGTGGATGACACCGGGTAGAAGGGCGGATCGAAGTACACGAAGTCGTTCGGGCCTGCCCCAGCGCACGCCTCCTCGAAGTCCACGCTCGTGAGTTCTGCGGTCGCTAAGGCCTCGGAGGCTGCTCGCAGGCCCGACTCGTCGAGGATGCGTGGGTTCGCGTAGCGGCCGTGAGGCACGTTGAACTGCCCGCTCCGGTTCACCCGGTAGAGGCCATTGAAACAAGTCTTGTTCAGAAAAAGCAGTCGAGCCGCGAGTTCGATGTCTTGGGCATTCCCACCGGTGACTAGTTCACGGTACTCCTCGCGGACTTCGTAGAAGCGGTCATCCCGCCCGCCGAAGTCCAGTTCGCGGTAGACACTCTGGAGGTCGTGAAGCCGCGCGATGAGAGTGTCGACATCGTCGCGGACGGCGCGGAACGTCGCCATCAGTTCTCTGTTGAGGTCGTTGAGGACGGCGCGTTGCGGCCGCAGCTTCGGGTCCGCAGCCAGGCGGAAGAACAATGCTCCACCGCCCACGAATGGCTCGTAGTACGTGTCGATCCGCGCGGGCGCGAGCGCGAGCAACTCGTCGACGATCTGCGTCTTGCCGCCGGCCCACTTCACGAAGGGGCGCGCGACGGCGCGCGAGGCAGTGTCCTCGCCGCTCGTGGGTGTCTGGCCGTTGACCGCGGGCGCGGTGATGGGTGCTGCTCCGGACCGGTGGGGAGATGTGGCGATGATAGCCGCGCCCCTGCCTGAGGGCATCCACAGGCCTGTCCACGCCGGGCTTCCAATTCTCCGGACATGCAATCTCCCGGAAACACAACCGCAAAGGCTGTGTAACGCACCCGAAGGATGCTGCATGTAGCCACTACTGGGGTGGTGCGGAAAGGAGGCGGAGGTGGATACGGGCCATACCGCATGGCTACTCACTAGCTCGGCGCTCGTACTCTTCATGACGCCTGGCCTTGCGCTGTTCTACGGCGGCATGGTGCGGGGACGGAACGTCCTGGCCATGCTGATGAAGAACTACGTGGCCATGGGCGTCGTGACGATCACGTGGATCGTCATCGGCTACTCGCTGGCCTTCAGCGGGGACGCGGGAGGACTCGGTCTGATCGGAGACCTCGAGTTCTTCGCGCTCGGAGAGCTGGGCTTCGGCACGGAGATCGGACTGGACGACGGCGAGGGATACCCGGACTCGGTGTTCCTGATCTTCCAGCTGATGTTTGCGATCATCACGCCCGCGCTGATCTCGGGCGCGATCGCGGAGCGCATGAAGTTCACGTCGTGGGTCGTGTTCATCGCGATCTGGTCGATCGTGGTCTACGCGCCGATGGCCCACTGGGTCTGGGGCGGCGGCTTCATCGGCTCGACCGAGGGCACGGAGATTCCAGGCGTGGGGGCGATCGACTTCGCCGGCGGCCTGGTGGTGCACATCAACGCAGGCGCGGCAGCGCTGGCGCTCGTGCTGGTGCTGGGCCCGCGGCTCGGCTGGCGGCGCGAGATCATTCGCCCGCACTCCCTGCCGCTCACGGTGCTCGGCGCCGGCATCCTGTGGTTCGGCTGGTTCGGCTTCAACGCCGGTTCGGCCCTGGCCGCGGACGGTGCGGCGGCGAACGCCTTCCTGACCACGCAGATCGCGGCCGGAGTCGCAGCCGTCGCGTGGGTGCTGTCCGAGCAGATCATGCACGGGCGGCCGACCACGCTGGGCTTCGCCTCGGGCATCGTCGCCGGACTGGTGGCGATCACGCCCGCGGCCGGCTTCGTGAGCCCGCTGTGGGCAGCCGTGATCGGCGTTGCGGCCGGCGTCATCTGCTTCGCCGCGCTGCAGATCAAGTTCCGCTTCAACTTCGACGACTCGCTCGACGTGGTTGCAGTCCACATGGTGGGCGGCATCGTCGGTGCGCTGTTGCTGGGGCTGTTCGCGGAGGCGGCAATCGGCGGCGTGGACGGTGCGTTCTTCGGGGCGGCCGGCCAGTTCCTGCGCCAGGCGATTTCGATCGTCATCGCGGTCGCGTTCTCGTTCATCGCGACCTACATCATCGCCATTATCATCGACCGCACGATGGGTCTGCGCGTCTCCGAGGACGAGGAGCTGCGCGGCCTGGACATCACCCTGCACGAAGAGCAGGGCTACGTGCTGACGGAGTAGCCGAAGATGAAGATGATCATCGCCTACATCAATCCGTTCAGGCTGAACGACATCCGCGATGCGCTCCGCGAAGCGGGCGTGACCGGACTCTCAGCCGGCAACATCCAGGGCTTCGGCCGCCAGGCCGGCCACACGGAGACCTACCGTGGGGCCGAGTACGAGGTCGAGTTCCTGCCGAAGGTCCGCATCGAGGTGCTTGTCGATGACTCGCTGGCGCCCACGGTGATCTCGACCATCGAGGAGACCGCGCGGACAGGTTCGATCGGCGACGGTAAGATCGCCGTGTTGCCGCTGGAAGACGTCGTGCGCATCCGCACGGGCGAGCGGGGGGTGGACGCCCTCTAGCCAGCCGGCGGCCGAATCGGCCGGAGAAACAGCGGAATGGTTGACGTCGCAACGCTGCAACCATTCCTGGAGGCGCGCTCGGCAGTGGCCGGGCGCGCCTTCGCGCGCCCGCGGGCAGAGGCCGGGCTCGCGCTCTCCAACGGCCTGAGTGACGCGCTCGACCGCAGCCTGCGCGAGCTCGCCGAGCCCGTGGCCGCCGAGGGCATGGCCGTGGTCGCCCTCGGCAGCTACGGGCGGCGGGAGCTGTGCCGGCACTCCGACGTCGACCTCATGCTGCTGTTCGCGGGCGAGCCGGACCAGGACGTGGTGAACCACGTGCTCTACCCGCTGTGGGACAGCGGCCTGCAGGTCGGGCACTCCACGCGCAGGCTGCAGCAGGTGGTTCCGGCGGCGCGCGACAACATCCAGACGTGCACATCGCTCCTCGACGCTCGCCTCGTCGCCGGCGACGAGGAGTTGTTCGGGCGGTCCCAGGGCGCGCTGCGGAGCTTCGTGCGGCGTCGCCGCTCGTGGCTGCTGGAGCAGCTCGCGGCGGGCCGCGAGGCGCGGCGGCGCGCCGAGCCGTGGCAGCTCCAGGAGCCGGATGTGAAGGCGGGGCGCGGCGGCCTGCGGTCGCTCCAGACCGTCCACTGGGTCGACCTCTCGCAGGCGATCGCCGACGACCGCGAGCAGGGGTGGCTCACACCCGAGCTCGCCGAGGCGCGCGAACTCCTGCTCGCCACCCGCAACGCGCTGCACGCGCTCGAGGAGCGCGCGAACGACCAGCTGCGGCGCGACCTGATCGACCGCGTCGCGGAGAGCCTGGGCGCGGACCGCCACGAGTGGAGCCGCCGGGTCACGGAGGTGATGCGCCTCGTCGACGCGGCCGCGGCCGAAGCGCTGCGCCCCCACGCGGCCTCCTCGGGCAGGCGGCGCTGGAGTCTGCCGTTGCCGTGGCGTCGAGGCCGCCCGGCTGGCGGCGAGGACGCCGAGGCGGCGGACGAGGGTGGCAGCGACCTCGATCGGCTGGTGGGGGCGATGGAAGGCCTCACCGAGCGCGGACCCCTGGAGCCGCTCCCACCGAGCGAGTGGCTGGAGCGCCTCCTGCCCGAGTGGGCCGCGTTGCGCTACGAGCCGCACGTCACCCTGTTCCACACCCACCCCGTGGACATCCACGTCTGCCGTACCGTCGTCGAGGCGAAGGCGGCGATGGAGACCGACGACTTCGACGCCGGCACGCCCGAGGCCGCCGCGCGCATCGGCGATCCGCGCGAGGTGCTCCTCGCGGCGATGCTGCACGACATCGGCAAGGGGCACGGCGGCGAACACAGCGAACGCGGCGCGCTGATCGCGGAGCGCTTCGCCGAGCGCACGGGGCTCGGCGAGGAGGCGGCACAGCGCCTGCACGACGCCGTGCTGCACCACCTGCTGCTGCCCGACGTGGCCACGCGGCGCGACATCTCCGACGAGCGCGTGATCCGCGAGGTAGCAGACACCGTCGGCGACATGCGCACGCTCGACCTGCTGTACGTGCTGTCGGTCGCCGACGCGCGCGCGTGTGGGTCCGACGTGTGGAACGCCTGGAAGGCGCAGCTCATGCGCTCGCTCTACCTGCGGGTCTCGCACGAGCTCTCCGGCGTCTCGCAGCAGACACCCGCCGTGCGGCGCGACGCGGCGGTGCGCGAGCTGTCCGGCCGCGTCGACGCGGGGGCCGTCGAGGCGCACCTCGACCAGATGCCCGTCGGCTACCTGCTCTCGATGGAGCCCGAGGCGATCGGGCGGCACATCGAGCTGATCGAGAGCGGATTCACTGCACGCGATGGCGCGGGCACGAGCGGCTCGGTCGCGCCGGTGCTGCACCACGACCAGCTCGGCAACCTTGACCGGCTGACGATCGTCACGGGCGACCGGCCGGGCATCCTCCAGGCCGTGGCCGGGTCGCTGGCGGTACACAACGTGAACGTGCTGGGCGGCACCGCGTACACGCGCGACGACGGGGTGGCCATCGACGTCATGCACGTCGGGGACGCGCGCGGGCTCGGCATCGACGAGCAGCGCTGGGAGCGCATCTTCGACTCGATGAGCAGCGCGCTCGTCGGCGAGTTCCCCATCGAGTCGCGCCTCGAGGCCGCGCGGGCGTCGTACGGCGCGGAGCCGGCGGCGCTGCTCCCGACCACCGTGGACATCGACAACGCCAGCTCCGACGAGTACTCGATCGTCGAGGTCCACGCGGCGGACCGCCTCGGCCTGCTCTACACGATCACCACCGTGCTCCGGGACATGTCGCTCGACATCCACATGGCGAAGGTCAACACCTTCGGCAACGAGATCGTCGACGCCTTCTACGTGCGCCGCGAGAACGGCCGCCGCATCGAGGCCAGCGACGAGATCGAGCGCCTCGTCGCGCGCGTGACGGCGGCCGTGGCGGCGCTCGACGGGGAGGGCGCGGGCTCGGTCCGGGCGTCGTAGTCCGCCGTCCCCGGTTACTGCCGGTTCACCCACGCCGCGAGGCGGTCCTCGACGCCCTCGGGGTAGGCGCGGTGCGTGCCCGCCAGCACCTCGGCCAGCGGGAGCCAGCGCGCGGTGAACGGCGCGTCGCCCTCCAGCGCGGTCATCGGCTCCAGGCCCTCGGGCGCGTGGCCCGGCGCGAACGTGGCGAGGAACTCGAAGACGATCTCGTGGCCGGGCTCGCCCCGCAGGGTGAAGCGGTTCTCGATCACGCCGAGGAGGTCGCCCACCACCACGTCGCGCCCGAGCTCCTCGCGCAGCTCGCGGGCGGCGGCCCCGGTGGCCGTCTCGCCGAACTCGACCTCGCCGCCGAGGGCGCGGTAGAAGACCTCGTCCTTGACGGAGTCGTAGCCCTCGGCCATGAGCAGGTGGTCCTCGTGGAGGACGAGGCAGATGGCGATGACGCGGATGCGAGGGGGCGGCGGGTGGCTGGCTTCCGGCACGTTCGGCCCCGTTTCGCCCCCGCCGGGGTGACGCGCGGCGCGCGGGAGGAGAATCGAGCAGTCTCGGTGCGAGTCCCTGCGGCGCGCGCAGTGTAGGATACGCGGGCCCGGCCGCAGACGGCGGCCTGATCGGCATTCAGACGCTGGAGGAGAGCGAAGTGCCCAAGGAGATCTACGAGGTCGGCGAGGCGCCCCCTGTCGGGGAAGTGCCGCCGAAGATGTATGCCAGCCTGATTCGCCCGGAGCGCTTCGGCGCCCCTCGCGACGCGTTCAAGGTCGAGGCGATCGACACGCCGACGCCAGGACCGCGCCAGGTACTCGTGTACGTGATGGCGGCAGGCACCAACTACAACAACGTGTGGGCCGCGCTCGGCTACCCGGTGGACGTGATTGCCGCGCGCCAGCGGCAGGGCGCCGAGGAGGAGTTCCACATCGGTGGCTCCGACGCCTCGGGCATCGTCTACGCGGTGGGCGACGAGGTCACGAACGTCAAGGTCGGCGACGAGGTCGTGCTGTCGTGCGGGATGTGGGACGAGGACGCCCCGGACATCGTCGCCGGCGGCGACCCGATGATGTCGTCGTCGAACAAGATCTGGGGCTACGAGGAGAACTGGGGCTCGTTCGCGCAGTTCACGCTCGTGGACCACTACCAGTGCTACCCCAAGCCGCCGAACCTCACGTGGGAAGGCGCGGCGGCGTACATGCTCGTCGGCGCGACCGCGTGGCGGATGCTGCGCGGCTGGCCGCCGAACGTCGTCGAGGAAGGCGACCCGGTCCTGATCTGGGGCGGCGCGGGCGGCCTCGGGTCGATGGCGATCCAGATCGTGCGTGAGTTCGGCGGCCACCCGATCGCCGTCGTCTCGGACGAGTCCAAGTACGAGTTCTGCCTGCAGCTCGGGGCGAAGGGCGTGATCAACCGTCGCGACTTCGAGCACTGGGGCCGGCTCCCCGCCACCGACGACGCCGAGGCGTTCGGCGCCTGGGCGCAGGGGGCGCGTGGCTTCGGCCGGGCGTTCTGGGACGCGCTGGGTGAGCGCCGCAACCCGAAGATCGTCTTCGACCACCCGGGCGAGGCGACGATCCCGACCTCGATCTTCCTGGTCGACAACGGCGGCATGGTGGTGATCTGCGCCGGCACGTCGGGCTACAACGCCGACGTGGACCTGCGCTACCTGTGGATGCGCCAGAAGCGCTTCCAGGGCTCGCACTTCGCCAACGTCGAGGAGTGCGCGGAGTTCAACGACTTCGTGGCGCAGGGCCGCATCGACCCGGCGCTGTCACGCGTCTTCCAGTTCGACGAGGTGGGCGAGAGCCATCAGCTCATGTACGAGAACGCGCACCCGCCGGGGAACATGGCGATCCTCGTGGGCGCGAAGGAGGAAGGCCACTCGGACTTCCCGTTCTAGAGGCAGCTGCCCTTCATGGCCAAGCGCTACGGGGATCGATGGCAGACGATCGACTCCCTCGGTGAGGGCGGTCAAGCCCGTGCCTTCCGTGTGCGCGATTTGGAGGACCCAGCCGACGAAGGCGGCTGGGTCCTCAAGCGCCTCAAGAACAGCAGTCGTCTCGAACGCTTCAAGGATGAGATCGAAGCGCTCCGGCGGATAGACTCACCGCGCATACCTCAGGTCGAGGACTGCTCGCTCGACGATCCTCCGTATCTCGTCTACCCCTACATCGGTCCCACACTCGACGAGGTCGCGGAGGGGCTTTCGTTTGACGCGGCCCTCGGCCTCTTCATAGACGTTGTTGAGGCGGTGATGCACGCTCACGAACAGGGAGTCGTCCATCGCGATGTCAAACCGCAAAACGTCGTGGTCGGTGAGGATTCCGAGGGTCGCCGCGCATATCTCATTGACTTTGGAATCTGCCAGATCGAGAACGGTGAGGCGTACACGCTCACCGATGAGCCGCTCGGGAGCCGTTCCTTCGCTGCCCCTGAACTCGAAGCAGGCGCAGCGGGGCCGGTAGGGCCGAAGAGCGACGTGTACAGCCTAGGTAAACTGCTCTATTGGCTAGTGACGGGCGGGAAGATCTTTCCCCGCGAGTCCTATGAACCAGGACTAAGCCAGATGCCCCAAGAGTTGGGCGTGGAACGCCAGTACTTACGGAGTCTTCTCTCGCGGACAGTCGAGATTGATCCCAATGAGCGTATCTCGGCTGCATTTCTGTTCTCTGATGTACGGATTGCCAAGAGGCTGATTCGCGAACGTGTGAACCTAGTTGGCGCCAAAGACCAAGTGTGCCCCGCATGTCGCCAAGGCACGCTGAGGCGCCGGACCGGGGTGGACATTCGCAACACTGGCCTCAGCCCGACAGGCAATCCTGACGAATGGTTTCGACTGCTCCACTGCAGCTACTGCGGATACCTCCAGATGCACGACATTAGCGGTACCAAGGCCCGAGGCCTCTGGGAAATCTGATCGTACTGGGCTCGCCAGCCGCGGCGCGTTAGCGCAGCAGCGAGGCGAACGCGCTGTCGATGTCCGGCTGGGCGAACTCGAAGCCGGATGCGGTGAGCGCCTGCGGCGCGACGCGCTGGCTGGCGAACAGCTCCGCGGGGTCCTGCCCGAAGGCGAGCCGGTAGGCGAACATCGGCACCGGGAAGATCGTCGGGCGGCGCAGCGCGCGGCCGAGGGCCTTCGTGAAGCCGGCGTTCGTGACCGCGTCGGGAGCGGCGACGTTCACGGGGCCGCTCACGTCATTCGCCAACACGTGCTCGATGGAGCGCACCTCGTCCTCGAGCGTGACCCACGGCATCCACCACCGGCCGTTGCCCAGGTTGCCGCCGACGCCGAGGCGGAACGGGAGCAGCAGCCGCGACAGCGGCGGGCCCTCGCGCGAGAGCACGATCGCCGAGCGGTGCCGCACGGTGCGGATGCCGTGCTCCTCGGCACGCACCGCCTCGCGCTCCCACGCGATGACGAGGTCGGCGAGGAAGCCCGTGCCGGGAGTCGCCGCCTCCGTCAGCTCCTCGTCGCCGCGCTCGCCGTAATAGCCGACGGCGGACTGGCTGACGAGCACGCCCGGCCGGTCCTCCGCGGGCAGCGAGCCGAGGTGCCCGACGAGCGTGCGGGTGGAGTCGATGCGGCTGCTGCGCAGCAGCTCACGGCGCGAAGCCGACCAGCGGCCCTCGCCGATGCTGGCGCCGCTGAGGTGGACGACGGCGTCGTAGCCGGCGAACGCGCCGTCGCGCACCCAGCCCGCGGCGGGGTCCCACTGCGACGCGGGATCGCCCTCGGGGCCGCGACGGATGGCGTTCGCCTCGTGGCCTGCTGCGGCGAGTCGCTCGCGCAGGGCTGAGCCGATGAGCCCGGTGCCTCCGGTGATCGCGATGCGCATGGCTGCCGTCCTCTCGTCGTGGTGGGAGCGACACTTCCACCTACCATCATATGTCCGGCTCACGGGGACGAACGAGGGCGATGACAAATGGGTATAGCCGGCCGGCCGGCGCCTATCACAACGGGACATAGCCCGGTGCGCCATGCCGATTCGGCGGCGTGTCTCCCGCACCGCCCCCGGATTTTGGCTAGAATGGGAGGCGCGGCGGGGCCTCCGGCCCCGGACTCACGACGCATCCAGGCGGACCCGGCCTGCGGGGGATCGTCGTGCGAGCGGTGACTGGAGGTCTGGCATGACGCTTGCAGCGGAGGTAACCACCGACGTAGCCACGCTGACGGTCGACGGCGCCACTTACGAGCTGCCCATCATCGAGGGCACCGAGGGTGAGCGCGCCATCGACATCTCGCAGCTGCGGGCTAGTTCCGGGCTCATCACGTATGACCCGGGCTACGGAAACACTGGCAGCACGGTCAGCAACATCACGTTCATCAACGGCGAGGAGGGCATCCTCCGCTACCGCGGCTACCCAATCGAGCAACTCGCCGAGCAGAGCACCTTCCTCGAAACGTCGTACCTCGTCCTGCATGGTGAGCTGCCGTCGCAAGCGCAGCTCGACGCCTTCACCGAACGCATCACGCGCCACTCACTCATCCACGAGAAGATCCTCGGGATGTACGACGCGTACCCGCTGGACGCGCACCCCATGAAGGTGACCGCGGCGGTAGTGGGTTCGCTCTCGACCTTCTACCAGGACTCGCTCGACCCGCTCGACCCCGAGCAGGTGGACATCTCCATGTATCGACTGCTCGCGAAGCTCCCGACGATCTGCGCGTTCGTATTCAAGTACGCCATGGGCCAGCCCTTCAACTACCCGCGCAACGACCTCAGCTACCCCGAGAACCTGCTGTGGATGATGTTCGGCGTGCCTACCGAGGAGTACCGTCTGAGCGAGGCGCGCGTCCGAGCCCTCGACACGCTGCTCATCCTCCACGCCGACCACGAGCAGAACTGCTCGACCAGCACCATGCGGATGGTCGGCAGCTCGCGCGCCGACATCTACGCCTCGACCGCGGCAGCCATCGAGGCGCTGTCGGGCCCGCTCCACGGCGGGGCGAACCAGGCCGTGCTGGACATGCTTGAGGACATCGCATCCGAGGAGGGGAGCGCGAGGGCGTTCCTCGAGAAGACCAAGGACACGAACGACACCACGCGCCTGATGGGCTTCGGCCACCGCGTCTACAGGAACTTCGACCCGCGCGCCACGATTCTCAGGAAGCACGCGCACGAGGTCATCGAGGACCTTGGTTACTCGCCGCGCCTGCTCGAGATCGCCCTCGAGCTTGAGGAGCTGGCCCTCAACGACGACTACTACGTCTCGCGGCAGCTCTACCCGAACGTGGACTTCTACAGCGGCATCATCTACGAGGCGCTGGGCGTCCCGGAGAACGGCTCCACGCCGCTCTTCGCCCTCGGGCGCATGCCCGGGTGGATCGCGCACTGGCGCGAGCACCACGAGGAGGGTGGCCGCCTCAACCGGCCGCGCCAGATCTACACCGGCGAGACCACCCGCAACTACGTGCCGATGGCGGAGCGCTAGCGCCCGGCTACGGATCACGCACGGACCCGCCGTCGCGCCTCGCGCACGGCGGGTTTCTGTTTTACCGGCTCCGGCGACGCCGCCTCGCGGGCGCGGTATCGTGCAGAGGCAGAGCGGAGGACGCGCCATGACCCTGCCGGACCTGCCCCCCGGGACACCCGACCGCAAGGAGCTCGACCCCATCGAGATGGCGATGCACGAGCTGGCGTACGGGGTGTACGTCGTCGGGTCGGTCGAGGATGGGCAGGCGAACGGGATGATCGCGGACTGGGTGATGCAGGTCTCCTTCGAGCCTCGCCTGCTCCTCGTGGCGTTCGAGGACGACTCGCGGAGCCTGGCGCGCATCCGCAAGAACGGCGCCTTCACCGTCAACGTGCTGGAGGAGGGCCTCGACGGCATGGCGCTCGCGCGGGAGTTCCTGCAGCCGTTCGACGCCTCGAAGATCCAGGGTCGTAGCGAGACCGCGTCCGCGCAGCGCTACCACAAGCTGGACGAGGTGGAGCACACGCTGCGCCCCTCGGGCTGCCCGGTGCTGGACGACGCGCTGGCGTGGATCGAGTGCGAGGCGGAGCAGTTCATCGAGGTCGGCGACCACGTGCTCGTGATCGGCCGCGTCGTCGACGGGGAAGTCGTCGGCTCCGGCGACCCGCTGACCTCGGTGTACACGGGGTGGACGTACAGCGGCTAGCGACAGGTGAGTGCGCCGACGCTGCGGCGACCCCTCAGAGCGTGGCGATCGGGTTGACGGGCGAGCCCGTGCCGCGCTCCAGGCGCAGCGGGTTGAGCGTGAAGCAGAACTCCCAGCGGTTGCGCTCGGCGCACGCCTCGGCGAGGCGTTCGAGGTGGGCGTTGTCGATCAGCCGCAGGCCCATCGCGACGAGCGCGATCTCGTGCACCGGGAGGCGCACCTTCGGGTAGGGGCGGTGGCTCATGTCGTTCACCACGTCGGCGCCGAGCAGCGCGACGCCACGCTCGCGGATCCACGGCATGCACGCCACGTGATACCCCGAGTGCTCCATGGGCGGCTCCTCGCCCGCAGCGTGCGCGGCCTCGAGCTGCGCGCCGTAGCCGGTACGCAGCAAGAGCACGTCGCCCTCCTCGATGCGCACGCCCTGCGCCTCCTCGGCGGCCTCGAGGTCCTCGGGGTAGACGCCGTCCGACGGGTCGAGGGTCTCGACGCCGCGCAGGCGGGCGATGTCGAGCAGCACGCCACGGCTCATGATGCCGTCGCGCATGACGTCGGAGGTCTGCACCTGCGCGCCGTCCGAGGCGGTGATGAGGCCGGCGGAGCGGCCGTTGTACATCTGGCCGCGGAAGAAGACGTGCCCGAGGCCGTCGATGTGCGTGAAGATGAAGCCGTGGAAGAGCAGGGAGATCTGCTCGCCGGCCCACTGGAGCGCGTTCTCGCCCGGGAAGTCGGGGTCGGGGTCCTCGTCGCCGAGGACGTAGCGCTCACCGCTCTGGGCCATGGTGATGGTGGGGTTGGCGCCGGCCATCGCCCCCGCGCCGTGCCATCGGATGACGCGCGAGCACGAGACGCTGACCCCGTCGCGGACGAGCGAGGCGGCCTGGCGGCGCTTCTCGGGCGTAATCAGGTTGAGCGTGCCGAGCGTGTCCTCCTCGCCCCATCGCCCCCAGTTGCTGAGCGTGTCGAACCAGGACAGCACCTCGTCCTGCGTCGGCTCATCGGGCATGGGACTCCCCCTCGTGTCCGCTCGCAGACTGTACAGACCGCGCGCCTATGCTCGCCGTAGGCCCCCCAACCCGTTGACGGGCCGGAGGCACGAACGTAGCCTAATACGTACTACAGCCCCCGGCGGTTCTCCCTCGGTCATCGAGATGGTTCCCGTCGGCCATACAGAGCCACGGCAATGCGTCCGTGGCTCTTCTTTTGGGGAGTCCGTGACCACTCAACCGGGCGCTATCCCGCATTATCGCGTACACGTCTTCGTGGACTTCTGGAACCTTCAACTGGGAATGAGCAAGAAGGTCGGTCGGGACTTCCGGTTCGACTGGGAGAAGTTCCCCAGATGGATAGTCGCCGAAGCATCTCGTGTCGGCATGTTCCCGGGCGTGGCCTACGCCGGGATGCACGTATACGCCTCGTACGACAGCGCCAGCAGACGCGATATAGGGCTCCGCAACTGGATGAGGAACTGGCTCGATCTGCAGCCGGGCATCCAGGTGGTACTCAAGGAGCGTCGCCCTCGACAGGCCCCGCGCTGTCCCCGCTGCCACGAGTCCATTCAGGTGTGTCCTGCGTGTGGGAACGATCTGAGCGGCACGCAGGAGAAGGGTGTCGACAGCGCGCTCGTCACCGACATGATCCGGCTGGCATGGGAAGGCGCCTACGATGTCGCTGTCCTCGTGTCCTCGGATAGCGACTTCATTCCCGCCGTTGAGTACCTCGACAGCCGCGGGTTCAAGGTCATCCAGGCTGGATTCCCGCCCGCCGGCGCGAGTCTCGCCGCGCCCTGTTGGGCATCGTTCGACCTCTACCGGCACCGGAGTCAGTTCGAGCGACGGTAACGGCAAGCTGCGCGGGCGCTACCGCGCGATCGCGTCGACCTCGGCCATCTCCTCGGGCGTCAGCCGCCAATCGCCCGCGGCGACGTTCGCCTCGACCTGCTCGGGCTTCGTCGCGCCGGCGATGACGCTGCCGACGAACGGCTTCGAGGCGAGCCACGCGAACGCGAGGTCGAGCAGCGTGTGGTCGTGCTCGCGCGCCCACTCGTCGAGGCGCTCGACGATGTCCCACGTGCGGTCGCTCGCGACGCGCCCGTCGCGGGCGCGGCCGGCGAGGCGCGTGCCCTCCGGCGGCGCCTCGTCGCGGCGGTACTTGCCGGTGAGCAGGCCGCTGGCGAGCGGGAAGAACGGCAGCATGCCGAGCCCGAAGGCCTCGCAGGCCGGCGCGATCTCGGTCTCGATGCTGCGTTCGAGGAGGCTGTAGTTGTTCTGCGCGGAGATGAACGGCGTCAGGTGGTCGCGCTGCGCGATGTAGTGGCCGCTCGCGATCTCCCACCCGTCGTAGTTCGAGTTGCCGAGGTAGCGCACCTTGCCGTCGCGCACGAGGTCGTCGAGGGCGCGCATGGTCTCCTCGAGCGGGGTGCTGCGGTCGGGCTGGTGCACCTGGTAGAGGTCGATGTAGTCGGTGCCGAGGCGGCGCAGGCTGTCCTCGACCGCGCTCATGATGTAGCGCCGCGACGCGCCCGACGTGAACGGCCCCTCGCCCATCGACATGCCGAACTTGGTGGCGATGATCACGTCGTGGCGGTCGGCGCCGAGCGCGCGGCCGAGGTACTGCTCGGAGAGCGAGCCGCCGTAGATGTCGGCGGTGTCGAAGAGCGTGATGCCGAGGTCGATGGACTTGCGGACGACCTCGGTGGTGGCCTCCTGGTCCATGCGCCCGCCGAAGTTGTTGGTGCCGAGTCCGACGACCGAGACCTCAAGCCCCGAGTTGCCCAGGTAACGCGTTTCCACCCTGACCTCCATCCGCGCGCCGCGCGGCGTCGCGCGCCGATCATCCAGCGAGTTGTGTGCCGCGCGGAGTATAGAGCAGGCGCCCCTACACCCGGCGGACCCGTGAGCCCGGCTACGCAGGCACCGTCACGGCCTCGCCGGTCTGCGATGAGCGCTCGATGGCCGCGAGCAGGCGGTGGCGCGTGACGGCGAGGTCGAAGTCGGTCGTGAACGCCTCGCCGGCATCGAGCGCGTCGGCGATGCGCGCGTAGGCGTGCGCGACGTTGCGCGGTGGGCCCGACGGCGTCCCCTCGGGGGCGAGGATGTACGTGTCAGGCGGCTCCAGCTCGGCGAGTTCCTCGCCGCGGCGCGCGCCGAGCAGCCGGTTCGGGCCGATGTTCGCCGAGGGTGCGGAGAGGAACAGCGCGCCCTCGCGGCCGAAGATCTCGAGGCGCGTGCCGGTCGCGTGCGCGGGCACGCTCGCCACCTGGATCGCGGCCTCCGCGCCGCCCTCGAAGCGCCCGGCGACGGCGATGCTGTCTGGGGCGTCGACAGGGACGTCGAGCCCGGTCTCCTCGTCGCGCCACGCGGTGATGCGCGTGGTCACGCGGGCGGAGACCTCGGTGATCTCGCCCAGGATCGCGCACAGCGCGTCGATGGCGTGGCCGCCCGCGATGGTGAGCGGGTTCGCGCCGTTGGCGCGGACGGCCTGCCAGATGCGGCCGGGGCCTCGCTCGAGGACGGCCTGCGACATCACGCTCAGGTTCGCGGTCAGCACCTCGCCGACGTAGCCCTGCGCCACGAGGTCGCGGGCGTAGCGGATGGCGGGGTCGCTGCGGCCCTGCAGCCCGACGGACGTGCGCAACCCCCGCTCGCGCGCGAGGTCCGCCATCTCCTCGGCCTCGGCGACCGTCGCGCCCAGCGGCCACTCGCAGAACACGTCCTTGCCCGCGCGCAGCGCCGCCATCACGAGCTCGTGGTGTAGCGGCACCCGCACCGACACAACGACGAGGTCGATGTCCGAGCGCGCCACCATCGCGTCGATGTCGTGGAAGGCGAGCGGTGCGCCGAAGCGCTCGGCGGAGGCCGCCGCCGTCTCCTCGTGCGCGGTGCAGACGGCCGCGAGCTCATAGTCGGGGAGGGCGTGGAGCGCGGGAACGTGGGCGTTCGCGCCCCAGCCGCTGCCGCCCGTCGTCACGGTCGCGCCCACGATGCCGACGCGGATGGGGTCTGCCATCGCCTTCTCCGTCCCTGGTTCTTGTTCAGGTCGTGTAGTTCGCCGCCGATCATCGCACAGCCGCGAGGAGCGTCGGCTCCCGCGGGACGCGGCGGCAAGGGTTGGCCGCGCTCCTATACTCGACCGTAGTGACTCCCGGGAGGCGCATCATGACGACCACCACTCCCCGCAGCGAGACCAGCAGCGGCGCGACGGTCCACGTCGGGCCGCTCGCCGACCTCGAAGGCGGTGCTCCGCGCGTGGTCTCGGCCGGGGGCCGCACCATCGTCGTCTTCGTCGTGGGCGGCGAGGTCTACGCGCTCGATAACCGCTGCCCGCACATGGGCTTCCCGCTGAGCCAGGGCACGATCCGCAACGGCATCCTCACCTGCCACTGGCACCACGCCCGCTTCGACCTCGCCGGCGGCTCGACCTTCGACCCGTTCGCGGACGACGTG
Organism: Dehalococcoidia bacterium; assembly: GCA_965204835.1. Taxonomy (GTDB): domain Bacteria; phylum Chloroflexota; class Dehalococcoidia; order UBA2979; family UBA2979; genus VXMT01. The sequence continues at coordinate 2,443,384 of OZ242017.1, read as the reverse complement.
ACCTCGTTTGACGTCGAGGTGCGCGACGGCGACGTGTGGGTGGATCCCGTGCCGCGCGAGTCGGACCGCGAGGCGCACTGGCTGCGCAAGCTCGACGAGGGGCTGGAGCAGAACATCCGGCTCGTCCTCGCCAAGTCCGTCATCGGGCTCCATGAGCTGGGCGCGACCGGGCCGCTGCTGGAGCGCGCCGCGCTGTTCGGGACGCGCAACCGCGCGAGCGGGTGGAGCACCGGTCTCTCGATCCTCACCGCGATGGCGAACACGCTGCACGTGCTCGCCGAGGAGGACCGCCCGCGCGCGCTCTACCAGGGCCTCATGCACGTCGCGCGCTCGACGGCGGGTGAGCCGCCGGACTTCGACCTCGACCCGCTGGAGACCTCGGAGCATCGGCCGGAGATGTACCGCGCGTGGTTCCGGCGCTTCATGGAGACGCGCTCGCAGGACCCGGCGGAGCGCGCGCTGCGCACCGCGGTCGCGATCGACCTCGCGCCGGAGCAGGTCGCGGACATGGTGTTCGCGGCGAGCACGGACCACGTCTTCATGGACGTGGGTCACACGCTCGACTTCGCGAACAAGGCCTTCGAGCTCGTCGATCACGTCGGGTGGGAGCACGCCGAGGCGGTCCTGCCGAGCATGATCCCGCTCATCGCCGGCGCCGAGCGCATGGAGGAGGCGGCGAGCTGGCAGCACCCGGTAGACCTGCCGGGCCTCATCGCCGAGGCCGACGCGGCCCTCGACTCCGCACTCGCCGAGGGCGGCGAGCGCAACGAGGCGTGGGACGGCCACCTCCCCCTCGCCGAGTCGATCCTCGACGACGAGCCGCGCGTCTCGCTGCACGGGGTCGTCGAGGCGGCGCGCGAGGGCGCGACGCTCGTCGAGCTCTCGGCGGCCGTCGCGTACGCCGCGGCTCGGCGCGCGGTGCACTTCCACGTCGCGAACGAGTTCGGCGACTGGGACACGGTGCACCACACGTTCACGTACGCCCACGCGCTGTTCCAGGCGATGCGGCGCGCGCCCTCGCGCGAGCTGGCGCGAGGGGTGCTGCACGGCGCGGCGGCGGTGTACCTCGACCGGTTCCTCAACGTGCCGAAGCAGCCGATCCCGCACCTTGCGAGGAATGGCAACGGCGCGGGCGACCTCGGGGCGCTGCTCGCGGAGTTCGACCGTCAGCAGCGCGTCGACGAGACCGCGAGCCACGCCGCCGACCTGCTCGCGGCGGGCCGCCGCGACGATCTGGTCGCGGGGCTGGGGACGGCGCTGCTGCGGGAGGACTCGGGGTTCCACGAGTTCCAGATCTTCGAGGCGGCGGTGCGGCTGGCGGAGCACTTCGGTGAGCGGCCGGAGGGCGGGCACGTGCTGATCGGTGCGGCGCGGTTCCTGACGGCGCACTCGCCGACGGTGCGCTCGGCGGAGCAGACGTACGACACGGCGTACCGCCTGCACCGCGGGGACGTGATCTACGAGTAGCCGACGAGAACCCGCAGTATGATAGAGTTGGTACGAATCTCGGGGTACACGTTTCATACCAAGGCAGGCCGATGAAGATCTCCGAACGGGGCCAGATCACGATCCCGAAGGCGCTGCGCGATCGGTTCGGGATGAACCACAACGTCGAGGTCGAGATAACTCCCACGGATGATGGGCTGCTGATCCGGAAGCGGGCGGGCAGCGAGCACCCGGTCGACCGCGTCGCCGGGATCCTTGACGGCGTATTCGACACCGACATCGACGAGTACATCGAAGAGGCTCGCGGCCGGTGATCACCGCCGTCGATACCAGCGTCCTGCTGGACTTGTTCCAGTCCGAGTCTTCGCACCATGCGGAGTCGCGAGAACGGATGCGAGCCGCATACGACGCGGGCGCGATCGTGGCGTGCGATGTCGTGTACGCGGAACTCGTGCCCGCCTTCCCTGACCGCGCCGGGCTCGACCAGGCTCTGCGCGACCTGAATGTTGCGACCGTATCGATCAACACGGCGATCGCGTACGAGGGCGGGCTGCGCTGGAAGCGCTACCGCCGGGCGGGAGGTCCAAGGACGCGTGTCGTTCCGGACTTCCTCATCGGTGCTCACGCCGTGGTCGCCGCCGACGCCTTCCTGACGCGCGACCGTGGCTTCTACCGGACCTACTTCCCTGAGTTGCGGCAGCCCTGACCCCGGCTGCCGCATCTGTATCGCTGCCGGGCGGTGCCGAAGACGAAGCGCTCGACGCGTGACCCGTCGGCGCCTCGGGATCGTGGCTACTCGCAGCCGCTGTGCGGCGGTACGCTCGCGGGGCAGGCGAGGAGGAGAGCGATGCCGCGCTACGTCGTGCTCTACCGGTTCACCGACGAAGGCCGCAAGCGACTCAAGGAGACCGTGCACCGCGCCGACGAGATCCGCGAGCTCAACGAGGCCGCGGGCTTCGAGGTGCTCGGCCACTACTGGACGCAGGGCCACTACGACCTCGTCACGGTCGTCAACGCGCCCAGCGAGGAGGCGATGATGAACGGCGCGTTCAACATCGCGCAGACGGGCAACGTCACCAGTGAGACGCTGCGCGCGTTCACCGACGAGGAGATGCAGCGCATCATCGGCCCCTCGTAGCGCCAGATCAGCGCCGCGCGGCGACCATCTCGCGACCGGGCCGGCGCCCCGCCGCGACCCCTATCGCGGTCGTGAGGGCTGCGAAGTGCGGGGCCACCGCGTCCACGTCGCCGCGCGCGATCAGCTCGCGCCCGACGTGGCGCGCGATGTCACCGGGGTGGGCTGTGGCCCGTACGTCGCGGAAGCCGGCCGCCTCCAGCGCAGCGACCAGCCACTCCGTCGTCCACCTGCGCATCTCCACGACCGTGGTGCGCCGCGCGAGCGGCGCCAGGCGTTCGAGCAGCGGCACGCCGAGTTCCGCGGCGAGCGACGGCGTGAGCAGCGTCTCGCCGTATGCGCGGCGGCCCGCGGCGGATGCCTCGAGCGCCCGTTGGTGGAGGGCAGCGGCAGCTCCCTCAGCGGGGAGTTCGAGGGTCCACCGCCGTTCGACGGCGGGCTCCTGGAGGCGGTGCACGTAGGTGTAGAGGCGCAGCGGCATTGTCTCGGAGGTACCCTGCGCTGCGACGCCGTCCCACAGCAGCACGGTCTCGATCGTCGGCGCCGCGAGGCGCCAGTCCTGGTACGAGGCGCGGAGCACGCCACCGTCGCGCAGCACGCGGCGCAGCTCGGCGAAGACGGCCGCCGGGTCGGCTACCTCCTCCAGCGCCGAGGCCGCCGTGACGAGGTCGACCGAGTCGCCGGCGAGCGGCAGCGCGGCCGCGTCGCCCGTGACGAACGAGGCGTTGCCGAGGCCGAGCCGGGCGGCGTTGGCGGCGCAGACCACTGTCCGCGGTGCGGCGGGGTCGACGCCGATGACCTCGAGGTCGGGGCGCGCGGCGGCGACGGGGAGCGCGGGCCAGCCGTCGCCGGGCCCGATGTCGAGGACTCGCCGGGCGCCCTCGGGCGCGTGCGAGGTGTAGTCGGCGACGCGGGCGGCGTCGGCCCAGTGCTCCTCGCGGCGGGCGTCGTAAGGCACGTCGACGAACGGAAGCTGGCCGCCGCGCTGGCGCGGCATGAGCGCGTAGAGCGCGCGCGCGGAGTCGAGCGGCTCGGGCGAGGCGTGGTCGAGCAGCCAGCGCTCGATGGCAGAGGGGTGCGACAGGTCCATGGAGAGGTCGCGCCTCGGGCGTGCGGGGCTAGAACAGCCCGCCCGTGCGGACGGAGCGCTCGATGGCGTAGACGACGAGCAAGCCGACGGCGATGACGATCCACTTCCAGTGGAAGCGGCCGGGGTCTTCGAGGAGGTTCATGTCGCCAGCCTACGGAGTCATCGCCGTGGCGTCATGGGGACGTTGTCGGTGGGAGCGGCTCCCAGGGGTTCACGACCTCGACATCCAGTCCCTCGAAGTCGCGCACGTTGCGGGTGGCGATGGCGAGGTCGTTCGCCCGCGCGGTGCCGGCAATCAACGCGTCACCCAGGTCGAGAACACGTCCGATTCGCCGCGCGTCTGCTCGGAACCGCGCCGCCCATTCCGCTGCTGGCCGATCCATGGCGAGGATGCGCTCGCCGTACGCACGCAGGATACGTTCGTGCGCGGCGGCGAGCCGATCGCGCCGCTGCCCCGCTGGAAGGAGCTGCAAGCCGAACTCGAGCTCGTGCACGACCATTGAGGGCAGCCAGATCCCGAACGGCTGGTCGAGGAACTCAACGACCCTCCGATCCGGAAGTTCGCGTGTCGTCTCTGAGACCACGTTGGTGTCGAGGACGAATCCGGTCATGCGTCGTCGTCATCGATGAACGGAATCGGCCTATTCGAGTGGCGGTCGGGGACTTCGAGGTTCGTGCCGCGCGGCATGTTTCGGACGAGCCACTGGCCCAGTGACAATTCCGGTTCCGGCTCGCGCTCCTGCCACACGTGCTCGGGCACGACGACGAAGGCGTTGCGGACGCCGATGCGCTGCGGGCCTTCCTCCTCGGCGAGACGCAAGATCTCCGAGAGGCGGGCCTTGGCCTCGGCGATGGTCCAGGCGGGGCGAGTCTCGGTGTGTTCGGTCGTCATCGTCCCTCCAAACATGGACTAGTCTAGTCCAGACTAGTCTAGACTAGTCCATGTCCGATCTCCACCCCTCGCCACCCACTGACCATCGAGGGATCCCACAACGGCGCCCGGCCGACCGCGTAGAATCCGCCCCGACGACTGATGACCGCACTCATGCCGCTGGACGACGTGCGCGTGATCGACCTGACGCAACACGCGGCGGGCCCCTTCTGCACGCGCGTCCTCGCCGACTCGGGCGCCGAGGTGATCAAGGTCGAGCGGCCCGGCGGCGACCCCGCCCGGGCGCTCCCACCGTTCTTCGGCGACGTCCCCGGCCTCGACCGCTCCGGCGTGTTCCTGTTCCTCAACACCAACAAGCGTAGCGTCATCCTCGACCTCCGCACCGACGAGGGCCGCGAGCACCTCCTCGACCTTGTCGCAACGGCCGATGTGCTCGTCGAGAACTACCGGCCCGGCGTGATGGACCGGCTCGGGCTTGGCTACGAGGCGCTGCGCGAGGTGCAGCCGAAGCTCGTGATGACCTCCATCACCAACTTCGGGCAGACCGGCCCGTACCGGGACTTCGAGGGTATGGACCTCACGCTCTACGCCATGGGCGGGCCGATGGCGAGCTCGGGGAACGCCGACCACTACCCGCTCAAGACCGCGGGCCGCGTGACCCTCTACCACACGGGCTACTCGGCCGCGCTCGCCACCGCCGTCGCGCTGCGTGCGGCGGAGGAGACCGGGCACGGCGAGCACCTGGACGTGAGCGCCTACGAGACGGCGGCGCACTCGATCGACATGCGGCTGTCGCGGCTCATCGGGTACCAGTACGCGGGACGCATCCTCAGCCGGATGCCGCTCGGATGGTCGGTCGGGGCCGGCACGCTCCCGTGCAAGGACGGCTTCTACATGATGGGCGGCAGTGCCGACCGGCTCGACCGCACGCTGCGCATGATCGGCCGCGAGGACCTCCTCGAGACCGAGGAGTGGGGCACGCTCGCCGAACGCTCCAAGCCCGGGCGCTACGAGCAGTTCCTCGACTACCTGCTGCCCTGGATGGCCGAGCGCACGAAGCGCGAGATCCGCGACATCTCGCAGCAGTACGGCGTGCTCGGCGGGCCGATCAACACCATCGCCGACCTGCTCGACGACGAGAACTTCACGTACCGGCGCTTCTTCCAGACCATCGACCACCCCGAGACCGGCCCGGTCCAGTACCCCGGATACCACCACACCCTCTACCGCGACGACGAGCCGATGCCGAAGCGCCGCCGGGCGCCGCGGCTGGGCGAACACACCGCCGAGGTGCTCGATGGCCTGCCGCGCCGGGCCGCCCGCGCCCCCTCGACGCCTCCGAGGCGCGAGCGGCTGCCGCTGGAGGGCATGCGCATCCTCGACTTCACGGTCGTCTTCGCCGGGCCGTACTCGACGATGCATCTTGCCGAGTGGGGCGCCGAGGTGATCCGCGTCGAGTCGCTGCACCACTTCGCCTCGAACACGCGCGGCACCGTCGCGCGTCCGCCCGCCTCGCTGATCGCCTCGCAGGCGAGCATCGCCTCGGCGTACCCGGACGACGAGCCCGGCGAGCGGCCGTGGAACCGCGCCGGCACGTTCAACCACCACGCCCGCAACAAGCTTTCGATGACCCTCGACCTCACGCGGCCCGAGGGCCAGGAGGTGCTGCACCGGCTCGTCGAGGTCTCCGACGGGCTGATGGAGAACAACCTGCCGCCGAACATCGAGAAGCACGGCGTGAGCTGGGAGCAGCTCGGGAGCGTGAACCCACGCCTCGTGATGGTGCGCATCCCGGCATTCGGCGTCGAGGGGCCGTACCGCGGCTACCGCACGTTCGGGAACCACATGGAGGCGCTCACCGGCCACCCCGCGATCCGGTCGTACCCGGAACTGAGCTACGAGTACGCGCCGACGGGGGTGCCCTCGGACGCCGCGTCCGGGGTCGGCTCCGCCTACGCGTTCCTGATGGGGCTGCGCTATCGCGAGCGGACCGGCAAGGGGCTGATGGTCGAGCTGGCGACAGCCGAGAACTTCGTGCCGCTGCTCGGCGACTTCGTCATGGACTACACGATGAACGGGCGGCTCTGGGAGAAGATGGGCAACGACCACTTCTGGCTGGCCCCGCACAACGTCTACCCCGCGCACGGCCTCGACAAATGGGTCGCCATCGCCGTGCGCACCGAGGAGGAGTGGCAGCGCCTCTGCGCCGCGATGCGCCGCGAGGACCTCGTCGACGATCCGCGGTTCCGCGACATGGCGAGCCGGTACGCGAACCGTGGGGAGCTGGACGCGATCATCGGGGAGTGGACCGCGGTGCGCGACGCACGGTGGGTCATGCAGCGCCTGCAGTACGAGGGCATCCCGGCGGGTGCGGTCATGGACGACGCCGATGCCTACGAGGACCGCCACCACGACGAGCGAGGGTTCTTCCAGACCATCTCGACGCCCCAAGCGGGGACGCATCGGTACGTCGGGCGGGCGTGGAAGGCAGGCGCGACGCCGGAGCCGCCCGCGCGCCCCGCCCCGCTGCTCGGCGAGCACAACGAGTACGTCTACCGCGAGTTGCTGGGCTTCAGCGAGGCTGAGTACCGGCGGTTCGAGGAGCTCGGCCACATCGGGACGGAGTACGACCAGAGCGTGCGTTGAGCAGGGCTGCGGGGCGTTCCGAGGCTCGCAACTCGTCCCGGATTTCTCCAGGGATTGTCCCGTCTTATGAACGTAACGAATAAGGATCTGAGGTACCCTGCATGTGCAGTGGGCACGGCGCCGCTCCCCCGGCGCCCACAGATGGGACGCACGCACACGTGGTTCGGATCATCACAGGTGAAGAGGCGGAAGAACTCCTCGAGCCCTTTGGGGGGATCGAGGCCTCCGCGGAGCGGGGGCGCATATACGAAGCCGGCCTGAAGTACGTGGAGGCTCACCGCGAGGACCTGAAGCGGCGCTACCCCGATCAGTGGGTTGGAGTCCTGAGGAAGACTGTCCTCGCTCATGCCGACACTGCCGAGGAGGTTCTGCAGGCGCTAGACCAGGCTGGTGTGGACGTAGGTGTTGTAGTGCTCCACCACGCCTGCCTTGAGGAACCGCACTGGGTGCTGGCCTCACGACCCGAATGCCACGGGTAAGGGGTTACTTCGCGAACGGTGCGCGCCGACCGTACGTGAGGGCAGAACTGCTGCTCCCGCGGCTGAGCGTCTGGACTGAGGTTCAACTGCTCGTTGATACAGGCTCGGATTCCACGATCATCCACTGGAGCGACCGCGAGCGGCTCCGAACACTCGACGGCTTCACCCTCCCGGACGACGCGCTGTTCCTTGAGCAGGTTCAGACAACTGGGATCGCTGGGAGCCAGGTCCAGTACGGTCGTGAGGATGCGTTGCTGGTATTCAGCTCGGAGGAAGGCCCACGGGTCTTCGCGCGCCTCCCTGTGGACATCGAACTCGCCCCATCGGCCATCGAGGTGCCGTCGCTGCTCGGGCGGGACGTGCTGAGCGAGGCGCGGCTGGACTTCAACATGCCCGCCGACGACCTCGTGCTCGACTGGGACGTCGCCTAAACGCCACGCCCGAGGGGCGACGCCCGAGCTCAGCGCAGCAGGTCCGCGACGAGGTTCGCGAGCGGCAGCGCGCTGGTGAGCCCGGGCGACTCGATGCCGCCGAGGTGGACGTAGCCCGCATCGTGCCAGACGAGGAAGTCCGCCTGCGGCTCGCCCGCGTCGTGCAGCTTGGGCCGGTACCCGACCTGGCCCGGCGCGAGATCCTCGTTGGTCAGCGCCGGGAGCAGGCGTTGGCCGGCGGCGAGGAACTCCGCGCGCTCGTCGTCGTTGTTGCGGTAGTCGAGCGTCGCGTCGTCGTCGAGCCATGTCGCGTCGGGGCCGAGGTGCAGCGCGCCGTCAGTGTCGATGGTGAGGTGTACGCCGAGCGCCGCGCCGGCGTGGTCGGGCAGCGGGTAGATGAGCCGTGTTACCGCCTGCGCGAGGCCGGGGCCGACGACGTCGTAGTACCGGCCGCGGCTGGCCGTCTGGCGCAGCCGCGGCACCTCGCCCTCGCCGTCGAGGGGGTAACCGAGCGCGGCCGCGATCGCCGGTGCGCCGTGGCCTGCCGCGTTGACGAGCGCGGCGGTCCGCAGCTCTGAGCGCTGCCCGTCCGCGTCGCGTAGCTGCAGGCGGAACCCCGCGCCCTCGCGCTCGGCGGCCAGCACCTCGTGCTGGTAGGCGAAGAGCGCGCCGCCCTCGACTGCGGCGCCCTCGAACGAGCGCACGAGCCCAGCCTGGTCCACCACGCCGCTGCTCTCCGAGAGCAGCGCCGCGGCGGCCGGCACGGCGGGTTCGAGCGCGCGCGCCTCGGCCCCGGTGAGCCGCGAGATGCCGGGCACGCCGTTCGCCCGCGCCTGCTCCACGACGGCGTCAAGGCCGTCGACCTCGTCCCCGGCGAGCGCGACGATGAGCTTGCCGCAGCGGCGGTGGACGACGTTGCGGGCCGCACACCACTCGTAGAGCAGCCTGTTGCCTTCGATGCACGCCCGATGCTTGAGGGAGCCGGTGGGGTAGTAGATGCCGGCGTGGATCACGCCGCTGTTGTGCGAGCTGGTCTCCCGGCCGCTGCCCTCGTGGCGCTCGACGACGAGCACCGAGTGGTCGGGGGCGAGCGCGGCGGCGACCGCCGTCCCGAGCGCCCCCGCGCCGATCACGGCGACTTCGACATCGTGGTCGGCCCGGCCCACCATCACGCACCTCGCGGCACGAGTGTACGACCCAGCGAGGGGACCGGCGTGGTCCGGTTTCACCGGGCGTCGCAGGGGCATCGCGGGAGCAATGGTGGGCACGTCGATGGGCGCGCAGTTTTGGCAAGAAACGCGCGTACGGGCGAGGCGCATTACCCGCAATGCTGTTACGATGCGTCAGCGTTAGCCTCGACTAACATCCCACGTACGCCGCCACGCGCCCCAGGACCCAACGAGGAGCGTCGATGACTGTTCGTGAGGCCGCGCTGCCGCTGGGGCGTGCCGTGCGCGCGCGCCTGCCCGGCGAACGAGGACCCGCGCCCGCGCTCTGGATCCCCGCCTTGCTGGTGGGCATGGCGTGCGTCATCCCGCCGGTCTACCTCCTGGTACGCGCCGGTCAGTCGCCCGACGCGGCGTGGGAGGCGCTGCTGGCCGGCTCGACGCTGCGGTTGGTGTGGAACACGGCCGCCCTCGCCGTCGCCGCCACGGTTCTGGCGGGCGCGCTCGCGCTGCCGATCGCGTGGCTCACCGTCCGGACCGACCTGCCCGCCCGCGGGCTGATGACCGTGCTCGCGGCGCTGCCGCTCGCTATCCCCTCGTACATCGCCGCGTGGCTCGCGGTCTCCGCGTTCGGCCCGCGAGGGCTGCTGCAGGACGCGCTCGCCCCACTCGGCGTCGAGCGGCTACCGTCGATCTACGGCTTCTGGGGCGCGACGGCCGTGCTCGCGCTGTTCACGTACCCGTACCTGCTGCTCACGCTGCGCCCGGCCATCGCCGGGCTCGACCCGCGGCTCGAGGAGCTGTCACGCGGATTCGGATACGGCCGCCTGTACACGTTCCGGCGCGTGGTGCTGCCGCAGTTGCGGCCCGCGCTCGCCGCGGGCGGGCTGCTCGTCGCGCTGTACGCGATCTCGGACTTCGGCGCGGTCGCGCTGCTGCGCTACGACTCGCTGACGCGCGCGCTCTTCGTGCGCTACGAGGCCGGCTTCGACCTCAGCGGCGCGGCGGCGCTCGCCCTGGTGCTCGTGAGCCTCGCGCTCACGCTCGTCGCGTTCGAGCTGTGGACGCGCGGGCGGACGCGCTACCACGCCGCGCACGGGGCGGGGCGAGGCGCCCGGACGGCCGCGCCGCACGCCCTCGGGCGCTGGCGCTGGCCGGCCTTCGCGTTCGTCGCGGGCGTGCTCACGCTGGCGCTGGCGATGCCCGTGACGCTGCTCGGCTACTGGCTGGTGCGCGGGCTCGCGGCGGGCGAGGCGGTGCGAGGCGTCTTCGGCGCGGCGATGGACTCGCTGCTCGCCTCGGGGCTGGCGGCGGCGGTTGCAGCGCTTGCTGCCTTCCCGGTCGCGATGCTCGCCGCGCGTCACCGCGGATTCGCGCTCACGCGGCCGCTCGAGGCGCTGAGCTACACCGGCTTCGCGCTGCCGGGGCTGGTCGTCGCCCTTGCGCTCGTATTCGCTGCGCTGGGCACGGGCCTCTTCTACCAGTCGCTCACGCTGCTGGTGCTGGGCTACGCGCTGCTGTTCCTGCCGCAGGCCGTCGGCGCGACGCGCGTCTCCGTGCTGCAGCTGCGCCCCTCGATGGAGGAGGCCGCGCGCGGGCTGGGGCGGCGTCCGTGGGAGGTGCTGCGCACCATCACGCTGCCGCTGACGGCGCGCGGCATCCTCGCGGGCGCCGTGCTGGTGTTCCTGACCGCGATGAAGGAGTTGCCCGCGACGCTGCTGCTGAGCCCGATCGGGTTCGAGACGCTGGCCGCGCGCGTGTGGGGGGCCTCGAGCGAGGCGTTCTTCGCGCAGGCCGCGCTGCCCGCGCTCGTGCTCATCGCGCTCTCCGCCCTCCCGCTGGCCGTGCTCGCGCTGACGAGACGCGATGCCTGAGGGGCCACCCGCGCTGCGCGCCGTCGGCCTCTCGCGCCACTACGGCGGCGTGACCGCCGTCGACGACTTCAGCCTCGAGGTCGCACCCGGTGAGTTCTGCGCCATCCTCGGCCCGAGCGGGTGTGGCAAGACCACCGCGCTGCGGCTGATCGCCGGGTTCGAGCGGCCCGACGGCGGCACGCTCGAGCTGTTCGACGAGCCCGTCGCGGGGGGTTCGGCGTTCGTGCCGCCGGACCGGCGCGACGTGGGCATGGTCTTCCAGGACTACGCGCTGTTCCCGCACATGAACGTCGCGGAGAACGTCGCCTACGGGCTGCGCGGGGGCGTCCGCAGCTCCCGGGAGCGCCGCGACCGCGTCCGCGAGGTCCTCGACCTGACCGGGCTCACCGGCCTCGCCGAGCGGAGCGTCCACGAGCTCTCCGGCGGCGAGCAGCAGCGCGCCGCGCTGGCGCGCGCGCTCGCGCCCGGCCCGCGCATGCTGCTGCTGGACGAGCCGTTCTCGAACCTCGACGCGAGCCTGCGCGAGCGGCTGCGCCTCGAGGTGCGCGAGATCGTGCGGCGCGCGGGAGCGACGGCGATCCTCGTGACGCACGAGCAGGAGGAGGCGCTCTCGCTGGCCGACCGCGTCGCGTTCATGTGGGAGGGGCGCGTCGAGCAGAGCGGGACCCCGGAGGCGATCTACCGCGAGCCGGAGACGCTGCACATCGCGACGAGCATCGGCGACGCGATCGTGTTCTCGTGCCGGGCGCGCGACGGTCGTGTGCGCAGCCCGTTCGGCGACCACCCGGCCCCCACGGGCGCGGCCGAGTGTGCTGTCGTAATCCGCCCCGAAGACGTGTCGATCGGCCCGGCGGGTGCCCCCGGCGTCCCGGGCGAGGTGCTCGGGCGCACCTTCTACGGCCACGACCAGATGCTGCGGGTGCGCACGCACGACGGCGCGGACCTGCGCGTGCGCGTCGGATCCGACGAGGCCTACGAACGCCTCGGCAGCGTCGCGCTCAGCCTGCGACGCGAGCCGCGCGTCTTCGCGCAGGCGCCGGGCACGGCGTAGGACCGCCGACGCGCCGCTCACCCCGGGCATTGACGCGCACCGCGCAGGGCCGACAATACGGCCGTGACCACTGTCGGACCCGGATCCGCCCCCGCGCCCGTCGAGGCGCCGCGTGAGGCCGACGCGCCCGAGTCGGCGCTCGAGCCCCTCTATCACCTCGTGCTGCTCGATGACGACCAGCACACGTACGCGTACGTGATCGAGATGCTCGGCAAGATCTTCGGCTACGGGCGCGAGAAGTCGTTCGCCCTCGCGCGCATCGTCGACACCGCCGGGCGCGTGGTGGTCGAGACCGACAGCCACGAGCGGGTCACGCTCGACCAGGGCAAGATCCACGGCTACGGCGCCGACCCGCGCATTCCCACGTCGAAGGGCTCGATGTCCGCGATCGTGGAAGCGGCGGAGGGGCCGTGAGCCCGGCTGGCCCCGCGATCGCTCCCGGCGCCGTCGTGCGCAGCCCCGTCGAGGGCTCGCTGAACCTCGCGCGCGCCTGCCTCGAGGGATGGGCGAGCGACGCCGACCACGCAGACCGCCCGGCCTTCACGTTCCTGCGCGGCCCCGGCCCGGACGACGCCGAGTCGTGGACGTACGCGGAGGCGTGGGAGCGCGTGCAGCGCGTGGGCCGAGGGCTCCTCGCGCGCGGCCTGGAGCCGGGCGACCGCGTGCTGGTGCGGCTGCCGCACTCGCCCGCGTACGCGTTCGCGTTCTTCGGCGCGAACGCGGCCGGGCTCGTCCCCATCCCGGCGTCGCCGCAGCTCACCGACGCCGAGGCGGCCTTCCTCGTCGAGGACGCGGAGCCGCGCGCCGCGTTCACCACGCGCGACCTTCCGCTCACGGGCTTCGACGGCCTCGAGCTGCACGCCGAGGACCTCGACACCCTCGACGGCGGCGACGAGCTGCCGGAGACGGCCGCCGAGGATCCTGCGTTCCTCATCTACACGTCAGGCACCCTGGCGCAGCCGAAGGGCGTCCTGCACGCGCAGCGCACCCTGTACGGGCGGGCGCTGATGTGGGAGGCGTGGCAGGGCTTCCGGCCCGGTGACGTGGCGCTGCACGCGGGCACGCTCAACTGGTCGTACACCCTCGGCGTGGGGCTCATGGACGTGTGGGCCTCGGGCGGGCACGCGATGCTCTACGGCGGGCCACCCGACCCGGCCGTGTGGGCGCCCCTCATCGAGCGCCACGGCATCACCGTCTTCACCGCCGTGCCGACCGTGCACCGGCAGCTGCTCAAGTACGGCTCGACCGAGGAGCACGACTTCTCGTCGCTGCGCCACTGCCTGTGCGCCGGTGAGCCGCTGCTCCCCGCGCTGCGCGCCGAGTGGCTCGAACGCATCGGCGTCGAGATGTACGAGGCGCTCGGCATGACCGAGGTGAGCACCTACGTCTCCTCGGGACCCGCGACGCCGGTGCGGGCCGGCTCGCCGGGGCAGCCGCAGCCCGGCCGCCGGGTCGCGATCCTGCCCGAGGACGGCGGCGATGAGCCGCTGCCGCCGGGCGAGGTCGGGCTGCTCGCCGTGCATCGCTCCGACCCCGGCCTCATGCTCGGCTACTGGCGGCGGCCCGACGAGGCCGCCTCGGTGTATCGCGGCGAGTGGTTCGCCGGCGGGGACCTCGCGGCGCTCGACGAGGACGGCTACGTCTGGTTCCACGGCCGCGCCGACGACGTCATCAAGTCGTTCGGCTACCGGCTCTCGCCGGTCGAGATCGAGGCCGCGCTGGAGTCCGCGCCCGGCGTCGCCGAAGTGGCGGTGGTGGGTCTCGCCATCGACGCGACCAAGACGCTGGTCACCGCGTGCGTCGTGCCCGAGGAGGGCGCGGACATCGAGGAGGGGGCGCTGCGCGCCCACGCCGAGTCGCGCCTCGCCGGCTACAAGCAGCCGCACCAGTACGTGCCCGTGGCGGAGCTGCCGCGCACGCGCAACGGCAAGCTGCAGCGCAGCGCCCTCGTCGAGCGGCTGAGCGCGGAGGCGTCCGCGTAGAGCCTCCGGAGTCGCTCCTCAATCCGTGCGGGTGATGAAGTGCGCGCCGTACTGGCGCGCGTGCGCCTCGCGCCGCTCGTCGAGCGCGGCGCGGCCCTCGGGCGTATCGAGGCCGTCGAGGAGCATCACGAGGGCGTCCTCGGCGTTGTCGGCGTAGTAGTTGCGCAGCCGGCCGTTGCTGCGGAAGCCGTAGCGCGCGTAGAGGCTGATCGCGCGGGCGTTCGTCGCGCGTACCTCCAGCGCGACGCTGTCGAGGTCGGCCGCGACGGCGAGGTCGCAGACGGCCAGCAGCAGGGCCTGGCCGATGCCGAGTCCGTGGTACTGCGGGGCAACGGCGATGGTGACGAGGTGCAGCTGCTCGTGCGTGAACCAGGCGCCCGCGTAGCCGGCGAGCGGCGCCCCGGCCGGCCCGAACGGCAGGCGGTCCGGGAGCAGCTGCACCAGCCGCGCCCACCAGCCGAGCACCTGCTCCGGCGCGGGCGCGTCGTCCCCCACGTCGGCCACGAGGAACTGCGCGAGCCCGTTGAGCAGCTCGCGCCGGAACCGGGTGCGAGGGCTGTGCGAGCCGTACGCGTCGCGCTCGATCCGCACCGCGGCGCGCACGTCGGAGCGACGCATCGGGCGGAGGGTGACCGTGCTCGGCCGAGCCATGGCGCACATGGCGCGATCGTACCCCGAACGAGGTAAGACGCACCGCGCCATCCCCGCATCGGGGCTCTCGCGTCCAGCACCTACCGTCCGCGGCACGCAATCCCCGCACACGAGGAGGAACCACGATGGAAGAACACGACGAACTGACGGTCACCGACGGCGAGGGCGAGGACCTGCCCGACGAAGCGCTCGCCGAGCTCGCGGCGATCGAGGACGAGCAGCCGGACGGCGGGGCTGCCGCCGAACAGGCCTCGGAGGAGCTCGTGCAGCTCCGAACGGACCTCGACGCCGAACGCGCCGCCCGGCGCGCGGCGGTGGCGCGCTACCGCGAGGCGGTGCTGGCGGCGGAGCCGACGCTCCCGCCGGAGCTCGTCGCCGGCGACAGCCTGGCCGACGTCGACGCCTCGGTGGAGGCGGCGCGCCGCGCGGTGGCGCAGATCCGCGAGCGCCTCGCCACGGAGGCGGACGAGGCCGCCTCGCGCGGCTTCCCCGTCGGCGCGCCCGGGCGGGTGGAGCCGAGCGTCGATGGCATGTCGGCGTCGGAGAAGATCGCGCTCGGGCTGGAGCGCAGCACGGGCGTCTGAGCCTTCGCGGATCCCTCGCCCGGCCACGCACCCGGGCCGGGCGAGGGGACGACCCCTGCGGGTCGAGCCCGCTGGATGCCACTTGGCCCTTCGCGTAGCACGCACGTTCTCCTAGTCTCCCTCGCACAACACATCGAAGCAGGCGCGCGGCGGGAGGCCGCGCGCGAGGGAGGACGCAATGGCACTGACGCTGACCGAGGGGGCCAAGCTCTCCAACGACGTCCTGCAGCAGGGCGTGATCGAGACCGTGATCAAGGACAGCCCCATCCTGCAGCGGCTCCCGTTCATCGAGATCGTCGGGAACGGGCTCACCTACAACCGCGAGAACGCCGCCGCCACCGCCGCCTTCTACGCCGTCGGCGACACCTGGGCCGAGAGCACGCCGACGTTCACGCAGGTGACCGCCTCGCTCACGATCCTCGGCGGTGACGCGGACATCGATAACTACATCGCCCGCACCCGCAGCAACGTCCAGGACATCGAGGCCGCCGTCGTCGAGCTCAAGGCGAAGGCGGTCCAGCAGCAGTTCGACGACACCTTCGTCAACGGCGACACCGGCGACGACGCGAAGTCGTTCAACGGCATCGACGAGCTCTGCGCCGTCGGCCAGACCATCTCGATGGGCAACAACGGGGCCACGCTCACCCTCGACAAGCTCGACGAGCTCGTGGACCTCGTGCGCGGCGGGAAGCCGGAGATGCTGCTCATGTCGCGGCGCTCGCGGCGGACGCTGAACAGCCTCGCGCGCGCCGCAGGCGCGGGCGTGGTGGAGCACGACCGCGACGAGTTCGGCCGCATGGTCGCGTACTACGACGGCATCCCCATCGGCGTGAGCGACTACATCGCCGACGACCAGAGCCTGGGCACGGCCAACGACACGTCGGTGATCTACGCCCTCCAGTTCGGCGAGGGCGGCGTGGCCGGGCTCACCGCGCCGGGCGGCGTGACCATCGAGCGCGTCGGCGCGCTGGAGACGAAGGACGCCACGCGCGTGCGTGTGAAGTGGTACGTCTCCGTCGCGCTGTTCAACGAACTCAAGCTCGCGAAGCTCACCGGCGTGCAGGCCTAGCGGCCCGCACGCCCACCTCGACGCGCCCGGGAGGCGACCATGCACCTGACCGAGATGCGGACGCGCGTCCGCCGCGACCTCCGCGACACCGACCCCACCGACGAGCGCTGGTCCGACGACGAGCTCGACCGCCACATCGAACGCGCGGTGCGCGAGCTCTCGCTCGCCGCGCCTGTCGAGGCGGTCGCGACGCTCACGACGAGCGCCGGGAGCCGCGACCTCGACGTCTCGGCGCTCGCCGACCGCGTCTCCATCGACGCGGTCGAGCACCCGGCGGGGCAGTACCCGCCGGAGTACGCGGCGTTCTCGACGTGGGGCGAGACGCTGACGCTGGTCGTCGACCGGGCGCCGCGCGCAGGCGAGCGCGCCGTCGTCTCCTACTCGACGCTCCACACCCTGACCGACGATGCCTCGACGCTGCCCGCAGCGCTCGAGGAGATCGTCGCGACGGGCGCGGGCGGCTACGCGGCGCTGGAGTGGGCCTCGTTCGCGACGAACCGCGTCAACGCGGGTGGGACGGACACGTGGCGGCACTACCACATCTGGGCGCAGGAGCGCCTGGCCGCGTTCGCCCGCGCGCTCGCGAAGCATGGGCGCGAGCGGCGGGTGCGCTCACGCCAGCTCTACCGGGCTGCCGCCGCGCCCGCGCCGGGCGCGTAGCGCCATGCGGTCACTCGGTCCCGGGCTAGAGGCCGCGCGGCTCTTGCCGAGCGTCAAGCCGTACCTGGGCGTGCAGCTCCACGACCGCGACGTCGGCTCGCCGCGGCTGCGCTGGCGACGCCTCTACGCGGGCTCCGAGCCCGACGGCCCGTGCGCCGTCGCGGTGGCCGGTGACGGCGCGCTGCTGCGCGTGCGCATCGACCCCTCGACGGGCGCGCTCACCCGCCAGCGCGTCGCGACGCCGGGCGTGGCGAGCGCGTACGGCGGGTGGACGCCGGTGGCGACCGTCGCCGCCGGCCCACGCGTCGGCCTCGCCGCGGCCGGGACGCGCGCGATGATCGCGTCGGTGCGCGGCGACGGCGTGAGCGTCGAGGTGCGCGAGAGCACCGACGGCGGCGCGACGTTCGGCGCGGCTGCCGTGGTGGCGACCGCCTCGGGCGTGGTGAGCGCGGTCACATGCTCGATGGGGGCGGACGGCGGCGCGGCGGTGCTCTACGCAGTAGGCGGCGTCGTCCACGCCGTGCGCCGCTTCCGCGCCGGCCGCTGGCGGCCGCCCGCCGCCTGGTCGCGCTCGCTCGCGACGGTCAACGCCCTCGCCGCCTCGTTCGAGGTGGACCACAACGTGCTGGTCTCGGGGACGGACGCCGGCGGCAACGCCGGTGTGTGGTCGACCATCTACGGCGCGGGGGGCGCGTACCCGCCCGGCAGGTGGAGGCCGCTGGCCGAGATGGTCTCGGCCGCCCCGAACACGCGCACCACGTACCTGGCGAGTGGCACGGCGGCGCTCGCGGTGCCGCAGAACGCCCTCGTCGAGTCGTACGCCGGTGGCGGGGCGTACGACCGCGTACACATCGCGCCTGGCGTGGGCGGCACGACGTACCGGGACCAGCTGTGGCGCGAGCCGCGCCCGTTCGGCCACGAGTCGCCGCACGGGCTCGCGATGGCGTCGGACGCGGGTGGCGCGTGGCTGGCGTCGCCGGGCGCGCTCTGGCACGCGCCCTCCCCGGACGCCGAACTCGACCTCAGCGACGATGTCCTTGAAGCGACGATCATCGAGGGCCTGCGCGGCGGCCGCGTGCGCCTCGTGCTGCGCAACGACCACGGGCGGTACGACCGTGCCGCGGCGCCCGCCGCCCTCGCGGCCGGCGGCGAGCTGTGGCCCGCCCCCGGCTACGTCACCGGCGAGGGCGCGCGGTCCTCGGGCGGCCGCGCCTTCTGGATCGGCGGCGTCCGCCGCCGCTACGACGCCGGCGGCTCGACCGTGGAGATCGAGGCGACCGACGGCTGGGGCCTCCTGGACGCCTCGACGGCCCCGCGCCAGCTCGTGTGGGCCGCGGGCGAGGCGAGCGCCTCACGCGTGCTGACGGGCGTGATGCAGCACGCCGGCGTGCGGCTCTCCGCGGGCGGCTCGAGCGCCGAGTCCGCGACGCTGCGCCCGGCGTTCACCGTCCGCGCCGGTGAGCGCGGCTCGACGGCCGTCCGGCGGCTCCTCGCGATGCTCCCCGACGAGGCGATCATGCGGGATCACTGGGCGTTCCTCGTCGAGCCCGCGGCGGACGACGAGCCGGCGGCCCGCTTCGGCGACGGTGACCCCGTCCTGCGCCTCACGCTGGACTCGGGCGCGCCCGCCACCGGCTGGGCGCGCGTCCTGGGCGCGGGCGTGGTGGCTGACGCCGTCCATGAGGCCGCACTCGCCGACGGCGGCGGCACGGCCATCGTCGTGGACGAGAACATCGACGCGCAGGCGCGCGCCGACGCCCGAGCGGAGGCGGTGCTGCGCGGCTCGCAACTCGCCATCGCGCGCGGGGAGGTGGTGGTGCGGCCGCACCCGGGCCTCGAGGTCGGCGACGTGGTCGAGGTGACCTCGAAGCGCGCGGGCCTGGCCGACGCGCGGTTCCGCGCCTCCGGCCTCCACCTCCGCTACGTGCGCGGCGGCCGGCGCGCGGTCTACGAGCAGCGCATCGCGCTGAGCGACGTGTAGGAGGCCCCGATGATCGAACGCGCCACCCTCGAAGCCTTCGACGCGGCGACGCACCTCGCGACCGTGCGGTTCGCCGGTTCACTCACTTCGGTGGTCGCGGGCGTCCCGGTCTCGCGCGCGCTCGCGGCGGCAGAGCTTGTCACGGGCCGTCGCGTCGCCGTGGCGCTGTTCGACCTCGGCCATCCCCTCGACGCGATGGTCGTGGGGGTCCACTGACCGGCGGGGCTACCGCTCGCCGGCGTCCCCGAACAGTGTCGGCTGCGTCCCGTTCGAGTCGGCCGAGGACTCCTCGGCGGCATGTGGGTAGTCGAGTCCGAGGTGGTCGTACGCGAAGCGTGACGCGACGCGGCCGCGCGGGGTGCGCTGCAGGAAGCCGATCTTGAGCAGGTACGGTTCGTACACGTCCATGATGGTGTCGGGCTCCTCGGACACCGCCGCAGCCAGCGTCTCCAGCCCGGCCGGGCCGCCGCCGAAGCGGTCGACGAGCACGCGCAGCAGCTCCCGGTCCATGGCATCGAGGCCCAGCGCGTCGATCTCCATCTGCGCGAGCGCCTCGTCGGCGACGGCGGCGGTGATCACGCCGTCGGCCCGCACCTCGGCGTAGTCGCGCAAACGCCGCAGCAGCCGGTTGGCCACGCGCGCGGTCCCACGCGAGCGCCGCGCGATGCCCTCGATGCCCCCCTCGTCGATCGCGCAGCCGAGTACGGCCGCGGAACGCTCGACGATGCGCGCGAGCGCCTGCTCGTCGTAGAAGTCGAGCCGCCACGAGGCGCCGAAGCGCTCGCGCAGCGGCTGCGAGACGAGGGCGTAGCGCGTGGTGGCGCCGATCATCGTGAAGCGGTTGAGCTTGAGCCGCACGTCGCGCGCCTTCGGCCCGGAGCCGAGGATGATGTCGAGCGCCCAGTCCTCCATCGCGGGATACAGGATCTCCTCGACGGGTCGGGGCAGGCGGTGCACCTCGTCGATGAAGAGCACGTCGCCGGGCTGCAGGCTCGTCAGCACCGAGGCGAGGTCGCCGGCGCGCTCGATGGCGGGGCCGGAGGTGATGCGGATCGAGACGCCCATCTCAGAGGCGATGATCATCGCGAGCGTGGTCTTGCCCAGGCCCGGCGGGCCGTGGATGAGGATGTGGTCCAGCGGCTCCTCGCGCGCGAGCGCCGCCTCGATGGCGATGCGCAGCGAGGCCTTGACGGTGTCCTGGCCGAAGTACTCGTCGAGCCTCCGCGGGCGCAGCGAGGGTTCGACCGCTGCGTCGCCGGGAGTCTGGGTCCGCGCCAGCGGACCGCGTTGCGTGTCGTTCACGCCACCCTCGATCGCGCGGCCCGTCGCCGCGCTCCCCACCGGGACGCAGTATAGCGAACGTGCGTTCGTCGCGCGACCCATGTCCCCACCACGCCGCGCGGGTCGCTATCCTCAGGACATGGCGGGCGAACACGACCACACACTGATCGCGGAGATGGCGGCGGGGATGCGCACCTCGCTGGTGCCCTCACTCGTGCGCCAGCTCGCCGACATCGACGGCTTCCTCGAGGCGGTGTGGCCCCAGCTCGCGCCGTCCGTCGACACGGCGGGCTTCCTCGGCAGCGCCCTCTACATGTCCGACATGGCGCTCGACGCCGTCGAGGAGGTCTACGACGAGCCGACGCTCTCGCGTGACTCGCTGCTCGCCGCCGGGCTCAGCGAGGCCGACATCGAGCAGGTGGTCGCCGTGCTCGACGTGTTCCACTGGCTGCAGCCGCAGCTCCTGCTCCTGGTCGCCGCACTCGCCGAGGCGCACGAGGCGCCCTCGGTGGGAGGCCAGGGCCGGCCGGAGCCGCGCGAGCCGTCGGAGCGCGAGCAGGCGCACCTCGACACGCTGGTGGAGCTCGCCCCGGCCGACACGGGCTCGCTCGGGGAGGTGGTGCATGAGCTACAACTCGACGCGCCGCCCGACCTCTACCGCGCGATCGCCGTGTGGCCCGCGTACTTCGACGCGGTGTGGGACGAGTTGCAGCACCTGGTGGCGTACCCGCTGTTCCGCCAGCGCGGGCGCGCGCTCTACTTCTACGCGCGCTCCTCGTCGCGGCACCTCGCCGTGCCGCTGCGCGCCGACGAGGCGGCGCTGCGTGAGTCGGGGATGCGCCCCTACGCCATCGCCGAGGCGCGTGCGATCGTCGAGCGGGCCCTGCCCGCCATCTCGACCATGATGATGCACTGCACCGCGATGCGCGTCGGCCTCGGGCTGCGCGAGCGCGAGGTGGTACGCGACGAATGAGCCGGGACGCAGCGCGCCGTGGCTGAGCGCATCGGCGACCTCACCAACGCGTGGTCGCCCGACAACCCGCACGTCGTCGACGCGCTGCGCGAGGCGCGCGTGGGCGACCTGCGGCTGCTCTACGACTCCTCGAACTACGTGTTCCTCGCCGACCTCGATCACCCCGAGCACGGCGCGGGGCTGGGCGTGTACAAGCCGCAGCGCGGCGAGCGGCCACTGCACGACTTCGCGTACGGCACGCTGCATCGCCGCGAGGTCGCGACCTACGAGCTGTCGCGCCTGCTCGGCTGGGAGATGGTGCCGCCGACCGTGGAGCGCGAGGGGCCGGAGGGGCTGGGCTCCATGCAGCTCTTCATCGAGCACGACCCGGCCGAGCACTTCTTCGAGCTCCGCGCCCGCGAGGACCTGCGCGAGCAGTTCGTCCGCATGGCCGCGTTCGACCTCGTCGCCAACAACGCGGACCGCAAGGGCGGCCACGTCCTCCTCGACGCGCGGGGACGGGTGTGGGGGATCGACCAGGCGCTGTGCTTCAACGAATACGAGAAGCTGCGCACGGTGATCTGGGACTTCGCCGGCGAGGAGCTTCCCGAGCGCTGGCGCGCCGACCTGGCGCGCGCGCACGACGCGATGAGCGACCGCGACGCGTCGTCGGAGCCGCTGCGCGCCTGCCTCACGGACGCCGAGGTGGATGCGTTCGTGGAGCGCACGGCGCAGCTCGTCGCGAACCCGGTGCTGCCGGAGATGTACCCGTGGCGCTGCGTGCCCTGGCCGATGATCTAGCCGGCGAGATCGCCGACCGCGGAGGCTACCCCTCGTAGCGCCGGAACGCGACGCAGGCGTTCTGCCCGCCGAGCCCGAACGAGTTGGAGAGCACCACGCTGAGGTCGGTCTCGCGCGCCTCGTTGGGCACGATGTCGAGGTCGCAGTCCGGGTCGGGCTCCTCGTAGTTGATGGTCGGCGGCAGCACGCCGTGGTGCATCGCCAGCACCGCCGCGATCGCCTCGATGCCGCCGGCGCCGGCGGCGAGGTGCCCCGTCATCGACTTGGTCGAGGAGATGGCGATGCCGGAGGCGTTCTCGGCGCCGAGCGCGAGCTTCACCGCGCGGGTCTCGCTGCGGTCGTTGTACTGCGTGCTCGTGCCGTGGGCGTTGATGTACTCGACCTCGGCGGGGTCGATCTCGCCGTCGTTCATCGCGCGCTTCATGGCGAGCGCCTCGCCCTCCGGGTCGGGGGCGGTGTCGTCGGTGGCGTCGAAGGACCACCCGGCGCCGGCGATCTCGCAGTAGACGGTCGCGCCACGCGCGCGCGCCGACTCCTCGGACTCGAGGATGAGCACGCCCGCGCCCTCGCCCAGCACGAAGCCGTCGCGGTTCGCGTCGAACGGGCGGCAGGCGTGCTCGGGGTCCTCGTTGTTGCGCGACAGCGCGCCGAGGCGGCCCATCGAGGCGAGTGCGAGGCGCGTGATGATCGCCTCGGTGCCGCCGGAGACGATCATCGGGGCGTGGCCGAGGCGGATCAGGTTCAGCGCGTGGCCGAGCGCGTCGGTGCCCGATGCGCAGGCGGTGTTGATGGTCGTGTTGGGGCCGCGCAGGCCCAGCTCGCGCGCTATGCGCGCCGCGCCCATGTGCTGGCCGGAGCGCGTGATGATCATCGGGTCGGCGCGCATCGGACCCTTCTGCACCATGTCCATGTACGGCGCGCCGAGGTCGAACGCGTCGCCCGAGGTGGCCATGACGACGCCGATCTGCTCGCGCAGCTCGGGGTCGGCGAGGTCCACGCCCGCGTCGACCAGCGCCTCCTTGCCGGCGGCGACGGAGAACTGCACGAAGCGCGCGCTGCGGCGCGCCGTCTTGCGATCCAGGTAGTCGGTCGGGTCGAAGTCCTTGACCTCGCCGGCGATCTGCACGGGGAGGTCGGTGGGGTCGACGATGGTGACGGGCGTGATGCCGTTGCGGCCGGTGCTCAGCCCCTCCCAGTAGCTCGGCAGGTCGTTGCCGATGGGTGTGATGGCGCCGAGGCCGGTGACGAGGACTTTGTGGAATTCGCGTGGCATCAGGATGGTCCCGTGGTCAGGCTCTGGAGGAACTCCCGGATGTGTTGCCCGAGGGCGCCCGGTTGGTCGGATGGTACAGCGTGACCGGCCTCCTCGATCAAGGAGACGCGGGAACCCGGGATGCGGCGGTGGAGGCGCTGGATCGCCTCGGGGGTGAGCATGTCGGTCTCCGCGCCGCGCACGATCATGACCGGGGCCTGGATGCGCTCGACGCAGTCCCAGAGGTTCACCATGCGCCGCTGGCCGGGGTCGGGCTCCGGCGGGCGGGCGGTGGCGTCGCGGAAAATCGGGTCGAAGTCCCACGCGAAAGCGCCCTCGTCGGTGGCCGTGACGGTGGCCTTCACGCGGCGCTGGAGCTGCTCCTCCGTGGCGTAGGGGTAGAAGATCGCGAACGTCTCCACGGCGTCGTCGAGCGACGGGAACTCGTCGGCGGAGGCGAAGAGCCGCCGCATGTTCTCGATGCCCGTGCGCAGCACCTCCGGCGCCGCCTCGATGACCACGAGGGCGGTGACGATCTCGGGGTGCTCGGCGGCGAAGCAGAGCGCGTTCGCGCCGCCCATGCCGTGGCCGATCAGCGTGACGGTGCGCAGCCCAAGGCTGTCCACGAACGCCTCGAGGTCCTCGACCTGGCTGGTGCGGGAGTAGTTGTGGTCGCCGGCGCGCTGGCTGCCGCCGTGGCCGCGCTGGTCGAGCGCGATCACGCGGTACTCGCGCGCGAGCTCGGTGGCGCACTCCTGCCAGATGCCGGAGGTCTCACCGTAGCCGTGGAGCAGGATCAGCGCGTGGCGCGTACGGGACTCGCCCCACTCGTGGTACTGGAGGTTGAGGCCGTTGACCTCGACGGTCTGGGCCGTGTTGCGGTTGGCCAAGCGAGTGCCTCTCGGGGTCAACGTGGGTGTGTCGCGGTCTGCCATCGTAGCATCGCGCCGCGCTGCGCGCTGCGGCCCTGTACCTCCGCTCGTCTTGGTGGGTGCAGTGGGCAGGAGCGCGCTCGCACAGACCCCCGCGCCGCTGTCAGGAAGAGTAGGCGCAGTTGGTGCACCGCCTTAGGCTGAAACCGTGCGTCACACCATCAGAATCGGTCTCGACTTCGACATCGTCCTCGAGCGTGAGCTGATGGCAAGCAGGGCAGCGCGTAATCTCGTACTCGCTATCCCGCTTGATCAACTTGATCATCAGATCGATGGCGTTGAGGTACGTGTGGTAGATCCAGGAGAGCCAGATATCCTCGTCGTAGTCCGTCTTCTGCTTCTGATTGTGATGGCGGATACCGTACTGATTGGCGATCTCAAAGAGCCGATCCTCGTCCCAACGAGGAAGCTCGGTTTGGAATGTTGATCTCAGGTACTCCAAGACATCGGCTAACTCACGTACCGCATCTAGCTGATCGGTTCCTTCTGCACCGTAGCGGCGGAACTTCGCCATTGCCAGCTCGACGCGGTCGTCAACCGCAGTGTCGTCTAGAGCCTCGATCTCTGTGGGGGCATTGAATGGAGTCGTAGTCCACACTTCACCAGAGTCCGAGAGTTCGTACCCCTCCCTGTATCGCGCAAGAAGCGGGTTGAGGTTCTCACGGAATCGCGCTTGGCCCTCGATGCTATCGCCGGCCTCCACGTGTATCCCGCAGTCGTTGTAACTGTGGATCGTCCACTCCACGGGCTCAGCGGCATGGTCGTGGAGGAACTCGATAGCGGTGAAGAGCTCGAATTCCTGCAGGCCATTGAGGGTCTCCTCGAGAGGCCAGAACTGAACTCCGGTCATATAAGGGATGCGTGCTCCTACGTTGTCGCCCACAGCACCTGGCACGAATCCCGCGTCAATGCACTCGTATCCGAGCTGCGCCTGGAAGAAGCCCTCTATCCGAAGAGTCTCGATGGCAGCCAGCACCGCGCCCTTCAGGGCGTCGAGGCTATCTCCCGGCTCCGCCAGCCCGTGACGCTGCGCATAGTACGTTCGATCCTGGTCCATAGACTCTCACTTGCCGGGTGCGTGCCCCGTCGGTACGCCCCAAAGTGCCGCGCGGCTACAAGGAGACGGCGAGGGAGCTGGGTGGGGGCAGGGCGGCCGTATCGCCGTCGTCGGTGAGGGGTAGCCAGTTGATGCCGCGGTCGTGCGAGGCCCACAGGCGCTCGCCGGCCAGCACGAACGTCGTGTCGAGGCTGCCCGCCATGCGCGTCACGATCGGGGCCACCGGCCACTCGTCCTCGTCGCCCACGGGGATGCGCATCCACCGCACGCCGCCGTCGATCGACCGGAAGATCGCCCCCTGCCCCGAGCGTCGCCGCGACGCGCTCATGATCAGCGTGTCCACGGACTCCGGCATCACCGACACGGTCTGCGCGATCGAGCGGTCGAGGCCGGTCAGCGACTGCAGCCACGTGTAGCCGCCGTCGTCGGAGCGGAAGAGCCCGCTGCGCGTGGTCGCGTAGACGCGGTCCTTGTGCTCGGGGTGCTCGTAGAGCCCCGTCACGGCCGGGTCGATGCCTTCGGAGCGCGGCATCCAGCCCCGGCCCTCGTCCATCGAGAGCCACACCCCCGCGCCCTGCACGCCCACGAGGATGCCGTCGGGCGGGTACGCGATGGCCGTCACCGCCCACTCGGCGTTGCTGACCGTCACCGTGCTGCGCGTGCGCTGGTAGCGCACGACGCTCTCGAGGGTGGTCGAGGGTTCCCACGTCTCGCCGCCGTCGCGCGAGCGCAGGAGCCGCGGCGGCGCGGCGCCGACCATGAGGTCACCCTCGGGCGTGACGCGCGCGGAGCGGGCGTCGCCGTCCCACACCTGTCGCCAGTCCGAGGGCGGCCCGCCGTCGTGCAGCCACACGCCGTTGCCGGGCGAGGCGATGACGGCGACGCCCTCGTGCGCGTCGACGCTCGTGACCGGGAGGTCCGGGAGCAGGGGGTGCGGGCGCTCGCCGGGGAAGAACCCGTAGAGGCCGCGCTCCGTGCCGATGAGGATGCCGAGGCTCATCTGGGCGCCCGCTCGTCCACGGGTCAGACCGCCTGGCGTGCGCGCACGGCCTCGACAAGCCGCGGCAGCAGCTCCCCGGCCGGGCCGCGCAGGATCACGGACGCGATGGCCGTGAGCGCGGTCGGGTCGGGGTCGATCTCGATCAGCGGCACACCGCGGCGCACGGCGATCTGCGGGAACTCCGCCGCCGGGTACACCTGCGCCGTGGTGCCGATGATCATGAAGAGGTCGCACTGCAGCGCTTCGAGCTGCGAGCGCTGGAGCGCGTAGGGCGGGATGGGCTCGCCGAACATCACGCCGTCGCTCTTCACGACGCCGTTGCAGCTCGAGCAGCGCGGCGGCAGGTCCGCGGGGTCGATGATCACCTCGGCCTCCGGCCATCGCGAGTGGCAGGCCATGCAGCGCATCCAGCTGGTGTTGCCGTGGATCTCGGTCAGCGACTCGGTGCCGCCCTGGCGGTGCAGGTCGTCGACGTTCTGCGTGATCACGTGCTGCACCACGCCCAGGCGCTCCAGCTCGGCGAGCGCGCGATGCCCGTCGTTGGGTTGGGCGGCCTCGAGCTTGACGCGGAAGTCGTCCATGTCGGGGTCGGGGTTCTCGTCCTGCGCGAGGCGGTCCTCCCACCAGCCGCGAGGGTCCTCCATGAACTTCTGGTAGCCGTCCATGGCCGGCTCGCCGAGCTTCGTCCACAGGCCGTCCGGCCCGCGGAAGGTCGGGATGCCGGACTCCTTGGAGATGCCAGCGCCCGTCAGCACGACGTTGTGCGTGGACCCCGCGAGGAGGTCGGCGGCGCGCTCAAGTTCAGTGTCGAGGTTCGATGGATCAGCCACGGCCCGCCCCCTGTTGGCTCGCGTGCATCGTAGTAGGCGTTGATCGCACTCACAACGCCGCAGGCCCGCCACGCGGCGTGCTGCATTGAGCGCTCACTGGGCGGTCGTGACCTATGCTGGATCGGCAGCTCCCACCGGCAAGGAGGAGCCATGTACCTGCGGACCATCGTGCTGGCCATCGGCCTGGCGGCCGCGGCGCTCCTCGTCGCGTGCAGCGGCGAGGACGACGACGGCGCCATGATGGAAGCGGACCCCGCGGCAACCGCCGCGGCCACGGCGGAGACGACCCCCTCACCGACCGCGGAGGCGAGCCCGGAGCCGACGGCGACCGAGACCGCAACACCCAGCCCATCCGTCGAGCAGGCCAGGAACGCGCAGCGCGACTTCATCGCGCGCCGGCTGCAGGAGGACTTCCCGTCGCTCGACACGTCGAAGGCGACGATCGACCTCGCCGACATCATCGCGCTGCTGCCGCCCGACGCGATCCCCTCGATCGACGCGCCGAACTTCGACACCATCGATGGCGCCGAGGCGTGGCTGGAGCCGGCGGAGCCGGTCATCGCGTTCGTGCACAACGGCGACGCGCGCGCCTACCCGCTGCACATCCTGACGTGGCACGAGATCGTGAACGACGTCGTCGGCGACGAGCCGGTGATCGTCACGTACTGTCCGCTCTGCAACTCGGCGATCGTCTTCTCGCGCACCGTGGACGGCGAGGTCCGCGAGTTCGGCGTCTCCGGCAAGCTGCGCCGCAGCGACCTCATCATGTTCGACCGCACCAACGAGTCGCTCTGGCAGCAGCTCACCGGCGAGGCCATCGTCGGCGTCGACGCCGGGACGGTCCTCGACTTCCTCCCGGCGCTGATCGTCTCGTTCGAGGAGTTCGCGGCCGCGCATCCGGCCGGGATGGTGCTCAACCAGGACACGGGCCACTTCCGCAACTACGGCCAGAACCCGTACGTCTACTACGACACGCAGGAGCGCATGGTCGTCTCCGTCCCCGAGTTCGACGACACCCGCCTGGACGCCAAGGAGCGCGTCCTCGCCGTCGAGCTGAACGGCGAGTCCGCCGCGTTCGCGTGGCGCGCGCTGAGCGAGCTCGTGGTCATCGAGGCGGAGATCGGGGGTCAGCCGGTCGTCGCGTTCTGGCAGCCCGGCGCGCTGTCGGCGCTCGACCAGGCCTTCATCGTGGGCAGCCGCAACGTCGGCTCGGCCGGCGCGTTCATCCCGGTGCTGGACGGCGAGCGCCTGGCGTTCGAGGAGCGCGACGGCGCGATCGTCGACGTCGGTACGGGGAGCACGTGGAACGTGCTCGGCCTGGCGGTCGACGGGCCGCTGGCCGGCTCGCAGCTCGAGCAGGTGGTGTCGGGCAGCCACTTCTGGTTCGCGTGGTCGGTGTTCAAGCCGGAGACGCGGGTGATCCTGACCAGCGGTTAATGCTCCGCTGACCCATGGCGAGCATCCGCCGATAATGATGGTAATGGCGAAGGGGCACGATACATGGAAGAGTCGCTGACGCGGAGGCTGATCCGCTACACCATCGTCGTCGCCATCGTCGTCGTCCTCGGCGTGATGTACGTCCAGCGCGAGATCCTCACCGACGACGAGGTGATGGTCGCCGTGCCGGCCCCCGTCGCGACCGCGACCGCCGAGGCCGGCGCGGACGACGCCACGACGGATGACGGCGCCACCGATGACGCAGCCGACGCCGATGACGGCGCGGGCGGCGAGATGATGGTGTCCGTCGGGCTGCTCGACGACCGCTCGGTCCAGGTCGACGAACCGGCCCCGGACTTCCGCCTCACCGACCTCGACGGCAACGTCGTCCTGCTCTCCGACTTCCGCGGCAAGACCGTCGTGCTCAACTTCTGGGCGAGCTGGTGCCCGCCGTGCCGCGAGGAGATGCCCGAGTTCCAGGCGCTCTGGGACGAGCGCGGGACCGGGGGCTCCGACGACCTCGTCGTCCTCGCCGTGAACTTCCTGCGCGACGACAGCGTGGGCGCTGCGACCAACTTCATCGAGGCGAACGACTTCACGTTCCCCGTGCTCTTCGACACCACGCGCGGCGACGTCGCCACCCGCTACGGCGTGCGAGGGCTCCCCGCCACCTTCTTCATCGACCGCAACGGCATCGTGCGCACCACGGCCCTCGGGCCGGTCTTCGGCAACCTGCTGGAGACGGGGGTCGCCGACGCCGACACCGAGGGCGGTACGGTCCAGTGATCGGGCGCCCGGCCCGCCGGCTCGGCGCGCTCACCGCGCTGCTCGCGCTCGGGGCGCTCCTCGCCGTCGCGTGCGGCGACAGCGCCTCCGAGGGGCAGCTCGCGCAGCGCGACGGCTCGTCGGCGGGCTTCCCGACGGGCCCCGCGGTGATGGTGCCCGACGGCTTCACCGCCCCCGACGAGGGGGTCGGGTCGACCGGGGCGTGGCTGCCGGACAACGCGCAGCCGACGCTCGTGTTCGTCGATGCGATCTGGTGACCGTTCTGCGCTCCGGCGCGGTCCGTCGTGCACGGACTCCGCAACGAGTACCAGGACCGGGTGAACTTCGTCATCCTCGACTACGACGAACGCAACGAGCGTTCCCTGGCCGAGCGGCTCGGCGCGGGCTCGCATCCGGCCTACGCGACGGTCACGCCCGGCGCGGGCGAGGTGGTCATGAGCTTCTTCGGGCCGACGCCGGAGGCTAAGCTGCGTGCAATCCTCGACGCGCTGATCGCCGAGCACGGCGGATAGCGCGCGGGAGCAGCGGCGAGGTGAGCATGTTCGCCGGGTGGCCGAGACGGGTTCGGACGTGGAGCGCGATCGCCGCGCTCGGCCTCGCCGCGGCCGTGCTGGCCGCCTGCACCGGCGACGACGAGGAGCCGGCCGAGCCCCCCGAGCCGCCGCCGGTCGCCACGGCCACCGCAACGCCAACCGCGCCGCCGCCGGCTGCCACACCGTCGCCCACGGCCACGCAGGCTCCTCGGACGGCCACGCCGCCGACCGCCACCCCGACGGCGACCGCCACCGCGACCGCGACGGCTGTGCCGGCCGCGACGGCTACTGCGACCGCCCGGCCGACGCCGACGGCGACCGCCACGCAGGCGCCCACCATCCGGGTCACGGCGACGCCCGCGCCCACGCCTGCATCGACGCCCGCCGCCACCGCGACCGCCACGGCCGTCGCGACCCAGACGGCAACCCCCTCGCCTGCGGCGACCGCCACGGCGACTGCGACGCCGACCGCGACGCCTGAGCGGGAGCCGACGGCAACAGCCACTGCGACGGCCACCGCGACTGCGACTGCGACTGCGACTGCCACGGCTACCGCGACCGCGACCGCCACGCCCGAGAGCACGCCGGAACCCGAGCCCACGTACGACTTCCCGACCGGGGAGGCAGTAACCGTGGCCGCCGACTACGAGCCCCCGCCCACCAAGATCGACTCGACGGGCGCCTGGCTACCCGTGAACGGGAAGCCGACGTTCGTCTACCTCACTGCGATCTGGTGACCGAACTGCAATAGAGCACGGCCTGTCGTGAACAGGCTCCGACTAGAGTTCCAGGACCGGGTGAACTTCGTGATCCTCGACTGGGACATCGCAGCCGAGAAGTCGCTCGGATTTGACCTCGGCTTCGACTACCACCCCAACTTCGCCACCCTCAAGCCGAACTCGAACGAGGTCGTGGGGAAGCTCTTCGCCGCTCCGAGGAGTGGTGAGTTGCGCAAGATGATCGAGGAAGTGCTCGAAAAGCACGGCGGCGGGTAGCGCGCACTCCTCGCGCCGCCGGACCGGCGGAGTGCTAGCGTGACGCCGTGACGGAACCAGCTCCCCCGGTACGCACGCGCATGCACGTCCGCGAGTGGCTCGCGCTCCTCGTCGGCGTGTCCGCGGTGTCGTGGGCCGCGCCGCTGATCCGACTCGCCGAGGCCCCAGCGCTCACCGTCGCGTCGCTGCGCCTCACGTTCGCGTCCATCCCGTTCCTGGTGGTGACCGTCCTGCTGCGTCGAGGCGAGCTGCGTGCGCTGCGCCGGGGAGACCTCGCGCTGCTCGTGCTCGCCGGGCTGTGCATCGGCGCGCACTTCGGGTTCTGGGTCGCCTCGGTGCAGGACACCTCGCTGGTGGCGAGCACGGCGATCGTGGCGACGCAGCCGCTCTTCGCCGGCGTCGGCGGCTGGCTGCTGCTCGGCGAGCGGATGACGCGCTCGCTGATGCTCGGCATCGCGATCTCGACCGTCGGTGCGCTGCTCCTCGCCGGCGAGGACTTCGGCGAGGCGACCTCGCTGCGCGGCGACTTCTTCGCGCTGCTCGGGGCCGTGTTCGTCGCGGCGTACTTCCTCGCCGGGCGTCGTGCGCGCGCGAAGCTGTCGAACGCGACGTATGCGGCGATCGTGAACAGCGTCGGCGCCTGCTCGCTGCTGATCGCGCTGACCGCGACCGGCGGCTCGGTCGCGGGCCATCCCGGCGACGCGTACGTGTTCATCGTGCTGCTCGCGCTGGTGCCGCAGCTCATCGGGCACGGCTCGCTTACGTGGGCGCTCGGCTCGCTGCCCGCGGTGGTGGTGACCGTGGCGGCGCTCGGCGAGCCCGTGGGCGCGGCCGCGATCGGCGCCACACTGCTCGATGAGCCGCCTACACTCGTGGAGTCCATCGGGGCGGCCGTGCTGCTCTCGGGCGTGTACGTGGCGTTGCGCGGCGGGACGGGGCTCGCCCTCGGCGCGGCGACGCCCCGTGGAAGCGAGGAGACGCGATGACGGGGAACACGGCGGGCGGCGGCCCGCTCGCGGGCCTGCGGGTGCTCGACCTGAGCTGGGTGCTCGCCGGGCCCTACTGCACGATGGTGCTCTCAGACCTCGGCGCCGACGTGGTGAAGTGCGAGCGCCCGCCCTTCGGCGACGTCGCGCGCACCACCGGCCCGCTCGTCGACGGTGAGTCGGGGTACTTCTTCAGCATCAACCGCGGCAAGCGCAGCATCGCCATCGACCTCAAGCTCGACGAGGGCCGCGAGCTGTTCCTGCGGCTCGTCCCGGAGTTCGACGTGATCGTCGAGAACTTCCGCCCGGGCACCCTCGAACGCCTCGGGCTGGGCTACGAGCGGCTCGCCGAGGTGCACCCGAAGCTGGTCTACCTCGCGATCTCCGGCTACGGGCAGGACGGCCCGATGCGCGACCGCCCGGCCCTCGACGTGGTCGTGCAGGGTGCCGGCGGGGTGATGTCGATCACCGGCGAGCCGGGCGGGGGGCCGGTGCGGCCGGGCCTGTCGCTCGGCGACATCGCGGGCGGGCTCTTCGGCGCGGTCGGCGTGCTGTCGGCGCTGCGCGAGCGCGACCAGTCCGGCCTCGGCCAGTTCGTCGACGTCTCGATGCTCGACTGCCAGCTCGCGATCCTCGAGAACGCCTTCCTGCGCTACCACCTCACCGGCGAGACGCCACAGCCGATGGGCACGAGGCACTCGTGGGCGGTGCCGTTCCAGGCGTTCCCCACCGCCGACGGCCACCTCGTGATCGCGCTCGCGTGGGGGGTGCCCAACCAGTGGGCGCTGCTCTGCTCCGAGCTCGGGCTCGTCGAGCTCATCGACGACCCACGGTTCGCCGAGAGCCACATGCGCTCCGCCAACCACGCGGAGCTCGAACCGCTGCTCAACGAGGCGTTCCGCACGCAGACGACGGCCTACTGGCTGGAATGCCTCGAGCCGTACGGGATCCCGTGCGGGCCGGTGAACAACATCGCCGAGGTCGCCGCGCACCCGCAGGTGGCCGCGCGCGAGATGCTGGTGCCAGTCGAGCACCCGAAGCTCGGCACCCTGCCGCTGGTGGACACGCCCGTGAAGCTCTCTCGCACGCCCGGCGGCATCCGGGGCGCCTCGCCGGACATGGGTGAGCACTCGCGCGATGTGCTCGCCGAGCGACTGGGGTTGGACGCCGAGGAGGTGGAGGCGCTGGTCGCGGCCCAGGTGGTGTGGGAGGAGCGCCCGCCCGTCGATCTAGCGTGAGACCCTGGGAGTGTTCAGGCCCCCGAAGGCCGTGCGCTTTACACGCTGCGCGCGGAGCGCGGACAATAGTTGCGACGCCTTGGGCGTCCATGTGTCGTGGGCTAAGATGGATCGTCGAAAGCCCGTGGGCCCGGGCGTGTCCAGTTCAGGAGGCACATTGCGGTGAATGCCGCACACGCGCGCTCAGCGCAGCAATCAGCCTTGCACTTGCAGCATCCCTCCTCCGGGGATGCTGCCGGCCACCTGCTACGCGCGGATACCGCGCGGGTCGGACTCTACAACCCCGCGCTGGAACACGACGCCTGCGGCACCGGCTTCGTCGCCGAGGTCAGCGGCGAGCGCACGCGGCGCGTCGTCGAACTCGCCGTCGAGGCCGTCATCAACCTCACCCACCGCGGCGCCGTCTCGGCCGACGCGGCTTCCGGTGACGGCGCGGGCGTCACCATCCAGGTGCCCTTCGAGCTGCTACAGGATGACCTCGAGGCCCTCGGCCACGAGCTCGACGACCGTGCCGACCTCGCCGTCGCGATGTGCTTCCTCCCGCAGGACGCCGACGCGCAGGGCGCGGCACGCGCGGCCCTCGAGGATGCAGCGGCGAGCTGCGGCATCGGCGTCATCGGCTGGCGGCCCGTGCCGCACGACCCCTCGGTGCTCGGCGGCCTCGCGCTCGCCTCGCTGCCCGGCATCGAGCAGCTGCTGCTGCGGCGCCCCGAGGGTGTCGAGGGCGGCGAGTTCGAGCGCCAGCTCTACCGCGCGCGGCGCCTCGCCGAGCGCACGTACCGCGAGCAGGAGATCGACTGCTACGTCGTGTCGATGTCCTCGCAGACCGTGGTCTACAAGGGGCTGATGGTCGCCCCGCAGCTGCCGGCGTTCTACCCGGACCTCTCGGACGAGCGCACCGTCTCGTCCGTCGCGCTGTTCCACCAGCGCTTCGCCACCAACACCCTGCCGAACTGGCCGCTCGCGCAGCCGTTCCGCTACGTGGCGCACAACGGCGAGATCAACACGCTGCTCGGCAACCGCAACTGGATGACCGCGCGCGAGCCCGAGCTGACCTCGAACACCTGGGGCGACGACCTCGGCGCGCTCTTGCCGGTGATCCGCCCCATCGGCTCCGACACCGCCTCGCTCGACGAGGCGATCGAGTTGCTGACCGCGTCGGGGCGCGACCTGCTGCACGCGATGATGATGCTGATCCCGGAGGCGTGGGAGAACATGCCCCGGATGGACCCGGAGCTGCGCGCGTTCTACCAGTACCACGCCTGTCTCCAGGAGCCGTGGGACGGCCCCGCCGCAGTCGCCTTCACCGACGGTGAAGTCGCGGCGGCGATCATGGACCGCAACGGCCTCCGCCCCGCCCGCTACCAGCGGACGCGCGACGGGCTGGTCGTGATGGGCTCCGAGGTCGGCCTCGTCGACCTCGAGTTCAGCGAGATCGTGGACTCCGGGCGCATCGGGCCGGGCGAGATGATCGCCGTCGACACACGGCGGCAGCGCTTCCTGCACAACGAGCAGATCAAGCGCGAGATCGCCGGACGGCACCCGTACCGCGAGTGGGTCGACTCGCACCTCTACACCCTCGACCGCTACCTCGACACCGCGAACGGGCACCACCGCGAGCAGCCGGACGTGGCGCTGCGCACGCAGCAGGTGATGCACGGCTACACGCGCGAGGAGATCGAGTACGTCATCAAGCCGATGGTGCGGGAGGGCAAGGAGCCCACCGGCTCGATGGGCGAGGACACGCCGCTCTCGACGCTGTTCGAGCCCAGCCGCCTGCTCTACACGTACTTCAAGCAGAAGTTCGCACAGGTCACGAACCCCGCGATCGACTCGATCCGCGAGGAGATCGTGATGTCGCTCGACACGCTGCTCGGGCGGCGTCGCTCGCTGCTCGAAGCCGAGCCGGAGGCGGCCCGCCTGGTGCACCTCAACAGCCCGCTGCTCGTCGACGAGGAGCTGGCCGCGCTGCGCAACGTGCCGATGGGCGACTTCGCGTTGACCACGCTGCACGCCCGCTTCCCGGTTTCGGCCGGGCCGGACGGCCTGCGCGCCGCCCTCGACGACCTGTGCGCGGCAGCCGAGCTCGCCGTCGACGAGGGCCGCTCGGTGATCGTGATCAGCGACCGGCTGACGGACGCGCAGTGGGCGCCGATCCCGATGCTGCTCGCGGTCTCGACCGTGCACCACCACCTGATCCGCTCGGGCCACCGCATGAAGGTGAGCCTCGTGGCCGAGTCCGGCGACGCCCGCGACGTGCATCACTTCGGCACGCTCATCGGCTTCGGCGCGAGCGCCGTGAACCCCTACCTCGCGTTCGACACGCTGCGCGACCTCTACCAGGAGGGCGAGTTCGGCGAGGTCGATCTCGACGACGTGATGCGCCAGTACCAGCAGGCGGTGGACGCGGGGATCCTCAAGGTGATGTCCAAGATGGGCATCTCCGCCGTCTCCTCGTACCACGGCGCGCAGATCTTCGAGGCGCTCGGCATCTCCGACGAGATCATCGAGTTCTCGTTCCCCGGCACCACCTCGCGTATCAGCGGCGTGACCTACGACGACGTCGCGCGCGACGTGCTGGACCGCCACGCGCGCGCCTTCCCGGAGGCGGAGATGCCACGCGGGGGCTGGTACAAGTACCGCCGCGACGGCGACTACCACGCCTACGAGCCGAAGGTCTGGCGCGCGCTCCACAAGGCCGCGCAGGACGGCACCTACGACGACTACAAGGAATACGCCGAGATCGTCGAGAACCGCCCGACGACGGCGCTCCGCGACCTCCTCGAGTTCCGCTCGGACCGCGAGCCCATCGACATCTCGCGCGTCGAGTCGGTCGAGGCGATCACGCGCCGCTTCAACACGGGCGCGATGTCGCTCGGCGCGCTCAGCCGCGAGGCCCACGAGGACATCGCGCGCGCGATGAACGTCCTCGGCGGCCGCTCCAACACGGGCGAGGGCGGCGAGGACCCGCGCCGCTACAGCCCCGACGGCGACCTGCGCGACGCGAACTCGAAGGTGAAGCAGGTGGCGTCGGGCCGCTTCGGGGTGACGCCGGCGTACCTCGCCGCCGCCGAGGAGCTTGAGATCAAGATCGCACAGGGCTCCAAGCCCGGCGAGGGCGGCCAGCTCCCGGGCCACAAGGTCTCCGAGTACATCGGCGAGATGCGGCACGTCATGCCCGGCACGCCGCTGATCTCGCCGCCGCCGCACCACGACATCTACTCGATCGAGGACCTCTCGCAGCTGATCTTCGACCTCAAGGCCGCGAATCCGCGCGCCCGCGTGTGCGTGAAGCTCGTCGCCGCCGAGGGCGTCGGCACGATCGCCGCGGGCGTGGCCAAGGGCTACGCCGACATCATCCAGATCAGCGGCCACGACGGCGGCACCGGCGCTTCGCCGTGGTCGTCGATCAAGTACGCAGGCGCCCCGTGGGAGCTCGGGCTGGCCGAGACCCAGCAGGTGCTCGTCATGAACAGCCTGCGCGGCCGCGTGCGGCTGCGCGTCGACGGCGGCTTCCACACCGCGCGCGACGTGCTGGTCGCGGCGCTCCTCGGCGCCGAGGAGTACGGCTTCGGCACCGCCGCGATGGTCGCGGTGGGCTGCAAGATGGCGCGCCAGTGCCACCTCAACACCTGCCCGGTGGGCGTCGCCACGCAGCGCGAGGACCTGCGCGCGAAGTACTTCGGCTCGCCCGAGATGGTGGTGCTCTACCTCCAGCACCTCGCACAGCACGTGCGCGAGCTGCTGGCCGAGTTCGGCTACGAGCGGCTCGAGGACCTCATCGGCCGCGCCGACCTGCTCGACCAGGCCGAGCCGACGAACGGGCACCGCGCTGCGGGCATCGACCTCGAGCAGGTGATCGCACCCGTCGACCCGAAGAACACCGAGCCGCACCGCCGCGTGCAGGAGCGCAACGACCGCGGCGAGCCGCTGCTCGACGACCGCATCATCGCCGACGTTGGCAGGGCCATCGAAGGCGGCCCGCCGGTCCAGCGCTCGTACACCATCCGCAACACGGACCGCACGGTGGGCGCCCGGCTCTCCGGTGAGATCGCCCTCCGCTACGGCGACCGCGGCCTCCCGGACAGCTCGATCGACGTCTCATTCCGTGGGTCGGCCGGGCAGTCGTTCGGCGCGTTCCTCACGTCGGGCGTGCGGCTGCACCTCGTCGGCGAGGCCAACGACTACGTTGCGAAGGGGATGAACGGCGGCGAGATCACGATCCGCCCGCCGCGCGACGCCGGGTTCCGCGGCAAGGGCGCGGTGCTCGTCGGCAACACCGTCCTCTACGGCGCGACGGGCGGGCACCTCTTCGTCGCCGGCAGCGCGGGCGAGCGCTTCGGCGTGCGCAACTCGGGCGCGCGGGCCGTCGTCGAGGGCGTGGGCGACCACGGCTGCGAGTACATGACGGACGGCGTGATCGTGATCCTCGGCTCCGCGGGCCGGAACTTCGGCGCGGGGATGTCGGACGGCGTCGCCTTCGTGCTGGACGAGGAAGGCGACTTCCGCACGCGCGTCAACCAGGAGCTCGTCGGCCTGGAGCAGGTCACGACGCCGGACAGCATCGAGCTGCTGGAGGCGATGATCCGCCGTCACTACGAGGTGACGGACTCCCGCCAAGCGAAGCGCATCCTGGACGACTGGCGGCGCTCGCTGCCGAAGTTCTGGAAGGTCATGCCGAAGTTCGCGCTGACCGAGGAGGGCCCGATGACCGTGGTCCGGCGCCACCTCGAGGGCCTGCGCGCGACGACCGTCTGAGCCCCAGCCACAGGGCCGACCGCACGCTGCCCGCGCTCATGGCGCGGGCAGTTCATTGCGCTACTCGTACCTGAGCGCCTCGGCGACCGCGACGCGGGAGGCCGCGCGGGCGGGCAGCAGCGTCATCAGCGCGCTCGCCCCGTAGGCGGTGACGAGGATCACGGCCAGCCGCACCCACGGCACCTGGAAGTCGATCTCCGTGCTGCCGGTGAACTCCGGGCTCGACAGCAGGTTGTACGAGATGGCGAGGCCGAGCACCACGCCGATGGCGATCCCGGCCAGCGCGATGAAGGACGACTCGAGGAAGTACGACACCGCCACCAGCCGTCGGCTGTACCCGATCGCGCGCAGCATCCCGATCTGCTGACGCCGCTCCACCACGGTGCGGAACGCGATCACGCCCAGTGCCGCGATGCCAACGATGAGGCCGAGCGCCATGAAGCCCTCGAAGAGGTACTGGAACGACCGTGACGTGCTCGCCTCGTCGTCGATGAGCTTGTCGATGGAGTTGGCCTGCACGCCGAGCTCGAGCAGGGTCGATTCGATGTCCCGCGCGGCCTCGATCGCGGCCTCGTCGGTCGCATCGGCGGTGACGACGAAATACTGCTCCAGGTCGCCGCCCTCGAAGTGCTCCTCAACGATGGAGATGCCCGTGAAGATGGCGAAGAAGGAGGGGATGACCGCCGTCGCCTGCGGCTCGAGCACCCCGATGACCCTGATCTGCGTGGTCAGGCCGGTGGACGGATCGCGGACGGTGACCGGGATCGGGTCCCACGGCTCCTGGCGGAGCTCCTGGCCGCTCACGTCGAGGTAGAAGTCGCTCGTCTGCGGGCCGCCGCCGAAGCCGTCGGGCGCCTCCAGGCGCGAGGCGTCGACGACGGCGACGGTCGGGTCGGTGCGGACTGCGTCCCAGACGGCCTCGTCGCTGTCGTATCCGGCCGCGCGGTGTTCGAGCGGCAGCCGCTGCAGGTCGATGAACTCGTCGTCGACGGCGGCGACGTGGTAGGTCTCGAGCGCTTCGTTGCCCTCCGGGTGGTCGCTGCGCCGGACCTGCGGGAAGACGGAGACGAGGCGTCCGACGCCACCGATGGTCGTGGCCGGGTCGTAGCCCGCGTCCTGGAGCGCCTCGCGCAGGTCGGGGATGCGGTTGTTGGGATTCACGTCGACCGCGACATCGAAGCCGCCGTTGGCGCTCTCGCTCAGGAAGGCCTGCGTGAAGTTGGAGTTGAGCGTGGCCATGACCACGACGCTGAAGACGACGATCCCGAACATCGCGAGCGTCATGCCGGTGCGGAACTTCGCCGCCACCGGGTAGGCGATCGCCGTCTTGATGGCGGGCGCGATGCCGCCCAGCAGGCGTCCCAGCCAGCGCACCGGTGCGAGCGCCAGCTCGGCGTTGAGGATGATGACGAGCACCGCAGCCGCCGTCATCGAGATGCCGGAGACGAAGAACA
This sequence comes from Dehalococcoidia bacterium, assembly GCA_965204835.1. Lineage (GTDB taxonomy): Bacteria > Chloroflexota > Dehalococcoidia > UBA2979 > UBA2979 > VXMT01. The sequence goes on along the minus strand of OZ242017.1, from coordinate 2,403,955 downwards.
TCTCGACGTTGCCCTCGATCTCCATGGGGCGCGGCAGGCCGAGGACACGCAGCAATCCGTCGACCGGGTCGAGGCTGGCAGTCCCGCCTTCGAGCTCGGTGAAGAGCGAGAAGGGCAGCGGGAGGATCCAGTACCAGACGAGCCCCAGCCCGGCCGCCGTGAAGGCGAGGCGCTGGTTGAGTCCGAGGTAGACGGCGAGCATCGCGACGCCGAACACGGCGAGGTTGAAGCCCGACGTATAGGCGAACTCCTGGCCCTGGAACCCGCTCAGGGCGTCGATGCCCCAGCCCGCCAGCCACACCAGCAGGGCGCCGAGGAGCACCATGATCACCGCCCAGCCGCCTGCGTTGCGGTGGCGGGCTGCCCAGTCACGCGAGAGCTGCAGCAGCCACACGACGGCGGCGACGAGGTTGAAGACCAGCAGCCAGACCGCCCAGAGCAGCCAGTGCCGCCAGTTCCACGCGTTGCGGAAGGCTCCCCGGCGGACGGTGCGGGCGCCGAAGAACATCAGCGTGCTGACGGCCATCAGGGCGGCGCCGCCGAAGAGGCCGGACAGGATCGTCGGCAGGTCGCCGAACGCAGCGCCGATCACTGCGGCGGTGATGAACAGGGTCACGAATCCGGACACGGCCAGCGCGACGATCCAGCCGACGAGCCAGAGCGCGCCGACTGCGGACTTGAACAGCGCGCCCACGGAGCGGTCGGCCCCTCCGAGCGGCTGCGGCTCGGGCAGATCGCGGATCGCTCGCACGATGTTGAGGTTGGCGATGCGGAACGCGGAGAAGGTGACGGTGGCGAAGGTGAGGACCACGCCCAGGCTGTACGCGACGAGGAAGCCCTGCCAGTTGAAGTGGAAGGTGATCCCGAATCCGAGCGCGTCGGTGAAGATCCGGCCGAGCGCCAGCACCAGCACGTAGGCCACCCCGAGGCCGAGCAGCGCGCCCACCGCCGCCGATCCCACGTTGTACGCCATGCCCTCGGCGAGGAACGCCTCGGTGAGGTGCAGGCGCTGCATCCCCACGGCGCGCGCCATCCCCATCTCGGAGCGTCGCTCCGCCGCCAGCATCACGAAGATCATGAAGATCAGCAGCACGCCCGAGGCGATCGCGAAGAGGCCGAAGATCAGGAAGAACGCGACGAAGATCGAGCCGATCGTCTCCGCAATGGCGACGGCCTGCTCCTTCGTGAAGAGGACGTCGGCCTGGCCCTCCGGGTGGTCGTCGATGAACGCGTCGAGCCGCTCCTCGACCGCTCCGCTCTGGTCCAGCGTGTCGCGCACGCCGCCCGTGATCGAGACGACGATCGCGGAGAGCTTGCCCTCGAGCCCGGTCACCTCGCGGGCGACGTCGAGGCTCGTGATCAGCCCGCCGCCGCCACCGAACTCGGCCTCGGTGAGCGAGGTGTCCTGGACGATGTCGATGACCTCGAACGCGGCGGGCTGGTTGCCGTGGAAGATCTGCACGGTGTCACCGGCCGAGACGTCCAGCTGGTCGGCCAGCCCCTGGGAGACGTACGCGCGCATCCCGCCGAGCGTGGATGCCTGCAGTAGATCACCGTCGAGCGTCTTCAGGCCGTTGAACGTGTCGATGCTGGAGGGGTCGACGCCGATGAAGCCGGCCGCGGGCTCGGCGAGCCGCCGCTCGGCATTGAGCGCGGGTAACACCTCGACCAGCAGGCCGGAGATGCCGTCGATCTCGGGGTCGTCGCCGAACTCCGCCACCAGCGTGGCGAGGAAGTCATCGGTCAGGAAGCGGTCCTCCCGCTCGGCTGCCGCGTCACCGTCGAATCCGATGATGAAGTCGACTTCCTCGAAGCTGTCGTAGATCTCGTTGGTGATGGAGTAGCCGACGGTGTCGCCGGTGGCGAAGGCTGCGCTGATGATCAGCGTGGAGAGCATCAGCCCGACCACGATCAGCACGGTCTGGGTCTTGCGGCGGCCGATGCTGCGCAGCCCCATGCGGACGAGCAGCGGCTGCCGCCAGGCGATGACGCCGAGCACCCCGAAGATCGCGCCCAGCGCCAGCAGCAGCGCGACGAGGATGCTCGTCAGCGGGATCCCGAAGATGCTATCCAACGAGCTGCTCCTCGCGCTCGATCAGGCCGTCGCGCATGTGCACGATGCGGTGGCAGCGGTCGGCGATCTCACGGCCGTGCGTAACGATCACGAAGGTCTGGTCCTGCTCCTGGTTGAGCCCGATGAGCAGGTCCATGATCTGGTTGGCGGTCACGGAGTCGAGGTCCCCGGTCGGCTCGTCGGCCCACACGATCGTGGGGTTGTTGACGAGCGCGCGCGCGATGGTGACGCGCTGGCGCTGGCCGCCGGAGAGCTGGCCCGGCCGGTGCTCCGTCCACTCGCTGAGCCCGACGTGGTCGAGCTGCGCGAGGGCGAGCTGGCGCGCCTCGGCGGGCGGCGTGCCCGAGACGAGCAGCGGCAGCTCGACGTTCTCGACCGCGCTGAGCACGGGCAGCAGGTTGTAGAACTGGAAGATGAAGCCCATCCGCGTCGCGCGGTACGAGGTCTTCGTGTTGTCGTCGAGGCTGCCGAGGTCGGTGCCCTCGATGGTGATGCTGCCCTCGGTCGGGTCGTCGAGGCCGGAGGCCGTGTTGAGCAGGGTGGTCTTCCCACAGCCCGACGGCCCCATGATGGCGACCATCTCGCCGCGCTCGACGGTAAGGTCGACGCCGCGGAGGGCCTGCACCTGCACCTCGCCGGTGTCGTATGTCTTGACCAGGCTGTTGAGTTCGATAATCGCGTCGGGCATCGGGCCTCCGAGCGTCGCTTCGGTGTACGGGATCGATGCTCTGCGATAGCACGGTAACGGGCTACCGATCCGATGGACATCCCTAACGTTATGGACGGCCGCGCGCGCGCATTCTCCCTGGCGCAGGTATCGTAGAAATGGCGGAGTCTAGACAGGCGCAGCGGCTCACGTCGGCCCTGACGGAGGAACGATGGCGTTCGGTGTCCTGCTCGTGATCGTTGGCGGGATCTTCCTCGCCGAATCGCTCGGGCTGACCGAGTTCGGCATCCGCGAGCTCTGGCCGCTGCTGCTCATCGGCGGCGGCTGCGTCATCCTCTACGAGCGCCTGCGCCGGGCCTACCGCCGACGATGAGGGCCCCGGCGATGACCAGCCGTGCCCGCGACGTGGTCCCCCTCACCGGCGGCCTCTACCTGGTCGCGCTCGGCGCGGTCCTGCTCCTCGACAGCACCAACGTCCACGCCATCGGCGTCGAGGGCGCCATTGGGAGCGCGTTCGGGCTCGCGTTCGTTGCGCTGGGCGTGCTTGCGTTCCTCGCGGCGTGGCGGGTGCGGCGCTTCTCGCGCCGGATGCGGCGCGCCGTCGGGCACGTCCGGTCGGCCGCGGAAGGCTGGTCGGTCGAGGACGACGCGGTGATCTCCACCGTCGTCGGCGACATCGCGCTCGACCTCCGCGACGCGAACCTGCCCGAGGGCGAGACGGAGCTCGCGGTGCTGTGCTGGCTCGGCACGATCCAGGTGCGCGTCCCACGCGAGTTCGGCGTCGACGTGACCGCGCAGTCGATCATCGGCAGTGTCGACGTGCTGGGTGAGCGCGAGGAGGGCGTCGTGCGCGACATCCACGTGCGCAGCGAGGGCTACGTGGCGCGCGACCGCCGCGTCCGCCTCCGCCTCTCGACCTTCGTCGGCGAGCTGATGGTGGTGCAGGTCTAGCCTCGGCGTTCAGGCCAGAGCCAGTTCGGGGAAGTACGTGGCGTAGAAGCCACGATCTCGCGTCAGTAGCCGGTCGGCATGGACCAGCGCGTGCGCGCCGATCAGGAAGTCCGCCACGAGATGCTGGCGAGGCCGGATCGGTTCGCCACAGCCCTCGCAGCGTACCGCCTGAGCCGTCCCGCACTGGCCGCAGACGAGTGCCCGCGGCCGTCGCCGTGAATACTCGCGCCACGCTCCCCCCGCGACCTCGAGGGTTTCCCGGTTCGACTGCACCAGCCGGATCCCGGTGTCCGCCAGCAGCTGCTCCAGCCTGTCCCTGTCGTCGAAGCTGCCCGTCAGTTCAGCGTAGACGGCCTCCGAGAGGACGATCGCGCCGCGCTGGTGCGCCTCGCCAAGGAGCAGGCGGGAATGCTCGGCGTGGGTCTCGTCCGGGAGGAACACGTCCACGAGGACGTTGGTGTCGACGGCTGAGATCACCGGCCGCGCATCTCTTCGATGAGTTCGTCAGTGCTGTCGTACTCCAGGTGGCTCAGGGAGCCCACCCACTTGTCGAAGGGGCTCTCGTCCACGACCTTCTCGAGGCGGAACTCGCCGTCCCGCTTCACGAAGTTCACCTTGTCGCCCTTGCGCAGGCCGAGCTCGTCCCGCACGGCCTTGGGGATGGTGACCTGCCCCTTGCTGGTGATGGTCATACCGTCCATGGGAGCACTCCCGGTAATACTTGCGGAGTCTTACCGACAGTGTAGTACCTCTGGGTCAGGCGTGTCAGGAGGTGGGGCTGGCCTCGCGGTCGGGGCAGCCGAGGCAGTCCGGCAGCCCGGGAGTGTCCGCCTCGACGCCCGCGACCTCGCGCAGCAGCCGCCGCAGCGTCCACAACGGCAGCCCGATCACCGAGCAGCGGCACCCCTCGACGGCGGCTGCCGGGGCGAACGCCGCGTCCTGCACTGCGTAGCCGCCCGCCTTGTCGAACGGCTCGCCGCGCGCGACATAGCGCGCGACCTCCGCGTCCGTGTAGGCGCGCATCGTCACCGCCGTCGTCACGGCCGCGGTCGCCTCCTCGCCGCCATCGATGACCGCGACGCCCGTCACGACGTGGTGCGTGCGGCCGCGCAGCGCCTCGAGCATCGCGCGCGCCTCGCCGTCGCCGCGCGGCTTGCCGAGCTGCCGGCCGTCGAGGACGACGATGGTGTCCGCGCCGATCACGGTGTCGCCCGGCCGCGTCACAGCGACGGCGCGCGCCTTGCGCAGCGCAAGCGTGCGGGCGAGGCGGGCCGCGTCGTCGTCCTCGTCCGACTCGTCGACGCCCGCCGGGATCACCTCGAAGGCGACGCCGAGGGCGGGCAGCAGCGCGCGGCGACGCGGCGAGGCGGACGCGAGGACGATCGCCACGGGCTACGCGGTCCCGGCTACGCGGCCCGGTCGAGCGTCGTGATGCACTCGATGTGCTGGGTGTGGGGGAACATGTCGATGGGCTGCACCTCGCCGATGGTGAAGCCGCCGTCGGCGAAGCGGCGCAGGTCGCGCGCGAGCGTGGCCGGGTCGCACGAGACGTACACCACGCGCCGCACGTCCGAGGCGACGAGCGTCTCGATGATCGAGGCGTCGAGGCCCGCGCGCGGCGGGTCGACCACGACCACGTCGGGCTGGGGGCGCAGCGCGGGTAGCTGCTCCTCGACGGTGCCGGTGATGCGCCGCACGTTCTCGTACGGCGCGAGGTTCACCTCGGCGTCGTCCCCGGCCGCGCTCGACGCCTCGATGGTGACGACATCGGGCACGACCTGCGCGAGCGCGACGGCGAAGGTGCCGACGCCGGAGTAGGCGTCGGCGACGAGCCGCGGCCCGACGGCGCGCGCACGCGCCACGACGAGCTCGATCAGCCGCTCGGCCTGGCGCGAGTTGACCTGGAAGAACGCCGGCGAGGAGACGCGGTAGCGCGCGCCGCGCAGCTGCTCGTGGTAGTGCTTCTGGCCGCTGCGCACGTTGCCCCGTCGGCCCGGACGCCAGCGCAGTTTCGGCTGGACCAACGACTCGCCGGTGTGCTCGCCGACGCGGACGGTCAGCTGCTTGGTCTGCATCGTGCGGCCCTGCGCGTTGCGCAGCACGCGGTTGGCCTCCGGGTTGGCGATCTCGCAGTGGTCGACGCGCAGGAAGCGGTGCGTGCCGTGCTCCATGAAGCCGATGTCGCCGTCGCGGCGGACGGTGAAGCGCATGTGGTTGCGGTACGCCCACGGGTCGCTCATGCCGATCATCTCGCGCAGGACGCCGTCGATCTCGGCGTCCTCGAAGCGCCCGATGCGCCGCATCTGCTCGCGCACCACGCCCGTCTTGAGCCGGAGCTGCTCGCCGTAGGCGATGTGCTGCATCTGGCACCCGCCGCAGCGCCCGTAGTACACGCAGCGCGGCTCGACGCGCTCCGGCGACTCCTCCAGCACCATCACCGCCCGCGCCTCGATGTACGAGGACTCCTCGGAGGTGATCTCGGCGATCACGCGCTCGCCGGGGATGCCGAACTCCACGAACGCGATGCGGCCGTCCGGCGCGCGGCCCATCGCCACGCCGCCCGCCGCGAACCCCGTGAGCTCGAGCTCGACGGGCGTGCGAGGGCGGTCGACCATGCGCTGGCGTCGGCGCTTGCGTCGCTGCTTGCGCCTGCGCGGCCGCTCCGGGACGACCTCGGCGTGGGGATCGGGTGCGGTGTCCAGGGTCATGCCTCGATGGTACGTGCCGCCGTCGTGCGAGCGCGAGCGGCGCACGCGCGGGATGGCGGGTAGCATCGGCGGCGAGGGAGGCCCGCGTGGAACCCACACCGCTGCGCGACATCGTCCGCGGGGTCGTCTCGATCCCGACCGCCCCGTACCTCGAACGCGGCGTGCGCGAGCACATCCGCGAGTTCGCCGAGGCGCGCGGCTTGGCGCACGAGGAGGACGAGTTCGGCAACGCCTACGTCACGTACCGCCGCGGGCGGCGTCGCCGCCCGCTCGTGCTCGGCGCGCACATGGACCACCCCGCGCTCGTGGTCACGGGCGTCGAGGGCGACCGGCTCGACCTCGAGTTCCGGGGCGGGATCGTCGACTCCTACGGCGACGGCGAGCCGCTGGTGCTCTACCGCGAGGGCTCGCGTGCAGCGCACGCGCGCGCCGTCGTGACCTCGGTGCGCGGCGACGAGCGCGGCCGGCTCGTGGGCGCGGAGGCGACGGTCGAGGGCGACGCAAGCGGTGTGGCCGTCGAGGACCTCGCGCTCTGGGACGTGCCCGCCTGCCGCTTCCGCGGCGAGATCGTGCAGGCCCGCGCCTGCGACGACCTCGCGGGCGCCGCAGCCGTCCTCGCCACGCTCGACCGCATCGCGGCCGAGCGGCCGAGCGGGCACGTCGTCGGGCTGTTCACGCGCGCCGAGGAGGTCGGACTGCTCGGGGCCTCGGTGGCGGCGCGCGAGCGGCTGCTGCCGGAGGACGCGCTCGTCGTGGCGGTCGAGACATCCTCGATGGCCGCGGGGCGCGCCGAGCAGGGCGGCGGGCCGATCGTGCGCATCGGGGACGCGATGCACGTCTTCTCGCCGCGCATGTCGCAGTGGATGACCGCGCTCGGCGGCGAGTTGCGCGCGGAGGACGAGACGTTCGCGTTCCAGCGCAAGCTCATGGACGGCGGCACCACCGAGGCGACCTCGTACGACCTGTACGGGTACGAGACGGGCGCGGCCTGCATCGCGCTGGGGAACTACCACAACGCCGGGCCGCGCGGCCGCATCCGCGCGGAGACGGTGCACCTCGGCGACCTCGAAGGCCTCGCGCGGCTGTTCGTGCGGATGCACGAGACGGTGCCGCGCTACCAGCGCTACCTGCCGGGGCTGCTGAAGCGCTACGACGTGCTGGGGCGCGAAGGTCGCAAGCGGCTGCGGTCCAGTGCGCGTCGGCGCAAGCGTCGGTGAGGCGCCGCGGGGCGTCGGCCAGCGGCTCACTCGTGGCGCGCCCCGGACCCTGAAGGGGCCGGCTTCGGCAGCGCTCGCGCGCTGGCGCATCTGGGGCTACCTGGCGGACTTCTCCCTGCTGCTATCGGACTTGCAGCCCCAGCACCCTGATCGCGCGAGTCACGTCGGGGTCGCCGGACCGCACGGGTTCCGCGTCGAGCACATGCAGCGGAGTGGGTGCCCCGGGCGCCGGCTCGAAGACGGCCCAGTTGTCGGTGTGGTCGTCGAGGCGCGAGCGGTAGCGGATGCCGGCGAGCGGCTCGCCCTCCCCAGTCCGACTCCCGTAGGCGAGCCGCGACACCTCCTGCGTAAAGCCGCGCGGGGCGGCGGCGCGGATCGCGGCGGCATCGACATCCGTCAGACCATGCTGGAGCGCCTTCGCGGCTAGCTGCGAGCGGATCGCCGCCAGCGAAGCGGCCGCTCCGATCTCGGCGTACTCGCCGGAGAGCTCGGCCGCACCCATGAGTCGCCGCTCGAACCACTCGCTGGGAACGGTGCCCGCGGCCAGGGCGTCGTCGTCGCCCTCGATCTCGCGCAGGCCGACGACGACCGCGAGGTCAGGTCGGAATCGCGCAAGCGTCTCCAGTAGCGCGCCGAAGCGGGTGGAACTCGCGTAGAGGACGCGGTACTCGCCCTCAGAGTCGTCCCAGCGATTGCCGAAGGTTCCGTCGAGACCGGCCTGGCTCCAGTCGGGCCATGCCTAGGGATCGGGGGCGCGGGCGAGGCGGAAGACGGGACCGTCGGCGGTTACCGTCTCGAGGGCGACGCTCATCCGCCCGCCAGGAAGGACCGCGCGGCGCCGATTACCTCGGGGCCGATCTCGTCGAGATCGCCCTCGCGGAGCAGGCGCGCGGGCGATCGGTCATCGAGCTGCGGGTTCAGGCCCTGAAACCAGGCCCGTGCGACGGCTGCCGAGTCGGCGGCTGCGATCGGGGCGGCGGCCTGCAGGGCGACGCGCAGCCGCCGCTGCACCTCGGCGCTCGGCGCGCGAGACCCGTCCGCCCACTGATGGACGGCGCGGGTTTCCTTCACCGATCCCAGGTACGCGCAGAGCCGGGCGCCGAGGATGTCGCGCACCTCGCGGACCACCTCCGGGAACGTCGCGCGAGTCGCGCGTGCGTGCGCGTCGTAGTCCGGGCGGGCAACGGGCGTGGTCGTCATGGGGAGAGTATAGCGCATCGATCCCGATCGGAATCACAGCCTATATCACATACGCGGTCTGACTCGTGTGGAGCGTCGCCTCGCCACCCTCCCATGACCGGACGGGAAGGCAGTGCACCGCCTTGCCATGCATGGGCGACGCATGGTTGTCGTGCCCCGGAGGTACGATTGGTTAGCGTTCGAGGAGCTTCCAGACCGCCTCTTCGGTCTCGGCGCCGACGTGGCCTTCGCGCATCAACCGGATCAGCAGGCGGCCGTCGTGGCTGTGGAGCCGGAGGTGGTCGCCGATCGCGGAGGCGCGCTCACCGTTGCCGAGCACCACGGCCAGCAGCAGCTCCCACTCCAGTGGCGTCGCGAGTACGACCGTGCCGTTCAGCTCGACCTGCGTGCGCGCGTCCCAGAGCGCGGGGATGTCGATCGGCGTGAGCGAGACATAAGCGCCGTGGAACGTCGGGCTGCCGTGCACGAAGACGGGCACGCGGCTGCGCATGAACTGGAGCCGCGCCGCCGCCACGTACGCGCCCCGCTGCCAGGTCACGGGGATGTCGAGCATCTCGGCGAGCTGGGTCAGTGCCGCGTCGGTCGTGACGAACTCGAGGTTGGGGGCAGCCGTGTCCAGGCCCTGCAACTGCAACGCCGAAGCGCCCACCAGCGCCCACGGCTGCTCGCCCGCAGCCTCCTCGATCACGCGCACAAGCGGCCCGAGGACGGCGTCGGATTCAGCGTCGAGTCGAGGCGGTTCGAGGATCGCCATGTTCAGTTCCTCGGCCCCGCGCGGGCGGTTGCCGGAAATCGTAACGCGTCACCTTGTAAGCGTCTGCCGTTACGTCCGGCTTACTGGCCGTTCCGTGCCGAGGCGCGCCGCCGCCCCGCGAGCGGCGCTGAGGTCCCGGAACCGCGACGGCCGCGGATGCGCCTCCGGGTGTAGCGAACCGTGGTTCAGCGCTGGTAGTCCGTGTGGCCTCGGCTCGCGGTGGGGCCCGTCTGCCCCTGGTACTTCGACCGTAGCTGGGGCGAGCCGTACGGGCGCTCCGAGGGGGTCGTGAGTTCGAGGAACGAGAGCTGCCCGATCTTCATCCCGTAGTAGAGCCGGATCGGCAGGTTCGCGACGTTCGAGAGTTCCATCGTCAGGTGTCCGTCCCACCCGGGATCCACGTAACCGGCAGTCGCGTGTACCAGCAGGCCGAGGCGTCCCAGCGAGGATTTGCCCTCGACTCGGGCGACCAGGTCCGCGCCCAGCGTCACGCGCTCCAGCGTGGACCCGAGGACGAACTCGCCGGGGTGGAGGACGAACGGCTCGTCGTCCTCGACGGTCTCAACCTCAGTGAGACCCTCGACGGGCTGGCGGACGTCGATGTAGGAGTCGCGGTGATTGCGGAACACGCGGAACTGCCGGTCGAGCCGGATGTCCACGGAGGCCGGTTGGAGCGCGTCTTCGGCGAGCGGCTCGATAGCGAGCCTCCCCGAGGTGAGCGCCTCGCGTATCGATCGGTCGGAGAGAACCACGGGTCGTTCCTCGAAGCGGGGAGTATGCAGATGCTACCGCGTGCGCCGTGGCGCGAACAGGTGGGAACGGACGCGCGAGGCGAGCCCCCGGTGACTCGAGGCCCGGACCTCGCGACGCCGTGGAACGAACCGGGCGCCCGGACACGTACTATTGGGAGCACGCCGCTATGCGCGAAATGAGGCCCCTGTGAGCACCTGGCGTATCGCGACCCTGACCCTCGTCGCCGCGGTCATCGGCCTCGTCGCCGCGGCGATGCCACCGGGGGCGCAGGCGCAGCGGCCACCAATCGACCCCTGCGTCGACTGCTGGTGGGTGGGGCCGGGCGACGCCCGCCTCACGCACGCCGAGGCCAACGTGACCGTCGCCGACGGCCGCTACCGCACGCGCTGGACACTCACGTTCGAGAACCCAGGCGGGGGCCTCGCCGAGGGGCGGGTGATCGTCCCGCTGCCTGCCGACAGCGTCGTGACCGGCCTCACGCTGGTCGGCGGCCCGCAGACCCTCGAGGGACGCCTGCTGGGAGCCGGCGACGCCTCGCGCATCTACAACGAGATCGTGGCCCGGCTCATCGACCCCGCGTTGCTGCGGTCGCTCGGCGACGACCTGTACGAGATCCGGGCGTTCCCCGTCCCGGCGGGCGAGACGCGCTACGTGCTGTACACGGTCACCACGCCGCTCGCCGCCGATGCGGGCGAGGTGGTGATCGAGGCGCCGTGGTCGCGCATGTCACCGCGCCCCGCGGCGGCGAGGCTGACCGCCGACATCGACGTGCCGTGGGAGGTTCGCACGGCGATCGCGCCGGGCCACGTGCCCACCATCGAACGCGCCGGCCCCGGCGAACTCGACGTGTCGTGGGAGTCCCCAGCCGAGTGGACCGCGGCCCGCGACTTCCGCCTGCACCTCGCGGGCGGCGAGGGGCTCGTCGCGGCGCGCCTGCTCGCGCATCGCGAAGCCGATTCCGATGGCTACTTCGCGCTGCTGCTCGCGCCCTCGCTCGAGGCAGGCGAGCGCGTCGCGCGCGACATCGTGGTCGTGCTCGACCGCAGCGGCTCGATGTACGGCGAGAAGATCAAGCAGGCGCGCGCCGCCGCGGGCGCCATCCTCGACGACCTCGGGGCGGAGGACCGCTTCGGCCTCGTCGCGTTCTCCGACAACGCGGCGTCGTTCGCGGACGCACTGCGGCCGGTCTCCGCCGTGGACGACGCGAAGACGTGGATCGAGGGCCTCGAGGACACCGGCGGCACGAACATCGCCGCCGCGCTGACCGAGGCGATGGAGCTGCTCTCGGGTGACCGTCCCGCAACCGTCGTGTTCCTGACCGACGGCCTCCCGACGGTCGGCATCGACGACAGCGACGGCATCGTCGCGGCCGCGGTCTCGGCGGCGCCGGCGGACGTGCAGCTCTTCGCCTTCGGCGTCGGCAACGACGTCGACACGGTGCTGCTCGACGCCCTCGCGTCGCGCTTCACCGGCTCCAGCCACTACGTCACGCCGGATGAGCGCATCGACACCGAGGTGGGCAAGCTCAGCGAGCGCATCTCGACGCCCGTGCTGCTCTCCACCGCGATCACGTTCGCGCTGCCCGAAGGCGCCGAGGGGCCGACGGTGCGCGCCCTCGCACCGGCCAGCCCGGGCGGCATCTTCATCGGCGAGCAGGTCCTGATCGCGGGCCGTTACTCGGGCTCGGGCGACCTCACGGCCGTGCTCACGGGGCGCAGCGCCGACGGCGCGCAGCGCTTCGAGTACGAGCTGTCGCTGCCCGAGACCTCGGACGACCCGGGCATCGCGCTGCTGTGGGCGCAGCGGCGCATCGCCGACCTGCTGCGCGAGCTGCGCATCGAGGGCGCGCGCGAGGGGCTCATCGAGTCCGTCGTCGGCATCGCCAACCAGTTCGGGATCGTCACGCCGTACACCTCCTACCTCGCCGAGGAGCCCGACGCGGTCTTCGAGGAAGAGGAGGTGATGGAAGGCATGGACGACGCCATGGCCGACGCCGCGTCTTCGGGCGAGGCGGCCGTCCGGGCGTCCGAGAGCGTCTCCGCCATCGGCGAGGGTGCGGTCGAGCACTCGACGCCCTCGGCCGCGCGCCTGGTCGGCACGCGCACCTACTATCGGATCGGCGAGACATGGATCGAGGAGGGCTTCGACCGCTCGGGCCCCGAGCCCGACGAGGTCACGCTCGACGCCGCGAAGCTCGCGGAGCTCCAGGCCGGCGACCCGCAGCTCGTGGCGGCCTCGGCGCTCGGCCCGCGCGTGATCGCCCTCGGTTCGACCGGCTGGGTGACGCTCGTCTGGCCCGACCCGGCCGAGGGGACCACCACGCCGGAGACGACGACTGGCGCTCCCGCCACTGAGCCCGGGACGATGAACGAGCAGCAGCCGGCGCAGACGGCAGACGCCTCGTACGTCGTGCGGTCCGGAGACACGCTGTGGCGCATCGCCGCGGCCTGCTACGGCGAGGGCCGCCGCTGGCCGGAGATCTGGGAGGCCAACCGCGACCGCGTCATGGACGACGGCCGCACGTTCTCCAACGCGAACCGCATCCGCGTCGGGTGGACGTTGACCATCCCGGGCGGGTGCGAGGAGAGCGGGTAGTCACCACGGGTTGCCGAGGCGGGCGCGAACGTGTGAGGATCGGCGCGAGGAAGCCATGCCGAAACAGGTCACGAACGTCGCCTCCGACGACGCGCTCACGACGATCTACCGGATCTCGCACGACGAGCAGGAAGAGGTCATCGCCGCGCGCGTCGCGGAACGGCTGGGCATCAAGCCGGCCTCGGTCGCCGGCATGCTCACGCGGCTGCGCCGGGACCGGCTCGTCAACATCGACGGCCGCAAGCGCATCTCGCTCAGCAAGGCGGGGTTCGAGCGCGCCGAGCAGATGGTGCGGCGTCACCGTCTCGCCGAGTGCCTGCTCGTGGAGACGCTGGGGTTGGAGTGGTGGCGCGCCTACGAGGAGGCGCACCTCATGGAGCACTCCATCTCCGACGTGACCGAGCCGCTCATCGTCGAACGGCTCGGCGAGCCGACCGTCTCGCCGTTCGGCTACCCGATCCCCGGCTCCGACCACGGCCACCCGCTCTCCGGGCGGCGCCTCTCCTCCCTCGAGAGCGGCGCTCGCGCGACGATCGAGCGGGTGTACGAGGAGGAGGAGGAACTCCTCCGCTTCTTCGACGACGAGGGCATCCGCCCCGGCGTTGAGTTCACGGTGCAGGACGTGGCCCCGTACCGCGGCACCGTGACCATCGAGCTCGCCGGCCGCGAACTGGTCCTCGGCCTGGAGGCCGCGCACCGCATCTGGGTGTGGGACGACTAACCGTAATATCCCGCACGTTATAACCATTCTTTGGTAGGATAGGCGCATGAGCAGCGCCACCAGGATCATCCATGCCGTGCGGCGTCTGCGTGAAGACGCGGACTTCGAGCCTGAACAGGCCGACGCGATCGGCGTGGCTGCTGCCGAGGTCGCCGAGGCTGCGGCAGATCGGATTCTCATCAGGCTCGGTGCCTGGACGCTCGGCGTGGTCGGTGTCGCGACGGCGATCATCATCGCCGTGATCCGGCTGAGCCTGGGTTGACGTTGCCTCGCGAGCGCCGCCGAGCAGGGCTGACCGGGGATCCCGGAGGCGACGGTTCGCTCGGCTTCCCCGCAGCAGCGGCTGTCGAGGCAGGAGCGGAGCGTCTCGCGCGTCGGGTTCTGATTCAGCTCGGTGGCTGGACGCTCGCCGTCGCGCTGGGGGCTGTGAGCATATCGACGGCGATCATCATCGCCGTGATCCGGCTGAGCCTGTCGGTAGGCTCGTCCTGGCCTGCGTGACGGAGTCGCCCGGCGCTATTCGCCGCGCATCAGCCGAGCCGCCTCCACCATGTGCTCCAGCGACGGCACCGTCTCCTCGTAGCGACGGGTCTTGAGGCCGCAGTCCGGGTTCACCCACATGTGCGCAGCCTCGATCACCGCCGCAGCCTCCTCGAGGCGACCGACCATCTCCTCGGTCGGCGGGACGCGCGGTGAGTGGATGTCGTAGACGCCGAGGCCGAGGTCCTTGTCGTAGCCGCGGTCACGGAAGCCGTCCAGGCTCTCCGCGTCGGAGCGCGCGTTGAACAGCAGCATCACGTCGGCCTCCATGTCGGAGACCGCGTCCAGCACGTCGCTGAGGTGCACGTAGCACATGTGCGACTGGATCTGCGTGTCGTCGCGCACCCCCGCCGTCGCCAGCCGGAAGCACGGCACCGCCCAGCCCAGGTATGCCGGCCAGTCCGCCGTGCGCAGCGGGACGCCCTCGCGCAGCGCCGGCTCGTCGACCTGGATGATGGGGATGCCCGCCGCCTCGAGGTCCACGACCTCGTCGCGGATGGCGAGGGCGATCTGGCGGCACGTCTCCGAGCGTGGCTGGTCGTCGCGGATGAACGACCAGTTGAGGATCGTCACCGGGCCGGTGAGCATGCCCTTCACCGGGCGGTCGGTCAGCGACTGGGCGTACGTCGCCCAGCGCACGGTCATCGCGCCCGGACGGGCCACGTCGCCGAACACGATCGGCGGCTTCACGTTGCGTGAGCCGAACGACTGCACCCACCCGAAGCGCGTGAACGCGAAGCCATCGAGCTGCTCGCCGAAGTACTCGACCATGTCGTTGCGCTCCGACTCGCCGTGCACGAGCACGTCGAGGCCGATGCGCTCCTGCAGCCGGATCACGTCCTCGATCTCGGCCTCCAGGAAGCCCTCGTACTCCTCGGCGGTGATGCGCCCGTTGGCGTGGCGGCGCCGCTCGCGGCGGATCTCCGGCGTCTGCGGGAACGAGCCGATGGTGGTGGTCGGGAACGGCGGCAGACCGAGGCGCGTGCGCTGCGCCATGCGGCGCTCCTCGACGCTCCCGTCGCGGTCGTAGTCGCCCGACGTGGTCGACGCTACGCGCTCGCGCACCGCCGGGTTGTACGTGCGAGGCGAGTTGCGGCGCGACTCGAGGGCAGAGCGATTCGCCGCCAGCTCGTCGGCTGCCGAGTTGGGGTCCTCGATCGCGCGGCCGAGGACGGCGACCTCCTCGATCTTCTGGTTCGCGAACGCGAGCCACGAGCGCAGCTCGGGGTCGAGGTCGGTCTCGAGGTCGAGCTCGATCGGCACGTGCAGCAGCGAGCACGACGCGCCGACGATGACGCGGTCCTCGCCGACGGCCGCGCCGATCTCGCCCAGCGTCGCGAGCGAGGCGCCGAGGTCGTTGAGCCACACGTTGCGGCCGTCGACGACGCCCGCCACGACGTGCTTGCCGCCGGGCAGCCCGAAGCGCTGCAGCAGCCCGAGATTGCGCCGCCCGCGCACGAGGTCGAGCCCGATCGCGGCGACCGGCAGCTCGGCGAGTGTGCGGTACGCCTCGTCGACGTCGCCGAAGTAGGTGTTCACGAGCAGCTTCGTCGAGCCGGCCGCGGCGGCGAGGCGCTCGTAGGCGCGCGTCAGCGCGGCGAGCTCCTCGGGCGACCGGTCCTGCACGAGCACCGGCTCGTCGAGCTGTACCCACTGCGCGCCCGCCTCGTTGAGGAGCGCGAGCACCTCGGCGTAGACATCGAGCAGTCCCGGCAGCAGCGAGAGCAGGTCGAAGTCGTCGTCGTGGTTGCCGTCCTCGTCGAAGCCGCGGGCGAGCAGCAGGAACGAGACCGGGCCGAGCAGCACGGGCTTCGTCTCGATCCCCGCCGCGCGCGCCTCGAGGTACTCGTCGAGCGGCTTGCGGTTGGCGAGCCGGAAGCGGGTGGCGGGCGAGAGCTCGGGGACGAGGTAGTGGTAGTTCGTGTCGAACCACTTCACCATCTCGAGCGCTGTGACGTCGATGCCCTCGCTCTGCGCGCCGCGCGCCATGGCGAAGTAGGTGTCGAGGTCCCCGTCACCGCCGCTGCGGTAGCGTGGCGGCACGGCGTCGACCATCGCGATCGTGTCGAGCACGTGGTCGTAGTAGGAGAAGGTGTTCGAGGGGATGAGGTCGATCCCCGCGTCGCGCATGCGCGTCCACGCCTCCAGGCGCAGCGCGCGCGCGGTCTCCTCGAGCTCCTCGCGTCCCACGTCCCCGTCCCAGTAGCCCTCGACGGCGCGCTTGAGCTCGCGCCGCGCGCCGATGCGCGGATAGCCGGGGATGGTGGACAGGGCCATGGGAGGGCTCCTCGGGGCGTGGGGACGGGGCTCGCTGTGTTCGGTGCTGCGATCGTAGCGCGGGCGGTCGTGGCGGGCTACGCGGAACTGCCTTCCGGGCGCCCGGATCCGCCTCGATAATCGCCGGTATGCCCCTGTTCTCGTCCTCGCGCGAGCGTCGGCTCTGGCTGTGGACGCTGGCCGTCGTGGTCGCCATCTACTCGACGCTCTTCTTCGGGAGCACCGTGGCGGGCGTGCTACGCGAGAGCGGTGCGCTCGAAGGGGCGATCTTCCTCGGCGCGATGGCCCTGGTGGGCGCGACCGTGCTGGCGCAGGGGCTGCGCGCCCGCCCCGGCGGCGTCGAAGTCGCCGTGGCGCTGGGTGTCGCGGTCGTCTACCTGCTGGTGCTGATGCGCATCGCGAGCCCGGTCGAGCGCAGCCATCTCATCGAGTACAGCGTGCTGGCCGTCTTCGTCTACGAGGCGCTCACGGAGCGTGCGAGCCACGGCCGCCTCGTGCCCGCGCCTGCGCTCCTCGCCATCCTCGCCACGGCCCTCGTCGGTGCCGTCGACGAGGGCGTCCAGTGGTTCCTCCCCAGCCGCGTCTACGACCCGGTCGACATCGTCTTCAACGTCCTCGCGGGGGTGATGGCGGTTGGCGCGAGCGTGGCGCTCGGCTGGGCGCGCCGCCGGCGCACAGTCCGGTAGCTCGCCGGCGGTGAGGGTGCACCTCGGAGGTAACTCTCGGGCTGCATGGCGCGTTGTAACTCCTCTGGCCCATTGCGGCAGGCATGAGGAGGCGACGGGTGAGCGATGACGCAAGGATCGATGAGGCGGTGCGCGAGGCAGTCGCTGCTCCGTACACGCGACTATTCACGCGCGAGGAAGACGGCAGGTACTCGACGAGCGTGCTTGAGCTGCCGGGTTGCTACTCCTCGGGAGACACGCCCCAAGAGGCGATGGAGATGCTGGACGAGGCGATCGAGATGTGGGTGGCGGTGGAGGTCGAAGACGGGCACGATGTCCCGCCGCCGTCGCGGGCGGTGGAGTACTCGGGCCGTATCGAGTTACGCCTCATCCCTTCGATCCACGAGCGCGCGGCGCTGCTCGCGCAGCACGAGGGAGTGAGCCTGAACCGCTACCTTGCGAACGCAATCAGCTTCTACGTCGGACTCGGCACTCCGCAGGCTGCTCCGGAGCCCCGTCGAGAAAACGTCCCACTCTCATGACGGGACGGGGGGAGTCGGCGCGTTGGATACAACCCGCGTGTCGGGCTAATACGTACCGTCTCGCGCGCACTGAATGAAGTCCGCGCCGAGGCGTACCAACTCCGCGTCCTGTCGGATCATCGGGGCGAGTTCGCGGTTGTCGACCGCCGGCAGGATCCCGCCGGATCCCAGCGTGCCCGAATCATGAGCGACGGCCACCGTTCCGTCCGGGCACAGCCAGTGTGTGCGGTACGTCATGAGGTCGATAGTGCCGTCGAAGTGAGCCCCCTCGTACTGGCTTGTCACTTCGCGCACGGCGTTACGTGACGGCCCACCAAACCATGCGACAGTAATGCTCGCGCCGTGCGCGTAGGATTCCGACCTCACGCTGAACTTGACTCCCGGGAAGTGGCGACGGAGCACGGGCCGGAGGACCCGGGCTGTCTCTACGACCGACAAGCGCCGCACGTTCTCAGTTGTTTTCATCATGACTGAGGCCCCCCTAGCTGCACCCGGACGTCGCCCCGCACGACACACACTTCAGGCAGGTGCCGTTGCGCACCATCATCATCTGGCCGCACTCCGGGCACGGATCGCCCTCGAAGCCCATCTGCTTGGCCTGCAGCGTCCGCTGCGCCGTGTCGCTCATCTGCAACGGCGCCGTCGAGGTGGCCGTGGCGGTGGCCGGCTGGGCGGCCGGGGCCGGGCTCGACGCGATCGCGGCGGGTGGCTCCGGGGTTGGGGCGGGTGCCGGGGCGCTCGCGGCTGCTGCCGGCTGGTCTGCCGTCGGGGCCTCCGCCACGTCCGCGCCACCACGGATCGGGACGACGAGTTCGGCGTTGGGGGCGGGGAGCGCCGCCGGGGTCACCTCGACCGTTCCGTTCGCGCCGTTCGACGCCGGGGCGCCCGCAAACGGGGCTGCCTCGTCCTCGGCCGTCGACGTGCTGGAGAGGTCGACCTGGCCCATGTGCGCGACGTCGTCGCGGCCGAGGTAGGTGATCGCCAGCTCGCGGAAGACGTAGTCGATGATCGAGGTCGCCATGTGGATGCGGTCGTTGCCCGTCACCATCCCGTTCGGCTCGAACTTCGTGAACAGGAACGAGTCCACGTAGGCCTCGAGCGGCACGCCGTGCTGCAGCCCGATCGAGACGGCGATCGCGAAGCAGTTCATCAGCGAGCGGAACGCGGCGCCGTCCTTCGACATGGAGATGAACAGCTCGCCCAGCGAGCCGTCCTCGAACTCCCCGGTGTGCAGGTAGATGGTGTGCCCGCCGACCCGCGCCTTCTGCGCGAAGCCGTTACGGCGCGAGGGCAGCGAGACGCGCTCGCCGCGCAGCAGCCCGACGGCCCGCCGGACCACCTCGCGCGCGTCGCGCGTGGGCAGCGAGCGCAGGATGCGCTCCGCCTCCTCGACGGCCATCTCGGGCGTGAGCGCGGCGGCCTCGGCCGGCTCGCCGTCCAGGTCGTCGAAGTCCTCGTCCTCGTCGGCCCACTCGTCGAAGACGGTGGCGGCCAGGGGCTGCGAGAGCTTGGAGCCGTCGCGGTAGAGCGCGAGGGCCTTGAGCATCATCGCGGCGCCGGCGTCGTAGACCGCGGCGACCTCCTGGACTGTGGCCGTGTCCGGCATGTTGATGGTCTTGCTGATCGCGCCCGACAGGAACGGCTGGGCCGCGGCCATCGCGCGCACGTGCGCCATCGGCTCGATGAAGCGCGTGCCGTAGCGGCCGCAGCGGTTGGCGCAGTCGAAGACCGCGTAGTGCTCCTCGCGCAGGTGCGGGGCGCCCTCGATGGTCATGCGGCCGGTGATGAAGTCGTTGGCCTCCTCGATCTGGGCGCGCGTGAAGCCGAGCGCCTCGAGGATCGAGAGTGACGGGTCGGCGAGCTGCTCGTCGGTCAGCCCGAGCGTCTCGCGGCAGAAGTCGTCTCCCAGCACCCAGCGGTTGAACGCGAAGGTGATGTCAAACGCCGACACCAGCGAGCCGTCGATGGTGTCGAGCACGCGGCGCGTGAAGCCCATCTCGGCCAGCGTGTGGCGGTTGATGTGCGGGGCGCCCTCGAGGCCGCCGGTCCCGGCGCAGTAGCCGACGATGTCGTCGACCTCGCGGGGGCCGTAGCCGAGCGCCCGCAGCGCGGACGGGACGGACTCGTTGATGATGCGGAAGTAGCCGCCGCCGGCGAGCTTCTTGAACTTCACGAGCGCGAAGTCCGGCTCGACGCCGGTGGTGTCGCAGTCCATGAGCAGCCCGATGGTGCCCGTGGGCGCGATGAGCGTGGTCTGCGCGTTGCGGTAGCCGTGCGCCTCGCCCAGCGCGAGCGCGTCGTCCCAGGCCTCGCGGGCCGCCTCAACCAGCGGCTCCGGGCAGTTCGCGGCGTCGAGGCCGCGCGGGAGCACGGTCAGGCCCTCGTAGGCGCCCTCGGGAGCGTCGTGGGCGGCGCGGCGGTGGTTGCGCATGACGCGCAGCATCGCCTCGCGGTTCGGCTCGTACTCGGGGAACGGGCCGAGCTCGCCGGCCATCTCCGCGGAGGTGGCGTAGGAGACGCCGGTGAGCAGCGCGGTGTAGGCGCTGGTCTGAGCGAGCGCCTCGGGCGAGTCGTAGGGGATGCCCTGCACCATGAGCAGCGCGCCCAGGTTCGCGTAGCCGAGGCCGAGCGTGCGGTAGTCGTACGAGAGCTGCGCGATGGCGGGGCTGGGGTACTGCGCCATCAGCACCGAGATCTCGAGCACGATGGTCCACAGCCGCGAGGCGTGCGTGTACGCCTCGGTGTCGAACGTGCCCGTCTCCTCGTCCCCGCCGGGTATCCCGGCGTCCCCGGGTGTCCAGAAGCGCAGCAGGTTCAGCGAGGCGAGGTTGCACGCCGTGTCGTCGAGGAACATGTACTCGGAGCACGGGTTGGAGCCGCGGATGGCGCCGCCGGCCGGGGCGGTGTGCCACTCGTTGATCGTCGTGTCGTACTGCACGCCGGGGTCGGCGGACTGCCAGGCGGCGAGGGCGATGCGGTCCCACAGGGCCCGCGCCGGGAGCGTCTTCGCCACCTCGCCGTCCGTGCGGCGGATGAGGTTCCACTCGCGGTCCTCGCGGACGGCGTCGAGGAAGTCGGCGGTGACGCGCACGGAGTTGTTGGCGTTCTGGCCGGAGACCGTCTGGTAAGCCTCGCCCTGCCAGTCGGTGTCGAACTCGGTGAAGTCGATCACCTCCGCGTCCTGCTCGACGAGCTGGAGGACGCGCTGCACGTAGGCCTCGGGCACCGCGTCGCGTCGCGCGCGGCTGACGGCGCGGCGCAGCCGCCGGTTCTCGGCGGGGTCGAGGCCTTCACCCGTCGCCTCGACAATCGCGCGCAGGCGCTTGCGAATCGTCTTGCTGCCGGCGACGAGGGCGGCGACCTTCTGCTCCTCGGCGGCCTTCCAGTCGATGAACTGCTCGACGTCGGGGTGGTCGGCGTCGACGATCACCATCTTGGCGGCGCGGCGGGTGGTGCCGCCGGACTTGATGGCGCCGGCGGCGCGGTCGCCGATCTTGAGGAACGACATCAGCCCGGAGGACTTGCCGCCGCCCGAGAGCGGCTCGTTCTCGCCGCGGATCTCGGAGAAGTTGGAGCCGGTGCCGGAGCCGTACTTGAAGATGCGCGCCTCGCGCGTCCACAGGTCCATGATCCCGCCGTCACCGACGAGGTCGTCGGCCACCGACTGGATGAAGCACGCGTGCGGCTGCGGCCGCTCGTACGCGCTGGTCGAGCGCGACAGCTTGCCGGTGTCGGGGTCGACGAAGGAGTGGCCCTGCGCGGGCCCGGCGATGCCATACGCCCAGTGCAGGCCGGTGTTGAACCACTGCGGCGAGTTGGGGGCGGCGCGCTGCGTCGCCATCATGAAGAGGAGCTCGTCGTAGAAGGCGCGGGCGTCATCCTCGCCGTCGAAGTAGCCGTGCTTCCAGCCCCAGTAGGCCCACGTGCCGGCGAGGCGGTGGAAGACCTGGCGGGCGTCCATCTCGCCCGAGAGCCCGTCTTCGTTGCCTGCGTCGCCCGAGGCCGGCACGGAGCGCCACAGCCACTCGGGCACACCATCCTCCTCGACGGGCGCGAGGTCGGTGGTGACACCGGTCTTGCGGAAGTACTTCTGGGCCATGATGTCGACGGCCACCTGTGACCAGTCGGCGGGCATGGTGACGTCGGCCGCCTCGAAGACGGCCGACCCGTCGGGGTTGACGATGCGCGAATCCCTCGAGGCGAAGCGGACGCCGTCGTACGGGTCCTGGCCGGCGGTGGTGAAGTGTCGGTCGATGCGCATGGTGGCCCCTCGGTTCCTGGCGGGGGCCAGCCTGGAATCGGTGTATCTGCCCGAACCCCCGCGGCAGCTCCTGCGGTCAAATGTTCACGCGCATGTACGTGTGCGCGATAAACTCGCAGGGGATGCAACGCTAGATCGACGGGCCAAGTTTGTCAACGTGTAGACGCAGGTTAACAATACCGGCCTGTGGGCTTCTGCGGGAGGTGGAATGAGCTAGCGGATCCGGCGCAATGGCGGCCGCCGGTGACTACCCGCTCCCGACGATTGCCTCGAGGTCGTCCGGCTGCTTCGGGATGTCGCCGGACAGCACGCGGCACCCGCCGCGCGTGACCAGCACGTCGTCCTCGATGCGGACGCCGATGCCGCGCAGGCGTCGAGGCACCCCGCGGATGCCACGTGCGAAGTAGAGTCCCGGCTCCACCGTCAGCACCATGCCCGGCCGCAGCTCCACCGACTCCTCGCCCTCGCGGTAGCGCCCGACGTCGTGGACGTCCATCCCGAGCCAGTGCGAGGTGCCGTGCATGAAGAACGGACCGAACGCGCGCTCCTCGATCAGGTTGCTGAGGTCGCCGGACAGCACGCCGAGGTCGACCAGGCCCTGCGTGAGCACCTCGGCGGCCTTGTCGTGCACGTCGTGGAAGCGAGTGCCGGGCCGGACGAGGGCGATCGCCTCCGCCTGCGCCTCCAGCACCAGCTCGTACACGTCGCGGGCGGCGGCGCGGAAGCGGCCGTCGACGGGGTAGGTGCGCGTCACGTCGGCGCCGTAGAAGTCGACCTCGGCGCCGGTGTCGACCAGCAGCAACTCGTCGCGCGCCATCTCCGCGCGGTTCGCGGTGTAGTGCAGCGTGCAGGCGTTCTCGCCCGCCGCGACGATCGAGGGGAAGCCGTCGCGCGGGGAGCCGAGGCGGCGGTACTCGGACTCGAGGATCGCCTGCACCTCGTACTCGTGCATGCCGGGTCGCGTCGCGCGCATCGCCGCCACGAGGCCGGCGCCGGTGATGTCGATCGCGCTCTGCAGCGCGGCGACCTCCTCGCGCGACTTGATGACGCGCTGCGCGGCCACGAGCGGCGCCGGGTCCATGAGCGCCTCGATGGGCCGCGCGCCGCCCTGCGCCGCCGCCCTGCGCTGCGCGACGGTGCGTAGCAGCAGCCGCTCGAGGGGGTCCTCGCTGCCGAGCGAGTAGTAGACGGTGCTCGCGCCCCCCAGGAGCTGCGGGAGGCGCTGTTCCAGCTCCTCGATGGGGTATGCGGCGTCCGCGCCGAGATCCTCGACGGCGCCTTCGACGCCGAGGCGGGCGCCGACCCAGATCGCCATGGCCGGGTCGAAGGGGCGCACGAAGAGCACGAACGGCTCGTCGTGGCCGGGCCGCAGCACGGCGACGGCGTCGGGCTCATCGAAGCCGGTGAGGTAGTAGAACGTCGAGGGCTGGCGGTAGGGGTGCTCGACGTCGCCGTTGCGCAGCGCGTCGTGGCCCGCGGCGAAGATGGCGGCGCTGCCCGCTCGCAGGCGTCGCATCAGCCGCGAGCGGCGTCGAGCGAAGGTCTCGGCTGGAAGGGTGTCGGTGGTCATCGCTCGCTGAGCCTCCCGCTGGCGGCGTACAACATGACGAGCCCGATGACCCCGGCGAGGACGGAGGCGACGAAGATGCCGACCTTCGCCTGCGTCAGCAGCAGCTCCGCCTCGAATGACAGCTCGGTCACGAACAGGGCGACCGTGAAGCCGATGCCGGCGATGAGGCCGATGGCGAACACGCCCAGCCAGGTCACCCCGGCGGGCAACTCGGCGCCGAGGCGCACCGCGATGTACGTCGCGATCGTCACCCCGATCGGCTTGCCGACGAGCAGCCCGAGGCCGACTCCCCATGCGAGCGAGGACGTCGCGGCCTCCTCCAACACGCCGCCGCGCAGGTCCACACCCGCGTTGATGAAGGCGAACAACGGCACGACCAGGAACGCCGACCACGGCAGCAGGCGGTGCTCGATGCGGTCGAGGGGCGAGATCGCCTGCTCGCTGATCTCGCTCAGCGTGAGCAGGTCGCCGACGCGCCGGTGATGCCGGTGTTCGACGTCGGGATCGCGCTCGTCGTCGCGGATGCGGCGCACCAGCGCCTCGATCAGGTCGGGCAGCGCGGTGCTGCGGTACCACGCCTGCATCGGGGTCATGATGCCGAGCGCGACACCGAGGATGGTGGGGTGGATGCCCGATTCGTGCGTCGTCATCCACGCGATGAGGGCGATGACGACGTAGAGCGGCATGAGGTGTATGCCATTGACATTCATCAGGTAGGCGAATGCGAGCAGGCCGACGGTGAGCCCGAGCGCCGTGAGATTGATGTCCTCCGTGTAGAAGACCGCGATCACGGCGATCGCCCCGATGTCGTCGACGATCGCGAGCGCGAGGAGCAGCACCTTCAGGCCCGTGGGCACTCTCGTGCCCACCACGGTGATGACGCCTACGGCGATGGCGATGTCGGTCGCCATCGGGATCGCCCAGCCCTGGCGCGCGGCCGGGTCGTCGACGATGGCGAAGAAGACGAGGACAGGGACGATCATCCCGCCGGCGGCGGCGGCCACCGGCGCCCACACCTTGCGGCCGCCGGCCAGCTCGCCGGCCACGACTTCGCGCTTGATTTCGAGGCCGACGACGAAGAAGAAGATCACCATCAGGCCGTCGTTGACCCAGTGCTGGAGCCCGGTGTCGAGGTGGAAGAAGCCGAGGTCAATCGCGATGTGGTAGTGGCTGAAGTCGTAGTAGTACTCGGCGAGGAAGGTGTTCGCCGCGATCATGGCGAGCACCACCGAGATGATGATGACGATGCCGCTCGACGCCTCGGTCTGTCCGAACTCCTGGAAGGGCCGGACGAGGCGGTAGATGCGCTCGCGCCGCGCTGCTCGCGCGGCGTTAAGCGCCGTTTCGTCGATCGGCGTCGTCATGGCGCCGCCTCAAGTCGCATCAAACCCGGTCGGCTGGCATCGGCCGCGAGCCCGCCGCCGGCGAGGTGGTATCGGAGCGCAACGCTAGCCGCGCGGCCCGCCGGGCAAGCGATAGACCCGCTTGCTGCCGTCGCTGCCGACGATGATCCGGCCCTCGCGCTTGAGCACGCGCAGCGCCGAGGCGAGGTGCGCGCCGCTCAGGCCCTCGATCTGCTTGGCGAGCTGCGGCTTCGTCTTCTGCTCGCCGTCTCCCAGCGCGTCCATGATCTGTTCCTGGAGCTCCGCGACGACCGCCATGCCCATGTCTCCCGAGTACGTCCGTGCCTGTTTCGCGTCCACAGTCTGCCGGAGCCGCGCCGGGCGATCCACTGCCCCGATGCCGTTCCGCGGCCCTCGCAGCCTGGTGCCCCCGGGAGGATTCGAACCTCCGCACAGGGATTAGGAATCCCTTGCTCTGTCCCCTGAGCTACGGGGGCGTGCCGGCTGCCGTCGCGCCGTGGCCGGGCCGCCGCCCCACCGGCGTGGCCGTCGAGGCCTACCCGGCCGCGCCGTCCCCGGCCTGCGAGGCGGGGACGAAGCGCATCGACAGCGAGTTCACGCAGTGGCGCGTGTTCTTCGCCGTGAGCCGCTCGCCGACGAAGACGTGGCCGAGGTGGCCGCCGCACTCCACGCACTCGATCTCGGTGCGCATGCCGTCGGGGTCCGGCAGGCGCCGTACGGCGCCGGGGATCTCGTCGTCGAAGGCCGGCCAGCCGCAGTGGGCGTCGAACTTGTCCTCGGAGCGGTAGAGCTCGGCGTTGCACTTGCGACAGATGTACGTCCCGGCCTCGTAGAAGTTGTCGTACTCGCCGCTGAACGGGGGCTCCGTGCCCTTGCGCTCGATGACGTGGCGCTCCATCGGGTTGAGCTCGTTGTACTGCGTCGTCGTCATGCCTCGCTCCCTCCCCACGTGTCCCGATCCAGTGTACGGCGGCGCGGCCCCCGCAGGAGCCATCGAGGCGCGATCGAAGCGACAACGGTTAGCGCGGCTGCAGCTCGATGCCGCCCGGCGAGTCGGGGTCCACCACGAGCGCGGCCTCGCCGCGCAGCCAGGTCAGGATCGCCGTCCCGACCAGCTCGCCGCGCCAGCCGCCGAGGAGCGGGAGGTCCGGAGGCGTGTCGCGGTCGCCCTCGAGCCACCAGCGCACGACGGCCTCGATGTCGCTGCGCGGCCCGACGAAGCGCGGCGCGACATTCGCGCCGAGCGCGCGCGCCCGGACCAGCCCGTGGAGGGCGGCGGCCCACACCTCGCCCTGGGGCGGGAGGGGCTTGCGCGCCTGGTCGCGCTCCGGCGGGTCGTTGCGGCCGTCGCGGATGGCGCGGATCAGCGTCTCGCCGTGGCGTCGCACCACCCCGGCGTCGACGCCGCGCACGGAGCGCAGGCCGTCCTCGGAGGTCGGCGCGGCGCGCGCGAGTTCCAGCATCGAGCGGTCGTTGAGCACGCGCGCGGGCGGGCGATTGGCGCGCAGCGCCTCGCGCTCACGCCACGCGGCGAGCTGTCGCAGCGCGCCGAGGGGCCGCGACCGCAGCCCGGACCAGCCCTTGACGCGCCGGTACGCCTCCTCGGGCGGTGGCCGCGTCGACGCCGTACGCGCGAGGCGGTCGCACTCCTCGAGCACGGCCCGCAGCCGCCCCCCGGCGTCCAGGGCGGCGCGCTGCTGCTCCCAGATCCTGCCGAGGTAGCGCACGTCGTCCAGCGCGTACCGGAGCTGCTCGTCGGTCAGCGGGCGGCGCAGCCACTCCGTGTACTGCGAGCCCTTCTCCAGGCGCACGCCGATGGTGCTCTCGACGAGCGGCGCGTAGCCGATCTGGTCGCCATGGCCGAGGAACGCCGCCGCGATCTGCGTGTCGCGCAGCGCGCGGGCTCGCACCGAGAAGCGGTGCGCGAGGATCTGGAGGTCGCCCTGCGCCGCGTGCGTGACCGTCTCGATCGCCTCGTCGCCGACGAGCGCGAGCACGGGCGCGGCGTCGACCACGAGCGGGTCGATGGCGGCGACGTCGAGGTCGTCGAGCCCGCCGCCGCCGTCCCAGCCGACCTGCACGAGGCCGAGCTCGGGGACGTAGCGGTTCTCGGGGACGAATTCGAGGTCGAGCGTGAAGGAGCCCGCGGCGGCGATCGCCTCGGCGACGGCCGCGACGCCGTCACGCGAGGTGACGAGCGCGGCTTCCGGCGCGAGGCCGGAGGGGTCCGTGGACCGGTCGGATTGGTGTGTGGTGGAGGCGAGGGGATTCGAACCCCTGACCTCGGCATTGCGAACGCCGCGCTCTCCCAACTGAGCTACGCCCCCACGACCCGCGCTACACCGGCACGCCCTCGCGGCCCCCGGTGCAGGCCGATCGAGTATGGAACGCGCGACCGGGAGCGGCAATGCGAGGCGCGACATGCCCATTCCGCGGACGCACAGCCACCAATTGCTCTTGGACACGCGCGTCGTTAGCTAATATGATTAGTCACAGATGAGGAGGCGGCGATGGTCACCGTAAACGTGCACGAGGCCAAGACGCACCTGTCACGCCTCATCGCCCAGGTAGAAGCGGGCGAAGAGGTGGTGATCGCACGAAACGGCGAGCCGGTGGTGCGGCTCGCGCCCGTGCAGCGACCCGGTCCGCGACAGCCCGGCTCGTGGAAGGGCAGGATCTCGATTGATGACAGCTTCTTCGATCCGCTGCCGGAGGACGAGTTGGCTGCGTGGGAGCAGTAGGCGTTGCGGCTCCTCCTCGACACGCACGCCTTCCTCTGGTGGGTGATCGATAGCGACCGTCTTTCGCTCACGGCGCGAGCGGCCATCAGCGACCGGGACAATGCAATCCTGATCAGCGCCGCATCAGCCTGGGAACTCGCGACGAAGCACCGGATCGGGAAGCTCCCGGAAGCCGCTCCGATTGTCGATGTCATGCCTGAGGCCATCGTCTGCGAGGGGTTCGAGGCACTTCCGATCACCGTCGAACACGCAGCACGGGCGGGTGCGTTGCCAGGCCCCCTGCGTGATCCCTTCGACCGAATGCTGATCGCGCAAGCGCTCTCACAGGAACTCGCGGTGATTTCGGTCGACGATGCACTCGACTACTACGGTGTGCGCCGCCTCTGGTAGGCGTCCCCGGGGCTCGAAGATCACTCAACGCGTGCTCTCGAGTAGGTGAGCGCCTCACTCCTCCGCCCCGCCGCCGTCGAGCAGCCCCGGCAGCAGTTCGACGACCATCCGGCCGCCGTCGAGGTCGACCTCGGCGATCACGTCGCCGATCGCGGGGAGCAGCAGGTCGCGCTCGCCCTTGCGGCGCACGATATAGACGTCGTTCGCCCCGGTGCGCAGTACCTCGGCCAGCCGGCCGAGGCGCTCCCCGCCAGTCGTCACCACGTCGAGGCCGACGAGGTCGTGGACGTAGTACTCGTCCCGGCCGAGGTCGGGCAGGTCCGCGTCGTCGATCTCGATCAGGGTGCCGCGCAGCGCGTTCGCGGCGGTCGCGTCCTCGTAGCCCTCGAAAACCACGCACGGGAAGCCCTTCGGGTAGCGCACGTCCAGCACCTCGCGCGGCTCGCCGCGCACGAGCAGGACCGCGCCGGGCTGGATGCGACGGGGGTTCGAGGTGAGCGGGGTGACCTTGACGTGGCCGCGCAGCCCCCACGTCGCGTTGATGCGGCCGACGGCGACGCGGCCGCGCGACTCCCGGGGCTGGCGCCTGCGCCCGTCGGCCCCGCCGCTGCGGGGGCCGTTGCCACGCCGGGCGCGCCGCGGAGGGGCGATGCGGCGCACGGGGGCTACTCGATGTTGAGGGAGGCGCGCACGCCCGCGCGGGTGCTCGCGACGTAGAGCAGCGAGCGCATCGCGTTGGCGACGCGCCCGTCGCGGCCGATGATGCGGCCCTTGTCGTCCTCGTGGCACTGCACGTGGATCACGATGTGGTCGCCGCGGTCCTCCTCCTCGACGACCACGTCGTCGGGCTGCGAGGCGATCGCGCGCACCAGGTATTCGATGAGCGAGACCACGGCTAGTCCTCGCCCTCGCCGTCGGCGCCGGCAGCAGCCGCGGCCGCCTCGCGCTCGGCGCGGCTGGGGTGGGTGAAGCGCTGCACCGGGGGCTCCTCGATGAGCCCCTGCTTGTGCAGCAGGCGGTGCACGGTCTCGCTGGGCCGCGCGCCCTGGTCCAGCCAGTGGCGGACGCGCTCTTCCTTGAGCACGAGCTCCTTCTCGGCGGAGCGAGGGTTGTAGTGACCGATGATCTCGACGAAGTCGCCGTCGCGCGGAGCGCGCTGGTCGGCGACGACGACGCGGTAGTAGGGGGCCTTGGAACGGCCGGTGCGGCGAAGCCGGATGCGGAGCACGGAACCTCCAGGTGACTCCTCGGCGTCGTGTATGGCCGAGGGGCGGGACGCGCCCCGACAGGCTACCGCGCGCCCCTGCTAGCGTCAGCAACAGGCGGGGTGCGCGGGCGACGAGGGCTCGCCCTGGCTGGGGGAGCTGTCTCTCACTGTCGCGAGCACTCGTCCTCGCTCCAGAAGAGGCGCCGATCCTTCCCTGCCCACCCGCACGGCTGCGGCGCGGGTAAGGCGGGAACCGGGTGCTTCTCTCTTCCGCCGCGCCGGGCGACGCCCTCACCTCGCCACGGGGTGAGCGGCGATGTGTACACGTCCGGGAATGAGCGGGCGCGGGGCTAGAGCCCGAGCAGCTTGCCGAGGCCGCCGGGGCCCTTGCCGCTGGTCATGGCCTGCATCAGCTTCTTCGCCTCGCGGTACTGGTTCAAGAGTCGGTTCACGTCCGCCGGCTGCATCCCGCATCCCGCGGCGATGCGACGCCGCCTTGAGCCGTCGATGATCTCGGGGCGGCGGCGCTCCGCGGGGGTCATCGAGAGGATGATCGCCTCGTTGTGCTTCCAGAACCGGTCGTCGATCTCCGGGATGGCGAGCTGCTGCTTCATCTGGCCCGCGCCGGGCAGCATGTCGAGCAGGCCGGAGAGCGGGCCCATCTCCTGCACCTGCTGCATCTGCAGCAGGAAGTCCTCGAGGTCGAACTCGCCGCGCTGCATGCGCCGGGCGACGTCGCGGACCTCGGTCTCCCCGATCGTCTCCTTCGCCTTCTCGACCAGCGACACCACGTCGCCCATGCCGAGGATGCGCGAGGCGAAGCGGTCCGGGTGGAACACCTCGAGCGCGTCCAGGCGCTCACCGGTGGTGATGAACTTGATGGGCAGCCCGGTCACCTCGCGGACCGAGAGCACGGCGCCGCCGCGCGTGTCGGAGTCCACCTTGGTGACGACGATGCCCGTGCCCTCGACGGCGTCGTCGAAGTCCTGCGCGAGCGTGACCGCCTCCTGGCCCGTCATCGCGTCGACGACGATCAGCACCTCGGTGGGGTCGATCTCGTCGGCGAGCTCGGCGAGCTCGTCGGCGAAGTCGTCGTCGAGGGCGACCGCCCCGCGGGTGTCGACGACCACCGCCGTCGCGCCGCTGCGCTGCGCCTCGGCGAGCGCGCGCTTCCCGATCTCGGGAGCGGGCGCCTCGCGCTCCTCGGCGTAGACGGGCACGCCGATCTCGTCGCCGAGCACGCGTAGCTGCTCGGAGGCGGCGGCGCGCTGGAAGTCGGTCGCGACGAGGAGCGGGCGCAGGCCCTCCTCCTGCAGGTGCAGCGCGAGCCGGCCGGCGAGCGTCGTCTTGCCCGAGCCCTGCACGCCGCAGACGAGGATCTTCGTCGGCCCCTTCTCGGCGCGCAGCATCGGCTCCTCGTTGCCCCCGAGGATCTCGACAAGCTGGTCGTTGACGATGCCGATGACCTGCTGCCCGGGCGTGATCGACTGCAGCACCTCGGCGCCGTTCGCCCGCTCGCGCACGCGCGCGATGAAGTCGCGGACGACGCGGAAGTTGACGTCGGCCTCGAGCAGCGCGACGCGCACCTCGCGCAGCGCGGCGTCGAGGTCGGCCTCGGTGATGCGGCCGCCGCGGCCGAGCCTGGCGAAGGTGGACTGGAGTCGTTCGCTGAGGGCGTCAAGCATCGCCAGGGGAGTGTAACAAGTGAGCACAGTCGCGATGGCAGACGCGAGAAGAGGGACCGCCGCTGGCGGCGACGGCCCCCCGCCTGCTACCGTTGAAGGTGTCCCCGGTGCCCGCCTGCAGGTTGCAGGTCGGGTGCCGTCCCTCTCCAGATTACAGTGACCTCCGCACCGCGGGCCCGTCCATGGCCTGTTTCCCGCAGCGCTCGGGCTGCATGAAGGATCACACATGCGGCCCTGCACCGTCAATACCCTAATGAACCACGATTCAGTATGATGCTGCCCTAGTGGTTTACCGCGCAGCGGGCTGCGACCGGGCGGATTCAGCGGTTATGTGTATACGCGTATCAGCTGTTCGAGTGTTTCTGCGGCTGTATATCGCCCTCCGTCTCTAGTCTCCGTGCACTTCTTTAGTGAATATGTGGCGAAGATCCGAGAGAAAGCATTGATAACTTGATGAGAGGCTGCTAGAATTCCTATCGGGCAGAGAAGGAGAGACTGTGATCATGTCCGAGATCACTAGTGAATCCCCGGGAGGCGTCTCTGATCGCGAATCCGCGGTGGAATCCTCGGAAGTCGATGTCGCGCAAGAAATCCAGGCTATGTCCGAAATGGCTAATGTCCTTGCGCCTCTCCAGCCCGAAGTCCGACGCCGGGTTCTGCATTGGGTAACCGCGCGATTCGCGCCAACGAACGGCGATCCGACATTAGGCGTTGTTGCGTCACCAACGTTTAGCGATAGCCCATCCGGCGAGCCGCCTCCCACTACGGAGCCCGATCCAGACCTCTATGACGACTTTGCCGACTTATATGACGTGGCGGCGCCTCGAACCGACCCGGAGCGCGCCTTAGTCGCTGCGTACTGGGCGTCCCGCGACAAGCGTGACTTCCGCGCACAGGAAATAAACGGGTTGTTGAAGGATCTGGGCTTCGGCCTCAGCAACGTTACCGACGCGCTCAACTCACTCATGACCCGAAAGCCCAATGAGGTTATGCAGACAAGAAAGAGCGGTGCGGCGCGCCAGAGTCGAAAAGACTATCGCCTCACCCAAGCGGGGAAGAGTCGGCTCCGAGAGATGCTCGCGCGCGTGACCGAGGAAGCGTGAGGCGATGGCTGACTACCGCGAGCCTGAGTCCGACCTCGCCATTCCCCCCGGCGAGCTGCTCGCCGAGGAGCTCGAGGTGCGCGGCATGACGCAGCGCGACCTCGCCGAGGCCATGGGCCGCTCTTCGCAGGCCGTGAGCGCCATCGTGCGGGGTGCCAAGGCCATCGACGCGAAGACCGCCATCGAGCTTGAGGACGCGCTTGGAATCGCCGCCAGCTTCTGGCTGCGCCTCGAGGCGCAGTACCGGCTCGCGCTCGCTCGCCAGGACGTCGCGTAGCACCCTCGACGCCGACTCGCGGCGCCCGAGGGCTGTCAGGGCCGGGCGGGCTACTCCAGGCCTCGCTCCGCCATCAGCGCGCACACGTCCGCCAGCCGACACGCGTAGCCGTACTCGTTGTCGTACCACGCCATCGTCTTCACCATCCGGCCGCCGTCGACCACCATCGTCGCCGGCAGGTCGAAGATCGACGAGCCGGGGTGGCTTTTGAAGTCCGTCGACACCAGCTCGTCGCGTTCGACGTAGAGCACGCCTTCGAGGGGCCCTGACGCCGCCGACTGGAACGCCTCGTTGATCTCGCCCACCGAGGCGCTCTGCGCCAGGTCAGTCGCGAGGTCGACGACCGAGACGGTCGGCGTCGGCACGCGGTAGGCGAGGCCCGTCAGCTTGCCGTCGAGGTCCGGCATGATCTTCGACACCGCGCTCGCCGCGCCCGTCGAGGTCGGCACGATGTTCAGCGCGGCTGCGCGAGCGCGCCTGAGGTCCTTGTGCTTCGAGTCGACGAGGTTCTGGTCGCGCGTGTAGGCGTGGATGGTCGTCATCAGCCCGCGCTCCACGCCGAAGGCGTCGTGCAGCACCTTCACGACGGGCACGACGCAGTTCGTGGTGCAGGAGCCGGCGCTGATGACGTGGTGGCTGGCGGGGTCGTACTCGTCGTGGTTGACGCCGTAGATGACCATCCAGTCCTCGCCCTTGCCGGGGGCGGAGATGAGCACCTTCTTCACGCCGTCGCGCAGGTGCAGCGCCGCGCCCTCGCGGTCGCGGAACGCACCGCTCGACTCCACGACGACGTCGACGGCGGCGGACGCCCAGTCGATGGCGGCGGGGTCGGAGCCCTCGAAGACGCGCACCTCGTGGCCGTCGATGGAGAAGCGGCCGTCGCCGTCGGTCACCTCGGCGGGGAAGCGGCCGTAGTCGGAGTCGTAGCGCAGCAGGTGGGTATGGACGTCGACGGGTGAGCGGCCGTTGATGGCGACGATCTCGAAGTCCTCGCGGTTGCGCTCCCACCAGGCGCGCAGGAACTGGCGCCCGGTGCGGCCGAAGCCGTTGATCCCCACCCGCATGGTCATGGCGTCGACTGTCCTCTCGGTCCGGGGAGGCTCGATCTGATCTTACCGCGCTGCCGCGCTGGGTCTCGATTCTACCGCGCCGAGGCGTCCCGGCGATGCGGTATCCACACCAGCATCACCTAGAGAAGCACGCGTTTCGACGCGTCACCGGGTCGCCGCCGGAAGTCCGTCAGCAGGTGCCGGCGACGCCCCGACTCGTCGATGTGCTCCTCGAGGCGGCAGCGCGCGCCCTCCAGCAGGTGGCGGTCGACCTCGCCGACGTGCTCGACCACCTCGTCGCGCACCTCGCGGGAGGCGGGGAAGTGGCCCGGGGCGTGCATCGCGATGTGGAGCTGGCGCGTGCCGATGCGCAGCAGCCAGCCCAGCAGCAGCTCTGCCCAGCCGAGGTGGAACGCCTCGTCGGCGAAGATCAGCGGGTAGCGCTGCCCGGACGCCTCGTTGGCGGTGAAGAGCGCGGTCGGGCCGAAGTTGGGTCGCCCGAGGTCGCTCGCGGCGCGGTAGATGGCGCGCAGGTGCTCGTCGTCGGCGATGGCCTCGCCGCCGAAGTAGTGCCCCAGCCCCACGTCCTCGGCGCGCGCCTGCTCGTGGCGGCCGTAGGCGTGGTGCGCCCAGTCCAGGAACAGCTCGAGCTCCCCGGGCAGCGCGGACTGCGCGGCGACGTGCTCGATGGCCTGGCGGATGAGCGGGACGGCGCTCTGGTAGGCGCCGCGCCGGACCAGCGACGCGGCGTCCGAGGTACACAGGAACGCCCGGCTCCACAGCGAGGCGAGCGCGGCCATGGTCATGGTGCGCGCGGCGGGCGTGTAGCCGGAGGCGACGAAGCGCGCCTGCACGTCGAGGCCGGCCTCGAGCAGTCGCAGGTCGTCGCCGAGCAGGAAGCCGGTCTGCCGCCACGCGTCGTCGGCGGCCGGCGTGAGGCCCTCGGGCTTGCCGGGCAGCGCCCAGGAGTCGGGGACGCGCATGCCGGAGACGCGCTGCGGGGCGTCGAGTGGCGAGAGGTCACCTTCGAAGGTCATGCCCTCATTCTGTCCGATCGGCGCGGCAGGTTCTCGGTGTACGTGCATGGCGGCGCCGAGCCGTACTCGCTGCACCCGAGGAACTGCCCGTATCGACCGTAGCGCGTGACGAGCACGCCGATGCCGCACGTGGGGCAGACCGTCGGCGGGCGGGCGCACGAGGCGTTCGAGCAACGTGCCCGCCCGTCTTTCGGGACGGCGTAGCCCGCGTTGCAGCTCCCGCAGCGGGGCGCGAGGTGGCGGCACATCGGGTGGTTTGAGCAGCGCAGGGTCTCGCCGCTTTGCGACCGCACGAGCTTGCCCTTGAGACAGCGAGGGCACTCCGGCGCGTGGTCGCCGGGAATCTCGCCGAGCTGGCGGAGCCTGTCACCGCCGTGCCGCAGCTCGGTCACGAACGGCGAGGGTTGCTGCGGGTCGGTGACGAGGTACGCGCCGCGGCGAGCGCGCGTCATCGCGACGTAGAACAGCCGCCGCTCCTCGGCGTGCGGGTAGCCGGTCGCCGGGCTCGACGGGAGCACGAGGTCGAGCAGCGGGTCGTCGTCGACCTGCGAGGGGAAGCCACGCCGCTCGTTCTTGAGGTCGAGGACCACGGCGTAGTCGGCCTCGCGGCCCTTGGCGCGATGCACCGTGCTGAACTCGACACGCAGCGGCGCGACCCTCGCCGGCGGTCGCGCGCTGTTCCGGTAGCGGCCGAGGACGAGCACCGATGGCGCGTCGAGGCCCGCGGCGGCCGCTCGCTCGCGGATGTCCTGCAGGGCGCGGAAGAGGCCCCGACCAGGGTCGCCGTCTGCAACGATGGTGACGCCGTCGTCGTCGCCATCACGCGCAGCGCGCAGCGGGCGCTGCGTCTGCTCGGGGTTGCGCTGCACGAAGGCCGTCGAGGGCCGCAGGATGCCGTCGGCGAAGCGGAACGTCTGGCTGAGCGCGCGCTGCCGCACGTGGCCGAGGTGGTCGCCGCAGTTGCGCACGAGCCCGACGTCGCTTCCTGCGAAGCGGTAGATCGACTGCCAGTCGTCGCCGACGAGGAAGTACGCGGTCTTCGCTCCATCGCGGGGATACCCCGCGGGGCCTTCCTGCCTGAGTGCCTCCAGGAGCCGCATCCGCCCGGCGGAGATGTCCTGGAGCTCGTCGACGAGGATGTGTCGGTACGGAGCCCGCCACGAGCCGTCGCGGATGAGTTCGGCGGCCCGATTGATGAGGTCGTGGAAGTCGAGCGCGCCCTCTTCGTCGAGCATCGCCTCGTAGCGCTCGTGGACCTGCTCGAACACGGCGAGGAAGCTGACAGCCCGCTCGCGGTCCTCGGCAGTGCGGGCACGCCCGCGCAGCTCCTCGGGCGACACGCCGCTGGTCTTCACGTGGTGGAGGAACGTGGTCAGCAGCCGCGCCAGCCACGAGATCAGCCACTGGCCGAGCCGGGCGATGACCGACCGGATGGGGATGGGCTCGAAGGCCACACCGGCTTCCTCGAGTTGCTCGCGCAGCCTGTCGCGGAGCACGCCGTTGCGGTGCTGCCAGCTGTACGTCTGGATGAGGGTGGTGCCGAGCTCGGCGTGGATGCCGCGCTTCCACTCGACGCCCTCGGCATACCGGTTCCATCCCGGCGGCGGTTCGCCGTTCTCGTCGAGCGCGAAGTGCTCGATGTAGATGTCGTGGGCGGGGAGGTAGAAGTCGGGCTGGTACTGCGCGTGGTCGCGCGTGGCGGTCGGTTCGGGGAAGGCCTGCTCGTAGCGGAACTCGATGCCGTTCAGGGTGAGGAAGTTGGCGATCTCCAGCTCCTCGACGCTCTTCACGAGGTCGCCACTGAGTGTGCGCAACTCCGCGCTGCGCACGTAGTCGTAGTACTCGCCCGCGCTGTTGAACCTGAACGGCGACCGGTACGGCGCGCGGTGGTGCGCGATGAAGTCCGTGACCACCCCGGCCTGACCGGAATCGTCGAGCAGGCCCTGCAGCGCGCCGTCGACCGCGCGCTGGAACGCGGCATCGTCCTGCGCGAGGCGCGAGATGGTGGGCGCCACGCCGGTATCAGCAATGACGCGGCGGCCGAAGGCGTGGAACGTGAACACGTTCGCCGCCTTGAGGTCGGCGGGCAGCCGCTGGCGCACCTCCTCGGCGGCGTCGGCGTTGAACGCCAGCACGAGGATCTCCTCGGGCGGCACCCCCTCGTTGCGCACGAGGTGGGCGACCTTGCCGATGATCACGGCTGTCTTGCCCGTGCCCGCGCCGGCGAGGACGAGCGTCGCGTCCTCGTCCGTGGCGATGGCGAGCGCCTGCTCGTCGGTGAGGGGGACGCGCAGCGCCGAGCGTGCGGCGGCCTGGACGGTGGGGACCTGCGCGGCGGCGTAGCGCTCGTTCGCCCGCTCCCGGGCTGCCTCGAACGCCTCGGCCGGTTCGAGGGTCGCGAGCCGTCGCAGCGTCTCGGCCGCGTCCTGTCGCAGGTGGGCGCGCGCGAACGCGCCGTGGCACTCGCGCACGACCGACGACAGTTCCCTGTGCAACGGCCGCAGCGCGGATTGGCGCGCGTACTGTTCGCCCGAGAGGAGTCGCTGCCACTCCTCGTCCACCCGGATCAGCTCGGGGCCGATGGTCGAAGCGCGGTGTGCGGCCGCCGCGCGGGCTGCCTCGACGACCGCGCCGGCCGACTGTGCGTCGAGGCCGCCGACTGAGTGCGAGGCCCCGTCGGCCGTGCGGATCGTCAGGCGGCGCCAGAACCAGGAGCGGCGCAGCTTGATGGAGTCGATGGAGCCAACGGGGATTGCGGGCCCGCTCCGCGTACCGTCGTCGAACCGCAGCAGCGCGCCGTCGACCGACACGCCCGACGGTCCCCGCGCCCAGAGCCGGGAGAGCCAGGCGCTCCGTGCGGTCGTCGGCGCGGCGTGCATGGCCCCGGATTATTCCAGAGATCATGCATGTGATAGAGCCCGGACGGGGCTCGGCCAGCTTGGCGGGGGCGCGCGGTCAGGCGCCCGCGAAGGTCGAGCGGCCGGCGTAGCGGGCCGAGGGGCCGAGGTGCTCCTCGATGCGGAGCAGCTCGTTGTACTTCGCCGTGCGGTCCGAGCGCGCCGGGGCGCCCGTCTTGATCTGGCCCGATCCCGTCGCCACCACCAGGTGGGCGATCGTCGTGTCCTCGGTCTCGCCCGAGCGGTGCGAGATGACCGTGGCGAAGCCCGCCGAGTGCGCGAGGTTGATGGCGTCGAGGGTCTCGGTCAGCGTGCCGATCTGGTTGAGCTTGATCAGGATCGCGTTCGCCGCGCGCTCGTCGATGCCGCGCTGGAGGCGCTCGATATTCGTCACGAATACGTCGTCGCCGACGAGTTGCACGCGGTCGCCGAGGCGCGCCTGGAGGCCGCTCCAGCCCGCCCAGTCGTCCTCGGCCATCCCGTCCTCGATCGAGACGATGGGGTAGCGGTCGGCCCACCCCGCCCACAGCCCGGCGAGGTCGTCCGAGGTGAGCGAGCGGCCCTCGCGCGCGAGCTCGTAGCGGCCGCCCTCGTAGAGCTCGGTGGTCGCCGGGTCGAGCGCGATCGCGATCTCGTCGCCGGGGCGGCGGCCGGCTGCCTCGATCGCCTCGACGAGCAGTTCAACGGCGGCGTCGTTGGTCGGGAGCGAGGGGGCGAAGCCGCCCTCGTCGCCGACATTGGTCGAGAGGCCGCGCTCGCTGAGCAGGGCGCGGAGGGCGTGGTAGACCTCGGACGACCAGCGTAGGCCCACGCGGAAGGTGGGTGCGCCGACGGGGACGATCATGAACTCCTGGAAGTCGGTCGAGTTCTCGGCGTGCGCGCCGCCGTTGAGCACGTTGCACATCGGCGTGGGCAGCAGGTTCGCGTCGTCGCCGCCGAGGTAGCGGTAGAGCGGGAGCCCGGCCGACGCGGCGGTGGCCTTCGCTGCGGCGAGCGAGACGGCGAGGACGGCGTTCGCGCCGAGGTTGGCCTTGTTGGGCGTGCCGTCGGCCTCGATCAGCGCCCGGTCGAGCGCTTCCTGCTCGGTGGCGTCCATGCCGCGCACGGCGGCC
This sequence comes from Dehalococcoidia bacterium, assembly GCA_965204835.1. Lineage (GTDB taxonomy): Bacteria > Chloroflexota > Dehalococcoidia > UBA2979 > UBA2979 > VXMT01. Next base: position 2,365,598 of record OZ242017.1, on the reverse strand, counting down.
TGCAGGGTCGCCTCGACGTGGCCGACGGCGCGCAGGACGCCGCGACCGCGGTAGCGGGCCGGGTCGCCGTCGCGCAGCTCGACGGCCTCGTGGGCGCCGGTGCTGGCGCCGGAGGGCACGGCGGCCCGGCCGAGCGAGCCGTCGGCGAGCGTCACGTCCGCCTCGACCGTGGGATTGCCGCGGGAGTCGAGTATCTCGCGCGCCCGCACCTGCTCGATCGCCGTGTTCACCGCCCCGCCCTTCGATGATCGATGCCGTGCACCGATCATCGGCCGAGGGCCGTGCGCGGACAAGGCGGGGCGAGCGGTATGCCGGTGTTAGTTGGCGCGCGGGTGGGCCTGCTCGAAGACCTCGCGGAGGTGGCTGTCGGCGAGGCGCGTGTAGATCTGCGTGGTCGAGACGTTGGCGTGGCCGAGCAGCTCCTGCACGTCGCGGACCGACGCGCCGCCACGCAGCATGTGCGTGGCGAACGAGTGGCGCAGGGTGTGCGGTGTGACGCGCGAGCCGATCTCGGCGGCCCGGGCGTAGTTCTTGAGGATCATCCAGAAGCCCTGCCGTGTGAGGCGCTCGCCGCGGCGGTTCACGAACAGCGCCTCCTGCGGGCGGCCCTTGAGCAGCCTGGGACGAGACTCGTCGAGGTAGCGTTCGAGGGCGTCCATCGCCTTGTCGTAGACGGGGATGGTGCGCTCGCGGTCGCCCTTGCCGATGCAGCGCACCGAGCCGGGGCGCGGCGTCAGGTGCAGGCTCTCGAGGTTGAGCGAGACGAGCTCCGTGACGCGCATGCCCGTGGCGTACATGAGCTCGAGCATGCTCGAGTCGCGGATCGCCTCGGGCGTGTCGGAGGTGAGCGGCTGCTGGAGCAGCGCGTCGACCTCCTGCGTCGACAGCGGCTTGGGCGTGGCCTTGGGCGCGCGCGGCGAGTCGATCGAGGCGGTGGGGTTCTCGGTCAGGTCGCCGTGGTCGAGGAGGTAGCCGCAGAACGACTTCACGGCCGCGACCTTCCGGGCAATGGTCGCGGGCGCGTAGCCCCGCTCGCCGAGCCAGCCGACGTAGCCGGTGATCAGGTCGCGGTCGATGGAGCCGGCCTCGGGGATGTCGCCGTTGCCGGCGCGCTCGGCGGCGAAGGAGGCGAAGCGGGTGAGGTCGTTGCGATAGGCGTCGATGGTATTTCGGGACGATCCGCGCTCGGCGGACATGTAGTGCAGGAACGCGTCGATCCGGTCCTCCACCGGGGCCCCCCGCCAGGCTCGCCACGTTTTGTCCCGCGAGCCGCGAGTATACAGGGACACGATCTTGGCTGTGCAAGAATCACGATCCCGGGGATTCCGGGATTCGCCGATTGTCAAGAGGGTGAGCCGCCCTCTTCCGGGAATCCGCCCTCCCCGATCAGCGGCACGAACCGGCAACCGCCGAGTGATCGACGCCTCACCCGGTCTCCGCGCCTGGTGACCACGAGGAGTTCCTGCTCCGTCCGCGACCCCACGGGGATGACGAGGCGTCCCCGATCCGCGAGCTGGCCGACGAGCGTCTCGGGCACGTCTGGCGCGGCAGCCGTCACCACGATCGCGTCGAATGGCGCGTCGCCGGGGGAGCCGAGGTGCGACCCTGCCACCCGGCACCGCACGTTGCGGATCCCGAGCCGCGCCAGCGTCACGCGCGCGCGGCGTCGCAGCACGCCGACGCGCTCCACGGTGACCACCTCGCGCGCGAGCCGGGCGAGGACCGCCGCCTGGTAGCCCGAGCCCGTCCCGACCTCCAGCACGCGCTCGTCGCCGTCGAGGGTCGCCGCCTCGGACATCATCGCCACGATCAGCGGCTGCGAGATGGTCTGGCCGCTCCCGATCGGGAGCGCGCTGTCGTCGAAGGCGTGGCGTCGCACGCCGGGCGGTACGAACTCGTCGCGGGGCACGGCGCGCATCGCGTCCAGGACTCGCCGGTCCCGCACGTGCCGGCGGATGAGGCGCAGCATCCGCTCCTCGGCGCGACTGCGCCTTGAGTCCGCCGGGGTCGGGCCGGCGCCGTTGCCGCCGCGCAGACGAGGAGCCATCGAGGCGGGTCAGCCGGCGGCTACAGCGTGCGCTTGACGGTCTCCGCCAAGCGCGTGCTGAAGCCCTCGACGGCCGCGATCTCGTCGACGCTGGCGCCGCGGATGGCCTTCACCGAGCCGAACTTGCGCAGCAGCGCGCGCTTGCGCTTCGGCCCGACGCCGGGAACCGCGTCGAGGGCCGAGCGGCGCGTCTGCTTGCCGCGCAGCGTGCGGTGGTAGGTGATGGCGAAGCGGTGCGCCTCGTCGCGCACGCGCTGGAGCAGGTAGAGCGCCTCGGACGTGCGAGGCAGCACGATCGGGTCGTCGACGTCGGCGACGAAGACCTCCTCCTCGCGCTTCGCGAGCCCGCACACGGGCACCTCGCCGAGCGCGAGGTCGCGCATGACATCGAGCGCCGCGCCGAGCTGGCCCTTCCCGCCGTCGATGACGACGAGGTCGGGCGCGATGTCCCACGGGCTCTGCTCGTCCGGCTCCTCGGCAGTCGGCTCGTCCGCGTCGGGCTGCTCGCCGTCCGGCTGCGCGTCGTCCGGGAGGGCCTTCGTCTCCTCGCGCGAGCGTGCGAGGCGGCCGAAGCGGCGCGTGAGCACCTCGCGCATCGAGGCGAAGTCGTCCTGGCCCTCGACGGTCTTGATGCGGAAGCGCCGGTACTCGCGGTTGCGCGGGCTGCCGTCTTCGAACACCACCATCGACGCCACGGTGTTGCTGCCCTGGATGGTGGAGATGTCATAACACTCGATGCGCCGAGGCCGCTCGGGCAGGTCGAGCTCGTCCTGCAGCAGCGACAGCGCGGCCTCGGTCTTGTCGCGGTTGGCGAGCCAGCGCACGCGCTGCATCGCAAGCGCCTCGCGCGCGTTCTCCTCGGCGGTCGCGACCAGCGCGCGCAGCTCCCCGCGCTCCGGCACGGCGATGTCGACCGCGCGCCCCCGGCGCTCGCGCAGCGCCGCCCGCAGCTCCTCGCGGTCCGCGGGGGCGTGCGACAGCAGCACGGTGCGCGGGATGTAGGTGGCCGACTCGAAGAACTGCGCGAGGAACGCGCCCAGCACCTCCGCGTCGCTCGCGTCGGTCGCGCCGTCGAGGGTGAACGAGTCCGTGTCGGCGACCACGGTGCCGCGCACGAAGAAGACGTGCACGCACGCCTCGTCGCCGTCGCGCGCGAGCGCGAACACGTCGGCGTCCAGGGACGAGGTGGTGGCCATGCGCTGGCGCTCCGTGACGCTGCGAATCGCCTGCGCCTGGTCGCGCAGCCGTGCGGCGCGCTCGAACTCGAGCGCGTCCGAGGCGTCGCGCATCTCGGTCTCGACGCCCTGCAGCACCTCGCGGCTGCGGCCTTCGAGGAAGAGCAGCGTCTGGTCGATGACCCCTCGGTACTCCTCCTCGGTGCAGTAGCTGGTGCACGGGGCGATGCAGCGCTTGATGTAGTAGTCGAGGCAGGGGCGGGGGTCGTCGCCGGTGATCTCCTTGGAGCACGACCGCCACGGGAAGAGCTTCTTGACCACGTCGAGCGTGCGCCGCACCGACCCCGCCGAGGCGTACGGCCCGAAGTAGCGCGCGCCGTCCTCCTCGACACGTCGGGTGATGGTGACGCGCGGCCAGTCGTGCTGGACGTCGACCTTGAGGTACGGGTAATGCTTGTCGTCCTTGAGGCGGACGTTGTAGACGGGCTGGTGGCGCTTCACCAGCGTCGCCTCCAGCATCATCGCCTCCGCCTCGTTGGCCGTGACGACGTGGTCGAGCGTGTCGATCTGCTCGACGAGCGCGCGCACCTTCGGTTCGAGGCTGCGGCCGGAGCCGAAGTAGGAGCGGACGCGGGAGCGCAGGCGCTTCGCCTTGCCGACGTAGATGACCTCGGCGCGCTCGTTCTTCATGAGGTAGACGCCGGGCCGCTCGGGGAGCGCGCGCGCCTGCTGGAGGACGGTGGAGGAGGTCATGCGTCCAGTGTAGCGCCGCGCGCGAAGGATGCTCGCCGCTGCCGATGGCAACACGAGGCTGCTACGCTGTCTTGTGGAGCGAGGCTGGCATGACGGACACCACCGCCGAGCGACCGTGGCTGCGGTTCCATATCACCGGGGGTGATCCCGGCGGAGTAGATGCGCGCGCGCTCGCCGACCTCATCGAGGAGTTGGCCCGCGTGACCCGCCTCATCGCGGACGAGTTGCTCGGGCTCGGCCGGCCGCGCGGCCCGCTGAGCCAACTCGAACGCTCTCTCGCGGGGTTCCGTGTGCTCTCAGTCTCGCCGGGAAGCCTCGACCTGGCTCTGGCGGCGCCGCCGCCGCCCGCGACGATGGCAGACGAGGCGACGCGCAAGGCCCACGGGCTCACGCCCGACACGGTGGCCGAGGCGCTCATCGAGGAGATCGAGGCGGTGTCGCGGTGCGAACTCAGCCCGTCGGGCGGGTACGAGCGAAGGCACGCCGTCGAACGCCTGATGTGCTCCGCGGCCCGAATCGGCGACGCGGTTGATGTGGCGCACTGCCCGTCTGCAGGCAGCGACAAGCGCGCGCGTGTGGAGTTGACGCGGACGGTGCTAGTGACTGCCGGGCTCACCTCGTCGCTGAGCGCTGATTCGAGCCGGGACGCGGGCGAGCGCGTACTGGGGCTGCGACGGCAGTTGCATGTGCGCGACATCGAGCGGCAGGGCGGCGTTGCCCACCCCTCGAAGTCCATCGAGGAATTGGCCTGTGAGCAGGGCCTGCTCGACAGGCCGCCCGCCGACTACCCCGCGCTACTCTCTGGCCTCTGGAACACCGAGGATGAGGCAGCAGCGTTTCGCCAGGGGATCCGGGGAGGGCGTAGCGCCTCGCGGTGACCACGGAACAACCACGCGACGTCGTTGTTGCGGACACCTCGGTGCTCTCCTACTTCGCGTGCCACCACAGGGGAAGTGGATACCAGGGTCACAGAACCAGCCGTGTACACTGCCACCGCCATCAGAGGAGGACGAGGAGCAGACTACAGACGAGCAAAGATTGCTAGGTTGGACATGGCAAGCGTCTACGAACTAAGGAAGATGACAGACAAGTGGTCTTCACCGCTCGTTACCCGCACCTATGGCTCCGGTGAGAAGGGCCTGCGAGCGTTCGAAGCTGAGGCGCGCGTTCTTCTACTCCACGGCGGGTACGCATCCGAAGACCAGATAGCGGACGGCGGACATATCCACGCCGGGCGGCTCATTCTGACCGGCGGGTTTAGCGTGCTGGCCGGACGACGGGGCATTCGAAGCAAGGGCAGCCTGACTGTCACGTACAAGAAGCTCGGCGGCGCTCCTTCTGACCTGTTCGTTGACAAGGTGATGCGTGGTCGTAGCAATGCCGCGTTCAACGATCTCGGCCGTGGCAACGTGATGAGCGAAGACCTACCCTACAGGCTCCTCACGAATGTCCCTGAGGGGCACGCCAACGCGATGGCCGCGCACCTACGCGAAAACGCCTGCACAGTCCGCATCGAGCCGCACGGCAAGCCCGAGCAGCCCGAGGCGTCGGGCGACTTCATCGATCAACTGGAACGGCTCGCCGCGCTCCGGGACAGGGGCGTTCTGTCGGACGCCGAGTTCGAGGCGAAGAAGGCTGAGATCCTTGCCCTCTGAGCCGGGAGGCTGAATCTCGGCGGCGCTCTGAAAGCAGGCCTGATCCGCACACCGCATCGCATTGACCCTCGCCACGCCCCTCCCTACGCTCGCCGGGCAGCGAGGGGAGCCCTAGCGTGGACTTCGAGCCCGCATACACGCCCGAGCAGCGAGCCTTCCGCGCCGAGGTACGCGCGTGGCTTGACGACCACGTCCCGCGCGTCGAGGGCGACCAGGACTCCGAGGAGAACTACGCGAAATATCGCCAGCTTGGCCGCGACCTCGGCGAGCAAGGCTGGCTCCGGCCCACGGCTCCCACCGAGTACGGCGGCGGCGGGCTCAGCATCGACCACGCCATCGTCCTCGCCGAGGAGATGGACCGTCACAACCTCACCATGCCGCCCTACTACGACAGCGGCGGCAGCCTCGGCGGCGCCAGCATCCTCGTCTGGGGCAGCGAGGAGCAGAAGCACCGGCTTCTCCCCCCGATCTTCCGCGGCGAGACCGTCACCTGGCAGCTCCTCACGGGGCCCGAGGCCGGCTCCGACCTCGCCTCGACGGAGACGGACGCGGTCCGCGACGGCGACGAGTACGTCATCAACGGCACCAAGATCTTCATCGGCGGCTCCCACGGCGCCGACTCGTTCTGGACCATCGTGCGCACCGACCGTGAGGCGCCGCGCCACCAGAACGTGAGCTGGTTCATGATCCCCGCCGACCTCCCCGGCATCACCGTCGAGCGCATGTACTTGCTCGGCGACGGCGGCGAGGGCATCGGCAGCGGCTACAAGAACACGATCTACTTCGACAACGTGCGCGTCCCCGCCGAGAACCTCGTGGGCGGGGAGAACAACGGCTGGGCGGTAGCGAGCACGCACCTCGAGCTGGAGCATGGCTCGGGCGGGCGCATCGGCCGCAACGTCACGTTCGAGCGCACGCGCGAGCGGCTGCGCTCTTTGCCCTCGAACGGCGCGCACCCGCTCGACGACGCCGAGTCGCGCGGGCTGCTGGCCGACGTGTTCATGGAGACCGAGGTGCAGCGGCTGCTGGACCTGCGCAACTTCTGGATGAACCGCTCGCACCAGGAGATGAGCTACGAGGGCCCGCAGGCCTCGTACTACCGCAAGATGAGCAACCTCCGCGTCGCGCAGACGCTGCTCGAGCTGCTCGGCCCCTACACGCTGCTCGACGACAGCGAGGAGTTCGACGACGCACAGGGCTGGTTCGCCTCGTTCCAGCGCAACGCGATCGTGCAGCTCCATCCCGGCGGGACGGCCGACATCCAGAAGGTCATCATGGCGCGCCGCATCGGCATCGGCCGCGAGGTGCGCGAGCGCGCCGGCAAGACCGTCGAGTAGCCGGCCGTGGACCTCTCACTCACCGAGGAGCAGCAGCTCCTCAAGCAGAGCGTCGAGGACTTCGTCGCGCGCGAGGCGACGCGCGAAGAGGTGGTCGAACTCGCCGACAGCGACCTCGGCTTCTCGCCCGAGCACTACACGCGCGTCGCCGAGCTCGGCTGGCTCGGCGCGGCCGTCCCCGAGCGCTACGGCGGCGCGGGGATGGGCCTGACCGATGCGGCCGTGCTGTTCGAGGCGTTCGGCTACGCCGCGCTGCCCGGCCCCTTCGTCTCCTCGGCCGTGGTCTCGGCGCTGATCGTCGAGGAAGCGGGCACCGAGGAGCAGCGCGCCGCGCTGCTGCCCCGGATCGCGAGCGGGCAGGCGATCGCCGTGCTCGCGCTCACCGAGGCCGCGTACGGCTGGGGCGCCGAGGGCGTGCACATGCGCGCGCACGAGAGCGGCGGCGACTACGTCCTCGACGGCGTGAAGCTCTTCGTCCACGACGCGATCGGCGCCACGCACTTCATCGTCGCGGTTCGCACCGGGGACGATGCGGCGCTCTCGCTGCTCTTCGTCGACGCTGCCTCGCCGGGGGTGTCCGTGCGCCGCCTCGACGGCTTCACGGGCTCGGAGTGCGTCGTGCACTTCGAGGGCGTGCGGGCGCCCACCTCGGCGGTGCTTGGGGAGGCCGGCGAGGCGGAGGCGGCGCTGGAGCGCGCGCTCACGCGCGCGACGCCGGTGCTGTGCGCCTACCAGGTCGGCGGCGGGCAGGCCGCATTCGACCTGGCCGTCGAGTACAGCCGCGAGCGGCGGCAGTTCGGCCAGCCGATCGGGCGCTTCCAGCACGTGCAGAACCACATCATCCAGCTCGTCAACCACGTCGACGCGTCCCGCTGGACCACGTACGAGGCGCTGTGGCGGCTCGACGAGGGCAAGTCAGGCGGCGAGGTCGCCTCGCACCTCGCGAAGGCGGTGGCGAGCGAGGGGTTCGTGCAGGCGGTGAACTTCTCGCACGAGGTACACGCCGGCGTCGGCGTGATGCACGAGTACGGGCTCACGCTCTACACCCAGCTTTCGCGGTCGCTGTACCACCAGCTCGGCAGCCCGCGCTGGCACCGCCGCCGCCTCGGCGACCTCCTCGTCGACCACGACCTCGGTCCCGACCTGCTGGACTGACGGCGGGGACTACTCCTCACCCTCCGCCATCTGCCGCGCCAGCTCGTCCATGTCGACATCCTCGATGTGCGTGGCGAGGGACCAGCGGTTGCCGGCCGGGTCGAGGATGCGGGCGATGCGGTCGCCGTAGGGCTGGTCCTCGGGGTCGGCGACGGCGGTGGCGCCCGCCTTGACCGCGATCACGTACGCGCCGTCGACGTCCTCGACGTAGAGGTGGAACTGCCCCTCCGTGGCCGGGAAGTCGGGAGGCGCGGCGTCGGAGACCATTAGCACCGAGTCGCCGATCTCGACCTCCGCATGGCCGATCCCGCCGCCCGGCATCTCCATCCGCATGCGCTCGACCGCCTCGAACGCGGTCGCGAGGAACTCGAGGTACGCCGCGGCGTCCTCGACGACGAGGTAGGGCGTGATCGTGGCGTAGCCCTCGGGTGCGGGGCCGGCGTCAGGCATGGGCGCTCCCTGGAAGCTTATGGCCTCCCGCAGCGTCGCCCGCGAGGGGCCAACGCGTGAGGGACCTCGCGGTGCGTCGAGGCGCGCAGCGCCCGCCCGCCGTGCGGCGAGCGGGCGCGAACTGCGCTACGTGCGAGGAGCGGTCGGTGACTACGCGCCGACGGGCTGGCCGCTCAGGCGCTCCATCACCTCCTGCGCTTCCTCCATGAGGTCGAAGATGACCTGCCGCGCGGGCTTGATCGACGTGATGTGACCCACGCCCTGCCCGGCCGGCGGACCGCTCCAGTCCTCGAGGTGGTGGTCGTCGATGGCCTGCTTGACCTCCGCGACCAGCATCGGCTGGAGCGGCATCGGCAGCGGGTCCGGCGCCTCGGGCGCGTCCCACGCCTCGGTCCACTTCGAGCGCACCTGGCGCACCGGCTTGCCGGTGGTCGCGCGCGACTGCACGGCGTCCTCGATGACCGCGTTCACCAGCTTCTGCTTGGCGTACATCTCGGTCTCGGACTCGTTCGTCGCCTGCCAGATGGTGCCGCACCAGACGGCGTCGGCGCCCATCGCGATCGCAGCCGCGACGTGCGTGCCGGTGGTGACCCCACCCGCGGCGAGCACGATGCTGTCCGGGTTGAGCTCGTTGCGCGCCTTCACGACCTCCGGCACCAGCGAGAAGGTGCCGATGCGGCCGCTGTGGCCGCCGGAGTCGCCGCCCTGCGCGATGATGCCGTCGACCTTCGCGTCGAGCTCACGCACGGCCTGGCGCTTCATCCCGATCAGGCCCCAGCACTGCACGCCCATGTCGTGCGCCTTGTCGAGGATGAACGCGGGGCTGCCGAGGCCGGAGGCGAAGATCGGCACGCGGTTCTCGAGGACGACCTCGAGCTGCTTCTGCGCCTTCTCCATCAGGCCGGCGTCGATGCCGCCCTCGGGCTCGTTCTTCGGAGGCGGGATCTCGTTCTCCGCCATGAGGTTCGCGACGAAGTCGCGGTGCTCCTGCGGGATCATCTCCTCCAGGTCTTCCATGTTGCCCTGCACGAACGACGCCGGGACCAGCAGGTCCACGCCGAACGGCTTGTCGCCCACGCGCTCGCGGATCCAGCGCACGTCGCTGTCGATCTCGTCGGGCGTCGAGCCGGTCGCGCCGAGGACGCCGATGCCCCCTGCGTTCACGACCGCTGCAATCACGTCCTTGGTGTGCGCGAACGCGACGATCGGGAACTCAGCCCCGTACTCCTCGCAGACTCGCGTGAACAGTGGATCTCCTGCCATGGCTTACCTCCCAGGTGAGCGTTGCCGTCGGCGCCCCGCACGGGCGCCCGATGAGGCTCGCTTGCCGCCGCGAACATAGCAACGCGCGACGCAGGCTGTAAACGCGGCTCCCGGCGGCGGAGGTTCCCGCGCGACGCGTGTGCGCCGCGCGCGCTACGCTGCGGGCGGGGAGGACGCGATGGAGTTGCGCCTGTTCCCGCTGCATACCGTGCTCTTCCCCGGGATGGCGCTGCCCCTCAACGTCTTCGAGCCGCGCTACCTCCAGCTGGTCGAGGAGTGCCTGCGCGACGGCGAGCCCTTCGGCGTGGTGCTCATCCGCGAGGGCCCCGAGGTCGGCGGCTTCGCCGTCCCCCACGACGTCGGGACGACCGCACGGATCGAGCGGGCCGAGCCGAACATCCTCAACCAGATCGCGCTCTCCTCGCGGGGCGAGCGGCGCTTCCGCATCACCGAGCTGCACCACGACCGCCCCTACCTCTGGGCCGACGCCGAGCTCGTCGAGGAGCCCTCGGTCGAGGCTCCCGTGGAGCTGCGCGAGCGCGCCGCGGAGCAGCTCCGCGCGTTCGCCGGGCTGCGCGCGCGGGCGCGCGGCGAGTACGAGCGCGACCCGGACGCCGAGGTGCCCGAGGGCAGCGGCGCGCTCGCCGACGCCATCTGCGCGACCGGCGCCGGTACGGCCGACGAGCGCCAGCGGCTCCTCGAGACGCTGGACCCGGCCGAGCGCCTCGCGCGTGCCGTCGAGATGTTCGAGGAGATCCTGGAGCTGCTGCGCCGCCGCGTCGACGAGGCGGCCGTGCAGCGCTGGAACGAGCCCGGGGGCCTCAACTGACGCGGATGCGCGCTGCGTCATGCGCGGTACGCTATCCCGGTGCGCGGCGTGCGCGCCCTCGGGAGGTGCGGCGGTGACCCTGACCCTCGGCGTGCTCGACCAATCGCCCATCCGCGAGGGCGGCTCGGCCGCCGCGGCGCTGGCCGAGACGATCGAGCTCGCGAAGGCGACCGAGCGCCTCGGCTACAGTCGCTACTGGCTCGCCGAGCACCACAACAGCCGCGGCCTCGCCAGCTCCGCGCCCGAGGTGCTCATCGCGCGCGTCGCCGCGGAGACCTCGACGATGCGCATCGGCTCGGGCGGCGTGATGCTCTCGCACTACGCCCCGCTCAAGGTCGCCGAGAACTTCCGCACGCTGGAGACGCTCTACCCCGGCCGCATCGACCTCGGCGTGGGACGTGCGCCGGGCTCCGACGGCCGCACCGCGCAGGCGCTCACCCACGGGCCGGGGGCGCTCGGCATCCAGCACTACCCGCACCAGGTCGCCGACCTGCTGCGCTTCGTCTCCGACCAACTGCCGGAGGGCCACTACTTCACGGGCATACAGGCGACCCCGCTCGGCCCGACGGTCCCGGAGCCGTGGATGCTCGGCTCCTCGCTGGAGAGCGCGAGCATGGCGGCGGAGTTCGGCGTGCCGTACTCGTTCGCGCACTTCATCAACGAGGCGTGGGCGGGCGAGGCGATCACGCTCTACCGCCGCATCTTCCGCCCCTCGCAGTGGCTCGAGGAGCCGCGGGTGAGCGTCGGCGTCTCGGTGATCTGCGCCGAGACCGACGAGCGCGCCGAGGAGCTGGCGATGAGCCGCTGGATGTGGCGGCTGCGCAACCGGCAGGGGCGCGCCTACGGCGTGCCTTCGGTGGAGTCGGCGATGGCGGAGGAGCTGAACGAGGCGGAGCGCGAGTACATCGACTTCCAGCGCAAGAACGCCCTCGTCGGCGGCCCCGAGCGGGTGAAGGAGCGCATGGAGTCCCTCGCCACCGAGCTCGAAGCCGACGAGTTCATCGTCGTCACCATCACCTACGACTTCGCCGACCGCCTCCGGTCCTACGAGCTGCTCGCGGAGGCGTTCGGGTTGGAGGGGCGCGACGAGTAGTAGCCGACGCCGCTACGAGGGCTGAACGGAGCTCATGCGTAGGCGTGCTCGGGCTTGTCGAGTCGCTCGAAGATGTGCGGCCAGAGCGCTCCACCGAAGCGCGGGTCAGCAGGGCCGAGGCGATCCTCGGCTCGATCTTCTTCGTCAGCTGTCTCGCACATCCACACGCGAGCCCGAGCCACCTCTGGCCACTTAGCGGGCTCGAACGCGAACATCACGAGCGCGCCGCTCGACTCTGGGTCGGCCAGCACTGACGCGGCGTCAAAATCGACGAGTCGCGTCTCGTTGCGGTCTCCGCCATGGTGCACGCTGTTGTACCAGACGCATCGAATCGTCTGGACCTCGGGATGGCTGTCGACGGTCACTTCGATCGGTTCTGACGGGTCCAGTCGGCCCACCCAGAACACTCTTGGCACGACGCGGACGATGACTTGCCGGGGGATGAAGAGCCCGACGGGATCGGTCTCTCCGAAGAGCTGGTGGTGTGAGAGTCGCGTGGCATATAGCGGCTTGAGCGTCCGCATGTGCTCGTCCAGCCAATCCACGACATCCTTCATCATGCTCGCCCCGCCCTTCAACGTCCGCTGCTGTTCCGATCATACGACGCTCCGAAGCCTCCACCCCTGGAGCAATTCCGTCCGTTATCCTGGTCAGCCGCAGGGGACAGCGACTGCGGGAGTGCCGCGTGGAATTGGGGACCCTCCAGCCGGGCGCGATCATTAGCTACCACCGGATGTGCACCGAGGAGCACGAGGTTCGCCTCCAGCGGGGGATGAACTTCCGCCTTGACCCGCGCTACAGCGTCGTACTGATGAACCGCCGCGAGGGCGCCCCGTACGCCGACAGCGTCGAGGACGGGGGCGAGACTCTCATCTACGAGGGGCACGACGCTCGCCGCACGAGCGACGGGCCTGACCCGGCGAGCATGGATCAGCCACTTGAGTTCCCGTCAGGACGGCCTACTCAGAATGGCCTGTTTCGCGACGCCGCTCTGGCATACCGCGAGGGTCGCGCCGACGCGGAGCATGTGAAGGTCTACGAGAAGCTCCTCCGGGGGACATGGGTCTTCAACGGCGTCTTCCGGCTCACGGACTGCCAAAGTGATGAGCGCGGTGGGCGCTCAGTCTTCAAGTTCCGCCTTGAGCCAGTCGAAGCGGGAGCGGAACCGGCCCGGCCCGAACTCAGAGAGCGGAGCCGCATGATTCCGTCCGCGGTGAAGCGGGAGGTGTGGGAGCGCGACCGGGGTCGATGCGTCATCTGTGGCGCGGACGACGAGATCCAATTCGATCACGTCATCCCATACTCGGCGGGCGGCTCCTCGATCACTGCTGAGAACGTCCAGATCCTCTGCGCCCGCCACAATCTCGAGAAGAGCGCCCGCATCGAGTGAGCCGGGCAGCACGCCAGCGGCCCGGTCCAGAGCCGTTGACTGCGCCCGCGTCTCGGCCCAGAATAGAACTTGCGTTCCACAAACCCGGACGCTCATCAACGCGCGATCCCCGCCCTACGGAGGACGACACCATATGGGAGTCAGCTTAGGCGGAGGCAGGTACTCAGGACCGCCCGAGGTTAGCTACCTCTTCGTGGACGGAGGGTACCTGAGGAAGATCGCCCAGAGGTTCGGCGCGCAACTCCTCGACGGGGCAGAGCCGCCGATCGACCATGGCGCGCTCGGAAGCGGGTTTACCAAGTGCTTCTACTATGACTGTCTACCGGCACCCCGAGTCGGCGAACAACCGGAAGAGTACGAGACTCGCGTATCTCGCCAACGGGCGCAGTTGAGCACGATCCGCTCGCTCCATGGCTGGCATGTTGTCGAGGGCGTCGTCGCCGGTAAAGGAAACCGAGCTCGCCAGAAACAGGTGGACGTCCGCATCGCCGTGGACATGCTGTCGCATTCCCATAACAAGAACATGCACCGGACCGCCTTTGTGGCGGGCGATCAGGACTTCAAGCCGCTCGTCGAAGCCGTCGTACGCGATGGCACGTTCATCGAGATCTGGTACGAGCGGTCGTCGGCGAGCATGGACCTCCTCGACGCTGCAGATGCGCGGAGGCCGCTCGACCTCTACACGTTCTTCGATCGCTATGTGGATTCGGCATTCAACGGGCTGTACCCGCTCCCGGAGCGTGGCTTGTCAGCCGATCGGGTTGCCAAACTGATGGTGCCCGAGCGCGTCGGGGAGAGCGCCGGGGCGCGTGTCGAGCTATACCGGACGCATGACGGTTACACGATTGTCCAGCAGGAACCCGCCGACGGGCAGGGGCCGTCGTACCTGACGCATGATGACCCCGAACTCCTACAGCGCGTGTTCGCGGCCCTGTACGGCGAGGTGAAATGGGCCGAGGCTCCCGTAACCCTGCTCACCTAACCCCCATACCCCCTCGCCGCCCCCACCAACGCCAGCGCGTGCGCGTGGGCGGCGACGTCGTGGACGCGGACGACGTGGACGCCGCGGGCGGCGGCGAGGACGTTGAAGGCGAGGGTGGCTTCGAACTGGCCGGGGGCGTCCTGCCGCTTCTCGTGGCCCAGCGCCTCGGCGAGGAAGCCCTTGCGCGACGCGGAGATGAGCACCGGGTAGCCCGTGGCGACGAGGTCGCCGAGGCCGCCGAACAGCCGCAGGTTGTCCGCCAGCGACTTCCCGAACTCGAAGCCCGGGTCCAACCACGGGCGCGGCGCGCCCGCGGCCTCGAGGGCGGACGCGCGGTCGAGCAGGAAGTCGCGCACCTCGACGACGATGTCGTCGTAGCGCTGGTCGGCGTCGTAGTGGCGCTGCGGGCGGCCGCGCATGTGCATCACGATCGGTGTTGCGCCGTGCTCGGCGGCGACCTCCGCCATCTCCGGGTCGACGAAGCCCGTGACGTCGTTGAGGCCGTCGACGCCGGCGGCGGCGGCCGCGCGCGCGACCTCGGCGGTCCAGCTGTCGACGGTGACGGGGATGCCCTCGGCCGCGAGCGCCTCGATGACCGGGCAGATGCGCTCGATCTCCTCCTGCGGGGTGATGGGCGCGGCGCGCGAGGAGGTGGAGTGCGCGCCGACGTCGATGATGGCCGCGCCCTCGGCGACGAGCGCGCGCGCCCGGTCGAGGGCGTGCGAGGGGTCGACGACGGAGCCGGCGACGGGTGAGTCGGGGGAGAGGTTGAGGATCGCCATGATCGCGGTGCGATCGGTGGCGTCGATGCGGTGCTTGCCGAGTTCGAGCAGCACGCCTCGTCCCTCGTGGCGGCGGGGAAGCGCCCCGGCCGCGGCTCCAGTCTACGTGCGGGCCAGACTACGGGCGGCGGGCTGTCGCAGCGTCGGGCGGCGTCGTAGAGTCGCCGGGGACAGGGACGGGAGCGGCGAGGCGTCATGACGGCCGACGACAACACCGAGGCAGTGGGCGAGCCCGTCCTCGTCGCGGTCGACTTCACCGCCGACGAGCTGCGCGTGCTCCTCACCGACGTGCAGGGCTCGCCGCTGGAACGCGGCGCGTGGCCGCTGCCGCCCCTGCCCGACGAGGACGCGTGGTCGTGGGAGGTCGGCGGGCGCATCGCGACGCTGTTCGCGACCGAGGGGTCGCGGCGCTCGGCGCTTGCCATCGCCGTCGCCGCGCCCGGCGTCGTCGACCCACTCAGCGGGACGCTCACGCACTCGACCGGGCAGGACACGTGGGACGGCCTGCCGGTGGTCGAGGTGCTGCGGAGGCACATCGACGCACCCATCGCGGCCGAGAGCCGCACGAACGCGGCGCTCGCGGGCGAGCGCTGGCACGGCGCGGCCGGCGCCGCCTCCGACGTGCTCTACGTCTCGCTGCGCGGGACGCCCGAGGCGGCCGTGGTGGCCGGCGGGCGGCCGGTGCGCGGCGCGCGCTTCTCGGCGGGCAGCCTGCCCGCCATGCCCGAGTTGGAACCCGGCCAGCTCATCGGCGACGACGACCTCGAGACCGCCTCGGGGCTCCTTGCGGACGCCGCGGCGCTGCTGGGCCCCGAGCTGGTCATGATCGACGGCGAGGACGAGCACACGCGGCGGCTGATCCCGCTGCTCCAGCGCGTGCTCGACCAGGTCGCGCCGGGGCCGCGCGTGGTGGCCTCGGAGTTGGGGGAGAACGCCGCGCTGCTCGGCGCGGCGCGCCTCGCCTCCCGGCTCGCGTACGAGGGCAGCCGCAAGCCGTGAGCGCGCCGCCGCCCGAGCCACGCCGCGTGCGCGGGCAGCCCGCCCGCCCGTACCAGCTGCGGCTGGACGCCGAGCGCGCCGGCACGCTGCTCGGCGCGGTGGCGTGGGTGCTCGGCGCGCTCCAGATCATGCGCGACCGCGGCCACGCAGAGGCGAGCGAGGAGCTCCACGACCTGCAGGAGCAACTCACCCCGCGGCTCGAGGCACTGCTCAACGACGTCGCGCTGGCGCGGAACGCCGCCGAGAGCGACCCGGACTCGGAGCTCAGCCACCGCGTCGAGGCGGCCTACACGCAGGTCCGCGAGGCGTTCGAGCGCTGGATCCGGCTCACCGCCTCGGACACCGCGAGCGTGGCGATCGGCCAGCGCCTCGCGGAACTCGCCGATGCGGCCGAGGAGCAAGCGGGCGAGCAGGAGTAGAGGCCGCGTCGAGGCTCCTCGCCCGCCGGTTCAGTGCCCCACGTACCTCGATGCAAGCGGGTAGCGGCGGTCGCGGCCGAAGGCGCGCGGCGTGATCTTCACGCCGGGCGGCGACTGGCGGCGCTTGTACTCGTTGCGGTTGATGAGGTCGATCACGCGCCGCACCGTCGCGGGCTCGTAGCCGCGGGCGACGATTTCCTCGAAGCCCGCGTCCTCCTCGACGTACGCCTCGATGATCGGGTCGAGGACTTCGTAGGGGGGCAGCGAGTCGGTGTCGAGCTGGTCGGGGCGCAGCTCGGCGGAGGGCGGCTTGTCGATGACCGCCTGCGGGATCACCTCGCCGCGCGTGTTGCGGTGGCGCGAGAGCGCGTAGGCGAGGGTCTTCGGCACGTCCTTGATCACGGCGAAGCCGCCGGCCATGTCGCCGTACAGCGTCGCGTAGCCACAGGCATACTCGGACTTGTTGCCGGTGGTGAAGACCAGCGTGTTGAACTTGTTCGACAGCGCCATCACGAGCATCCCGCGCAGCCGCGACTGGAGGTTCTCCTCCGCCGTGCCCTCGGCCGTCCCCTCGAACGGCCGCGCGAGGGTGTCGAGGGCGGCCCGGTGCAGCGCCTCGATCGGCATCGCGATCATCTCGATGCCGAGCCGGTCGGCGAGGTCCTGCGCGTCGGCGATCGAGCCCTCCGAGGAGTAGCGCGACGGCAGCGAGACGCCGCGCACGTGCTCCGGCCCGAGCGCGTCGACGGCGATGGCCGCGACGAGCGAGGAGTCGATGCCGCCGGAGAGCGCGACGATCGTGTCCTCGAAGCCCGTCTTGTGCATGTAGTCGCGCGTGCCGACTACCAGCGCGTCGTAGGTCTCGGCGAGGGCGTCGGGTGGTTCGAGGTCCGTCGCCGGCGCGGGCTCGCGGAGCGCGTCCGAAGCTGCGGTGATGTGCAGGGGGGCTGCGGGCTCGGCGGCGTGGCGCTCGCGGCGCAGCCTCGACTCGTGGAGGCGCACCTGCCGGACCTCGTCGACGGGGATGTCAGCGACCACGAGGTCCTCGCGCATCGAGGCGCCGCGGGCGAGCACCGCACCGCGCGCGTCGATCACGAGCGAGTTGCCGTCGAAGACCAGCTCGTCCTGACCGCCGACCTGGTTCACGTACGCGATCGCGATGTGGTCGTCGGTGGCGCGCGTCGCGAGCATGCGCTCGCGTTCGCCGGTCTTGCCGGCGTGGAACGGCGAGGCGTTGATGTTGACGATGACCTCGGCACCGTCGAGCGCGGCGTCGTGTGCGGGGCCGTCGGCGTACCAGATGTCCTCGCAGATGGTCACGGCCACCTCGACGCCGCCGATGATGAAGCGAGGCGTCTCGTGGCCGGGCTGGAAGTAGCGCTCTTCGTCGAAGACGCCGTAGTTGGGGAGGCGGTGCTTGCGGTAGCGCGCGACGACCTCGCCGCCGTGGACGATCGCCGCGCCGTTGTACAGCACGCCGTCGAACTCCACGCAGCCGACGACGAGCGGCGGGAGCCCCACGGCGTCGCGCGCGAGGGCCACGAGTGCGGCCTCGGCCTCGTCGATGAAGGGCGCGCGCAGCAGCAGGTCCTCGGGCGGGTAGCCGGTCACCGCCAGCTCGGGGAACGCGACCACGTCGGCGTCGAGCGCGGCGGCCCGGCGCGCGGCGTCGAGGATGCGCGAGCAGTTGCCGCCGAAGTCGCCGACGGTGGTGTTGACCTGGGCGAGTCCCACACGCAGGTGCCGCATCGTGGCTCCGTTCCGCGGAGAAAGCGTACCAGGTACGCGAAGTCCGCAGCGCCGATCGTACGCGATGCCCTCGCGCCACCGCAACGCCGCATTGTTCCTCAGGGGTTGTCGGAACCCGGATAGCACCCAGAACTCAGAATTGCGAGCCGACGCGAAGCCACCCTCGGGGCGACCACGAACCGCAATAGCGTCGACGTCGGTGCCGGCACCGAGAGGGGACGGTGCTGCCGATCTCGCTCAGCTTCTCGTGATGCTCCCCAGCTCATTCGTCACGGACTGGGACTCGGAACTCACGGTCACTGGGACGCTCAGTTGTCGGGGGTGGGTGTTCGGGTCGGAGAGTACGAACCCTCCGTCGGGGCCGGTGGTCGAGGCTTGGTGTGACCGCTCTAGGGCCCATCGTCATTCACGCATACGTCGATGGTGCGGTTTCCGCCGTAGATTCCAGTCCGAGTGTCCCCCGCTGGGAAGACATCGACGTGCCGGGTGCGGACCTCGCTACAGAGGGGGTCGGCATCCGTGGACACGACGAGCGCCAGCCCGAGCAGCACGGCGCCGACGATGTACTCGAGGGCCTGTAGTTCCCACGGTGGCATGGTCAGCACTGCTCCCCGATCCACGCTCGCCACGCCGGGTCTTGTGGAGCGAGGCCTCCGCGCTTCGCATCCTAACAGGCTGTTCTTGAGACGCTCCCCGGCTCGTGCCCACGTTACTGGGAGCTCAACGGCTCAGTGTTCCGCTCGTACGAGCTCAGCGAACTGAGCTCGGATACTGAGTGCTGAGTTCCCGCCTATGGCCCGCGGAGCGGTCCATTTGCGAGTCTCTACGCGCCGGTGGCGCCGCCGCGATCGCCACGTGGTCTGCGGCGACCGTCGGAACGCCACGCGGTATCCTCGTAGCGCGCGGCGGGCCCGTCCGGCGGGCTGCCAGCGCGAGAGGCGGATGCAGGCGTGCACATCGACGTGACCGGGCGGATCCTCGATGCCTCGGTGGTCGCGCACGAGGGCGTCCACGCCGGGCAGAGCATCTGGGCGCGCTGGAACTTCGACCCCGAGCTGGTCATCCCCGTCCTGCTGCTCACGGGCCTCTACCTGCGCGGCCTGCGCGTCTGGCGCAACCGCAGCCGCGAGCACCCGCACTGGCGCACCGCCAGCTACCTGGCCGGCATGCTCCTGCTCCTCGCGAGCGTCGAGTCGCCCCTCGACGCAGCGGCCGAGCACCACTTCTCGATGCACATGATCCAGCACGAGATCATCATGATGTTCGTCGCGCCGCTGATCCTGCTCGGTGCGCCGACCACCCCGGTGCTCCGAGGCATCCCGCGCGTCGTGCGGCGGCGCGTCGTGCGGCCCGTGGTGCGGCAGCGCGCGACCTACGTGCTGTACCGCCTCGTCACGCACCCGGTGCTCGCGCTGGCGACCTTCACCGCAGTGCTCGGGCTGTGGCACTTCTCGCCCGGCTGGTACGACGCCGCCATCCGCGACGACTTCGTCCACGACGTCCAGCACTTCTCGTTCATGCTCATCGGCGTGCTGATCTGGTGGAACGTCATCGACCCCAAGCCGCTGCGCTCGCGCCTCGGCTACGTGGGGCGCATGGGGTTCCTCGTCGTGGCGAGCACGCCGAAGTCGTTCCTCGGCGCCATCATCGTCTTCGCCGAGGAGCCGCTCTACGAGTTCTGGTTCGACGTCGAGCCGCTGCTCAACCTCACGCCTCTCGAGGACCAGGAGCTGGGCGGCCTGCTGATGTGGGTGCCGAGCCAGATGATGTTCCTGCTTGCCCTCGGCGTGGTGTTCGCGGTGTGGGCGCAGAAGTCCGAGGAGCGTCAGCGCGCCGAGGACGAGGCGCGCCTCGCGGCGCGGGCCGCTCAGCCCGCGTCGTCCGGCCCCACCGGGTAGCCCTCGATCGTCCCTTCACCACGTCGCCCGACGCCTGTCGCGCGCGCCGACCCTCCACCCTTCGCCACGTCGCGCCTTCGCCTGTCCCGCGCGTCGGCGGCGACCTGCGCCGGCGCCGGACGGCGCGAGGCAGCACTGAGGCCCGCTTGCGCGGGCCTCGGGTGTTGGTGCGCCGCCCCGCGTGGGGCAGGGCTCGCTAGACGATGTTGGTGATGTCCGTCCAGAACAGCGCGATGAGCGCGATCAGCACGCCGGCGGCGAGGACAAACGAGCCGGTGAAGACCTGGCTCAGCAGCCGGTGCTCGAACCGCAGGTGCATGTAGTAGCCCACCACGATCACGAACTTCACCGCCGACAGGACGATCAGGACCGGGATCAGCAGGTTGCCGAGGTCCACCCACAGGGAGGCGCCGAGCTCGACGATGGTGATGATGGTCAGGAGCAGGCCGATCCAGACGTACTGCATCGGCTGGAGGCCATGTTCCTCCTCGACGCCGTGGTCGTTGTGCATGCTCATCGTGCGCTCCCGTCCCTGCTCGGCGTGCCTACGCCGGGATGAGGTACAGGACCGTGAAGATCACGATCCAGACGATGTCGACGAAGTGCCAGTAGAGGCCGGCGGTCTCCACCTGGAAGCCCGGCTCCGAGCCCAGCCCGCGCCGCCGGAACGAGGCGAGCAGGAGCGAGCCGAGGATCAGCACGCCCACTGCGACGTGGGTGCCGTGGAATCCCGTGAGCACGAAGAATGACGCTCCGAACTGGCTCGTTTCGAGCGTCAATCCCTCCTGCCCGAATGTGCGGAACTCGTAGACCTGGTAGCCGAGGAAGATCAGGCCGAGGAACATCGTGGCGAGCAGCCAGAACTTCATCATCATCGGCCGGTTGTGTTGCGCTCCGTAGACCGCGAGCACCATGGCGACACTGCTCATCAGCAGGACGAACGTGCTCTGCGAGGTCAGCGGGATGTCGAAGATGCCCTCGCAGACCGAGATGCCGGCTTCGTCGCTGGCGTGGCAGAGATGCGACTGCACCTCGTTGATCTCGCCGCTGGCCAGGGCTTCCTCGAGGTATGCGGTCTCGACGAAGGTCTCGCTGGGGAAGGGCGGGAGGTCGATCTCGCCCTTGAAGATCAGGTAGGTCGCGATCAGCGAGCCGAAGAACAGGCACTCCGAGCCGAGGAAGATCCACATCAGGAGCTTCCGGCTGTCGATGCCGGTGGTGGTGTGGTGCTCTACTTGGTGTTCGGCTGCTGCCACGAGTGATCCGTCCCGGTTCTATTCGGTGGGTTCCAGGGTCCAGCCCCAGGTCCCGTAGATGATGACCGGCACGCCCAGTGCCGTGACCGCGAGGTGTGTGAGCGGCCCGAGGCCGAGCAGCAGCACCCCGAACGCGATGATGATCGGGTAGTACGACGGCGGCGGCAGGTGGATGTGCGTGCCCGGCTCGGGCTCCGGCACCGTCATGTTGTTGTCGCGCATGTACCAGACCGGCTCGCGCGAGTGGACCTCGGGGATGACGTCGAAGTCGTGCTCCGGCGGCGGCGAGGTCGTCGCCCACTCGAGCGTGGGGGCGTCCCACGGGTTGTCGCCGGCGTCGGCGGGCCGCTGCCACGTCTTGAAGACGTTGATGATGAAGAACAGCACGCCCAGCGCGAGGATGAACGCGCCGACCGTGGCGACCAGGTTCCAGAAGTCCCAGCCGAGCCCGGTGTCGTAGGTGTAGATGCGCCGCGGCATCCCGCTCACGCCGAGGAAGTGCATCGGGAAGAACGCGAGGTTCATGCCGACGAACATCAGCCAGAAGTTCCACTTGCCCAGCGTCTCGCCCAGCAGCCGGCCGGTCATCTTCGGCCACCAGTAGTAGAGGCCGGAGAAGACGCCGAACAGCGCGCCGCCGACGAGCACGTAGTGGATGTGCGCGACGATGAAGTACGTGTCCTGCTGCTGCTGGTCGACCGGCGGCGAGGCGTGCATGACGCCGGAGATGCCGCCGATGGTGAACAGCGCGACGAACGCCACGGCGAAGTACATCGCGGTGGTGAAGCGGATGTTGCCGCCCCACATCGTCGCCAGCCAGTTGAAGACCTTGATCCCGGTGGGGATGCCGATCGCCATGGTGCTGGCCGAGAAGACGGCCTGCTGCACCGCGCCCAGGCCGGTGGTGAACATGTGGTGGCTCCACACGGCCCAGCCGAGGAAGCCGATGGAGACGCCCGCGAAGACGATCGCGGCGTAGCCGAACAGCGGCTTGCGCGAGAACGTCGGGAGGATCTCGGAGACCACGCCCATGGCGGGGAGGATGAGGATGTAGACCTCGGGGTGGCCGAACACCCAGAAGAGGTGCTGCCACAGGATCGGGTCGCCGCCGCCCTCGGGCAGGAAGAAGCTCGTCGTGAACTGGCGGTCGAAGAGCATCTGCACCAGCGCCACGGTGAGGACCGGCAGCGCCAGGATGAGCAGGAACATCACGACGAAGGTCATCCAGATGAAGACCGGGAGCCGCATCATCGTCATGCCGGGTGCGCGCAGGTTGATGATCGTCACGGCGAAGTTCAGCGCCGCGGCCAGCGACGAGATGCCGAGGATCATCAGCCCGATCACGTAGAAGTCCATGCCGGAGCCGGAGAACTGGCTGCCGCTGATGGGCTGGTAGGCGAACCAGCCGGTGTCGGGCGCGCCGCCGAAGAAGAAGCTGCTGGTCAGCACGAGGCCGCCGAAGAGGAAGATCCAGTACGAGAGGGCGTTCAGCCGGGGGAAGGCCACGTCCCGCGCGCCGATCATGAGCGGGACCATGTAGTTAAAGAACGCTGCTCCCAGCGGCATGATGGCCAGGAAGATCATCGTCAGCGCGTGCATCGTGAAGAGCTGGTTGAACAGCTCGGCGTTGATCACCGTGCCGTTCGGCACGGCGAGCTGCGTACGGATCAGGAGCGCCTCGATGCCGCCGATCAGGAAGAAGATGAAGGCGGTAACGCCGTACAGCGCTCCGATGCGCTTGTGGTCGACGGTCGTGATCCACGACCAGACCACGCTTTCGGTGGAGGGGGCGGCAATGGTGCCTGCTGCGGTCGCCATCTTCGGTGCCTTCCGCTAGGCCGCTGGGTAGCTCGCTGCTACTTCAGTTCGGTCAGGTACTGGGCGATAGCCTGGATGTCCTCGGCCGAGATCTCATCCTCGAACGCCCGCATGAACCGCAACGGCGGATCCTTGTCGGAGATGTCGTTCTCGGGGTTGATGCCCGGCTTGATCTCTGCGGGGTTGCTGATCCACTTCACGAGGTTCTCGAAGTTGTTGTCGAGGATACCCGCTGCGATGGTCGTGCGGCTGCCGACGTGCGTGAGGTCCGGGCCGAAGTCCGCGATGCTGGCGGCCGTGCCGCGCACCGTGTGGCACTCGGCGCAGCGCACGACGAACAGCGTGGCGCCCAGCTTGCCCAGCTCGGTGGTCGGCTCCAGCGCGTCGGAGAGCTCGTTCTCCATCCAGGCGTTGAAGCCCGCCTCGTCGTGGACGAAGACGCGGAAGCGCATGTTGGCGTGCGAGGCGCCGCAGAACTCGACGCACTGGCCGAGGTAGGCCTCGGCGCGCGCGGAGTCGTCGAAGGGCGTGAACCACAGGTCGTTCTCGTGGCCCGGGACCATGTCGACCTTGCCGGCGAGCTGCGGGATCCAGAACGAGTGGATCACGTCGTCGGAGTAGAGCTTGACGTGGACGGGCTTGCCTGCCTGCACGTGCAACTCGTTGGCGGTGGTAATGCCGAGGTCCGGGTACTTGAACTCGAACCACCACTGCTTGCCGGTCGCCTCGACGACCATGGAGCCCTCGGGCGGGGAGTCCGTGGTGTCGGCGATGACCTGCCAGGTGGGTACGAGCATGATGAGCACGATCGCCACCGGGATGATGGTCCACAGGATCTCGAGGCGCTGGTGGCCGTGAATCTGGATCGCCTCGCGCCCGGGGCGCTCGCGGTAGTGCACGGCGAGCCAGAGCGTGAGCAGCATGATCGCGACGAAGACGAACATGGAGAGCCAGAAGACGATCTCGTAGACGCCCTGGATGGCCTCGGTGAAGTCAGACTTCGGCTCGATCGTGGTCTGTGGGTCGGAACAGGCGGACAGCACGATGAAGAGCGCCGCCGGTCCGAGGATCAGCAGTCTACGCGCCCAACGTTGGGAGATGCGCAACAGGGCCTCCTCGGTCACTCGGGCACGCGTCCCCTCAAACTCGTGCGCTCCGACATCGTAGCGTCCGAGTGCGTGCTCCGCACAGCGCAGTCGCCCTGCGCCCCGGTACGATTATCACCGGGCCGATCAGTGGTCAAGGCCGCAGGCCCCCCGAACGGCGGATCCGAGGCCCCTCGGACCGCCTCGATCGTTGATCGCCCCACCTGCGGCGGATAGCCTCGATGACGGCTTATGGCAACCATCCTCAACGTCATCCGGGGTCGCCTGCTCGTCGTCGCCACCGGCGCAGCCCTCCTCGCGCTCCTCGCCGTGCTCGTCGTGGCGATGACGCGCGATGTCGGCCAGGACCGCCTGGGCGACGTCGACCCCGGCTTCGAGCGCGTCCGCGAGTTCACCCTCCCGACCTTCGACGGCGACGTTGTCGCCATCGCCGACTACGCCGACGGGCCGGTGTTCGTGTACTTCTGGGCGTCGTGGTGTGCGCCGTGCGCGAGCGAGGCGCCGCTGATCGAGCGGCTCTGGGCGGAGTACGAGCCGCAGGGCTACACGTTCATCGGCATCAACATCCTCGACAGCGACGGAGGGGCGCGTGAGTTCGTCGAGGCATACGGGCTGACCTTCCCGTTGCTGATCGATGGGGACGGCGACGTGTATTTTGACTTCGGCGTGAACGGCGTCCCCGAGGCCTACTTCCTCCGGCCGGGCCTCGAGGTGGCGCGCAAGTACATCGGCGAACTCCGCGAGCAGGACTTCCGCGACATGCTCGAAGACATCCGGCCCGTCTCATGAACCGCGCAGCGCTGGCGCGCCTGCTCGGCAGCACGCGCGCACGGCTGGTCGCCGTGCTCGCCCTCGCGACGGTCGTGATCGGCGTGCTCGCCGTGCAGGCCGCGGACTCTTCGCTGTCCTACTACGTCACACCCGAGGAGTTCGCGCAGGAGATCGACCCCGAGGGCCGCCGCTGGCGCGTCGGCGGGCGCGTGGTGGACGGCTCGATCGTGGAGGACGCGCGCGGCAGCCCCATCGCGTGGGTGGTCGAGGGTGAGCAGGGCGACCGCATGGACATCGTCATCGCCGATTCCGGCGTGGCGATCCCGGACCTCTTCACGCCGCGCGCGTTCGTCGTGGTCGAGGGTGTGGCCGACGACGCCGGGCGGCTCACCGCCTCGAGCGTGATCGTGCGCCACGAGCCCGAGTTCGTGACCGACCCCGAGGACGCCTCGATCGCCGCGCCCAAGCCGTCCGAAGAGTCCTCCGAGGGTCAGTGAACCTCGTCGCCACGCTCGGCGCGTCGGCGCTGCTGACGGCGCTCGCGGCGTCGCTGTTCGCGGTGGGCGCCTCCGTGGTCGGCCAGCGGCTGGCGCGCCCGCCGCTGCTCGAGGCAGCGCGGCGCGCGATCGTGGTGACCGCGGCGCTCACGACGGCGGCGATCGGCCTCGTCGCCTACGCGCTGCTGACCGACGACTTCTCGATCGCCCACGTCGTGGCGGTGTCTTCGCGCGACATGCTGCCGCACATGAAGTGGGCGGCGCTCTACAGCGGTCAGCCGGGATCGCTGCTGTTCTGGACGTGGCTGCTCTCGCTCATGCTGGCCGCGTTCGCGCTCGTCACCGTGCCGCGCATCCCGTGGGGCGCCGCGCACGCGACGGCGGCGAGCGGCGCGGTCCTCGCCGCGTTCCTCGTCCCGGCCGTCTTCCTCGCATCGCCGTTCGAGGTGAGTCCGGTCACGCCCGACGACGGCGTGGGCCTCAACCCGCTGCTGGTCGACCCGGCGATGCTGGTCCACCCGCCGTTCATGCTCGCGGGACTCGTCAGCACGGCCGTGCCGTTCGCGCTGGGCGCGGCGGCGCTGCTCTCCGGGCGCATCGACGGGCGCTGGATCCGCGCGGTCCGGCCGTGGGCGCTGTGGTCGTGGCTGCTGCTCAGCGTCGGCAACATCCTCGGCGCGTGGTGGGCGTACACCACGCTCGGGTGGGGCGGCTTCTGGGGCTGGGACCCCGTCGAGAACTCGGCGATCCTGCCGCTCCTGCCGATGACCGCCTTCGTGCACTCGGTCATGGTCCAGGAGCGCCGAGGCATGCTGAAGCTCTGGAACCTCGCGCTCGTCTTTGCCGCGTTCGCCCTCGCGGTGTTCGGGACCTTCAACGTGCGCAGCGGCCTCGTGGCGTCGGTGCACGCCTTCGCGCTGTCCGATGTCGGCCCGTACTTCCTCGTGGTGCTCGGGGGCACGCTCGCCACGTCCATCGTGCTGCTCGGCTGGCGCAGCGGGCGGCTGCGCGCCGACCACGACTTCGAGTCGCTGGCGTCGCGGGAGAGCGCGCTGATCGTAAACAACTACCTGTTCACTATCCTGGCGCTCGTCATCCTCGGCGCAACGCTGTTCCCGGTGTTCTCCGAGCTGGTCGAGGGCTCACGCATCACCGTCTCCGCGCCGTTCTACAACGACGTCGTCGGCCCGATCGTGATCGTGCTGCTCGCGCTCATCGCCGTCGGCACCGTGCTGCCGTGGCGGCGTGCGGCTGGCGCGACGCTCGTCCGGCGCTTCCGCGTGCCCCTCGCCGTGCTCGCCGGCAGCGCGGCGGTGCTCGCCGCGCTCGGCATGCACGACCGCTTCGCGCTCGCCGCTACGAGCGCCTCGACGGCGCTCGGCTACGTCACACTGCGCGAGTTCGTGATCGGCGCGCGCGGCCGCCGCGCGGCGAGCGGGCGGGGCTGGCCCGCCGCGCTCCTCTCACTGTTCGAGCGGGACCGACGCCGCTACGGCGGGTACCTCGTACACCTCGGCCTCGCGCTGATGGCGGTAGCGGCGGTCTCGGCGAGCGTGTACCAGTCGCAGGCGCGCGGCATCCTCGCCCCGGGCGA
This sequence comes from Dehalococcoidia bacterium, assembly GCA_965204835.1. Classification (GTDB taxonomy): domain Bacteria; phylum Chloroflexota; class Dehalococcoidia; order UBA2979; family UBA2979; genus VXMT01. Next base: position 2,338,580 of record OZ242017.1, on the reverse strand, counting down.
GTCGTTCGAGGTCGGGCGCTACACGCTGGCGTTCGAGGGGCTTCGGGAGCGCGCCGGCACGGCGAACGGCATCGAGACCGAGGTACTCGCGTCGGTGACCGTGCTGCGCGACGGCGACGCCGTCGGGACGCTCGCGCCGGGTCGGCGCTTCTTCCGCAACTTCCCGGAGCAGCCGATGGCGATGGTCGACGTCGACACCGGGTGGCGGGAGGACCTGTACGTGTTCCTGCAGGGCTGGGACGAGGACGGCGTGGCGGAGATCAACGCGTTCGTGAACCCGCTCATGGCCTGGCTCTGGATCGGGGCGGGCGTGTACGTCCTCGGCGGCATCGTGGTGTTCGCCCCGCAGCCCGCCCGCGAGCGCGTCCCCGCGCCGGCCGTGCCCCCCTCGGGCGCGGCGAGGAGGGCGTGACGATGAGCGCGACGCGTGGCGTGACCCTCGGGGCGCTCGCAGCGACGGCCGTCGCCTTCGCGGCGGCGTGGGCGATCGGCGTCCTCGACGCGCCGAGGGGGGCCGAGGCGCAGGACTTCGAGGCGCAGGCGCTGCAGATCGAGCGGCAGCTGATGTGCCCGCGCTGCATCAACGTCCGCCTCGACCACTGCGAGCTGACGATCTGCGAGGACATGCGCGCCGAGATCCGCGAGCAACTCTCGGCCGGGCGCGGTAGCGACGACATCATTCTCTACTTCTCGGACCGCTTCGGCGACGCCGTACTCGCCGAGCTGCCGCGCGAGGGCTTCAACCTCTGGCTCTTCGGCTGGGTCGGCGGCTCGATCGTCCTCGTCGCCGTCATCGGCGCGGCTGCGCTGTGGCGGCAGCGCCGCGGCGCGACGCTCGCCCCGGCGGGCGCGGGCGCCCTCGATGCGTCCGAGGAGCGCTGGCTGGACGAGCAACTACGCGCGTCGGAGGAGGGGGGCGAGTGATGGAGTGGGTCGTGCTCGTGGCGTTCGCCGCCGTCGCCGCCGCCGCCATCGGCCTGCCGCTGCTGCGCGCGCGCGAGGCCGCGCCGGCGAGCGTCGACGGCGCCGAGCTGCTCGAGGAGCGCCGCACGCTCCTCGCCGAGCTGCGCGAGCTCGACGACGACGCGGCGAGCGGGCGCATCTCCGCCGATGAGCGGCGCGACGCCAGGCGCGCGTTCGCGCCGCGGCTGCGCGCCGTCACCCAGGCGATGCGCGACGCCGGCCTCGATCCGCGCGGCAGCGCGTGACCCCGCTCGCGCGAGCCCTCGTTGCCTGCGCCGTCGCGGCGTGCGCGCTGGCCGGCGGGCTCGCGTCGGCGCAGCAGCCCGAGGGGCGCATCAGCGGCGTCGTGCTCGTCGGCGACTCGGGACCCGCGGCGGAGCCGGTGACGGTACAGCTCATCGTGCTCGGCGACGGCGGCGTGCAGTCGGCGCAGGAGACGACGACCGAGGCGGGGCGCTTCGCGTTCGACGTCGAGCCCGACGTCGAGCTCTCCTACGTCGTGCGCGCGGTCTACGACGGTGTGCAGTACCTCGCCCCGCCCGTGCTGCTCTCGCCCGAGCTCCCGACCGCCGAGATCGAGATCGTGGTGTACGCGCAGACGAGCGAGCCGCCGCAACTCACCATCGAGCGCACCACGGTGACCGTGCTCACCCTCGACCGCGCGAACGCGCAGATCGTGTTCCTGCGCGAGGACGAGGTGCGCAACCCCTCGGACCGCGTGTTCGTCGGCGACGGCGAGGGGGTGACGCTGCGCATCCCGCTCCCCGACAACACGCTCACGGCGGAAGCCGGCGGCGAGGGCGACTCGCGCGTCGAGGGCGGCACGCTGGCCGTCGCCACGGCGCTGCGGCCCGGCGTGACGACGGTCGTCAGCCGCTACGTCGTCGGCTACGATCGGGCGCGCGACGCCTACGCGCTGCGCGTGACCGCGCCGCTGCCCACCGACCACATGGAGGTCTCCGTGCCGACGCGATTCGCGGACGACATCCGCCCGCTCGCCGGCTCCCTCGACGCCGGCGAACGCGACGAGGCCGGCGAGCTCAGCGCGGTCGTCACGCGCGACGGCGCGGCCGGCCCAGGCGAGTCCGTGAGCGTCGTCCTCGACGGCCTCGCCGGGCGGAACGCGCCGAACCCGCTCACCGGGCGCCGCGGCGCAGCGGTCGCCGTCTCGCTGGCGCTTGCGATCATCGGCGGGGGTGTCGCCGCGCTGCACCTCGCGGGCCGCCGGGGCGGGGCGACGGCGTGATCGAGGCGCGAGGGCTCACCCGGCGCTTCGGCGGCGCGGTCGCGCTGGACCGCGCGCACTTCGAGGTGCCCGCCGGCGCGAAGGCCGCGCTCTTCGGCGCGAACGGCGCGGGCAAGACCACGCTGCTCAACGTGCTCTCCACCCTCCTCGCGCCGACCGAGGGCGGCGCGACCGTCGCGGGCCACGACCTGCGCGACGCGCCCGGCGACGTGCGCGCGTCGATCGGCGTGCTGACGCACCGCCCGATGCTGTACGAGGAGCTGACGCCCCGCGAGAACCTCGAGTTTTTCGCGCGCCTGTACGGCGTCGAGGACGCCGCCGGGCGCGTCGAGGAGCTGCTGCGCCGGGTGGGGCTGTGGACGCGCCGCGACGAGCAGACCGCCGTGCTCTCGCACGGCTTCCACCAGCGCCTCGCGGTCGCCCGTGCCGTGCTGCACCGCCCGGGCGTGATGCTCCTCGACGAGCCGGAGACGGGGCTCGACCGCGACGGGCTGGCGCTGCTCGACGAGCTGGTGCTGCACGCGTCCGGCGTGACGGTGCTGGCGGCGACGCACCAGCGCGAGCGCGCCGAGGGCTGGGCGGAGTTCATGATCGAGCTCGACCGCGGGCGCGTCGTCGAGCCTGCCGTGGCGTCGGCCGGGGTGAGCCAGTGAGCGCCGCGACGGCCGTGCTGGCGAAGGACCTGCGCCTGCTCTGGCGGCAGCGCGCGGGGTGGCTCTCGGCTGCGGTCTTCGCCGCCATCAGCGTGCTGACCTACTCGTTCGCGCTCGACCTCGCGACGGGCAACGTGCGGCCGCTGCTGCCGGGCGTGCTGTGGGTGACGTTCCTGTTCGCCGGGATCATCGCCAGCGGCCGCTCGTTCGCCGCCGAGGTCGAGCAGGGAACCTTCGACGCGCTCATGGTCGCGCCGGTCTCGCGGACGGCGCTCTACGTGGCGAAGGTGGCGAGCAACCTGCTGGCGCTGCTGCTCATCGAACTGGCCGTACTGCTGCTGGCGACTATCCTCTTCAATACCGCGCTGCTCACACCGGAGTTGGTCGGCATCATGGCCCTCGGCACTCTCGGCTACGTCAGCCTCACCACGCTGCTCTCCACGCTCGGCAGCCGCGTGCGCTCGCGCGAGGTGCTGATGCCCGTGCTGGCGCTGCCGCTCCTCGTCCCGCTGCTCATCGCCGCCGTGCGCGCCACGGGTGGCGCGCTCGACCTGCCCACGGGCGGCGCGCCGTGGCTGCTGCTCCTCGCGGGCGTCACCGTCTGGAGCGCGCTCGGCAGCGCGCTGCTGTTCCCGCTGGTGGCCGAGCAATGAGCGCCGCGACCCCGACGCCTTCCAGCGGGCCCCGACGCCTCACCAGGCTCGTGTGGGCGCTCGTGCGGCCGGTCTACGAGGCACGCTGGACGGTGTTGCCGCCGCTCACCGGCGCGGCGATGCTGGCGATGCTCGTCGGCGCGGTCGTCGTCGCGCCGCGCGAGGCGATCGAGGGCGAGGTGCAGCGCATCTTCTACATCCACGTGCCCTCGGCGATCGCGGCCTACCTCGCGTTCTTCGTCGTCTTCGTCGCCTCGATCCTCGTGCTGTTGCGCGGCGACCTGCGCTTCGACGCGGTCGCGCGCGCGGCGGCGACGGTGGGGGTGCTGTTCACGGCGCTGACGCTGGCGACAGGTGCGATCTGGGGCAAGCCGATATGGGGCACGTGGTGGGCGTGGGACGCGCGCCTCACGAGCACGCTGGTGCTGCTGCTCATCTACAGCGGCTACCTGCTCGCGCGCAGCCTCTCCGACGACACCGACGTGCGCGCGGCGCGCTACGCGGCGGTGTTCGCCATCATCGGCTTCGTCGACATCCCGATCATCAACATGTCGGTGCGCTGGTGGCGCACGCTCCACCCCGACCCCATCGTGACGACGTTGCCGGGCAACCAGGCGCTGCCGGACTCGATGCTGCTCGTGCTGATGCTCGGCATGGCGGCGGTCACGCTGCTGACGCTGTGGCTGCTCTCGCTGCGCGCGGAGACCGAGCGCATCGGCGTCGAAGCCGCCGAGATGCGTGCCCGCGTGGACCGCATCGAGGCGGGCGGGGCACGGCGAGGGGGCGAGGCGTAGTGGACTACCTCGAGTTCCTGTTCGCCGGCTTCGCTGTGTTCTGGGCGGGGCTCTTCGTCTACCTGCTGTGGCTGCAGGCGCGGCTGCGCACCGTGCAGCGCGAGCTCGACACCCTCAAGGAGCGCCTCGCCGAGCGGGAGGCCGAGGAGCGCCCGGGATCGGACGCACCGCCGGGTGGGTGAGCGCCGTCGCCGCGACCAGGTCTCGCGGAGCGCCTGACGAGGCGGAGCGGTAGGATTGCACAGGATCCCGCGCGCACACCGGAGCATCGGGTGACACGCTACCAGGCACTGGCCGTGACGACCGTCTGCGCGACGCTCGTGCTGATCACGATCGGCGCGGTCGTGCGCACCACCGGTTCCGGCCTCGGCTGCCCGGACTGGCCGCTCTGCCACGGCCAGCTCATCCCGCCCGCCGAGCGCACGGCGATCATCGAGTTCACGCACCGCTCTGCCGCCGCCATCGTCGGGCTGCTGATCGTTGCCACCGCTGCCGTCGCGCTGCTGCGGCATCGAGCCGACACGGTCGTCCGCAACCTCGCGGTCGCGTCGATCGTGCTGCTGGCGGTGCAGGCGTGGCTCGGCAAGGAGACGGTCGAGCGCGAGCTGCCGCCGGAGATCGTGACGCTGCACCTCGCGACGGCGCTGACCCTGCTGGCCGTGCTGAGCGTGCTGACCGTGTTCGCGTTCTACGGCCCCGAGCGGCGACGCATCGAGGGCCGCGAGCGCGCCTCGTTCGTGCGGCTCGCGGCGATCGCGGCCGCGATCCTGATGGTGATCCTCCTCGGCGGCTCGTACGTCGTCGGCTCCAGCTCCACCACCGCGTGCACGACGTGGCCCGGCTGCCTCCAGGCGCCGATCCCGTTCGTGGACGGCGTGCTGGAGCAGCACATCCACTGGGCGCACCGGCTGAGCACGCTCGTAGGCTTCGGCGCGGTCGGGCTGCTGGCGCTCACGGCGACGACGCTGCGAGGGCCGAACGCCGAGCGGATCGGGATTGCGTCGATGGCGCTGCTGGGGCTCTACGGTGCGCAGATGCTGATCGGCGCGGCCAACATCTGGACCACGTTCTCGGACGTGGTGCGCGCCTCGCACCTCGCCGCGGGCGCGGCGATCTGGGCGCTCGCCGTGGTCCTCGTCGTCGCGGCCGCGTACCAGCCCGGCGAGGCGACGCAGGAGGCCGAGGCCGCACGGCCGGCCGGCGGCGGACGGGAGCCCGCTCGTGCGTAGCGAGGCTCTCACGCTGCGCCCGGTCGCCGAGACGCTACGCGCCTACATCGCGCTCACGAAGCCGCGCATCATCTGGCTGCTGCTCGTGACGACGGTGCCCGCGATGGTGCTGGCCCAGGAGGGCTGGCCCTCGCCGTGGCTCATCGCCGCCACGCTCGTCGGCGGCATGCTCGCCGCGGGCGGCGCGAACGCCATCAACCAGTACGCCGACCGCGACATCGACGCGCTCATGGAGCGCACGCGCGAGCGCCCGCTCCCGATGGGCATCCTCGAGCCGAACCAGGCGCTGTGGTTCGGGCTCGCCCTCGCCGCGGCCTCCGGGGTGTGGCTGTCGCTCACGGTGAACATCCTCGCCGCCGCGCTGGCGGTGGGGGCGTTCGCGTTCTACGTCGGGGTGTACACCTACTACCTGAAGCGCTCGACCGTGCAGAACATCGTGCTGGGCGGGGCGGCTGGGGCCGCGCCGCCGATGATCGGCTGGGCGGCCGTGACGGGCGAGGTCAGCATCGCCGCCGTGTTCCTGTTCCTCATCGTCTTCTACTGGACGCCGCCGCACTTCTGGGCGCTCTCGCTCGTGCTCGCCGAGGACTACCGCCGCGCGGGCGTGCCGATGATGCCGGTGGTGCGGGGCGAGGCGGAGACGAAGCGTCAGATCGGGCTCTACTCGCTGATGCTGGTGCCGCTGGCGCTGGCGTTCACGGTGATCGCGGACCTCTCCGTGATCTACTTCGGCACTGCCGCCGTGGGCGGCGCGATCTTCCTCTGGCTCGCGTGGCGGCTCTACCGCGCCGAGGGCACGAAGGGCGCGCTGGCCCTCTTCCACTACTCGATCAGCTACCTGACGCTGCTCTTCGCGGCGGTCGCCGTCGACCAGCTGGCGCTCGGCCAGGCCTAGCCCTCGACCTCCAGCACGCGCAGGCGCACGGCTCCGGCCGGCGCGTGCACCTCCACCTCGTCGCCCGGGACGTGGTCGATCACGGCGCTGCCGACCGGCGACTCGACGGAGATCTTGCCGTCGGCGGGATCGACCTCGCTGGGGCTCACGAGCTGGAACGTCTGCTCGCGGTCCTGGCTGAGGTTGAGCACCTTGACGGTGGATCCGACGTTGGCGCGGCCTCGCTTGGTTTCCGGGTCGATGATGACGGCGTGCCGTAGCTGGTCCTCGATCACGCGGATGCGAGCCTCGAGGTGGGCCTGCTGGTCGCGTGCGGCGTCCAGCGGGGCGTTCTCGCGGAAGTCCTTGTCGGCCATCGCGGCGCGCAGCTCGGCGGCGATCTCGGGGCGACGCGCCTTGAGGTCCTCAAGCTCCTGCTCGAGGGCGGCCACGCCTTCCAGCGTCACGTAGTACGCCTTGCCCCCGAGCTCGGCTGCCGCGCCGGCGCCGCCGCGGGCGCCGCCCGCGCCCTCGCCGAGCCGCAGGTGGGGGACGAGGTTCTCCTCGGTGAAGGCCAGCCGCGAGGCGTAGGCGAGGAAGGCGCGCAGCGGTTCGATCTGGGCGGCCGACGTCTCGTCGAGCTCGCTCTCCTCGTCGTCGGCGGCGGGTGCGTCGGGGAAGCGCTCGCGCAGGTACGAGGCGATCTCGTCGCCGCCGAGCCCGCCCATCTCGCGCTCGGCGCCGAGCCACTCGACGAAGCGCTCGACCTCCGGGCGCTCCTCGCGCGCCTTCTCGGGTTCAATCGCGTTGAGGAAGTGTGCGCTGGCGTCGCCGGCGCTGATAGCCTCGGCCATCGGTGATCAATCCCTGCTCCATCGGAGGACGTGCTGCCGTCGCAGGGCGCTTGCCCGCCGGCGCGCAACCGCCCCACAGCCGGTCGTGAGGCGCGCGAAACTCGTGAGTGACCGGGCGCCCCTGGTCAGCGTTCGGGTACGGTGCAGTCTAGAAGATCGACGGGACAGGGTGTCAACGGCTCAACGCGCACAGGCTGGCATACCTCACGACCTCGGCACGCTCGAGGAGGAAGCCACGCGCCTCGGGCTCGAACTCGACGCGACCGCGCGTGCGCGCTTCCGGCGCTACATGGCGCTCCTCGACGCCTGGCGCGAGCGTGCAGGCCTCACGTCGCTGACCGATCCGGTTGCCGTGCAGCGCCGCCACTTCGGGGAGTCGCTCGCACTCCTGGTGGCGCTGCGCGGCGCGGACGTGCTGGCGGCGGGCGCATCGGCGAGCGTGGTCGACGTGGGCTCGGGCGCCGGACTCCCCGGCCTGCCGATGCGCATCGTCGAGCCCTCGCTGCGCCTCACGCTCGTGGAGTCCCACGGGCGGCGGGCGCGCTTCCTCGAGACCGTCGTGGAGACGCTGGACCTCGAGGGCGTCGAGGTGGTGACGGCGCGCGCCGAGGAGGCCGGACGCGACCCGGCGTACCGCGAGCGCTTCGACGTCGCGGTCGCGCGGGCCGTCGCGCCGCTGCCCGTGCTGGTCGAGTACCTGCTGCCGTTGCTGCGGCCCGGTGGCGTGATGGCCGCGCCGAAGGGAAGCAGCGCCGGGCGTGAACTGCGCGAGGCCGGGGCCGCCATCGACCACCTCGGCGGATGCGCCGAGGAGCCCCTGTCGCTCTCGCTGCCCGACGGGACTGCTCCCCAGCAAGTGCTGATTGTGCGGCGCTGCGGCGAGCTGGCGGAGCGGTTCCCGCGACGTCCGGGCATTCCGGCGAAGCGCCCGCTAAGCTAGAGGTGCTTTCCGCTCCCCGTTTCGTGTTGAAGGGCAGAAGATGTCGCAACTTGGACTGACCTTCGCACGCCTCGGACGCCTCGCCCGCTTCGACCTCGACGTCCTCGACGAGCTGCGTCGCGACTCCGGCGCGACCGCCCCCGCGCTGCTCGTGGCGATCTGCTCGATGCTGCTCTACGGCGTCGGAGGCTGGCTCTGGTGGGTGCGCGACGACTTCAGCGAGTGGGGGCCGCTGCTCGTCAAGAGCGCCGGGATCGGGACGCTGTTCGCCCTCGCACTCTGGCTGGCGTGGCTGCTGGTGGTGTACCTGGTGCTCCTGCAGTTCTCGCGGGTGATGGCCCCCGTCGACCAGCTCCTGCGGGCCGCGGGGTTCGCCACGGCGCCCCTGGTCGTGGGCCTGCTGATGGTGGTCCCCGGTGTCTCCGTCGGCATCGGGATACTGGCGCTCGGCGGGTGGCTGGTCTTCACGCAGAGCGCGGTGGAGCGATGCGCGCCACGCTCGCGCGGCCTCGCGGCGCTCGCGAACCTCGCGGGCTTCGCCGTCTGGTTGGTGGTGATGTCGGTGCTCGCCCTCGGTGACGAGCCGTTCATCCCCGGGGTGTTCCTGATCGAGGCGTTCTCCGACGCCCGCTGAGCGGGTCCCGCCTACCCGGCCACCTCGGCGACGATGCGCTCATAGACCTCGGCGGTCTCGGCGTCGAAGCACACGAACGTCACGCGCTGCGGCATCGTGTCCGCTCCGAGGGCGGCCGCGACCTCGCGCACGGCGATGCGCGTCGCGCGCTCCAGCGGGTAGCCGTACGCGCCGGTGCTGATCGCTGGGAAGGCGACCGTGGCGGCGTCGTGCGTGCGGGCCAGCTCCAGGCTGGAGCGGTAGGCGCTCGCCAGCAGGTCGTCCTCGCCCTCCTCGCCGCCGAACCAGACGGGGCCGACCGTGTGGATCACGTACGTCGCCGCGAGGTTGTAGCCCATCGTGATGCGGGCCTCGCCCGTGGGGCAGCCGCCGAGCGGCCGGCACGCCTCGAGCAGCTCCGGGCCGGCCGCGCGGTGGATCGCCCCGTCGACGCCACCACCGCCGAGCAGCGTGCTATTCGCTGCGTTCACGATCGCGTCGACCTGCTGTTGCGTGATGTCGCTCTGCTCGACGCGGATGCGGTCGCGGACCATCTCGGCCTCCTCGCGGGCATTCTAGCGAGGCGCGCGGCGCGCGCCCGGCGAAGCGTGGCGGGACGCTAGACTTCTGGCGGCCTGCAGCGCTGCCTGACGATCGTGACGGGGCTGCTCTTCGTGGAAGGAAGGCCGTGCGACAGATCTTGAGCTCACATGCGGTTCGCGCTGCGTGCCGAGCGCGGAACTGGAAGAGAGGTACGGACGTGGCCGCATACGTGATCGCCCAGCAGGAAGTGACCGACCAGGCACTCTTCGATGAGTTCACCCGGGGCATGGCCGAACTCGTCCCGGCCAGCAACGGCAGATTCCTCGCACGCGGCGGCGCCGCGGAACTCGTGGTCGGCGACCGCGAGCCACAGCGCGTCGTCATCATCGAGTTCGACGACCTCGAGGCCGCCCGTGCGTTTGCCGGGTCCGCCGAGTACCGGCGACTCGGGGAGATACGCGACCGCAGCAGCAACGCCACCGCGATCATCGTCGACGGCGTATAGCTCCTCGCCCGGTCATCGAGCGAGCCGCGGGGCCGTCGCGCGCGTCGCCCGCGCTCCACTACGCGGCCCTGCGCGCCCGAGTTGATTGGGGCGCGGCGCAACCTTCGTGGGCGCAAGCGCCGAGGCGCGCTAGACTGTCGGTCGCGGGCCTGTAGCTCAGCTGGGAGAGCGCCACACTGGCAGTGTGGAGGTCAGGGGTTCGAGCCCCCTCAGGTCCACCAAATCCGGCCTAACTTGACGGTAGACAGTACCGGGCCGCCCATGGCAGGCGCTCAGCGTCAGGCGCTGCACATAGTCCTTGATGGAGTCGAGGGTATCTGCATCAGTTCGACGCCTCTGGCGTGCGGGGGAACCGCGACCCGCGACACTTGGTGCGACAGATTTCTTCGATGACGTCCGCTCCGTAGCAGATCGCCAGTCCAGCTCGCTCCTCAACCTCGAGTACTCTGGAACTGTGGCAGCCGAGAAACACTCGGCCGACCCCAAACGCCGAGTCGTCGGAGAGCCCAAGTCGGCGTGGATCCTTCGGATTCCAGAGTCCACTGTACTCCCCGAACACAGGGGAGCCCGACATTCCGGGCACCGTATGGACGTCGAGCAACATCGCCGGGAGGGAAACGCCGCCCTGCATTCCCCCCACAGACGAAAACGCTCCCCCGAGTCGGACCTCGTAGCCCGGAGTCGACGCCAACGTCCCCGACTTTACAACGGGTAGCCCGGGCCCCGTGCTAAGTCCTTGCGGGAACCCAATCACCAGGACTTTCAGGCCTGGGTCTATGGGGATAAGCCCATTGTCGATCTCGTTGGCCGGGTTGTTGAAGATGCCACTCTGCCAACCCGAGGGCCTAGACCACGGTATCGCAACTACGTCGCAGAGCGAGCCGAGCTCGGGATGCTCAAACCACAGAGGACCATTGTCGTCCTCGATTTCAACCCGATGCGCTGCCAAATGGCCTAAGGCAGTGCCGTCTTCACGGTCTTGACCTTGTACAACCCACTTGGCCTTGATGTACAAGGGGAAGTGTCCACCAGTGTTCAAAGCTTGGCCTGTGATCGGGTCTTTGCCGGCTACGTTGTGCCAGTTCGTGATAATGAATGTCTCTCCCTGCGTCTCATAGAAGAAGGCCGTCCCCAAACTCATACCGCCTTGCAGATCGCACATCTGTATCTGGAATGGGCAGCCGATGTGTCGATCGTTCAACGGTTCCTGTGTTGTCACCCTGTGTTCTCACTTCCTTCAGAACGGTCAATTCCATGTCTTGCTGAGCTGACGCTGCCCTGTCCAACCGTTCTGGAGTCCGCATACTGACTCGCGGTGTGCGCAGGGAGTCGAAGGGGCTCCACGCTCAGGCTCGACCCGCAGCGCAGGCTAGTGATCAGGTCGATACCCAAGTCTAGGTCGGTCTGTTCTGCCAGCTTGAGCCCCACCCAAGGCGCTCTCAACCTCAGGGGCGACCTATAGTGCAACCTCCAAGGCGAACGTGGTACTGCCTATCGCCAAGTCAGGTCCACCACTCCCGATTTGACGGCGGACAGCACCGAGCGAGGGCGTCATCGCGGCGAAGTCCGGCAGCCCCGCGCCGACAGTCGTCATACCCGCGATCGCGTCCGCACCACCGTCTACTCCACGAATGAGGCCGGGGACCATCGTTACTCGCAGGTCACGCTTGCGGGTACATCAACGGTAAGAGTGACATCTGCGTCGTCGAGGACGATCGAGGCTGCCTGGCTGCGGTCGGTCACGAGTCCATCAGCCCCGCCATACCAGCCAACGAGACGGAGGTCAGGGCAGTAGACCGCCATCAAGAATGTTCCCCCGGGGGCTATGAACTGAGTCTCTGGCTTCGCCGTCTGAGAGAAGGATCTCCCCTCTTCGCGAAGGCGTACTCTCAGGTTGGGCGTAGCACTCAGTCCAAGCATTACCGCTCTGACTACCCCGAACTGAACGGCAACTTCACTGGCGTCGGTCGCTCCAACAGCAATCGGCGTCGCATCTCCCGGGTGGAATGTGAGCCCTCGATGCCGTTCGTAGTAGCCATGCGGAACGCCGACTCTCACCTTGAGCCTGTAGCGCCCCTCGATGACTCGAAGCGCAAACGCGCCATCGTCGGCAGTCCAGTCAGGCGTGGTGGAGGTGTCGACCTCATCGCCGTCCACCCAGGTGTTCGCGTAGACCATGACTCCACCACGCGGGTTGCCAGCGAGGTCGGTGACGGTGCCTCGAATCCACCCCCACTGGCAGGTGTCAGCCGGCGTGGCGGAGGGAGTGATGACCAGTTCTGCGATCACCCCTTCGTCCAGCTCCAGCCGGGATCTGTGTGCGGTCACGGCGTTCACCGGGAGGCCATTGCTGGACCAGGGAAGGATGCACCCGTCCACGGTGAGCCAGATGTCGTACGCACCACTCTGGAGCACGAGCGCAAACGTTCCATCGCCGCGAGTCGTCACGGTTCGGACATTCTCGTTGAGGACACGGCGTGCGTGGACGGTGGCGCCCACCACGGGAGTGCCATCGGGGTTCCGGACGGCGCCCTCAAGTAGTGGATGCGGGAGCGCCAGCTCGGCTCGGTGCGCTCCGAACGACGCATAGTAGTCATCCACACCCATGCCGAACACGCGCTCGAACGTGACCTGCCAGTCCTCCTCATGGCTGCGCGCGTCGAAGTAGCCGAGCAGCGCCTCGTCGCCATCGGCGTGGGAGGCAAGCCAGTCGACCGCCAGATGAACGAGGCCGTAGGCTCCGCCGCCGTACGCTTTGAAGGTGGCGAGTGACTCCAACTCTTCGAGGGGGCGCTGGATGAACCGGGCGCTGGGGATCGCGACATCGCGCACGTGGGCCTCGTAGGTGGCGCCGCCGACATCGTCGTAGTACTGGGCCGACCACCGTTCCGCCGCACCTTCGATCAGCCACGCTGGGCTGGCGCCGGCGCCGACCGTGAACTGGATGGCGTGCGCGTATTCGTGGGCGATCGCAACGAGACAGTCCTCCGACAGGCGAATCGTCCGGAACCTTGAGCCGTAGTCGGCGCAGACCCCGGGATGGTCGCCCACCGAGACGGTGAGGGCGGGAACGAAGGTGCCGGTTCGTTCGCCGAAGTACGACAGCACGTCGTCCAGCCTCGGGACGATGGCAGCCCGCGTATCGGGATGCACCTCGCCAACGAACTCGACCGCCGCCCCCGTCGCGCCGGGCTGGAGCCAGCGCCGCGCGACGCCCACCTTGAGCCAGAGCGCCTCGCCTCGCTCCAGGCGCCGGAGCGTGTTGACTATGGGCGGCGCGCCCGGGTAGTGGAGCCGGAACTTGCCCGTGGTCGCGTCCCACGCCGCCGCCGCCAGCAAGTCCTCGCGCAGGAACGCGAATGCGTCCTCCGGCGTGGCCCCGTCGCGGCCCGCCCAGGCGACGAGGTTCCATCCGGGCTGCAGGGAGACGAATCCGCCTGCCGACGCGACGGGCCGCGTCCACGTGACCGGCTCCTCCCCGCCGAGGTGGAGCCGCAGCCCCATCCCCGGCGCGATCGTGGTCAGGTGGCCCGCGCCCTCGGGATCGCCGCCCTCGCCCTCGGGATCGCCGCCCGCGTCCTCGGGATCGTCGCGCGCCGCCCGCGCGAACGACCGCGTCCCGGCGTCCCAGGCGTGCACGGTGTCGAGCGCGGGAATCGCCTCGAAGAGCGCGCCCACGTCGGTCTCCTCCGCCGTCCACCCCGCCAGGTTCCACCCGGGTCGCAGCGTTGTCGTGGCCATCGCCGCGGGGAATACGCAGGGGATGGACACCAAGCGGGGTGTAGTTCCGTCGCCGCCGGAGAGCGCGATGCGCAGACCGTCGATGCCCCCGCCGCCCACGTCGATGCGTGCTGGCTTCCACGGGGCTGCAGCCTCGTAGCCCTCGACGGTGCACTCGCCGCCGACATCGGCCTGGGCCTGCACGAGGTAGCTTCCCTCTCGGAGGTGGATGCGGAATGCGCCTGCCGCGTCCGTCGGTTGGTTTCGGGGCTCCCAATCTCCGAAGGTGACCTTGCGCCCGGCGACTGGCTCGCCTTCGGCATTGACCACGATTCCCTCGACCCAATGGCAGAGTTCAGACGGGACACCCGCCATGGTAATGGCGAGCCCCTCGACGTCCTCGTCGGCTACCACGAGCCGCGCTATTCCCTGCAACGGCGTACGTCTGCCATCGCTCCCGAAGTAGCCGAGGACACACTCCGCGCTGCCCGCGGACACCAGCGAGAGATGGAGAACAAACGTGCCTTCCGGGACCTCTATCTGGAAGCGTCCTTCGGTGTTCGTCGGCAAGCCACCCCACGGCCCCCAGCTATGCCCCCCGAACTCCCCGAACGCCCGAATGGCGATTCCCTCCAGCGGCTCCCCACCCGGACCCGACACGGTTCCCCGTATGTGGTGGAACGGCACGTCGAACCGGCACCCGACCCACGCAGGGCTCGCCGGCGGATTGCCACTCGACACCACGATCTCGATGCGCGACGAGGCTCCCGGCTCCGCTGTGAACACGGCGTCTGGGCGCCCTTCGGGGTTGGCGATCCCGGATACCGTGCACTTGCTGAACTCGCCGGTGTACATGTGGAGGCGGTATACCCCCTCCACCAACTGGAAGCGGGCCGAGCCAGTCGCCGTGTGTCTTGCCTGGTAGACGCCCGGACCGTCTCCGTAGACACGCGCTCCCACCAAGAGGCCGTCGACGAGCCTTCCGCTTTCGTCCGTCACGGTGGCCTGCACCTCGTGGCTGCTTGACTGCGCGGAGGCTCCGTCCGGTCCCGACGACCACCCGAGCGCCATCCCGCCCGCGACCAGCAGGAACGCCGCGAGCAACATCTTGCTCGGCCATGAAAGCAACATCGCCGCATCTTACCACCCGTGGCCGGATTATCCTGATGTTCCTAACCACTCCAGGGGGCGTTCACCGAGTTGCAGGAGTTCGAAGTCGAGGAAGGCGAGTGCCTCGCGATCGACGCGCTGGGTGACCCGAGGCGGCGACCGATTCGTCCACGATGATCCCGCGAGCGCTTTCATGGCATAGGCACCAGACTCAAGAGCGGCGTATCCTGCACGTAATCGGCCGACTCACCAACCGGCAAGCGGGCCGCGGGGTGAATGACACCTCTGAGGTGGCACCGCCTACCGTCCAGTCAGGTCCACCACGAACCATCGACGCCCCCTTGCCCGTCTGGATGGAGCGTCACCCTTGACCGACGCACTCGCCCGGATCAGCGCGCGCAGGCCCTGGGTCACCGTCGGCCTGTGGGTCATCGCCGTCGTCGTCGCCCTCGTCGTCACCGGGCAGCTCCTGGACAGCGCCACGACGACCGAGCTGCGGCTCTCCAGCGGCTTCGAGTCCGAGGACACCCGGCTGCTGCTGGAGGAGCGCTTCCCGTCCACGCAGCAGCCGCGCGAAATCGTCGTGATCCAGTCGGACACGCTGACCGTGGACGACCCGGCCTTCCGCGAGAAGACCACCGAGGTCTTCGAGGCCATCACGGGCCTCGGCGACGACGTGATCACGCAGGGCTTCCACTACTTCCTGCTGCCCGACCCGCGGCTCGTCTCCGAGGACCGCAGGACGACGATCATGCCGTTCCTGCTGACCGGCACGCTCGAGGAGGCCGCGCGCAACGCCGAGGAGATCTTCCACGCCATCGACGAGGTGACCTCCGACGACGGGTTCCACGTGCTCATCGTGGGCCAGGCCAGCAGCTCGTTCGAGTCCAACGAGTACGCCGTGCAGGACCTGGAGCAGGGCGAGCGGTTCGGGATCCCCGTGGCCCTGATCATCCTGCTCGTGCTCTTCGGCGCGGTGGTGGCGGCGCTGGTGCCGATCGGGCTGGCGATCGTGGCGATCGTGATCGCGCTCGGGCTCGCCGCGCTGATCGGGCAGGTCTACGAGCTGGTCTTCTTCGTCACGCTGATGATCACGATGATCGGCCTCGCGGTCGGCATCGACTACTCACTGATCATGATCTCGCGCTTCCGCGACGAGATGGGCCGAGGCCTCCCGGTCGCCGACGCCGTCGAGCGCACGGGCGCGACGGCGGGCCGCACGGTGCTGTTCAGCGGCGTGACGGTGGTGATCGCGCTGCTCGGGCTGTTCATCGTGCCGATGTCGTTCTTCCGCTCGCTCGGGCTGGGCGCGGTGCTGGTGGTGATCGTCGAACTGGCGGCCACGCTGACGCTGCTGCCCGCCGTGCTCATGCTCCTCGGGCCGAACGTGAACCGGCTGTCGATCCCGTTCTTCGGCAGGGGCCGCGCCGAGAGCGCCGGCTCCGAGGATCACTCGGGCGGTGGGTTCTGGGACGTCTCGACGGCGCTCGTCACGCGCTTCCCGGTGATCGGCCTGCTCGCCGTCGGGATCCCGATGGTGGTCGCGACGCTCTTCTACTTCGACATCCAGACCGGCCTCAACGGCGTCGACAAGCTGCCCGAGGGCGCGCGCACGCGTGCGGCGTTCGAGGTGCTGGAGGCCAACCCGACGCTCTCCTTCGGCGTGGCGAATCCCGTCGACGTCGTCATCGACGGCGACCCGGCGGACCCGCAGCTGCAGGCCGCGGTCGAGCGCTTCGTCGCGTCGGTCGCCTCGATCTCGCCCGCGGCGCCGCTCGTCGAGACGAACCCGGCGGGCGACCTCTCGCTGATGCGGGTGATCCTGCCTGGTGAGCCGAACAGCCCCGACACCGTGGCGGCGGTGAACACGATCCGCGACGAGCTCGTGCCCGCGGCGTTCGAGGGCGCGCCCGCGACGGTCACGGTCGGCGGCATCAGCTCCATCGCGAGCGACGTGTTCTCGATCACCGACCGCTACACGCCCATCGTGTTCGCGTTCGTGCTCGGCTTCAGCTTCATCGTGCTGATGCTGGTGTTCCGCTCGATCGTGATCCCGCTCAAGGCGGTGTTCATGAACCTGCTCTCGGTGGGCGCGGCCTACGGGATCCTCGTGCTGGTGTTCCAGAAGGGCGTCGCCACGGACCTGTTCGGGTTCCAGCACGCCGACGTGATCGACGTGTGGATCCCGCTCTTCCTGTTCACCGTGCTGTTCGGGCTCTCGATGGACTACCACGTGTTCCTGCTCAGCCGCGTGCGCGAGCGCTTCGACCAGACCGGCGACAACGCCGAGGCGGTCACGTACGGGCTGCGCGAGACGGCGGGGATGATCACCGGCGCCGCGCTGATCATGGTCGCTGTCTTCGGCGCGTTCGCGTCGGGCCAGACGATCATCAACCAGCAGGTGGGCTTCGGCCTCGCCGTCGCGGTGCTCCTCGACGCGACACTCGTGCGGTCCGTGCTCGTGCCGGCGAGCATGGAGCTGCTGGGCGGGCGCAACTGGTACCTGCCGTCGTGGCTGGAGTGGCTGCCCGACCTGCGCGTCGAGCCCGTCGAGGAGTAACGGCGCTCGCCGGCCCGCGCGGGTGCTACCCTCGCCGCGCTGCCGCCCCACCGAGCCATCGGGATCGCCGCATGACCCACCTCCGACGCGTCCGCACGCTCCTCGCGCTGGCGCTGCTCGGCGCGGTCGTGCTCGCGGCGAGCGCGTGTACGGAGGGCGACGAGCCGGGCGCCCCGGTCCGCGTACCTACTGCGACGGCGACCTCGCCGCCCATCGCGACCGTCACGCCGCTGGCGACCGCCGCAGCCTCGGCCGCCACGCCCACGGTCACGCCCACTCCGGCCACCGCCACGCCTCTGCCGACCGTTGCGCCGCTCACGGTGCGCTTCGCCGAGGTGTTCGGCGGGCGGGAGTTCGAGCGGCCGGTCGAGATCGGCGCCTACCCGGTGGGGCCGGAGCCCGGTTCCGGGCCGGGGATGTTCGTGGCCGAGCAGGACGGGTACGTCCTCGTGCTGCACCCCGACGGCGACGAGGCCGTCGAGCTGCTCGACATCAGCAAGCAGGTCAGCAGGTTCGGCAACGAGGAGGGGCTGCTCAGCGTCGCGCTCGACCCGCGGTTCGAGGAGACGGGCCACCTGTGGGTCTACTACTCGGTGCGCGGCTCGCCCGCCAGGACGCGGCTGTCGCGCTTCACCGTCGACCTCGACGATCCGCTGCGCGTGGAGGCGGGCTCCGAACTCGCGATCCTCGAGGTGGGCCAGCCGTACTCGAACCACAACGGCGGCGCGATCCGCTTCGGACCCGACGGGATGCTCTACCTCGGCTTCGGCGACGGCGGCTCAGGCGGCGATCCGCGCGGCCACGGGCAGAACCTCGCGACGCTGCTCGGCAGCATCATCCGCATCGACGTCCGTGACGCCTCGGCCGCCACGCCGTACGCGATCCCGGCCGACAACCCGTTCGTGGGCGTCGAGGGCGCCCGGGCGGAGACCTGGGCGTACGGGCTGCGCAACCCGTGGCGCATGGCCTTCGACCCGGAGACCGGCGCGCTGTGGGCCGCCGACGTCGGCCAGCGCGAGATCGAGGAGGTCGACCGCATCGAGCGAGGCGGCAACTACGGGTGGAACCGGCTGGAGGGCACGCGCTGCTTCGAGCCCGAGCAGGAGTGCGACCGCGAGGGGACGCTGCTGCCCGTGGCGGAGTACGCGCACAACCTCGGCTGCTCTGTGACCGGCGGCGTCGTGTACCGGGGCGAGGCCGTGCCGGAACTCGCCGGGCACTACCTGTTCAGCGACTTCTGCAGCGGGCGGCTGTGGGTGCTGCCCCTCGACGGCGGCGAGGTCGTCGAGGTGGCCGTGGCTCCCGGTCGCGTCTCGTCGTTCGGCACCGACGTGGACGGCGAGGTGTACCTGCTGACGTTCGACGGGGCAGTGCTGCGGATCGTGCCGTAGCATGGCGGCTGCATGGTCATACAGGTCCTGATCGCGCTCTTCGTCGTGTACGTGCTGCTCACGCTGTGGCAGATGCGGGTCGCGCTCGCCGCGCGCGAGCCGCGTGCGCGGCTGGCCCACGCGCGACGGCTGCTCCTGCTCGTCTCGGCGGGCGTGCCGTTGCTGGTGGTGCTGATCCTCGTGGCGCTGTAGCGCGCGAGGAGTGCGCCCTCGCGCGCCTGCCGGGCGGGGCGCGGTTGACGGTCGTGCGAGCGTTCGTACGATCGAGCAGAGACGCGCCGCCGGGGCGGGCCGGCGTGTGACGGGAACCAGGCAGCACCCATGACGACCCAGGAGCAGGCACCCTCCCAGGCCTCCGGTGACGGACGCGACGCGGACGACCGCTACGACCCCCTCGCCGTCGAGGCGCGGTGGCAGCAGCGCTGGGCCGAGACCGGCCTCTACCGCACGCCCGACCAGATGGAGGGCCGGGACAACTGGTACCACCTCACGATGCTGCCCTACACCTCGGGCGACCTGCACATCGGCCACTGGTTCGCGATGGCGCCCTCGGACACCATCGCCCGCTTCCGCCGCATGAACGGCGCGAACGTGCTGTTCCCGATGGGCTTCGACGCCTTCGGCCTGCCCGCCGAGAACGCCGCCATCGCGCGCGGCACCCACCCAAAGGACTGGACCGACGGCAACATCGAGCGCATGCGCGGCCAGTTGAAGCGTATGGGCGCGATGTTCGACTGGGACCGCGAGGTCAACACGAGCGCCCCGGAGTACTACCGCTGGACCCAGTGGTGGTTCCTCAAGCTCTTCGAGCAGGGCCTCGCCTACCGCGACGGCGCGGCCGTGAACTGGTGCCCGCAGTGCAACACCGTGCTCGCCAACGAGCAGGTCGAGGACGGCCGCTGCGAGCGCTCCGGCGACCTCGTCGAGCAGCGCACGATGGAGCAGTGGTTCTTCCGCATCACCCGGTACGCCGACGAGCTGCTGCAGAACGAGGAGATGGCGTGGCCCGACCACGTCAAGCTCATGCAGCGCAACTGGATCGGCCGCTCCGAGGGCGCCGAGGCCTCGTTCGCGCTCGAGACGCCCACCTCGGACGGCACGGCCGAAATCCGCGTCTTCACCACGCGCCCCGACACGCTGCATGGGGTGACCTTCATGGTGCTCGCCCCCGAGCACCGGCTCGTCGAGGAGTTCACGACGGACGAGCAGCGCGAGGAGGTCGAGGCGTACGTGCAGGCCGCGCTGCGCGCCTCCGAGCTGGAGCGGCAGTCGACGGAGCGCGACAAGACCGGCGTCTTCACCGGCTCCTACTGCGTCAACCACCTCACCGGCGAGCGCGTCCCGATCTGGGTCGCCGACTACGTGCTCGCCTCGTACGGCACGGGAGCGGTCATGGGCGTCCCGGCGCACGACGACCGCGACTTCGAGTTCGCCGAGCTGTTCGGGCTGCCCATCCCGGTCGTGATCGCGCCCGAGGACTGGGACGGCGAGCCGCTCACGCAGGCGTACCTCGAACCGGGCGTGCTCGTGAACTCCGGCCAGTTCGACGGGACGCCGTCGGAGGAGGGCAAGGCGGCGATCACCGCGCACCTCGAGGCCAACGGGTGGGGCGGACCCACCGTCCAGTACCGGCTCCGCGACTGGCTCATTTCGCGCCAGCGTTACTGGGGCGCGCCGATCCCGATCGTCTACTGCGATGCGTGCGGCATCGTGCCCGTGCCCGAGGACCAGCTCCCCATCGAGCTGCCGTACGACGTCGAGTTCCTGCCGACGGGCCAGTCCCCGCTCGCGCTCTCCGAGGAGTTTGTGCACACCTCGTGCCCCGAGTGCACGGAGCCGGCCCGGCGCGAGACGGACACGATGGACACGTTCATGTGCTCTTCGTGGTACTTCATGCGCTACGCCGACCCGCAGGACGCGGACTTCGCCATTGACCGCGAGATCGCCGACATGTGGCTGCCAGTGGACCAGTACACCGGCGGCAGCGAGCACGCGACGATGCACCTGCTGTACGCGCGCTTCTTCTACAAGGCGGCCCGCGACGCCGGCCTGGTGCCGGACGACGAGCCGTTCACGCGCTACTTCGCGCAGGGCCAGATCCTCGGTCCCGACGGGCGTCGCATGTCCAAGTCGCGCGGCAACGTCGTCCCGCCCGACGACCAGGTGGAGCGCTGGGGCGCCGACGCGTTCCGGGCGTATCTCATCTTCCTCGGCCCCTGGGACCAGGGCGGGCCGTACGACGTGGACGGCATCGTCGGCGTCGCTCGCTGGCTGCGCCGCGCGTGGTCGCTCCTCGCGGGCGAGGTGGACTCGAGCGCCGCGGCCGACGCTGCGGGCGCGCTGGCGCCGCTCCAGGAGACGCACCGCACGCTGGAGCGCGTGACCACCGACCTCGACCGCTTCCAGATGAACACCGCCGTCGCGGCGCTCATGGAGCTCACCAACAGCCTCGCGCGGCTGCGCGACGAGGGCGCGGTGCACGAGGAGTCGTGGCACGGCGCGCTGCGCCTCTTCGCGCTCATGCTCGCCCCGATCTGCCCGCACGTCGCCGAGGAGATCTGGGAGCGGCTGGGCCAGCCCTACTCCGTGCACGAGCAGGCGTGGCCGGACGTCGACGCCTCGCTCACCGCGCGCGAGACCGTCGAGCTGGTCGTGCAGGTCAACGGCCGGCTGCGCGACCGCCTGCAGGTCGCTCCCGACGCCGATGAGGACGAGGTGCGTGCGCTCGCCGAGGCCAGCGAACGCGTGGCTGCGGCGCTCGGCGGCAAGGAGCCCCGCCGCGTGATCTACGTCCCGGGACGCCTCATGAACCTGGTCGCGGGGTAGTCGCGCGGACCCGCATGCGAGCGGCGCTCGGCCTTCTCGCCGTCGTGGGCAGCGCCCTGCTGCTCATCGCATGCACCGGCGACGACCACGAGCCGGCGACCACCCCGGCGTACCACGAGGCGGCGAGCGTCGAGACCCTCGAGGCCTCGGACGGGGTGCGTCTGGACGCACGGCACTTCGCCGCCGCGGGCGAGCGGCTCGTCATCCTGCTGCACATGTACCCCGCCGACCAGACTTCTTGGTTCGGGTTCGCCGAGGAGCTGCAGGCGCGGGGCACCGACGCGCTGACCTTCGATTTCCGCGGCTACGGCGAGTCGGACGGCGAGAAAGATCCTGGCGTCGCCGACCTCGATGCGCGCGCAGCGCTCGCGTTCGCGCGAGCGCGGGGCTTCGAGCGCGTCGTGCTGATCGGGGCGTCGATGGGCGGTACGGCCGCGATCGTCGTGGCTGCCGATGAGGCGGTGGACGGGGTGGCGGCGCTCTCGGCCCCGGCTGCGATGGCCGAACTGGACGCGGCGACGGTGATCGCCGGTGTGCAGGCCCCCCTCACGCTCGTCGCCGCCGACGATGACCTGTCCGGCGCCGAGTCGCTCCGCGACCTTGCCGAGCGCGCGGACCTCGGCGAACGCGACGTGCTGCGGATGGCCGGCCGGGCGCACGGCACCGAGCTGCTCGAGGAGCCCGGACGCGAGACCGTGCGCGCCTGGCTGCTGGACTTCCTCGACCGCGTCTGGGGGCCGTAGCCCCCGCCACGACCGCGCGGAGGCCCGCTCAGTTCCCCGGCGTCTGCGCGATCGTCCCGAGGCGTGGTGTTGCCGTCTCCGGCTCCTCGGCCGGTTCGGGCTCGACGTGCTGCGACTCGGCCGCTGCCTGCTCGGCGATCGGCTCGACGGCCTCGAGCTGCGGGCGCTCGTCGTCGAGCGCCGGCATGGCGAAGTCGTCGATGACGCCCTCGTCGTGCGGCAGCGGCTCCGGGTCGGCCTCGGCGACCGCGGCCGCGCCGCCGGGGCGGGCGAAGTGGATCGGGCCGCCGCCTCCCGGCTCCGAGGCCGCACGACGCTCGGCTTCGTCGAGCGAGCGCGGCGCCGCGGCCGCGTCGGCGAGGAAGGCGTCCATCTCGTCGGCGGTGACGGTCGGCGTGATGACCGCCTCGGGAGGCGTCTCCGTGAGCTGGTCGAGGCCGGACTGCACGGAGCGCCGGAACGAGCCGAGCTGGGCGTCCAGCTTGGAGAGCAGCCTGCGCGCGTACTCGTCGGCTGCCGCCATCTGCTGCTGGGCGACCACGCGCGACTCCTCGATCCGGCCCGCCATCTCGGCGTTGGCGCCCGCGTCGCGCTCCTCGGCGCGCGCGTCCGCCTCGGCGACGATCTCGGCGGCGCGCTCGCGCGCGGCGAGCGTGACCTTGTGGTCGCCGACCAGCGAGGCGGCCTGCTCCTCGGCGCGCGCGAGCATGAGCCGCGCCTCCTCCTCGGTGTTGCGGCGGATGGCGTCCATCTCCGCCACGATCTCGCGCGCCTCGCGGACCTCGGCGGGGACCGCGACGCGGAGCTGGTCGATCGTGTTGAGCAGATCGCGGCGGTCGATGACCGCGCGGTTGCCGAGGGGCATGCGCTGCGCGCGCGCCACCTGCTCTTCGAGACGGTCGATGAGGTAGAGCAGATCCATGGGGAGCCTCCTGCTATCGGTTCCGGAACTTCTCTTGCAGCGCCGCCACCACGTGGGGTGGCGTCATGTCGCTGACGTCGCGCCCGAAGCCGGCGAGCTCGCGGACGCGCGATGCGCTGATGAAGAGGTGCTCGAGCGACGTCATGAGGAACGTCGTGTCGACGTCGGGCGCCATCTTGCGGTTCATGAACGCCTGGTCGATCTCGTCGGTGAAGTCGTTGATGTCGCGCAGCCCCTTCACGAGCACGACGGCGCCCTCGGCGCGCGCGCTCTCCACGGTGAGCCCGCGGTTGGCGATCACGCGCACGTTGGGGATGTCGGCGACCCCCTCGGCGAAGAGCGCGACGCGCTCCTCGGTGCTGAAGAGCGCCGAGCGGCTCTCGGCGACCGCGACGACCACGGTCTCGTAGAGCTGCGCGGCGCGCCGCGCGATGTCGAGGTGCCCGAAGGTCACCGGGTCGAAGCGGCCGGGGTACATCGCGGTGGTCACATCAGCTCTCCTTGCTCTGCGCGGCCGGGGTGTCGTCGCGGCGGTAGAGGGCGACCGCGCCGTCGCCCTGCCGCCGCTCGCGCCAGCGCGGACGGCCGGCGAGGGTCGCCGGCGGCTCGGTGCGGGCGGAGTGCTCGACGGCGATGACCGACTCCTCGTCGAGTGCGCGCGAGATGGCGCGGTCGATGTCCGTCCACGCGCCGTCGTCGCCGTACGGGGGGTCGGCGAGCACGAGGCTGAAGGCCGCGCCGTCCGCGGGCCGCCAGCGGCCGACGCGCGCGGTGGTCACCTCGGCGCGGTCGGCGAAGCGCGTCCGGTCCAGGTTCTCGCGGATCACGCGGCACGCCTGGCGGCTCGAATCGACGAAGACGCATCGCTCCGCGCCGCGCGAGAGCGCCTCGATGCCGAGCGCGCCGCTCCCCGCGTACAGGTCGACGACGCTGTCGAGGGGCGTCCCGGCGGCTTCGAGCATGCCGAACAGCGACTCGCGCAGGCGCGCGGAGGTCGGCCGCGTCTCGCTGCCGGGAGGCGTGCGCAGCAACAGGCCGCGCGCGGAACCGCCGATGACCCGTAGCGGCATGCGGCGCTCCTACTGGTTCCCTGCCGGGCCCGGCGGTGTGGACGGGGTCGGCGAGGGCGCCGGAGTTGGCTCGGGCGTGGGTTCAGGGGTCGGCTCCGGAGTTGGCTCGGGCGTTGGCTCCGGCGTGGGCTCTGGGGTCGGTTCGGGTGTCGCTTCCGGAGTCGGCTCCGGGGTCGCCTCGGGCGTGGCTTCCGGGGTCGCCTCAGCGGTCGGCTCGGGTGTTGCCTCCGCGGTCGGTTCGGGCGTCGGCTCCGGGGTGGCCTCCGGCGTCGGCTCGGGCGTGGGAGTCGGGTTCGATGGCGCCGCGGCCGTGGGCTCGGGCTCGGCGACCTGCTGCGCGATCTGCTGGCCGACGAACACGACGCCGTCCGAGACGATCAGCGTCACGTCGTACCTGCCGGGGCGCTGCGGCGCACGCCAGGCCACCAGCCCTCCCGTGCCCTCGATCTGGCCGTCGGACGCGGCCCACTGCGGGCGGAGGTACGGCCCGTACGGCAGCAGGAGCTGCACCGAGTCTTCGCCGACGTAGTTCAAGACCACGTCCCACAGGTCGGGCAACCCGGCGTCGGCCTGCGCCGCGCCCACCGCGACGCCACCGAGGCCGTAGCGGCGCGCGAGGTCGAGGCGGAAGGCGGCCGAGTAGCGGTTCTCGATCCAGACGGTGCGCGGGCCGCCTCGCGCCTCGTAGGCGAAGGTGACGACGCGCGCCTCGTTGTCCCAGTAGAGGCCGCTGTTGCCCGCATCGCGGTCGAGGTTGATGGCGGCGACGGAGACCACCTCGCCCGGCCCGACGTTGCCGCCGGCACGGCTCTCCACCGTGCTGGCGAGCGAGAGCGCTTCATGGAGCGTGAGGAAGCTGATGCCCTCGGCCGAGCGCTCCCGCGAGCGCCGGTCGATCACGAGCGAGACGCGCGCGAGGTCCGTGCCGGCCGCGCGTTGCGCGGTGAGCGCTACCCCGACCTCCTCGTAGAAGAAGCTGTGGCTCGTCGGGGGCATCAACCACAGCTCGGTGACCGCGGTGAGGGCATCCCAGTCGTACGCGCCGAAGTCGGTGCCCGAGGGCGTCGGGACGGCCACGACGAGCCCGATCCCGCGCTCCCCGGCGGCTTCGGCGAGCGTGGCGACGAAGTCGCTGAACGCCTGCCGGCGGGCGCTGTCGAGCACGAGGTACTCGATGTGCAGCCCGTCGGCGCCAGCCGCCTCGGCGGCGTCGATGAGCGCATCGGCGTGTTGTTCGGCGATGTCCGGCATGGCGAAGATCGCGTCGATCGAGGCGGCGTCGGAGGCATCGGCAAGGTAGACGCCGAGGTAGACGTCCGCGCTCCCGGCGGCGCCCTTCGCCGCGCTCAGCGCGCCGCCCGGCACGTCGACGTCGCCCAGGCTCTCCCCGCCGGCCGGGGTGGCCGCGCGCACGCTCACGATGCCTGCGGCGGCGAGCGCGGCGCCGTCGGGTGTCTCGCCGGGCGCCACGATGAGCGCGAGCGACCGCGCAAACGACGTGCGGGCCAGCACGGCGATGTTCGCCGGCACACGGTCGACCTGTCCGTGGGCGGCGTTGCCGTCGTCGATCAGCGAGATCGACGCCAGGCGCCGCCAGTCGCCGTTCTCGTAGGTGTAGAAGCCGAGGTGCTCGCCCTCGTTGGCCTGTTGGTCCAGCCGCACGGTGAGCGCGGCGGAGCCGGTGAACTCGCCGGTCGTGGTGATGTCGTAGAGCGCGCTGCGAGCGGCGAGGCTGGCGGGCAGCGGGGGCAGGTCGTCACGGGCGGTCGTGCTCATGCCGGGCGTCGAGTCGCCCTCGTCGCCACCCCGGTCGAGCAGCGAGATGGGCGGGAGGAGCAGCGCGGCGAGGATGACGCCGATCACGGCGATGACGCCGACCACGCGCAGCAGCCCGCGGTCCCCCTCCTCCTGCTCGTAGCTGTCGTAGATGTCGTATCCGAACTCGTCCCCGTTGGAGTCGATGGACTCGAACGCGTCGGGATCGGGGCGGGACAGGGGGTCTTGGTCCGACATGGCTTACTCCAGCCTTGGCGTCACGGGGATGACGAGCTGCTGGCCGCCCCGGAGCACGGTCAGTTCGGCGACCTGTCCGGGGACGAGCACCTTCAACCGGTTCACAAACGGATTCGCGAGGTCCACGGGCATGGCGTTGACGGCGACGATCAGGTCGCCCGCCTGCACACCCGCGGCCTCGGCGGAGCTTCCGGCCTCGACGTTGGTGACGAGCGCGCCGGACAGGCGCGGCAGGCCCTCGGCCTCGGCCAGCTCCGGGGTCATCTCGATGTGCTGGACGAACGGGTACTCGATGCCGAGCCGCGGACGTGGGTGTACCCCCAGCGTGATGATGTTCTGGATGATCGGCCGCAGGCTGTTCGAGGACTGGGAGAACGCCACCCCCTCGACGGACATGCCCGTCGGCGTCTCGCGCACGGCCGTCGTCAGCAGCCCGACGAGTTCGCCGGAGGCGTTGATCAGCGCGCCCCCGGAGTCGCCGAGGTTCACCGCGGCGTCGGTCTGCACCAGGTCCTCGAGCACGACGCCGTTGCGCACCCACGACTGGGCGACGCCGGAGACGACGCCGACCTTGACGGAGTTGCCCGTCGTGAACCCCGCGCCGGCGACGGCGATCACGGGCTGCCCGAGGCGGAGCGCGGCCGAGTCGCCGAGGGGCAGCGTGCGCAGGCCCTGGCTCGGGATCGCGAGCACGGCGAAGTCGCTGTAGGGGGCGTCGTGCGAGACGAGCCGCGCGGGCCGCTCCTCGCCGGTGCTGAGCACGACGCTGAGCTCGGAGGCGCCGGCGACGACGTGGAAGTTCGTGATCACGTAGCCGGCGGCGTCGACCACGACGCCCGAGCCGAGGCTGCGCTGCCGCGACATCTGGCCGGTTGCGTCGCGGCTGGCGGCCGAGTCGGCCACGACGGTCACCACCGCCTGCAGTGCGCGGTGGATGGCGGCATCGAGGTCCGAGGTGGGGGCGGGCGTCGGTGGCGGGGTCTCGGTGGCGACCGGCGTGGTCGCGGTCTCCGGCGGCTGCGGGGCGCCCTCGTCGAGCACGAGCACGGCGACGCCGCCGGCGACGCCGCCGACCGCGCCCGCGGTCACGGCGATCACCAGCGCGACGAGTACCGCGCCGGAACTCCGGCCCTGCACAGGAGAGGGATTCGGCGAGACGATGGTTGCGTGTGCCCCCGGCCCGGGCCCCTGACGTCCCGGTACCCCGCCGGACGAGAACCTATTATGTGCTAACACGCTCTCGCAGGCCAGTGGTCCAGCGAACGCAGGGGCGTGCGGCCCTCCCGTTGCACGGGGCAGGGGCGAGCGTTAACATAGACATAAGTTCTAGACGTGCGCGGTCCGTGTCGGCGGGGGCCATCGCCCCGACTGGCCTCGGCCCCTCCCGCCGGCTGCCGACGCGGCCGGCGGTCATGTTGCAACGGGAGAGCGGGAGTGTTGCGGGAGTCTCGATGATGGAAGAGCACGTACTCCTCACACAGGAAGGCATCGAACGACTCAAGCAGGAGCTGCATGAGTTACGCACGAGCGGCCGCGCGGAGGTGGCGGAGGCGATCCACGAGGCGCAGGAGCTCGGCACGGCGCAGATCGACGGCCAGTACGAGGACGCCAAGAACCGCCAGGCGTTCCTCGAGGGCCGCATCCTCGAGATCGAGGCCATGCTCGAGCGCGCCGAGGTGATCGACGAGGAAGCCGCGCACCGCTCGCGCGAGGTGCGGATCGGCTCGTCGGTGACGGTGAAGATGCCGAGCGGAGCCGAGCAGGAGTTCCAGCTCGTCGGGCCCGCCGAGGCGAACCCCTCGGAGGGGCGGATCAGCCATGAGTCGCCCGTGGGGCGGGCGTTGCTCGGCAAGAAGCGGAATGACAAAGTGGACGTGAGCACGCCCGGTGGCGATGCCACCATGACCGTGCTCAAGGTCCGCTAGCGACCGTCCGCGGACCCCCGCCGGGCACGGCGGGCGCCGGCACCGGTCGCACGCTCCCCACAACCCGCCGCCCGCCGGGCGCAGCCCCGAGGTAGCCACATGCCCAGCGAGCAGGAGCTGGTCGAACAGCGCCGGGAGAAGCGCGAGGCGCTTCTCGCCGCCGGCGATCCGTACCCTGCCACCATCCGCCGCACCCACGAGATCGCGAAGGCGCGCGTCCTCTTCGAGCGCAACGAGCGCGAGGGCCTCGAGGAGACCCGGCGCGCGCTCACCATCGCCGGGCGCGTCGTCGCCATCCGCGACATGGGGCGCGCCGCCTTCGTCGACGTGCGCGACGGCAGCGGAACGGTGCAACTGCACCTCCGTCGCAACGTCCTCGGCGACGACTTCGCGCTGCTGCCGCTCGTCGACCTCGGTGACTTCGTCGAGGCGCGCGGGCGGCTGTTCCGGACCCGCCACGGCGAGGTCACGGTCGCGGTGCGCACCTGGCGCGTCATCGCCAAGGCGCTGCGCCCGCCGCCCGAGAAGTGGCACGGCCTCAGCGACGTGGAGACGCGCTACCGCCAGCGCGAGCTCGACCTGATCGCCAACGAGCGCTCGCGCGAGATCGCGCGCACCCGGGCGCGCGTCGTCGCGTCGGTGCGGCGGTTCTTCGACGGGCGCGGCTTCATGGAGGTGGAGACGCCGGTGCTGCAGGACCGTGCGGGCGGCGCCGCCGCCCGGCCGTTCGCGACGCACCACAACGCCCTCGACCGCCAGCTCGCGCTGCGCATCGCGCTCGAGCTGCACCTCAAGCGGTTGATGATCGGCGGGTTCGACAAGGTCTACGAGATCGGCCGCGTCTTCCGCAACGAGGGCATCTCGCACCGCCACAACCCCGAGTTCACGCTCCTCGAGTCCTACGAGGCCTACGCCGACTACCACGACGTGGCCGCGATGGTGGAGGACCTGATCCGCACCGTGGTGCGCGACGTCACCGGCTCGCTCGAGGTCGCACACGGCGAGGAGGTCGTGGACCTCGGCGGCGAGTGGCGGCGCACCACGTACCGCGAGGCGCTGCTGGAGCACACCGGCATCGACTACCTCCAGCACCCGGAGCCGGAGCAGATGCGCACGCTCGCGCGCGACCGCGGCGTCGCGGTCGACGAGGGCACGTCGTGGGGGACGGCGCTGGACGGCCTGATGGCGGCATACGTGGAGCCGCACCTGGTGCAGCCGACGTTCATCTTCGACTACCCCGCCGAGCTCTCGCCGCTCGCCAAGCGCAAGCGCGACGATCCCCGGCTGGTCGAGCGCTTCGAGCTGTTCGCACTCGGCTACGAGCTGGCGAACTCGTACTCGGAGCAGAACGACCCCGTCGAGCAGCGCCGCCGGCTGCAGGAGCAGACGGCAGCCGCGAGCGAGGGCGACGAGGAGGTCGAGGTCGCCGACGAGGCGTTCATCCGCGCGCTGGAGTACGGCATGCCGCCCGCGGGCGGCCTCGGCATCGGCATCGAGCGGCTCGTCATGCTCGTGACCGGCGAGCACTCGATCCGCGAGGTGATCCTGTTCCCCACGATGCGCGAGCCGGGCGGCTAGCGCGTGGGCCGGCTCATCGAGGACATCCATATCCACGCCGCGGCCGACGAGGTCTTCGCGCGCCTCAAGGCGACGGGGAGCTACGGCGAGTGGCTGCCGCGCTGCTTCCGCGACGTCGACGGCGACCAGGGCGGCGCATTCGCCGCGACGCTCGCGCTGCCGCTGCGCGCCGAGGTGATACGGCTCGAGCCCGATCGGGTCGAGGCGCCCTCGATGCTCCACTTCCGCTCCGCCGACGGCGGAGAGGCGTTCGACTCGCTGACGTGGAACCTCAGCGCGGAGGGGCCACGCGAGGTGCACCTGGAGGTGCAGGCCGTCTACACGCCCGCGGGCGGCTTCCCCGGCGCGGTGTTCGACGTGCTGTTGCTGCGCTCCTACCGCCGACAGGCGCTGCGCGACGCGCTGTGGCGGCTCAAGTACGTGCTGGAGGGCAATGCCCCGCCGAGCGAGGGCGACCCCGCGTGAGCCGCGTCATCGAGGCCCTGATCTTCGACCTCGACGGCGTGCTCGTGGACTCCGAGCCCGTACACTGGCGCGCCTCGCAGCGCCTCGTCGCGCCGCACGAACTGACGATGGAGGAGTACGAGCCGTTCGTCGGCCTCGCCATCGAGCCGTACATGGCGTGGGCGCGGGAGCACTTCGCCCTCGACGCGTCCGTCGAGGATCTGACCGGGCGGTACTCGCAGGCAGTCACCGCCGAGATCGAGGCCGGGCCGATCCCGCCCCTCGACGGCGCGGTCGAGCTCATCGCGGCCGCCCGCGCGCGAGGGCTGACCGTCGGGCTCGCCTCACAGTCGATCGCCGCGTGGGTGCATCCCACGCTGCGCGCGGCGGGGCTCGACGGTTCGTTCGACGTGGTCGTGACGGGCGACGACGTCGAGCGGGCCAAGCCCGAGCCGCACATCTACCGGCACACGGCGCGCCTGCTCGGCGTCGCGCCCGAGGCGTGCGTGGCGGTCGAGGACTCGCCGGCGGGGGTGCAGTCGGCGTCGGCCGCCGGGATGCTCGTCGTGCAGTCGCGGCAGGCGTCGAGCGCGGCGTCGCCGCAGCCGGGCGCGCACGTGGTGGTGGGCTCGCTGCGCGACGTGGACCTCGACTCGCTGCCCGGGGTGGCGGTGGCGTCGTTTGCCCGCCCCGAGGGGTCACGCTAGGCTCAATCCGTGGACCGTCACTTCACCGTCTCCGGCTTCCTCTCGCATGGCGGACGCACCGCCCTGCACTGGCACCGCCTTGGCCTGTGGCTGCCGCCGGGCGGACACGTCCAGCCCAACGAAGACCCGGTCGAGGCCGTGCTGCGCGAGGTCGAGGAGGAGACGGGCGTCGTCGCCGCCGTCGTGCCGACCACGCGGCCGTACCCGCACGAGCTGCCTCGCCAGCTCCCGGCGCCCGCGACCATCGGCGTCTACGACATCGACGAGCCCGGCAACCCGCACCAGCACATCGACTTCGTCTACTTCACCCGCCCCGCCTCCGGCGATCGCCCGGCGCTGCCCGACAACGCCGAAGGCTGGCGCTGGGTCGACGCCGAGACGCTGCGCACGCCGGGCGTCGTGCTCGACGGGCCCGGCGGCCCGGCGGCCGTCCCCGAGGACGTGCGGCGGCTCGCCCTCGACGCCATCGCGGCGGTCGAGTTGCTGGCGACCGGCGTCGCCTGACGGAACGGTCGCCGTGCTCTCGATCCGCGCCATCCGCGAGCAGACCGAGGAACTCCGCACCGTCTTCGCACGTCGTGGCGTCGACGCGCCCCTCGACGCCATCGTCGAGCTCGACCGCAGCCGCCGCGAGCTGCTGACCGAGGTCGAGGCGATGCGCGCCGACCGCAACCAGGCCGGGCGCGTGATCGGCCAGACCCGAGACCCCGAGGAGCGCCAGCGGCTCATCGACGAGCAGCGCGCCGTCGCCGACCGCCTTGACGCGCTCGAGGAGCGCCTGCGCGAGCAGGAGGCGGAGCTGCGCGAGCGCTCGCTCGAGCTGCCGAACACGCTGCACGGGGACGTGCAGGACGGCGGCGAGGAGGCCGGCGAGGTCATCCTCGAAGGCGTCGGCAGCGCGGAGCCGACACGCGTCGAGCCTCCCGTGGCCGTCGTCGATGCGCCGGATCCCGAGGCCGGCGATGGTCGCCGGCCGCACTGGGAGATCGGCGAGGCGATGGGGCTCATCGACTTCGAGCGGGGGGCGAAGATCGCCGGGTCGCGCTTCTACGTGCTGCGCGGCCAGGCAGCGCGGCTGCAACGCGCGCTCATCGCGTGGATGCTCGACCTGCACCGCGAGCGGGGGTTCGACGAGGTCTACGTGCCCTTCGTCGTGAAGGAGGAGATGCTCGTCGGCACCGGCCAGCTGCCGAAGTTCGGCGAGACGATGTACCACGACGCCGAGGACGACGTCTGGCTCGTCCCCACCGCCGAGGTCCCCGTCACCAACCTCTACCGCGAGGAGATCCTCGACGGCGAGGTGCTGCCGATCCGCCACGTCGCCTACACGCCATGCTTCCGCCGCGAGCGGATGAGTGCGGGGCGCGACATCCGCGGCATCAAGCGCGGCCACCAGTTCGACAAGGTCGAGATCGTCATCTTCAGCGAGCCGGACCACTCGTGGGACGAGCACGACCTGCTGCTCAACGAGGCGCTCGAGGTGGTCCGGCGGCTGGGGCTGCGTTACCGCGTCGTGCGCCTCGCCGCAGCCGACGTCACGCAGTCCTCAGCGATGACGTACGACATCGAGGTGTGGGCGCCCGGCTCGGGCGAGTGGCTGGAGGTCTCCTCGGTCTCCAACTTCCTCGACTACCAGGCGCGGCGGGCGAACCTGCGCTACCGCGACGCCGACGGGCAGGTGCAGCACATGCACACGCTCAACGGCTCCGGTATCGCGCTCCCGCGCACCCTCGCCGCTGTGCTCGAGCAGTACGACCGCGGCGAGCACATCGAGGTGCCCGAGGTGCTGCGGCCCTACCTCGGCGGCACGCAGCAGATCGAGGCCGAGCCCGTCCCCTGACGCCCGTCCCTGGCGGGTTGACACGTCCGTACACCCGTTCTACAGTGCAGAACACACGTACCGGACATGTGTTCTGTCCCGGTATGCGTGGGCGACTGGGGGTGCGGAATGCTCTTCGGGATCATGCTCGGTCTCGTCCTGGGGGCTGCGGCGGTGCTGCTCATCGAGCAGTGGCTGCGCGGCGAACTCGTTGACTGGCCCGGCGCGCCGAGGCGGCTGGGTGGCGGGAGTCACCTCGGTGGCCGCGGCCGGGCCGCGGGTTCGCTGTACGGGCGCCGGTGGTCGTAGCGCTCGCGCGCACGGGACGGCGCGCCCCGTCGCTCGACCGGCCGGGCCGCTAGACTGGCCGGGTGACCACCGACGACCAACCGACCGCGCCCGCGAGCGCGCGCCCGCCGAGGCTCGTCCGGCTGCTCTGGGACGCCTTCGACGAGCTCGAACGCGCCGCCGAGGCACTGCCGACGCCCGGCCAGGGCCGCGCGATCGGGCGGCTGAACGCCGGGAGCTGGATCGTCGCGCACGTGGCGCAGCAGCAGGAAGCGTACTGGTGCACCGGCGCGCGGGGCCTCGATCCCGATGAGTGGCTCGCCGGCCTCGAGGTGGGATTCGGCTCCGAGCCCTCGGTGCCCGACTACGGCGAGTCGCTCGCGGCATTCGCCCGCATCCGGGCGGCCGCGATCCCCTACTTGCGCTCGCTCCGCGACGAGGACCTCGACACGGTCATGGAGCCGGCCGGCGGGTCGAGGCGCGGTGAGACCATCGGCGACCTGCTCGTGCGCTCGGTCGGCCACCTCTTCGTGCATACGGGTGAGCTGGCGACCATCGCGTCGCTCGTCGGTGCGCCGGACCTCGGCGCGCCGGGGCGGCTCACGCACTCGACGGCCCCGCCGCCCGGCTCCGGCTAGCGCGCGGGGGCAACGAAAAGCCCGGGCGGACTGCCCGGGCTTCGCTATCGGGGGCCGGTGAGCCCTCGGACTAGACTTCCTGGACCAGCATCCCGGTGGGCTGGCGACGCCAGCTGCGGAACTTCGCGTTCTTGATGCCGGCGGCCATCGCGTAGTCCTTCGCGCGCCGGACCAGGCCCGACGGCACGTAGATGTAGAGCGGCGCCTCGCCGGTCTCGAGGGGCGCCCACACCAGCTCGGCCTGCTCGCGCGTCACCGTCTCGCGGGTCTCGACCTGCGCGACGATGACCGGGCGGTTGCGGGGCTGCTCGACGACCACGATGTCGGGGAAGACCTGCGAGGTGGACGCGCCGCCGGCGGTGAACTCCAGCGCGAGCGTCGGCGTCGGCAGGTTCGTGTACGTGTGGTACTCCGGGTGCCGCTCGTTCGGGTACTCGAAGCGGTCGCGCGCGAGCTGGCGGACGACGACCTCGATCTCGAACTGGCGGGACTCCTCGCTGCGCCGCCACGGGGTGCCGGCCTCGCGCCAGTTCATGACCGCCCGCTCGTGCTTGGCGGCGAACAGGCGCATGTCCTTGCCCTGGCCGTAGAGGAACAGCAGCAGTGCCGGCGGCGCGAGCAGGATCGCGATCACCACGCCGATCTGTGACGGCCCGTCCACGCCGTCCAACAGGAGTTGGAGGTTCCCGACGTTCACGTCGCCGAACCGGATGTTGTCGAGGGCGTCCCAGACACCCGCGCCGCTGAACGTCGGGCCGGGCGTGATGAAGATCGCGGAGAGCCCGATCATCAGCGCAATGAAGGCGATGAGGCTGATGGGAGATGGCAGCTTGTACTGGTTGACCGCGGGCCCGTGGCCGTGCGGCGCGACTGCCTCCACCTGCCCACCGCCGACGGGAACCGGCGCGGGCGCTGCGGCGGCTGCCACCGCGGGCGCCTCCTCGGCGGCCTCTTCTTCGGCGGGCGCTTCAGCCTCGGCTTCGGCGGGCGCCTCGGCGGCTGCGGGCTCCGGCTCGGGCGCCGCCTCCTCGGCGGGCTCGGGCGCCGGTGGCGCCGCGGCGGGCGCTCCGTCGCCGCCGACCTGGGCACGGGCCGCGGCGCGATCGTCGAACCACAGTTCGTTGATGGCGGTGAAGTGCGCCTGGTCGTCCGGCACGTCGACCTCGTCGAAGATCGCGTCGACGGGGCATGCGGGTTCGCAGGCGCCGCAGTCGATGCACGCGACCGGGTCGATGTACAGCATCCGGTCTTCGCCTTCTTCGAAGTGGATGCAATCGACCGGGCAGACCTCGACGCAGGACTGGTCCTGGACGTCGACGCAGGGTTGGGTGATGACGAATGTCACGCGCTGCGCTCCCTCCGGTGAGGGGATGGCTCTCGCCTGCTTCGGCCGCAATCGTATCCGCGCCCTCGGCGAGCGTCTATGCCGCCGGGCCGCCGATGTTCCCGGCGGGCGCCCGCGGGGCGCGCGAGGCCCCGCCCACGACGTGCGCATGGCGCCTCGGAGTCCCTCGGTTGCGCGCCGCAATCTGCCGCCTCATGGGGCCTGGCACGGCGCTGGACGGGGTCTATCTGGCGATTCGTAGCTGCCCCCACTACAGGTCGAGGGCTACAGGTGGTAGAACATGTGCGACCGCGCTCGCGGGAGCGTGGTGCACGGGAGGCGCGCCGCAGTGACGTTCGTTATCACCCAACCCTGCATCGAGGTCCGCGATCAGTCCTGCGTCGAGGTGTGTCCAGTCGACTGCATCCACTTCGAAGAGGGCGAAGACCGGATGCTCTACATCGAGCCCGTCGCCTGCATCGACTGCGGTGCGTGCGAGCCCGCATGCCCCGTCGATGCGATCTTCGACGAGGCCGACCTCCCCGACGACATGACGCACTTCACCGCCATCAACGTGCTCTGGTACAGCGACCCCGAAGCCGCCCGCGCGCAGGTGGCGTCGATCCCCGCGCTCGAGGGCGCCGAGGAGGCTCGTGCGGCTGCCGAGGCGCGCGCGGAGGCCGAGGCCGCCGTGGCCGCGGCGGAAGCCGCCGCCGCGGACGAGCCCTCGAAGGGCCTCTACAAGTACGGCGAGGGCGGTATCGAGGGGAAGTGCGTGCTCTGCGGCTCCTACGTCACCAAGGGTGGCGTGATGTTCCGCGCCAAGTCCGTGGTCTGCCCCGACTGCGCCTCCACGGCCGAGCGCATCCGCGACCCGTACCGCCGGGTCGCCGGCCGCCGCTAGGCCGCCCCATGCGGCGTCGGATCCACCGATGAGCCGCTACGTCGACGAGATGTCGCGCGAGGACCTCGTGGAAGAGGTCAAGGACCTGCTGGTGCGCGGCGTCTTCCGCCACGAGGAGATCGGCGACCCGACGATCCTCGGCCGGGATGCGCTCCGCGACCTGGTGAAGCGCATCCGCCTCCGCATCCTGCTCGAGGGCCGTACGGCAAGTTAGCCGGCCCTCGCGCTTTCGCCGGCCACCGGCTTCGGCCTGCGTATCTCGATGTACTGCCACTCGCCGTCCTCGTGGACGCGGTAGGAGTGCCTGCGCACGCCGAGGTAGGCGCGCAGGGCCGAGCGCTCGTAGTCGGCGCGCGTGAGCGCCGCGGGTGCGTCGGACGCCTCGCGGAGCGCGTCGAGGATGCGGTCGCGCGGCCACGTCGGGCCGGGGTCGGCCGCGCGCGATGCGGGCGCGGTCATGCAGTGGCCGATCACCGTCTCGGGCGACGGGACGAGGCCAAGCTCGGCGAAGAGCCAGCGGTGGACGCGGATGGTGGCCCGCACCTGTGGCTCCGGCCACGCCTCCCCGCTGAACCCCTCGTGCTCGATCCCGATCGCGTGGTCGTTGGGGTTCGCCCCGGCCGGGAGCAGCGACCACCGCGGCGGTGCGCCGCGGTCGAGGCGGCCCGCGTGCCACGCCTGCCGCCGGATGGGGACGTGCTGCACGACGCGGCCGTCGCGACCGATGGTGAAGTGCGCCGACTTGCGCGTGACCCTCGGGCGCTCGCGCGCCCAGCGGATCATCGTGGCCTGCCAGCCCTGCATGACATGCGACATCACGCCTCGCGGCGTGATCTCACCGCCCACGGCCGCCGTGGGTACGCGCTCGACCCCGGGCATCCACTCCGCCACGACCCCACCCCCGCTCGGCACGCAACTGCCGGGCACCGTATCGAGGCGCGACGGGACGTCCGAGGGGTGGGCGGCGCCGGCTACGTCGTCGGCGTGGGGGCGGCGGACTCCTCCTCGAGGTACGGGAGGATCGAGTCCATCAGGTCCGTCTCGGAGTCGAGCGAGCGCCCAATGCCGGAGAGCAGCCCCATCACGCGCGCGATCAGCACCACGTCGCCGGGGACCTCGACGAGCGGGTTGGCGCGCAGCACGCGGCCGAGCCGCACGTTGACCTCGGCGAACAGCTGCTGGTCGGCGTAGGCCTGCCCGGAGCGCAGCACGTCGCCGAGGAACGCCTCGCCGAGCTCGTAGTAGGTCTCCTCGTCGCGGACGCGGGTGCGGAAGCCCATGTCCTCCATGACGTTCGAGATCTCGGCGCGGTGCTGCGCGATGATCGCGCTGGTCAGGACCACGACCTGCTGCCGGAACTCGTCCGGCAGCCGCTTCGTCAGCCCGAAGTCGACGAGGCCGATGCGCGCCGGCTCGCCGTCCCTCGGCGGCAGCACGAAGAGGTTGCCGGGGTGCGGGTCGGCGTGGAACATGCCGTGCCGCAGGATCGTCACGTTGTAGATGTCGATCAGCGCGTCGGCGATGGCCGCCGTGTCGATACCCAGCTCGCGCAACTCGTCGACGTTCGTGATCTTGATGCCGTCGAGGTAGTCCATCGTCAGGACGCGCCGGCTCGACCGCTCCCAGTAGATGCGAGGCACGACGACGTCGTCGCGGCCATCGAGGAGCGCCGCGATCTCCTCGGCGGCCCGTCCCTCGTGTATGAAGTCGATCTCGTCGGGCGCGTTGCGCTCGAGCTCCTGGGCGACGGGGCGGAAGTCGATCACGTTCTCGATGCGCGCCCAGACGGCGGCCAGCCAGCGGATCGTCTCGATGTCCCAGCCGACGATGCGGTCGATGCCGGGGTACTGCACCTTCACGGCTACGTCGGTGCCGTCGTGCAGCCGCGCACGGTAGACCTGCGCGAGCGAAGCGGCGGCGACGGCGTTGCGGTCGAACTCCGCGTAGAGGTCGTCGACGGACCCGCCGAGCTCACGCTCGATGAGCGGGCGCATCTCCTCCCACGGCCGGGGCGGGACGGCGTCGTGGACCAGCGACATGGTCTCCACGTACTCGTCGCGGAGGATGTCGGCGCGGCTGCCCAGGAACTGCACGCTCTTGATGATGAGCCCCTGCTGACGCACCGCGCGGCGCACGATGGCGCGCGCGGCGGAGAGGTGGAAGCGCGCGGTCTGCTCGGGCAGCTCGGAGCGGCGCAGCCACCGCATGATGCGCAGCCAGCGCCAGCGCAGCCACAGCAGCACCACCGTGACGGCCATCGGCACGAAGCGCCGCCACCGGCCCGACGGCGGACGCGGCGCCACACCGAGCACTGTCTGAGTCATCGCATGGTCCCCTCGACGCGTGGGTGGGGCGGTGCGTTACGATCGTAGGCGATGGCGGTCTTCAATCCATTCCTGCCCTCGTACCAGGCCAACCCCTACCCGGCCTATGCCGCGCTGCGCGCCGAGGACCCCGTGCACTTCAGCATGGCCATCCAGGCCTGGGTGCTCACGGCCTACGAGGACTGCGAGCGCGTGCTCCGCGACCCGGACGTGTTCTCGTCGAGCTCGGACACGGCCTCCGGCCAGCTCGCGACGGTGCTGCAGCAACAGCGCCGCGAGTTCCCGCTGGGCGAGGTGCCGACGGTGCTCAACTCCGACCCGCCGGTGCACACCCGCCTCCGCACCCTGCTCAACCGCGCCTTCACCCCTCGCGCCATCGAGGGCCTGCGCCCCCACATCGAGGAGATCGCCGCCGCGCTGCTCGCGGACGCCGACCGCGCCCGAGGCGGGCGCTTCGACGCCGTCACAGGCTTCGCGCAGCCCCTCCCGATCATCGTAATCGCGGAGCTCCTCGGCGTCCCCGCGAGCGACCGCGACCGCTTCAAGGAGTGGTCGACGGCGATCGCGAACACGACGAACGTGCTCAACACCCCGGACGTGCTCGCCAACGCCCGGCGGGCCACGGTCGAGGTCGTCGCGTACATGGACGAGGTCGTCGCGGAGCGCCGCGCCGCCCCGGGCGCCGACATCATGACGGCGCTCGTGCAGGCCGAGGAGGACGGCGAGCGCCTCTCGCACGACGAGCTGCTGGCGTTCTCGATCCTGCTGCTCCTCGCCGGCCACGAGACGACGACGAACCTGATCGGCAACGGCCTGCTCGCCCTGACCGAGCACCCCGAGGCGGCCGCGCGGCTGCGCGCCGAGCCCGAGCTCCTGCCCTCGGCCGTCGAGGAGTTCCTGCGCTACGACAGCAGCGTGCAGGGCGCGGTGCGCTTCGCGCGCGAGACCGCCGAGGTCGGCGGACGCACCATCGAGGCAGGCTCGACGGTGTTGCTGCTCCTCGGCTCGGCGAACCGCGACCCGGCGCAGTTCCCCGAGCCCGACGCGCTCGACATCGCGCGCTCGCCCAACCGGCACCTCTCGTTCGGGCGCGGCATCCACTTCTGCCTCGGCGCGCCGCTCGCGCGGCTGGAGGGCGACATCGCGTTCCGTGCGCTCCTCGACGCCTTCCCGGAGCCGCGGGTCGCCGAGGGTGGCGCGGAGCGAGCCGGAACGCTCGTGCTGCGCGGCATGGGCAAGCTCGAACTCGAGGTGTGAGGCGGCTCGCCGCGAGCGCGGCGGATCGAGCCAGGGGGAGAGGTCCAACGTGAGCGACGAGGCGACCGGCTATGACCGCGACAACGTCTTCGCGCGCATCCTGCGCGACGAGATCCCGAGCGACCGCGTCCACGAGGACGACGAGTTCATCGCGTTCCGCGACATCAACCCCGCCGCCCCGACGCACATCGTGCTGATCCCGCGCGGCGAGCCGCCCGCGGGCCCGGCCGGGCTCGATGACGGCGACGCCGGGTGGGCGGGGCGGATGCTCGTCGCGGCCTCGCGGATCGCGGCGCGGGCGGGGCTGGCGGAGGGCGGCTACCGGCTGGTGGTGAACAACGGCCCGGACGCCGGCCAGGAGGTGCCGCACCTCCACATGCACATCCTCGGCGGCGGCGAGTTGGGCCCGATCGCCTGAGACGCCCGGCGGCGTCGCTTCGTCCCTCACGCTGCGGGGGCGTCGAGAGCATCGGTCGCGTGTACCCTGTCGGTGCCGCTGTGGGCCCGTAGCTCAGCGGCCTAGAGCAGTCGGCTCATAACCGATCGGTCCCAGGTTCGAATCCTGGCGGGCCCACCAGATGCCAATGCGGGTCAGACTGTACCCGCGTCCCAGGCGGGATGGTCTGGTCGGTCGTCGTTACGTTTGCATGATCTGGATCAAGTTGCCGCAGGTGTCGTCAAAGACCGCGATAGTGACGTTGTCCAATGCTGTTGGCTCCATCGTAAAAGCTACGCCCAGTAGCTTCAGTTTCTC
This sequence comes from Dehalococcoidia bacterium, assembly GCA_965204835.1. GTDB lineage: Bacteria > Chloroflexota > Dehalococcoidia > UBA2979 > UBA2979 > VXMT01. Next base: position 2,298,396 of record OZ242017.1, on the reverse strand, counting down.
ATACTCTGCACGGATGTCCGTGACTCTAAAGGATGCCGCTGGGATGCCCTGGTCAAAGATCCCTTTCTGATATTCCTGTGCTACCGGGTTGTCATTTGGTTCAAGCAGCAGCTCGGTTCCATCTGGGTCATCGGGCGAGACCACGGTAAGCCACTTGAATGCCCCCACGGGCAAGTCATGCTTCTTCACAAAGCCGAGGGTCTCCGTGTAGAACTTCCGAGCTTCGTCCTGGTTACGTACGAAGACGCTGGTGAGCGTAATACGCATATCTCGCCTCCCTTTCTTTTCGTGGTATTACCTGAGCCATCGATCCATGACGGCCCTGAGGGGTTCGTCAGTGAAGGCAAGCATCCGATACTTGCCGCGCTTCTCCGAGCTTACGAGCCCTGCTTGTTCCAGGAGGTCAATGTGCTTGGCCAGGGCCTGTCGGGAGATGGCGACTTCATGCCGCATGATCAAGCGCGCTGTGAGCTCGTAGAGCGTCTGCTCGTTGCGCTCAGAGAGCTCGTCCAGCATCAACCTCCGAGTTGGGTCCGCGAGTGCCCTGAAGACCAGGTCGTTGTGCATGCAGACGTACGATACGCAACCACAGGGTTGCATGTCAACGAGCGATGTTCCTGGATGGCAGGAACCACATCCCCAGCCATTTCCGGGATTGGTCGCAGCCCCGGAACCGACTGACTTGGGGATCTGAAGAGCCTCGGATCTAGTGGGTCAGCAGGCTCGTGGGTAGCTATCCTGGGCTGATAGGCGCCTTGCTCACATCAGCAACTCCCAGCGAACGTTCGCCAATTGGTTCGCCTTGGCCCACCATGACGCTCGATATCCCGTCAACCCGCCGTCGAGTACCTCGACGGGCCCCACGCTCTCCGGAGACCGGCATGAAGCTCAGCAGCGACGAGGTCGACATCCCCGCGAGTGCCGTCGGGGTCTACGACGCCATCTTCCGCAGGCGCAACGTGAAGGAGTTCACCGCCGACCCGGTGTCCCGCGAGACGCTGGAGCGGCTCTTCGCCGCCGCGATCTGGGCTCCCAACCCACCGCATGACCGAGCCGACGCGCTTCTTCGCGATCCCCAAGGACAGCCCGATGCGCACGAGGATCGCCGAGGCCGCCTGGCAGTCGGCCTACGACGAGGCGACGAACCCGAGCCCGGAGCGGAGACGCCGCTCGGCCGACGGCAAGCGCGACCGCGTGCTGAACGCTCCCGCGATGGTCTACGTCTACAGCGTCGATGGAGAGAACGAGGAGATCACGCGCGAGAACTACGCCACCGCGTGCTGCGCCGTCCAGAACATGGCCCTCGCCGCGGTCGCCGAGGGGCTGTGCATGGACTGGACCACGGGCGGCCTGACCCGGATTCCGGGGCTGGCCGCCATGCTCGGCGCCGACGAGGCGTGGACGATGGTCGGGATGGTGGGCCTCGGGAGAGCCGCCGCGCTCCCAACGGCCGAGCGCACGCCCCACTCCGAGGTCGTGACCTGGCTGGAGTGATCGCGCGGCAGCACTCACGCGGCTCGCGCGACCCTCACTCGTGTGACAGCAGCCAGTCGAGCAGCGCGTCGACGAATGCGTCGCCGTAGGCAGGTCCGTGGCTGCTGCCGACGCCTTCCCAGAGCTCGATGGTGACCCCCTCGGCGCAGCCCGACGCCACGCGGAACGCGCGCGTCTCGGGGCCCGGCACCCACTGGTCGAGGTCGAGGCTGGCGTGGGGCTCGAGGTCCTCGGGCCACTCGCAGCCGGCCAACCGGCCCCAGCGCGCCACCATCTCGGTGGCGCCAAGGTAGAAGGCACGCTTGCCGTCGCCGTCCGGGTCCTTGTCGCTCTCGTCGCCCTCGAACAGGATCACGTCGTCGTCGGTGCCGTGGACGTGGAGCACGGAGACCGGGGGCGCGCCCTCGCAGCTGGAGTCCTCGACGTAGCTCGTCCCGGCCAGGCTGGCGACGGCGCGCAGGCCGGGCAGGCCCTTGCAGGCCATGTGGTGCGACATAAACCCGCCGTTCGAGTAGCCGAAGACGTACACCGGCCCGAGGTCCCCGACGCGACGCGCCTCCGCCACCAGCTCGGTCAGGTACGCCACGTCGTCCTCGCCGCTCTTGCCCCCGTCGCAGCACTCGTCGGTGGGGTTCCAGAAGCGGTTCCCCATGTCGTCGTGCGTGCCGTTCGGCAGCAGGAGGGCGAAGCCGCGGCGGTCGACGCGCTCGTGCAGCGGTACGTAGGCGGCGAGGGACGCTGAGTCCGACCCGTAGCCGTGCAGCGCGACGACCAGCGGCGTCTCACCCGCAACGATGTCCCGAGGGAGCGCGAGGACCGAGCGGTCGCCCCGTCCCGGGTGGTCGACGTAGCGCACCTCGACGCCCGAGTCCTCCACGAGCCGCGCGGTCTGCTCCACGGCCGCGTCGTCCAGTCGCGCCGACTCCTCGTCGTCGTCCTCGGTCCAGCGCTCCCAGCCGGGCAGGAGCGCATCCAGCCGCGCGAAGATCTCCTCGATCTCCTGTAGCCGGGCGTCGAGGTCGTCGAGCGGGTCGCCCGTCGCCGCGAGCTCCGCGCGCAGCGCCTCGACCTCGCGCTCCAGCTCGGCGTTCTGCTCCTCGAGTGCCTCGATCGATGCTTCGAGGGCGGCGGTCTGCGCCTCCAACTCCGCCAGCCGCGCATCGGCGGCGGGGTCGTCGCCGCCCGTGGTGCATGCGAGCAGGGCGGCGGCGAGCAGCAGGGACGCTGCCACCAGCGCCCGCCGCGGCAACAAGGCGGCGCCACGAGGTGCGTGGGCGAGGGTCATGACTACCGACGCGCGCCGGCGAGCTGGCGCCGCACTAGCCTCGCGTAGAGGCCGTCCTGCGCCGCGAGCTCCTCGTGCCGCCCGACCTCGACGACCCGGCCCTCGTCGAGCACGACGATCTGGTCGGCGTCGCGGACCGTCGAGAGGCGGTGGGCGATCACCAGCGTCGTGCGGTGCTCCATCAGCTCGTCGAGGGCGTCCCGCACCAGCCGCTCGTTGAGGCCGTCGAGGTGCGATGTGGCCTCGTCGAGGATGAGGACGGGGGCGTCCTTGAGCAGGGCGCGCCCGATAGCGACGCGCTGGCGCTGCCCGCCGGAGAGCTGCGCCCCGCGCTCACCCACGGGCGTATCGAGCCCGTCCGGCAGCGACTCGATGAAGTCGGCGAGGCCGGCGCGCCCGACGGCGAGCATGAGCTCGTCCTCGGTCGCCTCGGGTCGGGCGACGCGCAGGTTGTCACGGATCGAGGCGTTGAAGAGGTAGGTGTCCTGCGCGACGAGCGCCACCTGCCCGCGCAGCTCGTCGAGGCGGTACGTGCGCAGGTCGGACTCCTCGAGCGTGATGCTCCCGTCCTGCGGGTCCCAGAACCGCAGCATGAGGTGGGCCGCGGTGGTCTTCCCCGCGCCCGAGGGGCCCACGAGCGCCACGGTGCCGCCGGGTCGGAGGTCGAACGACACGTCCGCCAGCGCCGGGCGCGGCGTGTCCTCGTACGTGAAGCCGACGTCGGCGAACGCGCCCTCGGAGACGCCGTCCGCGCCGGCGGCGGCGGCCGCTCCCGACGCGCCGGGGCCGTCGAGGACCGGCACCTGCTCGCCGTGGACGGCGGTCAGGCGCCGTGTCGCGCCAAGCGTGTCGCCGAGGCGTCGCCCGACCTGGGCGAGTTCGGCCACCGGCATGAACGCGCCCATCGCGAGCAGCGTCAGCATCGGCGTGAGCGACGAGTCGACCTCGCCGCGCACGGCCAGCGCCCCGCCGATGGTCAGCACCGCGAGCCCGCCGAAGCCTGTGAGGCCCTCGAGGAGCGTCCGTTGCGCGGCGATCTGGCGGTTGAACCCGGCCCGCACCGGCCGGTACTCGCGCATGAGGCCCTCGAACTCCGCTTTGCGCTCCCGCTCGCGCTGGAAGGCGGTGACCTCGCGCAGCCCTTGCAGCGTGTCGACCATGTGCGCGTTCAGCGCGCCGAGGTGGTCGCGCGACCTCGACCCCAGCCGGTCGACGATGCGTCGGGTGAAGAGCGGGCTCAGCCCCGCCACGACGAGCAGCGGCGCGAGGCCCAGCCCGAGCCGCCAGTCGACGACGAAGAGCGTGACCAGCGCCGCGCCGGGGACGACGACGCTCACGAAGGCGTTGGCGATGGTGTGCGCGAAGAAGTACTCGACCGTCTCGACGTCCTGCGTCGCCATCGACACCAGGTCGCCGGTGCGGCGTCGCAGCAGGTAGGCGGGCGCGAGCTGGTCGAGCTTGCGGTAGAGGTCGATGCGCATGTCGGCGAGCAGGCGGAACGCCATGTCGTGGGAGATCCAGTTCTCGAGGAACCGGAACACGCCGGTCAGCACCGCGACCACCATCAGCAGCACCGCGAGCACGCCGATCGGGTCGCCGTCCCGCACGTTCGCGACCATGAGCGCGCCGATCACGCCGACCGCGATCACGCCGAGGAAGTGCGACACGCCGGTGACGAATGTCAGGACCGTCTTCAGCCAGTAGGGGGCGGCCAGCGCGAGCAGGCGCGCCGAGGTCTCCCGCCAGCCCATCCCCTCGGCGCGGATGATCGCCTCAGTCGGTCCGCCGACGTCGTCGCGCATCGCGAGGGCGCCCGACCCCGCGCCGACGGGGGCCGCCTCGGTCGCCGGGTCACCCTCGGCCCATGCGTCGAGGCTGGGGTCGGTCATCTGGCCGGCCATGAGCCAGTCGTAGACGCCGCCTTCCTTGAGCAGCGTCTCGTGGTCGCCGCGTTCCACCAGCCGGCCCTCGTCCAGCACGAGGATCTCGTCGCAGGCGCGCACGCTCGAGAGGCGGTGCGCCATGATCAGCGTCGTCCGGCCCTCCATCAGCCCGTCGAGGGCGGCCTGGATGGTCGCCTCGTTCTCGGCGTCCACGCTCGACAGGGCCTCGTCGAGGATCAGGATCGGCGCGTCGCGCAGCAGCGCGCGGGCGATGGCGATGCGCTGCCGCTCACCGCCCGAGAGGCGGTGCCCGCGCTCACCGATGACGGTCGCGTAGCCCTCCGGCAGGTTGGTGATGAAGTCGTGCGCGTTGGCGGCGCGGGCCGCCTCGCGGATCTCGTCGTCCGTCGCGTCGGGTTTCGCGAAGCGGAGGTTCGCGACCACCGAGCCGTGGAAGAGGTACGTGTCCTGCAGCACGACCGCCATCTGCGCGCGGATGTCCTGGAACTGCAGCTCGTTGAGGTCGTGGCCGCCGAGGCGGATCGCGCCCGCCTGCGGTGTGTAGAGCCGCTGCAGCAGCCACACCAGCGTCGACTTGCCGGAGCCCGACCGCCCGACCACGCCGATGCGGCGGCCGGGCTCGACGGTGAACGAGACCCCGTTCAGCGCGGGGCGGCGACCGGCCGGGTAGCTGAACGTGACATCGTCGAACTCGATGCGCGGCTCGAGGTCCGGCGCGGGCGTCGCGTCGGCGTCGGGCGTCTGCGGCTCCGCCCGGTCCACGTCGAGCACACTCTCGGCCGCGGCTACGCCGAGCAATCCCTGGTGGAAGAGCTGGCTGAGCTCGCGCAGCGGCCGGAACACCTCGACGCCGAGCATGAGCACGACGAGCAGCTCGGCGAGCTCCATCGCGCCGCTCTCGACGCGCAGCGCGCCGACGAACAGCGCGACGGCCGCGCCCACGGTGATCGCGAGGATGGTGAGGCCCTGCGCGATCGCATTGCTCAGGAGGACGCCCATCGTCGAGTGGAAGACCTCGTACGCGCGCTGCGCCAGCGCATCGCCGCGCCTGCCGCTCTGGCCGAACGCCTTGAGCGTGGCGAGCCCCTGCACGGAGTCGAGGAAGTCGGCTGCGAAGGCTCCGTATGCGTCGCGCCGCCGCAAGGAGGCCTCGGTGTTTCGCTGCCGGAGCAGCGAGGGGATGAAGAGCGTGACCAGGGCGAAGGCGAGGTAGACGGCCGCCACGGGCAGGTCGAGCCAGCCCATGAAGACGAAGATGCCAATCGGCGCCAGCGCGGCCACCATCAGCTGCGGCAGGTACTGCCCGAAGAACGTCTCCAGCAACTCGACGCCCTCGACGACGCCGACGGTCACATCGCCTGTGCGCTGACGGTCGAAGTGCGCGGGCCCGAGTCGCGCGACCTGGTCGAAGAGCCGCTGGCGGAGCGCGAACTGGACTTCCAGGGCCGTCCCGTTCGCGATCTCCTCCTTCACGTAGTGCGCGAGGGAGGTCGCCAGCACGGCGGCCGCCGCGGCGATGATCAGCGGCGCCAACTCGGCGAGCCCGGCGCCCTCGAAGATGCGCGCGCCGATCCAGCCGAGGAGCGCCAACCGCGCCACGCCGGCCGCGACGGCGAAGAGCCCCACCGCGACCGCGAGCGCGATCCGGCCGCGCACTCCCTCGGTGAAGCGCCACAGCTCGCCGGAGAACGTCATCGCATCGACCCTGTCGAGGCGCCGGGGTGCGCGCATGTCTGCAGCGCGCGGGTCGCGTCACTGTGGCACAGACGGGGGTGTCGTCACAGGGCGGGCGACGCGCTCGAGGCCTGATCCGACGGCGTCGTCGCGCTATCGTGTCCTCGAGGCGTCGCTGGTCCGACGACCCGGCTCCTCGACACGACGGTCTGACAGGACGGTTCCATGGCCCTCAGCGTGTACCTCAACTTCAACGGCAACTGCCGCGAGGCGTTCGAGTTCTACCGCTCCGTGTTCGGCGGTGAGTTCGAGAACATCCGGACCTTCGGCGACGGACCGGACGACTTCCTGGTGCCCGAGGACGAGCGTGACCGCGTGATGCACGTCTCGCTCCCCGTCGGCGGCAGCACCCTCATGGGGAGCGACACGCCGTCGTGGTCACCGGAGCCGACGCAGATGGGGAACAACTTCGCCATCTCCTACGCCCCGGGCAGCCACGCCGAGGCCGACGCGCTCTTCGCCCGCATCTCCGAGGGCGGGACCGTGACGATGCCCCTGGAGGACATGTTCTGGGGTGCATACTTTGGAAGTTGCACGGACCGCTTCGGCGTGAACTGGCAGTTCAACTGCGAGCCCGAGTAGCGCGCACGTGACCGGCGGTGGGCGCACGCGGTGATGGCGCGGGGCGCGTGCTTGCGAGACCTGAACTCGCACGGCGGGGTAGAATAACGCTATGAATGTGGTAAGCCCGTAGTCCGGAGGGGGCCAGCGACATGCTGCGGTTCGCGGAAGAGATCATCCTGCTCCTGCTCGGCGACGAGGACGGCAGGTTCGCGCACACGCGCAGCTGGACGCTGGACTACGCGCTTTCCGGCGCTGTCCTCATGGACCTCGCCATGGAAGACCGGATCGACACGGATCTCCAGAACCTGATCCTGCTCGACGCCACCCCCGTCGGCGACGACCTGCTCGACCCGACGCTGCGCGAGATCGCGTCGGGCGGCCAGCAGGACATCCGCTACTGGGTGGAGCAGACCGCACAGCGCGCCGCCACGATCCGCGAGGAATCGCTGGCGCGGCTCGTGGCCCGCGGCATCCTCGAGAGCCGCGACGACCGCCACCTCTGGGTCTTCCGCTCGCGCCGCTACCCGGCCGTCGACGGCACCGCCGAGCGCGAGGTGAAGCTGCGCATCATGGGCGTGCTGTTCAGCAACGAGATCCCGAGCCCCCGCGACGTGATGATCATCGCGCTCGCCGAGGCCTGCGGCATCTTCAGCGACCTGCTGTCACGGCAGGAGCTCGAGCGCGCCGCCCCGCGCATCGAGCAGGTCCGCAAGCTCGACCTCATCGGGCAGGCGATGACACGCGCGATCATGGACATCGAGCTGTCGGTGGCGGCCTCGGTCCAGGCGCGGATGTACTACTAGGGGTGGACTAACCGCAACGCCCCTAACGCCGGCAAGGGCTGACCCGGGCCCCGATCGATCCGCGAGAGCGCGACTATCGCTACGGCGAGGCCAGGACGCCTTCGAGGTGCTCGCGCAGGTTCCCCCACCATCCGTGGTCCACGCCGTGATGGACGAAGTACCCGCCGTCCTCGTGCTTCCTGATACGCCCCGCCAGGCTCAGGGGCTCACCCACCTCGACCTCTTCGAAGACCGCGTCGGGGCCGCGCACGAGCAACTGCAGGGTGTACTCACCGCGATCCATCTCCACGATCAGCTCGCCGCCGAGCTCCCGGCTGACCACGACGCCGTGGACGCCCACGCACGCATCCACATAGATGTCGGGCGCGGTTCGCCAGACCTCGGCTTCGGGGATGGGCGGCGCGTCGAGCGGGCAGGGCTCCACGACCGGTGAGCCCAGGTGGAGGCCGGCGACGACGGCGCCGACGAGCAGCACGAGGAGGACGGACTGGCGGAGGAGCCACAGCAGGCAGCCGCCGCACCCGGGCTGCTCCTCCCCGATCGCTTCGATCGGGGACTCGGCTGTGTCAGGCCCCTGCATCATGGCGACCAGTCTACGTCAGCCCGAATTCCCCGCCGCCCTGCACCCCGGCGCCGCGCCGCGGTGGTCCGCGCCCCTCATCGCATGCACGACTGACGGCGGCAACGCGCCTGGGCGCTGCCGCCGTCCTGTGTGGCTACCGGAGGGTGGTGGCCGCAGGCCCGCCGGAGCGGGCCCGGACCCTAGCCGCCGGCGACGATCGCCTTGAGCTTCGAGCTGGCCGTGAACTTCGGCGCCTTCGACGGGGGCACCTTCACGGACTCGCCGGTGCGCGGGTTGCGCGCCATGCGCTCGCCTCGCGATACCTGGCTGAACTTGCCGAGGCCCGGGTAGGACACGTCCTCGCCCGCGCTCACGTTCTCGGCGACGACGTCGCGGAACCCGTTGAGGACACGCTCGGTCTCGGCGTTGGTCGCTCCGGACTTTGCCGCGACCTCGGCGATCAGGTCTGCCTTGTTCACTCGTAACCCCTTTCAGCCCGCGTCCAGTACCAGCGGGCGCGTAAAAGAGTACGCGCATATGCACCTGCATGGCTAGGCCCTGCGAGCGAAAAAGGCGTGTTTCCGCAAGGAATTTCGCTCGATCCGGGCCGAAAACGGGCCGAAGGCGTCCAAAACGGCGGCCCCGGCGTGAGCCGGGGCCGCTCCAGGCGCCGCGAACGCCGCCTTACGGCGGGACTAGCTGCGAGGCAGTCCGAGGCCGCGCGTGGCGATGATGTTGCGCTGGATCTCGCTGCTGCCGCCGGCGATCGTCATCGGGATCGCGTCGACGTAGCCGTGCGTGAAGCGCGCGCGCATCGGCGTGAGCTCGTGCTCCTGGTCCCACAGGTTGGCGTAGAGCCCGAAGACGCGCGTCCCGGTGCGCTGCAGCCGCTGCATCGTCTCCGTCCCGAACATCTTGACCATCGAGGCCTCGTAGTTCGGGATCAGCCCCGCGCCCTGCATCGAGGCGACGCGCAGCGAGAGGTTCGCCGCGACCTCGGTCGCGACCCACGCGTCTGCCAGGTCGCCGCGCACGCTCGGGATGTCGAGGCGGCTGCGGACCGCGCCCTCCTCGGTCTTCACGTACGCCATCAGGTGCTCCATCGAGACGCGGTCGTTGACCGCGCTGTCGACCGAGGAGCGCTCGTAGTCGAGCAGGGTCATGCCGACGTACCAGCCGCGGTTCTCCTCGCCGACGATGTTGGTGGCGGGCGTGCGCACGTCCTCGAAGAACGTCTCGTTGAAGATGTGCTTCCACGACATGCTGATCAGCGGCCGCACCGTGAGCCCCGGCGACTTGATGTCGTCGAAGAGCAGGAACGAGATGCCGCGGTGCTTCGGGGCATTCGGGTCGGTGCGCACGAGGGCGAACAGCTTGTCCGCGAACTGCGCGCCGGAGGTCCAGATCTTCTGCCCGTTGACGACCATCTCGTCACCGTCGCGCAGGGCGCGGGTCTGCAGGCCCGCGAGGTCCGAGCCGGCGCCCGGCTCGGAGTAGCCCTGCGCCCAGGCGACCTCGCCGGAGAGGATGCCCGGCAGGTACTTCTCCTTCTGGTCGTCGGTGCCGTGCACGATGAGGGTGGGGCCGAGCAGCGAGACGCCGCCGCCGCCGACGACCGGGGCCGCGGCCTTCGCCAACTCCTCCTTGTAGATGTACTGCTCCCACGAGCTCAGGCCCGCGCCGCCGTACTCCTTCGGCCAGTGGGGGGCCACCCAGCCGCGCTCGGCCAGGGCCCGCGACCAGTCCTCGGCCGCGCCGCGGCGGACCGGGTCGTCCGACTTGCGGTCGGCCTGCCAGCCCTCCTCGAACATCCCGCCGCCCTGCTTGGCGATCTCCTGGTAGTGCTCCGGCAGGCCGTCGTTGATGACCTGCTGCACCTCCGCGCGGAAGGCCGCCTGCTCTGCGTTGTCTGACCAGTCCATGGTGTCCTCGGTTTCTCGTAGCGCCCCGGCTCTCCCACCGGGACGCGGCCTATTCTACGCGTTATGCCCAGCCGTGCGGCGGTTAGTCGGTGCCACCCGCCGCGCGCAGCGCCGCGATCTCCTCGTCGTTCCAGCCGTGCTCCCTCAACAGCTCGTCCGTGTGCCGCCCGAGGGTGGGCGACGCCATGTTGTTGCCCGTCGGCGTCTTCGACATCTGGACGATCGGGCCGACCATCTGCTCGGGCCCCGTCAGCTCGTGGTCCAGGTCCACCATGTAGCCCATGGCCTGGACCTGCGGGTCGTCGGCCATCTCCTCGGGGTGGTTCACCTTCGAGGCGGGCGCTCCGACGGCGTCGAACGCCGCGATCCACTCGTCCATCGTCTTCGTGAGCATGATGTTGCGGATGCGCTCCAGCATGTTCTCGGCGACCTCGTTGTTCGCCGGGTCGAGCGCGTTGAAGTCCTCGGCAGCCGTCGGGTCGTCCTCGACGCCGAGCGCGCGGCGGAACTGGTCGCGGTTCGCCGGGGTGAGTGCGCCGAGGATGACGGCGCCGTCCTTCACGCTGTAGCCGCCGTAGTAGAGCCGGAAGGCCTTGCCGAGCATGTCGAACATGCTCCCCTTGGCGGCGAGCTGGGCCTCGTAGCTCTCGCCCCGCTCGCGCGCCTCATGGAGGCGCTGCATCGCGGGGTCGGTGACCATCGCGTCGAAGACCGGCAGCCGGCTCACCGAGCCGCTGGCGAGGTTCAGCCCGGCGGCCAGCAGCGAGCTCGCGATGTGCTGGCCCTCGCCGGTGCGCTCGCGGTGGAAGAGCGCGGCCACCACGCCCAGCGCCGCGCCGAGGCCGGCGTGGTAGTCGCCGGGCGCGGTCGCGGTGATCATCTCCGGCGCGCCGTACTCGTCGACCTTGCCGTCGGCGGCCATCAGGCCGCTGTAGGCCTGCGCGATGATGTCGGAGCCCGAGCGCTCAGCGCCCGGCCCGCGGTCGCCGTAGCCGCTGTTCTCGATGTAGACGAGGTCCGGGCGGTACCGGATCAACGTGTCGTAGTCGACGTTCAGCCGCTGCGGGACGCCGGGCCTCGAGTTGATCAGGAAGACGTCGAATTCCGGGATGAGGCGATGCACCGCCGCCTGCCCGGCCTCGTTGCTGAGGTCCAGCACCAGGCTGCGCTTGCCGCGGTTGAGCGTGTGGAACGCCTTGCTCTCGCCGGGCACGAACTCGCCCAGGACGCGCAGGCCCTCGCCGCCCGGCGGCTCGCACTTCACCACGTCGGCGCCGAAGTCCGCGAGGGTCTGGCCGGCGTAGGGCCCGGCCACGATCTGCGAAACCTCGAATACCTTGACACCCGCCAGTGGTCCCGGCATGCCGCACCTCGATTCTCCCGGTGTTCCCGTGTCCCGCACGATGTATAGCCCGGATCGATCGGCGCGTGAAGGGCCAGGCGCCGTTTCGCCTGCCCGAGCAGGCCGGTTTCGGCCCGATGGGGTGCGTCGAGGCGTCTGGCGATCGAGTGTTACTCGTCGGCTGGTGGGAGGGCGGCGAGTTCCCGCAGGACGTTCTCGACTCGCTCGCAGAGCGTCCCGATGTGCTGTGCCGCATCCGAGGGCGCGACCTCCCAGACCGTGTCAGCGGCAGGATTGTGGTGTGACCACGATTCGGCCTCGAACTGCTCCACGTAGCGCAGCATCGTCTGCTGCAACTGTGCGGGGGGATCACGAGTGTAGTCCTCGAACATGAACGAGCCGAACGAGAAGTCACGGGTCCCCATTCCGGTCCGCTTGCCCTCGGGTGAGAGCCACGCGACGCTGACGAGCCCCTGCCATGCCGGGCACGGGACGCGGATACTTGCGCCGGCCGTGCCCCACCTGAGGGTCGCACCCGCGCGTGCTGCTCGTTCGAGCAGCTCGCGCGCAGCCTCACGCACGGCGCCGTCCGGGAACCCCGGCAGGAAGGTTTCCATCGTCAGCGTGCGCCGAGGGCCGCTCGCACGTGCACGGCGACTCTCCGAGTGACCGACCACACGCGGCACGAGTGTGCGGAAGCCCGTGCCGACGCTCGTGAACTGCCTGAGTTCCACCGCCAGCACTTCGACGTGCGCCATGTTGCGGTTGAGGAACTTCACGATGTGCTCTAGCTCATCGGGGACCCTATCCACCGCGAAGAGCAGACGGATGTTGTCGGCACGAAGGTTCGTTCCGACCTCGTCCCAGAACGCCTCGTACGCGCCGTCCTCTGAACCATCCTGCTCTCTGAACTCCGCGAGGCGGACGCGGGCCTGCTCTTCACCGCCCTGCTCTGCCTCGAAGGACGCCCGGATCTGCTCGATCGTCCAGTAGCGCGTTGCGTGAGCGGCGTACTCAAGCAGCTGGCCGACAACCATCCGGCGAATCTCCCGATTCTCGCTCAGCTTGGCCTCGACCAGCGTCGGGACGGCGTCCTGATCGATCAGCAGGTGATCGATGGACCAGCGATCACCGGTCTCCTCACTATCGGGGATGCCCATCTCGCGGCTGACGAGGAGCCAGCGACGCGGGTCGTCCGGCGTGACGCGCTCCAGCACCTCCGGATGGTCGGCGATGAGCTTCTGCAGATCGGCCTCGCCTTTGTACTTCGCCACTTCGAGCGGCGTCGGGTCGCCATCGGCGTCCAGCCGCCAGATGCGCTCCTTCGCCGGTCTCTCATCCGGCTCGAATACGAGATGCCCGTCCGCATCCGTGTGGATGAACGGGTTCTTTCGGGGCATCCGGTCGCGATCTCGGCTGCCTCCCATGGTGACGCCCTACAGCCGACCGGCGTCGAACTCGAGGATGCCGCGGGCGACGTTGATGCGGAGCAGGTCCGAGGCGCCCTCGCCGAGGCGCAGCGCGCGCACGCGCCGGTAGAGCGCCTCCAGCGGGTGGCCGACGATCAGCGCCTGTCCGCCCGCGAGCTGGATCGCCGTGTCCACGTGCCGGCCGACGGCCTCCGCCGCGAACATCTTCGTCGCCGCGATCTCGTTGATGGCGTCGTCCCCGGAGTCGCGCAGCCGCGCGCTGCGGTAGAGCATGCTGCGCGCCGCGTACGTCTCGATGCGCATGTCGGCGTAGCGCAGCCGCACGCCCTCGCGCTCACCGAGCGGGGTGCCGCTGCGGTGCGGCGCCTTGAGGTGGTTCGTCGTGTAGTCCGTGGTCCACATCGAGAGGCCCGTGCACTCGGCCGCCACGCCGAGGCGCATGTCGTTGATGTTCCCGAGCGCGCGAGGCATCCCCTCACCGATCGCGCCGATCACGTTCGCCACCGGCACGCGCGCCTCGCTGAACGACAGCGAGACGTGCCCGCCGCCGTCCATCGAGACGAAGGAGTGGTCGATGCTGACACCGGGCGTGCCGGCCTCGATGACGAGCATCGCGGTGCCGCCCGGCCCCTGGTCGCCGTCCTCGACGTTGATGAGCGCCGAGTAGAAGTCGGCGGTGGCGCCGCCGCTCACGTAGGCCTTGCGGCCGGTGACGAGCAGGTCCTCGCCGTCGCGGACGGCCCACGTCGGCCTCAGCGCGTCGCCGGGCTCGGTGAACGCGAACGAGCCCTGCTTGTCGCCGCGCAGCACGGGCTCGAGGAAGCGTGCGCGCGCGTCGCCCTCGGCGGTGCGGAGCACGCCCGGGCCCGGCCCGAACACGCTGCGCCCGAGGCGCAGGTTGGCGGCCGCGACGGTCTCGCGCGCGACGGTCAGCTCGAGCGGACCGGCGTTCGTGCCGCCGAACTCGGCAGGCTGCGTCATGCCGAACAGGCCCGCGGCCTGGGAGCGCTCGCGCGCCTGCGCCGCGGCCTCGGCGGGGATGGGCGCGTCGAGGTCGTCGGGGAGGTCGGCTTCGAGCGCGCGCAGGTCGTCGACGAGCGCCTGCGTGCGGTCGCGGAGCTCGATCAGCTCGGGGGTCAGGGACTCGGGCATGTGGGCACCTCCGTGCGGGTACGGCGGGCAGGCTACCAGCCGCGGGCCGCCGCGGCAGCCCGTCGAGGGCTCCTCGGGCGATCCGAGGTTTGCCACGGCGCGCCGTGAGGCGCATCATCGGCGCACCACATCGCATCGGAGCGAGGACACACCATGAACTGGAACGACGACGCAGAACAGGCGGCCTTCCGCGACAAGGTCGCCACCTTCATCCGGGAACGCATGCCGGAGCGCTACCGGCAGCGCATCGAGACCGGCGAGGACGCCGACATGGACGGCTTCTTCGCCTGGTACGCCGACCGCGTGAGCGAAGACCAGTCGATCATCGACGCGGCCGCCGAGTGGGCCGGGGCGCTCTCCGAGAACGGCTGGATCGCCCCGCACTGGCCCGTCGAGTACGGCGGCGCCGGACTGACGGCCATCGAGCAGGTCATCTTCAACGAGGAGATGGCGCGCGCGCAGGCCCCGTCCGTCGGCGGCTCCGGCGTGGCGCTGCTCGGCCCGACGGTGCTGGTGCACGGCACCGACGAGCAGAAGGAGAAGTACGTCGGCGACATCCTCTCCGGCACGGTCGCCTGGGCGCAGGGCTACTCGGAGCCGGGCGCCGGCTCCGACCTCGGCAGCCTCCAGACCCGCGCAGTGCGTGACGGCGACGAGTACATCGTCAACGGCCAGAAGATCTGGACGTCCGGCGCCCACAAGGCCGACGCCATCTTCGCGCTGGTACGCACGAACCCGGACGCGCCGAAGCACCGCGGCATCTCGTTCATCATGATCGACGACATCCGCCAGCCGGGCATCAACGTCCGCGCGCTCATCGACGCAGCCTGGGGTCACCACATCAACGAGGTCTTCTTCGAGGATGTGCGCGTCCCGGTCGCCAACGTGCTCGGCGAGGAGAACCGCGGCTGGTACGTCGGCATGACCCTGCTGGACTTCGAGCGCTCCGGCATCGGCGCGCCGGTCGAGCAGCAGCTGCAGCTGACGGCCCTCCTCGACGCAGTCGTGAACGACGACCGCTCGCTGCTGACCCACAGCCAGGCCATCCGCGAGCGCATCGCGGAGCGGTACATCGCCACCGAGATCTCGTACAACCTCTCGCTCCGCGTCGCCTCGATGCAGGCGGCGGGCCTCGTCCCGAACTACGAGGCGTCGATGGGCAAGATGTTCGCGAGCGAGCAGGGCCAGGAGCTGCACCGCGTGGGCGTGCGCGCCTTCGGCCTGCACTCGCAGATCTGGCCGGGCGACGGCCGCGAGGTGCTCAAGGGCGAGCACATCCGTGGCTACATCCGCTCGATCCCGTCGACCATCGCCGGCGGGAGCTCCGAGGTGCAGCGCAACATCATCGCTACGCGCGGGCTGGGGCTGCCTCGCGGCTAGCTCCCACCTCGCAGGCAACGCACACACGCCGGCCCGCTCCACGCGGGCCGGCGCTTTGCATGGAGGCGCGAGATGGCGGTCGAGCACATGCGTGAGCGCGCGCTCTCGCGGCTGCGCGCCGCGACGTCGTACTGGCTCGCGACAACCCGGCCCGACGGGCGGCCGCACGCGATGCCGGTGTGGGGCGTCCTGCTGGGCGACGAGCTCTGGTTCGGCACCGGCGGGCAGAAGGTGCGCAACCTCAACCACCAGCCATACGCCGTCGTCCACCACGAGAGCGCCGAGGACGTCGCCATCATCGAGGGCGTCGTCGAGCGGCACGCGTTCGAGGATGCGCCGGAGGCGGTCGTCGCCGCGTTCGCGGCGAAGTACGTCAACCCGACGACGGGCGAGCCGTTCGACCTGCTCGCCGGTGAGGCGCCCGAGGGCGAAGAGGTGTGGCTCTACTCGCTCCGCATCCGGGTCGGCCACGCCTGGCTCGAGGGTGCGTTCGTCGAGACGCAGACGCGCTGGGAGGCCGACCCAGCGTGGTAGACCTCGCATGGCTCCGCGGTCGGCGTCGTGCTACGGTGATCGCCGCGCAGCAGCTGGGGAAGCCGGTGCGAGTCCGGCGCTGTCCCGCAACTGTGAGCCGTGGCGCGGCGTGAGCCGCCGCCGGGTAAGCCAGAACACCGGCCTGCGCGATGTCGCGAACCTGCGAGGACAGGCGACGGCATGCCGTGCGGCCCCGCCGGACCGGCATCGCTGGACACCGCCTCTCGCATCGGAGGGGCGTTTTCGTGGCACGCGAATCCCTCGGCGCACGCATGGGCGAGGCGGTCGCCCCACCGCCCGCGGCTCGCGCCGCGTGGCTGCCTCGAGCCGTCCCGCGCGCTCCCGGACCTGCGCTCGCCGCCGCCGTGCTGCTCGTCGTCGTCGCGCTCGTGGCGCTGACGCAGGGCGCGGCGGACATCCCGCCCGCGACGGTGCTGCGCATCCTCCTCGACCGGCTGCCGATGGTGACCGTCGACGTCACAGTGCCGGCCACGCAGGAGACGATCGTGCTCGACATCCGGCTGCCGAGGGTGATCGCGGCGGGGGCCGTCGGCGCGGCGCTCGCGCTGTCCGGGGCCTCGTACCAGGGGGTCTTCCGCAACCCGCTCGCCGGGCCGTTCCTGCTCGGGGTCGCCTCGGGCGCCGCGCTCGGGGCGGCGATCGCGATCATCTCGCCACTCTCGACCGACGCCTACGGCTTCGGCTGGGTGCCCGTCTTCGCCTTCGCGGGCGCGCTCGGCACCGTCGTGCTCGTCTACCTGCTCGCGACGGGTGGGGGCGGCGTGGATAGCACGACGCTGATCCTCGCCGGGGTCGCGCTTTCGGCCGTCTTCGGGGCGGCGACGGCGTTCATCCTGCTCACCGGCGGCGAGCAGGCGCGGCCGATCTTCTCGTTCCTCTTCGGCGGCTTTAACACCTCGAACTGGGAGCGCATCGGCTGGGCGATGCCCTACCTCGTCGTCGGCACGGTCATCGTCGCGATGCACGCGAGGGTGCTGAACGTGCTCCAGCTCGACGAGGAGCAGGCGTCGCAGCTCGGCGTCCCCGTCACGCGCACCAAGCTGATCGTGCTCGCCGCCGCCTCGCTCACCGCGGCCACGGCGGTGGCGATCGCCGGGGTGATCGGCTTCGTCGGGCTGATCGTGCCGCACGCGGTGCGGCTGGCGTTCGGCGGCGACCACCGGCGGCTGCTGCCACTGGCGGCGCTCTTCGGGGCCTCGTTCCTCATCCTCGTCGACCTGCTGGCGAGGACGATGCTGTCGCCGCAGGAGGTGCCGGTCGGGGTGCTCACGGCGCTGCTCGGCGGGCCGTTCTTCCTCTGGCTGCTGCGCACCCGACGGGCGGCCCCGCTGTGACCACCATGACCACGTCCACCCGCTACGCGGCTCCGTCCGCGACCCAACCCTCGACGGCCCCGCTGCTGGAGGCATCCGGTATCCACGTCGATCTCGGGGGCCAGGCGATCCTGCGGGACGTCGAGGTGCGAGTCGGGAGCGGCGAGGTCGTCGGGCTCGTCGGGCCGAACGGGGCGGGCAAGAGCACGCTCCTGCGCGTCGTCACCGGCCTGCTGGAGCCCTCGGCGGGCGAGGTCGCGATCGGGGGCGACGCGCTCGACGCGCTCCCGCGCCGCGAGCTGGCGCGGCGCGTGGCCGTCGTGCAGCAGCTGCCCGAGGCGCCCGCGACGATGCGCGTCCGCGACCTCGTCGTGCTGGGGCGCCACCCGCACCTCGGGCTGCTCGCCAGCGAGTCGCGCCACGACTTCGACGTGGCCGCCGAGGCGATGCGGCGCGCGGGCTGTGACCAGTTCGCGGACCGTGATCTCGGCTCACTCTCCGGCGGTGAGCGCCGACGCGCCTTCATCGCCCGCGCGCTCGCGCAGGAGGCGCCGCTGCTGCTGCTCGACGAGCCGACCTCGAACCTCGACGCGCACGCGCAGGTCGAGGTCCTCGAACTGGTCGCGGAGCTGGCGGCCGCCGGGGCGGGCGTGCTGCTGATCGTCCACGACCTGACGCTGGCCGCCGCCTACTGCGACCGCGTCGTGCTGCTCGACCGCGGCGAGGTGGTCGCCGGGGGGCCACCGTCCGAGGTGGTCACGTCGGAGCACGTGCAGCGGGTCTACGGCAACGGCGTGACGGTACTGCCGCACCCGGCGTCGGGCGCGCCGGTCGTCATCCCCTCGCGCCTGGAGTCCTGAGATGACGACCGAGAAGTGGCGCGAGCCCGACGACGACCTCGCACCCGCGGACGCCGAGGAGAACCCGGTCCCCAAAAGGCACCCGCTCGTGCTGCTCTACACGGGCGACGGGAAGGGCAAGACCACCTCGGCCCTCGGGGTCACGATGCGCGCGTGGGGGCGAGGCTGGAAGGTCTGCTGGCTGCAGTTCATCAAGTCCAAGACCGCGAACTACGGCGAGACGCGCGCCGCGAGGCGCATGGGCATCGAGATGATCCCGCTCGGCGACGGCTTCACGTGGCTCTCGAAGGACATCAACAAGGACATCGCGCTTGCCCGCGAGTGCTGGGCGCTCGCCCGCGAGAAGATCGAGTCGGCCGCGTACGACCTCGTTGTGCTCGACGAGATCACGTACCCGGTCACGTACGGCTGGCTCGAGGCCGACGAGGTGATCTCGGTGCTGCGCAACCGCCCCGCCGACACGCACATCATCATGACGGGCCGCAACGCCGCGCCCGAGCTGGTGGAGTTCGCCGACCTGGTCTCGGAGATGACCGAGGTGAAGCACCCGTTCCAGCAGGGCATCAAGGCGCAGCGCGGCATCGACTTCTGAGATGCGGCGCGCGCTCACACTCGCCCTCGCCGTGGCGGTCGACGGCGTCGCCGGCGACCCACCGACGCGGCTCCACCCCGTCGGCGCGATCGGCTCGCTCGCCCGCGCCCTCGAGGGGTTCGCGCCGGAGGGCGCGTCGGAGCGCCGCCGCTACGGCCGAGGTGTCGCGGCCGGCCTGCCGCTCATCGCGGCGCTGGCCGCGTGGCAGCTCTCCGCGCGCCTCGGCGGCTCCGGCGCGCGGCGCGTCGCCGTCGACGCGGGCGCACTCTCGCTGTCCTTCGCGCTGCGCACGCTCCTCGGCCGCGCCGGGGAGGTCGAGGCGGCGCTCCGCGACGGCGCGCTCGATGAGGCGCGGACGCTGCTCGGCACGCACCTCGTGAGCCGCGATACGCGCGACCTCGACGCATCCGAGGTGGCCGCGGCGACCATCGAGTCGGTGGCGGAGAACCTGGGCGACGGGGTGATCGCGCCGTGGCTGTGGTACGCCGTCGGCGGGCTCCCCGCGGCGTGGGCGTACCGCGCCGTGAACACCCTCGACGCGATGTGGGGGTACCGCGACGAGCGCTGGGCGGACCTCGGCGAAGCCGCGGCGCGCACCGACGACGCGCTGAACCTCGCGCCCGCTCGCCTGACGGCGCTCGCACTGTGCGCAGCGGCCGCGTTACGGGGTGACGGCGCGAGGGCCGTACGGCACTGGCGCCTCGAGGCCGGGCGGACGGAGAGCCCGAACGCCGGCCACCCCATGGCCGCGATGGCGGGCGCGCTGGGCGTGCGGCTCGGCAAGCGCGGCGACTACACGCTCGGCGAGGGGCTGCCCGAACCGACGCACGAGGACATCGGGCGCGCCTGCGTGCTGGCGACCGAGGCGGCGCTGGTCACCGGCGCGGTCCTCGGCGCGTCGCTCGTGGCGGTGGGGAGCCGGTCATGAGCAGCGAGCCGCCCGTCCTCGACCTCGCCTCGAACCTGCACCCGCACGGGCCGCACCCGGCGGTGGTCGAGGCCGCTCGCCGTGCAGCCCTCGACCGCTACCCGGAGCCCAACGCGGACCTCGACCCGTCGTCGCTGCGCTGGCAGGTGGCGACGGAGATCGGGGTGTCGCGGGACCAGGTGCTGATCACGGCGGGCGCGACCGAGGCGATCCACCTCGCGCTGCGCGCCGTGCTCGGGCCCGACGATGCCTGCACGGTCTTCACCCCCGCGTTCGGCGAGTATGAGCGCGCCGCCCTCGCGGCCGGCTTCAAGGTCGAGCACCACGAGGCATCTCCGCCCGACTTCGCCCCGCCCGACGACCCGCCGCGCGCGCTCCTCACGCTGATCGCGAACCCGAGCAGCCCCGCCGGCGTGTACGTCGACGAAGCGACGATCCGGCGCGTACTGCGCGTCGCGCGAGGCGTCCTGCTCGTCGACGCGGTCTACGAGCCGTTCGTCGAGGACGCGTGGGACGCGAACAAGCTCGTACGCGACGGGCTGCCGGTGCTCGTCGTCCACTCCTTCACGAAGCTCCACGCGATCCCCGGCCTGCGCGTCGGCTACGTCGCAGGCCCCGCCCCGCTCATCGCGCGCCTCGCCGCGCTCCAACCGGCGTGGGCCGTCGGCGCACCGGCCATCGAGGCGGCCCGCGCCGCGCTGCCCCTCGACGCCGAGCGCCGCGAGGTGGCGCGCGAGGTGGCCGAGACGCGCGAGGCGATACATGAGTTCTTCGCCGTGCGCGGCATCGCGGTCAGCCCGGCGCGGGCGAACTTCGTGCTCGCGCAGGTCGGCGACGCGTCGGCCGTGCGTGGTGCGCTGCTCGCACGCGGCGTCGAGGTGCGCGACTGCGCCTCGTTCGGGCTGCCCGAGTGGGTGCGCATCGCCACGCCGGCGGCGTCCGAGCTGCCACGCCTCCTCGACGCGCTCGACGCGGCGCTGGACGACATCGCGTGACTCGCGAGGGCGGGCTCGCGCCGGTGCTGATGGTCGTCGGAACCGCGTCGTCGGTGGGGAAGTCGGTGGTTGTGGCGGCGCTGTGCCGGATCTTCCGGCAGGACGGCGTGCGCGTCGCGCCGTTCAAGGCGCAGAACATGTCCAACAACGCCGCCGTCACCGTCGACGGCCTCGAGATCGGCCGCGCGCAGGCCGAGCAGGCCGCGGCTGCCGGCCTCGAACCGCACGTGGAAATGAACCCCGTGCTGCTGAAACCGCAGGGCGACCGCACCTCGCAGCTCGTGTTGCGCGGCCGGCCCGCGGGCCTGCTCCGCAGCCGCGACTTCATCGGTCGCAAGCGCGACCTCTGGCCCGACGCCGCCGAGGCGCTCGACGCGCTGCGGGCGCGCCATGACCTCGTCGTCGCCGAGGGGGCGGGGAGCCCGGCCGAGCCGAACCTGCGCGCCGGCGACATCACCAACATGCGCGTCGCGCGCCACGCGCAGGCGCCGACGCTGCTCGTCGGCGACATCGACCGCGGCGGCGTGTTCGCGCACCTGCTCGGCACGCTGGAGCTGCTGCCGCCCGAGGACCGCGCGCTCGTGCGGGGCCTCGTCATCAACCGCTTCCGCGGCGACCCCTCGCTGCTCGGTCCGGCGATCGAGGAGATCGAGCAGCGCACGGGCGTGCCGGTGCTCGGCGTGATCCCGTGGATCGACGACGTCGGCGTGGCCGAGGAGGACGCGGTCGCCCTCGAACGGCCCGAGGCAGGAGGCGGCGGGGCCGATGCGGCCGAGGTGGACGTGGCGGTGGTGCGGCTGCCGCGCATCGCCAACTTCGACGACTTCGACCCGCTCATGCGCGAGCCCGGCGTGCGGGTGCGATGGGTGCGCGATGCCCGCGAGCTTGGCGAGCCGGACCTCGCGGTGCTGCCAGGCACGAAGGCGACCGTCGCCGACCTCGAGTGGCTGCGCGGACAGGGTCTCGACGGGGCGATCGAGGAGCACGCCGCGCGCGGCGGCGCCGTGGTCGGCATCTGCGGCGGCTTCCAGATGCTCGGGGAGCGGCTCGTCGACGAGGAGGGCGTCGAGGCGGCCCCGGGCACGTCGACGCCCGGCCTCGGCCTGCTGCCCGTCGAGACGCGGTTCGTGGCGGCGAAGACGACGCGACAGGCGTCGGGCGAGGTACGCGCGTCGGCCGGCCCGTGGGCCGGCGCGACGGGGCAGCCGGTGAGCGGCTACGAGATCCACATGGGCCAGCACGCCGGGGAGGGCGACGCGCGTCCACTGCTCAGCCTCGGCGGCCGCCCGGACGGCGCGGTGTCGCCGGACGGGCGCATTGCCGGGACGTACCTCCACGGGCTGCTCCACAACGACGGCGTGCGCGCCGCGCTGCTGCGCGCCCTCGGACGCCGCGACCAGGCGGAGGCCGGCGTGGCGTTCGCCGAGCGGCGCGAGGAGGCGTTCGACCGGCTGGCCGCGGTCGTGCGCGAGCACCTCGACATGGCGCGCGTCAACGCGCTCCTCGCGCGCTGACGAGGCGCAGCGGGCGCGCTACGGGATGTCGGCGTCGTACTCCGTGCCGATGTGGCCGCGGTCGATGAAGCCCTGGTACTCGGCGTCCGAGTAGCCCATGACCTCCTTGTAGACGTACTCGTTGTCCTGCCCGAGGTGCGGCGCGTGGCGCGTCACGCCCATCGGCGAGCGGCTGGCCTTCCACGCGCGCCCCACGTAGCGCTGGACGCCGGTGTCGGGGTTCTCGAGGGTCTGGAAGAAGTCGCGCGCGTGGTGCTGGCGGTCGTCGTAGGCGTCGGCCTCGGTCATCACCACGCCCGCCGGGATGCCGAGGGCCTGGAGGCGGTGCATGATCCAGTACGGATCACGCTCCCGCGTCCACTCGGCGATGATCGCGTCGAGCTCGGCGCGGTTGGCGTGGCGGTCGGCCATCGTCGCGAAGCGCGGGTCGTCGGCCAGCTCGGGCATGCGCATCGAGTCGCACAGCGCCTGCCACTCCCGCTCGTTGCGCACCGCGATCGTGACCCAGCGGTCGATGCCGTGGACCGGGTAGACGTTGTGCGGCGCGAGGAAGAAGTGGCTGTTCGCCATGTACTCCCACTGCCGGCCGTTCATCGAGTAGTCCATGATGAACTCGCCGATGTAGCCGACGAAGTTCTCGGCGGTGGCAAGCTCGATCATCAGCCCCTTGCCGGTCTGCTCGCGGTACCGCAGCCCGTTCATGAACGCGAACGCCGAGCCGACGCCCGATGCGGCGTCGGACGGCACGCCGCTCGGAGCGCGCTCGAGGCTGAAGCCGGGGTAGGCGCGGATCACGGGGTGCCCGCAGAGCGCCTCCATGTGGTTGCCGAACGTGCGGTAGCGGCGGTACGGCCCGGTGATGCCGAAGCCCGGCGCGCGCACCATGATCATGCGCGGGTTCACGCTCGACAGGCGCTCCCACCCGAGATTGTTGCGGTCGACGTTCGGCGGCAGGTTGTTCTCGATCAGCCCGTCGGAGACCGCGATCAGGCGGTCGAGGATCTCCTGGCCCTCGGGCGAGGCGTAGTCGATGGTGACCGACTTCTTGTTGCGGGCGTGGTGCGTGAACCCCGACCAGCGGTTCCACGGCCGCTCGCCCGGCTCGTTGTTGGGGTAGGTGATGTTCGTCGACCCGACGGCCTGCACCATCTCCAGCGGCGGCCGCACGAGGAACCCTCGCGACGTCGAGGGGGCGAAGTGGGTGGACTCGACGCGGATCACCTCGGCGCCCCACTCCGCGAGGTGCATGGTCGAGTAGGGACCCGCCCACACCACCGTGAAGTCGATGACGCGCAGGCCTTCGAGGGGCAGACGTCCCTCGGCCGGCGTGATCACGGGCGTCGGCTCGGACTTCGGGCGCACGACGGGCGCTCGCGCGGGGGCCGCCTCCGACAGCACCTCCTCGGTGTGCGCGCCGAGCATCGGGGCGTGCCGCCGCGGCGGCATCGGGCCCTCGTCGCGGTGCAGCGTGAAGTGGTAGCCGGGGTATGTGAGCGGGCCGGTCTCGGGGTGCTCGATGGTCTGGAAGAACTCGCGCTCGACGAAGTTGGGATCCTGCAGCAGGTCCTCGATGGTGTTGATGGGGCCGGCGAGGACCCCGAAGTCCTCGCACGCCTGGCGGAGCTCGGCCTTGGTGCGCTGCAGCGTGAACGGCAGCAGGTGGACGTTGAACTCCTCGATGCGCTCGGGCGCGGAGCGGGCGGTGACCGTCGACCAGTCGGGGTCCTCGAGCAGGTCCTCGCGGCCGATCATGCGGATCACGCCCGGCAGGCGCGAGGGTCCCGAGCTGATGATGAAGAAGCCGTCGATGCACGGGAACACGCCCGAGCCGACCTGCGAGACCACGCCCGACCGCCCGGCGATGCCGCCCGTGTACTGGTGGCCCATGAGCTGTGCGAGCCGGGCGTCGATCGAGTGCGTCGCCGTCTCGAAGAGCGAGAGGTCGACGTGCTCGCCCTCGCCGCGCTCCTTCGAGCCGTAGAGCGCGACCATCGTGGCGAGGGCGCCGACGAAGCCGCCGTGGTACCCGGTCATGCGGCCGGCGGTCTTGACCGGCTCCAGCTCGGCGTCGCCGGCGGCCTGCAGGTTGCCGCCCATCCCGAAGATCGTGAGGTCCGTCGCCTCGTAGTCGCGGTAGGGGCCGTCCTGCCCGAAGTTGGTGAGCGAGGTCAGCACGACCATCGGGTTCACCTCGTGCAGCACGTCGTAGCCGATGCCGAGCCGCTCCATCGTGCCCGGCTTGAAGTTCTCGACGACCACGTCGGCGTCCTGCACGAGCCGCAGCAGGTGCTCGCGGCCCTCGTCGGTCTTGAGGTCCAGCACGACGCTGCGCTTGTTGGTGTTGAGGAACAGGAACAGGCCGGAGCGCTCGACGCCCGGCTCATCCTCGTGGAAGGGCGGCGTGTGGCGCGCCGGGTCGCCCTCGGGCGGCTCGATCTTGATCACGTCCGCGCCATAGTCGCCGAGCAGGCGGGTGCAGAACGGTCCGACCGTCCCCCGTGTCAGGTCGATCACGCGCAGGCCGTCGAGCGGCATCGTCCCGGTCATGGCAGCACCTCGCTCGCTGGGTGTGGCGTCCCGCACCCTCGTGCGGCGCGATGATACAGGCGATGCCGAGCGGTGCGGCGGGTAGAATCGACTGATGGCATCCAGCGCGGCGGCGCAGCCACGCATCTTCTACGGCTGGTACATGGTCGGCGGCGGAGTCATCGGCTCCTTCGTGGCCGTCGGCGCCGGCTTCGCCTCGATGAGCGTGTTCCTCAGCCCGGTCACCCAGGACATGGGCTGGACCGTCGCCGCCTTCACCGTCGCGACGGCCGGCGCGAACGCCGTCAACGGCATGTCCGGGGTCATCGTCGGGCCGCTCGTGGACCGCCACGGGCCGCGGCCGCTGATGCTGTTCGGCGCGGTCGCGCTCGCCGGGGCGATGTTCCTGACCTCGCAGGTCACGGAGCTGTGGCAGTTCATCGTGCTGCAGGCGTTCGGCGTCGGGCTCGGCATGTCGCTCGTCGGGCCGCTCGTCGTGAACATCGCGCTCTCGAAGTGGTTCGTGCTCGGGCGCGGGTGGGCGATCGCGCTCGGCTCGATGGGCATCTCGTTCGCCGGGATGTTCGTCCCCTTCGCCATGACGCGCGTCGTCGACGGCCTCGGGTGGCGCGAGGGCTACCAGATCCTCGCGGTCGCCGTGATTCTGCTCGCCCTCCCGACGGCGCTGATCATGCGACGCCAGCCGGAGGACTACGGCTACCTCCCGGACGGCCGCCAGGAGGGCGGCGCGGGCACCTCGGCGGCGGACACCGAGGCGCTGAACCTCGACCGGCTCAACTCGTACACGCGCAGCGAGGCGCTGCGCACGCGCGCGTTCTACCTGCTGACGCTCGCGTTCGCGTTCTTCGGCGCGGCGGCCTTCACGCTGCTCATCCACGGCATCCCGTTCGTGACCGAGGCCGGCTTCACGCGCACCGAGGCGGCGCTCGCGGTGGGCGTCGCGGGCGTCGGGAACCTCGCGGCGAAGATCCTGTGGGGCTGGGCGCTGGGGAAGTGGCACCCGCGCATCCTGTGGGCGATGTGCTACGCGCTGCTGTGCATCGGGTCGGTGCTGCAGCTGGGCGCTGCCGGGCTCGGCCTGCTGCCGCTCATGCACGTCGCGTTCTTCCTGTGGGGGCTCGGCTTCGGTGGCGGGGTGCCGCTCGGCGAGTTCATCTGGGCGAAGTACTACGGCCGCGTGCACATCGGCGCGGTGCGGAGCGTCGGGATGCCCGCCGGGATCCTGTTCGGCGCGGTGGGGCCCGTGGTCGCCTCGGTGCTGTTCGACGCGAGCGGCACGTACGTCTCGGCGTGGACCCTGATGATCGTCCTCTACATCCTCGGAGCGACCGCGATCCTGAGCTCGCGCGAGCCGCCGCAGAAGGTCACCGCCGCCCAGCTCGCCGCGATGACCCCACCCACGCCCACGCCCGTCCCTGCCGCGGCTGCAGTCGCGGCCGCCCCGGTGTCACCCATCGCCGCCGCCGCCCCGGCCGTGGCGATGGCGCCCGCGAGCCTCACGCACGGCGGCCTCGGCGGATTCGACTGGACCCTCGACGGCGACGGGGTGGCCCCGACGCCGGTCAACGGGGCTGGGGCGCCAGCCCGAAGCGCTGCTCGATGACGCCGCGGCGGAAGTCGAAGATCGCCTGGAGGCGCGGGGCGATGATGCGCGCGTTGACCGGGCCGCCGAGGGGGCCGAACGGCAGCGCGTAGTGGACGATGTCCCGCACCTCGGTACCGCCTGGTACGTCCCGGAAGTGGTGCTGGTGGTGCCAGAAGCGGTACGGCCCGATCCGCTGGTCGTCGACGAACAGCTCCTGCTCGACCACCGCCGTGATCTCCGTCACCCACGTCACCGGGATGCCGAGCAGGGGCCGCACCCGGTAGACCACGATCAGGCCCGGATGCACGCGCTCCGGGATCTCCTCGGTGATCTCGAACCCCATGTCGGGCGGCGTGATCACCGAGAGGTTGCGAGGGTTCGAGAAGAACGCCCACGCCTCGGCGCGGCTCACGGGTAGCACCTGCACCGTCTCGAGTCGGTGGAGGCTCATCGGGGACTCCCTTCACGCGGTGGGAGCGTGGTTGCTACTCCGGGTCGTCGAGGGCCGCGCTCGCGATCGTCTCCAGCGCGCGCGCCTCGATCGGCGGGTTGATGAGCCCGCTGCGCACGTCGCGGAAGTACCGCTCCAGCGGCTCCGAGCGCTGCATGGCGACCCCGCCGACGATGCGCATCGCGATCTCCACGACCTCGACGGCCGTGTTCGTGGCAAGTCGCTTCGACGCCGCGACCTGCGGGCCGAGGCGCGCCCGCGCCTCGGGGTCGCGCTCCCAGGCCTCCGAGGTCTGCATGAGCAGCGCCGTGGCGGCCATGAGCGCGGCGTCCATGCGGCCGACCTGCTCGCGCACGTGCGGGACGGTGGCGACAGGGCCAGGCGCGCCGATGGGTCGCCGCTCCCGCGCGAAGCGCACGGCGTAGTCGCGGGCGGCCCCGGCCACGCCGAGGCTCGTCGCGCCGACGAGGATCGCGAACCACGCCGCGGGACGCTCGCGCTGGCGCTTCGGGTCGGAGCGCGTCAGGAAGTCCTCGTCGGTGACGAGCACGTCGTCGAAGCAGACGTCGTGGGAGCCGCTGGCGCGCATGCCGAGCGCGTCCCACGTCTCCTCGATGCGCACGCCGGGCAGGTCGCGGTGAATGGCGATGCGGCCGACCTCGCCGCTGCCGTCCTCGACGGCGACGTAGGTGACGAAGTGGGTGAGGACCGGCGCGGCCGTCGTGTAGGTCTTACGGCCGCTGACGCGCCAGCGGCCGGGGCCGTCGGGCGCCGCCGTGGTCTCGGGGCGGCCCCCGCCCTGCGGTGAGCCGAGGTTCGTCTCGGCGGCGGCGTTGTTGAGCAGCGCGCCCTCGTGCACCACGGCGCGGAAGATGCGCTCGCGGGCCGCCTCGGGCCACTGCCGCGCCTGCCCCTCGGTCCCGCACATCATCAGGTGCATCGCGAGGCCGAGCGCGGTCGAGCCGTCGCCCTTCGCGAGCTCGATCTGCGCGAGCGCGACGTCGTCGAGGCCGTACCCGCCGCCGCCGTACTCCGCTGGCACCGACGCCGCCGTGTAGCCGCTGCGCCGGGCCGCCTCGAAGTGGTCGTACGGGAAGGTGCCGGCGCGGTCATGCTCGGCGGCGCGCACGGCGAACTGCGCGGCGAGCGCGCGCGCCCGCGCCACGAGGTCTGCCTGCCGCCCAGTCTTCGGCTGCACCATTCGAGCGTAGCACCGGCGCGGCTCACGCGGACGCGACGAGGGGCCGGCGGAAGCCGGCCCCTCGGAGTGGTCGCGACTGCGGGTGGGGGTCTAGTACATGCCCCCGGCAGCAGCCTGCGCGGCCGCCAGCGCCGCCGCGTCGTTCGCGTCGGGCTTGTCGGTCACGAGGCAGTTGGTGGTCAGCACCATGCCGGCGATGGAGACGGCATTCTCGAGCGCGGCCTTCGTGACGAGGGCCGGGTCGATGATGCCGAACTCGATCATGTCGCCGTAGCGCTGGCCGGCCGCGTCGTAGCCCTGGCCGGGGTCGAGACGCCCGATCTCGCGGACGATCACCGAGCCGTCCTCGCCGGCGTTGGCCGCGATGCGGCGCAGCGGCTCCTCGAGTGCGCGGCGGAGGATGCGCACGCCGGTCGCCTCGTCGCCCTCGAGCTCGACGCCGTCGAGCACGTTGAGGGTGTTCAGGAACGCGACGCCGCCGCCGGGGACGATGCCCTCCTGGACGGCCGCGCGGGTCGCCGAGAGGGCGTCCTCAACGCGGTGCTTCTTCTCGGTCAGCTCGACCTCGGTGGCCGCGCCGACCTTGATGACGGCGACGGAGCCGGCGAGCTTGCCCATGCGCTCCTGCAGCTTCTCGCGGTCCCAGTCGGAAGTGGCGTTGTCGAGCGCCGCCTTGACCATGGTGATCCGCTCTTCGATCTGCTCGGAGGTGCCGTAGCCCTCGATGATCGTCGTCTCGTCCTTGGTGGAGACGATGCGGCGGGCGCGGCCAAGGTCCTCGGGCTGCGCCGACTCGAGGGTGCGGCCGAGCTCGGGGCTGATCAGCTGTGCGCCGGTGATGGCGGCGATGTCGCCGAGGTTGTCCTTGCGGCGGTCGCCGAAGCCCGGCGCCTTGACCGCGAGGGCGTTCATGGTGCCGCGCAGGCGGTTCAGCGCCAGCGTCGCCAGCGCCTCGCCGTCGACGTCCTCGCCGATGACCACGATCTCCTTGGAGCGCTGGAGCTGCCGCTCAAGCAGCGGGAGGATGTCGTTGATGGCCGAGATCTTCTGGTCGGTGACCAGGATGTACGGCTCGTCGATGACGGACTCCATGCGCTCGGGGTTGGTCACGAAGTACGGCGAGATGTAGCCACGGTCGAAGGCCATGCCCTCGACGTACTCGATCTCGGTCTGGATGCCCTTGGACTCCTCGACGGTGATGACGCCGTCCTTGCCGGCGGCCTCCATGACGTCGCCGATGAGCTCGCCGATCTCGCCGGAGGCGGCGGAGATCGAGGCGACCTGCGCCATCTGCTCGCGCGTGGTGACCGTCACGGAGTTCTTGCCGATCTGGTCGACGATGGCGCGCGCGCCCGACTCGATGCCGCGCTTGAGGGCCATGGGGTCGGCGCCGGCGGCGACGTTCTTGAGGCCCTCGTGGACGATGGCCTGGCCGAGGACCGTGGCGGTGGTGGTGCCGTCACCGGCGATGTCGTTGGTCTTGGAGGCGATCTCCTTGGCCAGCTGCGCGCCGATGTTCTGGAACTCGTCGCCGAGGTCGATCTCCTTGGCGATGGTCACACCGTCGTTGGTGATGGTGGGTGCGCCGAACTTCTTGTCGAGCACGACGTTGCGGCCGCGCGGCCCCAGCGTGATGCGGACGGCGTCCGCGAGCTGGTCGATGCCGGTCCGCAGTGCGTGACGCGCCTGCTCGTCGAACAGTAGATGCTTGGCCATGCGCTACAACTCCCTCGTACTGCCTTGCATTGGAGGGCTCTACAAGAACGCCGCCGGACCGCCCTCCTGGTCCGTCGACGCCGATTTGCTTCCGCCTGTGCTGCACTCGTTAGCACTCTCATGTGCTGAGTGCTAAACGTTTGTACCCAATCAGGCCACACAGCGCAAGTGCCCGCGCGTCCGGCGCGGGCACATCGAGGGCTCCACGGGGCCGGGTGCTACGTGCAGGTCATCGACCAGTTGGCTCAGGGGTATGCCCGTCTCTCGCACTTGCACGAACTCCTGGCCGCCCACCGCCGAACGCCTCCACACCCCAGCGCAGCCGGGCGGCGGTGATCGCAGCAAGCGGGATGGCCACGGGGTCAATGTGCCAACTCGCTGCGCGTACCGAACACGGCCAGGCAGAGCGTCAGCGCGCCCACCCAGAGCGCGTAGCTCAGCGGATGCCGACGCAGGCGCGCCGAGGAGAGCATCGTGAGGATTGCAGCGAGAGCTACGGCTTGGGCGCCCAACAAGCCGGCGCTGCTCAGCGCGTCGGCGCGGCGGGCCTCCTCGATCGTAATCAGGCTCGAAGCCACCCCCATGAACGACGGGAAAAGGGTGTAGCCCACGACGGCGAACAGGGCCGGCCCGGCGACCGCACCCGCCATCGACGCCGTCAGGCGCGGGAACAGCATCATCCCTCCGTACCCAACACCCGCGATGAGGGCGACGCTGACCCATCGCTGCACACCGAACTGCGGATGGATCCCAAACAGATGGTGGGGGTGCTCCCCCCACCACGCCCAGTACGAGAGCACGCCAACCAGCACCGCGGCCCCCAGCAGCGGGAGCAGCGGGCCAACGCGGCTCGCGCGGGATGCGGCGATCCACTCAGCGCCCCAGCGCAGCCGCGCGGCGGCGATGGCCGCAAGCGGGATGGCCACGAAGTCCATGTACACCCGCAGCGGTACGGCCGTGTACTGTCCGGTCTCGGGGTCGTATGTGCGGACGAGGTCGTCCCCGTGCAGGGCCCTGTCGATCCCGAGCCACGACAGCACTAAGGCCCAGATCAGCATTGCACCGACCGCGACAACGAGCAGGACGGCGATCCCGAGGCGATCCACCAGTCTCTGCCAGTAGCCGTCGGGCCAGTAGTGCAGCCGCTTGCTGGGTGTGGTCATGAACGTCGACCCCCGCATCATCATGACACGGGTAGACCATCACGACATGGGTAGATCCGGGATCCTCAGGGGTGCGCCGCCCGGCATCGCCCAGTGCTTCAGACGATGCCTAGCGCTGGAGCAGGGGCACGCCGCCGCTGCGCCGCATCGGGTCGTCCAGGCCCTCGTACGGCGGGAACAGCGACTCGAGCTCGGCGCGGATCGGGTCGCCCTCGGGGAGGTACGGCGAGAAGTCGCCGTCGGGCTCGAGGCGCTCGCGGACGCCGTGGGTGCCGAACTCGCGGATCTTGTCCTGCAGCATCATCAGGCCCTGCAACAGCGACTCGGGCCGCGGCGGACAGCCGGGCACGTACACGTCGACGGGCGAGACGAGGTTCACGCCGGGGAGGACCGAGTAGCCGTAGGCGAACGGGCCGCCCATGATCGCGCAGCCGCCCATCGAGATGACCCACTTCGGCTCGGCCATCTGCACGTACACGCGCCGCACGGCCGGGGCCATCTTCCAGGTCACGGTGCCCGCGACGATCATCAGGTCCGCCTGGCGCGGCGAGGCGCGGAACACCTCGGAGCCGAAGCGCGCGATGTCGTAGCGCGAGGTCGCGCTGGCGATCATCTCGATGGCGCAGCAGGCGAGGCCGAACATCGCGGGCCACAGCGAGGAGGAGCGCGCCCAGTTCATAACCTGGTCGACGGAGGTGAGGAGGACGTTCTTGCGAAGCTCCTCCTCGAGGTCGGCCGGAGCCACGTCCCTCGACGTGTCGAAGAGCTGCAGCCGCTGCCGGGTCTCGGGGCTCATGCCTCCGTCGCTCACCACGGCGTCACTCCTTGCTCTGGTTCCCTCGATCGGGCTCACGCCCTGGGGGGCGCTCGATCGCGGCGATCGTAGCGGAACGCGTCGAGGGCGTCGAGGCGCGGGCAGCGCCTGTGAGCGTCATGCCCCGTTCGCGAGCCACGGCTCCCACTCCGCGGGCGCCTCCGTGACCGGCACCGGCGACAGCGCGCGCATGCGCTCGATGATGCCCGGGAGCACCTCGAGCAGGCGGTCGACGTCGGCGTCGGTGTTGTCGCGGCCGAGGGTGAAGCGTAGCGAGCCGCGCGCAAGCTCGTCCGGCACGCCCATCGCCACGAGCACGTGGCTTGGCTCGACCGCGCCGGTCGTGCACGCGGAGCCCGAGGACGCCGCGATGCCCGCGAGGTCGAGCGCGAGCAGGATCGACTCGCCCTCGACGAACCCGACCACGGCCGAGACGTTGCCGGGGAGGCGGTGGTCGAGGTCCTTGGGGCCGGTGATGCCGAGCATCGGCACGCGCTTCGGCAGCTCGTCGAGGAGGCGCTGCTGGAGGGCGCGCTCGTGCGAGAGGTCGGCCTCGCGGCGCTCCTGCGCAACCTCGATGGCCCGGGCGAGCCCGACGATGCCGGGCGTGTTCTCCGTCCCGGCCCGCCGGTTGGACTCCTGCCCGCCGCCGAGGATCTGCGGCGCGAGCGGCGTGCCGGAGCGCGCGTAGAGCACGCCCGCGCCCCTCGGCCCGTAGAACTTGTGCGCCGTCAGCGTGAGCAGGTCCACGCCGAGGCGGTCGACGTTGACGCTCATATGCGCCGCCGACTGCACGGCGTCGGTGTGGACTACGGTGCGCGGGTTGCGCTCGTGCACGGCGCGGCTGATCGCGGCGATGTCGTTCATCGCACCGACCTCGTTGTTGGCGTGCATGATCGAGACGAGCACCGTGTCGTCCCGCACGGCGTCGGCGACCGCGGCCGGGTCGATGCGGCCGTCGGGGCCGATGTCGACGAGCGTGACCTCGGCGCCCTCGCGCTCGAGTTGCTCGGCGGTGTCGAGGACCGCGTGGTGCTCGGCGGCGTTGGTGATCATGTGCTGCCCGCGCGCGCGGCTGGCGGCGAGCACGCCGCGCAGCGCAAGGTTGTCGGACTCCGAGCCGCCCGAGGTGAAGATGATCTCCTCGGGCTGTGCGCCGATCCACGCGGCGACGGTGGCGCGTGCCTCGTCGATGGCCTGGGCGGTGCGCTGCGCCTCGACGTAGATCGACGAGGGGTTGTGCCACACCTCGCCGAGGTACGGCAGCATCGCCTCGACGACCTCCGGTGCGGGGGGCGTCGTGGCGGCGTGGTCGAGGTAGACGCGGCGCGCTTCGCTCATCGCATCCAGCATACCGCCTGCGTGCCGGGCCGGTGGCGCCCGGGGGTCCTCGAAGCCCATGCGTGGCCGAGACGCTGCCGCGTGCGTTAACGTGGAGGCGATGACGCTGCAGCGCCGGGCCGGCAACACGCGCGAGGCGATCCTCGAGATCCTGCGGCACTACGACGCGCGCTCCGTCGAGGAGCTCGCCGGTGAGCTGGAGCTCGCGGGCGCGACCGTGCGCCGTCACCTCGATGTGCTGATCCGCGACGGCTACGTCTCCGTCTCGCAGGTGCGAGGCCGCACCGGGCGGCCGCGCTACGCCTTCTCGCTGACCGAGGCGGGGGCCGACTTCTTCGGCCACCACTACGTGCGCATCACGCGCCGCCTGCTCCACGAGATCGCCTCGATGACCGCCGAGGACACGTCCGGCCTCGACGGGGCCGGCCTCGCCCACCTCGTCTTCGACCGCATCAGCGACCGCCTCGCCGGCGAGTACGCGCCGCTCGTCGACGGCTCGACGGCCGCCGAGCGAGCGCACGACACGGCGCGGCTGCTCGAGGAGGAGGGGTTCGACCTCGAGGTCATCGAGGATGGCGGGGACGTGCGCGTGTTCTGTCGCGACTGCCCGTGCAAGCGGCTGCGGCAGACGGCGAACAGCCCGCAGTTCGAGCGCGCCCACGGCGGCCACTGCGACCACGACCGTCGCCTCCTCGAGACGCTGATCGGCGCCAGCATGGCGCCGTACGAGGGCGGCGAGGTGCCGGCGGAGTTCGCGTGCGCGTACGTGGTGCAGGGACCGTGACTCCCACCCGCCGCGAACCAGCGGCAGACATCGATACCGTCGTCGCGACGATGGTGCAGCGCATCGCCGACCAGTTTGACCCTGAGCGCGTCATCCTCTTCGGCTCTCGGGCTCGGGGTGACGCGAAGGACTGGAGCGACGTGGACCTCCTCGTCGTCATGCCGGACGGCACCGATCGACGCGAGGCGGCGGTCGATATGGGAGTAGCCCTCGGCGACCTGCCTGTGGCGAAAGACATCGTGGTCACGACCCCGTCCCACATCGAGCAGCGGGGCCACGTGATCGGCACGGTGCTCCGTCCGGCGCTGCGCGAGGGCACGGTGCTCTATGAGCAAGGCGGAGAAGGCGTCCGAGGCGGCGTGGGCCGTTAGACGCGTCCGGCGCGACCTACTATCATGGGGGCAGAGCCGTGCGGCGATGCCGTGCGCTGCCCTGAGGGGATTGCCATGACCACCCTGTTCGAGCCGCTCACCGGCCTCGTCACCATCACCGACCGCGCCGCCGTGAAGGCGCGCGAGTTGCTCGTCGAGAAGGAGCTGCCGGACGGCGCGCTGCGCGTCTTCGTCGTCGGCGGTGGCTGCTCCGGCTACCAGTACGGCATGGCCCTGGCCCGCAAGGCCGAGGTCGACGATACCCAGATCGAGGCCGCGGAGGGCGTCCGCATCCTCGTCGACCCTGAGTCGGTACCGCTGATCCGGGGCGCCGAGGTCGACTACGTCGACGAGTTGATGAAGTCGGGCTTCACGATCTACAACCCGAGCGCGGCCGCCTCCTGCGCCTGTGGCTCCTCGTTCCAGGCGCCGCAGGGCCAGCCGCAGGGCACGCCGAGGGCCTGCACCTAGGCGCGGCGAGCCGGGTACACACCGCCGGGGCCCCGCTTGCGGGGCCTCTTGGTTTCCCGCACGATCGAGAGCAGTCCGGGCGCCCTCGAAAGGAGCACGCGATGCAGGCATGGATCGTCGTCGGCTCGGCCGACAACTTCGAGTTGCTGCGCGAGCGCGACTTCGACGTCGCCGCCTTCAAGGCGTCGCGCACGAAGCAGGCGTCCGAGATGGAGCCCGGCGACCGCATCGTCTTCTACCTGACGAAGGTGGTGGAGTTCGGCGGGGTCGTCGAGGTCACCGGCGAGGCGTTCGAGGACGCCTCGGACATCGGGCTGCGCTCCGACTCGAAGGAGAACGAGAGCTTCCCGAACCGCATCCACACGAAGCCGCACCTCATCGCGGAGCAGGGCGACTACGTCGACGTGCGCGAGATCACGGACATGCTGGACAAGACGCGGAAGTTCGGGCCGAAGAAGCTCGGGATGGCGTTCCGCGGCAACCTCCACAAGATCTCGAAGCAGGACTACGACACGATCGAGGGGCTCTTGCGCGAGCGCGCGCCCGTCGCCTGAGCGCGGCGGCCCGTCCCGGCGCAGCCCCTCGCACGTTCCATGGAGCAGCCATGACGCGGCCGCGCCACCCGTTTCTCGACGCGCTCGACCGTGGCGTCATGCTCGCCGACGGCGCGACGGGCACCGAGTTGCTCGCGCGCGGCTGGAAGGGGCTGCCCGCCGTAGCCACGATCGAGGCGCGTGACCTCGTCCGCCAGCTCCACGAGGACTACATCGACGCCGGCGCGGACGTCATCCTGACGAACAGCTTCGCCGCCAACCCCAACCGCCTCGAGCGCGCCGGGCTGGCCGGGCGCGCGCGCGACGTCAACTTTAACGCTGCCCGCGTGGCGCGCGATGCCCGTGAGATCCGCGGGGTCGACGTGCTGATCGGGGGCTCGGTCGGCGCGATTGGCCGCGCGTTCGCGGTCGGGGCGGTGACGCCGGAGCAGGCGCACGACGAGTTCGCGGAGCAGATCGGCGCGCTGATCGAGGGCGGCGTCGACTTGCTCGTGTTCGAGACGTTCCTCTCGCTCGCCGAGGCGCGCGTGGCGCTGGCGGCGGCGCGCGAGCTCACGGACATGCCGGTGGTCGCCGCGCTCAACTTCGTCTCGGCGCTCACCACCTCGGCTGACGAGGCATTCCCCGAGGTGCTCCCCACCCTCACCGCCGACGGCGCCGACGTAGTCGGGCTCAACTGCGGGGTCGGTCCGCGCGTGGCCCTCGACGTGCTCGAGCAGGTTGCCGCCGCCGATCCGACGGCGCGGCTGTTCGTCACGCCGAACGCGGGGCTGCCCCGCATCACCGACGGGCGGCCGTTCTACCCCTCGTCGCCGGAGTACTTCGCCGACTTCGCGCTGCGGGCGAAGGACCTGGGCGCGGCGATCGTCGGCGGGTGCTGCGGCACCACGCCCGCGCACACGCGCGCGATGCGCGCCGCGCTCGACTCCGCCGAGCGGGTGCCCGCCTCCGTCGAGGTCCTGTCGCGCGGACCTGCGCTCGCGGTGAGCGACACGCGCGGCGGCTTCGACGTGACCGCGCCGCCGCCGGCCGAGGAGCCGCCTGAGCCGGAGGAGCCCTCGCGGCTGCGCGACAAGCTGGCCGCCGGGCAGTACGTCATCTCCGTGGAGATCGACCCGCCCCGCGGACACAACCCACGCAAGGCCGTCGAGGGCGCGGGGATGCTCCGCGACGCCGGCGCCGACGCGATCAACATCGGCGACTCGCCGATGGCGCGCGTGCGCATGAGCGCGCTCGCGCTCGCGCTCCGCATCGAGCGTGACGTGGGCATCGAGACGATCATTCACCAGACCACGCGCGACCGGAACCTGATGGCGTTGCAGTCCGACCTGCTCGGCGCGCACTCGCTGGGCATCCGCAACCTCATCGCGCTCACCGGCGACCCGCTACCCGAGGCCTCGCAGTCCTCGGCTGTGTGGGACGTCGACGCGATCGGGTTCGTCCGCATCCTCAAGCGTCTCAACGAGGGCGTGGACTTCGCCGGCAACTCGCTGGGCCGTCCCACGGACTTCTTCGTCGCGTGCGCGGCCAACCCCACCGCCGACGACATCGACATCGAGCTGCGGCGCGTGCGCGCGAAGCTCGACGAGGGCGCCGACATGCTGATGACGCAGCCCGTCTACGACCTCGCGACGCTCACCGGGTTCTTCGAGCGGCTCGGGCCCGTCGACGTGCCGGTGCTGCTGGGGATCCTGCCGCTGATGTCCTCGCGGCACACGGAGTTCATCCACAATGAGCTCGCGGGCGTCGTCGTCCCGGACGACGTGCGCGAGCGGATGCGCGCGGCGGGCGACGCCGGGGCCGCGGCGGGCCTCGAGATCGCGTACGAGCAGATCGAGCAGACGCGCGACTTCGACTGGGTGTCGGGCATCTACATCATGCCCTCGTTCGGTCGCTACGAGGTGGCCGCTGAGCTGATCGAGCGCGTCCGGGGGGCGACGCCGGTGGGGGCGGGGTAGCGAATCGCTCCGCCCGGGAAGGGAGAGGAGCATGGGACTTCGCGTACACAGGCTGGAGGCATGGGGCCTCATCGTGGGGCCCACCCTCGCGCTCGCGTTCTTCCTGCTCGAACCGGGCGCGCTGATCTTCGATCCGGTCGACTACGGCGACGCCGAGGGCACCGTGTGGGCGATGGCCTCGAACGCAGCCGTCGCGCAGGTGGTGGCGCTCATGGTGCCGCTCGGCCTGATCCTGATGCTGTACGGGCTGTCGGGCATCAACCGCTCGATCATGGGCGACAGCATGGCGCCCGCGCTGTCGCGGCTGGGCATCCTGTTCATGACCGTCGGGGTCTTCGGCTGGATCGTGGTGTCGGGGCTGGCGCTCGTCTTCGCCGGGACGGACCTCGGCTCATCGGCAGAGGTGGAACAGGCGCTCGCCGTCTACCGGGTCGACTCGGGGATCGCGCTGCTCTCGAGCATGGCCGTCGCCTCCGGGTTCCTCGCGCTCAACCTGGGGCTGTGGGCGTTGTTCCCGCCGGGGCCGCGCAGGATGGTGGCGCTCGCCGTTGCGGCGGTATCCGTCGTCTGCCTCGTGGCGCTCATCATCGGGCACGCCGCGTCCGAGCCGGGCCTGATCACGGTTGCGCGGGCCTGCTACTTCCCGTGGGTGGCGTGGACGGCCGCGCTCGGCGTCGGCTTCCTGCAGGGGCGAGACCTCGAGTAAGGCGCCCGCCGTGCCGACGATCCTGACGGTGGGTCACGGCAACCTCCCGCGGGAGACGCTCATCCGCCACCTGCTCGACGCGGGCGTCGCACGCCTCGTCGACGTGCGCTCGACGCCGTACAGCCGCTGGCACCCGCACTTCAACCGCCGCCGCATCGCCGAGGCGGCCGAGGCCGCGGGCATCGCCTACGAGTGGGAGCCGGCGCTCGGCGGCCGCCCCGACGACCCCGCTCTCCGCACCGCGGACGGCGCGCCCGACTACACGCTGATGGCGCGGCATCCCGCGCTCCTCGAAGCCATCGACCGCCTGGTCACCGCGTCGGGCGAGGCGAGCACGGCGATCATGTGCTCCGAGGGGGACCCGGCGCGCTGCCACCGCACCCTGCTGATCGCGCCGCTGCTGGTCGCGCGAGGCGTCGCCGTGCGGCACCTGCTCAAGGACGGGACGGTGGCCGGGGACATCGCCGGGACGGACCGCCTGCTGTAGTCTCCACTCAACAGTTGTCAGTAAGCGGCATTCCTGCGGGACTCCCGATACCTGGGATGGTTCGACATGACGACAATGAGCGGCGGCGAAGCCCTCGTGAGGTCGCTGGTGCGTGAGGGTGTCGAGGTCGTGTTCGGCCTGCCCGGCATCCAGACCTATGGCATCGTCGCGGCGCTGCGCGACGAACCCGGGATCCGGATGATCTCGACACGGCACGAGCAGGCGACGACGTACATGGCCGACGGCTACGCGCGCACGTCCGGGAAGCCGGGCGTGGCGCTCGTGGTTCCGGGCGTGGGGCTGTACAACGCCGCCGCCGGCCTCGCGACTGCCTACGCACGGTCGTCGCCGGTGCTTGTGATCGCGGGACAGGTGCCGCGGGCTCAGATCGGCAAGGGCGCGGGCGCGGTCCACGAGGTCATCGACCAGTCCGACACGGTGCGCAACGTGACGAAGTGGCGGCGAGGCGTCTCTCGGCCGCGCGAGCTTCCCGCCACCGTCACCGAAGCGTTCCGGCAGATGCGCAGCGGCCGTCCTCGCCCCGTGCTCATCGAGGTGCCCCCCGAGGTCGGCGTGGAGCGAGAGGATGTCGAGCTGTGGACTCCGGCGCCGATCTCGCCGATCGTGCCGAGCCCCGACCAGTTGCGGCAGGCCGCTCGCGTCATTGCCGAGTCGCAGCTGCCGGTGATCTACGCCGGTGGTGGGGTGGCGCGATCCGACGCCGAGGAGGCGCTCATCGCGCTCGCCGAGGCGACGAACATCCCGGTGGTGACCTCCAGCGGCGGCAAAGGCGCCATCCCGGACAGCCACCCGCTGTCGTACGGCTCGTGCTTCAGCCCGCGCGGCGAGCGCCAGGAGATGAACCAGCTCTTCGGAGTGATGGAGTCCGCCGACGTCGTCATCGGGGTGGGTGCGCGGTTCTCGCTCGGCAACCCGGCGGGCAACGCCTCCACCCTCATCAACATCAACGTGGACGACACCGAGCTCATGCGCGTCCAGTCCAACACCATGCCACTGCACGGCGACGCCCGCGCAACCATCGAGGCGCTGCTCCCACACCTTGCCGAGGCGGGTGCCGGTGACCGTCCGTCGCCGGTGGAGTCCGTGCAGGCTGCGCGGCGACTGATCCGCTACTACGACATCGAGCTGCGCGAGCCGCAGTACCCCGTGATCGAGGCGATGCAGAACGGCATCCCGGACGACGCCTTCATCGCCTGGGACGTGACGCAGTTCGGGTATTACGCCCGCACGCACTACCAGGTGACGCACCCCAGGACCTACATCGACTCCGGCTACCAGTTCAACGTCGGCTACTCGTTCCCGACGGCGCTGGGCGCGAAGGTCGCGAACCCGGACCGCCCGGTCGTGTGCGTGGTTGGCGATGGCGGGTTCCTGTTTGGCGCATCCGAGCTGTCCACGGCGGTCCGGTATGGGATCAACGTGGTGACGGTCGTGTTCCGCAACGACTCGTACGGCAATGTGGCGCGCGACCTGGACATCGCGTTCGGGGGCGCCTACGAGACGGATCTCCACAACCCCGACCTCGTCCGGTTCGCCGAGTCATTCGGCGCGGTCGGCATGCGCGCGGGCGATCCACTGGAACTGGAGACGCTGATCCCCCAGGCCCTCGAGTTCGACGCGCCGGTGGTCATCGATGTCCCCTTCGGGGAGATGCCGATCCCGCGCGCCCCGCAGTTCGCGCCGGTCTACAACCTGCCGTGGACGCAGCCGCAGGAGGGCCTGATCGAGGACTGAGCAACGACGGCTCAGCCCTCTCCCTCGCTCTGCACCTCGATGAGCCGCCGCTCGAGGCGGTTGAGGGACTCGCGCGCGGCGCGGAGCTCCACGATCACCTCGTCGGCCGTCGTCGCGGTCTCCAGCTGCCGCAGGCGCTCCTGCTTCGCCTCGTCGAGGTTGTTGATGACGACCGCGATGAAGAGGTTGATCGTCACGAACGAGCCGAGCACCACGAAGCTGAGGAAGTACACCCAGGCGAGCGGGTGCAGGTCCATCGCCACGTACATGATGTCCGTCCAGTCCTCGAGCGTGACGACGCGGAACAGCGAGAGCAGCGAGATGCCGAGGTTCCGCCAGTGCTCGGGGTCGTGCTCGTGGAAGAAGTGGTAGCCGAGGATCGCGTAGATGTACGTCAGGATGCTCATCACCACGACGATGTGCAGCATCCCGGGGATGGACCGCACGAGCGTCGCGACGATGAGGCGCAGCTCGGGCATCGCCGAGATCAGGCGCAGCACGCGCAGCAGTCGCGCCATCCGCGCAACCACCGCGAACGGCCCCACCGCCGGGACGAGCGAGAGCACGATGATCGAGAAGTCGAAGATGTTCCAGCCGTCGTTGAAGTAGCGTTCCGAGCGCGGGGCGAGCGCGAACATCTTCAGCGCCGCCTCGACGATGAACACGCCGAGGATCACCGAGTGCCCGATCTCGAACCAGTGGAGGAACCGGTCCCTGAGCGGCTCGATGGTCTCGAGGCCGAGTATTGCGCCGCCGCCGAGGATGAGCGCGATGATGAAGTACTCGAAGGGCCGCGATCCCGAGATTCGTCCCGCAAGCTCCCGCATGGTTCTGCCTATCCCCGGTCCGTATACGGCGCCCTGCTGCGCGCTCTCCTCGTGGCCGCACGATGGCGCGCGCCGCGCGCCGCATTCTACGAGTGAATCTACCGACGGGGCGGGCCGCGCGGGTGGGTGATGTCCGCAAGGTAGGATAGGAGTGCATGCTGGCCTCGGAGGATGCGCGATGGCAACAATCGTGAGAGCTACGTACTCGGGCGGGGTGCTCAAGCCCACAGCGCCGCTCGATCTCAGCGAGGGCGAACAAGTGACGCTCTCGATCGAGAGCGCGGAGCCGGCCACCGAGGGGCACGAGTCGCTGCTGGAGATGTTCGAGCGGCTGCGCAACTCCACGCCGCCCGACGTGTGGGACGACCTCCCAGCCGATCTGGCCGCGAACAAGAAGCACTACCTGTACGGATCGCCGAAGGAATCCGACTGATGCGAACCCTGTTCGCGGATTCGGGCTATTGGATTGCGCTACTGCATCCCGGCGACCGTCTCCACGAACAGGCTCGAGCCCTGACGGCTGGCCTTGGGTCGGCCACCATAGTGACGACGCAGATGGCCCTGACGGAAGTGCTGAACCACCTTGCGGGCCGTGGCACGCAGCGCCGGGGTGTCGCAGTGCGGATGGTCCAGGAGTTGATTGCGAGGCCGGACGTGGATGTGGTCCCACAGACGGACGGTCAGTTCCGAGCCGCAGTCGAGCGCTACGCAGAACGGCCTGACCAGCGATGGAGCGTGACCGACTGCGCGAGCTTCCTCATCATGGAGGAGCGGGGCATCACCGAAGCTCTCGCTTACGACCGCGACTTTGAGCAGGCCGGGTTCTCCGCCCTCCTCAGGGCATAGCTAGCCCACGGGAACCAGCTGCGGCTACTCCTGTCCCCGGAACCACTCCACCGTCGCCGCCAACCCATCCTCCAGGCTCGTACTCGCCTCCCACCCCCAGCGCTCCCTCGCCCGCGAGGGGTCGAGGTAGACGGCCTGCGGGTCGCCGGGGCGCTCTGGCGCGAAGACCGGCTCGCGGCCGTAGCCGGTGAGCCGGGCGAGGTGCTGGAAGATCTCGAGGGTGGACGTGCCGACGCCCGAGCCGACCTCGCAGGTCGCGGGCTCGGCGGTGGCGGCGAGGAGGGCCGCGTCGACGATGTCGTCGACGAAGACGTAGTCGCGCTGCTGGCTGCCGTCACCGAAGATCGTCGCCTCGGCGCCCGCGAGCATGCGCGTCGCGAAGATGGCGACGACGCCCGACTCGCCTGCCGCGTCCTGGCCGGGGCCGTAGATGTTGCCCGGCCGCAGCACGGACAACTCGAGGCCGAGATAGCGGCACAGCGCCCCGAGCTCGTGCTCCGCCGCGATCTTCGAGGCGCCGTACACGGACTGCGGCTCAATCGGGGTGTGCTCCCCGGCGGGCAGCGTCTCGGGCTGGCCGAACAGCGCGCCACCCGTCGAGAAGAACACGAGCCGCCTCGCCCCCGCGGCCGCCGCTGCCTGCGCCACGTGGACACTGCCGATCACGTTCGCCTCGATGTCCGCGACCGGGTCGCGCATCGAGACGGGGACGGACGCCTGGGCGGCGAGGTGGAAGACGACCTCGGGGCGCGCCCCGGTGATCACGCTGGCAGCGGCGTCGGCGTCGCGGACGTCGCCGAGGTGCTCGGCGACGCCATCGGGCGATGGCTGCCTCGGCGGCGTGTTGGAGAAGCCGGTGACCGCGCAGCCGCCGGCGGCGAGCCGCGCGGCGAGGTGGCTGCCGACGAAGCCCGAGGAGCCCGTGACCACCGCTCGCGCGATAGCGCTCACGCGCGCGCCCGCTCGGCGGCCCCGGCCGCGTAGGAGCGGTCGAGCAGCTCGATGAGGTGCAACACCTCGCCGGCGCGTCGCGCGCGCCGCAGCCCCGTCTCGATCTGCATGGTGCAGCCGGGGTTCGAGGTCACGACGGTGGACGCTCCCGTGCTCGCGATGTCCGCGAGCTTGGCGTCGAGCACCTCGCGCGACATCTCGGCCTGCACCGTGGCGTACAGCCCGGCCGCGCCGCAGCAGCGGTCGGGCGTGGCCTGCTCGTGCAGGCGGACGCCCGGGATGCCGGCGAGGATCGCGCGCGGCGCGTCGCGGATGCCCTGCGCGTGCGCGAGGTGGCAGGCGTCTTGCAGCGTCACCCCGGCGTCGACGTGCCCGAGCCCGCGCTCGAAGTCCTGGGACGCCACGAATTCGAGGACGTCCTGCACGGTCGACTCGAAGCGTTTGGCGCGCTCCGCCCAGCGGTCGTCGTTGCGGAGGAGGCGGCCGTACTCCTTCATCGCGGCGCCGCAGCCGGCGGCGTTCACGATCACGGCGTCGACATCGGCGTCCTCGAACGCCGCGATGTTGCGGCGGGCGAGGGAGCGCGCGGCCTCGGCGTCGCCGGCGTGGGCGTGGAGTGCGCCGCAGCAGGCCTGCTCCGGCGGCGCGATGACCTCGCAGCCCAGCCACGCGAGGACGCGCAGGGTCGCCTCGTGCGTCTGCGGGTAGAGCTCGCCGTGGACGCAGCCGGTGAGGAGCGCCACGCGCGGACCGGCGCCGCGGCGACTGACGAGCTCGCCCGAGCGGCGGAACGGCGTCCGGTCCAGGGTCGGCGCCTGTGCCTCGAGGTCCGCGAGCGGCCTCGGCAACACGCGGCGGAGGGGGCCGCGCAGCAGGCGCTGGAGGCCGGAGCGCGTGTAGAGGCGACCGAACGAGAGCGCCGCGCGCAGCACGCGCGGCCGCGCGACGACATGCCGGAGCACGCGCGCGCGCATCGCCCACGCGCGTGGTCGCGTCGAGGGCTCGGCCATCACCGAGGCGCGCGCGTCCTCCATGATGCGGCCGTACGGCACCGACGACGGGCACGCCGTCTCGCAGGCGCGGCACTGCAGGCACAGGTCGAGGTGTGAGAGCAGCCGCGGCGTCGGATCGACCTTGCCCTCCACCACGGCCCGGATCAGGTGCAGCCGCCCGCGGGGCGACTCGAGCTCCTGTCCGGTCGCGATGTAGGTGGGGCAGGCGGGCAGGCAGAAGCCGCAGTGGATGCAGTTCTGGAGGTCGCTCAGCGCGGGGGCGTCGGGCCCGCGGAACTTGCTCGCGCGCGGCACCTCGGGTGGGCCGGCCGTGGTCACAGTCCCACCTCCCAGCGGCCCGGGCTCAGGGTGCCGTTCGGGTCGAACTGGCGCTTGAGCGCGCCGACGAGGTCGCGTGTCGCGCTCCCGAGCGGGTCGACCACCGCGCGCAGCGCGGGCGGCCCCGACTCGACGACGAGGAAGCCGCCCTCGGCCTCGACGTTGCGGCGCAGCACGCGCACCGAGGTCACGTCGATCGCGGGCGCGTGCACCATGACGCTGCCCGCGGCGACGTGGCCCCACGCCGTCGCGCCCAGCCCGCGCGCCGCCTCGATCGTGGCGGCGATACGCGTCGCCGGGATGCCGAGCCGCAGCACGACGCCGTCAGGGGAGCCGGCGAGCGCGCGCAGGCGGTCCCAGCCGCCGGGCGGAGCCTCCTCCGGCCCCACGCCCGACGACTCGGCGAGGTCCACGGCGCGCCGCGTCGCGGCGTCGAGCGCGGACTCGTAGCCGGCGAGTTCGAGCAGCACGTGCGCGTGCTCCGGCAGCCCGAGGCTTGTCGCGGCCTCGGGCGCGAGGACGGTGAGCGCGCGCGCCGGGAGCGCCGCGTCGCGCAGCTCGGTGGCGAGCCGTGCGGCGTCGCGCACGCTGGCGCGGCGCACCGCGAACGAGCGTGTCGCGGGCGGCAGCGGGACGAGCTTGAACGAGGCTTCGAGGATGACGCCGAGCGTGCCGAGCGCGCCGGTGTGCAGGCGATGCAGGTCGTAGCCGCTGACGTTCTTGACCACGCGCCCGCCGGAGCGCACGAGCGAGCCGTCGGGGTGCGCGACCTCCATGCCGATGA
The DNA here is from genome assembly GCA_965204835.1 of Dehalococcoidia bacterium. Classification (GTDB taxonomy): domain Bacteria; phylum Chloroflexota; class Dehalococcoidia; order UBA2979; family UBA2979; genus VXMT01. The sequence goes on along the minus strand of OZ242017.1, from coordinate 2,253,424 downwards.
CGAGGTCGCGCGCCGCCGGCACGTGGCCCCGCCACGCGCCGGGTCGCGCGGTGGCCAGCAGCCCGCCGATGGTCACCTCGTCGCCGGGTGGCGGGTCGGCGGGGAGGTACTGGCCGTGCTCGGCGAGGTGTGCGCGCAACGCTCGCAGCGTCATCCCCGCCTGCACCTGCACGGTCATGTCGGCGGGCTCGTAGTCCACGATGCCGTCCAGGCCGCGCATGTCGAGCGCCACGTCGTAGCGGTCGACCGGCCGCCCAAGGTCGAGCGAGGTGCGGCTGCCCTGGGGCACGACGGCGAGCCCGGCCTCCGAGGCCGTGGTGAGCAGCTCCGCGACCTCCTCGCGGCTGCGGGGCTGCTGCGCGATCTGCGGGACGGCTCCGTCGATGTGGTAGTCGGCGGCGGCGCGCTGGCCCTCGGCGGGCAGTGCCTCGCGCAGGTCGGTGGTCGGGGAGGTCATGGCGGCTAGATGTACACGCCGGGCGCGGCCAGGTGGTGGCGCATCTCGGCGGCGTGCCCGGACGCGCAGCCGTGCCCCGTCGGCAGCACCTTGCACGGGTTGAAGCGCTCGTCGGCGCCGAAGGCGAGGCGCAGCCGCCCCATCGCGTCGAGGGCGTCGTCGTCGAAGATCCACTCCATGTAGGTGCGCTTTTCCAGGCCGATGCCGTGCTCGCCGGTGATCGAGCCGCCGGCCTCGACGCAGACGCGCATGATCTCGCCGCCGAGCTCCAGCACGCGCTCGGTGGCGCCCTCGTCGAGCTCGTTGAACATGATGTTGGGGTGCAGGTTGCCGTCGCCGGCGTGGAAGATGTTGGCGCAGCGGAACCCGTACTCCGCCGACAGCGCGTTGACCTGCGACATCACCTCGGGCAGCTTCGTGCGCGGCACGACGCCGTCGAGGATGTAGAAGTTCGGCGAGCTCGCGCCGATGGCGCCGATGCCGCCCTTGCGGCCCTCCCACAGCCCCTCGCGCTCCTCGGCGGACTCGGCCACCCGCAGCTCGCGCGCGCCAGCCTCCTCGCAGGCGGCGACGACGCGCTCGGCGTCGGCGGCGACAGCCTCGGGCAGCCCCTCGACCTCCAGGAGCAGCACGGCGCCCGCATCGAGCGGGTAGCCGACGTGCATCTGCGGCTCGACGATGCGGATGATCTCCTGGTCCAGCATCTCGACCGCGACGGGCACGACGCCGCGGCTGATGATCGACGAGACCGCTTCCGAGGCCACCTCGACGCTGTCGAAGATGGCGAGCATGGTGCGCACCTCGTGCGGGAGCGGGGTGAGGGCGACGCAGATCTGCGTGACGATGCCGAGCGTGCCCTCGGAGCCGCAGAAGACGCCGCGCAGGTCGGGGCCCGGCGCGTCCGGCTGCCGCCCGCCGAGCCACGTCGCGGTGCCGTCGGCGAGCACGACCTCGACGCCGAGCACGTGGTTCACGGTGCTGCCGTGGGCGAGCGTGTGCGGGCCGCCGGCGTTGGTGCCGACGTTGCCGCCGATAGTGCAGATGCGCTGCGAGGAGGGGTCGGGCGCGTAGCGCAGCCCGTGGGGCTCGCACGCCGCCTGCAGGTCGAGGTTGATGACGCCCGGCTCGACGACGGCGATGCGGTTCGCGGCGTTGAGCTCGACGATGCGCCGCATGCGCGTCATGGCCACGAGGACGCCGCCGATGACCGGCACCGCGCCCCCTGCGAGCCCCGTCCCGGAGCCTCGAGGCACCACGGGCACGTCGTGCGTGTTGGCGATACGGACCGCTGCCGCGACATCGGCGGTGGAGCCCGGGAACACGACCGCGTCGGGCCGCGCGCGCTCGATGGTCGCGTCGTACTCGTACGCGATGAGGTCCTCGGGGAGGTGCAGCACGTGCGCATCGCCGAGGGCGTCCCGCAGGTCACGGATCAGGTCCTCATGTGTCATGGCGTCGAGTGTAGCAGCGGCGGCGTGCGGTGGTGACGGTGCTTGCGACTACGTCTCGACGCCCGGCCCGCAGACCCCGCCCGCCGGTGTGACCACGACGTCCGAGTAGTCCCCGCCTCGCAGCGTCGCGCCGGGGGCGACGAGGGCGCGGCGGAGCGTGACGCCCTCCAGGGTGGCGCCATCGCCGACCACCACCTCGGCAAGGTCGCTCGCCTCGACGCGCGCGCCCGCGCCGACGAGCACGGGGTCCCGCAGCGTCGAGTTGGTCACGACCGCGTCGGCGGCGACACCCGCCGCGCCCGCGCGCCCGAGCAGCCGCGACTGCGCGTGCAGCACGCCCTCGATCGTGCCGCCGTCCAGCCACTCGCCGTCGAGGAGCCAGCCCCGCACGTCGGCGCCCTCGTCCAGCATCGCGGCGACTGTGGCTGTGAGGTCCGACTCGCCCCTCGCGTTGATGTAGGGGTCGGTGCGCACCCGCTCCACGGCGGCAGGGGCGAGCACCCACAGGCCCACGAGCGCGAGGTCCGAGCGCGGGCGCTCCGGCTTCTCCTCGAGGTCCACGACGCGGTCGCCGTCGAGCTCGGCCACGCCGAATGCGCGCGGGTCCTCAACGCGCTGGAGCAGCAGCCCGGCCGCGGCGCCGCTCGCCTCGAAGCCGTCGAGCAGCGCCGGGTCGACGCCCGTCAGCACGGTGTCGACGGCCAGCACGACGACCGTGCGTCCTTCGAGGGCGTCGCCGACCGCGGCGACGGCGTCGCCGGGGCCGCGCGGTTCGTGCTGCACGGCGGTCGAGACGCGCAGGCCGGGCGGGGCGTTGCCCTCGACGTACCCGCGCGTCCGGTCGTCGGGGCCGGTGACTACGGCGACTTCGCGCAGGCCGAGGTCGTGCATGAGGTCGAGCGCGTAGGCGATGAGCGGGCGGTTGAGCAGGGGGACGAGCGGCTTCGGCGTCGCGGGCGTGAGCGGTCGCAGCCGTGTCCCGAGCCCCGCCGTCAGCACCACCCCGAGCGGGTCCATCGAGGCCTCCTCGCCGCCCGGCGACAGCATCGCACCGGCCGCGGAACGCGTCGACGCGCCAGGCTCGCCGGAGCTGGCCGCTGGTATGCTGACGGCGATGACGAACCCGGCGCTGGCGCTCACCGCGGACATCGAGAACCCTGCGCTCAAGGAGTGGGCGGCGGTCAACCGCGCGCTGCTCGAGGGGCGACAGATCGTCGACCTGCGCAAGGGCGGCATCCGCGAAGAGGGCCACCGTTTCCGCATCCGCGCGACGCGCTTCTGGCTCTACGACAGCTTCGAGCACCAGCGCCCCGAGCTGCTCCTGCCGGCCGCCTCGGACCTCCTCGACGCGGCCGTCGTCGCCTCGCCCCCCGCAGGCACGCTGCGCTTCGACGGCTGGGCGGAGATCGTCGAGAGCGCGGCGCTCACCGAGCCCGCGCAGGTCGAGGCGCTCGATGGGCTCCACGTGTGGACGCCGGACTACGCGGTGCAGCGCTTCCGCTGGCGGCCGAAGGCGCCGCTGCTCGTCCTCGTGCTGCGCGTCCACCGCCTGGACGGCCCGATCGAGGTTCCCGTTCGCAACGAGTACGCGAGCTGCACCTCATGGGTGCCGATGCTGGACCTCCCACCCGACCCTGCCACGATCGCCTCGACGCCCGTACTCGACGACGCCGCGTTCGGGCGCCGCGTCGAGGAGCTGCACGCGGCGTTGCCCGGCGTCGCGTTCGAGACGCCGACGGTCGCCGTCGAGGCTGGTTGAAGCCCGTGACCGCCGATACCGACGAGGCGGTCCTCGCCGCGAACGAGGCCTTCTACCGCGCCTTCGCGCAGCGCGACATGGACGCGATGGCCGAGCTCTGGGCGAGCGGCGCGCCCGTCGCCTGCACCCACCCCGGCTGGCCCGTGCTGCTCGGCCGCGACGACGTGCTCGCCAGCTGGCGCGGGATACTCGAGAACCCCGCGGCGCCGAACATCCGCGTCGCCGACCCGGTGGTGCACCGCGTGGGGGACTCGGCGCTCGTGTTCTGCGCCGAGTCCGTCGACGGCACCCCGCTGGCGGCGACCAACGTATTCGTCCTCGAAGGCGACGAGTGGCGCATGACGCACCACCACGCGGGCCCCGTCACCCTGCTGCGTACGCGCTTCGCGGGCTCGGTCGACCCGATGCCGGGTCGCCAGAACTAGCGAGGGCGGTCCGGGGGCGGTCCCTACCGGATCGGGTTGGCGAGGTCCGCGACGACCTCGGCGTTGGGCAGGCGCGCGAGCGCCTGGGGCGAGACCTGGAGCTTCGTCGAGCGGTCGCCGCCGCCGACGATCACCGAGTCGATCTCCATCACGCGCGAGTCGATGTAGATCGGCAGGCCGTCGGGGAGGCCGAACGGCGTGACGCCGCCGATGAGCATGCCGGTCAGCTCCGCCGTCTCCTCGGCCGAGGCGAACGACGCCTTGCGCGTCTCCAGCAGCGGCCGCACGGCGTGGTTCACGTCGAGCCGCGTGTTGGCGAGCACGACGCATGCACAGAAGCGCCGCTCGCCGCGCTTCGTGACGACGACGATGGTGTTGCCGGAGACTTCGAGGGGGTAGCCGTAGTGTTCCGAGAACGCGGCGGTGTCCGCGAGGTCCGGGTCGACCTCGATCACCTCGTACAGCTCGCCGGATGCGTCGAGGGCGGCGCGTGCGCGTGCGCCCGGGTCGGCGGAGGTGGTGGGGGCGGCGTCGCTCATCCGGTGTAGTCCTTGTGCGCGAACTCGGTGTCGTGCCGCTCCTGGCAGGCCTGGCAGACGAGGTGCGCGCAGCGCATGCACGCGCCGCGCGTCGTGGCCCGGCAGTGGTAGCAGCGGCCCTCGCGAGGCATGTCCCGGTATGGCACGGGCGTCACGATAGCAGAGCGCGGTCGCGCCGCTCCAACCTTCGAGGTTCCCTTGTGGTGCCCCCTCGATACAGCGGGAAAGCGCGGATAAGATGTGCGGTGACAGGAGGCGCCTCGATGGTCATTCACGCAGGCAAGGCCGACTACCGCTCCGCATTCTCTGGTCTGGAGTTCCCCGCGTCGAAGATTGAGGTCGTTCGCCGCTCACGGATGCAGGGGGGCATCGACCGCGAGGTCTTCGCGGTGCTCGACTCCATCCCGAACCGCTCGTACCGCGGCATGGAGGAACTCGAGGACGCCGTCCGCTCGGTCTACGTGGCCCGCGGCGAGTCGCCCGAGGAACTCCCCGTCTAGCGCCCCGGCAGGGCCGTCCCGTGAGTGAGCACGCACCACGCGACATCGGCGCCGTGATCGGCGTCATCATCGGCGTCGACCCCGACCGCTTCGACACGGTCCGCGACTTCTACGTCGGGATCCTGGGCCTGTCGCCTCGTGCCGACCGGCCGGGGCACGTCAACTTCCAGTGGGGCGACGTCCGCCTCACCATCGGCTCCCACAGCGAGGTACACGACCTGAGCGACGAGCCACGTCGCACGATGCTCAACCTCGCCGTCGACGACATCGAGGCGGTCGCGGAGCGGCTGCGCGGGGCGGGTGTGACGTTCATCCGCGAGCCCAGCGCCGAGCCGTGGGGCGGCAGCATCGCCACCTTCGAGGACCCCGACGGCAACACGCTGCAGCTCATGCAGCGCCCGCCCGGCATGGCGTAGCGCCCGCCTCGCACCCCTCGGCGCTCAGCGGACCAGCGTGATCAGCACCGTGAGCGTCAGCACGCTCAGCAGCGTCGAGGTCACCACCGAGCGCGTCACGAACTGCGGGCGCGCCTGGAACTCGGTCGCGAGGATGGTGGCGAACACGGCGGTCGGCATGCCGCCCAGCACGATCAGCACGCGCTGCGCCATCCCGTCGATGCCCAGCACGTACGTCGCGCCGAGGGCGATCGCGGGGCCGGCGGCGAGCCGCAGTACCGTTGCGGCGCCCGTGTCAATGAGGTCGCCGCGCCCGCCGAGCCCTCGGCCGAGCTGCAGCCCGAGCACGACAAGCATCACCGGCACCGCCGCGCCCGCCAGCGACTCGGCCGGCGCCGCGATGGTGACGGGCAGCTCGATGTCGAAGCCACTCACGGCCAGCCCGGCGCCCGCGGCATAAAGCACGGGGAAGCGGAACGGCGCGATCAGCGCGTCGCGCGCCGAGCCGCCCGCCATCGAGGCGACCACGACGCTCGCCGACGCCGCGAGCGTGGCGACGCTGATGAAGTGCACCACGGCTACCTCGAGCCCCGCGTCGCCGAAGGCGAGCAGCGTGACCGGGAGTCCCATGTTGCCTGCGTTCAGGGAGGTCACGGAGAGCGCGAGGCCCGCGCGCAGCTGCGGGTCGTGCCTCCGCGCGATGGACCAGGCCACGGATGCAGCGTAGCCGGCGAGAAACACCACGATGGCGAAGGCCACGATGCGGATGGAGAGGTTCGCCGGCACGTCCGTGTTCGAGAGCGAGTGGAAGACCAGCGACGGGGTGAAGAGGAAGAAGACGATCGACGCGATCGGCTCAACCGGGATGGGGCGGTAGCGGTCGAGCGCCCCGGCGAGCGCGGCCACGAGCACGACGGGCAGGATCACGTTGAAGAAGACTTCGACCATCGCGCGGAGCGTCACCGCCTCGGGCGCTGCGGGCAAGCGGAGGGCGCGAGCGTGCGGGGCATGGGTGCTACAGTGCGGGCGAGGCGAACGCGAACCCACTCCGGGGAAGGGGCCGAAGATGGACGTCAGCGTGCGCGACAACGGGCCGTACGTGATCCGTGGCGAGGATGTGAAGGTCCTCGACGCCGAGGGCAACGAGTTGCCGTGGGAGGGCCGGGGCGTGGCGCTGTGCCGCTGCGGCCAGTCCGACATGAAGCCGTTCTGCGACGGCACGCACAGCCAGATCGGCTTCGAGAGCGCACCGCGCTCCTCGTAGCCCCGACGCGTCGGTGACGGCGTCGTGAGCGACGACCGCGGGCCGATCGAGACCATCAGTGCCATCACGCTGGCCGTGACGGACATGGCTCGGTCGTTCGCGTTCTACGAGTCGCTGGGGTTCCGGCTGCGCTACGGCGGCCCGGACGCCGGGTTCACGAGCTTCGAACTCGACGACCGCTACGTGAACCTCCAGCCGGCCGGGACCCCGCCCACGCCGGGGTGGGGCCGCGTCATCTTCCACGTCGAGGACGTCGACGCTATCCATGCGCGTGCGATCGAGCTGGGGTACGAGCCGGAGATGTCGCCGCGCGACGCGAGTTTCGGCGAGCGGTTCTTCCACCTCCGCGACCCGGACGGCCACGAGCTGAGCTTCGCCCGCCTGCTGAGCAAGATCCGCGCGGAGTAGGCCGGGCCGCTAGCCCTCGTGCGCGACGACGAGCCGGGCGAGCTCGTCGGGTCGCTCCAGCTCCAGCCAGTGGCCCGCGCCGTCAATCACCTCGAGCCGCGCGTTCGGGAGGGCGTCGCCGTACATGCGGCCTGCCTCGACCGGCACGATCCGGTCCTCGGACCCCCACACGAGCAGCGTCGACGTCTCCACGGTGGGGAGCAGGTGCGGCAGCGCGGCGTTGTGCATGTAGGGCTTCCACGTCACGCGCGTGGTCATCTCGCGGTTGAGGTCCCACGCCAGCAGCTGCTCCAGCTCGACCTCCGCGCCGAAGTGCTCCTCGAACGACCCGGGGTCCGCGAAGCCGTGCCGCACGTAGTCCTGGTGGTTCACCAGGAACTGGTCGAGGATCTCGCCCTGCTCGGGCTTGACGCCCATCGCGCCGGCGAGGGTGAGGTGGTGGATGCGCGACTGCGCGACCGTGGCGAGCTCGGCGGCGACATAACCCCCGAACCCCAGCCCGAGGATGCTCGTGCGCTCCAGGTCGAGCTCGTCGAGCAGCGCGCCGGCGAGGACCGCGATGTCGCGAACGTTGCGCGCCCACTCGGGCCGCTCGGACGCGCCCCAGCCGGGCAGGTCGGGGACGTGGACGGTGAAGCGCTCGGCGAGCCGGTCATGGCACGGGGTCCAGGCGTGGACGCCGATGTCGTGGTGGAAGACGACGAGGGGGTCGCCGGAGCCGGCGCTGCGGACGAGCACGTCGCCGCCCGCGACGGTCACGGTGCGTTCCTCGTGCGTCGTCTCAGTCGTCACTGCCTCAGCATCCCCGGCCCGGAATGCGGATACTAACCCGCCAGGGCAGCGACGGCGGCCGTGATGGCGGCGGCTGCAGCCATTCCAGTGAACACGGCAGCGACCGTCCAGCGCGTCAGCCGAGCCTCCATCTGGGCGAGGTCTGCCTTCGTGGCCATGTGCTCAAGGATCGATTCGATCCGTGTGACACGATCGCTCAACAGGTCAGCCTGCGTGGTCATGCTTTTCATCCTAGTTCACCGCATGGTGGGAGCGGCGACGCAACGATAATACGCCACGGTCCCGGGACGCGCGCCGCGCGGGCCGTTCGCGTAGACTCGTTCGGGCGGAGGGAACCATGACGACAGGCGACGCGACCGAGCAGACGACGGCTGCGCACGCGGGTGAGGCATCGGCCGAGACCGGCGGCGCCGTCACCGCCGCCGTCGTGCACTCCGGCCCGGACTGGGAGAGCGCCACCGACGCCGTCCTCGCCGCGCTCGAGGATGCCGCCACGCCCGACCTCGGCCTCGTCTTCATCGACTCGCGCTTCGGCGCGCACTACGACGACGTGCTGGCGCGGCTGCGCAAGGGCACGGGTGTCGCGAACCTCGTCGGCGCGAGCGGCGAGGCGGTGATCGGCCCCGGCGTGGAAGCGCAGGTCGAGCCCGCCGTCTCCTTCCTCGGCGTCTCGCTGCCCGGGCTGGAGGCGACGATCATCCCGATGCCCGCCAACACGCCGATCGAGCCCGCGCTGGAGCGCGTCGCCGCCGCCGGAGCGCGGGCGTGGCTGATCTTCGCCGACCCCTTCAGCGTCGACAGCGAGACTCTGGTGAAGGCGATCGAGACGCGCGCGCGGGACGCGGCGCTGCTCGGCGGCCTCGCCTCCTCGCACGACATGCGGGGCGGCGCGGCCGTGTTCGCGGGCGGCAAGGTGCAGGCCGGGGGCGCCGTGCTCGTCGGACTGAAGGGCGACTTCAACCTTCACTCGATCGTCGCACAGGGCGCCGAGCCGATCGGCCAGCCGTGGACGGTCACCGCGTGCGAGGGCAACGTCGTGCGCGAGCTGGGGTCGCGGCCCGCGCTCGCGGTGCTGCAGGACACGCTCGCCTCGCTCGACGCGGAGACGCGCGCCCGGGCGCAGCGCAACCTCCTCGTCGGCCTCGCGATGGACGAGTACCGTCACCAGCACGGCCGGGGCGACTTCCTGATCCGCAACATCATGGGAGGCGACCGCGAGAGCGGTGCGATCTCCATCAACGCCGTCCCGCGCGTCGGCCAGACGTTCCAGTTCCAGTTCCGCGACGCGGGAGCGGCCGACGACGACCTGCGGGCGCACCTCCAGATCCTCAAGCAGCGGCTGCTACCCGGCGAGACCGTCGTGGGCGCGGTGATGTGCGCCTGCAACGGCCGCGGGCAGGGCCTGTTCGGCCTGCCCAACCACGACGCCCAGGCCCTCGCCGACGCACTGGGACCGGTGCCCATGGCCGGGATCTTCGCCAGTGGCGAGATCGGCCCCGTGGCCGGGACGACATTCCTCCACGGCTTCACGGCGAGCATCGCGCTGCTCACCGCGCGCGCCCGCTAGCCGTACGCAGCGAGGGCACCCGGGCGCGCGATGACGCAGGTCACGGTCACGTTCGCCCTCGAACCCGAGGTCGCCGACCGCATCCGCGCCGTCGACCCCTCGTTGCGCGTGCGCGTGCTTAACCCCGCCGGCATCGCCGACCTGCAGGGCGCGGGCCGGTTCCCGAGCCAGCGCCAGGCTGCGACCCCGCACGAGGAGATCGCGGCCGCGCTCGGGGACTCCGAGGTGCTGTTTGCCTTCTGGGGCGACGCGCTGGAACAGCTCGTGCGCCCCGACGCGTTCCCGCCCACGCTGCGCTGGGTGCAGCTCTTCACGGCGGGCGCGGAGCGCGTCGACCCGGCGCTGGTCCATGACTGCGGCCTGACGGTCACGACGGTGACCGGCATGCACGCCGTGCCGATCTCCGAGTTCGTGCTGACCTACATGCTGATGTTCGCCAAGGGCTGGCCCGCGCTGCTGCGCAACCAGATCGCCGGCGCCTACGACCGCTCGGTCATCCCCGAGGACCTCGAGGGCAAGACGGTCGGCATCATCGGCATGGGCGCGATCGGCGCGGCCGTCGCCACGCGCGCACGCGCCCTCGGCTGCCGCGTGCTGGGGATGCGCCGCTCGTTCACGACGCGCGGCCCCGACGACGTAGCCGACGAGGCGATCCCGCCGGGCGACCTCGACTACCTGCTGGCCGAGAGCGACTTCGTCGTGCTGGCTGCGCCGCTGACCGAGGAGACGCGCGAGATGATCGGCGCCGAGCAGCTGCGCACAATGGGACCTCGGTCGTACCTGCTGAACATCGCGCGTGGCGAGCTGGTGGAGGAGCAGGCGCTCATCGAGGCGCTGCGCAAGGGCGTCATCGGCGGCGCGGCCCTCGACGTGTTCCACCGCGAGCCGCTGCCGCCGGAGAGCCCGCTGTGGGAGCTCGACAACGTGTTGCTGACGCCGCACCTGACCGGCGGCCCGGAGGACTACGCCGCGCGCGCGACGGAGATGTTCTGCGACAACCTCGCCCGCTACCTGCGCGGCGAGCCGCTCCACAACGTGTACGACCCGGCGCGAGGGTATTAGGTCGGTGTTGTCACGCTGCGCCGCTTTCCTCGTAGCCATGATGTAACCCATGAGTTACACTCGTTCGTGATCGAGATACGGCAGACGGAGGTTTACGCTCGCTGGTTCAGGCGGCTCCGGGATCGGAACGCGAAGGCGCGGATCGACACACGCATCCGGCGGCTCTCACTGGGTAATCCCGGCGACGTCAGGCCGATCGGCGGCGGAGTCTCTGAACTCCGCATCGATTACGGACCGGGGTACCGTGTGTACTACCTCCAGCGTGGCGAGGCGGTCGTCGTGCTCCTGGCTGGCGGAGACAAGGACAGCCAGCCCCGCGACGTACGAAGAGCATTGGAATTAGCTCGGGGGCTGTAGGAGGCAGTACGCGCATGGCTGAGACACAGACCAGGCCATGGGATCCGGCCGAGCACCTCAAGACCGAGGAGGACATGGTCGCGTACCTGAACGCCGCCCTTGAGGACGGTGATCTATCCCTCATTCTCGCGGTACTCGGGGACATCGCCCGTGCCCGGCGAATGACGAGCGTGGCCCGCCAGGCAGGGTTGGCCCGGGAGAGCCTGTATCGATCCCTGTCCGCCGATGGCAATCCGGAGTTCGGGACAATCCTCAAGGTCATGCGCGCGCTGGGCCTCCGTCTGCAGGCCGCGGGCACGGCCGGCCTCGCGGGCGATTGAGACCGTTCCCTTTGGGGGCAGCGCGCCTGACCACGGTGCGGGGTAGGCTGGCGGCATGGACCAGGAACTGCTCGCGCGCCTCGCCAACGCCGACTCGCTGCACATCGGGCTGGTGTCCGACACGCACATCCCCGAGGCCGGCGAGACGCTGTACCCGCAGGTCTTCGAGGCGTTCGAGGGCGTCGACTGCATCCTGCACGCCGGGGACATCCACGACATCTCGCTGATCGACCTCTTCTCCGAGGTCGCCCCGACGTTCGTCGCGCGCGGCAACGGCGACGACGGCTCGGGCGGGCGGCCCGTGCAGCCCGAGGACCCAAGGCTGCGAGAGGGGTGGTTCCTCGAGCTGGCCGGGCTGCGCGTCGGCATCGCCCACACGGTGCCCGTGCCGGACATCGGGCGGTGGACGCTCGAGGCCGCCATGGAGCGCTACTGCGGGCGCACGGACCTCGACGTGATGGTCTTCGGCGACACCCACACCGAGTGGAACGAGGTCGTCCGCGGCGTGCTCTGCGTGAACCCCGGGTCGCCGACCCTGCCCCGCAACTACGAGCGCCTCGGCACCATCGCCTACCTCGACATCGCCGACGGCAAGGCGACGGTCGACATGCGGCAGTTGACCGAGGACGGCCACGTGCCGTTCGACTGGTCGACCTGGAAGCGCCCGCTCTAACCCCACTCCCGCTCCCGTGACCGTGCCGACGCCCCCGCGCGGGGTATACCCTGCACGCCGAGGCCGGCGGGGAGGCGCACGATGGTGGACTACGACGCACGCACGGCCCTCGTCGTGGTCGACGTGCAGAACGACTTCGCGCACCCGGACGGCTCGCTCTACGTGAACGAGGCCGGTGACGCCATTGTCGCGGTCAACGAGGAGATCGAGGCGGCCTCGGCGGCCGGGGCGGTCGTGGCGTACACGCAGGACTGGCACCCGGAGCACACGCCGCACTTCGCGCAGGACGGCGGCATCTGGCCCGTCCACTGCGTCGGCGACTCGTGGGGGGCGCAGCTCCACGACGACCTGACCGCGCTCGAAGGGGCGCCGCGCGTGCGCAAGGGCGTGGGCGGCGAGGACGGCTACTCCGGCTTCACCGTGCACGATGTCGAGCGCGACGAGGACGCGCCGACCGAGCTTGAGGGCCTGCTGCGCGACCGCGGCGTCGAGAGCGTGGTCGTCGTCGGCCTCGCGACCGACTACTGCGTGCGCGACACGGCGCTCGACGCGGCGCGGCTCGGCTTCGAGACGACCGTGCTGACGCGCGCGATCCGCGCCGTGAACCTCGAACCCGGCGACGGCGAGCGGGCCATCCAGGCCATGCGCCTGGCAGGCGCGACCATCGAGTGACCCCGCCGCACGACCGCGAGGCGGCCGCGGGCGTCGACCTCGCGCTGTTCACCGACCTCTACGAGCTGACGATGCTCCAGTCGTACTGGCAGCACGACATGCGCGCGCCCGCCACGTTCGAGCTGTTCGCGCGGACGCTGCCCGAGGGGCGCAACTACCTGCTGGCGTGCGGACTCGACTCGGCGCTCGCGTACCTCGAAGGACTCGAGTTCGGGGCCGGGTCGCTCGAGGCGCTGGAGCGTGTCGGCTTCCCGGCGGGCTTCCTCGACTGGCTCGGGGAGCTGCGGTTCACGGGCGACGTGTGGGCGATGCCGGAGGGCACGCCCGCATTCGGGAACGAGCCGCTGCTGACCGTCGAGGGGCCGCTGCCGGAGGCGCAGATCGTGGAGACGTACCTCATCAACCAGGTGCACTTCCAGACGCTCGTCGCCTCGAAGGGCGCGCGCGTGGTGACTGCCGCAGCCGGGCGGCCCGTCGCCGACTTCGGCGGTCGGCGCGCCCACGGCACCGACGCCGGGCTCACCGCGGCCCGCGCGCTCTACCTCGCCGGCATGGCGTCGACCTCGAACGTCGCGGCAGGCGCGCGCTACGGCATCCCCGTGACCGGCACCATGGCCCACAGCTACGTGCAGGCCCACGGCGAGGACCATGCCGCGTTCCGCGACTTCGTCGCCACCCACCCCGAGACCACGCTGCTCGTTGACACCTTCGACACCCTCGACGGCGTGCGCACGGTGGTCCGCCTCGCCTGGGAGCTGGGCGACGCGTTCCGCGTGCGCAACATCCGCCTCGACTCTGAGCCCCTCGGCGACCTCGCGGTTGAGGCGCGGCGCATCCTCGACGCGGCCGGGCTCACGTCGGTGCGCATCATCGCGAGCGGGGGCCTCGACGAGTACAGCGTGGCGGAACTCGTCGCGTCGGGCGCTCCCATCGACGCCTTCGGGGTCGGGACGCGCGCCGTGACCTCCTCGGACGCGCCGACGTTCGACGCGGTCTACAAGCTCGCCGCGTACGACGGCGAGGGGCGGATCAAGCACTCGCCGGGCAAGGCCACGCTGCCGGGTCGCAAGCAGGTCTTCCGCCAGCGCGACGCCTCGGGCGTCGCGACGCGCGACATCCTCGCCCGCGCGGACGAGCGCCACGAGGGCGAGCCGCTGCTCGTGCAGGTGATGCGCGACGGGGAGCGCCTGCCTGCGGGCGAGGCGTCGCTGTCGGCCGCGCGCGAGCGGGCCGCCTCGGAGATCGCGCGCCTGCCGGAGCGCCTGCGAGCGCTCGACGCCGCCTCGCCGCCGTACGAAGTGGTGGTCAGCGACGCGCTGCGCGCGGACGCCGCGCGGCTCGGGCGGGCGTGGGAACCCTAGGGTCTGGCACCGGGCCGCGCATGATCGCCCGCGCCACGTTCGCGGGGCAGCACGGCCACGACCTTATGGCCGGTCTTCGCCCTGTGTTCCCAGCCGAGCCGCGCTGCGGTCAGGAATGTACCCTTCCGCAGGCCTGTCCGTTGCTCCCAGCGGCAGAATCCTTCGATGCAGGAGACCTCGTAGATCACATATGGTGTGTCGCTCATGTTCGTATCCCTCCCCGCTTGTAGCTTCGCTACCAGCGCTTCCTGTGTGCCTCTTCCCTTCGTCGAGTTGCACGCAGTCCGCGAACCACGCCCTCGGCGGCTGTGTTGCTAATCGTATAAGACCTGATGTTCTAGAGCCATGCTGCCGACGGGGCGCTCCCATGCCCAGCCTCAGGCATCCTCGCCGCCGCGCAGCTCGACCCGCGGCTCCGCGCCGGGGATGGCTCGTAGCCGCCCGTCGAGTTCGCGGAACGTGGGGGTGGCGCGCCATGCCGCGGCCGCCTCGCGCGACTCCCACCAGCTCGTCAGCAGCACCGAGCGGCGTGAGACCCATCGATGCATGCGGATGCAGCCCGGCGCGGCGCGGCCGTCGCGGTCGAGGCGGCGCGCGAGCCAGAAGGCGCGCGGCATCGACCGCATGCGCGGCAGGTGCCACGAGGTCAGCAGCAGCACGGGCGGCGTCGGAGCGTCCATGCGGCCGACCGTACCACTCACGCGTACTCGCCGAGGATGTGCGCCAGCAGGCGCAGTATCCGCCATCCGTCGCGCGCCGCGTGCCGCAGGTTGCCGGGGTCCGGCTCGACGTGGTCGAAGAGGTCGAGGCGGTGATAGAGCGCGGGCTCGTGGACGGCGGCCAGCGCCTCGGACTCGACCCACGGCACGAACGCGTCGGCGCGGTCGTGGAGCAGGTACAGCGGCGCGCGCAGCCCCTCGATGTGGCTGCTCGGGCTGATGCCATCGAGGTTGGCGCGCGGCGCCGCTCCAAGCCCCGCGAGGAACGCCTCCGCCTGGTATATCGTCGGCCCTTCACCGAGCGCGTCGAAGGCCGCGCGCCCCGGCTCGTCGAGCGCGGCGAGGAGGGTGTTGAGGACGGCGCGCTCGGAGATGCGGGCGGGATCCCACGCCTCGACGCCGTCGGGGCCGCGGAAGCTTTGCGAGAGCACCGAGGCCGCGAGGCTCGCCGCGTCGTAGTACGGCCCGATCGCGACGACGAACGCGACGTCGCCGGCGACCTCCGGCTGTGAGGCCGCGACGATCGTCAGCGACCCGCCGGCGGAGAGCCCGACGTACCCGACCCGGTCTGCTCGCACGCGTGGGTGGGTCGCGAGCGCCTCGAACGCCGCGGTGAGGCGACCGATCTCGACGGGCTGGACGACGGCCGCGTCGAGCTCATCGGACTGCGTGAGCAGCACGGCGAAGCCGATGCGCGCGAGGCCCTCGGTGAAGCGCACGACGCGCTCGTCGTCGGCCTCGGCGGGGTCTGCGCCGAGCGCGACGATGAGGCCGGGGACCGCGCCGTCGCCGGCGGGGAGCGTGAGCACCCCGCGGCCGCTCTCGGCGTAGTCGAGCGTGTGCGTCGAGGGGTCGCCGGTGAACCACGTGATGGGGCGGCCGGGGAGCCGGAACACGACGTCGGCAGTGAAGGCGGTGGCGCGCAGCCAGTCGTGGGCTGCCGGCAGCGCGGCGAGCACCAGCAGCAGCGCCACGACGCGCGCAAGGAAGCGCAGCCGGTGCGGGACCGTCCACGCGTCGATGCGTCCAGGGGCGAGCCGGCGGGGGTCGAGGCGGCGCATGGGGGGATGGTACGTCGAAGGCCGCGGGGGTGGGGGTGGCGCAGGGGTAGAACGCGCGTTCGCAGCCGCGCTATACTCGGGCGCGGCGGGGTTGGTGGGGGGACCATCGATGACCCAGACCGTCTTCCTCAGCTTCGCGGCCGAGGACCAGTGGCTGGCCGACGCCATCCGCCGGCAGGCCGAGACCGAGCACGCGGGCCTCGAGTTCCGCGACTACTCGGTGCGGGAACCGTTCGAGCGAGCACGGCGCATGAACGTCGAGGAGCTGATCCGCTCGTGCTCGGCCACGGTCTGCCTTGTGGGCAAGACGACGTGGCGCAGCGACTCGGTGAACTGGGAGATACGCAAGAGCCGGCAGCTCGGCAAACGAGTCATTGCGGTGCGGCTGGCGCCGGAGGTGTCGCGCTTCCCGGAGGCGCTGATCAAGCCCGGCGTGTCGGTGCTCCCTCGGGACATCGGGGAAGTCGCCCGCGCGCTGGGCGCGGCGGCATAGGGGAGCGGCGTCGGCCTACGTTGCGCGGGCGAGCGGCCGGGCCTCCTTGGTCGACGGCTGAGCCTGCTGGTCCGGTTCAGTCGCCGGGACGGGCTGCAGCAGCATCTCGACGCGGCAGTCGAGGGCGATGGCGACGGCGACGATGCTCTTAAGCGTGAGGTTGTCGTTGCCTCGCAGGATCTGGCTCACGCGCGCCCGGCTGACGCCCATGGCCCGCGCGAGGTCGGCCTGCGTCATCCCTCGCTCCTCCATGCGCGCCACGATCTGCTCGCCGATGTCGATGGCGACCTTCGTGAACTCGTAGTCGGGATCGCCCTGGAACTCGTCGATCCAGTCCTGCAGCTTCACCATGGGTGCCTCGTCACTCGCCTATCTCGTCCCGGACTTCCTCGCGGAGCCGCGCTCCGGTGCGTAGTTCCCTCCGCGGTGTCTGATTCGACTTCTTCGTGAAGCCATGCATCAGCACGATCCGCCTGCCCGGGGCATAGCACCAGAATATCCGCTGCTGCCCGGACTTGAACTCCAGGAAGTCCTGTCCGGTGAGCGGGACGGATCGCTCCGGACTGTATAGCGGACCGTGATCCGCCACCCGCTCGAGGAGTCCCGTGAGCCGCGCTCGATCCTTGCGGGTCAGCCCTCGTAGAAACTCGGTGAACGGGCTGTCCCCACCGCTCCGTTCGTAGAGCAACAACGAGAACCGCGCGCCCTCATGGAAGAGCCTCAACGGCAATGTTAAGTCCTAGCTTGACGCACTTCAAGTGGAACGGGACACGGTAGCCCGGCGGCTACGGCCCCAGGAACGCGTCGACGGACAGCGGCCCGGCACCGCCGATGACGAGTGCGAGCAGGGCCGCGAACATGAGGATGTCGAGCTCGTAGCCCTGCGCGTTCTCGTTGCCCGCGAACGGCAGGTGCAGCTTCACCTTGTTCACGTACCCCGCCACCAACATGCTCACCGCCAGCGGGATCGCGACCAACGACGTGAACACGCCCACGATCAACATCAGTCCGCCGACCAGTTCGAGCGCCGCGACAAAGGGTCCGGCCACACGGGACAGCGGGATGCCGAGCTCGCCGAGCCAGGACGCGAAGCCGCCGACGCCGCGACGGAACTTGCCGTAGCCCGCGTGCACGAATATCACGCCGAGGGCGAGGCGGATCGGCACCATCGCCCAGGTGGACTCAAAGCTGTCCAGGGTCTCCGTCAGCGCTTCCACGGGTCACCTCGCCGCGCCGCGAGACGAACGAGCGCCGGTGCGGGCAGGGCCCGTCACCGGCGCTTCGAGGTCGTGCGCTCCGAGGCTAGCGCTTCGGCAGCTGCACCACCGCGGTGCCCTGCAGAGGCCGCTCGCCTCGCTCGTTCTCGAGGTAGATGTCGAGCTTCACCGTGCCGCCGCCGTCGCCTTCCTCGGTGTCGGTCACGAGGCCGAGCACCTTGAGGGCGTCGTCGTGCAGCACGGGCCGGCGGAAGTTCACGTCGACGAAGTCGACGGTGCCGCCGGTGCCGGCCCAGTCGGTGACGAGCTTGGTCAGCTTCGAGAGGCTGAACGCGCCGGGCACGATGGGCTTCGGGAAGCCGAGCTTCTTCGCGCCCTCGGGGTCGGTGAAGCGTCCATCCCCGGTGGGGCCGCCGCCCTCGCCGAGCGCGTCGCCCTCGAGGCCCAGGTAGCCGAGCACCTGGTCCATCGTCGGGGTCCACTCGTCCTCGAACTCGTCGCCGAGGTCGATGTCGTCGAAGTAGTTCTGCGTGGTGGGGTCGACGGTCTTCATTCGCCTATCTGCCTCCGCACCATGAGCTGGTCGGAGTGGGCGACGGGCTCGCCGTCCTCGTCGCGGTAGGTGAGGCGGCTGACCTGGAAGACCATGGTGCCGCTGCGGCCGGTCTT
Organism: Dehalococcoidia bacterium; assembly: GCA_965204835.1. Lineage (GTDB taxonomy): Bacteria > Chloroflexota > Dehalococcoidia > UBA2979 > UBA2979 > VXMT01. The sequence continues at coordinate 2,235,263 of OZ242017.1, read as the reverse complement.
GGCGTAGACCTCCTTGGCCTGCGCCCAGCCGGTGAGGGTCTGGCCGACCTTCACGGGCTTGATCAGCTCCATCCGCGAGCCCGCGTGGAACCCGGTGTTGCCGAACTTCACCTTCGGGTCCGGGCCACCGCGGAAGCGCATGCGCTGCAGGTAGCTGGGCGGCACAAAGCCCTGCTCCGTGTAGAGCGGGTTGGTCTCACCCATCAGCTCGCAGTAGCGCGCCACCGTCTCCGCCTCGACGGTGATCGTGCCGACCTCTTCCTCGATGCCGATCACGCTCTCGTCGTATTCGAACACTGCTTCGTCGCTCATACCGCCTCTTCCTCGAGCGTCTGCTCGATTGTCACCGGATAGTAGTCGCCCGACGCCAGTTGCTCCACCAGGTCCTCGAGGGTGGTGATCGGTTGGGCGAAGGCCGTGAGGCAACGACCGATCGCGCTCACGTAGTGCGCGTCGCTGCCCCCGACCTGGTGCAGGCCGTGCTGCTCGGCGAGTTCGGCCCCGATCTGGTTCTCGTGGTCCGAGCTGCCCCCGTTGAGCGCCTCGATCGCCTCGACGTGATCGAGGTCGTGCCCGTTCGCCACGTGTTCCGCGATGCCGATGCTCGGCCGCCCCGCGTGCGCCGCGACGGCGAAGCCGCCCGTCTCGCGCGCGATACGGAACAGGTCGCCCGGCGGCAGCGTGGTGGACGACATGTCGAAGTGCCGCGCGAACTCAGGGGTGATGCCGTAGACGAGCACGTGCCCGACCGTCGTCTCCAGCTCCGCGCCTCGCAGCACGACCGTCTCGTACTGCTCGGCGAGCGCCTCGTACTCCACGCTCGGGTCGAACTGGCGGTGCTCGGTGAGCACGAAGCCGTCGATGTGGTAGCCGCGCTTGCGCCGTGAGGCGATCCACTTCAGGTAGCCCTCGACAGTCCCGCCGGCGTCGTCGGACGCGTCGGTCGAGTGGGAGTGGAGGTCGACGTAGAAACGGCGTCCGGCGATGGGATCGTCCTTCCGGCGGGCGTGGGCGGGCCCGTCATTCTCCGCAGCGGGCGGCGCGGGCGTCAATGCGACCGCACGGTGCTGGCCCGCGTCAGGCGTCGAGGGCAGTCCAGGGCGCGGTTGCGGCCGCGTCGAGCCGCAGCATGTCGAGTTCGACCCCGAGCCCGGGCCGGCGTGTCAGGGTCATCGAGCCGTCGCTGGGGCGCGGAGGCTCGACGACGATGTCGGCCGCGAGGTGGTCCGCCGTCGCGAGGCCGTGCGCCGGATCGGGCAGCGCATCGACGGCCGGGACGGCCGCCGCGAGGTGGAGTGCGGCGGCGATGCCGATGCCGGAGTCGAAGGTCGTCGTCACCACGCACGCCACGCCGCGCTCGGCCGCTTCGCGCGCGAGCGCCAGCGCCGGGCGGATGCCGCCGAGCCGCATCGGCTTCAGCACCAGGGCGCCGACGGCGCCCGCCGCGAGCAGGGTGCGGCCGTCGTCGAGCGACGCGACCGCTTCGTCGGCGGCGACGAGGCACGGTGCGCTGCGACTGAGCCTGGCCAGCGCTTCCGTTGCTCGCACGGGGACCGGCTGCTCGACGAGTTCGAGCTCGCACCCTTCAAGGCGGCGCAGCGTGTCGGCGGCGGTTGCCTCATCCCAGCCGCCGTTGGCGTCGAGCCGTAGCCGCGCCTCCGGCATGGCCATGCGGATGAAGCGCACGCGGCGCACGTCCTCGTCCGGGGATCTGGCGCCGACCTTGAGCTTGAGGGTGACGAAGCCGGCGTTCCACGCCGCTCGTACCTGCTCCAGTACCCGCGCCGGCGCTCCGTCGCCGATCACTGCATTCGCCTCGACAGTCGCGCGCGGTTCCTCCGCCAGCAGAGCCGCGAGGGGGACGTCTTGCTGCTGGCCTTCGAGGTCGAGCAGGGCCACGTCGAGCGCGCATTGCAGCGCCGCCGAGCCGGGGCCGCGCTCGTCGTCCGGGAGCGCATCGCCGCGGAGCATGGCCGGCGCGTGCGCCTCGATCAGGCGCAGCACGTCGTCGGCCCCGCCCTCGTCGAACTCGGGCATGGGCGACGCTTCCCCGAGGCCGCGTCGGCCCGCGCTGTCGACGAGTTCCACGACCACACCCGCCCGGTGCTCGATCGTCGCGCGAGCCGTCTCGATGGGCGCGCGCAGGGCCAGCCTGAACGGGCGGTAACGGAGGCGGGTGATCGACATGACGCCCGGCGACCTCAGACGGCGAGGCCGACGGCGAGCAGCACGCCGAGCACGAGGTGGAGGCGCGCGGTGGCGCGCAGGGCCGCGTTCAGCGTCGGACCGTCGGTGCTGGTCATGACCGCGCGCACGGGCGAGACGGCGAACGGGAGGCTCAGCCACGCGAGCAGCGTCCACGCGCCGAAGCCGTCGATGGGCGCCAGCGCGGCGGCGCTGAGGTACGCCACCGCCACGGTGGCGACGAACAGCCAGCGCGACGGCTGGCGGCCGATCATGACGGCGAGGGTGCGCTTCCCGGCCGCCTCGTCGGTCTCGATGTCGCGGATGTTGTTGACCATGAGGATCGCGGTCACGGTACAGCCCACGGGCACGGCGGCTGCTATGGCTGCCGCAGTGATCGCCTCGGCCTGCACGTAGTAGGTACCCACGACGGCGACGAGGCCGAAGAAGATGAACACGAAGACGTCACCCAGGCCGTGGTAGCCGAACGGCCATGGCCCGCCCGTGTATGCGAGCGCGGCCAGCATCGAGGCGACCCCCGCGGCGAGCACGGGCCAGCCCGCGACCGCGATCAGGTACAGCCCCGCCAGCGTCGCGACGCCGAACGCCACCACGAGGCCGCCGATCACCTGCCGCTCGCTCAGGATCCCGAGCTGCGTGACGCGCGGCGGGCCGATGCGGTCGGCGGTGTCGGCGCCGCGGCGGAAGTCGGAGACGTCGTTGGCGAGGTTCGCCCCCACCTGGATGGCGAGCGCGCCGAGCATGGCGGCGGCGGCCGGGCCGGCCTGCGCCTCGCCCGCGTGCAGCGCGACGGCCGTGCCGACGACCACGGGCGTGGCCGCGGCCGTCAGCGTCGGCGGGCGCGCGGCCAGCACCCACGCCCCCAGGCGGGACGGGCCGCCCACGGCCGACGGCTGCGAGGCCTCCTGCATCGCGTGGTCCTCGACGGGCTCGCTCAGGGCAGGCGCTCGAACTGCTTGAAGTTTGGCGTGCGCTTCTCCAGGAAGGCGTTGCGGCCCTCCTTGCCCTCGTCGGTGCGGTAGAAGAGCGAGGTCGCGTCGCCGGCGATCTGCTGCAGGCCGACGATGCCGTCGGTGTCGGCGAGGAAGCCCATCTTCATGAAGCGGATCGCCGTGGCGCTGTGCGAGAGGATCTCGCGCGCCCACTGCACGCCCTCGGCCTCCAACTGGTCGGCCGGGACCACGGCGTTGGCGAGGCCCATGTCGACGGCCTCCTGCGCGCTGTACTGGCGGCACAGGTACCAGATCTCCCGCGCCTTCTTGTGCCCCACGATGCGCGCGAGCTGCGAGGCGCCCAGACCCGCGTCGAACGAGCCGACGCGCGGGCCCACCTGGCCGAAGCGCGCGGTGTCGGCGGCGATGGTGAGGTCGCAGATGACGTGCAGGACGTGCCCGCCGCCGATGGCGTAGCCGTTGACGAGCGCGATCACCGGCTTCGGCATCGAGCGGATGTAGCGCTGCAGCGGCAGCACGTTGAGCGTCGGGACGCCGTCGTCGCCGACGTAGCCGCCCTCGCCGCGCACGCGCTGGTCGCCGCCGGTGCAGAACGCGCGGTTGCCCTCGCCGGTGAGCAGCACGACGCCGATGTCGGCGTCCATGTGCGCGTCCTCGAAGGCCCACGCCATCTGGTCCAGGGTCTGGGGGCGGAAGGCGTTGAGCACCTCGGGCCGGTTCATCGTGATCTTCGCGATGCCCTCGGCCTTGTGGTAGAGGATGTCGCTGTGCTCGCCGATCTGTTCCCACTCGATGCCCTGGCTGCCGTTCGTGGTCATGGTCATTCCCAATCCGTCTTCGCGTGTCAGGCCTTCGCCGCGGCGCGTGCCCCCGGGTAGGCGTGGCGCAGGAACTCGAGCAGCGGGCGCCGGAACGCCTCGGGACGCTCGAGGTGCGCGGCGTGCCCGGCGCCCTCGATCGCATGCATCGTAGCGTCCGGCATCGTGCGCGCCATATCCCCGGCGATCTCGACGTACTTCGTATCCAGTTCGCCCGCGATCAGCAGCGTCGGGCAGGCGATCGCCGCGAGCCGATCGAGCACCGGCTCCTGCGCCCCGGCGCCCATCCCGCGCAGCGAGTTGGCGAGCCCCGTCGCGGTGTTCGCCGTCCGCGTCGCGCGGATTGCGGCCCGCGTCTCGGCCGGCAGCGCGAGCTGCGAGGCGAACAGCGGCACCTGCTCCCATGTGTCGACGAACGCCTCGACGCCGTCGCGCTCGATGCGCTCCGCCATCGCCTCGTCGCTGCGGACGCGCGCTGAGCGCTCCTCGGCGTCGGCGATGCCCGGCGAGGCGCCTTCGAGGATCAGCGCCTCGACGGCCCCGGGGTGGTCCGCGACGAGCTGTAGCGCCGTGCGTCCGCCGAGGGAGTAGCCGAGCCACGCCGCACGCTCGTGGCCGAGCTGGCGCACGAGCGCGACGAGGTCTGCGGCGGCGCGCGGCATGCGGTAGCGCTCGACGTCCTCGGGCGCGTCGGAGCGCCCGTGGCCGACGAGGTCGAGCGCGATCACGGTGTAGTCGGCGGCGAGGGCGGCGGTGAGGCCGGACCAGGTGTCGGCGGAGCCGGTGAAGCCGTGCAGCAGCACCAGCGGCGGCCCGGTCCCGGTGACGTCGGCGTGGAGTCCCAGGCCCTCGACGTGGAAGCGCGACACGGGTGCCTACCGCGCGCCGGCCGTGGCCGGCGGCGTCGATTCGGCCTCGGCGTCGCGGAGCGCGGAGTCGACGCGCGCCCAGGCCTCGCGGTGGAGCGCGACGTTGCGCGCGCGGTCCGTGCGCAGCTCGACGACGGTGAGGCCGGGGATGCTGGCCGCGCCGCGCAGCGCGGGCATCCACTCGGCGGGCTCCGGCCGCACCAGCCGTCCGCCGAACGTGCCGATCGCGCCTGAGAAGTCGAGCCCGTGCGGCGTACCGAACCACTCCTCGAACTCGCCGGCGGCGAGGTCGGCCTGCGGGAGGAAGTGGAAGATACCGCCACCGTCGTTGTTGACCAGCGCCACGAGGAGCGAGAGGTGGTGGCGGCGCAGCGCCCACAGCCCGTTGAGGTCGTGCAGGAACGAGAGGTCGCCGACCAGCGCGGCGACCGGGCCCAGCCCCGCCGCCGCCGCGCCGACCGCGGTCGAGACGACGCCGTCGATGCCCGAGGCGCCGCGCGTGCCGAGGAAGCGCAGCGCGCGGGGTTGCACCGGCAGGAACGAGTCGGCGTCTCGGATGATCATCGAGTTCCCGAGGATGATCGTGGTCACGTCGCGCATCGCGCTCGCGAGCGCGACCGGCGCGTACCCCTCGAACGGCTCGGACCCGTCGAGCAGCAGCTTGTCCAGGGCCGCGCGCGCGGTGTGGCTCGCGCTCGTCCAGTACTGCAGCCACGCCGGATCGGCGTGGTACGGCGCGCCGACCCGGGCAGGGTCGTTGGCGGCCCCGGTGAACGCCGAGGGCCTGCGCGCGCCGAGCGCGTCCACCACCGCGTCGCAGAGCGCGCGCGGCTCGGCGCGCATCATCACCGACGCCGCGGCGTCCGGGTCGCGCCACCCGCCGGCCACGTCCACGACGATCTGCGGGACGCCGTCGAGCGAGGTGAGGAACTGGTTCAGCACCTTCGAGGTGGGCGCTGCACCGAAGCGCACGACCACCTCGGGCGTGGCCTGCGAGGCGAAGCGCTGCGAGCGCAGCAGCGCGTCGTAGGTGTCGATCACGCGCACCATGCTGTGGCGGCCGGAGCGCACGCCGGAGAGCGGGTCGGCGAGGATCGGCCAGCCGAGCGTCCGCGCGAGGTTGTCGATCGCCTCGGCGGGGAGGGCCTCGGTCTCCGGGCCGCAGACGATGATCCCGCGGCGGCCGAGCACCATCTCCACGAGGCGCGCCGCGGCGGTCCGCGCGTGCTCGTGGGGGCGCGTGACCTTGGGTGTGAGCACCGGCGCGTACGGCCGCCGCGGTGGCGGCCGCTCGAACGGCGCGATCGGGTTGGGCGAGACGTCGACGGGCGCGGTCGCCGCACCCTCGTCGAGCGCGCGCTGCCAGCCGGCCTCGATCAGCGGCTCGCGCAGCGGCACGTTGACGTGCACGGGCCCGGCCGGGGCCTCGGCGGCCGTCGTCACCGCACGGGCGGCGATGCCGCGTGCGTAACCCTCGAGCGCCTCGCTGCCGTCGGTCGTGGGTAGCTCGACCGCCCAGCGGGTGTGGCTGCCGAAGAGCCCGGTCTGGTCGATCGTCTGGTTCGCGCCGATGTCGCGCAGCTCGGGCGGCCGGTCCGCCGTCAGCGCGATGAGCGGGACGCGCGACAGCGACGCCTCGACGATCGAGGGGAGCAGGTTCGCGGACGCCGTGCCGGAGGTGGTCACCACCGCCACCGGCTCGTTGAGCTGGCGCGCGAGGCCGAGCGCGAAGTAACCGGCGGCGCGCTCGTCCAGGTGCAGCCAGGTCTTGACCGAGGCGTGGTGGTCGAGGGCGAGCGTGAGCGGCGTCGAGCGTGAGCCGGGCGCGATCACGGCGTGGTGCACGCCGCTGCGCGCCAGCTGCGCGATGAAGGCGCCGATGTAGCGGTAGAGCGCCCCCGCCGTCCCCTCGGTCGTCACAGCTGGCCTCCGCCGAGGGCGGTGGTGAGTGGGCTGAACTTGAGCTCGATCTCTGCCAGCTCGGACTCCGGGTCGGAGTCGCCCATGATGCCCGCGCCGGCGAAGAGCCACGCGCGCGCGCCGCGCACGAGCGCCGCGCGCATCCCGACCGCGAACTCGCCGTCGCCTGCCGCGTCGATCCACCCGATGGGCCCCGCGTACCAGCCGCGGTCGAAACGCTCGTAGCGGTTGATGACGGAGCGCGCGATGGGCGTCGGCCACCCGCAGACGGCGGGCGTCGGGTGCAGCCGCTCGACGATGTCGAGCAGGTCGACGCCCGGCCGCGCCTCGGCGGTGATCTCGGTGGCGAGGTGCTGGATGTTGGGCAGACGCCGCAGCACCGGCTGGTTGGGGGCGTGCAGGTCGCTGCCGAGGTCGGCGAGACCCTCGCGCAGCGCGCGCACGACGATGGTGTGCTCGATGCGGTCCTTCACGCTGTTCAGGAGTGCGTTGCCGAGCTCCTCGTCCTCCTCGGGCGTGGGTCCGCGGCGGATGGAGCCGGCGAGGCCGAGCGTGGTGATGCGCCCGTCGCGGAGTCCGGCGAGCTGCTCGGGGCTGGCTCCCAGGAAGATGCCGTCGTTGGCGCGGTAGCTGAAGAGGTGACAGTTCGAGTAGCCCTCGCGCAGCCGGGCGAGCGCCACGCCAGGCTCGATGGGGCGGCCGGCTTCCAGCTCGCGGGTCGCCGCGAGCACGGCCTTCTCGTACGCGCCCGCGCGGATGTCAGCTGCCACGCTGGCAACGCCCATCAGCAGGGCGGGGCGGTTCACGTCCCAGAGCACTCGCAGCGATGTCTCCTCGGCGTCCGCGCCGTCGCCGTCGTCGGGGTCGCGGGCGGCGAGGTCGGCGAGCAGGCTGTAGAGCTCCTCGCGGTCCACGTCGGGGGCGATCACGACGCCGGACACGCCGCCCTCGCGGATGAAGAGCAGGCGCGGCAGCAGCAGCCATCCGGCGTCGAAGCCGGCCCACTGCGCCCCACCCGGCGCGGTGTTGTCGAACGCGAAGCCGCCGAGGAGCCGGGGGCGCAGCGCCTGCCGGTTCGGGCCGTCCCACGCGCCGAGGAGCTCGCGGACGGGCTCGCGGAGCGCGGTCGCGCCGCGGCCGGCCGGAGCCGTGACGCGCGCGGCCACGCCGATGCCCGCGAGCACGAGATCCTGGTCGGGGCGCTCGTAGTACGCGTCCACCATCGATGCGGTCGCGCCGCTGAGCAGCACCCGGGGGTCGAACCGCTCGGGCAACTCGACGACGTGGAAGCGTCCCGCCGCGGCGGTCTCGGGCTCGGCGTCCCGCGATGGCGTGCCCTGCGGGTCGACCGGGCGGGTCACGGGCTGCCCGGACTGGTCGGCCTCGCGCGGAGTTTCGCGCGAGGCGGTAACGCGCCGGGACGAGCCGTCCGGGGCGTGTTGTGAGGCATCGTCGATTCCGTGTCCCGTCACGGCCCCAGTATAGGTCGGCGCGGGGCTATCAGCGCCGACGCGAGGCGGCGGCTGCGCCATGGGTGGTGGCATACTGCCGGTGTGCTGGACCGCCAGATCCTGGTCATGACCGTGGTGCTGTCGCTCGTGGCGGGCGTGATCTCGTTCGTCTCGAGTGGCGGCGACTGGCTTACGGTCGCGGTCTCGATGCCGCTCTTCGTGACGGCGAGCTTCTGGTCGCTCCAGCTCTCGCGCTGGATCGCGCGGAAGATCGTGCCCCAGCCCGATCCCGTCGCGCCGCCGCCTCCCACCGAGCCGACGACGTCGCGCCCGCAGCACGCGCAGCGCAGGCGCCGCCGCCGCCGCCAGCGCGGGCGCCGCCAGTAGCGCTCAGCCCGCCCGGTCCGCCTCGTCGCAGGCGGCGACGAGGACCAGCGCCACGTCGGCGTAGCGCATCTGCACCTCGGTGGGGCCGTGCAGGCCGTTGGTGACGTACGCGACGGCGAGCCCGCGGGCCGGGTCGGCGTAGCCGATCGTGGACTGCTGGCCCGAGTGCCCGAAGACCCCACGCTCGTTGTACGGCTCCATCACCCCGCCCACGAGGAACCCCAGGCCGTACGACGAGGGCAGCATGAAGGTGCGGTCGAAGCCCGACCGCCACTGCACCGTCGTCGCCTCGGTGGCCGTCTCCGGCGAGAGCAGGCGGGGGCGGTCGGAGCCCCCTCGCGGGCTGCGGGAGTCGAGCATGGCGTCGTAGAAGCGGGCGAGCGCCTCGGCGGTGCCGATGCCGCTGGCGGCCGGCATCTGCGCACGCAGCGTCGAGTCGAGGCGGAAGCGCCGCACGATGTCCGAGGTGCGCCGCTCGCTGCCCGTCGGGTCGAGCATCGTGACCTCGGACATCGCCTCGACCGGGACAACGTCGCCCAGCCGCTCCTCGTCGATGCCCAGCGAGGCGTCCATGCCGAGCGGCCCGAAGACCTCGTCGCGCAGGAAGTCGCGCGGCGCGCGGCCGTCCACACGGCGGATGACCTCGCCAAGCGCGAAGCCGTAGGTGACCGGGTGGTAGCCGGTGTCCGTGCCCGGCTCCCACTCCGCCTCGATCGCCGCGGTCACGGCGCACACGGCCTCCCAGTCGTCGATGTGCTGCCAGTCGTAGTCCCACGGGAAGACGGGGAAGCCGCCGCGGTGCGTGAGCACGTGGCGGACGGTGCACGGCGCCTTCCCGCCCGCGCCGAACTCGGGCCACAGCTCCGCGATCGGCGCGTCGAGGTCGAGCCGCCCGCGCTCGGCCAGCATCAGCACGGCGACGGCGGCGAGGGGCTTGGTGGCCGAAAACCACAGCAGCCGCGCCTCCGGCTCGGCCGCCGCACCGAGGCGCAGGTCGAGTTGCAGCTCGCCGTCGCGGTAGACGGCGAGCTGCGCGCCCGAGTGGAGGCCGAGGTCGAGGTGACGCCGCGCGGCTGCCTCGACACTCGCGCGCCCGGCGGGCGTGAGGCCGCGCAGGGTGCTCATCGCTCAGTCGGCGATGTGGAGGACGATCTTGCCGAAGTTCGCGTTGCTCTCCATGTAGCGATGCGCGTCGGCGACCTCCTCGAGCGGGAAGACGCGGTCCACCACGGAGACGAGGCGGCCCGAGGCGAAGTGGTCCAGGTGGCGGCGCGCGAAGATCTGCGTGAGCGCCGCCTTCTCCTCGAGCGGCCGGGCGCGGAGCACCGTGCCGTGTACGCGCAGGCGCTTGCCCATGAGCAGCCCAAGGTTCGTCTCCAGCCGCCCGCCGCCCATCGTCCCGACAAGCACGAGGCGGCCGCGCACGGCGAGCGAGGCGAGGTTGCGCTCCCAGTACGGCGCGCCGATGACGTCGAGGATCACGTTGACGCCCGCGCCGCCGGTGTCCTCGGCGATGACCTCGGCGAAATCGGCCTCGTGGTAGTTCACGCCGACGTCGACGCCGAGCTCGGCGGACTTCGCCAGCTTCTCCGCGCTCCCGGCGGTGCCGTAGACGCGGCACCCGGAGACCGAGGCGAGCTGCGTCGCGGCTGTGCCGACGCCGGAGCCCGCGGCGTGGACGAGCACGGACTCGCCCGGCAGCAGCTCGCAGTGCTGGAAGAGCGCGTCGAAGGCCGTGAGGTAGACCTCGGGGATGGCGGCGGCCTCGTCGAAGCCGAGGTTGTCCGGCACCGCCATCACCTGGCGCTCGTGGACCGTGACCTTCGAGGCGTAGCCCGCACCGCCGAGCAGCGCCATCACGCGGTCGCCGGCCTCCCACGCGGTGACGCGCTCGCCGACGGCCTCGACGACACCGGCCATCTCGAGGCCGGGCACGTCGCCACGGATGCCGGGCGGGGCGGGGTAGCCGCCGCGCCGCTGCATGAGGTCGGCGCGGTTGAGCGCGCTGGCGTGTACGGCGACGAGGATCTCCTCGGGGCCCGGCTCCGGGTCCGGGAGCTCCCGGATCTCGAAGACGTCGGGGTCACCGGGCTCGCTGATGACGGCCGCTCGCATGGCTGGTCCTCTCGTGATCGCCGCACGCGTCTCGACCGCGGGATGCTAGCACGGCGCACAGCGGGTAGCGTGCTACGCTCGATCGGCCGCTGGGGCGGCCGCGTAGCGCCGGGGAGAGACCGCACGATGGACGAGCGCATGAGCGCCCTCGAAGTAGCCGTGGAGGACCTCACGGCGCGCTGCGATCCCGAGACGCTCCCCTTCGACAGCACCGAGGAGTTGCACGCGCTCGAAGCCGTCTTCGGGCAGGAGCGCGCCGCCCGCGCGATCGAGTTCGCGCTGGGGATGAAGGCGCACGGCTACAACCTCTACGCCTCGGGGCCCGACGGCATCGGCAAGTCCTCGATCATCGAGGCGTTCCTGCGCCACCGGGCCGAGTCCGAGCCCGCGCCGCCGGACTGGGTGTACGTCCACAACTTCGAGGACTCCGACCGCCCGGTCGGCATCGAGTTGCCGCCCGGTGAGGCGCCGGGCTTCGCGGCCCAGGCGCGACTCACCGTCGAGCGGGCGATCGAGGACGTGCGCGAGGCGTTCGAGGCCGACGCGTACGTGCGCCGCCGCGCGGACGTCGGGGGCGGCTCGGACCAGCGCCGGAACGATTTGATGCAGGGCCTCCAGCGCCGTGCGGCCGAGATGGGGTTCGCGCTGCAGATGACCCCGCAGGGGATCATCTCGGCGCCGCTGATCGACGGGCGGGCCGCCTCGGACGACGAGTTCGCCGCGCTCCCGCAGGAGCAACAGGACGAGTCCATGCGCCGCGCGCGCGAGGATATCGAGCCGATGGTGCAGGACACGCTGCTCCAGGTCCGCGGCCTCGAGCGCGAGGCCCGCGAGGCGCTCGGCCGCCTCGACGAGGAGGTGGCGGCCGAGGCGATCGAGGAGGGCTTCGCCCCACTGAGCCGGCTCTACCCCGACAACGACGCCGTGGCGGCGTTCCTCGGCGCGGTGCGGGCAGACATCGTCCGCCAGCGCGACCGCCTGCGCGCTCCGGCGCAGGGTCAGCGCCCCGCCGGCGACGCCGCCGAGCAGCAGCGCGATGCGCTGCTGCGCCGCTACCAGGTCAACGTGCTCATCACCAACGACGCGGACGGTGGGGCGCCCGTCGTCGTCGAGACGAACCCGACGTACCAGAACCTCCTCGGGCGCATCGAGTACATCGGGCAGGCGGGGATGGTGGTCACCGACCACACGATGATCCGCACGGGCTCGCTCGGGCGCGGCCACGGTGGGTACCTCATGGTGCGGATGCGCGACCTGCTCTCGAACGGCGTCGCGTACGACGGCCTCAAGCGCGCGCTGCACTCCCGCGAACTGACCATCGAGAGCCTGCAACAGGCCCTCGGCCTCATCCCCACCGCGGGGCTGCGGCCCGAGCCGATGCCGCTCGACGTGAAGGTCGTGATCATCGGCGACGCCTCGATGTACCCGTACCTGTACCGCCTCGACCCTGACTTCCGGGAGCTGTTCCGCGTGAAGGCGGACTTCGAGGTCGACTTCGAGCGAAGCCGCGAGAACATGCTCGGGCTCTCCTCGGTGATCCACAGCCAGTGCGAGCGCGCGGGCATGGCCTGCTTCTCCGACCACGCCGTCGCCCGGCTGATCGAGCACTCCTCTCGCCAGGTCGAGGACCAGCGGCGGCTCTCCGCCAACATCGGCTCGCTGCTGGACCTCGTGCGCCAGGCCGACTACTGGGCCGGCCAGGACGCCTCGGGCGTCGCGGACCTGCACCACGTCGAGCGCGCACTCGAGGAGAGCGAGTATCGCTCCTCGCTGGTGCGTGACCGCATGCAGCAGCTCATCGACGAAGGCACGGTCTTCATCGACACCGAGGGGGAGCAGGTCGGCCAGATCAACGCGCTGTCCGTCTACAACCTCGGCGACCACACGTTCGGGCGGCCGTCGCGCATCACCTGCGTGGTCTCGGCCGGGCGCGGCACGATCGTGAACATCGAGCGCGAGAGCGACATGGCCGGGCGGACGCACAACAAGGGGTTCCTGATCCTGCGCGGCCTCCTCGCCGACCGCTTCGGGCAGGACATGGCGATGGCGCTCCACGCCAGCCTCACCTTCGAGCAGCTCTACAACGACATCGACGGCGACTCCGCCTCCTCGACGGAGCTGTACGCGCTGCTCTCCGCGCTCGCCGAGGCGCCGATCCGGCAGTCGATCGCCGTGACGGGCTCGCTCAACCAGCGCGGCGAGATACAGCCGATCGGCGGCGCGACCGCGAAGATCGAGGGCTTCTTCGAGGTCTGCCGCGCGCGCGGCCTGGACGGCGCGCAGGGCGTGATGATCCCGCAGTCCAACGTCCCGAACGTCGTGCTGCGCCCCGACGTCGCCGAGGCCGTCGAGCGCGGCGAGTTCCACGTCTGGGCCATCGAGCGCATCGAGCAGGGCATCGAGTTGCTCACGGGCGTCCCCGCCGGCGAGCTGGACGAGGAGGGCGCGTACCCGCCCGACACGATCTTCGGGCGCGTGCAGGCGCGGCTGCGCCGCTTCGCCGAGGCGCTGCGCGGCGGCGCGGTCCCCGGCGTCGACGTGGCCGTGGTGCCCTCGGCCCGCATCGCCGCGCCGCCGCACCCGGGCGTCCCGCCGCAGCCGCCGCCCGAGCCGCCGGTCGAGGTCGAGCCGCCGCCGCCCGGGAGCGCGAGCGAGTGACCACCGACGAGCGGGAGCGCCTGCCGCTCCTGACCCTCGACCTCGATGGCGTGATCTGCGGCCCGCCGTTCGGGGGCGAACGCGGGCTCAACCTCGGCATCAGCCGCAAGTTCCTCGACCCGACCGAGCGCCCGCACCGCGCAGTGGTGCCGCCGAAGTGGCTGTCGTGGCCGATCGACCACCTGCGGTTCGACTTCCGCCGCCCGCTCCCCGGGATCGAGGAGGCGCTGGCGCGGCTGTGCGAGGTGCGACGGCTCGCCATCCTGACCGGGCGGCGCAGCTCGCCGATCCACTGGCTGCGCTGGCACGGCTTCGAGCCGTACCTGGACAACGCCTACTGGAACATCACGGGCCTGCCGAGCCCCCACTTCAAGCTCGGCGCGCTCCTCGTCCTCGAGGCCGACGAGCACATCGACGACGACGGCCGCACCGCCCAGCTCATCGCCGAGCGCTCCGAGAAGCGGCCCTTCCTGCGCGACTGGCCGCGCAACCGCGACCTCCCGTACCACGAGCGCGTCGAGCGCGTGCAGGACCTCGGCGGCCTCGCCGACCTGATCCTGGCCGAGGAGTCGTCGAACGCGGAGCGCCCTCGCTAGACGCCAGTCTCACGCGCACGTTAGGTTCGTGGTTCGAGCGCCCTGGCGCGCGGGTGGAGGCGAGCATGGCCGCAGAGCGGGCGAGCATGTTCTCGTCGCTGCGCATCCGCGACTACCGCCTGCTCTGGCTCGGCGTCTCCAGCCACTCGGCGGCGCTGTGGACCGAGAACATCGCCCGGCCGTACCTCGTCTACGCCCTCACGGAGTCGCCGGCGCAGCTCGGCGGCGTGATCGCGGCGCGCACGCTGCCGCAGTTCGTCTTCGGCATCTTCGCCGGCGTCGCCATCGACTGGTTCGACCGCAAGCGCGTGCTCCAGCTCTCGCAGATCGGCGCGTTCGTGCTGAACGTGAGCTTCGCGGTGCTGCTCGTCGCGGGGCTGCTCGAGCTGTGGCACATCTACGCCGCCGCCGCGATCCGAGGGGTCACGATGGCGTTCGACCAGCCCGCGCGGCAGTCGCTCGTCCCGGCAGTGGTGCCCGCCGACCGTGTCACGAACGCGATCGCGCTGTTCTCGGCGACGCAGAACACGATGCGCATCGCGGGAACGGCCGCGTCCGGCTTCCTCATCGCCGCCGTCGGCGTGAACGGCGCGTTCGTCGCCATCGCCGTCATCTACGCGGGGACCGTCACCGCCACCTCGATGCTGCGCGTGCCGCCCCACGTCCCGCCGCCCACCTCCGGCGTCGGGGCGATGCTCGGGGGACTGGGCGACGCGATGCGCTACGCCTGGCGCACCCCCACGATCCGCGGCGCGATCGGGCTCGCGCTGATCTACTTCGCCTTCGGGCTCTCGTTCATGCAGCTCTTCGCGCCGCTGTTCGCCCTCGAGGTGCTCGACATCGGGCCGTTCGGGTTCGGGGTGATGATGTCGCTCACCGGCGCGGGGTCGCTGGTGGGGGCGCTCACCATCGCGTCGAGGTCGCCCCGGCGGCTCGGCGTGCTGGTGCCGCTGATGATGGCGGCGTTCGGATCGCTGCTGATCCTGTTCGCGCTGAGCACCTACCTGCCGGGCGAGCTGGGCCGGGCGTGGATCGTGCTGTGCCTGGTGCTCGTGTTCGCGGCGGGGCTGTTCCAGTCGGGCGCGTTCGCGCTGGTGCAGGTGATCATGCTCGACGCCGCGCCGGAGCAGATGCGAGGCCGCCTGATGGGCCTGCTCGCCTTCGACCGCGCGACGATGATGATGGGCGCCGCGGCCGGCGGCATCCTCGCCGAGTCGGTCGGCACGCAGCCCGCCCAGATCATCTACGCCCTGCTCGTCGTCGTCGGCGCCGTCGCCGTGCTCGCCCTCGCGCCCGGCTTCCGCGCGACGGTGGTGGGGGAGGCGCGCCGCGGGGCCGAGGAGCGCGAGGGTGCCGGGGCGCGTTAGAGTTCCCCGCCGCTACAACTCCACGCCCAGGCTCCGGAGCAGCGCCGTCGCACGGCCCGGCTCGCCGGCGACGAACGGGGGGATGCGCTCGCGCTGGGGGGAGAGGGCGAGGGGGGCGCCGTTGACCTGGAGCAGCACGCCGCCCGCGCCGGCGAGGACCGCCGCGCCGCCGGCGGCGTCCCAGACGGACCGAGGGCCGGTCGAGAGGTAGACACCGGCCTCGCCCGTCGCGGCGTGGACGAGCTTCACCACCGCCGAGCCGAGCGGGTAGACGTCGAACGGCAGGCGGTACTGGAGCCTGCGGTGCTCGTAGTCCCAGCGCGAGACGACGATGCGCCCCGGGTCCGGCTCGCCGTCTTCGTCGAGGCCGGGCGGCTCGAGCGGCGGGAGCGGGGTGCCGTCGACGCGGGCCTCGCGCCGCTCGTCGTCGACGATGCCGCTGTAGACGACGGGCTCGTCGCCCGCGGGCAGGCCCGCCGCGCCGAGCACGAGCCGGTCGCCGGCGAAGAGCCCGACCGAGACGCCGAACTCCGGCAGGCCGCGGAGGAACTCGCGCGTCCCGTCGAGCGGGTCGATCACCCACGTCGGCTCGCCGGGGACGATGGCGTGCTCCTGCTCGGACTCCTCGGAGAGCCAGTGCGCGCCGGCGATGAGGGGCGTGAGGCGGCGGTGCAGGATCTCGTCGGCGGCGTGGTCGGCCTCGGTGACCGGGCCCTCGCCCCACTTGTGGCCGACGCGGACCGAGCCGCGGCGCATGACCGTGCGGATCGCCTCGCACGCGTCGTGGACGGCGTTTTCGAGTGCGTCGCGGAGGGCGTCGAGGTCGAGCGCGGGTGGGGTCGCGGGTGTGGTCACAGGGATGCCCCCACCGCGCCGGGTCGCCCCGGATGGCGGGTCGAGGCGGAGTCGACGTGCCACAGCGCGGCGAGGCCGCGCTCGTTGAAGTCGTACGCGTCGTACTCGTAGCCGCCGACCGTGCCCGCGATGGCGATGCGCTCGACGGGTTCGGGCAGCGGGATCATCGCGGGCACGTCCTCCAGGAGCAGTTGCTGGGCGGCGCGGGCGGCGACCGCGCGTTCGCCGGGGTCGATGTTGCCGAGTACCGCGCGGACGGCGTCGTCGTAGATGGGGTTCGAGTAGCCCCACGGGGAGACGCCGGCGAGCCCGCCCGACATGTGGAGCCGCAGCCCGATGTCGGGCGAGGTCACCGGCTCCAGCTCGAAGAGGATCGCCTGGAAGTCGCCCTGCTCCAGGTCGACCTGCAGCCGGACGTGATCGACGAGGTCGAGGACGGGCATGAAGCCGGCCTCGCGGAGCTGGCGGGCGATGAGCTGCGCGAGGCCCCGCAGCGGCTGCGTCTGTGGGGCTTCGAGGGTGAACGTGATGTCCTCGTGGCCGGCGGCCTGGAGCAGGCGCGTCGCCTCGCGCGGGTCGTGCTGGAAGAGCTCGTGCCGGCCGAGCGCGAGGGGGTCGAGGGCGTCGGCGGCGAACGCCGGTCCGACGGGGCCGGCCGCGATCGCGTCGTCGTATGCGGCGATGGCCTCGTGGTCCAGCGAGAGGGCGACCGCGCGGCGGACGCGCTGGTCCTGGAACGCGGGGTGGAACCGCACGTCGCGTCCGCCCTTCGCCGCGACGAGCGACAGTCCGAGCCCTCGCGCGCGCCTCGAGCTGCGCTCGGCCACGCGCGAGTCGGCACGCTCCGCGGCGCGCTCGACGCTGTCGGGCGTGCGGAGCGCGAGCACGTCGAGGGCGCCGCCGGCGAAGGCGGCCCCGAGGGTGCGTTCACGCTCGGCCGTCGCGACCTGGATCGACCGCAGCAGGGGCAGCCCCAGCCGGTGGTAGCCGGCGTGCGGGCGGAGCGTGAGGCCGCCGTCCTCGTTGCGCTCGGGGATGAACGGGCCGCTGCCGAGCGGGATGCCGACCGTGGAGGGCGCGGCGGCGCGGATGCCCGCCGTCCCGGCGTCGCCGAGCTGTTCGAGGAGCAGCGCGAAGGGGGCGCGCAGCTGGAGCCGCAGGGTCATCGCGTCGACGGCGACGGCGTCCTCGACCACCTGGCTGAACAGGAACTCGGAGGCGTCGGCGCGGATGGCGAAGTCGCGCGCGATCTCGCTCGCGTCGATCGGCTCGGAGGTCGCGCTGCGGCCGTTGGTGGTGGCGGCGGGATGGAAGGCGGCGTGCTCGTTGAGCGCGGCCGTGAGCGTGAGCGGGTCCGGCTGCTCCACGAAGTCGGCGAGGTCGCTGTGGATCGTCGCGTCGCGCGGATCGACCGCGACCAGCGTCGAGTAGACGAGGGCCGGCGAGACCTGCGGCTCGCCGACGGCCCCGAGGCGGAGCAGGCCGTTGGTGGGCACGGCCGGGATGGCCGGCATGGGCGCGACCGCCAGCGACGCGACGGGCGTGGGCGCCGGCGTCTCCTCGGCGGTTGTGTCCGGGTCCTCGTCCTCGGGCGTGGTGCAGGCGGCGAGGAGCGCCGCGGCGAACGCTCCGACGCCGAGGCGCAGCACGTCGCGGCGGCTGCGAGGCCGCAGCCATGCGGGTGCTGCGTTGGACGTCATGCGGTGTGCGATCGCGCGAGGGGCTCCACGCGGTAGGTGGTGGCCTACCAGATGCCGAGCTGCATCCGGACCTCTTCGGAGGCCATGGTCTTGGGGTCCCACGGCGGGTCCCACACGAGGTTCACCTCGACGTCCTCGACGCCCTCGAGCTGCGTGAGCATGTGGTAGGCCTGCCCCTGCAGCATCGGCCCGATCGGGCACGCGGGCGTGGTCAGCGTGAGGTCGATGGTGACGAGGCCGTCGCCGTCGATGTCGACGTGGTAGACGAGGCCGAGGTCGACGATGCTCATGCGCAGCTCGGGGTCCTGGATGTCGCGCAGGATCTCGCGCAGCGTGTCGACGCTGGGGCGCTCCACGGAAGTCGCTTCGGTCATGTCGTCATGCTCCTCTCGTCCGTCGTGACGGGATCGGCCTGGCTCTCGTCGGCGGTCAGCGCCTGCTCGAGGGTCTTCCAGGCGAGCGATGCACACTTTACCCGCACGGGGAACTTGCGCACCCCGGACAGCGCCTCGATGTCGCCGAACTCCTCGTCGAGGGGCTCGCCGTCGACCATCATGCGCTGAAACGCCTCGACGCCCGCGAGGGCCTCCGCGGCGGGGCGCCCCTTCACGTACCCGGTCATCATCGAACTCGACGCCTGCGAGATCGAGCAGCCCGAGCCCTCGAACGCCACGTCGACGACGTTGCCGTCGTCGTCCAGCACCACATCGAGCGTAATCTGGTCGCCGCAGAGCGGGTTCGCGCCGTCGGCGCTTGCCGAGGGCGCGTCGAGGCGGCCGCGGTTGCGCGGGCTGCGGTAGTGGTCGAGCAGGATCTCGCGGTAGAGGTCGTCGAGGGCCGCGCTGGTCATGGCTAGCCCGCCGACGCGCGCGGCGCGACGCCGAAGTAGCTCGCGGTCTCGCGGACAGCGTCCTCGAGCGCGTCGACCTCCTCGCGCGTGTTGTAGATGTAGAACGATGCGCGGGCGGTAGCCGGGACGCCGAGGCGGATCATCACGGGCTGCGCGCAGTGGTGCCCGGCGCGGATCGCCACGCCGCGGCTGTCCAGCACCTGCCCCACGTCGTGCGGGTGCACGCCCTCGAGGCTGAACGAGACCACGCCGCCGCGCAGGTCGGGGTCGAGGGGGCCGTGCAGCGTCACGCCGGGCACGTCGATCAGCTTGCCGAGCGCGTAGCCGGTGAGCTCGCGCTCGTGCGCGCGCACGCGGTCCATGCCGAGCGCCTGCAGGTAGTCGATGGCCGTGCCGAAGGCGACGACGCCGCCGACGTTGGGGGTGCCCGCCTCGAACTTGTGGGGCACCTCGTTCCACGTCGACTCGGTGAGCGAGACGGTGGCGATCATGTCGCCGCCGCCGAGGAACGGCGGCATGGCTTCGAGGAGCTCGCCGCGCGCCCAGAGCACGCCGACGCCGGTGGGGCCGAGCATCTTGTGGGCGGAGAACGCGAGGAAGTCCGCGCCGAGGTCGCCGACGTCGACCGGCAGGTGCGGCGCAGCCTGCGCCGCGTCGACCAGCACCCGCGCGCCGCGCGCGTGCGCCAGGTCGGCCAGCTCGCCGACGGGGACGATGCTGCCGAGGGCGTTCGACATCAGCGTGATCGCGAGCAGCCGCGTGCGCGGGTTGATGAGCTTGCGCGCCTCGTCGAGGTCGAGCGTGCCGTCGTCGAGCATCGGGATGTGGCGCAGCACGATGCCGCGCTCGTCGCGCAGCATCTGCCACGGCACGATGTTGGAGTGGTGCTCGATCTCGGAGATCACCACCTCGTCGCCTTCTTCCATGAAGGTGCGCGCCCACGAGTGCGCGACGAGGTTGATCGACTCGGTGGTGTTGCGGGTGAAGATGATCTCGGACGCCGACGGCGCGCCGATGAAGTCGCGCACCTTCTCGCGGACGCCCTCGTACTGGTCGGTCGCCTCCACGGAGAGCGTGTGCACGCCGCGGTGGATGTTGGCATTGCTGTCGCGGTAGAAGCGCGTGATCTCCGCCAGCACCTGCACGGGCCGCTGCGAGGTGGCCGCGTTGTCGAGGTACACGAGGGTGTGGCCGTTGACCTCGCGCTTGAGCACGGGGAAGTCACGGCGGATGCGCTCGACGTCGAAGCCGTAGGCGGAGCTGCCGACGCCGTCGAAGACGCTGGTCACGATGCCGCCTCGCAATCCACGAGCACGTCCTCGCCGTCGACGGTGACGTCGTAGGCGTTGACGCCGCGGACGGCCGGGAGCGTGAGCGCGCGCCCGGTGCGCGCGTCGAAGGCCGCGCCGTGGCGCGGGCAGATCACGCGGCCCCGGCGCAGCTGTCCCTCGCCGAGCGGGCCGTCGTCGTGGGTGCAGACGTTGTCGATGGCGAACAGCTCGCCCTCGATGTTGCTGACGGCGAGTGAGCGTCCGCTTGCGCATGTCACCACGCGCACCTCGCCCTCGGGGATGTCGGAGACCGAGGCGACGCGCTCAGGCGGCACGGGCGCAACCTTCCCCGCGACCGGTCTAGAGCTCGGCCAGCGCCAGCTTGGCGAAGACCGTCTCCTCGAGCTCCTCGGCGACGCCTTCGAGGCGCACGTCTCGGAGCACGGACTGGAAGAAGCCGCTCACGAGCAGTTGCAGCGAGGTGCGGCGGTCGAGGCCGCGGCTCTGGAGGTAGAACAGCGCCTCCTCGTCCACCGGCCCCACGGTGGCGCCGTGGCCGCAGCGGATCACGTCGGCGGTCAGGATCTCGAGCACCGGGTCGGAGTCGGCCTTCGAGGAGTTCGAGAGCAGCAGGTTGCGGTTCTGCTGGTTCGCCTCCGCCCCCGCGGCCTCCTCGCCGACGCGCGTGATGCCGTAGTAGATCGAGCGCGACGCCCCGGCGAGCGCGGCCTTCACCTCGACGTCCGAGGTGGTGCGCGGGCCGGTGTGGTCCTGCAGCGTGACGAAGTCGAAGTGCTGGTCTTCGTCGCCGAGCGCGACGGCGCGGATCGCCGAGTTGGCGCCCTCGCCCTCCAGCGTGACCTCGACGGTCTGCTTGAGCACGCGCGCGCCGATGGCGATCGAGGCGACTTGCAGGTCGGCGTCGCGGCCGAGCCGCGCGCGGACGGTGGTGTAGTCCTGCGTGTCCGCGCCCCAGCGGTCGTCGAGCAGCAGCCGCACGCGCGCGGCCTGCGCGGCCTCAATCTCGACGACGCCCGCCGCGAGCAGCGGCGCGTCGCCGGAGCGCATGCGCAGCACCACGGTCACCTCGGCCTGCTCGCCGGCCACGACGAGCACGCGCGGGAAGACCGCGGCGTCGCCGTCGGCCACGTCGAGCTCGGCGACCACGGGCTCCTCGAAGACCGAGCGGGCCGGAGCGTGTACGAGCACGCCGTCGCTCCACAGCGCGGCGTTGGCGGCTGTGAACTTGCCCTCGGTCGCCGGGGTCAGCGAGCCGAGGCCGTCGCGCACCAGCGCCTCGTGGCTGTCGAGGGCGTCCGCGATGGTCCCGGCGTACGCGCCGTCCGGCGCGTTGGCGTCGATGCGCAGCGCCCCGCCCGATGGGGCGAAGGCGGCGAAGTCGAGCCCGGTCACGTCGGTGTAGCGCCACGGGCGCAGCGCGCGCGTGGGCAGCGGGGTGGCGTCGAAGGCGCGTGCGGCCTCGGCGCGTCGGTCGCGCAGCCAGCCGGGTTCGCCGCGCCCGTCGGCGGCGGCGATCACGGCCGGCTCTGCGTAGTGGTCGGTGGTGGTACCGGCGTCGGTCGTCATGGGCGTCCTGTCGTCCGGGGGGCCGGCGCTAGCCGACCGAGCCTTCCATCTGCAGCTCGATGAGGCGGTTGAGCTCGATGGCGTACTCCATCGGGAGCTCCTTGACGATCGGCTCGACGAAGCCGTTGACGACCATCTTGCCGGCCTCTTCCTCGGTGAGCCCGCGCGACATCAGGTAGAAGAGCTGGTCGTCGCCGAGCTTGGAGACGGAGGCCTCATGGCCGATGTTCACGCGCTCCTCGTCCACCTCCATGGTCGGGTAGGTGTCGGAGCGGGAGTGCTCGTCCAGCAGCAGTGCGTCGCAGCGCACCGTCGAGGTCGAGCCCTCGGCGCCCTCCTCGACCTTGAGCAGGCCGCGGTAGGAGGTGCGGCCGCTGCCGCGCGAGACAGACTTCGAGACGATGGCCGAGGAGGTGTCGGGCGCGACGTGGATGACCTTGCCGCCCGCGTCCTGGTGCTGCCCGTCGCCTGCGAACGCCAGCGAGAGGATCTCGCCGTGCGCGCCCGGCTCCATGAGGTAGACCGAGGGGTACTTCATCGTCAGCTTCGAGCCGATGTTGCCGTCCACCCACTCCATCACGGCGTTCTCGTACGCGACGGCGCGCTTGGTGACGAGGTTGTAGACGTTGTTCGACCAGTTCTGGATCGTCGTGTAGCGGACGCGCGCGTCCTTCTTGACGATGATCTCGACCACGGCCGAGTGCAGCGAGTCCGTGCTGTAGATGGGCGCGGTGCAGCCCTCCACGTAGTGCACGTACGAGCCCTCGTCGGCGATGATCAGCGTCCGCTCGAACTGGCCCATGCTCTCGGTGTTGATGCGGAAGTAGGCCTGCAGCGGCACCTCGACGTGGACGCCGGGCGGCACGTAGATGAACGAGCCGCCGGACCACACCGCGCTGTTCAGCGCCGCGTACTTGTTGTCACCGGGCGGCACCACCGTGCCGAAGTGCTCCTCCACCAGGTCGCCGTACTCGGCGAGCCCCTGGTCCATGCCGAGGAAGACCACGCCCTGCTTGGCGAGGTCCTCGCGGATGTTGTGGTAGACCACCTCGGAGTCGTACTGCGCGCCCGCGCCCGCCAGGAACTGGCGCTCGGCCTCGGGGATGCCGAGCTTGTCGAACGTGTCCTTGATGTACTCGGGCACGTCGTCCCAGTCCGTCGAGTCGCGGTCGGTCGCGCGGACGTAGTAGGTGATGGCGTCGAAGTCGATGGCGTCGAGGAGGTCGGGGCTGCCGGCCCACGTCGGGTCGTCCTTCTCGAAGAAGGTGCGGAGCGACTCCAGGCGGAACTCGCGCATCCACTCCGGCTCGTCCTTGAGCCCGGAGATCTGGCGCACGACCTCCTCGTCGAGCCCCTTGTCGGCGCGGAAGAGCGGCGCTTCGGTGTCGTGGAAGCCCCACTGGTACTCGCCGACGGCCTCACGCGCCTTTGGGTTCACGGTCGTCATCGTCGCCCCCTAGTTCGCCGCTGCGCCGGCGGGCTCGCCGAGCTCTTGCAGGATTGGGTCGTAGCCGTCGGCCTCGATGCGGTGCGCGAGGTCCGCGCCGCCGGAGCGGACGATGCGGCCGTCGACGAGCACATGCACGAAGTCCGGGGTGATGTAGTTGAGGATGCGCTGGTAGTGCGTGATGAGCAGGATGCCCATCTCCGGGTTGTGGAGCGCGTTCACGCCCTCGGCGACGGTGCGCAGCGCGTCCACGTCGAGGCCCGAGTCGGTCTCGTCGAGGATGGCGAGCTGCGGCTTGAGCATGCCGAGCTGGAGGATCTCGGCGCGCTTCTTCTCGCCGCCGGAGAAGCCGTCGTTGACGTAACGGCGGGCGAAGTCCTCCTCGATGCGGAGCGTCTGGAGCACCTCGCGGAGCTGGCCCAGGAACTCGCGCGCCGGGGGCTCCTCGCCGCTGCGGGCCTTCATGGCCATGCGCAGCAGGTTCACCATCGTCACGCCGGGGATGGGGGTGGGGTACTGGAACGAGAGGAACATGCCCATGCGCGCGCGCTTGTCGGCGGTGAGCAGCGTGATGTCCTCGCCCTGGAAGTGCACCTCGCCGCCGTCGACGACGTACTCCGGGCTGCCGGCGATGGCGTTGGCGAGGGTGCTCTTCCCGGAGCCGTTCGGCCCCATCAGCGCATGCACCTCACCGGGGCGCACTGTCAGGTTGACGCCCTTGACGATCTCGATCTCGGGGTCCGCGGCCACGCTGACGCGGAGGTCGCGGACCTCCAGCAGCGGCTGGCCGGACTCCTGCCCGTTCATATCGCTCACAGCAACTCCACTCTTCCGCGTTGCGGCGTCTCCGGCTCCGGCGCTGCGAACGCCGGAACGGATGCTTCGCCCCCTTCGGGGTGTTTTCTCACGATGTACTCACAGCAACTCGATCCGCCCGCGATGGTCGCGACCTGCTCGACCGGCGCGCCCACCAGCAGCTCGATGCTGTAGCGGTCCGCCTCGCAGGCCGCCTCGGTCTCGAGGGCCGTAGAGCGGCAGGGGCAGCCGATGTTGCTCAGCCGGAAGGCGTCGCCCTCGTCGACGGCGTCGTGGAGCACGCCCACCTCGCTCATCGCGGCGACGACCTCGCTGATGCGGTTCGGCAGCTCGTCGCTGCGCACGAACGGCGCCTGCTCGCTGGCGACGCGCTCGGCGACGGACTCGAAGATGCGCCACAGGATCGCGCCCCCGGGCTGCCCGTCCACCTCGCTCGTGCCGAGGTGGGTGAGGGCGGGGTAGACGTGGTCCAGCAGGCGCTGGTAGTTGGCGGCGGAGGAGCGCTCCTCGCCGGCCTCACTGAGCCGGTAGAGCGTGAGCGGGCGGCCGCGCGGCCGGCGCTCCTGCCGGGACTCGATGAGGCTGTCCGCGCCGAGGATGTCGAGGTGGCGTCGCACGGAGCCCTGGGACATGCCCATGGCCTCGGCGAGGTCGGCGACAGAGCTGTCGCCGCGCTCGTGGAGGATGCGAATCAGTTCGTCGCGTGCGCGCTCCATGCGCCCTTCGGTTCGCGTCCGGGATGCCTGCGCCGCAGAGCGGTCGCGGGTCGGGTCCCGTCGGTGTGTTCTGCTCGGTCACCCCGCCTGGGGACCGGTGGCACGTCCTTCGCCGGGTGTGCGTGGTCCGTGCATCCATTATCGCCGGTGGGCGGGCTGGGTCAATCTTTTTTCGCATTTTTTTGTAATCAACGCTCAAATGCTGCGCAACCCGGGAGCGACGGCGCCCGAACCGCCCCCACGCGGGCTCGGGCATCCCGCGTGCGCGCGATTCCCGCTATGCTTCAACCCACTTCGCGGCATGCGAGGAGCACACGCGCCCACGGGCGCGGCAGGCGAGGGGATGACGATGGCTGATGACGTCCAGGGCGTGACCGTCGGCACGACGGTGAGCTTCGAGAAGACCGTGACCGAGGAGGACATCTCGATGTTCACCCAGGTCTCCGGCGACACGAACCCGCTGCACAGCGACGCGGACTACGCGGCGCGAACGCGCTTCAAGGCGCCGATTGCCCACGGCATCCTCGCCGCGGGCGTGATCTCGGCGGCGCTGGGGACGCGCCTCGCCCCCGAGGCGGTCGTCATCTACCTGGGGCAGAACCTCCAGTTCCGCGCCCCCGTCTCGCCCGGCGACACGCTCACCGCGAACGTCGAGGCGACGGCCGTGAACACCGAGCGCAACCAGGTCTCGCTCAACACGAACGTCACCAACCAGGACGGCACCGAGGTCATCCGCGGCGACGCCCTCGTCATGATCGACGAGCTGCGCTAGCGGCGCACACGTCAGAGCGGAGCACGGGGTCCGAGGAGCAGCACCATGATGAGGCCGGAAGAATCCACCGCAATCCAGGATGCGCAGGGCACGTGGGAAGAGGGTCCGCTGGCCAAGGTCCTCGGACGCTTCCCCGAGCGCAGGCCGACGTTCGAAACCTCCTCGGCGGAGGCCCAGCGCTTCTACACGCCGCTCGACGTCGAAGGCGTCGACTACCTCGATGACATCGGGTTCCCGGGCCAGTACCCGTTCACGCGCGGCGTGCAGCCGACGATGTACCGCGGGCGGCTCTGGACCATGCGCCAGTACGCCGGCTTCGGGACCCCCGAGGAGACCAACGAGCGCTTCCGTGAGCTGCTGGCGAACGGCCAGACCGGGCTCTCGACGGCGTTCGACCTGCCGACGCAGACCGGCTACGACTCGGATCACCCGATGGCGGCCGGCGAGGTCGGGCAGGTGGGCGTCGCGATCGACAGCCTCGCCGACATGGAGACGCTGTTCGAGGACATCCCGCTGGACGGCATCTCGACCTCGATGACCATCAACGCGCCCGCGCCGATCCTCGTGGCGATGTACATCGTCGCGGCGGAGAAGCAGGGCCACGAGCCGAACGTGATCATGGGCACGGCGCAGAACGACGTGCTCAAGGAGTACGTGGCGCGCGGGACCTACATCTTCCCGCCGGGGCCCTCGGTGCGGCTGGCGTCGGACCTCATCAACTACTGCGCCAGCGAGGCGCCGCGATTCAACTCGATCTCGGTCTCCGGCTACCACATCCGCGAGGCCGGCTCGACGGCCGCGCAGGAGATCGCGTTCGCGTTCGCCAACGCCTTCGCCTACCTCGACGGCTGCATCGCGTCGGGCGCGTCGATCGACGACGTGGCGCCGCGGGTGTCGTGGATCTTCAACACGCACAACTACTTCTTCGAGGAGGTCGCCAAGTTCCGCGCCCTCCGCCGGATGTGGGCGCGCGCGATGAAGGAGCGCTACGGCGCGACCAGCCCGAACGCGATGATGTTCCGCACGCACACGCAGACCGGCGGATCGACGCTGACCGCGCAGCAGCCGCTGAACAACCTCACGCGCTCGGCGATCCAGGCCCTCGCGGCCGTCGTCGGCGGCGTGCAGTCGCTCGCGCTCTCGTGCTACGACGAGGCGCTGGCGCTGCCGACCGAGGAGGCGCAGCAGCTCGCGCTGCGCTCGCAGCAGATCATCGCCCACGAGACCGGCGCGGCCGACACCATCGACCCGCTCGCCGGCTCGTACTACGTCGAGTCCCTCACGAACGAGCTCGAGGAGGCCGCGCAGGCCATCATCGACCGCGTCGAGGACATCGGCGGGGCGGTGGCGGCGGTCGAGAGCGGGTACGTGCAGTCCGAGATCCAGGAGGCCTCGGTCGCCTACCAGCACGAGATCGAGAGCGGTGACCGCGTGGTCGTCGGCGTGAACCAGTACGTCGACGAGGATGAGGACGCCACGCCGATCTTCCGCCCGAACACGGCGGTCATCGACGCCCAGCTTGAACGCCTCGCGCGCGTGAAGGGGGAGCGCGACCAGGCCGCCGTCGATGCGGCCCTGGCCGGGCTGCGCCAGGCGGCGCGCGGCGACGACTCGATGATGGAGCCGATCCTCGACGCGGTGCGCAGCTACGCCACGCTGGGCGAGATGTGCGACGTGCTGCGCGAGGAGTGGGGCGAGTACACCCCGCCGACGGTCGTGTGACCCGCGAGGAGGATCGATAGCACCAGGCGTCTGATCTCCTCGATCGTCCCCCGCGGATCCTGGATCAGCCCCGGATATGGGGCTCACTCCGGGTGAGAGGACGAGTCGGATGAGGAGGTCGCTGGCGCTCATTCTGGCAGGCAGCGCCGCAACGGCGGTTGTTTTCCTCATCGTGGCGACGAGCCCGATACTCCCGACCGAGCACACGCCCGAACACATGCACACGTGTGCGGGCTTCGTCGTGATGCACCACCACGAGGCGAGCCGACCCCAGCACTCCAGCGACTACCCGTGGTATCGCCTGGAGTGGACGACCGAGGACGTGAGGGAACTACTTCAGGGCACGCCGCAACCGAGCGTATCCGGAGACGTGGAGGCTCCGTTCGTCGCGGAAATCAGAGCGATGTCCGTTGCCGAGGCGAAGGCCGCCCTGAATGCAGCGTATGCGGCCTGCATGGAGCATGCCTGGCCGGACTGGCCCGGTCAGGAAGAGGGCGAGGAGACTCCCTGAACGCGATCCATGCTGAAGCTCTGGATCGCGATCTGATCTGGCGCTTGCGGGACGCCCCGCGTGAAGCTCGCGGCGCGCCGCGGAGCGTCGTCGCAATCGCCGAGCGCACCGAGCCCGTGGAGTAGCCGCGCCCTCGACGGCGCTTGCGGCGTCGGCGCGGGCGCGGGCTTGCGCCCTCGCCGCTGCACGGTCACGATGCGGCCGTCGAACGAAACATGAACCCACCACGGGAGGCGGAGATGGCTGGAGCACTCGAGGGACAGGTGGCGGTCGTGACCGGCGGCGGTCGCGGGATCGGGCGCGCGTGCGCGATCGAGCTGGCGCGCGAGGGCGCGAGCGTGATCGTCAACTACGTGTCGAACGCAGACGCGGCGGAGGCCACGCGTGACGCCATCCATGAGTTCGGCGGCACCGTCGTACTCGTGAAGGCCAACGTGGCCGACGCCGACGAGGCCTCGGACGTGGTCGAGACCGCGGTCGAGGAGCTCGGCAAGATCGACATCCTCGTCAACAACGCCGGCGTGAACCGCGACCGCACGATCGCGCGGCTCTCCGTCGAGGAGTGGGACGAGGTCATCCAGACGGACCTCTCGTCGATGTTCTACTGCACGCGCGCCGCGGTGCCGCACATGCGCGAGGCGAACTACGGCCGGATCATCAACATGTCGTCGATCATCGGCCAGATGGGCAACGTCGGGCAGGCGAACTACTCGGCGGCGAAGGCCGGGATGATCGCCTTCACGAAGACGGCCGCGAAGGAGCTCGCGCGCAACAACATCACCGTGAACGCGGTGTGCCCGGGCTTCGTCTCGACGGACATGGTCAACGCGCTGAACGACGAGATCCAGGACAACATCAAGTCGCAGATCCCCCTCGGCCGCTTCGCGGAGCCCGAGGAGATCGCGG
This sequence comes from Dehalococcoidia bacterium, assembly GCA_965204835.1. GTDB lineage: Bacteria > Chloroflexota > Dehalococcoidia > UBA2979 > UBA2979 > VXMT01. Next base: position 2,206,771 of record OZ242017.1, on the reverse strand, counting down.
CGCTGGTGCGCTTCCTGTGCACCGAGGGCGGGTTCTTCACCGGCGCCCAGCTCTCGCCCAACGGCGGCCAGTACATGTAGGACGCTCCCCCGGGAGCACGGCGCGGGCCGCGCAGGCCCACGCTGAACGAGAAGCCGCCGCGCTCATGCGCGGCGGCTGTTTCGTGCCCGGGCTCGGGGGCCGAGGCGGCGTCAGTCCGCCTCGGGCGTCTGGAGGATCGCCTCGTAGAGCGAGACGTGCGGGGCGTCCTGCATCACGCCGCCCGCGAGCGGCTGGCCGTGCGCCTTGCGGAAGACGTCGGACTCCGTCCACGCGACGAAGGCCTCGCGCGATTCCCACGTCGAGTGCGAGATGTACTCGCCGGGGCTGTCGCCCTTGAGCAGGGCGAACTTCTGGAAGCCGGGCACGGAGTCCAGGTAGCTGTCGCGTTCACGCCAGCTGCGCTCGAAGTCGTCCTCGCGCCCCTCGGCGATGCTGAACCGGTTCATCGCGATGAACATGTCGCCTCCCTGGCGTGCGGGACTTCGCGCTGGAGTCGAGGCCGAGACGTGCCCGCGCGTACGAGTCTACACATATCTCCCATTTGTCGTGATTTCTTGCACAGGTTGTGAGAACGCTGGGGCGCGCGTGCCTACACTCGGAATGCGGCGCCGAACTGAACCAGCGTGGAAGGCCGTCCATGCGCAGCATGCTGCGTGCTGCCCGGGCCCTCACGGGCCTCGCCATCGTGACACTCGCGGTCGCGGCCTGCTCCGGCGGCGCCGATGACGCCACGCCGTCGTCGCCTGTCGCGGACGCGGCGGCAACCTCGACGGCCACACCGGCCGTCGCAAGCACGCCCGCGCCGACGCCCACCGCGACGGCAGCTCCGACGGCGACCGCCACTGCCACCGCAACCGCGACGGGGACCGCAACCGCGACCGCAACCGCCACGCCCGAGCCGACGCCGACCCAGGAACCGGTCGAGGCGACGCCGCAGCTCCCCGTCACCGTCACGGACGTCGACGGCAACGAGATGGTGATCGAGGACGTCTCGCGGCTCGTGGTGCTGAACGGCACCATCACCGAGGTCGTGTTCGCCCTCGGCCTCGGCGACCACGTCGTCGGCGTGGATGTCACGTCGACCTACCCGCCGGAAGCACTGGAGTTGCCGGACGTCGGCGTGCAGATCGCGCTGAGCGCCGAGGGCGTCGTCGCGCTCGCGCCGACGCTGGTGCTGGGCACCACCTTCGCGGGGCCCCCCGAGGTCATCGAGCAGGTGCGCGGGACGGGCATCCCCGTGCTCATCCTCCCCGACTACAACTCGCTCGACGACATCGAGGAGAAGATCACGCGCATCGCCACCGCGCTGGGCGTCCCGCGCCGCGGCGAGCGGCTGGCGGCCGAGACGCTGGCATCGATCGCGGAGGCGAGCGCGACCGCTGAGGACGCCGTGAGCAGCCCGCGCGTGGCCTTCGTATACCTGCGCGGCGCGCAGACGCAGCTGATCGGCGGCGACGGCGCGGGGGCGACCTCGCTGATCGAGGCGGCGGGCGGCATCGACGTGGGCGTGGAGGCGGGGGTGGAGGGGTTCACGGCAATCACGCCGGAAGCCCTGGTCACGGCGAACCCGGACGTGATCCTGGTGTTCAGCACCGGGCTGGACTCCGTGGGCGGCGTCGACGGGCTGCTCCGCATCCCGGGGATGGCCCAGACGGAGGCGGGACGCAACCGCGCCGTCGTGGACTTCGATGGTCAGTACCTGCTCGGCTATGGCCCGCGCACGGGCGCCGTGCTGGCCGAGCTGATCGCCGCGATCTACCCGGAACTCCAGTAGGGGCTCGACGATGACGATCCGCCGGCAGACGGCTGAGCGAGCACGGGGCATGCGGCGAGGCGCGCCTCGCAGCGCGCTGCGCCGCGCCTGGCAGCACGCGCAGTCGCTGCGGCCCATGAGCGCCGGCCCCACGTTCGCCGTCCTGGTCGTGATGCTGGTGGTCGCGGTGTTCCTGAACGCCGGCATCGGCGCGGTGCGCGTGCCGCCCGCGGAGGTGGCGACGGTGCTCCTCGACCGTGTCGGCATCTCGACGGGGGTCGAGGTCGACATGGTGCGCGAGCAGGTGGTGTGGGGGATCCGCATGCCCCGCATCGTGCTCGCGGTCTTCGTCGGCGCCGGGCTTGGCATGGCCGGGGCCTCGCTGCAGGCCATCTTCCGCAACCCGCTCGCCGAGCCGGGGCTGATCGGGGTGTCGAGCGGCGGCGCACTGGGCGTGATCGCGCTCATCATCACCGGGTTCTCGCCGCTCGGCTGGATGTCGCTGCCGCTGGCCGCGTTCGCGGGCGCGCTCCTCCTCACGCTCGTGGTGTACGGGCTCGCGCGCTCCGACGGCCGGACGCAGGTGGTGACGCTGATCCTGACCGGCGTCGCGATGAACTCGATCGCGGGCGGCCTCATCGGGCTGGCGAGCTTCCTCGCCGACGACTCCGAGCTGCGCAGCATCATCTTCTGGACGCTCGGCAGCCTCGCGGGCGCGACGTGGAGCGCCGTGCTCCCGGTGGCGCTGATCACGGTCGTCGGCCTGCTGCTGCTGCCGCGCTACGCACGCGCGATGAACCTGATCGTCCTCGGCGAGCGCGAGGCGTTCCACCTGGGCGTGCGCACCGAGCGTGTCCGCCTGCTGGTAATCGTCTTCGCGACGCTCGTCACCGGGGCAGGGGTCGCGGTCGCGGGGATCGTGGCGTTCGTGGGGCTCGTCGTGCCGCACCTGCTGCGCATCATCGTCGGCCCCGACCATCGCGTGCTGCTCCCGGCGAGCGCGCTGGGCGGCGCGATCCTGCTGCTCGGCGCCGACCTCGTGGCGCGCACGATCGTGATCCCCGCCGAGCTCCCGCTCGGAGTCGTCACGGCGCTCATCGGCGGGCCGTACTTCCTCTTCCTCCTGCGTCGCACGACGCGCGAGCAGGGAGGCTGGATGTGACGGCCCTCCTCGCCACCGAGGCCGTCTCCTTCCAGGTCGGGCGGGCCCGGCTGGTCGACGGCGTGACGTTCGAGGCCGACCGCGGCGAGCTGATCGCGGTGGTCGGGCCGAACGGCGCGGGCAAGTCGACGCTGCTCCGCATCGTGGCCGGCGAGCTGGAGGCGACCTCCGGGAACGTGTACCTCGACGGCCTGCCGATCGCGGACATGCCCCCGATCGAGCAGGCGCGGCTGCGCGCCGTCCTCCCGCAGCAGACGCCGACGACGTTCCGGTTCACGACCGAGGAGGTCGTCACGTTCGGCCGGATGCCGTGGCTGCGCACCCCCGAGTCGATGGACGACAAGGAGGCGGTCGAGGATGCAATGCGCCTCACCGAGGTCACCTCGATGGCCTCGCAGGCGTTCCCGACGCTCTCGGGCGGTGAGCAGACCCTCGCTTCGCTGGCACGGGTGCTGGCGCAGCGCACGCCGTTGCTGCTCCTGGACGAGCCGACGAGCGCGCTCGACCTGCGGCACGAGGCGCTCGTGATGGACCTGCTCCACGACCTCGCGGAGGGCGGCAGCGCGGTGGTCGCCGTGCTCCACGACCTCAACCTCGCCGCGGCGCACGCCACGCGCGTGGTGCTCCTCGATCGCGGGCGGGTGGCCGCGCAAGGTCCGCCCCGCGAGGTGCTGACCCCGGAGCTGGTCAGCGAGGTCTTCGAGCATCCAGTGCGCGTCGTACCCGACCCGGTCACCGGTCATCCGCTGGTGCTGCCGAAGCGTCGCGAGCGGGCGCGGGTCGGCTGAGCCGGATCGTCGCACTGCCGCGGGGTACGATGCCTGCATGCCAAACCGGCTGCGCTTCTCCGCCCGCTCCGCCTACGCGCACCTGCGCGAGGCCGACCCCGTCGTCGGCGCGCTGATCGCGGAGCACGGCCCGTACCAGCCGCGCCCGGGCAATGACCCGTACGCCTCGGTGGTGCGCTCGATCATGTTCCAGCAGCTTGCCGGCGCGGCGGCGCGCGCCATCCAGCGCCGCTTCTTCGCCCTCTACGGCGACGAGGAGCGCACGCCCGACCCACTCGACATCCTCGCCACGACCGACGACGCGTTCCGCGGCGCGGGCGTCTCGCGTCAGAAGGCGGGCTACCTCCGCGACCTCGCGCAGCACTGCGTGGACGGCACCCTCAACTTCGAGGCGATGCCCGACCTCGGCGACGCCGAGGTGATCGAGCGGCTGACCGCGGTGAAGGGCGTCGGCGAGTGGACGGCGCACATGTTCCTCATGTCCGAGCTGGGCCGGCCGGACGTGCTGCCGGTCGGGGACCTCGGCGTGCGGAAGGGGATGCAGGCGGCATACGGCCTGCCCGAGACGCCGACGCCGGGCCGCGCCCGCGAGATCGGCGCGCCGTGGGCGCCGTACCGGTCGGTGGGGTCGTGGTACATGTGGCGTGCGGTGTCGACCATCACGCCCGAGGCATAGGGCGAGCCCATGTCACCCGCAGATCACCCCCGCGATCCCGAGTCGCCTGACGAGAACTCCCGGGACGTGGAGGAACTCACCGTCACCGAACTGGAAGCCCTCGAAGACGCCGAGGATGTGCGCATCTCCCAGGAGCGCCTCAAGGCCGAGGACAGCGTCTCCTGGGAGTCAATCAAGGCGAAACGCGGCCTATAGCGGCTTGAGCGCATCCCGTACATCGAGGAGCAAGTAGCGGAACTCACCTCCCGAACCCTCGGCAGGTAGCGAGTAGTCGCTCCACCGAGTGACATACCGGCCGCCGAGTTCAATCGCTGATTCGCGGCCGCTTGTGCTCCCGCTTCCTGCCCGTGAGCTCCACCCGAGCGAGCCGTGAACGTCGTTCCCCTCGTGCATGCTGAAAGCGGCAGAGATCGTCTCTGGACTGGCTTCGCTCCAGTTCAGATGGTCATTGGTAAGGGCGATAACGAAACCAGACTCCGCGTTGCCCTGCTCGATGAGGCTCTCAACGCGCGAGACATCTTTCCACACATCGTACCGAAACCAGTCTGGAGCACCGTCGCGGAGGTCGTATTCATCTCCATCGATGCTGAAGTTGGATCTCCGAGTCCCGAACTTCAACTCGATTGCCGTCCCTAGCTGGTCTCTCCCCAGCCAGATGTCGATATGACCGCGATTCCCGGACATCGGGACAGGCCGCTCGAGCCGCATAGCGGCTCCCGGGTGCCTGTCGCGAATCGTCCATGCAAGTGAGTGCTGGAAGTCCGCCTCAGAATGGAAGACGGGGCGCTCCCCTGCGAGCGCCGAGAGGGCGGCCACGAGGTCATCTCGACTGATCACGCCTCGCGCACCGCAACCGAAGCGGTACCCGTGAGCAGCACCGCGCCGTCGGCCGTCGCGCACTGCACGGCGTAGGTCGCGACGCCGTCCGTGACGCCTCGAGGCTCCGCCGTCGCGGTCACCTCGACGGGCTGGATGGCCGGGGCGCGCCAGCGCACCTTGAGGGCTCCGCTCTCCGCCCACCGACGCCCGAACGTCGCGCTCATCGCCTCGGAGACGAGGGCGAGCACGAGCATGCCGTGGGCGATGGGGCGGCCGAAGTCGGTGGTTGCCGCGAAGTCGGCATCGGTGTGGATCGGGTTGGGGTCGCGCGCCGCGTCCGAGTAGCGGCTCACGCGGTCCTGGTCGATCAGGCGGGTCACCGGCGCGACCTCGGGCGGTGTCGTCACGAGGCCTCCCCGGCGGGCGCGGCGACGGTGGAGCGCCCGCGCAGCACCACCTCGCCGTCCGCCTCGGTGCGTAGCTCGATGGCGAGCGCGAGCAGCAGCGTGCCTCGGCGCTCCAAGCGCTGCGCGACGGTCACGGAGGCTTCGAGGGTTTCGCCGGGCGTCAGCGCGCGCAGGAACTCGAACTCCTGCCCCGCGTGCAGCGCCCCACCAGGCAGCGGGACGTGCTCCATGAGCGCGCCGAGCGCCCACGCGCCGGCCGCGAGCGGCGGCGTCACGCCCTCCCAGCGCTCGGCGGGCTCGCCGGTGGCGTCGAGGTAGGCGCGCACGTCCGAGGCGTCGAAGGTGATGGAGGGGATCACGAACTCGTCGCCCCGGGCGAGGCCGTGGAAGTCGAGCTCGATGGTCACTGCCGGTGCGCGGTCAGGCGGGCGAGGCCGCCGAGAGGTAGCGGGCTCCCCAGTGCTGGATCGGGCGCATCGCGTCATGGAGTTCGCGGCCGCGCGGGGTGAGGTCGTACTCCACCCACGGCGGCATCTTGTTCACGATCTTGCGGCGGACGATGCCGACGTCCTCGAGCTCCTCGAGGCGGTCGCGCAGGGTGCGGGCGTTGCAGCCGCCGATGCGGATCGCGAGCTCGTTGAAGCGGCGCTTCCCGCCGCCGAGCTCATAGACGATGTGGGGCACCCACTTCTGACCGAGGATGGAGAGCGTCGCCCGGATCGGGCAATACTCGCCTTCCGGCGTGTGGACGAGCTTTTCTTCCATCACGAGCGCGTCACCCCCCGCTTCTCGTGACCTGCCTCGCCGATCGCTCCCCCGCCGCTACGAGCCCTGGATGGCTGCGAGCACGTCCGAGTGGTCGCGCGCTTCGGGGATCGGATTCTGCTTCGAGTAGGCGATGTTGCCGTCGGCGCCCACGACGACCGTCAGGCGCTCCGCTGCGCCGAGGGCCTCGTTCCATGTGCCGTAGGCCTGCGCCACCTCGCCCTTGAGGTCCGCGAGGAGGGAGTAGTCGAGGTTCTCCGCCTCCTTGAAGGCGGCGTGCGAGAAGCGGCTGTCGCGGCTGATCCCGAAGATCGTCGCGCCGGCGTCCGCCCAGCTCGAGTAGTCGTCGCGGATCTCGCACAGCTCGTTGGTGCAGATGCCGGAGAAGTCGAAGGTGTAGAAGACGAGGACGACTGGCGACCCGCGCAGTTCGGAGAGCGTCACCTGCTCGTTGTCCTCGTTTACCAACGTGAAGTCAGGTGCTTCCTGGCCGATCTCCAGCGCCACGCGTGTCTCCTTCTCAACGCGGACCCACGATCGGAGCCCGGCTCAGTTGCGTCTCTCTACTCTAACCGCTTCGTGCGCAGCCCGACTACCAGCCCGCCCTGACGGGGTCGGACGGCCCTACCACTCGCCGGTCGCGAGGTACTCCTCGATCGACGCGGCGGCGATGTGGCCGTCGGCGAGTGCGGTGACCACGAGGTCCGCGCCGTTGACGTCGTCGCCGCCGGCGAAGACGCCCGGGCGGTTGGTGCGCATGGTGTCGGGGTCGACGGTGAAGCGGCCCCACGGGTCGCGGTTGACCTGCGGGGTGACCTCGCCCCACTCCTCGTCGACGTTGTAGCCGATGGCGACGACGAGGGCGTCGGCGGCGATCTCGAACTCCGTGTTCGGCACCGGCTCGGGCCGCGCGCGGCCGGACTCGTCGGGCTCGCCGAGCTGCATGCGGTGGCACTGTACGCCGCTCACCGCGCCGTCGGCGTCGGTGAGGATGGCGAGGGGCGCCGTCACGTAGTCGAAGATCACGCCCTCTTCGTAGGCGTGCTGGCGCTCCTCGGCGCGGCCCTGCATCTCCTCCTCGGTGCGGCGGTAGACCAGCCGCACCTGCTCCGCGCCGAGGCGGACGGCGGTGCGGACGCAGTCCATCGAGGTGTCGCCGCCGCCGATCACCACCACGCGGCGCATGGGGGGCAAGGGCTCGCGCAGGTGCTCCGGCAGCTCCTCCGGCGGCAGGTTGCCGCGCACGAGGAACTCCGTCGCCGAGTAGACCCCCGGCGCGTCCTCGTGCTCGAAGCCCAGCTCCGCTCCCGCGATCGCGCCGACGCCGATGAAGACGGCGTCGTAGTCGCGCTCGAGGTCCTCGAAGGGGACGTCGTCGCCGATGCGCGTGTTCATGACGAGCTCGACGCCCATCGCGCGCAGGTCGTCGAACTTCCGGGCGACGGTGGCCTTGTTCTGCTTGAAGTTGGGGATGCCGTAGTGGAGCAGCGCCCCCGGCAGCGGCCATGCGTCGTACATCGTCACGCCGTGGCCGTTGCGCGCGAGCCGCTCGGCCACGCCGATGCCGGCCGGGCCGGCGCCGATGACGGCGACGTGCTTGCCGGTCGCGGGCGCGGTCTCCGTCGAAGGTCCCGAGCCGTGGGAGCGCTGGCGCTCGGTCACGAACGCCTCGAGCTTGCCGATGGCGACGGGGAGGCCCCGCTTGCCGACGACACAGTCGCCCTCGCAGAGGCGCTCCTGCGGGCAGAGGCGGCCGCACATCTCGGGCAGCTCGCTGGTCTCGCGGAAGATGTTGGCGGCGCCGTCGAAGTCGCCGTCTTCGAGGAGCCAGAGGGCGCCGGGGATGTCGTTGTCGACGGGGCAGGCGACGACGCAGGGGGCGGCGGGGCACTGGATGCAGCGGAAGGCCTCCGCCTTCGCGGTCTCGAGGTCGAAGAGGTGGAAGACCTCGTCCCAGTTCTGGACGCGGGCGTCGGGCGGCTGCTTCTCCGGCAGGTTGCCGGGCACCTTCATGCGTGCCTTGCGATCGATCTTGGCGGGATCGCGTTCAGGGTCGGGCTCAGCACTCCGCCCGCCGGCGTCGGCGGGGGCGGTGGAGTCGGGCGACTTTGCGGCGGGGTCGGCGACCATCGCTGCTCTCGTGCGCGGGGAGACCGAGTCGACCCGCTGGGAGGCCCGTGGAGTATGTCCAGCGTAGGGGTGGTGCGAGTCGCGCTCAACCGGGGGCCGAGATTTGGCAGGCAAGCTCGCGAGGCTACTCGCCCACGCCTGCGGGGAGCCGGACGCCGCGCCGCGTGGTGGCCGCGAGCGTGACGGCGAAGGCGGCCGTCGCCGCCATCACGATCGCGGGGCTTGCGGCGACGTCGGCGTGGAACGACGCGTAGAGGCCGAGCAAGGATGCGCCGACGGAGAGCACGAAGCTGAGCGCGATGATCTGCGGGATGCGCCGCGCCAGCAGGCTCGCGGTCGCCGGTGGGATGATCAGCATCGCGGAGACCAGCACGATGCCGATCGCCTGTAGCGCGACGACGACGGCGAGTGCGATGAGCACGAGCAGCGCGTACTCGAAGAACCACGCCCGGACGCCGGCGGCCGCGGCCATCGCGGGGTCGTAGGCGACCATCACCATCTCGCGGTAGAAGGCGAGTACGAACGCGACGACGACCACCGCGAGGATCAGCTCGCCAACGAGATCCGCCTGCGAGACGCCCAGGATGTCACCGAAGACGAACGAGATGAGGTCAGGCGTGTAGCTGGAGCGGCGCGAGATGATCAGGATGCCGAGCGAGAAGGCGGAGACGAAGAAGATCGCGATCGCGGTGTCGTAGCTGACGCGCGAGTTGCTCCGGACGTAGCCGATACCAACTCCGGTTGCCACCGCGGCCAGCAGGGCGCCCAGTGCGACGCTCAGGCCGTTCACGAATGCGATGGCCACGCCCGCGAGGGTCGCGTGCGCGAGGCCGCTGCCAGATGCCGCCAGTCCCTTGTGTACGACGAACGTGCCGACGATGGACCCGACGACGCTCACGATCAGCAGCGACATGAGCGCACGCTGCATGAACGCGAACTCGAAGGGTTCGATGAGCCAATGGACGATGTCGGCCATCAGTGGTGGGCGTGGGTGTGGTCGGCCGTAGCGTCCATGATGGCGTCGCCGGCGACGGTGACGCCTCGCTCGCCGACGGTGACGAGGTGGCGGTCGAAGGTGCGTGCGAGGACCTCCTCGGTGAGCACGTCGGCCGGCGTGCCGTAGCCCTGGACCGTGCGATTGAGGCAGCATGCCTCGTCGCAGGCCGTGGCCACGCACGAGAGGTCGTGCGTCGCGAGGAGGATGCTGCAGCCCTCGTGCGTCAGGTCGTCGAGAATCCCGAGCAGGTCGTGCTCCACACCGGCGTCGAGGCCGGCGAACGGCTCGTCCAGCAGCAGCAGCCGGGCGCCGCGCGCGATGGAGCGAGCGATCATGACGCGGCGCCTCTGCCCGCCGGACAGCTCACCTACCTGCCGCCTGGCGTACTCAACGAGCTGGACACGCTCCAACGCCTCGAAGGCAATCTCGCGGTCCTGGCCCGACCAGCGGCGGAAGGGGCGCGTCCCGTTCCAGCGGCCCATCAGCACGACGTCCATGACGCTGACGGGGAAGTCCCAGTCGACTTCCTCGGCCTGCGGTGTGTAGGCCACGTCGCGGCGTGTCTCGCCGACGGGCCGCCCGAAGACGCGGACCTCGCCGAGCAGCGGCCGCACCACGCCGAGGATGGACTTGAAGAGCGTGGACTTGCCGGCGCCGTTCGGGCCGACCAACCCCACCATCTCACCCTCGGGGACGACGAAGCTGACGTCCTCCAGGGCCGGCGGCTTCCCGGGATAGCCAGCCCAGAGGTTGTTGACCTCCAGGGCGAGCGGGCCGTGGGCGTGACCGGGTGCGAGCCTGGCGCGAGCCGGGACATGCCCCGATGAGTCGACGCTCATCTCGTCATGCTGGTGCGCGGGATCCTCGTGGCCGACAGGGCCATGAGCTCCGTGGCCGTGCTCGACGCCGTGGTCAGACGTCACGGGTTAGCTCCGTCCTGCGCCGCCACGCACCCTACCCGCCGCCCAGTCCTTCGACCAGCGACCGCGCGTTGAACCGCATCAGGTCGACGTACGTGTTGACCTCTTCGGTGAAGGCGCCGCTGTAGAGGACCGACACCCCGACGCCCGCCTCCTCGGCGATGGCCTCGAGGGCGTCCGCCGCGAACTGCGGCTCGCGGAACACCGCACCCACGTCGCGCCCAGCGACGATTTCGATGATCTCCGCGACCGCGGCCGCGCTCGCCTGCTGGGACGGGCTCGCCGGGAGCACCGAGGCCGCCAGATCGAGGCCGTACTCGACCGCGAAGTACTGGAACGCGTCGTGGTAGACGATGAGCACGCGGCGCTCCTGGGGGATGCTCCCGACGGCGGCGCGGACCTCTTCGTCCAGCGCCTGCAGCTCGGCGAGGTAGGCCTCGGAGCGCTCGCGGTACGCGGCGGCGTTGTCGGGGTCGGCGGCGGCGAGGCCGTCGGCGATGTTGCGCACGTAGATCATGGCGTTCGGGACGGTGAGCCACATGTGCGGGTCGCCGTCGGCGACTGCGAGTTCGGCGCCCTCGGGGGCCTCGGCCCTCGCGTGATCCTCGTCGCCGTGGTCGTCCTCATCGGCGTGGTCGTCGCCCTCGTCCTCGTCGTGGCCTTCGCCCTCTTCCTCGTCGCCGTGGTCTTCGCCCTCTTCTTCCTCGTCCTCGTGGTGCTCGCCCTCTTCTTCCTCGTCGCCGTGGTCGGTGCCCTCGTCCTCGTCCTCGTCGGCGTGGTCGTCCTCGCCCTCGTCGTGGCCCTCGCCCTCCTCGTCGCCGTGGTCGTCCTCTTCGTCGTGGTGACCACCTTCGAGGGGCTTGATGCCGGCAGCGGCGATGACGAGCCGGGCGTCGTCCGGGATGTGCTCGAAGATCGTCTCCAGCACGCTTTCTTCGAGGTTGAAGCCGTTCACGATGACGACGTCGGCGGCGTCGATGCTACGGATGTCACCGGTGGTGGCGCTGAACGTGTGGAGGTCGGCCCCGGGCGGGATCACCGCGACCACCTCGGCGTCATCGCCCGCGACCTGCTCGGCGAAGTGCGCGAGGATGCCGGTGGATGTGACCACCTTCAGGGGTTCGCTCGCGGCGGGCGCCGTCGTGTCGGTCGTGCCTGCCCCGGTGCCCGCGCCGTCGTCGTCATCGTCGTCGCCGCAGGCGAGCACCGCGCCCGCGAGGAGCGCAGTGGCCACGAGCAGCATCGGGGCGGGTATGAGTCGTCGGAGTCCGCGGAGCATGGAGGGCCCTTCATCGATACCGGGTCGCAGGGTAGTTCCCGCGACCGTACGGGGTATCGATTTACGCGTCAAGACGCGGTATCAGTCGCCGCTTCCGGAGTGCGACGACCGCACCGGGAGCGCGGGCCGAGGGTGCGGAGCAGCCCCCTACGCGACCGGATCCTGCAGTGGGAGGCGGCAGTCGGAGCAGAGGCCGTAGACCTCCAGGCGGTGCGCCTGGATCTCGTAGCCGGTGCGGCGGTGCAACTCGTCCAACAGGTCCGAGATGTCGCAGGTCGCGAAGTCGCTCATCGCGCCGCAGCCGGAGCAGACGATGTGGTGGTGGTGCCCTCCGCTGGTGAGCCGGTAGCCGACGGTGCCGGTCTCCATCACCACATGGCAGAGTGCGCCCAGGTCCAGGAGCAGCCGCAGGGTGCGGAACACGGTGGCCCGGCCCACTCCGGGCGTGGCCTGCAGGAGCTCCTCGGCGGTGAAGTGGTCGCCGAGGTCCCGCATGGCGTCGATGAGGGCCCGTCGTGGCTCGGTGATGCGGTGGCCGGAGTCGGCGAGGCGTACCTCGAGAGCAGCGGTGGTGACCATGGAGCGTCCCTCCTTCAGTCACCCTGATCGTGGCGGCTGCGCGGGGGCCTGTCAACGCACGGCGCGAATCCGTCACAATGGCGCGCATGCGAGGCTGTGACCCGGACGGCAAACCACGATGACCTCGGCGCGATGGCGGATCGCGCTGTGGGCCGCGATGTTGCTCCTCGTCGCGTGGGTGGCGTGGCAGGCGCGCTGGGCGCTGCTGCCGTTCTCCATCGGCGCGCTGCTGGCGTACGTGCTGACGCCGGTGGTGGATCACCTCGCCGCGTTGGTCCCCGGCCAGGCGCGCCAGGAGAGCGTGCTCTTCCGCGGCCTCGCCGTGGTCCTGGTCTACCTCGCGATAGCGGGTGTGCTCGGGGGCGCCGGGATCATCGTGTTGCCCGTCGCCGTCGACGAGATCTCCCACTTCGTCGAGAACCTGCCGATCCTCATCGACGACACCCAGTTGCAGGTCAACGAGTGGCTCGAGGTGTACCGCGAGCGCGTCCCGGAGGACATCCGGATGCGCATCGACGTGTACGCGGCGGACTTCGGCGATGACCTCGGTAGTCGCATCGCGTCGGCGGGCCCCCCGGTCTTCGAGTCGCTCACGGGCTGGATCGCGGTGATCGCCGGGTTCGTGGTGGTCCCGATCTGGATGTTCTACGCGCTGCGCGACCGTCACAACTTCGAGCGCAACTTCGCGGCCGCGGTCCCCGAGCCGGTTCGGATCGACGTGCTCAATGGCATCCGCATCGCCGACCAGTTGATCGGCCGCTACCTGCGCGGGCAGCTCTTGCTCGGCCTGGTGGTGGGCGTGATGACGTTCATCGGCCTGCTGATCCTGGACGTCGAGCTGGCCATCGCGCTGGCGGTGTTCGCGGGTGTCGCCGAGCTGATCCCCATCGTCGGGCCGTTCATCGGTGCGCTGCCCGCGGTGGTGATCGTGGCGGCGACGGATCCGGACAAGATCATCTGGGTGTTGCTGCTCTACGTGCTGGTGCAACAGGTGGAGAACCACCTGCTGGTGCCGCGCGTGCAGGGACACGCGGTCGAGCTGCATCCGGCGGTGATCATCATGCTGCTCGCGATCGCGGGCACGGTGTTCGGGTTCATCGCGCTGGTCGTGATCATCCCGCTGGTGGCGCTGCTGAGGGAGCTGTTCTGGTACGCCGACCACCGGCTGAGCGGAGTCGAGCCCCGCGACGCCATGGCGCACACCCACGTCGCGCGCCAGCTGGGGCTGGAACCGTACCACGAGGAGGACGACACACCCGAGGCCCCGGAGACGGACGAAGAGCCGGAGGCGGCGGCAGCCGCACCCGAGGCAGGTTCCGAGGCGTAGCGGGCAGCCGCTGCTAGGGGACCGTGCCCGAGAGCACGATCGGCGGTTGCAGGGTGGCGGCCCCACCGACCGGCGCCGGCGTGATCGCGACGGAGAACGGGCTGAACTCGAAGTCCAGCTCGACGAGCAGCTGGGCGTCGCCGTCGGGACTGGGGACGAACGTGCCGCCCGAGACCTCGTCGAACCCCTCGATCAGCCACAGCTCGTAGACGGTGCCGATGGGGAGCGGCGGCAGACGCCGCGCGATCACCACGCCCGCCCCGAGCTCCGGGCTCCAGAGGTAGCGCCCGCTCGCCCCGCGCCCGGCCGTGGTGCTTTCGAGCGAGGCTTCCTGCACCTCCGGGTCGGCGAGGATCGCGATGATGCGCTGCTGCGCGGCCATGGCCAGTTGCAGCTCGGTGCGGATGGCGTCGTCGCCGCCGCCCACGCGCTCGGTCTCGATGGCGTCGATGCGCTGCGTGTCGGCGGTCACCGCGGTGGCCAGCGCGGCGGAGTCCTGCTCGAGGGTGTCGATCGCGCGCTGGAGCCGGACGCCCCAGCTCACCGCGACCGCGACGACCACGAGGGCGGCCGCAAGCGCCGCGACGCGCAGCACGGGGAATCGCCGGCTGCGCGGCGGCCGCATGCGCTGGGCCGCCTGCAGCATCCGATCCCGCAGGGCGGGGTCGGTGCGCCGCAGCGGCGCCTCGAGGCCGATGAGGTCCGCGATCTCCCGGTACGCGGCGAGCTGGTCGGCGGCGTCGGGGTCGGTGCGGATCAGGGCTTCCACCTCGTCCGCTTCGGGGCCGCTCAGCGCGTCGAGTGCGTATGCGGCCAGCAGCTCTTCACGCTCCTCGGGCCTCATGGGCTGCTTCCGGGCGCCTCTCTGGCCGGCTGGGTCCGCACCTGTTCCATGGCGTCGCGGAGCTTGCGCATCGCGAGCCGGACGCGTGTCTTCACGGTGCCGATGGGCGTCGCGGTCTCCGCGGCGATCTCGGCCTGCGTGAGACCGGCGAAGTAGGCGAGTTCGATGACCTGCCGCTGGGCCGGCGGGAGCTGCTCGACGGCGGCGCGGACCGCCGCTCGTTCGTCGCCCAGCGCGGCGACGGCCGCGGGGTCGTCGAAGCGGTCCGCGCTCTGCACGTCGTTGATGGCGTCGGCGTCGACGCCCTCCTCGCGGAGGCGGCGGCTGCGGCGGCGCTGCTCGTCGATGGCGCGGTTGCGCGCGACGGACATCAGCCAGCTCACGAACCGGCCGCGCGAGGGGTCGTAGAGGCGGGGGCGACGCCACAGCCGCAGGAAGACCTCCTGCGTCATGTCCTCCGCGAGGCCCTGGTCATGCAGCACGCGCAGGGCGACGGAGTAGACGAGCGTCGAGTAGCGGTCGTAGAGCTGCTCGAGCGCCTCGATCTGTCCTGATCGGAGTTGTCTCAGGAGTTGCTCGTCGGTCGCGGGTGCGGCCTGCCCGGATTCGGCTGCCTGGCGTTCGGCCCGTGCCGCGGCGAGGGATGCTGGAATGCGGGCTGCCCGGGAGTGCGCTTCGGCCATACGGCCCCCCGATCCGTGCGAGGGAGGCGGGAATATTGTACGACGCTCCGTATAGCGTCTAGCACCCAATACGCGATTGCAAGCAGCAACGTTCCCCCGTCAGACGGCGGCGCCCGTCGCGAAGAGCAGCCCTCGCGCCAGGATCTCGCCGGTGAGCACCGCGCCGACGGTGATATAGAGCAGGCCCGTGGCGGCCATCATGCCCCGTATCGCGGCGGCCCTCCACGCGAGCCACGCGAGCACGCCCGGGAAGACGAGGCCGACCCCGACGCGGAACCAGAACGCGGGGTTCTGCCCGAGCTCGACGCCGAACGCGGTCTGCGTGAGCGGCACCTCCCGGACCGGCGCGGCCGCGGCGACGACGGCGAAGATGGCCTGCGCCACCAGCGCGCCGAGCACCACCATCGACATCTCCTCGAGCGGCTCCTTGGGCAGGCCGGAGTTCGTCAGGTACCAGTGGCCCCAGCTCATCGCCATCATCGACCCGCCGAGGGCGACCGCGGCGGCGAGCATGCTGGCGAGCACCCCCGCGTAGGACCACGCGGGCCCTGCGACCAGCGCGGCGAGGATGGCGAGCGTGACGACGCCCGCAACGCCGCCGGCGACGCCGGACCACCTCGCAACCGGCATGCGCTCGGCGAACGCGGCGACGAGGTTCACCACGGATATCGCCATGAAGACGAGCAGGGCCACGCGCAGCGCGTCGACGGCCCCGGCCCGCAGCGTGAAGCCGTCGATGACGTCGACGGGGGCGATGGTGAACGCGATGACGAGCGCGAGCAGGAGCGTGGGGACGACGACGACCCCGCCCATCTGCACGTAGCCGTGCGTGATCTGCCCGCGCCGCTCGAACCAGGTCACGAAGACCAGCGAGCCAACGGCGAGTTCGACGAGCAGGATCAGCACGGTGTAGGGCAGCGTGTCGGCGCTCATGGGGCGAGGTTGGCCGCATCGGCGGTCGCGGTCAACGCGACGCGGCCCGCCGATCCGTGGCCCGCGATCGGGGCGATTGACAGGCCGGGCGCCACGGGCCAACGATCGCGCCGTGCAACCCTCGACGCGCCGCTACGGCTCGAACCAGCGCTGGCTCATGAAGGCGCTGCGCGAGGTCGCCCACGAGGTCGGGCAACTCGTCTACGGGATCCCCGAGGACGCCCTGAGGCGCCGCCCGCCGGGCGAGGGGCTGCGCGAGCAGTGGTCCATCGTCGAGACCGTCGGCTTCCTGCGCGACTCCGAGCGCGAGGACCTGCGCGCCGTGCAGGCCATGCTGCGCCGCGACCGCGCGCGGCTGCCCGAGCGCCGGGCCCACCTCGCGCCGGGCGAGGGCGGGTACGAGCTGTCCGGGGTCGACGAGCTGGTGTGGGACTTCGAGGCGCTGCGCCAGGAGCTGCTCTGGGAGCTCGAGTGGGCCGGGCCGGGCTGGGACCACCGCGGCGTCCACCCGTACCGCGGCGAAGTGTCGCTGGCCGACTACGTCCACGAGATCAACGAGCGCGACCTCGACGCGATGTGGAACCTGCGCCGCCTCCGCGAGGAGGCGGAGGCGCTCGCACGGTAGGCGCCGGGGAGCGCGCGTAACGGGCGGCCTCACTACGCTGTCGCGTGCGCTGGTGAGGGGCCACCGTGGGCGACGACGCAGCACTGGACGATGCCGCGAGACGCGGGGAGACGGACCCCGGCGCGTTCTGGAAACTCATCGCCGCGCTCCCCGATCAGGCTGCTGAAGCCTGGGACGCCGGCCGCGCGTGGGCGTCTTCACTGACGCTCGATGCGCCTCGCCGCGTCGTGTTCGCCGGGATGGGCGGCTCGGCCATCGGCGCCGAGATCGTTGCCGCGCTCGCCTCGACCCGCACCACGACGCCCATCGAGGTGCTGCGCGACTACACGCCGCCCGCCCTCGACGCCGACTCGCTCTTCGTCGCGTGCTCCTTCTCCGGTAATACCGAGGAGGTGCTCGCGGCGTTCGAGGCTGCCGGCAAGCAGGGCGCGCCGCGCGTCGCGATCACGACGGGCGGCAAGCTTGGCGACGCGGCCGCGCGCGCAGGCGTCCCCGCGTTCACGTTCGCCTTCGACGGGCCGCCGCGCACCGCCCTCGGCTACGGCGCGCTGCCACCGGTCGCCGTATTGCGAGCCGCGGGGATCCACGCCGCGGACGACGACGAAGTCGCGGCCGCCATCACGCTCCTCAAGCGTTGCAGCAAGGCAGCCTCGCCCGACATGCAGGAGACGTCGAACCTGCCGAAGCAGATCGCGCGGCGGCTCGCCGGGCGCGTGCCGGTCGTCGTCGGTCCCGGCGTGCTGCGCGTGGCCGCGTCGCGGTGGGCGGGCGTGATCCCGGAGAACGCGAGCCAGTGGGCGCTCTCGGCTGAGCTTCCCGAGGTCGACCACAACCTCGTCGCCGGCTTCGCGCTGCCGTCCGCGGCGCTGGAGCGGCTCCACGTCGTGCTCCTCGACGGCCCCGGCCTGCACCCCCGCAACCGGCGGCGCGTCGCCGTCACGGGCGACGAGCTACAGCGCGCGGGTGTGTCGTGCGAGGTAGTGCACGTCGAGGGCTCGGGCGGGCTCGACTCGGTGCTGCACGCGGCGTACATCGGCGACTGGGTGTCGTACTACCTCGCACTGCTCAACGACGTGGACCCGTTCGAGGTGGCGCCGATCGATCGCGTGAAGGCGGCGCTCGCCGCGCACGGGGACGCCCTCGAGTAGCGCCAGGCCACGCACGCACCATTGGGTACCAACCGGTGTGGACGGAGGGTGTAGACTCCGCGCTTCATCGAAGGGTCCCGCCCATGTCTGGTGGCCTGGCTACGATGAGCCCTGCGCGGCGCGTGTTCCTGGGAGTGGCGGCTCTCGGCGTGGCCGTCACGCTCGTCGGCGTGGTGGTGCCTGTTGCCGAAGTGCGGTGGGGCGACCAGTGGCCCACCGTCTTCGAGATCGATTCCGACACCGCAGGCGCCGAGGGTGTCCGCGACACCTGGCCGGTGACGAGCGCCGAGGTGCGGTGGCACCGCACGGACCCGGTCATCCGGGTGGCTCACGGATCCCACTTCTCCGGGGTGAGCGCACAGGACGAGTGGCTGGCCGGGATCGCCTTCGCGATGCTCCCTGCCCTCGTTGTGATGGCAGCGTTCTCCGGCCGGAGAGCCGCTGCGTTTCCGCTGCTGGTACTGGCCGTCTCTGCGTTCACGCTCTACCTGCTCCCGAGCCAGGTCAGTGCGCAGGGGGTGGTGTTGAGCGGCGCGCCCGTGATCGTGTGGTGGCCGACCGCGGCACTCCTCCCCGTCGGGGCCTTCGTGGCCGGTGCCGGCAGCGTGCTCAGGCTCATGGAGCCGCAGGAGATGGAAGACGCATGGGTGGCGCGGAAGATCGCCGTCCGAGACGGGTGAAGGCGAACCGACGCTCGCCGGCCGCGCGCCCCCAGGCCAGTCGCGAGCGAGCTGCGTTTGAGGCTCGATCCGTCGAGGGTGGGCCCGGCGGGCGTACCCTGTCCCGCATGGCATCGAGCAGTGACGGTGAGGCTCGCCAGTGAGCGTTGACGCGTGGCTCACGCTCGCGGTCACCGCGGCGATGGTCGTGGTGATGCTGCGCGGGTTCGCGCCGCCCTCGGTCGCGCTGCTCGGCGCGGCGGTCCTGCTCATGGCCGCGGGCGTCACCGAGCCCGAGCAGGCGCTCTCCGGGTTCGCCAACCCCGCGCCCTTCACCGTCGGCGCCCTGCTCGTCGTCGCGCGCGCCGTGCATGAGACGGGCGCGCTGGTGCCCGCGCTGTCGACGATGCTCGGCGGCGGACGCAGCTTCGTGCTGGCGGGCGTGCGCCTGCTGGCGCCGACGTCGGTGGCGTCGGCGTTCCTCAGCAACACCTCGATCGTGGCGATCCTCACGCCCGCCGTGCAGGAGTGGAGCGACCGCCAGGGCACGCCGCCGTCGCGCTACCTGATGCCGCTATCGTTCGCGGCAGTGCTGGGCGGGACCATGACGGTGCTCGGCACCTCGACGAACGTGGCCGTCGCGGGGCTCGTCGAGGGCGCGGGGATGACGCCGATCGGGCTCTTCGAGGTGGCGAAGCTGGGCCTGCCGCTGACTGTCGCCGGGCTGGTGGTGATCGTCGTGCTCGCCCCGCGCGTGCTGCCGCCGCGCGCCGGGCCGCGCGGGAGCCTGGGCGCGGGCTCGCGCGAGTACACCATCGAGATGGTGGTGGAGCCCGGGGGGCCCCTCGACGGCTCCGAGGTCGAGGCGGGCGGCCTGCGCAGTCTCAGCGGCGTCTACCTCGTGCAGCTCGAGCGCCCCGGATACACCATCGCGCCGGTCTCGCCGCGCACGGTGCTGCGCGGCAACGACCGCCTCAGCTTCGTTGGGCGCGTCGACGACGTCGTCGACCTGCACGGCATCGGCGGGCTGCGGTCGAGCGAGGATGGGCAGCTCGCGCAGCTCGGCGCCGACACCGGCGCGATCTACGAGGTGGTGCTCGGGCAGTCCTCGCCGGTGGTGGGGCAGACCATCCGCGACTCGGAGTTCCGGGGCCGCTACCAGGCGGCGGTGCTGGCCGTCCACCGCGCCGGCCGCCGCGTCGACGCGAAGCTCGGCGACGTGCAGATGCGCGTCGGCGACACGCTGTTGCTGATCAGCGACGACGACTTCGAGATGCAGTGGGGCGAGCAGCCCGACTTCCTGCTGGTCTCGGGCGTCGGCGAGCTTTCGCGCCGCGGCGTGCAGCGCCGGGCGCTGCTCGTCGGGCCGCTCGTGGTCGCCATGGTGGTGCTGGCGGCGACGGGCGCGCTCACCCTCCTCGAGGCCGCGCTGCTGGCCGCGCTCGCCGTGGTGGGGCTGCGCGTGCTCAACCCGGTGCAGGCGCGGAACGCCATCGACCTCGACGTGGTCGTGACGATCGCCGCGGCGTTCGGGCTGGCGGCGGCCATCCAGGAGTCCGGGCTCGCCGGCCAGTTCGCGATGCGCATCGTCGATGTGTTCGAGGCGCTCGGGCCGCGCGGGGTGCTGCTCGGGCTGGTGCTGGCGACGATCGTGCTGACGGAGCTGGTGACGAACAGCGCCGCGGCCGTGCTGATGTTCCCGGTGGCGGTGGTCGCCGCGGAATCGGCCGGCCTCGATACCCGGAGCACGGCGATCGCGATCGCCGTGACCGCCTCGGCGTCGTTCCTGACGCCGATCGGCTACCAGACCAACATCATGGTCTACGGGCCGGGCGGCTACCGGTTCTCCGACTACGCGCGGCTCGGCGCGCCGCTCTCGCTCACGGTGATCGCCGTCGTCGTCCTCGGGACGCCGGTGTTCTGGTAGCTGCCGCCGAGGGCGCGGTGGTTACGCCGCGCCGCTGCTGTACGCCTCGACGAGCACCTCGGCGACCTCGGGCCGCGTGAACTCGGGCGGCGGCGCCTCGCCGGCCTCGAGCATCTGGCGCACGCGCGTGCCGGACAGGAAGACGTGGTCGTCGTTGCCGTGCGGGCACGTGTGCGAGCTTGCCATCGCCTCGCAGCTGACGCAGTAGAAGCTGTGCTCGAACTTGAGCGGCTGGATCGCCAGCGCGCCCGGCTCGAGCTCGTCGAAGATCTCCTGCGCGTCGTACGTGCCGTAGTAGTCGCCGACGCCGGCGTGGTCGCGCCCGACGATGAAGTGCGAGCAGCCGTAGTTCTGGCGCATGATCGCGTGGAAGATCGCCTCGCGCGGCCCCGCGTAGCGCATCGACGCGGGGAGCACGGAGAGCAGGACGCGGTCCTGCGCGTAGTAGCCGTCGAGCAGCACCTGGTAGCACTGCATCCGCACGTCGGCCGGGATGTCGCCTTCCTTCGTCTCTCCCACCAGCGGGTGGAGGAGCAGGCCGTCGACGACCTCGAGCGCGACCTTGGTGAGGTACTCGTGCGCGCGGTGTACGGGGTTGCGCGTCTGGAAGCCGACCACGGTCCGCCAGCCGCGCTCGGCGAACGCGGCACGGGTCTGCGCCGGCGTGAGCCGGTGCTCCGGGAACTCCGGGTCCGGCGGCAGCGCGAAGGCGCGGACCGGCCCGCCGAGGAGCATGTCGGCCTGGTCGTTGACCGCCTCGACGCCCGGGTGTGCCGGGTCGGCGGTGCGGTAGACCTTCTCGGCCTCGCGCGCGCGGTCGTAGGCGTAGGCGTCGCCGGCGTCCATCACGGCGAGCAGCGTGCCGTCCTCCGCGGCGAGCGCGATCTGGCGGTTGGCAAGCTCCGCGGCCTGCGCGGACGTGACCGGGAGCGTGATGGGCACGCTCCACACGGCGCCGTCGGCCAGGCACATGCCCTCGACGACCGCCCGGTAGTCGGCCTCGTCCATGAAGCCGCGGAGGGGGCTCAGCGCCCCGACGGAGAGCAGTTCGAGGTCGGTGACCTGGCGCGGGCCGAGGCGCAGCACGGGCAACTCGCTCGCGGCCTGCGCGAGGGCCGCGGCCTCCTCGCCGGTGGCGAGCAACTCACGGAGCTCGCCACCGTGCGGCGGGACGAGCTGGGATGTGTCGGGGCTCATGACACGGCTCCCGCCGGGATCAGGTCCGCCGACTCCAGGTAGCCGAGGATGTCGCCGAGCGACTCCTGCTCGTCCTGCGTCTCGGAGTTGACGCGCACCTCGGGCTGCTCGGGCGCCTCGTACGGGTCGGAGATGCCGGTGAAGTTCTGGATCTCGCCGCGCAGGGCCTTCTCGTACAGCCCCTTCACGTCGCGGCGGGTGAGCTCCTCGATGGAGCAGTCGACGTGGATCTCGACGAACTCGGCGGGCTCGCCGGCGATGCTGGCGCGCACCTCGTCGCGGATCTCGGCGTAGGGCGAGATGGCGGCGGTGATCACGGCCACCCCGTTGCGCGAGAGCAGCCGCGCGACGTAGCCGATGCGCCGGATGTTGGTGTCGCGGTCCTCCTTGGAGAACCCGAGCCCCTTGGAGAGGTTCGTGCGGACCTCGTCGCCGTCGAGGACCTCGACGTTGCGCCCGCGCGCCCGCAGCTCGGGGGCGAGGTATTCGGCGAGGGTGGATTTACCGGACCCGGAGAGCCCCGTAAACCACAGGATCATGCCGCGTTCGCTCACTGTCGGAATCCCCCCGTCTGCGCCTCAACGGGGCGCGTCGTGATCGTCCGTCACTGTACCGTCATTCGCCGTTACGGACGCGCGAGTTGTGGTGTCGATGAGCTCGTCGCTGCAAGGGCTGGGCAGGTGTGGCAATATGCGCGCAACCGTCGCGGCGCGTGACCGGCAGGCGGCCCGCAAGGGCACTGGTCGCGCGCGCTGTACCGCGACAGCGTCGGCAGGGGGGTAGACGTGGCAGAGGCTCGTAGCGCCACAACCGATTGTCAGGCCCATCACTGGATCCTTTCGGAGCCATCTGGTGGGGAAGTACCAGGCCGCTGCAAGCTGTGCGGGGAGACCCGGGACTTCCCGGCGAACCCCTCCAACCCGTACCTGCGTGGACTCGCGAAGAAGCGCCCAACGCGCCGCGAGTCGTAGGGTCCCGCCCACGCCGGACACTCGAGGGTGACACCACCGGCGTCACGAGGAGTGGCGCGCGTCCCCGCGACGTCCCGCACGACAAGAGCCCCGGCGAGATGCCGGGGCTTCTTCGTGGGACGCGATGTCAGCGGGGAGCGTGTCCCCCCCCCCCCGGACGGCGCTAGCGGCCCACCCGCTTCCAGAGCAGGGTGCGCTTGTTCTTGTCCTCCCAGGAGGAGCGGACCTTGGTGCCGGCTTCGCGGGCCGCTTCGGACAGGAGCCGCTTCACCCGCGTGGGGTTCTCGCCCCGTCCGAGCTCGATCTTGCCCGCGTCGGAGGCGCGTACTGCCTCGACGTACTCGGCGCGCTCCTCGGCGGCGGCTCGCGCGCGGCCGATCAGGACTTCGGACGCCTCCATGGGTGTGAACTTCGGCACTGCGTACTCCTTCGAATCATCGTGTCTGACGCGCACTGAAGCTTACGCAATGGACGGGCGGTTAATCCAGCCGGTTTATGAAGCAACTTGAGCGCCGGTATCGCCGGATGCTCATCATGAATGGAATTACGCCCGATTACTCCTACTCGTCGTGATGATGATGGTGATGGGAGCCCGCACCGGGCCCGCCGTCGACCCGTCAGCAACCTGGCTCGCCGTTGTTCCCGCAGCACGTCGAGAGCGTGCGGATCTTGATCCAGTTATTGCGGAGGGCAAGCCGCAGCTTCGTCCTGAACGGCGCGTCATAGTCCCGCCAGTTCAGGGCAGGCTCCACGAAGAGATCGGTCACGAACCGTCGTACGCCCACTACGGCACCGAGGGGTCGTAGTCCATGCCGATGTGGCCCGCCTCCTCGAAGGCCGCGTACTCGGCGTCCGAGTAGCCCATGACCTCCTTGTAGACGTACTCGTTGTCCTCGCCCAGCCGCGGCGCGTGCCGCGCGGGCCGGGGGTTGGAGCCGGTGGTGCCCCACAGCGGTCCCGCGTGCCGCTGCGTGCCGGCCTCGGGGTGGCTGATGGTGCGCCAGAAGCCGCGCGCCTCGTGCTGGCGGTTCTCGAGGACGTCGCGCTCATGCATCGCAACCCCCGCGGGGATGCCCTCGGTCTGCAGGCGCTCCATCACCCAGTAGGCGTCCTTGGTCACCGTCCACTCCGCGATCCGCGCGTCGAGGGCGTCGCGGTGCTCGTGCCGCGACTCCATCGTGGCGAAGCGCGGGTCGTCGCCGAGTTCGAGCTGGTGCATCACGCCGCACAGGCGTGTCCACTCCTCCTCGGAGCGCACGGCGATGGCGATCCAGCGGTCGGTTCCCCAGCACGGGTAGACGTTGTGGGGCGCCATCGTGGGGTGGGTGTTGCCGAGTTGCTCATGGACGCGTCCATTCATGGTGTAGTCCATGACGAAGTCGCCGATGAACGGCACGAAGTTCTCGGCGGTCGCCGCCTCGATGAGGAGCCCTTCGCCTGTCTTCTTGCGCTGGCGCAGCCCCATCAGGAAGGCGAGCGCACCGCCGACGCCCGAGGCTGCGTCGGACGGTACGCCGGAGGGCGCGTAGTCCAGGCTGAGGTCGGGGTAGGCGCGCAACACCGGGTGGCCGAGCAGCGCCTCCATGTGGTTGCCCCATGTGCGGTAGCCCCGATACGGGCCCTCGAGGCCGAACGCCGGCACGCGCAGCATGACCATCTGCGGGTTGATCGCGGAGACGCGCTCCCACGTGATGCCCTGCTTCTCGATGTTCGGCGGCAGGTTGTTCTCGACGAGCCCGTCGGACTGCTCGATCAGCCGGTCGAGCACCGCCTGGCCCTCGGGCGTGCCGAGGTGGATCGTGACCGAGCGCTTGTTGTGGCCGTGGTCGTTGAAGTTCGGGGCACGGTTCCACGGACGGTCGCCGAGCAAGTCGTCGGGATACGCGCCGCCCTGGTTCGCGCTGTTGACCGCGAACTCCGGCGGCGGGTGTGCGATCAGCCCGCGGGTCTGCGGGGCGAAGTGGTGCAGTGACTCCACCCGGATCACCTCGGCGCCCCAGTCCGCGAGTTGCATCGTGCCGTACGGGCCGGCCCACACCACGGTGAAGTCGATGATGCGGATGCCATCGAGGGGGAGGCGCTTGCCGCTGGGGGACGAGCCGTTGGAGGAAGCTGTCGTCATCGCGCTGGTCTCCTCCCGCTAGATCACGCTGCCGGCGCGAAGTTCGCCGATGGCGTCCGCATCGAGGCCCAGCACGTCGCCCAGCACGTCCTCGGTGTGCTCGCCGAGCAGCGGCGCGCGCGTGCGTTCCGGCATCGGCTCGCCACGATGAAGCGTGGAGTGGAAGCCGGGGTAGCGAACCGGCCCGGTGGTGGGGTGGTCGATCTCCTGGAAGAACCCGCGGGCCTCGAAGTTCACGTCCTCGAGCAGGTCGCCGACGGTGTTGAGCGGTCCGCCGAGGACGCCGAAGCGCTCGCACTCGGCGCGCACCTCGGCCTTGGTGCGGGCGAGCAGCCACGGGATGAGGATGGTCGCGAACTCCTCGGCGCGCTCGACCTTCGAGAGCTCGGCCACGCTGGACCAGTCGGGGTGCTCGAGCAGGTCCTCGCGGCCGACCATGCGGATCATGCGGTTGACGAGGCCGGCCCCGGCGTTGAGCGCGAAGTAGCCGTCGGCGCACGGGAAGATGCCGCTGCCGATGGCCCCCGCGAGCCCGGCACGGCCCGCGATCTGCCCGTTGTACTGGTACGACAGCGTGCGGCCGAGGCGCAGGTCGATGGAGTGCGTGTGCGCCTCGAAGATGCTGATGTCCAGGTGCTCGCCCTCGCCGCTCAGCTCGGCGCTCATGAGGCCCATCGAGGTGGCCAGGGCGGCGACGTATCCGGCGTGGTAGGTGGCGTGGTGGCCCGCCGTCTTCAGCGGGTAGTGGTCCGGGTCGCCGAAGCTGATCATGTTGCCCATGGCCAGCAGCGTCAGGTCGGTGCCCTGCCAGTCGCGGTAGGGCCCCGTCTGCCCGAAGTTGCTGATCGAGGTCAGCACCACCCCGGGGTTCACCGCACGCAGCGCGTCGAAGCCGAGCCCGAGGCGGTCCAGCGTCCCGGGCGCGAAGTTCTCGATGACGACCTGCGAGGTCGCGGCAAGCTCCAGCGCCAGCTCGCGCCCGCGCTCGCTCTTGAGGTCCAGCGTCACGCTCCGCTTGTTGGTGTTGAGCATCAGGAAGACGCCGCTGCGCTCCAGGCCCGGCTCGTCCTGGTAGAAGGGCGGCAGCGACCGCGCGGGGTCGCCCGTCTCCGGCTGCTCGATCTTGATCACGTCGGCGCCGTAGTCGCCGAGGACGCGCGTGCAGAACGGCCCCGACGTGTAGCGCGTCAGGTCCAGGACGCGCACATCGTCCAGTGGCATCACGCCGACCACGCGCGACCTCCTCCCGGCGCGCCCGACACTCTAGCAGCAGCGCACAGACGCCGCCGTCGCAGGGTCGCGGCGCGCTCGCAGCTACTCGTCGATGTCGCCGAGGTAGATGACCTCCGCCTCGGCGCTGCCGTCATCGTTGAGGTCGAGGACGGCGACGTGGCCGAGCAGCATGCTCTGCTTGATCATCGAGGTGCTGCCCGGGTTCACGAACAGCACGTCCCGGAACGTCTCTACCATCGCCTCGTGCGTGTAGCCGAAGATCACGATGTCCACCGGCTCGCCGAAGATCGCGACGAGTTCGTCCTCGAGCTCCTGGTCCTCCGGGTACTTGGAGAGGGAGCCGGGGTAGATCTCGTCGACGATCGGCAGCAGCTCCAGCTTGTGGACGACGCCGACCTTGCGGCCCTCGAGCTCCAGCACGAGCGTGGTCCCGGTGCGGGGCGCGCCCTCGGCGACGGCCGCGAAGCGCGACTTGGCCGACTCGACGGGCGCGATCCGCGCGAGCCATTCGAGCGCGGAGTCCGCGTAGATGTCACCCGCGTGGACGATCAGGTCGACGCCCTCGAAGGCCTTGATGACCTGGTCGGGCGGCGCGGGGCCCATCGAGGGGATGTGAGTGTCGGAGATCACGCCAATCTTCATGTTGCGTCCCTTCCGCGGGCATGGGCGCGAGTGGTCGGGTTGGGAAGATAGCACCTGCGGGCGTGGAGCGGCTGCGCGCCGCGCATCGCGAGGGCTTTCGGGTGTCGTCTGGTCCAGTGCGGGCGGGTGACGGATCCCGCGCTCTGTGGTGCTCCACACGGCTCGCTGATGGGGCGCTATGCGCGGCTTCCGCCTTTCACCACGTATGTGGATACTGCGAAATACCTCGCGCCATCACGCGCACCTGGAGAACCCCCATGCGCCACGCTCCCGCACCCACCCGGCTCGCGACTCGCTTCGTCGCGGCCGCGTGCGCCGCACTCGCACTGCTGGCCGCGGCGCTCGTGCTGGACGCGCCCCGGACCCTCGCGGAGGACCCGGCTGAATGCGAGACGATCGACCTCGGCGTGCTCGGTGGCGACACCACTGAACTCGGGGCCGAGGGGACGTGGTCGACCGAGGACTGCGATTCGCGCTTCCTCCCCGACAGTGACGCGCACACCTACCGCTTCGAGCTTCCCGAGACCACGTGGGTCCACATCGACCTGGCCTCGCCGACGGGCGACTCGTATCTGCACCTCCTCACTGGTGACGGCGGGCGCATCGCGCACAACGACGACGGTGGCCGCGCGCTCGATGCCCGCATCGAGCGGCAGTTGGCCGCGGGGACCTACCTGGTCGAGGCCGCAGCCGGCGATGGCCGTGCGCGCGGGCCGGCGGACTTCGCGCTGGAGATCTTCATCGCGGAAGCCTGCGAACCGGTCGACCTCGGCGTGCTGGAGCCGGGCGTCACGCTGACGGCCGAGGAGACCTGGGCGCACGACGACTGCGGCGCGCGCTACCGCGAGGACACGCCCGCGCACACGTACCGCTTCGAGCTCCCGGAGGACGGCACAGTCCGCATTGACCTGCAGTCGGACGACGGCGACCCGTACCTGTTCCTGCTCACCCCGGACGGCAGCTACATTTACAGCGACGACG
The DNA here is from genome assembly GCA_965204835.1 of Dehalococcoidia bacterium. Classification (GTDB taxonomy): domain Bacteria; phylum Chloroflexota; class Dehalococcoidia; order UBA2979; family UBA2979; genus VXMT01. The sequence goes on along the minus strand of OZ242017.1, from coordinate 2,179,162 downwards.
ACGGGGGCACCAACCGCGACTCGCGCATCGAGAACGACCTGGCGGCAGGGTCCTACCTGATCGAGGCGACAACGTACCTCGACCGCGACAGCGTGTTCACGTCCAGCCCGTTCACGGTGACGGTCTCACTGGTGGATGAGAGCAAGTTCAGCCTGAAGATCGAAGCAATCAGCTTCCCCGACACGGTGATCGCGGGCGAGCCGTTCGACGTTCACTACCGCGTCGGTAACCTCGGCGACCTGGACCTCCCCGCGGATGGCTCCACCGGCGTGGTCTATGCGGTCGGATCCTGGCGCGCGTTCAACCTCACCGACCACGTCGCGGCATCGGAGGAGCGCTGGCGAGCCGGGGTGTCGTACCACTCCGGTCCCGAGACGGCGAGTGCGTTGAGCACGTCGATCCCGGAGTTCGGGCCCCTCTCGCTGGTGATTCGCAGGCCCGGGGTGGCGTGGCTCTCAGTCGGGGTCGTGGCCGAGAACGCCGACGACGAGGAGATAGGCATCCACCGTGTCTCGGTCGAGTTGGACGTCCTCAGCGGCCCGACGTTCGACACGCTCATTGTCAGCGTGGACGGCGAGGACTACTACGCCGCAGCCCCGGTCGATGAGGACGGGATCGTGACCTACTCCGCCTATCTCGTGGCGGACCCGGCTGCGGAACTCGACGCGGGCACGTCCGCGAAGGCGATCTACGCCGCCGCCACGCAGACGCTCGTCCTGGACGGCATCTTCGATCGGCCCGCGATCGCCCTGCTGGGCGAGGAACTCGCGACATCGGAAGGCCTGCAGCCGGAGCCGCTCGACATCCGGAGCCCTTCCTCGACGAACCTCCTCAATGGGTTCGCGTGGCACTACGGGGAGGCACTCGCCGGCTCCGGGCTGGCCGAGTCCGTGGCCGCGGGCAACGTGCTCGTCCCCGCAGCCGTCGAGGACCTCGTGCTCGCCTCTGCCGACGGCATCCTGGCGCACATTGCGCCGATGCTCGCCTCGTGGACGGCGGCCGACGACCGCGTCGGCGAAGGTGAGTCGCTGACGTTCGGTGACGCCCTCGCCATCCAGTCCGAACTCGCCTACGCCGAGACGCGGGGCTACCCGCTGGTCGCGGCGGGCCGCGCGGTGCGCGCTGCGCGCGCCTCCGATGCCGGGTGGGCGGATCCCGCCGTGCGGGCGATGCTCGGCGGGCTCGCCGTGGAGGCGAGGTGCGCGGACGCGCCGACCCTCGGCGAGGCGCTCACGGCCATCGGCGCGGAGGACATCGAGGAGACGCTCGCGCTGGACGCGCGGTTGCGGGAAGCGCTCCCCGCGCACGCACTGGCGACGGACGCCGCGCTGTGCGCCATCGGCGGCATCGACGCCTCGAACACCACGTTCCTGCGGCGCCTCACGATCGCCGGCAGCGAGGTACACGCGATGATCGCGCCGACCCCGCCCCCGGCGGCGGAGCCCGAGGCGGATCTCGAGCCCGAGCCGCTGCGCGTGCGCATCGTGGCCCGGCTGGCGGAGGACGGCCGCATCGAGCACGGCGTCCACGTGGTCGGCGGCGGTGTGATCCTGCCGCAGCGCCGCTTCTTCGACGCCCCGCCGGACGACCGCCGCTGGTACTTCAGCAGCGACGTCGAGGCGGCCGGTGGCACGATCGGCGTCGTCCGGGCGCGACGCCTCGACGATGGGCGGATCGAGATGGGGTTCCGGGACGCCGCCAGCCGGAACATCGCGCCGGACGTGCGCTACCTCCCGTTCGAGCTACCGCCGGGCGCGTGGCTGCCGAGCAGCGAGTTCGAGGCGCCGCGGCCCGCTCCGGCCGAGGAACCCGAAGCGTAGGTCTCCGCTCGCGGCGGGGAGCCGGGCGAACCCCCGGCCCCGCCGCACGGACCCTATCGAGCAGCCGTGGTCTCGACCCGTTGCCGGACGGGCGCGGGTCTGTGATACCGCGAATCACCCTCAGGTCATATGATGCGGCGACTCATACCGGCCTCGGAGGTTGGAGATCACGTGCATTCCGTTCCCTCGCCCCGCTCCATCGCAATGCGCATCCCCGTCGCGCTAGGCGCCGCCCTGCTGTTGCTTGCAGCAACGATCGTGATGGACGCGCCGCGCCAGGTCGCTGCGGAGCAGCACCCCGAGTGCGATGTGATCGACCTCGGCGGACTCATGGACGAGGCCGGCGCCGCGCTCAACGCCGACGGCCGGTGGAGCACCGAAGACTGCGACTCCCGGTTCCGCACGGACAGCGACGCGTTCACCTACCGGTTCTCCGTCGCCGCCGCGGGGCGGGTCCGGATCGAGCTGGCGTCGAGCGAGGCCGATCCGTTCCTGTACCTGCTGGCCGAGGACGGCAGCCGCCTCACGCAGAACGATGATGGGGGCGACGACCTGAACGCGCGGATCGAGCGCGACCTCGCCGCGGGCGTGTACATGGTGGAAGCCACCACCGTCGGGGGCCGCGAGCGCGGCGCGGCGGACTTCACGCTCTCCGTGAGCCGGCCTCCCGGATGCGAGACGACCGACCTCGGCGTGCTCGAAGCAGGCACCGACCTCACCGCGAGCGGTTCATGGACGCTGGACACCTGCGGCTCGCAATTCGTCGCCGAGCACCCCGCCTACGGCTACTCGTTCACCATGACAGAGCCCGGCCTGGTGCGGATCGACCTGATGTCCGAGAACGGGGACTCCGTGCTCTCGCTCGTGTCGCCCACCCTGGGCGTCATCGGCGCCAACGATGATGGCGGCGGCGGCCGCAATGCCCGCATCGAGCAGTACCTGCTGGCCGGGATCTACATCATCGAGGCGACCACCTACCTGGAGCGTGACCTCCAGCCGCTGGAGGCGGACTTCGAACTCGTCGTGACCCTCGTGGACGAGCAGGCACGGGAGCTCGAGTTCCAGATCAAGATCGAGGCGGTCCACATCCCCGACATGGTCATCGCGGGTCAGCCCTTCGATGTGAACTACCGGGTCGGCAACCTCGGCGGGGGCGACCTCGCCGACGCCGGTGGGCGCGCGCTGGTCTACGCCGTGGGGCCTCGCGTCTTCGAGCGGACCGAGCGCATCCCCGGATCGGACGGTCTCTGGGAGGCCGGGGCCGCGCACCACTCCGGACCGGAGACGGCCACCTCGACGAGCGTCGCGGTCGACGGCCTGCACCCGCTGACCGTCACGTTCAGCAGACCCGGCCCCAACTGGATATTCACCGCCGTCCACGTCCGCGACGAGGACGGCGACGAGATCGGCTGGCACGGCCTCTGGCAGAACGTCACCGTCTTCAGCGGCCCGACCTTCGATCCGCGCACCGTCAGCGTGGACGGCGAGGCGTACCTGGTCGTGCCGGTGGCCGGTGAGGATGGCGACGTGACCTACTGGGCCGTCGCCGCCGCGGATCCGGCAGCCGAGGTGGATGACACCACGTCGGCGAAGGCGATCTACGCCGCCGCGACCCACGCGCTGGCGCTGGACGGCATCTTCGATCGCCCGGCGGTCGCCGCACTCGGCGACGAGCCGGCCCCGCCGGACGCCCCGCCAGGCGCACCCATCGCCCTGGCGAACGCCTCGTCCACCACGCTCCTCGAGGCGCTCGGCCTCCACTATGTGGAAGGCCTGGCCGCGTCCGGGCTGATCGAGTCCGTGGCGGCGGGCAACGTCATCACGGCCGACGCGGTCGACGCGCTGGTGCTCGCCGCCGCAGACGCGGCAGCGGCGCAGTACGCGGCGATCTCCCCGCGGTGGGCGGCGCTCCTCGATCGCATCGAGGACGGCGAGGCGCTCACCTTCGAGGAGGCATTCGCCCTCCAGTCCGAGCTCGCCTACGTCGAGTCGGTGGCCTTCCCGCTGGTGACGGCGGGCGGGACCGTGCGGGCGCTCAGGGCGTCCGAGGCCGGCTGGGCGGACCCGGCCGTCCGGGCGCTCGCCCTCGGCATCGCGTCCGAGGGCTCGTGCCCGGCCCCGAGCTCACTCGGCGATGCGCTCACGCGCGCCGGCGTCGCGGACGTCGACGCGGCCCTCGCGCTCGACGCGGAGCTGCGTGGGGCGCTCGTCGCGCGTGGGGCCTCGGTGGACTCCGCCGCCTACGGACTCGCACTCGATGCTGCGCTCTGCGCGATCTCCGGGATCGACGCAGCGAACTCCGAGTTCACGCGCACCCTCGGTCTCCTGCCGAGCGTGGTGCAGGCGATGCTCGCGCCGGAGCGGCCCGCTCCGGAGCCGCCCTCGGAGCCTGCGCCGCCGCCCGCCCCGGCGCCGCTGAGCCTGCGCATCGTTGCCGCGCTGGCCGAGGACGGTCGCGTCGAGTTCACCGTCCAGCTCCCGAATGGCGCCGAGGTGGGGCCGACGCGGCGCTTCCTCGGGGCGGAGCCGGACGACCGCCGCTGGTACTTCAGCAGTGACGTCGAGCTCGGTGGCGCCTCGATCGGCGTCATCCGCGCGCGATACCTCGCCGATGGCCGCATCGAGGTCGGCTTCATCGACGCCGACGGCGGCGTCATCAAGCCCGACGTGCGCTACCTGCCCGCTGAGCTGGCGCCGGGCGCCACGGTGCGCACCAGCATCTTCGAGGCGCCTCCGCCGGCTCCCGCCGGCGAGCCCGAGGGGTAACCGATCCCCGGCGCGGCGAGAGTTGGCGAGCCCAACTCTCGCCGCACCGGGTGAGGACTCGCACGCGAGGTCGCACCACCCGCCCCACTCTCGCGCCGCCACCTGCCCGCCTGTGCGGCGTGGCGTACACTTTGTGTCCATAACGCGAAGGGGCGTCTCGGATGGCGAGCGAGCGACTGGTGGCGATCGAACTGCCCGAGGGCGGCAAGCCCCGCATCATCCTCGACCGCGCGGAGCTGCCGCTGCTGCGCCGCGACGGCGACACCGAGTACCGGTGCGGCGGCTGCGACGCCGTGCTCGCCGAGCAGGTGTGGGCGTGGGAAGTTCGCAACGTCGTCTTCCGCTGCCCCCTCTGCGGCGTGCATAACGAGGTCCGCAAGTAGCGGCCCGCCCGGACCGGGGGCGCTTCTGAGCCAGCTCGCACCACCCGCCGCCGCACCTCGCACCGCCGATGCGCCGCCCGGTCCTCCGCCGGCGAACGGAGCCGGACCGCGCGCATCCGCTGGCGGGCCACCCGGCCCGGGGGCGGCGGGTCCCGGAGGTCCGCAGCGACCGCGTGGGTTCTCGCTCCGCACGTTCGAGTCGCTCAAGCACCGCGGGTTCCGCTGGTTCTTCCTCTCCTCGCTGGGGTGGATGACCTCGCTCAACATGCAGATCCTCGTGCGCGGCTACCTCGCGTTCGACCTCACCAACTCGTTCACGGCGCTCGGCGCGATGGGCATCGCCAGCGCCACGCCGATGTTCACGCTGTCCGTCTTCGGCGGCGTGCTCGCCGACCGCGCCTCGAAGAAGCTCATCCTGCAGGTGGCGCAGACGATCTCGGCGCTGTTCGCGATCGCCGTGGGCCTGCTCGTGCTCTCGGGCCAGCTGCGCTACGAGCACCTGCTCATCGCCTCGGTCGCGACGGGCGTGGTGCAGGCCCTGATGCTGCCCGCCTCGCAGGCGATGGTGCCCGAGGTCATCGGCCGCCAGGGCATGATGAACGCGATCTCGCTCAACGCCGCCGGGATGAACCTCGTGCGCCTGCTTGCCCCGGCGGCGGGCGGCTTCCTGATCGCGCTGATCGGCGCGGCCTCGGTCTACTTCCTCATGGCGGGCACCTACGTCCTCGCCGTGCTGTTCCTGATCCCCGTCTCGGCCGCCTCCGCGCTGCGGCCCCAGCGCCTCGTCGCGCTGCTCTCACACGCCGGCATGGAGCCGGACCCGGCGCCCGCGAACGGCGCGGGTCCGGGCCCCCCGCCGGGGCCGCCGATGCGCCGAGGACCCGCCGAGGGCGGCGCCCTGGCCGCGGCGCGGGCCGGCTTCGCGGACCTCGCGGAGGGGGCGCGCTACATCGTCCGCGACCGCAACATCTTCCAGCTCCTCACCGTGAACTTCCTGACGGCGATGCTCGGCATGCCGTTCATGGTCATGCTCCCGGGCTACGTGCGCGAGGTGTACGGCGGCGGCGCCGAGGCGCTCGGGCTCATCGTCGCCGTCAGCGGCGCGGGCGCGCTCGCGGGGGCGCTGGTGATCGCCTCACTGCCGGAGAAGCGGCGCGGCGTGCTGATGCTGCTCTCCGCTGCACTCATCGGCGCATCGCTCGTCGCGTTCTCGAGCACCGACTCCTACATCCTCGGCTGTGTGTTCATGGCGACCGCGGGCGTGGGCACCGCGGGACGACAGGCGCTGAGCCAGGTGCTGGTGCAGAGCTACGTCGACGACGCTTATCGAGGGCGCGTGATGGCCGTCTTCATGACGCAGATCAGCCTCATGCTGGGCGCGGCGTTCTTCGTCGGCCTGCTGGCGGAGCTCACCGGCGTGCAGGTCGCCCTGGGCAGCCTCGGCGCCGTGCTGGTGGTGATGGTGCTCGCGTTCCTCGCCTTCTCCCCGACGCTCCGCCGCATGACGTAACCCGGACCCGGATCGACTCGCGCGCCCGGCAGACGGCGACCCCGCCGCGCGAGGGGCGCGCGGCTGAGGTCGCCCGGCCGATGCGTCTGACCACCGTGCCGGGCGCCTTCGCGGGGAGGGTAGAACCCGCCGAAGGCGCCCGGCTCGCCGGCCCCGAGGGCTACCGGCTGTACCCTGTCGAGGGCGCCAGCTGCGCGGCGGCCACCGTGAGATGGCTGAGGAGCTGGCGGAAGTCGTCGTACGCCTGCGTGGCGCCGAGTCGCTCGTCCAGCAGGCTGAGCTCCCACTCCAGGGCCTTGAGGTCCGCGTGGACGCCGCGCGTATCGATCGAGGCGTACTCGACCTGCGGCGAGAGCGCGCTGTAGCGGTCGGCGGACAGCGCCACGATCGCGCCGAGCCGCAGGAACAGGTCGCCCGAGTCGAACGGCGCGGCGGTGTGGCCTGCGACGTCGACGCGCTGGCCCAGTGTCTCGCCGGTGCGCGGGTCGACCCATCGCACCTCGACCTCACCGAGCGAGACCTGGCGGTTGCGGGCCTCGTTGTAGAGCGCCAGCTCGTAGAAGACCGTGGTGGCGGCGCCTGAGGGCAGTTCCGCGAACTCCTTGCGGTTCTGCTCGAAGGTGTGGTCCGGCGTCACGCGGTTCTCGTAGCCGACGATGCGCCACGCCTGGACCAGCCGCGGGTCCCACGTCACCTGCGCCCGCGCCTGGTCCGCGAAGGGCGTCGAGAGCGCCAGCCAGTTCTCGCGGCTGAACGTGGCGCGTGCCTGGTGGGTGTCGTCCAGGTAGCGGTACCAGCCGTTGCCGTGCTGCGCGAGCTGCTCCAGCAGGTAGTCGTTGTAGTTCTCGATGCCCACGCCGACCGTGATCAGCCGGAGCGGGTTGAGGTGGTCCGCGTCGCGCGCGGACTCGAGGATCGAGAACGGGTTCGTCGCGTCGACGTTCGCGACGCCGTCCGACATCAGGATGACGTAGTTGAAGGCGTCGGGCCGTTCCCGCCGCGCCTGGTCTGCGAGCCGCACGCCGAGGTTGAGCCCGGCCTGCACGTTGGTGCTGTTGTGCGGCGCGAGCCGGTCGATCGAGCGGACGACGTCGCGGTCATCCGGCCGGGTGTGCTCGACGGTGTAGCGGTCGAGCACGTCCGTGGTGAAGTGCACCACCGCGATGCGGTCGCGGGGGCGCAGGCTCTGGCGGATGGTCTCCGCCGCCGTGCGCGCGATGTCGACACGGTTGCCGTCGGCCATCGAGCCGGAGGCGTCGAGCACCAGCGTCACGTTGAGCGGGGCGTCGTCGGGCACCGTCGGCGCCTGCAGCGCGACGCGCGCGATGTGGAGGGTGCCGTCCAGCGGGTGGCCCACCACGTCGCTGCTCATCGCGAAGCTGCGGCCGTCGCGCGGCAGGTCGTACTCGTAGGCGAAGGCGTTGATCCACTCCTCGGCCCGCACCGAGTCGGGGTCCACCTCGTAGCCGTGCAGCGCCCAGTTGAGGGCGAGGAAGTACGAGGCGCGGTCCGTGTCCAGGCTGAAGGTGGAGACGGCGTCCTGCGATGCGTCGACGAACGGCGTACGCCCGTAATCCTTGAACGTCGTGGCCGATGGCGCGCCCTGCCGGGCCGGCGATGGCGGCGCCGTCGTGGTCCCGGAGCCCGAGCTGCTGTTCGCGCCGGAAGATGCCGGGGCCGACTCGGTAGTCGTGCTACCCGACCACGGCGCCGCTGTGGGCGCGGGGGCCGCGGCGGACCGGCTGGACGGCGCGCCTGCGTCGTCCGAGTCGTCGGAGCTCGAGCTGGAGGAGTAGCCCCGGTTCGGCTCCGTGGTGCTGGCCGACCCTGTGGTGGCGGTTGTCGTCGTGGTTCCGGTGCTCGTCGAGCCCGCAACCGAGTAGGCAGCGTCGTCGTCATCGTCGCCGCCGGAGCAGGCAACGACCAGCATGGTGCAGACCGCGACGGTGAAGAGGATCAGGTACTTCCGAAGCGAGCGTTGCATCTCGGCCTCCCATCGAACGGCGTGCATGGGGCGGCGAGGTCGCGGCGGTCACGTCGCCGGGGAGCGCTCACGCGCTCCTCGGCAGGCGCGGGACCCGGCCGCCTATGCCGTTCATAATCGATATACGCAGCGTTGCCCCGGATGGTTCCCCGGGCATGCAGACGGGGAGGCAGCACGCGTTCACGCGTGCCGGGGGCGTGCGAGGGCGATGCGGACGACGCGCCTCGCGGGGCGCGGGTCAGGCGGAGACGGCTCGCAGCGCGACGACCGGGATGACCCGGCTGGTCCGCGACTGGTACTCCTCGTAGCGGTCGGCGGCCGCCGCGATGCGCCGGAAGCGGTGACGGCGCTCCTCGCCGTGCAGCGGCTCGGCACGCATCGTCTGCCTGCCCGCACGCGTCTCGACCTCGACCATGGGGTGGGCGATGAGGTTGTGGTACCAGGCCGGGTTCCGCGGGCCGCCGTTGTTCGAGGCGATGATGAGCGGCGTGCCCCGGTCGTCGAGGTAGAGCAGCGGCACCGTCCGCCGCATCCCGGACCGCCGGCCGGTGGTCGTCAGCAGCAGCACGGGCAACCCGAACCGCCCCATGACGCGTCCGCCGGTGAGCCGGAAGACGAAGATGTGCAGGGGCACGAAGAAGCGCAGGAAGAGTGTCATGACGGCCCCCTTACGGAGGTTGGCTGGCCAAAGAAGACTGTACTGCGAACTTTCGAGTTGGTCGTGGGGCTGTAGACGAGGCGCGACGAGCGTAAGCGTTCGCCGAGCACCGCCATGCTAGATGCTTGGCACGGAACTGCGGTCGCGCAAGAGAGGTGCACCCGAATCTCCATCACTCCAAGAGTCCGCGGCGGGACTGAGCGAGCCGCGCGCTTCGAGGTCCGCGGGTATCGAGGAGTGTCGGGCGGCCGACCTGCAGCCCATGTGTTGGCCCAGCCAGGCGAGCTAGGCGCTGCGCAGCACGATCGCCACGACCACGAGCAGCGTCGCCAGGGCGACGAGCGGGCCGCTCCCTTCAGTGCGTCCCTCGGGGACCTCGCGCAACGTCTCGAAGACGACGGGCGGCCCGGTCCTGGCGATGAACATGATCGTGGCGTCGGGTTCAGGGGTGCCTCGCAAGGGTCACGGGCTGTTCCGGGAGCTGGAACGCGGTACATTGGTGGCCCTGCCTGTGAAAGCGGCGCTCGGCGCCTCGGCAGCGACTCTTCAGGAGACAGCACGTTGGCTAAGCGGTCTAAACGGGTAGCTTCGATTGCCGCGATGATCGGCAGCTATCGGTCGGGAGAGATCCCGGCACCAACTCCAGAGCACGTCGACAAGTGGGTGAGACAGTTCCCCAAGGCCGTTCGACGGCCGATCCTGCGCGAGCTGGACCATGTGCTGAGGAAGACGTACATCAGCCGCGAAGCAGCAAGTGATTTCCTGGACGAGGTGCTCACAGCGAAGAAGCTCGTTGGGGAGGATGCCCCGACGTTCTGGCGGACCGTCAACTTCCTTGACTGCCAGCAGAAGGGCGCCTCTCAGCACGAAATGCTGGAGTTCATGGGCACGAGACTCAAGGCGACTCATGGCGTGGACATCGAGGAGTGCGGCACACCGTCGGGGCCCTTCGTGTACTTAGACGATGCGATCTTCACGGGGGGCCGAGTGGGCGATGACCTTGAACGTTGGACCCGCTCCGAGTCGCCACCCAAGGCCACAGTCCACGTGATCGTGATGGCGACTCACACACTCAGCGACTATCAGGTCAAGCAACGACTTCAAGGGGCAGCCGCCGAGGCCGGCAAGGAAGTCGATTTCGAGTTCTGGTGCTCCGAGACATTCGAAAACCGTCTGAAGTACAAGAACAACTCGGAGGTGCTTTGGCCGATTGAACTCCCCGACGACTCCCGGGTAGCTGCATACGCCGCCGTGAAGACGAAGTTCCCCTGGGTGCCGCGTGTGCCCGGCGGCAAGCTTGGGCCCTTCTCCTCGGAGAGCGGTCGACAACTCCTGGAGCGTGAGTTCGTGCTCGCCGGAGTGAAAATCCGCGCTAGCTACGAAGACCCGAGCACCGCACTCCGCCCACTCGGGTTCAGCCCATTCGGGCTCGGCTTCGGCTCGATGACCGTGACCTTCCGCAACTGCCCCAACAATGCCCCGCTCGCGCTCTGGTGGGGCAATCTTGACGGGTCAGGGCCAGCCCACTTCAATAACTGGTATCCGCTCTTCCCCAGGAAGACCTACCAAGACGATGGTGAGTGGTTCGATGCCGTCTTCTCCTGAGGGTGCCCCACGCAGCCAGGTGCGGACCTACAGTCGAAGGACGAGCGTTGTCTTCCGGAAGACGAAAGAGGAGTTCGGTGGGCTCTCCAACATGGCTGCCGGATTCGCGATAGAAGTGAACGGCATCAGGATCCGCAGCCCTGAGGCCCTCTATCAGGCTTGCCGCTTCCCGCACCGACCGGAGTTGCAGCGACACATCCTCGAGCAGCGGAGTCCGATGACCGCGAAGATGGTGGGCAAGCCGTACGCACACGATTCCCGCGATGACTGGGACCGCGTGCGCGTTGCTGTCATGCGCTGGTGTCTCCGAATAAAGCTCGCACAGAATTGGTCCAGATTCAGCGAGCTTCTTCTTGCAACAGGAGACCGTCCCATCGTCGAAGACTCCAGGCGTGACGACTTCTGGGGCGCGATCCCCGTTGACGGCGACACACTGTCTGGGATGAACGTACTAGGCCGACTGCTAATGGAACTCCGAGAGCACGTGCGGACCGATCCCGGATCACTGATGCGGGTCGAGCCGCTTCCCCTAGCTGAGTTCCTCTTGGATGGCCAACGAATCGAACCCGTGACAGGGAATGCGTCAGATCGCACCGTAGCGCCGAGCGCTGTTGAGTCCGGCCCCGTTGGAAGTCACGGGGTTCAGTTCTCGTTCTTCGGTGACAGCCCGGGAGACGCGTCGACTCCCCGGAGTTGAACGACCTGCCGGAGGCGCCCGGCAGTCTATGTGTCGAAGACGGCGCTTTCCCGTGAACCGGCGGTTACCAATTGGTTGGACCTCGCGAGGCAAGACCCGCTGCCTGAACGGTTAGGGCGTCGCCCTACGCGGAAGGGGATGCGGGAGTTCCTCTGGAGGAGCGAACCGACGGAGTCGGAGGCGTTGATCAACTCGTTCGCGACGGAGATCGCCATCGCCCTAGGTGCCACCAATCGGCCCACGGGTAGTTCGCACTCATGATTCGAGCCACTGGCGGTAGCGGGCCACTTCGTAGCGCGCAGCCTCCAACAATTGCTCAGTCTCGTCGATAAGCTCTTCGTTCAAGTCTGGCTGCCGTTCGAGCATGTTGTCGACATCTTGACGGTCGGCTGACTGCTTCAAGATATCCTTCGCAGTTGCGCACTCATGGTCCAGGGTCGGCATGGTCGGCGAGAATGCGTCTTGCGGTGCCTCGATGACCGGATCGTAACAGAAGGCGAGCGAAACTAGATCCTCCCCGCCGGCAGCTGGATTGACCCTGTATCCATGTGTGCTTGCGAGCTCGACTCGACTGGGAGCGTGGGCCTGCAACAGAGCCGACAGCCACTTGCCGATGGCAGCAGTCATGAGGTTGACGAGGTCGCGTTCGCTGCACGTCGCAGGATCAATAGTCCGCACATCCGACTCCAGAAGCTCCTCGCACGCTTCGGCAAACCCCTCGCAGTCGGCGACATTCTTGCGGAACCGATCCATGAGTAACTGCTCAGCGTCTGCGTCAAACATCCCGGGGCCTACCCTCGTCGTGATGAGGAGTAGCCATGGTTTGGAGTTTCGGGCCTGAAGCGCCATCAGCCGCGCCAGCGCCCCATAGATCGATCCGTCGTTTTGCGGCGGTTCGGAGGCAAGCCCGTCGCAGAGGTCGATGTTGACAACATCGAACGGGCCGAGCTGAAGAGTCCGAGACCACGCGACCGAATCGGGATTGCCGACCAGCCGGAAGTCATCCGAAATAACGTCGGACTGCGGATCGACGTTTGGCAGTCGGCGAACTTCGTCGAGCGAGATGTTGAGTTGGGCCTGTGCAGCGTTCTTGGGCTGGGCTTCCGTGTTGAAGCCGAGGAAGCTCAGTTGGCGGTCGTTCGCTCGGCAGAGCTGCTCGTATAGGTATCGGAGATCGATCAGATCTGTACCGGGCAGGCCTAGGTAACGAAGCGGGTCCGCTGCCTCCCGTTTCCTGTAGAGGCGCCGGAGCAAGACTGACAGCTGCTCGCGGCGGACGTACTGCTTGCGTGGCTTGTGCCACGGCTTGAACTCCTTTGGCTGCGTCTGCGGGAGCGCATATTCAACATCCCCGAAGATATCTGAGGTCAGGTCGCCGTGACCTTCCGGTTGGTCGGTCATTGTTCGGAAGCCTCGAGAATCTGGCGCATCCCGCCTAGGAGTCGTTCCTGCTGCTGGTCGGTCAGGTTGTCGAGGATTCCGTAGGCCGCAAGGAGCTGGACCATCGCGCGCAGCTTCCGCTCTGCTGACTCATCCCGACGCGTGCGCCGACCTTCGCGTTCACCGAATACTGGTAGGCGTCTAAACCGATACGTTCCGGGCTTCGCAGGCGTCGGCTCGTCAACCGCATCGGCAAACTCGACCGGCGGAGGCTCCGCGCCTAGGTCGTCGGATTCCGTCTGCCAGACTCGGGCTGCGACTCTCGACAGCGCCTCCGCCTCCCCGGCCGCGGCTGCTTCTCGTGTAGCTTCTCGGATTTCAGCTGCAATGCGCTTCTGGACGGTTGCCACCCGTCTCAGCGACGCATGGAGCCACCTTGTGATGTACACGACGTGTGGATGGGCGTAGTTGAATGACTCGCGATCGATATTCAGTGCCGCCTCCAGGCCCTCGGAGACGAATATCTCACACGAGATCTGCCTGAGCCGCGTCTGCTCTGATACTTGATAACGGAGGAATGTAGGGTCAAACAGTGTGCCGCTCGATCCGTGCACCCGAACAAGGGCGCCTTGGTGCTCAGTAGGAGCGATCTTGGGTGCCCACATGAGGTACGCCTCGAACTCAATCGGGCCTCCAGTGAGTTCGGGTGGCACGCCGTCGAACGTCTCCCGGCATTGTCCGACGACGAGGATCGGCTTTTTGACGGCATGCGTCGTCTCCGGGAGGTCAGTGAACACTAGGGGGCGCGCGAGGCGCAGATCGTCGAAGAGTACGACGAAGTTGCTTCCAACACCTGACGCATCGCCGATTGACCTTCTCCCGCGGATGGTCTCGTCACCCGCGAGTTTGAACTCTACTGGCGTTGCTGAACCAGACGGGGGCATTTCGAAGAAATACAGCTCGTCCTGAAGCGCGAGATCGAATGGGTTTCCGGAGACGTACGGCGCGGGAATCGCTAGGCTGAGCTGCCACACCATTCGGAGGTAGTAGTCGAAGACGCGTGCGAGCTGGGGATTGGGCGTCCCTCGGTCCACGTGTCCCCACACAGCCTTGACCAGTTTCTCGAAAGCGACGTCCGGTCGATCATCACGCGACCACGGGAGGCTGTAGTAGGCGTCGTCGTCACTTTGGAGAACGTCGGGTTCGTCGGGTCGGACACGCCCGATATGGAAGTCGGGCGGCCTGAGGTCCCTGGCTTCGGCGGGCGCTAGGGTGCGGTCGGCGTCGACAGCGGCCCACAGGTCACGACTCTGGAGTGTTTCGCGAGCCTGCGGCCTTATGTCGGTCAGGATGATCGTCGTCCCGTGGGAGTCTGCGTCGGCAGCTGGCTCGCGCCAGATCGTCACCAGTCCGGCCTCATACTCCCCTTGCTCGTCCGGCATGGGTTCCTCGTCCGACGTTGGCTCACTCTCGTCCGAATACTGACGGAGCACTACCAGTGCGATTGTCCGGAAGGGGTCGCCAGCTGTCTTCGTAATGATCTGGAACCGATGCGTCAGCTGCGACACTGAAAAGAGGCCGATCCCTATCTTCCCAATGAGTCGGCGTCCTGCTGGGCTGCGCGTCGGGTCTTCGGTATTCGCGATTCCAAGCTCGGCTCCCTCGGGTGAACGCTTCGCGCTACCCCCGATATGGTGGAGCAGATGGGCGAGAGCATCGGGCGTCATGCCAATGCCGTCGTCTTCCACAGACAACGTGCGGAACCGCGGTCGATCAGTCTTGACGACCACCTGTGTCGCGTCGGCGTCATACGCGTTGGACAGAAGCTCCCGGATTGCCGACCCAGGCTGCCGGTAGATGCCGTCGGTGACGCGGGCAAGAACCCTATCGTCGGTCCGGAGGACGGTATTGTGGGGGGACTTGGCTGAGCTGTCCCGGATGTGGGCGGCAAGGGCAGCGTCCGCCTCGCCTCTCGGCTCGCCGGAGGGACTCACTGGTCACCCCAATAGCTGGCATGGAGACGATCCAGCGCTCGTCGGCGTTCGGGCGGGAAGCCCACAATCAACGCCGACGAACGTCGAAGACGCGTCATTAGGTCCTCCCATCCTGCCAGGAGGCGCTCGGCGTGTCGTCGACGATGGCCGAACCCCCCAGCGTTGCGTGCCGACGATCAAGGGCGCGATTCGTGTCCGCTTCAGACGTGCCCCGCATACGCTCCCCGAGATCGCGGACGCTAGCATCCCATTCTATAGGGATGATGTGGAGCGGATCTCCGCTCACCTGGACCCGAACCTGCCCTATTCCCGAGTAGCCACGACAGGTGTCGGCCTTCTGAGATAGGGGCCAGGTGCTACATCCTGCTGTATGTCGAAGCACAGGACCCCCGACCGCGAACTGTACCGCTTCCGCCAGCGCACGCTCACACTCGCCAAGGAGCGGGGGAACGTCCGCGCCGCCTGCCAGGCTATAGGCATCCACCACTCGACCTTCTGCCGCTGGCGCAGGGATGCCGAGCGCGACGGTCTGGAGATGCTGAGCCCGCGCGAGCGGCACCCTCCACGCATGCCCAACGCCACCGGCCCCTTCGTCGAGCAGCGCGTCGTCGCCTTCGCCCTCGGCCAGCCCGGCTTCGGACCGGCGCGCATCGCCGCGGAGCGGGCGCGCCCCAAAGTGGGGCGGCATGAAGCTCTCCTCCTCCGGTGGCTGGCGCGTGCTGCGGCGTCACGGTCTCGACACCCGCAGTAAGCGCCGGGCCTCGTTGTCGGCTACGCCGCGCATCGGTGAGGATGCTGCCGCGCTCAGCAAGCGCATCGCCTTCCTCCTCGAGGAGGCCGACCCCGAGGCGATCGTCACGTCGGCGCCTGGAGTCGACGCCGTCACCGGCGCCCAGATCCTCCCCCGCCTCGGCGACCCGAACCGCTTCCGCACTATCGCCGGAGTGCGCTCCTTCAGCGGGATAGTGCCCTCCCTCAACGCCTCGGGCGTGAGCGGCCGTTACGGCCTGTCGACCCGCCGCGGCGACGCCGCGCTGCGCGAGGCGCTCTTCATCGCCGCCGACCACGCGCGACGCATCGACCCCACCCTTGCCGCCCGCTACCAGCGGCTCATGGTCACGGCCAGTAAGCACCACAACTCCGCGCTCTGTCACGTCACCACGACGCTACTCACGCGCATCGTGGGCTGCTGGAGGCGTGGTGAGCGCTACGTAATCCGCGACTGGGAGGGGTGACCTGTCTCCGCAGACGAGGGCCTCGGCGTCGTCGCCGAGCGCTACAGCGTGCCCGCCGAGGTCCGCCGCCAGCGCCTTGGTGCCCGCGCCGGTGGGATCAAGTAGACGGGCCGCCGCGGTCAGGAGTCGCAGAGCGTTCCGGCGCCAGCCCAACGGCTAGGAGTTCCGCTCCCGCGAGTTCGGGGCCGCGGTCGCCGAGCTGGGGGCGGAGCAGCGCTTCATCCACGCCCGGAGGCCGCAGACCAACAGCTGCGTGGGACGGGTGCAGGGCACGATCCTTGGGGAGTGCTGGAAGCCCGCCTTCGCGCGCCACCTCATCCCCAAGCAGACCAGGCTGCGCCGCGACCTCGAGCGCTACCTGCGCTACCATAAGGTGTGGACTTTGTGCGGCTCCCGTGCGGTTGCCCCAGTTCGTGTGTCGAGTTGTGCCCGGGCGAGGGCAGCGCGCGGAACCGGCATCGGCCCAGCATTGTGCGTATCATAGCTCGGGCCTCCTCACAGTCGGGATGCTGAGGGCTGTATGCAAGTCAGATCGCTCGTCGGCGCTGGTCTGGTCTCCCGCATCGACGAGTTGTTGGAGGCCTGTTACCGCTCCGCTGATCTGGGGAACATGGAAGATCCCCTGGCCGAGACCTTGTACATCCTCCTAAGCAGGCAGACGCGGGAACCTGTCTACAGGCGGGTGTATCGGGATCTCCGGCGCCGTTACCCGAGCTGGCGCGACGTACTCCGAGCTCCCGAAGAGGATCTTGCCTCTCTGCTGCGCCCGGTTGGGCTCCACGAGCAGCGAGCTCGGCAGATGCAGGCCCTGCTTGCGGCAGTACAAGAGGAGAACTGGCGGCGGGGTGTCGGGCCCGCCGACACCCCGTCAGGTGACCTTACTCTCGACTTCCTCTGTGCGCTCAGTGACGAGGAGGCCGAAGCGTTCCTACTCCAGCTGCCAGGCATCGGCCCCAAGAGTGCACGCTGTGTTCTCGCCTATTCGCTGAACCGTCCAGCGTTCGCCGTCGACACGCACGTCCATAGGGTGTTCTCTCGGCTTGGGCTCGTGAAACCAGCCGGAAGGAAGAAGGATCACGACCCCTTCCAGGATGCAGTCCCCAAGAATGCGCGGAAGCGGTTCCACATCAACCTCGTCCACCACGGGCGCGCAGTCTGCCGGGCCGCTAGGCCAAAATGCGGAGATTGCGTCCTTGTGTCGTTCTGCCCGACAGGACGCAAGACGGTGACCAGCGACGCCCGCCCCGTCGTCGTGGATCTATTCGCTGGAGCCGGTGGCCTCGGCTATGGCTTCGGGAAAGCGGGTTTCCGGGTGGCCCTGGCGGTCGAGTCCGAACGACACGCAGCTCAGACCTACCGCCTGAACAACCCAGGTGTGCCGGTGATAGAGGCAGAGATCGATGCCAGTACCTCGGCCGAACAGCTAGGCAGCTTCATGCCGGGTGTCCAAAGGGTCTGGGGACTCCTCGCGGGGCCGCCGTGCCAGGGATACTCAGCGGCAGGTGCGCGTGACCCTGATGCCGAGGCAAACCTCCTCTACGAGCAAGTCGCGAGACTGGCTGCGGAGCTGCACGCGGACACCGTCTGTCTTGAGAACGTTCCCGGGGTGCGGCGCGTCAGAAACCATGGTTTTCTTGACGACATCCTCCAGAGCCTCCGTGACGCAGGCTACGCTACAGACGCCCACCTAGTGAATGCGTGCGACTTCGGAGTCCCGCAGCACAGGGCACGCTACCTATTCCTTGGACGACGAGGCGAAGAGGCATCCGCCCCTCCCAGACCGCGCGCAACGCACCGCTCGCACGGCAAGGACTCAGCGAGCCACCTGCCGGAGGTTCCCGCTCTCCGCGATGTTCTGGCTGCCTTGCCCCAGCTTCCCGCAGGAGCCACTGGAGAGCCCCTAACAGATCCTGACGGCAAGGAGTACTTCAACGTCGAGACGATGGCCCATTCGGAGCGTGTGGTAGCCAAAATCAAGGGGATCAAGCCTGGTGAGGGACCCATCTCGTACAGACGCCTCAAGGACGATGAAGCCCGAACTCTGATCGCCGGGCACCGCGCCCTCCCCGTCCATCCATGGCTAGACCGGACCATCTCGGTGCGTGAGGCGGCGACCATTCAAGGGTTTCCGCATCACTACCGCTTCTGCGGACCCCGTTCCACTCAGCCTCTCCAGGTGGCGAATGCCGTTCCGCCACCGCTTGCCGAGGCCGTCGCCCTTCACCTCATGCAGGTCATCACGGAGGATCGCAAGCCCACGGACTCTGCCGGGTCCGCAGTCGCGGATACGACCCACGCCGACCCGCGCCAACCGCCTGACGCTTCAACTTGCCCGCAACACTGAATTCGCTAGCTGCGCTAGGCCTGTCCAGATTCGCTGGCAGCGGCTAAGCTGGAGCGCATGTCGAGAGAATTCGGAAACCCAGCGATTACAGGCGAAGCCCCGGAGGGCACGCCCGAACGCCTCTTGTGTGTCCCTTCCATAAGGGGAATGCAGCGTTACCACCGGTGGCTTGCATACAGGGATACCTTCCAGTGTGACACCTGCGGCAAGATAGACGATCGCTAGTCCCCCTAGGCAACCCTCGCACAAATGACGAGCCCCACGGGCCGCGTCTGGCACGTGGCGTGCGGTGAGCTCACAGGGCGGCGTGTAGCCTCGGGAGCACGGCAAGAGCAGCGACGACAACCGAGCCAATCAACTCAATCCCAACAACGATGCCTACTGGCAGTCACTGGGCGAGGACGAGCGTCCGGATGACTAGAAGGACAGCGAACCCTGGATCCTGCTGCACTGTCCCTTCCGCGAGTCGGTGGACACGGCGAAGGGCCCCATACATGGACCGGGGTGGGGGACACACCGCGACCAGCGATGTCCCCCGACTGTCCGCCTAGCTGGCCGCTGCCGCGATCGCGCCCTCCTGCTCCGCTCCGGGCGCTCACCCGAAGAGGGAGAGCATGGGCGCTTCATCCCGTCGCCGTTGCCTCGGTGGCTCGTCCGGCTCCCGCAGCCATCAGCTCCGGCTCCGGCGCATGCCAGTCCAGCAGCGCCTCGGCCTCGGCCGCGACCCGCTGCGCCTGGGCGAAGACCGCCTCGACCGAGCCGGGATGCTCCTCGGCCGCGACAGTCTTCCTCGCTAAGGCGAGCATCAGGTGGTCACTGTGGCCCCGGAGGCGGCTAGGCTGTCCTCGGGTAGCTCCCGCTCGACGGCTGGCGAGCTCCATCTGCGGCCGTCCGTTCCAGCCCGGTCGTGCACCACCTCAGAATCGGGCACTCGTCGCACTTCGGAATCCCGAGCAGGCACACCAGCACAGCCTGATCAAGCACAGCGTAGTTGTGATCGCGGTGTGCGCGCGCCGGCGTCAATGTCTCCACTAGATCGCGGAGCCAGCGATTGCGACCTGTCTCCCCATCGTAGGGTGCCCCCACGGGCCGGCAGGGTACGGGCACGACGTTGGAGTCGATACGCAACTGTCTGGCGGTTTCGCGCGAAGCGAGCGCATGGCGGCGGCAGCGTACGGACCCACGCCGCGTGGCGCCTCGAGAGCCGTTTGGTCTAGCGGCAGATCGCCGTCCAGACAGGCGATCTCGCACACGAGTTGGTGGGGGAGGCGACTACGCCAGTGGAGGCCCAGAGGTCCAACAAGCCCCGTGACTCCACAGTGCTGGCGGTCGCGAGCGCGGCCGGACTCGGGTGCCGGTCCCGGAACCGGCGGACCGTCGGGACGACCCGCGCGCGTGCGCTGCAGCATGACCCCACGACCAGTGCCTGCCAGAGCGGCAACTCGTCGCGCCACGGGTACTGGCGCCTATTGCGTTGGCCCCAGCGAGTCAGGGCTCTGGCAGTCTGAGCCCGGTGCGCGACAATGGGCTCAACTCTGGGAACTGAGCCACCGGAGTTGCCCGCGTCGCAAGGGTGCGAGCCTAGCGGCGGGTCTGCCAAGGTATCCACGTGCATCCTGCTGCCGGACTCTCAGAATTGGCAGCGCTGTCGCAATCGTTGGGCCCTAGCCCCCATGTTGAAGTGACCACCGGTCGGTCCAATGCTACTGTGAACATGTGTGTCGCCGCCTGGCCCAGCGGCTCCGGCAGCGAAGTGTGACAGGTGCGTACCTATGATACGGGGACACCTCGAACATCACGTCGGTGGCGAAAACGTTCGATCTGATTGGCTGTCATCGTTGTCGGACGAGAGCACTGCCTCATTGAATCCCCGGGATGCGAGTGGTACCGCGTTGCTGAGGGCCGCTTCGTCGCGGATGTCACGGCAGCGCACGCGAGACACCGCGCCGGAACTGACGCTACGGCGCGAACTCCACGCACGCGGCATGCGCTACCGAGTTGAATACCCAGTCCCGGGCAACGGACGAAGATCGATCGACATTGCGTTCGTCGGCGTTCGGCTAGCGGTTTTCGTTGACGGTTGCTTCTGGCACGGGTGCCCGACCCACTGGACCAGGCCGGCGACCAACGGAACGTGGTGGGAGCACAAGATCGAGGTGAACCGCGCACGCGATGCCGAAACGGATGACCTCCTTCGTGACCACGGCTGGGAGTCTCTCCGGATCTGGGAGCACGAGCTTGAGTCCGCCGCGGATATTGTTGTCGACGCACACTCATGTCGGAGCGAGGCCGTAGGAGCATGAGCGCTACGTACAGTGTGGTCGATCTTTTCGCTGGCTGCGGAGGCCTGACGAGCGGGTTCCTTCGAGCCAACAGCCACGTCGGAGCGTTCTGGTCAGCGGGCGCAGTCGAGTCCGACCCGGATGCTGCTGCGACGTACGCCGCCAACATCGGCGGTCACGTGTTCTGTGGCCGTATCGAGGACTGGCTGCAGGGCACTCGACACCCCGGTCGGGCTGATGTCGTGCTCGGGGGACCTCCGTGCCAAGGCTTCTCTGCGCTAGGGAAGCGGGAGGTTACGGATCGGCGGAATGCCCTGTGGCAACAGTATGTCGAGGCCGTCAATGCCCTCCGACCAAAGGTCTTCGTCTTGGAGAATGTTCGCGAATTCCTAAAGTCGGACCAGTTCTCTAGGCTGCGAGCTGCCTGCAGATCCGGTGGCAAGCTAGAGGATTATGAGATCGAGGACTTCGTGCTGGACGCGTCGCTGTACGGGGCACCACAGCGCCGCCGGCGAGCAATCGTAATCGGCCGCCGCCGAGAGTTGGCCCCCCTTGGGGAACCAGCTCAGAGCGACCACCGCTCAAACGTAGGCCATGCATTCGACGGCTTGCCAACCGAAGTGGTGAAGAGGGATCTACCGATCAGGCACTCGGACTTCCACGGGCTGCGGGTGCGGGGACCATTCGTCGGGGAGGAACTCCATGTGACGCGCTCCTTCACAGAGTTGTCCCTTAGTCGCTACCGAGCGATCCCACCAGGCGGCAACAGATTCGACATCCCTTACGACCTCTTGGCGCCGTGTTGGAGGAAGCACCACACGGGGTCCGGGGACGTCATGGGCCGGCTGTGGTGGGACAAACCCTCGGTGACCATCCGAACCGAGTTCTTCAAACCAGAGAAGGGCCGCTACCTCCACCCTGAGGAGCATCGGCCCATTACACACCTGGAAGCCGCCCGGTTACAGGGGTTCCCCGACGACTACGAGTGGTTCGGCTCGAAGCAGTCTATCGCGAGGCAGATCGGTAACGCTGTGCCGCTGCAACTTGGCGCGGCGCTCGGGCGTCATATCCTCGCGGCACTGTCCGAGGCATCGCGACCATCGGTCGCAGCTGGCCCCAAAGGCGGATTCGCTCCTGCCAGCGAGCACCTGTGACCCGGAACCGTACTGGTGGCAGACACGCTTGACGCTTCCTGCACTCGGCTCGCGGAGTCGCGCTTCGAGGACTGACCGATCCGCGACGACGGGCACGTCGTGAAGCGGCTGCAGTGGGTCCGCCCAGCGACTCGCCTGCGCCCGGAACCCAGCTCCTGCGTTGCGTGATCAGGCTCTTGGCGAGCAGGTTTGGATGGTACCTCCATCGGGGGATGTCACACGCGTCGCGGTGTGCAACGCGCTCCGCACCGCTCGTCATCCAGGCCCGGAACTCGGACGGGGCCCTGGCCACCGGTGCTGCGGTCCGGTCGCCTCGACTCCCGGCCGGACTATGATGAGCTCGATGTTCACACGTGAGGAGTCCTCCATGGGGGTCGCCGTCCGATTACGGTGGAAGGCAGCAGCGGCGTAGAGGCGAAGGTCTGGGAGGGCGTGCGACGACTGCTCCCTGGGGTGGGCACACGCCCAGTCGCTACCAGGGGACTCTCGTATCGTCGACGGAGAAAGCACCATGCCTAGGCAACGGCGATTCACCATGAAGATCCTCGGGCGCTTGCTCGAGCACCTTGGTTCGCAGATGTACAAGCGAAGGGATACGGCCCTCGCCGAACTCGTAGCCAATGCGTGGGATGCTGGCGCGACCGAGGTTTCCCTCACCCTTCCAACGAGCGACTATGATCCTGGAACCAGCCTCATCGCCATCTCCGACAACGGAGAGGGCATGAACGAGAATCAGGTCGAGACCGAATACCTCGTTCTTGGACGAAACCGTCGAAGCGCTGACGCCAGCCCGTCCCACAACCGCAAGATCATGGGGCGAAAGGGCATTGGCAAGCTTGCGGGCTTTGGCATTGCCCGGATAATCGAGGTCGAGACGACGAGTGGTGGTTCGACGACGCGCTTCAATATGAACATCCACGATCTGAAGAGCGGCGCGAACGAAGTGACTGACGTTCCGATTCCTGGCACCATCTACGACGACAGTACTGCGGGAACAGGAACGATCGTCCGACTCAAGAGTCTGAAGCACACGTCGCCTCCTGACGTTGAAGCACTGATCGAGTCACTTGGTCGGAGGTTCAGTCGCGTGGTGCACGGCGAAATGACAATAAGGGTGAACGGCGCCGTGGTCGGAGAACCGAGTATTGACTTTGAGCAGCGTTTCCCTGGCTCCGGTTGGGAGACGTACAGCCTTGAGGGAAATGATATCCGATACTTCTATGGGTTCTCTAAGACGGTCCTGCAGTCGAGTCTTCTCCGCGGATTCACGCTCTATGCTAACGGCAAGACGGCGCAGGCTCCCCCATTCTTCTTCGATGTAGAGTCGACAGCATCTGGTCAGCATGGTACGCGATACTTGTATGGCGCGGTTGAAATCGATTATCTGGACGATGGTACTGACGACGATGGCGATCTGATTTCCACAGATCGTCAGGAGATCGAGTGGGAGGCACCCGAGGCGGAGGCATTGCACCGGTGGGGGGCCGACCTGACCCGTAAGGCACTGCGCGACTGGGTCGCGAGGAAAGAAGACACTACGGTAGCATCGGTGCTCGACGACGAGTACCTGTCGAAACGCATTGCGAGACTTGAAGACGCATCCCGCAAACGCGTGATCAGTGCTGTGCGAGTGCTCGGCCGTTCGGAAACGGATTTCGACAATCTCTTGGATCTCGCCGGCTCGCTTGTAGCTGCTTTCGAATACAGGCACTTCCACGACGTTACTAGCGAGATTGAAGCACTTGAAGAACCATCAGAACTTGCCAAGCTACTTGAACATTTGTCGGAATGGAAGGTACTTGAAAGCCGTGCCATACTAGAAGTGATACATGGAAGGCTTCAGATAATCGAGAAATTTCACTCTATGGTTGTCAATGATGCTCCGGAAACTGCGCCGCAGAAGGGCTTGGAAAACCTCCACGATCTTATTGCTGACTATCCGTGGCTCCTCAATCCCGAGTGGCAAGTGCTCTCCGAAGAGAAGAGCATTACTTCGCAACTGCGGGAATGGGGAAACGATGATATCGGCCCAGGAGAACGGCAGCGCTATGATTTTCTGGCGCTCAGGGATTCGGGAACCTTCTTGTTGATCGAGATTAAGCGTTCAGGGCACCCAGTGGTGTTGAAAGACCTCCAGCGACTTCAGCAGTACCGAGATAAGTTACAGATGGGTACCGACACGGACATTACCATGGTCTTCATCAGCGGACCGAAGTGGGCCACCACCCAGGAAGACTGGGAGAACATCCCAGCCCTCACGCTACTGGAGTGGGGGGCGGTGCATGAGTCAACCCGGAGCTTCTATCAGCAGTACCGAGCTGTTCTGCAGGCCGATGTCGAGGATCGTGACTTTCGCGAGATGGAGCGAGAGGTTGCTCGTACGCGCGACGTGATAGCTGATGGCGCGTACCGCGGTGAACGGCTAAGGCGAGAGGGGCTCGGTCCTCAGTATGTCGACAAGGGGCCGACTCTGACCCGTGACGGATCCGATGACGTCTAGGGGGCGACATTTGCTTCAGGGTGGTGAAGCGCTCGCGCCGAAGTAGCGGAACGCTACGACCACGACTAGAGCTCATCGCCCGGACGGAACAGAGTGCCACCAGTCTGCGGCCACAGCGTCGAGTACAGACATCAAGGGGTCACATCCTCTCGCATGAGGCAGGCAACCCTGCCTCGGTTCGCGCTCGCGAAGCTCTAGGCTGGCTGCCCCCGGGGCGATTCGGGCGCGCGGTCGGCGAGACTGCGGAACGCGCATCGGGACCGTCCTGCGCGGATGGGCGAACCGCGAGGCGCGGCAACTCGAGCCGTCCGCCGTAGCCCGGGCGGACCGCATCGCCGAGCGCGGGTTCGCGGGCGGAGGCGGCGCGCAGCTCACGGGGGTGCCGGCGCGTCTAGCGCGTGCGCAGAGACACGACGGTACCCGCGACGAACAGCGTCGCGACTCCGGCGGCGACGCCGGCCACCACGCCGACCAGGACCGTCGAGGGATCGCCGAACAGCTCGGCGAGCAGGGCGACGGCGGCTCCGACCACGACGCCCGTGGCGATCGTCGCGAGCACCACATCAAGCCAGTCCCGCATTGCCGTCCCCCTGCCAGGTGCCCGGCCCCGCCGGACGGCCGAGCGCGTTGGGAGCCCCCTTGACGGTATCGTCCGGCATCTCCGCCCAGGCGGGCCGAGGCGCCGACGGCCCACCCGAGGCTCCTCCATCCTCCCCACAACAGGTCGGAGCCGGCACCGGAGCGGCGCTGAAGCGCATCCGCGCGTCGCGCCGTGGCAGCGGGGCCGTGCCGCGTGCGCCGGGGTGGATGGTGCTCCGATAGGTGATGAAGACGGCCCGTCGTCGATGCGTTGTTCACTCCCCCCGTCCGCGTCGTCGAGCGCCGGCCTGGAGACGCCCGCGAGCGCCTCGAGGACGCGCGGGCCGTCGGGTGTGGCCCGGAGCGACATCGCGTCCGGCTGACCGAACCGCTGGCGCTGCGCTGCGCCAAGCTCGTTCACGCAGGCGGATTCAGGGCTCACAACTGGTCAAGCCATTGCTCGATGCGCCGCCATTTCCACGGAATCGGATCCTCGACGCCGCTGACGCCCCGGTAGGCTCGTCCATGAGGCCTGACCTGGAGAATGGGCTTTCCGAAGCTGCGGGCCATGTCCACTTCGGTCCTGACACCGGGAGCGTTGTGCGTGTCCTGGCCCACCAGAACGATGACCGCGTCGCACCCGCGAATCGCGGTCCGCGCCTTCTCCTTCCACTCGGGGGTCTCGTATGCTTCCCTGAGCGAGCAATTCCTGATGCGATACCGTCGCGCGTAAGGCTTGGCCTGCGCGTAGAAGTGGCCCCTGAGGTCCTTGTCCTTGTCGAATTCGAAGCTCACGAAGATCTTGAGCGTGGTCACGAGTCGCTACTCCATCCCGTACCTGCGTCTAGAGCGTCAGCAGTCGCGTTGTGGGCGTCAATGCGGGGTCACGAACTCGTAGACGGGAACACAGGCGGAGCCGTGCGCACCTGCCACGCAGGCACCGCCGTCACGGGCCGGGCAATGGGGCGAGATAGCGGCGACGAGGGGCGCGCTGTACGCTCATGACCCATGACCGCCAGCGATCCCGTCGAGGTCGCCGACTGCGAGGCGCAGGCGCTCGCGTTGGCGTGCAGGCCGCTCACGATCTCAATGCCGGGTGAGTCAGCCTACGATGGTCATGCGGCCTGTCCTCTGGTGCGGGGAACGCTGGGCGACGCCGCATCGAACATGCACCGGGCCAGTGTGAAGTAGGCGCAGTGCCGACCAAGACCCGACGCGTCTTCTTCAGCTTCCACTACGACCGCGACAACTGGCGCGCCGCGCAGGTGCGAAACATCGGGGCGTTGCAGAGCAGCGAACCGGTCGACGCCAACGCCTGGGAGGAGGTCAAGCGGCAGGGCAACGCTGCCATTAGGGAGTGGATCGACGCGCGAATCAACCGAGGCTCGTGCGTCATCGTGCTGGTCGGCAGCGAGACCGCCGACCGCGAGTGGGTCCGGTACGAAATCGAGAGAGCGTGGACCGAGGGGAAGGCCTTGCTCGGCATCTACATCCACAACCTGAGGGACAAGGACGGGAAGCAGTCCCGCAAGGGCAGGAATCCGTTCGAGATCGATGTGGACGGTGTGCGGCTCTCCGACCATGTGAAGGTCCACGATCCCCGGACAAGGGACAGCAAGCGCGCCTATCAGCACATTGCCGACCACCTCGAGAATTGGGTCGAGCAGGCCGTCGCCGACGCCGCTGAGCGCAGACGGGCCCGTCGCGAGTCTGCGCGCCCGAACTGGCTCCGGCGGTTCCTGGGGATAGGCTAGAACCGCCCTCGGAGATTCCGATGACTGAGTTGCACTCCCCGAACGTCGTCCGGCATCTGGAGATGATCCAGGACGTGATCCGCCGCATGACCGACAACTCGTTCGCAATCCGGCGTTGGAGCATCGGAGCGGCGGGGGCGCTCATCAGTGCGGCCTTTGTCTCCTCCGAGCCCCCGATCGCCTTCGTCGGCTCGGCGATGGCCACGGCTTTCTGGGTTCTCGACGCCTACTACCTGCGGCAGGAACGCTGGTTCCGCGCGCTCTACGACAAGGTGCGGGCAGAACCGAGTGCCGTGGAGCCGTTCTCGATGGAGACTCGCTGGTCGCCGGCGCGCGGCGCATCGCTCCGGTCGACATTCCTCTCACCCACGGAGTGCGTGTCGCACTTGCCCCTTGTGATCGCAACCGTCGCAGCAGGCCTCGTGCTCACGCTCTGCGGGTAACCGAAGGCGCGAACGCGCCCTCGGCCCACCCTATGGCTCCTCCGCTCTCCGACAACAGGACGGAGCCGAGCCCCCGGTACGGTGCCGAAGCGAACGCGCGAGTCGCGCGGCGCGCCGCAACAGCGCGGGGGCGTGCCCCCGTGTGCGCTGGGCGTGGACCGTGCTCCGGTAGGCCATGAAGACGAGCGGCGCGGCGAACGCGAGTAGACTTCGGGGCATGGGTAAGAACAGCGACGACAACCGAGCCAACCAGCTCAATCCCAACAACGACGCCTACTGGCAGTCGCGGGGCGAGGACGAGCGCCCGAACGACTGGGAAGACGACCGCCCGCAGAAGGGCGAGAAGGACCGGCCTCCCTCGAAGAAGTGAGTCGGGCGGAGGCGGCCAGCCAGGCAGCATGAACGGGCGGGGGTCGTGCCCGGTGGCCCTGACGCCGGGCCAGCCGGCCCAACCACGCGCGCACCGAGGCCGCCGGCCCAACCACGCGCGCACCGAGGCGCGCCCGCCCCGGGTCATCGCCCGCCTACTCGTCCGCCCCGTCCGGCCTCGGCATGCGGTAGCCGAGGCGGGGCACGTTGAAGATCCAGGTGGGGTCGTCGGCGTCGTCGCCCAGCTTGCGGCGCAGCTGCTTGATGAGCGTGCGCACGGCGCCCGAGCGCCCGGAGTGGGCTGGGCCCCACACGCGGGGCAGGAGTTCGGCGTGGCTCAACACGTCGCCCGCGCGCAGCGATAGCTCGAAGAGCATCCGCCGCTCCAGGTAGGTCAGCTCCAGGGGACGGCCGCCCAGCGTGACCAGCTGCTCGGCGTAGTCGATCGTGAGCTCGCCCCAGCGCAAGGTCCCCGACGGTCGGGGCCGCCCCGCGGAGCCGTTCGCCGAGCGGCGGAGCACGGTCTTGATGCGGGCGATCAGCTCGGTCGGCGAGAACGGCTTGACGATGTAGTCGTCGGCCCCCAGCTCGAGGGCCTTCGCGACCCGCTGGTCGCCGCCGTAGGCGGAGACGAAGATCACCGGCAGGTCGCGCAGCTCCGGCAGCTCCGTCATCAGCGCCATCCCGTCGGTGCCCGGCAGCATCAGGTCGAGCAGGACAAGGTGCGGCCGGTGCTCGGCGATGAGCAGGCGCACGGCCTCGGGGTCGCCGGTCACCACCGGTTCGAAGTCCTCCTCCGCCAGCGCATCGCGCATATAGCGCAGGGTCTGGGGGTCGTCGTCGACGGCGAGGATGCGGAGCTGCCCGCGGCCCGGGCGGGCCGTCCCCGGCTCGGGCGGCAGCACCGCCGGTTCGGCCGCCGGCAGCGTGAAGTGGAACTGCGCCCCCTGCCCCGGTCCCTCGCTCTCCGCCCAGATGCGCCCGCCGTGGGCCTCGACGATGCCCTTGCAGATGGCCAGGCCGAGGCCGGACCCGGCCGCGTCCCCGTCGCCGCGCCGCTCGCCGGAGAACGCCCGGAACAGCGTGGGCACGCGCTCGGGGTCGATGCCGACGCCGTGGTCGCTGACCGTCACCCGCACCTGCACGTTCTCCTGCACCGCCGAGAGGCGGACCGCCGGGGCGCCGGGCGAGTGCCGGGCCGCGTTCGTGAGGAGGTTGAGCAGGACCTGGACGATGCGCCGCCGGTCGGCCATCACGCGGGCGAGCCCGGCCGGCAGGTCGATCACGATCTCGTGCCGCCCGTCGCCGCCCGCGAAGGCGCCGCGGGCGGCCTCGACGAGCGTGTCGAGGGCGACCGCCTCGGGCAGGATCGAGAGCTCGCCCGACTGGATGCGGGCCACGTCGAGGAGGTCGGTGATCAGCTCCTCCATGTGGTCGGCCTGCTGCTCGATGATGCGGTGGAACTGGGCGCTCGCCGCCGGGTCGATGGCGAGCCCGGACCGGATCAGCGTTGAGGCCGAGCCCTTGATCGAGCTGAGCGGGGCGCGCAGCTCGTGGCTGACCATGGCCAGGAACGCGGCCCGCATGTGCTCCAGGTCGTCCAGCGGGGCGAGGTCCTGCACGGTGACGACGACCGACTCGACCCGCCCCTCCGCCGAGCGGATGGGGGTGGCGTTGACGAGCGCGTTGAGGCGGCGGCCGTCCGGGGCCTGCAGCACGACCTCCTCGGCGCGCACGGTCTCGCCCGTGCCCAGGGCGCGGGCGATGGGCGACTCCACGGGGCTGATCTCGCGCCCGTCGGCGCGCTGGTAGTTGAGCGCGCCGAGCAGCTCCTCGGGCGACTGGTCGCGGTTGCGCACCGCCTCCATGATGCGCCGCGCCTCGCGGTTGAGGGAGCGCAGCGTGCCGCTCGGGGCGTCGAAGATGGCGACGCCCACCGGCGAGGTCTCGACCAGCGTCTCGAGGTCGGCGCGCGCCAGGCGCTCCTCGCGGTGCGTGCGCGCGTTGGCGATCACGAGCGCCGCCTGCGAGGCGAACATCACGAGCGTCTCCTCGTCGGCGCGGCTGAACTCCTCGCCGTCCTCGCGGTCGCCCACGAAGACGTGCCCCACGCGCGCGTCGCGGTGGAACATCGGCGCCCCCATGAAGCGGAAGACGCCCACCGCGAGGGGGATGGTGAACCCCCCGAAGCCGAGGGCGCGGACGTGCTCCGCGAGGTCGGGGATGCGCACCGGCCCCGAGACGCCCGCGAGCGACTCGAAGATGCGCAACCCGTCGGGCATGGCCCACAGCGCCCCTGACTCCTCCTCGGCCAGCCCCGAGGAGAGGAAGTCCTGCACCCGCCCCTCGCCGTCGAGCAGCGTCATCACCCCGTAGCGGGCGCCGGTCAGGGAGCGGGCGGAGTCGAGCACGCCCTGCAGGACGGCGTCGAAGTCGAGGCTCTCGTTGATGCGCAGGCTCGCCGCCGAGAGCCGCGAGAGGCGCTCGCGCAGGGCGGCGTTCTCGCGCCCGAGCGCTTCGTTGCTGGCCATGCCCGGCTCCCATCCGCCCGCCGCCCGGCCGTGAGGTTCGTGGACGGCCGGGGGGCCCTGAATCGCACGTGAACCACGCGAGGTTCGACCGGCATGTGGCATCGTACCGGAATCACCGTGGAATTTCACTGAAACTACATGACTACTTGCACGCATGTACACCCACCATTAGTGGCGAATGTCGCAAACTCCACGCCCCGACGCCGAACAGGCGGCGCTTCGGGGGCGTGCCACACGCCCTGTCGCGGCCAACTTGCACAGCGGAGGAACCGCGTGATCGACTGCAGCCGGCGCCGGGCGTTCCCTGCTCCCCCGAGGACGGGCGCCCCGGCATGACGCGCGTCTCCCGCTCCCGGCCCCACCACTTCGCCCGCGCGCTGGCGTCGGCGATCGTCCGCGCCCCGGGCCGCCAGTGCGCGGACGCGCCCTTACCCCCCCCCCCCCCCCCCCCCCCGAACCGACGTTCTAGTCTAGCCCGCCGCCGCTCCCCGCTCCTGTTCCTCGCCGCCGGCGCTGATGCGCGGGCGGCCTGCTCCGTCGAAGTCGCCGCCAAGGGCTCCTCCGGGGATCCGGTGTCCCTGACCAGCCTGTGCGCCCTCGGCGGCGTCGCCGCGCCGCCTGTACGGGCGGCCATATCCCTTACCCCCCCCCCCCCCCCCCCCGAATGTCTGTTCTAACTCCGCCCGACTCGCCGAGGCCGCGCGGTGCCTGAGCGGAGCCGCGCCCTGAGCGCCCGCGCCGCCTCCCTCCTGCTGGCCCTGGCGGCGGGCCTCATGCTGCTGCTCCTCCCGGCCGCGCCCACGGAGGCGCAGACGGCCGGTGTCACGGTCAGCAAGACGTCGCTGGCCATCGCGGCCGGCGGGACGGCGACCTACACGGTGGCGCTGGACACGGCGCCCACGGCAAACGTCACGATCGCGGTCGCGAGCGGCACGACGGCAGCGGCCACGGTCTCCCCGGCGACCCTGACTTTCACGTCCAGCGACCACGCGGCCAAGACCGTCACCGTCACCGGCGTGGCGGCGGGGTGGTCGAGCATCACGCACGCCGCCACCAGCACCGACACGAACTACAGTTCGATCTCCATAGGCTCGGTCGCGGTGCGGGTGGACGCCGCGGGCACCGGCGTGCTCGTCGGCAACGTGGGGCAGGACTCCCTCCCGGGGGGATTCCTCGTGAAGACCTCCAATGCGTTCACGACGGGCAGCAACGCTGGGGGCTATACGCTCACCAGCGTCGGTCTCCCCCTGGGGCAAACCTCCGGCGGAACGATCGACGTCGATTTGCATTCCGACAGCAGCGGCGACCCGGGGACCAAGATCGCCGACCTGACGGCCCCGACGAGCCTCCACGACGGGGTGGTCTACTTCGCCGCGCCCTCCAGCACCCCTACGCTCACGGCGAGCACGGTCTATCACCTGGTAATCAATGGCAGCAACCTTGACTTCCACACCACGGGAAGCGACAACGAGGACTCGGGCGGGGCCGCGGGGTGGAGCATTGCCAACATCTCGCAGACTTACGACACAACCAATTCCGTTTGGGTCGACGACCAATTCGACGCTTCGATCTCCTTCCAGATCAGAGGCGCCGCGGGCCAGACCCAGTCCACCGACGCCACCCTCAGCGCCCTCACCGGCAGCACCAGCACCGACGGCTCGACGTTCGGCGGGACGCTGACCCTCGACCCTGCGTTCGCCGCGGCCACCGAGGACTACATCGCCACGGTGCCGAACAACGTCACCCACATGAAGGTCACGCCCACGGCGAACGAGTCCAACGCGACCATCGAGGCGGGCAAGGGCTCGACGCTGACGGCGGTGACGAGCGCCATGGCCAGCACCGCCATCGCGCTGACAGTGGGCGCGAACGAGATCAACGTGAAGGTCACCGCCCAGGACATGACGACGACCAAGACCTACACCATCGTCGTCACCCGCGCCGCC
The DNA here is from genome assembly GCA_965204835.1 of Dehalococcoidia bacterium. Taxonomy (GTDB): domain Bacteria; phylum Chloroflexota; class Dehalococcoidia; order UBA2979; family UBA2979; genus VXMT01. Next base: position 2,147,228 of record OZ242017.1, on the reverse strand, counting down.
ACCGACACCCTGGTCAGCAACGTGGGGCAGGCAACGGGCTCAGGCGGTTACCGGCCCAGCGATGAGTACGTCACCGCGTTCACGACGGGGAGCAACGCGGCCGGCTACACGCTCACGGGCATCCACTTCCATATCGCCACCAAAACTGCAAGCCTGACGGACGCTCATCTGGGCACGCTGACCGCGTCGGTGTGGACCTCCGGCGGTGCGGCGCTGACCACCGGTCTTGACGACCTGGGCACCAAGCTTGCGGACCTGACCGTGCCGGCGACGGCCGCCAGCGTGACGACGGGTCCCGTGACCTTCGCGGCGCCCACGGGCACCACCCTCGCGGCAAGCACGACGTACTACGTGGTGATCGGTTCAAGCGCCTGGACCGGGGGAGTGAATCTCCTGCTCAGCGGTACGGAGAGCGACGACGAGGACGCAGGCGCCGCCGATGGCTTCAGCATCGCGAACACCGGTAACACCTACACCGGCAACCAGTTTGTCCCCTGGACGGAAATCGGCACCAGCGAGGTGCTGTCCTTCAGGGTCAGCGGCTCGGCGCGGGCGGGCACCACCACGCCCACAGCCCCCACGGCGCTGTCCGCCGACGCGGGTAGTGGTTCGCTTGCCTTGAGCTGGACCGCGCCTGCCGGCACGCCGACCGGCTACGACGTGCACTACACGTATGCCCCGACGACGGGCACGGGGATGGTGGCCAACAACGCGGCGGCTTCGGGCAACAATGCGGCCACCGCCTGGGTGGCGGCCACGCGCGGCACGGAGACGTCGCCGCCCACGGCGTCGCAGACGCTCTCAAGCCTGGACAACGGCCGCACCTACCGGTGGCGGGTGCGGGGCGTGAACAGCAACGGAAACGGCGCCTGGGCGTTCGGGACCGGGACGCCGGTATACGCGCTCTCCTGGCCCGGGGCGGCAGCATTCATTACGGAAGGCGACCCCTATAGTCAGCGAATCCAAACCCAGACCCAGGTCGCCATCAGCGGCACGCTGACCTATGCGGCCGGTGACACCAACCCGGCCAGCCTGACCGCGGACCTGGGGACCTATCCCACGACCTTCTCGGCGAACGCCGGCGCTGTCTACACCAATATGCCGGATATCCCGACCGTGGACGACACCGTGAACGAGGAGAACGAGACGTTCAAGGTCACCATCAACGCGGGCACGGGCTACACGGTCGGCACGCGGCCCACGATCACCATCACCATTGACGACAACGACCCGCCGGCGGCGCCGTCGGGGCTGTCGCTGACGGCGGGGGCGCAGAAGCTGTCGGCGTCGTGGACCAAGCCCGCGGGCCCGGTGTCGAGCTACCGGTTGCGCTACAAGACGACGACGGCGACGGACCAGACCGCCACCACCGCGGGCGACCCGTCCACGGGCTGGGTGACCACCACGGCGTCGATCACGACGACCATGGCGGAGATCACGATGCTGACCAACGGCACGGCCTACCACGTGCAGGTGAGCGCGAACGACGGCCAGACCACGAGCGGCAACGGCTGGGGCGACTGGTCCAGCTCGGTGACCGGCACGCCCACCGCCACGCCCACCGCGGGGGTGACGGTCAGCACGACGTCCGTCAGCGTGGTCGCAGGCTCGACGACGACCTACACGATCAAGCTCAACAAGGCGCCCACGGCCGACGTCACCGTCACGCCCACCAGCGGCGACACGGACAAGGCCACCGTCACCAACCAGGCAAAGACGTTCACGTCCACCAACTGGAGCCAGACGCAGACCGTCACGGTCACGGGCGTGACGGCGGGCACCTCGACGATCACGCACGCCGCCACGAGCACCGACACGGACTACCAGGGCATCTCCATCGCCTCGGTGGCGGCCACCGTCACCGCCGCCACGCAGACGGCCCCCACCACGCTGGCCCTGAGCACCAACGCGGCCAGCAACACCATCGCCGAGGACGGCGGCTCGGTCACGGTCACGGCCACCCTCAACCGCGCCGCCACCACGGCCGTCTCGGTGACGCTGACGGCGACTGGCACGGCCACGGGCACGGCGGACTACTCGCTGCCCGCGGCGTTCACGATCCCCGTCGGCCAGACCTCCGCCACGGGCACGGTGAGCATCGTCGACGACGACATCGACGAGGCCAACGAGACGGTCATCCTCACGACTTCGGTGAGCGGCCTCACCGTCACGGGCGTGACGCTCACCATCACCGACGACGACACCGCCGGGGTATCGGTCAGCCAGACGTCGCGCTCGGTCGAGGTGGGCGCGACGACGACCTACACGGTGGTGCTGGACTCCAAGCCCACCGCCAACGTCGTCGTCGGGGCGACGAGCGGCACGCCGGCCAACGCCACGGTGGCGCCGGCCTCGCGGACGTTCACGCCCCAGAACTGGGACACGGCGCAGACCTTCACGATCACGGGCGTGCAGGTGGGCTCGTCCACGATCACGCACGCGGCCACGAGCACCGACACGAACTACCCGAGCACCCTCTCCATCGGCTCGGTGACGGCCTCGGTGGTCGCCTCCTCGAAGACGTTCCGCATCGAGTCGACGAAGACGGCGAACGAGGGCGCGAACGCGCGGCTCACGGTGACGCTGGGGCAGGCCGCGCCCACGGGCGGGCTGGCTCTCGCCGTCACCTACGACTACTCCGGCAGCACCGCCACCGCGGACGACACCGGCACCACGCCCGCGACGCTGACGATCGCGGCGGGGCAGACCACGGGGACGCTGACCATACCCATCGCCCAGGACGCGCTGGTGGAGGGGGACGAGACGTTCACGGCGACGATCTCGACCAGCGTCAGCGGCTGGGCGAAGGTCAGCGGCGAGGACGAGGCCACGATCACGATCGCCGACGACGACGACAACAACGCGAGTGTCAGTTTCAGGAGCATCACGGCCACGACCAAGCAGACCTTCAGCGTGACGGAGAACGTGTCGGGCGGGACCCTCCGCGTGCCCATCGTCATCACGGACAACCCCTCAGTCGACACCACGTTCAACGTCACGGTGGAGACGGGCGGCACGGCCACGGAGTGGACCAACACCCAGAACCCCGGCGACTTCCGCATCCAGACCAAGTCGGTGACGTTCGGGCCCACCACGTCCAGGATCCAGCATCTCACGATCACCATCACCAACGACGCGCTGCTGGAGGAGAACCAGACCATCGAGTTGAAGATCTCCGACAGCACGTCGGGCACCATCGGCGCCCTCTACACCCGGCACGCCATGGGTCGGCTGGCGAAGGTCACCATCACGGACGACGAGCGCACGGGCGCCCGCGTCGCGTTTGGCACGAACCCGGCGTCCACGTCGAACCACACGGCCAGCGTGGACGAGGACGTGACGGGCAACACGCTGAACGTGCCCGTCACCATCAACCGCATCCCCGAGTCGTCCATCACCATCCCGGTCACGGTGCTGACGGCGTCGACCCACCCGGCGTCGGAGTGGCAGAGCGCGCAGAACCTCGGCGACTTCCGCATCGTGACGAAGTCGGTGACGTTCGGGCCGAGCGACACGCTCAGCAGCGGCACGGTCAGCAAGAACCTCGCCATCACCATCAACGACGACGACCTCGTGGAGGAGGACCAGCGGATCCTCGTGTCCATCGGCGACAGCGCGACGAACAACCTGGGACGCCACTACACGCGCCACAGCAGCGGCCGCAGGGCGGTCCTCACCATCGAGGACGACGAGGCGGACGAGGCCAAGATCGCGTTCGCCATCCCCGACTTAGGCATCCCCGGCATCCCATTCCAGGGGGCGGGGTCGAGGGCCGAGTACAAAGGCGATGGGGCCGAGAACGAGGCGAGCGGGTACTGGGAGGCGTCGGTGCTGGTCAGCGCGAAGCCGGAGTCGGACATCACCATCCCGATCACGGTCGTGTCGACGGGCACCACGGCGACATCCGCGGACTACACCATCGCGACGAGCTCGGTCACGTTCGGCCCCAACCGCCCAACTCAGCAGCTAATGCGCATCACCATCGTCAACGACGACCTGGTCGAGGAGGACCAGACCATCAAGCTGCGCCTGGCCGCCGCCGGGTCGGGTCTGGACCGGTTCTATGCGCGCGACACAGAGGAGCAGGACGATACCGACGGGGTCTCGACCGAGGCGACGGTGACGATCCTCGACGACGAGCGGGACGACGCGAAGATCGCCTTCGGCGCGAACGCCTCGGGCACGTCCTCGTACACGGCCACCGTGGACGAGGACGTGACGGGCGGGGTGCTCAACGTGCCGGTCACGATCAACCACCTGCCCGAGTCGAACACGCAGTTCACGGTCGAGGTGCTGGCGGCGAGCACGGCGACGGAGTGGACCAACGCCCAGAACCCCGGCGACTACCGCGTGCTCAACAACAAGGCGGTGACGTTCCGCCCCACCGACACCGGCAAGACCCAGAACGTCCAGATCCGGCTCACCAACAACGCCCTCGTCGAGCACCCCGAGACGGTGCAACTGCGCATCGTGGCGGCCGACACGACGCCGAACGACCTCGGCGACCACTACGACCGCAACGCCCAGAGCAGGCTCGCGACGCTGACGATCAACGACGACGACGCGGCGGCGGCGACGATCGCGATCGGGACCAACGCGGCGTCGATGACGAAGTTCACGCACTCGGTGGACGAGGACGTGACCAACGGCACCTACAAGATCCCGATCAAGGTGAGCCACAGCCCGTCGGTGGACACCACCTTCGAGCTGCAGGTCCTCGGCACGGGCACGGCGACGGGCAGCGGCACGGACTACAGCATCGCGACCAGGACCTTCACCCTGACGCCGACGACGACCAGCGCCACGGTGGACGTGACGATCACCGACGACGCGTGGGTGGAGGACGACCAGACCATCGAGGTGCGGATCAAGGCGGCGAACACATCGGGGACCACCCTGGAGAAGTACTACACGCGGCACGCCAGCGGCTCGCTGGGGCAGATCACCATCGAGGACGATGAGCAGCGCGACGCCGATATCGCCTTCGGGACGGCGGCGCGGACGACGCGCTACACGGCCGACGGCGAGGAGGTGGTGGGGACGCTCAACGTGCCCATCGCCATCAACCACCTGCCCGAGTCGAACACGACCTTCACCGTCGAGGTGCTGTCCACGAGCACGGCGCGGGAGACGGACGACCCGAACAACGCGACGGGGAACCCCAAGGACTTCGTGATAGGCACCAAGACGGTGACCTTCGGGGCGGCGACGGCCAAGTCGATGAACCTCGCCATCGCCATCGAGAACGACGACGTTGAGGAGGACGACGAGTACCTCGACCTGCGCATCGTCGCCAAGGACACGACGGTGGACGACCTGGGCGACCACTACGACCGGGGCGGGTCGGAGGCGACGGTCGGGGCCGGGGCGACGGCGCGGGTGACGGTGAAGAGCGAGGACGAGGTGAGCTCGGTGAAGTTCACGACGAACATCACGGGCACGGCGGGGGTGCAGGGCGGCGACATCCTGCTCTTCGAGGGGCAGGAGCTGGTGGTCACGGCCACCGCGGACAAGTACGTGGGCCCCGGCGGGTGGAAGGTGGCGCTTGCCCTGCGGGGCTGGCGGTCGAGCATCACCGCGTCGCCGAACGACGTGACCCTGCCCACGTTCACCATCCCGGAGGGGGCCAAGACGGCCACGGGGACCATCACCATCGTCACGGACACGAGTACGGAGCAGCAGGAGCTGTTCCACTTCGGCGGCAACGCCAAGCGCAAGAGTCGCACGGTCCAGGCGACGCCGACGTGGACGCGCGCGCGGATCACGGACAGCGGCGCAGGCCTGACGCTGAGCACAACCACGCTGGACCTGCTGCCCACGGAGGAGCTGACATACACCGTGCGGCTGAACCAGGCGCCCACGGCGAACGTGACCGTCACGCCCGCCAGCAGCGCCACGGGCAAGGCGACGGTGTCGAGCGCGCTGACCTTCACGTCGACCAACTGGGAGACGCCGCAGCCGGTCACGGTGACGGGCGTGGCCGCGGGGTCGGCGACGATCACGCACACGGTGACGTCGACGGACACCGCGTACACCAACCTGAGCAACCTGCCGCGCCTCACCGCGCGCGTGACGGCGGCGGCCACGACGTTCGCGCTGCTGGTGAAGGAGTCGGGGCTGAGCACCGCCACCGCCGAGGAGGGGGACACCGTGGTGCTGGAGCTGACGGCGGACACCATCGCGCCGTCGGGCGGGACGCAGTTCAACGCGGTGTGGACGGAGACGCCGGACCCGATCGTCGGGACGGTGGGGGTGACCGCGAGCCACACGGCGCTGACGGTGACGGCGAGCGGCGCCGGGAATACGTCGACATACACCGTGCGGCTGAACACGCAGCCGACGGCAAGCGTCACCATCACGCCCACCAGCGGCGCCCCAGCCAACGCGACGGTGTCGCCTGCGTCGAGGACGTTCACGACGTCGAACTGGGCGACGCCGCAGGAGTTCACCGTAACGGGCGTCCTGGCGGGGTCGTCGACGATCACCCACGCCGTGACGAGCACGGACACGAGCTACGACGGCGCGACGATCGACGACGTGACGGTGACGGTGGCCGCATCGGCCGTCACCCCCGGGGGTCTGACGCTCTCGACCAACGCGCCCATGAACAGGGTCAACGAGGGCGGCAGCCTCCTGGTCATCGCCAGGCTGAACCAGGCGGCCCCCACAGGCGGCACCACGGTGACGCTGACGGTGGACTCGGCTTCCACGGCGGAGACGACGGACTACAACCTGCCGACGACCATCAGCATCGCGGCGGGCAAGACCACGGGCAGCGTTACGCTCACCACTCAACAGGACAACGACCCGGACAACGAGACCATCGTCCTGACGGTGGCGGCGACCAGCCCCACCCTGTCGGGGACGGGCCTGACCGTCACCATCGTCGACGACGAGCGGGGCGTGACGGTGACGGTGCCGGAGGGCAAGCGCCGCGTGGACGCGTCGATCAGGCTGCCGGACGACAGCACGCCGAGCGTGGGCGTGAAGCGGATTACGGTCAGGGGCTCCGGCCCCAGCATGTGGACCGCCAGGAGCGGCAAGGGCAGCGTCAGGATCTCCTACACCGACGACGACGGCGGCATGGCAACGGTCGCCTTCGGCAACAACGCCGCGAGGAACAACGCGTACCAGGCCACGGTGATGGAGGACGTCACCGGCGGGACGCTGACCGTGCCGGTGACCGTCAGCGCCGACGTGGACGAGGCGATGACCTTCACCGTGCGCGTGCTGCCGGACAGCACGGCGCGCGAGGCGTCAAGCTGCCCCGCAACACCGACCGCGACGCAGGACTTCCGCATCGCCAACAAGACGGTGACGATTGCCGCGGGCCAGACGAGCACGAATCTCACGATCCAGATCTGCAACGACGCGTTCGGCGAGCCGGACGAGACCATCCGCCTGGGCTTCACCCCGGCGCCGGCCACGGCGCGGAACGTGGAGGACCTGTTCCAGCGCAGGCCGGCGGGGAACCTGCAGGCCGTCATCACCATCGACAGCGAGGACGTGCCCACGAGCGTGCGGCTGGCGGCCGGCGCGTTCCAGGACGCCACCGCCAACGAGGGCGGCCAGGTCGAGATGAGGGCGACGCTGGACAGGCCCGCCGACCAGGGCGGCGTCACCGTCACGCTCACGCTCAAGTCCGGGGTGGCCTCGACGGCCACGAGCGCGGACTACAGGCTGCCGGTGGCCTTCACCATCCCCGCGGGCGAGACCAGCGCCACGGCCGTCGTGCGCCTCCTCCCCGACGAGGTGGTCGACGGCGAGAAGGTGCTGCGGCTCACGGCCACGACCTCGCCCTCGCTCACGGTCACCTTCGCCACGCCCCCCAACCCGGACCTGGCCACGAACGTGCTGCTGAACCGGCAGTACGTGGAGATCGTCATCCGCGACGCGGACTCGCCCGGCCTGAACCTGAGCAGGTCCTCGCTGACGGTGGCGGCCGGCCAGCAGGCTGAGCCATACACCGTCAGGCTGAACTCGCGGCCCACCGCCACTGTCACCGTCGCCCTCACCAGCGACGACGAGTCGCTGGCGACGGTCTCGCCCGCGACCCTCACCTTCACGACGCAGAACTGGCGCGCGCCGCAGGAGGTGCGGGTGCGGGCCAGGGCCCGGGGCGCGGTCACGATCACCCACGCCCTCACCAGCACGGACACGGTCTACGGCGCGATCGGCGACGTACCGCTGACGGTCACGGTGAGCCCGCGCGCCCCCGTGGGCGGCGGCGGTCTGCCGGGCGGCGGTGGCGGCGGTGGTGGTGGCGGCGGCGCTGGCGGCGGTGGCGCTGTCGGTGGTGGCGGCGGCGGCGGCGGCCCCTCGCCCAGCGAGGTGGACTTCGAGTGGACGGTGGAGCGCGACGTCGAGGAACTCGCCCCCGCCCACGACCGGCCCGCAGGCATGCAGGGCGAGGGCTCGACCGTGTGGCTGCTGCAGAACGGCACCGGCGCGGACGACGCCGTCTACGTCTACGACCTCGAGACGAAGGAGCGCGACGCCGGGCGTGAGTTCGCCCTCGACGAGCGCAACCGCGCGCCGCGCGGCATCGCCATCGCGGACGAGATCGCCTGGGTCTCCGACAGCGGCCAGGACCGGCTCTTCGCCTACGACACCGTCTCGGGCGAGCGCCTGGCCGAGCGCGACGTCGAGCTCGCCCCCCGCAACCGCGACGCGCGCGGCCTGTGGATCGGGGAGGGCGTCGCCTGGGTGCTGGACGCGGGCAAGAACACGCTCTTCGCCTACGACCTGGCGACGGGCGCGCTGCTGGGCGAGTACGCCCTCGACCCCGCCAACGGCGACCCCCGCGGGGTATGGTCGGACGGCGTCACCATCTGGGTCTCCGACCACGGCGCCAAGCAACTCTTCGCCTACCGCCTGCCCGCGCGCCCGCCGGACGACGAGTCGGCCGAGCCGGACGCGACGGAGCCGGGCACGGCGGAGGCCACGCAGGCAGCCGCCGCGCGGCCCACGACGCTCGAGGGCGGGGCAGCGCCGGGCGAGGTGCTCGCCCTGCAGGCGGGCCCCGACGAGCCCGTGCCGCTGGAGCGCGTGCGCGACGAGGAGTTCGAGGAGCCCGGGCGCGTCGGCAACAACAGCCCGCGCGGCATCTGGTCCGACGGCGAGTTCATGTACGTCGCCGACGAGCTCGACGGCAAGGTCTACAGCTACAACATGCCCGACGCGATCGACGCGCGCCTCGTCTCGCTCAGCCTCGAGGGCGTCGACTTCGGCGAGTTCTCGCCGGCCCGCACGGAGTACGAGGGCGCCGCCGCCGAGGGCGTCACCGTGACGGTGGTGACCGCCGAGGCGGCGCAGCGCCGCACGACAGTGGTGATCGATCCGCCCGACGCCGACCCCGACACGGCCGGACACCAGGTCGCGCTCGATGGCCTCGAGGCGCTGACCGTGACCGTGACCTCGCAGGACGGCAGCCGCGTGCGCGTCTACCGCGTCGTGCTCGGCGCGCCCGACGCCCTCCTCGCCTCGCTCAGCCTCGAGGGTGTCGACTTCGGTGAGTTCTCGCCGGTCCGCACGGAGTACGAGGGCGCCGCCGCCGAGGGCGTCACCGTGACCACCGTCGAGGCCGAGGCGGCGCAGCCCGGCACGACGGTCGCCGTCGACCCGCCCGACGCCGATCCCGACACGGCCGGCCACCAGGTCGCGCTCGATGACCTCGAGGCGGTGACCGTGACCGTCACCTCCCAGGACGGCACGGTCACGCGCGTCTACCGCGTCGTCCTCGGCGCGCCGCAGCCGCAGCCCGAGCCCTGGGCGCACTGCCTCAAGGGCGCCGTGGTGGCTGGCTTCAGCCTGCTGGTCTACGAGGGCGGGACCGTGGACGAGCTGGCCGCCTGCGCGCAGAGCCGGGGCGTCACGGCGCTCTACGCCCTCCACGAGGGTCAGTACCTCGCCTACATCCCGGAGGCGCCGGACTTCGTCAACGAGCCCTTCGCCGAGCTGTTCGCCGAGGGCGTGCCCTCGCTCACGCCGCTCGTCGCCGCCAGCGACGGCCCGAGCGCGGACCCGGTGGGCGCGCTCCCCGCGCCCACGGACTGGCCCGGTTGCCTCCGGGGCGAGGTGGCGGCGGGCTGGAGCCTCGTGCTGCACGAGGGCGGGAGCGTCGCTGCGCTGGCGGAGTGCGCGCGCGAGCACGCCCTGTCCTCCGCCTGGGCGCTCCACGAGGGTGAGTGGATCGCGTACGCCGTCGGCGCGCCGGACTTCGTCAACCGCCCCTTCGCCGAGATCTTCACGGACGGCCTGCCCCCGCTCACCCCGCTCGTCGTGCGCAGCGACGCGCCGCCCAACGCCTCGTCCGGGGGCAACTGAGGAGATGGCCGCTCCGTCCGGCGGGTGATGTCGCGATGGCGTACACGCGCAACCCGTTGCGCGTCACCCTCAAGCCCGACCCGGTCTGGGCCTTCCTCGAGGAGCGGGAGATGTCCCAGAACGAGCTGGCGCGCCTGGCCGGGATCTCACCGGGCTACCTCTCCCAGCTCATGAGCGGTGCGCGCCGCCCCTCGCCGCCCGTGCGGCGACGCCTCCTGCACGTGCTCGGCCTGGACTTCGACGACCTGTTCACCATCACCACCGTCTAGGACAGCGCCCGCCGTCCCCGCCCAAGTGAGGCGCATAAGTCCCAACTGGGGTGGTATACGGGAACCGTACAGGAGGAGAACGCATGGACAAGGAAACGAGACCGGCAACGCAATCGCCGTCCGCCAACGCAGCGGGCGACGAGGCTGCACGCCTGGCTGCGCGCCTATTCGGCGAGGAGCCCCCGGGCAACACCGAAGCGCGGTCCTCCTACACGGCGCGCCTGTTCGGCGAGGAGGCCGCGGGCAACTACGGCGTAATGGGCCGGTTGATGGAGATCAAGCGACTCCCGGTCGGCGATCTGGGGCTGCTCACGGTCGGGTTCCGAATCACGGATCGGCCCGGCGAGAAGTGGACCCGGCGCTTCAACCGGTTCAAGTACGGCGAACCTGCCGCCGCCAGGGCAGCCACCCGCACCTTCTGCGCCGCCTTCGAGGACTTCCTCCCCGCCGGGAACCCGCGCGTCGTCGTCGTCTCCTCGGTCTCTTCAGGGCAGAACATTGTGCAATCCGACACGCCGGCGTCGACACTGGCGTCCGCGCTTGCACAATCCCGTGGCTGGGAGTGGCTTCCCCACCACGTCACCAAGGATCGGCATCCCAGCCTCACCGGCATCGCCTCCGCGGGCAAGCGGGACGCCGCCGTGGACGGGGTGTACCTGGCTTCCGCCATCGGAGGCGAGCCCGGCCTGGTGATCGTCGTCGACGACTTCTGCACGCGGGGCGCGACGCTCGCGGACATCGCCCGTGCGATCCGGGAGTCCAACCCCGGATGGAAGGTTCAGCCGGCCAGTCTCGCCAAGGCCGAGCGCGCCGCCTACTGGAAGGGCGAGCTGACCAACGCACACATTCCCGACGCGCTGGATGCCACCTGGCGCGGGGACCCGCAGGCCGCGTCGCCCTCCTATTGAAACGCAGCAAGGGCTGCATGCATGGCCGGCTCCCCCGGCCCAGGACCTGACAACGAAAGAGAGCCGCATACATGCGGCCCGGCCAAGCCATCCCCCTGAACGCCAAATAGCCCGCACACATGGGACGGAACCGGGGGACACCGCCGCTCATCGGCGATGTCCCCCGCGCGTCCGTCTACGAGCCCGCTCCCGCGAGCGCGCCCTCCTGTTCGCGCTCCAGCGCCCACTCGAAGAGCGAGAGCGTCGGAGCTTCGTTGCGTCGCTGCGGCTCCGGCTCGTCCGGCTCCCCGGCCATGAACTCCGCCCACGAGACCAGCGTCCGCTGCCGCTCGCGGGCGTCTTCGCGGCGATCGCCAGGGGCAACCCCGACCGGGGCGGCCTCCGCCTCGATCGCCACCGGCTCGGGCTCCGGCGCGTGCCAGCCCTCGTCGACGAGCAGCGCCTCGGCCTCCGCCGCGACCTGCCGCGCCTGATCGAACACCGACTCGACCGAGTCCGCGTCCTCCGCGCCCGCGACGATCTTGCGCGCCAGGGCGAGCATCAGATCGTCGCCTTCGTCCCCATAGGCGGCGAGGCCGTCCTCGGGCAGCTCACCCTCGACGGCGAGCGAGGACTGGAGCTTCTGCGCCACGAGCTTGAGCGCGTCGGCTTGCAGGGTGTTCCGGTAGGCCATGAAGACGACCTGCACGGGCTGCGTCTGGCCGATCCGCCACGAGCGGCGCGAGGCCTGCCGCATCACGTACACGCTGTAGTCCGTCTCGTACCAGCACACGGTCTGGAACTCCACGAGGTCGAGGCCCGTCTGGACCAGCCGGGGGTGGCAGACGAGCACGTCGACGCCCTCCTCGACCCGCTTCGCCACCCACGCCTCGCGGCGCTGGGGCGGCACGGCGTCCGCCTTCATCACCGCGACCCGGAAGCCGTGGCGGGAGAGGAAGTCCTCCATGCGCCCGGTGATGTCGCGCGTGCCCGTGTGGGTCACGTAGACCAGCACCCGGCGGCCAGCGAGCCGCTCGGCGGCGACGAGGTCGACGAGCGCCTGCTCCTTCGGGTAGAGCTTCCCCTCGGGGAGGGGCGGCACCTGCACGAGCAGCTCCTCGGTCTCCGGGTCGAAGACCGTCTCGCCGCGCGTGCAGCCGTCGGGGTAGGCGAGCAGCGTCTGCAGGTAGGTGGCGAGCAGCCGCCGCGAACCCTTCGAGAGCGCGTCCGCGAGCGCGGCCCTGAGAGCCCCGTACAGCTCGTCGTAGCCCGAGCGCTGCGAGAGCCCGTTGCCGTCCAACTCCGTGTCCATCGAGGAGAGCAGCACGCGCTCCTCGTAGGGCGGGAGCCCGGAGGCCACGTCGGAGAGCCGCAGGAAGACGCTGTTGCCGATGAGGTGGAAGAGCGCGGCGGGGGCGAGCCCCGGGCGCTCGCGCACGACCTTGCGGAACTTCTTGCGGCGGCTCGTGCGCCCGTCCTCGAAGGACTCGCCGTCGTCGCGCCCGATGGTGTGCTCGACGAAGCCGTAGCGCTCGATCCAGCGGCTCTCATCGCCCCGCCCGAACTCGCCCCGGATCTCCGGGCTGAACCGGTAGAGGAGATGGAAGAGCGTCGAGGAGTAGCCGCCCATGAGCGTGCCGCTCAGCGAGAGCGACTTCCCGCAGGCGTCGGCGAGGACGCCGGCGGCGATGCCCTGGGCGGAGCCCCGCGCCTTGAACTCGTGGATCTCGTCGCCGATGAGCAGGTCGAAGAAGCCCTTGAGGCGGAGCTTCACGTAGTCGCTGAGCGGGTAGCGCTTTGGCCCCGTGCGGTCGGCCTGCCAGAGCGGAGCGCCGCACTCCGGGCACCAGCGCTTGCGGCGCGCGAGGTCGCGAGCCGTGAGCGGCACGCCGTCCTTGTCGACGATCTGCTCGTGGCAGTCGGGGCAGCACGGCACCCGGAAGGGCTCGCCCGTCTCCTCGTCGCGCACGAGCCGCGTGCCCGCCGTCGCCCAGCGCTCCACCACGGCCGGCTGCCAGCGGTAGGAGAGCTTGGCGCGCTCGCGCGACATGACCGCGAAGAGCGGCCCGTCGCCCGTCGTGGTGCGCAGCCGCTCCAGGTCGGTGATCGAGGCGACGATGACGGCGCGGGCGCCGGGGACGGTCTCCTCGACCTCGCGCTTCCACTTGCGGGTCAGGTGGGGCGGGCAGAGCACGAGCACGCGCTCGAAGCCCGCCATGTAGGCCGCCGAGGCGGCGATGAAGGTCTTGCCGGTGCCCATCTCGCCGACGACGGTCGTGCCGCGCTGCGCCTCGAGGGAGAGCGCCGCGCCGCGGATGGCGTCGGCCTGCGCGCCCAGGGGAACGCGCAGCAGGTGCGGGAGCGGCCTGCCCTGCTCGGAGGGCCGGTAGCGGGGCGGGTAGGACTCCACCACCCGCTGGGCGATGGCCTCCCGGTACGTGTCGATGAATCCTGCCAGGTCCATGGGGTCCGTTCCTTCCTTCGTGTCCTGGGTCGTGACGTGGCGAGGCCCCGCGATCACATGACCGCGGGGCCTCGTGGATGCGGCTCCGGAGAGGAGCCGTCTATGCGGCGTCGCGCCGTGCGCGCTCGCAGCCGTCCTTGAGATGGATAGCCGTCACCGGGGAGGAGACGGCCCGTCCGCCGGCGAGGTCCACGGACGCGGTTCGCTCGACCGGCTCACCGGGGCGGATGGGGAGACCGCAGCGGATGCAGGTCTCCGGGTCGAGGGGCATCTGCATCGTCCCGTCTCCCTCCGTCACGCGGCGATGTCCGTGATCTCGCCGAGGTCGAGGTCGAGTGCGACGACGGTGGTGCGCAGCCGCTCGCGGTGCACCTCCTTCTCGCGCGTGGTCTCGACCAGCACCATCTCCTTGCTGGTGCGGCCCTTGACGAGAATCCGCTGGCCATCGGCCTCGAGCTGGAGGTTGTCGAGGAAGCCCGCCGCCACGAGCATCGCCAGGTGCCCGCGCCGCAGCGGCATCAGCGGCCGCGTGCGGGCGTCCTCGGCGGGCCAGAGCGCGTCGGTGACCGTGGCGGACACCCAGAGGCCGGAGCGCCGCGACTCGGCCGCGGCGGCGACCGGGTCGATGGTGCGGGTGGCGAAGAGCACCTCGCCGCCCGCCGTCGCCCGCGCGTTGTAGACGGGGTAGCGGTGGCGGGTGAGCTCCTCGATGTTGCCCTCCAGCGCCTCCTGCAGCCGCACGGCCTCGTACTGGTCGTGCTGCACCTCGGCCTTGCGGATGCCGGTGACGACGACCTGGTCGAAGGCGTCACGCTCGGGCTCGGGGAAGGCCCACACGCGCAGCCGCGCGTAGTGCGAGGCGAGGTAGCGAGCCGACTCCGCCAGCCGCCGCCTGGGGATGACGAAGACCAGCAGCCCCTGCTCGCAGAGGTAGCGCGTGCTGTGGCGCAGGAAGGCGTGTTCCGTGCGCTTCTCGTCGTCCGCGGCGTCATCGTCGTAGGGCGGGTTCAGGAACAGCATCCCGAACGCCCCGTTGGCGATCGCCGTCTGGAAGAGGTCGGTGGCGAGCACGTGGCCGAGGCGGTCCTCCGCCTCCTTCGCACGCTCGGCGTGGAGCTCCACCCCGTAGGTCTCGACCGTGGCCCCGTCGGGGCGCGCGATGCGCTTCGCGAGCTGCTGCAGCGCCTCCCCGGCCCCGCAGCAGGGGTCGAGGATGCGCAGCGTCGTCTCGCCGCGCGCAACGGTGCGAGCCTGCGCGAGGCTCGCGATCAGCTCGGTGACGCGGGGCGGCGTCGGGTAGAAGCCGCCCTTCGCCTGGGCTGCCAGTCTCATCTCGTGTCTCCTTCCGTTCGTTCGTTGGTTGCGTGCTCACGCGGGAGCGTGAGCGTCCCCGCCGCCACGGCGGCGGCGAGGTCGTCCCGGAGCGCCTCGGCGTCCGGGGTGCAGCGCCAGGCGGCGATCCCCGCCGACTGGAGCCGCGAGATCTCGCCCTCCGCCAGTCCCCGTTCCCACAGCCACTCCGCCCAGGAGCGGTGCAGGGGCAGGGGGCTGCGGCGGTCGAGGAAGCGGTGGTGCAGGGCGGGAGCCTCCGCCTCGCCGGGGGCGAGCAAGAGGAACGCGTCCCGCTCGAAGGCGTACTCCGCGAGGCGGGTGTACACCATGCCGTGGTAGCCGCCCGAGACGGGCAGGCGCGCGATTTTCGTCGTCCACGTGCCGATGGTCTCGTGGGGAACCTCGCAGCGGTGGAAGCCGCCGGAGAGCGCGAGGCCGTCGGCGCCGGCGAGCAGGTGGGCGCTCTCCGGGGGCCGCTTGAGGAGGGCGGCCCAGATCGCCTTGAGGGCGCTCTGGGCGCCGACCATGGAGAGGAACCAGAGCCCCTCCGAGTCGGGGTCGCGCGCGAAGGCGTCGGCCGTGGCCGAGAAGCCGTTCGCGCTGATCGTGTACAGGTCGTCCGGGTTGATGGCGGCGTCGGCCGCGAGCATGGAGTTCTCCTTCCGGTAGGTGAACGGGTGGATGCGCGGGCGTGAGCCCGCGTGAGGGCCGGGCGGCGGGGAGCCGTCCGGTCGGGTGCGCGTCAGGCCGCCTCGGGCATCGCGTCCGGCACCGCCTCCGGCGGGGCGTCGGCAACGCGCCCGAGCACGTGGTCGGCGGCCCGCTGCGCCTGCCCGGCGGCGACCACCGCGAGGCGGCGGTCGTCCTCCAGCGCCTTGAGCCAGGAGTCGATGTAGGAGGCGGACTGCTCGACCCGTGAGGGGTCGATGCCCGCCTCGTTGCCGAGGAAGGCCGCCGCGAACTCCGCCACCAGCTCCTCCTGCGAGTAGTGCTCGGAGCCGAAGGGCGCCGCCGTGCGGTAGCTCTCGCGGTCCAGGCGCTTCGGGTGCCCGGTGGAGTGCGCGAGCTCGTGGAAGAGCGTCGCGTAGTAGCCGTGCGCGTCCCCGAAGGCGTCGCGCGGCGGCAGGTGCACCTCGTCCCGGGCGGGGACGTAGTAGGCGCTGTCCGCGTCCTCGTGGATGCTCGGGCCGCCCGCGTAGCCCGCGACCACCGCCTCGGCCCGCTCGATCGGGTCGAAGCCGTCCTCCGCCTCGTCCTCGGCGCGGGGGAGCCGGACATCCTCGCACTGGGCGACGTTGAAGACCGTGAAGAGCCGCAGCAGCGGGTAGTGCTCCGGCCGCTCCGGGTCGGGCGAGTCCTGCTTCTCGATCCACTTCCAGAGCACGACCCGCGTGCCGTGCTCGCCGCGGCGGACATGCCCGCCTGCCGCCCGCGCCTGGCGGTAGGTGAGCCAGCGCGGGTCGTTCCAGCCCCGCTCCAGCGCCGCCATCTGCAGCACCAGGATGTTGATGCCGCGGTAGGGGCGGTTGGTGCGGGCGTTGCGGTGACCGCGTGCGCGCCACGGCGTCCGCCACGGCACGGTGCCGCGCTCCAACGCGGCGATGATGCGGTCGGTGATCTCCTGGTAGGCGTCGAGCATGACTGTCTCCCTTCGAAGCGTTCCGGGTTGATCGACGGACGCGCGGGGCGTCGCCCCGCGTACGGGCCGGGACGGCCGGAGGGCCGCCCGGTCGGGGAGCGATGCGCGGGCTAGAAGAGCCCGCGCTCGCGGAGGCTGACGGCCTCGTCGCCGATCACGATGTGGTCGAGCAGCTCGATCCCGAGCAGCGTCGCCGCCTCGGCCAGCGCCTTCGTGATGTCGACGTCGTTCGTGCTCGGCGTCGCATCCCCGGAGGGGTGGTTGTGGACGACGATCAGGTTGGGGACGGCCGCGACGACCGCCGGGCGCAGCACCTCGGCGAGCCTGACGACCGCCGAGGAGCAGTTGCCCTGGTAGATCACGCGCTGCTCGACCACGCGGTTGCGGCGGTCGAGCAGCAGCACGCGCAGCTGCTCCTGCGCGAGCGTCCCCATCTCCGGCCCCAGCAGGCGATAGACCTCCTCGGGGGAGTTGACCGCCGGCGCGTCGGGGTCGCGGTCGGGCCGCGTCTCGACCTCGTAGCGCACGGCCAGCTCGCTCAGCACGTCGAGGTTGCTGCGCAGCGCCGCGAGCAGCGCGTCGGCGTGCGCGGGGGCGGTCACGCCACCACCTCGTGGTCGTACTCGACCGCGCCCTCCGGCTCGCAGCTGAGGCAGTGCGTGCGGCCCCGCACGATGGGGTAGCCGCAGCCGGCGCAGTCGCCGCCGTACTCGCCGCTGGCCTGCAACTCATCTCTGACGATCGTCGCTGCGGACGGGTGGCCGCCGGGTCCCTCGGACTCGGCGATGTAGTGCCAGGCCCACTTCGTCCCGAGGTCGGTCCAGTCGTCGGTGCGGTACGACCAGCGGTCGCAGGTGCAGTGGCCGTTGAAGGGCTCGTCGCCCTCGAGCAGGGTCATGACCAGCGTGTGCGCGCTCCAGGTCGGGAGCGCGTCGCGTTCGGTCGTGGGTGCCATCTTCGGTTCTCCTTCGTGCAGTGCTCGGAAACGAGAGCGGGGCCGCCCCCGTGAGGGAGCGGCCCCGTGTGCGCCCGCGCTCGGGCGGGCGGCGTCTGTGATGCCGTGGGATGGCTAGAAGGGCTGGTCGTCCGCGACCTCGGCGGCGGCCTGCTGGCCGCCGTTGCCGTTGCCGTTGCCGTTGGAGCGGCCGTTGCCGTTCGAGTCGAGGAAGATGACCTCGTGCGCCTGCACCTCGGTGCGGTAGCGGCGCTGGCCGTCCTCGGTCTCGTAGCTGCTGTGGGCGAGCGAGCCCGCGACGAAGACGCGGTTGCCCTTCTGGACGTACTCGCCGACGGCCTCGGCGAGCTTGCCGAAGCAGACGACCGAGTGCCAGTCGGGCTCGGTCTCGCCGTTCTGGCGGCGGCGGTCGGTGGCCATCCGCAGCGTGCAGACGGCGGTGCCGTTCTGGCTGTACTTCAGCTCGGGGTCGGTCCCGACCCGGCCCAGCAGCTCGACGCGGTTCATGGTGCGTGACATTTCGTTCTCCTTCTTCGTGTTGGTGTGGTGGTCACTGGCGATGCGGCGGGAGCCGCACCTGGTCCTGGATGCAGCGGGGCCGCCTCGTCGGAGGCGGCCCCGTTCGCGCTCCCGGGAGGGAGCGTCTCTGCGATGTCTGACTTGAGCGCCTGCGATGGGCACCTCCTTTCCTTCTCTGGCCTCGGGCCGCTCAGGCGGCCTGCGGCGTCTCGTCGCGGGGCTCCTCGCCCGCGTTGTCCTGCTGGAGCTTCCGCGCGGCGGCCTCGACCAGCGGGGTGAGGCTCGCCACCGGCAGCTCGTCGAGGTCGCGGCCCGTGCGCTCGCGCACGGCGGACCGCACCTTCGCCTCGTCGAAGCCCCGGCACTCGCCGAGGTCGACGAGCGTCTTCCGCAGCGAGGGCGCGAGGTCGCCCGTCGTCCCGTCGCCGTAGAGCCCGTTCCCGAACTGGTCGCCGTAGCTCCTGAGCGCCCGCTTGAGCGCGTCGGTCACCGCGCCCTTCCAGGCCGTCTCGTGGCCCTCGACCGTGTCGTCGGCGAGGGCCTGGAAGCCGACGTCGGTGCGCGGCTGCGAGCCGGGCACGGTGACCCGCACGGTCGCAGCGTAGGCCCGCCAGGACTTCGCCTCGCCCGTCTCCCGGTCGACGCTCTCGCCCTCGCGGACGGTCACGTCGCCGACGAGCTCGTAGCCCCAGCCGCCGTGGCCGAAGACGCGGTTGGCCTGCTCGATGACAGTGCTGCCCTCGAGGTAGGCGAAGCTGCGGTTGCCGCGGCCCCTGCGCTGCGAGACGAGTCCCTCGTCGAGGGGGTCCGCCAGCCGCTGCGTGACGGCCGGCGGGAGGCTCTCCCACAGCAGGTCGGGCTCGCGGATCGGCTCGGGCTGCGCGCCGTTGGGGCTGGCGCCGTTGCGGCCGTTGACGGCCGGTGCTGCGTTCGTCATGTGTCTCTCTCCTTCGTGCTGTGCATGTGCTGGGTGGACTGGTGCGGATCCCTCGACGGGAGGCCCGTGTGCGGGGCGGAGCCCCGTCGCGCTCGTGTCATCGCGCCTCCTCTCAGGGCGGCTGGTCCGGCGGGCACGCGGAAGCAGCCCGGCTCGCGTGGAGCCGGGCTGTCGGTGTTCACCGGGTGGGCTGGGTGGGTCAGCGGGCGGCGCGGGCCGCCCGTTCGAGCAGGCGCAGGAAGACCCTGCGCCCGCCGGGGTGGGTGGCCAGGTCGGCCACGTCGGCGACGCCCTCGGGCAGGGCGACGAAGGCGGCGCGGCGGCCGAGCAGGCCGCCGAGCACCGCCGCGGCCTCGCGCCCGGCGTTGTCGTGGTCGAAGGCGAGGAAGACGCGGGGGCAGCCGCGCAGGGCGGCTGCGATCCGCTCCATGCCCTGCGTGCCGAGGGCGGCGCAGGCGGGCAGTCCCCACTCGCTCAGCAGCAGCCAGTCGAAGACGCCCTCGGTCACGACCGCCCACGGCGGCGCGTGACCGAGCCGCGCCAGCCCGAGCACCGGCTTTGGGCCGGGCAGCGCCTGGAAGCGCGGCGAGCGGTCAGGGTCGATGGCCCGTCCCGCCAGCCAGCGGACGCTGCCGCCGATGACCTCGGGGACGACGACCATCCCGGCGAAGCGCTCGCCGCTACCGGCCAGCAACCCGCCCTCGCGGATGCGTGCGTCGGCGAAGCCGGCGGACGCGAGCGCCGTGCGCAGCCCGCGCCCCGGCGCGAAGCCGAGGCCGTGCCGCAGGGCCGTGCCGAGGCCGACGCCCCGCGAGGCGAGGTAGGACCGCGCGTCGCGGCTGCGCCGCAACTCGCCGGCGTAGTACCGCGCCGCCGCCGTGAGCAGCGCCGGGTCCGGCGCGGGAACGGCCTCGCTACCGCGCCGCCCGCGCCCCGTCGCCTGACGGGGTGCGGCGGCGGCCGGCGGGGAGCTGTCGAGCCGCCGGATCGCCTCCGGCAGGCTCAGGCCCTCGATGCGCTGGACGAAGTCCAGCACGTCGCCGCGCTCGCCGCAGCCGAAGCAGTACCAGCGCTGGGTGTTGGCGTAGACCGTGAAGCTGCCCTCGGCCTCCTCGTGGAAGGGGCAGACGCCCTGGCGGACGCGGCCCCTGCCGCGCAGCCGGACGCCCGCCGCCTCGACCACGCCGCCCAGCGGGTGGCGCTCCTTGAGCGCCGCGATGTCCACCGGGGCGTGCGCGGCGACCATCACGAGCCGCCCGTCGCGAGGGGCCGGAGGCCCCGCAGGCTGCGCCGCGAGACGATCTTGCCGGGCTCCCAGCGCATCCCGAGGACGGCCAGCACCTCGAGCGCGCCGCCGGGGTGCGGCGCGAGCACGGCCGCCCGCCCCGTGCCGGGGCTGTAGACGACCGCCTCGCGCCCGGCGAAGCGCCGCCCCGCGATGCCGAGCCACTCGCCGTAGAGCCATCGCATCTCCCGCTCGGTCGCCTGCGCGAGGTCCGCGCCGGCGAGGACCGCGAGCGCTGCACCGAGCTCGCCCTGCCGCCTCAGCCGCCGCGCCTCGTGGACGCTGCGGGCGATGCTCTGCTCCTCGTCGGCGGGCGCGGCTCCGAGGAGCGCCTCGAAGACCCGGTCCACGAGCTCTTCGAGGGTGCGGCCGCCGCGCTCTCCCGCTGCGGTCGCGCCCGTCTCGATCGTCGTCGTTGCCATCGTCATGACCGTCCTCCTTGTGGTGGTCTCGTTGCCGCTGTCGTGCGCCCTCGCGGGCACGAAGAGGGGCCGCCTCGACCGAGGCGGCCCCATGCTGGGTGGATGCGTCAGGCGGTCAGCGGCGGAGCGCCCCCCGTCGCCTGCGGCGGGCGATGACCTGCCGGGCGATGAGCGCCCCGGCCCCGAGGCCGGCGGCGTTGAGCACGGCGACCTCGCCGCCGTGCCCCAGCGCGAGCGGCGCCGCGAGCAACGCGGCGGCTCCCGCGAGGAGCGCGAGCCCGCGCCAGCGACCCTGCGGACGAGGCGCGGCGACCTCGGCCACGGGCTCGTAGGCCGTCCAGATGGGCAGCCCGATGAGCGCCTCGATCGCGGTGACGGCGTGGGCGCGCGTGCAGCCGCCGGTGTGGCAGCGCACGTCGATGCCGTTGCCGTCGGGCCGCTGCCGGAACGCGAGGCCGTCCGACTCGCCGCCGTGGCAGACGGCGGTGCTCGTCCAGAACCAGTCCCGCGCGAAGCTCACCCGCTGCGGGATGAGGTTCGCGATCCGGCCGGCGCTGGGGCCGGTGTACTGCTGCGTCGTGGCCCGAATCTCCATCACGTCTCCGTGGTCTGCGTTCATTCCGGTGACCTCCCTGTCACTGCTGTGCTCGTTGCTGGTGACCCGTGCCGGCATCCGTGGCGCGGGTCGTGGCTGGGTTGCTGCTGGACGCACTCCGCCCACGGTCGGATGCCGGACCGGGGAACGGGGTCGTGCGACGGGGCCGGGTGCGGGACGCACTCTGCCCAGGGACTCCGGGGCCGAGCGCTGAACGCGGCTCGCCACGCGGTCTCCCGGCGTTCGAGGCGTCCTCCGGGGAGCAAGGCTCGACCCTTCGGCTGCCTCCCGCTGCGGGAAGCGGTGTGTCCCTCACTGGCCGGCCGTCGGGAGAGCGAGGCTCGATCCGTCGGGTCTGCCGGGTCCGGGATGGACCCTCCAGGTTCTGAGGCATGAACCTGGCGAAGCCGGAAACTGCGTTCGAGTGTCCACGCCGGCACCGCGTGATGGGAAGGGGTTGCGGGGCGTTTCTCGGCCGTTCCGGGCGAATCACTTACCGCGCCCCGACAGGACCCCGACAGGCGTGCGACAGACGGGCCGGCTCGCCGGCTACGACCACCACAGGCCGAGCGTGAGCAGGCGGCGCAACCGGCGCTGCCACTGCGCCCGGCGGCGCTCGCCGCGCACCCGCCGCAGGGTCCGCTCGCGCCAGCGCAGCTGCGCCCGCCTGGTGAAGCCGTCCCAGCGGTAGCGCTCCGGCGGCAGCGCCAGCTCGTGCTCCGCGATGAGGGCGATCTCCAGCTCGCGCAGGCGCTCCTTGCCGCGCAGCCAGTCCACGCCCCCGCCCTCCGGGGGATGGCCCGCGTGGAGGGCGCGCCACTCCTCGACGAGCGGCCACGCCGCGCCGTAGGCGTCCTCGTCGCCGGGACCGGGCTGCTCCGTCACGACGTGGACCGCGACGGGTGCCCCGCCGACGGATGCGGCCGGCTCCCCGTTGGCGCTGCGGGGCGCGCCGATGACCGGCGCCGCCTCCGCCTTCTCCCCCGCCTCCGCCGACTCCCCTGCCCGTGGCCGGGCCTCGACCGCAGCGAGGCGCTGATCCAGCGCCGCCAGCCGTTCCCCCTGCTCCCCCTGGAGTTGCTCGACGGCGGTCGTGAGGGCTCGCAGGGTCTCCGTCGCCTCGCGCACCTCGCCGGCCAGTGCGCCGGCGTCGCCGGCTGGCCCGGTGTCTTCCTGCCCCGCGTCTTCCGCTCCCGCGTCCCCCGGCTCCCGTCCGTCCGTCGCGAGGGCGGTCACGCCGTCCTCGAGCGCCTTCACGAGCAGGGCCGCGCGCAACCAGACGGTGAGCGGTCCCGGTTCGTCGAGTCCACGAGCCAGCGTCTTGTAGTTCACGCCCAGCTCGTCCGCCGCCTTCATCCGCCCCTGCGCGTTGACGAGCCGGTGCAGGTACACCCGCAGCCGCGCGTCGACGGGGTGCTCCGCCTCCTGTCCTGCCCCCTGTTCGGGCTCCTGTCCGGGCTGTTCCCCGCCCGGTGCTGCGGTCTCCGTGCCCATTCCCGACTTCCCTCCCGCGGAACTCTTGCCCGTTCGTGGTGGAACCAGCGCTTCCACCCACGTTCTTCGCGAGGCACGTCCTGTAGGGCGGTTCCCCTTGACCAGCCTCGGTATTCGGGGACTTCCCTCTCCCGGAACCAACGTCTTTTCCCTGTACACGCCCATGACACCGTTCGCGGCCCCTCCGGGGCCATGCCCTGTAAGGGGGGCCACGCGTGGCCCCCGCTACGAGGCATTCCGCCGCACCCCCTGTCTCCACACACTCGGTGGCCGTCAGCACCACCGATCAGACGGAGGACAGGACGGCATGCGAGGGAACGGAACCGGTAGGGCAAGGAGGCTGCGGGCGCTGGCGGCGGCGCTGCTGCTGGCGGCGCTGGCCGCCGTCCCCTCGAGCGGCGCGGCGCTCGCCCAGGAGCCGCCTGAGGGCGACGGCATCGTGCTCGTCAACGAGGACGAAGAGGACCTCGTCGACCGCAAGGGCGACGGGCGCTTCATCGCCCGCCCCGTCTTCAACAAGGACCTGCCTGCCCTCTACTACGGCGTGCGCGACGGCGACACGGGCGAGTGGATCGTCCCGATGTACCGCGTGCGCGGCGGGGAGAAGGAGCGCCGCGACGGCTGGGAGTACGGCTTCGAGTACCCGTTCGAGGACGGCCAGACCGAGCTCGACCCCGCCCGCCCCTACCTGCTCGTGATCCTCGCCAAGAGCTGGGCCGAGGAGACCGCGCACTTCTACGCGGTGGTCCCGCCGCACCAGCCCGGCGGCATCTGGAACAAGGTGCTGCGCGCGCTCGACCCCCCGCGCTGGGGGAGGGCGATCGCGACGTGGCTGATCGAGGGCGCGCACGGAGCGCTCTGCGGCGTCGTCGAGCGCGCCTCGGGCGCCGAGGCGGAGACCTGCGAGGCCGCCCCGTGAGCGACATCTTCACGGGCACCCCCGCCGCCCTCACCTACGACCACGAGATCGTGCGCCAGGCGTGGATGGCCGTCTGGGTCGTCACCTCCGGCGCGCTCGTCGTGATCGTCGCCTGGATGGGGCTCTCCCTCATCGTCGGCGACCACGTGGGCCGCGCGCAGGCGGGCTGGCGCGAGCTGGTGCCGCGGCTCGCGCTCGGGCTCACGGCCGCCGCCGCCTCGCTCTGGTGGTGCGCGCTCGTCATCGACGTGGCCGACGCGGTCTCGGGCTTCATCGCCGCCGAGCTGGGCGTGACCGCCGGCGACATGCTGCGCACCACCCTGCGGACGCTGCTCACGGCGGTGCAGGTCGGCAGCGTCGGCATGGCGCTGGTGCTGGCGCTGATCTACCTCGTCTACGCCTTCTTCGTGCTCTACCTCGTCGTGCAGATGGTGCTGCGCCTCGCGCTCATCGACATCCTGCTGGCGCTCGCGCCGATCGCGTTGGGCCTCTGGATCCTCCCGCACACGGCGGGCTGGGGCCGGCACTGGCTGCGGCTCTTCATGACGACCGTCTTCCAGCAGGCGATCCAGCTCGTCGCGCTGGCGCTCGGCATCGGCTTCCTCAACGAGTACGCGGCGATCGGCGGCGCGGACGGCGGGCAGGACCTCGTCTGGAAGCTGCTGCTGTCGCTGGCGTTCATCTACCTGGCGACGCGGGTGCCCTCGTTGCTGGGCAACCCCGGCACCTTCGACGCCTGGCTCCACACCCTCTACTTCGGCATGTCCCTGCCCGGCTCGATGTCGCGCTCGGCGCGATCACTGGGGCTGCTCGCCGCCGGCGGCGCAGCGGGGGGCCCGGTCGGCGCGGCCGGTGCGGCTGCGGCGGGCGGAGCGATCGGCGCGGGAGCGTCGGCCGCCGCCTCGGGCGTGCGCTCGGCCGCCGAGACCTCGACGCCCTCAGCCGGAGGCGGCAACGCCGCGCCCGGCTCGGGCATGCCCCGCAGCAGCGGCGAGTAACCCACCACACCGAGAAGCAACAGCGCGGCCCCGGCTGCGCGAGCACGTGGCAACGGAGGAGCGGAGCGATGTGCCGGTAGGCGAACGAGCGGCAGCACCGAGAGACGAACGAACACGCAACTGCAAGGAGCGAACACGAAGTGCAAGACCTGGTTCAGACCATCTCCAACCTGGCGGGCATCCTGCTCGGGGTCGTCGGCGCCGTGGGCGTCGGCTTCTTCATCTACGGGTCCTACCTCTACCTCACCGCCTCGGGCGCGCCCCACCAGATGGAGCGCGGCAAGAGCGCGATGATGACCGCCCTCGCCGGCATCGTGCTGGCGATGGTGGCGTTCGGCGTCGTCGACCTCGTGATGGACGCCGTCGTCAACCCCGCAGTCGACGTCGGCGATGTGCCCGACCCCACCGGTGGCACCACCACCACCGAGGACGGCGGGTAGGCGATGCGAGCGCACGAAGTCCCCACCCACGTGCAGGCCGAGGACCGCGTCCTGCTGTGGCTGACCTTCCCCCAGATCGTGGCGATGACGGCCGTCTGCGCCCTCGCCTACGGTCTCTACCACTACGCCCCCGTCGGTCCCGAGGGCGTGCGCATCGCCGCGGCGGTGCTCTTCGGACTGGCGGGCTTCGCCGTCGTGGCGGGCCGGATCGGGGACAGGCGGCTGCCGCTGGTGGCGGCCGACCTGCTCAGGTACTGGCTCGGTGCGCGGCGCTTCGCCGGCCCTCCCGCCGAGCTGGCGCGCAGCGAGCCGCCCCCGCCGCCTCCGGGCGGTGAGTCCGGCCCGCTGCGGCTGCTCGCGAAACGCGCCCGGCGCCGGGAGGGAGAGCGCCGCAACGGACGCCTGCCCTTCCGCCCGCACCGCCTCTTCGGCAAGCGGCGGCGCAACGCAGGCGAGCAGGCGGAGGACGGCCAGCGGGCCACGCCGCGCGACGGCCGCGAGCAGCGCCTCGGCCGCCGCCGCTTCTGGAAGGCGCTCCTGCCGGCGGCGGCGCTCGCCCTCGTCGTGCTCTCGGCCCTGCCCCTGGCGGCGGCGTTGGCCCAGGAGCCCGAACGGGAGGGCTGGAGCTCGGACGCGATCGAGTTCCAGCCGCCGCCGCCGGTTACCGGACGGCGGATCTTCATCGAGGAGCTGACGGTCACCGGCGACCGCGCCGCCGTGAAGCTGCGGGCGGCGACCGACCTGCACCTGCGGGTGCGCGCCCACGGCGGCCCCGAGGGGGAGTCCCTCCGCTACTACAAGAGCACGTCCCTCGATGCGGGGGAGCGCGCCAGCTACGACCTGCCGCTGCACGGCCCGTCGCCCTCGCTCGTCTTCTCCTGGCAGGACGGGCCGGGCGAGGCGGGGGCCGTCAGCATCGACGGCGAGCGGCTGCCCTGGCCGCTGCCGGAGGCGGCTGGCGAGCTGTGCAGCCTGCGGGTCACCTCGCTGGGCTGGACGTCCGACACCATCGAGGGCGTGATCGCCTCGACGTGTGCGACCACGATCGAGCACGCGGTTGATCTCGCGATGGTCACCGGGCACGCCGAGGTCGGTACGACGGCGCTCCTGACCGCCGAGGTCCTCGCCGTCGGGGGCACCGTCACGGTCACGTCCGGCGTGCGGGAGACGAGCATCCCCTTCGTCGCCGGCGGCGAGACGCGCTTCCGGCTGCCGGTCCTGGCGGGCGAGGGCGTCCACGCCGTCGCCGTCGAGGCAGAAGTGGAGGCGTCGCTGCGCATCGCGCTGCCGCCGCTGGTCGAGCTGACACACCGTCCCGGGCGCACCCAGCGCCTCACGGAGACGGCGCTCGTGAGCATCCCGGCCTACGGCGACACGGTGACCGAGACGGTCAGCGTGCCCGGCGAGGGCGGGACGTTCACCGAGCACACCATCACCGCGAGCTGTTACGTCCCCGCCTCGACCGTCAGTCAGGACGTCGTCTTCACGGTCGTCCACGACGAGCGCGTCGAGGCCGCGGTCGTGCAGCGCGGGCCGCTCACGCGCACGCGCACGGAGACGCTGGTCCTCGCGTCGAGCGTCCGGGGCGACGACCCCTACCGCTCGCTGGGCGCGCCGGAGCCCGATCCCGAGCCGGACCCGTCCACGCAGACGCCCGCGACAAGCGACGACCTGCGCGAGTGGTTCGACGACCTCGGATGGGAGTGGGTCTGGTGAGGCGCATAGCGACCGCCCTGCTGTTCTGCGGGGTCGCGCTGGTCACGGCCGGCGCGGCCCCGGAGGAGGAGCAGGCCATGCTCGACGCCTTCGACGCGGTGCTCACGGCGATGGCCTACGCCGCCGCCGGGCTGTGCGTCTTCGCGCTGGTCTGGGCGGGCTTCCTACTCATGGCCGACGGCGCGGAGGAGCGCGGTCTCGGTCGCGCCCGCAGCGCCGTCTTCCTGGCGGTGGCGGGCCTCGCGCTCGTGCTCTCGGCCAAGGGCGTCGCCGCCCTGCTGCGCGCGGGCGTCATCCCCATCTCCTGATCTTCAAGCAGAGGACGATCACGATGCGATACCTGGATGCACTGACGAAGCCCGCGGCGGCGGTCCTGCCCGGCGGGGCCGCCGCCGCGCCCGAGGCCGGGGACGGCCACGAGGCGGCCCCCGGCTCATCCGAAACCGCCGAGCCCGAGACTCCAGAACCGAAGCTCCCACCGGGGCTGCCCCTCGCCTTCATGCTCTCGCACCTCGAAGAGGACGGACCAGTACGCCTCGACGGCGTGCGGGTGGCCGTCTGCGAGGTGCTCGGCCTCGAACTGGACGAGCCCAAGCTGGGGGCGTTCGCGGGCGCGCTCAACGCCTGCGACTTCCCCCTGCAACTGCTCGTGCGCCAGCACCCGCCCGGCCTCGGGAAGCTCCGCGACGACCTGGAGGCCGCCCAGCCCGACACGCTTCCCCCGCAGACGCGCACGGCGGCCGAGTCCACGCGGCGGCTGCTGGATGAATTGGAGCGCCGCGACGGCATCCTCGACCGCCGCTTCTACGCGGTCTGCGACCGCGAGCACGCGGGTGAGCTGCGCGGCCTGCTCCATCGCGCGGGCCTCTCCGTGCATGCACTCGATGGCCGCCAGTTGCGGATGCTTGTGCTCGCCTCCGCGCTCGGCGGCTCCCCGCGCGAGATCGACGAGGAGACCGAGGTGGATGTCGAGGTGAGGCGACGCGAGATTCGCGTCGGCGACCGCCTCGTGCGGGCGCTGCATCTCGGCAAGTGGCCGCGCTCGCTCGCGCCGGGCTTCCTGCAGGCGCTCATGGCGACGGGCGCGCCCATGGACCTCTCCCTCCATCTCGGGCCGATCCCGGCCTCCGTGGCGGCGCGCACGCTGGAGTGGCAGAAGGTCCGCTTCGAGTCGGCGCAAAGCCTCTCCCTCAAGCGCGGGCGATCGATGTCGTCGGAGGCGGAGATCGCCCTCGAGGACGTGATGCGCCTGCGCGACGAGGTGCAGCGCGGACGCGAGCGGCTCTTCCATGCCTCCCTGTCGGTGACGCTCCACGCCCCCGACGAGGAGACGCTGAACGAGCTGACGCAGCGCGCGAAGGCCCACTTCGCGGCCTCGCTCGGGAAGCTCGACGCGCTCCCCTTCCGGCAGCGCGAGGGCCTGCTCTCCACCCTGCCGCTCGCCCTCAACGCCGTCGCTGCCTGGCGCACGCTCGACACGTCGAGCCTCGCGCGGCTCTTCCCCTTCTCACCGCCCGACCTCGACACGCGCGGCGGCTCGCTCTACGGCATCGACATGCGCGCCTCTTCGCCGGTGGTCTACGACCCCTGGGACGGCACCCACCTCAACGCCAACACCGCCGTGCTCGCGCGCTCCGGTTCGGGCAAGTCCTTCGCGACCAAGCTGGGCGTCCTCAGGGGCGTCACGCGCGGCGTGGTCGCCTACGTGATCGACCCCGAGGGCGAGTACGCCGACATGGCCCGGGCGGCCGGCGGGCGCGTGCTCTCGCCCGGCGTCGACGGGCAGGGCATGAACCCCTTCGTCATCGACGCACGCGACCCCGAGGAGCTGCTGCAGCGCATCGGCAGCCTCCGGCGGCTGATCGAGGTGATGGTGGGCGAGTCCCTTGGAGCCGAGCGCCGCGCCGCCCTCGACCACGCCCTCGCCGCCTACTACGACCAGCCACGTGAGCGCACCGGCTTCGGCGACTTCTACACGTACCTGAAGGAGAGCGAGGAGGGCGACCCCGCGCTGGCGAGGCTGCTGCGGCCCTTCGCCACCGGCTCCCTGCGCCACCTGCTCTCCGACGAGGGCGACGACCTGCTGCGGAACGAGGCGCTCGTCACCGTCTTCGACCTCCACCTGCTCGAACCGGAGCTGAGGCCCGCCGCCACGATGGTCTGCACCGAGACCGTCTGGGCCGCCGCCGCGCGCGCCCCGAGGCCCCGCCTGCTGGTCGTCGACGAGGTGTGGTCGATCATGCAGCACCCCGAGGGCGCCGCTTTCATGGTGTCGATGGCGAAGCGCGCGCGGAAGCACCGCCTCGGACTCCAGTTCATCACCCAGGACGTGCAGGACCTCCTCTCCGAGGACCCTTCCCGGGCGATCACCGGCCACAGTGGCCGCGCCCTCCTCCAGAACGCCGCGTTCAAGCTCCTGCTCCAGCAGGACGCCGCCGCCATCTCGACGGTGGGCGACGCCTTCGACCTGCCCGAGGACCTGCAGCGCTGGCTGCTGTCGTGCCCGCGCGGCGACGGGCTCCTGCTCGCCCGCGGCAACCGCTTCCCGGTCCGCATCGAGGCGACGCCCGAGGAGGCGGAGCTGATCGAGTGGCGGCCCGGCTCGCAGCGGAACTCCGCCGGCGAACACGAGGGGAGCGGAGAGCGGTGATCAGCGCGGCCCGCCCCTGAGCGCCCAGCGCCCGACACAACGCAACACACCGAAGAAAGGAACACCACCTTGCGATTCAACCCCTTCCAGACCACCCCGGCGGAGCCGGTGCTGCTGGCGGTGACGCCGCCCCGCACGGGCGAGCGCACGCTGCTCGGGGTCGAGAACCTGCTCGCCTCGATCGCCGTGCCCGAGCCGTTCTCGCTCGAGCTCTGCGGCGACGCCTCGGGCGTCACGCTCATGGCGCGCTGCCTCGACGACCAGGTCGTGCGCCGCCAGCTCGCCGCCCACTACCCGCAGGCCGGCGTCCACGACATCCCGCTCGACGACGACCCGCTGAAACTCGCCGAGGGCGAGCAGGCCTGGGCGATGACGCTCAGGCCGGGCGGTCCCGAGTACGTGCCCCTGCGCGTCTTCGGCGACGACGACCTGCTCGACCCCGGCTCCGACCCGATCCTCGCGCTGCTCGGGGCGCTCGGCGACGCCGGCGAGGGCGAGCGCGTCGTCGCGCGCCTGCGGCTGCGCTCGCTCGGCCCCGACTGGTCGCGGGGCCACCAGCAGCGGGCGCACGAGCCGGCCCTGCCGCAGCGGACCGACTCCTACCAGATCAGCGAGTCGCGCCGTCACCGCGTCGAGATCGTGGGCGTCGCGATCCTCGGCGTCGCGGTCGCCGGCGTCCTGCAGGGCTACCGCTGGTGGCAGGCGGGCGAGGAGTGGAAGACGGTCGCGCTCGGCGCGGGCGTCACCATCGCGCTCGGGGCGGCGGGCTGGGCCTGGGCGCGCTGGCAGGCCTCCCGCAACCGCGTCTTCGACCCGCGCCTGATCGAGGAGAAGGTCTCTCGGCTCGCCTTCGAGGCGGAGATCGAGGTCACGGCCGTGCTGCCGCCGGGCGGCAGCGAGGAGCGCGCGCACGACCTGCTGGAGCCGGTCGCCGCCGCCTACCGCCACTACGACCATCCGGCGGGCGCGCGCCTGCACGCGGGCGAGGTGCGTCCGGTCGTACCCGACCCGGCCGCGCTGCATCCAACACCCGCCGGCCTCTTGCGCAGCCGCAGCGTGCTCGGCGTGCGCGAGGTCGCCGCGCTCTGGCACCCGCCGGGGGCGAAGGACGAGACGCCGCTGGTCGCTCGATCCGGGGCGCGCGTGCTCGTCCCGCAGGCGCGGGACGTGAGCGGCGGCGCGCTGGTCGGGCAGACGACGGCGGGCACGCCGCGCGAGATCCGCTTCCCCGAGGACCTGCTGCGCCGCCACCACCTCTACGTCGCGCGCACGCGCATGGGCAAGTCGACGCTCATGCAGCACCTCGTCGCGCACCGGATGCGCGAGAAGGCGGCGGGGCGCGACCGCGACGCGATCGTCGTCGTCGACCCCCACGCCGACCTCGTGGCGGACATCCTCGAGCAGGTGCCCGAGTCGCTGGCGGGACAGGTGCGCCTGCTCGACCTCGCGGGGGAGCGCGGCTACCCGGGCATCAATCTGCTCGACACGCGCGTCTTCAGTGACCGCGACCGCACCGCCGACTCGGTCGTGCGCGTGGCGCGCGGGCTCTGGGAGCAGTGGGGGCCGCGCATGCAGTCGATCCTCGAGCAGGTCGTGAAGACCCTGCACGAGGCCAACGCCCACCCCGCCACCGCCGCCGAGGAGCAGTACACGATCCTCGACGGGCTGCGCCTGCTCTCCGACGACCGCTTCCGCACGCTGGTGCTGAAGCGGGTGGGCGACGAGTTCCTGCTCGACTGGTGGGAGCGTGACTTCCAGGGCTGGCGCCGCGAGTACCGCGCCGACGCGCTCGCGCCGGTGCAGACGCGGCTCTCCTACTACGCCTCCTCGAAGCGGGCGCGCGCCGTCCTCGGCCAGCCGCGC
Source organism: Dehalococcoidia bacterium (assembly GCA_965204835.1). Lineage (GTDB taxonomy): Bacteria > Chloroflexota > Dehalococcoidia > UBA2979 > UBA2979 > VXMT01. The sequence goes on along the minus strand of OZ242017.1, from coordinate 2,115,518 downwards.
TCCACGATCGACCTGCGCCGCACGATCCTCGACGGCGGCGTGCTGCTCGTCTCCACCGCGCAGGGCGCGGCGGGCCGCGACGTGGCGGCGCTGATCGGGGCATCCGTCCTCAACCTCACCGACGCCGTCATCCGCGAGCAGGGCGAGCTGCCACAGGAGCGGCGGCGCGGCGCGCTCGTGGTCGTGGACGAGATGCAGTCGATGCCGGGCGTCGACTACGAGTCGATGCTGAGCGAGCTGGGCAAGTACGGGGCGAGCTTCGTGCTGGCCACGCAGAGCCTCGACAAGCTCGACGACCTCTCGCGCACGCTGCGCAGCACGCTGCTCGCCAACGTCGGCTGCCTCGCCGTCTTCCAGGTGGCCGGCTCAGACGCGCGGCAGCTCGTCTGGGAGCTGGACCGCGAGCGCGTCACCGAGGAGGACGTCGTCTCGCTGCCGGTGCACCACGCCTACGTGCGCGCGACGGTCGGCACCGAGCGCACGCCCGCCTTCTCGATGGAGGTGCGCAAGCCGGAAGGCGGGAAGCCGGCAGTGGCCGAGCGCATCCGCGACGGGGCCTCCGCCTACCTGCTCACGGAGGAGGAGATCGCGGCCCAGCGCGCCGAGGGCCGCAGGCGCGTCGACCTGTGGCTCGAGCAGATGGCGGAGGAGGACAAGCCCGCACCCGCACCGGAGCAGCAGGACCAGTCGGGCAACGGGGCGTCCCGGGGCGGCTCGCGCGGGAAGCGGCAGCGCAGCAAGCGCAGGGAGCAGGCCGGCGGCTCCTCCGGCGAGGACGCCGCGTGAGCGTGGAGCGCGAGCTGCTGCGGCTGCTCGGGGGGATGCCCTTCCTCGACCGGCTGGAGGCGGCGGCCGTCTCCGGCTGGTCGCGGGGCGCGGTCTACGGGGCCTGCGCGGCGCTGGAGGAGGCGGGGCTCGCCGCCCCGCTGCCCCGCGCCCACGCCTCCGAGCTCGTGGCCGCGACGCAGCGCTACGCCCTCACCGTGGCCGGCCTGCGGCGGCTCGCGGACGACGAGGGGGTCGCAATGGCTGAGCTACTGCGCGCGCGCCCGCTCACGGCGCACTGGCGGCGGCTCTTGCTGGAGCGCCTCGACGGCGTGGCCTCGATCTACCGGCTCACGGCGGCGATCACGGAGGCCGCCTGGCCGCTGCGCTTCCGCTGGTACCGGGCCGCGCCGATGGACGCCGCGATCGCGCTCCCCGGCGGGCGCAGCGTCTTCGTCGTACGCGAGGGCGCGACCGCCGACCGCACCGCCTTCGGCAAGCGACTCTGGCGGCTGCGCGAGGGACCGCGCCCGGGCGCCGTCCTGCTGCTTGCCCCCGACGCGGTGCGGCTGCGCCACACGGCGCGGCTGCTGGCGCGCGCGCCCGTGCCCGCCTTCCTCGCGCTGGAGCGCGACGCGGCCTCGGCCGGGACGAACGCCCGCGTCTGGCGCACGGCGGCCGGCTCGCCCTGGCTCTCGCTCGGGGAGGTCCTCGCGCACGTCTCGCAGCGCCGCGCCTGGCCGGAGGAGAGGCCGCTGCGGCGCTTGACCGTCCCGCGCGACCTCACCTCCTGCGATGCGCGCGAGACGCCGGACTGGCTGCTCCCCGCGCTGCTCGGCGCGCCCGGCAAGCGCGTGCTCGGCCTGATCGCCGACTGGCCGTGGATCGAGCCCGCCGACCTCCGCGTGCTGCTGGATGTCTCCGCCCGCCGTGTCGCGCAGCTCGTGCGTCCCCTGGAGGACGCGGGGCTCGTCACCCGCGTAGCGGGGCGGCTCGCGCTCTCGGATCGCGGCCTGGCGCTGCTTGCGCGCCGCGACCGCTCCGCCTTCGACCTCGCCCGCAGGCGCTGGAGCGCCCGGTCGCTGGACCCTGACGCGCCGCCCGCCTGGCGCAACGTCTCGGGCAAACGCAGCCGCCAGCTGCTGCGCACGATCGACCACACCGCCGCCGTGCACGGCTTCGTGGCGGCGCTCGCCCGGCAGGCGCGCGAGGAGTGCCGCGAGGTGGCGCAGCTCGACCCGCCACACCGGGCGTCCAGGTACTTCCGCCACCGCGACCGCCTGCACTCCGTCCACCCCGACGCCTTCGGCCTGCTGCGCCGCGAGGGGCGGCCGTGGGCCTTCTTCCTCGAGTGGGAGCGCCGCGCCGTGCGCCCCTCGACCATGGCCGCGCGCCTCGCCCCCTACCTGCGCTACTACGCCTCGCCGCGCCCGACCGACGACCACGGGCTCCGCCCGGACGTGCTCGTCGTCTTCGAGGGTGAACTCGCAGCAGACCACTTCCTGCGCGTCGCCGCCGAGCAGATGCGGCGCGCCCGCGTCGACCTGCCCCTCCGCGTCTCGCACCGCGCGCTGCTGGAGCAGATGGGACCGCTCGGGCAGGCGTGGCGCCATCCATCGGGAGACGTTCCCGGCCACCTGTTCGCGTGAACGGGACCTGTTCCTGCGCCTCGCTTTGAGGCCACGTCGCTCCGCGCTCTGGACTGCGGGACAACTCGGCTGGCGCCGGATGCACGCCGCTGGCCCCTCCAGCGGCTATCATGGGGCCGCCTTGCGATCTCTCGGATACAGCCCCGGACAACCGGACAGCCGCGATGGACCCTCTGCTTGACCAGCTCCGCCGCTTCGACGCGATCCGCACCGGCGACGCCGGTGCCGACCAGCTGCTGGCGGAGACCGTCGAGCGCGTACCCCCGGCCGAGGATCCTTCCGGGATTCTCGACAGCCTCCACCCTGCAATCGCCGAGCGGCTGCGCGATCGGGGTATCACCCGTCTCTACCAGCATCAGGCCGAGGCAATCGCGAAGGCACTCCGCGGCGAGCACGTCGTGCTGCAGGCTCCGACCGCCAGCGGGAAGACCCTCGCCTTCCAGATTCCGCTGCTGGAGCGGCTCGTCGCCGAGGGCGGCCATGCGCTGCTGATCTATCCCACGAAGGCGCTCGGCAACGACCAGCGCGACCAGCTGCGCCAGACGTTCGACGGACTGACCGACCACCGCGGGAAGCCGATCGAGTCCTGGTGGTACGACGGCGACACCGACGAGGAGACGCGACGGGCCATCCGCTCGCAACCGCCGCACATCCTGATCACCACGCCCGAGATGCTGCACCGCAGCTTCCTCGCGCACTCGGAGCGATGGACCACGTTCCTCGAGCGCTTGCGCTACGTCGTGATCGACGAGATGCATGAGTATCGCGGGTACTTCGGATCCAACATGTCGCTGCTCCTGCGGCGGTTTTCGCACCACCTCGCCTCGAGGGCCTCCAGCGCGCAGTTCTTTCTCGCCTCCGCGACCTGCGCGAACGCCCTCGAGCACGCGGAGGCCCTCACCGGGCTGGCGTTCGAGGAGGTGAGCGCCGATCGGTTCCGTCCGCGCCGGACCTACTACTTCGTCAGGCCGGACATCCGCGAGTATCAGTACTGGAGAATCCTCCAGTTGCGCGCGGTCAATGCCGGTCTCGCGAGCCTAGCGATGGGCAAGTCGGCGCTGGTCTTCTGCCCCACCCGCAACTTCGCCGAGGAGTGCTACCACACCGCGCGCCGCCGCGTGGAGCAGTTCCGCGAGGACGGCCTCGCCGATCTCGACATGGCCGCGATCCGCGTCTTCCGGGGCGGCCTCAGCTCCGAGGAGCGCCACGAGATACAGGACGGACTGCGGGATGGCTCGGTGCGCCTCGCCTTCACCACGAACGCGCTCGAACTCGGGATCGACATCGGCGGGCTGGACGGGGTGATCCTCGCCGGCTTCCCGGACAGCATGATGTCCGCCTGGCAGCGCATCGGCCGCGCCGGCCGCGACTGGGAAGCCGACGCGTTCGTGCTGTACCTCGCCAGGAACAACCCGCTCGACCAGTTCTACGCCTCGAACTTGGGGATGTTCCTCGATAAGCCGCTCGACGAACTCGTCGTCAATCCCGGGAACGAAGAACTCGTCAAGCGCCACCTTCCCTGCCTCCTCTACGAGACCCCCGATGTCGAGGACGGCCGCGCCGTGCTGGGCGACGCCCTCTACGAGGCGGCTCGTGGCGCGATCAAGCGGGGCGCGCGTCCGTTCCCGGGCCACCCGCCCCACCTCCGTGTAGACATTCGTGGCGCGGGGGGCGGCGTGTACACCCTGAAGCGCGGTGCGACCGAGATCGGCACGCTGTCGGCCCACCAGCAGTTCAGGGAGGCGTACCAGGACGCGATCTACATGCACGGAGGCGGCACCTACCGAGTCGAGTCGATCGAGCTGGCTAGCGGCGGCGGTGAGATCCGCCTGTCCGATGCCCCGGACCACATCCGTACGAGTGCGCACCTCGTCACCACGACCCAGACTCAGGAGCTCTTCGGCGGGCGTCAGTGGCGGCCCGGTGTCACCGTGATGCACGGAAACGTCACCGTCACCGAGTTGCTCGTCTCCGTGCGCGAATACGACGAACGCACCGACGAGACGCTCAACTCTTGGACGCCGGACTCGAACAACGCCAGCTACTCGAACGCGCACGCCTTCTGGCTCCAAGTCGATCGCGACTTCTCGAGCGAGGGCGCTGCGGAGGAGGGCGTGGCCGAACTGCAGCACCTCTTGCGCATCGGGACGTTGTTCACCGTCCCGACCGAGGCGCACGACGTGATCGCGCACGCGAACCCGAGGGATGGCGTCGCCTATCTGATTGAGAGTCACGCGGGGGGAATCGGCATCGTTCGCAAGGTCTTCGAGCGCTGGCGCGCCGTCCTCGAGACCGGCGTGCGGATGGCGGAAGACTGCGAGTGCCGGTCGGGTTGCCCGAACTGCATCGTCCCGCCCCGCGCGCGCGACGAACTCGACAAGCGCCGCGGCATCGCGCTCGCGCGCAGGCTCCTCTCGGCCACCGACGGTTCGCACGACTACGAGTGGGTTGATGAACTTTGGGAACCGGTAGCCAAAGAGCCCGCCGGGCACCCTTGACCGCCGGAGGACGCTGCTACGCTGCCTCCCCGCGACGGTCGAGGCGGTCACGCAAGACTCGCGCGCGTGCGACCCCGGCGGCACATGCGACGCACGATGCCCTGAAGCGGCAGTGGGCTGAGCGCGCCTGCGCCGCTCCACCACGTAGACTCGCTCACATGCCGTCCGTGCAGCACGAGCAGTGGAAAGACGCCCTCCTGCATCTGCTCCTCCAGAAGCTGACGCCCTGCGTCTACTGCTCGCTCGGGGTTCGCGACCGGCACCCCCCGTGGCACCTCTACGACGAGCGCTCCAGCGCCTCCCAGTTCATCACGTGGACCTGCCATCCCGGCGGACACGACCACCTCCTCGACCTCCTCGACGGAGCCGTCCACGTCGCCGCCGAACGGCGGCTGGCGCTGGCAGGCGGGGGATACTGCGTGCCCGACATCACCGTGCTCGGCGCGGACGGCGAGCCCACAGCGCTGATCGAGGTCGAGCACACGCATGGGCCGGAGCGCTCGCTCACCGCCGCGCGCGAGCGTGACATCCCGCTCTTCGTCGTTCCCGCGCCGGCGCACTGGATGCTCGAGCCCGCCTTCGCCCCGCCCGAACCCTGGGTGCGAACCGATGTGGATCGTGCGCTGCGCGAGGCTGCGGACGCTTTCAACCGTGCGCCGGCAAGAGACTTCGAGCGCCGCTTCGAGTACTCCACCGCCGAGTACGAGGACGGCCGCCTCGCGTTCGGTCGCTACGTCGGCTCGGCGCCCGGCACGACCGACCGGCCCCCGCTGCACGGCCACGCGATCCAGGCGCAGAGGTGCACCTGGCCGTGCGACCGCGCGCACGACGCCCTGAAGCGGCAGTGGGCCCAGCCCTGATCGCGCCTGCGCCGCGTCGCATCGCCTGCGGCGCTCCGCTGCACGTGGCGTGCGCCCCAGCGGAGGGTGACCGCGCGCGGGGGTTGGATGCATGCCGCAAAACGCGAGTTCTATGCTGGTAGCAGTCTGGAACGCCGAGGAGCACCGCTGTGAGCGACGACGGCTACCGCTGGAAGGCGCTCGGAGCGCGCATCCGCGAGGCTCGCGTGCGCGCGGGCCTCACCCAGAAACGCCTCGCCGAGCTCGTCGGCGTGCGCGCCCACACTGCCTGGTGCTGGGAGGCGGGCCGCATGCGGCCGCAGCGCGACAACCTCGTCGCGATCGCCCACCACACGGGCACGAGCCCCGAGCAGATCGAGGGACGCGACGCCGCCGAGGCGGAAGTGCTCAGGGATGCGGAGCGCGCCTTCCGCGACGCCATCGAGGGCCTGCCCACGGAGGACATCGCCTCGATCGGCAACTACATCCGCTTCCTCAAGGCCGAGCGCCGCAGGCGGGAACGCGGCCTGCGCTGAATCGCCCGCTACGCCGCGCCCACGCCGGTCGCTGCGGACGCCCCCTACTCCGCAGGCTCGCTGGCGAGCGCCCGTCCCGCCGCCGTCAGCCGGATCGCGCGAGCGCGCCGGGGCGCGCGCACGATCAGCCCTGCCGCCTCGCAGGCCCGCAGCCAGTGCGCGGCGTGCGAGGTCGAGGTGAACCCGCTGGCCGCCATCACGTCGCGCACGCTCGGTGCGTAGCCGTGCGCGGCGAGGTAGCGGGCGATCGCCCCGACCACCTCGCGCATCCGCCGCTCCCGCAGCCTCGCCATCCTCATGGCTCCTCTCCGGCGGGGAACATTCGGAGCTGACGGTCGTCGCGTGGCGGCAACCGGCGGCGCGCCTCCGCCACCTCCTCGTCCGGCAGCAGGCGGTGCAGCAGCCCGCGCTCGACCGCGAACACGAACAGCCGGTAGAGGTGGCCGGGACCGGGCTGCGTGCCGTTGCGCCAGCGCCGCAGCGTGCGCGCGTCGACGCGCAGCGCCCGCGCCAGGGCACGGCGGCTCAGCCCCGCCCCCTCCCGCAGGCGCTCGAGGCGTTCCGGGAAGTCGGGCGGGAAGCGCGGTGACTCGACGTGGTAGACGTGACGTTGCGGGCGTCCCATTCAGCTCCTCCGCTCCGGGCGCGCGACGGTCAGCTCCTCGCCGAGCAGCTCGGCCAGCCCGCCCGGCACCCGCGTCGCGAAGCGCACCAGCGAGAGCATCGCCCCGCCACCCGGCGATGCGCCGCGACGCCAGCGCCAGAGCTGGCGCGGGTCGACGCCCATGCAGACCGCCATCCGCTCCCAGGGCAGCCCCGTGCGCTCCTTGAGGGCCTCGAGCCGCTGCGCGAAGTCCTCGGGCAGCAGCGCCACGCCGGGCGGAAGCTCCGTCTTCGCGATCGTCGGCGTCTCACGCATCGCGATGCTCCACGTAGAAGAGGTCGTCGAAGGAGGCATCGAGCACGCGCATCATCCGCCTGCGCAGCGCGGCCGAGGGACGGCGGCGACCGCTCAGGATCAGCGAGAGGTGACCGGAGGTAATGCAGAGCAGCCGGGCGAGGCCGTTCTGGGTCAGGCTGAGCCGCACCTGCCGCTCCCAGATCGCCTGCGCCCTGACCTCGACCGTCGAGCGGGCCGTCTTACTCGGCATCCCGCTCCTCCTGCCCAGGCGGCTCTCCGCCGGCCTCCGGGCGTGCGCCGTTCGCGGACGCCGGATCGCCGCCGGCGAGGTGGGCGCGCACGATCAGCCGCGCGAGGATGCGCAGTCCGCGCAGGCGCTGCTCGTCCTGCTCCTTCGTGAGATGGCGTCGGGAGTCTGCGGCTGGGGTACGCATTGCTCTGTCCAGGTGGTGAAGGGGAATGCTCCGTACTGTGTGAGTACGAGCGTTCTGTTACGCTGGACGGTAGCAGCGCGAGCGAGGCCGGGCAACGCTTCCATCCCGTTCTAAAGGCGTTTCCCGGAAATCGTTTGCTCCACAGCGACAGGACCCGGACAACCCTGTGACTGCAAGCGCTACCATGTGAGGCGACCCCGCCCCGAGGTGGTTACGAGGAGAGTGACCGATGCCAGAACGAACCGACCCGACCCCCGCCGCCCTCTACGCCCGCGTCTCCAGCGACCGCCAGGACGTCGACCTCTCCGTCTCCGCGCAGCTGCGCGCGCTACGCGACTACGCGGCCAAGAACAACTACGCCGTCGTCCGCGAGTACGTCGACGAGGCCGAGAGCGGCCGCATCGCCGACCGCCCGCAGTTCCGCAAGATGCTCGACGCCGCCGGCGAGTCCGGCGCGCCCTTCCGCGAGATCCTCGTCTGGAAGTTCTCGCGCTTCACCCGCAAGCGCGAGCACGCCGTCGCCTTCAAGTCGATGCTGCGCCGCCGCGGCATCCGCGTCACCTCGATCACCGAGCACGCCGACGACTCGCCCACCGGCAAGCTGATGGAGGCGATCATCGAGAGCGTCGACGACTTCTACAGCGAGAATCTCGCGCAGGAGGTCATGCGCGGCCTCCGCGAGTCGGCCTCGCGCGGCTTCTGGGTCGCGCCCCGCGCGCCCTACGGCTACCGCAAGGTGAAGGTCGAGGACGGTGCGCGGGAGCGTCCGAAGCTCGAACTGAATCCTCCGGCCGACGCCGTGGTGCGGCGCATCTTCGACATGGCCCTCGAGGATCGCAGCGTCCTCGAGATCAGCAAGACCCTGAACGCCGAGGGGATCCCCAGCCCGGCGGGCAAGCGCTGGAACAAGACGACCATCCACCAGATGCTCTCCAACGAGACGTACGCGGGCACCTTGCAGTGGGGCCTCACCGCGAAGGACGGCCTGCCGCCGGTGCGCGTCGAGGACGCCTTCCCCGCGATCGTCTCGAACGAGGAGTTCAAGCAGGTAGCGGCGCAGCTTCACGCGAAGGCGCCCGCGCAGGTCCATCCGCGCCGCGCCGCCAGCCCCTACCTGCTCAGCGGCCTCGTCAAGTGCCGGCGCTGCCGCCGCGCGCTCACGGCGGCGGAGGCGAAGAGCGGCAAGTACAGCTACTACGTCTGCCAGTCGCTACTGAAGCGGGGCAGCGGGACGTGCGAAACGCCTCGGCTCAACGCGAGGCGCTTCGAGCGGCTGATCATCGAGCAGATCCGCGAGCACATCCTCACCGAGTCCAACATCCGCGACCTCGTGCGGCTCGTGGACGAGGAGATGGACGGTGTGGCCCGCGAGGAGCGGGCGAAGCTGGAGAGCGTCGAGGCCGAGCTGGCCGAGGTGCGCCGCAAGATGGACCGGCTCTGGCACGCCGTCGAGAGCTCCGACCTCGAGGTCAACGACATCCTGCCGCGCCTCAGGCTGCACCAGGAGAGTCAGGAGCGCCTCGAGACGGCGGCCGAGGAGGCGCGCGGGAACCTCTCGGAGCGGCGCGCGCTGCTCGACAAAGCCGACGTGATCGCCGCGTTCGCCGACGAGATGAGCGAGTTTCTGCGGACGAGCGAGCTGACCGAGTCGAAGGCGTTCGTCCACTCCTTCGTGAAGGAGATCGCGGTGCAGCCCGGGACGGCGACGATCCGCTACACGATCCCGACGCCGCCGGACAGCCCGATCGACGGCGGGGACGCCGCCGAGATTGGGTTGCCTGAGGCAGTTCGCAGTACAGTCAGGGTTGGCTGCCGGGGGAGGAATCGAACCTCCATCAAGGGATCCAAAGTCCCCTGTGCTACCGTTACACCACCCGGCAACCGGTGCGTATCCAGTCTAGGCAAGCGGCCCTCTCCGGCGATAGCCTGATAGGTGAAGACGGCGCGTTCGAGCCGTCGTGATTGCGCGCATGGGAGGCCTCACCATGACTGAGTTGCAGGCCGAAACCCGGCAGCGCCTGGACGAGTTGCAGTCGAAGTTCGACGCCCTCGCGGGGCACTTCGTCGGATACCCGACGAACCAGGACTTCGACTACTCCGCGCTGCTGCCGTTCCTGAGCTACTGCCTCAACAACGTCGGCGATCCGTTCCACGACAGTAACTTCTCGACCAACACCCACGAGATCGAGCGCGAGGTGATCCTGCGCTTCGCGGACCTGCTGCGCCTGCCGCGCGACGAGGCCTGGGGCTACGTGACCAACGGCGGCACCGAGGGGAACATGTACGGCATCTTCCTCGCCCGCGAGCTGTTCCCGGACGGGATCGTCTACTTCTCCGAGGACACCCACTACAGCATCCTCAAGATCACGCGCGTCCTGAACACCCGCAACATCATGATCAAGAGCCAGGACAACGGCGAGATCGACTACGATGACCTCCGCGAGTCGATCCGCATCAACCGCGACGTGCCCGTGATCTTCATGGCCAACATCGGCACCACCATGAAGGGCGCCGTCGACGACGTGAGCCGGGTGCGCGAGATCTTCGACGACCTCGCCATCACCAACCACTACATCCACGGTGACGCGGCGCTGAGCGGCATGATCCTGCCCTTCGTCGACGACCCGCAGCCGTACACCTTCGAGGACGGCTTCGACAGCCTTTCGATCAGCGGGCACAAGCTCATCGGAGCGCCGATCCCGTGCGGAGTCGCGCTTACCCGCCAGCAGTACGTCAACCGCATCGCCCGCTCGATCGAGTACGTGGGGGTGATGGACACGACGCTGACGGGCTCACGCAACGGCATCACGCCGCTGATGCTGTGGCTCGCGTGGGAGCGCTACGGCATCGAGGGGTTCCGGGAGCTGGTCACGCGGATGCTCTCGGTCGCCGAGTACGGCGTCGAGCGCTTCAACAGCCTCGGCATCCCGGCGTGGCGCAACCGCAACTCCGCGACGGTGGTCTTCCCGCGGCCGCCCGCCGACATCATCGAGAAGTGGCAGCTGGCGCCCTACGAGGGGATCGCGCACCTGATCACGATGGGCCACGTGACCCGGGACCACATCGACCGGCTCGGCGATGAGATCATGGCGGCGCGCAGCGTCACGGTGCCTGCCTGACGGGGCGCACGTCGTGCGCCCGCGGCCGTGACATGGAAGGGGTTCGATGCAGCGCATCATCGTGAGTACCAAGAACGAGGTGGGCGTGATCGCCGGCATCACCGCCGCGCTCGCCGAACGCGACATCAACCTGCGGTCGCTCGACACCGAGGGCGTCGGCGACCACGGCATGGTGATCCTGACCACGGACAACGACGATGCGGCGCTGCTCGCGCTCTCGCGGGCCGGTTACCGCGCCGTCGCGGACGACGCGCTGATCGTGCGGCTGGTGGACGAGCCGGGCGCGCTCGCGAAGCTCTCGGCGCGGTTCCGCGACGCCGGGGTGAACATCCACAGCATGCACATCCTCAACCGCCACGGCGGCCACGCCACGATCGCGCTGAGCGCCGACGACCTGGACCGCGCCCGCTCGCTCGTCGACGACGACTTGATGCTGTAGCCGCGGGCCGGCGTCCGGGCCGGCCCGCCGTCACGGGTCGGCTCGCTACGCCTCGTCGCTCTGGCGCACGAGCACGATCTCGCCTTCCGGCATGTAGCCGGCCGCGGCCGCGAGGGCGAGTCCGCCGGTGTTCTGCTCGTGCACCATCACGTAGATCGCGCTGGCGCCCTCGCCGAAGAGGTGCCCGGCTGCCTCGTCCATGAGCGCTCGCGCGACGCCGTGGTGTCGCGCCTCCTCGGCGACGGCCACGTGGTAGATGTACGCTCGCCATCCGTCGAAGGAGGCGATGGCCGCACCGACCATGTTGTCGCCGTCGTCGGCGATGAGGACGGCGGCGGCGGGGTGGGCGATCAGGACGTCCCACTCCTCCTCGCTGAGGCGTCCGAGGCCGGTCTCGACCCACAGGTCGACGAGGCCATCGTGGTCGCTGCTGTTCGCTCTGCGGATCTCCACCATCTCGGGCCTCGCTTTCGCGCCGCGGTGCGTGTCCGTGGCTTGCCACGAACGTGCACCGCGAGCCGCGAGGCCGTCAACACCCGCAGCGGTGTCGCCCGCGCGCCCCTCGTGACCCGCGAGGAGCGGGGACGGTCGCTACCGGCCCTTGAACTGCGGAGCGCGCCGCTCCGAGAACGCCGCGACCGCCTCGCCCATATCGTCGGTCTTCATCGCGAGCCCCTCGGCGGCGAGGGAGAACGGCATCACGTCCTGGGAGATGCGCTCCAGCGTGCGGTTGATCGCACGCTTCGTCGTGCGGATCGCGTACGGCGCGCCCGCTGCGATGCGCGAGGCCATCGTGATCGCCTCGTCCAGCAGGTCCTCGTCGTCATGGACGCGGAAGACAAGGCCGAGGCGCTCAGCCGTCTCGGCGTCGACGTGCTCGCCGGTGAAGAGGTAGTACTTCGCGGCCTGCGGCCCGATGAGCTGTGGCCACAGCACCGCGCCGCCGTCGCCCGCCGTGATGCCGACCACGACATGGGTGTCGCCGATGCGCACGCTGCGCCCCGCCAGCACGATGTCGCCGAGCAGCGCGACCGTCGCGCCGAGGCCGAGCGCGTAGCCCTTCACCGCCGTGATCACCGGCTTGTCGAGCCGCAGGAAGCCGTCGACGATGTTGCGCGCCTCGCCCTCCAGCCCGAGCGGCAGCGCCGGGTCGAGCGAGGGGTCGCCGAAGCTGGCCTCGACGTCAGCGCCGGAGCAGAAGGAGCGCCCGGCGCCCGTGAGCACGGCCACGCGCACGTCGGGGTCGTCCTGGATGTCGCCCGGCAACTGCGCGAGCTCGGTGTGCATCGGCCCGCCGACGGCGTTGTGGCGCTCGGGGCGGTTGAGCGTGACGACGGCGACACCGTCGTCGCGCTTGTCGATGAGGATGACCTCGTAGTTCTCCTGGTCGAGGGTGCGGGCAGGTCGGGCCATGGGCGTGTGCGTCCTTTCACGATCGCATGCGCGGCGGATCCTACACGGAGTGGCAGGCGCCGGGTCTACTCCAGCCAGTGTCGGAGGTCGTAGTCGTAGTCGACTTGCCAGCCCCGGGGATCGAACGCGGGAGGGTTCTCACCGGCGCATTGCGCTCTGGCCGCGACGAACCAGTACCACAAGATCTCGGGAGACCAGCACTCTTCGATGCGATCGAAAAACTGCCAACGGGGCTCGTACGACTCCTCCCGGATTCCGTACCCCACGGCTCTCGCCTCGGCGTCGACGATCTTGAGCTCGCAGTTGCGGAGGGCGGGGGGTTGCAGGGATATGAGCTTGTCAGCCAGCGTGTGGAGTTCAGCGCGCCGCTGCCGCTCCGTAAGGAACCGGTCGCCACTGCGGTACGTGCCCCTGAGCCGATCGACCTCGTCGACGAGCGCGAGAGTTGTGCAGATGTAGCGCTCCTCCCGCTGCTCCGAGGACGGCGCGGGCACATCAATGACGATGGCGGCGGCGGCTACTGCGGCGATGGTCGCGAACGGCGCTACCTTGGTGATATACGCGTACATCGGCGCACCTCCCTCGCGGGGGAAGCGCGCAGAGTAGCACCAACCACCGGACTTCCCAACGCCCTGCAACGGCGCTGGTGCCCTGGCGCATCGTGGAACCAGCCTGGTAGACGCGTCAGCCGGGCGCCGCAACCCCGGCCGCGAGGATGTCGACGCCGCCGAGCAGGCGCGCGAGTTCGCGCGGCGTCACGCCGGCGCCGAGCCTTGAGGACTCGGGTGCGGCCATTGGGTGACGTTGTGCGGTGCCGGCTCAGGCGTGCCGGGATCGGCGGCTGGGCGGTGCGAGTCGCGTCGGGCTAGCCCGCGTCGGTGGACGCGGTGAAGCGCTCGAGGTGGTGTGCGTAGGCTTCGGGCGTGACGAGGGACGGTGTGCCCACGGTCTCGAACCGGTCGGCCGCTTCGTCCCAGCGGTGGATGAGGCGCGCGGTGACCTCGCCGTCCTCGACGCGCTCGACCTCGTGGATGGACTCGACGGCGCGTCGCTCTGGGTCCTGCCACGGGCCGATGCTGCGGATATAGACGACGAGGTCCATGAGCGAGGCCTGCTCGTCGGGCACGCCGTTCTCCGCGATGACCCCGAAGGCCGACTCCATGCCGTCGGCGTGGAGTGCCGTGGCAATGGCGTGCCCGCCCGCCTGCGCAGCCTCGAAGATCCGTCGCACGTCGGAGCCCCACAGGTAGCTGTCGGTGACGGGGTGCGGCGCGATCTCGGAGAAGGCGAGGTACCCGGCCGGCTCGCCCGCATCCGGGATCCCGAGCGAGTCGCCGTGCCGGCGGCCGAGCTCGTAGACCGGGACACCCGCCGGCCGCTCATCGAGGACCGCGGACATCAGCGTCGTCTTCCCCGCGTTGCGGGGAATCGCGACCATCAGCAGGGACCGCCGCTCCGCCACGGCAGCCGCGAGGAGCGCGGCCATGCCCGCGGAGAGCGTCCGGTTCGTGACCAGGTCGGTGAGCCTCAGGGCCATCGTTCCGCGATCGCTTCCCGAGTGGATGCTACACGGGTGCGGTCATGCGGCGAATCGGAGCGTAGTATCCGTGGCTGCGGCAACGTTGCCGGGACGGGACTACCGATGCTGCACTGAGTAGAGTCCCCGGACGTGGTGTAGGAGCAGAAGGGTGGACGTAGAAGACCACCGCGTCATCCTCATGAAGGTCTGACGAACATGAGGGAGGACGACGGTGGTCAAGGAGAGCGTGGACTTGTTGGAGCTGCTCCGCAAGCAGGCAGCCGGGGGTGACCTCGACTTCCTGCGCGAGGCGGTCGCCGTACTGGCCGAGGCGGTGATGGAGGCCGAGGTCGCAGAGCAGATCGGCGCCGGCCTCGGCGAACGCAGCCCGGGGCGCACCACCTGGCGCAACGGCTACCGGCAGAGGCGCTGGGACACGCGCGCCGGCACCATCGAGCTACAGATCCCGAAGCTCCGCCAGGGCAGCTACTTCCCGGCCCTGCTTGAGCCCCGCAGGCGCGCCGAGCGCGCGCTGCTGTCGGTGGTGCAGCAGGCCTACGTCGAGGGCGTCTCGACCCGCCGCGTCGACGACCTCGTGCGCTCGCTCGGCTGCGAGGGCATCTCGAAGAGCCAGGTCTCGCGCATCTGCTCCGAACTCGACACGGTCGTGCACTCGTTCCTCGAGCGGCCGCTGGACGGTGGCCCCTACCGCTACCTCTGGCTCGACGCGCTCACCCAGCGCGTCCGCGAGGAGGGCCGCATCGCCCAGGTGAGCGTCGTGGTCGCCACCGCCGTCAACGCCGACGGCAAGCGCGAGGTGCTGGGCATCGACGTCGGCACCTCCGAGGACGGGGCGTTCTGGTTGGCGTTCCTGCGCGGCCTGGTCGCGCGCGGCCTCTCCGGCGTGGAGCTCGTGACCTCGGACGCCCACCAGGGTCTGCGCGAGGCGATCGCGACGGTCTTCGCCGGCGCCTCCTGGCAGCGCTGCAGGACCCACTTCATGCGCAACCTCCTCACCCGGGTGCCGAAGAGCGCCGAGCCGCTGGTGGCGACGACGGTGCGCACCATCTTCCAGCAGCCCTCGGCCGCCGAGGTGCATGCCCAGCACGCCCGGGTCGTGGAGCAGCTTGAGGACCGCTTCCCGGACGCCGCGGCGATGCTGGACGAGGCCGCGCCCGAGGTCCTCGCCTTCACCGCCTGTCCGGTCGCGCACTGGAAGCAGGTCTGGTCGAACAACCCGCAGGAGCGTCTCAACCGCGAGATCCGCCGCCGTACCGACGTGGTCGGGATCTTCCCCAACCGCGCCGCGGTGGTCCGCCTCGTCGGCGCGGTGCTCGCAGAGCAGCACGACGAGTGGGCGGTGGCGAGGCGCTACATGGCCGCGGTGACGCTGCTGCCCGCGGCCGTGGCGGGGGTCGTCTCAGAGGGGGAGGAGGTGCTGCTGCAGGCTGCCAGCTGAGAACTGATCAGGATGGCGCACATCTACACCAGCTTGCGGGACGTGACCCTGCACTGGCTCACTGGCCGTCCGTTGTGGGCCGTCTTGCCCGCAGCGCTGGCGCTCCTGCTCACGCTCGGCCTCACGGCATCGGTCCAGGCTGTGGACGCACTGGACCGCCCGACACTCACTGCCGCTGAGGTCGACGGCGACGCGCTGGACATGGAGTTCAGCGCGAAGCTCGACACGTCATCGGTGCCAGGTGCCGGGGACTTCGAGGTCGCTGTCGACGGCGAGCAGCGCGCCGTCGCCCATGCGCGGGTGCCCAACCGTCACTTCGTCCGGCTCACCCTCGCTGAACGCGTCGTCGAGGGCGAGACGGTGACGGTGTCCTACACGGCGGGCGAGCAGCCGCTCCGCGCCCGCGACGGGGTCGAAGTCGAGGGCTTCAGCGCACAGTCGGTCACGAACCACACCTCAACGCCCTCCTTGCAATCGGCGAACGCGCAACAGTACTTCGACTCATGGAAGGTGGTGGCCACGTCCGTGGACGCTACTCGCGCTCGCCCCGGGATCGATGCCCTCGACCTCAGACTTCACGATCACGGTGAATGGAGTGGCGCAGCAGCCGACCTCGATAGACACCCACCCGAATGGGCGTCCGCCGCTGCGGAGGTTCCACACGCTTGCATCAGGCGGGACGATCGCGACCGCCGCCAGGGGGTTCTACTCGGCTGTGACGCTCCTGATGGGCGGTCCGCCTCTCGCGCCGGGAGACACAGTGACGCTTGCTTACACGAAGGGCCGGACGCCGCTGCGCGACGCGTACGGCAACGAAGTGCCCGGCTTCGGGCCCGAACGGGTTGCGAATCACTACGGTCCCGCGAGGTTCCTCAGGGCGGACATTGATGGAGCCATCATGTTCATGCGCTTTGACCAGGCGATCACCTATTCGGAGCTTCCCGCCGCCGCCGACTTCACGGTGACCGTCGGCGGTGTGCATCGCTCGCTCAAGCAGGTGCACCCCCGGGGATGGCAGGGCACTTCGAGCTTCCTGATCCTGGTGCTGTCCACCCCCGTCGCTGCCGGAGCGGAGGTAACGCTCGCCTACACCAGGGGAGGGACCCCGCTCCGCGACGAGCACGGCGACGAAGTAGAGAGCTTCGGCCCCCTTCTCGTCCGCAACATCGGGGGGCCACCCGAGTTCAACTGGGCCGAGGTCGACGGTCGGACCCTGAGCGTGTGGTTCCGACCGTACCCCGACCTGGATCGAGTGCCGGACGGAAGTGACTTCAGCGTCACCGTGAACGGATCGAATCGAGCTGTCAGTACCGCCTCTGTCGTGTTTCGCTCCATTCCGACCCTCCATCGGGAGGTGCGCCTGACGCTCCCGGAGCCCGTGGACTCTGATGACGTCGTCACCGTCGCGTACACCCCCGGCGTGACCCCGCTGCGTCACGAGAGCGGCGACGTGGCACAGGGCTTCGAGCCGATGCCGGTCGCGAACGTGACCGTGCCGACCTCGCCTGCCCTGCTCCCCGAGCTCCACCCCGTCCGCACGCTCATCACCGTGAGCGGCTCTGTGGGCGACCTGCGCCGTGCGCTCATGGAGGCTTGCCCCCTCGGCGCCAGGGTCGCTGCGACGGTGGACGGGGAGTTCGTCCCGTTCATCCCCCGGTGGCACGGGCGGATCGCAAACCGCGCCTTCGAGGAAGCGTTCAGGGATGGCCTGCACCAGGAACCGCTGCTCGTCGAGGACTGCCGGAAGCTGTAGGCGGATGCCCGCCACGCCTCAGTCGAGCGCCGCAACCCCCGACTCGAGGATGCCGACGCCCCCCAGCAGCCCTGCCAGCTCGCGGGGCGTCACGCCGTCGCCGAGCCCGCGCACGGCGTCGACGACCCGCGTGCGGCCATCGGCCGTCAGGGTGCGGTCGGTGAGGTCGGCGAACTTGGCTTCGAGCTCGGCCGGGGAGAGCGGGCGCTCCGGGTCGCCCTTCGCGCCCTCGACGTACTCGCGCAACACGCGGCCGTCGGTGAGCTCGACCTCGACTTCGGCGGGCCAGTGCCGGGGGAAGATCGCCTCGAGGTGCTCCGAGCGGTAGCACTCGACACGGTCCATGAACGCGGCGGCGTCGGGCGAGGCGATCGCGTCGGGGCGGAACTGGCGGGTGCCCGCGGCGCGGTGCAGCACGGCCACCGCAGCCGCGTACGGCATGCTGAACTGCGCATCGACGATCGAGGTGGGGCGGCGCTTCTCCGCCTCGGGCTCCGCGACGATGCTCCACCCCGCCTCCAGCACGCCCACGCGGACGCGCGCGATGTCGTCGGGTGCGAGGTCGTGCCCATGGACGAGCGTGAGCAGGGCGTCGATCGGCGCCTGGTTGTAGCGGCAGCAGGCGTACGCCTTGATGCTCGTGGTGTGGACCGCGAGGTCGGCAGTCCCGAGGCCGGCGGTCAGCGCGCCCGGCTCCGGTGTGTCGGTGTAGGCCTGCAGGAAGCCCGACCGCCCGGCGATGGGGTCGAGCGGCCCGATGTACCCGAGCGCGGCGAGCCGCGCGGCGACGATGCCGGCGTGCGCCGCCCAGCCGGGGTGCAGCCGCTTCGTCCACGCGCCGCCGTCGAGGAATGCCATCGAGCCCGCCGACTGGCTGAGCGCGACGCCCAGCGCGGAGCGCAGCTGCCCCGCGTCGAGGCCGAGCAGGCGCCCGGCCGTCACCGCCGCGCCGAAGACACCGACGGTCCCCGTCGGGTGGAAGCCGCGCGCGTACTGCCCGGCCGCGGTGGCGGCCTCGCCGATGCGTGCGATCACCTCGTACCCCGTGACGACCGCCTCGGCGAAGGCGTCGAAGTCCGCGTCGGCGGACTCGGCGAGCGCGAGCGCGACCGGGAAGACCGCGGAGCCGGGGTGTGACGACGAGGGCTGGTGCGTGTCGTCGGACTCGAGCGCGTGCGCGCTGACGCCGGCGACGAGCGCGGCGTACTCCTCGGGCGCTCGAAGGCCGCCGGGCGCGGGGCTCGGCCCCGGCCGGCCGGCGACGAAGCGCCGCACGGTGCGCGTCGACTCAGCGTCGAGGCCGCCGAGGCTGTTGGCCGCGTGGTCGAGCAGCAGGTAGCGGACCTGCGCCGCGTCGGCGTCGTCGAGGCGGTACGAGGCGGCCCAGTCGAGCAGGGCGGCGGTCGCGGTGAGGTCGGTGGTGGTCATCGGCGAGCGGTTCGGCTGCTCGGGGAAGCTGGTTGGAGGCCACGGTCGGAATCGAACCGACGATAAGGGTTTTGCAGACCCCTGCCTTACCACTTGGCTACGTGGCCCCGGACATCGATTGTCGCCGGTGCGCGCTGCGGTTTCCAGCGCGGGGCGCATCGAGGGTCCGTGAACAGCGTCGCGCCCCGCAAGGCGGGGCGCGGAGCGCGGTGATTGCTGGTGCCGAGGATGAGACTCGAACTCATACGCCCTTGCGGGCACCGCCCCCTCAAGACGGCGTGTCTGCCAATTCCACCACCTCGGCAGGTGTGTATCTGGCAGGAGTGGAGGGACTCGAACCCCCGACCTGCGGTTTTGGAGACCGCTGCTCTTCCAGCTGAGCTACACTCCTGCGCCCCATCGAGTCTAGCAACGCGTCTGCGGGGAGTGAAGCACCGCCGACGCGACGTGGATTCGCGCCCCTTCGTGGTCCAGGTCCGGCTGCGCCTACGTCGGGTGCCGGGTAGGCTCCACCACGTTAGTAGTACCTCGATTGTGATAACAGCGCGGAGGGCTGCCGTGCCAGCGACGTTCGCCGACGTGTACGAGATGCTCTGCGAGACCTACCCCGACCCGCGGGAGCGCGGCCGGCAGTTCGAGCCGCTCGTCCAGCAGGTGCTCAGCACCGACAAGCAGTACCGGGATCGCTACACGCGCGTCTGGCGCTGGAGCGAGTGGCCGGACCGGGACGGTCCCGACAACTGGTGCGACCTCGTCGCCGAGCGCGAGGACGGCGGGCTGACCGCCTTCCAGTGCAAGTGCTACGACCCCTCAAGCAAGCTCTACCAGGACGACCTCGATTCGTTCCTCGCACGCGACGATGCCCGCTTCGACGAGCTCTACGTGGTGAGCACGACTCCGAACTGGAGCCCGAACGTCCTGCGCAAGCTCAGCAACCGCAGGACGCCCGTCCAGCGGCTCGATCTCTTCGGCCTCGAGGCCACGACGATCGACTGGGAGGCCTACCTCAACGACGAGGCAGCTCCGCTCGAGGAGCTGCCGCTCAAGGAACTGAGGGACCACCAGCGGCGCGCGGTCGACGACGTGCTCGCCGGCCTGGAGGTGCACGACCGCGGGAAGCTGATCATGGCCTGCGGCACCGGCAAGACGTTCACGTCCCTCCGCGCGGCCGAGGAGATTGCAGGGCCGGGCGGTCGCGTGCTCTTCGCTGCTCCCTCGATCTCGCTCGTCAACCAGGCGCTGCGGGCGTGGGGCGCGGACGCGGTGACCCCGATCCGCGCGTTCGCCGTCTGCTCCGACCCGAAGGTCGGGAGAGGGGACAGCGACGGGGCGCACGTCTACGACCTCCCGATCCCCGCCACCACCAACCCCGAGGCGCTGGCGCAGGCTGCTGCCGCCGAGGCGCCGGATCGGCTCACGGTGGTCTTCACCACGTACCAGTCGATGGACGTGATCCGCCAGGCTCAGGACGCCGGCATGCCCGAGTTCGACATCGCCGTCTGCGACGAGGCGCACCGGACCACCGGGTACACGCTCAAGGATGAGGAGCGATCGAGCTTCCTCAGGATCCACGACGGCGATGCGATCCGCGCGAACAAGCGGCTCTACATGACCGCGACGCCGCGCCTCTACAACCCGTCGGCGAAGCAGAAGGCCGAGCAGGCCGACGCCTACGTGGCCTCGATGGACGACGAGGCGACCTTCGGTCCGGAGCTGCACCGGCTCAACTTCGCCGACTCGGTCGAGCAGGACCTGTTGAGCGACTACAAGGTCGCGATCCTCGTGATGGACGAGGAGCAGATCGCACGCGAGTACCAGGTCGAGCTCGCAGACAGCGAGGGGCTCAGCGTCGGCGACGTCGGCCGGGTGATCGGCTGCCTCAACGGGCTCGCCAAGCTCGATCCCGAGCAGAACCAGTTCGAGGGCGACCCCGCGCCGATGCAGCGCGCCGTCGCCTTCTCCAACACCATCGCGGCATCGCAGCGCTTCGTCGAACTCGTCGGGGCGCTGCAGGACGACGAAGGCCGCGAGCAGCGCGGCATCGAGGTCGAGGCGGAGCACGTCGACGGCAAGAGCGGTGTGCTCGTGCGCGCCGAGCGCCTCGCGTGGCTCGGCGCCGAGACGCTGGTCATGGAGGGGCAGTGCCACGTCCTCTCCAACGCGCGCTGCCTCACCGAGGGCATCGACGTGCCCGCGCTGGACGCGGTGCTCTTCCTGCAGCCGCGGAAGTCGCAGATTGACGTCGTGCAGGCCGTGGGGCGCGTGATGCGTCGCGCCGAGGGCAAGCAGTACGGCTACGTCATCCTCCCGGTCGTCGTCCCGTCCGGGGAGGACGCCGCCTCGGCGCTCGACAAGAGCACCGCGTACGCGCACGTCTGGGAGGTACTGCAGGCGCTGCGCTCCCACGACGAGCGCTTCGACGCCTGGGTGAACAAGCTCGACCTCAACCGCAGCACCGCGGGCGGGCCGGTCTCCGTGATCGGCGTCGGCCCACGAGGCGGCGGGCAGGACGGTGACGCCGACGGCTCAGGCGCCGCGGAACAGGCCACGCAGCAGGTGCTCAGTGGCATCGACGAGCGCATCGAGCAGTGGCGCGAGGCCATCTTCGCGAGGATCGTCGAGCGCTGCGGCGAGCGTCGCTACTGGGAGCAGTGGGCCGAGTCGGTCGGCGAGATCGCGCGTCGACACCACGAGCGCATCCGCGCGCTGATCGACGCGCCCGACTCCGGCGTCGGCGAGCGGTTTGAGGAGTTCGTCGCGGCGCTGCGCAACAACCTCAACGACTCCATCAGCGACGACGACGCGGCCGGGATGCTGAGCCAGCACCTGATCACGAAGCCCGTCTTCGACGCGCTGTTCGGGAACTCCGAGTTCACCACGCGCAACCCGGTGAGCCAGGTGATGGAGGGAGTGCTCGCCGAGCTCGAGGACAAGGGGCTGGAGTCCGAGACGACGGCGCTCGCGGGCTTCTACGACAGCGTCCGCCGCCGCGCCGAGGGCATCGACAACGCCGCGGGCCGCCAGCGCGTCGCCATCGAGCTCTACGAGAACTTCTTCCGCAAGGCGTTCCCGCGCGACGCCGAGCGGCTGGGCATCGTCTACACGCCTGTCGAGATCGTGGACTTCATCATCCGCGCCGTCTCCGACCTCCTGCGCGAGCACTTCGACGCGTCGTTGGGGGACGAGGGCGTCCACATCCTCGACCCGTTTACGGGTACGGGGACGTTCATCGCCCGCCTGCTGCAGTTGGGGCTGATCGGGGCGGACGACCTACAGCGCAAGTACCGCGAGGAGTTGCACGCGAACGAGATCATGCTGCTCGCGTACTACATCGCCGGCGTGAACATCGAGAGCGTCTATCGAGAGGCGCTGGCGGAAGCCGGTATCGAGCGCGAATACGAGCCATTCCAGGGAATCGTGTTGACCGACACGTTCCAGCTCTCGGAAGAGGGCGACCCGATGGACGAGGTGTTCTTCCCTCGCAACAACGCCCGAGCGGAGCGCCAGCGAGACCTCGACATCCGCGTGCTGGTCTCGAACCCGCCTTGGTCGATTGGGCAACGAGAGCAGAGTGACCTGAACCAAAACCAGTCGTACTCGACGCTGGACAATTCGATCACAGGGACCTACGCAGCGCAGTCTGTGGCAGGCCTAAAGCGTGGCCTATACGACTCGTACACACGCGCCATTCGCTGGGCTTCGAATCGGGTTCTGAACTCTCCGGCCGGTGGAATCGTCGGGTTTGTGACCAACGGCGGCTTCGTCGACAACCCGAGCTTCGATGGGTTCCGCAAGGCGGTGGCGTCGGAGTTCCACGAAGCATGGATCTATAACCTTAGAGGGAACACCCGAGGCTCCGGAGAGACTGTGCGCCGCGAGGGCGGCAAGGTGTTCGGCCAAGGGAGCCGCGCCACCGTCGCGGTGCTCTTGCTGGTCAAGCTTCCCGGCCCTGTTGCCGGCACCGCCGATATCCACTACCGCGACATCGGCAACTACCTCACGCGCGAGCAGAAGCTGGAGACGGTTGGAGGCGCGCAACTTGGCGGGATGGACTGGGCGCGCGTCACCCCAAATGACGCTGGGGACTGGATAAACCAGCGCAGCGGACGCTTCGTCGGCTTGCGGCCACTCGCTGAGATACAGAATCAGCCACAAGGGGCGAAACCAATCTTCGGGACATCCACGCTCGGGCTCGTCACCGCGCGCGACACATGGGTTTACAACTCGTCGTCTGCGAGCTTGCAAGAACACGTCGAGCGGACCATCGCCTTCTTCAACGAACAAGTCACTGAGTTTGATCGGATCGCTCCCGCAGTCCCGCGGCTGGAGGCCGCCAGGCAGTTCGCGAACCGTGACGCCAGACGCTTTGCTTGGGATAGGGCAGCAGAGCAACGACTGAGTCGCGGCCAGTCGGTTGACTTGGACAACAGCGGCTACCGGCTCGCGAGCTACCGCGTCTTCTTTCATCAGCGCCTCTATATGGATCGAGGACTCAATAGCGCCGTTGGGCAGATGCCACGCATATTCCGCGCCGGCATCGAGCGGGCGCCAGGGATCTTCGTAATGCCTGCAGCCCGCTCCGACACGCTGGGTGTCCTGGCCACCGATACGATCCCTAATGTGAGTTTCACTGGGCTCGACTCAGGGCGCTTCTTCCCTCGGTACATCTACGAGACACGACAGTCTCAAGGACAACAGGCGCTGCTGCCCGGCGAACCCGCAGGTCGGCGAAGCAACATAAATCAAGAGAGTCTCGGCGCTTATCGGACTCGCCTCGGCGACGACGTGACGCCAGATCAGCTCTTCGCTTACGTCTACGGTGTGCTTCATTCGCCTCACTACCGCGAGCGCTACGCCACGGACCTCGCACGCCTGGTCGCGCGCATCCCCGACCCTGCGGACCGCGAGACGTTCGACGCCTTCGCGGAGGCCGGCCAGCAACTGCTCGACCTCCACATCGGCTACGAGGACGTCGAACCGTACCCGCTCGACGAATATTCGGGGGGGGGGGGGGGGGGGGGGGGCGTGCCTTCAGGGCCGGAGCGCTACCGCGTCGAGAAGATGCGCTGGGGCGGCAAGACCCGCGAGCCCGACCGCTCGCGCATCGTCTACAACGACTGGATCACGCTCGCCGGCATCCCCGACGAGGCACACGACTACGTCGTGGGCCCGCGTTCGGCGCTGGCGTGGCTCATCGACCGCTACCAGGTCAAGACCGACAAGGCCTCGGGCATCGTCAACGACGTCAACGACTGGGGCCTCGAGCGCGGCGAGCCTCGCTACGTCCTCGACCTCGTCAAGCGCATCGTGACGGTCAGCGTCGAGACCATGCGCATCGTGCGCGGGCTGCCGGAGCTGCGCGAGGCGGAGTGAGCGCGTCGGCGGGCGTCAGGCGCCGGGCTCTTCGCCCGGCCCGACGATCGTGGCGAGCACGGCGGCGATGGCGGTGGTGATCGGGACGGCGGCCACGATGCCCGTGCTGCCCATCAGCGTGCGCACGATCTCCGTCGCGAAGAGGTCGCGGCTGATCAGCAGCCCGATCGGCTCGGGCTGCGATGCCAGCAGCACCACGAGCGGGAGCGACGCGCTGACGTAGGCCAGCACCAGCGTGTTCACCGTCGACGCGATGTGGTCGCGTCCGACGTTCAGCGCGCGCGCGAACAGCTGGTGTGCGCCGAGGTGGTCGTTGGCGCGGTGCAGCTCGAACACGGTCGAGGACTGCGTGGCGGTCACGTCGTCGAGCACCCCGAGCGCGCCGATGATGATGCTTGCGAGGAGCAGGCCGCGCGCGTCGATGGTGTTGCCGGAGAGGATGTTGAGCGCGACGGCGTGCTCGTCGGCGAGACCGGTGAGCTCGGTGAACGCCACGCCGAAGCTCGCGAACGCGATCACGAGCGCGAGGCTCAGGCCGGTACCCACGATGGCGGCCACGGTCTTCCAGTTCGCGCCGTGCGCGAGCACGAGCGTGGTGAACGCGATGACCGTCGCCCCGATCACCATCGCCTTCACCGGGTCCCAGCCACTCAGGATGGCCGGGATGATGAAGCGCACGATCACGAGGAAGCTCGCCGCCAGCCCGACCAGCGACCAGACGCCGCGCCATCTCCCGACCAGCGCCACGAGCGTCGCGAACACGATCGCCAGCACCCACACCGCCAGGCTGCGCGATCGGTCGGCGATGAAGTACGTCGTGCCGTCGGGCGTCTCGTTCGCGGTGACGAGCACGCCGTCGCCCACCTCGACGCGGATGCCGACCGGGTCGTCCTCGACGAACTGCCGCTCGATCGCGACGTCCTCGCTGCCCGCGAGCCGCACCGTGACGCGCTCGCTGAGGACGACGCCCACCTCGGTCTGGCGCCGGTCGGTGACCTCGACGCCGATGACCTCAGCTTCGCTGGACTCGGCGCCGAACGGGTTGAGCGGGGGCACGTCGAACGACGCCAGCACGGGCGCGATCACGATGGTGACGAAGAGCACCACCGCTACCGTGCCGTAGGTGAGCGCGTGAGGGTGCCTGATCGAACCGAGGAGCGTCACGTGGGCAGTCTCACCCGGCGGCGTGCGCCGCGCCACCGTCCGCGCCGACGTATGATCGAGGCATGAGCAACCTCGCCGCCCCGTCCGTGCTTCGCAGGCCGCCTCCGGTGGTGCCGACACGGCTGCTCGCGACCGTGGTCATCGCGGCCGCGGTGATCTGGGCGATCGTACAGGGCGCGCACACCCACGACGGCCTCGCCCCGGTCGCCGCCGACCTGTCCACCGCCGAGGTGTCGCGTGTCATCCGCGTCGACGCCTCCACTGGGCAGCTCGACCTCGCGGACGTCGCGGTGACGCCGGGCGAGGTGGTCGAGTTCGTGCTCGACGGCAGCGGGGGCTCCGGGCATCGCTTCGTGCTGAACGGCCTCACGGGCGCCGCGATCGAGCAGCGCACGGCTGCGAACGGCGACGTGATCGTGCGGGTACAGGCGCCCCAGAGCGGCGCGCTCAGCTTCTTCTGCGCCATCCCGGGCCACGAGGGCCTGCACGGCAGCCTCGTCGTGGGGGTCGCCGACTAGCCCGAGCCCTCTCGCGTGTGCACCGCGCCCGGCCGTCCGTGCAGCTCGGGCTCGAGGCCGTGCTCGCGCAGCAGCCTGGCGTCGCCGAGGACTTCCTCGGTCGGCCCGTCACCGACGACGAGGCCGTCGGAGAGCACGACGACGCGGGTGGCGAGGTCGCCGGCCATCGCGAGGTCGTGTGTCGCGAAGAGCTGCGTCTGCGGGAGCTCCCGGAGCAACTCGATCAGCTCGTGGCGCGCGGCCGGGGCGAGCGACGCCGTCGGCTCGTCGAGCACAAGGATGTCGGGGCGCATGGAGAGCACGGTGGCGATGGCGACGCGCTTCTTCTCGCCGAGGCTGAGGCGGTGCGGGGTGCGGTCCTCGTAGGCCGCCATCCCCACCTCGGCGAGGGCGGCGCGGGAGCGCTCCAGCACCTCGTCCGTGTCGAGGCCCTGGTGCAGCGGCCCGTAGGCGACGTCGTCCAGGACGGTGGGCGAGAAGAGCTGGTCGTCGGGGTTGGAGAACAGCAGCCCCACGCGCGAGCGGATCGACCGCACCGTGTCGTCGGTCAGCTGCTCGCCGAAGACCTCGATGCTGCCGTCGCCGCGGATCAGGCCGTTGAGCAGGCGCATCAGCGTGGACTTGCCGGCGCCGTTCGGGCCGAGCACGGCCACGAGCTCGCCCCGCCCGATGTCGAGGTCGACCCCGCGGAGGCCCGAGGTGCCGTCGGGGTAGTCGTAGCGGACGCCGCGCAGCCGCAGCGCGGGGGCGTCGTCGGGCGGGCCGGCGCCGTTCGTGCTCACAGCCGCACCCCTACCTGCACCACGCAGCCGTAGAGCACGACGAGCGCCGCGACGACGGCAGCGCCCACGCCGAGGCGCGGCGCGGCGAGGTGGCGCTGCTCGCCGTCGTACCCGCGCGCCAGCATCGCCGCGTGTACGCGCTCGCTGCGCTCGATGGAGCGCACGAAGAGCGTGCCGACGAGGTTGCCGGCGACGCGGGCGCGCCAGCGCAGGCTCCCGCCCGCCCGGCGGCCCTCGACCGATGCGCTGCGGCTGGCGCGCGCCTGGAGCATGCGCGAGGCCTCGTCGGTGACGACGAAGAGGTAGCGGTACGCGAACTCGATCGCCGCGACGAGCAGCCTCGGGAGCCGCAGCGCGCGCGACGCGCGCAGCAGGGCGGGCGCCTCGGTGGTGGCCATCAGCACCACGGCGACGATGACGGAGAGCCATGACTTGCCGAGTATGGTGGCGACCGCGACGGCCCCCTCGTCGCTGATGGTCCAGCCGAGCACCAGCACTTCCGCGACCGTCTCGCCGGGCCGCGTGAAGAGCAGGGGCGCGGCCACGAGCAGGAACGGGAGGGCGAACAGCGCCCGCCCGAGCACGAGCCGCAGCGGCAGCCGCGACGCGAGCACGACGAGGACGACGGGGAGCGCGAGGAGCGCGAGCGCGGTCCAGTCACCCTCGCGCGTCGCGGTGATGACGAAGATGTACGCGAGCGCCGCGACGAGCTTCACGCGCGCGTCGGCGCGATGGATCGCGCTGTCGCGGGCGTGGTAGCGCTCGAGGAGCCCTGCGACGGCCATGCGGGATCGGCCGCCCGCGCTACCGGAGCCCGCGGGAGGCCGTAGCGCCGCCCCGGGCGTTGCGGGCCGACCGCGCGCGCAGGATGCGCACCGCGAGCAGCGTGACCGCCGTGACCACGAGCAGGCCGACGACGCCGGCGAGGATCGTCGAGGCCGCCTCGTGCTCGACGCCGGGGATGGTGTAGTCGGGCAGCAGTTCGAACCGCGCGCCCTCGGCGCTGTCGGCGAAGCCCTGGTCCTCGGCGACGCGCTCGAGGCCGTCGGGGCTGCTCGACGCGTTGGGCGCCAGCACCACCACGACGAGCAGCGCGACGAGGAGGCCGCCCGCGAGCAGCGCGAGGTTCCCGCGTCGCATCGTCAGGCCTCCGCCCGCGCGGGCCGCGCGAGGAGGTCGGGTCGCGCGGCGCGCACCAGCCCGAGCGCGCCGACGGTGATGAGGCCCTCGCCGATCCCGATCAGGGCGTGCACGCCGGCCATGGCGGGCAGCGCGACGATGAGCGGCGAGGTGCCGGAGGCGGCGAGCTGGAACGTCGTCGCGATCGCGGCCGCCTCGACGGACAGCCAGGCCGCGGCGAAGGCGGCGATGGCGGGCACAGCGGGATGCACGCCGCGCAGCGGCTGCAGCGCGCGGTACACGGCCCAGCCGATCAGGGCGGTGAGAATGGCCATGTTGAGGGTGTTCACGCCCAGCGCCGCCAGTCCGCCGTCCTGGAAGAGCAGCGCCTGGAGCGCGACTACCGCGGTCATCACGATGATCGCCGCCCACGGCCCGAGCAGGATGGCGGCGAGCGCGCCGCCCAGCAGGTGCCCGGAGGTGCCGCCGGCGACGGGGAAGTTGACCATCTGCCCGGCGAAGATGAACGCGGCCATCACCCCCATCAGCGGGGCGGCGCGTTCGTCGAGGTTGCGGTCCGCGCGACGCGCCGCGAGCGCGATGACGGCGGCCGCGATGACCCAGCCGCCGGCCGCGACCGGGACGCTCACGAAGCCGTCGGGGATGTGCAGCGCGGGCGCCTCGGCCGCTGCGATGGTGGTGACCGCGTCGACGCTCGCCATGGTCTACGCCATCTCCCGAGCGGCGTCCGGGCGGCAGTCCGGGCACAGGCCCGGGATGGCGAGGTGACGGATGTCGGCCTCGAAGCCCGCCCGGTCGCGGATCTCCGCCTCGGCAAGCTGCAGCGACGTCAGCTCCACGACCTCGGTGTGGCCGCACGAGGTGCACTCGATGTGGTGGTGCGTGGTGCCGGGCTCGATCCACTCGTACATGGTCGTGCCCGCCGCGCCGCGCAGCTCGGAGGTGAGCTGCAGGTTCGTCGCGGTCTCCAGCGTGCGGTAGACGGTCGAGAGCGAGATGTCGGCGAGGGGGTCGTCGCCGCGCACGCGGTCGAGGATCTGCTCGGCGCTCTGGTGCTCGTCGGCGTGGCGGAGTGCGCTGAGGATCTTGGCGCGCTGGATGGTGAAGCGGCGTCCGAGGTCGCGGACGGCCTGGGCAATCTCCGGCTCGCAGCTCACGGTCGCGCTCCCGCCACGTCGCCCGGATTCGCTGCTGCGAATCTTCGCATCAGCATTGTAGCGCAGCCGCCGACGCTATCAAGGGCTCGTAGCTCTATGCTGGATGGGCTCCCCGGCGAAGGAGGCCGCCATCGACGTCCTGCTGATCGCCGTCGTGGTGGCGCTCAAGTACCTGCTGCCCCTGCTGTTGATCCCGTTCCCGTTCCTGGCGGGCTGGGCGAACTTCGTCCTCGACAGCGCCGACGGCGAGCTGCTGATCCCGCTCGGGCTCTCCGACCCGGTGTACCAGCAGATCGACAAGTCGGCCGACTACGTCACGTACATCTGCATGGTGGTCGCGGCGTGGCGCTGGCCGATGCGCCGCGTCGTCATCGCGCTGTTCGCGCTGCGCACCGTGGGGCAGGCGCTCTTCTTCATCACGGGCGACGAGATCGTGTTCTTCCTGTTCCCGAACTTCCTCGAGCCGCTGTTCCTGGTCTACGCGACCATCCTGTTCTTCAAGCGGGCGGACGCGCCGACGTTCTTCGTACGGCACGCGATCGTGATCTGGGTGCTGATCGTGGCGTACAAGATGCAGGACGAGTACATCACGCACGTCGCGAACGTCGACCGCTCCGAGCTCATCGGCCGCCTGTTCGGCGGCTGACCCGGCCGCGAGGCAGGCGAGGGTCGACGCTGCGCTGCGTCGAGGCTGGTCGAGGGGTCGAAACGGGGTGTGGCGTGGAGCGGGAGATGGGATTCGAACCCACGGCCCTCTGCTTGGAAGGCAGATGCTCTACCCCTGAGCTACTCCCGCCCGGGTGTTCCATTCAAGCGACGCGGCCTCGCGCGGTCAATCCGCGCGCCGCGCACCGACCGGCGTGATGCTCTCGCCAATAACGCATACGCGCTCTAACATATTGGAATGTTGACTCCCGCCGGAGTACGACCCGACCCCACACCACAGCGCTCGGGGCGAGCGGCCTCGCGCGGGCGACTCCCGCACCGGCGAGTCCTGCTCCTCGCCGCCTTGCTCGCCGCGCTGCTGCTCGCGATGCTCGCCGCCCCGCGCCCGGTGAGCGCCGAGGGGCCGTTCGAGGCGGGCCAGCAGGTCGTCGTCAGCGCCGACGGCGACTGCCTCAACCTCCGCGCCGGCGCGACGATCCGGGCGGCCCGCATTGTCTGTGTCCCGGACGGGACGCTGCTCACCGCGCTCGGCGAACGGCGCAGCGGCACCGGGTACCAGTGGGAACGCGTCGACTACGACGGGCAGCCGGGCTGGATGGCCGACGCGTACCTCGTTCCCTTCGTGGCCGACGGCGATACGGACGCCGACGACCCGCCCGTGCCGGAGGCGCCCAACGTGCTCCCGCCGCCGCCGCCCGGCGGCTTCACGGCGGGGCCGGTCGGCGCCACTGACCTCGACGCCTTCGTGGAGGCGCAGTCGTTCGACGTGTCGGCGATCTGGTACTTCCGGCTCGGGACGCAGGACTACGTGAGCCACATCCCCGGCGCTCCGCCGTTCGTGAACACGCTCGACGGCTCGGCGTTGCAGCCCGACAGCGTGGTCATCGTCACGCGCCGGGGAGCCGACGATGGCGAGCGCGCGGCGCCGCCGGCCGCGACGGACGGCCCCGTGACCGGCGAGGCGAACGTGCTGCCCTCGCCGCCGGCACAGGGCATGACGATGGGCGTCTCGGGCACGAACGACCCGGCGACGCTCGCCGCCGCCCAGCCGTTCGAGGTCCGGGCGATCATCACGCTCGACGTGCCCTCGCAGCGGTGGCTGACCTACGTGCCCGGCGGGCCGGCCATCGTGCAGACGCTCGGACGTGGCCAGCTACAGCCGGACTCCGTGGTGTGGATCCGCGCCGGAGAGGTCGACGAGGTGATCGAGACCGTCGAGACGAGCATCAGCTACTACTACTGCAAGCAGGGCGCCCTCCCGGCCTCGATCGGTGACGGCGGCGGGTTTTGCGGCGCGATGGCGAACGGCGAGGTGGTCCACCAGGGCGCCGCCGCGTGCGCCCGCAGCCGCCTCGGCGAGCGCTTCCGGATCGTCGGCGACCCGCTCGGGCTGACGTTCGAGTGCAAGGACACGGGCAGCGCCGTCCACGGGCACCATCGCGACATCTGGTTCGACCTCAGCGACGACGGCTACCGCTGGATCGTCGGGGTCGGTTACCGGGCCACGGTCGAGATCCTGGCCGAGTAGCCAGCGCTTCGCTGAGAGTCGCCGGGCCTACCTCGCCTGCCTCGGCCCGGACCCACCACCCCATCGCCGAGGTCGATCCGGGTACCATCCGGGTTGTGCCGGTAGCGCGTCGTGACCTGGCTGCAATCGCAGTGGTGGTCATGGTGACCACCCTCGCGTCCTGTCGCGACGACGCCCCTCCCGCGACCGACGACACGTCGATGGCCGCCACGCCAGTTGCCACCATGCCGGCGCCGACGCCCAGCCCGTCACCCGCACCGGCTACTGCCACGGAGGCCCCGACACCGCACCCGGCCGCTACGGCCACGCCCGCCGCGACGCCGAGCCCGCAGCCCTCGCCCGAGCCAACGCGGGCCGAGGATCCGGGCGCGGACATCGCGGCCATCCGCGCGATCGTCGTGGCGTACTGGGAGGCATTCAACGACTGGGACGCCGACCGTGCGCTCTCGATGCTGGAACCCACGTACCGCGCCGGCGAGGATCCGCTCATCCGTCGGGACATCGAGCGCATGGAGCAGTTCGGCGTGCGGCTCGACGTCTCGGAGGAGAGCCCGCCGACGCTCAACGACGACGGGGACTACGAGACGTACGTCACGATGGTGACGCCCGTCGACGCGCGGCGGCTGCGGATGGTCTTCCGCCGCATCGATGGCGCGTGGTGGATCGTGTTCTCCGGCGTGGTCGTCGAGTAGCCTCGTGCCTCGACGCAGCGCGCCGCCTCCCGCTACTGTGTGCCCGCTCGAAGGAGGCCGAGATGCCCGACGTAGACCTCGATGGCGTGACGATTCACTACGAGGAGGCCGGTGACGGCCCGCTCGCATACGTGTACTGCCACGGCCTCGGCGCGAACAGCGCGATGTTCGTCGAGGAGGACCTGGACTGGTACGCGGAGCACTTCCGCGCCATCGCCTGGGACCAGCGCGGGCTCGGCCGGTCCGGGCAGGCGGCGAAGTACTCGCTGCCGCTCTACGCCGCCGACCTCGCGAGGCTGCTCGACCACCTCGCGATCCAGCGGGCCGTGGTCTACGGCGTCTCGTGGGGCGGGTACCTGGTCCAGCGCTTCGCGCTCGACTACCCGGAGCGCTGCGCGGCGCTGGTGATCGACTCCTCCTCGAGCGAGGTCAACGCGACCAGCTCGCAGGACTGGTACCAGCGCGGCGAGTTCGCGCGCCTCGGCGCGGCGGCGCTCGCGGGGCGCGACTTCGAAGCGGCGTTCGAGGGCCACCGCGCCCTGGACGCCTCGAACGCGCCGGAGGTGCTGCCCGAGCACGTCGACTCCTTCGTCGCGCAGGCCCGCGCCATCGCGGGCACGCGCGAGCACCCGCTCACCGGCGAGCTGCACCGCATCTCCTGCCCCACGCTCGTGGTCGGCGGCGGCGCCGACGTGGTGGCGGGCGCTGGCGGCTCCGTGGTGCTCGGGCGCAACATTCCCGGCGCGCGCACGGAGATCGTGCAGGACGCCGGGCACGGCGTGTACCGCGACAAGCGCGAGGTCTTCCGGCCGCTGCTGCTGGAGTTCCTGG
Organism: Dehalococcoidia bacterium; assembly: GCA_965204835.1. Classification (GTDB taxonomy): domain Bacteria; phylum Chloroflexota; class Dehalococcoidia; order UBA2979; family UBA2979; genus VXMT01. Next base: position 2,082,915 of record OZ242017.1, on the reverse strand, counting down.
CCGACAGCGGACTGCTCAGCAACTAGCGAGGAGGCGCACTGTGGCGCTCGACCTGTCCAACCTCGACCACGCGGTGCTGGCGTTCCTGTCCGAACGCCACCTCGCGACGCTCACGACGCTCCGGGCCGACGGCAGCCCGCACGTGGTGCCGGTCGGCTTCGGCTACAACCCCGAGGAGCGCGTGGCGCGGATCATCACGTTCGACAGCTCGCAGAAGGTGCGCAACATCGGCGACGGTGGCCCGGCGGCCGTCGCGCAGGTCGACGGCGGGCGCTGGCTCTCGCTCGAGGGACAGGCGCGCGTGGTCAGCGACCCGGACGACGTCGCACGCGCCGTCGACGCCTACGCGGCGCGGTACGGTCAGCCGGGCGAGAACGCGAGCCGCGTCGCGATCGAGATCGCGGTGACGCGGATGATGGGGCGCGGCTAAGGGCGTAGCACCAGGCTCAAGCAAGCCCGCCGTGTGAGAGGGTGGCGATGGGGCGGCGGCGCGGGGCGCCTGCCTCGGCTGTCCCGTCGCCGTTGACGGGCTCGGCGGCGCCGACCGGCTCGCCGGGCTCCGGCATCTCGACCGCGGCGACCGGCTCCATGAGTTCCTCGACGTCTTCCGGCTCCGCCTCCCCGTCCGCGACCCCATCCACGACGCCCGATGGCTCGGGGATCTCGGCGGCGGCAGGCTCGACGTCGTTCGTCGCGGCGACGGGTTCGGGCGCTTCGACGTCCGTGGCGGGCGCAGGGGGAGCTGCCGCGGCCGCAGGCTCGCCATTGTCTGTGACGGCGATGGGCTCGGGCGCCTCGGCGGGAGCCTCAGGCTTCGGCTCGCTCATCGTGGCTACGGGCTCGGGTGTCTCGGCCGGCGGTGCGGGCGCTTCTGCCTCGGGAGGCTCCGACGGCTCCTCGGGCTCGTCGACTTCGGCAGGCTCGACGGCCTCCGGGACCTCTACGGGCTCCTCAGTCTCGGCGTCGGCCTGAGCGTCGGCGGGTTCCGTGTCCTCAATGGGCTCGGGTGCCTCGATGGCGGCTGCCGGTTCGACGCCGTCGGCGGGCTCGGTGTCCGCAACCGTAGCGACTGCCTCGACCGGCTCGGCAAGGGGGGCGGCCTCGTCCACGTTGGCGGCGACGGCCGGTTCGCGCCGTTCCGTCGCGGCGATGCGCTCGGCGGCTTCGGCGCCGGTGGCGATGACCATGACCGGCGCCGACCATGCGCGGTCCTCCTCGCGTCGCCTCCGCACCCTCCGCAGGACGAGCCAGCAGGCGACCAACACCAGCACCATGGCTCCGATGGTGAGCATGGTCGGCAGCGCGCCGTAGCTGTCGAAGAGCGCCAGGAAGATGCCGTTGACCGCCACGACGACGGCCCACCCAGCATCGAGCGCGCCGGTCATGAGCGAGAGGAAGACGCCGGCGCCCACGACGAACGCGGCCGTGACCGCGCTTCCGACGACGACCATGGCGACGGCCCACCAGACCCAGACCATGCGCGACCGACGCCTGCGCGCTAGGACCGGCGAGGCGGGCTGGGCGGCCGGACGCGTCGAGGCGTCCGCGGCGGCCACAACCGGCGTCGCGGGCACGGGCGTGGGCGCGGGCGGGATGGGCGGCGTCGGCGCCATGGCGGCGGGCGAGGGTTGGACGCCGGGCACCAGGCCCGCCGCCTGCCGCGCGAGCCACGACGGTGGCGGCTCGGGACGCGTCGACCAGACGAAGGCGAGCGAGCCGAGCCCGCCGACGATGGCGAGGCCGATGAAGCCGATCTGGTACGAACCGGTGATGTCATAGCTCTGACCGGCCACGATCGGGCCGAACACCATCCCGGCAAGGATGATGAGCGATGAGAATCCCATCACCGTGCCGAAGGCGGCACGGCCGAAGTACTCGGCCCGGATCGCCATCGTCAGCGGCCCGCGGGCGCCGAAGGAGAGTCCGTGGATGACCGAGAACGTGAGCGCTCCGGCGAGCGTTGGCCAGAGCGTCAGCACGAGCAGCGACACCATGTGGCCGATCATCGCCACCGCGAGGATGTGGCGCATCGGCATGCGGTCGCCGAGGTAGCCCCCCAGCAGCATCCCGATCACGGTGAACACGGTGATCACGAGCAGCAGGTTCGCCGCCTGCCCCAGCGAGAAGCCGAGGCTGTCGTTGACGTACGAGACGAAGTGCACCATCACCGCGCCGATGACGAGCAGCGAGAGGGCGTGGCCGATGGAGATGAGCCAGAACGCGCGCGTCCGCATCGCCTCCTGCCACGTGAAGTTGATCTCGTCGGGGTCGAAGTCCTCGATGGGTCCGCCGGCGCCGAGGCCCTGGCGCGGCGGGTCGCCGTCGACGCCGTAGCCGTACTGCTCCGGGCGGTGGCGCATCAGCATGGCGAGCGGGAGCCCGATGCCGAGCACGAGCAGCCCCGAGATGACCGAGGTCTCCCGCCAGCCGAGGTTCTCGAGCGACCAGGCGACGCCCGGCTGCAGGAACCCCCCGAAGGCGAAGCCGATGGCCATCAGCGCCGTCGCGAACGCGCGCTTGCGGTTGAACCAGTTCACGACCGCCACGGCCACGCCCATCATCGAGCCGACGCCCATGCCGAGCGCGATCACGATGAAGGCGATATAGAACTCGGTGAGGGTGTTGATCTGGCTCAGCATGAAGAAGCCGATGCCGAAGATCGTGATCCCGACGAGCATGATGCGCCGCGGCCCGAACTTGTCGAGCACGAAGCCCTGGATGGGGCCGAGCAGGCCGGCCTCGACCATCTGGATGGAGAAGGCGATCGAGAGCGCGGTGCGGCTCCACCCGAACTCCTCGACGAACTCCACGACGTAGAGCCCGAAGGCGTGGAACATCAGCCCGCCGAGGATCGCGTTGAGCACGAAGCCACCGGCGACGATGTACCAGCCGAAGAAGATGCCCTTGCGCTTGCGCGGCGGCTCGGGCGGCGCGGCGTATGCGCCGGCCGCCGGGGCGCCGTCGGCGCCCGCGCCCGTCGCCGTGGCGGGTTCCTGGTCGCGCGTGGCGGTCATCGCGTGGGCCCCGCGTCGCGGCGTCCGCGCGTGAGGAGCGTGCTCGAAGTCAGCATGTTGTCGCCGATGATAACGCGCCGGGGCGTTGCGGGCTGAACGGCGCGCCTCAGCGCGCGTCCTCGAGGTAGACGGTGCCGATCACTTCGTCCGCGATGAGCTGCTGGTAGCGCTCGTCGCTGACGCCGAGCAGGCCTTGCAGGATCTCCTCGTTGTGCTCGCCGAGCGTGGGCGCAGGGGTCTCGAGGTCCGCGGGGCCGCGCTCGAACTTCGCCATCGCGCCGGGGTAGAGGTACGGGCCGATCGTCGGGTGGCCGACCTCCGCGAAGAAGTCACGGGCGAGGAGCTGTGGGTCGTCGAACATGTCGGGCTGGTGGTAGACGACCGCCGCCGGCACCCCGACCGCCTGCAGCCGCGCCATCCACTCCGCCGGCGTCGCGTCGGCAGTCGCGCCCGCGACGAGCGCCTCGAGGGCGTCCTCGTTGCGCTTGCGCGCGACGACCGTCGCGAAGCGCGGGTCGTCGGCGACGCCGGGCAGGCCCAGCTCCGCGGCGAGCGCGCCGAAGGCCGCGTCGTCCGGGACAGCGATGGCGATCCACGCGTCCTCGCCACGCGCGGGGAAGACGCCGCACGGCGACATCGAGGGGTCGCGGTTGCCCTGCGGGCCCTGCACGCGGCGGTTCATCGAGTAGTCGAGGAAGCCGTACGAGACGTGGTGGGCGACCGCCTCGGACTGCGAGATCTCGATGAGCTGGCCGCGCCCGGTGCGCTCGCGCGCGATCAGCGCGGCGATGATCGAGAAGGCGGCGTGCGCGCCCGCGTTGGGGTCGCCGTGGAACGTCGCCGAGACCTCCGAGGGCGGCTCGCCGCGGTAGCCTCGCAGCATCGTGTGGCCTGCGACGGCCTCCATCGTCGCGCCGTAGCCCTTGAAGTGGCGGTACGGCCCGCTCAGCCCGAAGCCGGGGAAGCTGGCCATCACGAGCCTCGGGTTGACCTGCGACAGCGCCTCCCACCCGCCGTAGAGGCGGTCGACGACGCCCGCCGCGTTGTTCTCGATGTACGCGTCGGAGACGCGGGCGAGGTCGAAGAACAGCTCGCGGCCGGCCTCGCTGCGGAGGTCGAGCGTGATGCTCTTGTGGCCGCGCGAGGCGTAGTTGAAGGAGTTGCGGCGGTTCCAGAAGCCCTCGCTGATGTCGCGGTTGGCGAAGCTCGCGCCCATCGGCCCCTGCGCCTGCTCGGGCGGGACGTGGCGGACGTTGCCGCGCGTGGGCGTGAAGTGCTGGATCGACTCGATCTCGATCACCTCGGCGCCGAGGTCGGAGAGGATGAGCGTGCCGGTCGGCCCGGCCCACACTATCGCCTGCGACATCACGCGCACGCCCGCGAGGGGGCGGGGGTCGTCGCGGGGGTCGAAGGCCGTCATCAGACCACGCTCCGCTGCGCGAGGACCGCGACGTCCTGCGTCGAGTAGCCGAGGTCCCCGGTCAGCACCTCGACGGTGTGCTCGCCGAGCGCGGGCGCGGGGCGGACCTCGCCCGGCGTGTCCGACATCCGCAGGGGCAGGCCTGGCATGACCACGTCGCCGGCCGAGGGCTGCTCGACGGTCTCGAAGAACGCGCGCTCGCGCAGGTGGGGGTCGTTGAAGACGTCCTCCATGGTGTTGAGCGCGCTGACGGGCAGACCCTCGGCCTGGCCCTGCTCCATCACCTCGCGCTTCGTGCGCGTGGCGAGCCAGCCCGTGAGCAGCGGCTCGACCTCCGGCAGGAACTCCGGGTCGTCGAGGCGCGCGAGGAACGCCTCGTCGTCCGCGAGGTCGGGGCGGTCGATCATTCGGGCCATGCGAGGGAAGAAGTTGGGCTGTCCGGTGATCGAGACGTAGCCGTCGCTGCACCGGAACACTCCGTTCGGCATCGCGTTGCGGAGCTGGCTCGCCGACCGTGTCGTCATCAGGGCGCCCGAGTACTGGTACGCGACGAGGTTCGGCCCGCCTCGATCCATCGAGCTGGCGAGGATCTCCATCAGCGACGCGTCGACGCGCTCGCCGCGCCCGGTGCGCCGCGAGCCGAAGACGGCGCCGATGGTGTAGGTGGCGAGCACGCCACCGGCGAGGAAGAGCGGCGCGTAGAGCCCGATCCGCGCCGGCTCGCGGCCCTCGCCGCCGGTGAGCGCGAGCACGCCGCCCATCGCGTACGCGCCGAGGTCGTCCATCTCGAAGTCGCGGTATGGGCCGTCCTGGCCGTAGTTGCTGAGCTGCACCAGCGCCGCCGCCGGCCGGATCGCCTCTAGCCGCTCGGCGTCGAGGCCGAGCCGCGCCAGCGTGCCGGGCCGGAACGACTCCATGACGAGGTCGACGCCGGCGGCGAGGCGCTGGAGGATGCGTCGCCCGGTGGCGGTGCCGAGGTTGAGCGTGACGCTGCGCTTGCCGCTGTTGAGCTCGAAGAACATGCCGCTGCGGTCGAGGTGGGGCCGGTCGCCGGGGAACGGGCCGATGCGGCGCGCGGGGTCGCCGCCGTCCGGGCGCTCGACCTTGAGCACGTCGGCGCCGTAGTCGGAGAGCAGCTTGGTGGCGTACGGGCCCGCGACCCCCTGGGTGAGGTCCAGCACACGGATGCCGAGCAGCGGTCCAGCCATCGCCGCCCCCTGGGGCCGCCCGCCTGACGGTAGGCGGGGCGGGGCCGCCTTTCAAGCGCCGGCGTGCGAGCGTCGGTGCGCGGGCGTTCGCTAGACTGCGCCGCGACGGGGGCGACGGACCGCCTCGTGCGAGGGGAGCAGCAGCATGCCCGACGTGATCTACGAGAAGCACGACTTCCACGCGGTGTTCACGATGAACCGCCCGGAGAGCCTCAACGCGCAGAGCGTCCGCCTCGGCGCGGAGCTGGGCGAGGCGGTCGCCGACTTCAACCACGACGCGAACATGCGCGTCGGGATCCTGACGGGCGCGGGCCGCGCCTTCTCCGCCGGCGCGGACCTCAAGGAGATGGCCGAGGGGGACGGTGCGGACGAGGACAACTGGGACGACACGATGTTCTCGCGCAGCTCCAAGCCGTTCATCGCCGCGATCAACGGCCTCTGCATCGGGGGCGGCCTGGAGTCGGCGCTGGACTGCGACATCCGGATCTGCTCGACCGAGGCGTACTTCGGGCTGTTCGAGGTGCGGCGCGGGATCACCGCGAGCTACGCGTGGTACCACCTCCCGCGCACCATCAGCGCGGCCGCTTCGAACTACGTGCTGCTCACCGGCGACCGCGTCTCGACCGAGCAGGCGCTGCAGTTCGGCATCGTCACGGAGGTTGTCGAGCCCGAGCGCCTGATGCCTCGCGCGGTCGAGATCGCCGAGCTGATCGCGTCGAACGCGCCGCTGTCGATCCAGGGCACGAAGGAGGTCGCGCGCAGCTGGCGCATGGCCGAGCTCGACGACTCGGTGCGCGTGGGGAGCCCGGTGCTCGCCCGGATCATGGAGTCCGAGGACGCCATCGAGGGCCCGACGGCCTTCGCGGAGAAGCGCGAGGCACGGTGGCAGGGCCGCTGACGCCCGGCCGCAAGGCGCGGAGCGCGCGCGTTCGCTAGACTGCGAGCGCCCGGAAGAGACGGGCCGGCGCGAACGTCGGAGCGGGCGGGGCGCTGCATGCAGAGAGGAGCTGGCGAATGCCGGACGTGATCTACGAGAAGCATGACTTCTATGCGACGTTCACGCTGAACCGGCCCGAGCGCCTGAACGCGCTGGGCGGGACGCTGATGGCCGAGATGGCCGAGGCGGTGGCGGACTTCAACGCCGACGTGAACATGCGGGCCGGTATCGTGACCGGCTCCGGCCGCGCGTTCTGCGCGGGCGCGGACCTCAAGGAGATGGCCGAGCGCGTCTCCGGCCCCGGCGGCCGGGCGTTCGACACCAGCGCGCCGCAGATGGACGGCATGGTCTACTCGCGCAGCCCCAAGCCGTTCATCGCCGCGATCAACGGCCTCGCCATCGGCGGCGGCATGGAGACCTCGCTGGACTGCGACATCCGCATCTGCTCGACCGAGGCGTACTTCGGCCTCTTCGAGGTGAAGCGCGGCATCCTGGCCGGCTACGGCATCTACCACCTCCCGCGCGTCATCAGCGCGGCGGCCTCGAACTACGTGCTGCTCACCGGCGACCGCATCTCGCCCGAGCAGGCGCTGCAGTTCGGCATCGTGACCGAGGTGCTCGAGCCCGACCAGCTGATGCCTCGCGCGGTCGAGATCGCGCAGCTGATCGCGACCAACGCGCCCCTGTCCATCCAGGGCACCAAGCAGGTCGCGCAGACGTGGCGCAAGGCCAAGATGACCGACTCGCTCCAGGTGGGCGCGCTGGTCAACGAGAAGGTCCTGTCGTCCGAGGACTCCAAGGAAGGCCCCGTGGCCTTCGCCGAGAAGCGCGAGCCGCGCTGGCAGGGTCGCTAGCCCGGCCACGCATTCGCGTCGGACACCAGCGGACGGCCCGCACCGTGAGGTGCGGGCCGTTCCGCGTCCGCGGCGTCCGTACGGTGTCGAGCACGTACACTACCCCGGCGGGGTATGTGGGCGGTTCACCCTCGCCCGCCCCGGGGTGCCTATGGCCTCTACGCACGGCGCGATGGCGGAGGTGGATGCGACGCCGCAGGGCCCGCGCGTGTTCTGGGGCTGGTGGATCTTCACCGGCGCGATCATCACCCAGTTCGTCACCATCGGCTTCGCCGCGCAGGTCACCGGCGTCTTCCTCGTGCCGATGACCGAGGAGCTCGGGTGGTCGCGCTCCGAGTTCGTTCTGGCCGCCTCGCTGGGCTTTGGTGTCGGCGGTATCAGCGGCTTCTTCATTGGCCCGCTGATCGACCGCTACGGCGCACGGCCGATCATGCTCGTCGGCGGCACGCTCGGCGGGATCTCGCTGATCGCCGTCTCGCAGATCGAGGCGCTGTGGCAGTTCATCCTCGTGCGAGGGGCGCTGAGCCAGCTCGGGCTGTTCATGGTCGGCCCGTTCGTCGTGAATGTGACGCTCTCGAAGTGGTTCGTGGTGAACCGCGGGCGTGTGATTGCACTGGCCTCGATCGGCCCCTCGCTGGGCGGCATCTTCCCGCCGTTGATCCTCACGCCGATCGTGGACACGTACGGCTGGGAGGCCGGCTGGGTGGTGATGGGCATCGTCACGCTCCTGCTCGTCTACCCGTGCGCGGTGGTGATGCGCCGCCAGCCCGAGGACTACGGGATTCTCCCGGACGGCAAGACCGGCTACGAGGAGCCGACCGAGGAGGAACGCCGGCAGCGGGAGCTGGTGCGCCGCGACTTCATGAGCTCGTACACGCGCGGCGAGGCCGTACGCACGCCCTCGATGTGGCTGCTCGTGGTCGGGTTCGCGCTTGGCGTGGCCGTGGTGGGCTCGTTGTTCGCGCACGTGATCCCGTTCATGACCGACGCGGGGTACACGCGGCCCCAGGCGGCCTTCGTGTTCGCGATGCAGGGTGTGGTCGCGCTCGTGTCGAAGTTCTGGTGGGCGTGGATCATGCAGAAGCGGTCGCCGCGAGGCCTGACCGTGCTTGCCATGGCGATGATGGGCGCCTCAGCAGCGTTACTGACGCCGGCGGCCGGGCACTCGCTGATAGCGCTGACGCTGGCGTTCTCGCTGTTCGGGTTCGGGGTTGGCGGGATGTTCCCGCTGTTCGAGTTCGTCTGGGCGTGGTACTTCGGGCGGCGGCACATCGGCGCCGTGCGCAGCACGGGGCTGCCGGTGAGCGTGGTGATCGCGGTCATGGGTCCGATCCTGACCGGCCTCTATTTCGACACGGTGGGGAACTACGGCGGCGCGTTCTACACGCTCGCGCTGCTCCTCGCGATCAGCTCGGCGCTGCTCCTGGTCTCCCGCAGACCGCCGCCGAAGCAGGTGCCGGGCGCATCGCCGATGGCGCAGGGGACGCAGGTTGGGTGAGGCAGCCGCCCTCACCGCGGCCCTGAGCTGGGCCTTCGCCAGCACGGCCGTCGCCTCCCTGAGCGGCCGCCTCCCGGCCGTCGGGCTGAGCGCGCTCCAGACCTCGTTCGCCAGCGTCGTGCTCATCAGCGCGATGCTGCTCAGCGGGAACCTCGACGATCTCCTCCGCGCCGACGTGCTCACGCTGCTCGCGGTGGCGGGCAGCGGCGTCGTCGGCTTCGCGATCGGCGAGCCGGTCTACGTGCGCACGCTCGCGCTCGTGGGGATGCAGCGCACATACCCCGTGACGATCGGGCTGTTCATCCTCTTCACCACGGTCGGCGGGGTGCTGATCCTCGGCGAGCACCTCACGCCCGGGCTGCTTGCAGGCGGCGGTCTCATCCTTGCCGGCGCGTACCTCATCGTCTCGAGCCGCGAGCGGACCTCGCCGCACGCCGGGCACGCGCCGCCCCGCTCCGGCGGCGTCGGCGGCTGGGCGGGGCCCGGTACGGCGCTCGCGCCGATCGCGGTGCGGCGCACGCTCCGGGACTACGAGGGCTACCTGCTGCTGGTCGTGGTGCCCGCCCTGTGGACGGTCGCCTCGCTGTGGGTCGCGGGCGCGCGCGGCGACCTCGGCGCGGTGCCGCTGGCGGCGCTGCGCGTGCCGACGGGCGCGTTCCTGCTCATGGCGTTCGTCTCGATGGTCCGTCCGCACGAGCTCCGGACCGTCGTGGCCCGCCGCCGCGACGTGGTCACGATCGCCGGGGCGAGCCTCGCGGGCATCTCGGCGGGGAGCCTGCTCTACGTCTACGCGCTGATCGAGGCAGGCGCGGCGCGCTCCGCGATCCTGTCGGCGAGCTCGCCGCTGTTCGCGATCCCGCTCGCGGTGATCTTCCTGCGCGAGCAGCTCACGCGGCAGATACTCCTGGGAACGACACTGAGCGTGACGGGCATCATCATCGTCGTCACATTCTGAGCCGTTCGGCCCGGGGGGCGATGCATGGGTGAGGCGGCTGCACTGACCGCGGCGATGGGCTGGGCCGTCGCAAGCATCGCCCTCACCTCGGTGAGCGTGCGCCTCCCGGCGCTCGTCGTGGGCGGGCTACAGTCGTCGTTCGCGAGCGTGATCCTGATCGGCCTCCTCGTCGCCTCGGGGCAGTACGACGACCTGACCTCGGCCAGCGCGACGACGCTGCTCGCGGTCGTCACGAGCGGCATCGTCGGCTTCGCGATCGCCGAGCCCGTCTACGTGCGCACGCTGTCGATTCTCGGGATGCAGCGCACGTACCCGGTGGCGATGGGCCTGTTCATCCTGTTCTCGACGACGGGCGGCGTGCTGATCCTCGGCGAGCGCTTCACGCCGGGCCTGCTGGTCGGCGGCGTGCTGATCATCGGCGGCGCGTACCTGATCGCGGCGTTCCGGCAAGAGCAGCTCATCCACGCGCAGGAGCCCGCGCCGACCTTCGCTGGCGCCGGCGGGCCGAGGACCGCGACGGCCCCGATGCCGGTATGGGCGCGCTCCCGGCGCGTCCAGGGCTACGCGCTCCTGCTCATGGTGCCGGTGCTCTGGACGACCGCGACCATCGTGCTGGCCGGCGCGGGCGACCACGTTGGCCCGATCCCGGCGGCCGGGCTGCGCGTGCCAGTGGGGGCGGCGCTGCTCATGGCGTTCGTCGTGGCCACGCGCCCGCGCGAGATCGAGTCGGCAGTGCGCCGCCGCCGCGACATGCTCACGATCGCGGCGGCGGGGATCGCCGGCATCGTGATCGCGAGCCTGCTGTTCGTATACGCGCTGTTCGAGGCGGGCGCGGCGCGCACCGCCGTGCTCACGTCGTGCTCGCCGCTGTTCGCGATGCCGCTCGCGATCGTGTTCCTGCGCGAGCGGCTCACCCGATATGTCCTGCTCGGTACTACCCTGAGCGTGGCCGGCATCATCGTCGTCGTCTCGTTCTGAGCCCCCGGCCGGGCGCCGGGCTGGTGGGAAGGCTACCGCGTGGGCGAGGCAGCGGCCCTGACGATGGCGATGAGCTGGGCTGCCGCCGGCACGGCGGTGACGTCGCTGAGTGCCCGCCTGCCAACGATCGCGCTCACCGGGCTCGAAGTGTCGTTTGCGACGGCCGTCATCCTCGTTGCGCTCATCGTGTCGGGACAGACCGCCGACGTGGTGGGCGCCAGCGCGGTCACGCTGCTCGCGGTGGCGGGCAGCGGGGTGATCGACTTCGCGGTCGCGGAGCCGCTCTACATCCGGGCGCTGTCCGTGGCGGGGATGCAGCGCACGTACGGCGTCACCACGGGGCTCTACATCCTGTTCGCCACCGTCGGGGGCGTGGTCGTGCTGGGCGAGCGCTTCACTCCCGGCCTCCCGATGGGCGGGGCGCTCATCATCGGCGGCACCTACCTGATCGTCACGCGCTGGCAGCGCGGCCCGGAACACAGCCCCGGCGAGGCGGAAGCGGCGGCCACTCCCGCCGCGGCCGCCGGGACGGGGTCGCCCCTCGTTGCCCCCAGGGCCGCGACACGCAAGCTCGAGGGGTACGCGCTGCTCGCGGTCGCGCCCGTGCTCTGGACGGTCGCGACGCTCTGGCTGGCGAGCGCGGGCAGCGAGCTCGGCGCGATCCCGGCAACGGCCGTGCGCATGACCGTCGGCACGGTGTTGCTGATGGGGCTGCTGACCACAGCGCGCCGCGCCGACCTGCGGTACGCCGTGTCGCGCCGGCGCGACCTGGTGACCGTCGCGGTGGCCAGCGTGGGTGGCATCTCGCTCGCCAACCTGCTCTATGTCTACGCCCTCATCGAGGCGGGCGCGGCGCGGACGGCGGTGCTCTCGGCGACGGCCCCGCTGTTCGCGATCCCGTTCGCGATCGTGTTTCTGCACGAGGCGCTCACCCGCCGGGTGGTGCTTGGCACTACCCTGAGCGTGGCTGGCATCATCGTCGTCGTCTCGTTCTGAGCCCTCGGGGCGTCGGAACGCCGGGAGGAGGTCCGAGGTGAGCGAAAGCGAGCAGGACACGGCCGGGCAGGATCCGGGCGAGCCCGGCGCGGAGGAGCGGCCCGCACCCGGACCGCCGCGGCTGGGCATGCCCCGGGCGAGCGACGCGGACGAGGCGGTGGCAGGGCCCACCGCCCCGGCGCCGGGCCCGCCGGGACTCGGCATTCCGCGGGGCGACGCGCCCGAGGAGCCCTCGGCCGACCGCACCCCGAGCGACATCGCCAACGAGCTCAACGAGCGCGGGATCGCCTACGCGCAGTCGGGCGAGACGGAGCGCGCGCTCGCCGAGTTCACGCGCGCCATCGAGACATCGCCCGGCACGAAGGAGCCGTACAACAACCGCGGCAACCTCCTGCTCGACGTCGGCCAGCCGCAGCGCGCCGAGGACGACTACAACCGCGCGCTCGAGATCGACCCGGAATACGTCGACCCGTACTGCGGCCGCGCGGCAGCCCGCCGCGCCCTCGGCCGCGTCGACGAGGCGCTCGAGGACTACGAGCAGGCGCTGACGCTGCAGCCCGGCAAGGTCAACGCCTTCCTCGGGCGGGGCGAGACACGGCGCATGCGCGGCGACCTGGACGGCGCGCTCGACGACTTCGACCAGGCGATGGAGATCGGGAGCGACCCGGACCGCGTCGCCGCGCTGACCGGCCGCGCGGCCGTCCTCGCCGACGTCGGGGAGTTCGACCGCGCGCTCGAGGACCTGGACCGCGCGATCGGCATCGCGCCGAACAGCGTCACGGCGCTCAACAACCGGGGCGTGGTGCTCCTCGGGGCAGGCAGGCCCGCGGGGGCGATCGAGGACTTCGACAAGGTGCTGGAGCAGCAGCCGCTGCTGGTCGCCGCACTGGTCAACCGCGGCCGCGCGCACGCGAGCGCGGGGTCGACGTGGAAGGCGCGCTCGGACTTCGAGCGCGCGCTGGCGGTGACCGCCGACGAGGCGCTGCGCGCGCGCATCAACACGCTGATGGAGCGCTTGACGTAACGTCAGCGCGCCGCCTCGCGAGGATCGGTACGGCGCCATGCGGGTGACGACGTGGAACTGTTACCGCGGAGCGGACGTGGGCGAGTACCTCGCGTTGCTGGAGCCGCTGCACGCCGACCTCGTCACCTTGCAGGAGTGCCGCCGCCCGGACGGTGACGACGCCTCCGTCGCCTGGCGCGGCGCCGATCTGAACCAGGGCGCGGCGGTCGTCAGTACCTCGGAGGCGCTCCGGATCGAGCCGATCGAGATCCCGTCGCTGCACCCGACCGTCGTCCCCGTGGTGGTGCAGGCGCCGGAGCCGTTCGTGTTCGTCGGCGTGTGGACTCACCCGCCGTACAACGAGGTGGCCTGGGAGGCGATGAGCGCCTGCGTAGACGCAGCGGACGGCCTGCCGGTCGTCGCCGCGGGCGACTTCAACAGCTCGCCGGGGGTGCGGGGTCAGGAACGCGCCTCGGCGCAGTTCCTGCAGTGCATGCGAGACGAGCTCGGGCTGGTCAGCGCCTGGCACCACCTCACGGGCGAGGCCCACGGCGAGGAGACGCGCGCCACCTACTACCACCAGTGGCACGAGTCCAGCCCCTTCCACATCGACTACTGCTTCCTTCCCGAGACCTGGGCGAGTCGGCTGACTGATGTCTCGGTCGGCAGCTACGCGGAGTGGCCCCGGAGCGACCACCGGCCGCTCACCGTGGAGTTCGACGCCTGACGGAGCCCGGGGCGTGCGCTCGACTGGTAGTGCGGGACTGTCCCGACCGGCGGCCTGAGCCCAGCGGCTACGCGCTGCCGCTGTGGTCGACCGGTGCTAGGATGCCTCGTGGCCAGCGGGCCGATGACAGCGAATGAGCGCGTGTGCGCGCGTAGGAGGACACGAGATGGACTGGGGAGACAGCGCCGACCAGGCGACATTCCGGGCGGACGTCGCGGGCTTCATTGAGTCGCGGCTGCCGGCGTACTACCGGCGGCTCGCCGAGCAGGGCGACCAGGGCGACTGGCAGACCGACCGCTTCCTCGGCGACGACGAGGCCAAGGCCGCGGCCGCCGAGTGGGAAGCGGCCGTCGCCGAGCGCGGCTGGGTCGCGCCCCACTGGCCGCAGGAGTACGGCGGCGCCGGGATGTCCTCGATGGAGCACTTCATCCTCAACGAGGAGATGTCCAAGGCCGGCGCGCCGCAGGTCGGCGGCCAGGGCGTCGCGATGCTGGGCCCGACGCTGATCGTGCACGGCACCGACGAGCAGAAGACGAAGTTCCTCACGTCCACGCTCAATGGCGACATCGCCTGGGCGCAGGGCTACTCCGAGCCGAGCGCCGGCTCCGACCTCGCCTCGCTGCAGACGCGCGCCATCCGCGACGGCGATGAGTGGGTCGTCAACGGCCAGAAGATCTGGACCTCCAACGCGCACCGCGCCGACTGGATCTTCGCGCTCGTGCGCACCGACCCGGACGCGCCTAAGCACCGCGGCATCAGCTTCATCCTGATGGACATGGCGACCCCAGGCATCAGCGTCCGCCCGCTCATCAGCGGCGGCTGGAAGCACTTCTCCAACGAGACGTTCTACGAGGACGTCCGCGTACCCGCCTCGCAGGTGGTCGGCGAGGTCAACCGCGGCTGGTACGTCGGCATGACGCTGCTCGACTACGAGCGCTCCTCGATCGGTGGGGCGGTCGAGATGGAGCGCCAGCTGATGGCAGCCATCGACTACATCCACGACGACGAGGGCGCCACGAAGTCGCGCGTCGACGAGCTGCCGACGGTGCGCTCGGAGATCGCCGACCGCTACATCGAGATCCAGGTGAGCTTCAACCTCTCGTTCCGCATCGCGTCGATGCAGGCGTCGGGGCTGATCCCGAACATGGAGGCCTCGATGGGCAAGGTGTTCTCGTCCGAGGTGAGCCAGCGGGTGCACCGCACGGGCACGCGCATGTTCGGGCTGTACTCGAACGTGTGGGACGAGGAGAGCGAGTACTCGCCGTACCGCAGCCGGTTCACGCAGAACTACTTCCACCGCATCCCGGCCACCATCGCGGGCGGGACGTCGGAGATTCAGCGCAACATCATCGCCACGCGCGGGCTCGGCCTGCCGCGCGGCTAGTCGCCTCGCACCCGCGATGCAGGGCAGCCCCCGCCTCGCGCGGGGGCTGCGGCGTTAAGCGGCGACCCGAGGCGGGGTACGTCCGGCATCGTCCGACGCGGTATCCTCGGCCTGCGCATGGCCGCTCCCACGGCAGTCATGAGGAGAGCGCAATGGAGCGCAAGTACGAGCCGGGCGAGGTGGCGTCTCGCGGAGACGCCATCTACGAGAAGATCAAACCTGGCCTCGGGGACCTCGAGAAGGGCACCTTCGTCGTCATCGACATCGAGTCGGGCGACTATGAGGTCGGCTCGGACGACGCTGCATGCTCGCGGGCACTCCGCGAACGGCGGCCCTCGGCCGTGACCTGGGCGGCCCGCGTCGGATACCGCGCCGCGTACAGTCATCTCGGTCTCTTGCCGGTGTCCGAGCACGATGCCTAGCGGCAATGTCAGTGCCGACCGCCGGGCGCTGATCAACATCGATATCCTCGACCGCGAGGGACGGACGCAACCGCTTGAGGTCGCTCTGGACACCGGGTTCACCGGCTACCTGACGTTGCCGGCCTCGTCGATCGCACAGCTCGGTCTGATGTACGAAGGGGTGCGGACCTTCGCGTTGGCGAACGGCGAGTTCCAGAGCTTCGACTCCTACGAGGCGCTGGTGGTGTGGCACGGGAGCCCGCGGGCGGCCCTGGTACTCCAGGCTGACGCCCTACCGCTGATTGGGATGCAGTTGCTCTGGGGCAGTCGCCTCACGCTGGACGCGCTCGACGGGGGAGCCGTCGAGATCGAGGAGCTCGCGGCCGGAGGGTGATGGCGGGCATGGAGCGGCTGATCGTCGACGGGATGAACGTCATCGGCAGCCGCCCGACGGGGTGGTGGCGAGACCGCGACCGGGCGAAGCGAGGGCTCATCGCCACGCTGCAGGACTTCGCCGCTGCCTCCGGCGCAGCCCTCACCGTCGTCTTCGACGGCCGTCCGCTGGACGGGCTGCCCGAGGGTGACCACGACGGTGTGCGCGTGCTCTACGCGCCGAGGCGCGGGCGTGACGCGGCCGACGACCGCATCGTCGACCTCGTCGAGGCAGACGCAGAGCCCGAGACGCTCGTCGTCGTGACCTCCGACGCGGCCCTGCGTCGCCGCGTCGAACGACTCGGCGCGTCGGTGGTGGGGAGCTCGACGTTCCTGCGGCGCGTCGAGGACGGCGCGATGTAGCGCCACCGGACACGCCCCGCCCGGCCCGACCGCCTACAATGCGGCCCGAACCACGTCGGACACGCCCGGAAGCGAGGGATAACCATGGCCATCACACCCACCAACACGCTGCGCTACGAGACCGAGGGTCGCAAGGCGATCATCACGCTCACTCGCCCCGAAGCGATGAACGCGCTGAACCGCGAGATTCTGAACGCGATCGGCGAGGCCATCCACGAGTACGAGGCCGACGACAACCTGCTCGTCGCCATCATCACCGGCGAGGGCGGACGCGCCTTCTCCGCCGGCGCCGACCTCAAGGAGATGACCGAGCGCGACCAGTCCGAGGGCGTCGACGACACCGACATGGGCCCCGGCTACAACGGCTTCGACGAGCTCGACGCCTGCCGCAAGCCGCTCATCGCGGCCGTCGACGGCTACTGCCTCGCGGGCGGCCTGGAGGTGACGATCTACTGCGACATGGTGGTCGCGACGGAGCAGTCGCGCTTCGGCTTGCCGGAGCCGCGCCGCTCGCTCCTTGCGGGTCCCGGCCTGCACAACCTCGCGCGCATCATCCCGTACCGCGAGGCGATGATGATCCAGCTCACCGGCGGCCACATGAGCTCCGAGCGCGCCTACGACATCGGCCTCATCCAGCGCCGCGTCCCCGACCGCGACGCGATGTGGGCTGCCGCCCACGAGCTCGCCGACGAGATCCTCGAGTGCGCGCCGCTGGCCGTGCAGGCCATCAAGCGCATCGTGAAGACCGGCCGGCAGCTCCCCGTCGAGTACTCCGAGAAGCTCGCCGAGCCGATCGCGGACTTCATCGCCACGACGGAGGACCGCCTCGAGGGCCCGAAGGCCTTCGCGGAGAAGCGCACGCCCGATTGGAAGATGCGCTAGCAGAGGCTGGCCCCAGCGCTACGACAGACGAGCCCTCGGCTTGGCCGAGGGCTCGCCGCGTGCGGTCGTGGATTGCTCGGCTCAGCGGTTCGGGCGAGGCTCCGAGGCGCCGTCGGCGAAGTTCGGCTTGTAGTCGGACTCTTCGCCGCGGATCTGGGCGCGGTGCATGCGGTCGTGGCGGTAGTACGAGCGCAGCCACTGCATCACCGTCAGCTCCCCGAACGCAGGGACGAAGGCGGTGCGCTCGTACTGCTCGGCGTCGATGCCGCGGGCCAGCTCCAGCGTCTCGGCGCGCTCGGCGTTCATCTGCGCGATGAGCGTCGGGAGGTCGGCCGAGTGGGCCTGCTCCTGCGGGACATCGAGGGGGACGTTCGGCGTCTTGCCGTCTGAGGTGTCTGGGCGCTCCTCGGCGAGGGCGCGGATGACCCACTGGCGGTACGAGCGGTCCATGCCGGCGAGGTGCGTGAGCTGCTCCTTCACCGACCAGCCCTCCTCGCCTTCGCCCTCCGGCGGCTGGACCTCTGCCTGCTCCTCGTCGACCTCGGCGAGGGCGGCAAGCAGCGCTTCGCGCTCCTCCGCCATCTTCTCGAACAGCTCGTCGATCTGTGCCTGTGTCGCCATGACGGTTACTCCCCGGCGTCCACCTGCGCTCGCCAGCGGTAGTAGGCGCTCACCTTCGCGAGGGCCCGGGCGGCGCGGTCGTAGCTCGGGTACGCCGCGATGCCGAGCGCCTGCAGTTCCTGGTCGAGCTCGTGCATCGCCTCGCCGTGGGCCATCGGCGTGGGCGAGTGCAGCAGCACGATGTGCGGCTTCGAGGAGCGTGCGTTTGCTGCGGCCAGCGCGGCGACCGGCTCGTCGAGCTGCTCGCGCTCCGGGTCGTCCTTCGGCCGCGGGCGGAGCTGCATGCTGATCACGTCGACGTGCTCGTCCTGGTCGAGGATGCCGAGGATCTGCTCGAGCTCGGTGCGGTTCGTGCCCATGTCGATGGGGTTGCGGAAGCTGGCGCCGACGAGGCTGAACCACTCGCCGAGCTGCGTGAGGGACGCCTCGGTCAGCTCCGGCACGCTCAGCCCGTGGTCGCCGAAGGCGTCGGTCATCGAGACGGACTGGCCGCCCGAGCCGCCCATCACGCCGACGCCGGTCCCGCTGAACGGCGGCACCAGCGTGAGCGTCTTGAGGATGTCGACCGCCTCGGTCAGCGAGTCGGCCTGGATGGCGCCGGTCTGCTGGCAGAGCGCGTTCCAGACCTCGGTCGAACCGGCGAGCGAGGCGGTGTGGGAGCGGGTGGCGCGTGAGCCGTCACTGCTGCGCCCGCCCTTCCACAGCACCACGGGCTTGACGCGCGTGGCCGCGCGCAACTGCTCGAAGAAGGCGCGGCCGTCCTGGAGGCCCTCGACGTACATCGCGAGGTACTCGGTGCCGGGGTCGCCGGCGAAGTACTCGAGGTAGTCGGCATTCTCGAGGGTGATGCCGTTGCCGAAGCTGACGGCCTTGCCGATGCGCACGCCGGCGTCGTGTGCCGACATGATGAAGTCCATCGCGTGCGCGCCGCTCTGCGAGACGAAGCTCACGGGGCCGTCGAACCCCGCGGGCTGGCTGGGGCCGAAGCGCACCCCGGACGCGGGGTTGTAGAGCCCCATGCAGTTCGGCCCGATGACCACGAGGCCGGACTCCTCCGCCGCGCTCTTCAGCGTGGCCTGTAGCTCACGGCCCTCGTCGGTGTCGGTCTCGGCGAAGCCGGAGGTGAAGAACGCCGCGCCCGCGACCTCGCGCTCGATGCAGTGGCGCATGATGAGCGGGGCGACGTTGCGGGGGACGGCGACGAGCACGTAGTCGATGTCGCCGGGGACGTCGGCGAGGCTCGTGAAGTTCTCGACGCCGAGCTTCTCGATCTCATCGAGCTCGTTGGGGTCGACCTGCACGGAGTAGAGGTTGCCGACGCCCTCGACGGTCTTGTTGCTGCGGAGCCAGCGGTTGTTGCGAGCCTTGGCGTCGCCGACGACGACGACGGTCCTGGGGTTGAGTGCCCGGTCCAGCCGCTCCCGATCCACGCGCATGTGTATCCGCCCTCCATGGTCAGCCGTCAGCGGCGACAGGCTACCGCGTCGGCGGTGTGCGTGTCGCGTCAGAGGAGCTCAGGTGGCGGTGACCTCTACGTGGATGACGGGCGCCTGGTGGTCGATCGGTTCGCCGGGGGCGGGGATCGCTCGCTGCTCGAGCACGTAGCCTGCGAGGGCTGTCGCGAGTGCGTCCTCCGCCATCGTGAGCGCCTCGGCCCGGTCGCGGCCACCGGTGATGGCTTCTGGTACGTCCGGGAAGGTGACGACGAAGGCGCCTTCCTGATCGGGCGTGAGTTCACACGGGAATGCGTAGTGCATCGCGCGTCTCCTGCTTCACGTACCACGATCGCACCTCTGAGGCAGGCGGCCAATGAAGCGCGACTGCGGAGCACCGACAGGCGCGATTCATCCCTCTCCTCGCCCGTGAGCACGAACCCGGTATGATCCCCTCGACGCCGTGGGACGGGTGCGCGCGCACCCGGGGTCGGCGTCCCGACGTTCGTTCGCAGCGAAGGAGTTGAGCGTGGTCACGACCGATCAGGAGTACCAGGTCATCGGTAGCCGCCCCGTGCGCCCCGACGGCGCCGACAAGGTGACGGGCCGTGCCGAGTACGGCGGGGATGTGCGCCTCCCGCGCATGCTCTACGGCCGCGTCAAGCGCAGCCCGCACGCGCACGCCCGCGTTATCAGCATCGACACCTCGAAGGCGCTCGCGCTCGACGGCGTCAAGGCCGTCATCACCAACGAGGACTTCCCGCGCACCGACGGTGACATGGTGGACCTCGGCGAGACGATCACGCCGTTCAAGTGGATGCGCGACAACGTGCTCGCCTCCGACAAGGTGCTCTACGCCGGCCATGCCGTGGCCGCCGTCTGTGCCACCGACCAGCACATCGCCGAGGACGCGCTCGACCTCATCGAGGTGGAGTACGAGGTCCTGGACCCGGTGCTGAACGTCCACGAGGCGATGGCCGACGGCGCGCCGCTGCTGCACGACTACATGCACACCACCGAGATGGCCGCCCGCTTCGTGCCGAGCGACGAGCGCTCCGAGGACGCGAGCAACATCGCGAGCCACCTGCGCTTCGACGTCGGCGACATCGACGCCGGCTTCGCCGAGGCCGACATCGTGCTCGAGCGCGAGTTCGAGACCTCGATGGCCCACCAGGGCTACATCGAGTACCACAACGGCACGGCGTTCTGGAGCACCGACGGTGAGGTCACCGTGTGGTGCAGCTCGCAGGCGCCGTTCAGCGTCCGCGAGTCCGTCGCGGCGCTGCTCGACCTCCCGGTTGGGCAGGTGAAGGTCATCCCGATGGAGATCGGGGGCGGCTTCGGCGGGAAGATCACCGTCTACATGGAGCCGATGGCCGCGATCATGTCGCGGATGACCGCCCAGCCCGTGAAGATGCTGATGACCCGCGAGGAGGTCCTGACCGCCACCGGCCCGACCTCGGCCACCTACGTCCGCTGCAAGATCGGCGCGAAGCGCGACGGCACCCTCGTGGCCGTCGAGGCGGAGCTGGCCTACGAGGCCGGCGCCTTCCCCGGCTCGCCCGTGGCGGCGGGCGCCGGCTGCATGTTCGGCTCCTACGACATCCCCAACCAGCGCACCGACGCGTACGACGTCGTCACGAACAAGCCGAAGGTCGCGGCCTACCGCGCCCCCGGCTCGCCGCAGGGCACGTTCGCGATGGAGACGCTGATGACCGAGCTGGCCGAGCGGCTCGAGATGGACGAGATGGAGCTGCGGCGCAAGAACGTCTCGAGCGAGGGCGTGCGGCGCACCGACGGCGTGCAGCACGGCCGCATCGGTGCCGAGGAGGTCATGCAGGCCGCGCAGGAGAGCCCGCACTACCGCTCGGAGCTCACGGGCAAGAACCGCGGCCGCGGCATCTCCATGGGCTACTGGGGCAACGCGGGCCTCGAGTCCAGCGCCTACGCGCTGGTCAGCGCCGACGGCGACGTGAGCCTCGTGCTCGGCTCGGTCGACATCGGCGGGCAGCGCGCCTCGCTGGCGATGCAGCTGGCCGAGGCGCTCGGCATCACCTACGACAACGTGCACCCGCGCGTCGTCGACACCGACTCGATCGGCTTCACGCATGTCACCGGCGGCAGCCGCACGACGTTCGCCACCGGCTGGGCGGTCTATGAAGCGGCGATGGACATCCGCCGCCAGTTCGAGGAGCGCGCCGCGACCATCTGGGAGGTCGACCGCGACTCGGTCAGCTACGGCGACGACGGCGTCGTGCGCGGCCCAGCCGGCGACGACGGCAACGACCGGTCCTTCACGTTCGCCGAGCTGAGCGCGCAGCTGCCGCTCACGGGGGGCCTGATCCAGGGCCACGCGGACGTGCTGCCGACGGGCGTCGGCGCATCGTTCGGCTGCCACATCGTGGACGTCGAGGTGGATCCGGAGACCGGCAAGGTCGACGTGCTCCGCTACACGGCCGTCCAGGACGTGGGCAAGGCGATCCACCCCTCGTACGTCGAGGGTCAGATCCAGGGCGGCGCGGCGCAGGGTGTCGGCATGGCGCTCACGGAGGAGTACTTCTACCGCGAGGACGGCGCCATGGCGAACTCGAGCCTGCTCGACTACCGCATGCCGACCGCGCTCGACCTGCCGGAGATCGAGACGGTGCTCGTCGAGGTGCCGAACCCCGGCCACCCGTACGGGGTGCGCGGTGTGGGCGAGGTGCCGATCGTGCCGCCGCTGGCGGCGATCGGGAACGCGATCCACGACGCCACCGACATCCGTGTCACGCAGCTCCCGGCGTCGCCGCGCTGGATGCTGGACCAGATGGAGGACGGCCAGGACTAACCCTCCCGGTCGTTCGAGGAACCAACGAGGCCGCCGGTGCGAACCGGCGGCCTTCGTGTGTGCTGCGCCCTCGCGCCGTCGTGCGTCGTCAGGTCGTGGGCGCGGCGAGGGTGTCCGTGAACCAGTCGAGGAGGAGCGCGCGGACCTCCTCGCGGCGCTGGCGCAGGCTGTGCGTCGCGCCTTCGTACAGCTCGAGGCGCTTCGGGTCGCCCGCGAGGTCGTGCAGCAGCCGCGAGCAGTCCGGCGGCAGGCGGTCGTCGGCCAGGCCGTGTACGAGCAGCAGGGGCGTCGGCGCCAGCTCCGCGACGCGCTGCGCGCCGGCGGTCTGTGTCGCCAGCGTCGCCACGGACGCGATGAGGCCGGACTGCACGCCCGCCTCGATCACCACCGCCCCGCCGAAGGAGTGGCCCGCAAGCCCCACCCGCTCCACGCCCTCGCCCGCGAGGAAGTCCACGCCCCGCAGGACGTCGAAGACGCCGTCGCCCATCGGGCCGGGGAACGTGTGGATGCGGAAGTCGAGCCGCAGCGCCGCGATGCCGCGCGCCGCGAGGTCGGCGGCGAGGTCGGGGTAGAGCGCGTTCGCGGGGCCGTCGAGGCCGCCGTCGCCGCCGCCCACCATGACCACCGCGGCCTCGGCGTCCTCGACCGCGTGCCGGGCGCAGCGGATCGCGCCTCGCTCGGAGTCGAGGTCGACGATCTGAGGTTCCGCGGCCGGCACGGGCGTCAGGCGGGGACACCCTCGGCGCTGGCTTCGACGTCGGCGGGCCGCTCCACGGGGAGGTCGATGATCATATCCGTGCCCTCGCCCGGCTCGGACTCGACGCGGATGCTGCCGCCGTGCCTGCGGATGATGTCGGCGGAGATCGCGAGCCCGAGGCCCGTGCCCTGGTCGGTGGGCTTGGTGGTGAAGAACGGGTTGAAGACCTTCTCGACCACATCGGGCGTCATCCCCGTGCCGTTGTCGCCGATCCGGATCTCGATCATGTCGCCCTCGCGCTTCGTCTTCAGCATGAGGGTGGGCATGTACTTGCCGATGCCGATGGTGCCGTCGCCGGTGGCCATGCGCTTCTCATGCGCGGCGTAGCCGGCGTTGCTGACCATGTTGAGGAAGACGCGGCCGAGGTCCTGCGGGATCACGTCGAGCTCGCCGACGGTGGGGTCGAAGTCCTCCTTGATGTCGAGCTGGAACTCCTGGTTCGTGCCGCGCGCGCTGTGATACGCGAGCCGCGCGTGCTCCTCCAGCAGCGCGTTGATGTCGGTGGGGCGGAACTCCTGGCCGCCGCGGCCCATCTGCAGCATGTCGTTGACGATGCGGTCCGCGCGCTGGCCGTGCGAGCTGATGCGCTCGACGTTGCTGATCAGGTCGCTGGTGATGTCCTCGACGAGGCCCCGCTGCTCCTCGTTGAGCTCCACGCCCTCCTCCTCCAGCACCTCCTTGAGCTCCTCGACGAGGTCTCCGGAGGCCTCGGAGAAGTTCTTCACGAAGTTGAGCGGGTTGCGGATCTCGTGCGCGACGCCCGCGGTGAGCTCACCGAGCGCGGCCAGCTTCTCGCGCATGACGATCTGGTCCTGCGCGGTCTGGAGCTGCGCCAGCACGGACTCGAGCTCGTCGTTCTTGCCCTGTAGCTCCTCGGCGAGCTGCTCGACGAGGTTGAGGCGCTGCACCTCCAGCGCGTGCCGGCGGAACACCTCGAGCGCGGCGGCCATCTCGGCGACCTCGTCGCGGCCGCCGACGTCGACGGTGGTCTCGAGGTCGCCCTGGGCCATGCCGCGCATCCAGTCGGAGACCATGCCGATGCGCCGCAGCAGGACTCGGCGGACGAACACCACGACGATCGCCACGGTGCTGGCCACGCTGACGGCGCTAATGACGAGCAGCAGGATGAGGCCGGTCTGCATCGCCTGCGCGGAGCCCGCGGTCGCCTCCTGGACGCTGGCCTGCGCGGCGCTGATGAGCGCGTTGACCTCCGCGTTCAGCTCCAGCGAGACGTCGCGGTTCCGGGTCAGCAGCTCCTCCTGGCGCATGGTGATCGTCAGGTCCTGGGCGAAGAGGTCGAACACACTGTCCGGACCGGAGCCGAGTGCGACCAGCCGCCCGAACGCGGCGGCCGACTCGTAGTGGAACGCCGTGCCTTCCAGTGGCGGCAGATTGCGGTTGATGCGGTTGATGGTCGCCTCGAAGCGTTCGCGCAGCGGCTCGATGAGCGAGGGGTCGGAGAGCGTGAATGCGTTGGCGAGGAGCTCGGTGGCGATGTTCACGTCGCCGTAGAGCTCGGAAAGCCGCCGGTACTGGACGAGTTCCGCCTCGGAGAAGTGGGCCTCGCGATCGGCCGGCGAGTCGGCGAGCGTGCGGTAGCCGGTCAGGATGAAGAAGAGCTGGTTGTCGATGGCAGGCGCGAGGGCGATCCCGAGCTCGGCGCGCACGTTCGCCAGCTCCGTCTCGAGCGTTTCGCGCTTCGCCGCGAGCGCGAAGACGCCGGCCGTCTCGTTCTCCAGCGCCTCGATGTTGGCGATGAGCGTGTCGGCATGGGCGCGAATACGGGCCACGCGCGCGGGATCGCTCTCGGTCCCTTCCAGCGCGCCGACCTGCTCCTCGAAGGCGGCGTACGCCTCGTCGATCTCGAGGCCGATCTGGGTGAACTCCTGGGGCGTGGCGGCGACGGTCAGGTTGGGGGCCGCGGCCACCAGCACGCCGCTGTGGCGGGCGGCGCCGAAGGCGGCCGCCATCTCCGGCACGCTGCCCTCGTTCACGTTGTCCTGGACCTCGCCCACCCGGTTGAACGAGAACCAGCCGACGAGCGTCGCCGCGAGGGTGAGTAACACCGCGCCCGCAAACGCGAGGTAGAGCTGGGTTGAGATCCGGTTGCGGCTGGCGAGCAGGCGCTGGAGGTATGACATCTGACTACTCCGGGGTCGCTACCCCACGCAGGGTCTTCACCTGATAGTAACGGCCGTCGAAACCGATGACTGTCGGGAAGACCGCGTCGGAGCCCTGGTTGTCGTCGCCGAATGATAGCGGGAATCCGTCGATATCCAGTTCATCCGCCCCCAGGATGGCATCGAGGAAGCAGGAGCGGTCGACCTCTGCGCCGCATCGTTCCAGGCCGATGATCGCCAGCCGACCCGCGATGTAGCCCTCGAGCGAGACGAATCCAGGCTCCGCATCGCGGTCGTGCGCCTTCAGCGCGCGCTGGTACGAGGCCACCACCGGCTGGGTGTCGTCCCACGGGAACGGGACCACCTGTGTCACGAAGACCCCGACTCCCCGGTAGCCGAGCGCCCGCGCCAGGGCGTTGCTGCCGACGAACGAGACGTTGAGGAAGACCGGCTCCCATGCGGTCCGGCGGGCCCACAGGATCATCTCCGCCACCGGCTCGTACGCGCCGATCTGGATCACCGCTTCGGGGTTGCCCTCGCGGAGGTCGAGCAGGGCGGTCTTCACCGCCGTGGTATTGCGGGGGTAGATGCCGATAGCCGCCGGTTGGAGGCCGCGGCGATCGAGTGCCTGCAGGACGCCGCCGTAGCCGGCCCGCCCGTACGAGTCGTCCTGGTACATGATGCCGACGCTGGTGATGTCGAGGTCCCTGATCAGGCGGTCGACCATCTCCTCGGTCTCCTGGTTGTAGGAGGCGCGCAGGTTGATGACGTTTTCCCACGAGGGATCGCGCAGGAACGAGGCCCCCGTGAAGGGCGCGATGTAGGGCACGCCCGCCGCCGCCGCGATCGGCGTGGTCGAGCGCGAGGTCGGCGTGCCCACCGCGCCGATGAGCGCGAACACCTGGTCTTCCTCGATCAGCTTGCGGGTGTTGGCGATGGCCGCCTCGGGCTCGTAGGAGTCGTCGATCGAGACGAGTTCGAGGCGTCGGCCGTTGACGCCGCCGGCCTCGTTGGCCTCATGGAATGCGGCGAGGATCCCGAGCCGCATGCTCTGGCCGAGCTGGGCCGCGGAGCCCTCGAATGCCGCGGACTGGCCGAACAGGATGCGATCCGGCGTGACGCCGGGCGTCCCGGTCTCCGGCGCCGCGGTGGGGGAGGGTGTGGCGGGATCGACGGCGGGGCCACCCGTGTCCGGGTCCGCCCCGGGGCAGGCGGTGAGCAGGAGGGCGGCGGCGGTAGCCGCCACCCAGAGCGAGACGATCCTGCGGGACCGCTGCGGCAGCTTTCGAATCATCTGACCTTGCGCGTGACCAGCTGGAGGTGATTCTTGCCCGACTCGCGCCTGTAGCGCACTTCGTCCATGAGCTCGCGCATGAAGTGGACACCGAGCCCACCGACGCGCCGTTCGCCCACCGCGGACGTGATGTCGGGGGGTGGTGCGTCGTTCAGGGGGTCGAAGGGCTTGCCCCCGTCGACGATCTCGATGGTGACCGCATCGTCGTCGCAGGTCATCGCGATATCGATCTCGTGCGTGTCGTCGTCATGGCCGTGGTCCATCACGTTGAGGTTCCACTCTTCCAGCACGAGCCTCACCCTGAAGACCAGGTCGGCCGGCCAGTCATCCTCCTCCGCGAGGCTGTCGACGGCCGCGTTGATGCGATCGAGCTCATCGCGCGCTGTCCGGACCGTCAGCGACATCGTCGTGCTCACCGGTCAGCTCCTTCGCAGCGTGAGACAGGTGATGTCGTCGCTCTGGGGAGCATCTCCAGCGAACGAGGCCACGGCTTGCATGACCTGCATTCCCGTGGACTCTGCGTCGGAGGGGGGCGCCGAGGTGAAGTACTGCTGCAGTCCCGCGATCCCGAACAGCTGACTGTCGTGGTTCATGGCCTCGGTGACGCCATCGGTGTAGAGCACGATGGTGTCGCCCGGCTCGAGCTGGTACGTGGTCTGCTGGTACTCGAAGCCCGGAAGCACGCCGAGCGCGATACCGCCGGTGAGTGAGAGCAACTCGGACGAGCCGTCGGCACGCACCAGGAGTGGTGCGTCGTGGCCGCCGCTGGCGTAGGTGAAGGCGCCGGTCTCCGGGTTGTAGACGGCGTACAGCATGGTGACGAACATGCCGTCCGTCTCGTCCTCCTGGAGGAGCCCGTTCACCTCCGAGAGGACGGTGCCCGGGTCGTTGTAGCTGATGGCCGTGCCCTTGAGCAGCGTGCGGCTGGACATCATGAACAGCGCGGCCGGCACGCCCTTGCCGGAGACGTCGGCGATCGCCAGCCCGATCCACCCGTCTTGCAGGCGGACCACGTCGAAGAAGTCCCCTCCGACGTCGAGCGCGGGGTGCATGGTCCCGAACGTCTCGTAGGCGTCGCTCTGCGGAAAGGCCGTCGGGAGGATCGACTGCTGCATCTTGCTCGCGACATCGAGCTCGTTCTGGAGCGCGACGAGCTTGTCGCGGCTGTCGAGCGCGGCGCGCCACTCCTCGATGTGCTGGAGGGTGCGGTCGACCGTGACCTGGAGGTCGTCGAAGTCGACGGGCTTGGTGACGAAGTCGAACGCGCCGCGGTTCATGGCGGTGCGGATGTTCTGCATGTCGCCGTAGGCGGAGATGATGACGGCGCGGAGGTTGGGGTTGACGTCCGGGATCTGCTCCAGGAGCGTCAGGCCGTCCATCTGGGGCATGTTGATGTCCGAGAGGACCATGTCAATGGTGTCGTCCTCGGCGAGCTTCTCAAGCGCCTCGACGCCATTGCCGGCAAAGACGAACTCGTAGCGGCCGGCACGGATCTGACGCCGCATCCGCTGCAGCATGAGCGGCTCGAGGTCAGGCTCGTCGTCTACGACCAGGATCCTGTACGGCATATGCCTCGCCCCGGTGCAAAGGACCCGCTCGGCGGAGCGCCGCTATCCCTGGACGGCGGCGACGGCCTCCGCTCGGGACGAGTGGATCGGGATGATGCTGTCGAAGCCGCTGATCCCGAACACCTCGCGGATGGGGTCATCGAGCGAGCAGAGGGCCAGCTCGGCGCCGTTGCCCTGGAGGGTCTTGGCGGTCACGAGGAGCACCCGCAGACCGGCGCTGCTGATGTACGAGACCTGCTCAAAATCCAGGATCAGCGCGCGCTCGGTGTCCTGGACGACGGCGTCCAGCGCGTCCTGAAACTCGCGCGCGTTAGAGCCGTCCAGCCGCCCCGTCGGAGTTGCGACGACGGTCCCACCATCCTTCTCGGTGTTGATTTCCATTGGCCCGTCTCCTGAAGCTCGCTCGGCACTCGACGCATCGTACTACAAGGACGTTAGAGCGCACGCGGTCCGGGAGTCTTCTTCCGGAACAGTCCGGGGGCCTCGGCTTGCCGAGTCGAGAAGAGATTCCCTGCCGCGTGAGCACCACACCCATCATAGCGCCGCCGCGCTCATCATGCCGCCTCGCAGTCCTGCCGACCACCGGGCTGAAGCAACCTGTAGTATCGCGAACCCACACCGTCGCGACGACGCGCTAGAGTTGCGCATGGCGCGCGGATGCGGGACGGGTTGCAAGTGACGGCCTGCCGGCTGCCCGGGACCACACCCGTGGGCAGGCGCCGCATGTCTGACTGCTGGGGGACGCGTCCACATGGCCTATAGCGTGCAGTCGCTGCGAGGCGACCTGTTCGGTGGCGTCACCGCGGCAGTGGTTGGGCTTCCCGTCGGCCTGGCGTTCGGTGAGGCATCGGGCCTGGGAGCGGTCGCCGGCATCTACGGCGCGATCGCCGTCGGGTTCTTCGCCGCCGTGTTCGGCGGCACGAAGTCCCAGATCTCCGGTCCGACCGGCCCGATGGCCGTGGCGATGGCCGTCATCGTCACCACCCATGCCGAGACGCTCTCCGAGGCGCTGACGATCGTCGTGATGGCCGGGCTGATCCAGATCGGCCTGGGGCTGATGCGCATCGGCCGCTTCGTGGCCTACACGCCGTACTCGGTGATCTCGGGGTTCATGTCCGGCATCGGCGTGATCATCATCCTGTTGCAGACCATCCCGTTCATGGGCGCCCCGGTCCGGACCGGGGGCCCCCTCGAGGCCGTGCGTGCGTGGCCCGAGACCATCGGCGACCTGAACTTCAACGCGCTGACCATCGCCCTCGTCACGCTCGCCGTCGGTGTGCTGTGGCCGGCGCAGTTCAGGAAGTACCTGCCGCCGGCGCTGGCCGCACTGGCCGCCGGGACGGCGCTCAGCCTGCTCTGGCTCGGTGACACCCCGGTGATCGGCGAGGTGCCGACGGGCCTCCCGAGCCTGCATGTGCCGGAGGTGGCGCCGGGGCTGCTCGCCAGGTCCGTGGAGCCGGCGCTGATCCTCGCGCTGCTGGGCTCCATCGACAGCCTCCTCACCTCGCTGGTGGCCGACGCGATGACGCGCACGCGCCACAATCCGAACCGCGAGCTGGTCGGCCAGGGCATCGGCAACACCATCGCCGGCCTGATCGGCGCGACGCCGGGGGCGGGCGCGACCATGGGTACGGTCGTGAACATCCGCGCCGGCGGTCAGACGCAGGTCTCGGGCGTGCTGCGGGCCGCCATCCTGCTCGCGCTGGTGCTCGGGCTGGGACGGTACGTCGAGTCGATCCCACACGCGGCGCTGGCGGGCATCCTGATGAAGGTCGGGTGGGACATCATCGACTGGCGGTTCCTGACGCGGATCCACCGCGTGCAGCGCGAGCACTTGCTCGTCATGTTCATCACGCTGGGACTGACCGTGTTCCTGGACCTCGTGACGGCGGTCGCCATCGGCCTGATCGCCGCCGGCATGGCCAGCGCGAGGGCGCTCGAGCGGCTGCAGTTGGACAGCGTGGTGTCCGTGCCGCTGCTGGACCAGAGCTTCCTGGGTGGCTGGAGCGACCAGTCCGAAGCCGACGCGTTCTCAGCGCGCGTCGGGCTGGTGGCCCTGCGCGGCACCTTCTCGGTGGCGTCGTCGAGCGAGCTGATCAGCACGATCGGCGTCGACATCCGGGACCACGAGGTGGTGATCCTGGACTTCACGGACACCGTCTACGTGGACGACAGCGCGGCGCTGGTGGTGGAGAGCATGATCGAGACGGCGATCGCCGAGGATACGGATTGCATTGTCATGGGCCTGGCAGGCCTGCCTGCGGTCACACTCAACGCGCTGAACGTGCTGCAGAACGTCCCCGCAGACTGCTTCGCGGCCGACCTGGACGAGGCTCGGGAGACGGCCGCGCGGCTGCTGCAGGCGCGCGAGGTGCGCGATGGCGCGGCCTGAGCCCGCGCCCGCGGGCATACAGTGATGCCCTTCACGACCGTGCGAGATACGATGTCTAGTGGCCCACCACCGTCGGCGTTGCCGCCCGGCAACGCCGGGGAGGGGTGTGGCCCGTGACCGAACGCCTGCCGTCCGGGCGAACACCAGGATCGGATACGCTTCGCGTGGGCTCGATGTACATTCCCACCGACTACGAGGCCGGCTATGCGCGTGCTCGGGCGGTCGACCCGGAGTTGGCCTCCAGGTACCTCGAGCACACGACCATTGCCGACCCGCTCGCGGACGACCTCATGGCCAGGCTGGAGGAGCTCGGTATCGAGCGGGCGAGCGAGGTGCTGCACATCGCGATGGACGCGAACGACGAAGAGGACCTGCGCGACCTTCCTCCATACGTCCGCGACTTCTTCCACGAGGCTTCGATCGAGCCGGACTGGGTGGACCACTCGGCGTTCATCCCGGGCATCCGGATGTTCCACCGGAACTCGCGGCTGGCGCTGGGGGGGATGGTGGGAGGGACGCTCGTCGAAGGCTTCTCGACGAATATCGCCAAGTCGTTCTTCATCACCGGGCGGCTGCGCGACCAGGGCGTCCGGCGCCTCCGGCAGAACAACCGCCACATGGTGGAGATGTTCATCCCCGGCGGGCTCGAGCGTACGGGGGACGGCTGGAAGCTGACCGTCCGCCTGCGCGTGGTGCACGCGACGATCAGGAGGCTCCTGAACGAGTCCGGCGAGTGGGATCACAAGGCGTGGGGCACGCCGATCAGTGCCGCGCACCTGGGATTCGCGATCTCCTCCTTCTCCGCCCGGCAGCTCAAGCACCTGGAGAACCTCGGCGCGATCTTCGACGACGAGGAACGGGCGAGCTTCATGGACGTGTGGCGCTACGACGGCTACCTGATGGGGATCCCCGAGTCGATGCTGTTCCGCGACGAGGCCGACGCCGACCGCATCTTCGACATCGGCGTCATGTGCGAGCCCGAGCCCGGGATGGAGTCGGTCGCAATGGCGAACGCGCTGGTCAACTCCGCGCCGCTGGTCGCCGGCGTCGATGAGCCCGCCGAACGCCGCCGTCTCGCCAACTACGTCTTCAGCGTCTCGCGCGCGCTCATCGGCAACGATCTCGCGGACCAGCTGTTGTACCCGCAGAGCAGGACGTTTGGCGTGCTCGCCTGGTTCCGGATGCAGAAGCGCTACGACACCCTCCTGAACAGGCTCTTCCGGAAGCGCCACCAGACCAGCAACTTCGCGAGGTTCACGGGGCTGTTCGACGTGGCGCAGTTCGACGAGGAAGGCATCACCTACGGCTTGCCCGACCACGTACACGCCGAGCGCTCGAAGCGCTGGTAGCGGCGCTGCGAGGGTCCTCGCGGCCCGCGAAGTCCTACGCGCCCGCGCTCCTCGCCGCGTCGACGGCAGCAGCCGCCGCGAGTCCGCTGCGCACTGCGGACTCCATGGTCGCGGGCCAGCCGGTGTCGGTGTACGCGCCTGCGAGGTAGAGGTTCTCGAGCGGTGTACGCGGGCCCGGACGCCTCAGCCCCGGCGCGGGCACGAACGTCGCCTCGGGCTCCTTCACGACCGTGTAGTGGCGCAGCGTGGCCTCGCGCGCGGCGGGCAGCGCCCGCTGTAGCTGCGGCAGCAACCGGTCGCGCAGCTCCTCCCCGCGCAGCTCGAAGAGCTCCCCCGGCGCACTGATCGAGACGACGAGGTGCTGGCCGCGCGTCTCATCCTCACCACCCGCGCGGCTGCGGTTGAACACCCACTGCACCTCGGAGCGCAAGAACGCGGCGAACGCGAAGTCCGCCACGGGCCGGTCGAACCAGAGGTGCAGGTTGAGGATCGCGGCCGGCTTGAAGCTCGCGAGCTCGGCGAACACGCCGCTGCTTCGCAGCTCCTCCGGCAGCAGCGGCAGCAGTCGCCACGGGGCGAGCGCGCTCACGTACGCGTCGAACGAGCGCTCCTCGCCGCCGCGCAGCACCAGCGCCGTGGCGCGGCCGTTGGCGGCCCGGACGGCCTCGATGGGCTCGCGCGTGGTCAGCCTCCCGCCGCGCGCCTCTATGGCGCGCACCGCGGGCTCGACGTGCAGCTTCGAGAGGCCGACGGCGGCAACGCCGAGGGCGGCCGCGCCAGGCCCGCGCTGGAAGCCCTCCTCCAGCACGAACAGGGCCTGGCGAGCGCTCGCCTCGCCCGCACGGCAGTTGAGGGTGGGGATCACGAGGAAGTCCCAGAACTCGCGGATCGTGTCGGCCGACTGGCCGCGCGCGCGCAGCCACTCCTCGAACGTCTGGTCATCGAGGCGGGCTCGCTCGGCGCGGCCGAGCGTGCGCAGGGAGAGGAAGGCGCGCGCGATCTGCGCCTTCTGCCGCCATGCCAGGTGGCGATAGCGCAGCAGCGCCGGCGCGAGGTGCAGCCCGAAGGGCAGTGGCGCGGCCCGCAGGTCGGAGCGCGCGCCGTCCTCGTCGAACACCGGCACGTGCAGCCGCTGCTGCCGGTGGGTCAGGGCGAGCGTGCCGATACGTTCGAGGAAGCCCGTGTAGGCCGTGGTGCACTGCATGAAGACGTGCTGGCCGTTGTCGACCTCGCCGCCCGTCTCCTCGTCGCGGAACGAGTAGGTGGCGCCGCCGGCCCAGGGGCGGCGCTCGAAGATCTCGACCTCGTGCCCGCGGTCCGCGAGCTCCAGTCCCGCGGACAGCCCGGCGAGACCGGCGCCGATGATCCCGACGCGCACGACGGTGGCGTCAGCCGGACCGCGCCGGCCCGAGGAGGGCGGCGCCGGCCCAGAGCCGCGCGATGGCGGCGACCTTCTCGCGTCCGCTCAGGCTCACCCGCTCGGAGAGCACGTCGTAGTTCCGCGCCTCGATGCGTCGCAGCAGCTCGAAGTAGACGCCCTGGAGCACGTTGACGCACATCCGCGACCGCACGTCGAGGAGCGGCAGCAGGTTGCGGCCGAGCTCGAAGTAGTGGCGGGCGCGCGCGCCCTGCGCGGCCATCATCGCCGCGAAGCGCTCGTCGTAGCGGCACGCGAGGATGTCGTCGGCGGTGAGGCCGTGCGCGGCGAGCTCGTCGGCGGGGAAGTACACGCGGCCGCGGCTCGCGTCCTCGCGCACGTCGCGCATGATGTTCACGAGTTGCAGCCCCAGCCCCATGCTCGTCGCAAACTCGCCCGCCCGCGGGTGTGGCTTCGCCCCGAAGATCGCGACGCAGATGTGCCCCACGATCGAGGCGACGCGGTAGCAGTACTCCAGCAGGTCCGGCCACGTCGCGTAGCGGTCGATGGTGAAGTCCATCTCGACGCCGCTGATGAGCTGCTCGAAGTACTCGTGCGGGATCGCGAAGCGGTCGATGGCCTCGCCGAGCGCGGTGAAGAGCGGCCCCTGCCGCTCGCCGGCGTAGCACGCCGCGACGAGGCTGCGGGCGAGCGCGATCTCGCGCTCCTGGCGGCCGCGGTCGGTCAGCTCGTCCGCGATGTCGTCGACGTACCCGCTGAAGGCGTACGCGGCGTAGATGGCGTTGCGCTTGGCAGCGGGCAGGATGGTGAAGGCGTAGTAGAAGTTGGACGCGCGGTCCTTCGTGTACGCGCGGCACCACGCGGAGGCCTCCTCGGGCGTGTACGGCTCGCTCCCGTGCGCTTCGAGCTCGGCCAGCACGTCGAACGCCACGGCTGCCTCCCCCTAGCGCCCGAGGAGCACGCGCGCGCCGTGGACGAGCAGCAGCCGCGCCTTGACCGCGCGCGTGACGCGAGGGCGCGCGCTCAGCGTGTCGTACCCGGAGGCCTCGATCGCGTCGAGGATCGCCTCGCCCCCGAGGCGGAAGAGGCGGATGTCGGTGCGGACCGAGCGCGAGACGAGGTCCTCGAGACGCTGGCCCGCCGCGAAGTGCGACCGCCCACGCTCGACCTGGAAGCGCATCAGCTCGCGGAAGCGCTCGTCGAATCGCCGCTCGACGATCTGCGCGTCGTCGCAGCCGAAGCTGCGCAGGTCCTCCTGCGGCAGGTAGACGCGCCCCTTGGCGATGTCGACCGAGACGTCCTGCCAGAAGTTCGCGACCTGCAGGCCGATGCAGATCTGGTCGGACAGGGCGACCCGCTCGGGGTCGTGGTGTCCGAGCACGGCGAGCACCATCTGCCCGACGGGTGTCGCCGAGTAGGTGCAGTACTCCAGCACGTCCTCGTACGTCTCGAACCGCGAGACGCGCTGGTCGATGCGGTTCGCCTCGATCAGCCGCAGGAACGGGTCGAGCGGGATCGAGCACTCCTCGATCGTCTGTGCGAGGGCCACGAAGAGCGGGCGCACGGGGCGCCCGGCCACGGCCTCGCGGAGCTCGTGCTCCCATGCGTCGAGCATGGCGAGGCGGTCGCCCTCGGCCTCGTCTCCGAGGTCGTCGGTGAAGCGGCAGAAGGCGTAGACCGCGAAGAAGTGCGGACGCAGCTTGCGCGGCAGGAACAACGTGACGACCGGGAAGTTCTCGCTGCGCCCGCGGGCGTAGCGCTCGCACTCCCGGTACGCCTCGCGCGGCGTGATGGGCCCGGGTGATGGGCGCATGGTCGCGGTGGGGCTGGATGTCATCGCGGCCCGTCCGTCGGAGCGGGTCAGTGCGCCCCGGTGAGTGCCGCGAGGCGTTCCTCGACCTCGTCAATCGAGCTGTCCGGCGTCGAGGCGCCCGCGGTCAGGCCGATGCGGTCGGCGCCCTCGAACCACCCGGGCTCGAGTTCGGCCGAGCTCTCGACCTGGAAGGTGCGCGCGCCCTCGCTCTCGCAGACCTCGCGGAGGTGCCGCGTGTTCGCGCTCTTGCGGCCGCCGACCACCACCATCACGTCGACCTCGTGGGCGAGCTCGGCGGCTGCGGCCTGCTGCCCGGTGGTGGCGTGGCAGAGCGTGTTGACCACGTGCATCTCGAAGTTCGCCTCGCGCTGCAGCGACATGAGGTTGCTGACGAATGTTGCGAAGTCGTCCATGCGGTGCGTGGTCTGCGCCATGACGCCGATCTTGTTCGGGAACCCGCCCGGGAACGTCTCGATCACGTCACGCAGGTGGTCGATGTCGGCGTGCTCGATGACCGAGACCTTCGAGGAGCCCTTGATGTCGAAGCCCCAGCCGGTGATGCCTCGCACCTCCTTGTGGCCGGGGTCGCCGAAGATCAGCACGTGCCAGTTCTCGCGCACGAACTTCTGGGCGTAGCGCTGCGCGCGCGTCACCACGGGACAGGTCGTGTCCACGATGTCGAGCCCGGCGCGCTCGAGGTCGATCAGCACCCGCTCGCCGACGCCGTGGGCGGTGATGGCGACGCGGCCCCCGCCGACGCCCTGTGCGGTGACGGCGCCGAAGTCGCCCTCGACGTCATCGGGACCGGGGAGTTGCCGGACGCCGACGGCCGCGAGCTGGTCGACGACGTGGGGGTTGTGGACGATCTCGCCGGCGCTGGAGATGGGGCGCTCGGGGGTCGCCTCCTCCTCCATCATCTGGACGGCGCGGCGCACGCCCATGCAGAAGCCCATCTCGCTCGCACGGATGATCCGGGGCATGTGCACCTCACGCGACGCGACGAGATTGAGTCGCGACAACAAGTATACGACAGCGCGGCGCACCGTGCCGTTCCGCGGACCTCGTCGTGGAGCGGGTACCGCGGATCGCGCGGCTAGTACGGCTCCTGCGCCTCGAAGAGGCGTCGCGGATTGTCCACCATCATCGCCCGCACCTGCTCTTCGGTGACGCCGAGGCGTTCGAGCTCCGGCAGCACGCGGTCCGGGATGAGCAGGAAGTGCCACTCCGGCATGCGCTGCGCGAGCACCTCCGGGAGCACGCCGTTGAAGTGGCACGACGTGTCGTGCGAGAGCACCATCCGGCCGGCGTATCCGCGCCGGCACAGCTCGGCGATGGTCTCGATGCGCTCCGCCGTGCTCGCGCCGATCGGCGCGCCGAAGCGGTCCATCCCGATGGTGCTGCCGCGGTCCATCAGCCCGGACAGGTAGTCGACGTCCGTCGTGTCGCCGGAGTGGCCGATCACGACGCGTTCGAGGTCCACGCCCTCCTCGGCGAAGACGCGCTGCTGGTCGGCGCCCGAGCCGATCGTGGGGTTGCTGTGCGTCATGAGCGGCGTGCCGGTTGCGCGGTGCGCCATGGCGGCGACGCGCAGCTGGAACTCGTTCTCCGGCGTGCACTCCTCGGTCGCGATCTTGATCGCGCCCGCGCGGATGCCGGTCCCGGCGATGCCCTCGTTGAGGTCGCCGAGATAGAGCTCGACGATCGGGTCGGGGTTGCGGCGCTGGAAGTACCCCGGCGGGTTGAGGTGCACGCCGGTCGCGACCACGATCTGCATCCGCGTCCGCTCCGCCGCGGCTGCCACGAGGCCGATGTCGCGGCCGAGGTCCACCGTCGTGAGGTCGACGATCGTGCGGACGCCGTGCTCGTACGCCTCGTCGAGCAGCGCGGCGGCGCGCTCGATCTCGGCGTCGCGGTCGAAGAGCTGCGGGTAGCTGGCGTACAGGTCATGCGAGAGCAGGAAGACGTGCTCGTGCATGAGCGTGAAGCCGAGGTCGGCGGTGTCGAGGTCGCCCCGGACGGTGGGGATAAGCGTCATGTTGGGCCTCGCAGGTGTCGCCGGCTCATCCTATGCGAACCCGCCGCGTCCGGTGGGCGAGCCGTCGCTCGGCCTGCTGCAGCGCGGGCCTACTGGTCTTCGGCGTACGTGAGCAGCCACTCTCCGTCGAACTCTTCCCAGATGAAGATCATCGCGAAGCTGCCCAGCGGGAAGTGTCCCGTGTGCCGGACCTCCCACTTGCCCGGCGCGATCTCCGTGGGCGGCGACGTCTCCTCGCCCCTGATCTGGATGCCGAAGGTCCGGAACGGCCGCATCTCGTCCCGGACGCTGTCTTCCTGTTCCGCCCAGTAGCTCGGCTCGTAGAGGTCCTTGAGCAGGTCCGGGTCGTGGGTGTTGTAGACATCCCAGACGTGCATGGTCCGCTCGCTCAGGTACGCCGCGATGTCTATCGCCGCGCTGGAGCCGGCTTCGTCGGCAGCGTCCGATGCCGCCTCTGAGGGCTCCGGGGTCGCCGCCGCGTCGTCGTCCGCCGCCCCATCGGCAGGCGCCGGCGTCGCCGGGGCTTCGTCGTCGGCCCCCTCGTCGGTCGGCGCTGGTGTTGGCGAGGCCTCCTCGCCGGTTGCGTCCTCGGCGGTCGGCTCCACTGTGGGGGCCGGGGTGGCAGCCCGCGTGGACGCGGGCGCGGGGGTAGCCTCGTCGCCGGCCGGCTCCTCGCCCGAGCCGCCG
This sequence comes from Dehalococcoidia bacterium, assembly GCA_965204835.1. GTDB lineage: Bacteria > Chloroflexota > Dehalococcoidia > UBA2979 > UBA2979 > VXMT01. The sequence goes on along the minus strand of OZ242017.1, from coordinate 2,045,589 downwards.
CACGCAGCCAGCACGAGCGACAGCGCGAGGAGCACTCCCGGCACGGTTCCCCGCTGCAGCATGCCGTCCCCCTCGTGTCGCGATGCGTGGCCGTTGTAATGACCAATCGTGGTGGTAGGCACGTACTGTACCGCGATCGCTCCACCGGGCAGTGGGGAGGCAGGCACGAGGGGCGGCGCGGGCGGGGTTGGCGCGTCGGCGCAAGTGAGTTCGCAGCGCGGTGCGCCACGGCCGGAGGTGGTGGGCCCGGTGGGACTCGAACCCACGCGCGACGGATTAAAAGTCCGCTGCTCTGCCACTGAGCTACGGGCCCGATCGCATTTGACGCCCCACCCGCACGCCTGTCCACCCCGCGCGCCTCGATGACCCGTGCCACCCGCACGTCCGAGGTGGTGCGCCACCCCGCGCATCCTGTCCGGGCTCGTCCCGCCCTGCGAGGCGGCGCGCAGCTCGATGTGCGACACCGAGGAGGCACGATGGCCACGTCCAACCCACCGACCACCCAGCCGCTCGGCAAACCGCCGGGCAGCGTCCGCGCCTACCTCGCGCTCGGGATCCTCGCCGCGTTCCTGCTCACGCACGCGCTCGCCGCGGGGTGGCTGCTGCACGTCGGGAACGTCGAGGCGGCCATCGGGCTCCTCGGCGCGCTCGCGCTCGAGGCAGGGACGGTGACCGGGTTCTACTTCGGCAGCCGCTCTGCGCGGCGGGACGAGCCGGCGGCGGACGCCGGCGCCTGAGCCGGCCTCGACGCTACGAGCCGGCGTCCGGCTGCGGCTTGCGACGCCGCGAGGGCGCCACGCGCGGGGGCTCGTTCGGCTGCTTGGCGTAGTGCGGCGGCCACGGCAGGTCCGGCAGGCCGCGCTCGTCGTCGGCGTCGGCGAGGGCGAGCAGGCCGTCGAGGCGGCCCGGCGCGCCGTCCATGCCGGCGGCGAGGTCGCCGACCTCGTCCCAGCGCTCGGCGAAGCCACGCAGGTCGAGGGCGAGCGGGTCGATGGTCGCGAGTTCGTCCCAGCGGAAGGGCGCGGAGACGCGCCCGGTCTCGCGCACGCTGTAGGCGCTGGCGATGGTCTTGTCGCGGGCGTTCTGGTTGTAGTCGAGGAAGACGCCGCGGCGCTCCTCCTTCCACCACGAGGTGGTGGCGAGGCCCGGCGCGCGGCGCTCGACCTCGCGTGCGAACGCGACGGCGGCGCGGCGCACGTCGTTGAACTCCCAGCGCGGCTCGATGCGCGCGTAGATGTGGATGCCGCGCGACCCCGAGGTCTTCGGCCAGCCCGTCAGGCCGTGCTCCTCCAGCAACTCGCGGCACACCGCGGCCACCTCGCGCGCCTCGTCGAACGTCGAGCCCTCGGCCGGGTCGAGGTCGACGCGCAGCTCGTTCGGGTGGTCGAGGTCGTCGGTGGTGACGGGCCAGGGGTGGATGTCGATGCAGTTGAGCTGCGCCATCCAGATCACGTCGCGCAGCTCGCGCGCGACGGCCATGCGGCCGGGGCGGGCGGCGGGGAAGCGGATCGGCGTGGTCTCGCGCGCATCCTTCGGCGCGCGCTTCTGGTAGAACGGCGGCTCGCCGACGCCCTTCGTCCAGCGCTTGAGCATGCATGGTCGCCCGCGCACCGCGTTGAGGATGCCCGGCCCGCAGCGCAGGTAGTGCTCGACGACGTCGAGCTTGGTCCAGCCCTGCTCGGGGAACATCACCTTGCCCGGGCTGGAGACGCGCACCGCCTCGCCGTCGGCGTCGACGTAGACCTCGTCCTTCGCCATCGTGCTGCTCCGCGTGCCCTGTCTGCCGTCCGCCGTCAGCCCTGTAGCTGTGACCGCCACGCGTCGATGGCGCCGCGCACAACGAGGTCGCGCACGCTCTCGCGCATCGCCTCGACGTCCGGGGAGAAGTGCGCGATCGCGTCGAGCTCAGCGCCCGTGCGGAGCGCCGTGCGCATGCCGCGCAGCTCCTCGACGCGGTTCGCCGAGAGCTTGTGGATGGCGAGCACGTCCTTCGGGACCATCGCGATGCGCCGCACGTAGTCCTCGACGTGGTCGTCGAGGATCTCGGGGTGGACCGCCTCGTTGAACAGGCCGTACTCCGCGGCCTGTGCGCCGGTGATGAACTCGCCGGACGGGAACGCGAACTGCTTCGCGCGCTTCGGCCCCATGTGCCACGCCCAGAACGCCGTGACATACCCCGCGCCGAGGGGAAGCTGCGGCCCGCTCCCGACGCGCGTGTCCTCGGCGACGAACGTCACGTCGCAGATCGCCGCGAGCTGCGTCGCGCCCGCGATGCAGTAGCCGTGCACCTTGGCGACCACGGGCAGCCGCATCTCCGGGATGCGCAGCCACAGCCGCAGGCCGTCCTCGATGTTGTCGCGGTCCGAGGTCGGCGAGTAGGGCCGGCCGTCGTCGGCCTCGCCGGGCGCGCCGAGCTGGTAGCCGGTCGAGAAGGCGCGGCCCGCGCCCTGGACGAGCGCGACGTGTACCCCGTGGTCGCGCTCCGCCTCCTCGAGCGCCTCGATGATCTCGCGCTGCATGCGGCGGCTGATGGCGTTGAGCCGTTCCGGCGCGTTGAGCGTGATGGTGGCCACGCGGCCGTCGACGTCGTAGAGGATCTCCTCGGGCATGGCGCACCTCCTCGCGGGGCGTGTCGCCCCTCGGCGGGCGGAGTATAGCGGGCGCGTCCGCATACACTCGCAGCGCCGCCGGACCCGTGGGGTCCGCGATCGAAGGGGTGAGGCCATGCAGCTCGGCATCGTGGGGTTGGGTCGGATGGGCGCCGCGATGCGCGAGCGGCTGCGCCGGGGCGGGCACGAGGTCAGCGGTTACGACCTCAACGCCGAGGTGAGCGACGTGGCCTCGCTCGGCGAGCTCGTCGACGGCCTCGACGCGCCTCGCGTGGTCTGGCTCATGGCGCCGGCCGGCGAGGCGACCGAGGCGCTCGTGGAGGAGCTTGCGGGGCTCCTCGACGCGGGCGACACGCTGGTCGACGGTGGCAACAGCCTCTACAGGGACTCGATCCGACGCGGCGAGATGCTGGCCGAGCGTGGCATCGCGTTCCTCGACGCGGGGGTCTCCGGCGGGATCTGGGGGCTGGAGAACGGCTTCTGCGTCATGGTCGGCGGCGACCGCGACGCCTTCGAGGCGGTCGAGCCGGCGATTGCGACGCTCGCGCCGGAGGACGGCTACCTCCACGTCGGGCCGAGCGGTTCGGGGCACTACGTGAAGATGATCCACAACGGCATCGAGTACGGCCTGATGCAGGCCTACGCCGAGGGCTTCGACCTGCTCGGCGCCTACGACGAAGACCTCGACCTCCACGCGATCGCCGGGCTGTGGCAGCACGGGTCGGTGGTGCGGTCGTGGCTGCTCGAGCTCGCCGGGCGCGCGCTGGCCGACGACCCGGGGCTGGAGCGCCTCCAGCCGTACGTCGAGGACTCGGGCGAGGGCCGCTGGACGGCGATCGAGGCGGTGGAGCGGGGCGTTCCGGCGAGCGTGATCACGGGCTCGCTGTTCGCGCGCTTCGCCTCCCGCGAGCAGGGCTCGTTCGGGCTGCGGATGCTGGCCGCGTTGCGGCAGCAGTTCGGCGGGCACGCGGTGCGCGAGGCGTAACGAGAGCCAGCCCGCGGGTGAACGTCAGTCCGTGGTCGCCTCGCGGACCGCGTCGGACCCGTCGACGTTCACGGTCCAGCCGTCGAGGTGCGAGCAGTGGATCACGAGGTGGTTGCGGATCGTGCGTAGCACCTCGACGCGGGCGTGGCGCTTGTTCTCGCCGGAGATGAGGACCCAAGGCGCGTCTTCGGAGTGCGTGCGCTCGAACATCTCGTCGGCGGCCGCCAGGTACTCATCCCAGCGCTCGCGGTTCCGCCAGTCCTCTTCGGTGAGCTTGTAGCGCTTGAACGGGTCGTCGGCGCGTTGCCTGAAGCGTGCGAGCTGCTCCTCGCGGCTGACGTGCAGCCAGATCTTGACGATGGCGATGTTGTCGTCGGTGTAGTGCCGTTCGAACTCGTTGATCTCGCGGTACGCCCGCTCGTACTCATCGGCCGAGGCGAACCCCTCCACGCGCTCGACGAGGACCCGGCCGTACCACGACCGGTCGAAGATCACCATCTCGCCGCGCGCCGGCATCTTCGAGTGGAAGCGTTGCAGGTACTGCTGCCGGGACTCCAGCTCCGTGGGCGCGCCCGTCGAGTAGACCCGGTAGCCGCGGGCGTCGAGGTGGCTCGTGAGGCGCGCGATTGCGCCGCCCTTCCCGGATGCGTCGAGCCCCTCGAAGACGACGGCAAGGCCGTACTCCGCGTCGTCGCGGAGGTGCGACTGGATGTGGACGAGGTCGAGCTGGAGGCGGGTGCGATGCAGCTTGTAGTCAGAGCTGCGGACCCGCTTCGTGGGGTCGAAGTCGGCGATGCGCGGTGGGCGCGAGACCATGGCCATCGGCTCGCTACTTTACATTCGCAATAGCGCACCTGCACAGGGGCCGACCCGACATGGCGCGCCCCCCGCGGTGGGCGGATGCGGCGTTGCATCCGCCGGGGCGCCGGTGCTGTTCCGGGTAGCGAACCATAATGCTACGATCGCGGCGCGGTTGGACGGCTCCCCTCGCTCCGGCCCCGTGCCGGACCCAGCGCGGCCGCCGCCAGGCCTTCGCCATGGCCACAACACGCCATGCCGCGCTGTCGAGCGTTACGGCGGGGGAACGCCGTCGCAGACCGGTGGAGCGTTGACATGGCCCAACAGATTGCCGACATCCGCGTGCGAAACACCGTACCGCTACCCACGCCCCGCGAACTCGTCGCCGAGTTGCCGCTGTCCGACAAGGTCAAGGCTTCCGTGCTCAGCGGGCGCCAGGCCGTCCAGGACATCCTCGAGGGCCGTGACCAGCGGCTGCTCATCGTCACCGGCCCATGCTCCATCCACGACGAACAGGCCGGGCTCGAGTACGCCGAGCGCCTCGTGGCGCTCAACGAGGAGCTCGGTGACCGCGTCTGCATCGTGATGCGCGTCTACTTCGAGAAGCCGCGCACGACCGTCGGCTGGAAGGGCATGATCTACGACCCCGACCTCGACGGCTCGTTCGACATCCCGGGCGGCCTGCGCCGCGCCCGCCAGCTCCTCATCACCATCGCCGGGATGGGGCTGCCGACGGCGACCGAGTTCCTCGACCCCATCACCCCGCAGTACCTCGCCGACCTGATCTCATGGACCGCTGTCGGCGCGCGCACGACCGAGAGCCAGACGCACCGCCAGATGGCGAGTGGGCTCTCGATGCCGGTCGGCTTCAAGAACAGCACCGACGGCAACAGCCAGGTTGCGGTCGACGCGATGCTCTCCTCGCGCGAGCCGCACGCCTTCCTGGGCATCGACGGCGATGGCCGCACGTGCACGGTGCTGACGAACGGGAACCCGCACGGCCACATCGTGTTGCGCGGCGGCAACGCCGGACCCAACTACGCCGCCAGCCATGTCAGCGACGTCTACGAGCGCCTCGAGGCCGGCGGGCTGCGGCCCCAGGTGCTGGTCGACTGCAGCCACGCCAACTCGGCGAAGGACCACACGCGGCAGTCGATCGCGTTCCGCGACGTGCTGGCGCAGCGCACCGCGGGCAACACGGGGATCATCGGCGTGATGATCGAGAGCCACCTGTTCGAGGGCAAGCAGTCGCTCGGCGACGACCCGAGCGAGCTTCGCTACGGCGTGTCGATCACCGACGCCTGCATCGGGTGGGAAGAGACCGTCGAGTTGCTCCAGGAGGCAGCGGCCCTGGCCCGCGAGCCCGCCACCGCCCCGGCGTAGCCCGGCCGCGGCGCCGCCAAGCCCGTCACGTCTGCCGAGCCGTCCAGCGCGGCTCCTCGACGCCCGCGCGGGCGTTGACCGCGCGCGCCGCCACGAACAGGAAGTCCGACAGCCGGTTGAGGTAGCGCAGCGCCTCCGCCGAGACCTCCTCGGTGGCCGCGAGGGTGACGGCGCGCCGCTCGGCGCGCCTGCAGACCGTGCGCGCGAGGTGCAGCGAGGCCGCGGCGGGCGCGCCACCGGGCAGGATGAACTGCGTCAGCGGCTCCAGCTCCTCCTCGAGCGCGTCGATCCAGCCCTCGAGCCGCTCGATCGCCTCCACGGGCACCTGCGGGGCGAGCTGTCCAGCGGCCGCGCGTTCGCGCACACCGGGCGTCGCGAGCTCGCCGCCGAGGTCGAAGAGCGTCGACTGCACATCGAGCAGCATCGTGCGCAGGTCCGCGTCCGCGAGCGCGGCGACAGCCGTGCCGAGCACGGCGTTGAGCTCGTCGACGGCGCCGTAGGCCTCGACGCGCATCGCGTCCTTGCGGACGCGCGGGCCGCCGAAGAGCCCCGTCTCGCCCTCGTCGCCGGTGCGCGTGTAGATCTTCATGCGGCGTCGCCCTCCGGGGTCACCGTAGCAGCATCGCGCGCGGCCGGGCAGACGCATCGGGGGGCGCGTGGCGGTCGCTCGGGGGCGCGGCGGTGCGGCAAGATGCGCGCATGACGCCGCCCGCCGTGCTGCTGCCGACCTACCGGTTCCCGGCCGGGTTCTTCGTGCGCTTCCTGTGGACCGTGCTCGTGCTGCGTCGTCGCCGCCACCCAGGCGTCGACGCCCTCGACATGCTCTCCGGCGCGCCGCGCCTGCGCGTCGAGGGCATCGAGCGGCTGCCCCCCAGCGGGCCGTGCGTGCTGGCGATGAACCACTACGAGCGGCCGGGGCTGCGCGTGTGGTGGGGCGTCGCGCTGGTCACGGCGGCCGTGTGGCGGCGCCGCGGCGACCCGCCGATGCGCTGGCTGATGACCGACCGCTTCGAGGGCTTCCGCGCCGTCGTCCGCTGGCCCGACGCGATCATGGCGTGGCTCCTCGACCGCATCGCGTGGGCGTACGACTACCTGCTCGTGGCGAAGCCGGACGGCGACGCGTCGCCGCGCGCGCTCGTGCTGCGCGAGGCGCGCCGCGCGCTGCGCGACGGCCGCGTAGTGGGCGTTACGCCCGAGGCGGCCAGCGGGTCGGGCCCGGAACTCGCGGCCGCGTGGCCGGGGTCGGGCGCCGCGCTCGCGTGGCTGTCCGCTGGCTCCGTGCCGATCGTCCCCGTCGCGTTCTTCGAGGACGACGGGGCGCGGCTCGTCGCGCGCGTCGGCGAGCCGTTCACCCTCGACCGCACGGGCGACGAGGAGGGCGCGGCGGCGGTGATGGGCGCGATCGCCGCGCTGCTGCCACCGGATCTGCGAGGGGTCTACGGCAGCGAGTGACCGATCTGCCGTAGCATCGGCCCACCACTGGCGGGCGCGTCGGAGGGTCCCGTGGCGAGCGACGCAGCAAGTACGTGGCGACCGTTCCGGGTCAAGCTCGCCTACTCGGCGGGCAACCTGCCGGGCCAGGTCGTCGCGCAGGCGTTCGCGCTGTGGCTCATCTTCTTCTACACCCCGCCCGCCGACGAGGACGCGCCGACGTTCATCCCCTCGCTCGGCCTGCCCGACCTCGACCTCGGGCTGTTCGCGCTCCCGGACGAGCTCGCGCCGCGGGTGCTGCTCGGCCTGACGCTGACCATCGCGGGGATCATCGAGGCCTTCGACGACCCGATCATCGGCTACCTGACGGACCGCACGAAGTCGCGGTGGGGGCGGCGTATCCCGTACGTCGTGCTGGCCACGCCGTGGTGGGCGTTCACGTTCTTCCTGCTCTTCATCCCGCCGTTCGGCGACGGCACGGTCGCCAACCTGCTCTGGCTGATCGTGGTGCTCGAGGGCTACTGGCTCGCGAGCAACCTGGCCGGCGCCCCGCTCGAGGCGCTCATGCCACACATCGCGAAGAGCCACGAGGACCGCGTCTCGGTGGCGTCGATGCAGCTCGTGTTCGGCATCCTCGGGGCGTTCATCGGTCTCGCGATCAGCGGGGTGCTCATCGACCTCGTCGGGTTCGCGGGGATGGCGGCGATCCTCGCCGTCATCGGGTTCGCGGGCCGGTACGCGTCGCTCGCCGGGTGCTGGGACTACGCCCGCACGGACGATGAGCCCTCGACGCCGGGCCTCGTGCGGTCGGTGCGCGAGACGCTGTCGAACGAGCACTTCATCGCGTTCCTGCCGAGCTTCATCTTCTTCCGCATCGCCCAGATCATGATCACCGCGTGGATCCCGTTCTACGTCGCCGCGGTGCTCGGAGACGTCGAGGCGTTCGGGTTCAGCGGCTCCGAGGACGAGGGTGCGTTCACGTCGGCGATGACGGCGCTGATCATCCTCGGGGTGCTGGCGGGGATCCTCATCTTCGCGCCGCTGGCGCGCCGCGCGGGGAAGGCGCAGGCGTTCCGCGTCTCGATGCTGTGGGGCGCCGCGACGTTGTTCCTGCTGTACTTCGTCGGCTTCGTGCCGGGCATCCCGAAGCTCGTGCAGACCGCCGCGACGGTGCTGTTCGCCGCGTTCCCGATGGCCGGGGTGTTCATGCTCCCCAACATCCTCATCGCCGACATCGTCGACCACGACGCGGAGCGCACCTCGACGCGGCGCGAGGGGATGTTCTACGGCACCCAGAACCTGCTGGAGAAGAGCGCCTCGGCGTTCGCCCCGCTGATCTTCGCGCTGGTGCTGCTGGCGGGCGACAGCGCCGAGGACTCCCTGGGCATCCGCCTCGTCGGCCCCGTGGGAGGCGTGCTGCTCCTCATCGGCTGGTTCTCGTTCCGCCGCTACGCGCTGTACGACGACGTGCGTGAGGGCGAGGCGACCGAGGCGTCCTCGGGGTAGCCATCGCACACCGGGGCCGTTGCGCGGGCGCGATGTAGACTGCGGCCCGGCCCGCGCGAGGCGGGCGCGCCGAAAGGACGACGCGATGCCGCTCCACCCCCAGGCTCAGGCATTCCTCGAAGTCGCTGAGGCGGCCAACGCGCTGCTCCCGCCGCTCGAAGAGCGCGACGCGGCGACGTGGCGACAGCAGGGCCGGGATCTGGCGAAGCAGGCGCGCGAGCTGCCGTTCAGCCCGCCCGTACACAGCGAGACGGACCGCACGATCCCCGGCCCTGCCGGTGAGATCCCGGTGCGCGTCTTCACGCCGGGCACGGACGGCCCTTATCCCGTCCTCGTGTGGTTCCACGGCGGCGGCTGGGTGCTCGGCGGGCTCGACGGCGGCATCCACGCGCTGCGCCTCCTCGCCAACGTCGCCGGCTGTGTGATCGTCTCGGTCGACTACCGGCTTGCGCCGGAGCATCGCTTCCCCGCGGCTGTCGACGACTGCCTGGCGGCGACGCGCTGGGTGGCCGGGCACGCCGCCGAGGTGGGAGCGGACCCGTCGCGCATCGCCGTCGGCGGCGACAGCGCGGGCGGGAACCTCGCGGCCGTCGTCTCGCAGCTCGCGCGCGACGGCGGGCCGGACCTGGCGTTCCAGCTCCTGGTGTGCCCGGTGACGGACTCCGACTTCTCGCGGCCCTCGTACGTCTGGAACAGCGAGGGCTACCTGCTGAGCACGGAGATGATGGAGTGGTTCTGGGCGCAGTACATGGGCCCCGACGGCGACCGCACCGACCCGCGCGTCGCGCCGATGCGCGCCGACGACCTGGGCGGCCTGCCGCCCGCGCACGTCATCGCCGCGGAGTACGACCCGCTGGCCGACGAGGCGGTCGCTTACGCCGAGGCGCTGGAGGCCGCGGGGGTAGACGTCAAGCTCGTGGTGGCCGAGGGGCACATCCACGACTACGTCATGAGCCTCGGGATCATCGACGACGCCGAGCCGGCCATCGCCGACATCGCGCGCAACATGACGCGGGCGTTCCAGCTCGCGGGAAGCGGGGGCTGAGATGGGCAGTATGTCCGAGCAGTGGGCGGCGCGCCTCGACGCCGCGTTCGAGGGCGACATGGCGTCGGTGATCGAGAACCTCGCCAGCGTCCGCGACGAGGACTGGGAGTGGCTGCCCCCGAACGGTGCGCGTTCGATCCGCGGCCTCGTCCAGCACATCGGCGGCGCGACGCTGATGTACCACAACGCCGCCTTCGGCGACGGCACGCTCGGCTTCGACGACCCCAACGTGCAGGGCGAGGGCTCGCTGGACACGCGCGAGGGCGCCATCGCGTGGCTGCGGGCGGGGCACACCCCGTTCCGCGACGCCGTCGCGGCCCTCGACGACGCCGCCCTCGACGCCGATATCGGCATGCCGTTCGGCCGCAGCGCGAAGGCCGAGGAGATGCTCGACCAGCTCGTCCGCCACGCGGTCTACCACACGGGCGAGATCAACCACCTGCGCGCGCTCGCGCAGGACAACGACGCCTGGGCCTGGTAGCTCGCCGCGGGCGAGCCACTACAGGATCGTGCGGCTGTCGCGGTCCTCGGCCGCCATCGGCTCGGTGAAGACCTCGGGCGGCGGGCCGTCGCCCCACCACTCGATCTCCGGCTGGAGGCGCACGCCCGAGGCGTCGAGGACGCGGCGCTGCACCTCCGTCATGAGTTCGACTATCTCGGCCGCCTTCGCGTCGCCGTCGTGGACGAAGAAGTTGGCGTGCAGCTCGCTCACGCGCGCAGCGCCGGCTGTGAGCCCCTTGCACCCCGCCTCCTCGATGAGCCGCCCGGCGTAGTCGCCCTCGGGGTTGCGGAAGATCGAGCCGGCGTTCGGTCCGGCGGTCGGCTGCGTGGCCTGGCGGTGTTCGAGGAGCGTGCGCAGCTCGGCCTCGATCTCCTCGCGGGGGCGCTCGCGCAGCCGCAGCGTCGCGCCGAGCACCATCACGCCCGCGCCGCGCAGCGAGGAGCGGCGGTAGCCGAAGAACAGCTCGCTGCGCGGGATCGTCACGCGCCCACGCCCGCCGAGGACCTCGACCTCCTCGACGAGCAGGCCGATCGAGCGGCCGTCGCCGATGCCGGCGTTGCTGTTCAGTGCGCCGCCGACCGCGCCGGGGATGCCGATCGCGAACTCGAGGCCGCCGAGGCCACGCTCGGCGGCGGCGCGGCTCAGCGCGGGCAGCATCACGGCCGCCCCCGCGACGACGCGCTCGCCGATGAACGTGAACGACCCCGCCGCCCGTCGCAGCGAGACGACTAGCGCGTCGATGCCCTCGTCGGCGACGAGCAGGTTGGAGCCTCCCCCGAGCACGCGCACCGACAGCGACTCCTCGCGCGCCCACCCAAACAGCTGCTGTAGCTGGTCGATGCTGTCGGGGATGGCGAGGTAGCGGGCGGGCCCGCCGATGCGCAGGTACGTGTGCCGCGCGAGCGGCACGTCCTCATGCACCTCGATGCCCTCGGGCGGGGGTGCGGTCATGGGTACATGGTAGGGGAGGCTCGGGACACAGGGAGCGGCGCCGTGGTGCAGGCCCGTGGTAGCGGCGGGCGTCGTGGCCGACAGTCCGCCACCGGCGACGAACACCCGCTATGGCGGCTAAGTGGGTCGCCTGCCGCCGAGCCCGATCGTCGCGAGGGCCAGCGCCAGGCCGACCGGGGCGATCGCCAGCGCGGCCGGGACCGGCACCGTGCCGGCGGAGCCGGTCAGCACGTCGGCCATGCTCGCCTCGCTCGACTCCGCGACCTCCTCGGCGGCGGGACGGTCCGACGGTGGGGCCGACTCGTCGTCGTTGCCGTGGTGGCCCGACGCCGGCGTCTCGTCGTCGTTGCCGTGGTGGCCGGACGCCGTCGTCTCGTCGTCGTTGCCGTGGTGGTCGCCGCTGGATGCGGCGGTTTCGTCATCGTCGCCGTGGTGGCCCTCGCTCGCGGCTTCCTCGTCCTGCGCGTCGTCTGCACTCGCCGTGGCCGTGTCCGCGTGGTCGCCGTGGTCGTGGGCCGGGTCGAGATTCGCGTCGACGTGTTGCCAGACGCCGAGCACCGAGCCGACGATGGCGAGGACGGCCGCGGCTCGTGCGATCCGGACCGTCACCCCGGTGGGGCGAACGATGAGCGCCGCGGCGGCCACGGTGATGACGCCCAGCGTGATCCACGGCGCCCACTGCCAGCCGGTCGTCCAGTGGCGCTCGTAGGCGAGCGACACGGCGGTGCCGCCCACGCCGAGCACCACAAGCAGGAGCAGGCCCGCTCGCAGCGCTCCCGCCGGGTCATCCCCTCTGAACATGCCGGTCATGATCGTTGAAGCCCTCTCATCATCGCGACCGCCGCGCACGCTCCTCGATGCGGAACGGAACGCGCGAGGATACCCCATCTCATTCTGGGCCCGACGATACGTCATCCCAGGCCGGATGGCGAAGCTCGATCCGATCAGTCGGGCAGTGCGTCAGCCCCGTGCACGGCGACCGCACCGGCCCACCGTCGGTTGTGGTGGTGGTCATCGAGCGAGTGGGCGGCGCCGGTCGGCGCGATGCACCCAGGCCCGTCGGCTCGATTCCGCGTCGCGGTTGACCCGCGATCGTGGGCTGCCTACGCTCCGCTGACCGTCACCAACCCACCCACGCACCAGCGAGGCCGCCTGCCGGATGATCGACTTCGGGCTCGTGGACGCCGTCGACGCCGAGGCGATCGGGCCGCCGGGGCAGCGCACGTTCCGGCTCCGCGCCGTCGCCGGCGCGAACCGCGCCGCGCTGTGGATGGAGAAGGAGCAGCTCAGCGCCCTCGGCCGCGCGATCTCCCGGCTGCTCGCGGAGCGCTCACCACGGCGCGAGGAGCCCCAGCCTTCGGGCGGCGACCTGAGCGGCTTCGGCGACCAGCCCGACGTCGATCTCCGCGTCGTGCGGCTGGGCCTGGACTTCCAGAACGAGGGCGAGCGCGTGCTCATCCTCGCCGACGACGAGGAGGCGATGACGCGGGGCAACACCCCGGCGTTCCGCATGGAGGTGGGCCGCGGCCACGCGCGCGCCCTGGTGGCGCAGATCACCGAGGTCGTCTCCGCGGGACGGCCGCGCTGCCCGCTCTGCGCGCAGCCGCTCGAGGGTGACGGGCAGCACTTCTGCCCCGGCTCGAACGGCCACAGCGAGGCGCTCGAGATCCCGACCGACGACGCCGAGCAGGCCTGAGCGCGCGGCGCGCGCCTCGGGCGTTCCGGCGGTACGATCCGTCGGCATCATCACGCGCAGGCCGACGGAGGTACTGACATGACGTTCGACACCCGGCACCGCAGCCGCACGCTCGTCGACGGCCCGGACCGCGCGCCCGCGCGCTCGTACCTGAAGTCGGTGGGGCTGAGCGGCGAGGATCTGCAGCGCCCGCTCGTGATGGTCGCGCACAGCTGGATCGGGACGATGCCGTGCAACTACAGCCAGCGCGAGCTGGCGCAGCACGTCATGGCGGGCGTCCGCGCCGCAGGCGGCACGCCGATGGAGGTCAACACCGTCTCCATCAGCGACGGTATCTCGATGGGCACGCAGGGCATGAAGGCCTCGCTGATCAGCCGCGAGCTCATCGCCGACTCCATCGAGCTGTGCGGCGTCGGGTACGGCTTCGACGCGGCCGTGGTGCTGGTGGGCTGCGACAAGACGATCCCCGCCGCGACGCTCGCGCTCGCGCGCCTCGACATCCCAAGCCTGATCCTCTACAGCGGCTCGATCGACCCCGGGCACCTCGACGGCCGCGACCTCACGATCCAGGACGTCTTCGAGGGCGTCGGCCAGCACGCCGCCGGCACGATCACCGAGGAGCAGCTCACGGCCATCGAGGACGCCGCGTGCCCCGGCGCGGGCGCGTGCGGCGCGCAGTACACCGCCAACACGATGGCGATGGTGCTGGAGTTCCTCGGCATCGCGCCGATGGGCTCGGGCTCCGTCGGCGCGACCGACCCGCGCAAGGACCGCGTCGGCTTCGAGGCGGGGCAACTCGTGATGGACGTGCTGCAGCGCGGCCAGCGCCCCAGCGACATCATCACGCGCGAGGCCATCGAGAACGGCATCGCGTGCGCCGCAGCCACGGGGGGCTCGACGAACGTCGTGCTGCACCTGCTCGCGCTCGCGCGCGAGGCCGGCATCCCGCTCGAGATCGACGACTTCGACGACATCAGCGAGCAGACGCCGCTGATCGGCGACCTGCGGCCGGGCGGCCAATACGTCGCGCTCGACCTCGACCGCGCGGGCGGGATCCAGCTCGTCGCGAAGCGGCTCGTCGAGGGCGGCAAGGTGCACGGCGACGTGATCACGGTCACCGGCCGCACGCTCGCCGAAGAGGCCGCCGAGGCCGAGGAGGCGCCAGGCCAGGACGTGGTGCGCGAGCTCGACGACCCGCTGAAGGAGACGGGCGGCCTCGTGATCCTGCACGGCAGCCTCGCGCCCGATGGCGCCGTGGTGAAGGTCGCCGGCTACGAGCGGACGCAGCACCGCGGCCCCGCACGCGTCTTCGAGCTGGAGGAGGACGCGCTCGAAGCGGTCCTCGCGGGCTCGATCGACGAGGGCGACGTGCTGGTGATCCGCAACGAGGGTCCGGTCGGCGGGCCGGGGATGCGCGAGATGCTGGGCGTGACGGCGGCGCTGGTCGGCGCGGGCCTCGGCGAGACGGTCGCGCTGCTCACGGACGGGCGGTTCAGCGGCGCCACGCGCGGCCTGATGGCAGGCCACGTCGCACCCGAGGCCGCCGCCAGCGGCCCCATCGCGGCCGTCCGCGAGGGCGACACGATCGCCTTCGACATCGACGGCCGCACGCTGAACCTCGAGGTGGACGAGGCGGAGATCGCGCGTCGGCTGGAGGCGTGGACGCCGCCGCCTCCGCGCTGGGAGCGTGGCGTCTTCGCGAAGTACGCCCGCTCGGTGTCGAGCGCTGCGGAGGGCGCGGTTACGGGGTAGGGCCTAGCGATCCTGCAAGCTGTCTGCGTAGCGCAGGCACGCGCGGACGTCGTCCCGATCCAGCGACGGGTACTGCTCGACGATCGTGTCCTCGTCCCAACCGTCGCTGAGGCGCTCGATCACCGTGTCCACGGCGATACGGGTGCCCTTGACGGTCGGCTTGCCCGCCAGGATGGCGGGATTGTGTTCGATGCGCTCTTCCCAGTTCGCCCCGTGCCCCATCCGCTACTCGCTATCCGGGTCCAGGATCGCATTCCAGGCGGCGAGGCCGAACCCGCCGTCGAGGTGGATCGTCTGGCCGACGAGCATCGGGGCCTCGTCGGAGCAGATCCACGCGACGGCCGCCGCGACGTCATCGGGCGAGACGTTGCGGCCCGCCGGGACGTGGGGGCGGACCGCGTCGGAGATGTTGCCGCGGTAGGAGTGCTCGCCCTCGGACGCCTCGACCCACCCGGCCGAGACCGCGTTGACGCGGATGCCGCTCGGCGCGAGCTCGACGGCGAGGTAGCGCGTGAGCGAGGCGAGCGCGGCCTTGCTCACCGCCACCGCCGAGTAGTCCGGCATGTACTGCCAGGCGCCGGGCGAGAGCAGGTTCACGATCGCGCCGCCGCCACGCTGCTCCATGAGCGGCACGACGGCCTGCGCCGCCTGCCACGGCCCGAACAGGTTCACGTCCATCGTCTGGTGGAGGTGGTTCGGGCGCTGGCGGATCGCCGGCCTCGGGCGTTCGAGGCCGCGCGCGGCGTTGTTGACGAGCACGTCGACGCCACCCCACGCCTCGACGTGCGCGAACAGGGCCGCGAGGTCGTCGCGGTCCCCGGCGTCGGCGCGCACGGCCTCGGCCTCGACGCCGTGCGAGCGGCACTCGGCGGCGGTCGCCTCGGCGGCCTCGGCGCTGCGGGCGTAGTTGACCAGCACGTGACAGCCCTCGGCGGCGAGGCGCAGCGAGATGACGCGCCCGATGCCGCGCGAGCCGCCGATCACGACGGCGCGCTTGCCGGCCAGCGAGGCGTACACGGGGGAGCGCGCGTCGGTCATGGCGCGGCCACCTCGTGTGGCCCGAACGGCCCCTTCGCGGGCTCGATGAGCACGCCGACCGCCCACTCGTAGCCATCGGGGTCGCGCACCAGCGTCTCGCGCCAGCCGTGGCCCTTGTCGGCCGCCGCCTCGACGAGGTGCGCCCCGTGCGCCCGGGCGCGCGCCTCGACGGCGTCGGGGTCGATGCCGAGCAGCCGCACCTGCGCGCCGACGCCGCGTGCTGCCCCGCCCGCCAGGTCGGCGCTCCACGGGTGCTCGTCGTGGGTATGGTCGGCGTGCAGCATCACCTCGGCGGGTCCGACGCGCACCGCGGCGAAGTCGATGTCCCGGTAGTGCACCTCGGCGTCCAGCACGTCGCGGTAGAAGGCGGCGGCGCGTTCGGTGTCGCGGACGATGAGGTTGAGGGCCAGCGGCGGGAGCAGCGCGCCGTACCGGAAGCCCGGCATCCACGGCATCGTGCCCTCGGGGCGCAGTCGGGTACCCATCAGCGGTCCTCCGATGGCGGCAGCGCGCGCAGCATGGCGACCTGCGCCGCATGGTCACGGTCGTGGTTAGCGAGGTGGTCGAGCATCCCGAGCACCGACATCTCGCGCCCCGGCGACGGGTGCTGTGCGGCGAGGTCGGCGTCCTCGCCGAGCGCTGCGAAGAGCGCGAGCGTCGCCTTTCGCTGCTCATCGAGGCTACCGATGAGGTGCCGCGGTCGGTTCAGCTCGGCGGGCCGGCGACGACCGCGGAAGCTGGTCACCGCCTCGCCGCGCAGGGCGGCCTCGCCCCACTCGCGCCAGCACCGCTCGCTGTCGGCGACGTGCCACAGCACCTCGCGGATCGACCACCGCGCGTCGTGCTCCTCGTCGCGCTGCGCCGGGCGGCGCGAGAACTCCGCCTGCTCCACCCCGTCGAGCGCGTCGAGCAGCGCACCGCGCGCGGCGGCGAGGGCGTCCAGGCGCTCGGTCAGCGCGGCGGTGTGGGAGGTGGTCTGGGTGTCCGGCACGGGAGCAGGATACAGCCGCCGCCCGGTGCGAGCCCTCGCCGATTGTCCCGTGTCCGATCGGCGGCCTACGCTCGGGGTTTGTGCGAGGAGCGTTCACATGCCGTCCGACTATGAGCGTATCAGGAAAGAGAACCTTGAGGAGTATGGCCGCAACTCGAAAGGGTGGCGAGATCGTCTGCTGACGGAACTGTACGACGACCGCACGCACTTTCTCTACGAACTGCTCCAGAACGCCGAGGATGCGCTGGAGCGGCGGAATGGGCGTGCAACTCGGCAGCAGGTTCGTTTCACGTTGACGAATGACAGCGTGCGCTTCTCTCACTTCGGAGATCCGTTCACTACCCGGGATGTGGAAGGGGTCTGCGGGATTGCCTTCAGCACGAAGGCGGACGACCCGACCGCCATCGGCCGATTCGGGATGGGCTTCAAGTCAGTCTACGAGGTGACGGAACGCCCCGAGATTCACTCCGGCGACGAGCACTTCGCGCTCGACGACTACGTTCTTCCTGTCGCCGTTCCGCCGCTCGAACTCGCTGACGGAGAAACGGTCATCACCCTACCAAGGCGGAGCGGTGGCCCGTCGCATGAGGAGATCGCTAGCGCGATCCCGCGGCCCGGCGCCCGTACGCTGCTCTTCCTCCGCGAGATCAGTGAGATCGCGTGGTCCGTTGAGGGCGGACGCTCCGGGCTGTACTCACGCACGGTCGACGAGAACGAGCCCGAGGGCGTGCGACGAGTCACGGTGCGCGCAGAGCACGACGGTGGGCAGCCGCTAGAGGAACAGTGGTTTGTGTTCTCTCGCGACGTGCTGAACGAAGGCGAGTCGTCAGGCCGCGTCGAAGTCGCTTTCCGCATCGGATCGGACGAATCCGACAGCGACGTGATCACTCCCATCAGGGACTCACGCCTCGTGGTCTTCTTCCCGACGGCGATCGAGACGCATCTAGGGATGCTAATCCAGGGGCCGTATCGCACCACGCAGAACAGGGCCAATGTTCTCTGGCAGGACAAGTGGAACAGGAAGCTGGTCGCTGAGACAGCGCTCCTGCTGGTGGACGCCCTTCGCCACCTGCGCGACTGTCGCCTGCTCAACGCACTGGTCTTCGACGCACTTCCGCTCGACCGTGACCGCTTCTCCGGCGAGAACCCCTTCGCACCGCTGTTCGACGCGCTGCACGCCGCTGTCGCATCCGAGCGGCTGCTGCCGGCCCATCCCCGTGGCTATGTGGCCGCGTCGAAGGCTCGGCTGACCACATCGCGGGGTCTCCGCAATCTGGTCTCGCGTTCCCGGTTGGCGGAGTTGACCGGCGAAGAGGAGCCTGTTGGATGGCTCGCTGGCGACATCACAGAGCGTCAGACGCCCCCGCTATATCGATACCTGGCGGATGAGCATGCGGTCGACGAGCTGGATGCATGGGCTCTGTTGAGACTACTCAAAGCCAACCCCCAGTTCCTCGAAGCTCAGTCCGATGCATGGATTCGGAGGCTGTACGGCTTCTTGAAACCGGAAGAGCTGCCGCGATGGCTCTTCAACGACGTGCCTCTCATCCGGCTTGAGGACGGCAGGCATGTCGCGCCAGGCACCGGGAACAGGGCTGCGGCGTTCCTCCCCACCGACCCACCCTCGGCTTTCTCGAACACGGTCAAACGGGACGTAGTCGCCTCCCGGCCGGCGCAGGCGTTCCTGGAGTCCTTGGGGCTGCGTGAGCCAGACTTGGTCGACGATGCCTCGAAGGACATCCGACGACTGCACACGCCTACGATTTCATATGACGAGTATGAGAAGTACTTGCAACGGTTGATCAGTGTCTTCGATGGCGTGTCCGGGGAGCAGCGTGCTCGGCTGACTACTAGGCTTCGACTCACTCCGTTCGTCCGCGTCGTAGACGCCGGGACTGGTGAGCGTTCGTCCGTTCGACCGCGCGATGCCTATCTCGCAACGAGGAGCATCCAGGCGCTCTTCAGCGGCGTGCCGACGGTCCTTTTGGTCGACGAACCGCTGCGGCGCGAGGAAGTCACGAGGTTGCTCGAAGCCTCTGGAGTTTCGCGGAGACTGGCGATCCGGGAGTCGCCACCGGAGAGCCGGGTCTACGGTCAAGGCTGGCATCGAGACGAGTTCTGGGAACCGTTCGGAATCACCTCTGACGAGCGGCGGGGGATGCGGCGCGAGGCCGGTGAAGAGAGAGTCACAAGGGGCAGCAGGCAAGTCTTGACCGACCGTGAATTCCGTGGGGTTGAGGCGTTGCTGAACCATATCTCGGCCCTTTCCGCCAGTGATGGTGCGGCTCGCGCCACGTTGCTCTGGAATGCGCTGCGAGAGGCCCCGAGAGAAGGGTTCGAGGGGACGTATAAGTGGACCTACCGTGGAGAACGCGCGCAATCGTTCGCTTCCACCTCGGCCCGCTTGCTGAACGAGACGGCGTGGGTGCCGGACGAGTCTGGGCAGTTGCGCCAGCCAGCCGAAGTGCTGTTCGAACCACTGGGCTGGACGCCGGACCCTTCATTGGCATCCGTCATCACGTTCCGGGAGCCCGAGCCACCGTCATCGCTGACCGCTCTAGCCGACGAGGAAGGGGTCGCACCGGAGATTCTCGCCGAGCTTGTTGACGCCGCTAGGGATGGGATCACCGCGGAGGATCTGCGAGAACTCCGCATTCTTCGTGCGCGCCGACTCCGCAGCGCAGCTGACCCGCCCAGGCGCGATGCCGGACCTATCGGTGGCGATAGAACGGCGCCGGTGAGGCCTAGCGAAGGCACGATGACCGCGGGCAATGGGACGGAAGGTAGTGCCTCCAGCGCAGATGCCACCGGGAAATCCGGGGTCTTGCCGACCGGCAAGCCGGCGGAACGCGGGGTGAGTACCGCGCACGGGGACGCTGCGGAGGACAGTGGTGCCCGCACCTTCGTCTCGTACATCGCGGTCCGCACCGAGTCCGAGGGAATGACTGATCCTGACGGCCTCAACCACGAGAGGCGGAGTGCGCTTGAAGACGCGGCGATTGAGCTGATCCTGAAGCAAGAACCCGAACTGTTGCGCACCCCGACCAACAATCCGGGGTTCGATCTATACGAGGTCGACGAGCGCGAAATCCCGGTGAGATGGGTCGAGGTGAAGGCAATGTCGCGAGACCTGTTGTCACGGCCAGCGACGCTATCTCATACGCAGTTCGAGCACGCGCGCGAACACGGTGAGGCGTATTGGCTCTACGTTGTCGAACGTGCGGGGAGCGACGAAGCGCACATCGTGCGTATCCAGAATCCCGCGGGGCGCGACTCCACCTACACGTTCGACCACGGCTGGCGGGTCGCCGCCGAGGCCGATACCGCCACCGACTGACGCACGGTGCGGGCGCTCGCCGATTGTCCCGTGTCCGATCGTCGGCCTACGCTCGCAGGGGCGAGGTGGGACGATGCGCATCACCGTGCTGGCCGGCGGCGTGGGGGCCGCGAGGTTCCTCGATGGGCTGTGCCGCGCCGCCGATCCCGCGGACGTGACCGCGATCTGCAACGTCGGCGACGACTTCGAGTGGCATGGGCTGCACGTCTCGCCCGACATCGACACCGTCATCTACACGCTCGCGGGCCTCGAGGGGGAGCTCGGGTGGGGCGTGCGCGGCGACACCCGCGTCGCGCTGGATGAGCTCGCCGCGCTGGGCGAGGAGCCGTGGTTCCAGATCGGCGACCGCGACCTCGCGACGCACGTGTGGCGCACCGAGCGCCTGCGCGCGGGCCGCCCGCTGAGCGAGGTCACCGCCGACCTCGCGCGGCTGCGAGGGCTCAAGCTGGCGCTGCTGCCGGTCACCGACGACCCGCACCCGACGGTCGTCATCACCCCGGACGGCCCGCTCGACTTCCAGGACTACTTCGTGCGCGGACGCGCGTCGGCCGAGGTCGTCGGCGTCGAGTTCGCCGGCGCGGCCTTGGCGAAGCCCGCGCCAGGCGTCCTCGACGCCCTCGGCGGCGCCGACGTGGTGATCGTGGCGCCGAGCAACCCGTTCGTCTCGATCGAGCCGGTCCTCGTGGTGCACGGCGTCAGCGAGGCGCTGCGCGACACCTCGGCGCCGGTCGTGGCGGTCAGCCCCATCGTCGGCGGCGAGGCGGTGAAGGGCCCGGCGGCGGCGATGATGCGCACGCTGGGCCACGCGGTCTCGGCGCTCGGCGTGGCGCGGCTCTACGCGGGGCTCGTCGACGTGTTCGTGCTCGACGCGGTCGACGGCGCGCTCGCCCCGGCCGTCGAGGAGCTCGGGATGCGGGCAGTGGTGACCGACACGATGATGACGGGCCCTGAGCGCCGGCTCGCGCTTGCCCGGGCCGTGCTCGACGCCGCGGCGGCCCCACGCTGATGCAGGCGAGCGACGCCGGCGGCCCGTGCGTGATCGTGCCCGTGCAGGCGCTGGCGGCCGCGAAGTCGCGGCTCGGCGACGTGCTGTCCGACGAGGACCGCGCCGCGCTCGTCCTCGCCATGCTCGGCGACGTGCTGGAGGCGGTGCGCGGAGCCCATGACGGGCCGCTCCTCGTCGTGACGCCCGACGAGCAGTACGAGCCCGCCGCGGCCGTCGCGCGCGCCACGCTGCTTATCGACGCGGGCGTCGGCTACAACGAGGCCGTTCGGCTCGCACTTGCTTCCGAGGAAGTGCGAGCGGCGGGAGCCGCAGCCGTCGTTCCCGCCGACCATGCCCGCGCGCAGGCGGGCGATGTGCGGGCCGCCCTCGACGCCCTCGCGACGCACGAGGTGGTCGTGGCGCCGTCGCTGGACGGCGGGACGGGACTGCTCGGGCTGCGGCCGCCCGACGCCATCGAGCCGGCGTACGGGCCGGGCTCGGCCGGGACGCACGAGCACGCGGCGCGCGAGGCGGGCCGGTCGGTGGCCGTGCTGCGGCTGGCGTCGCTGGAGCGGGACGTCGACACCGTCGCCGACCTCGCGGGGGCCGAGCCGCCGCTCGGCCCTCGGACCGCGGCGTTCGTCGCTGCCCGGCCCGCGCTGGTCGCCGGGTAGACGCGGCCCGCCCACGGGCCATCTCAGGTCGCGCCGGTGCTACGCTGGCGCGCGGCAAGCGGTGATGCGAGGCGGGGAGGTCGTGCGATGTCCGAGGTGCGCAAGGTCGGGGTGCTGGGGTGCGGGCTCATGGGCGGCGGCATCGCGCAGGTGTGCGCCACCGCGGGCTTCGAGACCGTCGTCCGCGAGGCCGACTCGGAACCCCTCGAACGCGGCATGGCGTCCATCAACCGCTCGCTCGACGGCGCGGTCCGCCGCGAGCGCATCACCGCCGAGGACCGCGAGGCGATCGGCGCGCGGCTGCATCCCACCACGAACCTCGAGGACCTCGCCGAGTGCGACATCGTGATCGAGGCGGTGACCGAAGACCTCGCGCTGAAGCAGCAGGTCTGGGGCGAGGTCGACGGCATCGTGCAGCCGGGCGCGATCTTCGCGTCGAACACGTCGAGCCTGACGATCGCGGCGATGGCGGGCGCCACCGGCCGCGCCGGGCAGTTCGTGGGGCTGCACTTCTTCAACCCCGCGCCAGCGATGCGCCTCGTCGAGGTCGTGCGCACCGTGACCACCTCGGATGAGACGTTCGAGGCGACGATGGACTTCGCGCGGGCGCTCGGGAAGGAGCCGATCGCGGCGAAGGACCACTCGGGCTTCATCGTGAACCTGCTGCTCATCCCCTACCTGCTCGACGCCATCCGGGCGGTCGAACGGGGCGTGGCGAGCGTCGAGGACATCGACGCGGGGATGCGGCTGGGCGCTGCGCACCCGATGGGGCCGCTCACGCTGGCCGACTTCATCGGCCTCGACACGCTGAACAGCATCGCCGAGAACCTGCTCGCCGAGCACCACGAGCCGCGCTACGGATCGCCGCCGTTGCTGCGGCGCATGGTTCTCGCGGGCATGTACGGGCGGAAGTCCGGACTCGGGTTCTACGACTACTCGGGGGACGAGCCGACGGTGGCCCCACTCGGGCTGTAGGACTCGGGCCTTAGAGGTGCGCTGGGCTATCCTGAGATCATGACGATCGATAGCTCCGTATTCGACTCCGACCGCCCCATCCTCCAACGCCTGCTCGGCCCGCCCAACGAGGCGGATCGGGCGTTCGTGCACTGGACGAACGTCGAGTTCCTGGACGGGAGCGCGGGCGCCGCGACCTCGTCCGCGTATGACACCCTCCACTACGAGGAGGTGCTGTACCACCACGACGCCGCGTCGGGCCTGCGCGCGATCATCGCCATCCACTCGACCGCCCTCGGACCGTCGCTCGGCGGCACGCGCTGGTACCCGTACGACGACGCAGAGGCGGCGCTGCGCGACGTCCTGCGCCTCTCGATGGCGATGACGGCGAAGTCGGCCGTCTCCGGCCTCGACCTCGGCGGCGGCAAGGCCGCCGTCATCGGCGACCCGGCGGACCGCACCCCCGAGCAGCTCGCCGCCTACGCCCGCGCCGTCGACCGCCTCGAGGGCCGCTACATCACGACGACCGACGTCGGCACGACGACGGCGGACCTCGATGCGTTGTCCGAGCTGACCAGCTACGTGGTCGGCGCCTCGCCGGAGCGCGGCGGGAGCGGCGACACCTCGGCGCTCACCGCCGAGACCGTGCTGCTCGGCATGCGCGCTGCGCTGCGCGTCGCGTTCCGCGACGAGTCGTTCGAGGGCCGTCGCATCGTCGTCGTTGGCGTGGGCAAGGTCGGCAGCCGCGTGGCGCGCGCGTGCGCCGAGGGTGGCGCGAGCGTCGCTGTCGCCGACGTCTGGCAGGAAGGGGCCGAGCGGCTTGCCGGTGAGATCGGCGCCGACGTGCTGGACCCCTCGACCGCCTACAACGAGCCGTGCGACGTGCTCTCGCCCAACGCGCTCGGCGGCGTGTTCAACGAAGACTCGATCCCCGGGCTGCGCTGCCGCGTGATCTGCGGCGCGGCCAACAACCAGCTCCTGCACGACCCCGAGGACGCCGAGCTCCTCGCCGCGCGCGGCATCCTCTACGCGCCCGACTACGTCGTGAGCGCGGGCGGCGTGATCAACGTCGCTGTCGAGCTCGACGGCTACAGCGAGCAGCGCGCCCGTGCGATCGCCGCCGACGTCTACTCGACGACGCTGGAGATCCTCGAGATGTCGGAGCGGCTCGCGATCTCGACCGCGGAGGCCGCGCAGCGCCGCGTCGAGAATCGCATCGCGGGCGCGCGAGTGGTGTGACGAGCCCGATCTACGACCGCATCGGGCGCGGCTACGCCACGACCCGCAGGCCCGACCCCCGTATCGCCCGACGCATCCTCGACGCGCTCGGCGGCGCGGAGCGCGTGCTCAACGTCGGCGCCGGCGCGGGGTCGTACGAGCCCGACGGCGCGCACGTCGTGGCGGTGGAGCCCTCGCGCGAGATGATCGCGCAGCGCACGTCCGCCGCGCCGGTGGTGCGCGCCATGGCCGACGCGCTGCCGTTCGCCGCGCGTTCCTTCGACGCCGCGATGGCGGTGCTCACGATCCACCACTGGGGCGAGTGGCGCGCGGGCGTCGCCGAGATGCAGCGGGTCACGACCTCGCGCGTGGTCTTCGTGACGTGGGACCCGGAGGCGGGCGCGGGCTTCTGGCTGCTCGAGTACTTCCCCGGCATCCTCGAGATGGACCGTCGCCGCTTCCCACCGCTCGACGACCTGGTGGCCGAGACGGGTGGGCGCGCCTGGCCCCTGCCGGTACCGCACGACTGCTCCGACGGCTTCCTCGGCGCGTGGTGGCGCGAACCCGCCGCGTACCTCGACGCCGGCGTGCGGGCCGCGATGTCCGGGTTCGTGCTGCTGCCGGACGACGAGCTCCAGCGGGGCCTCGCGCGGCTGGACGCGGACATCGCGAGCGGCGAGTGGGAGCGGCGCTTCGGCGCGCTCCGGGAGCGCGAGGCGGTGGACCTCGGCTACCGCTTGGTGGCGGCCGAGGCGGGGTAGGGGCGTGCAGGCTGGAGGGTCTTGGTAGCAGGGGCCGGATTCGAACCGGCGACCGACGGCTTATGAGTCCGCTGCTCTGCCTCTGAGCTACCCTGCCACCTCCCATTTCAAACGAATGGGCACGCGGTGTCCACTCCTCGTCATAACGCCGCTTCCATAACCGTGTATGATCGAGCCATGGATCGTTCGGCGTTGTTGATTGATGCGGGCTACTTGCTCCTCGGAGCCGGCGGCGTGGTGCTCGGGGCCGACCACCGCGAGGACATCGACTGCGACTACGCGGCCGTCCACGACGCACTCAGCGACTACGTCGAGGAGCACTCGGGTCTCCCCAAGCTCCGCACCTACTGGTACGACGGCGCTCCCGGACCGCACGGTGAGCCCACCGCCGACCATCGGCGCATCGGCGCGCTGCCGCGGCTCAAGCTCCGGCTCGGCCGCGTGATCCAGGGCCAGCAGAAGGGCGTCGACACGCTCATCACGCTCGATCTGCTGACGCTGGCGCGGGAGCGCGCGATCGCGACCGCCTACCTGCTCACCGGGGACGAGGATCTGCGCGAGGCCGTCCTCGCCGCGCAGTCGCTCGGCATCCAGGTCGTGCTGCTCGGGACGCCGCCCATCGAGGGGAGCCGCCAGTCCTTCGCGCTGATCGACGAGTGCGACGAGCACATCGTGCTCGAAGAGGAGTTCTGGGAGCCGTACTTCAGCGACGTCCAGCACATGCCGCGTCCGTACGTCCCGCCCTCGGAGGACGAAGAGGACTGGGACGCCTCGGAGGAGGAGCGCGCCCGCCGCTTCGGCACGCGCTACTGCGAGCTGTGGCTGAGCGAGGCGTACCCGGACCAGGTACACCAGGTCACCGAGCGCCTCCCTGGCATCCCCGTCGAGGTCGACGCGCCGATGCTGCGCGCCGCCGAGGTGGAGTTCGGGCCGCTGCGCGAGCGCGAGGACCTGCGCCGCGCGGTGCGCCAGGGCTTCTCGTCGTACTTCGTCTCGGTCGTGCTGCCCGACACCGAGTAGCCCCCGTCAGGCAGACCCCTCGGCAAGCCGCGACTCGAGGGCCATCGCGCAGCGCGCTCCCTCACCCAGCAACACGTCCACCAGCACACGCCGCAGCGGCTGCTCACCCCAGGGCGTCGAGTGCTCCTCGTCGAGCCGGGACTCGAGCGCGCGGGCAAGCGACGAGACGAGGCGGCGGTCCTGCTCGACCCGGCCGAGCAGGGCGGGGATCGAGGGTGCGGCGTACATCACCGCAGCCACGAGTTCCGGGCGCCGGTCGACGCGTGCCGTTGTGGCGTCGCTCCCCGCGGCGATGCTCGCGAGCACGACGCCCGCCAGCTCGAGCGTCGCAGCGAGGGATGCGACCTCGCGGCGCGGCGTCCGCTCGTCCGCCCCGGGCGTATCGGCGCGCAACTCGCCGATGGCCCGCAGCGCGGCGGCGATCCGGCGATGCAGCTCGCCCGCTGCCTCCTCGATCTCCGCGAGGGTGAGGGCGTCGAGGGTCTCGACGGGCAGGGATTCCGCGTGGGGTGTTTCATGCGGGGATACCCCGCGGGGGGCCGGATCGTTCGCGGGCATGGCGTCCTGTACGCTGATGCGGCGACCCGGAGGCCACCGTGGGGCTGTGGCGTCATCTTCTCGTCTTTGGCGCGCTCGTCGTCAACCTCTGGGTCGGTGGAGACCTCGTCGAGGCGTACGTCGGCGGGATGGCGCGCTTCGGGTTCGAGGCCGTGCTCATCCTCGGCTACCTGTGGTTCGTGATCGGGCTGGGCGGCCTGCTGCGCGGCGAGCCGGACGACCCGCGCCCCGGCGACGGGCCGCGTTGACCCCTCGATCCCTCGGTGCCTAGCATCGAGAGGCCGCCGCGAGGTGATCGCGGTGGGCGCGGGGGCGATTAGCTCAGGTGGCTAGAGCGTCCGGTTTACACCCGGGAGGCCGAAGGTTCGAGTCCTTCATCGCCCACCACCCCCCGGCGACGGACTGCCCCAATCTCAGACGAGCGCCGCACGAGACAGCGAGCACCACGACGTGCCGGGGGGCTCACGGCCTCGGCGTCGGCGACGACGGCGGGCGGACTCACACCCGACTGCGACAGTCCGGCACGGCCGGCCGGGCGTGACGTCCATGACCTGATACCGAGTCTTGTGAGCGGGCGCATATTACGGATATAGTCTGCTTTCAGAATCGCCTGTCGAGTCGCTCATGAGGCGTCTATTCAGGCTCACGAGTGGCGGGTAGGTTGAGACGTGCTTGAGACACTCAGGTCGAGTCGGCGCGCCATCGTCATCGTGGCGCTCGCGGTCGCCGTGATCGCCGCAGCGTGCGAGTCCGACGACGAACCCGAGCCGACGCCGGTCGCGACGCAGGCGACGGCATCGCCGGCTACGGCGACCCCCACCCCGACGCCGGCACCGAGCCCGACCGAGTCGCCGACACCCAGCCCGACCGCGTCGCCGGCCCCGTCGCCAACCCCACCCGCGGAGTCGGCCGAATCACTCGAGGACCTGTTCCTCACCAACGCCACGACGGGTCGCGAACTCATGGCGCGCATCTCCGAGGACGAGCGAGACTGCCTCCGCGCCGCGATCGGAGAGCAACTCTACGGAGCCATGCTGGGCCTCCCGGTGAAGAGGCTCGTTGGGGAAGTCGGGACTTCGGGCGCGGGTTCCTTCCTGCGTTGCCTCACCGACGACAACCTCGTGCTCATGGGCCTGGTACTGGTCGACTCCTATCACGGCAGAAACGACCCCGAGGCGCGCGCGTGCAGCATCGCTGGCGCGCGGGCGAACCCCGATGTCGTTCGCGTCAGGTTCGAGTTGCTGCGCCCGGCATTCGAGGAGATCGACACGGATGCGCTGTTCGCCTCCGCCAAGCAAATCTTCGACTGCCTCGACGTGACTGACCAGGTGAGCGTGCTCGTCGGCCTCACGACGAGACTGGACCAGGAAGACACCTTCACCGGGGAGGACATCGTCGCGTTGCTCCCCGAGGAGGAGGTGTCTTGCATACGAGACAGGATCGGCGAGGACCTGTTCGAATCCTTGCTGGGCGCGACCGTCACGGAAGTGTTCGGGCCAGCGGCGTCCCTGCTCGACTGCCTCACGCTGGAGAGCAAGACGGCGCTCTTCGCGGCCTTCAGTGCATCGAGGGTCGATGGGCTGCGCGCGGAGGCCGGGGTGTGCATGGCCACCCTCGTAGCGGATAGCCCGCACATCCTGGCGCTCGGGTTCGGCACGCTCGACGTAGACGAGCTGGACGAGAGCGAGCTCGCTCAACTCGGCAACGAAGCCGCCAGCCTCTTCGACTGCCTCAACGCCGAGGAGGTCTACCAGGTGCTGACGTTGCCCGCGGTCGTCCAACAGTAGGACGTCGCTGACGCCGTTGCGGTCATGTGCGTGACGGCCTCGGTCCCTCAGGGTTGAGCGCGGCGGGCCGTCGCGGACTCTCCACCTCCCCGGTGCTGTTGCGTCTCGGGCGAACCTGGCGCGGCGCCTGTCGATGCCTCGCCCGTACACTGGGCGCGGCGATGGCTCCTCGACGCGGAGCCGGAGACGACGAAGCGCGCGCGGAGGGCCGCAGTGGCGAAGCAGCAGCCCACCCCGTCACCCGAGGCCTCGGAGTGGCCCATCCCCCGGAACCCCGACGGCACCCCGGTGCTCCTCTCGGGTGGCAACCCGCAGGTCCCGAAGGGGGACGGGGACGCCCCGGTGCAGGCCTACATCGCCGCCATGCCCGGCTGGAAGCGCGACCTCGGGCGACGGCTCGATGAGCTCATCGAACGCACCGTGCCGGGCGTGCGGAAGGCGGTGCGGTGGAACTCGCCGTTCTACGGCGTCGAGGGGCAGGGGTGGTTCCTGAGCACGCACGTCTTCACGCGCCACCTGAAGGTCACGTTCTTCCAGGGCGGAGCGCTGCAGCCGCCGCCCCCGCTCTCGGGCAAGGATCCGAACGAGCGCTGGGTCAACATCCTCGAAGGCGAGTACGACGAGGAGCAGATGGCGGAGTGGATCCGCCAGGCCGCCGCCGTGCCCGGCTGGGACGGCTTCCGCTAGCGCCGCAGCACGCGAGGGCTAGCGCCGCGGCGCCACGACGGCGGTCCGTGCGATGCTGCCGCCGGCGGCTCACCACTCCCTGAGGTCACGCGCGCACCGAGGGGCGATGCGCCCTCGGCTCGCTCGTGCCCGTGCGCCCGGCGCTACGCGTCCCTGCGACGGAGCGTCACGTAGGTGACGGAGGTCGACGTGACGAGGCTCAGCAGCCCGCCGATGAGGATGTCGATCGGTACGAGGGCGCCCGGCCAGGTGGCGAACGTCACGTAGATCGGGACGATGTAGGTGGCGTACGCCGCGCAGCCCAGGACGAAACTGTTCCGTACTGCCTTCGCGAGGCTGTTCTCGCGCAGCGCCGGCTCAACTGCGAGGTGGCTGTTGGCGAGGGCGATCAGCCCGAAGAACGCGAGCAAGGCGAGTCCCTGGGCCGCGCCCCACGTCTCCGGCTGCCTGCCGAAGTCGTCCAGGAGCACGTCGCTGCCGCTCGCCTCGTGGAGGCGCTCGTACATGCCGATCGCCATCGGCGATACGTTCCACGCGATGTCGATCACCGCGTACACGACGAACACCGCCGCGAACCTGGCGTAGTGCATGTTCACCTCATGTCGAAATTGGGGTGGTCGGCCCCGGGCAGACTGGTAGCCGCCGCCATCGTCGCCTAGCCAGCACGCGACGGCTGCGGACAGACTCTATCGCGACTGCCGCTCGGCGTCCCACGCCTGCGCGTCGATCGTCTCGCCCGTGATGTTGGCAGCCTCGTCCGAGGTCAGCCACACGGCCAGCCGACCCGCCGGTTCCGCGCTGACGAACTGCACGCCGCGGCGCGCGTCGCCCTCGAGCTCCGGGAACCCGCGCGATGCGATGCGGCCGGGCTGGATCGCGTTCACCGTCACGCCGAAGCGCGACAGCTCGAGGGCGAGGTTGCGGGTCATGCCCTCGACGCCGGCCTTCGAGGAGGCGTAGGGAAGGCCGCCGCGCAGCGGCCGGTCGGTGGCCGCGCCGCCGCCGGTCATGTTGATGATGCGCCCGGCCCCGCGGTCGATCATGCCGGGAATCACCGACCTCGCGCACAGGAACGCGCCCCAGAGGTTGATGCGCAGCACCTCCAGGAACTCGTGCGGCTCGACGTTCTGGGCGAAGGCGACCGGGCCGGGGATGCCGGCGTTGTTCACGAGGGCGTCGATGGGACCCAGCTCGCTCGTCGTGCGCTCGACCATCGCCGCGACCGCGTCGGGGTCGGTGACGTCGGTGGGGATGCCGAGCACCGTGCCGCCGCCGCCGGCGAGCTCGGCGCTGACGGCCGCGACCTCGTCGGCGTTGCGGGCGTTGACGACGACCGACCAGCCGTGCGCGACGAACTCCCCGGCGATCGCGCGGCCGATGCCGACCGTGCTACCGGTCACGATGACGACTTGCTGCCCTGGCTCGACCATGTGATCCACGTCCCTCCCGCGCCCTGCAAGAGCCAGTGTGCGCGGGAAGAGCTCGACGCGCGACAGGTCCCCTGGCGCGGGTCGCCTCGCGCGTTGCTTCCCGACAGGGGGCTGCCTACACTCGCCGTGCCGCTCGCAGGCGCGACCGAGGACGGTCCGCGGGAGATGTGCGGGCGCGGGGGGTCGCCGTGGCCAGCAACAGCGAACACGAGTGGCGAGAGAGCACGTACGAGCGCGCCACCGCACGCAACAAGGAGCGCCAGCCGCGCTTCGAGTCATCCTCGGGCGCCGAGGTCGACCCGCTCTACGCGCCGGAGCACATGGCCGAGTGGAACTACCACGAGAAGCTCGGCTACCCGGGTGAGTACCCGTACACCCGCGGCGTCCAGCCGACGATGTACCGCGGCCGGCTGTGGACGATGCGGCAGTACGCCGGATTCGCCGACGCCGAGGAGTCCAACCGCCGCTACAAGTTCCTGCTGGAGCAGGGCCAGACGGGCCTCTCCGTCGCCTTCGACCTGCCCACGCAGATCGGCTACGACTCGGACGACCCGGTCGTGACCGGCGAGGTCGGCAAGGTGGGCGTGGCGATCTCGTCGCTGCAGGACATGGAGACGCTGACCGACGGCATCCCGCTGGAGCAGGTCACGACGTCGATGACGATCAACTCGACCGGGCCGATCCTGCTCGCGCTCTACGTGGCGGCTGCCAAGAAGCAGGGCGCGGATCTCTCGAAGATCGGCGGCACGACGCAGAACGACATCCTCAAGGAGTACATCGCGCGCGGGACGTACATCTTCCCGCCGCGGCCGTCGCTGCGGATGATCACGGACACGTTCGCGTGGTGTACCGACGAGCTGCCCTCGTGGAACACGATCTCGATCTCCGGCTACCACATGCGCGAGGCCGGCTGCACCGCCGCCCAGGAGCTCGCCTTCACCTTCGCCGACGCCATCGAGTACGTCGACGCGGCGATCGAGGCGGGCATGGAGTTCGACGCGTTCGCGCCGCGGCTGTCGTTCTTCTGGGCGTGCCACTCGAACTTCCTGGAGGAGATCGCGAAGTTCCGGGCATCGCGCCGGATCTGGGCGAAGATCGCCACCGAGCGCTACGGCTCGACGAACCCGCGGTCGCAGATGCTGCGCTTCCACACGCAGACCGGCGGCGCGACGCTGACGGCCCAACAGCCGCTCAACAACGTGATGCGCACCACGCTGCAGGCCCTCTCCGCCGTCCTGGGCGGCACGCAGTCGCTGCACACCAACTCGTGGGACGAGGCGCTGGCCCTGCCGACCGAGGGGTCGGTGGAGGTCGCGCTGCGCACGCAGCAGGTGATCGGCTACGAGTCCGGCGCGGCCGACGTGATCGACCCGCTCGCCGGCTCCTACTACATCGAGGCGCTGACCGACCGCGTCGAGGAGGAGGCGAACGCCTACCTCGCGCGCATCGAGGACATCGGCGGGGCGCTCACGGGCATCGAGCAGGGCTTCCAGCAGCGCGAGATCCAGGAGAGCGCGTACCGCCTCCAGCGCATGCAGGAGGAGGAGGAGCGCATCGTCGTCGGCGTGAACCGCTTCGAGACCGAAGAGCTCGAGGTGCCCCCGATCGCCGGCCACGACCGCACCGTCGAGACGCGCCAGGCCGAGCGGCTCGCGCAGCTGCGCGCCGATCGCGACAACGCGGCCGTCGAGTCCTCGCTGGCGCGGATCCGCGCCGCAGCGAACGGCGACGAGAACATGATGCCGCTGCTCATCGAGGCCGTGGAGGCGTACGCCACCATCGGCGAGATCTGCGGTGTGCTCCGCGAGGAGTGGGGCGAGTACCAGGAAGCGGTGACCATCTAATGGGCGCCGCCACCCACGCGCGGAGAGGACACCCGTCGTGACCGAGGCGCTCGACGCGATCATCGAGGCGAACGAGCAGGCGCGCGCCGAGTTGCTGGACGCGCTCGACGCGCTGCCGGCCGACCGGCGCGTCGAGGGCTGGTCCGGGCCCGAGGCGTGGTCCGTGAAGGACATCCTCGCGCACATGGCGCGCTGGCAGTCGAGTTGGGCGCACGCCCTCGGCCTCGTGGCGGCGGGCGAGCGGCCGGCGATCCCCGAATTCGAGCCCAACCGCGACGACCCGGACGCGGCCGACGCGGCGTTCAACGCTGAGTCCGTGGCACGGGCCAGCGACCAGAGCTGGGAACAGGTGCTCGCGACCCTCCGTGAGGCGCGCGAGCAGCACAACGAGGCGATCCGGGGACTCGCCGTCCTCGACCCGGATCGCTACGCCGAGGGGCGCACGCCGTACCGCCTGGCGGACGCGGCGGGACACGACCGCGAACACATGGCGGAGATCCTCGCCTGGCGTGGCGAGCAGGGAGTGTAGGCACGCATGATCGACCGGCTTCACCACCTCGGCATCGTCGTCCACAGCGCCGACGACGCACTCGGCTTCTACCGCGACATCATGGGCCTCGAGGTGGCCGTCGATGAGGTCGTCGAGGAACAGGGCGTACGCGGCGTGCTGCTGCCGCTCGGCGAGAACGAGATCGAGCTGCTGGAGCCCGTACAGGAGGGCACCGGCGTGGCTCGCTACCTCGAGACGCGCGGCCAGACACTGCACCACCTCTGCTTCAGCACCGACGACATCCGCGCCGAGCTCGCACGCGTGCGCGACCTCGGCGTCGAGCTGATCGACCAGGAGCCGCGCTACGGGCTGGCGGGCGAGATCGCCTTCCTGCACCCGCGCTCGATGCACGGCGTGCTCGTCGAGCTCGCGCAGCCTCGGCCCGGTGCGCACCACTCCGACGCCAAGGGCATCGACCACGTGGCGGCGCGCGTCGCCGACTACGACGCGGCGAAGGCGCGCTGGGGCGAGGTCATCGGCCTCGAGGAACAGCACCGCTTCGACGTCGAGGATGCGCAGATCGTGATCGGGCAGTTCCCCATCAGCCAGACCATCGTCGAGCTGATCGCGCCGGCGAGCCCCGACGCGCCGCTCGCCGCGGTGATCGAGGAGCAGCGCGAAGGCGCGTTCCCCGTCGCCGCGATCGAGGTTGCCGACCTCGACACGGAGATCGCGCGCTACCGCTCGGCCGGGCTCGACGTGCCCGACGCCGAGGTGGGCACGCTGCCGGGCACGCGTCGCTCCACGATCAGCGCCGAGCAGGCGTTCGGCATCGGCATCCAGCTGTTGGAGTACGTATAGGCACTGACCCTCGCGCGGCAGCGCGAGGCTGGCTAGACTCGCGTGCGGTAGCGCGCGAGCACTCGCAACAAGGAGGCTCCCCATGGCCGACGACCAAGCGATTCGTGTCCTCATCGCCAAGCCTGGCCTCGACGGCCACGACCGCGGCGCGAAGGTCGTCGCGCGCGCGCTGCGCGACGCCGGCATGGAGGTCATCTACACCGGCATCCGCCAGACCCCCGACATGATCGCCGAGGCCGCCCTCCAGGAGGACGCGCAGGTGGTCGGGCTCTCGATCCTCTCCGGCGCGCACCTCGAGCTGTTCCCGCGCGTCATCGCCGCCCTCGAGGAGCGCGAAGTGAGCGACGTGCTGCTGTTCTGCGGCGGCATCATCCCGGAGGCCGACATCCCGGCCGTCGAGGAGATGGGCTTCCGGGGCGTCTTCGGACCGGGCACGAGCACGCAGGACATCATCGAGTTCGTGCGCGAGCACGCGCCGACGTACGCGAACTAGCCCGGAGAGCGCGACGCCCGTGGACGCGAGCGAGCTTGCCGAGCGCGTCCTTGCGGGTGATCGCCGGGCGCTCTCCCGCACCATCACACACGTCGAGGCCGACACGGAGACGGGTCGCGCCGTCCTCGCCTCGCTGTACCCGCGCACGGGCCGCGCCCAGACCATTGGCGTGACCGGCTCGGCCGGCGTCGGGAAGTCGACGCTGGTCGGGGGGCTGGCGCGCGCCGAGCGCGCGCTCGGCCGCACGGTCGGGATCGTGGCGGTGGACCCCTCGTCGCCGTTCTCGCACGGCGCGATCCTCGGCGACCGCATCCGCATGCAGGACCTCACCGCCGACTCCGGCGTGTTCCTGCGCTCGATGGCGTCGAGGGGCAGCCTCGGCGGCCTCGCGGAGACCGCGTCGGGCGTCGTCGACATGATGGACGCGGCGGGCTACGACGTGGTGATCGTGGAGACCGTCGGCGCGGGGCAGGACGAGGTCGAGGTCGCCGCGGCGACGCAGACGACGGTGCTGGTGACGATGCCGGCGGGCGGCGACGACGTGCAGTCGATGAAGGCGGGCCTGATGGAGGTCGCGCAGGTGATGGTCGTCAACAAGGCCGACCTCGCCGGCGCCGACACGGCCGTCGGCCAGCTCCGCGGACTGCTCGCGATCGCCCCGGACCGCGCGTGGAGGCCGCCGATCCTCAAGTGCGTCGCCCGCGAGCAGGAGGGCCTCGAGGAGCTGGTCGCCGCGATCGACGACCACCAGGAGCACCTGCGGACCTCCGAGCACGCCGACGAGGAGCGCCGCGAGCACGTGCGCGAGCAGATCGTCTCGCTCGCCCGCGCGGCGATGCAGCGCGAGTCGCTCGAAGCCGCCGGCGGCGTGGGCGTGCTGAGCGGCCTCGTCGACGAGGTCGCGGCCCGCCGCCGCGACCCGCGCTCGGCCGCGGGTGCGCTGCTCAAGGCTGTGCGCGCCGGGTGGGGCGAGGGAGTTCAGTAGCCGCTCTATACTCCGTGGGTGTCAGAACTCGGTCGACTGCTCCGCTACTCTGTTCCCGCCGGGATTTTCGAAATCCTGGTGGGAACGTGGCTGTTTCTAGACGCCTACGACTATCTCGCCCTTGCGGGCACTGATCTTTCCGAAGTACTCACCGTGGGCCCGGCTGCGCTGCTCGTGGCCGCGGCGTTCCCGGTGGGGTTCCTCATTTCGGTTATTGCACACGCGATTGCATGGTGTGCTCGGCGGTGTTCGCCTCGAGGTAGAACATGGGGACGCATCGGAACTCACCGAGCATTGAGAGTCGCAAAACGTCAGTCGAAGCGCCGCCGTTGGATCAAGAGAGTCCGGAAGGACCTGAGGCGGGGGAGCCGAGGCGAGCACTCGCAGCAAGAGACGGACGAGGCGCTTGTGGAGCTTCTCCAGCGCATGGGTCCCGGGGGAAACGCACATCAAGCCGCGGTGGACCGCGTGCGTTCGCTTGCTGACCTGATGAACGGCCTCATCAGCTCGTGCACCGCCGTTGGCCTAGCTGTGTTGACGGCCGCGGGCATCTTTATCTCGACGGTGGTGCTAGGTCGAGAAAGCGCAGACGACTCCCGCTCGATCCTCATGCTCCTCTTCTTTGTGGTTTCAGGATTCTGGATGCTTCTCCTGTGGCAGGCTGAACGTCGGGTGGCACATGTAACGGAAGCCTTCGTGATCGGGATGATCCGCGGAGACTGGTCCCGCAAATGACTGACGAACGGCCGCAGCGGCTGCGGGTGACCTACCGTAAGGCGGACGCCCTGCGCTACGTCGGCCACCTCGACCTCATGCGTACGTGGGAGCGATCGTTCCGGCGCGCCCGCCTGCCGCTCGCCTACACGCAGGGCTTCTCGCCCCACGCTCGCCTCGCGCTCGGTGCGCCGCTCGCCGTCGGGTTCGAGGGCGACCGCGAGCTGCTCGACGCGTGGATGTCGCCGCACGTCGCGCCGCTCGACGTGGTCACGGCGCTGCGCGTCGA
The DNA here is from genome assembly GCA_965204835.1 of Dehalococcoidia bacterium. Taxonomy (GTDB): domain Bacteria; phylum Chloroflexota; class Dehalococcoidia; order UBA2979; family UBA2979; genus VXMT01. The sequence goes on along the minus strand of OZ242017.1, from coordinate 2,009,815 downwards.
GCTGCCCGATGGCCTCTCCGTGGTGGCGGTCGAGGAGGTCGCGCACGAGGAGCCCTCGCTCCAGTCGGCGATCACCTCGGCGACCTACGAGCTGGTCTTCGACCGCGCCGACATCGACCGCGAGGAGCTGCAGTGGCGCGTCGACGGCCTGCTCGCGACGCACGAGCTGGAGTGGGAGGAGCAGCGCGGCCAGAAGACGCGCGTCTACGACCTGCGCGCCACCGTGCGCGACCTCGACGTGCGCGTGGAGCGTGAGCGCGTGGTGATGGTGATGCACCTGGAGGCGCGTGAGGGGCTCACGGGCCGCCCGCTGTCGGTGCTCGACGCGCTCGGCGAGCGCGCCTCGCCGCGGGAGCGGCGCCGCACCGGGCTGCGGCTCAACGAGCCGCAGCGCACGCCGCAGATGCTGGAGTTCGAGGAGATCTTCGAGGAGCCGCTGCCGTGAGACACCTCGCCGCGACCCTCGCCCTGGCGCTCGCGGGCGCCGTCCTCGTCGGGTGCCTCGGCGTCGGGTCGGACGAGCCGGAGCCCACGCCGCCGGCAACGGCCCCGGCCGGAGCGGTGACGACCCCGCCTCCCACGCCCTCGCCGACGAGTCCACCGGGCCCCGCAGCCACCGCGACTCGCCCGGCCACTCCCACCCCCACCCCCTCGCCGACGCGCGTGGCGCCAACCGGCGGGGGCGCGTCCATCGATGGCGACCCGTTCTCCCTCGCAGACTTCGAGGCGGCGCTGCCGTCGCCGGGGCTCGCCCGCTCCGATGAGTTCGAGCCAGCGTGCCCGGGCGCCTCGGCCCCGCCGGTCGTGTTCACGGGTCCGGACGGCGCGTCGGACGAGAAGCACGCGGTGTGGGTGCTCTGGGTCTACGCCGACCGCGACGCCTTCGAGGCTGACTGGTCCGTGGGCGAGGACTTCCGCGTCCGCTCGCTCCTCGACGGCTGTGAGCCGCCGAACGGGTTCGTCTACTGGCACGAGAACCTCGTGCTGTGGTTCGCGGGGTTCTACGGCTCGGAGGTGGCTCCTGGCTCGCTCCCCGCAGTGGCCGAAGAGGTCCGAAGCCACCCCGTGGTGCGCACCTTCCTCGAGCTGACATGGCAGTGATGCGCGCGTGGGAGCAGGCGTCGTGAGGCGCCTCGCGTACACCGTGGTCGCGGTGGTCGTGATCCTCGGCGTCCTCGCGCTGTTCAGCCGCGGTAGTGACGACGAGGGTTCCGAGGCCGTGTCCACCGCCACGCCCGCCTCCGCGACGGCCACACCCGCCGCCCCGGTGGCGACACCGGCGACCGCGACCCCCACACCCACGCCCACCGCAGCGTCGGCCACAGCAACGCCGACCACTGCGCCCGCCACCGCAACTCCCACCCCTCGACCTGTCACGGCGACGCCGACGCCGACCCCGACGGCTGCAGCTACCCCATCTCCCACCACCACGACGGCCACGCCGACGCTCACGCCGCTCGCTTCGGCGGGCCGGACCCTCCCCGCCACGTTCCTCGAGCTTGCCGCGGCACTCCCGGACGACGGGCTGCGGCTCACGGACGCGTACGAGCCCGTGTGCCCGGCGTCGTCGGTCGAGCCCATCGTGTTCGCGGGGACGGACTCCCAGGGCGGCGACCGCTTCGCCGTGTGGGTGTTCTGGCCGTACCCGGACCGCGAGGCGTTCTGGGACGAGTGGAACATCAACTCGGAGGGCCGCGCCGAGCCGCTCCTCGACGGTTGCGAGCCGCCGAACGGGTATGTCTACTTCAACCGCGGACTGCTGATATGGTTCGTTGGGTTCTACGGCTCGGACGTCGAAGGCGGCTCGCCGCCGGTCAACCGGGCCGAGATCCGCCAGCACCCGGTGACACAGGCATTCCTGGGGCTACCACGGTGACGACACGCTTCCTGCTGCTCAGACACGCCGAGGCCGCCGGCAACGCCGCCGGCCAGACGCAGGGCCGCATCGACAACCAGCTCACCGAGCGCGGCCACCGCCAGGCCGCGACGGTCCCCGCATCTCTCGCGCCGTACCGCCCGGTCGCGCTGTACGTCAGCCCGGCGTCGCGGGCGCGCAGCACCGCCGCCCCGGTCGTCGAGGCGTACGGCCTCGAACCCGTCGTCGACGAGCGCCTGCACGAGGTCGACCACGGGGACCTCGACGGGATGCGTTTCGACGAGATCCGCGAGCATTTCGCCGACTTCCTCGAGGAGTGGCGCGACGAGACGTTCGCGGACCTGCGCTTCCCGGGCGGCGAGTCGATGGGCGAGGCGCAGGTCCGCATGCTCGCGGCACTCGACGAGGCAGCCGAGCGGCACGGCGAAGCGGACGTCGTGGTCGTCTCGCACAACATGGCGCTGAAGTCACTGCTGACGCACGCCCTCGGCGTCTCGATGGCGGCGCAGCGGCGCTTCCAGCTGGGGCTCGCCTCGCTGTCCGTGGTGGAGCGCAGGCCCGGCGAGGCGGGGGGCCCATCGAGGTGGTCCGTGGTGGGTCTCAACGAGCAGTGCCACTTGCCGGACGAGGCGTCGGCCTGAGCCCTGGTTTGTAAGCGTCGCGCAGCGCTGCTACGGTTGGATGCGGCGGGGCACTCTGAAGGACGGACGTGCCCACTCTCCCCAGACCGCGTCTCCCGGCCTTCGGCCCGTTGCAGATGGTGATCGCGATCGCCGCGCTTCTGCTCGTGCTCTTCGCCTACGCGGGCCTGCAGACCGCCCGTCAGCAGCACCGCCTCGCCGAGCAGCAGCGCGAGGTCGAGCTTGAGGTCGCCGCCCTGCAGCAGCAGATCGCCGAGCTCGAAGGCCTGCGCGAGTACCTCCAGTCCGATGAGTACATCGAGGCGGTCGGGCGGGGCCGGTTCGGCCTCGTCCGCCCCGGCGAGACGGCGATCATGGTCGAGGACCACAACGCCGAGGAGAAACCGCTCGTCACCGGGGTGCCCGACCGCGAACCCGGCGAGCGCTGGTGGGAAGCGCTCTTCGGGCGCTGACCACCCGCTGCTGCGGTAGGCTTCGGGCATGAGCGAGCAGCCAGCCCCCACCCTGCGCCGCACCCGCGCGACCGCGGCCTTCGAGCGCCGCGTTGCGAACGCGCTCGGCGACCACCTCGCAGGCGGCACGACGCTGCTCGTGGCCTGCTCGGGCGGCCCGGACTCGACGGCCGCGCTCGTCGCCGCCTGGCGCGTCGCGCCCGGGGCAGGGGCGCGCGTGGTGGCGGGTCACTTCAACCACCGCACCCGGCCCGACGCGGAGACGGACGCCGACCGCGCCTACCTCGAGACGCTCACACGCTGCCTCGATGTCCCCCTCCTATGCGGGGCCGCGCCCGGAGACGGCGGGAGCGCCGAGGCCGAGGCGCGCGAGGCTCGCTACGGCTGGCTGGCGTCGGCCGCGCGCGAAGTCGGCGCGGACGCCTGCATCACCGGCCACACGCTGGACGACCAGGCCGAGACGGTGCTGCTGCGGCTGGCGCGCGGAAGCGGGCTCGCCGGCGCCGCCGGGATGGCCGCCGACGCACCCTGGCCCGTCGACTGCGAGGCGCCCCGTGACGCGCCGCCGCGGCTCATCCGCCCGCTGCTGGACGTCGAGCGCGCCGAGGTGCTCGCCTACCTCGACGCGCTCGGGCTCGGCGCGGCCGGGCTGGCGCCGCGCCACGACCCCTCGAACGACACGCTCGCGTTCAGCCGCAACCGCGTGCGGCACCGCGTGATGCCGGAGCTCGGCGAGCTCAACCCGCGCGTCCGCGAGGCGCTGGTGCGCTTCGCCGGCCACGCCCGCCGCGACGACGCTGCGCTGGAGGCGTGGGCAGGGCGCGAGGCAGCCGAGCTCATGCGCGTGGAGGGCCGAACGGCGCGCATCGAGCGTCGGGCGCTGGGCGCGCTGCCCGAGGCGGTAGCGCTGCGAGTGGTGCGTCATGCGGCCGAGGCGGTCGGCCTGGGCGTCGACGGCGAGCAGGCGGCGGCCGTGCTGGGGATCGCCGGGCGGCGTGGCGCGCACCTCGACCTGCGCGGCGGTGCAGCGTCGACGGACGGGGAGGCGCTGTGGATGGCCGCCGACAAGCGAGCCGGCACTGCGGGACGCACATAACGCGTGCCTGTGGGCAGCCGAAAGGCGATTCCGGGCCTGGATCTCCTCGATGTCCGGTGTGGGGGTCTTGACGCACGCCGTGGGAGCGTTACGATCATTCGACGGCCTGCCCGAGGGCGGCTGCGGCACATTAACACTTGGATAGCAGCCAGAAGCGGGAACAGAGATTCCCGTCATGACCTGCGCCCGGCCAGCCGGAGCGCCCCTCGGGGTGTTCGGCGGGGTTGGGTGCGCAGTGCAAGGACGACTCTCCGGTCGGTCCTCGGCGAGTGCGCGTGAGCGGACCCGGTGGGCGAACGGCCGAGCTCCCAACGGAACCAAGTTTCACGGAAGCGAATCTAATGGAGAGTTTGATCCTGGCTCAGGATAAACGCTGGCGGCGTGCCTTATGCATGCAAGTCGCGCGACGAAACCGGCTTCGGCCGGCTGAAAGCGGCGAACGGGTGAGTAACACGTAGGAACCTGCCCGGAAGTGGGGGATAACACCGGGAAACCGGTGCTAATACCGCATGTGGTCCACGGACCAAAGCCTTCGGGCGCTTCCGGAGGGGCCTGCGGTGGATTAGCTGGTTGGTGGGGTAACGGCCTACCAAGGCGACGATCCATAGCTGGCCTGAGAGGGTGGTCAGCCACATTGGGACTGAGACACGGCCCAGACTCCTGCGGGAGGCAGCAGCAAGGAATTTTGCGCAATGGGCGAAAGCCTGACGCAGCAACGCCGCGTGGGGGAAGAAGGCCTTCGGGTTGTAAACCCCTTTTGCGAGGGACGAAGATCTGACGGTACCTCGCGAATAAGCCACGGCTAACTACGTGCCAGCAGCCGCGGTAATACGTAGGTGGCGAGCGTTGTCCGGATTTACTGGGCGTAAAGCGCGCGCAGGCGGGCTGGTCAGTCCGGGGTGAAAACTCACGGCTCAACTGTGAGAGGTCCCCGGATACTGCCAGTCTTGAGGCACCTAGAGGAGAGTGGAATTCCCGGTGTAGTGGTGGAATGCGTAGATATCGGGAGGAACACCAGTGGCGAAAGCGGCTCTCTGGGGGTGACCTGACGCTGAGGCGCGAAAGCGTGGGGAGCGAACCGGATTAGATACCCGGGTAGTCCACGCCGTAAACGATGAGCACTAGCTGTCGGGGGTATCGACCCCCTCGGTAGCGAAGCTAACGCGATAAGTGCTCCGCCTGGGGACTACGGCCGCAAGGCTAAAACTCAAAGGAATTGACGGGGGCCCGCACAAGCAGCGGAGCGTGCGGTTTAATTCGAAGCTACGCGAAGAACCTTACCAGGGTTTGACATGTTGAGGACCGCCGGCGAAACCCGGCTTCCCTTCGGGGCCTCTTCACAGATGCTGCATGGCTGTCGTCAGCTCGTGCCGTGAGGTGTTGGGTTAAGTCCCGCAACGAGCGCAACCCTTGTCGTTAGTTGGATCTTTCTAGCGAGACTGCCCGGAGCAACCGGGAGGAAGGCGGGGATGACGTCAAGTCAGCATGGCTCTTACACCCTGGGCTACTCGCACGCTACAATGGGCAGTACAGACCGTCGCGAAACCGCGAGGTGAAGCCAATCGGATAAAGCTGTCCCCAGTTCGGATTGCAGGCTGCAACTCGCCTGCATGAAGCCGGAGTTGCTAGTAACCGCAGGTCAGCCATACTGCGGTGAATACGTTCCCGGGCCTTGTACACACCGCCCGTCACGTCATGGGAGTCGGTAACACCTAAAGTCGTTGCGCGAACCTTCGGGACGCAGGCGCCCAGGGTGGGACCGGCGACTGGGACGAAGTCGTAACAAGGTAGCCGTAGCGGAAGCTGCGGCTGGATCACCTCCTTTCTAGGGATACCTCTGCCGGATCTCCCCCTCCGCACGGTGTGCGGTTGGGGCCGGTACAGTACCCAGGTCGATCGGCTGCCGGCCGCTCCAGGGACCCTCGAGGTTCCCGGGGCACGGGGCTGTGCGCGCCCCGGTGGCCGGAGCTGGTGATGCGCACCGCGCGTGGGATCGGCGCGCCGCTTCTGACTGCTATCCAACGGTTGATGTGCCCGCAACCTCCCGCCGCGGCTGGGGCGCCCCCCGATGGGGGCGGCCTGTACGGGGCGGGAGGACGGTGACAGCCTCCGGGCAGCGCCGGGCCATTAGCTCAGTTGGTTAGAGCGCAGTCCTGATAAGACTGAGGTCCCTGGTTCGAATCCAGGATGGCCCACCAGCACCCCCAGCCTGGCCACGAGTGGCGGGCGGTGGGGCGTGGGGCCGTAGCTCAGCTGGGAGAGCGCCGCCTTTGCAAGGCGGAAGTCGGGGGTTCGAGTCCCCCCGGCTCCACCACCAACTAGCTATCGGGCAGCGGCACACACATCACAGCGGGAAACGCAGCCGCGGCGAGAGCCGCCGGCGGCGTCCTGAGCGGGAGCGAAGCGCTCCCGGGCCGGCACCTTCACAACGGAAGAGCGCAACGAGCGCAAAACAAGCTACGAGAAACACAGTTGGAGTACGACGGCGAGCGGGAACCCGCCGGCCGGCGCGGACCTCGAGGGGTACGTGCGGGCACGGTGGCAATTTCGATCGCGGGAGTGCCTGACGAAGGGTCAAGCTACAAAGGGCGCACGGCGGATGCCTAGGCGTCACGGGCCGATGAAGGACGTGGCAAGACTGCGAAAAGCTCCGGCTAGCTGTCTAGCAAGCTCAACCGGAGATCTCCGAATGGGGCAACCCGGCCCGCTTCATCGCGGGTCACGACCGGCTGAACACATAGGCCGGATCGAGGGAACCGGGGGAACTGAAACATCTCAGTACCCCGAGGAAAAGAAACGATTCCCCTAGTAGCGGCGAGCGAACGGGGAGAAGCCCAAACCGTCTTCTACGGAGGGCGGGGTTGCAGGACCGGCAGAACGGAGCACGGCATGGATAGCCGAAGGACCTGGAACGGTCCGCCACAGCGGGTGAGAGCCCCGTAGGCGAAATCCATCCGGCCCAGGCCGGGATCCTGAGTACCACGGGACACGAGGAATCCCGTGGGAAGCTGGGGAGACCACTCTCCAAGGCTAAATACCCGTGGCGACCGATAGTGAACCAGTACCGTGAGGGAAAGGTGAAAAGCACCCCGGAAGGGGAGTGAAACAGTCCCTGAAACCGTGTGCCTACAAGCAGTCGGAGCCTGGCTACGGCCGGGTGACGGCGTGCCTATTGAAGAATGAGCCGACGAGTTACGCTTCGTGGCAAGGTTAAGCGACGGGAGTCGCGGAGCCGGAGCGAAAGCGAGTCTGAACAGGGCGTTCGGAGTCGCGGGGCGTAGACCCGAAACCTGGTGAGCTACCCATGGGCAGCGTGAAGCGAGGGTAAGACCTCGTGGAGGCGCGAACCTTTTTACGTTGCAAAGTGACTGGATGACCTGTGGGTAGGGGTGAAATGCTAATCGAACCAGGAGATAGCTGGTTCTCCCCGAAATGCGTTTAGGCGCAGCCTCGGGTGATGTGCGCTGGAGGTAGGGCTCTGGTTGGGCTCGGGGGCTCACCGCTTACCAACCCCATCCAAACCGCGAATGCCAGTGCATAAGAACCCGGGAGTGAGACAGCGGGGGCTAAGCTTCGTTGTCGAAAGGGAAACAGCCCAGACCCTCGGCTAAGGTCCCTAAATCCATGCTCAGTGTTAAAGGAAGTCCGACTGCAAAGACAGCCAGGATGTTGGCCCAGAAGCAGCCATCATTGAAAGAGTGCGTAACAGCTCACTGGTCGAGTGATCGGGCGCCGACAATGTAACGGGGCTAAGCATGGTACCGAAGCCAGGGGATCGCCTTCGGGCGGTCGGTAGGGGAGCGTTCCGCGCAGCAGTGAAGCCGCCCGGGTGACCGGGGGTGGAGCGCGCGGAAGTGAGAATGTCGGCATGAGTAGCGCAATTCCGGTGAGAAACCGGGACACCGTAAGCCCAAGGGTTCCTACGCAAGGTTAATCCGCGTAGGGTTAGGCGGGCCTAAGCCGAGGACGAGAGTCGTAGGCGATGGACAGCAGGTTAGTATTCCTGCCCCGCCGCAGGTGTGTTCGAGACAGGAGGGGTGACCCGGAAGGATAGGTTGGGCGGGCCTACTGGACATGGTCCGTTGCTCAGCCGTAGGCGTCTGGCCGCAGGAAAATCCACGGCCAGGTCAAGCGGAGGGCTGGGCAGAAGCGGAGACGTCAGTCAAAGCGACCCAGCTGAGTCCATGCCGGCAAGAAAAGCCTCGCTGTCGAATACCTGCGGCGCCCGTACCGCAAACCGACACTGGTGGGCGGCGGTAAGTACCGTCAGGTGATCGAGAGAACCTTCGTTAAGGAACTCGGCAATCTAGCTCCGTAACTTCGGGAGAAGGAGCGCCCCGGACCGTGACGGACCTCGCGTCCCGAGCGGGCTGGGGTCGCAGTGAGCGGGCCCAGGCGACTGTTTAACAAAAACACAGGTCTCTGCAAACGCGTAAGCGGACGTATAGGGGCTGACGCCTGCCCAGTGCCGGAAGGTTAAGGGGCGCGGTGCAAGCCGCAAACCGAAGCCCCGGTGAACGGCGGCCGTAACTATAACGGTCCTAAGGTAGCGAAATTCCTTGTCGGGTAAGTTCCGACCCGCACGAATGGCGTAACGATCTGGGCGCTGTCTCAACGAAGGACTCGGCGAAATTGAACTGGCCGTGAAGATGCGGCCTACCCGCAGCCGGACAAAAAGACCCCGTGGAGCTTTACTGTAGCTTGGCGCTGGAGGCCGGGCACGGATGCGTAGGATAGGTGGGAGGCGTTGAAGCGTTCCTTTCGGGGGGCGTGGAGCCATCAGTGAAATACCACTCTTCCTTGTTTGTCCTCCTAACCTGCGAGCAAGCGTGGGGACAGCGCCTGGTGGGCAGTTTGACTGGGGCGGTCGCCTCCCAAAAGGTAACGGAGGCGCGCAATGGTCCCCTCAGGGTGGATGGCAATCACCCGTCGCGTGCATTGGCAGAAGGGGGCTTGACTGCGAGACGGACATGTCGAGCAGGGACGAAAGTCGGCCAAAGTGATCCTACGGTCCCGTGTGGAAGGGCCGTGGCTTATCGGATAAAAGCTACCCCGGGGATAACAGGCTGATCCTGCCCAAGAGTTCACATCGACGGCAGGGTTTGGCACCTCGATGTCGGCTCGTCGCATCCTGGGGCTGAATCAGGTCCCAAGGGTTGGGCTGTTCGCCCATTAAAGCGGTACGCGAGCTGGGTTCAGAACGTCGTGAGACAGTTCGGTCTCTATCCGCTGTGGGCGCAGGAGGCTTGAGGAGTGCTGCCCCTAGTACGAGAGGACCGGGGTGGACGGACCTCTGGTGTGCCGGTTGTCCTGCCAAGGGCATTGCCGGGTAGCCAAGTCCGGAATGGATAAGCGCTGAAAGCATCTAAGCGCGAAGCCATCTTCAAGATGAGGCCTCCCACCGGGTTAACCGGGTAAGACCGCGGGAAGACTACCCGCTTGATAGGCCACAGGTGGAAGCGCAGCAATGCGTGCAGCTGAGTGGTACTAATGGTCGAGGGCTTGACCCTTCATCAGGCTCCTCCGTGATCGCCCGCCCGCCGTCAACTCCACTTCCCGTAGCCGTCACCGCTCGTGCGCTCTCCCGTGTGCAGGCCACACGCCGCCCCCTCACCGGGGCGGCTCGTGCTATACTCGTATGCGAGCGACGCGGGATGGAGCAGCGGTAGCTCATCGGGCTCATAACCCGAAGGTCGGGGGTTCGAATCCCTCTCCCGCTACCAAACCAACGACCGGGCGGAGCAGATGCTCCGCCCGTTTTGCGTCCGCGGCCAGTTCACGTCCCCGGGCCGGCTTTGCGTCTCGGCGCGGCAGCCCGCTCCGACGCAGCTCCCGTCGTCCCGGCGCGGGCCTCGGTGCAGCGGGGCGACTTGGCGGCGCCGGGCATGCGGGGCCGCTTGCGGCTCGCGCGCGGACGCTCGATAGTAGGTAGTCCTGGTGGTTAGAGCGCGGTGGAACCACCCGTTCTCATCCCGAACACGGAAGTGAAACGCCGCAGCGCTGACGATACTCCCCGGGCAACTGGGCGCGGAAAATAGGCCATCGCCAGGACCCAACACAGACCCGCCTTGCTGAGGCGGGTCTGCGTGATCCCGGGCTCCCCGGGATGCCGACGCAGTCCGCCGCCGGCCCTGGCTCGCACCTCGCGGGGCGCTTCACGCGCGCGTGGTATATGATCGAGCGCGTCGCCCTATCCCCTCGCGGGGTGCGGCGCGAAACCAAGCATGGGAGGCCCACGTAGTTTGACCACATCGCCCACGTCCGAGCAGACCGAACCGCCGACCAGCGCCGCACCCGGCGCTCCCGAGACACCACCGACCGAGGCTCCACCGCCAGCCCCTGAGGCTCCCGCGCCCGTCGCGGCGCCGGCCGCAGCGCCTGTCGCCACAGCTCCAGCCGCCACGGCTACCGCTGAGCCCGCCACGGCAACGGCCACGGCCGAGCCCGAGATCGTCGACATGGCCGAGCTCCTCGCCTCCGGCGAGGCTCCCGAACCGCGCCAGCTTCGCCGCGGCGAGGTCGTCGAAGGCCTGGTCATGGGTGTCGAGCGTGAAGGTGTGCTCGTCGACCTCGTCGACATCGGCTCCAAGTCCGAGGGTGTCGTGCCGACGCACGAGATGCACTCGATGGGCGCGGACCCGCTGTCCCGCATCCACATCGGCGACAAGCTGCTCGTGTACGTGCTGCAGCCGGAGACCGAGGAGGGCCAGGTGCTCCTCTCGATCGACCGCGCGCGCGGCGAGCAGGGCTGGCGGGTGCTGCAGGAGCGCTTCGAGAGCGGCGAGATCTTCGACGCGGAGATCACGGGCTTCAACAAGGGCGGCCTGCTCGCCAACGTCGAGGGCGTGAACGCCTTCATCCCGATGTCTCAGGTGGTGGGCGCCAAGCCCGGCACCGAGGGCGCGAACCCGCTCTCGGAGATGGTCGGCCGCAGCCTCCGCATGAAGGTCATCGAGATCAACCGCCGCCGCAACCGCGCCATCCTGTCGGAGCGCGCGGCCATGCAGGAGTGGCGCGCCGCCCAGAAGGAGCGCCTGCTCGAGGAGCTCGCCGAGGGCGAGATCCGCACCGGCAAGATCACCTCGATCCGCAACTTCGGCGTCTTCGTCGACCTCGGTGGCGCCGACGGCCTCGCCCACCTCTCCGAGCTCTCCTGGGACCGCAACAGCGACCCCGAGGAGCTCTTCAAGGTCGGCCAGGAGATCGACGTCTTCGTCATGCGCGTCGACCGCGAGAACAAGAAGATCGCGCTCTCCATCCGGCGCGCCGCCCCCGAGCAGTGGCAGGACCTCATCGCCCAGTACCACGTCGGCGACGTGGTGCCGGGTGTCGTCACCAAGCTGGTCGCGTTCGGCGCGTTCACGAGGCTGCCCGGTCCCGTCGAGGGGCTCGCGCACGTATCGGAGATCGTCGACCGGCGCATCAACCACCCCGAGGAAGTGCTCGCCGAGGGCGACGTGCTGCCGCTCAAGATCGTGCGCATCGAGCAGGACCGGCACCGCCTGGGCCTCTCGCTGCGCGAGGCGCGGTCGCAGGCCGAGATCCTCGGCTGGCAGTTCGACGACGGCGGCCGCGTGGTGCAGCTGCCCGACGAGGCGCGCGAGAAGTTCCCGGAGGAGTCCGCGGCCGCGGAGGAGCGCTACGCGCAGCGCCGCGAGGAGCTGGACGCCCGCCGCAAGGCGCGTGATGCCTCGCGCGGCGGCGGCGGTGGCGGCCGGCAGCAGAGCTCGCACCGCGACGACGCCCCGCCGCTCACGGCGATGGCCGCCGCGATGCAGCAGGCGCAGGCCGAGCTCGCCGACGCGCAGGAGTCGTCCGACTCCTCCGACTCCGCCGAGTCGGACGACTAGCCCCGCCTCGCCCTCGAACCGGTCACCAGCCCCCGCGCGCGCCCGGCGCGTGCGGGGGGTGAGCGGTGGGTGTTGGCCGGACTGTGACGGCGGCCTCGAGGGTTCCATTACATCCGCTGATCGTGCTCAAAATCGGGCCGTGGTAGCCTAGACACCGGCACGGACGGGAGTCCGCGATGGCTGATCGCTTTGACAAGTTCACGGAGCGGGCCCGCAGGGTCCTGACGCTCGCGCAGGAAGAAGCGCAACGCTTCAACCACAACTACATCGGCACCGAGCACCTGCTGCTCGGGCTGGTGCGGGAGGGCGACGGCGTAGCCGCCAAGGTCCTCGGGAACCTGGGCGTGGAGCTCAACAAGGTCCGCTCGGCCGTTGAGTTCATCATCGGCCGGGGCGAACGCACCACCAGCGGTGAGATCGGGCTCACGCCGCGCGCCAAGCGCGTCATCGAGCTGGCCGTCGACGAAGCCCGCCGCCTCAACCACTCGTACATCGGCACCGAGCACCTGCTGCTCGGCCTCGTCCGCGAGGGCGAGGGCATCGCCGCGGGCGTGCTCGAGAGCCTCGGCGTGAACCTGGAGCGGGTGCGCGGCGAGACCACGCGCATCCTCGCGCAGACCCAGCCGCAGGCCGCGGCCTCCGGCTCCGGCGGGCGCCAGACCGCCCGCACCCCGACGCTCGACCAGCTCGGCGTCGACCTCACCGCCGCCGCGCGCAGCGGCCAGCTCGACCCGGTGATCGGCCGTGAGACCGAGATCGAGCGCGTCGTGCAAATCCTGTCGCGCCGCACCAAGAACAACCCCGTGCTCATCGGCGAGCCCGGCGTGGGGAAGACCTCGATCGCCGAGGGCCTCGCGCACCGCATCGTGCAGGGCAGCACGCCCGACACGCTGCTCGGCAAGCGCATGCTCACCCTCGACATCGGCTCGCTCGTCGCCGGCACGAAGTACCGCGGCGAGTTCGAGGAGCGCCTGAAGAAGGTCATCGAGGAGATCCGCTCCGCCAAGAACTGCATCCTCTTCATCGACGAGCTGCACATGCTCGTCGGCGCGGGCGCCGCCGAAGGCGCCGTCGACGCGGCGAACATCCTCAAGCCCGCGCTCGCCCGAGGCGAGTTGCAGGCCATCGGCGCGACGACGCTGGACGAGTACCGCAAGCACATCGAGCGCGACGCCGCGCTCGAGCGCCGCTTCCAGCCCGTCCGCGTGGACGAGCCGAGCGTCGAGGAGACCGTCGAGATCCTGAAGGGCGTGCGTGGCGCCTACGAGGACCACCACAAGCTCCAGATCGCCGACGAGGCGCTCAAGGCGGCAGCCGAGCTGTCCCAGCGGTACGTCTCGGACCGCTTCCTGCCCGACAAGGCCATTGACCTCATCGACGAGGCGTCGGCGCGCGTGCGCATCCGCCGCCACTCGACGCCCCCGTCGGTGCGCGAGGCCACCAAGGGCATCGAGGCGCTGCGACGCGAGAAGGACCAGGCGATCGCGAACCAGCAGTACGAGTACGCCGCCGAGCTGCGCGAGCGCGAGGTGCGCCTCCAGTCGAAGCTCGAAGAGCTCGAGGAGGCGGTGCAGACCGAGCGCGCCGGCGACCAGCTCATGGTGTCCGACGAGGACATCCGCGACGTGGTCTCCATGTGGACGGGCATCCCGCTCTCGCGGATCGCCTCGGAGGAGACGGCGCGGCTGCTGGAGATGGAGCAGTTCCTGCGCGACCGCGTGATCGGGCAGGACGAGGCCATCGGCGCGGTCGCGAAGGCCGTCCGGCGTGCGCGCGCCGGTCTGAAGAACCCGAAGCGCCCCATCGGAGTCTTCATGTTCCTCGGACCGACGGGCGTCGGGAAGACCTACCTCGCCGAGACGCTCTCCGAGTTCATGTTCGGGTCGAAGGACAACATCGTCCGGCTGGACATGTCCGAGTTCATGGAGAAGCACACCGTCTCGCGGCTCGTCGGGTCACCGCCCGGCTACGTCGGCTACGACGACGGCGGGCAGCTCACGGACCTCGTGCGGCGGCGCAGCTACTGCCTGATCCTGCTGGACGAGATCGAGAAGGCGCACCCGGACGTCTTCAACATGCTGCTCCAGATCTTCGACGACGGGCACCTGTCCGACGCGAAGGGCCGCAAGGTCGACTTCCGCAACACCATCATCATCATGACGTCCAACGTTGGCTCGGACCTGATCCGCAAGGACACGCGCTTCGGGTTCACCACCAGCGGCGACGACGTCAAGACGGCCGAGCAGCAATACACGCGGATGAAGGATCAGGTCACCGAGGAGATGAAGCGCGTCTTCCGGCCCGAGTTCCTCAACCGCATCGACCAGTCCGTGGTCTTCCACGCGCTGGCCAAGGACCATATCCGCCAGATCGTCGACCTCGAGCTGCGCGATGTGCGCGAGAACCTCAAGGAGAAGGAGATGTCCCTCGAGGTCTCGCAGGTGCTCCTCGACTACCTGGGCGAGAAGGGCTTCGACCCCGTCTTCGGCGCGCGGCCGTTGCGCCGCGTCATCCAGAACGAGGTCGAGGACCGGCTCTCCGACGCGCTCCTCGAGGGCGACTTCGAGGAGGGCTCCACGATCCGTCTCGACTACGTCGACGGCGAGGTCACGGCCGAGGAGATCAAACAGGCGGCTCCGGAGCCTCCGGCGGAGGAGGAGCAGGAGCCCGTACTCGCGCCCTAGCGCGGCGCGCCCGTCGGCGCGCGCGTCTCAGTCACACACCGAGGGCCGCCGTGAGGCGGCCTTCGCGTTGCCGGTGCCGAGTACGGATCGGGCGTGCGGCGTCAGCCCTCGCGGTCCATCGCGGCCTGCATGCCCTGCGCCGGCAGGCGCTGGCTGTGCACGCTCTGCAGCAGGCCCACCGCGACGAACATCACGAGCAGCGCGGAGCCCCCCGCCGACACGAACGGCAGCGGCAGCCCCGTGGCGGGGAACAGTCGCAGGTTGACCGCCACGTTGACGAACGCCTGGAGCACGATGAGCGTCGTCAGCCCGGCCGCCAGCATGCGGCCGAACTGGTCCGGCGCGTGCCTCGCCGCCTCGAAGCCGCGCCACGCCACGACGCCGAAGAGCGCGATCACCACGAGCCCGCCGCCGACCCCTATCTCCTCGCCCACCACGGCAAAGATGAAGTCGCTGGACCGCGCGCTGACGCTCGCGAGGTGTGACTCCGCGCCACGGAAGAGGCCTTCACCGGTGATGCCGCCGCTGGCCAGCGCGGCCTCGACCTGCCGGAGGCTGAACCCACTGCCGAGGGGGTCCCGCGTCGGATCGAGGAACACGGCCAGTCGCTCGCGCTGGTAGTCGGGCACCAGCACGGCGTAGGCGAGCGGGAGGGCCGCTCCCAGGATCGCGAAGAGCACCGCGAGCGTGCGCCACGGCGTCCCCCACGCGATCACCACGCCCACCCACGTGCCGACCAGCACGACGGTGGTGCCGGTGTCCGGCTGCGCCAGCACGGGTGCGGCCAGCACGGCCAGCAGCACGCCCGTCACCGCCAGCGCCGCCGCGCGAGGCGGCCTCGACGCCGTGTAGGCGGCCAGCGCGACCACGAGGGCAAGCTTGGCGGCCTCGGCCGGCTGGATCGTCGAGCCGCCGACGGCCAGCCAGCGCCGCGCGCCGTACTCGGACTCGCCGATCGCGACCACGGCGACCAGCAGCGCCGCAGCGCCGAGGTAGCCGATCACGCTGACGCGTCGCAGCAGCCGGTAGTCCATGCGCGCCGCCACGAGCATCGCGACGACGCCCGCCGAGCCGAGGATGGCGTGCCGGACTGCCTCGGGCGTGACGGTCGGGTGCGGCGTCTCGCCGAGCGAGGACGAGTACGCCATCAGGAGCCCGAGGCTCGCGAGCGCCGCGACCGCCAGCCAGAGCACGCGGTCAGTGCGCACCAGGACATGGAACGAGGCCTCTGCGACGGCTCGGGCAACTGGCGGCGGCGCGATCACGGTGTGTCGCCCGTCGCGTCCGGCGCCCCGATGGGCCCGACCCGGGCGGTCGGCGGGTGGAAGTACGCCTCGAAGATGTCGTGCGCCACCGGCGCGGCGTGCAGGGCGCCGGAGCCGTGGTTGAGGTACACCGCGAGCGCGACCTCGGGCTCGTCGTACGGCGCGAAGGCGATGAACCAGCCGTGCGTGTCGAATTCGTCGTCGGGGTGTTGCGGTCCGAACTCGGCGGTGCCCGTCTTGCCGGCGATGGTGATGCCCTCGGGCTCGCCGCGCCTCGCCGTGCCCAGGGGGGCGTCCGCGGTGAGCTTCATGGCTTCGCGCACCACATCGAGGTGCTCCGCGTCGATGGGGAGCAACCCGGCGACCTGCTTCGGGAGGAGCTCGATGTCGTCGCCGAGGCGGTAGCCGCGCGCCACCCGCGGCACGAGCACCTCGCCGCCATTGGCGATGGCCGCTGCCGCCACCGCCATCTGCAGCGGCGTGACCGTCAGGTAGCCCTGGCCGATGCCGAGGGTGTACGTGTCTCCCAGCACCCACGGCTCGCCGTACGTTGCTTCCTTCCACTCGCCGTCCGGCACCAGGCCCCCGGCCTCGCCGGGGAGGTCGAGCCCCGTGGCGGCGCCGAGCCCGAACTCGCGCACGTAGCGCGCGATGCGCTCCACACCGAGACCCTCGAACGATGAGCCGTCCGGGTCGTCGTAGCCGCCGGAGAGGTAGTAGTAGTAGACGTCCGAGGACCGGACGAGGCCGCCGTAGAAGTCGAGCACGCCGTGCGCCGTCCAGTCGCGGAACGTATACGTCACCTCCGGGTCGTAGATGCTCTGGACGGTCAGCGCCCCGGTGCTGCGGATCCGCGTCGATGGCGTCGCGATCCCCTCCTGCAGCGCCGCGGCGCCGACCAGCGGCTTGAAGATCGAGCCCGGCGACCGCACCTCCTGGTACGCGCGATGCACCAGCGGGCGGCTCTCATGGGTCAGCAAGGCGACCCGGTCGGCGTCCGCGGAGAGCCCGGAGAAGGCATTCGCGTCGAAGGAAGGGGAGGAAACCAGCGCCAGCAGCTCGCCCGTACGCACGTCGATGACCACGGCAGCGCCGACGCGTTCGAGCGGCTGGTCGTGGCGGTCCGGCCTGTTCAGCGCGGCCTCGAGGCCGGCGTCGAGGCCACGCTCGAGCGCCTCGGCAGTCGCGAGCTGGAGGTCGAGGTCGATGCTGAGCACCAGGTCCGCGCCCGCGACGGCGTCGACCTGTGTCAGCTGGTCGACCTCCCGGCCGGTGGGATCGGCCAGCACGACGCGCCGCCCGAGCTCGCCGCGGAGTTCCGACTCGTAGATCGCCTCGACGCCGGACTGGCCGACGCGCTCGTCGAGGCGGTACCCGGCGCTCAGGTACTCCTCGGCGCTCTCGGCGGGGATCGGCCCGACGTGCCCGAGGATGTGGCCGAGGAGCTCGCCGCCGCCGTAGAGGCGCATGGCCCGGGTCTGCACGAGCACGCCGGGCACGGCCGAGAGCGCTGCGCGCAGGGCGATCGCGTCCTGCAGCGCGAACCCGGTGTGCACCTCGACGGGTACGAGGGGGTCGATCTTCGCGAGGCCGGTGCTGATGGCGCGTTCCAGCGTGCGCAGCGGGACGCCCGTCTGCGCCTCGACCGACATCAGCGCGGCCCGGCGGCCCGAGGCATCGGCCGGGAGCTCGCCGGGCACGATCGCGACGGTGAATCGCGGCACGTTGCGAGCCAGCACCTCGCCGTCGCGGTCGAGGACGAGCCCCCTCGGAGCGTCGATCGGGATGTCGCGGACGCTGAGCGCGTCTGTGCCCTCGGGCGCGACGGGAAGTTCGACGAGGTGCATGCGCACGAGCTGCACCGAGAGCGCCACCAGCGCCACGGCGATGACGAGTTGCAGCGCCCACAGGCGACCGTCGCTCACACGAACAGCCCCGTCCTCGGCGTGCGCGGCCGCAGTGGCCACGCCAGGAGCGCGCATGCCGCTGCCAGCGCCCCGGTCCAGAGTACGACGTCAACCGCCGTCTCACTCTGCACCCCGAGCAACTCGAAGCGTCCCGAGACCGCGTACAGCAGCGCGGTGTAGGCGCCCGCGCCGAGCGTCGCGGCCGCCGGGGCGAGTGCGAGGCGCCGCAGAGGCGAGACGGCGTCGGCGACCGCGAGCAGTGCCGCGGCCGGCGCCATGGCAAGCACGAACCAGCCCGCACGGTCCTCGGACGCGACGCCGAGCACGAGCGCCGCGCCCAGCAGGACCGGCGCGACGTGGCCGAACCCTCGCGCGGCGCTCCACCCGGCGACCGCGGCGAGCGGGATGAGGGGCGCGGCGCGCGGGTCGCCGAACAGCACCGGGGCGGCGCCGAGCTGTACCAGCCCCAGCGCCACGCCGGCGACCAGGCCGACGAGCGCCCTGGCGACGAGGGGTCCCGCAAGATCACTCATGGCGACGATGCCTGCTCGGGTTCGGGCGGCTGGAACTCGATGAGCACGAGCACCTGCTCGAGCCGCGCGTAGTCAGCCAGCGGCTCCACCGTGGCGTACGCGAACAGCTCACGGGGGTCCGTCTCGAACGCGCTCACCCGGCCGACGAGGAGCCCGCCCGGCAGCTCGCCCCCGAGCGCGGAGCTGAGCACCGTGTCGCCGATCGTGACGAGGGACTCGGTCGGCACGAACTCGAGCCGCAACCCCTCGGGCGTCGCGGTGAGCGCGGCCTGCGTGCGCGAGGACTGCACGACCGTCGGGATCGCCGAGTCGATGTCGATCAGCAGCCGCACCCGCGCCTGGTGGTCCTCGACGGCCGAGACGAGGCCGACGAGCGTCGCGCCGGGGCCGAGCACGGGCTGGCCCACGCGCACCCCGTCGTTGAGGCCGCGGTCGATCGTCAGCGCCTCGCGCGCTGGAGCCGGGTCGCGGAACAGCACGGACGCGGCGACGTAGCGGTCGGCGGCGTCCGTGCCGACGGCGGCCATCAGCTCGGCCACCTGCGTTGCGCGGATCTGGTGCTCGCGCAGCGCGGCGAGGTCGGCCTCGAGGCGTGCGACCTGCTGCCGGAGCTCGGCGTTCTCCTCGCTGAGGGCCTGCGTCTGGCCCACGTGGTGGGCGAAGTCGGCGACCGGGCGGGCGGGCACGGCGACGGCACGGCTGGCGGCGCCGAGGATGCCCGCGGCGTCCAGCTCGACGCTGCCGAAATTACGCAGCGCGGAGCCGGCGAGCAGCGCCAGGCCGATCGCCAGCATCGCAATCAACCAACCGACCTGCTGCGAGCGAACCACGGGAGCCCCCGTGTGGGTGACCTATTCGTGTACGCGCCTCAGCGCTTCCTGTCGACATTCTAGCGTGCGGAACAGTCCGGCGTGCGACGGCCGGGCGCTCTCGACCTCGCACCTCGGAATGTGCCGCGAACGGCGCGGTGAGGTGTGGCGCGAGCGGCTACCGGGGTGGGCGCCGCATGGCGACCGCGGCCTGCACCTTCTGCAGCGTCGTTGCTTCCTCGAGCGCCTCGGCGCAGCCGCGCACGACGGAGCGCAGCGGGTCCTCGGCAACGTACGTCGGGAACCGCGTCTCGGCCGCGATGCGGCGGTCGAGGCCGCGCAGCAGCGCGCCCCCGCCGGCCATCGCGATGCCGTGCATCATCAGGTCCGCCACCAGCTCCGGCGGCGTCCGCTCGATAGCCGATCGGACCGCCTGCACGATCTCGTTCGTGACCGGCAGCAGCGAGTCGCGCACCTCGACCGTCGACAGCTCGACGACCTTCGGCAGGCCGGTCGCGAGGTCGCGGCCGCGCATCTCGACGGTCTCTTCCTCGTCGAGCGGGTAGGCGGAGCCGGCATCCATCTTGATGCGCTCCGCGCTGCGCTCGCCGATGAGCATGTTGTGGACCTGGCGCGCGTAGACCATCAGTGCCTGGTCCATCGCGTCACCCGCGGCGCGCGACGAACTCGACACCACGATGCCGCCGAGGGCGATCACCGCGATCTCCGTCGTCCCACCGCCGATGTCGACGATCATCGTGCCGGTGGCGTCCATGACGGGGAGGCCCGAGCCGATCGCGCCGGCCATCGGCTCCTCGATCAGGTACGAGGAGCGCGCGCCCGCGGCGACCGCCGCGTCGTGTACCGCGCGCTTCTCCACCTCGGTCGCGCCGGACGGGATGCCGATCACGACGCGCGGCTTCGGCACGCCGAGGCCGAAGCGCTCGTGCACGGAGCGGATGAAGTACTGGAGCATTCGCTCGGTGACGGCGAAGTCCGAGATCACGCCGTCGCGCAGTGGCCGCACGGCGACGATCGTCGAGGGCGTGCGGCCCACCATCAGCTTCGCCTCGTTGCCGATGGCGAGTACCCGCTTCGAGACAGTGTCGATGGCGACCACGGACGGCTCGTCGATGACGATGCCGCGCCCGCGCACGCTCACCAGCGTGTTCGCCGTCCCGAGGTCGATGCCGATGTCGTGCGAGAACATGCCGAGGAAGGACGAGAGTGGATTGAACGCCATGGCGGCCTCTCAAGGCATGCATGCCGCGCAAGCTGCGGCAGACGCGTCGGACGCCGGCGGGGCGCGAGGGGGTTCTATCACTGGGGAGAGACCGGCCCCCGCACTTCGCCGGCGCACTCCGAGTATAGCGCAGCCGGGCCACGCCGAGGGGCAGGCCCTAGACGGCCTCCGGCTGGAGGGCCGGAACCTCGATCTCGACCAGTTCGAATCGCGTCGAGAGTGTCGGCGGAGCGTCGCCGTACTCGGCCAGCAACTCCTCATCGGCATCGGAGAGGGCCCGGCTGTGGTACGCGATGGCATCGTCCACTGACATCGTGGGCTCCGGTACGGGGTCGCCGTCCTCGACCAGGGCCTCGATGTGGAAGGTGAGGGCCTCGCGGATCATCGCGAGCATCTCATCCGGGGTGTCGGCGGTGCTGATGCAGCCCGGCACGTCCGGCGCGTAGGCGCCGTAGTTGTTCGGGGTCTGCTCAATGACGACTGCGTAGGTCAGCTTCATCGTGCGCTCCCGCGAAGGTCCGCCTGCCTCTGGATGCTGAGCCACGTACCCTTCGGCACGTCGTCCCCCAGGTTGCCCGGAATCGTGACTTTGCCCGGCTTCTCGGGGTGGCGAAAGTGGCGGTGGCCGCCCCGCGTGCTCACATGGTACCAGCCGTCACGCTCCACTATCCGGATCGCTTCTCGCACCTTCGGCATGGCTTACGTAACTCGATTCACGTCGATTGGTGCTCCTCAGCCACGCTGTCAGCTTCCCACGACAGCAGCCAGGCCTGCGGCACGGGTGCGACTTTGATTCACCACGTCACCAGACGAGGCCTTATTCGCCGTCCCAGCCGCGCTCGCGGAGGTGCGCGACGAACTCGTCCTCGCTGAGGACCTGCGTCCCGAGCTCCTCGGCCTTCGCGCGCTTCGAGCCGCCGCCCTCGCCGGCGACGAGGTAGCTCGTCTGCTTCGACACGCTGCCGGTCACGCGCCCGCCGAGTTCCTTGATCAGCCGCTCCACCTCATTGCGTGACCAGCGCTCGATGCGGCCCGTGACCACGATGATCTCGCCGTCCAGCAGGCCGCCGCGCGCCGTCACCTCGTCGTCCATGCGCACGCCGTAGCCTTCAAGGCGCTCGATCTCCGCGAGGTTCGCCTCGTCGTCGAGGTAGTCGCGGAGCGCCTGCGCGACGATCGGGCCGATGCCGTCGATGGCCTCGATCTCCTCGAGCGTCGCGGCGCGCAGCGCGTCCATCGAGCCGAAGTGGACCGCCACGTCGCGCGCTGTCTCGCCGCCGACGTGGCGAATCCCGAGCGCGACGAGGAGCTGGCGCAGCGGGCGCGTCTTGCTCGCCTCGATCTGCTCGAAGAGCCGGTCGAGCGTCTTGTCGCCGATGCCGTCGAGTTCGAGCAGATCGGCGCGCTTCTCGGGGAGCGCGTAGATGTCAGCAACGCTGTGCACGAAGCCGAGCTCCGTGAGGCGCGCGGCCATCTGCTCGCCGAAGCCCTCGATGTCCATCGCGCCGCGCGAGGCGAAGTGCTCGACGCTGCGCGCGACGCGCGGCGCGCAGCGCGGGTTCGAGCAGTAGTGCGCCGGCCCGTCACCCTCGCGCTCGACGGCCTTCTTGCACGCCGGGCACTGCACGGGCATCTCGAACCTGTTGATCTCCGCCCTGCGACCCTCGCGGCGCGAGCGCACGGGACCGACGACCTCCGGGATCACCTCGCCCGCGCGCTGCACGATCACGTCGTCGCCGATGCGCACATCCTTCGCCGCCACCTGCTCGGCGTTGTGCAGCGTCGCGATGCTCACGCGCGCGCCGCCCACCACGACCGGTTCGAGGACGGCGAAGGGCGTGAGCACTCCCGTCCGCCCGACCGAGACCTTGATGGCGTGGAGCCTCGTCACCGCTTGCTCGGCCGGGAACTTGAACGCCGTGGCCCAGCGCGGCTCGCGCCCGACGATGCCGAGCTGCCGTTGCAGGGCGATGTCGTCGACCTTCACCACGACCCCGTCGATTGCGTAGTCGAGGCGATCTCGGAGGCTCAACCAGCGCTGACAGAAGTCAACGGCTCCCTCAATGTCTGCGAACTGCTTGGCATGGTGGCTGGTAGGGAAGCCGATCCGCATCAACCATTGGAGGGCCTCCCAGTGAGTTGATGTTCGCCCGTGTTGTGGTGCCGGTCGGGCCTCACTCGGCGTGTGGAGCTGCGGGTCGGTCTCTTCGACCCAGCCGACTTGATACACGATCAGATCTAGGTTCCGGCTACCGGTCACGGACGGGTCGAGTTGTCGCAAGGAGCCCGCCGCAGTGTTTCGGGCGTTCATGTAGAGAGGCTCGCCAGCCTCTGCGCGCCGAGCGTTGAGGTGCTCGAATTCCTGCTGTGTCATGAACACTTCGCCTCTGACCTCAAACGCCCACGGTATAGGCTCGGCAAAATCCACCAATGCGGGCTGGCCAACGGGGACCATCTTCGGGATCTCCGCGATCGTCCTGAGGTTATTGGTGATGTTCTCGCCGCGTACCCCATCCCCTCGGGTCGCGCCAAGCCGGAACGTGCCGTTCCGATACACGAGAGCGACCGCAAGACCATCAATCTTCGGCTCGCAGACCAGTTCGATGTGCTCGACCTCGGTCAGGCGCTGGACGCGTGCGTACCACTCGCGCAGCTCGTCGCCGTCGAAGACGTTGCTGAGCGAGAGCATCGGCTCGCGGTGCTCGACCACATCAAACGCCTCGGCGACCGCGCCGCCGATGCGCTGCGTCGGCGAGTCTGGGGTGACGAGTTGCGGGAAGCGCGCCTCGAGGTCGACGAGCTCGCGGTACAGCGCGTCGAACTCGCTGTCGCCGATCTCGGGGGCGTCGAGGACGTGGTAACGATGTTCGTGATAGCGGACGAGGGAACGGAGTTCCTCGACCTTCAGGCGGGCGGCTTCGAGGTCTGCTGCGTCGGTCGCCATCACCTCCAATTATACGCCGCTGCACGCGCGCGAACCGCCCCGCGAGGCGGCGCGGACGACCGGCAGCCGATGTCCCGGTGAGCCCTCGCGCGGAGCGTATCGGCGGCCCTTGCTACCATCGATCGCACGGGAGGCGGCATGGCCGACGCGGTGATCATCGACTACGGCGCGGGCAACCTGCGCAGCGTCGCGCGGGCTGTCGAGCACGCCGGCTACGACTTCGAGATCCGCTCCGATCCCGAGGCGATCGAGGGCGCTCGCGCGCTGATCCTGCCCGGCGTCGGCGCAGCCGCCGACACGATGGCGAACCTGCGCGCGGCCGGCCTCGTCGAGCCGCTGCGCGAGTACGTCGACGCCGACCGGCCGTTCCTCGGCGTGTGCATGGGCATGCAGGCGCTGTTCGACGTCTCCGAGGAGGGCGGCCAGCACGCCTGCCTCGGACTGCTGCCCGGGCGCATCGTGCGCTTCCCGGACGGCCTCACCATCCCGCACATGGGCTGGAACACGCTCCGCATCGTGCGGCCCCACCCCGTCCTCGAAGGCGTCGAGGATGGCACGTACGCCTACTTCGTCCACTCCTACCACCCACAGCCCGACGACCCCGCGCTCGTCATCGCGGAGACCGAGTACGCCGACGTGTTCCCCTCGATCGTCGGGCGCGGGAACCTGATCGCGACGCAGTTCCACCCGGAGAAGTCGGGCGCATCGGGGCTGCGGCTCTACGCGAACTTCCTGCGCCTTGCGCTCGAGACCGGCTCGATCGCACCCGCCGGGGCGGGCGCCACCGCAGGCGGCGCGTGATGGAGGTCATCCCCGCTGTCGACGTGCGCGGCGGCCGCGCCGTCCGCCTCCACCAGGGCGACTACGACCGCGAGACCGTCTTCGAGGACGACCCCGTCGCCGCCGCCGCCCGTTGGGTCGAGCAAGGCGCGAGCCGCGTCCACGTCGTGGACCTCGACGGCGCGCGCGAGGGGCGACAGGCGAACGCCGAGGTCACTCGCGCCATCGTGCAGGGCGTCGACGCTGCCGTGCAGATCGGCGGCGGCATCCGCGACCTCGCGACGCTGCGCGCCACGCTCGATGTCGGCGCGGCACGCGTGGTGCTGGGCACCGCCGCCGTGCGCGACCCGCAGCTGCTGCGAGAGGCCGTCGAGCTTGCCCGTGAGCGGCTCGTCGTCTCCGTCGACGCGCGCGACGGCATCGTGCGCGTCGAGGGCTGGACCGAGGGCAGCGACGTGGAGGCCGCGCCCTTCGTGCGCGAGCTTGCCGCCATCGGCGTCGAGCGCATCGTCTACACGGACATCGACCGCGACGGCGTGCGCGGATCACCCAACTTCGAGGCGTACGCCTCGCTGGTGGCCGACACGTCGATGGCCGTGATCGCGGCGGGTGGCGTGACGGCGCTCGACGACCTGCGCGAGCTCGCGCGCTGCGGCGTCGAGGCGGCCATCATCGGCCGCGCGCTCTACACCGACGACATCCGGCTGCCCGACGCCCTCGCGGCCGTGGCGTAGCGGAGGCATCGAGGAAGCACCGTGCTGACCAAGCGCATCATCCCCTGCTTCGACGTCGACAACGGCCGCGTGGTGAAGGGCGTCTCGTTCGTCGAGCTGCGCGATGCGGGCGACCCGGTTGAGCTGGCCTCGCAGTACGAGGAGCGCGGGGCGGACGAGCTGGTGTTCCTCGACATCACCGCCTCCTCGGACGACCGGCCGTCGGTGTACGACATGGTGGCGCGCACCACGGACCAGGTGTTCATCCCGTTCACGGTGGGCGGGGGCATCCGCAGCCCCGAGGACGTGCGCGTGATGCTCGAACACGGCGCGGACAAGGTCTCGATCAACACCGCCGCCGTCGAGCGCCCCGAGCTCATCACCGAGGGCGCGCACGGCTTTGGCTCGCAGTGCATCGTCGTGGCCGTGGACGCGAAGCGCCGCGACCCCGCCGACCCCTCGGCGGGCTGGGAGGTCTACACCCACGGCGGCCGCACGCCGACCGGCAAGGACGCCGTCGCGTGGGCGCGCGAGGCCGTCGAGCGCGGCGCGGGCGAGTTGCTGGTCACCTCGATGGACCGTGACGGGCACCAGACCGGCTACGACCTGGAGCTGCTGCGCGCCATCCGCGAGGCGGCGACCGCGCCGGTCATCGCCTCGGGCGGCGCAGGCACGCCTGACCACCTCTACGAGGCGCTCACGACCGGCGGCGCGGACGCCGTGCTCGCCGCCTCGATCTTCCACTTCGGCACCTACGACATCGCCGCGCTGAAGCGCTACCTCGCCGACCGCGGCGTGCCGATGCGGCTCGACGCCGCCCACGCCGGCGAGGACCTCGAAGGGACCACACCGTGATCGACCCCGCCGCGCTGCGCTACGACGCGCAGGGCCTCATCCCCGCGGTCCTCCAGGACGCCGACACCGGCGAGGTGCTCATGCTCGGCTACATGAGCGAGGAGTCGCTGGGGCAGACACTCGAGATCGGCCAGGCCGTCTTCTGGTCGCGCAGCCGCCAGGAGATCTGGCACAAGGGCGCGACCTCCGGCGACTACGTGAACGTCCTCGACATCCAGACCGACTGCGACGCCGACGTGATCCTGCTCAAGGTCGAGCTGGTCGGCGGCGCCGTCTGCCACACGGGCGTGCGCTCGTGCTTCCTCGACCCCGAGACCGCTGAGCCACGGCGCGTGGGGACGGAGGTCGCGTGAGCGGTCCGCCGTTCGAGGTCTCGCACATCGTCTTCGACATCGACGGCACGCTGACCGACTACCGCGCCGCCATCTTCGCGGGCCTCGAGGCCGTCTCGGGGCACCTGCGCGAGCGCGCCGACGGCATCGACCTCACCATCGACGACCTCGGCGTGCTGCGGAACGGCGTCGTGGCCGACCCCGCGTGGCACGACCGCACGCTGCAGGAGATCCGCCGCGAGTCGTTCCGACGCGTCCTCGAGGCGTTCGGCAACCCCGAGGGCGTGACCGTCGACGAGGTGGCGGAGGTGTACTACCGCACCCGCGACGCGACAATGGTCGTCTTCCCGGAGGTCGAGGCCACGCTCGACGAGCTGCGTGACCGCGGCTTCACCCTCACGACCGCCTCGAACGGCACGTTTCCGCTGGCGCGCGTCGGCCTCGACCGCTACTTCAGCGCGATGCAGTACTCGCGGGACATCGGCGTGCGGAAGCCCGACCCGGGTTTCTTCCGGCGCGCCGCGGAGCAGGGCGGCTCCGACCCCACGCGCACGCTCGCTGTCGGCGACCGCTACGACAACGACTACGAGCCCGCGCTCGCCGCCGGCCTGCACGCGGTGCTCGTGGACCGCTTCGACCGCTCCGAGGGGCTCGACGTGGTCAGCGTCGGTGCGCTCGACGAGCTGCTGCCGATGGTGTCGCTGGCAAGCTAGCCGCTCGCGGCCTCGGCCGCCTCGCGTTCCACCTCGAGTGCCGCGTTGAGCGAGGCGATCGCGACCTGGATCTGCTCGTCGTCGGGCTCACGCGTGGTGAGCCGCTGGAGGGCGAGGTTCGCCGAGAACAGCGTGCGCACGAGGGCGTTGCCGAGGTGGAGGCCGCCGAACCGGATCGCCTCGTACGAGATGGCGGCGACGACCGGGATCAGCGCGATACGGGACGCGAAGCGCCACCACAGCGGCTCCGATCCGGCGAACATGAAGACGACGGCGGCCACGACCACCACGGTCAGCAGGAACGAGGTGCCACACCTCGGGTGCTCCTTCGGGAGGCGGCGTACCGCCTGCACGGACAGCTCGCGGCCGTGCTCCAGCGCCTGGACGGCCTTGTGCTCGGCCGCGTGGTACTGGAAGACGCGCCGCACCTCGGGGGAGCGGCCGATCAGCCGGATGTAGCCGAGCAGCAACCCCAGCCGCACGACGCCCTCGATGGCGATGACGGCCGCGTGCGGCAGGTACGAGCGGAGCCACGCCGTCACGAGCACCGGCCCGCCGAAGAACACGGTCACGGCGAACCCGAGCACGACGGCGAGCACGAGCCAGCCGAGGACGCCGAACGGCCTCGTCTCCCCGTCCTCGCCGACCTCCTCGTTCGCCACGGCGCTCGCCCACGACAGCGCCCAGATGCCGAGCGCGAGCGTCTCCCAGAGCACGAGCACGCCACGCACGAGGGGGATGCGGCGGACGCGGTTGGTGACGGCGCCGCCGAGCCCGCGCGTGCGGATCGTGATGTCGCCGTCCGGCTTGCGCACCGCGACGGCAATCGAGCGCGGGCCGCGGATCATGACGCCCTCGACGACGGCCTGGCCGCCGAAGCTGTTGGCGGCGGGGTGTACCGGAGGCTGGGTCGGGGGCTGGTCTGCGGCCATCGCGCGCAGCGTACGACGCCGTACGGCCAGTGTCGCCGGAGTGTGGGAAGAGACCGAGCGCGGGTGGGGAGAGCGGTCTTAGTCGCCGTCCTCGGAGTCGCCGAGGTGCTGCGCATAGCGGCGGCGGAAGCGCTCGACCTGGCCGGCGCTGTCGACGATACGCTGCTCGCCCGTGAAGTACGGGTGCGAGCTCGAGCTCACCTCGACGCGCACCACGTACGCCTCGACGCCGTCGACCTCGCGCTTCTCCTCCGAGGTGAGGGTCGAGCGGGTGAGGAACTCCTCGCCCGTCGAGATGTCGACGAAGACGACGGGGTGGTACTCGGGGTGGATCTCGGGCTTCATCGCGGCTCTCGCTAGGCCTCGGCGCCGAGGGGGATGATCGAGACCTGCTTGCGGCGGTTCTTGGCGTACGGTGCGAACTTGACCGTGCCGTCGACCCTGGCCCACAGCGTGTGGTCGCGGCCGACGCCGACGTTCTCACCAGCGTGGATGCGCGTCCCGCGCTGCCGCACGAGGATCGAGCCGGCGGTGACGAGCTGGCCGTCGTAGCGCTTCACGCCGAGTCGCTGGGCGTTGGAGTCGCGGCCGTTGCGGCTTGAGCCACCGGACTTCTTGTGCGCCATGCCGCTGCCCCCTGCTCGCTAGCTGCCGGACGTGATGCCGGTGATGGTGATGCGCGTGCGCTGCTGGCGATGGCCTCGCAGCACGCGTCGCCGCGTCTTGTTCTTGTACTTGTAGACCGTCACCTTGCGGTCGCGGTAGTGCTCGTCCACTCTCGCGGCGACCGAGGCGCCTTCGACCGTCGGGTTGCCGACCGCGACGCCGTCGTCGCCGCCGACGAGCAGCACGTCGCCGAGCGTGACCTCGTCGCCCTCGGCGGCGTCGAGCCGCTCGACGGCGATGCGGTCGCCTGCCGAGACGCGGAACTGCTTGCCGCCGGTGCGGACGATTGCGTACATGCGGCCTTCCGTCAGTCGGGCTACCGATCGATCCTAGAGGCGGCCATCGCCCAGCGTCAACGAACGACGAGGCACGCGCCGCACGCCCGAAGGACGACCGTGGAATTCGTCGACGTCATCACGGCCCCCTACGACTTCTTCAACTGGATCGCCGACCAGGGCTTCCTCGCGATGAAGGCGCTCTACGACCGCTACGGCTCGCCGATGGTCTACCTCGCCGCGCTGGTCGAGGCGACCGTGGGCCTCGGCTGGATCTTCCCCGGCACGGTGCTGATCTTCCTCGGCGGCGCCTTCGCGGACGACCACGGCACGCCCGTCGCGCTCGTGTGGGTGCTCGCGGTTGCGGGCACCATCAGCGGCGACACCATCTCGTACGCGATCGGGCGATGGGGCGGCGGGCGCATCGAGGCGTCCCGGTTCGGCACGCACCTCCGCGCGGGGCGGGCTGTGATGGAAGGCCGCGCGCGCTGGCTCATCCCGTTCTACCACTTCAGCCCGTGGACCCGCGCGATCGGCGCCGTCGGCGCGGGCGCGCTGCGGCTGCCGCTGCGGGTGTGGGTGCCCCTCGACTACCTCGGCGCCGTCATCTCCAACACCGGCTGGGTCGGGGCGGGATGGCTGCTCGGCCAGGCGGTGCTGACCGAGGACGGCACGCTCGAGCAGCACCCGGTTTTGCGGCTCGGCCTCGCGGCCGTCGCCGTCGCGCTCTACGTGCTCTTCCGCCGCGAGTACGCGCGCGCCTACGGCCGCGTAACGGCCGAAGCCGAGGCGGGAGAGGCGGCAGGCGCCGCACCCGCCGGGACCGAGCGAGGCGCGTAAACCGTCGCCGGCCCGTTTGCACCAACAGGAACGGGACCCCGCGGGTCCCGTTCTGGTGTGTGGCCGTTGAGGTGGTTCAGGAACCGTCGGCGGGTGGCGCCGCCGAGGACTGGCCCCACGCGAGGCCGGGCCTGCCGCGAGGCTCCTCCACCGGCTCGTCCTCGCCCGCGGACGCGGCGGGCGGCTCCGCGGGCGGGGGCGCCTCGACCGGGTCGGGCGGCATCTCGCGGCCCTCGGCCGGGCCGAGCAGGCGCACGAGGTCGTCGCCCTCGATCGTCTCGAGCTCCATCAGCGCGTCGGCGAGCTCATTCAGCTTCTCGCGGTGCTTGCCGAGCACCTCGCGGCAGCGCTCGTGCGCCTCCTCGACGATGCGGCGCACCTCGTCGTCGATCTCCTCGGCGGTGCGCTCGGAGTAGTCGCGCTGCTCGGCGATGTCGCGGCCGAGGAAGACCATCGAGTCGCGGCGACCGAAGGTGCGAGGGCCGAGGCGCTCGCTCATACCCCACTGCGTGACCATCTCGCGTGCGATGTGCGTGACCTTGCCGATGTCGTCGTGCGCGCCGGTGGTCGGCTCGCCGAAGACCATCTCCTCGGCCACGTGGCCGCCGAGGGCCTGCGCCATCATCGCCTCGTAGTACGAGCGGTCCTGCAGGCGGCGGTCGTCCGAGGGCAGCGAGCGGGTGAAGCCGCCCGCCATCCCCCGCGCCACGATCGTGACCTTGTAGACGGGGTCGGCCTTCGGCAGGAAGTGGCCGGCCACGGCGTGGCCGCCCTCGTGGTAGGCGATGATCTGCTTCTCAATCGGGGTGATGACGCGCGACTTGCGCTCCGGGCCGGCGATGACGCGGTCCACCGCCTCGTTGAGCTCGGGCATGGTGATGCGCTTCTTGTTGCGCCGGGCGGCGAGGATCGCGCCCTCGTTGACGAGGTTAGCGAGGTCCGCGCCGGAGAAGCCCGGTGTCTGCTTCGCCACGTACTCGAGGTCGACGTCGGAGTCGAGCGGCTTGCCCTTCACATGCACGTCGAGCACCGCGCGGCGGCCCTTCACGTCGGGCAGGTCGAGCGTGACCTGGCGGTCGAAGCGGCCCGGCCGCAGCAGCGCCGGGTCGAGGATGTCGGGGCGGTTCGTCGCCGCGACGACGATGACGTTCGAGTTGGAGTCGAAGCCGTCCATCTCGACGAGGATCTGGTTCAGCGTCTGCTCGCGCTCGTCGTGCGATCCGCCGAGGCCCGCGCCGCGCTGGCGGCCGACCGCGTCGATCTCGTCGACGAACACGATCGCGGGGGCGTTGCGCTTGGCCTGGTCGAAGAGGTCGCGCACGCGGCTGGCGCCGACGCCGACGAACATCTCGACGAACTCGGAGCCGGAGATGGAGAAGAACGGCACGCCCGCCTCGCCGGAGACGGCGCGCGCGAGCAGCGTCTTGCCCGTGCCCGGGTTGCCGACGAGCAGCACCCCGTGCGGGATGCGCGCGCCAAGCGCGGCGAACTTCTCCGGGAACTTGAGGAACTCGACGATCTCCGCGAGCTCCTGCTTCGCCTCTTCCTGCCCGGCCACGTCGAGGAACGTGACGGTCGGCTTCTGGCCGGTGAACATCCGCGCCTTGCTGCGACCGAAGGACATGGCCTGCGAGTTGGAGCCCTGCGCCTGGCGCATCATGAAGATCAGGATCGCGCCGAAGATGATCAGCGGGAGGAAGTTGAAGAGCAGCCCGAAGATGTTGCCGAACTGGCTCGGGCCCTCGACGACGACCTCGACCGCGCCCTCGGCCGCGCCGATCGGCACGCCGTTCTCGCGCAGGATCTCCTCGACCGTCGCGCTCTCCTCGATGCGTGAGGACAGCGGTTCCTGCTGGGTGCGGAGGTGCACGGTGAGACTCGTCCCGCGCGCGACGATGCGTTCGACCTCGCCCTGCTGCGCCGCGTGGACGACCTCGGTGATCGAGATGTCGCGGGCGCTCGAGGACGGGCGGAAGAACATGACCACCACGAGCACGACGGCGACGAGGATGATCAGGTAGATGAAGGAGTTACGCATCCAGCGTGAGTTCATCGCACTCCGTCGTTCCCACGCGGCGGGAGGGCCGTCCCCGCGTCCGCCGTGGCATACCCCCACTGGGTTCGCATCCAGTGTAGCACCGGCTCCGTCTGTGCCGGACTGTTGGCGAAGTGTGGATCGAGGGTTCGTCGTCGCCCGGTCAGCGCAAGGATGCCACGCTCCACCGACAACCGCTCACTTGCCCGATCGGTATAGCGGTGCCTAGGATGCCGCGTGGTCACCGCAACGAAGCTGCTGCCCGGACTCAAGCCCAGACGGACCGCCAAACCCACATGGCAGGTCGAGAACGCGATCTGGCGCGAGGGGTTCGCGCGCGTCGCGGGCGTCGATGAGGTCGGGCGCGGGCCGCTCGCGGGGCCCGTCGTCGCCGGGGCCGTCGTGCTGCCGTACTCGCGCGCCCGCTGGGTGGGACGACTGCGCGACTCGAAGGTCCTCGACGCCGAGACGCGCGAGGAGCTTGCCGCCGAGGTGCGCGAGCGCTGCGAGTGGGGCATCGGCATCGTCTCGTCCCACGTCATCGACCAGCTCGGCATGACGCGCGCGACACGCCTCGCGATGCGCCGTGCCGTGCTCGCGCTCCCGAGGCCGCCCGACGCGCTGATCGTCGACGGCCGCGAGGTCGTGGAGTGCGAGGCGCCACAGCGCGCCGTGGTGGACGGCGACGCGCTCTGCCCCTCGGTCGCCGCGGCGAGCATCGTGGCGAAGGTCGCGCGCGACGCGATGATGGACCGCCTCGAGGCGCGCTTTCCGGGCTACGGCTTCGCGAGCAACAAGGGCTACGCCACGCCCGACCACCGCCGGGCGCTGCACGACCTCGGACCGTCGAGCGTGCACCGCCTGCTCTTCGCCCCCGTGCTCGATGCGCTCCGCGCGCGGCGCGCCGCCTGACGACCCCTTGGTGAGCCGGTGACGAGGCCGACCGACCGCCTCGGCCGCTCCGGTGAGCGGCTGGCCGCCGACTACCTGCAGGGACACGGCTACGAGCTCGTCGCGCGCAACGTCCGCCGCCGAGAAGGCGAGGTGGACCTCATCGCGCTCGACGGGGCGGTCGAGGGCGGCGCGCTGGTGTTCGTCGAGGTGAAGCTGCGGCGGCCGGGTCAGGCCGGGCGGGCCATCGAGGCGTTGAGCCCGGCGAAGCAGCGCCGCCTCCGTGACCTCGCGCTCGCGTACGCCGCCGAGCACCCGGAGTTGCCCGAGCAGCAGCGCATCGACGTGGTCGCGATCGACCTCGGCGAGGACGGCTCCGTCGCGTCGTTCGAGCACGTCGTGAACGCCGTCGAGGGGTGAACGGGCTGCAAGACTGCGTGTGCGGCGGCTACACTCCCGCCATGCCGATCTACCAGTACGACTGCTCCGGCTGCGGCGACCGCGTGGAGGTGCTCCACCGCTCGGCGGCGAGCATCGACACTGCGTCGTGCCCGCAGTGCGGGGGCACCGAGCTGAAGCGGGCGATGTCGACGTTCGCGCGGCACCGCACCGGTGCTCAGCGCCTCGAGGAGATCGACGTGGGCGCGCAGCAGGCGGCGCTCGAGGCCGGCGACGAGAAGAGCTTCGCGCGCTGGGCGCGCCGCGCGGGCGCCGAGTACGACGAGGCGCTGGGCACCAACTACCGCGAGCTTGCCGAGCAGACCGAGGCGGGCGAGGACCCCGTCGACCGGCTTGGCGCCGGGCGCTCCTTCCAGCACCGCGTCCAGGACCGCCGGATGCAGGCCGAGCGCGCGCGCCACGCGGAGGAGGGGGCGTAGGCCGCCCCGGCCGCGCCCTCGATCGCCGATGCCGATCTACGAGTACAACTGCGCCGAGTGCGACGGTGTCACGAGCGTCTTCCTGCGCTCGATGCGCCAGGAGGTCTCGGCCGACCAGCGCTGCGAGCACTGCGGCTCGGCGGCCATCAGCCGGGCGATCTCGCAGGTCGCGCGCCTGAAGACCACCCAGGACGTCGTGGACGAGTACGGCTCGCCGGCCGAGGGTGGCGAGTACCGCGACCCGCGCCAGATCGGCCAGTGGGTCGAGGAGCGCTTCGAGGAGTACGGCCTCGACATCCCCGACGACACGCGCGAGATGATCGACGCGGCGCGCGAGGGCGAACTCCCGGACACCGTGACCGACTGACCCTCGCGCGCCCGGGGACACGATCCGCGCAAGGCTGGCCCGTTGTGCGAGGGTGGGGGAGTCGTACGCTCGCGCACGCGGGCGGGCGCGGTTAGTATCGCGGCGTCAGTGTTGCTCGCAGATTTCCGCGGGAATCCTGTGCACGGGGGGAACGAATCATGGAGATCCTCTGGGTCGCAATCGTAGCTGCGCTCGTCGCGCTGGCGTTCGCCGTAGTGGCGACGCAACGGCTCCTGGGCGAAGACGAAGGCGACGAGACCATGCGCTCGATCGCCGAGCAGATCCAGATCGGAGCGGCGGCGTTCCTGCGCCGCGAATACACCTTCATCGCCGTCTTCGTGGTGGTCGTGGGTGTAGTGCTGCTGCTGTTCCGTGACCTCGACGTGCTCGACAAGCTCGACAGCGGCGGCGGGAACCTCACGGACCTCCCGCGCTTCGCCATCGCCTACGTCGTCGGCGCCATCGCGTCGGCGACCGCGGGGTACGTCGGGATGTACGTCGCGGTACGCGCGAACGTGCGCACCACGGCCAAGGCGCGCGAGGGCCTCAACCCGGCGCTGCGCGTGGCGTTCTCCTCGGGCTCGGTCATGGGCATGACGGTCGTGGGCATCAGCCTCGGCTGTCTCGCCGTGCTGTACCTCATCTTCCAGGACGTGGGGCCGCTCACCGGCTTCGCGTTCGGCGCCTCCTCGATCGCGCTCTTCGCGCGTGTCGGCGGCGGCATCTACACCAAGGCCGCCGATGTCGGCGCCGACCTCGTCGGCAAGGTCGAGGCGGGCATCCCCGAGGACGACCCGCGCAACCCGGCGACGATCGCCGACAACGTCGGCGACAACGTCGGCGACGTGGCAGGCATGGGCGCCGACCTCTTCGAGTCCTACACGGGCTCGGTCGTCGCCACCATGTCGCTCGCGACGGTGGCGACGCTCGTCTTCGCTGACGGCGCGAGGGCCGACTTCGACGGCGACGCGTTCGTCCTGCCGTTCCTCGTCATGGCGATCGGTATCGCCTCCTCGATCATCGGCACGTTCCTCGTCCGCACGAGCGAGGACGCGACGATGGGGCGGCTGCTCTGGGCGCTGCGCACCGGCATCTTCTCGGCGGGCGGCCTCGTGCTCATCGGCACGGCCATCGCCGTGACCATGATGGAGCTCAAGTACGATCTGTTCTGGGTCGTCCTCGTCGGACTGGTGGCCGGTCAGATCATCGGCACCGCGACGGAGTACTACACGGCGTTCGAGTTCTCGCCGACGCAGAAGCTCGCCGAGCAGGCGGAGACCGGCGCGGGCACCGTGATCATCGGTGGCCTCGGCCTCGGCATGCTGTCGACGGCGATCCCGCTGATCACCATCGTGGTCGCGATCGCCATCACCTACGAGCTGGCCGGGCTCTACGGCATCGCGCTCGCCGCGGTCGGTATGCTCTCGACCCTCGGCGTGACGCTCGCGAGCGACGCGTACGGGCCGGTGGCCGACAACGCCGGCGGCATCGCCGAGCAGGCCGCGCTGCCGCCCGAGGTGCGCGAGCGCACCGACGCCCTCGACAGCCTCGGCAACACGACGGCGGCGACGGGCAAGGGCTTCGCGATCGGCTCGGCCGTGCTGACGGCGATGGCGCTGATGTTCACCTACCAGCAGGTGATCAGCGACGGCGAGACGCTCGTCTTCGACCTGCTCGACGTGAGCGTGCTGATCGGCACGCTGATCGGCGCGCTCATGCCGTTCCTGTTCGCGGCCCTGACGATGGCGGCGGTCGGCCGCGCCGCAATGGCGATGGTCAACGAGGTGCGGCGACAGTTCCGCGAGCACCCCGGGATCATGGACGGCACCGAGGACCCGGACTCGGCCGGCGCGGTCGACATCGCGACCCAGGGTGCGCTCCGCGAGATGGTGATCCCCGGCACGATCGCCGTGGTGGTTCCGGTCGCGGTCGGTGTGTTCGTCGGCCCCGAGGCGCTCGGCGGCCTGCTCGCCGGCTCGATCGCCGCGGGCGCGCTGCTCGCGCTGATGATGGCGAACGCCGGCGGCGCATGGGACAACGCGAAGAAGTACATCGAGGCCGGCGCGCACGGCGGCAAGGGCTCCGAGGCCCACGCGGCCGCCGTCATCGGCGACACCGTGGGCGACCCGTTCAAGGACACCTCGGGGCCGTCGCTGAACATCCTGCTCAAGCTGATGGCGATCGTGGCGGTGGTGTTCGGGCCGCTCTTCATCTAGGGCGGACACAGATACCAACGAACGAGGCGGGCGACGAGCCCGCCTCGTTTGCGCTCTGGGCTTCGTGGGTGGTCGGAGGCTCGGGGTTAGTCGGTCGCTTCGCCGCTTGCCGCAGCCTCGAGCTCGTCGCGCGCGGAGATGTAGAGCGCGGCGGCCAGGCCGACGGCGATGCCGAGCACCAGGAACATCATCAGGCGTAGCATGGCGGGACTCCGATTCGGGGAGCGTTCGCTATCGATCATGCTAGCACCGGCGGCTAG
Organism: Dehalococcoidia bacterium; assembly: GCA_965204835.1. Classification (GTDB taxonomy): domain Bacteria; phylum Chloroflexota; class Dehalococcoidia; order UBA2979; family UBA2979; genus VXMT01. The sequence goes on along the minus strand of OZ242017.1, from coordinate 1,973,762 downwards.
GATGCGCGCCACGTATGATCACGCGGGGCCGCTCCCGGCTCACACGAATGGCAATGACTCGACGCCTGGCCGCCTCGAGGGGCGGACCGGCACTGCGACGATAGCGCGAGGTGAGGCGTGACTGAGGCTCCCGTGGAGGCTGTAGCCGCCAGCGTCGATCTGGAGACGCTGATTTCGCTCGCGAAGCGGCGAGGCTTCGTGTTCCCCTCGGCGGAGATCTACGGGGGCTTCGCCTCCACCTACGACTACGGCCCGCTCGGCGTCGAGATGAAGCGCAACATCCGCGAGCTGTGGTGGCGGCGGATGGTGCAGGAGCGCAGCGACGTCGTCGGCATCGAGGCAGCGATCATCACCAACCCCGCCGTCTGGAAGGCCTCCGGGCACGTCGACGGCTTCTCCGACCCCCTCGTCGACTGCCTCGAGTGCCGCTCGCGCGTGCGCGCCGACCACATCGAGGGCGACACCTGCCCGGTCTGCGGCGCGGTCGGGCGGTTCACGGAGGAGCGCCAGTTCAACCTGCTCTTCCGCACGTTCGTCGGCGCGGTCCAGGACGAGGCGGCGACGGCGTACCTGCGGCCCGAGACGGCGCAGGGCATGTTCGTGAACTTCGACAACGTGCTGCAGAGCACCCGCCGCCGGCTGCCGTTCGGCATCGCACAGGTCGGCAAGTCGTTCCGCAACGAGATCACCACGGGGCACTTCACGTTCCGCATGCTCGAGTTCGAGCAGATGGAGATGGAGTACTTCTGCGACCCGGCGGACTCGATCGCACAGCACGAGTACTGGAAGCAGGAGCGGCTGGACTGGTACCGCTCGCTCGGCGTGCGGCCGGACCGGCTGCGCCTGCGCGACCACACCCCAGAGGAGCTCTCGCACTACTCGAGCGCGACCTCCGACGTCGAGTACCTCTACCCGTGGGGCTGGGGCGAACTCGAGGGTATCGCGCACCGCGGCGACTTCGACCTCAGCGCGCACGCGGAGTCCTCGGGCAAGACGCTGTCGTACTTCGACCCGCAGCGCGAGGAGCACATCGTCCCCCACGTCGTCGAGCCCGCGGCTGGCGTCGACCGCATCCTGCTCACGCTGCTCGTCGACGCCTACGACGAGGAGACCGACGACCGCGGCGAGACGCGCGTGCTGCTGCGGCTCGCGCCGCACGTCGCGCCCGTGACGGTCGCTGTGCTCCCGCTGTCGCGGAACGAGCGCCTCGCGCCGACGGCGCGGCGCGTGTGGGACGCGCTGCGGCCGCACTTCCGCACCCAGTTCGACGACGCGCAGTCCATCGGCCGCCGCTACCGCCGCCAGGACGAAGTGGGCACGCCGCTGTGCGTGACGGTCGACTTCGACAGCCTCGACGACGACGCTGCGACCATCAGGGACCGTGATACGATGTCGCAAATCCGGGTACCTATTAGCGGGTTGGTAGAGGCGCTCCAGGGGCGCATCGACGAGTTGCAGCCGGATGGAGGCGTAGCGTGAGCAGCAGCGAGGATCGGCGTGCACTGCGCTTCCTGCACACCTCGGATGTACACCTCGGCGCCTACGACCACAGCGAGAACGAGCGGTCCGTGCGGCGGCGCCAGGAGATGCACGACACCTTCTCGGCGGTGGTGGACCTGACGCTCCAGTTCAATGTCGACTTCATGATCATCGCGGGCGACTTCTTCGATAACGCGCGGGTCCGCCCGGACACCATGGAGTTCGCCGCCGAGCAGCTCCGCCGCGTGCCGGGCCCGGTCGTGCTGCTGCCCGGCAACCACGACCACGTCGGGCCCGGCTCGGTCTACGACCGCCTCGACCTGACGCACATGGCCCCGAACCTGATCCTGATGCGCGACCCCGACGGCGAGACCGTCCACCTCCCCGAGCTGAGCGTCGAGTTCTGGGGCCGCAGCCACCTCGATGCGGACTTCAGCCCGTTCGGCGACGCGCCGCTGCGCGGCGACGCCGACTGGCACATCGGCATCGGCCACGGCCACTTCCTGCACCCGCAGTCCGGCTCGCACAGCTCCTACCACATCTACGAGGAACACCTCGCGGTCCTCGACCACGACTACATCGCGCTCGGGCACTGGGAGCAGCAGACGCGGGTCGCCGCCGGCGACAACACGGTCGCCGCCTACTCGGGCGCCCCGGACGGGCTGGCCGGCAAGACCGGCGGCGCGGTGCTGCTCGTGTACCTGGAGCCGCACGGCGGCGTGCGGCTGGAGTCGCACCCGGTGCAGGAGCACCGCGACTTCCTCCACCACGACGACCTGCCGCTGCTGGACGGCCAGCCCTCCACGTAATCGCGGGCCTTCGTGCCCCCGTCCGCCGGGCGGCGGACAACAAGAAGCGCCGCACAAGCGGCGCTTCCGTACGTGTGGAATCGATGCGGTCAGCGGCTCAGGCAGGCACCTTCGAGCGCGCGTCGTCGCGGTCCTGGAACCAGACGATGTTGATCTCGGCGAACGCGGACTGGTCGTCGGGGAGGTCGTCCTCGGCGTAGATCGCGTTCACGGGGCATGCGGGCTCGCACGCGCCGCAGTCGATGCACTCATCGGGGTCGATATAGAGCATGCGGTCGACCCCCTCCTCGAAGTGGATACAGTCGACCGGACAGACGTCCACGCACGACTGGTCCATCACGTCGATGCACGGCTGGGTGATGTAGTAGGTCATCCGGCTGGCGGTCCCTTCTCATCCAAGATTCGCGGCGCCGCTCCGCTCAACGTCAGTCTAGATACGGGCGGACTGGCGAACAAGCGCCGATGCCCTGCTACCGGCGGCGAGCCCGGAACCATCCGGCGAGGCGGCCCAGGAGCCGCCGCAGCGCGCCGCGCTGCGCCCGCTCCGCCTCGGCCAGCGCGGCCTCACGGGCCGCCTCGACCTCCGCCTCGGCCTCGCGGATGGCCGCGTCGAATCGGCGGCGCAGGCCGACCGCGTCCGGCACGAGGTCCATCGCGTCGACGGCTCCGCCGTCGCCCGCCTCGGGGAAGTGGCGCGCGAACGCCTCGGCGAAGCCGGGCACGGCCGAGCGTCCACCGGCCATCCCGAACTGCTTGAGCTCGTTGACCGTGCCATGCAGCGCCGCACCGAGGCGTGTGACCTGGTACGCGGAGAGCTCGACCTCGACCGATTCCAGCTCCCTCGCGTGTGCGTCGAGCTGTGGATCGAGCGCCTCCAGCACCGGCCCGAGACCCAGCGAATGGCGTTGCAACGTAGCCGCATCCGTCTCGGAACCGGGCCTGCCGAGGTGGTAGACAATCGCGAGCGCGACGAGGTGTGCGTCGTGGAGGTGGAGATGGAAGGTCGCCATTTGTTACCTTCACCACATCGGCAGGGTTGGTACGCTCCTTGGGGAGCGTACCGCGTTCCGCCCGCGCGGGAGGGAAGTGGCCATGACGAACGAAGTGCAGCCGGACATGACGTGGTCCGAACTGATGGACTCGGAGGGGGACGCTCGCATCTCTGAGATGCAAACGCGCTTCGAGGCCCTGGCCGGGCTCGACCAGTCGGCGCGTGAGCAGCAAGCCGAGTCGATGATCCGCGCCGAATACACGCTCGACGACGAGCCGCTGGCCGACTTCACTGAAGCGCGCCTGCGGTCATGGATGGGCCTCGCCGGCGACAACCTGGGCCGCGCTCAGAACGTGGCGAACGCCTACGAGAAGGCGTTCGAGCGCGTCCCCGGCGGGATGGCGATGCACCACGCGGCGCTCGTCCAGACAGTCGCGCGTGACCGCTTCACGCCCGAGGACATGGACGTGCTGTACGAGCTGATCCCGCGGCACGTCGAGAACGTGCCCCGCGCCAGCCAGGAGGCCGTCGAGCACTCCGTCGGCACGGCGCGCCTCACCGCGAGCGCGGTGGGGTCGGGCGACAGCAAGCCGTGGTGGAAGTTCTGGTAGCGACGAGCGCCTGACGAGGCGAGTCGCGGGGCCCACTGTCAGCGCGGCCGCGCATCGGCCGGTCCGACAGTGATCGCTTGCGATTCCCGTGCGGGCGGTTGCCTCCGACGGCGATGATGGTGCGGGCGGACGCCTCGCCTACGTCGCGCGTGCGGCGCGCTTCGCCCGCCGCCGCCCCTTCGCCCGCTTCGCGCCGTTCGCCACCGGCGAGGCGCCATTCGAGCCCGGCGCGCCGAGGCCCAGCGTCTCGCGGAGGAACTGGCCCGTCGCCGAGGTCTCGATGGTGGCGACGTGCTCCGGTGTGCCCTCGGCGATGACGAGGCCGCCGCGCTCGCCCCCGTGCGGGCCGAGGTCGACGATCCAGTCGGCGTTCTTGATCACGTCGAGCTGGTGCTCGATGACGATGACCGTGTTGCCCTGGCTCACCAGGCGCTGCAACACCCCCAGCAGCGACTCGATGTCCGCGAAGGCGAGGCCCGTCGTCGGTTCGTCGAGGATGTAGACCGTGCGGCCCGTCGCGCGCCGGGACAGCTCGGTGGCGAGCTTCACGCGCTGCGCCTCGCCGCCCGACAGCGTCGTCGCCGGCTGGCCGAGGCGGATGTAGCCGAGGCCCACGTCGTGCAGCGTCTCCAGCTTACGCTTCGCGCGCGGGAACGCGTCGAAGAACTCCAGCGCCTCCGTGACCGTCATGTCGAGGACCTCGGCAATGTGCTTGCCGCGGAACTGGATCTCGAGGGCCTCGCGGTTGTAGCGGGCGCCGCGGCAGACCTCGCATGGCACGGTCACGTCGGGGAGGAACTGCATCTCGATCTGGTTGTAGCCGTCGCCGCGGCACGCCTCGCAGCGGCCGCCCTTCACGTTGAAGGAGAAGCGCCCCGGCTTGTAGCCGCGCGCTCGCGCCTCCGGCACCGTCGCGAACAGCTCGCGGACGATGGTGAACAGCCCCGTGTACGTCGCCGGGTTCGAGCGCGGCGTGCGCCCGATCGGCGTCTGGTCGATGACCACCACCTTGTCGACGTGCTCGAGGCCCTCGAGGTCGTCGTGCGCGCCGGGACGCTCGCGCGCGCGCTGCAGGTCGTGCGCCAGGCGCTTGGCGAGGATCTCGTTGACGAGCGTCGACTTGCCCGAGCCGGAGACGCCGGTCACGCAGATGAAGCGCCCGAGGGGGAACGCCACGTCGATGCGCTTGAGGTTGTGCTCCGCCGCGCCGCGCACCACGAGCGCCTCGCCGCTGCCTTCGCGGCGGGCTTCCGGCATCGCGATCGTGTGCTTGCCGGCGAGGTACTGGCCGGTCAGCGACTGCCGGTTGCGCATGACCTGCTTCGGCGTCCCAGTCGCGACCACATGTCCCCCGTGCTCGCCGGCCCCGGGGCCGAGGTCGATGAGGTGGTCGGCGGCGCGCATCATCGCCTCGTCGTGCTCGACGACGAGCACCGTGTTGCCGAGGTCGCGCAGGCGCGTCAGCGTGCGGATCAGGCGCTCGTTGTCGACGGCGTGCAGGCCGATCGAGGGCTCGTCGCAGACGTAGAGCACGCCCATCAGCGCGGAGCCGATCTGCGTCGCCAGCCGGATGCGCTGCCCCTCGCCACCCGACAGCGTCGCCGAGGCGCGGTCGAGCGTGAGGTAGTCGAGCCCGACGTCGGAGAGGAAGGTCAGCCGGTTCGCGATCTCCTGCAGGATCTGGCGCGCGATCTGGCGCTCGCGAGCGCCCAGCGGTGAGCCCTCGCCGCGCAGGCGCTCGACCCACGCCACGCCGTCGGCGACCGAGTCGCCCACCACCTCGGCGACCGAGCGGCCGTCGACGGTGACGGCGAGCATCTCCGGCTTGAGCCGCGCGCCCTCGCAGTCCGGGCACGGCACCGAGACCATGTAGCGCTCGATGTCGTTGCGGACCCAGTCCGACTCGGTCTCGTTGTAGCGGCGTTCGAGCGAGGGCAGGACGCCCTCCCACGACACGTCGAAGCTGCGCTCACGGCCGCGCTTCGTCCGGTACTCGAGCTTGATCGACTCCTCGCCGGTGCCGTGCATCACGGCGGTCCACTGCTGCTCTGTGAGGTCATCCAACGGCGTGTTGAGGTCGAAGCCGTACGCCTGCCCGAGCGCGTCGAGGCGACGGCGGTACCACGTGATGCTCGTGCTCATCCGCTGGTACGGGAGGATCGCGCCCTCGGCGATCGAGAGCTTCCGGTTCGGCACCACCAAGCCGGGGTCGAGCTCCATCTGCACGCCGAGGCCCGTGCAGGTCGGGCACGCGCCGTGCGGGCTGTTGAACGAGAAGTTGCGAGGCTCGATCTCGCCCACCGAGTAGGGCGGGTGGTCGGGGTTCGGGCACGCGAAGTGCTCGCTGAAGGTCTCCTCGGGCCGCTCCGCCTCGCCCTCCTGTGCCTGCGGGGCGAAGACCAGCATGCCCTCGCCGAGCCGCAGCGCCTGCTCCACCGAGTCCGCGATGCGCTGCCGCGTGGCGTCGTAGTCCTCCCCGGTGGTCTCGTCCGAGAGCTCGGGGATGATCAGCCGGTCGACGACCACGTCGATGTCGTGCCACTCGTAGCGGTCGAGGTCGAACTCCTCGTCGACGTCGCGAATGGCGCCGTCGACGCGGACGCGCACGAAGCCGAGCCGCTGGACGGCCTCGAAGACCTGCTTGTGCTCGCCCCGGCGGTGCCGGACCACGGGCGAGAGCAGCATCGCGCGCGTGCCCGGCGGCTCGGCCAGGACTGCGTCGACGATCTGCTGCACCGTCTGGCTGCGGATCACCTGCCCGCAGTGCAGGCAGTGCGGCACGCCGGCGCGCGCGTAGAGCAGCCGCAGGTAGTCGTAGATCTCCGTCACCGTCGCGACAGTGGACCGAGGGTTCTTCGAGACGCCCTTCTGGTCGATCGAGATGGCCGGCGAGAGGCCGTCGATGTAGTCGACGTCGGGCTTCTCCATGAGGCCGAGGAACTGGCGGGCGTAGGCGGAGAGCGACTCGACGTAACGGCGCTGGCCCTCGGCATAGATGGTGTCGAAGGCGAGGGAGGACTTCCCGGAGCCGCTCAGCCCCGTGATGACGACGAGGCGGTCGCGCGGAATCTCGACCGAGATGTTCTTGAGGTTGTGCTCACGGGCGCCGGTGACGGCGATACGGTCGGTGGGCAGGGGGTCACCTCGATTGCGGCGAGGGGGAGTCCAGCGCGGTCGGATGGCAGCGCGCGATCCAGCGTAGCGGGGGCAGGCGGGCTCTGCCAGTGGGCGAGCCGTTCGCTCGCTTACCGGCGATAGAGCTCGTCGCGGGAAGGGTAGGGGCCCGACTCCGAACTCAGATCCCTCGCGGGCCGCGCGAGGTAGGCACGCCGGGCCTGTTCGTAGCGATCGTCGCGGTGCATCTGCTCGTGTAGCAGGTCTGCCACCAGTCGTGAGACTGTGACGCCGCGCCGCGCGGCCTCGGCGCGGGCCCAATCGCCGGTCTCGTCATCCAGGGAGATGCTGAAGTTCTGCATGGATTCACTGTAGGGCCGGAGTCGCTCGCTGTGACCAGGGCATCCGCGAGTGCCCCGGTGATGACGCGGTAGCGGCGGTACTCGCCGACCGACGTCTACGCCCGAGGCTCGGACGGCGGCAGGTCGAAGCCGCCGAACTCCTCCAGGTGGCGGCGCAGCTCCGCCTCGATCTCCTCGAGCCGCTCCTCCGTGATCCCCATCGTCTCGAGGGTCGAGCGGATCAGGCGCTGGACCTCCTCGATGTCGCGGCGCAGCAGCGCCTCCGCCACCTCCAGCTGCGTCTCGATCGCCCGGAAGCCCTCGCGCTGCTCCGTCTGGTTCTCCATCGCCAGGATGGTCGACATCAGGCGCGTGAACAGCGTCGTCGTGCGCGCGATGCGCACGCGGTCGTCGGGGTCCTCGGGGAAGTCGCCCGTCACGACGACCTCGAGGCCGGTGCGGGTGTCGGTGGCGGCGTACTGCTCGGGCATCTGCGTGGCCTCGGCTGCGCGGCGTAGTGGTCACGCCCATCGTACCGCCGCGCTGGGGGCAGCGTCCGCCGCGCGCTACCATCGCGCCCGGCACCGCGAAGACGCGACGAGGGGGCACCGATGGCCGACGAGCGGGACGGGCGCGCGCTGCCCTCGAAGGACGAGGTCCACGGCTGGCTGACCGACGACAACAACTGGGGTCGCTGGGGCGACGACGACGAGGTCGGCGCCGTCAACCTCATCGACGCGACGAAGCGAGTCGAGGCGCTCGCGATGGCGCGCACCGGCCGCGTCGTCTCGATCAGCAGGCCCTACCCGAAGGAGCCGGGCCCGACGAACCCGACGCCCGCGCAGCAGTTCGTGCGCCGCAACCGTCGCCCCTACGACACGGGCTCGGTGGTCGACTACTACGGCTTCGTCTACCACGGCCACAACCACACGCACCTCGACGCGCTGAGCCACGTCTGGGACCAGCGAGGCGGCTGGCAGGGCCGCGACCCCGACGAGTTCATCACCGGCGAGGGCGTCACCTTCGGCGACGTGACGGCGTGGGAGACCGGCATCATCACGCGCGGCGTCCTGCTCGACGTGCCTCGCCACCGCGGCGAGCCGTACGTCACCGTCGAGCGGCCGGTGCACGGCCCGGAGCTCGAGGAGGTCGCGGAGGCGCAGGGCGTCGAGGTCCGGCCGGGCGACGCCATCCTCGTCCACAGTGGCCGTGAGGCGTTCCAGGCCGAGCACCCCGACTTCTTTTTCGGCAACCGCGAGGAGCCCACGCCCGGCCTGCACGCCACCTGCATGCGCTACATTCGCGACCGCGACGTGGCGGTGCTGGTCTGGGACATGATGGACGCCCGCCCGAACGAGTATGAGCTCGGCTGGGCCGTCCACCCGGTCATCTACGCGTTCGGCGTCGCCCTCGTCGACAACGCGCTGCTGCAGCCGCTCGCCGAAGTGTGCGCCGAGGAGGGGCGCTACGAGTTCCTGCTCGTGGTCGCGCCGCTGCGGGTGCCGGGCGGCACCGGGAGCCCGGTCAACCCCCTCGCGATCTTCTAGCGGAGGGTGACGCCGTGGATGGGCTCCCCTTCGCAGCCGATGCGGCGATCCGCGAGGTCGACGGCGAGGCCGTGATCCTCGTCGGCGGCGGGCGCGCGCTGCTCATGCAGATCGCGCATCCGCTCGTCGCGCGGGGGGTCGCCGAGCACAGCGAGTGGCGAGGCGACCGCTACGGGCGGCTGCTGCGCACGCTCCGCCCGATGTTCGCCATCGTCTTCGGCAACGCCGACGAGGCGCGGGCCGCGGCGCGCGGCGTCAACGCGGTGCATCGAGGCGTCACCGGCGCGGGCTACGAGGCGCGCGACCCGGAGCTGCTGCTGTGGGTACACGCCACGCTCGTCGACACCGCGCTGGAGTGCCATCGGCGCTTCGTGCGGCCACTCCCGCCGGAGCGCGAGGAGGAGTACTACCAGCAGACGAAGCTCGTCGGGCGGCTGCTCGGCGTGCCCGAGGCACTGCTCCCGCCCGACCTCCCGGCCTTCAACGGGTACCTCGACGCGACGGTCGAGCGCCTCGAGGTCGGCGAGACGGCGCGCGCCATCGCGCGCGAGCTGTGCCGGCCCACCCTGCCGTTCGGGCCGCTGATCGTGCCGTGGCGCGAGATCACGGCGGGACTGCTCCCGCCGCGACTCCGCGAGGCGTACGAGATGCCGTGGGATCCCGCCCGCTCCGCGCTCCTGGAGGGCGTCGCCGCGCTCAGCCGGGCCGCCTGGCCCCGGCTACCGCGCGTGCTGCGGCGGCCCCCGGCGCTGCTGCTCCCGCCCTCGGCGCGCCCGCGCTACGAGGTGGCCACCGGGCGAGGGGCCTACGCGCCGGGCGCGCGGTAGCTGACGGACTTGCCTGCTGCCTCGTCGATCTCCTCGGGCGTCAGCATGACCGTGGTGCTCCACGTGATCGCGCCCGCCGCGCCGATCGTGAGGCCGAGCGCCGCCGCCGAGACGTTGTCCGGCAGGTCCATGACGATGTAGAGGTCGTCGCCCCCGAACGCGTAGAGGAAGGTCTCGACCGACCCTCCGGCCGACTCGACCGAGGCGGTCAGCGCTTCGCGACGCGCCGAGCCGCCTTCCTGGAGCAGTCCCTGTGCGCCGGCGGGGTTGTACGAAGCCTTCACGAGGTACTTGGGCATGTTCTCTCTTTCTCTCAACAACGTTCGCGATGTGTGCCGCCACTCTACTACGGCGCGAGCAGGGCGACGGCGACGTTGTCAGGCGCCCCCGCCGCAAGCACCGCATCGATGCAGGATTGTGCAACTTCGACCCCGGCTGCCTCGACGACGCCGGCGATCGCGGGGTCGTCGAGCGCGCCGTGGAGTCCGTCGGTGCAGAGCAGCAGCACGCCGCCCGCGGGGAGGTCGATCGGCCCGAAGACATCGACGTCCGCGGCCGCGTCGAGGCCGATCGCGCGCGTGATCAGATGGCGGCTGAGCGCCACCAGCGGGTCGTCGGGCGCCAGTTCGCCGGAGCGGATCCCCTCCTCGACCCACGAGTGGTCGAGCGTGAGCTGTCTCGCCTCGCCGTCCGCCACGAGGTAGGCACGGCTGTCGCCGATGTTCGCGACCCACCCCGTGCCGCCGCGCACGAGGGCCGCGACGAGCGTCGTGCTCATGCGGTCGTGGGTGCCCCGCTGGCCCGCGCGAACGGCGGCGTTCGCCGCGGCGAACGCGCGGCGCAGTGCGGCCTCGGGCGGCTCGTCGCCGCGCGAGCGCAGCGCATCGGCGAGCGCGTCGACGGCCGTACGGGAGGCGACCTCGCCGCCGGGGATGCCGCCGACGCCGTCCGCGACCACCAGCAGGCTGCGGCCGTCGGGTAGCTCCTCGGCGAGCGCGCCGTCCTGGTTCGCCGCGCGCACGAGCCCGATGTGGGTGAGGGCCTGTAGCATGCCCGAGCTCCCTCGGTCGCCGCTAGAATCGACACTGGCACTCGATGCTACCGAGGGCGACAACCACCGGAGGCCGGATGGCGCGCGTACTGCTCCTCATCCCGAGCGCGAGCTATCGCGCGCCGGACTTCATGGCCGCGGCCGCGGAGCTCGACGTGGACGTGGTCGTCGGGTCCGACCAGCGGTCGGCCGTCGAGAACTTCCTGCCCGGCGCCACCGTTGCGCTCCCCCTCGGCGACCCGGACGCCGCGGCCGACGCGATCGAGGTGTACGCCGAGGAGCGCCCCCTCGCCGCCATCGTCGCGGTCGACGACGCCGGGACGCTGGCCGCAGCGCGCGCGTCGGAGCGCCTCGGCCTGCCGCACAACACCGTCGACGCCGTTGCGGGCACGCGCGACAAGTCGCTGCTGCGGCAGCGGCTCGAGGCGGGCGGGGTGCTGTCACCGCCGTGGATGGTGACGCCGGTCGATGCCGACCCGCGCGCCGTGGCCGCCGAGGCGCCACTGCCGTGCGTCGTGAAGCCGCTCTCGCTCTCCGCGAGCCGTGGCGTGATCCGCGCGAACGACGAGGCCGAGTTCGTCGCCGCCTTCGAGCGGCTGCGCGCGCTGCTCGCCGACCCCGCGGTGGCGGACGAGTGCATGGGCACCGACGACCGCGTGCTCATCGAGGGCTACATCCCCGGCGAGGAGGTCTCCGTCGAGGGCCTGCTCACCGACGGAGAGCTCGAGGTGCTCGCCATCTTCGACAAGCCCGACCCGCTCGTCGGCCCGTACTTCGAGGAGACGATCTACGTGACGCCCTCGCGGCTCCCGGCCGAGCGGCAGGAGGAGGTCAGGCGCACGGCGGCGCGCGCCGCGCAGGCGCTGGGCCTGCGCGACGGCCCGCTCCACGCCGAGGTGCGCATCAATGACGACGGTGTGTGGCCGGTCGACATCGCCGCGCGGAGCATCGGAGGCCTGTGCTCGCGCACGCTGCAGTTCGGCGCGGGCGTGTCGCTTGAGCAGCTCCTGCTCGGCCACGCCGTCGGTCAGCGCGTGGCCGACATCGAGCGGTCGAACGCCGCGTCGGGCGTGATGATGATCCCGATCCCGCGGGCGGGCCGCCTGCGGCGCGTCGAGGGCCTCGCCGCGGCGCGCGCGCTGCCGGGCGTCGCTGGCATCGCCATCACCATCCCGCTGGGACACGAGGTGACGCCGCTGCCGGAAGGCAGCGAGTACCTCGGCTTCATCTTCGCGCGCGGTGGACGCCCCGAGGAGGTCGAGGCCGCGCTCCGCGAGGCGCACGGGCTGCTCCGCATCGACATCGTCGACGAAGTCGAGGGTGGTGCGGCTCCCCTGTCCCTCGAGGGCGCGGCTCCGGTGCGGCGGGCCCTGTCGTAGCTGCGAGGAGCGGCCGGGGCTAACCCCGGTCCGGCGAGCCGGCGAGCGGCGCGAGAATCTCCAACAACTCCGCAACGCTCTCGATGTCCTCGCGGATCGCCTCGGCGTCGAGGTGGCGCTTGCGACGGTGGTAGTTCCCGCGGAGATCGTTGGCGATGCCCCGCAGTCCGAGCAGGCGATCCTCGCCAGTGAGCTTCCACGCCCGGTTCAGTAGCACGCTGAAGTGGTCGGGGTGTTCGTACTCCCACCCCTGGGCGGCGGCTACCGCCCGGGCCATGAGTGCGGCGGCTTCCCAGCCCCTGCGGGAGGCACGGTGCAGCCTGCCGGTCGCAAGGTGTCGACGGCCCCTGGCAAGCAACTCCCGGGCTTCAGCCACGTAGTCGGTGATGTCCGTGATGTCGGCCTCGGCCATGTAGCCTGCACCGTCCGTACTCCCTACCAACCATAAGGCGTGTATTTCTCCGTGCAACCATATCAGCAGGCACACGATTGTTATAGAACTGGTTGAACAACCAGGAATGCTGCTGTGTGAACTCCCTCACGAACCCCTCGGCCCGTGCTACCGTGGGCGCGGCGGCTCGTCCGCCGGCAAACCGCTCCCACCGACTCAATGAAAGGGGCTTCGCATGCCCAATCCCGTCGTGCACTTTGAGATCGGGGGCGCGGACGGACCGGCGCTGCAGCAGTTCTACGCCCAGGCCTTCGACTGGGAGATCAACGCCGAGAACCCCATGCAGTACGGCCTCGTCGAGCCGCAGGACGAGACCGGCATCGGCGGCGGCATCACCGCCGCGGACCAGCCCGGCGTCTTCGTCTACATCGAGGTCGACGACCTGCAGGCCTACCTCGACCGCGTCACGGCACTCGGTGGCCAGGTCGTGCAGGAGATCACGACGATCCCCGGCATGGTCACGATGGCGCTCTTCGCGGACCCCGCGGGCAACGTCGTTGGCATCGTGCACAACGAGACGCCGCCCGCGTAGCCATGCGGCCGCCGGTCGCGCGTCCTCGCTAGAGGGTGATGAGGTCGAGCGAAGCAGACTGCTCCGCGGTGGGCTCCGCTCAGCAGAACCAGCTCTCGGTCAGCCCCGGCGTGGCCGGGAGGACGCGCTGCGGCGCGGCCGTCGCGGGCGAGGGCTGCCCCGTCGCCTCGAGGACCGCCTCGCGCACCAGGCCGAAGGTGCTGGCGTGCCCCCCGTGGATGTCGGCGTGCTGCTCCTCGACGAGGGCGGCGATCGTCCGCTGGAGCGGGTCGACGCGCTCGTCGAGCGGGCGCCACTCGTACGTCAGCGCCTCGGCGTCGTAGTCGCCGAGGAGACCCTGCGCGTGGACCGGCGCGATCAGCGGCGATCCCGGCGGCAGCAGCAGGCGCAGCCCGTACTGCACCGGCGGCACGCGCTCGACGAGCCCCTGCGCCTCGATGAACGCGAGCATGTCGGCGAGGTCCTCGGCGGTGGTCCACGGGGTGAATGTCATCCACGTCGGCCGCAGCGCCAGCCCGGCCGCGTCGCACGCCTCGATGGCGGGGACGAGGTCGGCCGCCGCATGGCCCTTGTCGAGTTCGCGCAGCACCTCGTCGCTCGTCGCCTCGAAGGCCGAGGTGACGAAGAGGCAGCCGAGGTCCCGCAGGCGCGGCAAGAGGTCCGCGTGCTCGAGCAGGTGCTCGACCTTGGCGGTGAAGTCCCAGCTCAGCGAGGGGTGGCGTTCGTGCAGCCCCTCGGCGATCGCGAGCGAGTGGGGGACGGCGTTCAGGAAATCGGGGTCGCCGAAGGTGATGTGCGCCGCGCCCGCCTCGACCTGCTGGTCGATGTCGGCGAGCACCGTCCCGGGCTGCACGAGGCGCAGCCGGCCGTCGTAGGCGGCGGTGACGGGGCAGTGCAGGCACTGGTGCGCGCACCCGCGGGTCGCCTCGACGTACCCGGCGACCTCGAAGCCGTCCGCGGTCTGGAGCTGCGCGTAGCGATCGAGGGCCGGCAGGCCCGCCCGGTCGGGGACCGGGTACTGCTGGCGGGCGAACGCGACGTCTGGCGCGGGCGATCCGTCGAGGGTTGAGCCGGCCGCGACGAGGTCGGCGAGCGCGCACAGCTCGGGCTCGTACTCTCCGCCCGCCACGGCGTCGACGACGTCGCTCGCGCGGAGGTCGCTGAGCAGCCCGGCGTACAGGCCGTAGAGCACGATCGGCGCCTCGGGTCGGAGCGCGCGCAACTGCGGCGCCAGTTGCAGAGCGAGCCTTGCCGGGGTGTGCATCGGGATCGACAGCGCGATCAGGTCCGCAGCCCGCACGCGCCCCTCGTCGAGCGGGTCGACGGCGAGGTCGAGCACGTCGACCTCGTGGCCGCGGGCGCGCAGCGCTGCGGCGGGCGCGGCAAGCCCGAGCGGCTGGTGCCCCATCTCGTACGTCGAGAGCAGCAGGACACGCGCGGCCGGGGCGGGCGTGGATCCGGGGGTGCTGTCGGGCACTACTTCTTCGAGGGCTGGAAGTAGGGGTTCTGGCCGGCCTCGTGGTCGGTCGCGTCGGCGACCTCCTCGATCTCCGGGACGGCTTCCTTGATAGCCGCCGCGATGCCCTGCTTGAGCGTCACGTCGGCGAGGCCGCAGCCCTGGCAGCCGCCGCCGAGCTGGACATAGGCCACCTTGCCCTCGACGCCGAGCAGGTCGACGAAGCCGCCGTGTGCGGCGATGCCGGGGTTGATGCTCGTGTCGAAGAGGTGCTGGATCTGCATCGCGAGCGGGTCATGCCACGATGGGTTCGGGTTGTCGAACTCGAACCCGTTGACGCCCTCGCCCTTGTACTCCCAGTGCACCGCGATGCCGTCGAGGTACTCGGCGTTCGTGCCCTCGACGAAGACCGAGAGGCCGTCGAAGTCGAGCTCGTAGTCCTCCTCGGGCTCGCGGCCCTCGTCGACCATGCTGAGCAGGTGCTCGAAGCCGTGCGAGCTGCGCTTGGTGATCTGGAGGCGGATGCCGGAGACGGGCGGGTCGCCCGCGTTGGCGATGAGGTTCTTCAGGCGGTCAATCGCGGGCTCCGTCATGGAGACCTCGGGACCGCGTTCCTCGATGTCGGACTTGTTCATCATCATGATCCCCGTAGTGCCCGCTAGGGTAGCGGATCGCAGCGGAACGCGCGCCTCTGTGTGTGAGGCGCCTCGACGCGGGCGGGGCTGCGATATACTCGGCGCACCTGTTTCGGGAGCGTCGGGCAGCAGAGGGAGACTCGTTATGGTCACGGATTACGCCGAGATCACGAAGGATGTCGCGGCAATGGGCGCGCCGCCCAACCTGGCCGACTACGAGGACCTGCGCGCGAACTGGAACTGGGACGACATCATCGCCGAGCTCGACCTCCCCGGCGGCTCCTACAACCTCGCGCACGAGTGCATCGACCGCCACGCCAACGGCGAGCGCGGCGACAAGGTCGCGATGATCTTCGAGTCGACCGACGGCGAGGTCACGAACTACACGTTCAAGGACATGCAGCGCGAGGCCAACAAGTGGGCCAACGCCATCACCGACCTCGGCATCCAGAAGGCCGACCGCGTCTTCTTCTTCACCGACCGCATCCCGGAGCTGTACTTCGCCATCTTCGGCACGCTCAAGCGCGGCGCGATCATCGCCCCGCTGTTCTCGGCGTTCGGCCCCGAGGCCGTCATGGAGCGCATCCGCCGCGCCGAGGGCGTGATGGTGGTCACCACGCCCAACCTGCTCTCCAAGATCGACGCCATCCGCGACGACCTCCCGTCGCTTGAGCACGTCGTGGTCATCGGTCACCGCCAGGGCGTCGAGGCCGGCGAGGGCAACCTCGACTACATGGAGATGACCGAGGGCGCCTCGGAGGAGTTCGAGAACGAGCAGACCGGTCCCGAGGACTGGTCGGTGATGCACTTCACCTCGGGCACCACGGGCCTGCCGAAGGGCGCGGCGCACGTCCACAACGCCGTGATCGGCCACTACGCCACCGGCAAGCACGTCATCGACCTGCACCCCGACGACATCTACTGGTGCACCGCCGACCCGGGCTGGGTGACCGGCACGAGCTACCACATGTTCGCCCCGTGGACGAATGGCGTGACCAACCTGGTCTACGAGGGCGGCTTCGGCGCCGGGCGCTGGTACGAGGCGATCCAGCGCCACAACGTCACCGTCTGGTACACCGCCCCGACCGCCATCCGCATGCTCATGAAGGCCGGCGTCGACTCGGCGCGCCAGCGCGACCTCTCCTCGCTGCGCTACGTCATGTCGGTCGGCGAGCCGCTCAACCCCGAGGGCGTGCTGTGGGGCCAGGACGCCTTCGACCTCCCGATCCACGACAACTGGTGGCAGACCGAGACCGGCGCGATCATGATCGCGAACTACCCCTCGGTGCCGATCCGCCCGGGCTCGATGGGCCTGCCCTTCCCCGGCATCGAGCCGGCGATCATCGACGACGAGTTCAACGAGATCACCGAGCCGGACCAGGAGGGGCAGCTCGCGCTCAAGCCCGGCTGGCCCTCGATGTTCCGCACCTACTGGAATGACCAGGAGCGCTACGACTCGCGCTTCCAGGGCGGCTGGTACCTCACCGGCGACCGCGCCAGGAAGGACGCCGACGGCTACTACTGGTTCGTCGGCCGCGACGACGACGTGATCAACACCGCCGGCCACCTCGTCGGCCCGTTCGAGGTCGAGAGCGTGCTCATCGAGCACGAGGCGGTGGCCGAGGCGGGCGTGATCGGCAAGCCCGACCCGGTCGCGATGGAGATCGTGAAGGCGTTCGTCTCGCTCAAGGAGGGCTACGAGCAGACGCCGCAGCTGCGCCGCGAGCTCATGGGCCACGCGCGCCAGCGGCTCGGTCCCGGCGTCGCGCCGCGCGAGATCGACTTCCTCGACTCGCTGCCGAAGACGCGCTCGGGCAAGATCATGCGCCGCCTGCTCAAGGCGCGTGAGCTCGGGCTGCCCGAGGGTGATACGTCGACGCTTGAAGACGACTAGCGCGCGGCGCCGCGCGATGGGCGCGGCGCTGCGCGGAACGAGGTTGGAGACACACCGGGGCCGCCCACACGGGCGGCCTCGATCCGCGCGCGGCGGCCCTGGTGACCGCCCGCGGCGAGGAGAGAGCCGATGACTGCCGACACCGCCGAGATCGCGATCCACCGCGGGCTCAAGGAGGTCTACTTCGACCGCAGCGAGACCTGCTTCATCGACGGCCGCGCCGGCAAGCTCCAGTACCGCGGCTACTCGATCGACGAGCTCGCGACCCGCTCGACGTTCGAGGAGACTGCGTACCTGCTCCTCCACGGCGAGCTGCCCTCGCAGCCGCAACTCGACGCCTTCGACGCCGAACTCAAGTCCGCCCGCACGCTGCCGGGCGAGGTCATCGACGTGATCCGGCTGGTCCGGGACGCCCACCCGATGGACGTGCTGCGCACCGCCGTCTCGGCCCTCGCCGCGACGGACCCCGAGACCGCCGACAAGTCGCACGACGCGACGCTGCGCAAGGGCGTGCGGCTCACCTCGCAGGTACCGACCATCGTCATGGCGCACCACGCCATCCGAGAGGGCCGGGACCCCGTCGAGCCCAGCTCGACGCTCTCACACGCTGCGAACTTCCTCTACATGCTCGACGGCAACGAGCCGAGCGACGACGCGGCCGCGCTCATGGACAAGGACTTCATCCTCCACGCCGAGCACGGCTCGAATGCGTCGTCGTTCACGGCGCGCGTCGTGACCGGCACGCAGGCCGACCTGCACAGCTCGATCACCGCCGCGATCGCGGCGCTCTCCGGCCCCTCGCACGGCGGGGCGGCGGAGAACGTCATGCAGATGGCGCGCGAGATCGAGGAGCCCGAGCGCGCCGCCGGCTACGTCAAGGAGCTGCGCTCACGCGGCGAGCCCATCATGGGCTTCGGCCACCGCGTCTACCGCGCCGAGGACCCGCGCGCGCGGCACCTGCGCGAGGGCGTGCAGCGGCTCAGCGCCGAGAAAGGCGAGCCGAAGTGGTACGCCATCCTCGAGGCGGTGCAGGAGGCGATGCGCCCGTACGGGCGGCTGGGCGTGAACGTCAACGTCGACTTCTTCGCGGGTGTGATCTACTACCTGCACGGCATCCCGCAGGACCTCTTCGTGCCGATCTTCGCGGTCGGGCGGGTGCCGGGGTGGACGGTGCAGGTGCTGGAGCAGATGGAGAACAACATCCTGCTGCGCCCGCTGCTCCACTACGTCGGCCCCCTGGACCGCGAGTACGAGCCGATCGAGGCGCGGTAGGGCACGCTGAGTGAATCAGGCCCGTTCCGTGTTGACGGGGGCCTTCGTCGTCGCGCGCGCTCTTCCAGATGCCATAGAGGTAGGAGCCCGCAACGCCGCCGAGGTCCAGCACGGCGATGAGCGTGCCGACTACCGGGTAGCCCGCAAGCAGGGCGATCACGGCGAACACCATCGTGACCAGCGCGAGCATCAGGATATAGAGGGGTACCCACCTCGTCTGATGCACTTCGGCGCTCACGAGTTCCGCGACCATCTCATGACGGTGCCGGGCCTCGCGCTCGGTCAGGGACAGGATGCGGTCGGCCGCTCCCGGCAGGGTGGACTCGTAGGCGTCCAGAAACTGCGGCGGTGGTAGAGGCGACGCGAACGTCGCCTCGAATGAGCGCTGCTCGATGCGCGTTACTCGGTCGTCTGCGTTGTCTGTCTGAACAATCTCCGGGTCGATTGCTTCTGCGTCGTCAGGGCTGTCTGTCACTGGCTGCTATCTCGTCATCGAGCGCGCGCGTCGCTTCCCGAAAGTCGCCGGCGATACGCTCCAGATCACCCCTGAGCGCCTCGATGTCCGCCTCGGGACCGGGCATCCTGCGGCGGCGCGGCCAGAGCCCCGCCCCGCCACGGGCGCCCGTCGGGCGGTAGCGATCGAGCGAAATATCCGTTCGGACCCTCATGGGGTGAAGGATATGCCATTGGTTCCAAGGCTGCCAGATCGTATCGGAGCGGCGAGGCGGGCTCACAGGTGGCGGGCAAAGCGAAACCGCGCATTCCCGGTTGCCCGGAACTGCGCGGTCTCTCGCCTCGCTCAGGTTTCCGCTCACCCCAGGAAGCCGTCCAGCGGACCGGAACTTGGCTTCTGGGGCACCCCCGCTCGGCTGATTTGCACTCTAGGGACTCCCGAGGCCCAGGTGGGCCAGTTGCTCACATCGTTGTCCCCAAGACGTGCACGCTGTCCACGATCGACGCGACATTCGCGCCGACCATGCAGCGCTCTGCGGCGCGTACGACCGTTTGCGGTAGGCTTCACCACGATCCGAACCCCGACCAGAGGCGGTGCCCGATGCGTCAGAGCGTCCGTGAGGTGATCGAGGGCTACGAGCCCCAGCGCATGGAGGGTGACTCGCTGGTCCCCGCCGCCGTCATGGTGCTGCTCTACGAACGCGACGGCGAGGAGCACCTGCTCTTCCAGGTCCGCACCCACCACGTCGAGCACCACAAGGGCGAGATCAGCCTGCCCGGCGGCGCGCAGGACCCCGAGGACGGCACGCTGCTCATGACCGCGCTCCGCGAGACCGAGGAGGAGATCGGCGTCGCCCAGGGAGACATCGAGATCTACGGCCAGCTGGACGACACGCCGACACGCTCGAACTTCGTCATGAGCCCCTTCGTCGGGGCGATCACCGCGCCCGCGCCGTACCCCTTCGCGTTCGCCGAGATCGAGGTTGCCGAGCTGCTCGAGGTGCCGCTCGGCCGCCTGCTCTCGGGTGAGGCGCTGGAGTGGACGGAGCCGCGGCCGGGCATGCGCATGCCGGCGTTCCGCCACGGCGAGCACCTGATCTTCGGCGCGACGGCGCGCGTGATCGACCGCTTCGTGCGGCTCATCGGCCCGGCCGTGGGCGCCGAGCCGCTCCCGACCGGGGACGCCTGGCCCAACCCGTGACGCTCCTCCTGCTCCGCCACGCGGAGTCCGAGGGCAACGCGACGGGGCGGATCCAGGGCTGGTCCGACCACGGCCTGACCGAGCTTGGCCGGCAACAGGCCGAGGCCGCGGGCCGCCACCTCGCGGACGCGGGCGCAGTCGCCCTCTACAGCAGCACGCTGCGCCGGGCGCGCGACACCGCAGCCGTCGTCGCCGGGCACACGGGGCTCGAGATCGTCGACGTGCCGGACCTGCGCGAGTACCGCTTCGGCGAGGCGCAGGGCCTGCTGTGGTCCGAGGCCGCGGAGCGCTTCGGCCTCGTCGGGCGCGACTGGGGCACGGGCGGGATCCCGGGCGAGGAGGGCACGACGGCCTTCCGCGACCGCGTGCAGCGGCAGGTCGAGGAGCTGGCGCTGCGCCACGCCTCGGACGTCGCGATCGCGGTGATCCACGGGGGCGTCCTCGGGGCATTCGTGTCGCGGCTGATGGGCCTCGATGACGGGGAGTACGCGCAGATCTACGGCGCGAACTGCGGGATCACGACGCTCAGCCAGGGCATGGACGGCCGCACGGCCGTCACCGGGCTCAACAGCGTGTCGCACCTCCGCGAGCTCGGCGAGATCGCGAAGGAGCCCTGGCTCGCGCGCGAGTAGCGAAGCCCGGCTCCACCGGCGCGTTCCGATTTGATCCGTTCGATACCGTTCACTAACGTGATAGAGCCCGGCGGCGATGTCGTATCAGTTCGGTATCCGCGCGCCGGCTGAAGGGCGCCTGGTGGCAACAGAGACCAACGAGCACGTGCGCTACGAGCCCGACGAGCGTCCGCCCTGGCCGGTGGCCACGGGCGTCGGCGCACAGGCCGCGCTGGTCACCGTGCCGGGTGTCGTCATCACCGTGGTGATCGTCGCCCGGATCGCGGAGCAGCCCGCGGCGTACATCACGTGGGCCGTCTTCGCGGCGATGCTCGTGAGTGGCGCTACCACCATCCTGCAGGCCGTCCGCGTGGGCCGGGTGGGCGCCGGGCACGTCCTGATCATGGGGACGTCGGGCGCGTTCATCGCGGTCTGCGTCGCCGCCCTCATCGAGGGCGGACCGTCGACGATGGCGAGCCTCGTGGTCATCTCATCGCTCATCCAGTTCGCGATGGCGGCGCGGCTGTCGCTGTTGCGGCGCGTGTTCACACCCGTCATGGCCGGGACCGTGATCATGCTGATCGCGGCCACCGTGATGCCCATCGTCTTCGACACGCTGGCCCAGGTGCCCGAGGACGCCTCGGACGCGGCGGCGCCCGTGACCGCCGCGGTCACGCTCGGCGTGGTGCTCGGGCTCGTCCTGCGCGGGCCGGCGGCGTGGCGGCTGTGGTCCCCGATCATCGGCATCGTCGCCGGCTGCGTTGTTGCCGCGCTCTTCGGGATCTACGACCTCGATCCCGTGCTGGACGCGGGGTGGATCGGCGTGCCGGGCAGCGGCTGGCCCGGGTTCGACGTGACGCCGGGCCGGGAGTTCTGGGCGCTCCTGCCCGCATTCGTCGTCGTGACGCTGGTCGGCGCGGTGGAGACAGTGGGCGACGGCATTGCCATCCAGCAGGTCTCCCGACGTGCGCCGCGCGCCACCGATTTCCGCGTCGTGCAGGGAGCGCTCAACGCGGACGGCACGGGCAACCTGCTGTCTGGCCTGGCCGGGACGCTGCCGAACACGACCTACTCGTCCAGCATCTCGCTCGCCGAGGTCACGGGCGTGGCGGCGCGGAGAGTCGGGATCGCCATCGGGTCGATCACCGTGCTGCTGGCGTTCCTCCCGAAGTTCGCCGCGCTGCTGGTCGCGATCCCGGGACCGGTGGTCGCCGCGTACGTGACCGTGCTCCTCGCGCTGCTGTTCGTGCAGGGCATGCGCATGGTGGTGCAGGACGGGCTGGACCACCGCAAGGCCGCCATCGCCGGCGTCGCGTTCTGGGTCGGGGTCGGCTTCCAGAACGAGTCGATCTTCGCGGACCTGCTCGGGCCGTTCGCGGGCGTGCTGCTCGGCAACGGCATGACCTCGGGCGCGCTCGCGGCCGTGATCATGATCCTGTTCATGGAGCTCACGGGCCCCCGCCGGCGGCGCCTGCAGGTCCCCCTCGAGATGGACGCGCTCCCGGCCATCGACACGTTCCTGCGGGGGTTCGCCTCGCGGAATAGCTGGAACGAGCCCTCCACGGAACGACTCGTCTCGGCGGGGGAGGAGACGCTGTCCGTCCTGCTCCAGACCGACGGCGGAGCAGGCGGCACCCCGGCCAGGCGTCTCTCGGTGGTGGCTCGCATGGACGGCCCGCTGGCGCAGCTCGAGTTCGTGACCCTCACCGAGGGCGTCAACATTGAGGACCAGCTGGCGTACCTCTCCGAGCTGCCGCCGATCCCCGACGAGGACGAGATCTCGCTGCGGCTGCTCCGGCACCACGCCTCATCCGTCCAGCATCAGAAGTACCACGGCATCGACATCGTCACCGTCGAGGTCGAGGGCGCGCACTAACGCCCGAGGTGAGAGCAGGCGCACCTGCCCGGTGCGCCGTCCGCAGCGTCCCGCCGCCGCCGTCATCGTCGAGCCTGCGGCGCGATCCCCCTCACATGGGCTACTATCACGCTCGTGTGGGGGTAGTACGCGATCGGCCCGGCATGTGGCGGGCGGACTCTGGGGGGCGTGATGCGAGTGTCCTGGTGGAAGCGAGCGGTGTTTGTTGGGCTGGCGGCGCTCCTCGTGCCGCTGGCGGCGGCCTGCCCGAGCGACGAGGCCGAAGACACGGCCGACGAGCCGGCAGAGCCGTTCCGCATCGGCGTGATGGAGTCCGCGACGGGCCCGGGCGAGACCTACGGCCGCGTCGCCATCCAGGCCAAGCAGATGGCGGTCAACGAGATCAACGCGGCGGGCGGCATCAACGGCCGCATGCTTGAGCTCATCGTCGAGGACTCGAAGTGCAGCGCGCAGGACGCCATCACCGCGTACAACAAGCTCACCGACGTCGACGGCGTGAAGATCATCCTCGGCACCTCGTGCAGCGGCGCGATGCTGGGCGCGGCGCCGCTCGCCGAGAGCGACGGCGTGGTGATGTTCTCCGGGCTCGCGACGAACCCCGACATCGCCGACGCGGGCGACTACATCTTCCGCACCTCGCTGAGCGATGCGCAGCTGGGCATCGACACCGGCAACGTGCTGTGGGCCGACGGCATCCGGACTCTCGCCACCATCACGGAGGCGACGGACTACGCCGAGGGCGTGCGCCGCACCTCGGTCGCGCAGTTCGAGCAGCGCGGCGGCTCGGTGGTGGGCGAGGAGCGCTACCCGTCCGACACGACCGACTTCCGGACGCAACTCACGAAGCTCATCGAGGCGGGCCCCGACGCGTTGCACGTCGCGGCGCAGTCCGAGTTCGCCGGCGGCACCATCGTCAAGCAGGCGCGCGAGCTCGGCTTCGAGGGGCCGATTTACGGTGAGATCGTGGTCGTCGGCACCACCGCGCTCGAGATCGCGGGCGATGCCGCGACGGGCGTGAAGGCGATCATCACGGACCTCGATCCCGCGAACGAGCTCGGCCAGAACGTGCTCCAGCGGTTCCGGGAGAACTACGGGTACGTCACGCTGCCGTGGTACCTCGGCTCGGCGTACGACGACGTCTACATCACCGCCGAGTGCCTGAAGCAGACGAATGACGACCAGGACGCCGACGGCTTCCGGGACTGCCTCTACGGCATCACCTGGAGCGGCGCCATCGGCGACGAGTACAGCTTCGACTCGAACGGCGAGGTCGTCGGCCTCGCGAACGTCGTCATCGAGGTGCTCCCGTCTGCTGAGCGGACCGAGCAGAACAACGGCTACCGCGTCCTCGGCGCTGCGCCGACCGAGTAGTCGCGTATTGTCCGGCCCGGCCACACGACTGGCCGGGCCGGTTCGGTAGTGAGCGGAGCGGGCGCACCCCGCTCCGCTGCGCCCCGGAGGTAGCCCGTGCTCGAGTACCGTGATCGCCAGAGCACGCTGCTCGCGATCGCGCTGGCCGTGGCAACGGTTGCCTACCTGGGCTGGAAGATCGCCGAGTCCCCGGAGCAGGCTCTCCAGTTCGCCTTCAACGGTGCCTCCGTGGGCGCCGTCTACGCCCTCCTCGCGATGGGCTTCACGCTCGTCTACAGCACCGTGTGGTTCTTCGACCTCTACTACGGCGCGGCGGCTGCCATCGGCGCCTACGGGGTCTTCTACCTGCGCTCACCGGAGTGGCTGGGCGGCCAGTACGAGGTCAGCCATCCGGCGCTCAACATCGTCTTCGGCATCATCACTGCCGGGGTCGTCGCCTGGGCGCTCCACACGAGGTACTACCGGCGCCTGAGCCGCCGCTACGGCCAGCGCGCGGTGACGGTCGGGGGAGGAGCGCTCTCCGCGGCGGCTGGCGTCTACACCGCGGTCCTGATCACGTTCCCGACCGATCTCAACCTCCTCATCAGCCCCGCACTCGGCGTTGTGGTGGCGTTCGTGGTGTTCCGGGCGATCCGGCGCGTGTCGGGTGCGAGCGCACCGACGGCCGTGGTCGCACTCGCGGCCATCGTCGCGGTCGGTGTCGGCGGCTACGTCGCGATCCTCGTGGCCGGCGCGGACGGCTCGCGGCTCTACCTGAGCTGGCTCGTCTCGTGCCTGCTCGCGGGCGCGGTCGGGCTCGCCCTCTACCGGGGGCTCTACATCTACATGCTCGAACGCGCGCGGTCGCCGCTGATCATGCTCGTCGCCTCGCTCGGCGTGCTGCTCGCCCTCACCGCCGCGACGACGATCGTCTTCGAGGCGACCCCGCGGCCGCTGCCGGACGCCTTTGGCAGCGACCCGTGGACCATCGGCGGCGCCAACATCAAGGGCTTCAACGTCTTCACCATCGCGATGGCGTTCGTGGGCTTCGCCGGCCTGTGGCTGCTGCTCCGCCAGACCTCCTTCGGCAAGGCGGTCCGCGCCGTAGGCGACGACGAGGAGGTCTCGAAGGTCGTCGGCATCAACACGACGGTCGTGATCGCGGTCGTGTTCTTCATCGGCGCGGCCTACGCCGCCTTCGCCGGCATCCTCAGCGGGCACGACACGGCGATCCAGCCGCGGATGGGCCTGCTGCTCCTGCTCAAGGGCTGGATCGCCTCGGTCGTGGGCGGCATCGGCAACCTCTACGGGGCGATCGTCGGCGGCTTCGTGCTGGGGATGATCGAGCAGTTCGGGATCTGGGACCTCGCCGGCGAGTGGCGCGACGTCGTGTCGTTCGTCGTGCTCATCCTCTTCCTGTCGTTCTGGCCCAAGGGCCTGCTGCCGAGGAGCTGAGCGATGGCCGCGCTACCACAGACCGCCGGCCGGCTGGCCACCCTCGCCCGAGGCAACGTCGAGCTCTGGGCCAACCTGCTGGTCATCACGTGGGCGATCATCTTCATGGCCTGGCAGGGCACCGGCTTCGCCATCACGGTCGCCACCGTCTTCGCCATCTGGGCGATCCTCACCGTCAGCCTCAACCTCGTCGTCGGCTTCACCGGGCTGCTCTCCGTCGGGCACATCGGCTTCTTCGGCATCGGCGCCTACGCCACGGCCGTCCTCACCTCGAACGCGTCGTACGAGGCCGCCCGCACAGACGCGATCCCCACGTACGGCTGGCCGTTCTTCGCGGCCCTCCCGGTCGCCGTGGTGCTGGCCGGGCTCGTGGCGATCGTCGTCGGCGTGGCGTTCAACCGCTTCCGCGACGACATCTTCGTGCTCGTCTCGTTCGGCTTCGCGATCATCGCCTTCAACACCTTCCTGAACCTCCGAGGGGTCACCCGCGGCGCCTTCGGCATCCACGAGATCGAACGGCCCATCCTCGGCGGGTGGGTGATCGACGGTGAGTTCGAGTTCCTGCTGTTCTCGCTCGCCCTGCTCGCGTTCGTCGTGTTGGTGTCGTGGCTGATCGTCACGTCCTCGTTCGGCCGGGTGCTGACGGCGATCCGGGAGGACGAGGAGGCGATCGCGGTCTTCGGCTACCGGGTGACGCATTACAAGCTGGCGGTGTGGGTGATCTCGGCGATGATGGCGGGCCTCGCCGGCGCGCTGTTCGCGAGTTGGACCCGCTTCATCGACCCCAACTCGTTCATCCTGCTGGAGTCGATGCTGCTCGTCTCGATCGTGATCCTCGGCGGCCTCGCGACGATCTGGGGGTCGCTGCTGGGGGCGATGGCCTTCGTGCTGATGGAGGAGGGGATGCGCTTCCTGCCGTTCATCCCGCCGGAGTACGTGGGACAGGCGCGGCAGATCGTGCTCGGGGTGCTCCTCGTGCTGCTCATGCTGTTCAGGCCGCAGGGCCTGGTGGGGAAGTACCGGCTATGACCACCGAACAAGCCGACCAGCCCGAGGCTCCCGAGGACTACTCGGTCGAGACGGTCGACATCTCGAAGCACTTCGGCGCGGTGCGCGCCGTGCACGAGCTCACCGTCTCGATCCCGCGCCGCGGCATCACGAGCATCGTGGGGCCGAACGGGTCGGGGAAGTCGACGTTCGTGAACCTGCTCAGCGGGGTGCTGCCGCTCGACGGCGGCATGGTGATCCTCGACGGCGCCTCGCTGCGCGTCGTACACGCGCACGAGGTGCCCACGCATGGGGCGACGAGGACGTTCCAGGAGGTGCGGCTCTTCGACCAGGTCAGCGTGTGGGACAACATCATGGTCGTCCTCACCAGCCGCAAGCTGGTCCCCGCGCTCCTCGAACGGACGAAGCAGGAGCACCGCGACGAGGCCGAGCGCATCCTTAAGCTCGTCGGGATGTGGGAGAAGCGCGACTCGCTCGCGATGGACCTCTCCTACGGCCAGCGCAAGCTGCTGGAGATCGGCCGCGCGCTCGCCCTCGACGTGCAGATCTACATGTTCGACGAGCCGTTCGCGGGGCTGTTCCCGCAGATGATCGAGCCCGTCAAGGACCTCGTGCGCGAGCTGCGCGACCGCGGCCGCACGATCATCTTCATCTCGCACAACATGGACATCGTCCGCGAGTTGCCGGACCACCTCATCGTGCTCGACAGCGGCACGCTGCTCACCGAGGGCGACGTGCACGACGTGCTGGCGCGCGAAGAGGTGATCGAGGCGTATCTCGGCACGTAGGACGGGGAGCCGGCTGATGGAGCCCTCGGAACACTCGGCGAACGGCGCGCTGCTGCGCCTCACCGACATCGCCGTGCACTACGGCGCGGTGGTCGCGCTGAACGGCGTCGACATCCAGGTGCGACGCGGCGAGGTCGTCGCGCTGATGGGCCCCAACGGGGCCGGCAAGTCGACCGTGCTCAAGGCCATCATGGGCCTCGCCCCCGTCGTGGGCGGCGAGGTGTACTGGCGGGGTGACCGGCTGTCGGCGGCGACGCACGAGATCGTGCAGGAGGGCATCTCGTTCGTCCCGCAGGGGCGGCGCGTGTTCACCCACCTCAGCATCGCCGAGAACCTCGAGATGGGCTGCCTCTACCTGGGCGACGAGGCCGAGAAGGCGCGCCGCCTCGAGGCCGTCATGGAGCTCTTCCCGATCCTCTACCCGAAGCGCCGCGACCCCGCGAGCGCGATGTCCGGCGGGCAGCAGCAGATGCTCGCGCTCGGCCGCGGCCTCATGGCCGACCCCGACCTGCTGCTCCTCGACGAGCCCACGCTCGGCCTCGCGCCGATCATCGTGACCGAGGTGTTCGAGAAGGTGGCCGAGATCAGCGAGCGGCTGAGCACGACGATCATGGTGGTGGAACACAACATCAAGGGCGTGCTCGACATCGCCGACCGCGCCTACGTGCTCGACAAGGGCAACATCGCCCACGAGGGCACGCCGCAGTCCATCCTCGACAGCACGATCCTGACCGACGTGTTCCTCGGCCGCGCGAACCCGGGACAGGCCACCGAGGACTGAGCCCTCGGTCCGCCCTCTCGGCAGCGGGCAGGGTGCAGTGGTGGTGCCTGGTCGGGGGAGGAAACCTCCCCGGCCCCCTCGCTAGCATGGAAGCATGGAGCACCGTCGAGGGGGTCGCTCGCGCCATCCCGACATCCTGACGCCCGCCGAATGGCGCGTCCTCGAGGAGCTGCGCCGTGGCGGCACGAACGCCGCGATCGCCGCACGCCTCGGCATCGGCGCCGAGACGGTCAAGTCCCACGTCTCCAACATGCTGGCGAAGCTGGAGCTGCGGAGCCGCGAGGAACTCGCCGCGTGGCGCCCCGAGGAGCGTCGAGGCCGCCTCCGCGCGGTGTTCGCCATCCCGGCCGTCCTCGCCTACGTCGTGCGTCCGCTCGTGTGGGTGGGGCTGGGGACGGCTGCTGCGGTGGGCGTGACGGTGGCGGTGGTCGCAGCGGTCGTGGCGGTGGGCGTGGTGCTCGTCGTGGTGCCGAGCAGCGGCGACGCGCCCGCCGTCACGGTGCCGCTGGCCGCGACGCCCGACGCCACCTCGACGCCCGTGCTCAAGCCGACCGTCGCGCCCACCGCGTCGCCGACAGTCACGCCCTCGGGCACGTCCAACGAGGAGCCGTCGCCAACGGTCACCGCGACGCCGGAGCCCAGCCCGACGACCGAGCCCAGCCCGACGACCGAGCCCGCCGGCCCTGTCATGCGCTATGACCGCTTCGACCCCACGGGTGAGGCCTCGACGCCGGGCAGCTACGCCTTCCTCATGCCCGACGACGACTCCGAGGTCGAGGGGGCAACGAGGGTGGTGACGTCGTACGACGAGCTCCGGCGTGACGCGACCGTGGTGGTGCTGAACGAGGCCGACGAGGGCGACTACTCGCAGGCCGCGTACTACGACGACGTGGAGGTGGGCGACCTGGTGGAGTGGCGCCACGGGCGTAACTGCTTCACCCGCTACGAGATCGAGTCGACGCCCGAGCCTGCGTCCGGGGCGCCGGTGCGCACGTTCGGCGTGAAGTGGGTCATGTACTCGTTCGTCGGTTGCATCGACGGTTTGGTGGACGGCGACGCCTCCACTACGTTCGCGTGGGAGCCGGACGACCTGAAGCTGGTGAACCACCCGGAGCCGCTGAGGTATGGCGCGTGGGAGCTCGTGAGCTACCTCTACCGGGGGCCCGTGCATCCCGAGTGTGACTGCCCCACCTCCGAGTTCACCTCGTCCTCTCCGACGAGGGTGCTGGCGGAGGTGAAGCAGCACCGCCTGTGGGTCGAGGCGACCATGCCCGAGAACCTCGACATCGTCCTGTTCTCCGCGGAGCAGGGCTTCGAGAAGATGGACGGCTACATCGCCTGGTACGGCTCTCCGACCACCAACGACAGGGTGACGATCCAGGTCGCTTACATCGGGGACTACCACTACCGGGATTGGCAGGCGTACGAGCGCGACTGGATCACGGTCGACACGCGGTGGATCGACGGCCGCCCGGCCTACCTCGAGTACGTGACGGACATCGAGAACAACCGCTACCGCGACCTGCTGAAGGTGTTCGACCCCGACACGGGTGTCGAGTACCGGGTGATCGGCAGTGGCCCGAACCTGCTCGGCAACACAGACCTGCTCATCGACATCGCTCGTAGTCTCTGGGGGACCCCTTGACCCGTGTCTCGTTCATCCTCGGCCCGCGTCGTGGGACGTCGCGGCGGATCTCGTTCCGCCTGGGCATGAGGCTCGCCGCGCGAACCCGGGACAGGCGAGCGAGGACTGACCGCGCGGCTGTCCTATGGCGCGCCGGCGAGGTAGGCGATGGTGACGCCCTCGCCGCCCTCGCGCGTGCCGCCCCCCTCGTACTTCACGACCAGCGGGTGAGCGTCGAGGAGGCCGCGCACGGCCTGGCGCATCGCGCCGGTGCCGCGGCCGTGGATGATGCGCACGCGCTCCCGGCCGGCGCGCGAGGCTTCGTCGATGAACGACTCGACGGCGACCAGGCCCTCCTCGACGCGGCGGCCGCGCACCTCGACCTCCTCGGGCGCCTCGGGCATCGGCGGCGTCGCGATCGGGAGCGCGACCTCGCCGTCGGCGGTCTCCATGCGCTCGACCTGCGGCAGCCGCACGCGGGTGCGGAGCGCGCCGAGCTGCACCTCGAACTCACCGGCGTCGTTGGGCAGGCTCAGCGCCTCGCCCGGCACCGAGACGCCGCGCAGCCACACGCGCGCGCCCACCTCGGGCGTCGGCAGCGTCTCGGCCGTGCGCACGGCCGGCGAGGGCTCCTCGGGCGGCGGCTCGGGCGCGAGCGCGGCGGCGGCCTGGCGCGCGCGTTCGAGGTCCTCGGCGGCCTGCTCCAGCCGCGCCGACTCCACCTCGCGGCGCACGCGCTGCAGCATCCGCTCGGCGTCGCGGACCTCCTCGCGCACGCGATCGCGGGCGTCGGAGCGCAGCTGCGCGCTCTCCTCGGCGAGGCTCGCGAGTTGCTGCTGGAGGTCGACTCGCAGCGCCTCGGCCGCGTCGCGGTCGGCGGCGGCGCGCTCCGCGCGGTCCTCGGCGGCGGCGAGCTGGTTGCGCAGGTCGGCGAGCACGGTCTCGAGGTCGCGCTGCTCGCTGGAGAGCCCGGCGCCGGCGGCGTCGATGACCTCGGCCGGCATCCCGAGCCGCGTGGCGATCGCCAGCGCGTTCGACTGGCCGGGGATGCCGATCCGCAGGTGGTACGTCGGCGCGAGCGTCTCGAGGTCGAACTCCACCGAGGCGTTCGCGACGTCGGCGTGGTTGTGGGCGTAGAGCTTGAGCTCGCTGTGGTGCGTCGTCGCGATCAGCGTTACGCCTGCCTCGACGAGCTGCTCGACGATCGCGATCGCGAGCACGGCTCCCTCGGTCGGGTCGGTGCCCGCCCCCAGCTCGTCGAGGAGCACCAATGAGCCGGCGTCCGCGCGTTCGAGGATGTCGATGATCGCCGTCATGTGCCCGGAGAACGTCGAGAGTGACTGCTCGATCGACTGCTCGTCGCCGATGTCGGCGAAGACCGCGTCGTAGACCGGGACCCGCGTGCCCTCCTCGGCGGGGACGGGCAGGCCCGCGAGCGCCATCACGCACAGCAGCCCGGCGGTCTTGAGCGCGACGGTCTTGCCGCCGGTGTTCGGCCCGGTGATGAGGAGCGCGCGCGCCGAGCCGCCCGCCTCGATGGTGACCGGCACCACCTCGCCGTCGAGGAGCGGGTGCCGCGCCAGCACGAGGCGGAGCTCGGCGGGCGTGTCGACGAGCCACGGCATGTCGCGCCCGCGCTTTGCCAGCGCCGTCGCGTCGAGCTCCCCGGCGAGCCGCGCCTTGGCCAGCGCGAGGTCGAGCCGGGCGAGGCGCTCGACGGCGTCCGCGAGGTCGTCGGCGGCGTCGCCGACGGCCTCGGTGATCTCGCGCAGGATGCGCTCGATCTCGTGGCGCTCCTGCGCCTCCAGCTCACGCCAGCGGTTGCCGAGGTCGACCACGGCCATCGGCTCGACGTAGACCGTCGCGCCCGAGGCCGAGGTGTCATGGACGATGCCCGGCACGGCGCTGCGCGCCTCCGAGCGCACGGGCAGCACGTAGCGGCCCTCGCGGAGCGTGACGATCGCGTCCTGCAGCGCCCCGCGGATGCCGGGCGAACGCACCAGCGACTCCATGCGCTGCTGGAGGCGGCCATGCACCTCGTTGCGCTCGCGCCGGATCGACTGCAGCTCGGGGCTCGCGCCGTCCAGCACCTCGCCGCGGTCGTTGATCGCCGAGCGGATCAGCCCGTGCAGCGGTTCGAGGTCGGCGAGGCCGCGCACGAGCGTCGCGAGCAGCGGCGCCTCGTGCTCGATGCGCGCGAAGGCGCGGCGCACGCGCCCGGTCGCGCGCGCCAGCGAGGCGACCTCCAGCAGCTCGGACGCGGTCAGCGCGTGCCCGCGCTCGGCGGCGCGGGCCATGGGCCGCACGTCGTGGATGCCGCCCATCGGCACGTCCACCTTGATGGCGGCGAGGTGGACCGCCTCGGCGGTCTCGCGCTGACGCCGCACGACCGTGTCGCGGTCCGACGAGGGGCGCAGCGACAGCGCCGCTTCGCGGCCGGCCGAGAACGTCGTGTGGCGCGCGAGGCGCTCGCGCACCGCGGGGAACTCGATGACGGCGAGGGCCTTATCGTCCAGCGGAGCCTCCCGGCGCGCAGGCCGCGCGCAGCGCCTCCTCGACGAGGCGGTCGTCGGACGGCTCGACGGTGCGAGGGTCGAGCAGCACGCGGTCGCGCTCGATGCGCGCGACGATCGGCGGGTCGTGGGCGCGGAGCGCTGTCGTGAACGCGTCGGCGCCGCCGGGCGGCTCGGCGATCGCGCACAGCGCCGTCTCGACGCCCTCGCCGGGCAGGGAGCCACCGCCGACCATCGAGCGGCCGGGCACGACCTCGCCGAGCGCGCCGCAGGCGCGCGCCCAGCGGCGCGCGCGACGCCGCACGCGGTCGAGCGGCGCAGCGATCATGCGCCACACCGGGACCTCCTCGACGGCCTCGACGCGGGCGTAGTGTTCGAGGGTGGCGACGAGGCCGGCGATGGCGGCCTTGTCGAGGCGCATCGCACGCGCCAGCGGGTGGCGCTGCATCGCGGCGATGGCGTCGGCCGTGCCGACGGCGATGCCGGCCTGCGGGCCGCCGAGGAGCTTGTCGCCGGAGAACAGCGTCACGTCGGCGCCCGCGGCGACCGAGTCCTGCACCGTCGGCTCCGCCGCGAGCCCGTACGGGTGCGTGTCGAGCAGCGCGCCGCTCCCGAGGTCGTCGATGAGCAGCAGCCCGCGCTCGCGGGCGAGCGAGGCGAGGCCGTCGAGTGGAGCGGCCTCGGTGAAGCCGACGACGCGGAAGTTCGAGGCATGCACGCGCAGCAGCGCCGCCGTGTCCCCCGTGAGGGCCTCGGCGTAGTCGCGCAGGTAGGTGCGGTTGGTGGTGCCGACCTCGACGAGTCGCGCGCCGGACTGTCGCATCACGTCCGGGATGCGGAACCCGCCGCCGATCTCGACGAGCTGCCCCCGAGAGATGACCACCTCGCGGCCCGTGCACAGCGCGGAGAGCGCGAGCAGCAGCGCGGCCGCGTTGTTGTTGACCGCGATCCCGGCCTCGGCGCTCGTGACGCGCGACAGGAGCTCCGAGAGGTGGCTGAAGCGCGAGCCGCGCTCGCCGCTGTCGAGGTCGAACTCGAGGTTCGAGTAGCCCTCGGACGCCGCGGCCATCGCCTCGATCGTGGCGGCGGAGAGTGGCGCGCGGCCGAGGTTGGTGTGGATGACCACGCCCGTCGCGTTGATCACGCGCCGCAGCGAGGGTTCGAGGGCTCGCGCGCGCTCGGCGACTGCCTCCGCGGGCGGCACCCCCGGCGCCTCGCCCGCGCGGTCGATCTCGGCCCGGTACTCGTCGAGGACGGCGCGGCTGATGCGCACGAGCGCGTCGTGGCCGTGGCGCTCGGCGAGGGGCGCGACACGCTCGTCGGCGAGCAGCCGGTCGATCGCCGGCAGGGCGCGGTAGGGGTTCGTCGGTTCCGCCATCGTGTGTCGATTGTACGAGGGGGCAACGCGGCAGCCGAGCGGTGCGGCGGACGGCGTCTCGCGACCCCTCGAAACACGGGAATTCCGGGGCGATTCGTTGACGCTACGGAATTGCTAACCCTACGATCCGAATTGCCTGCGACCGCAGGCGCATTCCATGCCCAGGAGGAGCACTTGAACCTGCGCACGCCCGGCCCGATCCCGGTTCCGCAAGAGGTCGCCGAGGCCGGAGCCGCCCCGATGATGAACCATCGTGGCCCCGAGTTTGCCGCCATGCTCGCCCGCTGCGAGGAGGGCCTCCAGGAGGTCTACCGCACGCAGAACCACGTCGCGATCCTCACCGCCTCCGGCACCGGCGGCATGGAGTCCGCGGTCGTCAACCACGTCAACCCCGGCGAGCGCGTCCTCGTCGTCACCATCGGCGTCTTCGGCGAGCGCTTCCTGGACCTCATCCGCATCTACGGCGGGGACCCCGTGCACCTCGCGTTCGAGTACGGCACCGGCGCCGACCCCAACGCCATCGACGAGGCGCTGGCCGCGAACGACGACATCCGCACCGTCTTCGTCACCCACAACGAGACCTCGACTGGCGCGACGAACCCGCTCGAGGAGATCGCGAGCGTCGTCAAGGGCCGCGACCGGCTGCTCATCGTCGACGCCATCTCCTCGCTCTCCTCGATCCCCGTCGAGACCGACGCATGGGGGCTCGACGTGGTCGTGTCCGGCTCGCAGAAGGGCTGGATGCTGCCGCCGGGCCTGGCGTTCGTGAGTGTCAGCGACCGCGCGTGGGAAGTGCAGGAGCAGTGCACCACGCCGCGCGCGTACCTGGACCTGCGCCGCGCGAAGAGCAGCGCCGCCAACGGCCAGACACCGTGGACCCCCGCCGTCTCGCTCTTCTACCAGCTCGACCGCGCGCTCGCGTTGCTGCGCGAGGAAGGCGTCGAGCAGGTCTGGGAGCGCCACCGCGCCACCGCCGCGCGCGTGCGAGCCGGCGTCGCGGACATGGGCCTCGACCTGTTCGCCGACGAGTCCGTGCGCTCCGACACCGTCACCGCGATCCTGCCGCCGGAAGGCGTCGCCGCGGACGAGTTGCGCAAGATCGCGCGCGAGGAGTTCGACACGGTGTTCGCCGGCGGCCAGCGTGACCTCGGCGGCAAGATCTTCCGCTTCGGCCACCTCGGCTACGCGGGTGACGAAGAAGTGAACGGCGCCCTCAACGCGATCGAGGGCGCGCTCGCCCGGCTCGGCCACGCCGTGCCCGCGCGCGGCTAGCGCCCGAGGCGGGCGGAAGGCACTCATGGCCCGCATCCTCATCGCCGACCAGATCGCCGAGCAGGGCATCGCCATGCTCGGCGAGCACCACGACGTCACCGTCGCGACAGGGCTCTCCGAGGACGAGCTCGTCGACGCCGTCGCGGACGTCTCCGCCCTCGTCGTGCGCAGCCAGACGCGCGTCACACCCCGCATCGTCGAGGCCGCGCCGCGCCTCGAGGTGATCGGGCGCGCGGGCGTGGGCGTCGACAATATCGACCTCGCCGCCGCCACGGCGCGGGGCGTCGTCGTGGTCAACGCGCCGCTCGCGAACACCATGTCGGCGACCGAGCACGCGTTCGCGCTCATGCTCGCCGCCGCGCGCAACGTGCCGCGCGGCGACTCCTCGCTGCGCGAGGGGCGATGGGAGCGCGGCCGCCTGCAGGGCGTCGAGCTCGCCGGGCGCACCCTCGGCGTGGTGGGGCTCGGGCGCATCGGCTCGGGCGTCGCCATCCGCGCGCGGGCGTTCGAGATGCGCGTGGTCGCCTACGACCCGTTCGTCTCGACGGAGCGCGCCAACTCGCTCGGCGTCGAGCTCTGCTCCCTCGAGGATCTGCTGAGGGAGTCGGACTTCGTCACGCTCCACACCGCGCTGCACGAGGGCACGCGAGGGCTGATCAGCGCCGAGCAGTTCGCGCTGATGAAGCCCACGGCCTACCTCGTGAACACCGCGCGCGGCGCGCTCATCGACGAGCAGGCGCTGTACGACGCGGTCACCGAAGGCCGCCTCGCCGGCGCGGCCATCGACGTGTTCAGCGAGGAGCCGGCCATCGGCAACGTCCTCACGACCTCCGACCGCATCGTCGTCACGCCGCACCTCGCCGCCTCGACGGCCGAGGCGCAGGACCGCGCGGCGGTGGACACCGTGGCGCAGGTGCTCGACGTGCTGAACGGGCGCCAGCCGCAGTTCGCCGTCAACGCCCCGCCCGTCGACGCCGAGACGATGATGGTGATCGGCCCGTACATCGAGGCCGCCGAGGTTGCCGCGCGGGTCGCCTCGCAGCTCGAGGGTGGGCAGCTCCAGGGCATGCGCATCGAGTACCTCGGCGAGATCGGCAACCACGAGGCTGGCCCGCTGCGCGCGGCCGCCATCGTCGGCGTCCTCGAACCCGTCTCGGTCGCGAAGGTCACGATCGTCAACGCCGACCAGGTCGCCGAGGAGCACGGCCTCCCCGTCGACGAGGACCGCGGGATGGCGCGCGAGCCCTACGCGAACCTCGTGGTCGTGCGCGTGCGGTCCGAGGCAGGAGAGACCACCGTCGCCGCCACGCACACGCCGCAGGGCGTGCGCATCGTCGGCCTAGACGACTACGAGGTGGAGATCGCGCCCAGCGTGGCGCCCTTCGTGCTCGCCATCGAGAACGTCGACCGTCCGGGCATGATCGGCCGCGTCGGGAGCCTGCTCGGCGAGTGGGGCGTGAACGTCAACTCGATGTCCTCGGTGCCCGGCAGCGCCGAGGGCAGGGCGCTGATGGCGCTCGGCATCAGCCGCGCGCTGAGCACCGAGGAGCGCGCCGAACTCGCGGCAATCGAGGACATCTTCACCGCCCGCCTCATCGACTTGACGTAACGTCGAGCGCTACTCGTCGAGCGGGTTCAGCACCATCCCCGTCGCGAGCTTCGGGTAGAAGAACGTCGACTTCTGCGGCATCACCTCGCCCGCGTCGGCGACGGCGACCACCTGGTCGACGCGCGTCGAGTTCACGAGGAACGCGAGCCGGCCCGGCTCCGCCCGCGTCCACTCCCACGCCTCCTCGACGTCCTCGCTGAACTCGACGCGCCCGGCGGTGAACGCCGCGGCGTCGAGGCCGAGCAGGGGGTCGAGGATCGTCTCGTTGAGGATGAGCACCTCGAGGGCGCGCGACGCGGGCGACCACTCGGCGGGCATGCGCGCGTCGATGGCCCCGGCCGAGCGCGCGCGCAGCAGGTGCAGGCCCGAGCCGCCGAGGCCGAGCAGGCCGAACGTGCCGGGACTCGCCGCGCCTGCCTGCACGGCCGCCCAGAGCGCCTCGATGTCATCGAACGGCAGGACCTCGTAGAGCTCGCCGAGGCGGTCGGCGAAGTCGTCGGGCGGCGTCACGTCGGGGAGCAGGCGGTGCGTGGGAAGCACGACGAGGCCGGGCTCGTCCTCGGCGACGAGGCCGGCGAGCACCCAGCGCGCGCCCTCGTCGCCGCCGTCGCGCTCGCCGAGGTAGCCGAGGGCGGTCTCGTAGCGGTGGTGGCCGTCCGCGATCGTCGCGGGCGAGTCCGCGGCGGCGGCGGTGAGCGCCTCGACGGCTGCGGGATCGTCGACGATCCACAGGCGGTGCTCGTCGCCGCGGTCGTCGGTGGCCGAGTAGACAGGTGCGGCGGAGACCGCCTGCTCGATGACCCGGGCCGCATCGCCCGAGGCGTCCTGGTACATGACGAGCAGGGGGCTGATGTTGACGCGCGTCGCGCCCAGCAGCGCGCGGCGGTCCGCCTTCGGCCCCGACATCGTGTGCTCGTGCGGGCGCACGACGCCGTCCTCGAATGGCGAGAGCAGCATGCGCGCGAAGCAGCAGCGCCGCGCGACGCGCTCCGCGCCGATGGCCGTGCGCTGCTCGTAGACGTAGTACGCGGGCGCATCCTCGCGGATCAGCACGCCCTCGCGCTGCCACGCGTCGAGGAGCGCCGCGGCGTGGGCGTAGCGGTCGCCGCCGTCGGGGGTTCGAGGGGACTCGACGTGGCCGACGTTGTACGGCGAGCGGGCGTGCAGCGCGGTGACCGCGTCCTCGCCGACGACGTCGTACGGCGGGGCGATGACGGCGCCGGGGTCGACGCGTGAGGGGTCGTAGCGAAGGCCGCGGAACGGGGCGATCGTGACGATGGGAGTGCTCCTCGGCTGGCCGCTTGCGGCGGCGTCCGGTTAGGCTGCGTCAGCGGCGCCGGGGGCCGCGAGCAAGGGGAGGCGCTCATGGCCACGGAGCAGCGCTACTGCATCTTCTGCGAGATCATCGCCAAGCGCTCGCCTGCCGATATTCGCTACGAGGACGACAACGTCATCGTGTTCCGTAACCAGTTGCGCTGGGTGCCGATCATGCTCCTCGCCAGCCCGAAGGAGCACATGACGCAGGACAAGCTGTGGGAAGGCGAACTCCTCGCCGAGGTCGGCCGCATCGCGTCCGAGGTCGGCCGGGCGCACTGCCCGAACGGCTACCGGCTCGCCTCGAACCTGGGTTGGGACGCCAAGCAGTCGCAGGAGCACGCCCACATCCACATCCTGGGCGGCACGTTCCTCGGCGACTACGTGAACCCGAAGGGCTGGTAAGCGCGGCGACTACCGCTGGCCCGACCGCCACTCCCCGATCGCCTCGCGCTGCACCTCGAGGAGCTGCCGGATGCCCGCCTCGGCGAGGCTCAGCACGCGGTCCAGGTCGCGGCGCGAGTAGGGCGCGCGCTCGGCCGTGCCCTGCACCTCGACGAGTTGGCCCGTCCCGAGCTGCACGACGTTGAAGTCGGCCTCGGCCTGTGAGTCCTCGGTGTAGTCGAGGTCCAGCAGCGCCTCGCCGCCGCTGAGGCCGACCGAGATCGCCGCGACCTGCGTGCGCAGCGGGTCCGCGGCGAGCGCGCCGCCTCGCTGCATCCAGTCGATCGCCATCGCGAGCGCGACCCAGCCGCCGGTGATGGCCGCGGTGCGCGTGCCGCCGTCGGCCTGGATCACGTCGCAGTCCACGGTGATGGTCTGCTCGCCGAGCGCGTCGAGGTCCATGACGGCCCGCAGCGAGCGCCCGATCAGGCGCTGGATCTCCTGCGAGCGCCCGCCCTGGCGGCCCTGTCGCGCCTCGCGGGCCGAGCGGGTGTGGGTGGAGCGAGGGAGCATGCCGTACTCGGCGGTCACCCAGCCGGAGCCCGTGCCGCGCAGGAAGCGCGGCACGCCGACCTCGACGCTGGCGGCGCACAGCACCTGCGTGTCGCCCGCCGTGATCAGCGCCGACCCCTCGGCGTGGCGCAGCGTCCCGGCCTCGATCTCGACCGGGCGGAGCTGATCCGCCTCGCGTCCGCGTGCTCGCGCAACCATCGCGTCCCCCTCGCAGATCACCGTAGCACGAGGTCAGCGCGCGCTCCGCACCCACAGCCGCGCGCCGTCGGAGCGCAGCGTCACGTCGCCGTGCTCGTCCGTGCGGAACAGCAGCGCCTCCCCGTAGCGCGCGAGGACGTCGAGGTGCGGGTGCCCGTGGCGGTTCCTCGCACCCGCCGACGCGATCGCGACGGCCGGCTGCACCGCCTCGACGAAGGCAGGCGACGACGAGCTCTTCGAGCCGTGGTGCGGCAGCACGAGCACGTCGGCGCGCAGGTCGACGCCGCTGTCCACCAGCCACTCCTCGGCGTCTGCCTCGACGTCGGCGGGCACGAGCACGCGCACGTCGCCGATGCGCACGAGCAGCACCAGCGAGCGGTTGTTGTCGCCGCGGTGCGCGCGGCCCGCCGTCACGACCGGCGGCGAGAGCACCTCGATCGAGGTGCGGTCGGTGAGGCGGATGCGGTCGCCGATGTCGAGCGGCGCCGCGCCCGCGATGCCGTCGCCGAGCACCACGCCGACGCGCAGGCGCCGCTCCAGCTCCCGCAGCCCGCCCGCGTGGTCGGCGTCGTCGTGGCTGAGCACGACGGCGTCGAGGCTCCTCGCGTCGCCGACGCGCGCGAGCGCGCGCAGCGCGGCGCCGTCGGGCGGCCCGGCGTCGATGAGCACCGAGGCGCCGCCGTCGCGGACGAGCACCGCCTGGCCCTGCCCCACGTCGAGCACCGTCACGCTCGCGAGGTCGTCGCCCGGCGCGAGCACGGCGAACCACAGCCCGACGGCCGCGAGCCGGAGCACGACGTTCCCGGCGAAGCCCGACCGCGCGGCGCCGAGCTGCACCTGCGCGGGCTCGTGGCGTCCGAGCAGCCACGCGAGGCCAGCGAGCGCCGCGTACCACGTCGCGCCCACCGCGAGCGGCGCGCGGACCTCGACGACCGCGGCGGGCAGCTCGGCCAGCACGCCGACGATCGCGACGAACGCGGCGGGCGCGTACACGCCTCCGAGGTGCAGGAGCGCGGCAGCCGGTTCGAGCCCGCCGAGGAGCGCCGCCGCGACGGCGACCAGCAGGGTCGCCTCGTAGAGCGGGGCGACGATCACGTTCGCGGGCACCTGTACGAGCGAGACGGTCCCGAAGCTCGCGGCCTGCACCGGCAGCACCGCGAGCGCCGCGCCGAGGGCGATCGCACCCGCCTCGATGAGCGCCGACGCGGGGCCGTCGCTCGTCACCCGCAGGCGCACGGCCGCCCAGTCGCGCAGCGGTGGTGCGACGAGCATCACGCCGGCGGTGGCCGTGGCGCTGAGCTGGAACGCCACGTCGCGCACGAGCAGGGGCTGGAGCGCGAGCATGATCGCGAGGGCGTACGCGAGGTAGATCCACCCCGGCGTACGCCGCCCCGTGACCGCCGCGAGCGCGATGCCGACCGCCATGATCGCGGCCCGCACCACGGGCGGCTCGGCCCCGACGAGCACGACGTAGCCCGGCAGCAGCGCGAGCGCCAGCAACGCCGCGCGCCGCCTCGAGATCACCGCCGTCAGCAGCGCCACGGCCGTCCCGAGCAGCAGCGCGACGTTCTGCCCGGACACGACGAGCAGGTGCGTGGTGCCGGTGCGACGCAGGTCGTCCTCGAGTCCCGCGGGCATCGTGCGCTGGCGGCCGAGCAGCATCCCGGCGGCCAGCGACGCCTCCGGCTCCGGCAGCGCACGCTCGACGTTGTCGAGCGCCCACCCCCGCAGGCCCCGCAGCGCGTCGGCGACGTCGTTGCCGGCGTCGCGGTCGAGGAGCTCCCAGCGCTCGGGGTACGCGGCGACGGCATGGATGCCGCGCGAGCGCAGGAATGCCGCGTAGTCGAAGTCGTCGAAGCGTGGTGCGCGCCCGATCTCCGCGGTCACCGCGATGCGGTCGCCCTCGCGCAGCGGCTCACGCGGCGCGGGCATGGTGAGCCGCAGGCCGCCGTCCTGCTCGGCCCCGTCGACGGTCTCGACGCGGAGGTCGAGCCGCGCGAGCGTGCCGGACAGCCGTGGGTCGGAGCGCACGACGCCGACGACGTCGTGCGTGCCTTCGAGTGCCGCCAGGAGCGGTAGCGGGCGCAACTCTGCTTCCTCGACGCGCGCGTGCCCCGCTGCGGCCACCGCCACGAGCGCGACGAGCAGGACGAGCGGTGCGCCGAGGGCCCGCCGCCCGGCCACCAGCACCACGACCGCCGCCGCGAGCCCCGCCACGAGCAGCGTTGCCCACCACGGCCCGCCGAGTACCGCCCCTCCCACCGTCCCCGCGATGAAGCTCGCCGCCACGAGTGGCAGCGCGGGCAGCAGCGGGCGGCGCTCGACCGTCGCGTCCGCCATCAGCGGGCCGTGATCAACGCGCGGATGCGCTCGTAGACGTGCTCGGGGATCACGTCGCGCTCGATGAGCGCGTCGGTGGTCGCGAAGGGGCCGCCCTGCTCGCGGGCCGAGACGATCGCCGCCGAGTAGACGGGGCCGATGCCCGGCAGCTCGTCGAGTTCCTCGGCCGTCGCCGTGTTGATGTCGAGGAGCGGCGAGCCCTCGCCGATGTGCGGCACGACCACGCGGTCCTCGTCGCGCAGCCGCAGCGACAGGTTCAGCGCGGCGGCGTCGGCGTCGGGCTCGAGGCCGCCCGCGAGTGCGAGCGCGTCGGCGACGCGGTCACCGGGCTGGACCGTGTATACGCCAGGCTGCGCGACCGCCCCGGTGACCTCGACGCGGATCTCGTCGACGCCCGGCGGCGGGTCGAGCCGGAGCACCTCGATGCCCGGGTTGCCGTCGGCGCGGAGCACGAGGATGGCGAGGGCGAGCGCTGCCGCTGCTCCGAGGGCGATTCGGAACGTTATAGACCGGCTCGGGCGGAGCGCCCGGAGCGGTAGGTGTTGCACGTCGACCGAGGGGCTGCGCTAGTCGTCGACCTCCTCTTCCACGAGCTTGCGCAGCAGGGCTTTGAGGCGGGGGGAGCGGTCGATTTCCTTCTTGAGTGGGAGCAGTTCCTTCTCGTTGATGATGAGCGGCCTGCGCTCCAGGTCGTTCTGCTGGCCGTATGCGGCGAAGCGGATCGCCATCTGGCCGCGCTTCTCGCCCTTCTCGTAGCGCATCAGCTGGATCGACGGGGCGTGCAGGCCGCCCTCGACGGCGGCTTCCTCGATGATCTTGCCGCTGCCCCAGAGCAGGTTGAACGGGCGCGGGATGCGACGGAGGGGCATGGGGAGCCTCCCTCTACCCGGCGCGATGCCGGGGTCGCGCGAGCGCCGATGGCCGGCCCCCGCGCACCCCTAGCATAGCGCCACTGCCAACGCTCGACGGCTATCCTTTCCCCCGACCTGTGCAAGTGACGGATGGAGCCACCGTGAGCAGCGAACCCCGCGCACCCGACACCCCCGCCGCCCTC
Organism: Dehalococcoidia bacterium; assembly: GCA_965204835.1. Classification (GTDB taxonomy): domain Bacteria; phylum Chloroflexota; class Dehalococcoidia; order UBA2979; family UBA2979; genus VXMT01. The sequence continues at coordinate 1,931,591 of OZ242017.1, read as the reverse complement.
GGCGCCGCCGAGGCGGCCCGACGCATGGCCGCGGGCACGCTGACATCCGAGGCGCTGGTCGCCGCCTGCCTCGAACGCATCGCCGAGCGCGACCCGGACGTGCGGGCGTGGGTGCACCTCGACGCCGACGCCGCGCTCGCCGAGGCACGCGCCCGCGACGCCGAGCCGCCGCGCGGCCCGCTGCACGGCATCCCCGTCGGGATCAAGGACATCTACGACACCGCCGACATGCCCACCGCCTACGGCTCCGTGCTGTACGAGGGCCATCGGCCCGAGGTCGACTCGGCACCGGTGGCGGCGCTGCGGGCCGCGGGCGCGATCGTGCCCGGCAAGACCGTGACCACCGAGTTCGCCTACCTCACACCCGGCCCGACCCGGAACCCGTACGACCTCGCGCGCAGCCCCGGCGGCTCCTCGAGCGGATCGGCGGCGGGGGTCGGCGACTACCAGGTACCGCTCGCGATGGGCTCGCAGACTGGGGGCTCGACGATCCGCCCGGCCGCGTACTGCGGCGTGTACGGCTTCAAGCCGACCTTCGGGTTCGTGAACATCGACGGCGTCCGCCCGCTCGCGATGGCGCTCGACACCGCGGGCTGGTTCGCGCGCAACGTCGAGGACCTCGCGCTGCTCGGCTCGGCGCTCCACCCGCTCATCGACGCCGAGCTGCGCCCGCTCGCCGGGCCGCCGCGCATCGGCATGGTGCGCACCGCCGACTGGGAGCGCACGACGCCCGACGTCCGGGCCGCCATCGACGGCCTCGCCGACGCCCTCGCGGCGGCCGGGGGCGCGGTCTCCGAGGTCGAGTGGCCCGAGGAGTGCGACGGGCTCGGCACGGCGTGGGAGGCGGTGATCGCCGCCGGAGCGGCGAGCGCCCTCGCCCCCGAGTACGCCGCGCACCGCAACCGCATGGGCGACCACATCCGCACCCTCATCGAGCAAGGCCAGGCGCTGACCCCCTCGGAGCGTGCGGCTGCCGAGGCGCTCGCGCTGCGCTGCCGCGCGCTCGTCTCCGAGCTGTTCGAGGACTACGACGCGTTCCTCACGCCCGCCACGGGCGACGTGGCGCCGGAACGCCTCGACTCCACCGGCGACCCGCTGTTCAACCGGAGCTGGACCCTCCTCCGCCTCCCCTGCCTCGCCGTCCCCGCCGGCCTCGACCCCTCCGGCCTGCCGCTCGCTGCGCAGCTGGTGGGACGGCACGGCGGGGACCAGGCGTTGCTGGAGGTGGCGGCGTGGGTCGAAGGGGTGGTGCAGGGATAAGAGACACTTGCCGCCGTCCGAGACGCGGTACGATATAGCTCGGGCCGCAGAGGAGTCCGTGTGACGAGTCCCCTGATCACAGAGCGTATCGACGAGCTGTGCCGCGAGTTCGGCGAGGGCGACGTTGAGGACGCCCTGCTCATGCGCGTCTTGAGGGAACATCACGGCCTACCCGAGCTTGTCAGTCGCTATGAAACAGAAGGCACACTCGACGATCGGGCCTGGTTGGACGTGGCGGCCCTCCTGGCTACCCGACGTGATGCGCTCGAGAGCAGGGGCGATCTGATCCGGGACTGGCTGGCACTGTTCGCCCTCCGAGAGCGAATTATCGACTCTGTTGACATCGAGCATGATGGGACCGTCGCTCGGGTGGCCCGATTCATGCGCGTGCAGACTGAACTCCAACGTGAGGCGATGCAAACAGTCTGGAAGGAACCGATGCTGCGCCCGGCAGGCGTGGCCGCAGTTCTCGACTGGCGGGGTCCGTACCGTGAACGGATCCGAAGATATCGGTTGCGCTCCTGGCTCGTTGGCTTCCTGCGGGACGGCGCATACCAGTACCTCGCGTTCCAGTTCGATGCGGAGCGCCACCAGGTCTTCCCCGAGGCCATCGAGATCAATGAACGGTTGGAAGCTGCGTCTGATCCCTGGGGTGTTGCCTCGTGGTGGATCTCCACGAACGATCGGATCGGTGCTAAGCCTGCTGATCTCCTCGGCACCGAACGCGCTAGCGATGTTGTTGAGGCCGCCGAGGCGGAATTGGAACCGATCGGGTAGTGCCGCCTCGCCAGACGCCGCCTACGCGGTGAGTCGGATCCCGGCCGGGTCTACGTGGAGGAGATCATGAGCCGCTACCGGGTCACGCTCATGTGACCGGTTGCCGCGTGGGCAGCGCGATTATCCACAACGGCTATACTGGGCGTGCTGTCCCGCAGCACACCAACCTGTCCACACGCAGCGGAGACCCCAGCCGTGCCGCCCCGTCACTTCCGCTCCATGCTCGACCTGAACCCCGAGGAGCTCCACGAGCTCCTCGACTCCGCGCTCGCGATCAAGCGTGACGGGTGCGGGCCGGAGCTGGCCGGGCAGGTGCTCGCGCTGGTCTTCGAGAAGCCATCGCTGCGCACGCGCCTCGCGTTCGAGGTGGCCATGCACCGCCTCGGCGGGCGCGCGGTCTACCTCGGGCCGCAGGAGGTCGGCGCGGGGTCGCGCGAGGCGGTCAAGGACGTCGCGCGCGTGGTCTCGCGCATGGCGCACGGGATCGCCGTGCGCACCTTCGCACACGAGACCGTCGACGAGTTCGCCGAGTGGTCCTCGGTGCCGGTTATCAACGGGCTCAGCGAAGTCGAGCATCCCTGCCAGGCGCTCGCCGACCTCCTCACCCTGCGCGAGCGCTTCGGCTCGCTGCACGGCCTGCGCCTTGCCTACCTCGGCGAGGGCAACAACGTCTCGCGGGCGCTGGCCAACGCGTCCGTGCTCGCGGGGATCGACTTCCGTTGCGCGTCGCCCGAGGGCTACGGGCTGAGCGACGCCGACCTCGACGTCGCGCGGGCGGCGGGGGGTCCGGGCTCCGTCATGCAGACCGACGACCCGCGTGAGGCCGTCCGGGATGTTGCGGTGGTCTACACCGACGTGTGGGCGTCGATGGGCGACGAGCACATGCTGGCGGACCGCCTGGAGGCCTTCGGCCCGTTCCGCCTCGACGCCGAGCTGCTGGCAGCGGCCCCGCCGGACGCGCTCGTGATGCACGACCTGCCCGCCCACCGCGGCGAGGAGATCACCGACGACGTCATCGAGTCGCCCCGGTCCGTGGTGTTCGACCAGGCCGAGAACCGGCTGCACACGCAGCAGGCGGTGCTGCTGAGCCTGCTCGGCTAGGCTCGGCGGGAAGGCGGATCCCGGTGCGCGTGCCGGACGTGGTGCGAGACGTGTTCGAACGCATCGACGCCGTCGCGGTGCTCGACATCCTGCTGATCTCGCTCGCCATCTACTGGCTGCTGCTGCTCCTGCGAGGCACCACCGCGTGGACGGTGCTGCGAGGCGTCTCACTGCTCCTCGTGGGCGCGTTCCTGCTGGCGCGCTTCTTCGACCTGCAAGTCGTCAACTGGATGCTGGAGAACATGGTCACCGGTCTGGTGATCGGCGTGATCGTCGTCTTCCAGCCCGAGATCCGACGCGTGCTCGACCGCCTGGGGCGGACCGGCTGGCAGCTGGCGCTCGTGCGCCAGGACCAGGAAGGGACCATCGACGTGGCCGTGCGTGCGGCGGCGCGGCTGGCGCGCCAGCGCTACGGCGCGCTCGTGGTGTTCGAGCGCGAGACGGGGCTGCAGGAGGTCATCGACACCGGCGTCGAGCTGAACGCGGAGCTCTCGGCGGAGCTGCTCGGCAGCATCTTCATGCCGAACACGCCCCTCCATGACGGCGCCGTGATCGTCCGTGGCGACCAGGTCATCGCCGCCGGGTGCACGTTGCCGCTCACCGACTCGCCGCTCCAGGCCGACCTCGGGATGCGCCACCGCGCCGCCGTCGGGATGACCGAGGGCACCGACGCGATCGTGATCGTCGTCTCCGAGGAGCGCGGCACGCTCGGCCTCGCCGCGCAGGGACGGATGCGCACGAACCTCGGTGAGGCAGAAGTGCACGCGCGGCTACGCCGCATGTTCGCGCTCGGCGATGGACTGCGTGACGGCGAGCCCGGGACGGTATCCGCGAGCGCCGAGGCGCGTCCCGAGCAGCAAGCCCCCTGATGTCGGGATCACGGCTCGGCGGCAGCCCGGCGGGCAATACGCTGGACGTCATCGTGGCGGTCTGGGGCCGCGCGTTCGTCACGGTGCGGCGCACGCCGCGCCTGCTCGCCCTCTCGGTTGTGCTCGGCATTGCGCTGTGGGTGTTCGTCACCGAAGACGAGGACCCCTCGATCGCCGGCGCGTTCCCGAGCCAGATCCAGGTGACGTTCGTGAACGTGGGGCCCGACCTCGCCGTGGCGAACAACCTGGGCGCCGTGGACCTGCGCATCGAGGCGTCCCAGGACCGTTGGGAGAGCCTCACCGCCTCGAACTTCGAGGCGACCGTCAACCTCGCCGGACTCACCGCGCGTGAACAGTCCGTGCCCGTCCGCGTGGAGGTGAGCGGGACGCGCGGGGTGCGCATCCTCGCCGTCGAGCCGCCGTCGATCACCGTGAACCTCGAGCCGGTGGTGTCGCGGATCATCCCCGTCGAGCCGCGCCTGCTGGGCGCGCCGCCGAGCGGGTTCGAGATCGTGCAGACCGTCCCCGAGCGGGTCACGGTGGAGATCTCCGGCCCCGAATCGCTGGTGGAGCTGGCCGAGCGTGCGGTGGCCGAGATCAACGTGACCGGCATCACCGTCGGGTTCCAGCAGGTCGCCGAACTCGTGCCGCGCGGGGCGAGCGACGGCCGCATCCGCGGGCTGTCCGTGCAGCCCTCGACGGTCAGCGTGACGGTGGACGTGCAGAAGAGCACGGTCTCGAAGACCGTGCCGTTCACCGTGGAGCTCCTCGGCGAGCCGGCCCAGGGCTACCGGGTCGCGGGCGTCACGGTCAGCCCGACCGTCGCCCGCATCGAAGGCACGCTCGAGGTCCTCCAGGACCTGGAGCAGCTCCGCCTCGGCTTCGTGCGGCTCGACGGGGCCGACGGCGACATCCGGCTCTCGCTCACCGCGACGCTGCCCCCGGCCGTGGCCGCCACCGGCGGTGCGAGCGCGCGCGTCGTCGTTGCGGTCGAACCGGTGCTCGGCACCACCGTGCTCACGGTCGTGCCGGAGGCCGGCGGCGTGCCGGACGACATGGTGGCGGACCTCGGCGACCAGGTGGTGACCGTGGTGCTCGAAGGGCCGCTGCCGGTGCTGAACGGCCTCGAGCCCGGTGACGTGCGCGCCGAGGTCGACGTCGGCGCGCTCGATGGCGACGAGTCGGGGTTCGCCGAGGTGGCCGTGATCGCGCCGCGCAACCTCACCATCCGCGAATGGCGACCGGCGCTGCTCTCCGTTACGCTCACTCCTCTACCGACAGGGGATGAAGGATGAGCGCCCCACCTCCGCTCGTCGCCATCGTTGGACGCCCGAACGTCGGCAAGTCGGCGCTGTTCAACCGCATGACGCGGTCACGGCGCGCGCTCGTCGAGCGGCTCGCGGGCACCACGCGCGACCGCCAGTACGGGTGGTGCCGCTGGGGCCGCCGCCGCTTCCGCGTCGTCGACACGGGCGGCCTCGAGGGCCCCGACGACTTCCCGGGCGCGCCATTCGCCGACCCGATCCGCGAGCAGGTCGAGCTCGCGCTCGACGAGGCGGACTTGCTGCTGTTCGTCGTCGACGCGGCCGCGGGCCTGACCGCCTCGGACGAGGCGCTCGCCGACCAGCTGCGGCGCGCCGACCGCGAGGTGTTGCTGGTCGCCAACAAGGCCGACCGCCGCGAGGCGGCCGCGAACGTCCACGAGCTGCACGGCCTCGGCCTCGGCGAGCCGATCCTCATCTCCGCCTACCACGGAGACGGCGCCGCTGAACTCCTCGACGACGTGGTCGAGCGCCTGCCCGAACCCGGGGAGAGCGAGGAGTCGGAGCGCGCGCACCCGATCCGCATCGCGATCGTCGGGCGGCCCAACGTGGGGAAGTCCTCGCTCGCCAACGCCATCCTCGGCGAGGAACGCACGATCGTCTCGGACCTGCCGGGCACCACGCGCGACGCCATCGACAGCCCGTTCGAGTTCGACGGCCACGACATGGTGCTGGTCGATACCGCGGGGATCCGGCGGCGCGGCAAGATCGGCCGAGGGGTCGAGCGGCACTCGGTGCAGCAGGCCGAGCGCGCCATCGCGCGCTCGGACGTGGTGTTCCTGCTGATCGAGCCCTCGGAGCCCACGGCGGCGCAGGACATGCACATCGCCAGCCGCATCGTGGAGTTCGGCAAGGGCATGGTGCTGGTGGTCAACAAGTGGGACCTGGCCGAGCCGGGTACGGAGCGAGGCGCGTTCGCGCGCGACATCGACAGCCGCTACCGCTTCGCGCCGTGGGCGCCCGTGCACTTCACCTCGGCGCTCACGGGCCAGGGCATCCCGGACCTGCTGCAACTCGCCGTCCACGTCGACGAGGTGCGCCGCCGCCGTGTGCAGACATCGGAGCTCAACCGCGTGCTACAACGCGCGTTCGTGACGCACCCGCCGCGCTCGGTGGGGCGCCGGCGGCTCAAGCTGCTCTACGTTACGCAGGCCGAGGTACAGCCGCCGACGTTCGTGTTCTTCGTCAACGATCCGGAACTGCTCCATTTCGCGTATCGTCGGTACCTGGAGAATCGCATCCGTGATGCGTTCGGGTTCGAGGGAGCCGCGATCCGGCTCCGCTTCCGCGCCCGTGGCGGCGCAGACGAGCCGGTCGAGGAAGCCGAGGGAGTGGGAGCGCCCGCATGATCGCCGCGCTGATGCTCGTCGGTGGCTACCTGCTCGGCTCGGTCCCGTCGGGCCTCATCGTGAGCCGCGTCTACCGGGGCGTCGACGTGCGCGACCAGGGGTCGGGCAAGACCGGCTTCACCAACACGCTGCGCTCGCTCGGCCTCGGCGCCGCGATCGTGGTGCTGCTCGCCGACATCGCCAAGGGCGCCATCCCGGTGCTCGTCGCGCGGGCCGTGTTCGACGACCCGTGGGCCGCGACGCTCACCGGCGTCGCCGCCGTCATCGGGCACACCTTCCCGGTCTTCGCCGGGTTCCGGGGCGGCCGAGGGGTGGCGACGGCGTTCGGCGGCCTACTCGCGATCGCGCTCTGGCCCTCGCTGTGGCTGGCGCTCGCGGTCCTGCTCGCCGGGGGCGCGGTGCTCGCGACCACCCGCTACGTCTCGCTCATGTCGATGACGGCGACGGCCGTGGCCTTCGTGCTGATCGCCATCTCGGTCGCCGTGGGATGGCTCTCGCCGCACTACCTGTTCTTCGGCGCTGCGGCGACACTCGCCATCGAGCTGAACCACCTCCCGAACATCCGCAGGCTGCTGCGCGGCGTCGAGCCAAAGCTCGGGCAGGGTGGTGCTTCGAGCGCCGGAAGCTAGGCCCGTGACCAGCGACCCGATCCAGACGGCCGCGGTCGTCGGGACGACCGCGTGGGGCACCACCCTGGCGGTGCTGCTCGCGCGCAACGGCGTCGGCGTGACGCTCCTCGCGCGCGACGCCGCCGAGGCCGCCCGCCTCCAGGCAGACGGCAGCAACGAGCGGCGCCTCCCGGGCATCGCCTTCCCGCCCGGGCTGGAACCGAGCGCCGATGCCGAGCGGCTGACCGCCGCGCAGCTCGTGTGCTTCGTCGTGCCCTCGCAGACCATGGCCTCGAACGCCGAGGCGATCGCGGGCGCGGTTGCGCCCGACGCCGTCGTGCTGAGCGGCTCGAAGGGCATCGAGGACGCGACCGGGCGTCGCATGACCGAGGTGCTCGCCGACGCATTGCCCGGCCGGCCGACGGCCGCGCTCTCCGGCCCGAACCTCTCGCCCGAGGTCGCCTCGGGCCTCCCCGGCACCACCGTCATCGCCTCGCGCGATGCGCCGATCGAGGTGCTGCGTGCGGCGTTCCACAGCCCCGTGCTGCGCGTCTACACGAGCCGCGACGTGGTGGGCGTCGAGTTCGGCGGGGCGCTCAAGAACATCGTCGCCATCGCCGCCGGGATCGTCGACGGCTTCGAGTACGGCGACAACGCGAAGGGCGCCATCATCACGCGCGGGCTCGCCGAGATATCGAGGCTGGGCGTCGCGCTGGGCGCCGACCCGCTGACGTTCCAGGGGCTCGCGGGCGTCGGCGACCTCATCGCCACCGCGATCAGCCCGCTCTCGCGCAACCGGCGGCTCGGCGAGTTGCTGGCCCGCGGCCGCACGCTGGACGAAGCGCTGGCCGAGATCGGCGAGACCGCCGAGGGCGCCACCACCACCCCGGCCGCGCTGCGCCTCGCGGCCCGCGTCGGCGTCGAGATGCCCATCGCCGAGGGGCTGGACCGGGTGCTCCACCACGGCGTGCCGCCGCGCCGGGCCGCCGAGGCGCTGCTCGAGCGCGACCCGACAGCGGAGCTCTCCTCGTCCCCCGCCCCCGACTGATCGCCGTCTGGGGCGTCCCTGCTACACTCACGGCCGATGCCCCAGACCTCAGACCACGGCGATGCGGACATGCCCGAACGCGGTAACGGCGAGCTGCCCGAGGACGCCCCGGACGGCGGGTTCGAGGAACCCGAACTTGATGAGCCGCGCCGGCTGCCGCCGCCCGCGACGGTCCTCGAAGCCATCGCCGACGAGGCCTTCGGGCTCCCCTTTGCCGACCTTCCCGCGCTGAGCGGCGCCGACGACCAGACCGTGGGGCGCGTGCTCGCGATGCTGCCGCAGCTCGCGCCGCAGCGCCGCCGCGACCTGCTGGCCGCGCTGCAGCAGCACGCCGAGGACGACGTCACGCTCGACTTCGACCGTATCCACCTCGCCGCGCTGCTCGACAGCGACGTGGCGACGCGCATCCTCGCCATGCACGGGCTGCGCGAGCACGACCGCCTGGAGTACGCGGAGCTGCTGGCCGGCATCGTGAGCGACGACCCTGTGTCGGCGGTCCGCGCCGAGGCGGCCAACAGCCTCGGCAACTTCGTCGTCGGCATCGAGTTCGGCATGGTGCCGTCGGACCTGGGAGAGCGCATCGCGGAGGCGCTCCGTGAGCGCGTCGAGGACGCTGTCGAGGACGACGAGGTCCGCGCCGCGGCACTGGAGGCCGCGGGCGCGTCGTCCGAGGAGTGGGTGGCCGAGCTCATCGCCGAGCAGTACGAGACGGGCAACACGCGCATGCGCGTCGCCTCGGTGGTGGCGATGGGCCGCCACGGCTCGGACGACTGGCTGCCGATCCTGGTCCAGTCGTTCGAGGACGAGGACGACGAGGTGCGCTCCGCCGCGGCGACCTCGGCGGGCCAGCTGCTGCTGGAGGCGGCGATCCAGCCGCTCACGCTGCTGCTGGACGAGGAGCAGGAGCCCGAGGTGCAGGTCGCGGCGATCCGCGCGCTCGGCGAGATCGCCGGCGAGGAGGCCGAGGCCATCCTCGTGCGGCTGCTGGAGAGCGACGAGCCACACATTGCGGAGGCCGCCGAGCTTGCCATCGAGGAGCTGCAGATGATGTCCGTCGACTTCCAGGCGGAGGCGCAGTAGTGGGCACTCGCAAGGGGCATCGCGAGGTCTGGGCCGCGGGCGGCGTCGTCTACCGCCGCGTCGAGGGCCGCATCGAGGTCGTGCTCGTGGCGCGTACCGACGAGGGGCTGTGGGCGCTGCCCAAGGGCAAGCCGCACGACGGCGAGTCGGTCGAGGAGACCGCGCTGCGCGAGGTGACCGAGGAGACGGGCCTCGAGGTCACCATAGATGCGTCGAACGGCGACGACGGCCGCATCGGGTCGATTACCTACCGCTACGGCGGCGCGCAGGGCGGGATCCCGCGCGTACACAAGGAGGTACACCACTTCCTCATGCACGCGCATGGCGGCGACGTCGCGCTCCACGACGCGGAGCACGACCTCGTGGACTGGTACGACATCCACGAAGCCGCCAAGCGCATGACCTACTCGAACGAGCGCGCGATCGTCGAGCGCGCAGGCCTGATGCTGGCCGGCGGGGTGGCGGCCCCATGACGGCGACGGCGCCCCGGGTGGTGGCCGTGGGCCGGCTCGTCCGCCTGCGCGAGAAGCAGGCCGAGGACGCCGAGCGCGACTACGCATGGCGCAAGGACGTCGAGCTCGCCGCCTACGACGCCACGCGCCCGATCACGATGAGCTACAAGACGTTCCTCAAGACCACCGCGGAGGAGATCCGCCGCCCCTCGAAGTACCGCCGCACGTACGCCATCGAGGAGATGGAGCACGGCACCCACATCGGCAACGTCATGTACTACGGGTACGACTCGCTGCTGCGCGAGGCGGAGCTGGGCATCACCATCGGCGTGCGCGAGTACTGGGGGCGTGGCTACGGCTCCGATGCGGTGCGCACGCTCCTCGAGTTCGTGTTCGGGGAGCTGGAGCTGCGGCGCATGTACCTGCACACGCTCAGCTCGAACACCCGCGCCCAGCGCGCCTTCGCGAACGCCGGGTTCCGCCGCACGCGACAGGTCCGCCGCGACGGATACCAGTTCGAGCGCATGGAGATCGCGCGCGAGGAGCTGTACGACCCACCCACCGCGGAGCGCGACCTGAAGACGGGCCCCGACGCGTGAGCGGGCCCGGAAACAACCCGCGCCCCCGCGACTTTCTGCTCACGCTCGGCGTCGCCCTCGTCGCGGTGGGCATCGCGGCCGTGATCGCGGCGTTCGTGCGCGGGGAGCCCGAGGATGCCGGGCTGAGCGCGATCATGCTGCTCGGTGGCGTGATGCTGTGGCGGTGGCGACGCTCGAAGCTGGGGTGATCCACGTCGCTCGGCGACACGCGTCGCATTGTCCGGGGTATAGGCCCGTGCTACATTCCGGCGCGAAGGGGCCCGGCGGTGGCGTACGGTCGCATCTCCCTGCGGAGGCGCGTCGCTGGGCCGCGAGCGCGGCGGGCCGCCTCGACGGATGCTGAGGAGCTCACCGGGTGATTCCTGAGCTGTACGGCCGCGTCGGCGTACTCGTCCTGTTCGGCATCGTCTTCCCCGCGATTCCGCTCGTCGCTTCGTACGCCTTCTACCGGCTCCGGCTGCGGCCCGAGAACCCCGACCCCGTGAAGAGCGCCACCTACGAGTGCGGCGTCGAGGCCGAGGGCAACGCCTGGGGCCAGTTCAACGCCCGCTACTACCTCTTCGCGCTCGGCTTCGTGATCTTCGACGTCGAGGTCGTGTTCCTCTACCCCTGGGCCGTCGAGCACCTGAGCCTCAACACCGACGCGCTGTTCAAGGCCGGCATCTTCGTCGGCGTGCTCGCCTTCGGGCTCGCCTATGCGTGGCGTCGCCGCGCGCTGGACTGGCGCTGACGTGCCCGCCGGACCCACCCAGCTGACCGGCGACACCGTCGCCACCGCGCTCTCCGCGGCGCTCCCCGGCGCCGTCGCGACCGCCACCGCCGAGTGGGTCGAGGTCGAGCCGCGGCGCGTCCTGGACGTGCTGCGCTGGCTCCATGACAGCGCCGAGTTCGACGCGAAGCAGCTCTCCAACCTCTGCGCCGTCGACCGCCACGACCGCTTCGAGGTCGTCTACCACCTCCAGTCGATGGACCGGAACCACCAGATCGTGGTGAAGGCGGTCGTCGGCGACCACGATGAGCCGGCGCTGCCGAGTTCCTACCCCGTCTACAAGGGCGCGCTGCTCCAGGAGCGCGAGGTCTACGACCTGATGGGGATCCGCTTCGAGGGCCACCCGGACCTGCGTCGCATGTTCCTGTGGGAGGGCTACCCTGGGTTCCCGCTGCGCAAGGACTTCCTCCAGATCCCGGACCACCACCCCGGTCTGCCCAAGTTCCCCTTCGAGGAGCCGGGGGTGCAGGCGCGATGACGACCTCGACCGAGCCGTACGTCCTCAACATCGGACCCCAGCACCCCTCGACGCACGGCGTGTTCCGCCTGCGCGTGGTCATGGACGGCGAGCGCATCCAGGACATGGACATGGTCGTCGGCTACCTCCACCGCTCGATGGAGAAGCTGGCCGAGGAGCGCACCTACACCCAGAACATCCCCTTCACCGACCGCGCCGACTACCTCGCGGCGATGAGCGGGAACCTCGGCTACTGCCTCGCCGTCGAGCTCCTCGCGGGCGTCGAGGTGCCGGAGCGTGCGTCGTACCTGCGCGTGATCTTCGCCGAGCTGCAGCGCATCGCGAGCCACTCGATGGCGAACGGCACGTTCGTCAACGACGCCGGCGCGTGGCAGACCCCGCTGATGTACATGTTCCGCGAGCGCGAGCGCATCCTCGACCTGTTCGAGATGACGGGCGGCGCGCGCCTGACGACGAACTACATGCGCATCGGCGGCGTTGCCTTCGACCCGCCGCCCGAGTTCTTCCCGGCCATCAACTCGCTCATCGACGAGATGCCGGAGCGCATCGACGAGTACGCCGAGCTGCTGATCGACAACGAGATCCTGCTCGCGCGCAGTCGCGGGGTCGGCACCATCACCGCCGAGGACGCCATCAACGGCTCCCTGAGCGGGCCGATGCTGCGCGGCTCGGGCGTCCCGTGGGACCTCCGCAAGGCCGAGCCCTACTGCGTCTACGACCGCATGGACTTCGACATCCCCGTGGGCCGCAACGGCGACGCCTACGACCGCTTCCTCGTGCGCCTCGAGGAGGTCCGGCAGTCCACGCGCATCATCCGCCAGGCGCTCGACGCCCTCCCGGCGGGGCCGCACAAGACCGACACGCCGCTGGCGCTCCGTCCCGAGCCCGGCGAGGCGTACGGGCGCGTCGAGGGCCCGCGCGGTGAGCTCGGGTTCTACGTAGTGTCCGACGGCGGGTCCGCGCCGTTCCGCTTCCACGTCCGCGCGCCCTCGCTGATCAACCTCTCGCTGCTGCGCGAGATGGCCGTCGGCTCGTCGCTGCCGGACGCAATCGTGGCGCTCGGCTCCGTCGACATCGTGGTCGGGGAGATCGACCGGTGAGCGCGACGCTGCGGGAGGGCCGCAGGAAGCCGGCAACGCGCGTGCCGCTCGTGCTCATGATCGTGGGCGCGGTCTTCGCGCTCGGGTTCCTCGCGGTCAACGCCGCCATCGGCTACGTCGTCATCGACGGCCGCCTCGACGGCCAGTGGTACGACATCCGCGACCTCGGCATCGCCGTCGAGGAGCTCAAGCTCCAACTCGACAACATCAACGACGACCAGCCGGCGTTCCTCGACGACATCGTCGGGCAGCACTGGATCTCGTATGCCGTGGGCGCGCTGCTCGGGGCGATCGGCATCCTGTCGTTCATCGGCGGCGCGCTGCTCGTGCTGATCTGGGTCGAGCGGCGGCTGATCGGGCGGATGCAGATCCGGCGCGGGCCGAACCGCGTCGGCCCCTACGGGCTGCTGCAGCCGGTCGCCGACGCCGTGAAGCTCATCCAGAAGGAAGTGCTCACGCCGGACGGCGCGGACCGCATCCTCTTCCTGCTGCCCCCGGCCATCATCTTCATCCCGATGATGACCGCGTGGGGTCCCGTCCCGTGGGCGCCGAAGATGGCGTACCTCGACATCAACGTCGGCGTGCTCTACCTCATCGCCGTCAGCTCGCTCACCACGCTCGCGGTGTTCCTCGCGGGCTGGGCGTCGAACAACCACTACGCGCTGCTCGGCTCGATGCGGACTGTGGCGATGATGATCTCGTACGAGATCCCGCTCTCGATCGCGCTGCTCTCGGTGGTGCTCATCACCGGCTCGATGCAGCTCTCCGAGATCGTGCAGTGGCAGGCCGACCACAACCTCTGGCTCGTCGCGCTCCTGCCCATCGCGATGGTGACCTACTTCTTCTCCTCGACCGCCGAGCTGAACCGCACGCCCAACGACATCGCCGAGGCGGAGTCGGAGATCGTGGCGGGGTTCCACACCGAGTACTCGGGGATGAAGTTCGGGCTCTTCTACGCCGTCGAGCTCGGCAACGCGCTGCTCGTCTCGACCCTCGTCGCGACGTTCTTCCTCGGCGGGTGGTCGGCGTTCGGCCTCGAGGAGTGGATTCCCGGCTACCTGATCCTGTTCGTGAAGCTCTCCGCAGCGTACTTCGTGCTCGTGTGGCTGCGAGGCACGCTGCCGCGCTTCCGGCTGGACCAGCTGATGCGCTTCGCGTGGCAGTACCTCATCCCGCTCTCGCTGTTCAACCTGCTCATCGTCGCCGTCGAGGCGTCGCTGCTGGCGCGCTGGGACGCGCCGGGGCTGGTGAGCCTCGGGCTCTTCACCGTCGTGAACTGGGGCGCCGCGGTCATCCTCTTCCGCGACTGGGCGCGCCGCATCGGCTACCAGCCCGACGCCGGCGGGCCGCGCCGCGCCGAGCTGGCGCAGCAGGTCGGCGGCATCGAGGCGGCGCAGCGAATGGGGACCGCGACCTAGATGGAATCGCTCGGCATCATCGTCGCCTTCTACCTGCTCTCCGCGATCGCGGTGGGTGGGGCGATCGGCGTCTTCCTCGCGAGCGACCTGATCCGGGCGCTCGCGTTCCTCGTGCTCTCGTTCGTGGCGACGGCCGGGCTGTTCCTGACGCTCTCCGGTGACTTCATCGCGATCGCGCAGATCCTGATCTACGCCGGTGCGATCCCGGTGCTCATCGTCTTCGCCGTCATGCTCGCGCCCCTCGCCGGGCGCAACAACGGCAACGGCCTCTACCTCGTGCCGGGCGTCGCGATCGGCGCCGCCGTGGCCGTGACCGTCGCCTTCGTGGCCGTCGACGTCGAGTGGAACACGCTCTCCGGTTACCTGCTTGCCGAGCGTGACTTCGAGACGACCGCCAACGTCATCGGCGACCTGCTGGTCGGCAAGTACGTGCTGGCGTTCGAGATCGCCTCGGTGCTGCTGCTCGCCGCGCTGATCGGGGCGATCGTGCTCGTGCGGGAGGATGAGTCCGCATGAGCGTCGACCTCGTCCACTACCTGACCGTCTCCGGCCTGCTGTTCGGCGTCGGCATCGCCATCGCGCTGGCGAAGCGCAACGCGATCGCGGTGCTGATGGGCATCGAGCTGATGCTGAACGCGGTCAACCTCTCGTTCCTCTCGTTCTCGCGCTTCTCGGCCGCGTTCGCGGTGAAGGACGAGCCGCTGGACGGGCACGTCTTCGTGGTGTTCGTGCTCACCGTCGCGGCGGCCGAGGCGGCCGTGGCGCTGGCGTTGTCGGTGCTGATCTACCGCCGCCGCGAGACCGTAGACCTCGATCGCATCAACCTGCTGCGGTGGTAGGGGGGCGCGCACGATGTGGGTGAAGTTCATGGACGTGCCCGACGGCTACGCCGCCTCGACGTGGTGGGAGCTGTTCATGACCGAGGCCGTCTCGGTGCGCATCGTCCCGCCTCTGGAGGTCGGCGCCATGTCGGACCCGCGGGAGCTGTGGGTGCCGGACGGCAAGACACACGTGGCGCGCGAAGTGCTGAACAAGATTTGAGTCGCGGGGTGCGTATGCACGCGAGTGAGGCCGCATGATCCTCGGCACCGTCCCGGAAGCCGTCGTCTGGGCGATCTACTTCGCCCCGGTCGCCTCGTTCGTCGCGATCGTGGCGCTGCACCGCGCGCCGTGGTTCCAGGACGAGTGGGCCGGCCGCATCACGATCGCGGCCATCGGCATCGCGTGGCTCGCCTCGCTCTGGGCGCTCGACAGCGCCATCGGCAACGACGGGGAGTCGCTCGGATTCGCGCCGCACACGTGGGTCACGCTGTTCGATCTCGACGTCACGATGGGCGTCCACATGGACGGCCTGGCCGGGATCATGGTCTTCGTCGTCACCAGCGTCTCGCTGCTCGTCCAGATCTACTCCGTCGGCTACATGCACGGCGACAGTGGCTACGCGCGCTACTTCGCGTCGATGTCGCTGTTCACGGCGGCGATGCTCGGGCTCGTGCTCGCATCGAGCCTGCTCCAGCTCTTCGTGCACTGGGAGCTGGTCGGCCTCGCCTCGTACCTGCTGATCGGGTTCTGGTTCGACCGGCCGTCGGCGGCCGCGGCGGCGAAGAAGGCGTTCATCGTCACGAGGTTCGGCGACTTCGCGTTCCTGCTCGCCGTGATCCTCATCTGGTCGAAGACCGGTCTGCTCGACATCGCCGCGATCAACGAGCTTGCCGTCGCGGGCGGCATCGGGGCCGCCGTGCTCACCGGGTTCACCCTCGGCCTGTTCTCGGGGGCCGTCGGCAAGTCCGCGCAGTTCCCGCTGCACATCTGGCTGCCCGACGCCATGGAGGGCCCCACCCCGGTCTCCGCGCTCATCCACGCCGCAACGATGGTCGTCGCGGGCGTCTACCTGATCGCGCGCTTCTTCCCGAGCTTCGAGGCGGCCCCGGCGCAGGTCCTCGACCTCGTCGCGTACACGGGCGGGTTCACGGCGCTCCTCGCCGCCACGCTCGGCCTGGTGCAGACGGACATCAAGCGCGTGCTGGCGTACTCCACGATCTCGCAGATCGGCTACATGGTGATGGCGCTGGGTGTCTTCGGCTTCGTCGCGGCGATCTTCCACCTCTTCACGCACGCCTTCTTCAAGGCGCTGCTCTTCCTCGGCGCGGGCTCAGTGAACCACGCGACGCACACCTTCGACATGCGGCGCATGGGCGGGCTGCGCGACTACATGCCGATCACCTACTGGACGTTCGTGATCGGCTCGCTCTCGCTGGCCGGGGTGTTCCCGCTCGCCGGCTTCTGGAGCAAGGACGAGATCCTGCTCGACGCGTGGAAGCACGAGAAGGTGCTCTTCGTCGTCGGAGCGCTCGTCGCGGGCATGACCGCGCTCTACATGTTCCGCGCGATCTTCATGACGTTCTGGGGCCAGTACCAGGGCGGCGAGGAGCCGGAGCACGCCGACGCCGAGATCCACGGCGAGCCGCACGAGTCGCCTCGCTCGATGGCGCTCCCGCTGCTCATCCTGGCCGTCCCGGCGGTCATCGCGGGCTTCTTCAACCTCGGCGGCGGCTTCTCGCACCTCGTCGAGGGGGCGTTGCCGGCGGAGCTGCGCCACGGCGCGCCGGACATCTACGGCGGCATCGTCGCCGTCTCGCTCGTCATGGCCTTCGGCGGCATCGGCGTCGCGGCGGCCATCTACCACTACGGCCGCCCATCGGCCGCCGAGGTGCGCGGCCGGCTTGGCCCGCTGCCGATGGTCGTCGAGGCGAAGTACTACCTCGACTTCATCGCCGAGACGGTGATCGTGCGCTGGATCCTCAACGGCGTGATCCAGCGCGCCGCGCAGCTCGTCGACACCTACATCATCGACTTCGCCGTCGACCAGTTCGCCGAGAGTGTGCGCCGCGCCGGTGACGCGATGCGGCGCGTCGAGGCCGGCTACGTGCAGGGCTACACCTCACTCTTCCTCGCGGGCGTCGTGATCGCGATGGTGATCATCGCGGTCCTCGGCACGGACGTACTGGAGCGCTAGATGCTGTCGGTATTCCTGCTGCTGCCGCTCGTCGGGGCACTCACGGTGCTGACGCTGCCGCGCGACAGCGAGGGCAACGCCCGCTGGGTCGCGCTCTTCTACAGCGTGCTGACGTTCATCATGTCGATCGCGATCTTCATCCGCTTCGACCCCGACAACCCCGGCTACCAGTTCGTCGACCGCTTCGAGTGGATCTCTGGCGGCGACACCGGATTCACGGTGCAGTACGCGCTCGGCGTCGACGGGCTGTCCGCGCCGCTGGTGCTGCTCACGGGCCTGCTCTCGCTCGCCGCGGTGCTCGTGTCGTGGAACATCGACCTGCGGCCGAAGCAGTACTTCGCGTGGCTGCTCGTCCTCGAGACCGCCGTGGCGGGCGTCTTCCTCTCGCTCGACCTCGTGCAGTTCTTCTTCTTCTGGGAGCTCGAGTTGCTCCCGATGTACATGCTGATCTCGATCTGGGGATCGGGGCGTCCGCGCTACAGCGCGATGAAGTTCCTGCTCTTCACCATGGGCGGCTCGGCGTTCATGCTCGTCGGCTTCCTCGTGCTGGGGCTGACCGCGGGCACCTTCGACATCGCCGTGCTCGCCACCGAGGCGGGGCGGCCGACCGACGCGGTGATCCCGCTCTCGATCGTCTTCTGGCTGGTGATGGCGGCGTTCCTGGTGAAGCTGCCGGTCATCCCCGTCCACACCTGGCTGCCCGACGCCCACACCGACGCGCCGACGGCGGTGTCGGTGATGCTGGCGGGCGTGCTGCTGAAGATGGGCGGCTACGGCATCCTGCGCATCGCGCTGCCGATCATGCCGGACCAGGCGCGCGACTTCGGCGTGATCCTCGCGATCATCGCGGCCGCGTCGATCATCTGGGGGGCGATCCTCACGCTCCAGCAGCGCGACCTGAAACGGCTCGTGGCCTACTCCTCCGTCTCGCACATGGGGTACGTGCTGCTCGGCGTCTCGGCGCTGGGCGCGGTCGGGCTCTCCGGCGCGGCGCTGCAGATGTTCACGCACGGCACGATCACCGGCCTGCTCTTCATCGTCGTCGGGCTCATCTACGACCGCACGCACACGCGGCAGATCTCCGACATGAGCGGCCTGCTGCACCGCATGCCGATCCTCGGCGTGGTCATGATCGTCGCAGGCCTCGCCTCGCTCGGGCTGCCGGCGCTGAGCGGCTTCGTCGCCGAGTTCACCGTCTTCGCGGGCACGATCCAGGCGCACCCCGCCGCGACGATCTTCGGGGTCTTCGGCGTGGTGCTGGCCGCCGGCTACATCCTCTGGGCCGTGCAGCGCGTCTTCACCGGCCCGCCCGACGAGCGCTGGTCCGGCCTCACCGACGCCGACGAGTGGTGGGAGTACGCGGCGATGGCCGCCATGCTCATCTTCATCATCGGCGTCGGCGTCTACCCGAGACTGCTCACCGACGTGGTTGAGAGCGGCGTCGAGCCCATCGCGCTGCTGGTGCAGGCGGCCGTATGAACTGGTTCGATCAGATCCACCACATCGGCCCGGCGTTCGCGCTGCTGCTCGGCGCGGGCGTGGTCATGGGGGCAGACCTGGTTCGCCCCGGCCGCGCGCCGGTGCTCGCGCTCACGCTGCTCACGCTCCTCGTCGGGTTCGCGTGGGCGATCTGGCAGGTCGTCGCGGGCACCAGCGGCCCGGCGGTCGCCGGTGCGGTCGTCGTCGACGAGTTCGCCCTGTTCTTCACCTTCCTGCTCATCGGCGTCACCGCCGCCGTCGTGATCGCGACGGTCGAGGGCCTCTCGCGCGAGGAGCCGCGGCCCGAGTTCTTCGCGCTGCTGCTCACCTCCGCCGGCTCAATGGTGCTGCTCGCGCAGGCGCAGGACCTGATCGCGATCTTCGTGTTCCTCGAGACCACGTCGGTCTCGCAGTTCGTGCTCGCCGGCATCGCGCGCGACGACCGTTCGTCCGAGGCAGGGCTGAAGTACCTGCTCTCGGGCGCCATCGCCGCAGCCGTGCTGCTCTACGGCTTCGCGTTCCTCTTCGGCCTCTCCGGGACCACCTCGCTGGACGGTATCGCGACGTTCGTCGGTACGAACTCGCAGGGTACCGAGCTGGCGCTGATCCTCGGCTTCGTGCTCGTCGCTGCCGGGCTCGGCTTCAAGATGTCGATCGCCCCGTTCCAGGCGTGGGTCCCCGACGTCTACGAGGGCGCCCCGACCACGGTCACGAGCTTCCTCTCGGTCGCCTCGAAGGCCGCGGGCTTCGCGGTCGCGCTGCGCCTCTTCTACACCGGCCTCGGCGGCAGCGAGACGTTCATCAGCGAGAACTGGGCCGCGCTCTTCGCGGTGCTTGCGGGCGCCTCGATGACGTTCGGGAACGCCGCCGCGATCCTCCAGACGAACGTGAAGCGCCTGCTCGCGTACTCCTCGATCGCCCAGGCCGGCAACGTCGCGGTCGGGCTCGCAGCGGTGGCGGCGAGCGGGGCGGCGGGGCCGTCGGCGGTGCTGTTCTTCCTCGCGACCTACGCGGCGACGAACCTCGGCGCGTTCTTCTGCGTGATCGTGGTCTCGGAGCGCATCGGCTCCGAGCGCCTGGCGGACTACGCGGGGCTGCTGAAGCGGTCACCGGCGGTAGCGGTGGTGCTGCTGCTGTGCCTGCTGTCGCTGACTGGCATCCCACCGACGGCCGGTTTCCTCGCCAAGCTGTATGTGTTCAACAGCGCAGTGCAGACGGGCATCGACTGGATGGTCGTCCTCGTGGCCGTGGCGGTCCTCAACTCGGCGATATCAGCGTTCTACTACCTGCGCTGGGCGCGCACGATGGTGCTCGACGACCCCGTCGACGAGACGCCGTTCCGAGCTTCGGCGCCGGTGCAAGGCCTGCTCGGCCTCGCCGCCCTCGGTGTGCTGTACTTCGGCTTGTGGCCGTCGCCGCTGCTGCAGGCGGCGCAGCGCGCAGCCGAGAACCTGCTGTAGCCCCCGCCTTCACCCTGCGGCATACACTGACCTCATGACCTACGAGATCTCCGTCGAGCTCGATGGCATCGCGCGCACCGTTGACCCGGAGCCGCTCGTCGCCTTCGTCGAGCAGGCGCTCGCCGCCGACGGCGTCGAGGATGCCGCGGTGTCGCTGCTGCTCGCAGGCGACGAGATGCTGTTCCGCCTCAACCGCGAGCACCGCGGCCTCGACGTGCCGACCGACGTGCTCGCGTTCCCCGCCGACGCCGGCGACGTGTTCCCGGTCGGCGAGGACGAAGAGGTGCCGTACCTCGGGGACATCGCCGTCTCGGTCGGGAGTGTCCGGCGCCAGGCCGCCGACGCGGGGCTGACGTTCGAGGAGGAGCTGCACCACGTGGTGCTCCACGCGCTGCTCCACCTGCTCGGCTACGACCACGAGGAGCCCTCGGACGCGATCGTGATGGGGGAGCGCGAGGAGGCGCTGCTTGGTCCGGGCATCCACGCCGCGGGCGGTCACGGCCAGGAGGACCACGTCCGCTGATTGCCACTTGTGACGCTGTTCACTAGGATGGGCACATGGCGATGTTCGACACATTGAGGGCGTCTCAGCGCCTCCGTGAGGAAGGCGGCTTCAACGAGCGGCAGGCGCACGCTATCGCGGGCGTCCTCGCCGATGATGTGGGGCCTCGGCTCGCCACACGGGACGATATCCGCCGCCTCGAGGAACGGATGGAGCGCCTCGAGGAACAGATGGAACAACTTGAACAGAGCCTGAAGCAGTTCGTGCATGTGCGGGTCGGGGCGATGATCGCGACGGCGACTGCACTCGTCCTTGCAGCCATGGCTATCGCGACCGCAATCCTCGCCTCCACTTAGCTCCCGGACCCCATCCCGCCCACTTCGCTCGCCGCCCACGGCGGCGGGCGCGCCGAGGCGCTGGTACACTGCGCCGTGCGGCCCCGTCGCGCTCCCCCGGCGGGCCATGGGGTGTCCGTGAGCCAGGAAGTCCTCTACCGCAAGTGGCGTCCGGCGTCCTTCGGCGACGTCGCCGGGCAGGACCCGATCACCAGCACGCTGCGCAACGCCGTCGCCGCGGGCACGCCGGCGCACGCCTACCTCTTCACCGGTCCGCGCGGCACCGGCAAGACCAGCACCGGCCGCATCCTCGCCAAGGCCGTGAACTGCGTCGCGCCCGTCGACGGCGAGCCCGACGGCGACTGCGAGTCGTGCCGCGCCTTCGGCGAGGGCCGCGCCCTCGACCTCATCGAGCTCGACGCCGCCTCGAACCGCGGCATCGACGAGGTGCGCGCGCTGCGCGAGAGCGTCGGCTACGCGCCCAACGCAGCGACCTACAAGGTCTACCTCGTCGACGAAGTCCACATGCTCACCGACGCGGCGTTCAACGCGCTGCTGAAGACGCTCGAGGAGCCACCGGGCCACGTCATCTTCGTGCTCGCCACCACCGAGCCGCACCGCATCCCGCCGACCATCAGCTCGCGTTGCCAGCGCTTCGACTTCCGGCGGATCGCCCTCGCTCCCACGGTGGAACAGCTCCACATGATCGCCGCCCGCGAGGGCATCGAGGTCGCCGACGGCGGCATGGAACTGATCGCGCGGCAGGCGGGCGGCTCGCTGCGCGACGCCGTGAACCTGCTGGACCAGCTCGCCGCCTACCACGGCCGCTCGCTCGACATCGAGGCAGTCCAGCGCGGTCTCGGACTCGTCGTCGACGACCGGGCCGCGCAGCTCGCGCGTGCCGCAGTCGAGCGAGACCTGCCCGCGGGGCTCGGACTGCTCGCCGCGGTGCGCGACGACGGCATCGAGGTGCGGGCGTTCGTGCGCGAGGTGGTGCAGACGCTGCGCACGCTGCTCATGCTGCGCGCCGGGGCCCGCGAGGAGCTGGAGCTCTCCGACGGGCAGCTCGCCGAACTCACGCCGCTCGCCGAGTCTGCGAGCGCCTCGGACATCGTCGCGGCGCTGAGCGCGCTCGGCGAGATCGACTTCGCGGGCGACAACTACGACGCGCTGCCGGCCGAGATCGCGTTCGCCGCGCACGCCGTCGGCCTGCCCGCCGAGCGCGACGCCCTCGCGCAGCCCGCGCCTGTGGCCGCGACCCCGGCGCCCGCAGCGGCCCCGGCCCGCGAGGCGCCGCCGGAGCGGCAGACGCAGCGCGCGCGGCAGCCCCGCAGCCGGCCGCAGCCGCCGCAGCCGCGCGCGGAGCCGGCCCCGGCCGCCGCGCCACCGCCTCGTGCTGCCTCGGGCGGTACACGGCGCGCGCCGCGCCGGCAGCCACCGCCCGACGAGGGCCCGGTCTCCGAGGACCTCGCCGCACTGCGCGAGCAACACGAGGGCGTGCGGGAGGCAGCCCGGGAGCGCCACCGCGTGGCGGGCGCGCTCCTGAGTTCGCGCTGCGAGTTCAAGAGCTTCGAGGGCGACACCGTCGAGATCGGCTTCCAGTCGCAGCTCCTGGTCGAGAAGGCCCTCGGGGACCCCGAGGTGCTGCAGGCGCTGGGCGATGCCGTGGGCGGCGTAGTCGGGCGGGCCGTGACCGTCACGCCCGTGGTGTGGGAGGCGCTGCAACGCAGCGCCCCGCCGCCCCGGCAGCGCGCCGCCGACGCGCCCCCTCCACCGCCGCCGTCCGCCGAGGCGCCACCAGCCGCCGCGGCCGCGCCGGCGCAGGGCGGGGGCCACCTCGTCGAGGAGGCGCTGAAGCAGGGCGCCGTCCTGGCCGAGGAGTAGACCGCTGCGCGCCGCCCGGCCCGGGGAACCGGCCCCATGAACGAGTCGCCGCACGGCTCCTCGGCCATCACGCGCCTCGTCGAGTCGTTCCACCGCCTGCCCGGCATCGGCCCGAAGTCAGCCCAGCGGCTCGCGTACCACGTGCTGCGCGCCCCCGAGGAGGAGGCGCGCTCCCTCGCCGAGGCGCTGCTCGACGTGAAGCAGCGCGCCGTGCTGTGCGGCGCCTGCCAGCAGATCAGCGATACCGACCCGTGCGCGGTCTGCGACGACACCCGACGCGACCGCACGGTGATCTGCGTCGTCGAGGAGCCGCTCGACCTCGTCGCCATCGAGCGCACCAACGGCTACCACGGCCTCTACCACGTGCTGCACGGCGCGATCTCACCGACCGACGGTGTCGGCCCCGAGGACCTCAAGATCAGCGAGCTGCTGGCCCGCCTGCGCCGCGAGCACGATGACGCGGAGGCCGTCACCGAGGTGATCGTCGCCACCAACCCCAACCTCGAGGGCGAAGCGACGGCCATGTACCTCGCGCGCCTGCTGGAGCCGCTCGGCGTGCGCGTGACGCGGCTCGCGCGCGGGCTGCCCGCGGGCGCGGACCTCGAGTACGTCGACAACGTCACACTCGAGCGCGCCCTCGCCTTCCGGCAGTCGGTCGAGTAGCGCTCGATGCCCGCCCGCGTCCCGCGCGTCACGAAGACCGAGGCGGTCGTGCTGAAGCGTCGCCGCTTCGGCGACTCGGATCGCGTCGTCACGCTGCTGACCCCGGCGCGCGGTAAGCTGGAGGCGATCGCCAAGGGCGCGCTGCGGCCGCGCAGCAAGCTGGCCGGCCACCTCGAGCCGATGACGCACGTCGAGGTGGTGCTGGCGCACGGACGCACGCTCGGGATCGTCACCCAGGCGCAGACGATCGAGCCGTTCGCGCCGCTGCGCGACGACCTCGAACGGCTCAGCGCCGCGCTCTACGTGCTCGAGCTCGCCGACCGGTTCACCGTCGAGGGGGCCGAGGCGGACGCGGCGTACGTGCTGCTGCTGACGGCGCTGCTGCGCCTGCTGCGCGGCGACGGCCAGCAGCTCGTCGTGCGCAGCTTCGAGCTTGCGCTGCTCGAGGCCACGGGCTTCCGGCCGGAGTGGCAGCGCTGCGCCGCGTGCCGGGACGACGTGACCCCGGACGGCCTCGTCTGGTCGCCACTGGCGGGCGGGCTGCTCTGCCGGCGCTGCCGCGAGTCGCACCCGGAGGCGGAGCCGATCGATGTCTCGGTGGTGAAGGTGCTGCGGCTCATCCAGGACGCGCCGTACGAGGAGGCCGCGCGCGTGCGGCTCAACCAGCGGGTGGCCGCGGGGCTGGAAGGCGTCATGCACGACCTCGTGCGCGCCATGGCCGAGCGCGACCTCGGCAGCGCGCGGTTCCTGGCGGCCGTGCGCCGCACGCGCCGGGACGACGACGGGGAGCCGGGCGAGGCGGAATCCCTCGACGGCGACGTAACGTATACTCCGCAGGAGCCACTGGAGGCTTCGGGGCACACGGGGAGCTGACACCATGCCGCTGTACGAGTACTACTGCGAACCCTGCGACGGCATCTTCGAGCTGATCCGGCCAGTCAGCCGGTCCTCGGACCCGCAGCCCTGCCCCGTCTGCGACGGCGACGGCGAGCGGCTCATGCCGACGCAGGTGCATGCGTTCACGATGCGCGGCGGTATGCCGCGGCGCATCCCCGACAAGGGCCTGTACTGGACCACCAAGGGCCAGTCCACGAAGCCCATGACCAGCAGCGACCTCACGAAGATCGAGCCCTTCCTCGTCAAGGAGGACAAGGTGCGGCGCGCGAGCACCGTGATGACCCAGGAAGAGATCGAGGCCGGCGCCCCGCCGCCCCTCGAGGTGCGCGAGCGCGTCAGGGGCTCGAAGTCGCGCGGCCGCAGGCTCGCCGAGAGCTCGGAGCGGGCGAGCGAGTAACCCCGGCCCTACCGGCACACACGCAACGAGGCGGGCTCCAGGCCCGCCTCGCTGGCGCTCCGGCCCCGGCTCGCGGGGCTACTGGAGCTGGGCGGTGGCGAAGATCACCGAGAATGCCCGGCAATACACCACGGCCGACTGGAACGAGGCGGGGTCGACGCCGTCGGGCACCTCGTAGTTGACGGACCCGCTCGTCGCACGGATCTCGCTCAGGTTGATGGCGCCGTCGACGTGCACGTCGCCGTCCGGGTCGGGCGTGAGGTAGATGAACAGGTCTGGCCCGTTACGTACCTCGAAGTCCTGGAAGCGCAGGATCAGCTCGCCCTCCGGGCTGCGCACGAGCAGCACCTGCCCGCTCGCCGTGTGGAACGAGTCGGAGCCGATGAGCTCGCCCATCGAGATCAGCTCGCCGGTCGCGGCCTGCGTGGGAGCCGCCGTGGGCGTGGCGGTCTCGGTAGCGGCCGGGGTCTCGTCCCCATCGTCGCTCGCGTCGGGCGTGGCGGTTGCAGCGGCGGGAGCCGCCGTCGGGGTGGGAGTCGTCGCCATCCCGGCGACCTGGAAGCCCAGGCCCTCCTCGACGCGCTCGCCCTCGTCGAACAGCGGCGAGGCGAGCCACCACGAGATCGCGGCGAACACCACCAGCCCGATGACGCCCACGACCGCGCCCGCGGCCCAGCGGACGGGGTAGCGGCGCGGCCCCAGCTCGGCCAGCTGGGAGCGCTGCACGCTCCCAGCGAGGTCGGCGACCACGGCGAGCACAACGAGCCCGAGCGCCGGCGTGAACACGACGTGGACGAGCGCGAACCCGGCGCCGAGCGCGATCGCCGCGACGATGAGCGCCCCGATGCTGACGCCTCGCCAGAGCGCGGCGACCGCCACGATCGCCGCGACACCCGCGCCGATGCCGAGCACCATGCGCGCCTCGTCGCCCTTGAACGGGAGCAGGCGTGCGGGGCCTTCGCGGAGGAAGTCAATCGTGGGCTGGCTGCTCAGCAGGAATCCCGCCGTCGCCAGCCCGACCAATGCAGCAAGGATAAGCAAGAGGCGCCGGAGGGAGTCGGCGCGATCCGGAGGTAGCACTGTGGTCATGGCCATTACTGGCTCCCCTCGATTGTTGCGACTGTATCTCTATCAGTCACACATCCAGCGTACGCCTTGCGAGGCTCGCGCGGGGGGAAACGTTGCAGAAATCAACCAATGCGAGACTGTTGACCTGAGCGGGAGGACGGGGCGGATCGGGCGGGTTGCGACGGGACGTAGGGGGTCCACCCGGGGCACTTACCCTGGGTCGTTGGCCTCGGTGCTGCTGACCGCAGACCGCCCGTCAGCGGTACCCGCACGCATGCGATCCGCGAGGTCGAGCACGTCGTCGAGCGTGCACTTGCCGTCGAGGTACTGCTGGTAGGCCTCACGCAGCGGCGCCGCGGGGCTCCGCGCCCGCATCCGCGCCCACTCCGCCTCCTCTGCCTCGATCTCCTCGGGTGTCGGCTCCGGGATCTGAGGCAGTTGGGCGCGAATGGACTCCCACGTGCGCTCGGCTAGGTCTAAGACGTCGTCGAGGGAGCACTTGCCATCGAGATACTGCCGATACGCCTCGCGCACCTCATTGGTTCGTCTCATCGTGGGGCTCCTTCCCTCAGCGACAACAGAACATCGCGCTCGTGCCAGATTGCCCAGTACCAGTGCCGCGGCTCCATTTCGTGCACTGGCCCCGGCTCCACCCCCGAAGTGCTTGTGGCGAGGGACCGCAGAGGCAGCGGACCTCCTCCCGCGAGCCCGAGTTCGGACAGCAGCAGGTAGCTGGCGAGGTTTACCAGCCCATGCTCACCACGTAGATCCGATCCCGGCCGTTCAACGGCATACAGGCAGATGTCGCAGGTCTCGGGCGTGGGGGTGGCGTGGTTCTCGACAGGGATAGGCGGTTCCTGTTATTCCGATTGTGTTTTGCACAATAAGTATATCAGGTGCGCCATTTCGGCGCATCACTCGCCTGGCCGAGGTCACTCCTACCCGGGCATCTGCTGCGCTATCTGGTAGATCTTCCCCTCCGTCTTGATCGACGGGGCGATCACCATCCGCGCCGCGTGGAACTCCGCGATGGTCTGGGCGCCGCACGTCGCCATCGACGTGCGGAGCGCGCCCACGAGGTTCTCCGTGCCGTCGGTGCGCGACGTCGGGCCGAACAGCAGCGTGTCGAGGGTGCGCGGCTGGCCGACGTGGACGCGCACGCCGCGCGGCAGCTCCGCGTGCGGCGTCGCCATGCCCCAGTGGTAGCCGCGGCCCGGAGCCTCCTTCGTCGCCGCGAACGGCGAGCCGATCATGACTGCGTCGGCGCCTGCGCAGATCGACTTGGAGATGTCGCCACCCGTGCGGATGCCGCCGTCCGTGATGATCGGGACGTAGCGGCCGGTGCGCTCGAAGTACATGTCGCGCGCGTACGCCGTGTCGAGCGTCGCCGTCACCTGCGGGATGCCGATGCCCAGCACCTCGCGCGAGGTGCATGCGGCGCCCGGCCCCACGCCGACGAGGATGGCGTGGATGCCCGTCTCCATCAGCTCCACCGCCGCGCCCGTGTCGACCGTGTTGCCGACGAGCACCGGGACGGGGTCGAGCTGCTCGACGAGCTCGTCGAGCTGGAGGCCGCGCAGCGATCGCGAGACGTGGCGGGCGGTGGTGACGGTGGACTGCACGGCGAAGAAGCTCGCGCCCGCGTCCTTCGCGATGGGCGCGAGGCGCTTCGTGTTCTGCGGGGTCGCGCTCACCGCGGCGACGCCGCCGCGCGCGCGGATCTCCTCGACGCGCTGGCCGACGAGGTCCTCGCGGATGGGCTGGGAGTAGACGTGCTGGATGATCTCGGTCGAGTGCTCGAGCGTGGCCGCGGCGATCTGGTCCAGGAGCTCGTCGGGGTCCTCATAGCGGGTCTGCAGGCCCTCGAGGTTGAGCACTGCGAGGCCGCCGGCCTGCGTCAGGCTCGCGGCGAACGACGGGTCGACGACGGCGTCCATCGCGGAGGCGAGGATCGGCACGTCGAAGGTGTGCTCGCCGAGCGTGAAGCCGGGCTCGACGAGGTCCGGGTTGGTGGTCACGGCGCCGGGGACGATGGCGACATCGTCGAATCCCCATGCACGCTCGAGGCTCTTGCGTTCGGCCGTCATCTCCGGATCCCCTCTTCCGTCGCGATCAGTCGTGCATGGTCCGTGGTGCTGCGTCGGCACGCTGCGGCGAGGACGGCGAATGGGGGATGGCACCGGCGTACCCGGAGAGCTGTCCGGATACACGAAGACCCCGCCACTGGGGAGGGGTCTGGCCCGGGACGCGCCCCGAGGCTGTTCGGTTGCCAGGCTGTCGCATGGGTCCCGCCACGGTCACCCTGCTTTTGTGAATGGTAGAACCGGGGCAATCGGGGGTCAACGTCGGCGCCGCGATTCGCCGTTGTCGCAGCAACGATTGGCTACTGCACCGTGTCGGGATACCAGCCGCCCCAGGCGCGCTTCGGGCGCCGCAGAGGGGCGGTGCGTGGCCGTGCGGGGCGCAGGTGCTACGATCGCTCCGATGCCCGAAACCGTCCTTGCCGCCGTCGCCTGGCCGTACGCGAACAGCGCGCTGCACGCGGGCCAGATCGCTGGCGCCTATCTCCCCGCCGACATCTTCTCCCGGTACCACCGCATGCGCGGCGACCGCACGCTCATGGTCTCCGGCTCCGACGTACACGGCACGCCCGTCACCATCAGCGCCGAGCAGCAGGGCGTCACGCCCGAGGAGGTGATCGAGACCAACCACGCGTCGTTCCTCGACACCTTCGAGCGCTTCGGCATCTCCTTCGACCTGTTCACCTCGACCGGCACGGAGAACCACGCCGAGGTGACGCAGGACATGTTCCTGCGCCTCCACGAGCAGGGGTACATCTACGAAGCCGAGATGACGATGCTCTACGACGCGGAGGCCGAGCGCTTCCTGCCCGACCGCTACGTCGAGGGCACCTGCCCGTACTGCGACTACGACAGCGCGCGCGGCGACCAGTGCGACGAGTGCGGTCGCACGATGGACGCCCTCGAGCTCATCAACCCGCGCTCCCGCTTCTCCGACGCCACGCCGGAGCCGCGCCAGACGAACCACTGCTTCCTCCGCCTCAGCGCCTTCAACGACGAGCTGCTCGAGTGGGTCGACCCGCAGGAGCACTGGCGGCCGGCCGTGCGCAACTTCACGCTCGGCCTGCTGCGCGAGGGCCTCCACGACCGCGCGATCACGCGCGACATCGAGTGGGGCATCGACGTGCCCCTCGACGGCTGGGGCGAAAAGCGCATCTACGTGTGGTTCGAGGCGGTCATCGGCTACCTCTCGGCCACCAAGGAGTGGGCGCAGCATTCCGGCGAGCCGGACGTGTGGGAGGCGTGGTGGAAGGATCCCGCGGCGCGCATCGTCTACTTCCAGGGCAAGGACAACGTCCCGTTCCACACGACGATCTGGCCCGCCATGCTGCTCGGCTACGGCGGCCTCAACCTGCCGTACGACGTGCCCGCCAACCAGTACGTCACCATGTCAGGCTCCAAGGCCTCGTCCTCGCGCAACTGGGCGATCTGGATGCCCGACTACCTCGACCGCCACGACCCGGACCCGCTGCGCTACGCGCTGACCGCGATGATGCCCGAGACCTCCGACACCGACTTCACGTGGGCCGAGTACGTGCGGCGCAACAACGACGAACTCGTCGCACGCTGGGGCAACCTGGTCCACCGCGTGATGACGCTCACGCGACGCCACTTCGACGCCCGCATGCCGGAGGCGCCCGCGACGCTCGCGCCGGAGTCGGCCGCGCTGCTCGCGCGCGTCGACGCTGCGTTCGACGAGGTCGGCGGCCACATCGACGCGCTGCGCCTGCGCGCGGGCGTGCAGGCGGCGATGGCCGTGGCGCAGGAGGCGAACCGCTACCTCGACGAGCGCGCGCCGTGGGCCGTGGTGCGCGAGGACCGCGACTCGGCCGCCGAGACACTGTCCACCGCGATCCAGGCGATCGCCGGCCTCGCCACGCTGCTCCAGCCGTACCTCCCGTTCACCTCGCCGCGCGCATGGGCGCTCGCCGGCGGTGAAGGCGACATCGAGGCCGCGGGCTGGCAGCGCACCGCGATCGCGCCGGGCACGCCGCTCCCCGAGCCCGCGCCGCTGTTCCGCAAGCTCGACGAGTCGCTCGTCGACGAGGAGGAGGCGAGGCTCGGCCAGTGAGCGCCCCGCCGCGGAGGAACACCCGATGAGCCCCCTCGATGCTCCGATCGTCGACGCGCACTCCCATACCTGGTCGAGGGCGTTCCGCAACGACTACGACGAGGCGATGGCGCGCGCATGGGGCTCCGGCCTCGTCGCCGTCGTCGAGGTCGGCGGTAGCGCCGAGAGCAGCGAGGAGGCGTACGCCGTCGCTGCCCGCGACGAGCGCATCCACGCCGTCGCCGGGCTGCACCCGCACAGCGCGAAAGACCTGCCGGAGCAGCGCGAGCAGCTCCGCGATCAGGCGCTGAGCGGCCGCTTCGTCGGCCTCGGCGAGATGGGGCTCGACTTCTACCGCAACCTCTCGCCGCACGACATCCAGTACGAGGCGTTCCGCTTCCAGCTCGAGCTCGCGCGCGAGGCCGAGCTGCCGGTCGTGATCCACAGCCGCGACGCCGACGAGGAGTCCTACGAGGTCATCGCCGAGTGGGCGGGACGAGTCGGGCGCTACCTCGGCCCGGACCGCGAGATCGGGATGATGCACTGCTACGCCGGCGACACCGAGCTCGGCGAGCGGTACCGCGCGCTCGGCTTCTTGCTCTCCATCCCCGGCCCCGTCACCTACCCAGGCGCGACGCGCCGCCAGGAGGTGGCCCGCACCGCGCCGCTGGAGTCGCTGCTCGTCGAGACCGACGCCCCGGCGCTGACGCCGCAGTCGAACCTCGGCAGCCGCAACGAGCCCGCCTACATCCTCGAGACCATCGCGTTCATCGCCCAGCTCCGGGGCGACACGCCGGAGCACATCTCGCGCGTGACGGCGGAGAACGCCGCGCGCCTCTTCGACTTCGAGTTGCCCTCGTGACGACGCAGGTCGACCAGTCCGCGCTGTACGGTCCGGTCGCCGACGACCTCCCGGCGGTCGACGACCTGCTCACCTCGCTCACCGACGTCGACTTCCCGTGGCTGCGCGAGATGCTCGAGGTGGCGCTCGGCGGGGGCGGCAAGCGGATGCGGCCCGCCGTCAGCCTGCTCGCCGGGCGGCTGGGCAACTACGACCTCGACCTGCTCGTCCCGATGGCGGCGAGCGTCGAGCTGCTGCACACGGCGACGCTCGTCCACGACGACGTGATCGACATGGCCGAGGAGCGCCGCGGCCGCCCCACGGCGGCGGCGCAGTTCAACAACGCGCCGAGCGTGATGCTGGGCGACTACATGTTCGCCCACGCCGCCGAGTTCGTGGCGCGCACGGGCAACATCCGAGTCATCCGCAACTTCGCCGACACGCTGCGCGTGATGGCGACCGGCGAGCTTAACCAGGATGTCTCCGCCTACGAGTACTCGCGCGACGTGCAGCGCTACCTCGACCGCATCTACGGCAAGACCGCCTCGCTCTTCGCGACGGCGAGCGAGGGCGGCGCGATCGTATGCGGCGCGCCCGAGCCCCAGGTCGAGGCCGTGCGTCGCTACGGCGCGCAGCTCGGCATGGCCTTCCAGATCGTCGACGACGTGCTCGACTTCAGCGCCACGTCGAGGAGCTCGGCAAGCCGGCCGGCTCGGACCTCCTCGCCGGCACGCTCACGCTGCCGGCGCTGCTCTACATGGAGCGCTACCCCGAGGACAACCCGATCCGCCGCGCGTTCGACGGCGTGCGCCGCCGCTCCAACCTGCAACGCGCCATCGAGGAGATCCGCAGCTCGGGGCTGCTCGAAGAGTCCCTGGAAACTGGCCGCCGCTACGCGACCGAGGCCGTCGACGCCCTCGTCGCACTGCCTGCGGGCGAGCCGCGAGACACGCTGGAGCGCCTCGCCGAGTTCGTCGTCGAGCGCCGCTCCTAGGCTGGCGGGCCTGGGTGCTCAGGTGGTCTCGAACTCCAGCGAGGTCAGGTTGAGGCCGGGCGAGCGCTTCGAGAGGCCGAGCATCTCGACGCCGACCACCTCGTTCGAGTCGTTGTAGTCGAGGACGACGCCGGGCGAGACCTCCTCGGACTCAACGATCCTCGAATCGTCGAGCCGGAGGTAGAGCGCGCCCGCTCCCTGGTCCACGTGTAGCTTCACAGCCGGCCTCGCATGATCCGATCCAAGAATACGCTGTGCGCTGAGTGAGAGCTCCGCCTTGACGAACGGAACGCCTTGCTCGGACACTGACGCTGCTGGACAGGCGCGTTGTGCGAATCCGCACTGTGAAGCCCTCGGCAGAGACGGCCGGGGGCTTTCCGCATCCTCGGCAGGCCTCAATACCCCCGCCGCACCTCCATCACTCGGCGGTTCCCCGCCAGGTCACGATGGACCTCGGCGTCCCCACCTCCCAGCGCCTCCACCACCCAGTCGCCGACGAGGCCGGACTGGCCGCCGCCGAGCTCGAGCAGGACGGCGACCGGGCCGTCGGTGACGTGGTGCGGGAGCTGATCGACGAACGCGCGCACGATGTCGACGCCCGTCTCACCGCCGTCGACGGCGAGGCGCGGCTCGGCGGCGCGGATCTCGGCTGGGAGGTGCTCGTACTCGTCGGTCGGGATGTACGGGAGGTTTGCCGCTACGACGTCGAGCGGCTCGCCGATGGGTTCGAGCAGGTCGCCCGTGAGCAGCACGACGCGGTCGAGCAGGCCGAAGCGCGTGCGGTTGCGGCCCGCCCACGCCAGCGCCTCGGTCGAAGCGTCGGTGGCGAAGACCTTCGCCGAGGGGGCGTGGCGCGAGACGGCGAGCGCGACCGCGCCGCAGCCGGTGCCGACATCGGCGACACGCACGAGGCGGCGGGCGTTGGGATGCTCGCGGATGGCCGCCAGCGTCGCCTCGACCAGCGTCTCGGTCTCCGGGCGGGGGATGAGCGCGCCGGGGCCAACCTCGAACGTCAGCCCGTAGAACTCGCGCCGCCCGAGGATGTACGCGAGCGGCTCCCGCCCGCGCCGGCGCTCCATCAGCGTCTCGAACGCCGCGAGGTGCGCCGCCTCGCCTGGCTCGCGCGATGCGGCGATGACCTGGGCGCGTGACAGCCCTGCCGCCTCGCCGTACAGCAGCTCGACTTCGAGCCGCGCCTCGTCGAGGTCGTGCGAGGCCCCTGCCGTCAGCAGTTCGTCGGCCGCGGCGTGCAGCCGCTCGCCGAGCGAGGGGACGGGCTCGGTGGCGCCGGTCACGACGTGCGAGGGGTCAGCCGGTCGCGGCGGCGAGCAGGCGCGACTGCTCCTCGAGCTGCACGGCGTCGATGAGCGGCTCGATCTCGCCGTCGAGGATGCGCGGGAGGCTGTGCAGCGTGATGTTCACGCGGTGGTCGGTCACGCGGTCCTGCGGGAAGTTGTAGGTGCGGATCTTCTCCGAGCGGTCGCCCGTGCCGACCTGCGTGCGGCGGGCGTCGGCGATCTCAGCGTCGGCCTTCGAGCGCTCCAACTCGTAGAGGCGCGCACGCAGCACGCTCTCCGCCTTCGCGCGGTTCTTCGCCTGCGATCGCTCGTCCTGGCAGATCACGACGATGCCCGTCGGCTCATGGGTGAAACGGACGGCCGTGGCCACCTTGTTCACGTTCTGCCCGCCCGCGCTGCTCGCGTGGAAGATGTCCGTACGCACCTCGGACCAGTCGATGTCGACCTCGACCTCATCGACCTCGGGGAGGACGGCGACCGTGGCCGTCGAGGTGTGGATCCGGCCCTGCGACTCGGTTTCGGGCACGCGCTGCACGCGGTGTACGCCGGACTCGTGCTTCATGCGCCGGTAGGCGTCCTGACCGCTCACCTCGAACGTGATCTCGCGGTACCCGCCCGGCCCGGACTCCGAGGTGTTGAGCACGTCGAGCTTCCAGCCCTGCCGCTCGGCGTAGCGCTGGTACATGCGGAAGAGGTCGGCGGCAAACAGCGCGGCCTCGTCGCCACCCGCGCCACCGCGGATCTCGATGATTGCGTCCTTCTCGTCGGCGGGGTCGCGCGGCAGCAGGGCGACCTTCAGGTCCTCCTCGATCTCCGCGAGCAGCGGCGAGAGGCGGTCCTCCTCCTCGCGCGCCAGCTCGCGCTCGTCCTCGTCGCCCGAGCGCAGCAGGTCGCGGGCGTCGTCGAGCGCCTCGGAGGTGTCGCGGAAGCGGCGCCCGAGGTCGACGACGCGTTCGAGTTGTGCGCGCTCACGGGCGATCTCGGCCATGCGGCGGTGGTCGGAGGCCACCTCCGGGTCGCCGAGGAGCGCCGTGAGCTCCTCGAACCGTGTTTCGATTTCTGCGATGCGTTCGAGCATGTGACTAGGGTAGCAGGGGGCGTGCTGGGGAGCCCGCCGGGGCGTCGGTGCTACGATGTGTCGACCGCTCCCACGGCGGTGGAGGACTGATGGTGGCAGAGAAGCATGTGTCTGTCGATCTCGACAGCCCAGTGTTCGAGGCACTCAAGGAGCTCGGTCGGAGCGAAGACCAGTCGCCTGATGAGATGGCACGGACGCTCGTCGAAGAGGGGCTGCGCCTGGCGCGGCACCCCGGCATTGTCTTCCGGCCTGGTCCGACGGGCCGTCGCGCGGGGCTCGTGGACGGTCCGGACATCTGGCAGATCGCCTACGTGTTCAGGGACCAACCCCTCGACACCGATATAGCGATCATCGACGCCACAGTTCGTTCGGTTGGCTTGACCGGATTGTCCACCGAGCAGCTCCGCACGGCGATCCACTACTACCTCGACTACACCGACGAGATCGAAGCGTGGATCCGCAGTAACGACGAAGAAGCGGCACGCGCCAAAGCGGAGTGGCTCCGGAAGCAGGAACTCCTCCGGGCGTGAGGCTGCTACTCGACGAAATGTGGGCCCCGTTTGTTGCGGTGGCCCTCCAGAGGCGTGGCCACGATGTGGTCGCGGTGGCGGAGCGCCGTGAGCTCCGAGGCAAGCCCGATCCGGTGATCGTCCAGGCCGCCCTCCGCGAACGCCGCGCCCTGGTGACGGCAGACATCGGCGACTACCGGGCGATGGCGGCTGTGGCTGCCGCCGCGGGCGACCCGTACCCGGCGCTGGTCCTCACCGATCCCCGGATCTGGTACCCGGCCCGTGTGCGCGACCGCGCCGGCGGCCGCCTCGTGAACGCCCTCGACGCGCTGCTGTCGTCCGGCGAGACGATCGAGGGCGAGCGTTGGCTGGTGCCGGTCGACTGAAGTCGCCGCCTACCCTCCGCCTCCGACGGCGCTCGCCGCGTCGCCCGGCTCCACCTCGCGCTGCTCGCCGGCAGCCGTGCCCCGCTCGGGACGGCTCCGCTAACGGCGGTGCTACGATGTGTCGACCGCTCCCACGGCGGTGGAGGACTGACGGTGGAGAAGCAACACCTGTCGATCGAACTCGACGGCGCCTTGCTCGACATGCTCGACGAGCACGGTCGCGAGGAAGGCGAATCGCGCGACGAGGCGGCTGCGCGGCTCCTCGAAGAAGGCCTGAGGATGGCGAAGCATCCGTGGGTGTTCTTCCGGACCGAGCCAGCCGGACGACGTCCGGTGCTGATGGGCGGCCCCGATGTCTGGATGGTCGCCCGCCTCTTCCGCGAGCTTCCCCTCGACAGCGACGACGCGATCGAGCGGGCCGCGGACCACGCGATCGGGCTCCTCAGCAGCGTCCCGCGCCACATGATGCTGGCCGCCATCCGCTACTACATCGACTACCACGACGAGATCGATGAGTGGATGCGCATCCTCGATGAGGAGTCGGAACGAGCCGAAGCGGAGTGGCTGCGTAAGCGCGAGCTTCAGCGCGCTTGAAGCTGCTCCTCGACGAGATGATGGACCCGGCCGTAGCGGCCGGGCTGCGAGCACGCGGCCACGATGTCATCGCGGTGACCGATGTGAGCGGGCTACGAGGCCTTTCGGACCTTGGGATTCTCGCCGCTGCGCGTGAGGACGATCGCATTGTCGTGACCGAGGATCGGGGCGATTACCGCCGACTCGCCGCCGCCGAGGTGCGATCCGGTGGACAGCACCCCGGGCTCATCCTGACGACCAACCGGCGCTTGCCGCGCGGCCGTCCGCGTACCGTCGGTCGCCTCGTGCGCGCGCTCGACGCGCTCTTGGCGTCTGGTGTGGCGATCGAGAGGGAGCACTGGCTGACGCCGGTCGACTGAGGGTGCGCCCGTAGACGCCACCTCGCACGGTGGTTGCTGCGCCCCCGGTGCCTCCTTGCGGCACTCGCGTCACGGCGATCTGGTCGGATGACCCCGCACGTCTCGGTGCTACGATGTGTCGACCGCTCCCACAGCGGTGGAGGTACCGACGACATGGCCATCTCGCTGGCCGAAGAGCAGCGCCGCATGAAGCGGCACCCCGGCATCGTGTTCCGTGATGGCGCGACGGGGCGGCGCCCCGCGTTGGCGGACGGTCCGCAGGTCTGGGTGCTTGCGCGACTCTTCTGCAAGGGGCGACTCGATAGCGATGAGGCTATGGAGCTCGCCGCCACGGAAGCCGCAACAGGGATGGAGCTCCCGGTCGAGTCCGTGCTGGCGGCCGTTCGCTACTACGTCGACTACCGGGACGAGATCGACGACTGGATGAGACGTCTCGACGAGTCCTCGGAGCGAGCAGAAGCCGCCTGGCGGATGAAGCAGGGTCTGGCTCCGTAGTTGAAGCTGCTCCTGGATGAGATGTGGTCACCAGCAGTGGCCAGGCAACTGCGTGCGCGCGGGCACGACGTTGTCGCGGTAGCGGAACGAGCAGACCTCCGCACCAAGTCAGACGCTGTGATCCTGGCGGCCGCGCTGGAGGAGAACCGTATCGTCGTGACCGAAGACGCTGACGACTACCGTGATCTCGCGCTGATCGAGGCGCGCGAGGGTCGTGCGTACCCAGCGTTCATTGTCACGAGCAACGTCAGGTGGCCGCGCGGACGCCCTCGGACCTTCGGTCGCCTCGTGCGCGCGCTCGACGCGCTCCTGGCTTCTGATTTGGCGATCGAGGGGGAGCACTGGCTGACGGCCGTCGACTGAAGTCGCTGCCTACCCGTCGGCCCGCACAGCCCCGGCCGCATCACCCACCGCCACCTCGCGCTGCTCACCGTCGCCTGCGAGGTGCTTGAGCTGCACCACGCCGCGGGCCGCCTCGTCGTTGCCGAGGATGGCGGCGTAGCGGGCGCCGGCGGCGTCGGCGCCGCGCAGCTGGGCGCGCAGTGAACGGCCCGGGATGCCGGCGCGGACGGTGAGGCCGGCCGCGCGCAGTGACTGCGCCAGGCGCAGCGCCGCCGCCGGGCCGTGCTCGCCGAGCGGGATCGTGACCACGTCCACTGCGGCGTTCGAGGGGGGCTCGATGCCGCGGGCGCGGAGGTTGAGCACCGTGCGCTCGACGCCCATCGCGGTGCCGGTGCCCGGCGTCGGGGGGCCGCCGAGGAGCTCCATGAGGCCGTCGTAGCGGCCGCCGGCGCTGACGGTGCCCTGCTGGCCTCCAGCCGAGCCCTCGTCTGCGGGCGGCTCGAACTCCCACACCGTGCGCGCGTAGTAGTCGAGCCCGCGCACGATGTTCGGGGCGACCTCGTAGGGGATGCCTGATGCGTCGAGGAGCGCCCGTACCTCGGCGAAATGCTCGGCGTCCTCGTCGGTGAGGTAGTCGAGGATGCTCGGGGCGCTCGTGAGGGCGGGGTGGGCGGCGTCCTCCTTCGAGTCGAGGATGCGCAGCACATTCGTCTCGAAGCGCCGCTGCGAGTCGTGCGTGAGGCCGTCGAGGTGTGGGCGCAGGTGCTCGCGCAGCACGTCGACGTACGTGCGGCGCGTCTCGGCGGTGCCGATCGAGTTGATGCGCAGCACGAGGTTCTGGGAGGTATCCGAAACGTCAGTACGGATGAGTCCGACCTCGCGGAAAAACGTGTGCTGGAGCTCGATGATCTCGGCGTCGGCGGCCGGCGACGGGTCGCCGATGCACTCAACGCCGAACTGCCAGAGCTGGCGGTAGCGCCCGGCCTGCGGGCGGTCGTAGCGGAACATCGGGCCGAAGTAGTAGAGGCGGACCGGCTGCGGGCGGCTGCCCATGCCGTGCTCGATGTAGGCGCGGCAGACGGCCGCGGTGCCCTCGGGCCGCAGGGCAAGCTCCCCGCCCCCGCGGTCCTCGAAGACGTACATCTCCTTCGAGACGATGTCGGACTCGTCGCCTGCCGTGCGCGCGAAGACGCGCACGTCCTCGACGATCGGGGTGCTGATCAGCCGGTAGTCGAAGGAGCGGGCGACGCGCTCCGCGGTGTCGCGGACGAAGCGCCAGAGCGGCTCGTCCTCGGGGAGGACGTCGCTCATGCCGCGGGGAGCCTGCAGGTCCGCCATACGCCCTCCGGCGGCGCGCCCGTCGCCGCCTCGAACGAGGGTACGCGCTGCGCGGGTCGTGTTCATCACGCGCTGTCTCGACCGGCGTCAAAGTGCTAAGCTGCCTGAGCATGACCACGTCCAGCGTGCAGCAACGCACCGGGACGACCTTCGACGACGGCTCCACGGAGCTGCTCGATTCGCTGCGCGGATACCTCCCGGACGACCGCCTCGACGAAGTCCGGCAGGCGTACGAGTTCGCCGCTGAGTGTCACAGCGAGCAGTTCCGCCGCTCCGGTGAGCCGTACATCACGCACCCCGTCGCCGTCGCGAGGCTCGTCGCCGAGCTCCACATGGACGCGCACACGGTGCAGGCAGCCCTGCTCCATGACGTCATGGAGGACTGCGACGTCAGCCGCGAGCAACTGGTCAGCCGCTTCAACGTCGATGTCGCGAACCTCGTCGAAGGCGCCACGAAGATCGACCACATCCCCTCGACGGCCGCGCCCGGCGGCAAGGGCGCCGTGGACGCCGAGACCGTGCGCAAGATGCTGCTGGCGATGGCCGAGGATGTGCGGGTCGTGATCGTCAAGATCGCCGACCGGCTGCACAACATGCGCACCATCGAGCACCTCGAACCGCATCGCCAGCGCGAGATCGCGCGCGAGACGATGGACATCTACGCGCCGCTCGCGGGGCGGCTCGGCATCTGGCAGATGAAGTGGCAGCTCGAGGACCTCGCGTTCCGGCTGCTCGAACCCGACCAGTACCGGCGGGCGGCGTCCGCGATCTCCTCGCGGCGCACACAGCGCGAGCGGTTCGTGCGGAGGATTGAGCGGCAGCTACGCGAGGCGCTGTCGGAGGCGGGCGTCGAGGCGAACGTGACAGGCCGAGTGAAGCACCTCTACTCGACGCACGAGAAGATGCAGCGCTACGCGGCCGAGGGGAAGTCCTTCGACCAGATCCACGACCTCGTCGCGTTCCGCGTGCTCGTCGGCGGCGTCGGCGACTGCTACCACGCGCTCGGCGTCGTCCACCAGACGTGGCACCCGATCCCCGGTGCGTTCGACGACTACATCGCGAGCCCCAAAGAGTCGCTCTACCAGTCGCTGCACACGAGCGTCATGGGGCCGGGCGCGCGCCCCTTCGAGGTGCAGATCCGCACCCACGAGATGCACGAGATCGCCGAGTACGGCGTCGCGGCGCACTGGCGCTACAAGGAGGACGCCGGCGCCGGCGACCGCCAGTACGAGGAGCGCATGTCCTGGCTGCGCCATCTCATCGAGTGGCAGCAGGAGGCGTCCGGCACCGAGGACTTCCTCGAGTCAGTCAAGACCGACGTCTTCCGCGACCAGGTCTTCGTCTTCACGCCGCGAGGCGACGTGCGCGTGATGCCCGCGGGGTCGACGCCGATCGACTTCGCGTACCGCATCCACACGGACCTCGGGCACCACTGCACCGGCGCCCGCATCAACGGGCGCATCACCCAGCTCAACACGCCGCTGCAGAACGGCGACATCGTCGAGATCCTGAGCAGCCGGCGCTCCAACGGGCCCTCGCGCGACTGGCTGAGCACGGAACTCGGCTACCTCGGATCGAGTCACTCGCGGCAGAAGGTGCGGCAGTGGTTCCGCCGCCAGGAGCGTGGCGAGAACGTCGCCCGCGGCCGCGAGCTGCTGGAGCGCGAGCGCAAGCGCATGGGCATCGACGACGTGCCCGAGGACTTCCACCGCGACTTCAACTACGAGAGCTTCGAGGACCTGCTCGCGGCGATCGGCTACGGCGACGTCTCGCTGCAGAACCTCAGCAACAAGCTCGTCGACCGCGGCGTCGAGGCGGCCCCCACGCCGCAGCTCGCGGCGCCGACCGTCAGCGCCACGAGAGGTGCGCCCAGTGTGCGCGTGCTCGGGTCGGCCGGGCTGCACGTGACCCTCGCGCGCTGCTGCGGGCCGCTGCCGGGCGACGACATCATCGGCTACGTGACGCGGTCGCGAGGGGTGACCGTGCACCGCCGGAGCTGCCACAACGCCCGCAACGCCGCCGAGTCCGAGCGCTTCGTCGAGTGCGATTGGGGCCACAGCGGGGCGCTGTACGCCGCCGCCGTGGGGGTCCACGCCTGGGACCGCGTCGGCCTGCTGCGCGACATCAGCACGTTCGTGGCGTCCGAGGGCGTCAACATGGTCAACGTCAGCACCGAGGGCCACGGCGACCGCACGATCACCATCCACCTCACGCTCGAGACCGAGGGGCGCACGCAGGTCTCGCGCCTGATGGGTCGCCTCGACGGCATCCGCGGCGTGATCTCGGTAGCCCGCTCCGAGGGCTAACAACATACGTGTTGGGAACGATTGCCAGCGAACGATTGTTCTCGTGAACGAACGCATGTGCTAGAATCCGCGCCGTGACGGCCAACCGTGCCGTCGTGCGGTGGATGGAGGCGCGCACATGACGCTCGCGAAGGTTCGTAGCGGTGCAGTCGTCGGGGTCGAGGGCATCCCGGTCGACGTCGAGGTGGACATCGGCAGCGGGCTGCCGGCGTTCAACATCGTCGGGCTGCCCGACGCGGCGGTGCAGGAGGCGCGCGAGCGCGTGCGGGCGGCGATCCGCAACGCGGGCTTCGAGTTCCCGCTGCGGCGCATCACCGTCAACCTCGCGCCCGCCGACGTGCGCAAGCAGGGCCCGCTCTACGACCTCCCGATCGCCGTCGCCATCCTCGTGGCGTCGAAGCAGGTGCCGGACCACTTCAGCGAGATGGCGCTGCTCGGCGAGCTCTCGCTCGACGGCCACCTGCGCCACGTCAACGGCGTGCTGCCGCTCGTCTCGATGTGCGCCGAGGAGGGCATCGCGACGGCCGTCGTGCCGCCCGAGGATGTCGCCGAGGCGCAGCTCGCCGAGACGATCGAGGTGCGCGCGCTTGAGACGCTCTCGAACGTGCGCGAGGAGCCCGCGACGTGGCTCACCGACTGCGAGCCGGAGCGCGAGCGCGCCGATCACCCCAACGCGGTTGACCTCGCGGTGGTGCGCGGCCAGGAGCATGTGAAGCGCGCGCTGGAGGTGGCCGCGGCGGGCAGCCACAACGTGATGCTGCAGGGGCCGCCCGGCGCCGGGAAGACACTCCTCGCGCGCGCGGTGCCCGGCATCCTGCCGGAGCTCAGCGCGGCCGAGGCCCTCGACGTGACGAAGATCTACTCGGTGGCAGGGCTCGTCGGGCAGGACCGCGCGCTGGTGCGGCAGCGGCCCTTCCGCGCGCCGCACCACACCATCTCGCACGCGGGCCTCGTCGGCGGCGGGAGCACGATCCGGCCGGGCGAGATCTCGCTCGCGCACCGCGGCGTGCTCTTCCTGGACGAGTTCCCGGAGTACCCCGGCGCGGCGCTTGAGGCGCTGCGCGAGCCGCTGGAGAGCGGCACGGTCACCATCTCGCGGGCGCGCGGCTCGCTCACATTCCCGGCGCGCATCCTGCTCATCGCCGCGAT
The DNA here is from genome assembly GCA_965204835.1 of Dehalococcoidia bacterium. GTDB lineage: Bacteria > Chloroflexota > Dehalococcoidia > UBA2979 > UBA2979 > VXMT01. The sequence goes on along the minus strand of OZ242017.1, from coordinate 1,889,840 downwards.
GAACCCGTGCCCGTGCGGCTACTACGGCGACGCGCGCCGCTCGTGCTCGTGCAACGAGGCGACGGTCTCCCGCTACCAGCGACGCGTCTCCGGGCCGCTCCTCGACCGCTTCGACCTGTTCATGGACGTCCCGCGCGTCGAGTACCACGAGCTCTCGGGCGAGCCGTCCGGCGAGCCGAGCGCGGCCGTGCGCGAGCGCGTCGAGGCAGCGCGCGAGCTGCAGCGCGAGCGGCTCGAGGGGACGGACCACCTCACGAACGCCGAGATGGGCCCCGTCGAGGTGCGCGAGTTCTGCCAGCAGCAGCTCGAGGCGGACGCGGAGCCGCTGCTGTCCGCGGCGATGGAGCAGATCGGGCTCTCGGCGCGCGCGTTCCATCGCGTGCTGCGCGTGGCGCGCACCATCGCCGACCTCGCCGGCTGCGAGACGATCAGCGGCGCACACCTCGCCGAGGCGATCCAGTACCGGCGGCGCTCGGCGGACTGAGCCCTCGGTCGGCTCGTTGCGGGGCGGGGCGGCGGGCGGCTAGTGTGCGGGCGACCGAGAGGGAGGCCCGTCATGGCAGGTGAGTTGCAGTTCGTGCAGTACGAGATGGACGGCCACGTCGCCACCATCACGCTCAACCGGCCCGAGCGGCTCAACGCCGTCGGCAGCGAGCTCGCCGACGACCTGATCGCCGCGTGGGACGTGGCGATCCACGACGACGAGGTGCGGGTCATCATCCTCACCGGCGCCGGGCGCATCTTCTGCGCCGGCCGTGACATCAAGGAGCAGGCCGAGCTCGGCGGCCACACCACGGGCGCGCGCGGCCGCAACACGTCGCCGTACACGACGAAGCCCGTGATCAGCGCCGTGCGCGGCGGCGCGTGGGGTGCGGGCTGGGCGCTCGCCTACAACTCGGACATCGTGGTGGCGGCGGACGATGCCGTGTTTGCGATGTCCGAGGTGCCCACGGGCACCATCGGCCCGACGAACTTCGGCGTCATCAACAACGTGCCGTGGCTCGCGGCCAGCGAGATCCTGATCCGCGGCCACCAGATCACGGCGCAACGTTGCTACGAGATCGGGCTCGCCAACCACGTCGTGCCAAGCGACGACGTGATGCGCGTCGCGCGCGAGATCGCCGAGGAGATCGCGGCGCTGCCTCCTCGCCACGTCCAGGTCACGAAGGAGCAGCTCCTGATGGCGCGGCCGCGGCTGTCGCAGTACCAGAGCGCCGTCGAGCTCAAGAAGGCGCAGGACTACCTCTACGCCCTCGAGGACACGAAGGAGGCCGCCGTCGCGTTCGCCGAGAAGCGCACGCCGGTCTACCACGGCCGCTAGGCGCCTCGGGCGCGTGGAGGCGGCCGCCCCGTGAACCCCGCGCAGATGCGGATGCTGCCGTTCCGCATCGCGTTCAGCGCGCGCGCCGTCGCGGACCTCCATCGCCGCATCGACGCGACGCGGTGGCCCGCCATGCCCTTCGCCACCGGCTGGTCTGCAGGCACCAACGACGCCGTGCTGCGCAACCTCGTGCGCTACTGGCGTACCGAGTTCGACTGGTTCGAGGTGCAGGAGCGGCTCAACCGCCACGCCCAGCTACGCGGCCCCCTCGGCGACCCCGAGGGCGAGCTGCATTGCTTCCTGTTCGCGCCGGGCCACGACGCCGGCGAGGTCGCGCCGGTCCCGCTGCTGCTGCTGCACGGCTGGCCCGGCTCGTTCGTCGAGCTCATCCCGGCCGCCGAGCTGCTCTCGTCGGGCGCGGGCGGCGGGCCGGCGTTCGAGGTGGTCGTGCCGTCGTTGCCCGGCTACGGGTTCTCGGACGCGCCGCCTGGGCCCGGAATGCACCCCGGCCGCATCGCCGAGCGCATGCACGCGCTCATGGGCGCCCTCGGGTATCAGCGCTACGGCGTGCAGGGCGGGGACTGGGGGGCGATCATCGGGAGCCGCCTCGCCGAGTCGCACCCCGATGCCGTCGCCGGTCTGCACCTCAACTTCCCGCCGCTCCCTCGTCCCGACGACGACGCCGACCTGTCGCCCGAGGAGGCGACGTGGTGGGCTGAGCAGGCCGATCGGCGCGTGCACGAGGGCGCCTACGGCGCGCTCCAGGGCACGAAGCCGCAGACGCTCGCCTACGCGCTCAACGACTCGCCTGTCGGCCTGCTCGCGTGGATCCTCGAGAAGTTCCACGGGTGGAGCGACCACGGCGACGACCTGTGGGAGACCTTCGACCGCGACGACGTGCTCGCGAACGTCACGCTCTACTGGCTGACGGGCAAGGTGCTGTCCGCCGCGCGCACCTACTACGAGGCGCGGCGCGAGGAGCCCACGTACGACGGCCCGGGCCGCATCGAGACGCCAACGGCGTTCGCGCGCTTCCCGGCCGAGCCGTGGGCGCCGCCGCGCGCCGCCGTCGAGCGCACGTACAACCTCGTGCGCTGGAGCGAGATGGAGCGAGGCGGCCACTTCGCCGCGCTGGAACAGCCGCAGCTGTTCGCCGACGACGTGGCGGCGTTCTTCGGGGCGCTCGCGTAGCGCGTCGGTTGGCCGGCTGGAGCGGGCATCCCTACACTGGAGTCCGCGCCCTCGTAGCTCAGGGGATAGAGCACCGGCCTCCGGAGCCGGGTGCGCAGGTTCGAATCCTGCCGAGGGTACCAGCACCAGACATAACGGCTCGCCACTCCGTCACCCAGCTCGGGCGGTCGTCGGGCGCGATCGCGCGCCTCCCTGCCAGGCGACAATCGCATCCGCCGAGGGGCCATCCCGTGGGCTGGCCGAGCGGCAGATCGCGTGACCGGGGGCGTCGAGGGCCTTCCCGGATGGTGTGACCGCCTTCGGCGTCGGCGCGCTCGATGCGGCGGCGGGCAGCACGGCGCGTGAGCGTGCGCGTGACGGGGTTGACGGTCACAATGGCCCTGCACGCTCGCCGTGGCGGCGTTTGCGGGGGACGGGTGAGTGTCGACTTGAGGTCAATCCTCGTACCCGTGTGCGCCGCGCTCCTGTCGCTCGCCCTGCTGGGATGCACGTCCGACCCCGAGCCAACTCCAACCCCGGCGCCCGCCGCCACTGCTTCCCCGACGGTGGCGACCGCGACAGCGACGGCCACGAGCACCGCGACCGCTACACCCACTGCGACCGCCGCGCCTACGGCAACCGCCACGACGCCAACACCGACTCCCACCGCGACGCCCACGAGCGCCTCGACGCCGACTCCGTCGCCCACTCCAACACCAACGCCCACTGCGACTACGAGCCCGGCCGCACCCCTGACACCCGCGGCAGCGCTCGCCGGCAAGGGGCCGGTAGCGCCGCCCCCGGCTACGCCCACGGACGAGACGCCCGAGCCCACGGCAGGCCCCGGGGCCGAGGCGGACGCCACCGACGATGCCCTGCCGCTTGATCCCGCAGTGGACCACGGCACGCTCAGCAACGGGCTCACGTACTACGTCCGGCGCAACGAGGAGCCGCGCGGCCGCGCGCGGCTCTCGCTGGTCGTGAACGCCGGCTCGCTCCTCGAGGAGGAGGAGCAGCGTGGCCTCGCCCACTTCCTCGAGCACATGGCGTTCAACGGCACCGAGCGGTTCGTCAAGCAGGAGATCGTCGACTACATCGAGTCCGTCGGCGGCACCTTCGGCCCGGACCTCAACGCCTACACGAGCCACGACGAGACCGTCTACTATCTCGAGGTCCCGACCGACGACCCCGAGATCGTCGAGACTGCCTTCCAGATCCTGAGCGACTGGGCCTACGCGATCACGCTCTCGCCCGAGGAGGTCGAGCTCGAGCGCGGGGTCATCGTGGAGGAGTGGCGGATCTCACAGGGCTTCTCATCGCGCTTCTATGACCGCCTGTTCCCGCTCCTGTTCGGCGACTCGCGGTACGCCGAGCGCGCCCCGATTGGCCTCCTCGAGGTCATCGAGAGCGCGCCGCCCGAGCGCCTGCGGGAGTTCTACGAGCGGTGGTACCGGCCGGACTTGATGGCCGTTGTGGCCGTGGGTGACTTCGATCCCGAGGTGATCACGGCCAAGATCGCACAGCACTTCGCACCGCCGCCCGAAGGCGAGGCGACGCAGCAGCGTGCAAGCGCCGTCGGGCCCACCGATCGTCCGACCTACAGCGTCCCCGACAACGACGCGCCGATCATCGATGTCTTCAAGGACCCGGAGGCGCCGAGTACGCAGGTGACGCTGGTCCGCAAGGTCGCCCCCGAGCGCGGCCGGGACGTGGTGGCATTCCGGCGGGGCATGGTGGAGGAGCTCGCCTTCCTGATGCTCAACGCCCGGCTGTTCGAACGCGGACAGGTCGCCGCTCCGCCGTACCTGATCTCCGCGTCCGGACGCGGCCCGTTCGGGGACGCGCTGGACATCCTCACCTTCTCGATCCTGGTGGAGCCGCATCGCGTCGAGCGTGGGTTCGGGGCGGTGCTGGAGGAGTTGCAACGCGCGGGCCAGCATGGATTCACCGAGTCCGAGCTGGCTCGCGAGGGGGTCAACCTCCTGAGCTCGATCGAGACCGTCTACCTCCAGCGCGACCAGCAGGATTCGGGCCAGCTCGCCAACGCGTACCGGGATCACTTCCTGACCGGGACCCCCGCGCCGGGCATCGAGGCGGAATGGCAGCTCTACCAGCTGCTCCTGCCCACCATCTCCCTCGGCGACGTCGATGCTGTCGCGGACTCCTGGACGGCGCCGGGGAACACGGTGCTGGTCGTGCTGGGGCCTGATGAAATCGACCCGAGCCCGGACGGCGCGCTGGCGGCAGCGCTCGAGGCGCAGCTTGAGGGGGCGAACGCGCTCGTCGTCGAGCCCTACGCGGAGACGTTCGATGACGTCCCGTTGCTGGCCGCGATCCCCACTCCGGGGAGCATCGTCGAGGAAGAGGACATCGAATCCATCGAGGCGACGAGGTGGACGCTGTCGAACGGCATCACGGTCATCGCCAAGCAGACCGACTTCCGCAACGACGAAGTGAGCTTCGACTCCTTCAGTCCGGGTGGGACCTCGCTCGTGGCCGACGAGGACTACCGGTCCGTGGTGTACGCCCCGTCGGTCGTGTCGGGCAGCGGTGTCGGGCCCCATGACAGCGTGACGCTGGACAGGCTGCTCGCCGGCAAGCGCGTCTCGGTCTCGCCGTACATCAGCGAGCTGTTCGAGGGCCTCAGTGGTAGCGCCTCGCCGGAAGACCTCGAGACCCTCTTCCAGCTGATCACGCTGTACGCGACGGACCCGCGGTTCGATCCCACGTACTTCGCCACGTTCCAGGCCCGGCTCCGCACCGTCGTGGAGCGCCGCCCCACGCAGCCCGATGCGGTGTTCTCGGACACGTTCTTCACCATCCTGAGCCAGGATCACTTCCGTCGACGGCCGCTCACCCTCGAGCAGGTCGACGCGCTGAGCCTGGAGCGCGCCGAGGCGCTGTATCGCGACCGCTTCGCCGACCTCGGAGATGCGACGTTCATGTTCGTGGGAGCCTTCGACTGGGAGGTGTTGCGCGAGCTGACGACGACGTACCTGGCGAGCCTGCCCGCTGCCGGGCGCGTCGAGGAGTGGCGGGATGTCGAGATCGACCCGCCGCCGGGCATCGAGGACGAGGTCGTCCACAGCGGGATCGAGCCGCGCAGCCTGACGGTGTGGGAGTTCGCTGGGGAGGCCGAGTGGACCGGCAGCGACGCCACGGCGCTGCATGTCGCCGGCGAGATGCTGGCGACCCGGCTGCGCGAGCGCGTTCGGGAGCAGCTCGGCGGCGCCTACAGCATCAGCGCGAGTGGGACGGCGCTGCTCCTCCCCGACCAGGAGTATCGAATCCGGATCCTGTTCGGCAGTGACCCGGCTCGGGTGGGTGAGCTCCTTGCCGAGATCGGAGTCGAACTCGACTGGCTGCGGGCCGGCGGCGAACAGGGCTACCTCGACACGGTCAAGGAGCAGATGCGCTCAACCCGCGAGGAGCAGCTCCGCGACAACGGCTTCTGGCTGGGCCAGATCCGGTCACTGTCGGAGCGAGACAACCCGCTCAGCAGCATCAACGAGTTTGATGCGATGCTGGAGGGGATCACGCTGGAGGACATCGCCGAGGTCGCCCAGCGCTACCTGCCCTCGGATCGCTACGTGCGCCTGACGCTGCTGCCCGAGGCGGAGCAGCCCTCGGAGTGACTCGCCCGGCCCGTGTCGCGCCTGGTGCGCACCGCTCGCAGGCCGCGCCCCGGATCCGTACCAGCCCGCTCGGAGTTCCTCGACCCCGCCGGGGGTAGGTGCGACCCCGTGGGTTGGGGAGTGCGCCGTGGTCGTGCGGTCGGCTCCTGCGCGCCTGCCGCCCGGGCTGGTGAGTCGGCGGCGGGTTGGGACTTGAGGCGGGTCGTGGCGGCAAATCATCGGTAGCCGGAGTACCGTAACGCCCCGGGGCGTGGAGGCAGGTTGCGCATCATCACGATTCGGATCACAATCTTGGCACTGGCAAACTGTCAGGGGGTCGAGAGCACCACGCACGGCACAGGCTCGCACGACCCGGAGCTATGCCGACGGGTGCATGAGTCCGAAGGAGCACACGGTTCCACCAGACTTGATCACCAACACAGTTGTGTTCGCGAGTGCGTACCTCCGGGGGCGCGACGACATCACGGCGTCCTGCGGACTCACCGCGAACGAGTTCATGTTGATCCGGCGTTTCGCCGATCGGGAGGAGTGGACCGCCACCGAGTTGACGGAGGTACTGCCCGCGGATGCATCGCGGATTAGCCGGCTGGTCGATGGACTCGTCTCGCGCGGGCTGCTCCGCAGGCGACGCCGCACCGACGACCGGCGCGTCGTCAGGCTCTTCCTCACCGACGAGGGCAGCACCGCCGTCCGCGAGGTGATCGGCCTCGTCGAGGAGCACGAGGCCCAGCTCCTCCAGGGCGTCTCCGACGACGAGCGAGGCGCGGTGGCCGCCGTGCTCAAGAAGATGCTCGCCAACCAGCGAACCCTCGAAGCCAGCGATTCCGAGTAAGCCAGCCCGTAGTCCCTGCGGCTAAGTCCCCGGTCCCCGCCGGCGGGCGAGGTGGCACGCCGGTGCCGCGGGTACGGGGTGCCTGTAGTACAGTCTGCGGCGGTCAGCCAGCGCGGCGGGCCGCCGCCGGATGGGTCGAACCGTTGATGCCGCACTCCGAACACGTCCTCAGCCCACGCCGGCTCGCCCTCGCGACCCCGCGGTCGGGCGCCGCCGCTGATGCGGCGGACGGGCGCCGCTCCCACGTGAGCAGCGCCAGTCGCGACGACCTCGCCGCCGCCATCGGTGGCCTCGCCGACAGGGCCGGGCTCGCGTGAGCGACGAACGACGGCGCAGGCGGCGGGAGCGACGCGAGCGACGTCGCCGCGACCGCGGCCAGAGCTTCGAGACCGTGGGGCCGATGCAGTTCCCGGGCATGTTCGGCTGGCTGCAGCGTCGCCAGCGGCTGTTCTATGCCGTCGGCATCGTGGTGCTGGTCGTCAGCCTCGGCGCGGTCTTCTTCGGCGGCGGCCAGGCCGGGCCGACCGGGCCGACGCCCGCCACGCCGACGCCGGAGCCCACCACCGCCGCCGGGGACGGCACCTCCGACACCGCGTCTGACGGCGCCGCGGACGACACAGGCGACTCGGCGGGAGCAACCGGCACCTCGGACGACGCAGCCGCTACCACCGACACGGCCGACGACGAGCAGACGGACGACAGCGCGTACAGTGGACCGCCGCCCCTGACCATCGACCCTGAGGGCTCGTACGAGGCCGTGATCCACACCGAGAAGGGCAGCGTGCGCATCGAGCTGCTGCCGGCCGACGCGCCGGGCTACGTGAACAACTTCGTGTTCCTCGCCCGCGACGGGTTCTACGACGGGATCACGTTCCACCGCGTCATCCCCGGCTTCGTCGCCCAGGCGGGCGACCCGACGGGGACGGGGCTCCACGCCTCCGGCTACGACCTCGTCGAGGAGCTCAACGACCTGCCCTTCGACGCGGGGGTGCTGTCGATGGCGAAGGCCGGCAACACGGTCAGCGGCTCGCAGTTCTTCATCACGCTGGAGCCGACGCCGCACCTGGTGGAGTCGGGGTTCACGGTCTTCGGACGGGTGATCGAGGGGCTCGACGTGCTGCGCACGCTGACGCCGCGTGATCCCTCGGCGCCCGGGCAGCCGCCGGGCGACCGCATCCTCGGCATCGACATCATCGAGGGCGGCGAGTAAGGGCGGGTACCGGCCCGGCCAGTCAGTTGTTGGATGCGGCGTGGCGCTCGGCGTAGACCATGATTGCGAGTGACGGGACGAACGCCGCGAACGCCACCAGCGAGGGCAGCACGAGCCCGCCGAGCAGCAGCAGCAGGCCGATCGCCAGTGCGAACGACATGCCGAGGATCGAGCCGATCCGGGCGACGAGCACGTACGGCGGCAGGTTCTCTTGCATCGCGCACCGAGCGTAACAAGCAGTCCCACCGGCCTCAACGCGCGCCCTCGGACCACTCGAACTGTGCGGCGGGAGTTGGGTTGGTCGGGGTGCGCAGATTTGAACTGCGGGCCTCTGCGCCCCAAACGCAGCGCTCTACCAGGCTGAGCTACACCCCGAAGGCGGGCGCGAGGCCCGCCGATCCGACGCTACGGCGCGCGGTGCTCGAACGTCAACGGCGCTGTGCCGCGTACCCGCACTCCCGGCACTCCCACAGCTGCAGGCCGCCCGTGCCACCCGCCCGAGCACGCTCGTGCTCCGCGACGAGCGTCGAGGAGCAACGTGGGCAGCGGCCCGCGGCCAACGATCGGCGGGTGCGGTCGTGCTCGGCCCACCTCCACAGCATGGTCGCGACGGCGAGGCCGACGAGCAGGCCCGCGGCGACGGCTGCCTCGGCGGCCCCGAGGCGATGCATGATCCGGAACGCCGCCAGGAACCACGCGCCCGCCGCGAACGCGATCAGCAGCCACGGCAGGATCGAGGTCGCGCGGGCCATCAGTCGCGCCGCTGCGCCGCGCCCACGATCTCGTCCAGGCGCGTGACGCCCTCGGCCTCGCACCAGGCGGTGAGCTCGTCGAGCACGCGCCACGGCGTCTCCGGGTCGCGGAACGTGGCGGTGCCGACCTGCACGGCGCTGGCGCCGGCCATCAGGAACTCGACGGCGTCCTGCCCCGTCGAGACGCCGCCAGCCGCGAGGATGGGGAGCGAGGTGACGGACGCGGCGAGGTACACGTGGCGCAGCGCGACCGGCTTCAGCGCCGGCCCGGAGAGCCCGCCGAACGCCGTCGCGATGACCGGCCGGCGGCGCACGGTGTCGATCGCCATCGCGGGGATGGTGTTGACCAGCGAGAGCGCGTCGGCGCCTGCCGCCTCGACCGCCTCGACGAACGGGCGGGGGTCGGAGACCGCGGGCGTGAGCTTGACGGCGAACGGCAGCGACGTGTGGCGGCGCACCTCGGCCGTCACGTCGGCCGTGAGGTCGCAGTCCTGGCCGAACTCGATCCCGCCCGACTCGACGTTCGGGCACGAGACGTTGACCTCGAGGGCCGCGACGCCGGGCACGCCGTCCAGTCGCTCGGCCAGCAGGCCGTACTCGCGCACGGTGTAGCCCATGATGTTGACGACGACCGGGACGTCCCAGCGCGCCCACACCGGGGCGACCTCGCTGATGAGCGCGCCGACGCCAATGTTCTGGAAGCCGATCGAGTTGATCATCCCGGCGGGCGTCTCGACGATGCGCGGCTGCGGGTTGCCCTGCCGCGACCGCAGCGTCGTGCCCTTCGAGACCAGCCCGCCGAGCGCATCGAGGTCGAAGCGTCGGGCGAACTCGAGGCCGTTGGAGAAGGTGCCGGACGCCGTCATCACGGGGTTGCGCATGAGCAACTCCTGCTTGGCGTGCCGTCCGATGACGACGCTGAGGTCAGGCTGCACCGCGTGGTCCTCCCCGGCTCATGATAGCCGGGCGCGGTCGTTGGGAGCGCCGGGCCGCGGCCGCGCGGGAGGGACACGCAGAGACGGCGCCCGAAGGCGCCGTCCCGGTGACCGCCCCGGTCGGGCGGGTTAGTTCGTGACGATCTCGTCGGACAGGCGGACCTCGGAAGGCCGCGGAAGGCTGCGGAGACCGGTGGAAGGGGAGTTGCGAAGCGTGTTCGTCTGCTCCCACATCACGCTCTCGTTGGCGTTCGCGAAGTCGCGGTGCTCGCCGCAACGCTTGCAGACGCCCGGGCTGGTGCGGCCGTTCGGAGGCTGGATCACCCAGTGGTGAACGCAGACGCCGGCAGCCGGTGTGGTCGCCTCGATTACTGTTGCCATCCCTCGCCCCTTTCTTCGACGCCGATGCGGGCCCTCCACGCCCGCTGGAGACGCCATCCATACCAATGCTCCTGCGGTGGGATCGCAGCGCAGGCGGATGACCTGCGACCCAAACTATAGCGGTGAAAAATGTATTGCGTCAAGCTTAAAGTCATTAAATGGTCGTAAAGCGAGGTAAAGCGCTCCACAACCTGTCCCAGCGCCACCGGCACCCACGAAGCGGTCCGCACTGAGGTATCCACCCGCATGCCGACCGCTCCACCATCCTCGTGCGCCCAGCCCGCCGAGGAGTCCTCGACCGGCCCGGCGCATACTGTCTACATCAGGTACAACGCATATGACGCCCCGAGGGTTTCCTCGTCGGGCGAGAAACGGCGAAGATACATCCAGGTGAGGAACCACCGTGGCTGATGAACAGACCGTCCTGACCGTCCTGGCCGGCGTCCAGGATCCCGAACTCCACCGCGACATCGTGTCACTCAACATGGTGCGCGACGTGACCGTCGACGGCGGCACCGCGTCCTTCCGTCTCGTCCTGACCACTCCGGCGTGCCCGCTCCGCGAGCAGATCGACACCGACGTCCGCGCGGCGCTCGAGCACGTCGAGGGCATCGACAACGTCGACATCGAGTGGGACTCGGAGGTGCGCGGCCAGATGCGCCGCGAGGGCGCCCCCGACCCGGTGCCGGGCGTGCGCAACATCATCGCCGTCGCCTCCAACAAGGGCGGCGTCGGCAAGTCCACTGTCTCCGTCAACCTCGCGGTCGCCCTGGCGAAGCTCGGCGCGCGCGTCGGCCTCGTCGACGCGGACATCACCGGCCCCAACATCCCGACCATGCTCGGCATCGAGGAGGGCGGGCTCGCCGAAGGCGAGGGCGGCATGCACACCATCGAGGCGTTTGGCGTCCGCGCCGCCTCCATCGGGTTCGTGCTTCCCAAGGGCACGCCCGTCGTCTGGCGCGGGCCGATGATTGGCTCCGGCGTGCGCCAGCTCATCGTCGACGTCGAGTGGGGCGAGCTCGACTACCTCATCGTCGACCTGCCCCCCGGTACCTCGGACGCCTCGATGTCGATGGCGCAGCAGGTGCCGGTCGCGGGTGCGGTGATCGTGGCCACGCCGCAGCGCGTGGCCGTCGAGGACGCGACGAAGGCGATCGGGATGTTCGACCGCCTCGGCGTGCCGATCTTCGGCATCGTCGAGAACATGACGTCGGAGATCTTCGGGCGCGGCGGGGCGCGCGAGGCCGCCGACGAGCTGGGCGTGGAGTTCCTCGGCGAGCTCCCGCTCGCGGTGGCCGTGCGGGAGTCCTCGGACGAGGGTCACCCGCTGGTGGACGCCGCGCCCGAATCCGAAGAAGCCGCGGCGTTCATCGCGCTGGCGGAGCAGGTAGCGGCGCGCTGCTCGGTGCTCCAGTACGCCGGAGACGCGCCGCTCGCAGTCTAGGAGGGCGCCTGTGGCCCCCGACGAGGAGAAGCAGGAACCCGAGGGCACGTCGACCCGTCGCCGCGGCACGCGCGGCGGCCGCGCTCGCGCGAGCCGCGACGGCGACAACGTCCTCGACGACCCGCGGATCGCGGGCCGGCGGCCCGCCAACCCGCCTGCCGAGGAACCCCCCGCCGAGGAGCCCGCGAAGCCGGCGCCGCGCCGGCGCGCGGCCTCGACCCGGCGCAGCACGGCCAAGGCCGAGGCCGCCGAGCCGGAGCAGGCCGAGGAGAAGCCGGCCACCCGCCGCCGCCGGAGCACCGCCAAGGCCGAGGCCGCCGAACCCGAGCAGGCGGAGGAGAAGCCGGCCCCGAGGCGCCGCCGAAGCGCAGCCGCGGCCAAGCCCGCCGAGGCCGAGCAGCCCGAGGAGAAGCCCGCGCCTCGCCGCCGACGTGGCGCCGCGGCCGCTGCCGAGACCCCGCCGGACGCAGCGGCCCTCGCCGAGCAGATGCGGGCGATGCAGGCGGTGATCGAGGCCCAGACGAAGGCCCTCGACGCGTTGCGCGAGCAGCAGGAGCGGACCAGCCGCAAGCTGCGGCTCGGCGTCTTCGTGGACGTGCCGAACCTCATCTACGGCGCCGAGCGCGGCGAGGGTGGACCGAGCGGCGCCACCGTCCACATGGGCAAGCTGCTCGACTACCTCAGCGATGGCCGCGAGCTGATCCGCGCGACGGCCTACGCGCCGGTCTCGGACGACCCGGGCGAGCCCGTGGAGCGGCAGCGCTTCGTCGCGCCGTTCGTCCCGCACGAGTACCGGATCGTGACGAAGCCGCTCAAGCGCTTCGCCGACGGCTCGATCAAGGGCAACTTCGACGTCGAGATGGCCATCGACATGGTGACGATGGCCGAGCGGCTGGAAGTCGTCGCGCTCGTCTCCGGCGACGCCGACTTCTCCAGCGTGGTCGAGCTACTCCAGAGCCGCGGTGTCCGCGTCGAGGTGGTCGCGTTCAGCGGCAGCACGTCAATCGAGATGCGCGCGCTCGCGGACCAGTACATCGACGTGGGGACGGTGATGGACCGCGTCGGGGCGTAGCTGCCCGCTCGTACCCAGTGTCACTCGTTGCGATAGTCGGACAGGCGAAGCAGGGCGCCCTCGTGCGCGGTTCGTGCGACGCGTCTCACGAACCGCATATCCGCGGTGACAACGCGGGCGCCGAGCCGATGCGCCAACGCCAGGTAGATGCAGTCGTACGCGGGGTGATCGATTTCGATAGAAAGTCGCACAGCGTCGCCGAGGAGCGCCTCATCGTCCTCCCAGAGTATGGGCAACGCGGGTACGGAGTCCGCGAGTGCGCCCGCGGTTGCGGGGGTGATCTCGCCGCGGCTTGCCTTCTGCCACAGCGTGTCGGCCAGCTCGGCTGCCAGGAAGCGAGGCGCGTGCAACTCTGACTCGCCGTGCAGCACGCGGGCGGCTTCTTCTACCTGATCCTCATCGACCAGCCACTTCACGACGACGTTGGCGTCGACGACCAGCTGCGTCATTGCTCGCGCCCGTAGCCGCTATCCCGGCTCTCTCTGATGAGCTCTTCGGACGGAGTGTGATGGCGTCCGGCCGTGAGGGCGCGCAACTGCTTCGAGTACTCGAGGAACGCTCGCTTCTTGGCCTGGTAGTCGTCCTGGGCCACGATGTCCTCGAGGATCGCGCGCAACTCGGCTTCCAGGGAGCGGCCGTTGGAGGCTGCCCGGTCCTTGAGCTTGCGGACCACCTCGTCATCGAGCCGCCGCACGTTCACCGTCGCCATGATGCGCCTCCGGTCGAATGCTATCGCAATGATAGCACCGGACTCACCGGAGAGGGCTGTGGCGTCAGGTCAGTTCGCCTCGTCGTCTCCGGGCCCGCCGTCCCAGTCCTCGGTGTCGTCGTAGCCAAGCTCGTCGCCGGGGAACGTGGTGTGGCGCACGCCGCCGCCGCTCCCGGCCAGCGGCACGTTGCCGACGAGGGCGGCGAGGAACGCCCCGCCCATCAGCCCGGCCCCCGCGCCGAAGATCCACCCGACGATCGCAGGGTCCGGCGCGAGCACGATCCCGCCGATCCATGTTCCGGCGACGAGGCCGCCGAGGACCGGGATGTAGAGGCGGAACACGTTCCCGATCATGGCGTGACCCGGCTCGCCCGACGCCGCATCAGTAGATGTCCCGCAGGTCGAACATCGGCCCGTCCGTGCAGACGAGCTTGACGCCGCCACGACGCGGGAACACCGCGCAGCCGTAGCAGATGCCCATCCCGCACGCCATGCTCTCCTCGAGCAGTCCCTGCACCGGCTTGCGCAGCCCGGACCGGCGCACGACGCCGAACAGCGCCTCGAACATCGCATTCGGGCCGCACGCGAACGCCTGGTCCGCCCACGGCAACAGCCGCTCGAACGGCTTCGTCACCAGCCCGTGCTCGCCCAGCGAGCCGTCCTCGGTCGCCACGACGACCTCGACGGCCTCGGGCAGCATCCGCGGCGGGAAGATCGCCGCCTCCGACGAGCCGCCGAGGAGGAACGTCACGTCGCGCCCGTCGTCGACGAGGCGGTCGGCGAGCCACACGAGGGGCGCGCAGCCGATTCCGCCGGCGACCAGCAGCATGTGGCTCACCCGCGCGCGCGGCTCGTAGCCGCGGCCGAGCGGGCCGACGACGCGCACCGCGTCGCCGGGTGCGCGCCGCGCGAGCCAGTCCGTGCCGCGGCCGACGACGTCGAAGAGCAGCGCGAACTCCGGGCCCGCCGGGCCCTCGCGCACGCGGTGGAAGGAGAAGGCGCGGCCGAGCAGCGGGTCGAGGTCTTCGCCGGCGTAGGCCATGACGAACTGGCCGGGCGTGGCGTGGCGCAGCCCCTCGGGCATCGTGGTCCACAGCACGTGCGTCTGCCCGTAGAGGCGGGCCGACTCGGTGACCTCGACGTGGACGCTGCGCATGTGGCTACGTTACCACCGCGCCGTAGAGCAGCCCTGCGGCGCCCGCCGCGGCGAGCCACGCGTACGAGGGCACCCAGCCGCGCAGCAGCACCACCCCGCTCGCGACCACGAGCACCACGTTGAGCGCGTCGAACTCGAGCTCCAGCAGCAGCACCAACGCCGCGCCGGCGATCGCGCCGAACACCGCGGCGGCGACCGCGTCGAGGAAGGCCGTCGCGTTCGGCGAGTCGGAGAGCCGGTTGAGGACGTGGCCGAGCGACATGGCGAAGACGAACGCCGGGGCGAAGACTGCTACGGTGGCGAGCGCCGCGCCCCACCAGCCCGCCGCCGCGTAGCCGACGAACGTCGCCGTCGTCACGATCGGGCCGGGCGTCGACTGGCCGATCGCGATGCCGTCGAGGAACTGCGAGTCGGTGACCCAGCCCTGCGCGACGGCGTCGGGCTGGAGCAGCGGGATCATGACGTAGCCGCCGCCGAAGAGCAGCGCGCCCGTCTTGAGGTGGATGAGCGCGATCGCGAGCGCGTCGGGCGCGTTCCACGCGGCCATCTGGAAGCCGTGCGGCACCATCGGCATCGCGGGCAGCGCGGCGAGCAGTTTCGTCCACCCCGCCCAGCGCACGAGCAGCGCGAGCACGCCCGCGCCGAGGAGCACGAACAGCACCCACGGCGCAGCGAGCACCGCGACCGCGAACGCTCCGGCCGCGAGCGCCATCGGCATCGGCCCTCGGATGGCCGGGCGGCGCAGCCGCCACGCAGCGAGCGCGACGAGCACGACGATGGCGGGCCGGATGCCGGTCAGGAAGTCGTCGACGCGCGGGGTCGTGCCCCACTCGAAGTACGCCCACGACAGCACGCCGACCATGATTGCGGCCGGGACGATGAACGCGAACCCCGAGAGCAGCCCGCCGGCGATGCCCCTGCGGCGATGGCCAAGGTGGATCGCCATCTCCGTCGAGTTCGGGCCGGGCACGAGGTTCGTCGCGGCCAGCGCCCGTGAGAACGACTCGCTCGACAGCCAGTTGCGGCGGCGGACGTACTCGTCCTCCATCATCGCGATGTGCGCGACCGGCCCGCCGAAGGCGAGCACGCCGAGGCGGAGGAACGTGCTCAGGACCTCGAAGAACGAGCCGCGCACCCCCGGCGCCTCGGCGCTCACGCGGGCGTGGCCTTCAGCGCGGGCAGCAGCAGGCGGCCGACGGCGTCGAGGTCCTCGCAGACGTGGGTCGCGCCCGCGCCGCGCATCTGCTCGGGCCTGCGGATCACGGTGAGCCCGACGATCGTGGCCACGCCTGCGGCCGACGCGGCGCGCACGTCCGCCTCGGTGTCACCCACCGAGACGGTGCGAGCCGGGTCGGCGTGGAGCGCATCGAGCGCGTACCGCATCGGCACCGGCGAGGGCTTCATCTCCGGCGTCGTGTCGCGGCCGACGACGACGCCGAAGTGGTCGGTCCAACCGAGATGCGCGAGCAGGTCGTGCGCGCCCGTCTCGATCTTCGAGGTGACGATGCCGAGCGGCACACCCGTGGGTACGAGGGCGTCGAGGAGCGCATCGGCGCCCGGGAGGGGGCGGGAGCGCGACATGTACTCGCCGTAGTAGCGCGGGAGGTAATCGGCGTAGATGCGGTCGGCTTCATCGAGGTCCACGCCCGTGGCGGCCTGGATCACCTCCTGCATCTTCGGGCCGAAGTGCGGCATCAGCCCCTCGACGGTGGTGGTGTGGCCCCACCGTGCGAGCGTGTCGACGAGGGCCTCGGCGATCACGGTCATGGAGTCGGCGAGCGTGCCGTCGAGGTCGAACAGGATCGCGTCGAGGGGGACTGGCAGGGGCGGCGCCGTCGCGGGTGACCGCATCGCGTCCTCCGGCACGCTGCGGCCTACTCGCCGTCCCGGTAGGCGGCGAGCGGTCGCACGTTATACGACCCCGGCGCCGTGAGTGGCTGGATCGCGGCGCGCGCCGTGTCGAGCGAGGTGAAGCACGGGATGCGCATCTCGGTGGCGGCGCGGCGGATGTGGAACCCGTCCCGCATGTGCGAGGGGCGTCCGCCCTCGAGCGTGTTGATGACCGCGCCCACCGTGCCGTCGTTGATGACGTCGACGACGTTGGGGTGGCCCTCGGAGAGCCGCTTGGTGACGAACTCGACGGGTAGTCCAAGCCCCTCGACGAGGGCCGCGGTGCCCTCGGTGGCGTAGAGCTTGCAGCCGTGCTCGTGGAGCTGGTGGATCAGCGGCAGCGCCTCCGCTTTGGTCTGGTTGGCGAGCGAAAGCAGGAACGGCGTCTCGCGCTCCACCGCGACGCTCGAGGCGATCGCGGCCTTGCGGATCGCCGCGTCGTAGGTCTCGTCGACGCCCATCACCTCGCCGGTCGACTTCATCTCCGGGCCGAGGAACGTGTCGACGCCGATGAGCTTCGACATCGAGAAGACCGGGGCCTTCACAGCCACGAGGTTGCGGTCCGGGTACAGCCCGCCCTCGTAGCCCTGCTCGCGGATCGACTCGCCGAGCATCACGTGCACGGCGAGCGGCACGAGGGGGATGCCCGTGACCTTCGAGATGAAGGGGACCGTCCGCGAGGAGCGCGGGTTGACCTCGATGACGAAGACGCCGGGGCCTGCCGGATCCGCTTCGGGAGCGATGACGTACTGCACGTTCATGAGCCCGCGCACGTCGAGCGCGAGCGCCATCCGCGTCGTGTAGTCGACGATGGCCTCGCGCTGCTCGTCGGTGATGCTCTGCGGCGGGTAGACCGCCATCGAGTCGCCCGAGTGCACGCCCGCGCGCTCGATGTGCTCCATGATGCCGGGGATGAGCACCGACTCGCCGTCGCAGACCGCGTCGACCTCGATCTCGAGGCCCTCGAGGTACTTGTCGATGAGCACGGGGCCGGAGCGCTCGGCGAGCGCGGCGCCGAAGTAGCGCACGAGCTCGTTGGCGTCCTGCACCACCTCCATCGCGCGCCCGCCCAGCACGTACGAGGGCCGCACGAGCACCGGGTAGCCGATCGCCTCGGCGGTCGGGAGCGCCTCGTCGAGCGACTGCACGGCCGAGCCGGGCGGCTGCGGGACGCCGAGCGCCGAGATGAGCTGCTCGAAGCGCCCGCGGTCCTCCGCGAGGTCGATCGACTCGGCCGACGACCCCGCGATGGGCAGCGCGGCGCGCTGTAAGCCCCCGGCGAGGTTGACGGCGGTCTGGCCGCCGAACTGGACGATCGAGGGGGGCGCCTCCGCGCCGCCGGCCTCGTTGTCGAGCAGGTCACGCACCGCCTCCTCGTCGAGCGGCTCGAAGTACAGCCGGTCGGAGGTGTCGAAGTCCGTCGAGACGGTCTCGGGGTTGGAGTTGGCGAGGATCGACTGCACGCCCGCGGCCTGCAGCGCGCGCGCCGCCTGGACCGAGCAGTAGTCGAACTCGATGCCCTGGCCGATGCGGATCGGCCCGGAGCCGACGACGAGCATGCGCTCTCGGCCCGGCTCGGGTACGGCGTCGTTCTCGACCTCGTAGGTCGAGTAGAAGTAGGGCGTGACGGCGTCGAACTCCGCCGCGCAGGTGTCGACCATCTTGTAGACGGGGCGCAGGTCCCACTCCTCGCGGAGCGCGCGTACCTGGTCGGGCAGGCGGTCGGCGAGCGTGCCGATCGTGGTGTCGCCGAAGCCCGCGCGCTTGGCCTCGCGCAGCAGGTCGGGCGTGAGGTCCTCGGACAGCAGCCGCCGCTCCAGCGCGACGATGCGCCCGAGCCGCTCGAGGAACCACGGGTCGATGCCCGTGCGGCGCGCGAGGTCGAAGGGGTCAATGTCGCGCCGCAGCGCGGCGAGCAGGCCCCACAGCCGCTCGTCCGTGGCGGTGAGCTCGTACGGGAAGTCCTCGACCCAGTCGGGGTCCTCCCAGAGGATCGAGCGGCCGCCCATCTCCAGGGAGCGCACGGCCTTCTGCAGCGCCGCCTCGAAGGTGCGGTCGATGGCCATGACCTCGCCGGTCGCCTTCATCTGCGTGCCGAGCGTGCGGTCGCCGAAAGCGAACTTGTCGAAGGGCCAGCGCGGGATCTTGACCACGCAGTAGTCGAGCGCCGGCTCGAACGCGGCGGTCGTGCGGCCCGTGACCGAGTTCGTGATCTCGTCGAGGCGCTTGCCGATGGCGATCTTGGCCGCGACGCGAGCGATCGGGTAGCCCGTCGCCTTGGACGCCAGCGCCGAGGAGCGCGAGACGCGCGGGTTGACCTCGATCACGTGGTACTCGAGCGCCTCGGCGGTCTCCTCGCCGTGCCACGGCGTCACGTCGGGCCGCGGGGCGAGGGCGAACTGCACGTTGCAGCCGCCCTCGATGCCGAGTGCGCGGATGATCTTCAGGGCGCTGGTGCGCAGCATCTGGTAGTCGCGGTCGGAGAGCGTCTGCGAGGGTGCCACGACGATCGAGTCGCCGGTGTGTACGCCCATCGGGTCGAGGTTCTCCATGTTGCAGATCGTCACGCAGGTGTCGGCGCCGTCGCGCATCACCTCGTACTCGAGCTCCTTCCAGCCGAGCAGGCAGCGCTCGACCAGGACCTGCGTGATGGGCGAGGCGGCGAGGCCGCCTCGGACGATCCGCTTGTACTCCTCCTCGGTGAACGCGATGCCGCCCCCGGTGCCGCCGAGGGTGTAGGCGGGCCGCACGACGAGCGGCAGGCCGATGCGGTCACGCGCCGCGACGGCCTCCTCCCAGTTCTCGACGATCTCCGACTCGGGCGAGGGCTCGCCGATCGAGTCGAGGAGCGAGCGGAACTCCGCGCGGTCCTCGGCGAGCCGGATCGACTCGAGCGGCGTGCCGAGCAGGCGCACGTTGTAGCGGTCGAGGATGCCCGCCTCGGCGAGGTCGACCGCGAGGTTGAGGCCGGTCTGACCGCCCAGCGTCGGGAGCAGGCTGTCGGGTCGCTCGGTGGCGATGATCCGTTCGAGCACCTCGACGGTGAGGGGCTCGATGTAGACGACGTCGGCAATGTCCTCGTCGGTCATGATCGTGGCCGGGTTGGAGTTGACGAGGATGGAGTAGATGCCCTCCTCGCGCATCGCCTTGCAGGCCTGGGTGCCGGCGTAGTCGAACTCCGCGGCCTGACCGATGACGATCGGGCCGCTGCCGATGATCAGGACCTTGCGCGGGCGCTCCCCGCGCGAGTCATCTCCACTCGCGGGCATCGTGTCGGGCGCGTCGGCCGGGGAGGGGCGTGCGCCGCCGGGCTGGGTCAGTTGTGGTAGCCCTTCCGGTAGTCCTCGCCGAGCAGGTTGATCTCGGCCACGACGTCGATGTTCGGGTAGTGCACCTCGGGGTCCGGCGCGATGCGCCCCATCTTGATGTGGCTGACGGGGTACGAGCCGAAGTCGGCGTGGAGGTACGGCATGACCGCGTCGATGATGGCGGCGCGGTCGCCGCCGTCCACGAGGTAGGCGATGGGGATCTCCGGGACGAAGTCGTCCTCGGGGCCCGTCTTGATGCCCTTCTCCTTGAAGACCTGCTGCGCCTTCGGGACGCCGATGCCGATCTGGCGGCGCACCTCGCGCAGCACGTAGCCGTCGTCGACGCCGAGGTAGACGGCCTCCTCGCGCGCGGAGACGCCGGCGACATGCAGCGAGAACGGCTCCACGCGGTGTACGCGCGGTGCGGCGTTCACGTAGAACGTCTCGACCTGCGACCAGTAGATGTCGACGGCGCGCAGGAAGCCGAGCTGCAGGAACTTCATGTGCAGGAACTCGGGCGGCGGCAGGTCCACGCCAGGCAGCCCCTCGAGCGCGGCCCGCAGCGGCTCGATCTGCTCGATGAGATCAGCGTAGTCGAGGCCGACCGGCTGGAAGAAGCTGATCTCCGGCCGCCAGCCGAAGGACTCCTCGCCCCATGTCTCCCAGTAGTCGCCGGGCGAGCCGGTGGCGGCGGTGAAGGCGGCCCAGTCGGCCTCGCGCCGCTGGAGGTACTCCTTCGCTGCGTCGGCGGGTGCGGTCGAACTCGCGTCAGTCGTCACTGGTTACTCCTCCTCCAGCGGCAGCTCGAAGTGAGCGCCTGGATTGGTGAACGGAACCATTCCGCCGATGGCGGAGAGGTAGGACAGCGCGGGCTGGTTCCCCTCGGGGAGCCGGCCGCGAATGTTGCGGTAGCCGAGCTCGCGCGCGAACGCCAGCGCCTCCTCGGCGAGCAGCGTGGCGTAGCCCTTGCGGCGTTCGTCGATGCGAATCCACGCGCCGTAGAAGCACTCGTCCGGGCTGTCTTCGAGCGGGTCGATGATCCCGAAGCCGAGCACGCGCGTGCCGTCGTCGATGGCGAAGATCGCGCCGCGCTCGCCCATGCGCTCCTGCCACGCGACGACCTCGTCGGGGCTCATGGGGCCGTCGAGGGCGACGGGGAGGCCTTCGCGGAGCACCTCGGAGATGATGCTGGAGATCTGGCCGGCGTCCTGGGCAGTCGCTCGGCGCACTGCTGGGCTCATGTGCTTGCATCCTTGTTGCGCACGCTCTCGAGGAACCGGTCGAACAGGAACTCCGTGTCGTGCGGGCCCGGCGAGGCCTCGGAGTGATACTGGATGGTGAACAATGGTAGCTCACGGTGCTGCATACCCTCGACGGTCCCGTCGTTGAGGTGTACCTGCGACACCTGCACCGCCGCGTCGAGCCCGTCCGGGTCGACCGCGTACCCGTGGTTCTGTGACGTAATGTAAACGCGTCCGGTCACCTCGTCGCGCACCGGGTGGTTCGCCCCGCGGTGCCCGAACTTCAGCTTGAACGTCTTCGCACCGAACAGCCGCCCCAGCACCTGGTGTCCGAGGCAGATCCCCATCAGCGGCGTCCGGCCCGCCAGCCCCCGCGCCGACCGCACGACGTGGTCGAGGAGCATGGGGTCGCCGGGCCCGGGAGACAGCAGCACGCCGTCCGGCCCCAGCGACAGGATGTCCTCGGCGCCCGTGTCGTGCGGCACGGCGGTCACGCGGCACCCGCGCAACCGCAGGTGGCGCATGATGTTGCGCTTCACCCCCAGGTCGAGCACGACGATGTGCGGCGCGTCTTCGGGCACGAGCGCGCCGGACGCGCCGTCGAAGGCGTAGACCGCGTCGGTCGAGACCTCGGCCACGTAGTCCTCGGTGCCGTACATCGGCTCGCTGCGCAGCCGCGCCAGTGCCTCGGACGGCGACTCGTCGCGGGTGATCGTGCCCATCACCACACCGTGCGAGCGCAGGTGGCGCGTGAGCGCGCGCGTGTCGATGCCGGCGATGCACGGCACGCCGGCCTGCTCCAGGTACTCGCCGAGCGTCTGCATGCTCCGCCACCGCGAGGGCAGGTCGGTCAGCTCGCGCACGACGAAGCCGCGCACCTGGATGCGCGCGCTCTCGTCGTCGGTGTCGTTGACGCCGTAGTTGCCCTGGATGGGGTAGGTCATGGTGAGGATCTGGCCGCCGTACGAGGGGTCGGTCAGGGCCTCCTGGTAGCCGGTCATCGAGGTGTTGAAGACCACCTCGCCGGTGGTGCGCACGTCGGCGCCGTGGCCCTCACCCTCGAAGACCCGTCCGTCGGCCAGCACCAGTCGCGCGCGGGGGGGAGTGGTCATACCGCGACACCCGCCATCGCATGCACGACGCGGCCCTCGCACACCGTGCCGACGACCTGCCCGCGCAGCGTGCGCCCGGCCAGCGGCGTGTTCTTGCCCATCGACGCGAACTCGTCGGGGTCCACCGTCCACTCGGCGTCCGGGTCCAGCAGCACCACGTCCCCGAGCGCACCCGGCGACAGCGTCCCGAGGCCGGCAAGGCCTGCTCGCTGGTCCAGCCCCCACGCGCCGACCGGGCCCGCCGTGAGCCGCTCGATGAGCATCGGCAGCGAGATCCGGCCCTCGTGCACGAGGCTCATCGACGCTCCGAACGCGGTCTCGAGGCAGCTGATGCCGGCCTCCGCGAGGTCGAACTCGATCTCCTTGTCCGACACTGCGTGCGGCGCGTGGTCGGTCGCGATGGCGTCGATGACGCCGTCGCGCAGCGCCTCGACGCATGCATCGACGTCGTGCTGCTCGCGCAGCGGCGGGTTCACCTTGGCGTTGGTGTGGTACGCGATCTCGCGGTACGCAGAGCCGTTGCCGTTCGCGCCGCCCGACGAGCCGAACGCGACCTCCTCGTGCGTGAGCGTGAGGTGGTGCGGCGTCACCTCGGCGGTGACGTGCGTGCCGCGCTCGCGCGCGGCGCGTATGAGCGCGACCGAGCCGGCCGTCGAGACGTGCTGGATGTGCAGGTGCGCGTTCGCCAGCTCCGCGAGCGCGATGTCACGGGCGACCAGCGTCTCCTCGGCGCTTGAGGGGCGGCCGCGCAGGCCGAGCCGCGCCGCGACCCAGCCCTCGTGCATGTGGCCCTCGAAGACCAGCGCGGGGTCCTCGCAGTGCTGCGCGATTGGCAGGCCGAAGCGCGTCGCGTACTCGAGCGCGTGGCGCATCAGCCGCGCGTCCGCGACGGCGTCGCCGTCGTCGGAGAGTGCGACGACCCCTGCCTGCGCCAGCTCGCCCGCCGGGGCCAGCTCGGCGCCGGCGCGCCCGCTCGTGATGCAACCCAGCGGCAGCACCCGGACGCGCGCGGAGCGCTCCGCCTCGCGGAGCACGGACTCGACGGCTGAGCGGCGGTCGAGGGGCGGGTCGGTGTTGGGCATGGCGCAGACGGTGGTGAAGCCGCCGCGCGCGGCGGCTGCGGTGCCGGTCGCGATCGTCTCCTTGTACTCGAAGCCCGGCTCGCGCAGGTGCACGTGCAGGTCGACGAATCCCGGCGCGACCACCAGCCCCGTCGCGTCGATGCGGTCGGCCTCGACGACGGCGTCGCCCTCGCCCGGTCCGACGCGCGCCACGCGCCCGTCGACGATGACCACGTCGGCCACGCCGTCGCGGCCGAGCGCGGGGTCGATGACCCGCCCGTTGTGGATCGCGAGGGTGGTCACGAGGCGCCCCCCTCGCCGGTCACCGCGCCCGTGCCGTCGGCTCCGAGGGCGAGCAGCGAGAGCAGGGCCATGCGCACGGCCACGCCGTTGGTGACCTGGCGCTCGATGATCGAGTGCTGCCCGGCGGCCACGTCGCGGGCGATCTCGATGCCCTCGTTCTTGGGGCCGGGGTGCATGAGCAGGTGGTCGGGGTGGGCGCGCGCGAGGCGCTCCGCGGTGACCTGGTAGTGCAGCGCGTACTCGTGCAGCGAGGGCAACAGGCCGCCCTGCTGGCGCTCGCTCTGCAGCCGCAGCGCCATGACGACGTGCGCCCCCTCGATGGCTCGCTCGATGTCGGTCTCGATCCGCACGGGCGGGAGCGCCTGCTGCGCGTGGTCGGGGCGCTGGCTCGCGTCGAGCCCGATCGGCAGCAGCGTCGGCGGACCGCACACGACCACGTCGGCGCCGAGGGCCGTGAGACCCCACAGGTCGGAGCGCGCCACGCGCGAGTGCGAGATGTCGCCGATCATGGCGACGCGCTTGCCCGTGAGGTCGCCGAAGTGCGAGCGCATCGTGTAGAGGTCGAGCAGCGCCTGCGTCGGGTGTGCATGCGCGCCATCGCCCGCGTTCACGATCGAGGCGTTGGTGTGGCGCGCGGCCAGGTAGGGCGCGCCCGACGAGGCGTGGCGGATCACGATGCTGTCGGCGCCCATCGCCCGCAGCGTGCGTACCGTGTCGATGAGCGACTCGCCCTTCTGCACGGCGGAGGTGGCGACGCTGAGGCTGATCACGTCGGCGCCGAGCACCTTGCCGGCCAGCTCGAACGAGGCGCGCGTGCGCGTCGAGGGCTCGTAGAAGAGGTTGACGACGGTGTGGCCGCGCAGCGCTGGCACGCGCGCGATGCGGCGCTCCAGCACCTCCTGCATCCGCTCGGTGAGGTCGAGGACCGTCACGATCTCGTCGGTGCTGAAGTCGTCGAGGTCGAGCACATGGCGGTGCTGCCACGACGAGGCGCCCTCACCCGGCGCGAGTTGCACCTCGTCCGCCGCGGTCGCGGGCTCGGGCGTGGCTGCCACGCCGGTCTGCGTCGTACCGGTGGTCTCGGTGGTCATGAGCGCTCACCCCCCGGGATGACGACCACGGCGTCGCGGCCGTCGTCCTCCTCGAGGAGCACCTGGACCTGGTCGGTGCGCACCGTCGGGATGTTCTTCCCGACGATGTCGGCGCGGATCGGCAGCTCGCGGTGGCCGCGGTCGATGAGCACCGCGAGGCGCACGAGGTGCGGCCGGCCGAAGTCGTTGAGCGAGTCGAGCGCGGCCCGCACGGTGCGGCCCGTGAAGAGCACATCGTCGACGAGCACCAGGTGCTTCCCCTCGATGTCGGGGAGGTCGCTGGGTTGCGGGGCGCTGCGCAGTCCGCGCGACGCGAGGTCGTCGCGGTGCAGCGTGATGTCGAGGCTGCCGATCGGTACGCGCACGCCCTCGAACTCCTCGATGAACGAAGCGAGGCGCGCAGCGAGGGTGACGCCGCGGCGCTGCACGCCGACGAGCACGAGCTGGTCGACGCCGCCGTTGCGCTCGACGATCTCGTGCGCGAGGCGCTGCATGGTACGGCGGATGCCAGGCGCGTCCAGGACGGGACCGGGCGCGGCGCCGACGGCTTCGCCGGCGGGCGAGCGTTCCATCACGGCCGGCCTCCCTCGGTGCGCGCGGAGGCGTGAGTGGTCATGGGCAAAAAAAACCTCCCGCCGGTGGGGAGGGGATCGGCGTGGATGCCACCAGGCGCAACGTACGTCGGCACGAGTCCTTGCGTCACGGGCTGCGTCCTTCCCGGCCTCGCGGGACCGGCTTAAAGAGCGCTGCTATCGAGAGTGAGAGTAGCACCGCCCTTCACAAGCGGCCAACTCGCGTCGCGCGTCAGCACGCGGGCCGCTTACAGCGACAGGGACGCAGGCTTAGCCGAAGAGCCTGACGGCGGCGGAGACACCTCCGATGACGGCGATCGCCGTCCCGACGGCCCAGTAAATCAACCGCCGCTCCAGCTCCGCTAGGGTCTGCGTCAGCCTCGTCTCGACCTGGGCGAGATCCGACTTGGTCGCAGTGTGTTCGAGCGTGGCTTCGACCCGCGTGACGCGGCTGTCCAGGGCCTCTACAGCGTGTGTGAGCCTCGCCTCCACCTGGGCGAGGTCTGACTTTGTTGTGGTGTGTTCGAGGTTGGTTTCAATCCGAGCGACACGGCTGTCGAGGGTCTCCGCGGATGAGGTCACCTTAGCTACCTTCCCGAACAGTCTGAGGAGCGGCCTCTGCTGGCCGTTCGTGAAGCATAGCACAAGGCGGGGAGTGGGCTGAGAGGCTCAGTCCGTGTCGCGCTGCTGGCGGAGGAAGCGCTCGAGCTCGTCGACCATGTCCTGGGCGTCCGGCAGCTCGGCCTCGGGCTCGACCTCACCCTCCGCCTCGGCGTCGAGTTGCTCCTCGATGCGGCGGGCGTAGTCCACCATCTCGGGGTTCTTCGCGATCTCGGCGCCCACCTGGGCGTCGAAGCGCGCCGCGAACACCTCGAGGTCGTGGAGGCTGAGGTCCAGCCGCAGCGACTCGTTGAGCTGCTCCAGCAGCGCGAGCGCGCCCTTGGGGTTGGGCGACGCGTTGACATAGTGCGGCACGTTGGCCCACATCGAGGCGGTCTTGAGGCCTTCGTCGCGCAGGCGATTGTTGATCACGCCGACGATGCCCGTCGGGCCCTCGTAGCCGCCCTGTCTCGGTTCCGGGAGACCGAGTTGGGCGCGGAAGTCGGGGTCCTCGGACGAGCCACTGACGGCGATCGGGCGGGCGTGGCTCGCCTCGGCGAGCAGCGCGCCGAGGGTGACGACGTGGCCGACGTCGAAGGTCTTGCAGAAGTGGACGATCGCGTCGCTGTAGGCGTTCCACGCCAGGTGCGGCTCGATGCCGAGCATGACGATGATGTCGGGGTCCGTCCCCGCGCGCTGGTGCGGCGAGAACTCGTTCGCCGGCCAGTCGAGCACGCGCTCGCCGTTCTCCAGGCGCACGCGTGGGCGCGCCTGCGTGAAGTCGTAGAACGTCTCGGGGTCGATGTGCGCGATGGCCTTCGACCGCCAGCGACGCAGCATGAAACGCAGCGCGCCGGTCGCCGACTCGCCCGCGTCGTTCCACCCGGACCAGGCCGCGAGGAGGATGGGGCGGTCGAGCTGGGGCTGTTCGTCGATGAGCAGTTCGTCCACGGCCCCAGCATAGACCGTCACTGCCGGGCGCGCATCGAAGCGCGCCCGGCAGCGGGTGATGCGCCTAGCCGCGTGTAGGCAGGCTCACGATGACCGGGCCGGGACCCACGGAGGTCCCCTTCGAGATCTCGGTGCGGACCTCGATCTCGACCAGGTGCTCGCCGTCTTCCTCCCACTTGCGCTTCACCGTGCCGGAGGTCACGGCGGACTCACCGACGGTGTTGAAGATGCGCATGCGGAACGGGCCGGTCTTCTTGAACCGGCCTCCGAGGCCGATGTACTCGCGCACGGCGCGCTCCCACCAGCACTGGATGAAGCCGTTGTTGGCGTACATGTCCGGCGCGCCCGTCGCGATCGAGACGGGCGTGTTGTGGTGGATCTGGTTGAAGTCGCGGTTCGCACCCGCCTCGACCACGAGGCGCGCGATGGTCAGGTTGATCGTGACCGGCGGGATCTCGTCGCCCTCCTGCACGTCCTCCCAGTACCGCTGGTTCGACCAGTCGACCGCTGGCGGGGAGCCGGGCTCGACGTTGCGGATCGCGATCAGGTCTTCCTCGGGCGCCTCGTCCGCGGCTGCCTCGGCCGCGGGCGCCGCCGAGGAGCCGTCCTCGGGCGCGTCGAGGGGCACGTACGAGTAGCCACCGTTGCGCAGCAGCGCGACCAGGTCGCCGTCCTGGTTGACGACTTCGCGCTCCCAGACCATGAACGCGCCGCGCCCGACGCGCGTCTCGCGCGGCAGGCACGACAGCAGCTTGCGGCCCCGGACGGTCAGCCGGTCGCCGACGACCGCCGGCTCGTGGTACTCGATCTCGATGTCGGTCGCGAACGCGGCGGTCGTCTCCGGCATCGGGGGCTCGGGCATCTCCTCGCCGCGTGTTCGGGGGATGTCGACGTGCGGGTGGGCCTGCGGGTAGCGGCTGCCCATGCCGGGCTGCCACAGGCCCGAGTCGAGCCACGTCGACGAGATGCCGGCCACAGGGGCGAGCACGTCGCGGTAGCCGTGCTGCTGCGCGGCCTCGGCGTCGTAGTGGAGCGGGCAGTCAAGCTCCAGCGGCTCGAGCAGCTTGCGCACCGCGCCGAGCTCGATCTGGTCGATGGCCGTGCTCTGCACGCCACCGGAGAAGTCACCACCGACTGCGTCGATGGTTCCCTGCCACGCGTCCTGCCATTCGTCAGCCATGGTGTGTTGTCCTCTCGCTCGTGCCTGTGGATCGTGCGCTCTTCGTAACGAGGGCGGCGCGAGGTGTCAACGCGCGGGCGTCGCCGCGGTCGGCCGGACCCTGATTCCGTCGACGCCCGGGCGGTTACTCCGCGTCCTCAGTGAATTCCTCGGCGGGCGGCGAGTAGACGTCGACGAAGACCACGGGCTCGTCACCCAGGATCTCGCCGCCGTGGGCGACGTTGCCCGGGGCATGCCACATGTCGCCGGGGCCGATTTCGGCGACCTCGTCCCCGACGGTGAGACGCATCCGGCCGCTCAACATAAAGCTGAACTGCTCTCGCTCGTGGGAGTGGAGGGAGTACGTCGAGCCGGGCTCGAACTCGGCCATCACGAGTTGCATGCGCTCGCCGGTCACCACCTTCATGGCGATCCCCGGGTAGTCGGAGGGCCACGGTTCCACGTCGGCCCAGTTGAAGATCTTCTTCCGGCTCATTGGCGTCCTCCTTCTCCGACAGGCCGCGGGCGGTATCGCGGAGCCCAGCCCTCGACGTGCTCATGGTCGCGCCTGCTTCGTAGCGAAGGGCAGAGCCGGGTGTCAACACGCTCCGCGGTGTCGGGCGGGCCATGGATTGGCTGCTGGGGTGTCGCCCTGCTAGCTTCGGATGGCGCCTCTCCCACCGGCGTAGACCAGCGACGCGGACCGTCCGCGCCGCAGCGCGCGCACGTAGAGAGGGCCACGATGCTCGTTCGAATCAGCGGGTGGTGCTTCCGCAATCCCCGCAAGACGGTCGCCGCGTGGGTCGTCGTGCTCGTTGCGGCGCTGGCCGCGGCCGGTGTGGTCGGACCCTCGTTCCTCGCGGAGTTGCAGGCGCCCGAGTCGGACAGCCGCCGCGGATTCGATGTGCTCGAGGAGCACTTCGAGGGCCTGGGCGGTGGGTTCAGCGGCTCGATCGTCTTCCACGCCCCCGCCGGCGTCGACACGCCGGCGATCAAGGCGGCGATGGAGGAGATGTTCGAGGAGGTCGCGTCGTACGAGGGCGTGACGCTGACCAGCCCGTACCTCGCCACGGTTCCGGTTCCCGAGACGCCGCCGCAGCACGCAACGCATCTGCCGCACATGCCGGGACGCCCGCAGGTCAGCGCCGACGGCGTCGTCGCGTTCGCGCGCATCGACCTCGCCCCGGAGCTCGACTTCAACGACACCTCGGCCCTCGGGTCGGAGTTCAACAAGCTCATCCCGGAGGTGCCCGGCCTGCAGGTCGAGATCGGCGGCGAGGCGCTCAGCGAGTTCGAGCCCCCGCAGTCCGAGTTCATCGGCCTCGCGTTCGCCATCGTGGTGCTGATCCTGGCGTTTGGGTCGGTGATGGCGATGGGGCTGCCGATCGCGGTAGCCGTGGCCGGCGTGGGCGTGGGCATCGCGATGGCAGTGGTGCTCTCCAACGTCCTCTCGATCCCCGAGTTCGCGACGACCATCGGCGCGATGGTCGGGATCGGCGTCGGCATCGACTACGCGCTGTTCATCGTCACGCGCTACCGCGACGGCCTGGCCGAGGACCGCGGCGTCGAGCCCTCAGCCTTCGAGGCCTTCGACACCGCCGGGCGCGCGGTGATCTTCGCGGGGCTGACCGTGGTGATCTCGCTCCTCGGGATGCTGTTGATGGGGCTCCCGTTCATCACCGGCCTCGCGGTCGCCGCGGCGCTGACCGTGGCGGCGACGATGACCGCCTCCGTCACGCTGCTCCCCGCCCTCATCAGGTTCTCCGGCGACCGCATCGAGGTCAGCCGGTGGCGAGGACTCATCGCCGCCGGGTGCGTCGCGGTGGCGCTGCTCGGGCTGGGGCTGGGGTTCCGCCCGCTGCTGCTCGGCGTCCCGCTGGCGCTGCTCGTGCTGCTCGCGGGGTTCGTCGTGCGGCCCCTCCGCGCGATCGTCCCGAGGCGTCCGCGGACGCCGATGCAAGAGTCGTTCGCGTGGCGCTGGAGCCGCGTGGTGCAGTCGCACCCCTGGATCGCGCTCGTCGTCGGCGCCCTGCTGCTGCTCGCGATGGCGACGCCCGCCGCCTCGCTGCAACTCGGGTTCGCCGACGACGGGAACTTCCCCGAGGAGACGACGACGCGGCGTGCCTACGAGCTGCTCGCCGACGGCTTCGGGCCCGGCTTCAACGGGCCGCTGATCGTCACCGCCGAGCCGCAGGAGGCGGGGGACCGTGCGGCCATCACGCCGCTCCTCGCCGCGCTCGAATCCGCCGAGGGCGTCGTCTCGGTGAACGGCCCGCTGCCCAGCGACCTCACGGACCCCTCGAATGCCGCCGCCTACATGGTGCAGGTGTTCCCATCGACCGCGCCGCAGGACGCCACGACCGCCGATCTCGTGAACCGGCTGCGCGCCGACGTGATCCCGGCGGCCGTGGCGGGGAGCACGCTACAGGTGAGCGTCACCGGCATCGTCGGGCTGGGCGTCGACTTCACCGACTACCTGGGCGGGCGCACGCCGGTCTTCTTCGCGGCCGTGCTCGTGCTCTCGTTCATCCTGCTGATGGTCGTGTTCCGCTCCGTGCTGGTGCCGCTGAAGGCCGTGATCATGAACCTGCTGTCGATCGCCGCCGCCTATGGCGTGGTGGTCGCGGTGTTCCAGTGGGGGTGGCTCGGCTGGCTCATCCGCGTCGACGCGGGCCCGATCGAGCCGTTCATCCCGATGATGCTGTTCGCGATCGTCTTCGGGCTCTCCATGGACTACGAGGTGTTCCTGCTCTCGCGCGTGCGCGAGGAGTACGACCGCAGCGGCGACGCAGTCACCTCGGTGGCGGACGGGCTCGCCTCGACGGCGGGGGTCATCACGGCGGCCGCGGCGATCATGGTCGTGGTGTTCGCGAGCTTCGTGTTCGAGGACAACCGCGCCATCAAGATGTTCGGCCTCGGACTGGCCGTCGCCGTGTTCCTCGATGCGACGATCGTGCGGCTGCTCCTGGTCCCCGCGGCAATGGAGCTGCTGGGGGCGCGCAACTGGTGGGTGCCCGGCTGGCTCGACCGTGTCCTGCCCCGGCTCACCATCGAGCGAGCGCGCGAGCTGCAGCCTGCGACGGCGGCAGCCGGTATCAGCGGCGGTCCGCAGAGCACCGAGTCGCCGTAGCGCCGGTGGTGGGGCGAACGCCTCGGTGCTAGCGCGATCCCTCGCCCAGCACCGTGACGATGTCGATCCCGTGGTACTTCTGGTGGCGCACCGACGAGAAACGAACGGGGGAGCGTGGGAGCCGCCCCGATCATCCTGACGGGACAGGTGAGACTCACGGCGTCGCCGGTGAATCCGCGACCGGGTCCGCCAGCCCCTGCGCCATGCGGTACCCCACGCGCGGCTCGGTGAAGATGTAGGCCGGGTCCTGCGCGTCGTCGCCCAGCTTGCGGCGGAGCCGCTTCACCAGGTCTCGGACGAGCCACGGCTCGCCGACCCGTTCCGGGCCCCACACCCGTTGCAGGAGCACGTTGTGCGTCAGCACGCGAGGCGCGTTGACGGAGAACTCGTAGAGCACGGCGTACTCGGTCGCAGTCAGCTCGACCAGCCGCCCCTGGAGGGTCACCCGGCGCTCCGCGTAGTCGATGCTCAGGTCGCCCGCCGCGTAGTGTCCGGACGGCTCGGGACTCCGTGGCTCGACGCGCTTCCGCAGGGCTGCCCGGATCCGGGCGGCCAGCTCCGTGGGCGAGAACGGCTTCACGATGTAGTCGGCCGCCCCGGTGTCGAGGGCCCGGGCCACGACTTCGTCCTGGCCATACACGGATATGAAGATGACCGGCACGTCCGTCTTGTCGAGGATCCCCTGCATCAACTCGATGCCGTCGCTGCCCGGCAGCACCAGGTCGAGCAGGACGACGTGGGGGCGCTCCTCCTGCATGAGGCGCGGTACGTCATCCGGGTCGCCGGTGACGATGGGGGCGTAGCCGGCCCGGGTCAGGGCGTCGCGCACGTACCTGAGCGTCTGCGGGTCGTCGTCGACGGCGAGGACCCGCAGCGGCATCGCCGCCCCCGGACGGAGCGCTCCCGCCCCCGGAGCGGCGGGGTGCGCAGCGCTGCCGTCGACCTCGGTGGGCGCGGCCGGGATGGTGAAGCTGAACCGCGCCCCCAGTCCCTGGCCCTCGCTCTCCGCCCAGATGCGGCCCCCGTGCGCTTCCACGATGCCCTTGCAGATGGCGAGCCCAAGCCCGGAGCCCCCGATGTCGCTGCCCCGGCCCGCGTTCGTCCCGCGCGAGAACTTCCGGAAGAGGTGCGGCAGGAGGTCCTCGGGGATGCCCCGACCCTCGTCGGCGACCGAGATGGCGACGTCGACGCCCGCCCGCGCGGCCGTCACCAGGATGGGCGAATCGTCGGGCGAGTAGCGGGCGGCGTTGGAGAGCAGGTTGCCCACGACCTGCGCGATCCTTCGCCGGTCGGCCATGACGGCCGGCAGGTCCGGCTCGAGCTCCATCCGCAGGTCGCGCCTGCCGCCTCCGCTCACGAACCTGCTCCGCGCCTCATCCACGATCGCGGAGACCTCGCAGCGCTCCGGGGTAACAGGGAGGCTGCCCGTCTCGATGCGTGCGACATCGAGCAGGTCGCCGATCAGGTGCCGCATCTGGTCTGCCTGGTCGAGGATGATGCGATGGAACTGCGTCATCTCGGCCGGGTCCAGCTCGGACGCGGCGTCCAGCAGCGTGGTCACCGAGCCCCGGATCGAGGTGAGCGGCGCCCGCAGCTCGTGGCTCACCATGCCGAGGAACTCGGCACGCAGCTGCTCGAGCTCCTCCAGCGGGGTCATGTCCTGCACGGTGACGACGACCGACTCGACCTCGCCGGCCTCGGAGCGGATGGGCGTGGCGTTGAGCAGCGCGCTGACGCTGCGCCCGCTGGGCACCCGGACGACGATCTCCTCGACGCGGATCACCTCCCCCGTGCGCAGCAGATCGTGGAGAGGCAGGTCCCTGAACGAGACCTCCCGCCCGTCCGCGCGCTCGAGGGTCATCTCGTGGAGCAGGTCCGCCATCGACTGGTCGGGCTCCCGGAGGTGGTCGACGATCCGGGCCGCCTCCGGGTTGTGCGACACGAGCGCGCCCGTCTTCGCGTCGAAGACGACCACGCCCACGGGCGAGGTGTCGATCAGGGTCTCCAGGTCCGCCCGGGCCCGTCGCTCCTCCCGGTAGGTGCGGGCGTTGCCGATGACCATCGCCGCCTGCGAGGCGAACATCACCAGCGTCTCCTCGTCCTCGCGGCTGAACTCGTCGCCGTCTTCCTTCGCGGCCACGAAGATGTGCCCGGCACGCTCTCCCTGCTGGAGGATCGGCGCCACGAGGAGTGACATGGCCCCACCAACTGCCAGGGGCGGGCGGAAGCCGGGGATGCCCGCCGCGGTGATGTGGCCGACCAGGTCGGGGACTCGCAGCGGGTCGGACAGGCGCCCGAGGAGGTTGATGATCGACGGTCCCTGGGGGACGTCCCAGAGCCGGGCGGTCTCCTCCGCGCTCATCCCGGACGACAGGAAGTCCTCGACCTCCCCGGAGTCGCCCGCGAGGGTCATGACCCCGTAGCGAGCCCCGGTCAGGGAGCGGGCTGCATCGAGCACCCCCTGCAGCACCTCGTCGAAGTCGAGGCTCTCGTTGATGCGGCGGCTGGCGTCGCTGAGCCGCGAGAGGCGCTCTTCGAGGGCGGCTATTCGCTGGTCTCGCTCGTCCGGACGGCTCATTGGTCCTCGCTGCCCCTGCCCGGCGTCGCGGTCGCCGGCTGCCTGCGCCGGCGGGCGTGCCCGTTCGGGCGGCGCCCGGCGAGTGCTCACTGCCCGCTCCGAGCGGGATCATACACCCCTCATACGGAAGTGACGCGGAACAATAGAGTTTCAATACCCGAAGGACCGCCGATGTCGCGAACTCTCGTACTTCCTGCTCGCCGACTACACATCGATTCATACGGGTTGTGGCTCTTACCATACGCCTGTCATATGCGTCGGTGCGTACCATGCCCGGCGGCAGCGAGTTGGTTGCACGCTGTCGGGCGCTGCTTCGACGTGACTCATGCACCGTCGGCAACCCCTGAGTCATGTCGGCAGCGCCACCATCAACAACACGCGGGCGTTGGGCCGGCTCGAGCGGATCGGGCCCCGGCGACCTGGCATCCCGTTTTGCGGCTGGTGCGTCGCGCCGGACGCCCATGATCCGCTCGAAGCACCCGAAGCACCCGAGGCCCTGTGACGCCTCGGCGCCGCGGCGCCGTGGCGCGACGACCCCACTCTGCCGAAGTCAGAGGGCGCCCGGTGGATGTGTCCGTGAGGGTGCTCCCGTCTCGGTCAGAGGAGCACGTTGAGGAGGGCGAAGAGCACCACGAGGGCCAGCACGGCGGCCAGGATCAACACGTACTCGGGCATGGTCAGGAACGCGCAGTCGAGCGCGCGGGGGCGGAGCTCGTGGGGTGGCGCAACCGAGGCCCTGCTCTTCGGACGGTACGTGTTGGCTCCCCGACGTGGACTCGAACCACGAACCTAGCGGTTAACAGCCGCTCGCTCTACCGATTGAGCTATCGGGGATCGCCTGCATCAAGTGTGGCCGACGCGCCCCACGCGGGCAAGATGCATCGACGCCTGCTGCCACCCCCGCCGCTACTCGGCCGGGCGGAAGTAGGGCAGCGTCACCTCGTCCGAGACCGCGTGGAAGGCGACCTCGACGCGCATGCCGATGCGTACGTCCTCGGGTTCGAGGCCCACGAGGTTGGTGAGCATGTGCCACCCTTCGTCGAGCTCGACGATGGCGCAGACGTACGGCGTCTCGAACGCGGGCTGCTGCGGGCGGTGGACCGTCGTGTAGCTGTAGACCGTGCCGCGGCCGCTGCTCGGCACCCACTCGAGGCGCTCGCTCAGGCAGGCAGTGCATGCGTACTGGGGGATGAAGACGTGGCGCCCGCAGTTCTCGCAGCGCTGGACCATCAGCTCGCCGCGCTTGCAGCCGTCCCAGTGCGGCTGCGTCAGCGACCACGCGCGCGGCAGCGGGATGCCGGATGGTTGCACGTCGAGCGTCACGAGTTGGCCTCCACGGGCCGGGCAGGCGTGTGGCGGATGCTACCGCCGAGGCGGCTCGTGGCGCACCCGCGCTCGCTACTCATGGCGCAAGCGACAGGGCGCGCGTGAGCAGCCCGGGCGAGCGCAGGTGCTCGGCCATCGCCTCGAACTCCGGCGTCGGGCCCGCCCACCGCAGCTCCTCGACCGACTCGAAGACCGGCTCCGAGGTGCGCAGCGTGGCGAGGTCGCGGAACAGCATCGCCTCGTCGTAGCCCTCGACGAGGGCGGTCGCGAGCCGTGCGGCCCCACGGACCGTGATGTCCCACTCGCCCGGGTCGAGGGGGATCGCCTCGATGTGCCCGTAGCGGGCGAGCACCGTCGCGCTGGACTTCGCGCCCCAGCCCTTGAGGCCGGGGAAGCCGTCGGCGCTGTCGCCGGTGAGCGCGAGGTAGTCGGGGATCGAGGCGGGCGGGACGCCGAAGCGCTCCTCGACGGCCGCGGCGTCCCGCACTTCGCGGCGCTGGCGGTCGAACTGCACCACCTTCCCGCCGACGCACTGCCCGAGGTCCTTGTCGGGCGTCGCGATCACGACGCGCGTCACCTCGGGGTCCTCGGCGGCCTGCACGGCGGCGGAGGCGAGCGCGTCGTCGGCCTCGAGGTCGACCATCGGCCAGACGCGCACGCCCATCGCAGTCAGCGCGTCCTCAAGCGGGACGAACTGGTTGAGGATGCCCTCCTCCATCCCCGCGCTCGTCTTGTAGCCCGGCCAGAGGTCGTTGCGGAACGACTCGACGACGTGGTCGGTGGCCACGCCAAGGTGCGTCACGCCGTCCTCGAAGAGCCGCAGGACCGAGCCCAACACCCCGACGATCGCGCCCGCGTCGTTGCCCTCGGCGTCGCGGTGAGGGGGCGCGCCGAAGTAGTGGCGGAACAGCTCGTAGGTGCCGTCGAGGAGGAAGACTTCCATGCGCGCAGCCTACGCCATCCGCGGCCCGGTAGACTGTGCCGCGACGGACGAACCGGGGAGGGCGTCATGCGGCTGCTGCTGTCGGGCTTCGAGCCATTCGGGGGAGAGCGCGTGAACCCCTCGTGGGAGGTCGCGAGCGCCGTCGGCGCGGCGCCGCCGGACGGCGTCGCCCTCGAGTTGCTGCGACTGCCCGTGCGCGGGCGCATCTCGTTCGACCGGCTCATCCCGGCGTTCGAGGCGGGCGGCTTCGACGCGTGGATCGGCCTCGGCGAGGCGGGCGGCCGCTCGCACCTCTCGGTCGAGCGCACCGGCGTCAACGTGCTCATCGACCGCGACGCGGATGGCAAGGTGATGCCCGACCAGGCGCTCGTGCTCGATGGCCCGGCGGGCTACTTCGCCCGCCTGCCCGTGGGCGAGGTCGCCGCGGCGATGCGCGAGGCGGGCGCGCCCTCGCAGGTGTCGGAGACGGCCGGCACCTACATCTGCAACGAGACGCTGTACGCGATGATGGACCGCCTCGACACGACGGACGCGCGCGCCATCGGCGGCTTCATTCACCTGCCGTACCTGCCCGAGCAGACGGTCGAGAAGCGCGCCGGCACGCCCTCGATGACCCTCGAGACGCAGGTGCTCGGCGTCCGCGCGGCGATCGAGTTCGTGCGCGACCTCGTGGCGCAGCGCGCGGGCGTCACCGCCGGCGCGCGCTAGCGTCTCGGCAGGCCTGCGGGCGCTACGGCACCAGCATCGCGCGCGAGATCTGCGTCTGGGTCTCGTTCCACTCGGCCTTCGCGAACGCGTCGTTCACCTCGTCGAGCGGGTAGAAGTCGGAGACGATCTTCTCGTACGGGATCTCGCCCTGCTTCTTGACCAGCGTCTCCATCATCACCGGCAGCAGCTCCGGCCGGTACATCGAGGAGCCGATGATCCGCTTGCCGCGCAGGATCGTCGACGGGTCGAGCTCGACCGTGCGGCCCGGCACGATGTCGCCGATCTCCATGAACGTCCCGCCGTTGGTGAGGTAGTCGAGCCCCTCGACGAGCAGCTCGGCGCGGCCGACCAGTTCCATCACGATGTTCGCCCCGCGCCCCTCGGTGAGGTCGAGGATGTGCTCCAGGCGCATCCGCTGGGTGCTGAACTCCTCGATGTTGATGGTGTGGTCGGCCCCGAACTCCTCGGCGAGTTCGAGCCGGTTGGTGAGCCGGTCGAGCACGATCACCTTGTTCGCGCCCATGTCCTTGGCCAGCGCGGTGGCGTTCAGCCCGAGGCCGCCCGCGCCCTGGATCACGACGTAGTCGCCGGCGGTGCAGCCCGCGCGGAGCAGGCCCTCGGTGACGGTGCCCATCGCGCAGTTGACCCAGCCGAGGACCGAGTCCGGGAGCTCGTCGGGGACCTTGTAGACGGGGTGTCCGGCGGGGATCCAGAAGTAGTCGGCGTAGGTGCCGGTGAAGTACGGGAACTCCCCGGCTATGCGCGCGCCGACGCCGGTCTGGCGGTTGGAGCACCAGTTCTTCTCGCCGCGCCCGCAGTGGTAGCAGGCGCCGCACGGCATGATCGCGGCGTACATCACGCGGTCGCCCTCGGAGATGGGGCGGCCGAGCGAGTCGGTGGCGCGGCCCGCGCCGAGCGCGTGGACGACGCCCGCGCCCTCGTGGCCCATGTTGCGGCCGGAGGGCGGGATCTGGACGCGGTGCTGGTCGCCGCGCCAGGTGTGGAGGTCGGAGCCGCAGATGCCGGCCTGGGTGATGCGCAGCAGCATCCCGCCCGGCTCGGGATCGGGGACGGGGTACTCCTCGATCTCAAACGGCAGACCGTGGTCCTTGAAGACGACGACGCGTCCCGTGCTCATGGTGTCCCTCCTCCTGCGCGTGTGTCTTCGCGCGTGCGGGCATGATACGTGCGACGCCCTCACCCTGTGCGGCCTTCAGACTGTCTACGGAGCGGGACGCGTGGACTCGACGATCTGGTCGAACAGGGCGTCGACGCCGCGGGCGAGGCCGACAGCGGTCACGTAGCCGTCGAGCCATTCACCCTCAGACTCGCCGAAGAGCAGCCACGAACCGCTGCCCAGGTCGAGGATGTAGACCCGCCACAACAGGTCGCCGGTCTGACTCCATTCCTGCCAACCCGTCGAGACGTCGACCGACAGACCGGGCGGTATGTCGAACACAAAGCCGGAAGGCACCGCGACCATTCGGTGATCGTTTGCCGGCGGCGGGACTGCCGCCGGCGCGAATCGAAGGGAATCGAGTATGTCGTCGAGCAGGGCCTCGACGTTCGGAGGGATCGTCGGAGCGGACATGTCCCGCACGCCGGTGTCGTGTTCGCGGTCGCGGCCGAGTTCCCTTCCCGTGACAGGCTGCACGCCTACGGCTGCGCCCGTCACGTTCTCGCGAATCCAGTACTCCCAGCCAGTACTCACGACGGTCCAGAGTCCACTCGTGGGAACCGTGAACACGTAGTGACCGTTATGGAGACGGAACGTTCCACCGGGCTCGAGTAGGTACTGACCCTTCGCGTCCACGATGCCGTCGGGACCGGCACGCGACGGTACTGCCACAACCGGCTCGGATGGTTCGCCTTCCCCCTGTCGCACCTGGAACTCGTAAAGCGTGAACGCCGAGAGCCCGCCGACCCTGTGACGGCCTGTCTCCGCGTGGGGCCGGGGAACGCCACGCCAGTCGCCCCACTCGTCCGGCACCCTCACGCGCTGTCCCGGATCGCCCTCGATCGTGCGCGAGCCCCATGCCCGGCGGTACCGATACTCCCAGCCCTCGACGCCCTGACGTCCGCCTGTCCAATCGAGCAGAACCTCACCGGCCGCGCCGTCGCTGGCGTACACCGTCAGCGTCAGCGGCTCGTCGTCACCGCAACCGGCTACAGCTAGGGCGGCGACCACCGCCAGCACGATTGACAGCGGCGGCGAGGCGGCCCGGCGAGTGCTCATTGCACACCTCCCCCTCGGAGCGGGGAAAGCGGGGATTCTGCCGATCGCGTACGGACTTTGCAAGCTCAACGGCCGCGACGTACTCGCCGCCGCTCAGCCGCGGTCCGCGGCCAGCTCGAGCAGCTTCCGCACCGTCTTCCAGTTCCGCATCGTGGTGACGGTCGAGAGCCGCGAGTCGAACCGGGCGTTCGTGAGCTTGCTGCGCGCGGTTCCATTCGGATAGTGGAGATAGACCTCGCGACCTCGCACCGCGAACTCGTCGCCCGGCGAGCGGTCCGGGTCGAGTGCTTCGACGTCCTCCGCGGCGGGTGCGTCCGCGAGGAAGAGGACGTGCAGCCTGTCCGTCTCAGCCCCGGCTGCGACGAACGGATTCGCCTCCACGATCGCATCGAGGTCCGAGGCCCGGCGGGTGACGATGGGTATCTCGTAGCCGAAGCGGTCCCGGATTGCCGCACCGATGAGCGACGGGATCTCTTCAGCCCGCGCCTCATCCGCCCGGAACAACACGTTCCCGCTCTGGATGTAGGTCCGGACGTTGTCGCAGCCTGCATCCTCGAACATGGCGGCGAGGTCCTTCATCGGCAGCCTGTTCCTGCCGCCGACGTTGATGCCGCGAAGCAGCGCGACCCACGTCGATGTGTCGTCGTCGGTAGACATGGCCTGACCTCCCGGACCGGCTGGCGCGACGAGTGTAGACCGCGCGCTGCTCCCGCCGGTGCACAGGTCGACGTGCTGGCCAGAAGGCGACGCGGCTCGTAGCGTGGCGACGATGCAACTTGCGTTGATCGCGGTGGCCGGTGCGGCCGGGGCGTTGCTGCGCTACGGCGTCGGCCGCGCCGTGCAGCCCGAGACGTTCCCGGCCGCCACGCTCACCGTGAACGTCACCGGCTCCTTCGCCATCGGCTTCCTCGCCACCTTCCTCGCCGAGCGCACGGGCATGCCCGCCGAGCTGCGCACGGCGCTGCTCGTCGGCCTGCTGGGGTCGTACACGACGTTCTCGACGTTCAGCCTGGAGACGCTGCGGCTCGCCGAGGACGGCGAGTGGACCTACGCCGCGCTCAACGTCGTGATGAGCGTGACGGGAGCCCTCGCGGCGGTGTGGATTGGACAGACGCTCGCGCGCCAGTAGACGCGACGCAGCGTGGCACGGTCAGGCTTGCACTCGGCCGAGCCCGCGCCTTGCGATTGGCCGACCTGCATCCCTGCAATCAGCCGCCTGGAACCTGGGACGCTGGGAGTCAAGGGCGTGGGCTGCCCGGGCGTCAGTCGACGTCGGAGCCGTCGCCGATCTCGTTGACCATGACGATGTCGCCCTGCTGGCGGAACCCGAGCGAGTGGAGCAGCGCCATGCCGCCCTCGTTCTCCTCGTTCACCATCACGTAGACGATGCGGTTGCCCTCGCGCGCGAGGTGCGCCTGCGCCTCGTCGAACAGCGCCTTGGCGACTCCGCGGCGGCGGCGGCCGGGCACCACGG
This sequence comes from Dehalococcoidia bacterium, assembly GCA_965204835.1. Lineage (GTDB taxonomy): Bacteria > Chloroflexota > Dehalococcoidia > UBA2979 > UBA2979 > VXMT01. Next base: position 1,849,540 of record OZ242017.1, on the reverse strand, counting down.
CGACGTGGTAGACGTACGCCCGCCACCCGTCGAAGGTCGCCACGATCGCGCCGACGAGCGCGCCCTCCTCCTCGGCCACGAGCACGATCGCGCCCGGGCTCGTGATCAGCGTGTCCCACTCGTGCTCGTCGACGGTGTCGAGGCGGGACTCGTCCCACAGCGCCTGGATGCGCTCGTGGTCGTGGAGCGTGGCGCGGCGGAACTCGAGCCGCGTCGCCATGCGCGCCTCGACGTGGATGACGGGGAGGCCGAAGCGCTCGGCGGCCTCGCCGTGGACATTCATGCGCAGCCAGCGCGAGATGCCCTCGGGCAGCGTGCAGAGGATGATCGTGTCGTACGAGTCGGGGCGCTCCGTCAGCTCGTCCTCGATGGCGAGGAGCGGCGCGGCGTCGCCGACGGCGGTCCGCGCGACCTCGATCCCCGCGGCGCCGAGCAGCCGCTTCGCCTGCTCCGCGCGGCCACGCGTGACGGCATCGAACGGCCCGCCGCGGATGTGCGAGGGGAGCAGGGCGGGGAGCAGCAGCGAGAACGTGGAGTCGGAGTCGGCGCGCGAGAGCTGCGAGGCGCGCGCGACAAGGTCCGGGCTCGTCACGGTCTGGTCGGCCACGATCAGGTAGCGGGGCATGCGCCCACCTTCCACGTTATGGGGAGAGCCTACCGCATGGCCGCCGCGCCCGCCCGCCGCGCGCCTGGGCGGGTGAGGGAGCCTACGAGGTCTCCTCGACGCGTTCGATGCCCATCGAGACGCGGATCTTGGCGTTGATCGCGCCGTCTGTGGTGTCGCGCAGCTCGACGTCGGCGACGGCGATGCGGCCGCCGCGGCGCAGCAGGCGCGCCTCGGCGACCGTGTGCTGGCCGCGCGCCGATGTGAGGTACGAGACGCTGACCTCGTGCGTCTGGCCGAGGACCTCGTTGGCGCGAAGCTGCGTGGTGAGGCAGAGCCGTGCCGCCGCCTCGCCGAGCGACCCGACGACGCCGCCGTTGATGGAGTCGCGGACGCCGCGCAGCGGCATGTCGTCACGATCCACGCCGATGCGCGCATAGCCCTCGTCGAGCGCCTCGACGGCGACCTTGAACAGCGCGAAGAACGGCTCTTGCTGCCAGTGCTCGGCGACGGCGTCGAGCGAGTCGGCGGGCCAGCGCGGTTCGACGCTCATGACGACTCCCGGCTCTCGGGCGGAATCGGGCGCAGCGAGTAGGTGGTAAGGCCGACCGCTGCAAGCTCGCCGTCGGGTGTGCGCGCCTCGAGCTCGAGGTGCGCGGTGTACTCGGTCCAGTGGATCACGCGCGCATCGACGGTGGTCACGTCGGGCGGGTCGCCGATGAACGAGAGGTGCAGCTCCGCGGTGCCGTTGGGCAGTTGCTCGCCCTCGACGATCCGCGCCTGCACGGCGGAGATCGCCGCGATGTCGGCCGCGATGTTGATGGCGGAGCGGAGCAGCATGTCGTCGGCGCCATCGGGGCGCTCGACGATGAAGCTGGCGTAGCCGGACTCGATGTGCTCGCCGCGCAGGCCGAGCGCGCGGTGCGGCGGCGTCTCCCACCGGCCGCGCCAGTCCTGCAAGTCGGGTACGGGCAACGAGGTCTCCTCGACAGGTGCGTACGACGGCGCGCATCGTACCAGCCGCGCGCGCCAGCGACCCGCAGTCGCCGGGCGGTGTAGATTCGAGCCGTGCACAGCACTCACCTCGAACCGACTGAGGAGGCGTCGTGAGCCTCGCCGACGGCATCCGCGCGCGCCGCTCGATCCGCGGCCTCGACGGCCCACCGCTGACGGCCGAGGAGGTCGAGGCGCTCGTCGAGCTTGCGTTGCTCGCGCCGGCGCCTCACCACACCACGCCCTGGCGCTTCGCCGAGGTCACGCCGGGTCGACGCGCGGCGCTCGCCGAGGCGATGGGCGAGGTGTGGCGCGCGGACATGGCCGCCGACGGTGTCGCCGATGCGCAGCAGGCGCGCGCCCTCGAACGCTCTCGCAGGCGCGTCGAGGGCGCCCCGACGCTGCTGCTGGGCTGCATCGTCGGCGAGGGCCTCGCCTCGTACCCCGACGAGCGGCGCGACCGCGCGGAGTGGACGATGGCCGCGCACTCCTTCGGCGCGGCGCTGCAGAACCTGCTGCTGGAGGCGAGCGCACGCGGCCTCGGCGCGTACTGGATGGCCGCGCCGTTGTACGCCCAGGACGCGGTACGCGAGGTGCTCGACCTGCCCGAGGGGTGGCGCCCGCAGGCCCTTGTCGCCCTCGGACGCCCGCGCGCGGACTACGAGCCGTTCGACCGGCCCGCGCCCGACGTCGGCGGCAGCCTCATCCGCCGCTGATGCGTCGACGCGGCGTGCGGCGTTGACGCGCGCGGCCGACTGCCGGACGCTGCGGGCGCTTGTTGGGAGGCGGTATGGCGCGGCTGGGGATGGTCCTGCATCACGGCATCGAGGGCGGCTCGGCGCTGGCAAGCCGAGCGCGGCTCGCGGAGTTCCGCGGCTATGACTCGCTGTGGGTGACGGAGCGCTACTTCCAGGAGGAGACGTTCTCGCTCCTCGGCTTCCTCGCCGCCGCCACGCAGCGCGTCGAGCTTGGTGTCGGCGTGGTGAACTCGTACACGCGGCACCCGGGGCTCACCGCCATGGCCGCGGCCACGGCCGACCGGCTCTCGGCCGGGCGGCTCCTGCTCGGCCTCGGCCGCAGCGACCCGGGGGTGATCGAGGGCACGTTCGGCATCCCGTACGACCGCCCACGCGAGACGCTCGGTGAGGCGGTGGGCGTGATCCGGAGGCTGCTCGCCGGCGAGACCGTCGATGACCCCGACGGGCGCTTCGGGCTGAGCGACGCGCGCCTGGCGGTTACGCCCCTGCGTCCACCGCCGATCTACCTCGCCGCCATCGGCCCTCGCGCGCTGCGGCTCGCGGGCGCCGTCGCCGACGGCGTGCTGCTCAACGCCTACGTCCCGGCCGCATACATCCGCCGTGCGGTGACCGAGGTGCGTGCGGGCGCCGAGGAGGCCGGCCGCGACCCCGACGCCGTCGAGATCGCCTGCATGCTCGTGGTGCGCCTGACCGACGACGCCGCCTCGATGCTGCCGCAGCTGCGGGCGCGCCTCGCCGGCATCATGGCCGAGCCGCACGTCGGCGAGTTGATGGCGGAGTGGGGCGGGCTCGACCTCGGGGACCTCGACGCGCTGCGCGCGGCGGACGCCGCCGGGGACCGCGAGGCGGGCGCGCGGCTCATCAGCGACGAAGTCGCCGAGGCGTGCACGCTCGTCGGCGACGCGGACCGCATCCGCGAGCGCGTCGATGAGTACGTCGAGGCGGGTGTGGAGCACGCGTTGCTGCTGCCGCGCCTCCCGGACTTCGAGCGCGCCGCGGACGCCCTCGCGCCGTAGCTCAGTCGGCCCAGGGGTTGATCAGGTCGACGCCGCAGCCCTCGAAGCCTCGCGTGTCCCGCGTCGCGACTGAGGCGCCGAGGGAGCGCGCGATGGCTGCGATCTGGCAGTCTGCTTGCCCGATCGGCCGACCAGCCGCTCGCCGCTCGGCAGCGATAGTTGCGTAGGCCTTCGCCGCAGTGGTACCGAATGAGAGGACGCGCCCCGCAAGGTCACGCTCCACGAATCCCTCGAGGGCGGTCGCAAGGCTGTCGCGCCGTCGTCCAGCTGGCATGATCTCGACGCCGTATCGCAATTCGGCCTCCGTGACCGCAGAGAGAAACACGTCGGAAGGTGACTGTTGGAAGAACCACGCTCGGACTTCTGGCGCCGAGTCTTCCCGCATCAGCTCCGATACGACGTTCGTGTCGAGGACGATCACAGAGGGGCACCTCAATCGAATTGAGGTGGGTCACGCATCGGGTCGCGAGGCGGGATCTTCAGCTCGCCGGGCTGGACGAAACCAATGTCTTCGAACCTGGCGCGAATCGCGCGGTACAGCTCCTCGCCGGTCTGGGGCGGCTGCGCGAGCGCGGCCTGCAGGATGTTCCGCGCCTCTTGCTCCATCGAGTGGCCGTGCTCGGCCGCCCGGACGCGCAGTCGTTGCTTCAGGCCCTCGTCGAGCTTGCGAATGGTAATGCTCGCCACGCGGTTGCGCCCTTCACGCTTGTGATTGCAATGCAATCATTGGGTGGAGTTTAGCAGAACCGCCCGGCTAGCTACAGAACTCGCGGTGAAGGAGCCGAACGCACCAACTCGGACACGACGTTCGTGTCAAGAACGATCATGGGTGCCTCGCGTCACTCGAATCGCGGAGGCTCACGCATCGGGCCTTGCGGCGGCAGCTCCAATTCGTTCGGCTCGATGCCACCAATTGCTTCCACCTTCTCGCGGATGGAACGGACCAGGTCTTCGTTCGTCCGGAGCGGCTGTGCCAGCGCGGCCTGCAGGATGTCTCGCGCCTCCTGCTCCATCGAGTGGCCGCGCTCGGCGGCGCGGATGCGCAGGCGCCGCTTCAGGTCCTCGTCGAGGTTGCGGATGGTGATGCTCGCCACCGCCTGCCCGCCCTTCACGCTTGTGATTGCAATGCAATCACTGCACTCAGGATAGCAGGGCCGGCGCGACTGGACGACAGCGGACGGGGGCTCGCTACCCCATCTCCGCCACGCCGACGGGGCAGCTCAGCCCGGTGCCGCCGAGGCCGCAGTAGCCGTTCGGCACCTTCGCCAGGTACTGCTGGTGGTAGTCCTCGGCGTAGTAGAACTCCGGCGCGTCGATGATCTCCGTGGTGATCGGGCCGTAGCGGTGGCCGCTTAGCACCTCCTGGAACATGTCGCGCGTGCGCTCGGCCGCCTCGAACTGCTGCGGCGAGTAGCAGTAGATGCCGGAGCGGTACTGCGTGCCGACGTCGTTGCCCTGGCGCATGCCCTGCGTCGGGTCGTGGTTCTCCCAGAACAGCTTCAGCATCTCGTCGTAGCTGGTGATCGAGGGGTCGAAGGCGGCGAGGACCACCTCGTTGTGGCCGGTGCGGCCGCTACAGACCTCGTCGTACGTGGGGTTCGGCGTGTAGCCGGCCGCGTATCCCACGGCGGTGGTGTAGACGCCGGGGGCCTGCCAGAAGACGCGCTCGGCGCCCCAGAAGCAGCCCATGCCGAAGAGCGCCATCTCCATCCCGTCCGGGAACGGCGGCTCCAACGGGTTGCCGTTCACGAAGTGCATCTCGGGGACGGGCACCCGCATCTCGCGGCCAGGCAGTGCCTCCTCGGGCGAGGGCATCTCGATCTGCTTCTGGTAGAACCACACCATCAGGAACTTCCTCCGGGCGCGCGTCCGACGGGAGCGAGGACGGCCGCGCTGTTGCACGATCCATGGTACGCCTTCCGGCCTCCTCCTGTTGTCCGCGAGATCGCCGTAAACTACGCTGTCCGGGCTGCGCCGAGGTAGCTCAGTTGGTAGAGCACACGACTGAAAATCGTGGTGTCGGCAGTTCGACTCTGCCCCTCGGCACCAACCACCTCGATCGGACGGTGAGATGCCGGTGATCGTCGTCGCAGGGGAGCCGGGCGCCGGGGCGACCACCGTCGCGGTCGGCCTCGCGCACCGCATCGCACACTCGGGCCGCGCCGTGCGTATCACCCGCACGGGCGGCGACGACCGCGCGGCCGCCGACGCCGCCACGTTCGCCATGCTCGACTTCGCCGAGGCCGTCGACGGCGCCGATGTCGCTGCCGGCAGCGACGCCACGACGATTGTCGAGGTCCCGGTCGGAGCGGATGCCGGTGCGCTCGCGGCAGCGCAGGGCGCGCAGCTCGTGACCGTCGCGCGAGAGGGCTCGGACGCGCCGGAGGGCTCCTCGCTGCATCTCACCACGCACGCCACGGGCGGGGGCCCTCTGCGGATCCCCGAGGACCGCACCCTGGCAGCGCCGCTCGTCGGGCAGCTCATCGCGGCGAGCAGGGCGAACGTGCTCGTGCGCTCGACCGAGGGCGACGCGGCGATCTGCCGGCACATCGTCGTCGGCCCCATCGCGCCGGTCGTGGGCGACGACTACTTCGGGCGCTACCCCGACAGCGCGGTCGTCACGCGCGGCGAGAAGGTCGACGTTGCGCTCGCCGCGATGCGCGTCGACCCGGTGTGCCTGATCCTGAGCGGCGGCTCCGAGCCGAGCCCCTACCTGCTCGACCGCGTCGCGGCCTCGCGCAGCACGACGCTGCTCGTCGCGCCCGAGGGCACGGTCGAGACCGTGCGCGACATCGAGGGCAGCTTCGGCAGCGCGCCCTTCGGCCACGAGGCCAAGGTGGAGCGCATCGGCGAGCTCATGGCTGCGGCCGTCGACGCCGCCGCGCTCGAGGCGCTCCTCGGCGGGTAGCCGCAGCAGCAGTTCCTAGTCAGGCTCAAGCGGCGCGATCGACAGCAGCAGCTTCGTCACGCCCTGTCCCTCGAACGCCACCGTGACGCGCTGATCGCCGCGCTCGACCTCGCACGAGACGACGACGCCGACGCCGAACGATGCGTGGCGCACTCGGTCACCCGGTGCGTACCGCGGCTCCTCGTCGGCACTGCCGTCGTCGTCGCCCCAGCCCTCGGCCTGGCGCGCCGCGTACGCCGCACGACGCTCGCGGGGCGTCTCGGCCGGGCGGGCGCCCCGCGTGGTGCGCGCGCGTGCCGTGTCCTCGAGCGGCAGTGCGTCGAGGAACCTCGATGCGATCGCGCCGGAGTAGCGGCCCTGGCGCATGCGGCGGCGCGCGTGCGTGAGGTAGAGGCGCTCACGCGCCCGCGTCATACCGACGTAGCAGACGCGGCGCTCCTCCTCCATCTGCGCGGGGTCGTCGATCGAGAGCGAGTGGGGCAGCAGTCCCTCCTCCATGCCCGGCATGAACACCACGGGATACTCCAGGCCCTTCGCCGCGTGCAGCGTCGTCAGCGTCACGGCGTCCGGCGCGTCGGCGCCCGGGTCGTCGACATCGGCGACCAGCGCTACCTCCTCGAGGAACGAGGAGAGCGAGGCCGCCGGTTCGAGGTCCTCGTACTGCGACGAGACGTTGACGAGTTCCTGCACGTTCTCCCAGCGCACCTCGGCGTGGTCCTCGTCGTTGCGCTGCAGGTACTCCTGGTAGCGCACCTCGGCGAGCACGGTCTCGAGCAGCGTGGCGACCGACTGCTCCTCGCTGGCCGCGGTGAGGCGGTCGATGAGCGCGACGAAGTCGCGCAGCGCGAGCCGGATGTCGCCGCGGAGCGCAGGCAGCGCCGGGTCGTCGTCGCCGCGCGCGACGCGCGCCGCGACGGCGAGCAGCGGGAGCTCGAGCTGTTCCGACGCCTCGCGCAGCCGCTCCATCGTGCGGTCGCCGATGCCCCGGCCCGGGACGTTGACGATGCGGCGGAACGCGACGGCGTCGGCGTGGTTGCGGATGAGGCGCAGGTACGCCAGCAGGTCGCGCACCTCGCGACGGTCGTAGAAGCGCGTGCCGCCGACGATGCGGTAGCGGATGCCCTGCTGGATGCACGCCTCCTCGATGGCGCGCGACTGCGCGTTCGTGCGGTACATCACCGAGAAGTCGGCGAACTCGCGCTGCTGCTCGCGCATGAGCCGGCCGATCTCGAGCGCGACGAAGTGGCCCTCCTCGTCGGCGTCGAAGAGTTCCTCGACGACCACGGGGTCGCCGTCGGGGTTGCTGGTCCACAGCGAGCGCTCGCGGCGGTCCGACGCCTCGGAGATGACGGCGTGGGCGGAGCGCAGGATGCGCCCGGTCGAGCGGTAGTTTTGCTCCAGGAGGATGACCTGCGCGTTCGGGAAGTCGTGCTCGAAGTGCAGGAGGTTGCGCAGGTCGGCGGCGCGCCACGAGTAGATCGACTGGTCGGGGTCGCCGACGGCGGTGATGTTGCCGTGTACCTCGGCCAGCAGGCCCGCGAGCTGGTACTGGGTGAGGTTGGTGTCCTGGAACTCGTCGATGAGGACGTGGCGGTAGCGGTCGCCGTAGCGCTCGCGCACGTCGGGGTGCTCCTCGAACAGCCGCAGCGCCTCGCCCAGCAGGTCGTCGAAGTCGAGCGCGTCGTACTCGCGCAACATCGCCTGGTAGCGCTCGAAGACGCGCCCGACGATCTCCTCGAAGTACGACCCCGCGTCCCGGAGCGTTGCCGAGGCGTCGCGGCGCTCGTTCTTCGCGCGCGAGATCGCCGACAGCACGGCGCGCGGCGTGTAGCGCTTCGGGTCGATGTTGAGCGCCTCGATGGCCTGGCGGACCACGGCAAGCTGGTCGTCGGTGGCGTAGATCGCGTAGTCCTGCGGGACGCCGATCGCGTCGCCGTCGCGGCGCAGCACGCGCGCGCAGAACGAGTGGAACGTGCCCATCGAGACGTCGAGGCCGTCCGTGCCGAGCAGGCCCTCGACGCGTTCGCGCATCTCGTTGGCGGCCTTGTTGGTGAACGTCACCGCCAGCACCCGCCACGGGGCGACGTCGCGCTCGCGCACGAGGTAGGCGATGCGGTGGGCGATCACGCGGGTCTTGCCCGAGCCCGGCCCGGCGAGGATCAGCAGCGCACCGTCGGGTACCTCGACGGCGCGCCGTTGCGCGTCGTTCAGGCCGTGCAGCACGTCGTGCGTCGTGGTCATCGGCGTCCGGCGGGTGCGGGGAGGAGCGCGGTGCGGCTTCGGCGACCGTCCCGATGGCTCATGGTACGCTGACTTGCGGGCTCCCCCAAGCGGACTGCGAGGCGGATGTGGAGCTACCCTTCGGCTGGCCCGGCGGCGACTGGCAGACGACCGCGAGGATCGTCGGGCTCGTCATCGGGTCGTACCTGTTCCTGATCTGGCTCGCCTCCGTGCTGTGGGCGTACCGCGATATCCACGCCCGTACGCGCGACATCGCCACGCAGGCGATCGGCATGTCGATCATCGTCCTGCTGCCGCTGGTGGGCGTGCCCGCATACCTCATGGCGCGCCCGCGCGAGACGCTGCGCGAGGCGTACGACCGCCAGCTCGAGCAGGAGGCGATCCTCTCCGACCTCCAGGCCGTGCCGACGTGCCCCGAGTGCCGGAGGCCGGTCGAGCAGGACTGGGCGATCTGCGCCTTCTGCAGCTACGAGCTCAAGGAGCCGTGTCCCGGGTGCAGCCGGCTCCTGCACAACGCGTGGCGGCACTGCCCCTACTGCTCCATGCAGCGCCAGCGCCGCGGCGAGGCGTCCGACCAGGCCGGGTCCGAGACGGCGGAACAGGCGTCCGAGGACGCACCCGCCGCGCCCATACAGGACTCGCCGGACCCGCCCCGCCGGCCGCGTGTGACGGAGACCGTCCCCATCTCGGCGCGCCCCGGTCGCGGCTCTTCCGGCGGCCGGCCCGGGCGATAGCCCCGACCACGAGTATCCCCACATGGCACGAGGCGGCCCGCCCGGGCCGCCTCGCTGGTTTCGATTGCGCGTGCGGCGGTCAGCGCCGGAGCAGCCTTCGCAGCCTGCGGGAGAGCCGGCGCGCGAGGTACGCCGCGTTGAGGATGTCGTAGAGGAACGTACGCCGCTGGCCGCGCAGCTGTGCGCGCTCGCGGGCGCGCCGCGCGCCGGCGTTCGCGTGCAACTCCGACATCGATCCGCCGGGTCCGAAGGCCACGGTGACCTCCTTCACGTTCCCGTGGGCGGCGATCAGCGGCTGAACAGCCTCCGCAGTCTGCGGGTGAGCCGGCGCAGCAGGAACGCGATGTTCAGCAGGTCGTGCCCGAAGGTCCGTCCCTCGCCGCGCATCCGCTCGCGCTCACCCACACGCCGGACTTCCTCGTCCGCGTGCTGCTGCGACATGGGGCCGAGGGGGCCGAGCGTCATGGCGCTCTCTCCCTACCGGGCCGCGGCGACCTAGCCGAGGCCCTCCTCGATCAGCGCGCGCATCTCGGTGACGGAGGCGTGACGCCAGTTCGGCGCCAGCTTCCAGGTCTCGTCGTTGTAGCGCGCGCGTGCTTCGTCGAAGGCCGGGGTGCCGCGCTCGACGCCGCTCAGCATGCCGCGCAGCCCGTCCATCTCCTCATTGGCGAGGACGGGGCGCTCGATCCAGTGGCCGAGGTAGCGGTGGTTGCGGTCGTAGAAGACGATCGTCGGGATCGACTCGAACTCACCCTGGTTGAGGAACTCGGACATGATGTCCTTGTTCTTGTCGCGGAAGAAGATCCGCAACTCCATGCCCGTCGCCTCTGCGATCCTGGCGATCACGGGAATGCCGCGCCACACGTCCGGGCACCAGTCCTCGCCGAGGCAGAGCGCCTTGACGCCGTGCTCCTCGACCAGCGACTTGATGGCGGCGATGTCGCCCGCGTCCGGGTCGAACTCGTCGTAGTGGCGCTGGAACTCTTCCTTGCGGACCTCGATCTGGTCCATCCACTCGGCGAAGGTGGGGATGCCCTCGGCGAAGCGCTCGGGCGTGACTACGGAGGTCTCACTGGCCATCGATGTGTCCTCTCTGTCGGGGTCCGCGCGATGCGCGGCGCGTACGGGTACTGCTTGCCAGCAGTGTACCACCCCCCGGTATCCCGTTCCGCGCGCTACCCCCCGCCGCCCGCGGCGTCCGAGGTCGCCCGGGCGATGAACAACGCCGTGCGCTCCCGGAGCGCGCTCTCGGCGTCGACATCCTCGGCGCGCGCGTAGGCGGCTGCCGCCCAGAGCAGCGCGCCGAGGCGCTCGTCACGCTCGTCGCCGGACGCGCCCTCCAGCGCCTGCACGGCAGCGGCAAGCTCGGGCAGGGCGTCTTCAGCCGTCGGCGTCTCGCCAAGGCCGGCGCGCGCGGCGCGCCCGAGCACGGACTGCGCGCGCTGCAGGGCGGGGAGCGCGAGGGGGAGCGAGGCGAAGGGTGAGTCGTCCTCGCCGCTCTTGCCTGCCTCGGCGCGCTCCGCGGCCTTGATGGCGTCCCAGCGGGCCCACTGCTCCTCGGCGGTCGAGCCGTGATCGGCGTCGCCGAAGACGTGCGGGTGGCGTCGCACCATCTTGTGGACGATCGTCTCGGCCACGTCGTCGAGAGTGAACGCGCCGCTCGTCTGCGCGACGACGGCGTGGAAGAAGACCTGCAGCAGGATGTCGCCGAGCTCCTCGCGCAGCCCGTCGAGGTCCCCGCGGTCGATCGCCTCGATCGCCTCGTAGGACTCCTCGATGAGGTAGCTGCGCAGCGACTCGTGCGTCTGCTCGTAGTCCCACGGGCAACCGTCGGGGCTGTAGAGCCGCTCCATGATGGCGCGCAGCCCGGCCAGCGAGCGCGCGTCCTGCTCGGGCGCGAGCGCCGCGACAAGCCACGCATCGGCGGGTTGGGCAGGGTCGAGGGCATCGGTGGTCGAGGAGGTCACGCCGCTCGTGGTGAGCCACATCACCGGGTGGCCGGGTGGGTAGCGCCCGGCGATGACCTCGGCGGCGTGCTCGCGCTGCGCCGCGAGCACCAGCAGCGGGCGCTGCGCGTCGACGTGCGGGTGTGCGGGGTCGAACGCCTGCACCTCGCTGGGCGCTAGCCCGAACGCGTCGAGGATGGCGTCGAGGGATGGTGCGGCGCGACCGGGCGTGGTCACCGTCGGCGCCTGGAGTCGGGGGCGTCCACCATGCCCGGCAGTATACTCGCGGGGTGCTGGTACTCCGACGCGCGGCGGCCGGACTCTTCCTCGTCGCGGTCCCCGTGTTCCTCGTGCTGACGTTCGTGCGCATCGCCGCGGTCGAGCCGTGGGTGCATGAGTACGGCTTCTCGCGCTACGACGCCGTCGAGCGCAGCGGCATCGACCGCGCCCAGCTCGACGAGGCCGCCCGCGAGATCATCCGCTACTTCGGCAACGACGAGGAGCTCCTCGCCATTGTTGTGACGGTCGACGGGCAGGACCAGGCGCTGTTCAACGAGCGCGAGGTGCTGCACATGCAGGACGTGAAGGACCTGATGCAACTCGCGTTCCGGGTACACGAGGCCGCCTTCGTGTACGTCGTGGCGTTCGTGGTCGCGGTGCTCGCCTGGAACCGGGAGCGGCCGGTCGACGAGCTGGCGAGGGCCGTGCGGTTCGCCGGGATCGGGACGGTCGTGCTGCTCGGCGTGGCGGCGTCGGCGGTGGTGGTCGGGTTCGACGCGCTGTTCCGGCAGTTCCACGTGCTGTCGTTCGCCAACGACTTCTGGCAGCTCGACCCGAAGCGCGACCACCTGGTGCAGATGTACCCGCAGGGGTTCTGGTTCGACGTGACGCTCGCCGTCGGGCTGCTCGCGGCGGCATGCGGTGGGCTGCTGTGGGCGGCCGCGTACGGCTACGAGTGGTACGCCAGGGACGCTCGACCCCCGCTCGCCTCGGGCGATGCGCCGGTCGTGGATTCCGATACGGTGACCGAGGCGGGCGACTGAGCCCGGCCTCGCCCGAGTGGCCTACGGGTCGTGGAACCACTCCTCGGTGGTCATGGCGTCCGGGTCGGGCTGCTGCTGGATGCGGGCGTACTCGGAGGCCACGCCCGGGTCGTAGGCGCCGCGGTCGTCGCGCTGGGCGCCGCTGGGAACGACGAAGCGCGAGGGGAGCCGGCGCTCGGTCTCCATCGAACCGCACTCCGGGCACGCGCGGACGTCGTCCATGGTGGCCATCGACCGCAGCTGGTCGTACTCGCGCTCGCAGGTGTTGCAGCGGTACTCATAGATCGGCATCGTCGGCCTCCGTCGCCACCCCCTGGGGCGGCCCGCTAGAAGTCGTCGAACTCGAAGTCTTCGTCGAGACCACCCTCGGGATCGAAGGTGTCGTCGAGCGGCGGTCCGGTCTCCGCGGCGTTGTAGCTCCCGACGTAGGCGAAGCTCATGTTGAGCTTGCGCTCGGTCGCGGTCGAGCCGCACGTGGGGCAGGCCCGCTTCTCGTCCATCGCGGAGATCGAGCGGCGCTCCTCGTACTCGGCGTCGCAGCCATCTTCGAGGCAGCGGAACTCGTAGATCGGCACGGTGGCTCCCTTCCGGTCCCCGTTCGCGGAGAGTCTACCCGAGCTAGTCGAGGTAGTCCTTGAGCTTCCGCGAGCGGGTGGGGTGGCGCAGCTTGCGCAGCGCCTTGGCTTCGATCTGGCGGATGCGCTCGCGCGTCACGTTGAACTCGCGCCCGACCTCCTCGAGGGTCCGGGAGCGGCCGTCGCCGAGCCCGAAGCGCAGCTCCAGCACCTTGCGCTCACGCGGGGTGAGCGAGGAGAGCACGTCGATCACCTGCTCCTTGAGCAGCTGGTGCGACGCGGCGTCGGCCGGGGCCAGCGCGGACTCGTCCGGCAGGAAGTCGCCGAGGTGGGAGTCTTCCTCCTCGCCGATCGGCGTCTCCAGCGAGACCGGTTCCTGCGAGACCTTCATGATCTCGCGTACCCGCTCCGGCGGCAGCTCGAGCTCGCGCCCGATCTCCTCCGAGGTCGGCTCGCGGCCGTACTCCTGCACGAGGCGGCGCGAGACGCGGACGAGCTTGTTGATCGTCTCGACCATGTGCACGGGGATGCGGATCGTCCGTGCCTGGTCGGCGATGGCGCGGGTGATCGCCTGGCGGATCCACCACGTCGCATACGTCGAGAACTTGTAGCCCTTGCGGTAGTCGAACTTCTCGACGGCGCGGATGAGGCCGATGTTGCCTTCCTGGATGAGGTCCAGCAGCGACATGCCGCGGCCGATGTACTTCTTCGCGACCGACACGACCAGGCGGAGGTTCGCCTCGGTGAGCTGCCGCTCGGAGCGCACGCCGTCGTAGATGATCTTCTCGATGTAGTACTTGATGGCGCCGCCGTGGGTGTCCTGGAGGTGCTCGGCGAGGCCGGGCTTGGGCGGGAACACCTTCGCCTCGCTGCCCGCGTGGGCGGCGGCCCACTTCACGTGCTCGGGGCGCATGATGTGGGTGATGATCGAGATGTCGATCAGCGCCTTGTGGGCGATGTCCTCTTCCCACTCCATGTCCTGCTGCAGCGATACGTGCGCGCCCTCGTCGAGCTCGTAGTCCACCGTCGCGCGGAACGTCGGGTCGATGATGCGCTCGGAGACCGCCTGGCGAGGCAGCTTGAGGTGGCGCGCCACGGACTGGTAGACGGGCCGCTCGCGGTGGAACTCGCGCAGCAACTCCGCGAGGATCTCGCCGTAGCTCGGCTCGCGCTCGTGGTCCTCCTCGAAGCGCTTCTGGATCGCGTCGATGTGGAGCCACTCCTCCATCGCGCGGGCGAGGCGCTTCTCGTCGGCCGCGGTCAGCAGCGGCACCTTGCCGATCTCGCGCAGGTACATGCGCACCGGGTCGTCGATGCCGACGGCCTCGTCGACGATGCGCCGCGCCTCCTCGACGGCCGCGCTGGCGCCGCGACCCGAATCGGAGTCGATGCGCACGGTGATGCCGTTCTCGGAGAGCTGCGCGACGATCGAGGAGAGCCGGTCACGGCTCGTCTCGGCCTCGGGGATGGCGGCGAGCACGTCTTCCGCGGTGACCTGGCCGGAGCGCCGGCCCTTCCGCAGCAGTTCCTCGATGCCCGCGGGCTCAAACGTCTGCGTCATGTGGCTCCTCCATCACTTCCGTTGCCGGCGCCGCTCGTGACGGCGCGCCGGCGCCTGCCTGCTCGTACGCTGTCTCGTGGGTCTGTGTGGTAGACCCATTATCGCCGTTCTCGACGCCACCCGCGACCTCGCCGCCGTTGCGGAACACGTGCGCCAGCTCGCGCTGGCGGTCCGCGAGCCCCGCGAGGGCGCCCGCGAGCTCGCGCTCCTCGTCCGCCTCGCCGTTGCGTCGCTCCTCGGCGCGCTCGTGCGCGACGGCCGTCGCTTCGGCGCGGAGTCGTTCCTGCTGCCTGCGCGTCCGCAGGTTCCAGGCGGTGCTGCGCAGCAGATCCGCCAACTGCGAGCCGGTCATCGTCCCGTAGGCCTCGGCCAGGCCCTGCCCGACGAGGGCCGTGCGGTGTGCCTCGAGGTCCTCGTCGTCCTCGAACGCCTCGTCGTCGAGGCCGCCGGTCTCGCACCACGCCTCGAAGAGGCGGCGGTTGAGGCCGTGCTCGAACGTGTCGGCGTCGAGCTCCATGCCGGCCTCGCGACACTCCGGCCGGAGCAGCAGCAGCCGCAGCAGTTGCACCTCGCCGGGGTGCGCGTCGCCGAGCGCCGGGTCGGCGGCGGCCTGGCTCGGCGCGCGCCGAGCCGCCCGCTCCTCGCGCCGCGAGGGGACGGGGACGGGGCGGGAGCCTGCCTCGTCCGGCTCGGGCGGCGGCGGCTCCCCGCCCGCCATCCCGGCGTCGCGGGGGGCGTCGACGGCGCGGCGTGGGCGTCGCTGCGCCGGCTGGTGGCGAGCGAGCAGTTCCAGCACGGTTCGCTCATCGACGCGCCCGAGGCGCGCGAGGCGCTGCACGTACTCGGCGCGGACGATCGGGTCCGCCATCGCCGCCACCGTCGGCACGATCACCTCGACGGCGCGGGATCGCGCCCGCGCGTCGTCGAGGTCGGTGCGTTCCGCGACGGCCTCGAAGAGGTGGTCGGCGACGGGCTTCGCCTCGTCGATGAGCGTGCGCAGCCGCGCGGGGTCGGAGCGCACGAGGGAGTCGGGGTCCTCGCCCTCCGGGATGGCGGCGATGCGGATGTCGGCCTGCAGCACGTTCTGGTACGAGACCAGCCCGCGCCAGTCGATGGTGGCGACGGTGTCCGAGTCGGCCGCGCCGGAGGCCACCTCGACGGCGCGGATGGTCGCCTCCGACCCGGCGTTGTCGGCGTCGAGGGCGAGCACGACGTTGGGCGTGAAGCGCTTGATGAGCTGCATCTGCGCCTCGGTGATCGCCGTGCCCATCGAGGCCGCGACGTTCTCGATGCCCGCCTGGTGACAGGCGATCACGTCCATGTAGCCCTCGACGACGATCAGGCGGTCCTGGCGGCGGGCTTCAATGCCGCCGCGGTCGAGGCCGTAGAGCGTGCCGCTCTTGTCGAACAGCGGCGTGCGCGGCGTGTTGAGGTACTTCGGCTCCTGGTCCGCGCCGAGCGCGCGTCCGCCGAAGCCGACCATGCGGCCTCGCACGTCGCGCGTGGGGAAGACCAGTCTCTCCCGGAAGCGGTCGTAGAGGCCGCGCTGGCCCTCGATGGCGAGGCCGGCGGCGACGAGCTCGCGGTCCTGGAAGCCGCGCGCGGTGAGGTGGTCCGTCAGCGCGCTCCACTCGTCGGGCGCGTAGCCGAGCTGCCACTCGCGCTGCGTCGCCGCGTCCAGGCCGCGCCGCTCGGCGTACTCGCGCGCTGACGCACCATGCGGCCCGGCGAGCTGCGCCTGGTAGAACAGCGTGGCCGCATCGTTCGCCGCCAGCAGCCGCTCGTGCTCCTCGCGGCGCTCGACCTCGCGGCGCGTGGGCGGGCGCAATTCGACGCCGGCGCGCTCCGCGCAGCGCCCGAGGGCCTCGCGGAAGTCCAGCCCCTCGATGCGGCGCACGAACTCGATCACGTCGCCGCCTGTCGAGCAGGCGCCGAAGCAGTGCCAGCTGCCGCGCGAGGGGTCGACGATGAACGAGGGCGTGCGCTCGTTGTGGAAGGGGCAGTTCGCCTTCCACGTGCGCCCGCTGCGCTTGAGGTTGGGGACGTAGCTCCCGACGGTCTCGACGATGTCGAGTCGGGCCTTGACGTCTTCGATGGTGCTCATGCTCTACCTGTTAAGACACCACTCGCGCCGGATCGTTACGGGTACGCGTCATTCTCCCGCGAATCTCTCGCGGATCCGCTCCGCCGCGGCCTCCTCGCGCGCCGCCGTCGCGACGATCGCGGCGAGTGCGGCGTCATCCGGCTCGGCAGAGCCCTCGACGGCATGGAGGACGCGCAGCGTCTCGAAGCGCGCCCCGGCGAGGTCGTGGACCGCCTGCGGCGCGAGCGAGGCGGTCGACTCCCGGCCCGGCAGCACCACGGCCTCGCCGCCGACCTCGGCGGCCGCCTCGCGCTCCTCGGCGGCGAGCGCGGCGAGGAGCGCGACGACGCTCTGCTCGTCGCCGAGGTCCGTGGCGAAGTCCTGCTCGGTCAGCCGCGCGATGGCGTCGAGCAGCGCCGCCCGGGATGCCTCGAGGCGGGCGCGGAGGGCGGCGGGGTCGGGTGGTGTAGTCATCGTGGGTACGTGTTGTTCGCGCTGTCTGCGTCGTTGATCGCGTCGGTCGAGACGGTCACGGAGATGGAGCCGGGGTCGGCATCCACCAGCGCGGGCAGATCGTAGCGGCTCGTCGCGCCGGACTCCACGTCGAGCGGGAACACCTCGGCGAGGATGGGCGGGCCGCCCGGCGTCGAGGCCCTGACTTCGAGGGTGACCGTGCCCACCAGCGGGATGGGGCTGTTGTTTCGCACCTCGACGACGATGCGGCCGCTCTCCGCGCCGCGGCCAACGCCAAGGACCTCGATGTCGTTGAAGGTGTCGGGAGCGACTTCGGCGTCGAACGTGTTGTTGCCAGTGTCCGCCTCGATCACGCCCCATGCACGGAGGGCGACCGCGACGCGGGAGCGCCGCTGCACATAGGCGCCCTCGACGGCGGCCTCCAGCACGTCGCCCGGCCGCAGCGCCTTCCCGGTGTCGATGCGCACGAACCGCCCGCCGTCGACGCTGACCTCGATCACCCCGTCGGGGGAGGCGTCGCCGCTGCCCTCGTTCGCAACGACGACCACGAGCTGGTTGTCGCGCGCGAACACGTCGCGCACGACGAGGTCAGGCCGGTCGGGCGGCGGCGTCGGGCGCGCGTCTCCCGCCGGCGCCGGGGTCGGGGACTCGATGGCGAGCCGGAATGCCCGCACGTCGAGGACCGGCAGCGCGTCGATGTCGCCCGCCCCGGCGACCGCGTCGACCGGCACCCACCCCGCGAGCGGCGAGGAGCCGGATGAGCCCTCGTTGGCAACGGAGACGGCCAGCCACTCGCCGTCGGCGGACCGCCCCTCGATCCGCAGCGGGGTGCCGGCGTCGAGTTCACCACGCGACCGGCCGCCACTACCGGGGGCGTCGAGGGCGAGTGTGGCCCTCGCAGCCTCGGGGCCTGTCTCGGCCTGCGTGGCGGGCGGCGCTGAAGTGGGCGCCGTGGGTGCGGGTGGCGGTGGTTGCGATTCGTCGCCGATGTCCACGAACAGCGCGACGGCGCTCAGGGTCAGGCCGACGACTGCGGCGACGGCCAGCAGCGCCAGCACCTGCACCAGGCACGATCGGGCGGCATACACCGGATCACTCGACGGCGAGCCCGAGCTCGGCCGCCCGCCGCAGGGCGAACCCGTCGGTCATGCCGGAGACGTAGTCGGCCGCCCGCCGCCACGGCGGGTCGTCCGGCAGCGAGAAGCCCTCGATCTGCTCGGGGTGGCGCTCGTAGTGCGTGAACAGCGCCTCGATGACGCGTTGGCCGCGCTCGGCGGCTTCGCGCACCGGGGGTGCGAGGTACACCCGGTCGAAGAGGAACGCCCGCAACTCGTCGGTGGCGTGCAGTACCTCGGGGCTCAGCTCGATGCGGCTCGCGTCCGTCCGCGGCGCGTTCGCCGTGGCGTGCGAGGTCTCGACGCAGTCCGTCACCAGCCGGTCGATGCGCTGCGAGTGTGTGGCGCCGAGGGTGTCGTGGACGGCGTCGGGCAGGTCATCCCCGCGCAGGAGGCCCGCGCGTACGGCATCCTCGATGTCGTGGTTAAGGTACGCGATCGAGTCGGCGAGCTTCACGATCTGGCCCTCGAGCGTGGATGCGACGCCCCAACCCTCGGCGGCCACGGACGCCAGCGCCTTGGAATGCTTGTAGATGCCCTCGCGCGTCTCGGGCATGAGGTTGAGCCCGCGCCCGTCGCGTTCGAGCACCTCGACGATGCGCAGCGACTGCGCGTTGTGGCGGAACCCGACCGGCACCAGCGCGCCGAGCCGCTCCTCGCCCGCGTGGCCGAAGGGCGTATGGCCGAGGTCGTGGCCGAGCGCCATGGCCTCGGTCAGGTCCTCGTTGAGGCCGAGGGCGCGCGCGATGGTGCGCGCGATCTGCTGCACCTCGATGGTGTGGGTCATACGGGTGACGACGTGGTCGGAGTCGGGCGCGATGAAGACCTGGGTCTTGTGCTTGAGCCGCCGGAACGCGCGCGTGTGGATGATCCGGTCGCGGTCGACCTGCCAGGCGAGGCGCAGCGGGTCGGGTGGCTCGGGCCGGTCACGCCCCGGCGAGTCCGCCTCGCGCGCCGCACCGGCCGCGAGCAGCGCCTCGCGCGCCTCGAGGGCGGCGCGCAGGTCGGTGGTCGCGGGCGAGGCCATGCACCGAGTGTCCGCCGATGTGGTGAGTGCGGCAAGCGCTCCGTTTGCCCATGCCATGACCCCGGCCCTAGCATCGGCGGGTGACCCAGGATGTCCCCTCGGGCGAACGAGGCGCCGAACCGGCCCCGACGGCCGGTGCAGGCGATCCTGTCGAGGCGGCCCCGGCCTCGCCTGTCGAGCCGACTCCCGACCCGCGGCGGGCCCGTGACCCGCTCTGGACCTCGTTCCTGCTGCCCATCTCCGTCCTGATCGGCGCCGCCGCCATCGTCGGCGCGATCTTCTTGCGCGACGACGCGCCGCCGCCCGAGTCCGTCGCACCGGCGCTCGGGGAACTCACCACTGCCGTCGATTCGCTGGCGGGGGACGTCGAGTCCCTCTCCGGGGAGGTCGCGCTCCTCAAGATGGAGGTCGAGGTATCCGCCGGGCTCGACCGGGCGGCCGCGCCCGCGCCCGCAGCGCCGTCGGGGCCGGCGACGCTCAGCCAGGCGCTGCAGGGCTACGCTGCCTCGCTCGACCTCGACGCCGACGACTTCGGTGCGTGCCTCGACGATCCCGGGACGTACGAGGCGGTCGGGTCGCAGCTCCAGCGCGGGATCGACCTCGGCGTGCGTGGTACGCCGACGTTCTTCATCAACAACAAGCGCATCTCCGGCGCGCAGCCCTCGGCCCTCTTCGCCCTGCTCATTGCCGCCGAGCTCGAGGGCAGCCCCACGAGCCTCGACGAGTACCCCGAGGCGATTCAGCGGCTCGCCCAGAGCGACCCGCCCAGCTTCGAGATCCTGCCCGAGCCGCCCGACGCGAGCGGCGTCCCCATCGAGGGGGATTCGGGTGCTGCCGTCGTGATCCTGGAGTTCAGCGACTTCGAGTGCCCGTTCTGCCAGCGCTGGTACCAGGAGACGCTGCCGGACATCCGCGCGCAGGTCGGCGACGATGTCGCACTCGCGTTCCTGCACTTCCCGCTGACGCAGATCCATCCCAACGCGGCCAGCGCGCACGCGGCGGCCGAGTGCGCGGGGGAGCAGGGCAAGTTCTGGGAGATGCACGACCTGCTCTTCGAGCGGCAAGGCGAGTGGTCGCAGCTCCCGAACATCAACTGAACCCGGCGGCTCGATTGGGTGCTGACGGCGCTGCCGTATAATCTCGGCAGCGCGCGCTCCGGCTCATCGCCAGTGCGGCATCGACCGCCCTCTCCCCGGGGTCCGGCGGACTGTGGAACTCGCGCGCGGCGAGCGGCGGGAGACCAACCATGACGACCACTGCACCCGAGACGCCCGCGGCTGTAGCCCTCGAGGCGCCGCCCGTCTTCCGCTTCGGCGGAGACGCCACCGACGGCGACGCCTCGATGCGCAACCTCCTCGGCGGCAAGGGCGCGGGCCTCGCCGAGATGAGCAACCTCGGCATCCCCGTCCCGCCGGGCTTCACCATCACCACCGAGGTCTGCAACGCCTACTACGCCCTCGGGCGCACCTACCCCGACGCCCTCGACGCCGCGGTCCGCGATGCCGTCGAGTCCACCGAGGACATCACCGGCACCCGCTTCGGCGACCCCTCCAACCCGCTGCTGCTCTCCGTGCGCTCCGGCGCGCGCGTCTCGATGCCCGGCATGATGGACACCGTGCTCAACCTCGGCCTCAACGACGAGACCGCAGAGGGCCTCGCCCGCCGCTCCGGCAGCCCTCGTTTCGCCTACGACTCGTACCGCCGCTTCGTCCAGATGTACGGCGACGTCGTGCTCGGCCTCCGGCCGGAGAGCGACACCGCGGCCGACCCGTTCGAGGCGCTCCTGGAGGCCAAGAAGGAGTCGCGCGGCGTCGAGCTCGACACGGAGCTGGACGCCGACGCGCTGCGTGAGCTCGTCGCCGAGTTCAAGGACGCGATCCGCTCCGGGCTCGGCGTCGAGTTCCCCGAGGACCCGTGGGAGCAGCTCTGGGGCGCGATCGGCGCGGTCTTCAACTCGTGGGAGAACCCTCGCGCGACCGTCTACCGCGAGATGTACGGCTACCCCGCCAGCTGGGGCACTGCCGTCAACGTGCAGGCGATGGTCTTCGGGAACCTCGGCGAGGACTGCGCCACCGGCGTCGTCTTCACGCGCGACCCGGCCACCGGCGAGCGCCGGCTGAGCGGCGAGTACCTGCTCAACGCGCAGGGCGAGGACGTGGTCGCCGGCATCCGCACCCCGGACGGCCTGAGCCTCGGCGACGGCGCGCCGGGCACCTCGCTCGAGGAGATCATGCCGGACGCCCACCGTGAGCTCGTCGAGGCGTGTGACCGCCTCGAGCAGCACTTCGCCGACATGCAGGACATCGAGTTCACCATCCAGCAGCACAGGCTGTGGGTGCTCCAGACCCGCTCCGGCAAGCGCACCGGCCGCGCGATGGTGAAGATCGCCGCCGACCTCGTCGGCGAAGGCTCCATCGACCAGCGCGAGGCGCTCCTGCGCCAGGAGCCCGAGAAGCTCGACGAGCTGCTCCACCCGAACTTCGACCCCGCCGCCGACCGCCGCGTCATCGCGACCGGCCTCGGCGCATCGCCCGGTGCCGCCGTCGGTCGTGTCGTCTTCTCGGCCGGCGAGGCCGAGGAGTGGGCAGGGCGCGGCGAGCGCGTGGTGCTCGTGCGCGTCGAGACCAGCCCCGAGGACGTCGCGGGTATGCAGGTCGCCGAGGGCGTGCTGACCGCGCGCGGCGGCATGACCTCGCACGCGGCGGTCGTCGCACGCGGCATGGGGACGTGCTGCGTCGCCGGGTGCGGCGCGCTGCAGGTCGACTACGACGCGGGCCGCTTCAGCGTCGAAGCGCCCGACGGCGAGACCGTCACGGTGCGCACCGGCGACACGATCTCCATCGACGGCAGCACAGGCGAGGTCTTCCTCGGCGCCGTCGAGCTGACCGAGGGCGGCCTGCCCGAGGAGTACGAGCGGCTGATGGGCTGGGCCGACGACGCCCGCCGCCTGGACGTCCGCACCAACGCCGACACGCCCGAGGACGCCGCGCGCGCCCGCGCGTTCGGCGCGGAGGGCATCGGGCTGTGCCGCACGGAGCACATGTTCTTCGGCGAGGACCGCATCCTCGCGGTGCGGCAGATGATCCTCGCTGCCGACGAGGCCGGCCGCCGCGAGGCCCTCGCGCTCATCCTCCCGATGCAGCGCTCGGACTTCGAGGGCATCCTGCGCGCGATGGCCGGCTACCCGGTCACCATCCGCCTGCTCGACCCGCCGCTGCACGAGTTCCTCCCGCAAGGCGAGGCGGAGCTTGCCGACGTCGCAGCCGCCCTCGGCGTCACGCTCGAGGAGGCGGAGCGCCGCGTCGAGCAGCTCCACGAGTTCAACCCGATGCTCGGCCACCGCGGGGTGCGCCTCGCGGTCACGTTCCCGGAGATCTACGAGGTCCAGACCCGCGCCATCGTCGAGGCCGCGTGCAACCTCGCCGCCGAGGGCGTCGAGGTGGAGCCGGAGATCATGATCCCGCTCGTGGGCGCGGAGTCGGAGCTGGAGCGGCTGCGCGCGCAGACCGCGGCCGTCGCCGAGCAGGTCATCGAGGAGCAGGGCGTCCGGCCGCCGTACCAGATCGGCACCATGATCGAGCTGCCGCGCGCGTGCGTCGTGGCCGACCGCATCGCCTCGCACGCAGACTTCTTCTCGTTCGGCACGAACGACCTCACGCAGACGACGTTCGGCCTCTCGCGCGACGACGCCGGGCGCTTCCTCCCCGCCTATGTGAGCGAGGGCCTGCTCCCGCGTGACCCGTTCGTCGAGGTCGACGCCGACGGCGTCGGCGGCCTCGTGCGCATGGGCGTCGAGCGCGGGCGTTCGACGAAGCCGGCGCTGAAGATCGGCGTCTGCGGCGAGCACGGCGGCGACCCGGCCTCGGTCGAGTTCTTCCACGGCGTCGGCCTCAACTACGTCTCCTGTTCCCCGTACCGCGTCCCCATCGCCCGCCTCGCGGCTGCGCAGGCGGCGCTGCGAGGCGAGGGGTAGGGGCGTGAGAATCTCGACGATCCTCGACCACATCGACAGCGGGCACATGGCGTTGCCGCAGTTCCAGCGTGGCTATGTCTGGAACCGCGAACAAGTTCGTGGCCTGATGGAGTCGATGTACCAGGGTCTTCCTGTCGGAACGCTGCTTGCGTGGGTCACCGACGCATCCGAGATTGATGTGCGCGGTGGCGAGGTAGCGGCCGGGAGCGTGCAGCTGCTCCTTGATGGACAGCAGCGGATCACGTCGCTGTACGGGATTAGCCGTGGAACTCCGCCGCCGTTCTTCAATGGCAACGCTCGATCCTTCACCGGGCTGTTCTTCCACCTAGACGATGAGGTGTTCCAGTTCTTTCAGCCAAGCCTTATGCAGGATAATCCGTTGTGGATTGACGTAACGAACCTCATGCAACGGGGATTGAGTGAGTACATCACACGTCTGAACGAAGCCCCGGAGCTCTCACCGCGACTGGGCGAGTACCTGGAACGGCTCACCAGGATCGTCACGATTCCCGATCGTGATCTGCACGTCGAAGAAGTGACCGGTGCGGACAAGTCGATCGATGTGGTCGTGGACATCTTCAATCGCGTGAACAGCGGAGGCACGAAGCTCTCAAAGGGGGATCTCGCGCTCGCAAAGATCTGCGCATCGTGGCCTGACGGACGTGATCGCATGCAGGAGATGCTGAACGTGTGGCGTGGACACGGTTACGAGTTCAGCATCGATTGGCTGCTCCGCAACGTGAACGCGATCGTGACCGGCGAGGCGGAATTCCGGCACCTTGACGAAGTATCGACCGAGGACATTCAGAAGGGCCTCGCTCGCGCAGAGAAGTGCGTCGACGTGGCCCTCAACCTCATCTCTGGTCGGCTGGGCCTCGATCACGACCGCGCACTCTTCGGCAAGAACGCACTACCCGTGATTGCGCACTACGTCCACAGACGCGGAGGTCAACTCACGGACGCGATCGAGCAAGACCGGCTCCTTGCGTGGTATTTCCAGAGTTCGATGTGGGGCCGCTTCTCCAGCTCGGCTGAGACTGCCATCGACCTGCACCTGGGAATGCTCGAACGGATGGAAGGTGGGCTTGACCGTCTCATTGAGGAGTTGCGACTGTGGCGCGGCGGGTTGCACATCGAGCCTGGGCACTTTGTCGGACAGACGCGCGGAGCACGGTTCTACCCCGTGCTATACGCCCTGACCCGTACGGGCGAAGCTCAGGACTGGTGTTCCGGCCAGGTGCTGAAGCAATGGCTCCTCGGGAAGCAGAACGCCCTCGAACTGCATCACATCTTCCCGAAGGCGCAGCTTCGCGGCCTGTACCCACGGAGTGAGGTCAATGCGCTCGCTAACTTCTGCTTCCTGACCCGGGAGTGTAATGAGCGGATCGGGGCGCGTCCCCCCGCCGAGTACTTCCCGGAGATCGAGGCGAAACATCCCGGCGCGCTGGAGTCGCAATGGATCCCGATGGATCGCGAGCTCTGGGAGCTGGACAACTACCCCCGATTCCTCGAGGCGCGGCGACAACTCCTTGCCGAAGCGGCTAACGACCTGCTCGCTGACCTGCGCCACGACGCCGAAGCACCACTTGCCGTAGCCGCACCGATTCCAACGCCCGCCCCCGCACCCATCGTTGAGCCCACGCCGGGTGGGGTGGCCGACGAGGATGAAGAGGCCTCCTTGCGCGAACTCATGGATTGGGTACGCAATCAGGCGTTGCCCGACGGACACTACGAGTATGAGCTGGCGCACCCCGATACCGGCGAGCCGCTTGCCATGCTCGATCTCGCATGGCCCGAGGGGCTGCAGGCCGAGTACAGCGAGCCGGTTGCGGTGCTGCTCGAGGAGGACCCAGGAACCCTCCAGATCGCCGCCGACCACGGCTTCCACCACTTCATCAGCGTCGAAGCGTTCAAGCGGTATGTGGAGACCGAGGTGCTCGCGCTCGAAGGCGTCGCAGTTCCCGTTTGATCCTCCACCAGCGATGTCGCAGGCGGCGCTGCGAGGCGAGGGGTAGGAGGCTCACCCGGCATCCCGGCGCCGCAGGCGGCGGCACCGCCGCGCCTCGGAGGTGACCCATCACGACTCCGAGGGGTTCACGGCCGCAATACTGCGCCGCCTGCGGTGCCATCCGTCCGCCCGGCGCCGACGAGTGCCCGAGCTGCGGCGCGCGCTGGGAGCCCGCCGGGCTCGATCACGACCCCACGGCCATTGCGACGCTGCTCAACACCATCGAGGGTTGGCGCGCCGGCGGCCTGATCGACAACGCCTCGGCCCGGCGCCTGCGTGAGCACTACGAGGGGCGCCGCACCGAGTTGCTGACGCCTCCGGATCAGCGGCCCGCAGCCTCGACAGCAGCGGTGTCCGCCGCCGCGCGTCCCATCGAGGGGCGGGGGTCCCCGCCCGCATCCCGGCCGGTGACGGGCGTCGGCGAGTGGGCTGCGCGGCGGCAGGCCGACGTGCTGCTGTACGTGGGCGCGTTCCTGCTGGTCATCTCGGCGCTGATCTTCGTATCGAGCCAGGACGAGGCGCTCGCCGGTGGGTGGCGCGTCGCGATCCTCGCGGTCTACACGGTCGCGTTCATGGTCGCTGGCTGGCTCCTTCAGCGCTGGCCGCGGGTGCGCGAGGCGGGCCCCGCATTCCTCGCGATCGGCGCCCTCATGACGCCGCTCAACTTCCTGCTCCTCCACAACGAGGTGCTGAGTGACCGCGAGGTGGCGGGGGAGCTCGTGTGGTTCCTCGCGTCCATCTACAGCGCCGCGTTCTACGGCCTGCTCTTCGCGGGCGGCGCCGGAAGGCTCTACGCGGTGCCCGCCGTGGCCGCCGTGCTCAGTGCGTGGGGATCGCTGGCGGTGATGGTCGGGATACCCATCGAGTGGGGTGGTGCGTGGTGGATGGCGTTCACGCTTGTCGGCGCCGACGCGGTCTCGGCCGCTCGACGGTGGAGCGCCGCGGCAGCGGTACTGGTAGCTGTCGCGGCGTCGCTTGCCGCGCTGTTCTCGGTCGCCGTCGCGCTCTTCGCCGACCAACACGAGTGGCAGCTCCCGGTCACGCTCGGGCTGTTGCTGCTGACGGTCGGGCTGGCCGGGATCGCGCGCCGCGAACCGGCTGCGGCCGTCGCCGCCGCCGCGCTTGCTGCCATTGCGGCCATCGCCGGCCTGTGGGCCGCCGGCGTCGAAGCCGAGTGGTACAGCCTCCCGCCGCTCGCCGTGGGGGCGCTGCTGCTCGTGGGCAGGCCGGGCTGGGTCGCATCGAGCCCCCAACTCGGGCTGGGCGCGCTGGTGCTGACAGTCGCGGCTGCGGCCTCGCCCTTCGTGATCGTGGGCGAGCACATCGAGGGTGACAGTTCCATCGCCGTGGCTGCGTTCATGGGTGCGGCGGCACTCTTCGCCGCCGCCGGGTGGCTCAACACCGCCGAGGGCATCGCCCCGTGGGCCGGCGAGGGCAAGGGGCCGACGATGCGGCTCCGCCCGACGCCTCCAGCGGAGCGCGTCGTGTTCGGCTGGCTGGCATTCGTGGCGGCCCTCGTCGCCATCGGCTTCGCGCAGCGGGCGCAAGGCATCAGCCCGCCCGATACGGGCTGGGTGCTCGCCGCGATCGCCCTGGGGTGCGCCACCGTCGCGGTGCTGACCGCGCGCGCGAGGCCGGCGCTGCTGTGGGCGACCGCTCCCCCGTCGCTCCTCGCGACCGTCGTGGCCCTGCACCCCATCGAGCAGCACACCGGGCACGACGCCCTGTTCTTGGCGCTTGGGGCGGCGCACGCCCTGATCGCCTTCGCCGTGTTGCGGCGGTGGAGCCTCGCCGTCGTCGCGGTCGCGCTCGCGATGGCGGCGCTCGCGGCGCTGTGGGAGGTGCAGGCGTGGCCGTGGTGGGTCCTTGCCGCGGCGTATGCGGCGACCGGGACTGTGCTCTTCGTCCTCGCGACGCCGCTCCGGTGGTACGGCCAGCCTGATGGCAGCGAGGCCGAGGCCTTCTGGGGGGCGCACGCGCTGTCGTGGCTCCCGCTCGGCGCGGCGGTGGGCGTCGCCGGCGCCGCCCTCGGCGACCGCGTCGAAGGGACCGCGATCGAGCCCGCGACCGTCGTCGAGTTCCGGGTGCTGGCCGTGCTGTTCCTGCCGCTCGCCGCGGCAGTGGCGTTCGAGGGCTACCGGCTCGGCGTGCGGTGGGCGGTGCTGCCCGCCTCGGCGCTTGCGATGGTCGCGCTCGAGCTCGGCATTGCGACGCTCGAGCCGGGCAACGTGCAGGCCCATACCGTGCCCGCGGCCGTCTACCTCGCGCTCGTCGGGCTCACGATGCGCCCCGCCGAGCGGTTCAGCGACCACCTTGGCTGGCACGAGGTGCTCCAGGTCGCGGCGGCCGGGCTGCTCCTGCTCCCGCAGGCCGAGCAGGGGTTCGAGCCGGGCGGAGCGCGGTGGGGGCTCGTGCTGCTGATCGAGGGCGTCGCGCTCCTCGCCGTGGCGCTGGCGCTCAACACGCGCTGGCTGGCGGTCTCGGCGGTGGTGACGCTGTCGGGCGTGGCGCTGCGCTTCCTGTGGGTGAACCGCGACACGGACCTCGTGCCGTACTGGGCGATGCTGGCGGTCGCGGGATTCGTGCTCCTGGGCGTGGGCGTCAGCGTGCTGATGCAGCGCGAGTGGTGGGACCGCAGCCGCGCGCGCCTGCTGCATCGCTGGCGGCAGGACCCGGTCCTCTACGCGCGCACGGCCGACGAGGCGCCCGTGGCCGCGCTCCTGAGCGCGCTCGCACCCGTACTCGCCATCATCGCCGTAACCGCGGGCGAGTGAGTCGAGGCTCGGTCAAAACGCCACCCACGCGATGAGCGCGACCACCCCGGCCACGACAAGCCCGGCGGCCGTCACGGCGGCGCTCTCCAGCGTCACGGCCCCCATGTAGAGCAAGGGGAAGCTCGCCGCCATGCCCGCCAGGGCGAGGTGCCGCAGCCATCGACGCGCGTCGCCCGGCGCCACGATCACCTCGCCAGCCCGGTGAGCAACTCGATCACGATGAACGCCTCGATCCCCGCGAGCAGCACGAGCAGCAGGATGTAGGGGATGACGATGCGGAAGATATCGCGCTCGCTGCCGGAGAGCCCGACGACCGCCGCGCCGACCAGCACCTTCGCGGGCGCCATCGCGCTCCCGACCGAGGCGCCGACCGACTGGATGCTGGAGATGGTCACCGGGCCGATGTCCAGCGCCCTCGCGGTCTCGAGCTGGAGCAGGCCGAACATCACGTTCGAGTTGGTGTTGCTGCCGCTCATGAACGCACCGAGCATCCCGATGAACGGCGAGACGAGGGGGAACACCGGCCCCGACGCGTCGGCGAGCCCGCGCGCCAGCAGCACCGTCATCCCGGAGTCGGCCATGATCACGGCCATCATCGCCATCGTCGCCACGCCGATGCTCGTGCCGAGGCACTGCGAGTAGGTCAGCCGCAGCGCTTCCCACGCGACGCCGCGCCGCCATCGCGCGGTCGCGACGTAGAGGAGGGTGCTGATCAGCAGCGCGAAGACGATGAGCGGGGCCGGGTGGTTGAGCAGGCGGATGGGCGCGAAGTCGTTCACGGCAGCCACCACGAAGCCCTCGCCGGTCACGAACCCGGGGTAGTCGAGCCCCCAGCGCAGGCCAGACGTGGCCTCCTTGATGGGCCCGATCTGCGAGATCACGCTGAGCGTGATGAGCAGCGTGTAGGGCATGAAGGCGAGCCAGAACGGCATCGGGCCGGCGCCTTCGTCCTGCTCCTCCGGGTCGGGCGGCGCGGGCCTCGGCGGCCCGGGCCGCAGCAGCGGGGTGCGCGCGACGAGCGCCATCGCGGCCATGCCGAGCACGGCCGGGACGCTCGACGCGATCTGCGGGGCGCCCGCCTCGGCGAGTGCGTACATGCCCGCGGCCATCACGGCGCCCGCCACCAGGATCAGCGAAAGGCTGCGCCGCACCGCGTCGAGCCCGCCGTAGATGTGCGCCACGAGCGCCCCGCTGACCACGATCACCGGCCCGAACAGCAGCGCCATGTGCGGCGCGATCACGTCGCCCTCGATGCCCGTGACGAGCTGGATGGTGTAGTACGAGGAGCCCATCGAGCCGAAGGTCACGGCCCAGCCGTGGCCGACCAGCGCCATGCCGGCCGCCCGCGCGGGTGAGAAGCCGAGCATGATCAGGATCGGCGCGGCGACCGCGATCGGCACGCCGAAGCCTGTGACGCCCTGCACGAAGCTCGAGAAGCCCCACCCGATCAGCAGCGCCTGCACCAGCCGGTCGCTCGACAGCCGCGCCATCGCGCGGCCAATCGCGTCGATCCCGTCGAGCCGGTCGACGAGATTGAACATGTAGACCGACATCCAGACGATGCTGAGCACGAAGACGGCGAGGCTCAGCCCTTTCGCGCTCGCGATCGCGACGTGGTCGCTCGCGGCGCCGAAGGCGAGGAAGGCGAGGCCGAGCGCGAGCGCCCACGCGGTGGCCCCGGCGCGCGGCGCGCTCCACCCGACGAAGAAGATCGCGACCATGAGCACGACGACCGGCACGGCCGCCAGCAGCCAGTTCGCGAGCGTGAGTTCGGGTCCCGTCACCGCCACCGCCCCCCGCCGTCAGTCACGATACGTGCCGCCGCCGTTGGGTCCGAGGGAACGCGAACGCACCCGGCCCGTCGAGCCCTCGGGTGCCCGGGTCTCTCGGGGGTTACTCCACGGTCACCGTCTTCGCCAGGTTCCTCGGCTGGTCCACGTCGGCGCCCCGCTGGGGAGACCACAAGCGAGGGTCATGCTGGTTCGTCGATGATCTTGGCTGCGAAGTCGACTGACGGCAGCAACACATCGCCTACTGCAGATAGGGCTCGGTCCGAGTCATCGCGCGCAATCTCATCGTCCGCAACAGCGCGCTCAAGCGAAATGGCTATTGGCGCCACTGCGAGCTTGTACATCTCGCGTAGTTCCTCACGGCGCCGCGGCTCGGAGCGCAGGTACCCCGCAAGTCCACGATTGTCCATGTTGATGAAGACGATGGTGCTGCCGTCCGTCTTGTCCACCGAGGCGACTGAGCGGTCGTTGAAGTCAACGTCCGCCCACCCGGACCGATACACTTCGCGGATCTCGGGTGGAGCTACCTTGGGAGAAGGCGGGGGAGGGGGTGGCGGAGGCGGGCTGTCTACGGACGGGTCGACAATGAGTCGGCCCTCCACTGAGAGTTCGCTCGGAATCTCGGGCGGTCCTTCTGACATCAGCGTGACGCGAATCGGGATTTCGGTGCCAACCACCGCATCCTGCGGCGGTTCCAGTCGGATCCGTAGGTCCCCATTCCACAGGTTCTCGCCAACAACCCAATCAGCCGGCTCGGTCACGAGAATACCGGGCTCTACGGACCGCGACAGGAAGTCGTTCGCCGCGTCAGTCTCCAAATCCAGCGTGCAGTACGAGCCTACCGTGCAGCGCTTCTCGCGGATGGGTCCGCCTCTGGCCCATCGCAGGTACGTTGGGAATCGGCGTCCGCTATAGGTTTCGATCGGGAGTGGAGGCGGGTCCACGACAGGCGCGGGGATGACCGCGCCAGTAAGGAGAGCTGCGATCGCGGGCGAAGCAGCGATGAGTTTCGCGAACATCTCAGTGGTATTGCTGCTGCTCTTCACCGAGCGTTGGATGGCTGCGGCGCGGCGCTCGTGGTTCAAGGCTCTCAGGCCCTTGTGCTGACGAAGGTGTTCCGCGAGCGCGCGCAGAAGCGACCGTCGCTGTTCGTTGTCGCGCATCCGGTCGCGCGATCCCATGAACAGTTGCTCGATCGTCCGCGGCTCCAACTCAGAACAATCTACTTCGACCAGCAGGTTCTGGGCGAGGTAGCGATAGTCCACACCGGTCGCGCCGCCTCGTCGGAAGAAATCGCGCCTTTCGAATGCGTGTGCCTGGCCGTTGACCGTGAAGATCACGCTCTCCGATGCGGTCACCCAATGATCAGTGTTGATGTCCTCGCGGAAGGGAACGAGGTTGACTCGCACCCAGCCGACGTTCGCTACCCTGATGCGCTCAAACGCCGGGAAGCCTGCCTCTACGTCGTTCGAAGTGTCCTCATCTAGACGAGTCGCCAGTCCCGGCACGATCTCTTCGTTGCTGGCACGCCTGAAGCTCCGCGTCTCAACGATCTGGATTGGCAGAGGGAGTCTGTACAGCCGGCGATTCAGCATCCGGGAGAAGTCGAAGTTGGCGGCCGTCCGTTCGATAATGTCGTACTCATACAATCGAACGAGTGTGCCGTGCTCGATGTCTGTCGAGCTCCCGTCGCCGCTTATCCAGATGGGGAGCGTGTCAGCATCAAACTCTGGTATCTCGCCGCCTGGCGCCAGGTACTCAAACTGGGACGCGCGTTCGTCGGCCTTGGGCGACCTTCGACGCACGACCGTGAAGCCCCAATGCTCGTTGGATCCGGGTGCTGACGGGTGTCGACGCGAGAGGATCAGCTGGTAGTTGTGTTCTGTCCCGCAGAACGGTACAGCGCCAGTCGATCCCATATTGAACTTACCCTGCACAAAGGGGATCCGCATTTTGTTGCTGGCCGATAGTGAGAGGAAGGTGTCAGGGAAAGAGCCGGGAGTCTGTCCCTCACCTTGATCGGTGATAGTGATAGTCGGGCGGCCTTCGGTCGCCCTGTTGCCCGAGAACACGACCTGCACGGTCTTTCTGGCAATATCCCGGCGTTCACCGACCGTGATCTCGGCGAGCCTACCCTCCCGGATGTTGAAGTACCGATGCGAGGCTTCGAGCATCGATTGTGGGACCGGACCGTCGGGCAGGTCCCCGTTCGCGTAGGCCCGCGCCATCAAGATCGCGTCGATGCTGTTCACAACTTTTTCGACCAGCGCCCCGCGTGCGCTCGCTTGCTGGTTCAGGAAGGAGCCACTGTTGTTCGGGACTCCGCCGTACGGTAGCCAGGAGGAGTCGTCCAAAAGGCCAGCGTGGTTCAGGCAGCGGTGTACGTCTTGTTCCGTCTGGGCATCGAGCAAGGAATCGATGATGTCGCGAGTTTGGACCTCAAGCGACCGCAGCATGTCAGCCTGAACCACCGTCACTTACTCCTTCGCTTGCGCCGCGCCCCGACGGATCGCATGTTCCGCCCGTTGCGGAGCGCATACGTACCCCTCTTCGGCCGATAGAGCCGCGGATCATTGTAGTACCTCGACAGGAGGATATTCGCAGGGTCCTTACCCTCGATTGCGATGTCACCGCGCGATCTGAGTTCGCGCTCAATCTCACGGTAGTGCAGCGGTTCGCCCTTCTCTCCGAGCAACGCCACGACGAGGTCAGCGGTTCGCCCCTCGGGTGGCGCGGCCTGCGGCCGCGCGGGGGCGACTTCGTCGGCACCCGGAGCGTCGTCCAGAAGCGCGTCGATGTGCCCAATGTCAGCATCAAGGCGCGCTATCGTCCGCCGAAGCTCGTCAAGCTGCTCAGCCGTCGCGGCGCGCTCCCCTGCCAACTCGGCTCTCCTCGCCGACAGGGCCTTCTCGAAGGCGGCACCTTGATCAACGATGGCTCGATGCGACATGGCCTACTCCCACATACGCGGCTCGGTGACGTATGTGGGAGAGTGTCTTGGATCTACTCGGCGGTGTCAATTATGTGGTGTGGCGTGGTGTGGCGTGGAATGGTGGGCTATTCCACGGTCACCGTCTTCGCCAGGTTCCTCGGCTGGTCCACGTCGGCGCCGCGTTCGAGGGCGATGTGGTACGCGAGGAGCTGGAGCGGGATCAGTGAGACGGTGGGAGCGAGGGCGCCGTCGAACGCGGGGACGGCGAGGACGTCGTCGGCGACGCCGTCGAGGCTGTCGTCGCCCGCCGAGGTGAGCGCGAGCACCGGGCCCCGGCGCGCCTTCACCTGCTCGATGTTCGAGCGCATCTTCTCGTGCACCTCGTCCTGGACGGCGATGGCCACGGTGGCCATGCGCTCGTCGATGAGCGCGATGGGGCCGTGCTTCATCTCGCCGGCGGCGTAGCCCTCGGCGTGGATGTAGGAGACCTCCTTGAGCTTGAGCGCGCCCTCCAGCGCGACGGGGTAGGAGAGCCCGCGCCCAAGGAAGAGGAAGTCGTCGAAGTGGGCGTAGCGGGTCGCCAGCTCGGCCACTCGGTCCTCCAGCAGCAGCGCCTCGCCGAGCGCGGCCGGGAGGTGGAGCGCACCCTCGATCTCCGCGCGCGCCGTCGCGTCGTCGAGGACGCCGCGCATGCGGCCGAGCTGCAGGGCTGCGGCGTGCAGCGCGATGATCGAGCCGACCATGCACTTCGTGCTCGCCACCGCGATCTCGGGACCGACGCGGATCAGCACCGAGCTGTCGGCCAGCCTCGTGGCCTGCGAGCCCGGGGTGTTGCAGACCGTGAGCTGCGCGCACCCCGCGCGCTGCGCCTCCTCCATCGCCGCGAGGGTGTCGACCGTCTCACCCGACTGGCCGACGGAGATGACGAGCGTGTGCTCGTCGAGCACGGGCCGCCGGTAGCGGAACTCCGAGGCGTTGTCGACCTCGGCCGGGATGCGCGCGAAGCGCTCGATGAAGTGGCGCGCGATCATCGCCGCGTAGAGCGACGTGCCCATGCCGACGAGCACCACGCGGTTGAGCTCGCGCACGCGCGCCTCGTCGAACCCGAAGCCCTCGATCTCCACGCGCGGGGGGTCGAGGAGGTAGCGGCCGCGCATCGTGTCGAGCGCGGCGTCGGGCTGCTCGTGGATCTCCTTCAGCATGAAGTGCCGGAACCGGCCCTTGACCGCCGCGACCGGGTCGAACGGCTGCGCCTCCGGCTCGCGCTCGATGGCTTGTCCCTCGGCGTCCGTGAGCTCGACACCGTCCGCCCGGACGTCGGCGATCTCGCCGGGTCCGAGGAACGTGACGGTGCGCGTCAGCGGCAGGATGGCGGCCAGGTCCGAGGACACGAACTGCTCGGCCATTCCGTCCTCGCCGTGCCCGACGACGATGCCGCCCGCGTTCCCCACGCGCGCCGCCACGAGCCGGCCCGGCTCGTCGGTGGTGATCGCGACCAGGGAGTACGCGCCCTCGGTCTCGCCGATCACCGAGCGCACCGCGCCCGCGAGGTCAGCGCCGCCCGTGACGGCGTCGGCGATGAGGTGCGCGAGCACCTCGGTGTCCGTGTCGGATGCGAAGGAGTCGCCGCGGTCGGTGAAGCGCTGACGCAGCGCCTCGAAGTTCTCGATGATGCCGTTGTGCACCACGGCGACGCGGCCCGAGGGGTCGAGTTGCGGGTGGGCGTTGCGGTCAGACGGCGCGCCGTGGGTCGCCCAGCGGGTGTGGCCGATGCCCGCGGTCGCAGGGGGCAGCTGCCCCTCGACGCGGTTCGCCAGGTTGTCGAGCTTGCCCTCGGCGCGCGCGAGGTAGAGCTGCTGCTCGTCGTCGAAGAGCGCGATGCCCGCCGAGTCGTAGCCGCGGTACTCGAGGCGCCTGAGGCATTCGAGAAGGAGCGGTCCGGCGGGCCGCGAGCCGGTATAGCCGATGATGCCGCACATGTGCGCAGTCCCCGTGTCCGGCCCCGCCGCGACTAGCGTAGCGCCCGCCAAGGCAGCAAGTCGAGCATCCAGATCGGTGTCCGGATTCCCGACTGGTCCTCAGTTCGGAGTCCGCGGGTAGCTCACAGCCCCTGTCAGCCGCGCGGTGCCTTCAAGACACGGAGCTGCGCCTAAACGAAATGCTGAGGGCCGATCCCCGAGCGTATTCGGTTTAGGTGCGCGCGCTTCCTCCAACGATCCCGATCCAGGCGAGACCTGATCCAGATGAGGCTCGGGGTAAAGATGATGGTGAACGAGACAAGGAGCGCCATGCAGGCACCCGCAGCAGCGAGTTCCACATCGGCTCGGCTCATGAGGAACGTGACTGCGGAACCCGCAATCAACATCAGTCCGTAGGTAACGGCGACCCCGCGAACTGTGCCCAGCGCCGCCAAGACGAACAAGATCCAGACCTCGACGGCCAAGGGGAACGCCGGGACAACCAGGAACATATTCAACGCACAAGACCCGAATGTGAGATGCGTCGCGGCCTGCGTCCACTCCATTGATTGCTGTCGATCCTGGATAGTACTGGTGCATAACATGACATGAACCACAGGACCAAGTGCAAGTGCCAGGTTGGATCGGAATTCGGGAGCCCGGTCAGGAGCGCGACGGCGGCTCCTGAGGCGAATGCGACAGGGAGCAACGGCGACTTCGGCTTGACTAGTAGAACCGCCAGGCTCAGGAGACTCCTGCTCTCCAGAATCCCCGCTGTGCACAGCAACAGTAGAAGCCAAAAGACCGTCGCTGCCTCGCGGTGACCCGGCAGCCAGTCCGGCTCCATCACATCGATGAGAATGGCGGCGGCACTGATCAGGATGAACAGTATCGCCAGCTTCCACGGGCCCAGAAATCGGGCTGCGAGCCGGATGAGCAGTCCGCCCGCGGTCATCGAGATTCCCTGCAGCCGCGTCGCCGTCTCGTCTCTTATGGCGAGTCGTTCCCGCGACTGTGAGCCCATGTCGGT
The DNA here is from genome assembly GCA_965204835.1 of Dehalococcoidia bacterium. Lineage (GTDB taxonomy): Bacteria > Chloroflexota > Dehalococcoidia > UBA2979 > UBA2979 > VXMT01. Next base: position 1,813,997 of record OZ242017.1, on the reverse strand, counting down.
TCAGTGCCGGTCCGGGGAGACGTCTAGTTACACGCGTGCTTCTGAGTCTACCAACATCAGAACACATATGTCCTAATACAACGTGCGCCGTGGCTGTCAAGTACAAGCGCCGCTTCGCTCCAGGCGCCGTTCTGCGGAGCATGTCGCGTGCCTCGCGCGCGAGCATCGTCGTAAACGATGTTCGCGTCGTGGATCTGAATGCCTGCCGCCTGCGCCTCCCGGAACGACGCAACGAGCGCATCAGTCGCCCACCGCCCGGGCGGCGAGTGGCCTCCGAGGTAGGCAGGCACCCGACGGCTACCCTGCGGTGTCGTCGTCGCGGTGGCGGGCGACGACGAGTTGGCCTTCGGAGCCGGGGCCGTACGCGCCGCGGTACTCCTCGGGCATGAGTTCGGCGATGCGGCGCATGATGAGGTCGGTCGCCTCCTCGGCGCGGTCGGCTGTGGGCTTGCCCTCGTCGAGGGTGAACGGCTCGCCGAAGACCACGCGGATCGAGAGGTTGCGGCGCAGGAATGCGTTCAGGATCGAGCGAGGGCCGCGGATCGGGGAGGTGCCGGTGATCGCGCACGGCACGATCGGCGCGCCGCCGAGCAGCGCCATCACCGCCGAGCCCGGCAGCCCGGGCGTGAGCCGCCCGTCCGGCGAGCGCGTGCCCTCGGGGTGTACGAGCACGGCGCGCCCGGCTCGCAGGTGGTTGCGGCCCGCGCGCAGCGCGCCGAGGTCGCCCGAGTGGCGTCGCACGGGGAACGCGCCGTAGAGCCACACCGTCCACCCGATGAGGGGCGTCTCGAACAGCTCGCGCTTGGCGATCGGGCGGAGCCGCCGCGGCGCCGCCGCGCAGACGAGGATGGGGTCCACGAGGGCTGCGTGGTTCGCGACGATCATCACGCCGCCGTCGAGCGGGACGCGGTCGGCGTGTTCGATCCGCAGGCTGCCGGCGAGCCGCAGCGCGAACGGCATCGCCACGCGGCTGAAGCCGTAGAACATCCTCCCCGCGAAAAGCCAGAGCCGCCTCACGGGGCGTTCGCCCGCTCGTAGGCCTCGATCGCGCGCGCGACGACGCCGTCGACATCGAGGTCGTCGGTGAGGATCACAACGGCGTCCGGGGCGGCCTGCTCGGGGCGGATCGCGCGCTTGCCGGTCGAGTCCATCTGATCGCGTCGGTCGGTCTCCCGGCTGACGCGCCCGAGGTCGCTGCCGCGGCCCGCGGCCTGCTCCTCGGCGAGCCGTCGCGCTGCCCGGACCTCGAGCGATGCGTCGAGGAAGAGCTTGGTGCGGGCCTCGGTGAGCACGCGCGTGCCGATGTCGCGGCCGGCCATGACGATCGGCGACCGCTCGGCGAACGCGCGCTGGCGACGCACGAGCTCGTCGCGCACGGCGGGCACGCGCGAGATCAGCGACACGGTCGACTCGATCGCCGGCTCGCGCAGGCGGTCGCCGACGTCGTCGCCCGCGAGGACGACGCGCGGCGTCTCGGGATCCGGCCACTGCACGTCGAGGTCCAGGTCGCGCACGAGCGCGGCGACCGCGTCCTCGTCGTCGGCGCCCACGGGCGACTCCAGGACGGCGAGCGTGCAGGCGCGGTACATGAGGCCGGTGTCGAGGAAGCCGTAGCCGAGGTGGCGCGCCAGCGCGCGGCCGACGGCACTCTTGCCCGAGGCGGTCGGGCCGTCGATCGCGACGCTGCGGGCGATCGAGGCCGTGCGGGCCTCGGACTCTGGTGCGCCGGTCGGGATCGTGTGCTCCACCGGCGCGCCGTCCCCTCAGCGGTCACGCGATGATAGGAACGCGCCATCGGCGGCGTCCACCGGCGGCGCGTCGAGCCCGCAGAGCGCACGCAGCTCGGCAAGCTCCTCGTGGGTCAGGGAGCGGGACGCGCCCGCGGGCAGGTCGCCGAGTTCGAGCGGACCGAGGTGCGTGCGCGCCAGCCGGCGGACGGGGTGTCCGACGGCCGCGAGCATCCGCCGCACCTGGCGCTTGCGCCCCTCGTGGAGCACGAGCCGAACCCACCACCCGTCGCCGGCGCGCCGCAGCCGCTCGGCCTCGGTGGGGTGCGTCGGGCCGTCGTCGAGGTCGATGCCGTCGCGCAGGCGCGCGAGGGCGTCATCGCCGGGGCGGCCGTCGACGAGCGCCTCGTAGGTCTTCGCGACCTCGAACCGGGGGTGGGCCACGCGGTGCGCGAGCTCACCGTCGGTCGTGAGCAGCAGCAGCCCCTCGCTGTCGCGGTCGAGGCGGCCGACGTGCCGCAGCCCGGGCGGGGCGTCCTCCAGCAGGTCGAAGACCGTGGCCCGCCCCCGGCTGTCCGAGGCGGCCACGATCACGTCGGGCGGCTTGTGCAGCATGAGCGTGAGCGAGGCTTGCTCGGCCTCGACCGCGGTGCCGTCGACGGTGATGCGGGCCGAGGGGTCGGCGCGCTGGCCGATGGTTGCCGGTTGGCCGTCGACCTCGACGCGTCCGGCCCGGATCAGCTCCTCGGCCTTGCGGCGGCTGCCGTAGCCGCGTCGCGCGAGGATCTTCTGGAGGCGTTCGCCGGGCGCGTCCGGGGGATCGTCGGTGGTCACGCGCGCTGCGAGCCTAGCGGCGGCGGAACCGCTCGATGACGGTCCACTCCGTGATGTCGACGCGGGTCGCCGGACCTCCCCGGTCCACTGGCGTCAGCAGCCGCTCGACGACCGTCCCGAGGCTCGCGCGCAGCGCCTGCTCGGCCGCGTAGGCGACGACGGCGACGGCGACGGTGCGGGCGAGCACCGGCAGCGCCACCTCGGCCGCCACGACGACGGCCCGGGACGCGGTGATGGCCAGCGCGCGCGTGTGCGATCCGAGCGGCGCGGGCAGCCGCTCGTCGATGAGCGTGAGGGCGCGCTCGATGGGTACGGGGGCGCCGGCGGGGGGTGTGGGTTCCGGCACGCGCGGTCCTCGTCGCGGGGGGAGTGCCGACAGCCTACCGGGTCGAGTGGCCGCCCGGCCAGCGGCACGGGCCGCTCAGCGCGCCGCGAGCTGTGCCTCGACGCGCTCCGTCACGTCGGCGGGCGGCGCCGTGTTGCCTGCGGCGTCGACGACGCGAGCACCGTCGACGCGGAGGGCGCCGCTCGCGAACTCCGCGATCGCGGCGGCGAGCAACGGCGCCTCGCGCTCCACGCCGCGGGCGCGGATGGCGGCGAACAGCGGGCTCGCGTCGAGGTCAGCGTCGCCGAGTTGCATGGGAGGCGCCGGGAGCGCGTCGCGCAGCATCCTCAGCGCGGGGTCGCGCAGCGGGTAGCGGCAGTAGGCGACCGCCGGGCCCTCGTCGACCTCGGGGATCGCGAGGTGGACCATCACGCCGCTCTCCGATGCGCCTTCGCGGATGAGCTGGCGGATCACAGCCTGCCAGACGCCGGCCGGGCCGTCCGGCAGCGCGGGGTGGAGGTTGAGCAGCGCGTGCCGCTCCACCAGCTCGCGCTCGACGATCAGCATGTACCCGGCGAGCACGCCGAGGTCGAAGGGGTGCTCCTCGATCGACTCCGCGACCAGGCGGTCGTACGCCAGGCGCCACTCCGGCAGCGGCTCGCCGGGCCGCGACCGCTCGCCGCCGACCGAGCGGCGAAAGGCGACGGACGAGCAGGTCACGAGGGGGATGCCCGCGCCCTCGACGAGATCGAAGAACGAGTCGGTCGTCGCGGACTCGCCGCGCTCGCGGTTGGAGAAGACGAAGGCAAACTCGGCGTCGAGGTCGCCGCCGCGGATGGCGCGCTCGACGTACTCGAACATGCCGCGCGATCCGGGGCCGCGTGCCGTCGTGAACCAGCCGATGCGCAGTGTCACAGGAGCGAGCTCTGTGCCTCGTCGTACGCCTCGCGCAGCCGCTCGACGCGCTGCGAGGCGTCGGCGAGCATCCGCTGGCAGCGCTCGGCGATGCGCATCCCCTCGGCGTAGAGCTCGACGGAGCGTTCGAGGGGGAGGTCGCCGGCTTCGAGCTGCGCGGTGATCGCCTCCAGCCGTGCGAACAGCGCCTCGAACGAGTCGTCGGCGTCGCCTGCGGGCCGGTCGGGCGTGGCGTCGGGCATCGAGGCTCGATTTCCGGATATCGTCCCCCGGCGGGTGCAGCCGCGTGCTCGCACCGCCGCGTGGTCAAGGGGGATTGTACCGGGCAACGCTGCAGAGGTCGGGACCACCCGAGGCCACACCCGCCGGTGCTCCCTTTACGCCGAGCGTGCTGCATCCACCTCGACGGTGACGACGTCGATCTCGTGGTACTTGCGATGCTGCACGGACGATGCGTAGTGGCGAAGCAGGCGGAACGACAGCTCGCAGTCGTCCTCGATCTGCGGCTGGTCGCTGAGGTAGGCGAGCCGGTCTTCGAGGTTCTCCCGCGCCTCCTCGGAGGTTGCGACGAACTCCAGCTCGATGCGGTCCTCGGCGCCGCGCGCGCGGACGATGAGGTTCCGGCGTGCGGCGTCGGGTTCTTCCGTGTCGAGCGGGAGCAGGCTCGACAGGGTCTCCTCGCCCGCGGAGCGCAGGCGCTCCGTGGATGCCTCGTCCCAGTCGGCGCGCGCCGCGGCCTCGCGCAAGAAGGCATCGATCTCCTGGAGTGACGAGACATCCAGCTCGGTGTTCAGTCGCCGCGAGCGCGGGCCCGTCAGGTTGAGCAGCAGGGTGAAGAACAGCATGGCGATGCACCCGGTAGTGAGGCCGTTGCTGAACAGGCTCTCCCACGGTCCGCTGATGAGGTTCGGGAAGATGAGGTCGTTCTGGAATCCCACCCCGAGCCAGAACGAGACTCCGACCGCCGTGGCGTGGCGCGCGTCCAACCCGTCCTGCATGACCAGGCGCATGCCTTGCACGAAGAGCAGCGCAAGCACGACGACCACGTATGCGCCGAACACCGCCATCGGAATCGAGGTCAGGAGCGCGATGGCCTTGGGCAGGATCGCCACGGCGATCAGCATGGCCCCCGCATAGACGTCGACGCGCCGGGCCGCCACGCCGGTGAGGTACACGCGGGCCGAGTTCGCCGAGGGCACGGTGCTGGGCAGGGCGGACACGAGCGCCGCGAGCAGATTACTCAGTACCAGGACGTTGAGCGCCCCCTGGACCACACGGAAGTCCGTTGCCCGCGGCCGCCGCCACGCCACCTGCTGGATGGCGATGAGGTCGCTGCTGCCGTAGATCGCCGCAGCCAGGTAGACGATCGCGAAGCCCGGCAGTTGCGTCCAGAAGTCGGTCCCGAAGTCGAAGCCGAAGCCGGGCCAGCCGTCGAGCGGCACGCCGACCCATCCTGCATCCCTCAGGGGCTCGCTGTCCCACAGGCCCATCGGGATCGAGACGGCGCAGCCCACGAGGATGGTGAGGAGTGGCGTCCACTGTTGGACGACCGGTCGGCCGAACAGCCGCAGACTGATGATCACGCCGAACGTGGCCCCGGCAACGACGAGCACCGCGATGTCGGAGCCGCCCTCGGGCGTATCCGACACCCTGCTCAGGATCACCGACATCACCGTGGCCGCGAGCAGCATCAACACGGTCCCGGTGACCGTTGGCGTGATGACCCTTCGCAGCAGCGACAGGCGCTGGACAAACAGGAACATCAGCACTGCCGACACCACCATCACGCTGGCCAGCAGCGCCGGACCGCCCGCTGTGAGCGCGGCGATGGATACGGCGATAAACGAGGAGCTGCTCGTGACTCCGCTGGGATACCCGGAGCCGAATCGCCGGAACCGAACGACCTGCAGGATGGTGCCGAGCCCGCAGACCACCAACGACGCCGAGTACAGCCATGCGACGTACTCATCGGGCTGATCGCTCGCCTGGACGATGATTGCCGCAGTCGCGGCCATTGCGATGAGGCGACCGAGGATCGTGAGCACCCCTTGACCAAGGCAGGCCAGCGGAGCGGGCGCCTCGTCGGGCTCGTACAGGATGTAGTCGTTGGTCTGCGAGCGGGCCAGCGTTAATCTCCGCACGGTCACGGGCGTACGGGTCTGTGACCACCCGTAGCTGAGTAGTTGTGGGAAGATACTATGGCAACATACACCGATACGTATGCTGCTCAGCAAGCCTGGGCGCCTCGGGGGTCACCTCGATGTGGCGGCGCGGTCAGCCGGTGATGCGCGCCGGGCGCGTGCCGTCGCGCAGCCGCAACTGTACCGCGTCGTCGGGTCGCAGGGCGGTGGCGGACGTGACGACCGAGCCGTCCTCGCGCGTCACGACGGCGTACCCGCGGTCGAGCGTGGCGAGGGGCGAGAGCGCCGCGAGGCGCGCGCTGAACGCGCCGGTGCGCTCGCCCGCGCGGGCGATGACAAGCTCGAGCGCGCGGCTGCCGGCGGTGGCGCGCTCGCCGACGTGCCGTGAGGCCGCCGCGAGGTCGGGCAGGGCGGCGGCAAGCGCAGTGGCGCGCGCGCCCGTGCGGTCGCGTGAGGCGTCGAGCCGCCGCGACACCGCGACATCGGCGTGGCGTGCGAGGACGCCCACGCGCTGCGAGACCTCGGCGCGGTCGGGCGCGACGAGTTCGGCGGCGGCCGACGGCGTCGCGGCGCGCACGTCGGCGACGAGGTCGGCGAGCGTGGTGTCGGTCTCGTGGCCGACGGCGGAGATCACCGGTACGGGCGCGGCGTAGATGGCGCGGCCCACGGGCTCCTCGTTGAACGGCCACAGGTCCTCGGCGGACCCGCCGCCGCGCGCCACGATGATCGCGTCGAGCTGTTCCTCGCCGAGCCGCCGCAGCGCGTCGGCGATGAGCGCGGACGCGCCTTCGCCCTGCACGCGCGCGGGCGCGACGATGAGCCGCGCGAGCGGCCAGCGCCGCCCGAGTACGTCGGTCACGTCGTGGAGCACCGCGCCGGTGGGCGAGGTGACCAGGCCGACCCGCTGCGGGAACGGTGGCAGAGCGCGCTTGCGCTCGACGGCGAGCAGGCCCTCCTCCTCGAACTTCGTGCGCAGGCGCTCGTACTCCGCGGCGAGCGCGCCGACGCCCTCCGGCTGCACGAAGTCGACGATGAACGAGAGGTCGCCGCGCTGCTCGTAGAGCGAGAGCGAGCCGTAGACGACGACCGACAGTCCCTCGTCGAGCCGCTGCCCCTGGCCGACGCCGCGGCTGCGGAACAGCACGCAGCGCAGCGCGCTGCCCCCGTCGCCGATGGTGAAGTAGACGTGCCCAGAGGAGGCCCGCGTGAGGTTTGAGACCTCGCCCGACACCCAGATGTCGGAGAGGTGGCGGTTGGACTCAATCAACTCCCGCAGGTAGCGGGTGACCTGGTGGACCGGGTAGACCTCGGGCGGCATCGTGCTCGCTCCGGGCGCGGCGCTAGCGGGTCGACGCCCGCTCGATGTACGCGCCGGTCGACGTGGAGACCTTGATGGTGTCGCCGGGGTTGATGAACAACGGCACGTCCACGACCAGCCCGGTCTCGAGCGTCGCGGGCTTCGTCGCGCCGGTGGCGGTGTCGCCCTTCACGCCGGGGTCGGACTGCACGATCTCGAGCGTCACGGCCGCGGCGATCTCGATGCCCAAGGCCTCCTCGCCGTAGAGCTGCACCTGCACCAGGTCGCCCTCCTTGAGGTACGGCAACGCCTCCGCGATCGCGTCCTGCGGGACCATGATCTGGTCGTACGTCTCCGTGTTCATGAAGGTGTAGCTGTCGCCGTCGGTGTAGAGGTACTGCATCTCGCGTCGTTCGACGCGGGCGGCGGTCAGCTTCTCGCCCGCGTTGAAGGTGCGCTCGATGATGTGGCCGCCGCGGAGGTCGCGCATCTTGACGCGGTAGACGGCGGACTTCTTGGTCTTGACGTGGTGGACGTCGACGACCTGGTAGAGCGAGCCGTCGACTTCCACCGACACGCCGCGCTTGATGTCTCCCGTACCGATCACGATCCACCCCCGAGTTCCAGGTCCAGCTTGGGCGCGCGCGAGATCACGCGCAGCCGCCCGTCCTCCATCACGCACTGATCCTCGATGCGCACGCCTCCCCACCCCGGAATGTAGACCCCCGGCTCGACGGTGACGACCTGCCCATCTTCCAGCACGTCCTCGGAGTCCGCCGACAGCCGCGGCGCCTCGTGGATGTCGAGGCCGACGCCGTGGCCGAGTCCGTGCGTGAAGCGGTCGCCGTAGCCGGCCTCCGCCAGCACCGTAGCAGCGATCGCGTGCGCCTGCCCGCCCGTCATCCCTGCCTCGATACGCTCCTCGGCCATCTCCTGCGCGGCAAGCACCGCGTCATAGACGCGCGGGAACGTCTCGTCCGGCTCACCCGCGCAGACGGTGCGGGTGAGGTCCGAGCGGTACCCGGCCACGGTCACGCCGAGGTCCATGACCACCGAGTGCCCGGCCTCGATGGCCGCGTCGCTCGGGCGGTGGTGCGCCATCGCGCCGTGCGGGCCGGCGGCGATGATGGTCTCGAACGCCATCCCGTCGGCGCCGTGCTCATAGGCATGGCGCTGCGCCTCCCACGCGACCTCGCGCTCCGTCACGCCGGGGCGCACGCACGAGGCGGCGTGCGCCCACACCTCGTCGCCGAGATGGACGGCCACGGTCAGCGCCTCCACCTCCGCCGCGTCCTTGATCGCGCGCAGCGGCTCGACGGCGCCCGGAGCGGGTACGAGCTTCGGGCGGTCGCCGGTCGGCAGCCTCTCGATCGCCTCGACCCACTCCATGTGCTCGGCGACGGTCAGTCCACCCGGCTCGAAGCCGAGCCGCGCGCCGCCGAGGCCGTCGAGGAGCGGCGCGACGAAGCTCTCGACGCTGCGCAGCGGCGCCGGGACGAGGTCGAACGCGGGGGCCTGGATCTGCGCCTGCTCGTGGTAGCGGCCGTCGGTGGCGATGCGTGCGCGGGTCGCGTCGACGACGAGCACGCCGGCGGAGCCGGTGAAGCCGGAGAGCCAGCGCCGGTTCGAGGGCGCGCTGACGAGCAGCGCGTCGACCTCGAGGGCGTCGAGGCGCTCGCGCAGCCGCGCCAGCCGGTGGTCGATGCCCGCCGCTTCGCTCACGCGCCCGGCTCCACCTCGCTGAGCCGGCCGTGCAGCAGGTCGAGCGCGGCGAGGTAGCCGCGGTACCCGAACCCGCTCACCTGGCCCCAGACGACGGGGGAGATCAGCGACGTGTGCCGGACCTCCTCGCGCGCGTGGACGTTGCTGAGGTGCACTTCGACGGTCGGGACCTGGACCGCGACGATCGCGTCGGCGATGGCGAGCGAGGTGTGGGTGTAGGCAGCGGCGTTGATGATCACGCCGTCCCAGTCGCGGTGCGCGTGCAGCGCGTCGACGAGGGCGCCCTCGGAGTTGGACTGCACGCACGCGATCTCGACGCCGAGCTCCTCGGCGCGGCCCTCGCACAGTAGCTCGATGTCGCGCAGCGTCTCTCGGCCGTAGATCTCCGGCTCGCGCTGCCCGAGGAGGTCCAGGTTCGGCCCGTTCAGGATCAGGATGCGCATGTGGCTCCCCGGCGTGTCGTCCCTGCCTCAGTCGGCGTCGCGCTCATGCTCCACCTCGCGCGAGCGCTCGAGCGCCGACGAGACGAGCGCGTGCTGCCGCGAGTTCGTCACCGCCGTGTAGATCTGTGTCGTGTCGGCGGAGGCGTGCCCGAGCAGCTGCTGCACGATCCGCAGATCGGCGTCGTGTTCCAGCATATGCGTCGCGAAGCTGTGACGCAGCCGGTGCGGGTGCACGCGCTGGCGCACCGCGGCCGCCACACCCGCGTCGCGCACGATGCGCTGCACCGACCGCGCCGAGAGCCGCCCGCCGGTGCGGTTGAGGAACAGCGCCTCCTCGGCGCCCTTCGCCATCGCCGGGCGGCCCTTGTCGAGCCACGCCCGGAGGGCGTCGCGCGCGGGGAGCCCGAAGAGCGCGACGCGCGGCCGTTCGCCCTTGCCCATGACGTGTACCTGCCGGTTCGTGAGGTCGAGGTCGCGGCTGTCCAGCGAGGCGACCTCGCTGACGCGGAGCCCTGCGCCGTAGAGCAGCTCCAGCAGCGCGGCGTCGCGCAGCGCGCGCGCACGGTCGGCGTCGGACTCGGCGGCCTCGGCGTCGGGCGTCTCCATGAGCGCGCCGACCTCGTCCTCGGTGAGGAAGTGGGGGAGGCGCTTCGGGGCCTTCGGGTAACGCAGCCGGAGGATGGAGTCGCCGGGCTTCGCCGGCGGCAGGCGCCCCTCGTCGGCCAGCCAGCCGTAGAACGTGCGGATCGTCGAGGCGATGCGCTTCACCGAGGCGGGCGCGCGCTCCTGCTCGATCCGCAGCACGCCGAGGTACTCGCGCGCCAGCTCGCGGCCGGCCGCGTCGAACGCCACGCCGCGCTCGCCGAGGAACCGGAAGAAGCCGTCGAGGTCGTGCCGGTAGTTGCGCAGCGTGTGCGCCGACCGCCGCCGCACGGATTCGAGGTAGCCGAGGTAGTCGTCGAGTGCCCGCGTGGCCCGCTCGTCGGTCGTGGGGCGCGGGTCTGTCTGTGCCTGGGACACGGGTATCCACCCATCCCCCGCCACGGTCGAGCGTAGCACGGAGACGCCGGTGGGGCGCGCGTCAGGCCGAGCGGCGTCGGCTCCCCCGGCCGCGCGTCGAGCGCGAGCGGCCGCCCGAGCCGCCCCTCGAACGGCCACGGGCGGGCTTCGGCGCGCGCGGGTCCTTGCCCTGCTCGCGCAGCCGCGCCTCGCGCGCGGCGATGAGGTCGACCGCCTCGTCGAGCGTGACGGTCGAGGGGTCTCGGCCACGGGGCAGCGAGGCGTTGACGGTGCCGTCAGTGACGTAGGGACCCCAGCGCCCGTTGCGCACCTCGATCGGCGCAGCGCTGTCCGGGTGGTTGCCGAGGGTCGCCAGCGCGGCCTGCGCCGCACGGCCGCGCCGCTTCGGCGCGTTCAGCAGCGCGACTGCCTCGTCCAGCTCGATGGCGCGCAGGTGCGCGTGGTCGCGGAGGCTGCGCGTCTCCTTGCCCGCCTTCACGTACGGGCCGTAGCGCCCGTCCTGCACCACGATCTCCTCGCCGCTCTCGGGGTGCGGACCGAGCACCTTCGGGAACGAGAGCAGCTCGGTCGCCTGCTCCTGCGTGAGCGCCTCGATCGACATGTCCGGCCACAGGCTGGCGCGCTTTGGCCTGCCCTTGTCGTCGTCGTTCTCGCCGACCTGCACGTATGGCCCATTAGGGCCGGTCTTCACGTACACCGGCCGCCCGCTCTGCTCGTCCTGCATCACCACCCGGTCGCCGAGGGCGGCCTCGGCGAGCAGCGCGAGAGCGTGGTCGAGCGTCAGCTCGTCGGGCGGCAGGTCGTCGGGCAGCGACGCTCGACGTCCGTCGTCGCCGAGCTGCACGTAGGCGCCGTAGCGTCCCACGCGCGCCACCACCGTGGTGCCCTCGTCGTCCTCGCCGAGCGGGATCGAGGAGATCGCGCGCGCGTCGCCCTCCTCCAGCGCCGAGTCGATGAGGTGCAGCAGCCCGTCGTCCGCCGGGTCGGGCGAGGCGGCCTCGTCGTTGCCGAAGTAGAAGCGCCGCAGCCAGGGCTGGCGCTCCATGTCGCCCTCGGCGACGCGGTCGAGGTCGCCCTCCATGCGGGCGGTGAAGTCGAAGTCGACGTGGTTCGGGAAGTGCTGCTCCAGCAGGTTGACGACGGCGAACGCGGTGAGGGTCGGGGTGAGCGCGGTACCGTTCTTCCAGACGTAGTCGCGTTCCTGCACCTTCTGGAGGATCGTCGCGTACGTCGAGGGGCGGCCGATGCCGCGCTGCTCCAGTTCGCGCACCAGGCTGGCCTCGGTGTAGCGGGCCGGCGGCCGGGTCTCGTGGCCTTCGGCCTCGGCCGATACGCCGCGCAGCACCTGGCCCTCGCGCAGCGGCGGCAGGACGCGCTCCTGGTCCTCGAGCTCGGCGTCGGGGTCGTCGGAGCCCTCGACGTAGGCGCGGAGGAAGCCGGGGAAGGTGATGACCTTGCCGGAGACGGCGAAGGCGCCCTTGCCCTCGGCCCCGGCGTCCGCCTCGATGCGCGCGTTGGTGCGCAGGCCCTGCGCGTTCTTCATCTGCGAGGCGACCGTGCGCTTCCAGATGAGGTCGTACAGGCGGAGCTCGTCCGCGGTGATCTGGCCGCGCAGGCTGTCCGGGGTGCGGAAGATGTCGCCCGCCGGCCGGATCGCCTCGTGCGCCTCCTGCGCGCCCTTGGCGCGCGAGCGGTAGAAGCGAGGCTTGTCCGGTACGTACTCGGGGCCGTACAGCTCCCGCGCCTGCCGCCGGGCTGCGTTCAGCGCCTGCTGCGACAGGTTCGTCGAGTCGGTCCGCATGTAGGTGATGTAGCCGTTCTGGTAGAGGTTCTGCGCCACGCCCATCGTGCGCTGCGCGGTAAAGCGCAGCTTGCGTGCCGCCTCCTGCTGGAGGCTCGAGGTGATGAACGGCGCGGGCGGCCGCTGCGTGTACGGCCGCTCGTTGACCTCGGCGACCCGGTACTCGGCCTCGGCGACCGCGGTCGCGACGGCCGTCGCGCGCTCCTCGCCGAGCTGGACGACGTTGCCGCGCGTCGTGAGCTGGCCGGTCTCCGCGTCGAAGTCCCGGCCGGTCGCGACCCTCGCACCATCGAGCTCGACGAGCCGCGCGGGGAACGCCTCGGGCGGCGCCCCGTCCTCGTCGCTGCGGACGAGCGAGCGCACGTCCCAGAATGATGCGCTGACGAAGCGCATCCGCTCGCGCTCGCGCTCGACGATCAGCCGGATGGCGACGGACTGGACGCGCCCCGCGGAGAGCCGCGGGCGCACCTTCTTCCACAGCACGGGGGAGACCTCGTAGCCGTAGAGGTAGTCCAGGACGCGTCGCGCCTCCTGCGCGGAGACGAGGTCGTCGTCGATCTCGCGCGGGTTGGCGAGGGCGTCGCTGATCGCCTGCTCGGTGATCTCATGGAAGACCATGCGGCGCACGGGGACGCGCGGCTTGAGCACCTCCTTGAGGTGCCATGCGATAGCCTCGCCCTCGCGGTCCTCGTCCGTGGCGAGGTAGATCTCGCTCGCGTCGCGGGAGAGCTTGCGCAGCTTGCTGACCTGCTGCCGCTTGTCGGCGGGGACGATGTAGAGCGGCTCGAAGTCCCGCTCGACGCCCGCGGCGATGCGGAACCAGGGCTCGTTGCGCTCCTTGGCCAGCGCCTTCACGTCGGCCGGCGCCTGCGCCGCCCGCTCCGGCAGGTCGCGGATGTGGCCAATCGAGGACTCCACGACGTACTCGGCGCCCGTGTCGGCGCGGTTCAGGAAGCCCTCGATCGTGCGCGCCTTGGCCGGCGACTCGACGATGACGAGCCGTGGGCCCTCGCCCGTGCGGCCGCGCCCGGTGGCGGCGTCAGTGGTCAACGCGACTCGCTTTCTTCGCTCGGCCCGGCGGCCGGTTCGGCCCCGGTTTCGGCGTCGTATCGCCCGGGCTGTTCGCGGACGCGGACGTAGTGCATGCCGCCGACATCGCGGACGAGACCCTTCAGTTCGAGCAAGGCGAGCGTAGCCGACACCTCGGCTGCCGCCAAACCCGCACCCCGCACGACCTCGTCGATGTGCTGTGGCTCGCGGCTCAGCACGTCCATCAGCGAGGCCTCCTCGGGCGTGGTCGCGGGGGCCGCGCGGCCGAAGTCCATCTGCGCGCCGATCATCGTCAGGTTGAGCGCCTCCAGCACGTCCTCGACGCCCGTCACGGGCGTCGCGCCGTCCCGGAGCAGCGAGAGCGGCCCGCGCGACTGCGGCGAGAAGATCGAGCCGGGGACGGCGAACACCTCGCGGTTCTGCTCGCCGGCGAGGCGCGCGGTGATCATCGCGCCGCTCTTCACGTCCCCCTCGACGATGAGCGTGCCGAGCGAGAGCCCCGACATGATCCGGTTGCGCCGGGGGAAGAACTCGGCGCGCGGCTTGGTGCCGAGCGGGTAGTCGGTGATGAGCGCGCCCTGCTCCGCGATGTCGGCGGCGAGGCCGCGGTTCTCCGGCGGGTAGATCGTGTCGAGCCCGTTCGCGAGCACCGCGACTGTGCGCCCGCCCGCGTCGAGGGCGGCACGGTGCGCGAGGGTGTCGACGCCGCGCGCGAGGCCCGAGACCACCGTCACCCCATGGGCGGCGAGGTCGCGCGCCAGCTCGTCGGCGGCCTGCCGCCCGTACGCCGTCGCGCGTCGCGTGCCGACGACGGAGACGGACCAGTCGTCCTGCGGCTCCCACGAGCCGCGGATGTAGATGACGGGCGGCGCGTCGTCGATCTCGCGGAGGCGGGCGGGGTAGGCAGGGTGCGGGCGATGCAGCGCGCGCACGCCGGCCTCGGCGAGCCGCTCGCACTCGGCGCGCACGTCGATGTCCGGCCGGCGCCGCACGACCTCCTCGGCGGTGCGAGGGTCGAGCCCCGCGGCGACGAGGTCCTCGCTGCTCGCGCCCCACGCCTCCTCCATGGAGTCGAAGGCGGCTTCGAGCAGCGCGAAGCGCGCAGCCCCGAGGCGGCTGATGCGGTGCAGGCCGACCCAGTAGGGAAGCTCATTTGTTCGTACGTCGTTCACGGGCACAGCGTATCAGGCGGATGCAAGAGGGCAAGTGGGGCGTGCCTGTTAGGCCTCGCTGATCACGTCAAGACCTGGAATATCAAGGAAGTGGCGTCGGTTGTGCGTCACGAGCGGACACTCGAGCCACAGCGCTGTAGCCGCGATCCATGCATCGGCCGTCTCGATCTCGCGCCCAATGCGCCGCCTGTGGGCCCGTAACCGTGCGAACCGTTCCACCATCTCCATGTGAAATGGGGCGATCACGTAGCGTTCCAACTCCTCCCGGAGCGCACTGAGTCGGGCGTCACCCCAATTGCTCTGGTAGGCGCCCTGCAGCACTTCGGCCACAGTCTGGAAGGACAGGAGGTTAACTCGGCCGTCCAGGTGGCGCGAGTACCGTTCGGCGAATGGGTGCCCTTCGACGACATACGAGAACACGTCGGTGTCCACGAGCACCCGGCTGGCGATCGACTGAGTTACGGGGCTCTCCTGTCACCGAAGATTGAGTCAAGGAACTCTTCGACGTCCCAGTGATCGTCCTCGTCGGCCCTTCGCTTGAATACGTACGGCCCCACTCCGGACGCACGGATCAGTTCGTCCGGGCTCGGCGGGTTCCAGAAGCTATCGTCTTCAACTGCCTGCAGAACCACTCGTGCCGGGGCTGAGTGGTCGCGTTCCACGCGGAACACGACCTCGTCGCCAACCTCGATGGCAAGCGCCTCGCGTATTTCACGCGGGATCGTGACTTGGCCTTTGGGTCTGACACGGGCGGCGATGTCCATCAGATCTGCTCCTGTCGTCCGATGCGATCAGGATAGGCGCGGCGCGGCGGCGCTGCCACACCGCGCTCAGACCGCGGCGGCCTCGCTGGCCTCGTGGTGGGTGGAGATGCGGACGCGGCGGATGCGGCGGCCCTGCACCGAAAGCACCTGCAACGCCAGCCCGTGCTCGTCGCTCTCGACGCGGTCTCCCGGCGTCGCGAGGCGGCCGAGCAGCGAGAACACGAGGCCGCCGACTGTGTCGAAGTCCTCGTTCTCGATGTCCGTGTCGAACATGTCGTTCAGGGCGTCGATGGCCAGCCGGGCGTCCACGATCGCCTCGTCGGCGGAGACGCGCTCCACCTCCACCTCGTCGGTGTCGTACTCGTCGACGATCTCTCCGACGATCTCCTCCACCACGTCCTCGACGGTGACGAGCCCGGCGGTGCCCCCGTACTCGTCGACGACGATCGCGACGTGCGTCTGGTCGCGGCGCAGGTCGGCGAGGAGTTGGTCGGCGCGCTTGGTCTCGGGGACGAAGTAGGGCGGGCGGGCGATGTTCTCCAGGCTCGGCGTCGCCGCGCCGGTCTGCAGGTACGCCAGCAGGTCCTTCGCGTAGATCACGCCGACGATCCTGTCGATCGACTCCTCGTAGAGCGGGATGCGGCTGAAGCCGGAGCTGATGATCAGCTTCATCACGTCGCCGATCGAGGCCTCGACGGAGACGGCGACGATGTCGATACGCGGCGACATCACCTCGCGCACGGTCTGGTCGGCCATGTCGAGGATGCCGCGCATCATCCGCCGCTCCTCGGACAGCGACTCCTGCGCCTCGGGGTCGGCGGGGGCTTCGAGGACGCCGAGCAGCTCGCTCGCCGGATCCTCGTCGCCGACTTCCTCGCTGCGCCCGACGAGCCGCAGCAGGCCGCGCGACGGCGCGCTGAAGAGCCACGCGAGCGGCTCGAGGGCGAAGTGCAGCAGGGCGATGATGCCGGCGAGTCGCACGCCGGTCGTCTCCGGGCTGACCAGCCCGATCGCTCGCGCGTTCTCGCGCAGCACGCCCGCCACGATGAGCACGACGACCCCGACGAACACGGCGGCCGCGACGCCGATCTCGCGGCTGTTGAGGAACACCACGGTGAGGCCGAGCGTGAGCGCGACGACGGCGAACGTGGCGGCGGCGCTGAGCGCGCGCAGCAGGCGCTGCCGCTGGCGGATGTAGCTGTCGAGCAGGCCCGCGACGCCGTTGGTGGCGCGCGCGCGGGTGCGGCGGCGGCTGATGGCCGTCACGCCCGCCTCGGCCGCTGATACCAGCAGCAGCATGGCGCCTGCGGCGACCGCGACGACCAGGCCGATGATTGTGTCGGTACTCAAACCTGCAGGACCGCGGGCGGCCCTATGGCTCCTCTCGCTGCGATGACGCCTCGGTGTCGTCGTGTGCTTCGCGGATGCGGGCCGGCGCGCCGATGACCTGCGCGCCGTCCGGCACGTCGTGGGTCACGACGGCGCCAGCGGCCGTGCTGGCGCGCGCGCCGACGCGGATGGGCGCGACGAGCATCGTGTCGCTGCCGATGAACGCGCCGTCGCCGATCTCGGTGCGGTGCTTCGATGCGCCGTCGTAGTTCGCGGTGACCGCGCCCGCGCCGATGTTCACGTCCTCGCCCACGTCGGCGTCGCCGGTGTACGAGAAGTGACCGATCCGTGTGCGTGCGCCGATGCGCGACGCCTTCACCTCGGCGTATGTCCCGAGGTGTACGTCGGCCTCGATCACCGAACCGGGGCGCACGCGGCAATAGGCGCCGATGTCCACGCCGTCGGCGACCGTGGAACCCTCGAGCGTGGAGCCGCCGATGGTGCAGCGGTCGCCGACGCGCATGTCGCGCAGCACGGCATTGGGGCCGATCTCGCACCCGCCGCCGACGACCGTGTCGCCCATGAGGTGCGTGCCGGGCAGCAGCGTCGTGTCCTCGCCGACCTCGACCCCGGCGTCGACGTAGATGGACTCCGGGCCGACGAGGGTCACGCCGCTTGCCAGGAGCGAGGCGCGGATGCGGTCACGCAGGGCTGCGTCGGCGGCGGCGAGCTCGGCGCGAGTATTGACCTGTTGCGCCTCGGTCGCGTCGGCGAGGCGCTGCGCGTGGACGCGCGATCCTGCCCCGGCCGCACGCCGGACGGCGTCGGTGAGGTAGATCTCGCCACCCGGCGAGGGCGGCAGCGCCTCCAGGGCGCCCCACAGCCAGGCAGCCTCGGCGGCGTAGACCCCCGCGTTGACCTCGCGGATGGAGCGTGTCTGCGCGTCAGTGTCGGACTCCTCGACGATGCCGACGACGCTGCCGTCCGGCCCGGTCGCACGCGCGATGCGCCCGTAGCCGGTGGGGTCATCGAGTTCGGCGGTGAGGATCGAGAGC
Source organism: Dehalococcoidia bacterium (assembly GCA_965204835.1). Taxonomy (GTDB): domain Bacteria; phylum Chloroflexota; class Dehalococcoidia; order UBA2979; family UBA2979; genus VXMT01. Next base: position 1,796,402 of record OZ242017.1, on the reverse strand, counting down.
ACGGCCCGCTCGGAGCAGTGTGCGTCGGCGAGCGCGGCGAGTGTTTCGGGCGTGAGCAGGGGCAGGTCCCCGTTGACGATGAGCACCCGTGCGGCGTCCCCACAGGCCCCGCGCGCCGCGAGGACGGCGTGGCCGGTGCCCAGCGGCGCCTGCTGCACGGCGATGGTCGCGTAGGGCTCTGCGGCCGCTGCGACCTCGTCGTCGGGCGCGGCGGAGACGACCACCTGGCGGTCAAAGCCGGCGGCGGCGAGGGCGTCGCAGACGAGGTGCAGCATCGGGCGTCCCGCGACGGCGTGCAGCACCTTCGGCGTGCGCGAGCGCATGCGGGTGCCGCGGCCCGCGGCGAGCACGATCGCGGTCCAGCCCTCGGCCGAGCGTGCGGGTGTGTCGAGCGAGGCGCGCACGTGCGTCGTGCGCGCCGACGTATGCCGGCTGGGCGACGGAGGTTGGTCGCTTTCCGCGGACGGTTGGGAGTCGGCTGCGTCGATCGTGGCGCTCCACGGCGTCGGCGCCCGGCGGGCATCGGCCCGCGCGGCGCGCGTACAGGGGCTCGGAAAAATTGACCCCCTGCCGAGGGCCATTCTACACTCGCCCACGACCCTGTCTCCACCGGAAGGCCCTCGATTCACAGCGGCCACGACTCCCGCAGCAAGGGCACCAGGTTGACCGTCGAAGAGCTCCGCGCGGCGTTCCTCCAGTACTTCGAGGAGCGTCGGCACCGCCGCATCCCGTCCTCGTCGCTGATCCCCTACGGCGACCCGTCGCTGCTGTTCACGTCCGCCGGGATGGTGCAGTTCAAGCCCTACTTCCTGGGACTCGAGCAGCCCCCGGCGGACCGGCTGACCTCGGTGCAGAAGTGCTTCCGCGCCACGGACATCGAGGAGGTCGGGGACGAGTCACACCTCACGTTCTTCGAGATGCTCGGCAACTTCTCGCTCGGCGACTACTTCAAGGCCGACGCGATCGAGTGGGCCTGGGACTTCCTCACCGGCGTGCTCGGCATCGAGCCCGACCGCCTCTGGATCACCGTCTACACCGACGACGACGAGGCGCACGACCTCTGGCTGGATCGAGGCATCCCGGCCGAGCGCATCCTGCGCTACACCTCGGATCAAGGGAACTTCTGGTACTCGGGCGAGACCGGCCCGTGCGGGCCGTGCTCCGAGCTGCACTACTACTTCGGCGACGACGCCGACGCCGAGCCGAAGCTGCCCGACGGCCAGATCGACCTGGACTCGGGGAACTTCCTCGAGATCTGGAACCTCGTCTTCATGGCGTTCGACCTCAAGCCGGACGGGACCATGGAGCCGCTGCCGGCGCAGAACATCGACACCGGCGCCGGCCTCGAACGCGTCGCGTGGGTGCTGCAGGGCGGGCGCTCCGCGTACGAGACCGACCAGCTGCGAGGCATCCTCGCCGCCGCCGAGGAGGCGACCGGCCGCGCGTACGAGCCCGACGGCGCACCCGACGAGGCGCGCGCGCTGCGCGTCATCACCGAGCACACGCGCGCCGCCGCCTTCCTGATCGAGGACGGCGTGCTGCCCGGCAACGAAGGACGCGGCTACGTGCTGCGCCGCGTGCTGCGCCGCGCGGTCTACTTCGGCCACATGCTGGGCGCGCGCGAGGCGTTCCTCGGCGGCGTGGTCGACGCGGCGATCGAGGCATCGACGACGGCGCACCCCGCGCTCGCCGAGCACCACGACTTCATCGCGGGCGTGATCGCGGAGGAGGAGCGCCGCTTCCAGGGCACGCTCGCGCGCGGCCTCGAGTTGCTGGAGCAGGTCATCGAACGCGAGGCGGCAAGCCGACGCGTGCCCGGCCGCGACATGTTCGTGCTCTACGACACCCACGGGCTCCCACCCGAACTCACCATCGAGGTGGCCGCGGCCCGCGGCTACGAGGTCGACGAGGACGAGTTCGAGGCCGAGATGGCCGCCCAGCGCGAGCGCTCCAAGGGCGAAGGCACATTCGCCGTCTACGGCGACGAGGAGGCCGGCCGCTACGCCGAGCTGGGCCTGTCGAGCGAGTTCGTCGGCTACGACGCGCTCACGACCGAGTCGGTGGTCGCCGCGATCGTCGCGGACGACGCCGCAGTCGACCGGCTCGAGGCGGGGCAGGGCGGCGAGGTGGTGCTGCCTCGCACCTCGTTCTACGCCGAGAGCGGCGGCCAGCTCGGCGACCGCGGCGAGATCGTGACGCCCTCGGGGCGCTTCGTGGTGGCGGACACGCAGGAGCTCGGCGGCGCGATCGTGCATCGCGGCGAGGTCGCCGACGGCGCGATCGCGGTGGGTGATGCCGCCGAGGCGCGCGTCGACGCCGCGTGGCGCGCGGGGTGCCGCCGCAACCACACGGCGACGCACCTGCTGCACGCCGCGTTGCGCGAGGTGCTCGGCCAGCACGTCCGCCAGGCCGGCTCGCTCGTCGCGCCTGACCGGCTGCGCTTCGACTACTCGCACCCGCAGGCGCCCTCGGCGGACGAGCTGCGCGAGGCGCAGCGCATCGTGAACGGGAAGGTGCGCGAGGACATCGCGCAAGAGACCTTCATCCTCCCGTACGAGGAGGCGATCGGGCGCGGCGCCATCGCGTTCTTCGAGGACCGCTACTCGGCCGACGTGCGCATGGTCGAGTACTGCGTGGCGCGCGGCCACGGGCACGAGCACACGGCCGGGTGCTTCAGCCGCGAGCTGTGCGGCGGCACGCACCTCCACTCGACGGGCGGCCTCGGCAACTTCGTGATCATCGCCGACTCCAGCATCGGCGCGGGGCTGCGCCGCATCGAGGCGCTGAGCGGCCCGGAGGCCGAGCAGTACATCGAGGAGCGCCTGGACCTGGTCACGGCGCTCTCGCAGCGCTTCAAGGCGCCGCCCGAGGAGCTCGCGGGACGCATCGACGCGCTCGAGGAGCAGCTCGCCGAGGAGCGCCGGCGCGCGCGGCAGCAGTCGGCGGACCGCTCGCTCGACGCCGCCGACGACCTCGCCGGGCGGGCTGAGGACGTCGCCGGCGTGAGCGTCGTCGTGGCGCGCGTGGAGGCGGAGTCGCAGGACGCGCTGCGCGGGATGGGCGACCGCCTGCGCGAGCGGCTCGACAGCGCCTTCGTGATGCTCGGCGCGGTGCTCAACGACCGCCCCGTGCTGCTCGCGCTCGCCACCGACGACGTGGTCGAGCGCGGCCTGCGCGCCGACGAGGCGGTGCGCGAGGCCGGGGCGGTGGTCGGCGGCGGCGGGGGCGGCCGGCCCGTGATGGCGCAGGCCGGCGGTCGCGACGCCGCACGGCTGGACGAGGCACTCGACGTCGCGCGCTGGGCGGCCCGGGATCGCCTCGGCGGGGCGTAGCGGCACGTGACGACCCGCGAGCCCGACGACAGCACGCACGAGGCGGAGCCACCGCCGGAAGGCTCCGGCGTACCGGACGAGGACTCGCGCATCGGCCGCTGGACGGCGTCGGTGCGCGGGCTGCCGGGCCGCGTGCGCGACGAGTGGCGGCTGTTCGTCGCCGACTGGCGAGCGTCGCGCGCCGAGGGCCGGGATGCGCCTCGCGCCCGGCGGCGGAGGCGGCCTCGCAACGTCCCGCGCAGCGTGCCCTACATGGCCGGCGCGGCGACGGTGGTGGCGGGCCGCGAGGACGACGCGAACTCCGTGATCGGCCGCATCGAGACCGCGAGCGAGGTCGAGGTGCTGCTGGTGGTGCCGCGCCGCGCGCGCGGCCTGCGCGACGCGATGGCGTGGCCGCGCATCGCCGCCCACGCGCGGCAGCGCGGGCTCACGGTGCGCGTGCTCGCAAGCCGCCGCGACGTGCGCGAGCACGCGCTGAACGCGGGGCTGAGCACCGCCCGGACGACCGGCGGACTGCGGCCCGCGCCCGCCGTGAGCATCCCCCTCGGGCCGCGCGAGTTGACCCTGCGGGTGCCGTCCGTGACCCCGCTGATTCGGCTCGCGGCCTTCGCGGCGATCCCGATCGTCATCTTCGGCGCTGCCGCCTACTACGTGCCCTCGGCGGACATCTACATCGCCCCGCCCGGCGAGGAGCTCACGAGCGCCGCCCGCGTGCACCTCAACCCCGTCGGCGAGACCGACATCGGCGAGGGCGTGGTGGGCGCGACCTCGGTCAGCGAGACGATCGTGGCCGTCGCGTCGACCGTCACGACCGGCACGGCGAGCGTCGGGGACGTCGCGGCGAAGGTGGAGCTCGAGTTCACCAACACGAGCGAGGCCGACGTCAGGCTGCCCATCGGCACTGCGGTCGAGGACGCAGGCGAGTTCACGTTCACCACCGACGAGGCCGCCACGGTCGCCGCCGGGGAGGTCGCGTACGTCCCGGCCACCGCCATCCGGCCCGGCACGGTCGGGAACGTCGAGGCGGGGACCGTGCGGTTCCTCATCGGCTTCCCGACGACGCTCACCGTGACGAACCCGCTCGCCGCCGCTGGTGGCGAGGACATCGAGGTACCCGCGGCTGCGGCGGAGGACGCCGTGCGGGTCGGCGAGATCGCGGAGGACGTGCTGCGCCGGGCCGGGACGCGGGCGCTGGAGCGCCTCGTCGAGGACGGGACGGTGTTCCCGGAGACGGTGTCGGTCGCGATCCTCAGCCAGGAGCCGCTCGTCGAGCCGGGCGACCCCGCCGAGGCCTTCCTCATGGAGTACACCGCGCTCGTCTCCGCCATCGTGCTGCCCGACGACGCCGCGAGGCGCGCGGGCGAGCAGATCCTCGTCAGCGTCCTGCCGGACGGGATGGCGCTGATTCCGGGCACCGCCGACGCGGTCGCCGAGAACCCCATCTTCGACGGCAGCCGCCTGGTGGCGACGCTCAACGCGACCGGACTCGCGACCCCGCTGTTCGATCCCGCCTCGCTGCGCGGCATCCTCACCGGCGTCGCCCCGTCGGCGGCGGCCACGCGGCTGCGCGAGGAGCTTTCGCTCGACGTCGAGCCGCTGATCCGCGTCCACCCCGGCTTCCTCCCGGCGGTGCGGATGCCGAGGCGCGAGGACCGCATCTCGATCGTGTTCCTGAGCAAGGAGGACCTCGCGGCCGAGATCGCCGGGCTCCCCGAGGACGACGAGGACGGTGCGGGCGAGGACGGCGCAGACGATGGTGCGGGCGATGAGTGAGGAGGGCGTGCAGCCGATGCGCTGGCTCGGCGTCGACCCGGGCAGCGTCCGCGTGGGCGTCGCCGCGTGCGACCCCGAGGAACGCGTCGCCGTGCCGATCGAGATCGTGCCGGCCAGCGCCGCGTTCCCGGCCATCCGCGCCATCGCTCAGCGCGAGGAGATCGGCGGCATCGTCATCGGGCTGCCGCGCACGCTCGCGGGCGCGGAGGGCGAGGCGGCCGCGGCGGCGCGCAAGCTGGGCGAGCGCCTCGAACGCCTCGGGCTGCCGGTCGAGTACGAGGACGAGCGGCTGACGTCCGTGGCCGCGGAGCGCGAGATGCCGCGCGGCGAGTCCGCCGACGACGTGGCGGCGGCGCTGCTGCTGCAGCAGTTCATCGACCGGCGGCGCGGCGTTCGGGCACTCCAGGCCGCCGAGGAGACGCACGATGCGGTTTCTTGACCCGATCATCATCGTGTACCTGCTGCTCGCGGTGTGGGCGCTGTTCATTGGCTCGGTCGCGTCGGAACGGCTCGAGGGCACGCAGAGCGTGATCGCCTCGGACGCTCGCGAGGGGGGCGGCGCGGCAGTCGCTATCACCCCCGCGACCGACGTGAGCACCGCGACGATCGCCGTCGAGGTGCTTCCGGGGTCGGGCGCGGAGGCGATTGCCACCCAGCTGCTGACCCGGGGCGTGCTCGCGGAGACGGGCCGGTTTAACACCCTCCTCGGCTACACCGGGGTCGGCTCGCAGCTGCGCTCGGGGCGCTACGAGTTCGCCCCCGGCACGCCCGCGCCCGAGGTGATCCGCAAGATGCGACTCGGCCTGACGCGCGAGGTCGTGCTCGTGATCCCCGAGGGGCTGCGGGTCGAGGAGGTCGGCGAGATCGTCGTCGGCCTCGGCGTCGCGACGGCGGCGGAGTGGGAGGAGGCGCTCGCGCAGCCGCGCTTCGAGCCGCTCCTCCGGGGGCGCCCGGTGGGCGCGGACCTGACGGGCTACCTCTACCCCGCCACGTACCCGCTGACCGATGAGACGACCGCGGAGAGCCTGGTGCAGGCGATGGTGGACGCCTTCACCAGCGCCGTGAGCCCCGCCATCCGCTCGCAGATCGAGGCGCGCGGCATGACGCTGCACGAGGTGCTCACGCTGGCGTCGATCATCGAGCGCGAGGCGCTGCTGGCGGAGGAGCGCCCGGTCATCGCCTCGGTGTTCCTGAACCGGCTCGAGTCCGGCATCGCGCTCTACGCCGACCCGACGGTGCAGTTCGCCATCACCGAGGGGCTGGACAAGGAACCGGAGGACGGGTGGTGGAAGGTCGAACTGACCATCGAGGACCTCGCGTTCGACTCGCCGTACAACACCTACCTCGTGCCGGGGCTGCCGCCGGGCCCGATCGCAAGTCCGGGCCTGGGGGCCATCCTCGCCGTGCTCCGTCCCGCGACCACGGACTACTTCTACTTCATGGCGAAGGGCGACGGTTCGCACGCGTTCGCGGAGACGCTCGCCGAGCACGAGCAGAACGTCGAGCGCTACAGGGTGCCATGAGCTGCCGGGACGCACCGTGACCGCGACCATCGCTCTGCTCGGCCACCCCGTCGCGCACTCGATCTCCCCGCCGATGCAGCAGGCAGCCCTCGACGCGCGCGGGGTCGACGCCCACTACGAGGCGTGGGACGTGCCGCCGGGCGAGGTCGGGGCCGCGGTCGATCGGCTGCGGGGTGAAGGCGTGATCGGCGCGAACGTCACCGTCCCCCACAAGGTCGCGCTGCTCGAACGCGCCGACGAGGTCGACGCGCTCGCCGCGCAGGTGGGCGCCGTGAACACGATCGTGCCGCGCGACGGCCGGCTGCACGGCGCGAACACCGATGTCGCAGGCGTGCAGCGCACGCTGGCCGACGCGGGAGTCGACGTAACGGGCAGCGAGGTCGTCCTCATCGGCGCGGGTGGCGCGGCGCGCGCGGTGGTGGTCGCGATGCGTGCTGCGGGCGCGGCGCGGCTGACGATCGCCAACCGCACGCGCGCCAACGCCCAAGCGCTCGGGGACCTCGGCGGCGACGCGATGGAGGTGCGGATCGCGCCGCTCGACCCTGCCTCGGCGGCGCTGCGCGAGGCGATGGAGCGGGCGCGGCTGGTGATACACTCGACGACACTCGGGATGCGCCACGGACCGGACGAATCGGCGACGCCCATTCCGGGCGAACTGTTCGTCGCGGGGCAGGCTGCGCTGGACCTGGTCTACACCCCGGAGCGCACGCCGTACCTGCGGGCGGCCGAGGGAGCGGGCGCGCAGCCCATCGGTGGACTCGGGATGCTCGTCTACCAGGGGGCTGAGTCGTTCCGGATGTGGACGGGCATGGAGCCGCCGACCGACGTGATGTTCGCGGCCGCGCGAGCGGCGCTGGCGCGCCGGAGCGCGGAGGAGACAGCGCAGTGATCGAGCTCGGCCTGCTGCTGATGCTGCTCGTCGGCGGATTCCTCGGCTTCATCATCACGCAGTCGTTCTTCTCGCAGCGCCACTGGCGGCGCATCATCGCCGAAGGGGATGTCCCTGCCCTCCGCGCCTCGGTCATCGAGGCGTTCGAGACGTGGAGGCGGATGCGGCCGCCGGCGGACGTGCCGCCCGCGGACTGGCGCGCGCTCGTGTCGGCGGACCTCGTGGCAGCGGACACCGAGCGCTGTCGTGTGTCGCTGCTGGCCGAGCCGGACATCCGCGTCATCGACGGCGCGCGCGAGCAGGTGGGTCCGCCGCGCGAGGTGGCCCGCCGGGCGGCGGTGCGCATGGCCGAACGGCTGCTCTACGACATCCCCCTCGCGCGCTTCGAGGCCGTGCAGGTGGACGTCTACGCCGAGTACCGCAGCGCCGAGGGCGAGGTGGAGTCCGAATGCCTGCTCACCACGCAGGTCAGCCGCAACCAGGCCGTGATCACGGACTGGGACGATGACGCCGCACCTGCGATCCTGAAGTCGTGGTCGACGCGCGAGGCGACGGCCACGCGTGACCTCGACCCCGCCGACGGGGCGCTGATCACGGTGGCGGAGGCGGAGGCTGCGATGGGCGCCAACGGCGCGACGCCGGCCGGGGAGGCGGGACAGTGAGCAACTTCCGGTTCCTGACCGCGGGCGAGTCGCACGGCAAGGGCCTCACCACGGTGATCGAGGGCGTCCCCGCCGGCCTCGAACTCAGCGAGGACTGGATCGCCATGGACCTCGTGCGCCGCCAGGGCGGCTACGGCCGCGGCAAGCGGCAGCAGATCGAGAAGGACCGCGCCGAGATCACCTCGGGCGTGCGCCACGGCCTGACCATCGGCTCGCCGATCGCGCTGTGGCTCGAGAACAAGGACCACAACAACGCCAACTGGCGCGTCCGCATGGCCGTCGAACCGGTCGACGAGGAGGTCGATCGCGTCACGCTGCTGCGCCCCGGCCACGCCGACCTCGCCGGCACGCAGAAGTACAACCTCGACGACGTGCGTCAGATCCTCGAGCGCTCCAGCGCGCGCGAGACTGCGGCGCGCGTCGCCGCCGGGGCGGTGGCGCGGGCGCTGCTCGCCGAGATCGGCATCGAGGTGCACTCGCACACTGTCGCCATCGGCGACGTCGTCGCGCGGCCGCTCGACGAACACGGGGAAGTGGACTGGGCGGCGATCGACCGCTCGCCGGTGCGGGTCGCCGACGCGGAAGCCGAGCGCCACATGATCGCGGCCATCGACGCCGCGAAGGAGGCGCTCGACAGCCTCGGCGGCATCTTCGAGGTGCGCGCCAGGGGTGTGCCGATCGGGCTCGGGGCGCACGTCCAGTGGGACCGCCGCCTGGACACGCGCATCGCGGCGGCGTTCCTCGGCATCAACGCCGTGAAGGGAGTCGAGATCGGCCCCGCGTTCGAGAACGCGCTCAAGCCCGGCTCCGAGGTACACGACCCGCTGCTGCCCGCCAGCGAGTGGCAGGAGCGCAAGTGGGAGCGCACGACGAACCGCGCGGGCGGGATCGAGGCCGGCATGAGCAACGGCGAGGACATCGTCGTGCGCGCCGCGCTCAAGCCCATCTCCACGCTGCCGCGCCGCCTGCCCACCGCGGACCTGCTCACCGGCGAGGCCGCCGATGCGTTCTACGAGCGCGCCGACCAGTGCGTGGTCCCGGCCGCGGGCGTGATCGGCGAGGCCGTGCTGTGCATCACGCTCGCCGATGCCGCGCTCGAGAAGTTCGGCGGCGACCACATCGACGAGTTCAAGCGCAACGCCGCCGCGTTCGTCGAGACCGTCGGTCCCCGGGAGCCCGGCGAGTGAGCCCGGCGAACGAGGCGGGACGCGGCGCGGTGCGCCAGATCGTGCTGGTCGGGCTGAGCGGTGTCGGCAAGTCCTCGACGGGCGCGATCCTCGCCGACCGCCTCGGCTGGCCGTTGATCGACACCGACGACCTCGTCACGCAGGCGGAGGGCCGCACGCCGGCCGAGCTCATCACCGAGGAGGGCGAGCCCGCGTTCCGGAAGATCGAGGAGAGCATCGTTGCCCAGGCGTCGAAGCGCGTCCCGGCGGTGATCGCGACGGGTGGGGGAGCATTCCTGAGCGCCCGCTCGCGGCGCGCGCTGGGCGAGCGCGGGCTGCTGTGCTGGCTCGACGCCACGCCGACCGAGATCGCGCGCCGCGTCCGCGAAGCGGTCGACGGCAGCGAGCGGCCGCTGCTCGCGGGGGACCTCGAGGTCCGGCTGCAGGAGCTCGACGACGAGCGTCGCGTTGCCTACTCGCACGCGGACCTGTGGGTGCCGACGCAGGGCCTGACGCCCGAGGACGCCGCGGAGCGCATCCTCCGCGCGTGGGGCGGCGGCGCCTCGGCCCTCGCCGGCGGCGACCGGCGCCTCGACCGCCTCGGCACGGACCCGCCCGCCGTGGGGCCGGCCGCGATTGTCGACACGGGCGAGGACCGCTACCCGATCTGGGTCGGCGCCGGCGAGCTTGCGCGCGTGCCGGACCGGCTGCACCAGCTCGGCCTCGACGGCACCGTCTACCTCATCGCCGACGAGCACGTCATGGACGCGCACGGGGAGAGCCTCGTCGAGGCGCTCGACGCGGGCGGGCTCCGCGGCGCGTCGTACGTCGTCCCCTCCGGTGAGCCCTCGAAGCGGTTGCGCGTCGCCGAGGAGATCTACGCGTGGCTCGCCGAGTCGCGGGCCGAGCGGCGCGACACGCTCCTCGCGTTCGGCGGCGGCGTCGTGGGCGACCTCGCCGGCCACGTCGCGGCGACGTACCTGCGCGGCATGCCACTCGTGCAGGTGCCGACCACCGTGCTCGCGATGAACGACGCCGCCATCGGCGGCAAGGTCGCCGTCGACCTGCCGCAGGGCAAGAACCTCGTCGGCGCGTTCCACCAGCCGCGCGCCGTCATCTCGGATGTCGAGCTGCTGCGCACGCTCCCGCGTCGCGCGCTCGCCGAGGGACTCGCCGAGGTGGTCAAGCACGCGCTCATCCTCGACCCGGGCCTGATGGACGAGATCGAGCGCCACGCGGGCGCGCTGGTCGCGCCGCCCCTCGACGCCGAGCTGCTCGCGCGCGTGACGGCGCGGTCGGCGCGCCTCAAGGCCCTGATCGTCTCGGCCGACCCGCGCGAGCAGGGGCTGCGCGCCATCCTCAACTACGGCCACACCATCGGCCACGGTATCGAGGCCGCCACGGGCTACACCGACTTCCTCCACGGCGAAGCCGTCGGGGTGGGGATGATGGGCGCCGCCCGGATCGCCGAGCGCCTCGGGCTCCACGACCGCGAGATCATCGCCCGCCAGGGCGACGTGCTGCGCGCGATCGGCCTGCCGCTGTCCGCCCCCGGCGTCGACCCGGAGGCGGTGCTCGGCGCGATGCGCCTCGACAAGAAGGTCGAGCGCGGGCAGATGCGTTTCGTGCTGCTTGAGGACATCGCCCGTCCGGTCGTGCGCGGCGACGTACCGGAGGACCTCGTGCGCGAGGTGGTGCGAGGGCTCACCACGTCGTGATCGGCTTCGGCGAGAACGGCGACACCGAGGAGCCACGTCCCGTCGTCGACCCGCGCCGGCGTCGCCGCATCGTGGCGAAGGCGGTGGGGCGGGTGCAGGGCGTGCAATACCGCGCGTTCTGCGTCTACGAGGCGCAGCGCCTGCAGGTCGACGGCTACGCGCGCAACCTCCCTGACGGCCGCAGCGTGGAGGTGCAGGCCGAGGCGGACGAGGCGACGCTGCGCCGGTTCGTCGGCCGCCTGCGCGAGGGCCCGCCGCTGGCGATGGTGCACAACCTGGAGTACCGGTGGGAGGAGCCCAAGGGCGACTTCGCCGGCTTCGAGGCGGTGATCTGAGGGGAGCGATCCATGACCACAGCCGATGAGTTCGAGGTGCGAGAGCCGCTACTGCTGGTCTCCATCGCGCAGACGTACCGCGACGGGGCCGATGTGTACGAGGCCGCGAGGTTCGCATGGAAGCTGGATGTCGGGCGCGCCGAGCAGTACGCGCTCGTGCTCGCTCACAGCGACGGCATCGTCCGCGGTGCCTTCCGGCCCGAACGGTGGATGCAGGCGACGAGCGAGAACTTCCCGGGTAGGGGTGACGAGCCCGACCGGTGGGGCTTCGTCGGACGAGACGCCGAGCCCGAGGTCGCCGACTACTACGTCGGAAAGCGCGTGCCGGACGACCTGCGCGGCCAAACCCCAGTCCGCTACTGCGATCGGTCGTAGCTGGTCCCGTCGAGCGTTCGGCGTGGACGGGTCACGCATCTTTCAGTGTCAGTCCCGACCGAGCTTCGGAGGAACTGTATGGCAGCAACGGATGGCTTCCCTCTTGGGGTGGCGGACAAGCTCGGATGGTACGTCTACCGCCTCACCGACCCTCGCAAGGGTGACGAGACCTTCTACGTGGGTAAGGGCCGTGGGGATCGAATCTTCGCTCACGTTCGCGGGGACTACTCGGAGATCACCGACGAAGACACCTCCGACCTGAAGGCGTTGCGCATCAAGGAAATCCATGACGCCGGGCTCGAAGTAGGCCATGTCGTTCATCGACATGGGATTGAAGATGAGCGTGCCGCCTACGAGATCGAGGCCGCAGTCATGGATGCGTACCCTCAGCTGACGAATAAGGCTGGCGGCCACGGCTCAGGCGAACGCGGCCCTCGCACCGTCGAGACGATCATCCTCCAGTACGCGTCGGAGCCGTTCCGCGCGGAGGAGGAGATTCTGCTGGTCTCCATCAACCGCACGATTTCAGACGATGCCGATGGCATGTACGAAGCCGCGCGGTTCGCATGGAACGTGAGCCGCGCCGGAGCCGAGAGATGCACCCTGGTACTCGCGCAGGTTGGGGGGGTCGTCGTCGGGGCGTTCCGGCCGCACACATGGCTTGAGGCGACCGTCGAGAACTTCCCGGATCGTGAGCCTGTGTCGCCCAGACCTCCAAGACGGGGGTTCGTCGGGGAATGGGCCGATGACGAGACGCAGGATCAGTACGTTGGGAAGCTCGTGCCGGACAAGTATCGCACTCCAGCTCGCCGACGTCGGGCATGGAACTACGTCCACCCGGACTGAGGTTCGCCGCGCCTCACGCCGCTGTTCCTTGTACTTCGAGCCTCAATCGCGGCGCCGATGGCGCGGAACTATGGGCCCAGGCGTTCGTATTCCGCGCGCAGCGCAGGATCGTCGCGCAGGTGCTGCTCGAAGCGCTCCATGACCGGGCCATTGCCGCCTCCATTGATCGAGCCTAGCTCCGCACGCCCGCCGGCGACAGCCTACCCCCGTCCCCTGAACCACCCCCGCACCCTCGCCCCCAACCCACGCCCCGAGGACTCCTCGACACGTTGGCCGCCGCCCGACGGCTCGTCGCCACCCCCCAGCACACGCGCGTCGAGGAGGGAGGCGAGGTCCTCGACGACGGGGGAGGGGCCGCCCGTCTGCAGGCTCGGCTCCAGCTCGGCGGGGTCGACCGCCGCGAGCTCCTCGCCGCCCGAACTCAGCACGATGGCCGCGGGCGGGGGCGTCGAGGGCTCCTCGTAGCCGAAGGCGAGGACCAGGTCGGCGCGGGGGTCGAGGCCGGCGACGAAGGCGCCGAGGCCGGACTCGGCGACCTCGCGCTCGACGCCGACGCGGCCGCCGCTCGGCAGCGTCACGGCGAGGCGTCCGCCCGGGCGGCGCTCGGCACTCGCCGTGCGGTAGCCGCGCGCGCGCAGCGCCTCGACGAGCGTCGCGGTCAGCAGCGAGGCGGCGGAGTCGGGTGGGGCGTCGAGGCGCACCACGGGCAGCGTCGAGGGCTCCCCGTCAGCGGGTGGGGGGTCAGCGGGCTGAGGGTCGGGTGTGGTCACGCCTCGGCGTCGGGGACGCGGCCGATCAGCATCACGTCGCACTCGTCGCCGGGCTCGACCGGCCCGCCGTCCTCGGGCACCACGACGATGCCGTTCGCGAGCGCCATCGAGGTGAGCACGCCTGAGCCCTGCGGGCCCGTCAGCTTCGCGTGGTAGCGGCCGTCGCGACGCTCCACGATGGCGCGGGCGTAGAAGCGGCGGTCGTCGGGGCGCGCGATGCGCTCCGCGGCGACGGCGCGCACCCGCTCGCGCTCCCAGGCCTGCGGCTTGCCGAGCATCGTGAACACGGCCGGGCGGCCGAACAGCTCGAACGTCATCATCGCGGAGACCGGGTTGCCGGGCAGCCCGAGGTGCGGCACGACGCGTCGAGCCTCGCCGTCACTGGCCTCGAAGGTGCCGAAGGCGAGCGGCTTGCCGGGGCGCATCCGCACCGTCCAGAAGCCGACCGAGCCCTCGCGCGCGAGCACCTCCTTGACCACGTCGAAGTCGCCGCGCGAGACGCCGGCCGAGGTCACGAGCAGGTCGGCGTCGGCCAGGCCTTCGTGGACGCGCGCGGTGAGTGCCTCGACGGTGTCGCCGGCGATGTCGAGCACGCGCGGCTCGGCGCCCATCTCGCGGGCCATCGAGGCCAGCGAGAAGCCGTTCGAGTCGTAGATCGCGCCCGGCCGCAGCGGCTCGCCCGGCCGCAGCAGCTCGTCGCCCGTCGAGAGGATCGCGACGCGCGGGCGTCGGATGGCCTGCACGCTGCCGAGCCCGAGCGAGGCCAGCACGCCGATCTGTGCGGGCCCGAGGATCGTCCCGGCGGGCAGTACGAGCTCCCCGGCGCGGACGTCCTCGCCTGCGGGCCGGATGTTCGCGCCGAGCTTCGCCTCGACGTCGATGCGGACGTCGGCGCGGGGGCCGTCCTCCCAGCGGGCGGTCTGCTCCTCCTCGTCGGTCTCCTCGAAGGGGACGATGGCGTCGGCGCCGTCGGGGATGGGCGCGCCGGTCATGATGCGCACCGCCTCGCCGGGGCCGACCGAGCCGTCGTAGACGGAGCCGGCGGGCAGGTAGCCGGTCACGCGCAGGCGCAGCGGGCTGCCGGGCGTGGCGCCCGCCGTGTCGGCGGCGCGGACCGCGTAGCCGTCCATCGAGGTGTTGGGCAGCGGCGGGATGTCGAAGCCGCCGCGCACGTCGGCGGCGAGCACCTGCCCGGCCGCCTCCAGCAGCGGCGTCTCGACGGGCTCGAGGGCGGCGAAGTGTTCAAGGATGCGCGCCCGCGCCTCCTCGACGGAGATCATGGCGGCGGGCGTGGCGGAGCGGGCTTCAGTAGTCGTCATGCGTCGATCGTACGCGATCCCGGGTGACGCGAGGATACCGGGCGGGCCGGTGCCACCTCGCGTTTCGCAGGAGGGGTGTCAGCCGAGGGAGACGGCGAGGCAGGTGGTGGTGCGCTGGACGCCGTCGATGGCCTGGAGCTCGGCGGTGATGCACTGGCCGAGCTGGTCGAGGTCCTCGGCGTCGAGCTGGACGATGACGTCGTAGGGGCCGGTGACGGTGTCGACGGCGGAGACGGTGGCGAGCTCGGACTCGAGGTCGCGCATGGCGCGCCCGACCGCCTGTGTCCTCCCGACCTCGGTCTCGACGAGGATGTAGCCGCGAACTGCCATGTGGTGTGGTCCTTTCGGGGTGAGAGGGCATCATACCCGCGATTGTACGCATGCGGCCTGTGAGCTATCGGCATCCCCGGGATGCTTGACTGTTCCCGGCGGAACTATAGTTTGTTCACCAGAGACGCAGAGGATCTTGGTGTGGCCGCTGTTTACGTATTTGGGAATGGGCTATCGCTCGGGTACAGCAGCACCCACTACAATCTGGATCGGCTGACGAGAAGGGTGCGCAAAAGGCTCAAGGGCATCCAGACTCCGCATGGCGAGCTTCTTGACGAACTCGACGAGATAGTCGATCGCCTCCAGATCGACTTACCCCCAGACGCTCCGTCGCCCGCCAATAATTTCGAGGCGTTCGCAGGCCCACTCGAACGACTAGCAGCAACCCTCGATCAATTCGAGACGCTACAGATGATAGCGGACGAGACACAACTTGAGGCTATCGCGTCCTTAGCGGCTCGAACCAGAGGGCTCTACACACGCGTGGTCGGTGCTGTTCTCTTGGAAGTGACTGCGCACATCGACGACTCGGGCGACTGGGATGCGATCAACCGGGTTGCCGAGCACCTCGTTGCCAGAGCCAAGGCTGATGGTGAAGTCGATGTGTTCGTCTTGAACTATGACGCACTCTTGGACTCGGGATTGGTAGGTCTTTACGAGACCGGGACGTTTCGGCTGATGGATGAGTTTCATGGTGGTACCGGCCACGACTTCAAGCTCGCTGGCGACAAGGTCTATTGCTTCAGTCTCCGAGATGCCCCTTATCACCCCGACCGCCCGCGCGTCCGCCTGCATCACCTCCACGGAGCAGCTACGTGGTTCCGGTCAGGTGACCAAGTTCGAAAGGCGCAGCACTTAGACGATCTACGCAAGAACGGGCTCTTCGAACGCTGGATGAATGGCTCCGAGAAAAAAGTGGAACCGGTTGTCGTACTGGGTGATCGAAAAGAGCGGCTCGTGGCTCGGGCCCCGTTTGACGAGGAGTACGCTGCACTGCGAGCTGCCGTGGCATCGGCTGAGCAGATCGTCGTGGCAGGTTATGCGTTTCGGGATCTGCCCTTGAACGCAACTCTCAGAGGGGCTCTTGGGTCCGAAACCCTCGTGACAGTAGTCAACCCTGACAAGGCCTTGGGTGAAGTCGCGCGAGAGGAACTCGCACTCACAAAGAAGGATACGAAACGGTTCAAGTTCATTAAGGAACGACTCCCGGACGGGCTAGACGACGTGTAACGCTGACTCGAGTCAGCGCGCAACGGGCAGTGGGTGACCCATGCCTCACATTGCCCGCACCCGCCACCCGCGCGACACTCCCCCCATGCCCCCCACCCCCAACCTCGACGCCCTCGCCGCTGACGCCCGCGACGCCCTCGCCGCCGCCGGGGACGAGGACTGCGTCGAGGCGTGGCGTGTCGCGTCGGTGCGTGTCCTGGACTGGCGGAGGCGTGCCTGAAGACGTTGACTTCGCGGCGCTGCGGGCGAGGGTCGGCAATCTCCGCAGCCGTGATCTCGTCCGGGCTGCCGAGGCCTGCGGGTGGACGTATCAGCGGACGCGCGGCGGGCACATGCACTACGTGAAGCCCGGGTACCGGACGCTGACCATCCCGGTCACGCTCACGACGGGCGTCGCGAGGAGTATCATCAAGGCGTTGCAGGAGAGCAGTCGTGACTAGTTTAACGACCGGCGTCCAGGATCCGCGCGTGAGCGAGATCATGCGCGGCGCGTACACGCTCGTCGTCACCCGCGACCCCGAGGGGACCTACTCCGCCCAGGTCATCGAGTTCCCCGGGTGCTTCTCCGGCGGCGCCTCGGCCGCCGAGGCCGCCTCGAACATCGAGGACGCCATGGCCTCGTGGATCGAGTCCGAGCTTGAGCAGGGGCGGCCCATCCCGGCACCGACGGGCGCGGAAGGCCTTGCTCGCCCGCTGCGGTACGAGGACTGACCGCCGCTCGCCTGCCGGCGTGTCGCGTTGCCCGCACCCGCCACCCGCGCGACACTCCCCACATGGCCCCCACCCCCAACCTCGACGCCCTCGCCGCTGACGCCCGCGACGCCCTCGCCGCGGCAGGGGACGAGGACGCCGTCGAGGCGTGGCGCGTCGCCACCCTCGGGCGGTCGGGGTCGCTGACCGCGGTGCTGCGAGGGCTCTCCGAGCTTCCGGCCGAGGAGCGCCGGGCCGCCGGGCGCGCGGCCAATGAGCTCAAGCGCGACTTGGAGGCGGCGCTGGAGGCGCGGCAGGAGGAGTTGCGGGCCGCGGCGCGCGCGGCCGCGCTCGCGAGCGGGGCCGTCGACGTCACGCTGCCGGGCCGCAGGCGCCGCAGCGGCGGGCTCCATCCCGTCACGCAGACCCTGCAGGACATCCTCGACGCCTTCACCCGCATGGGCTTCGCCACCATCGAGGGCCCCGAGGTCGAGCTCGACGACTACAACTTCACGCGCCTGCGCATCCCCGAGGACCACCCTGCGCGCGACATGTGGGACACGTTCTGGCTTGACGAGGAGGTCGACGGGCGCCAGCCGATGCTGCTGCGCACGCACACCTCGCCGATGCAGATCCGCTACCTGGACGAGCACGGCCCGCCGGTGCGCATCGCCGTGCCGGGCCGCTGCTACCGCTACGAGGCCACCGACGCCACGCACGAGTGGATGCTGACGCAGGTCGAGCTGCTCGCCGTCGACGAGGGCGTCTCGCTGGCCGACCTCAAGGGCACGCTCTGGGAGTTCGCGCGCCAGCTCTTCGGCGCGGAGCGGCGCGTGATGCTGCGCCACTCCTACTTCCCGTTCGTCGAGCCGGGCGTCGAGGTGGCCGTGGACTGCTTCGCCTGCCCCGGCGACGACGCGTCGTGCGCGGTCTGCCGCGGCAGCGGGTGGCTCGAGATCCTCGGCGCCGGGATGGTGCACCCCGAGGTGCTCGAGGCGTCGGGCATCGACACCGAGCGCTATACGGGGTTCGCCGCCGGGATGGGCGTCGAGCGCATCGCGATGCTGCGCCATGACATCGACGACATCCGCAACTTCTACGCGAACGACCTGCGCTTCCTGCGCCAGTTCCAGGCGGTGTGACGATGACCACTGCTGACTCGGGAGAGCCGGAAGGCGACGTCACGCCGCCCGAGCCGCCGCCCGCGGGCGACCCGAACCTCGGCTACTTCTCGGTGAGCCTCGCCGTGAGCGACCTCGCGGTCTCGCAGGCGTTCTACGAGCAGCTCGGCTTCGAGCCGCTCGGGGGCGGCGAGGGCTGGATGATCATGCGCCAGGGCGGCGCGATGATTGGCCTCTTCGAGGGGATGTTCGAGGGCAACATCCTGACCTTCAACCCGCCCGATGTGCGCGCCGTGCAGGCCCGCCTCGCCGAGCGCGGCGTCGAGACCGAGCTGCTGCACGAGATGCCCGAGGGCCACGACCCGGCGGTGGCGCTCCCCGCCACGGAGGACGAGGGCCCAGCCCACATCGTCCTCGAGGACCCAGACGGCAACTCGATCCTCTTCGACCAGTTCTAGCCGGAGCTCACGCACATGCTCGTCTCCCTCAAGTGGCTGCGCGATTACGTCGAACTCCCCGACGACCTGGACGTCGAGGCGTTCGCCGAGCGGCTCACGATGGCCTCGGCCGAGGTCGAGGGCATCGAGCGCATCGGCGACTGGAGCCGCGACCTGGTCACGGTCGCCGCGGTGCTCTCAGTCGACCCGCACCCCAACGCCGACCGCCTCAAGCTGGCGACGGTCGAGTACGGCGCGGGCGAGCCTCGCACCGTCGTGTGCGGCGCGCCGAACGTCGCCGCCGGGCAGCGCGTCGCCTTCGCGCGCGAGGGCGCGGAGCTGATCGATCCGCGCAACGGCGAGCGGTCGACGCTCAAGCCCGCGACGATCCGCGGCGTCGAGTCGGCGGGGATGGTGCTGTCCGAGCGCGAGCTCGGCCTCTCCGACGAGCACGAGGGCATCCTCGAACTGCCCGCCGACGCGCCCGTGGGGCGGCCGCTCGCCGACTACCTCGGCGACGTGGTGCTCGACGTGCATACGTGGCCGAACCGGGCCGACATGATGAACATGGTCGGCATCGCGCGTGAGACCGGCGCGATCATCGGCTCGCCGGTGCTGCCGCACGGCGGCGAGTACGACGAGGGCGACGCCGACGTACACGAGGCGGCCTCGGTCGCCATCGACGACCCCGACCTGTGCGCGCGCTACACCGCCACGGTCGTCGAGGGCGTCACGGTCGGGCCCTCGCCGCAGTGGATGCAGGAGCGCCTGCGCGCGGCGGGGCAGCGCCCGATCAACAACGTCGTCGACGTCACGAACTACGTGATGCTGGAGCTCGGCAACCCGCTCCACGCCTTCGACGCCGACGAGATCATCGGCACGATCGTCGTGCGGCTCGCGCGCGAGGGTGAGCGCCTCACGACCCTCGACGGCGAGGACCGCGAGCTGACGACCGACACCCTGCTCATCACCGACGACAGCGGCCCGATCGCCCTCGCCGGCGTGATGGGCGGCCTGGACAGCGAGGTCGCCGAGGGCACGACGCGCGTGCTGCTGGAGGCCGCGCAGTTCGACCCCGCGAGCATCCGTCGCACCTCGACGCGGCTGCGGCTGCGCAGCGAGGCGTCGTCGCGCTTCGAGCGCGGCCTCGCGCCGGAGCTGGCGCTGCGTGCGTCACAGCGCGCGACGCAGCTGCTCGTCGAGGTCTGCGGCGGCACCGCGCGCCGTGGCGTCGTCGATGTCTACCCGCGTCCGCAGGCCGAGTCGCGCGTCACGCTCACGCGTGACCGCCTTGACACCCTGCTCGGCTTCCACGTCCCCAACGACGAGGTCGAGTCCGCCCTCCGCGCCCTCGGCTTCACGGTCGCCCGCGACGGCGCGGACTTCGAGGTGACCGCCCCATGGTGGCGCACGGACGTGGCGATCCCAGACGACGTCGCCGAGGAGGTCGTGCGTATCGCGGGCTACGACCGGCTGCCGGCCACGACGGTGCGCGGCCGCGTGCCGCTGCACGAGCCCGCGCCCGAGCACGAGCTGCGCGAACGGGTGCGCCGCGCCCTCGCCGCCGCGGGCCTGCAGGAGACGATCAGCTACTCGCTCACCACCGACGAGGTGCTGCGCCGCGTCCAGCCCGCCGGGGACCTCGACGCGAACCCGCCGCTGCGGCTGCGCAACACGCTCTCCTCGGACCACGAGGTGCTGCGCACCTCGCTGCGCCACTCGCTGCTCGAAACCGTCGACCGCAACCTGCGCGCGGGCGCGGACGAGATCGCGATCTTCGAGGCGGGCCGCGTCTACGCCCCGCGCCGCGACGCCGGCGGCCCGCTCCCCGCGGAGCGCGAGGTGGTCACGGGCGCGCTGTGCGGCGGCGACCGCGACCGCTGGGGCGCCTCGACGGACCGGGCGCTCGACTTCTTCGACGCGAAGGGCGTGGTCGAGGAGCTGGGCCAGCGGCTCGGCGTGGACTTCGAGTACGAACCGGCCGAGGAGCACGGCCTCCAGGCCGGGCGCTCTGCGCGCCTGAGTGTCGGCGGCGCGCCGGTCGGCGTGCTGGGCGAGGTGCACCCGGACACCCTCGAGGCGTTCGAGGTGGAGCGGCCCGTGGCGCTGTTCGAGGTCGACCTCGCGGCGCTCCTCGACGCCATGCCGCCGCGCCGCGGCGCGGAGCCGGTGTCGCGCTTCCCGGCCGTCGAGCAGGACCTGGCGCTCGTCGTCGACGACGACGTGGCTGCGGGCGAGCTGCAGTCGCGCATCGAGCAGTCGCGGCTCGTCGCCGAGGCGCGCGTGTTCGACGTGTACCGGGGCGAGCAGCTGCCCGCGGGCAAGAAGTCGATCGCCTTCGCGATCCGCTACCAGGCCCTCGACCGCACGCTCACGACCGAGGACGCGAACCGCGAGCAGGGCCGCCTCGTGAACCGCCTCGCGCGCGAACTCGGGGCCGAGATCCGCGCCTGAGTCTGCCGCCCCAGGACGCCCTCGGCACGTACGGTCCGGCTGTGCCTATAGTCGCCCAACCTGATGTTGAGACCGCGTCGCCCCAGGGCGGCGCTTGAAGGGGAATTTCATGGCCACGACTCAGGACTGGCAGGCGCTGTCGCAGCGGCTCATGACGAGCGTCGGGACCGACATCGCGCCGATCGCCATCACGTTCAGCGCCGAGCGCCCCGAGGGCGTCGACGCGTTCGAGGAGCCGATGCCCGAGGCGATGCCGGACGGCCGCACGGGCCGCGTGCCGGCGGGCTGCGTGTTCTGGATGAAGTCCGCCGACAGCACGTTCTCGACCGTCGCTGAGGACCACGCGAACTGCAGCGTCGGGAGCATGACGCACGGCTTCAAGGCCCTCGACGACGTCGCGGGCAACTCGGATGTCGCGGCGCTGCTGGAGTCGGGCTGGGTGACGCTCGAGGTGGTGCCGCAGATCCCGGTCGTCACCGAGCAGCCGGGCGCCGTGACCTACGGCCCGCTGGCGGAGACGCCGATCGACCCGGACGTGGTGCTGCTGCGCGTGACCGGGCGGCAGCTGATGGTGCTCTCCGACGGGCTGCCGGAGCTGAGCATGCAGGGCAAGCCGCAGTGCCACATCATCGCGATGGCCAAGGAGCAGGGCGTCGCCGCCGCCAGCGTCGGCTGCCAGCTCAGCCGCGTGCGCACCGCCATGCCCAACTCGGAGATGACGTGCGCGATCCCGGCGGGCCAGCTCGCCGACGTGGTCGAGCGCATCGAGGCGGCTGGCCGGGCGGACCAGCTCGTGGCCGCCTACGCGGCGGAAGACGCGCGGCGCTTCGAGTAGGCCGGGGGGCCCTCCCCTCGGGTCCGACTCCCTCTCCCGGCTTCGGAAGCGAATGGGGGGTGAGGGCCTGGGGGCTCGGGCGCTCGGAGACCCTGTCACACTGGCCCGCTACCCCGCAGACGGGGGCGGGGGATCAGAGGCTGCGTCGGACACGGGTGCGGGACACCTCGGTCGTGGTCGCGGGGCGCCCGCGCTGTGCGATCGGGTCAACTCCCACCGCGCGCAAGCACGACGCCGACAAACGCGGCGTATGCGACGAGGAGCCCAAGCCCGCCGACCCACCCGACGCGACCTCGGGGCCAGGCCAGCAACAGCAGGACGACAGTTGAGGCCGCAAGGGCGGGGATCTCAAAGCGGTACAGGCTCGCATCGACCGGAAGGGTTCCAATCGCGCCGGCCAGCCCGATCACGCCCAGCAGGTTGAAGATGTTCGAGCCGACGACGTTCGCGGTCGCAATCTCGTACTCGCCGCGGACGGCGGCGACGGTGCTGGTGGCCACCTCCGGGAGGCTGGTGCCAATCGCCACGACGGTGGCCCCGATCGCGAGTTCGCTCATCCCGATGTCGGCCGCGACGCGCGTCGCGCCGAGCACGGCGTAGTAGGCGCCGCCGGCGAGAGCGATCACCCCGGCCGCGAGGACCGCCAACTGCACGCCCGCCCAGGCGGCGGTGTGCATGCCGCTGTCCGCCGCCGGCTCGGGGCGGCCCCCCGGAGCAGCGACCTGGGGTCGCACGCGCAGCGAATACGCGACGAACGCGAGCAGTCCGAGGAACATCGCCGCGCCGCCGAGGTGGCCGAGCGTCCCCGAACTCCCGAGCACGATGAATGCAACGGTCGCGACGATCAGGACGGGCATCTCCCATCCGAGGAGCGAGGGATCGAACCGGATCGGGCGCAGCAGCGCCGCGAGACCCAGGACCACGGCTACGTTCGTGACGTTCGACCCCACCACGCTTCCCACGGCGAGGCCCCCTGAGTCGGAGACGGACGCCCGCAGGCTCACCAGGAACTCGGGCGCCGAAGTCCCGAACGCGACCACGGTCGCGCCGATAATGACGGGGGAGAGCCCCAGCCACACCCCGAGCGCCGAGGCCGACCGCACGAAGAGAGCCGCGCCGACCAGGAGAGCGGCGAGCCCGAAGGCGGTGACGATGAGGTCAGGCAGCACGCAGCTGGCCGCTCAATCGACTGACCGCTCGAGTGACCGTTGGTGATGTGAGCGGGCGGCTACGAAGGGCGTGATGGCGGCCTACGATCGTTGAGCGTCGGGTGGATCAGGCGGCGAGGGCCGCCTTGGCCTGCTCCGCGAGGGCGCCGAAGGCGTCCGGCTCGCGCACGGCAAGGTCGGCGAGCATCTTGCGGTCGACCTCGACGCCTGCGCGCTTGAGGCCGTTCACCATGCGCGAGTAGGTGGTGCCGTGGAGGCGGGCCGCGGCGTTGATGCGCACGATCCAGAGCCGGCGGAAGTCACCCTTGCGGTCGCGCCGGTGGTCGGTGGAGTAGCGCATGGCGTGCATGACGGACTCGTTGGCGACCTTGAAGTTCTTGTGGCGCTTGCCGCGGTGCCCTGAGGCGCGCGCGATGATCTTCTTGTGCCGGTTGCGTGTCTGTACGCGGTTACGGGTGCGAGGCATCGGTGGAGTCCTTCGGTGTGCGGGTGGGCGCTAGACGCCCAGCAGGCGGCGGATGCGCTTGCGCTGCGTGGGGTGTACCTCGTGCATGTCGCGCAGGGCGGCGAGCTTGGTGCGGCGCTTCTTCATGCGCTTGTTGTTGAGGTGGTGCGCGCGCATCTGCAGCTTCCCGCGGCCGGAGATCTTGACGCGCTTCGCCGTCCCCTTGTGGGTCTTCATCTTCGGCACGGTCGGGGTCTCCCTACGCGGGCGCGGCTTCCTGCTCGCGCTGTGCGGCCTTCGGGTCGGGCATCACCACCATCGACAGGGTGCGCCCTTCCATGTGTGGCTGCCGCTCGACGTTCGCGACATCACTGATGCGCTCATAGAAGCGGTCGAGCAACTCGCGGCCGACCTCGGGGTGCGTGATCTCCCGCGCTCGGAACATCACGGAGATCTTCACCTTGTCGCCCTGGTCCAGCAGCTTGCGCGCCGTCCGCGCCTTGAACGCGATGTCGTGCTCGTCGATCTTGACGCGCATCCGCACCTCGCGCAACGAGGAGTGCCGCGAGCTCTTGCGGGACTCGCGCTCCCGCTTGGACTGCTCGTAGCGGTACTTCCCGTAGTCCATGATCCGGACCACCGGCGGATCGGCGCCCGGCGCCACCTCGACCAGGTCGAGGTCGGCTTCGTCGGCGAGGCGCTGCGCCTCGCGCGTATCCATGATCCCCAGTTGCTCGGTGTCCTGGACGACGCGAACCCGCGGAACGAGTATCTGCTCGTTGGTGCGCAGTTCTTTCGCGATCGGTTCGCTCCTCGTCGTCTCCCGGCGCGGCGCCGCCGCACCTGTGGACTTCGATTGTAGCACCGCACGATCAGCGCTCACAACGAGAGCGCGCGGTCCGGCTACTCCTCGTCCGTGTCGTACTCAACGAGCAGCGCGCCCTTGTCGACGTTCTCGCCCTGCTCGGCGTGGATGGCGGTGATGGTCCCGTCGCGCGGGATCTGCACCTCGTTCTGCATCTTCATCGCCTCGAGCACGAGCACGGTCGCCCCGGCCTCGAGTTCGTCGCCGACCGCGACGCGCACCTCCACGACCACGCCGGCGAGCGGAGCGGTGATCTGGCCGGGCGCGTCCTCCGCACCGCCTACCGCGCCCCGGCCGCGCCGCGCGGCGGCGGCATCCACCGTGAAGCGGCGCTCGCCGATCGTCACCTCGTAGCCGCCGCCCTTGCGCGAGACGTACGCGCGCTGCTGCCGGCCGCCGACGAAGAACGAGACGGTTCCGGGCACCTGCACCTCGAGGACGTCGAGGCTCAGCGACTCACCCTCGTTGAGGGTGACCGTCACGCCGTCGGGGGTCTGGTCGACCTCGACGGAGTGCTCGTCCGCGCCGACTACGAACCGATGCCGCTTCGCCATCCGCGCTCTGCCGTGTGCTGTACCCGCGTGTTCATGGCGTCGGCGCGCGCCACGCGCGCCCACAGGTCGGCTGCCGAGGGTCCCGCCGCCGGCGCTGCGCCGTCGGCGCGACCGCCCATCTCGGCGGCGAGTGCGGCGGCGATCAGCGCCGTCGTCTCGCGGCCGTCGTCGGCGGGAGGAGGCATGGTGAACTCGCGCTCGAGCCAGCCGGTGTCGACGTTGCCGGCGACGAAGTCGGGGTCGTCGAGCAGCGCGAGGTGGAAGGCGCTGTTGGTGTCGATGCCCGCGACCAGCAGGTCCTGCAGCGCGCGCTTCATGCGCGCGATCGCCGCCGGGCGGTCCTCGGCCCAGACGATCAGCTTCCCGAGCAGCGAGTCGTAGAACACCGGCACGTCGAGGCCCGCGTACAGCATCGAGTCGAACCGCACGCCCGGCCCCTGCGGCATGTCGACGTGCTCGACGAGGCCGAACGAGGGGGCGAAGTTGGCGTGGGGGTCCTCGGCGTTGATGCGGCACTCGATGGCCCAGCCGTTCGGCTCGGGGGGTCCCTCGGGGGCCGGGTCCAGCGCCTGGCCGTCGGCGATGGCGAGTTGCAGCGCGACCAGGTCGACGCCGTAGACGAGCTCGGTGATGGGGTGCTCCACCTGGAGGCGGGCGTTCATTTCGAGGAAGAAGAACTCGCCTGTGCGGTCGTCGAGCAGGAACTCGACCGTGCCGGCGTTGCGGTAGCCGCAGCTCAGCGCCGCCGCCGTGGCCGCGTCGCAGAGCCGCGCCCGCAGCTCCGGGTCGACCGCGACCGAGGGGGCCTCCTCGAGGAGCTTCTGGTGGCGGCGCTGCACCGAGCACTCGCGCTCACCGAAGGCGCGCGCGTTGCCGTGCGCGTCGGCCATCACCTGCACCTCGATGTGCCGGGCCGGCGAGACGTAGCGCTCGAGGAAGACCGTGGGGTTGCCGAACGCCGCCGCCGCCTCGGAGCTGGAGAGCTGCATCGCCCCGTCGAGGTCGTCGATCGCCTCGACGACGCGGATCCCGCGCCCGCCGCCGCCGCCCGCGGCCTTCACCATGAGCGGGAAGCCGACGCGCTCGGCCTCGGCGTGTGCCGCCGCGAGGTCGGACGCATCGACGTCGTTGGCGCCGGGGATGATGGGCACGCCGGCGTCGGCCATCAGGCGGCGCGCCGCGACCTTGTCGCCCATCGCCTGCATCGCCGATGCGGGCGGGCCGATGAACGTGATGCCGTTGGCGTCGCACGCCTCGGCGAAGGCGGCGTTCTCGGAGAGGAAGCCGTAGCCGGGGTGTACCGCGTCGGCGCCCGTGTGCTTCGCCGCCTCGATGATGCGGTCGATGACGAGGTAGGACTCGGTGGCGGGGCCGGGGCCGATGGCGACGGCGGCGTCGGCCTGGCGGACGTGGAGCGCGTTGCGGTCGGGCTCGGAGAAGACGGCGACGGTCTCGATGCCGAGTTCGCGGCAGGTGCGCTGCACGCGCAGCGCGATCTCGCCACGGTTCGCCAGCAACACGCGCTTGGGCATCGTCCGGCCTCGACCACTCAACTCGTCGGCTTGGCGCGGGCTAGCCTGTCACGCCACGCGCGAGGCGGCAAGATGCGGGGTGCTACTCCGGCTCGGGTTCCGGGTCCAGCGACTTCGCGTCGCGCTCCCCGGCGATGCGCTCGACCGCGTCGGCGAGCGGCGTCGCGCCGAGGTCGCCGAGCGCGCGGTGGCGCATCGAGACGGCATTCGACTCCGCCTCGCGGTCCCCGACGACGAGCATGTACGGCACCTTCTGGAGCTGCGCCCTGCGGATCTTCGCGCCCATGCGGTCGCCGCCGTCGTCGACCTCGACGCGCAGGTCACGCGCGAGCAGCGCGTCGCGTACCCCGTTGGCGTAGTCGATGTGGCGGTCGGCGATGGGGATGACGGTGGCCTGCACAGGCGCGAGCCAGACGGGGAACGCGCCGGCGTAGAGCTCGATGAGGTAGGCCATCATCCGCTCTGCCGTGCCCAACACGCCGCGGTGCACGATCACCGGGCGGTGCTCCGCGCCGTCCTCGCCGATGTAGCGCAGCTCGAACTGCTCGGGCAGGTGGAAGTCCACCTGGATGGTCGACATCGTCTCCTCGCGGCCGAGCATGTCGCGGATCTGGATGTCCAGCTTGGGGCCGTAGAACGCCGCCTCGCCCTGGGCCGTCGAGTAGTCGAGACCGAGCTCGTCCATCGCCTCGCTCAGCACGCGCTCGCCGAGCTCCCACATCGCGTCGTTGTCGACGTACTTCTCGGTGTCGGCGGGGTCGCGCAGGGAGAGGCGGTATGAGTACTCGGTAATGCCGAGGACCGCGTAGACCTCCTCGACCAGCTGCATGACGCGGGCGAACTCGGACTTGATCTGGTCCGGGGTGCAGAAGATGTGGGCGTCGTTCAGCGACATCGCGCGCACGCGGCTGAGCCCCCCGACCACGCCCGAGCGCTCGTAGCGGTACATCGTCCCGAACTCGGCGATGCGGAGCGGCAGGTCGCGGTACGAGTGGAGCTGGGTCTCGTAGGCGAGGATGTGGTGCGGGCAGTTCATCGGCCGTAGCACCAGCTCCTCGTGCTCGAGCTGGATGGGCGGGAACATGTCGTCCTGGTAGTGCTCCCAGTGCCCCGAGCGCTTGTAGAGGTCGACCTTGCCGAGCACCGGCGAGTAGACGTGCTGGTAGCCGGCGCGGCGTTCTAGGCTCACCACCCAGTCCTCGAGCAGCCGCCGGACGGTGGCCCCCTTCGGGAGCAGCGTCGGCAGCCCCTGCCCGACGAGCTCGCTGGACGTGAACAGCTCCAGCTCGCGGCCCAGCCGCCGGTGGTCGCGCCGCTCCGCCTCCTCGCGCGCGGCGAGGTGGGCGTCGAGCTCCTCCTGGGTGGGGAAGAGCGCGCCGTAGATGCGCTGCAACATCGGCCGGCGCTCGTCGCCGCGCCAGTACGCGCCCGCCGAGTGGGTGAGCGCGAAGGCCCCGATCTGCCCCGTCGTCTCGGTGTGCCCGCCGCGGCAGAGGTCGTCGAACTCGGCGTGGCGGAAGTGGCCGACGGTCGCGTCCTCGATCTCGTCGATCATCTCCAGCTTGTAGGGCTGCTCGGCGAAGATCGCGCGCGCCTCGTCCTTGGGGATCCACCGCCCCTCGATCGGAACGCCGCGGTACACCGTGCCGCGCATGCGGCGCTCGAGGCGCGTGAGGTCCTCGGGCGTGAGCGGGCGCGGGAGCTCGAAGTCGTAGTAGAAGCCGTGCTCGATCGGCGGGCCGATCGCGTACTTCGCCTCGGGGAACATCTCGAGCACGGCCTCGGCGAGGACGTGTGCGGCGGAGTGCCGCATGCGGAAGAGCCGCTCCTCCGGAGACAGCGTGTCGAGGGGCGCCTCCTCGCGGCGTTCATCCTCGGAGGCCCGTGCGGTGTCGGCCGGGTTGGTGGTCATCGGTCGCTCCTGCTTGCTCTCTGCATCGGGACATGCGCGGAGGAGCGGCACGCCGAGGGTCGAGGACGCGAAACGGCGCGCCGCCGTCCGCCCAGGGACGGGAAGCGCGCCTCACGTGGTTCCACCCTGTTTCCCTCGATCGGCGCGTGGCCGGTCGAGGCTCATTGAGGCCGGTAACGGGGCCAGCCGCCGCGGGTTCGCCCGCGGGCTCCGGGGTGGTGCGCCTTCGCAGGCGGCGGCGGGGCTTCCAGCCGAGGCCCCGTTCTCTGTGCGTCGCGCCTCGCGAGGCGTGCGTCCCCATCGACGCTCGGTCTGACGGCGTCCGCGGACGCCGCACCGCGATCCATGGTAGCAGCGAACAGCGCAGCGAGTAGAGCGTCCACGCGGCTGCGCCCGATCGCCGTTGCCCCCGAACGGCGCTGCCGCCTCGTCGCAGCGCGCCGGCATGACCGACGGCCCATGCGCGCGCCGCCCGGCAGTGGCGCCTCGGCGCTGCGAGGGGGCGGACGACTACCGCCGGCAGGGGGTGGTGCAGTCGCCGAAGCCGAGGGCGCGGACGTGCCCGGTGGGGTCGCGCATGCCGTGCGGGACTGCGTCGGAATCCGAGGCTCTCGTTGATGCCGGGCGCGCCTCGATCGCCCGGTTGCGGCCGTCCGGGCGGGCCGCGCGCGACCCCTGATCGGGCCCATGGCGGCCGCGATCCCGGCCGCCACGGAACATTGTACGCGATTTCACGTGACGTTGTACGAGACAGGGCCGAATTTGCACGTTCATTCCACGAACCATGCGGTATGCTCTTGTGCGCACGATCACTAATGGAGCTTGTGCGTGCGAGAACTGGTTTCCCTGTCCGACCTGTCCGCCCCGGGCCGCGTGGTCGCGCCGCATGCGCGGGCGGCCATCTGCCTGACGCCGCGAGTACGTGCTCTCGCGCCGCCCGTGTCTCGGGGAGCGCGCGATGCCTGAGCGGAGCCTCGCCCTGGGCGCCCGCGCCGCGGCCCTCCTGCTGGCCATCGCGGCGGGCCTCGTGCTGTCGCTCCCGGCCGTGCCGGCCGAAGGGCAGACCGCCACGGCGCTCGTCAAGAACACCGGCAAGCAGCAGACCAACTCGTCCGACTTCGAAGGCAAGGCGTACTCGCAGCGGTTCGTGACGGGCAGACATGGTGCGGGCTACGCGCTGAGCAGCATCGGCGTGGCTCTCACCGCCTCGGCCACCACGGAGCAGCGCGCGACGTTCCGCGCCGAGCTGTGGTCCGAGAGCGGCGGCAACCCGGCGACCAAGCTCGCGGATCTGACGACGCCGGCGAGCATCGGGCCCGGCGTCAATACCTTCACGGCCCCCGCGGGCACCACCCTCAACCCGAGGACCGGCTATTACCTGGTCGTCTACACCACGGGCGATCTGTCCGCCATTGCGGTATCGAGGACGTCCAACAATGGCGAGGACGACGGCGCGGCCGCCAATTGGACGATAGCGAACATGTCCCGTGACACCGCGACCAACACGCCCATGGAAAGCAGTACCTGGGTCGCGCGCGCTGCCAGCCTGCGCATCGAAGTCAGCGGCTACGCGCGAGTCCCCACCACCCTCAAGCTGACGACGAGCGCGACTAATGACACCGCCGCCGAGAACGCCGGCACGGTCATGATCACGGCCACGCTGGACGTGCAGACGGCGACGACCATCTCCTTCACCCTGACGGCGACCACGGCCTCGACGGCCACGGTCGCCTCCGACTACACGCTGCTTGGGGCGATCACCATCTCCGCCGGCCAGACCACCGGCGTCGGCGGGGTCAGGATCGTGAACGACGCCATCGTCGAGGACGAGGAGAGCATCACCCTCACGACCTCGGTGAGCGGTCTCACGGTCACCGGTGTGACGCTCACCATCACCGACGACGATGCGGCGAACGCGAGGATCGCCTTCGGGACGAACGCGGCGAGCACGGCGACGCACACGCCGCAGGTGGCGGAGAACGTGTCGGGCGGGACGTTCAACGTGCCGATCACCGTGAGCCACCTGCCCAGCACCTCGACCACGTTCGACGTCGAGGTCCAGGCCGGCGGCACGGCGGCGCAGTACCAGAGCGCTCAGAACCCAGGCGACTACCGCATCATGAACACGTCCGTGACGTTCACGGCGACCTCCAACAGGACGCAGAACCTCGCGATCACGATCACCAACGACATGCTGGTCGAGGGCGCCCAGACCATCATGCTGCGCATCGCCGACAGCGCGGGCGCCAACCTGGGCGGGCACTACACGCGCCACGCCATGGGCCGGCTCGCAACCGTCACGATCAACGACGACGAGGACGACACGGCCCGGATCGCCTTCGGCTCGGACGCGGCGTCCACGATGGCGTACACGGACGCCAAGGATGAGACGGGCGGGTCGCTGACCGTGCCGCTCACGATCAACCACCGGCCGGAGTCGGACACGACGATCGCGGTGGAGGTGCTGGCGACCGGCTCGAACCGGGCGACGGAAGGCGCGGACTACACGATCGGAACCAAGTCGGTGACCTTCACGAGCACGGGCGGCACCACGCAGAACATCACGGTCGCGATCACGAACGACATGCTGGTCGAGGAAGACCAGACGATCCGGCTGCGCGTCGTCGACAGCGCGACGAACAGCCTCGGACGCCACTACACCCGCAACAACGAGGCGACGCTGACCATCACCGACGACGAGGCGGACGAGGCGAAGATCGTCATCGGCAACGACGCCACGTCCACCTCGGAGTTCCCGATCACGGCGACGGAGACGGACGCGGACGCGACGGCCAACGTCCCGGTGACCATCAGCGCCAGTCCGGACTCGAGCATCACCGTCCTGCTCACGGTGGTGTCGATGGGCACCACCGCAACGAGCGCCGACTACTCGATCACCACGAGCTCCGTGACGTTCACGCCAACGGGTAGCACGACGCAGAACATGGCGGTCACCGTCAGGGGCGACGAGCTGGTGGAGGAGGACCAGACCATCATCCTGCGGCTGGCGGACAGCAGCGGGCTGGGCCGCTTCTACGCTCGCCACGCCACCAGCCGCCAGACGACGCTCACGATCCAGGACGACGAGCGTCCGGCGGCGAAGATCGCCTTCGGCACGAACGCCTCGTCCACGACCGCGTACGCGCCGCCCGCCGCCGTGGACGAGGACGACGGCACCATCAACGTGCCGATCACGATCACGGACCTGCCCGAGTCGTTCACGCAGTTCACGGTCGAGGTGCTCGCGACGGAGACGCGCCCCGCGACGGAGTACAGCGCCCAGGACCCCGGCGACTACCGCGTGCTCGACAACAAGACGGTGACCTTCCGCCCCACCGACGCCACCAACACGCAGAACGTGCGCATCCAGCTCCAGGACAACGCCCTCGTCGAGCACTCCGAGACCGTGGAGTTGCGCATCGTGGCGGCGGACACGACGGCGAACGACCTCGGCGACCACTACGACCGCGACGCCCAGGGCCAGCTCGCGACGGTGACGATCGACGACGACGACGCGGAGGCGGCGGAGGTCGCCTTCGGCAACAGCGCGGGCTCGATGGCGGAGTTCACCCGCACCGTGCGCGAGGACATCGGGGGCATGTCGTACAGCGTCCCCGTCACGGTAAGCCACCTGCCGTCCGAATCGACGACCTTCAACATCGAGGTGCGGGCGACCGGCGACAACCAGGCGACGGAAGGCACGGACTACACCATCGGAACCAAGTCCGTGACGTTCGTGAGTCCGGGCGCCACGACGCAGTACGTCACCATCACGTTCACCAACGACGCGTTGGTCGAGGAGGATCAGACGATCGCGCTGCGCATCGTGGAGGCTGGCGGGACCGCGGACTACCTCGGCGGCTACTACACGCGCGACATGAACGGATCCCTCGCGACCGTCACCATCGAGGACGACGAGCAGCGGTCGGCGAGGATCGCCTTCGGCGACAGCGCGCTGGCAACGTCGAGCCACACGCCCACGGTGGCCGAGGACGTCGAGGACGGGACGCTCACGGTGCCCGTCACCATCAACCACCTGCCGGAATCATCCACCGTCTTCACGGTGGAGGTGCTGCCGGCCGGCACCGCGACGGAGAACACCGACTACGCCATCACCGCGAAGGACGTGACCTTCGGCCCGTCCAGCGCGATGAAGCAGGACCTCACGATCACCCTCATCAACGACGACCTTGTTGAGGGCGCCCAGGACATCGCGCTACGGATCGTCGCCGCCGACACGGAGAGCGACGACCTCGGCGACCATTACCGGCGCGACACCAATGGCGCCCAGTCCCTCGTCACCATCACCGACGACGACGCGGCCGTGGCGAAGATCGCCTTCGGCGACAACTCGGACCGGACCGTGACCTACCGGAGTACGGCCGCCGAACCCGGGAGCGGGGACACGACGTTCAACGTGCCCGTCACCATGAGCCACCTGCCGGAGTCCTCGACCACCATCGGTGTCCGGGTCCTCTCCGGCCTGGCGACGGAGACGACGGACTACAGCATCACCACCAAGTCCGTCACCTACCAGCCTTCAGGCAGCCACACGCAGAACGTCGCCATCACCCTCACCGC
Source organism: Dehalococcoidia bacterium (assembly GCA_965204835.1). GTDB lineage: Bacteria > Chloroflexota > Dehalococcoidia > UBA2979 > UBA2979 > VXMT01. Next base: position 1,763,539 of record OZ242017.1, on the reverse strand, counting down.
GGACGACCTCCGCGAGGGCAACGAGACGATCAACCTGCAGCTGGTCGCCGCGGACAACACGGTCGACGACCTCGGCGACTACTACGACCGCGACGACCGGGGCGGCCGCGCGTCGGTGCTGGTCACCGACCCCGATTCGACCGCGACGCTGAGAGTGCTGCTGCGGCTGACCGAAGCCGAGAGCTCGGTATCGTCGAAGACCGTCGCCGAAGGTGGCGGCCCGGTGATCGTCTACGCCAGCCTGGCCGGCGGCGCGTTTGCCGGCTCCGATGGGGTGAGGGTGACGCTCCTGGCCGCGGAGGGCACGACAGCGGCAGGCAACGAGTACCGGATTCCCTCGCCCTTCACGATCCAGAGTGGCGCCAACTTCGAGAGGATGCGCCTCACCCTCGTGGACGACCCGACCGGCGAGGCGGCCGAGGATCTGGTGCTGACGGCGGCCACGTCGCCCGGGTACGCGGTCGAGACCGCCACCATCACGATCACCGACGACGACGAGGCGGGGGTGATGGTCCCGTCCTCCCTCAGGGTCGTCGAGGGCGGCGTCGCGACCTACCAGGTGCGGCTCAACACGCGGCCCACCGCCAGCGTCACGATCACCCCCGTTAGCGGTGACACCGACAAGGCGACCGTGTCCGGTCCGCTGACCTTCACGACGCTGAACTGGAGCCGGCCGCAGACGGTCCGGGTGACCGGCGTGGACCAGGGCGAGGGAATGACGACGATCAGCCATGAGGCCCGCAGCGCGGACTCCATGTTCGACGGCCTCGCCATCAACTCGGTCGCCGTCACCGTCGCCCCTGCGGGCAAGAACTTCGCCATCGCCTCCGCCACCGTCGAGGAGGGCGGGACGGCCGAGCTCGAGGTGAAGCTGGGCGAGGCCGCGCCCACCGGCGGGCTGACCCTGGACCTCGCCTACAACTACTCAGGCAGCCCGGCCAGCACGGCCGACACCGGCACGACGCCGGAGACGTTCACGGTGATGGAGGGGTCGCGGACGGCCACGCTGAGCGTGCCCATCGCCGCCGACGATCTCGTCGAGGGCCCGGAGACCTTCACCGTGACCATCAGCGCCTCGGACTGGAGCCCGGTCGCCGCCGGCTCGGACCGCGCGACGGTGACCATCACCGACGACGACGCGGAGAACGCGAGGATCGCCTTCGGCAACAACGCCGCGTCCACCTCCTCGCAGACCGACTACTCCGTCGTCGAGAACACCGTGACCAGGACCTTCAGCGTCCCCGTCACGGTCAGCCACCTGCCACAGTCGAACACGACCTTCCCCATCCAGACCCTGACCGCGGGCGCCGGCCGGGCCACCGAGGGCGCCGACTACACCATCTCCCCGAAGTCCGTCACCTTCGGCCCCTCGGACGCCACGATGACGAAGAACGTGACGATCAACATCAGGAACGACTCGGCCGCCGAGGGCAACGAGGAGGTGCGGCTGCGCATCGCGCCGGCGGATAACCCGGCGAATGACCTCGGCGACCACTTCGCGCGGCATGCCCTCGGCTCCCTGGCGACGCTCACGATCGTCGACGACGACTCGGCAACCGAGGTGAGGCTCACCACCAGCGCGAGCGACGACTCGATCGCCGAGGACGGAGGCTCGGCCACGGTGACGGCGACCCTCGACCGGCCCGCTCCTCCGGGCGGGGTCACGGTCACGCTGACAACCCAGGGGAGCGCCGCGGACCCGGGCGACTACACGCTCTCCAGGACGTCCCTGACGATCCCGCCCGGCGCCACCACGGCCACCACAAGGCTCACCATCGTCAACGATCGGATCAGCGAGACGGACGAGTCTGTCGTCTTCACCGGCAGGGCGCGCTCCAACATCGCGGTGTATCCCGTCCAGGGCGTGACGCTGACGATCGCCGATGAGGACTCGCCCGGCGTGACGGTCAGCCGCTCCTCGCTCTCGCTGCCGGCGGGCACGATGGGCGCCTACACGGTCAGACTCGACAGCCCGCCCACGGCCAACGTCACGATCACACCCACCAGCGGATCCACCGCCAGCGCGACGGTGGATCCCCCCTCGCTGATCTTCACCCCGGGCAACTGGAGCGACACGCAGCAGGTCACGGTCACGGGCGTGGCGGCCGGGAGCTCGACGGTCACGCACGCGGCCGTCAGCTCCGACACCATGTACAACGGCCTGGGCATCGCCTCGGTGGCCGTGGCGGTGAACACGCCGGCGAAGACGCTCGCCATCGCCTCGGCGACGGTCGCCGAGGGCGAGAGCGTCGAGCTGGCCGTGACGCTGGGAGAGCCGGCGCCGACGGGTGGGCTGACCCTGGACGTCGCCTACGACTACTCGGGCGGCGCGGCCACCGCAGACGACGCGGGCGCGACTCCGGAGTCGCTCACGGTGACGGAAGGATCGTGGACGGCGACGCTGATCGTGCCCACCGCCGCCGACGACCTGGTCGAGGACGAGGAGACCTTCACGGTCACCATCAGCGCCTCCGGCTGGTCGGCGGCATCCGCGGGCGCGGACAGTGCAACGGTGACCATCACTGACGCCGACGCGCCGGCCGCGGCGATCGCCTTCGGGAACCTCGCCAGCTCGGCCGTCGCCTACGAGGTCAGCGTGGCCGAGGATGTCGTGGGCGGGATCTTCAACCTGCCCGTCACGGTCAGCCACCTGCCGCAGGAGGAGACGACCTTCGAGATCGAGGTCCTCCCCGGCGGCACCGCGACGGGCGCCGACTACAGCATCGCGAACCCGTCGGTGACCTTCGGCCCCTCGGACAGCACGACGAAGACCCTCGCGATCAGGATCACGGCCGACTCCTCCGTTGAGGCGGGCGAGACGGTGAGGCTGCGCATCGCGGCCGCGGACGACCCCGCCAACGACCTCGGCGACTCCTACGCGCGCCATGCCGAGGGGTCCCTGGCGACGGTGACCATCACGGATAGTGGCGGCTCCACGGGCGGCGGCAGGCCGACGGGCGGCGGCAGGCCGACGGGCGGCGGCCCCACGGGCGGTGGCCCCACGGGCGGTGGCCCCACGGGCGGTGGCCCCACGGGCGGTGGCCCCACGGGCGGCGGCCCCACGGGCGGTGGCCCCACGGGCGGCGGCGCTCCCATCGGCGGCGGTCCGCCGGGTGGCGGCGGCCCCTCGCCCAGCGAGGTGGACTTCGAGTGGACCGTGGAGCGAGACATCGAGGCGCTCGCCCCCGCCCACGACCGGCCCGCGGGCATGCAGGGCCAGGGCTCGACCGTGTGGCTGCTGCAGAACGGCACGGGCGCGAACGACGCCGTCTACGTCTACGACCTCGAGACGAAGGAGCGCAACGCCCGGCGCGAGTTCGGCCTCGACGAGCGCAACCGCGCGCCGCGCGGCATCGCCATCGCGGACGAGGTCGCGTGGGTCTCCGACAGCGGCCAGGACCGGCTCTTCGCCTACGACACCGTCTCGGGCGAGCGCCTGGCCGCGCGCGACGTCGAGCTCGCCGCCCGCAACCGCGACGCGCGCGGCCTGTGGATCGGTGAGGGCGTCGCGTGGGTGCTGGACGCGGGCAAGAACACGCTCTTCGCCTACGACCTGGCGACGGGCGCGCTGCTGGGCGAGTACGCCCTCGACCCCGCCAACGGCGACCCCCGCGGGGTGTGGTCGGACGGCGTGACGATCTGGGTCTCCGACCACGGCGCGAAGCAGCTCTTCGCCTACCGCCTGCCCGCGCGCCCGCCGGACGGCGAGCCGGACGCGACGGAGCCCGGCACGGTGCAGGCCACGCAGGCGAGCGCCGCCCGGCGCACGACGCTCGAGGGCGGCGACGAGCCGGGCGAGGTGCTTGCCCTGCAGGCGGGCCCCGAGGAGCCCGTGCCGCTGGAGCGCGTGCGCGAGGAGGAGTTCGAGGAGCCCGGGCGCGTCGGCAACAACAGCCCGCGCGGCATCTGGTCCGACGGCGAGTTCATGTACGTGGCCGACGAGCTCGACGGCAAGGTCTACAGCTACAACATGCCCGACGCGATCGACGCGCGCCTCGCCTCGCTCAGCCTCGAGGGCGTCGACTTCGGCGAGTTCTCCCCGGCCCGCACGGAGTACGAGGGCGCCGCAGCCGAAGGCGTCACCGTGACGGTCGTGACCGCCGAGGCGGCGCAGCCCCGTACGACGGTGGTGATCGACCCGCCCGACGCCGATCCCGACCGCGCCGGCCACCAGGTCGCCCTCGAGGACCTCGAGGCGCTGACCGTGACCGTGACGTCGCAGGACGGCAGCCGCGTGCGCGTCTACCGCGTCGTGCTGGGCGCGCCGCAACCGCAGCCGCAGCGCGAGCCCTGGGCGCACTGCCTGAAGGGCGCGGTGGCGGCGGGCTTTAGCCTGCTCGTCTACGAGGGTGGGACAGTGGATGAGCTGGCCGACTGCGCGCAGAGCCGGCGCGTCACGGCGCTTTACGCGCTCCACGAGGGCCGCTACCTCGCCTACATCCTGGACGCGCCGGACTTCGTCAACGCGGCCTTCGCCGAGCGCTACCCGGACGGCGTGCCCGCGCTCACGCCGCTCGTCGCCGCGAGCAAGGGGCCGGCTAGCGAGGACCCGGTGGGCGCGCTCGACCCGCCCGCGGACTGGCCCGGCTGCCTCCGGGGCGAGGTCGCCGAGGGCTTCAGCCTCGTGCTCCATGAGGGCGGCGGCGTGGAGGCGCTGGCGGAATGCGCGCGCGAACACGCCCTGTCCGCCGCCTGGGCGCTCCACGCGGGCGAGTGGGTCGCGTACATCCCCGGCGCGCCGGACTTCGTGAACCGCCCCTTCGCCGAGCTGTTCGCGGACGGCCTGCCCGCGCTTACCCCGCTCGTCGTCCGCAGCGACGCGCCGCCGGACGCCTCGGCCGGGGGCAACTGAGGGGACGGAGGAGCGTCGTGGGACGCGCAGGCGGGGGCGCGAGCCACGACGGCAGAGACGGGAGACGAGAGCGCGCCGGCACGAGAGCCGGAGACAGGAGCGTGACTCGATGACATCGAACGACCAGAACCCGGCGTCCAGACGCCGGCTACCGCCCGCTGCCAGCGGCGCGGGCGCGGGCCCGCCCCGCTCCCTTCTGCTGGGCCTCGCACTCGCCGTGATGGTGGTCTTCTTCGCGCACGACGCACCGGCCGCCCTCGCGCAGGGCGGGGAGCAGGCGACCGGGGTCCCCGGGCCCGTGACCGGCCTGACGCTCTCGTCCAGTGCGGACAGCGTCACGGTGCAGTGGCAGGCCCCGCACAGCGGCGGCGCGCCGTCACGCTACATCGTGCACCTGCGCCCCGAGGGCGGCGAGATCGGCAGCGGCCGGACGAAGACGCCCAGGGCGAAGAACACGTCGGTGACGTTCGACAACCTCGAGCCCGGCGCGACCTACAAGGTCTGGGTGCGCGCCCGCAACGCGGGCGGCAAGGGCGAGCGGGTGCACGCCGCCATCACCCTGTCCGGAGCGGAAGCCCAGCCGGATTCCTACGAGCGGCCGCTCGGGGTCATCCACTGCGAGAACTACTTCTCGAAGGCGTACTGCGACTCCTTCTAGCGGGGGCCTCAATCGGGGGCTGCACGCCGGGGAGGGGCGCGAAGGAGCCCGCCCCGGCGCCAGCATGAGCGCGCGGCGGGTGCCGTCGGTCCTCGCGTCCGCCCGCAGACGCTCGCGACGGGCGGGCGCGTCGCGCCGTGACAGCCGGCCCCTCCCTGTCGACGGCGCGATGACGCGCCGTCGCAATCCGTCGCGTCACCCAAACGGTGACAGGCGGCGCGTGTGGACCGGTGTATGGACATGGCCTGCGACATCACCGTGACCTATCGGGTGCGGGCGGTGAACGCGGCGGGCGGGCACATCTGATCGCCGTGTAGACACCGTCGGGCGCGTCGAACGCTGGGGTCGCGGTCGGGACGGTGGTCGGAGTTGGACTCGGTGCGGCGGGCACTGCCGCGGACTCGGTGCCTCGTGGGGCAGCGGCCGGTGCGGGGGATGGCGTTTCGGTCCGATCCTGGCCCCGTGCGGCGCTTGTTGCGGCCGATGGAGTGGGCTGCGGGGATGGCACGGGGCTGGGGTCGAGCGCCGCAGCTTCGGGAGAAGGGGTCAAGGGTGATGGAACGGCCGGGCTGCCGGGATCTCCGTCGCAGGCGGCAAGCGCGGTCGCGGCGAGGGCCGCCAGCGCCAGAATCGCTCGGAAGCGAGCCGACCGCAAGGCCGTAGCACAGGGGTTGCTCCAGTCGACGCCGTGGGCAACCGAGGCGGCGCACCGCGTCTCCACCGGGCAGGCACCTCGAGCAGTACGGCGCGCGATGGCCGGAAGTGGTGGGCGATACTGGATTCGAACCAGTGACCTCTGCGATGTCAACGCAGCGCTCTAGCCATCTGAGCTAACCGCCCGCAGCCGGCACGGACGGCGGCCCCGCACGGGGCGCGCCACCCGGGAATCGAGCGTAGCGCCGTCCCGAACGAGGCGTCAACGCGCCGCGTGTGTGCCTGCCGTCACACTCGGCTGTCGAGCGGGGACGGATCGTAACCCGGTCCGTGGGGGGTCGGCGTTCCCGGTGGGCGAGGGTCTGGTATGTTTGGGCGGGCCTCTAGCTCAATGGCAGAGCAGCTGACTCTTAATCAGCCGGTTCAGGGTTCGAATCCCTGGGGGCTCACCAGACGAAGCGAAGGGGCGGGGACTGAAGGGGTCAGGGGCTTTCGTACCCGCGGGCGCGATGGTCTATAATCCCGCGCCATACGCCGCCGAGGGGAAGTGTCGGAACTGGTAGACGAGCATGATTTAGGATCATGTGCCGCAAGGCGTAGGAGTTCGAGTCTCCTCTTCCCCACCACGAGGGGCCCCAGGGTCCCGTCTCCTCGGCCGCAGGAGGGCCGCCGCAAGTGAGCGAGAAACTGCTTGAGATCAAGAATCTCCGCACCTACTTCTACACCGAAGAGGGTGTCGTCCGCGCCGTTGACGGGGTCTCCTGGGACCTCGAAGAGGGTGAGACGCTGGGCCTCGTCGGCGAGTCCGGGTGCGGCAAGTCCGTATCGGCGCTCTCGATCCTGCGCCTCATCCCCCGCCCGCCGGGCCGCATCGTCGAAGGCGAGATCCTGTTCGAGGGCGAAGACCTGCTCGAGATCAGCGACGCCGAGATGCGTGACATCCGCGGCAACCGCATCGCCATGGTCTTCCAGGAGCCGATGACATCGCTCAACCCCGTGTTGACGATCGGCAACCAGTTGACCGAGGCGATCACCCTGCACCTCGGCCTCGATCGGCCCGAGGCGCGCACCCGCGCGGTCGAGCTGCTCGAGCTCGTGGGCATCCCCGAGGCGGGCGCCCGCCTCGACGACTACCCGCACCAGTTCTCGGGCGGCATGCGCCAGCGCGTGATGATCGCGATGGCGCTGTCCTGCAACCCGAAGCTGCTGCTCGCCGACGAGCCGACCACGGCGTTGGACGTCACGATCCAGGCGCAGATCCTGGAGCTGATGGCCCAGCTGTCGCGCGACCTCGGCACGGCGGTGGTGATCATCACCCACAACCTCGGCGTGGTGTCCCGCTACGCCGACCGCGTGAACGTGATGTACGCCGGCGAGATCGTCGAGTCCGGCTCGACGATCGACATCTTCAAGAACCCGAAGCACCCGTACACGGTCGGCCTGATGGCCTCCGTGCCGCGCCTGGACGCGACCGAGCACATCCGCCTCGACGCGATCGAGGGCCAGCCGCCGCTGCTCATCAACCCGATCCCGGGTTGCCCGTTCGAGCCGCGCTGCGACTGGGCGGTCGCCGAATGCCGCACGTCGCACCCGGAGCTGGAGCTCAAGGAAGAGCGCCACTGGGCACGCTGCTGGCGCGACCCGTCCGTGGACGCCCGCACGCGCGGCGAGAACGAGGGTATCGTCGGGATGCTGACGGCGTAACGAAGACCATCTGACGAGTCTGGCCCGCGAGTACGCGGGGCGAGGGGGCTGCGATGACCACTGATACCGTCCAGATGGGCGAGGACCTCGTCGAGGTCGAAGACCTGCAAATGTACTTCCCCGTCACCTCGGGGATCCTGTTCCAGCGCAAGGTCGCGGACGTGAAGGCCGTCGACGGCATCTCGTTCACGGTCCGCAAGGGCGAGACGCTGGGGCTGGTGGGCGAGTCCGGCTGTGGCAAGTCCACCACGGGCCGGGCGCTGCTCCAGCTGCACCGTCCCACCGCCGGCACGGTGAAGTTCGCCGGTGACGAGTTGAACAGCATCAAGGGCCGGGCGCTGCGCTCATACCGGCGGCGCATGCAGATGATCTTCCAGGACCCGTACTCGTCCCTGAACCCGCGCATGAGCGTGGCGTCGATCATCTCCGAGCCGATGGTCATCCACGGCCTCTACAGCGGGAACGAGCGCAACGAGCGCGTCGAGGCCATCCTCGACCAGGTCGGCCTCAACCCCTACTTCGCCAAGCGCTACCCGCACGAGTTCTCGGGCGGCCAGCGCCAGCGCATCGGCGTGGCCCGTGCGCTCGCGGTGGAGCCGGAGTTCATCGTCCTCGACGAGCCGGTGTCGGCCCTCGACGTGTCGATCCAGGCGCAGATCATCAACCTGCTCGAGGACCTGCAGGCCGAGTACGACCTGACGTACCTGTTCATCGCCCACGACCTGGCGGTGGTGCGGCACATCTCCGACCGCGTGGCGGTGATGTACCTGGGCAAGATCATGGAGCTCGCCGACTCCAACGAGCTGTACGAGAACCCGCTGCACCCGTACACGCGGGCGCTGCTCTCCGCCGTGCCGATCACCGACCCGGAGATCGAGCGCACGCGTGAGCGCATCATTCTCGTCGGCGACGTGCCGTCGCCGCTGCGGCCGCCGCCGGGCTGCGTCTTCCAGACGCGCTGCCCGATTGCGATCGACGACTGCCGCGAGGTGATCCCCGAGTTCCGCGAGGCCGAGCCCGACCACTGGGTGGCCTGCCACCGCGTCTAGCGGCGGCAAGGGCGCGAAACACCACGAGGGCGGGGCAACCCGCCCTCGTTGCTGTCCAGCGGGCTGTCTGTCCCGCACCACGGCGGCAGGCCGGGCGGCGGGGGCCGCGTGCGCGTGCGGGCATCGCGCGGCTACGATGATCCCGTGCAGCACATCCGCAACTTCTCGATCATCGCCCACATCGACCACGGCAAGTCGACGCTTGCCGACCGCATGCTGGAGCGCACCGGCGCGGTCACCAGCCGCGAGATGCGCGAACAGCTCCTCGACTCCATGGAGCTGGAGCGCGAGAAGGGCATCACCATCAAGGCCCAGGCGGTGCGCATGGAGTACGGCGCCCCCGACGGCCGCGACTACGAGCTCAACCTGATCGATACCCCCGGCCACGTCGACTTCGCCTACGAGGTCTCCCGCGCGCTCGCCGCGTGCGAGGGCGCCGTGCTGGTGGTCGATGCGGCGCAGGGCATCCAGGCGCAGACGCTCGCCAACGTCTACGCGGCGCTCGACCTGGACCTCGAGCTCATCCCGGTGGTCAACAAGATCGACCTGCCCGCCGCGGAGCCTGAGCGCGTGGCCCGCGAACTGGTCGACGTGATCGGCTTCTCCGAGGACCAGATCCTGTACGCCTCCGCCAAGAGCGGGGAGGGCATCGAGGAGATCCTCGACGCCGTCGTGGAGCGGATCCCGCCGCCGACGGGTGACTCCGACGCGCCGCTGCGCGCGCTCGTCTTCGACTCCAAGTACGACTCTTACAAGGGCGTCATGGCCTACGTCCGCGTCGTCGACGGCACCGTTGACGGCGGCCAGCGGCTGCGGCTCGTGCAGCAGGGCACACGCTTCGAGCCGCTCGAGGTGGGCGTCTTCCGCCCCGACCTCGAGGTCGCGCCGCGGCTCTCGGCCGGCCAGGTCGGCTACCTCGCGACCGGGCTCAAGAGCGTCGGCGAGAGCCGCGTGGGCGACACGGTGACCTCGGACCGCAACGGCGCCGCCGAGCCGCTGCCCGGCTACCGGCCCGCCAAGCCGATGGTCTTCGCCGGCATCTACCCCACCGACCCCAACGACTACGAGCTGCTGCGAGACGCCCTCGAACGGCTCACGCTCAACGACGCCGCGCTCGTCTGGCAGCCGGAGAGCTCGGCGGCGCTCGGCTTCGGGTTCCGCGCGGGCTTCCTCGGCCTGCTGCACATGGACATCGTGCAGGAGCGCCTGGAGCGCGAGTTCGGCCTCGAACTCGTCGCGACCGCGCCGTCGGTCGAGTACGAGGTGACGCGCACCGACGGCCGGGAGATCGTCGTCGACAGCCCGGCCGAGCTGCCCATCCCGAACGAGATCAGCGAGGTCCGCGAGCCGTGGATGCGGCTGGCGATCACCGTGCCGTCGCGCTACCTCGGCCAGGTCATGGAGCTCGTCACCTCGCGGCGAGGGCGCTACCAGCAGCTCCAGTACCTCGACCAGGGCGCCGAGGAGGGCGAGGCGCGCGTGCTCGCCGAGTTCCTCGCGCCGCTCTCGGAGATCGTCGTGGACTTCTACGACCAGCTGAAGGCGCGCACCCAGGGCTACGCCTCGCTCGACTACCAGTTCGAGGGCTACGAGCCGACGAAGGTGCTGCGCCTCGAGATCCTCGTCAACGGCGACCCCGTTGACGCGCTCTCGACGATCGTGCAGTCCGAGGGTGCGGCGGCGAAGGGGCGGCAGTTGAGCACCGCGCTCAAGGAGCTCATCCCGCGTCAGCTCTTCGACGTCCCGATCCAGGCGGCCGTCGGCGGCCGCATCGTGGCGCGCGAGACGGTGCGGGCGATGCGCAAGAACGTGCTGGCGAAGTGTTACGGCGGCGACGTGACCCGCAAGCGCAAGCTCCTCGAGCGGCAGAAGGCGGGCAAGAAGCGGATGAAGATGCTCGGCTCGGTCGAGGTGCCGCAAGAGGCGTTCATGGCGGTGCTCAAGCTGCGGGAGTAGCAAGCGCCGCACGCGCCCTTCGTCCATCGTGGCTGCTTGCTTGCAATCTGCTGTCAGTGCATGCATATTGCTGTCATGGGAGTTCAGATTACCATCCGCAACATCGACCCCGAGGTGCGCGACATCCTCAAGGCGCGAGCGGCGCGGAAACACCAGTCGATGCAGGAGTACCTGCGTGCTGAGCTGGAACGCCTCGCCTCGAAGCCCTCGGTCGATGAGCTGATGGAGGAGGTCCGGGCCCGCAAGGCCGCAGACCCCGCCTACATCGGGACCGAGGCCATCCTCCGGGCTCGGGATGCGGACCGGCGGTGACGCTGGTCGTCGATGCATCAGCGCTGGTCGGGGCACTCACCGATGCGCGACCAAGAGGCAGGTGGGCTGAATCCGTCATTCTGAGCGACGACCTTGCTGCGCCGGACTTTGTGCTCGCGGAGGCCACCAACTCACTACGTCGGCTTGAGTTCGATGGGGAACTCTCGGGAACTCAGGCAGACGCAGGTCGACGGGATGTGCTGCGCACCAGGCTTGAGCTCTATCCCTTCGCGCCGTTCGCAGACCGCGTGTGGGAGTTGCGCCACAATCTGACAAGCTACGACGCAACGTACGTCGCCCTGGCCGAATTGCTCGGTTGCCCACTGGTCACACTGGACATGAGGCTCAGCCGCTCCACCGGGCCGCGCTGTGAAATGCTGACACCGCCCACGAACTGAACATCCGCGATCTCGCCCACCCCGCCGCGCCCTCGTACGATACCGGCGAGGCGAGGAGGCCCACATGTCCGAGCAGGTCGTCCAGCCGCGCATCCGCGGCTTCATCTCGCTCACCGCCCACCCCGACGGCTGCGCCGCCAACGTGCGCAAGCAGATCGACGTCGCACGGGCGATGGCCGGCGAGGACGCGGGCGGCGAGGGGCTGCGCAACGTCCTCGTCGTCGGGTCCAGCACCGGCTACGGGCTCGCGAGCGTGCTCTCCGCCTGCTTCGCCTACGGCGCCGACACCCTCGGCGTCTGCCTCGAACGGCCCTCCGAGGAGGAGAAGGCCGCCTCGGCCGGTTGGTACAACCTCGCCGAGGCCCACCGCATCGCGGCCGCCGAGGGCCGCTCGCTGCACACCATCAACGGCGACGCCTTCTCCCACGAGGTGAAGCAGCAGGTCGTCGACCACCTGCGGGCGCGCGACGCGCAGATCGACCTCGTCGTCTACAGCCTCGCCTCGCCCGTGCGGCAGGACCCCGACTCCGAGACGACGTGGCGCAGCGTGCTCAAGCCCATCGGCGAGACGTACACCGGCAAGAGCATCGACCTCCGTCGCAGCCAGGTCGTCGACGCGCACATCGAGCCCGCCGAGGAGGACGAGATCGCCTCGACCGTGCGGGTGATGGGCGGTGAGGACTGGCGGCTGTGGGTCGAGGCGCTGCGCGACGGCGGCGTGCTCGCCCCGGGCGCCCGCACGGTGGCCTTCAGCTACATCGGTCCCGAGGTCTCACACGCCATCTACCGCCACGGCACCATCGGGCGGGCCAAGGAGGACCTCGAGGCCTCGGCCGCCGGGCTGCGCGCCGAGCTCCCGGCGTCGGGCGGCGGGGCGTGGGTGAGTATCAACAAGGCCGTCGTCACGCAGGCCTCGGCCGCCATCCCCGGCGTCCCGCTCTACATGAGCATGCTGTTCGACGTGATGAAGGCGCAGGGCACCCACGAAGGCCCCATCGAGCAGATCGCGCGGCTCTACCGCGACCACCTCGCCCCCGGCATGACGCCGACCACCGACGAGGAAGGGCGTATCCGCCTCGACGACCTCGAGATGCGCGACGACGTCCAGGCCGAGGTGTCGCGTCGCTGGGCCGAGGTGACGACGGAGTCGCTCGCCGAACTCACGGACTTCGCCGGCTACCAGCGCTACTTCGAGCAGCTCTTCGGCTTCTCGGTCGACGGTATCGACTACGAAGCGCCGACGGAGATCCACCGCGCGCTCACGTAGCGGCGCGAGCCGGACCGCGCGCTACGACGCGCCCTCGCCCAGCAGGTCGGAGAGGTCCACGAGGCCGTTGGTCTCGGCGATACGCGCGCGGAGCGAGGCGAGCGTCTCGTCGTCGGCGCCGGCGAGGGCGGCGCGGGCCGCGTGGAACAGCTCCGGCGCCGGCAGCAGCGCGTAGGAGGTCGCCTCGGCGGCGACACGCAGCGCCTCGGCATGGGGCTCTTCGCGCCGGTCCAGGGCCTGCGTGCGCTCGCCGTTGACGACGATGAGGCCGCGCGGCGCGCTGCCCTCGCTCTCGATGCGCGCGTCCAGGCGGTTGCGCAGCCGGTAGTGCGGGGCCATGCCGACCGTGGCCTCGGACCCCTCGACCTCCAGCTCGATGCGCACGTCGTCGGCCTGCAGCATCGGCGCGTCGTCCATCACCCGCGAGGTGAAGCCGAGCAGTTCGAGGCAGCGCTGCGCGGCGGGCAGCAACGCGTGCGAGCCTTCCGTCCACAGCACGTCGCGGACGCGGCGCAGTGGCTCGGCCTCGGCCTCGGCGGCGTCGCGCTGCTCCTCGGCGCGGTGGACCTGCGCCTGCCCGCGCTCGACCTCGGCCTCACGCTCATCGAGGCCCGGCACGGACTCGCGCGTGACCCACATCGGGGGGTCGCCGGACGGGCGTTCGAGGTGCTCGGTGACGGCCGCGACGATCGCCGTCGCCTGCGCCCGCGCAGGGTCACCTCCGCGCGTGCGCGGCGCGGGCAGGAAGACGACCGACCCGCCGAGCACGCGGAACTCGACGCCCACGGGCGCGCCGCCGGGGCTGCGCGCGAAGACGTGCGCCGCGTTGGCGAAGCCGCGCACGCGCTCCTCGAACCACGCGCGGTAGAGCATGTCGTCGCGCACGGTGTCGATGTAGCGGGCGAAGGGGTGGGCGTGGTCGGAGACGGCCACGCCGGTGCCCTCGCCCCAGCGGATCAGCTCGGCGTCCCAGGCGAGGCCGGGCGGGGCGGGGAGGAAGAAGTAACGGTCGATGCCCGGGAAGCCGGCGACGCCCGTGATCATCGCCTGCGGGTGCGCGAACACGACGACGAGCGAGCCACGCTCCAGCGCGCGCACGACCTCGTCGTGGCGGCGCCGCAATATCTCCGAGGCGGCCGCGCCGTCGCCGGTCCCGCCGTTCACGACCTGCGCGTCGGCGAGGGTGGTGTGGTCGGCGGACGCGTCGACGAGCTCACGGATCCTGACGAAGACCCCCTCCGGGTCGATGGCGATGGCGTCGTAGTCGAAGGCGGCGGGCGCGTTGAAGACCGAGTGGTTGTCGATCCTGCGGTCGGGCAGGGCGCGGCCGATGGAGAGCAGGCGCACGGGCGGCTCCTTCCTCGAACGATGGTAGCAGGGCCGGGCCCTGCGCTACGTCGGGCGCGTCGACTTGCCGCCGTGGACTGTCGGCTCCGAGCACCACTGCAGCCTGAGCAGATCGAGCGGTTCGAGGATGGTCTCCGGCAGGCCGAGCAGCTCGCACAGCACCGCACGGTCGAGCGCCTTGCGCGTCTCGTCGCGGTAGGCCTCGTTGGCTGGCAGGAACGTCCAGTCCTTGAAGTCTTCGAAGATGCGCTCCGCGAACCCGAGTTGGCGGGAGTCAAGCTCGCGCACGTCGAGGACCGGCAGCGAAGGGAGATTCGAGATCGTCAGGATCGCGCGACCCTGTTGTTGGCGACCGGCGACCCACCAGAAGCTGATGAGTCCGAGGGTGGTGTTCGCCCAGAGCGCCAGTGCCTCCTCGCAGCGTGGGTCTCCGTCGACCGTGAAGTTCGGCCACGCTCGACCGCCGATCGCACGACTCGCCGTCAGGCACGCGGCCAGGCTCTGGGAGTTGACTTGGAAGTCGCGATTGAAGTGCAGTCTCGTGGATGTCTCCCAGACGTCGAGGGCCCGCGCATCTTGGCCGGGGCGGGGGCGGCCTTCGCCATCGGGCCTAACTACGAGTCGACGCTCGCGATCCGCGTCATGCCCCCACAGCGTGGGGTAGGTTGCCGCCTCGTGAGTCTGGAGTACCACGTCAAGCGGACCGCGCGGCACGCCGGCTCTGTTCTTCTCGGTTCCGTTGATGTCCATGTGATAGAGGCCTCGGGTGCCAAGATCCTCGAGCATCGCGATCGGCAACGGTTCCGGCTCTCTCAGGTGTGGAAGGCGTAACGTGCCGCGTGCCAGCGCAAGGGCGGCTGCGACAGCGTCCGGGGCTGCGAGTGAGGACGCCCCACCATCTGCGAGCGAAGCGCGAATGAAACAGCCGACTTCGTCGTCCCCTGTAGGAACGAAGCCAGTCTGGTCGTCTGGCAGGTCGGCGAGCAGCCTCGCGGTCTCTGTAGCGTCCACGGTGCTGAGGGGACGATGCTCAAGGTTGATGTAGACCGCTTGGGCATCTTCGTCTTGATTTGAGCCAATTGGCGACTCGCGCTTCCGCGCAACGATGAGCGCCTCACCCATGCCCGTATCGGCCGAGAATGCCCGATCTGACTGTCCGGCGGTAGCGATTGTGATCACCGTCACCGCGCAATACTCGCGTGCTAGCAGGTCGCGCGCCCCCGACCAAGACGAGCCTTGTGCGACCGTGAGAGGGAGTACGAGCGCCAGAACTCCCCCGGGCTTCAGCTTCTGGTGAGCAAGGTCAAAGAAATTCGAACCGAGTCCTGCATTTCCGTGCCCCACAGGGTCGCTAAGCCTGTCACGGATCCTTGACAAGGCTCTCGACATCTCACGCTGTTCGTCCTCGTCGGTGGCGAAGCCTGCGAACGCCGGCACAGGGATACCGACCTTCTCCGCCTCTTGGCCCGTCGATCGAGCAAACGGTGGATTCATGATCGCTAGGTCCGCCCTATGCATAGGGAGTACTAGTTCCTGGAACCCTTCGGCACTCTGGTCCTCATCCGTTCCACTCACAATCTGGGGACCCGTACTGAAGAGGCTCAGCATTCGGTCACTCTCAATGAGGTCGAGCGAACCAATAGCGATCGCGTCGCCGGCCTCCTTGCCGAGTCGCCCGTACGGCATCGTATGAATCTGCGTGTTCCCGAACGTCACCGTGGGGTGTGCACTCGACAGCATCGAGGCGGTCAGGTGGGTTGCGGCCGGCATGATGTCGGCGCCGATCAGCGAGTGCTCCATCATCGCTTGATGTAGCTCAGCGTCATCCCCACCAGCACGACGGTGGCGCGCAGCCACGGCCCGGTACGCGGCTGAGAGCAGCACGCCCGTCCCACACGCGAGGTCCGCGATGCGGAGCTTCTTCACCGCCTCCGGGTCGGCCCAGTCCACGTCCAGCTTCGACACCGCGAGTTCTGCGAGCAGGGCAGCCGACGAGGGGAGCGTGTAGAACGTCGCGAGGAACTTCCGGTCGGTAATCAGCCGCCCGAACATCTGCCCCGCGAGGTCCTGCGTGCTGGTCACGCCGATGCCGTCGAGCTCCGCCGCTACCTCGTGCAGCCGCCCCAGCACTGCGTGGGCCGTGCCGTTCGGGATCGGGAGCAACACGTCCGAGGCGATGCGGAAGATCGGCCAGTAGTTGATGTCGTCGAGGATGTGACGCCATGTCGCGAGCACCTTGCTCTTCGAGAGCCGTCCCTGCGAATCGCGGAGCTCGTCCAGCGTCTCGATGCCGAAGGCGCCCGCGATGGCCGTGTGGACCGTGAGCGCATTGGCGACGATCGCCATGGCCATCCTCGATGTCTGCTCGCCGTCCTCCTGATGCAACTCCTCGGCGATCTTCGCCAGCACCTCGGGGCGATCGGCCTCCATGGCCGTCCGAAGCTGGGTCGCGGCCTGGCTCACGCCTTCCTCGAGGATGAGCATGCCTTCGGCAATGCGGCGCTCGGAGAGCGCGGTCTGCTCGATGAGCCCCGCGAGCTCGTCGATGCCGCCGCTGAGCCAGCCTTCCTTGGGCCAGCGCTCAGGGTCGTCGGGCTCGGCATCTTGCCGGGTGAACACGCAGTACCGGAACTCGGTGTTCGCGATGTGCTCGGCAAGGCCCCCCTGGTCGACAGACTTCAGGGCGTCCGGGATCCGCACGGCGATGGCCTGGTCCACGATGTCGCCGCTGTCCGCCATCGCCAGCCCGAGGCGGGCACGGGCGTCGTCCTCGACGGTGG
Organism: Dehalococcoidia bacterium; assembly: GCA_965204835.1. Taxonomy (GTDB): domain Bacteria; phylum Chloroflexota; class Dehalococcoidia; order UBA2979; family UBA2979; genus VXMT01. Next base: position 1,746,562 of record OZ242017.1, on the reverse strand, counting down.
GCGCCGGCTCGAACTCGGTCTCGACGATCACGGGCGCACCGCCGGGGTGGCGGATGACGATGTCGGGCTGCAGGCCGGGACTGCCCCGGAACACGCCGGTACGCTCCGCGCCGATGCGGTCGCCCTCGCGCCAGCGCGGGTGCTTGCCCCGCAGGGCAGTGGCGAGGTCTACGTTGAAGGCGGTCTCGGTCGTCAGCGGCATTGGACTATGAGCGTAATGTGCACGGCAGCGAAGAGCCATGCCGTCTCAGGCGGATGACGTAGGCCGAACGCGCCTTACCCTTTCACCCCGCGGAGCATGGCGAACACTAAGGGGGGCGAGGGCGGGTGAGATGGCGCTGACGGTGCTCAACTGGAACGTGGAGTGGGCGACGCCGCGCGCGCGGCGGACGCCGCACATCCTCGACCGCATCACCCGGCACGCGCCCGAGGTCGTCTGCCTCACTGAGACGCACGAGGACCTCCTCGCTCCGGGCGGGCACACGATCTGCTCCCGGCCCGACGCCGGCTACGGGGTCAAGCCCGGCCGGCGGAAGGTGGTGCTCTGGTCGCGGGAGCCATGGGAATGCGTCGACGACCTCGGGGACGACTCGATGCCGCCCGGGCGGTTCGTGGTCGGGGTCACGGAGACCTCGCTCGGCGAGGTCACGGTCGTCGGGATCTGCATCCCGTGGTTCGGCTCCCGGACCGAGGCCCGGCGAGGGTCGTCGCGCAAGGAACGGTGGGGGGACCACGGGCAGTACCTCGAAGGCCTCGCCCGCGTCCTCGATCGAGGCGCGACGGAGCGTGTGATCGTGATGGGGGACTTCAACCAGGTCATCGGGGAAGGCAGCCGCGCGCCGGACGAGCTGCAACAGGCGCTGCTGGCGGCCCTCCCGTCGGGCATGGCGATCGCCACGGCGGACCTCGAGTTCGAGGGCCGTCGCAACATCGACCACATCGCGCTCAGCGAGGACCTCGTGGCTCAGTCCATCGAGGCGATCAGCAACACGCACGACGGTCGAGGGCTGTCCGACCACTTCGGCGTGGTCGCCAGCGTTAAGGCAGCGCCCTGAAGCTGCGAGGCGCGAGGGGCGATGTCGGGAACGGCATCGGGCGAGCGTTCGTGGCCCCAGGTGGTATAGTCTAGCCAGACAAGCTAGCTGGGAGTGGACCTGATGTCGGAATGGCAACTGCAGGACGCGAAGAACAGGTTTAGCGCGGTCGTCGACGCGGCGCTGTCCGGTGAGCCTCAGCACGTCACACGCCGAGGCCACCCGGCCGTGGTCGTGCTCGCCGAGGATGAGTACGAGCGGCTCTGTGAGCTGGACGACGCGGCCGCGCCGACCTTCGCGGGGCTCCTCCTCGAAATCCCGCAGGACGACGGGGAATTCGAGCGCCTCCCGGTCCCGCTCAGGGAGCTGGATATCTAGTGTTCCTGCTGGACACCGATGTCCTCTCGGCACTGCGACGACAGGACCGCAACCCCGACGTCACGCGCTGGATCGGCGCACAACGAATCACCGACCTGTACCTGAGCGTGGTGACCATCGGCGAAGTCGAGCGCGGCATTGTCCGGCAGCGGACGCGTGACCCCTCGTTCGCCCGAGACCTTGCGGCCTGGCTGGACCGGGTCACTTCGAGGTACGGCGATCGTGTTCTTCCGATCGACATGGCTACAGCTCGGAGGTGGGGCCAGCTCTCGGGTGATCTCGGGCACGCCGGGGCGGACCTGCTGATTGCCGCGACGGCGCTCGAACACGGTCTGACAGTGGTCACGCGCAACATGAGGCACTTCGAGCCAACCGGCGTCGCGGTGCTGAACCCGTTCGTCGCGGGTGGCGGCACGGCGATATGAAGAGACCCTCACTCGTGCGTCGCTTTGACGCCGAGCATCCCCCGTCCCTACGATCGGGGTGGTCGTGCTAGGCGGGGAGCTAGCGGTGCCCTGTTACCCGCAATCCGCTCAGCGGGGCTGAATGCCCGCCCGAGGGTTGTTACACGAGGACTGCCGACATAAAGCGGCGTTGAGAGCCTGGTCCTGCGCGGCGATGCCCGGCTAACCCCGTCAGGGTCGGAAGGCAGCAGCGGTACGTCGGTCACATCGGGCGCCGCAGGGGCGCCGGGCTTGAGCTGGCTCATGAACGCAAGCTCGCTGTGCAACTCAACGGCGGGGCACGACCATCTCCACGCACACCACCGCCGTGCGTCGCGCCGTCGCGCCCCTGCGCGTCGACCTGCCTCGCGAGGGGGCGTGCCGTGACCCCCACACGCTCGCGACGCCGCGCCCGGCCCGAGGATCCGCCGGACTTCCTGCGCCGCCTCGGCGTCTCGCCGCGCAAGGCGCTCGGCCAGCACTTCCTCACCGACGAGCTGCTGCTGTCCCGCATCGCCGATGCCTGCGAGCTCGAACCCGGCGAGACCGTGATCGAAGTCGGCGTGGGGCCCGGCGGCCTCACGCGCGAGCTGGTGGAGCGCACGAGCAGCGTCGTCGGCGTCGAGATCGACGAAGAGCTCGCGGCGATCGCGCGACGGCAGCTCGCGGGGAGCGGGGCGTGCATCGTCCCCGCCGACATCCTCGACGTGACCCCGGCCGAGCTGCTGGAGGAGTGCGGCGCGCAGCCGCCGTACGTGATGACGGGCAACCTGCCGTACTACATCACGCAGCCCGTGATCCGGCGCTTCCTGGAGGCCGACCCCGCGCCCCGGCGGCTGGTGGTGATGGTGCAGCGCGAGGTCGCGCGGCGCATGGTCGGCGGCCCCGGCAGGGAGTCCGTGCTCTCGCTCTCGATCGGCGCGTACGGCGTGCCGGAGCTGCTGTTCGACGTGCCCTCGTCGGCGTTCTGGCCGGAGCCCGACGTGCAGTCGGCTGTCGTGCGTATCGACCGGCGGCCCGCCCCCGCGGTGAGCCTGCCGCCGGAGCAGATGACTCGCTTCTTCTTCCTCGTGCGCGCGGGCTTCGCCGAGCCGCGCAAGCAGCTCCACAACGGCCTGCGCTCCGCGCTCGGCCTCACCCGCGAGCAGACCCACGCCGTCCTCGACGCCGCCGGCATCGACCCGGCCAGGCGGGCGCAGCACCTCGACCTCGACGACTGGCGGCGGCTCCATGCACACGTCGAGGCCGCCCATCCGGGGGCGCTCGATGTCGGTTGAGGGCGCGGCCGGTGGCTCGTTCTCGACGCGGGGATACCCCGCGGGGTCGTCCTCGACGGGGGGCTATCCGGCGGGGCTGCGCGTGCTCGCGCCGGCGAAGATCAACCTCACGCTCGAGATCCTCGGCCGCCGCGACGACGGCTACCACGACCTCGACACGGTGATGACGGCCATCGACCTCGCCGACACGGTGCGCCTGCGCCCTGCTGAAGGCCTCGACGTGCGGCTGTCGGGCCGCTACGCCTCCGCCGTCGAGGGGGAGCGCGAGCTGGCCGCCGAGGCCGCGAAAGCGCTCGCCGCCGCCGCGGGACGCGAGCCCAACGTGGCGATCGAGGTCGACAAGGCGATCCCTGTCGCTGCCGGCCTCGGCGGCGGCTCGTCGGACGCCGCGGCGGTGCTGCGCGGGCTCGACCGGCTGTGGGGCCTCGGCTGGCCGGCCGCGCGGCTGGCCGAGGTCGGCGCGCAGCTGGGTTCGGACGTACCGTTCTTCCTCCACGGCGGCTCGGCGCGGTGCACGGGGCGCGGCGAGATCGTCGAGCCGCTGCGCGACCTGCGGCCGCTGCGGCTGCTCGTGCTCGTGCCGCCCGTGCCCTCGCCGCCGAACAAGACGGCGCGACGCTTCGCCGCCGTGCAGCCGCACGACCTCAGCCACGGCGAGCGCTCGCACCGCATCGCGCACCGCCTCGAACGCGGCGCGCCGCCGCCCACCGCCGACCTGTGGAACGCCTTCGAGCACGTCGTGGAGCGCACCGAGTCGGAGCTGCTGGCGCATTACGGCGCATACGCGGCGGTCGTGGGCGGTGCGCCGCTGCACCTCACCGGCGCCGGCCCCTCGGTGTTCCTGCTCGCGCACGAGCGGGCGAAGGTCGCCGAGCTGCGGCGCGACCTCGAGGGCGAGGGCGCGACGGTGTTCCCGGCGCGCACGCTGTCGCGCGCCGAGTCGCTCGCCATCGTCGAGGAGCCTGCGGACGGGGAGTTTGCAGGCGGGGAGGCGTAGGTGGACCCCGAGGCAGCCCGCGCGCTCGTCGCCGGCTTCATCTCGGGTGCGGCAGCCGCCTTCGCGACCACCGGCATCGCGCTGGTCAGCATGAGCCGCAACGCCGAGTGGTGGGTGCAGGCCCGCGAGCGCGTCGCGGGCGCGCGCAGCGTGCCGCTGCCGCTCCTCGGCGTCGTCGTGGTGAACGCGATGATGCTGGCGTGGACGCTGCTCGGGCTGGTGCTGGGCGCGGCGTACCTGTCGCTCGACGACCCGGCGCGCTTCCGCTTCTTCGTGAACATCGCCGTGCTGCTGGCGCTGATCGCCGCGGGGTTCGTGCGAGGGCGCATGACGCGCGCGATGTGGGTCACGGCGCTGGTCGCCGCGCTCGCGTTCGGCGTGCTGTTGCCGCTGCTTGGTGGGTGAGCGACTGGGTGTCACAAACGGAGGCGACCGCCACCTTCGACGATGGTGCCGTATTCGTTACTATCGCTGCGCTGTCACGAGAGCGTCGCAAGCGGTCGGAGGTATGACATGCCGCTCACGCGCGACTTCAAAGAGACGGTGAAGGCCCGCGCGCAGCGCGAACCGGCCTTTCGGGAAGCACTGCTGAAGGAAGGCGTCGAGTGCCTGCTTGCGGGAGACGTCGATGCAGGCAAGATCGTCCTGCGTGACTACATCAACGCCACCATCGGATTCGAGGAGCTTGGTTCCCTCACGAACAAGCAACCCAAGAGCCTGATGCGCATGTTCGGACCGTCCGGCAATCCCCACGCCCGCAACCTGTTCGAGGTCATCAGTTGCATCCAGCGGCATGAGGGAGTGCAGCTTGAAGTGAACGCCGTCCGGTAGCTCGGTTACGGGATTGTCCCCGCGCGAGGCGTCATTCGAGTCACGGATCCAGTGATGCAATGCGGGGTATAGCCCGTGACGTACACCATCACGTAGACTCGCGGTGCCGGCCTGCGCGCCGGACTCTGATGCACGGGAGCCCAACCCTGGAACTCACTAAAGCGCCGCAGGCCAGCGTGATAGACATGCACCTCCACACTGCGGTGGCTTCGTCCGACAGCATGCTGAAGCCCGAGAAGCTCATGCTGCTCGGGCCCGAGGCGGGCCTGACCGGCGCCAACATCACCGAGCACGACAAGATGTGGGACCCGTGGGAACGGCAGGGGTTCCTGGAACGCCACGCCGACACGCCGTTCTTCATCAACTTCGGCATGGAGGTCTCCACGGACCTCGGCCACATGACCGCCATCGGCCTCCAGTCCTACATCGGCGGCATCCGCCGCGCCGAGGCGCTGCGCCAGGCCCTGGACGCCGTCGGCGGCTACCTCGTCGTGTGCCACCCGTTCCGCCACGTCTTCGACGAGGTCACGGCGATGCGCACCAACGGCAAGCCGTTCGACCTCACCCCCGAGCAGGCCGCCGAGCTTCCCGTGTTCCAGTTCGCCGACGCCATCGAGGTCGCCAACGGCTGCAACACGCCGCGCGAGAACTACTTCGCACTCGAGGTCGCTCGTGTCCTCGGCAAGCCCACCACCGGCGGCAGCGACGCCCACTCCGAGAGCGGCATCGGCTACTACGCCACCGCCTTCGAGCGCGAGGTGACCAGCGCCGATGACCTGCTGAACGAGCTCCACGCCGGCCGCTTCGGAGCCGCCCTGCGGATGGTCGACGAGCCGCCCGGCGAGCAGTTCGTCCGCTTCGAGCAGGGCGCCATCGAGGCGGTCGCCGCCGTCACCGCGTGAGCCTCGGGCTGACCGCCCACGACCACTCCCCGCATTCTCCGGTGCCCTGATGCCTGCCAGGCCCCACCCCGAGTTCGTCGCCGTCGACCTCGAGACCACCGGCCTCGACGCCTCGAAGGACCGCATCATCGAGATCGGCGCGGTCCGCTTCGGCCGCGAGGGCGTGACCGACCGCTTCGAGACGCTCGTGCGCCCGGGTGTGCGCATCCCGCCCGGCATCCGGCTCATGACCTCGATCACCGACGAGGACGTGCGCGACGCGCCACCGCCCGCGCGCGCGGTCTCCGAGTTCGCCGTCTTCGCCGGCGGCCGGCCGCTCGTCGGCCACAACGTCGCGTTCGACCTCGGGTTCCTCACGGAGGCGGGCGCGCCGATGCCCGGCCCCAGCCTCGACACCTACGAGCTGGCGTCGGTGGTGCTGCCCACCTCGGACCGGCTCGACCTCGGCTCCCTCGCCGCCGCGCTGGGCGTTCGTCTGGACCAGCACCACCGCGCGCTCCCGGACGCCGAGGCGACCGCTGAGGTGATGCTGCGGCTCCTCGACCGCATCGACGCGCTCTCGTCGCGCGCGCTGCGTGACCTCGCCTCGCTCGCGGCGCGCGCCGGATGGGCGCTCGCCCCGCTGTTCGAGGACGCACTCGCGGCCCGCGACGCCGAGGGACCCGCGAGCGGTGCGCCGTCGACGCTGGGCCGGCCGGTACCGGCGCCGCTCCCATCCGCGCTGCAGCTCGGCGCGGAGGATGAGCCGCGCGTGGTGCAGGACGAGGACGTCGAGCGGCTCTTCGAGGAGGCCGCGCGATCGCCCGACCTGCTCCCGCACTTCGAGGCGCGCGCGGGCCAGACCGCGATGGCGCGCGCGGTCGCGGCGAACATCGCGCACGCCGGGCACCTCGCCGTCGAGGCCGGCACGGGCACGGGCAAGTCGCTGGCGTACCTGCTGCCCGCGCTGCTGCACGCGCTGCGTAACGACGACCGTGTCGTCGTCTCGACGCAGACGCTCAACCTCCAGGAGCAACTCGCGGCGCGCGACCTGCCGGCCGCCGCGGCCGTCGTCGAGCGCGCCGAGGGCGCCGCGCCGGGCACGCTCCGCGCGGCCGTGCTCAAGGGGCGCGCCAACTACCTCTGCATGGAGCGCTGGACGCAGTCGGTCGATGCCGCCGACGAGATCACGCCGGCCGAGGCTCGCGTCCTCGGCCGCGTCGCCGTCTGGCTCGACGGCACCGAGCGTGGCGAGGTCTCCGAGCTCTACCTGCGTAACGACGAGCGCCCGAGCTGGCAGGCGCTCTCGGCCGACTCGAACGACTGCCTCGCGAGGCGCTGCGCGTTCGTGCGTGAGGGCAGCTGCTTCCTGCAGCGCGCCCGCGCCGAGGCCGCCGCCGCGCACGTCGTGGTCGTGAACCACGCGCTGCTCCTCGCCAACGCGGCCAGCGACGACCAGGTGTTGCCGCCGTTCCACCACCTCGTGGTCGACGAGGCGCACCGCCTGGAGGCGGTCGCTACGAACCAGTTCAGCGGGGCCGTCGGCACCCCGGAGCTGTCGGCGCTGGTCGAGGACGCGGGGACCACCGGCCGCGCCTCGGGCAGCCTCGCCGGTGCGCTGCGCACCGCCGCCATGCTCGACCCGATGCCGCTCTCCCCGGCCGCCGGGCTCGCGGCCCTCGCCGACGACGTCGCCACCGCGGCGGCGCGCGTCGACGCCCGCATCCCGGACCTCGAGGCCGCGCTGCTCGGCTACATCGAGGAGTTCGCCGAGCAGGACACCGACCAGCGCGTCTCGATCACGCCGGGCCGCCGCGCGCAGCCCCTGTGGGGCGACGTCGAGGAGGCCGCGCTGCACGCTGAGCTCGCCACCGACGAGCTTGCGCGCCGCCTCGACCAGGCGCGCGAGGCCGTCGAGGCGCAGCCGGAGGGCAGCGCGACGACCCTCGAAGGCCTGCGCACGGGCCTCGTGCGGACGCGCGACGCCGCGGCGCTCCACGCCGCGACGCTGCGCGAGGCCGTGCAGCGCGCCGACCCCGAGCAGATCGTCTGGCTCAGCGCCGGCGGGCGCGGCCCCCGCGTCCGCGTCGCGCCGCTCGACGTGGGTCCGCGGCTCACCGACGAGCTCTACGCCCGCCGCGACTCCGTCCTCGCGACGAGCGCGACGCTCAGCAGCGGCGGCTCGTTCGCCTACTCGGTCCGCGGGCTCGGGTTATTCGAGCCCGACACGCTCGACGTGGGGTCGCCGTTCGACTACCGCCGCGCCGCGCTCGTGCTCGTGCTCGAGGACGTGCCCGAGCCGGAGGCGCCCGGCTACGCGATGGGCGCGCACGACGCCCTCGCGGCGGCGACGCGCGCCGCGGGCGGGCGCACGCTCTCGCTGTTCACCTCGCACGGCGGTGTGCGATCCGCCGCCGACGCGCTGCGCGGGCGGCTGTCCGTCGACGACATCGCCGTGCTTGCGCACGACGTCGACGGCGGGCCGGCGCGGCTGCTGCGTGCGCTCGCGGACCGGCCGCGCTCGCTCGTGCTCGGCACAGCGTCGTTCTGGGAGGGCGTCGATGTGCGCGGCCCGGCGCTCTCGCAGCTCGCCGTCGCGCGGCTGCCGTTCCCCGTGCCGACGGACCCGATCCACGCCGCGAGGGGGGCGCAGTACGACGATCCCTTCGCCGACTACACGCTGCCGCAGGCCGTGCTGCGCTTCCGCCAGGGCTTTGGGCGCCTGATCCGGTCCTCCGAGGACCGTGGCGTCTTCCTCCTGCTCGACCGCCGCGTGCTCAGCCGCGACTACGGCTCGATCTTCCTCGACGCCCTGCCGGACTGCGAGCGGCTCGTGCTGCCGACCAGCGAGGTGGGCGGCGCGATCGCCGACTGGCTCGACGCGGCCGATGCCTGACCGCGCGATCGGCACGCTCTGGGCGCGCGGCTTCGGCGTGGTGCTCCGCGCAACGACGCTCGACGACGCGCTCGCGGCGTGCCCCGCCATCGAGCAGGCGCTGCGCGACGGCGTCGGACGCCGCTACGACGGCCCGCTGCCTGAGCCTGCGCCCGGCACCGAGTGCTTCCTCGTGCGCGCCGGTGGCGAGCACGCCGGGCTGCTGACCGTGCGGCGCGACCACCCGGCGGAGGGGACGGCGACCGTCGGGGTGGCGATCGTGCCGGAGCGGCGAGGTGGCAGCCTCGGCATCCGCGCGGTCTTCGCCGCGGAGCGGCGCCTGCGCCGTGACGGCGTGCGGGCGTTCCAGGCCTCGGCGCCCCGGAGCAACGGCCACGGCATGTACTTCTGGCTGCGCGTCGGCTACGTCCCGCTGCGAGGCGACGACCGCGGCGACGGCGCTACGTGGTTCGAGTTGCCCCGGCGTCGCCGCCGTCGGCGTCCGAGGCGGTCGTGAGGGCCCTCAGGCGAGTGTGATCACGCGGCCGTGGACGGGCTGGACCGGGCGGTTGGTCGCGCCGCCACCATTCGTGACCAGCGCGTCGACCTGCTGCCGCGAGATCGTCCGCACCTCGCGCACGACGTGCCACGCGACGCCCTCGCTGCACGGCGGCGTGGTCAGCGATCCGTCGTAGCGGTAGCAGGCCGGGTCGTCCGGCACGTACGCACCGGGCTCGACGCTCACGCCGTCCTCGACGGTCTCGCCTGCGGCCGGGGCCGCGTCGAGGAGCGCCTGCACGGCAGGGCTCGCCTCGCCGAGCGCAAAGAGCAGGCCGACCACGGCCAGGCTGCCGTCCGCGTCCGCGTGGACCAGGTGCAGCTCGGCCGCGAACTGCTCGCCCTCGATCGTGTGCTCCGAGGGCGCGTGCATGTGCATCGAGCGCAGTCCGTAGGTCCGCCCCTCGCGGAGCAGCGAGTTGCCCTCGGGGTAGTCGACGTGCACGAACACGCCGTCGTTGCGGGCGGCGCTGGCCGGTGTGGCGTACGAGAACTCGAGGGGTGCGGCGTCGCCCTCGACGTGCCCCGCGATGTCGATCGGCGACTGCTGCCGTCCGGCGCAGTCGGCGTAGGCCTCGGCCAGCGACGCCCAGCGCTCCGGTCCCGTGGCGCCCTCGTAGCTCCAACTCACGACTTACCCTCCGCCGTCGCGAGCGCCGTCCCGGCGCTCCCTCGACTCGGCGCGCATACGCATGTACTCGCGCGCGCGGCGGCGGTACCACAGCGCCAGCGCGACCGCGCTGATGGCCGCCACGACGATCTCGACGCCGTCGCCCGGGACGATCGCCGCCACGCGGCCGATCCAGAACCCGAAGAGCAGCAACACGAGCAGCCCGAGCCGGGTGACCGGGATGCCGCGGAACACGCGCGCGACCGGCGCGGGGAGCGACTGCCCGCGGCGCACCTCGCGGCGCTGCGTGCGGCGTCGGCGGTCGCGACCTGCCACGGGCCGTCAGTCCCGCTCCACGCGGCGGACGCGCCATCGTCGCCGGGGTCGAGGCTTGGTCATGGTGCTCCCCCGCGGCCGTCGCCGCGATCGCGCGCGAGTGCCGCGCGGACGAGCCCTCGGGCGGCGGCGGCGCTGCTCAGGGTGCCGAGGTAGCGCTGCCGACGCAACCGCCGCAGCCACACGCCCATCTCCGGGCCGGGCCGCACGCCCAGGCGCTCCAGCGCTCGGGCGTCGAGCGGCGGGCGCGTGCGCTCCCACCGCCGGAGCGCGCGCTGCAACAGCCGCTGCCGCGCCGGATCGAGCCACGCCGCCGCCCGCCGTGCGCTCGGCCCGGCGCCCTCGAGGCGTTCGAGGGCTTCCGGTGACGCGTCGGCGGCGGCCAGCAGCCGCGAGGCGTCGTCGACGGCGTCGCGCGCGGCGCGGGGCGCGGTGAGGCGCTCGGCGATGGCGTCGCGCGCGGGCAGGGCGGCGAGCAGCACCGCGAGCAGCAGCTCCGGCGCATGCGGCCCTGGCCGGTGCCGCAGCGCGTTCCGCGCACTGTCGGGCACGGTCCACCCCTCGTGCGTGCCGCGCAGGACGCCCCACGCATCCAGCAGGCCGACACCGCGGGCCACGCGCCGTTGCGCCGCGGTGCGCTCGAACTCGGTCCAGAGCCGCGCCCCCGAGATCTGCGCGAGCCAGCGATGACCATCGAGGATCCACCGTGCCGTCGCGCGCTCCGGGCGGAGGTCGAGCGCGGCGGCGTAGCGCGCCCCGCGCCACAGCCGCGTCGCGTCGTCGCTGTACGAGCGCTCGTGCAGCGCGCGCAGCCGCCGGGCGGCGAGGTCGTCGAGGCCGCCGAGGGGGTCCAGCAACGCGCCGCGGTGCGGACCCGCGACGGAGAGCGCGAGGGCATTCACCGTGAAGTCGCGTCGCGCCAGGTCTTCCTCGATCGACGCGCCGAGGCGTACCTCGGGCAGGGCCCCGGGCCGTGCGTAGCGCTCGGTGCGGAGCGTGGCGATCTCTACGCGTGCCGCGTCGACGGTTGCGGACGCGGTGCCGAAGCGTGGCTCGTGCGTCACCTCGCCCCCGCCGCACCGGTCGGCGACCGAACGTGCGAGGCGCTCCGCCCTCGCGGGGTCGTCCGAGGCGACGGCGAGGTCCAGGTCGCCCGGGGGCCGGCCGGCCGCGCAGTCGCGCAGCGCCCCGCCGACCACCCAGAGCTCCACGCCGGCCTGGTCGGCCGCGGATCGGGCGGCGTCGAGCAATCCGCGGGCGGGCGCGGAGAGCGCGGCGGTGAACGACGGAAGGGTAGGCGGAGTAGTCACGTTAGCGGTTATTGACGCTGATCGCGTTTCATCCATAGGATATCGAGGAGTTGCGGGGGCTCGTAGGCCCCGTCCACGCACGCCATCGTACGAGTTGGCGCGGGACGGAGCCTCCCGGAGGGACGGCCCGAGTGGCTCCCGCGCCCGCCTCACTCGACACTCTCCAGCAACGGATCGGGCTGCGCTTTGCCGACGAGTCCTTGCTGCGCCTCGCGCTCACTCACTCCTCGTACGCCAACGAGCATGCCGATGCGCCCGGCTCCAACGAGCGCCTCGAGTTCCTCGGGGACGCCGTGCTCGGCCTCGTGGTGGCGGAGCGGCTCTACGCGGACTTCCCCGGCATCGAGGAGGGCCAGCTGACACAGTGGCGCGCCCACCTGGTGCAGGGCCCGACGCTCGCGCGCGTCGCGGCTCGCCTCGGCCTCGGCGAGTGGTTGCTGCTCGGACGCGGCGAGGAGGCGACCGGCGGCCGCGAGCGCGAGGGCAACCTGGCGCACGTCTACGAGGCCGTGATCGGCGCCATCCGCCTCGACACCGGCCCGGACGGCGGCATGGAGGGCGCCCGCGGCTTCATCGAGCGCTCGCTTGAACCCGAGATCACGGGCTTGCAGACGGACCCGGCCGAGCTCAATCCCAAGGGCGCGCTCCAGCAACTCGCCGAGACCGCGCTCGGACGCCCGCAGTACGTCACGACCGATGAGCGCGGGCCGGACCACGCGCGCGTGTTCACCGTCGAGGTGCGCCTCGCCGGAGAGGTCTTCGGCACGGGTTGCGGCGCAAGCAAGCAGCAGGCCGAGAAACAGGCCGCGCGCGAGGCGGTGCGCCGCCTGCGTGAGCGCCTCGATGCCGACGCGCCCGCGGTCGACGTGACGAGCGGGGCGGAGTAGCCATGTACCTGCGACGCGTCGAAGCGCACGGGTTCAAGTCCTTCGCGGACCGCCAGGTCTTCGAGTTCGGCCCCGGTATCACGGCCGTCGTCGGCCCCAACGGCTCGGGCAAGTCGAACGTCTCCGACGCCCTGCGGTGGGCGCTGGGCGAGCAGTCCGCGCGCGCCATCCGCGCCCGCCGCAGCGAGGACTTCATCTTCTCGGGCTCCGACACCCGCAACCCGCAGGGCATGGCCGAAGTCACGCTCTCCCTCGACAACTCCGAGCACTGGATGCCCATCGACTTCGACGAGGTGACCGTTACCCGTCGCACGTACCGCTCCGGCGAGAGCGAGTACCGCATCAACAACCAGCGGGTGCGCCTGCTGGACGTCCAAGACCTGTTCCGCCGCGCGCAGGTCGGCCAGAACTCCTACGCGATGATGACGCAGGGCCTCGTCGACGAGGTGCTCGGCCTGCGGCCGCTGGAGCGTCGCAGGCTCATCGAGGAAGCAGCGGACGTACACCGCCATCGCATCGAGCTGACCCGCGCCGAGCGGCGGCTGGCGCAGACGCGCGACAACCTGGGGCACGTCCGCGTCCTGATCCGCGAGCTGGCGCCGCGGCTCCGCCAGCTCGAACGCCAGTCGCAGCGCGCGGCGCGCTACCGCGAGCTCGAGTCGGAGCTCGGCGCTGCGCTCGAGGCGTACTACGAGATCGAGCTGCGTCGCGCCCGCGACGAGCACACCGCGGCGCAGGCCCGCTACGACCAGCGCACGGAGGCCTTCACGGCGGCCCAGCGCACCTCGGAGGCGCTCGCGCCGCGCATCGCGGCCGCCGAGCAGGCCGTCACCGCTGCCCGCGCCGAGCTCGAACGGACGCAGCGCCACGAGCGCGAACGCGCCGAGCAGGCGCTCACGCTCAACCAGCAGCTCGCCCTCAGCGAGCAGCGCCGCGAGCTGCTCGACGTGCGCCGGACCGAGATCGCCGCCAGCATCACGGACCTCGAAGCGTTGCCCGTGGACGACGAGGACACGAGCCCCGCGACGGTCGCGCTCGATGCGCGTGTCGCCGAGGGCGAGACGGCGCTCGGCAGCGCCCGCGACGCGCTGCGTAGCGCCGACGAGACGGTGCGCGAGGCCCTGCGCGACCTCACGACGCTCGAGACGCGCCGCGCGCGCATCGAGGCGGACGTGGCCGGCATGGAGCAGCGCCGGCGCGAGGAAGCCGCCCGGCGCGCCGACCGCGCGCGGCAGCGCGAGGCTGCGAAGGGGCGTCGGCTGGAGCTGCTCGGCGGCGTCGAGGAGTACGGGCGCGAGGCGCTGGCCGCACGGCGCGAGGGCGAACGACTGACGCAGGCGCTGGGCGAGCTGCAGCGTCGCCGCATGGCCGCCGAGGAGCGCCTGGAACAGGCGCTCACCGACGCCGGTGACGCCCGCGACACGCTGCGCGAACGCACGGCGGAGCGCGACAGGGTCGTCGCGCGCCGCGACCTCATCGACGCACTCTCGGCGCGCATCACCGAGCGCGGCGCCGCAGGCGCGGAGCTGCTGCGCGCGGCGGAGGAGCCCGAGGCGGGCGAGGAGCCACTCAAGGGCGTGGTGGGCCTGCTCACGCGCGTCATCCGCGTCCCGTCCGGGCTCGAGCAGGCGATCGAAGCGGCGCTCGCGGACCAGATCGGCGCGGTCGTCGTCGAACGCCAGGAGGACGCGCTCGCGGCCATCGAGCACCTGCGAGCCCACGAGATGGGCGCGGCGACGCTGCTGCCGCTGCAGGGCATATCGCACCACTTCCCGCTCAACCTGCTCAACGAGCGCGGCGTCGTCGGCGTCGCGGCGCGGCTCGTCCGGACCGACAAGGAGTACCGCTCGCTGGTCGACGCACTGCTCGGCCGCACGATCGTGGTCGATGACATCCAGACCGCCCTCAAGCACATCGACCGCGGACTCGGCTCGATCGTGACGCGCGACGGCATCCTGCTGCGGCAGAACGGCGCCATCTACGGCGGCTCCCGGGGCGTGACGGCGGACCACTTCGAGTTACAGGACGACGCCGAGGCGCTGCCCGAGCGGATCGAGGCCGCCGAGCGCGGCGTCGAGGAGGCCACCGCCCGGATCGCCCGCCTCGATGGGGAAGCCGACGGGATGCGCGAAGGCGTGCGCAAGGCGCGCCGCGACGCCGAGCAGGGAGAGCTGCGGCTGCGCGACCATGAGCGCGCCGCGTCGCTGTTGCGCGGGCGCCTCGTCGCGCTCTCCGGCGAGTTGCGCATCATCCACGCTGCCCTCGCCGCGGACGAGCACGAGCGCGACGAGTCGACGACGGACGACGCCCCGCTGCGCGCCGAGATCGCGCTCATTGACGAGCAACTCGATGCGCTGCGAGACCGCTCGGAGGCCGTGGGGGCGGAGCGCGACGCGGCGGCCGAGGCCGTCGCCGAGGCGACCAGCGCGCTCGCCACGGCCCGCGGCGAGCGCGACGCCGCTGCGTCGCGCCGCGAGGCCGCAGAGGCCGAGCGACGGCTCGCGCGCGAGCGCCTCGTCGAGCGCCGCGAGCAGGCGCAGGCCGTCCAGCACGAGCTCGACGACCTCGTGCTCGCGGTCCAGGACCTGAGCGAGCAGCGCGTCAACGCCGAGGCCGCGCGCGCGTCCGCCGAGGCCGCCGTCGCTCCCGCGCACGCGGCGCTGGCCGACGCGGAGCAGGCGGCGCGCACCCTCACGGCCACGCGCGGCGACAGCCAGGCACGCCTCTTCGCCGCCGAGCGCGACCTGATCGAAGCCGAATCAGCGCTCCGCGAGTGCGCGGGCCGCGTGCAGACCCTGGAGCAGCAACTCGCAGAGGACGGTATGACCGTCGACGACCTCGGCGCGGTGCGCCGCGCACCCCCGCCCGAGCCGGTCGCGGTCGGGGAGCAGAGCCCAGACATCGAGCCCGAGGCGGTGCTCGCGCAGCGCACGAACGGCGCTCCGCCACCGCCGAGCGGGGGCGCCGACGTGTCGCCGGCGGAGCTGCGCAACCGCGTCGCCGAGCTGCGCGGCGAGATCCGGGCGCTCGGCCCCGTGAACCTCGAAGCCACCGAGGACCTCACCGAGGAGCGGGAGCGCCACGACTTCCTCGTGGGGCAGGTCTCCGACCTCGAGTCCGCCGAGGAGCAGCTGCGGGAGGCGATCACGGACCTCGAACGCCGCATCCGCGAACGCTTCGATGAGACCTTCGACCTCGTCAACGCCGCGTTCGGCGAGTACTTCGAGCGCTTCTTCGGCGGCGGCAGCGCGTCCCTCACGCTGGTCGAGGTCGCGCCGGGCGAGGAGTCCGACGAGGACGCCGACCCCGGCGTCGACGTGCGGGCGCAACCCCCCGGCAAGCGCATCTCGTCGCTGGCGATGCTCTCCGGCGGGGAGCGCGCGCTGACCTCGGTGGCGCTGCTCTTCGCGCTGCTCTCGGTGAACCCCGCGCCGGTCTGCGTCCTCGACGAGGTCGACGCCGCGCTCGACGACGCGAACGTCGGGCGCTTCGTGCAGACGCTGCGCGAGATGTCCGACCGCTCGCAGTTCATCGTCATCACGCACAACCGCGGCACCATCGAGGCCGCCGACGCGATCTACGGGGTCTCCATGGGCGACGACTCCACCTCGCGCGTGCTCTCGCTGCGCCTCGCGGACCTGCCGCAGGCGTCGTAGCGGGGGCGCCGCGCCCGCGCGTAGCCACGACCCGGCCTTGGCCATACCATCGACGTACACGGCGATGCGGGATGGAGACGTGGCGTGAGGCTGTTCGGTCGCACCAAGGAGTCCGAGGCCGCGACCGGCGAGGCGCTCGCGCGCACCCGCCGCTCGTGGTTCGGCCGCGTCGCCGACGCGCTGCGCGGGCGCGACGTGGGCCCCGAGCTCTGGGAGTCGCTCGAAGAGGTCCTGATCGGCGCGGACACCGGCGTCGAGACGACCTTCGAGGTGCTCGAGCGCATCCAGGCCACCGACCCCGCCAGCGCGGACGAGGTGCGCGACGCGCTGCGCCGTGAGCTCGTCGCGATCCTCGAGGCGCCGGAGGGCGTGGGACGCCTCTGGGGCCCCGCAGCGGCCGACCCGCCGCCGCAGCCCGCCGTGGTGCTCGTGGTGGGCGTCAACGGCACCGGCAAGACGACGGCGATCGCGCGGCTCGCACATGCCTACGCCGAGGACGGCAAGCGCGTCCTCGCCGCGGCGGGCGACACCTTCCGCGCCGCCGCCATCGACCAGCTCCGCACGTGGAGCGAGCGGATCGGCTTCGACGTGGTGGCGCACCAGCAGGGCGGCGACGCCGCGGCCGTGGCATTCGACGCCGCCGAGGCCGCACAGGCCCGCGGCCACGACATCGTGCTGGTCGACACCGCCGGGCGGCTGCACAACAAGCAACACCTCCTCGACGAGCTCGCGAAGATGCGCCGCGTCATCGAGCGCCGGCTCGGGCGCGGCCCCGACGAGGTCGCGCTCGTGCTCGACGCGACGACGGGGCAGAACGGGCTCTCGCAGGCGCGCGCCTTCACGGAGTCCGTCGAGGTGACCTCGGTGATCCTCACGAAGCTCGACGGCAGCGCGCGGGGCGGGATCGTCTTCGCGGTCGCCTCGCAGCTCGGGCTGCCGGTGCGGTTCATCGGCACCGGCGACGGTCCGGGCGACCTCGCGCCGTTCGACCCGGCGGCGTTCGTCGATGCGCTGCTGGCCACGCCGGAGGCGGAGCCGCAGGCCGCGCAAGCCTGACGCCGCGGCGCGATGTTCGAGGTCCTTGCCTGGTACGCCGCGACACTGGCCGTGGGGCTGGCCGGGGTCGTCCCGGTCACGCTGCTGTTCACGCGCCTGCGGTCACGCGGCCTGCTGTACGCGCGCCCGCTCGCGTTCGCGCTGGTCGCCCAGGCCGCCTGGATCACCTCGGCCCTCACCTCAGCGACGTACGGCGTGGGCCTCGTGGCGCTCGCGCTCGCGGGGCTCTACGGGTGGTCGGCCTGGCTGGTCTGGCGCGAGCCGCGCCGGCTGCGGGTGCTGTACGAGGCGCGCTGGACCGGACTGGCCGGCGAGGCCGTCTTCATCGCCGTCTTCGTGCTGCTCGCATTCGTCCGGTCGCAGGCGCCGGCCGCCATCGCGACCGAGAAGCCGATGGACCTGATGCTGCTCAACGCCGTCCATCACGCGACGGTGATGCCGCCGCCGGACGGGTGGCTCGCCGGCTTCAGCGTCTCGTACTACCACCTCGGGCACGTCATGGTGGACGTCTCCCAGCAGCTCAGCGGGGTGGGGCCGGACCACGGCTTCAACCTCGGCCTCGCGGCCGCGGGCGCGATGGTCGCGGCCGCCACGGCCGGGCTCGCCGTCGACGCCATCGGCCTGGGCCGCCCGCGCCGCCGCTCGACGGCCTGGGTCGCGGCCGGACTCGCCGTGGTCGGCATGGTCTGGCTCGCGCCGCTCGAGGGCCTCGCGGAGCTCGCCGCGGCGAACGGGCTCGGCGGCGCGGGCTTCTGGGGCACGCTGGGCGTCTCCGGCCTGCCCGGCCCCGCCGAGGCGACGCACGCCGTGCCCGACCAGTTCTGGTGGTGGTGGCGCGCGACGCGCGTCGTGCCCGGCACGATCAGCGAGTTCCCGGCCTTCTCGTTCATCCTCGGCGACCTGCACGCCCACGTCCTCGCCCTGCCGCTGGGACTGGCAGCCGTCGCGCTCGCGATCGAGACATTCGAGGGCGGCAGGGCGCTGACGTGGCGCCGCTGGACGATGGAGCCGGGCGCGCTGCTACTCGCCGGTGCGCTCTTCGCCGCGCTGGCGATGACGAACGCGTGGGACGTGCTCAGCTACGGCCTGCTCTGGCTGGCGGGGGCGACGTGGGTCTTCGCCTCGGTCGGCTGGCCGCTGTTCGGGGCGATCTTCGGCGCGGTGCGTTACCTCGCGCTCCCCGCGGCGGCCGGCCTCGCGCTCGCCTGGCCCATGCTCGCGACGTTCGAGGGCGACCGACCGGGCCTCGCGCTCGTGACCGACGGCGCGAGCGACCCGGCGCGGTTCGCGCTGTTCTGGGGCGCCGTGCTGCTGCCGCTGGCGGTGGCGTCGACGCTCACGGCCCGGCGAGGCGGCTGGGGCGGCCTCGGGCGCGGCCTGCTCCTGGCCGAGGCGCCGGTCGTGGCGTGGATCGTCGCGGTGATCGTGGGCGGTGACACCGTCGCGTTCACGGACCGCGGCGTCGGCTGGCTCACGCTGCTGGCGGTCGTCCTGGCCACCGCGGCTGCCGGATCGGCGGCGGCGAGCGCGTACCGCGACGGGGCTCGCGATCGCGCCGTGTGGCTCGCCCTCGCCGCCGCCGCGGGGACGATCGTGCTGCTCACGGAGCTCTTCCACATCACCGACGCGCTCGGCCACGGGCGCCTCAACACGGTGTTCAAGTTCTGGGGCGCCGCCTGGCCACTGCTCGCGCTCGCGGGCGCGGTCGGCGTCGCACTCGCCTGGGACCGCGCCCCCACGTCCCGGCTCGCCGGGCTCGACGCGCGCGGGCTGCTCCGGCCGCGCCCGCTGCTCGCCTCGGCCGTCGTCGCGGCAGCGACGCTCCTGTGGCTCGGCTCGCTGCTCTATGCCCCGGCCGCGGCGGTCAGCCGCGCGCGCGAGGGACAGGAACGGACGCTCGACGCGGTCGCGTACCTCCATGTACGGGACCCCGGAGGCGCAGTGGCGCTGCACTGGGTACGCACGCATCTCGACCCCGCGCGTCACACGCTGCTCGAGGCGGTGGGGGCCTCGTACAGCAGCGGCAACGCGATCTCCGCCGCGAGCGGCGTGCCGACGCTGCTCGGCTGGCCCGGCCACCAGCTGCAGTGGCGCAGCGACCCGCAGATCGGCGCGCGCCAGGCCGTCGTGGACGACGTCTACACCGAGGGCGCGACGCCGCGGATACTCGGCGTCCTCGAACGCTGGGGCGTGACCCACGTCTACCTCGGGCGCGAGGAGCGCGAGCGCTACGGCGTCGACGTCGCCACGAGGTTCGAGGCGTGGCCCGTGGCGGTCGAGGCGTTCGGCACGCGCATCGTCGTCGTCCCGCCGGGGGGTGCGCCGTGAGCGCCCGCGACCCGCTCGCGAGGCCGCACGGCGGCCTGCTCGCGTTCGCGCACGCGGCGCGCGCGCCGGGTGGCGTCGTGCTCGCGGTGCTCGCGATCGCGGCGCTGGCCCTCGTCCTGCGGGTGGCGGACCTCGGCGCGCGGGCGATGCACCACGACGAGTCGCTGCACGCGACGTTCGCGTGGTACCTCGCCGAGGGCCGGGGCTACGAGCACAACCCGCTCATGCACGGCCCGCTGCTGTTCCACACCCTCGCCGGCGTCTTCAAGCTCGCCGGGGACGGCGACGTGACTTCGCGCCTGCCGGTCGCCCTCGCGGGCGCGGCGCTGGTGGCGACGCCGCTGCTCTTCCGCCGCTCGCTCGGGCCGCTCGCGACCACCACCGCCGCGGCGCTGCTCGCGGTGTCGCCGGTGCTGCTCTACTTCTCGCGCTTCTCCCGCAACGACGTGATCGCGGTGCTGTGGACGGTGCTGGTCTTCGCCGCCGTGTGGGGCTACCGCCACGACGGCCGCTCGCGCTGGCTCGTGCTCGCCGCTGCCGCGCTCGCCCTCGGGTTCGCGACGAAGGAGACCGCCTACATCGCTCTCGCGATCGTGCTCCTGTACCTCGACGCGACGCTCACCGCGGCGCTGCTCGACCAGGCGGGCGCACGTGGACCTCGACGCGCGGCGATGGCGGTCGCGCTGTTCCCCGTCGCGTGGGTCGTCGCGGCGCTGTGGGGGCCCCTCGCGCCGCTGCGGGCGCGGTTGGGCTTCGAGGAGCGACCGCGCGAGGCCGACATGCTGGTGGTGCTCGGCACGCTGACGCTCCCGTTCCTGGTGGCGGCGAGCCAGATCGTGCTCGGCGACGCGGGGGAGGCGGGGTTCCTCGGCTCGCAGCACGGGGTCACCGTCGCAGTGCTCGTGACGATGGGGGCGGCGGCGCTGGTCGGCATGGCGTGGGACGCGCAGCGCTGGTGGCTGCTGGCGCTGGTCGTGCTGGTCATCACGCTGCCGCTGTACACGACGTGGTTCACGAACCCGCAGGGGTTCCTGGGCGCGTTCTGGGGGCAGCTCGACTACTGGCTGGACCAGCAGGACGTCCGGCGCGGCAACCAGCCGTGGTTCTACTACCTGATGATGCTCCCGCTCTACGAGTTCCTCGTGCTCATCCCCGCACTCGCCGGCGGCGCCTGGCTGCTGCGACGCGGGGACCGGCTGGCGAGGCTGCTTGCGTGGTGGTTCGCCTCGACGCTCGTCGCGCTGACGCTCGCGGGCGAGAAGATGCCGTGGCTCAACGTGCACCTCGCCGTGCCGCTCGCCCTCCTCGCCGGCCACGCCGTCGGGGCGGCGCTCCCGCCGCTGTGGCGACGCCTCCGCGACGAGGGCGCGACGCCGCTCGCGTGGGGCGCGACCGGCGCGGGCGCGGCCGCGGCGGTGCTCGTCGTGCTGCTCTCGCTGCGCACGGCGTTCGGAGTCACGTACGCGCACCCGGACACGCCGGTCGAGCCGCTCATCTACACGCAGACCGCGCCCGACGTCCCGCGCCTCACCCGTGAGATCGAGGCGCACGTGGCGGCGAGCCCGACGCCCACCACGATCGTCGTCGAGACGACCTCGGGGCTGACGTGGCCGTGGGCCTGGTACCTGCGCAACCTGCCCGACGTGCGCTACGAGCCCGTGGAATCGGTGCGCGCGGGCGGGTACGGCGAGGACGCGATCGTGATCGCCGCGCCCACGACGCTGCCGCACGGCGACCCGCTGCGCGAGCGCTTCGCGTACGGCCGCCCGTACGTGCATCGCTGGTGGTTCCCGGAGGCAGGCTACCGGGCGACCACGTTCGAGGGCCTGGTCGACGGGCTCGCGTCGGGCCAGATCGTCGCCGACTGGGCCGACTTCATCGCGGGCGGCATCCCCGAGGACACGATCGGCGCGCTGCGCGGCGAGGTGCTCTTCCCGCCGTAGCGCCCTCGATGCAGCCCGGCCGGGTCGACCGCTGTCGCTGGCCGGTCGGGGGCGCGTGCTCGAAGATGGAACCACGGCGGGACGCAGCACGTCCCGCGGCCTGGAACGGAGCGAGGCGTGAGCAAGCGCCGCGCCGCGATCGGACTCGCGGTCAGCCTGCTGTTCGTCGCGCTCCTGCTCTGGCGCGTCGACTTCACCGAGCTCGGCGACGCCTTCACGGACGCGCAGCCCGCGTGGCTCGCCGTCGCCTTCGGCGTCTACCTCGTCGCGCTGTGGGTGCGCGGCGCGCGCTGGCGGCTCGCGCTGCGCGGCGCCACGCAGATCTCCACGAACGACGCGACGGCGCTCGTGGTCATCGGCTATGCGGCGAACAACGTGCTGCCGATGCGCGTCGGCGAGCTCGTGCGCGTGCAGTTGCTGCACGAGCGCCACGGCGCCGACCGCGCCCGGACCCTCGGCACCATCGGGCTCGAGCGGGTCCTCGACGGGCTCGTGCTCGCGCTCTTCCTGGCGGGCACGATCGCGCTGGCGGGCGGCAACGCGACGCTGCAGGCGCTCGCCGCCGTCATGGGCGCGGGGTTCGTCGTGCTCACGCTCGGCCTCATGCTGCTCGGCCCCCGGCTCGCGCGCGACCCGGAGCTGGCGACGCGCCTGCTCGCCTTCGCGCCCGGTCGGCTGCGAGGGCTCATCGCGCCCCGCCTCGCGCGGCTGCTCGAGGGCCTGACGGCGGTGCGCGGCGCGGGCGCGTGGACGGCCATCGTGGTCGTCAGCGCCGCCTCGTGGGCGCTCGAGGCGGCCATGTACTGGCTCGTCGGGGTGGGCATGGGGCTGGACCTCGACCCGCCGCTCTACCTCGCCGTGTGCGGGGCGGCGAACCTCGCCATCGCCGTGCCGTGGACCTCGGGTGGCATCGGGCCGTTCGAGCTGCTCGCGCGCGAGACCACGGTGGTGTTCGGCACGACGATCGCCGTCGGCACGGCGTACGCGATCGCGCTGCACGCGCTGCTGCTTATCCCCGTCGTGCTGCTCGGTCTGCTCTTGCTGTGGCGTCGCCACATCGCCGTCGGCACGATCCTCCACGCCGGCGACGAGCCGGCCGGGGAGCCGCGCGCCGCCCGCGAGCCTCTCGCCGCCGCCGGTACACGGAAGGCCGGCTCGTGAGGGCGGTCGTCATCGGCGCAGGGGTCGGCGGCCTCGCCGCCGCCCACGACCTGGCGAAGCAGGGCCACGAGGTGCATCTCGTCGAAGCCTCGCCGGTGCTGGGCGGGCAGGTGCGCACCTTCGAGATCGGCGGCGGGCGGATCGAGAGCTTCTACCACCACCTCTTCCGCTCCGACACCGTCGTCGCCGGGCTGATCGAGGAGCTCGGCCTCGGCGAGGACCTCGAGTGGATCGAGTCGCGCGTCGGGATGCTCGTCGGCGAGCGCGTCTTCCGCTTCACGGGCGCGCTCGACCTGCTGCGCTTCACGCCGGTCTCGCTGCTGACGCGGCTGCGCCTCGGGCTGAGCGCGCTGTGGCTGCGGCGCGTCGCCGACTGGGAGCGCTACGAGGGGCAGCGCGCCGCCGAGTGGATCACGCGCGCTGCGGGCCGCGAGGGCTACGAGCGGGTCTGGGGCCCGCTCCTCCGCGCCAAGTTCGGCCGCCACGCGCCCGACGTCGCGATGCCGTGGTTCTGGAGCAAGATCTACCTCCGCTTCGCCTCCCGCGAGGGCGGCCCGCTGGCGAAGGAGCAGCTCGGCTACCTGCGCGGCTCCTTCGGCCGCATGGTCGACGCCCTCGCCGCGGCCATCACCGAGCACGGCGGGACCATCCACCCCGGCCGCCCCGTGCGCCGCATCGTCGTCGAGGACGGCCGCGCGACGGGCGTGGAGCTGGAGCCGGCCGAGGACGGCGGCGAGCCCGAACTCCTGCCCGCCGACGTGGTGCTCGCGACCGTCGCCTCGCCAGTGCTGGCCCGGCTCGCGCCGGAGCTGGGCGAGGAGTACCGCGCGCTCCTCGACGGCGTCGACTACCAGTGGGCGACGGTGCTGGTGCTCGCGCTGGACCGGCCGCTCTCGGAGATCTACTGGCTCACGGCCACCGACGCCGACTGCCCGTTCGTCGTGGCGGTGGAGCAGACGAACTTCCGCAGCCCGGCCGAGTACGGCGGGAAGCACATCGTCTACTTCTCGAACTACGCCGACCCCGGCGACCCGGTCACCGAGGAGGACGCGGAGCAGGTGCTCGCCCGCTACGAGCCCTACATCCGCCGCATCAACCCCTCGTTCAACCGCTCGTGGATCGACGGCATGTGGATGTTCAAGGACCGCTCGGGCCAGCCCATCGTCCACCACCGTTACGCCGAGACGATCGCCCCCCACCGCACCCCCGTCGAGGGCCTGTACCTGGCGAACAACACGCAGCTCTACCCCGAGGACCGCGGCCAGAACTACACCATGCGGATGGGCATCGAGGTGGCGCGGATGGCCGCCGCGGACCGGGCGGAGGGTGAGCCTAGTATCTGAACGGGAGCTCGCTGTACGCGACATCCCCCCAGCACACGGCATCGCCATCGGCAGTCAACCCGCAGGTGCGCACCTCGCTGGCGCTGATCGCCTCGAATCGCTGCGTCGGCGGATCTGCCTGGCCATGCGAGTTGTAACCCCAGCACTGCGCCTCGCCCGCAGTGGTCAGGGCGCACGTGTGACCCCACCCCGCAGTGATCGCCATGAATGGACCCCGCCGAATGCTGACTCCGCCATTGGCATCTGCACTGTCCTCACAGACGATCGCTCCATCCTCCCGGAGCGCGCACAACCGACCCCCGACGGCGATGTCCACGAACCGGCCGTCTGCCCATCCCTCGCCGGCTGGACCGCCTCTCAAACAGACAGGTCTCCCGTCCGTGCCCAGGGCGCAGCTGTTGAAGGGCCCTGCGCTGACGGTGGTGTAGTCACCCGGTGGGAAGTCCAGATCGCCGAACCTGCTCCAGCCCCAGCACGCCACCTCGCCGTCCTCTGTCAGCGCGCAGGCATGCGTATAGCCCGCGCTGACCTCCGCGTATGTTCCAGGTGGGATGTCGTCACTCAACGCGTCGTCGCCCCAGCAGACAATCTCGCGGGTGTCCTTCAGGGCGCAGACGAAGGCGTCACCCGCGCTGATTGCCGTGAACGGCCCCGCCGGGGGATCTGTCTGACCGTTCATGCTCCAGCCCCAGCAGGTCGCCTCGCCGTCTTCGGTCAGCGCGCAGGTCTGGAACCCACCGTCGCTGACGGCGGTATAGCGACCGGGAGAAGGATCAGGTTGCGTGGTCACCGGGGCGTGGGCCTCCCAGCACACCGCCTGGCCGGCCTCGGTCAGCGCGCAGGCGTACTCGGTGCCTATGCTCCGGGGTGTCTCACTACCGATGCTGATCTTCTTGTAGCGGCCCGGTGGGGGATCCGGCGGAGTCAACAGCGTGATCAGGCCACCCCAACAGCGGGCCTCGCCCGCCGCGGTCACCGCGCAGGTGTGGAAGAGGCCCGAGTCAACGTCCTGGAAGCGGCCGCTCGGGGGATCACCCAGCGAGTCTCTACTCCAGCACACGAGGTTCCCCGCATTACCTATCGCGCATCCAGAGGCGGCGCCGCGCGTGCTGACCTTGACGTAGGGGCCGGGCGGAAGATCCCCGACCGCGAAGGAAGTCCCCCAGCAGACGATCCCGCCGATGTCCGTGAGTCCGCAGCTCGTGCCCGAGTCACCCTCGTACGCTGCGTATCCCGCGCTGATGGCGTTGAAGCGACCCGGGGGTGCCTCTGCCTGACCATCGCGATTGTTCCCCCAGCAGACGGCTGTCTCGTCCGCGGTGAGCGCGCACATGTGGTTCGTGCTCGCGCTTACCAGGGTGTAGTGGCCTGGCGGGCTGACCCGGCGCATCCCGAAGCCCTGTTCCCAGCACTGGACCTCGCCGCTCTGGTCGAGCGCACAGGCTCCAAAGTCTCTCGTGCCCCGGGTCTGGTCATACTCGTACCACTCCGGCGATACCACGGCTTCGTATGTTCCAGGCAGCACTTCAGGGTGTCCCTCGTCGAGGTCCCCCCAGCACACCACCTCGCCCTCCTCGGTCAGCGCGCAGGCGCGGCGATGACCGGCCTTGACGTCGACGTAGCGCCCCGGCGGCGGCGTGGCGACGGGCGGAAGTGTGGGTTCCGGGGTCGGTGAGGCGGTCGGGGTGAGTGTCGGGTTCAGTGTCGCCGTCGGCTCGGGAGTGGGCGAGGGCGTCACGGTCGGCGTCGGGCTTGGCGTCGGGGCCGGGGTGACAGTCGGGGTCCGCGTGTCCGTCGCTGCGGGCGCGACCGCGGTGGGCGAGGGCGGCGGGGTCCCGGCGTCCGGCGGCCGCACCACGGCCAGGTCGCCGTTCCCGTCTCCGGCGACGAGCAGCACGAGCAGCACGAGCACCACGCCCACCACGGCGATGGCCGCCACCACCACCCCGGCGACGGCCGCCGCGCCCACGCCGACCGTCACGACCGAGCGCGCCAGCGACTCGAGGGCGGCGGGCACGGCGAGCAGCCCGCGTCGCCCGGCGTCGGGCTGCCAGGCGGCGAGTTCGCGGCGGTTCCGCAGCCCGAGCTTCGCGAGCATGTTCGAGACGTGGTACTTGACCGTGTCGGGCGCAAGCCCGAGGCGCGCGCCGATCGCGGCGTTCGTGCCGCCCTCGCGCAGCGCCTCCAGCACGCGCCACTCGGCGGGCGTCAGGACGTCGGGGTGCGGCGGGCGGCCGAGCCGGTTGCGCTTCACGGCCGCATCGTACGTCGGGCAACACCATCATTACCCCACCCGATCGCCCCTCGTGCGAGCCGGGATGCGGCGTTGCTCATGGCCCGTGTCGCCACCACCGCTCGCGATGTACCTTGGTCGCCGCGTCGAGCGCAGCGAGGGAGGCATGGCCATGCGGGGTGTCGGGGTGATCGAGTTCGGAGGGCCGGAGGCGCTGCGGGTCGTGGACCTGCCGGAGGTGCATGCCGGGGCCGGCGAGGTGCGGGTCCGCGTCCACGCCGTCGCCGTCAACCCCACCGACACCATGCTGCGCAACGGCTCCCGCGCCGCCGCGCTGGCCGACGTGCCGCCGCCGTACATCCCCGGTATGGACCTCGCCGGGGTCATCGACGAGGTCGGGCCCGGCACTGAGACCGAACTCGCGGTCGGCGACGCGGTGATGGCGATGGTGGTGCCCAGCGCGAGCCACGGCGCGTACCGCGAGAGCATCGTGCTCTCCGCCGACGCCGTCGTGCGCGCGCCCGCGGGCACCACGCACGTCGAGGCGTCCACGCTGCCGATGAACGGGCTGACCGCGCGGCAGTCGCTCGACCAGATGGCGCTCTCGCCCGGCCAGACCATCGCCGTGACGGGCGCGGCGGGCTGCTACGGCGGCTACGTCGTGCAGCTCGCCAAGGCCGAGGGCCTGCGCGTCGTCGCCGACGCCTCCGAGGCCGACGAGCAGCTCGTTCGTGACCTCGGCGCGGACGTGGTCGTGCGGCGCGGCGACGACGTCGCCGGGCGCTTCCGCGAGGCCGCGCCGGACGGCGTCGACGGGCTCGCAGACGGCGCCGTGCAGTCGGAGCTCGTGGTGCCCGCCATCCGCGACGGCGGCGCGTACGCCTCGGTGCGCGGCTGGGGCGGCACCGGGGAGCGCGGGATCGCGTTTCACCGCACGATGGTGACGAGCTACGACCACCGCGCGGACCTGCTGGACCGCCTGCGCGAGCAGGCCGAGGACGGCACACTCACGCTGCGCGTCGCCCAGACCTACCCGCCCGAGGAGGCGGCCGCCGCGCACGCGCGCCTCGAGGCCGGGGGCACGCGCGGGCGCTGCGTGATCGTCTTCGACTAGACGGACGGGACGGATCCGACGGTGGCCACGGGTGAAGCGGGCGAACGCGCCGGCTCGGGCGTCGACCTCGTGCAGGCCGCGGCGTCGGCCTCGCTGGCCGAGGTGCTGCTCGGCCTCGCGCGGGAGTTCGAGGAGGCCTCGGACGCAGCGGCGGCGGACCTGGCGATCTGGCTGGCGGAGCTCTACGCGCGGATCGGCAGCAACCTCGCCGCCGTCGGCGCCCGGGAGGGCATGGAGGACGCGCCGGAGCACGCCTACGAGGAGGCGGTGATGCTGCGCGTGGCGGAGCGCCTGGACCGCGAGTCGGCGCTGCTGCGCGGCGGTGCGCTCGACCCCGCCAACACGGTCGCGTTCCTGACCGCGCGCTCAGCCGAGGCGCTGGTGGAGCTGCTGCGCAGCGAGGCGGCCGAGGCGCCCGGGCCAGGCGAGCCGGGCGAGGCGTAGCGAGCGAGGCCCGCCGCGCGGGCGTTCTTGTTCGCGCGGGGCGGCCTGCCTATCATCGCCCGTGACGGCGGGGGCGCGCGGAGGACGGGTCGACGCATGCCGCTTGAGACCGAGGCCCGGGCCGAGTTGCGCGCGCTCCTCGACGGGTTCAGGCCCGACGACGGCGACCTGCTCGAGGCGCTGCACCGCATCCACCACCGCTACGGCTACATCTCGCGCGAGGCCATGGAGGTGGTCGCCGAGGAGCTCAGGCTCACGCCGGCGCATGTCTACGGCGCGACCACGTACTACGCGGACTTCCGCACCACGCCGCCGCCGCCGGTGAGCCTCGCGTGGTGCTCCGGCCCGGCGTGCCGGCTGCGCAACGCCAACGGCATCCGCGCCGCCTTCGAGGCGGTGCTGGGCTGCCCGCTCGGCGCGGACAGCCCGGACGGCCGCGTCGCCTTCACGCTCGGGCAGTGCAACGGCACCTGCGAGCAGGCGCCGCAGGTGTGGCTGCAGGAGCGCGTCGTCGGCAAGCTCACCGCCGCGCGCGCCGTCGAGCTGGCGCGCGCCCTGCGTGACGGCGCGGACCCGGAGACGCTCGGCTGGCCCGAGGACGCCCCGGGCGACGGATCGGGGGCCTAGCGTGCCCGGACCGTACGACGCGCTGCGCGAGCGGGCCGACGCCTCGTGGGAGGCCTGGCGCCACCCCGAGCGCCCGCGCATCGACCTCGCGTGGGACACCTCCTCGCTGGCCGCGGGCGCGGGGCGCACGCGCGAGGCGCTGGAGGCGGCCATCGCCGGGCGCGGCGCGGCGGTCGACACCGGCGTCACGCACGGCTACGGGCTGCAGTGGCTGCAGCCGCTCGCGACCATCGCCTGGCCGGACGGGACGCGCGTGCTCTACGGCCCGGTCACCCCGGACCGCGTCGGGCTGCTGCTGGACGAGGCCGCGGGGCTCGTCGGCGCCGCCGCGGAGCTCGCGGTCGGCGTGCTCAGCGGCTCGCGGCCGGGCATCCCGGCCATCACCGAGCACCCGTTCCTGGCGTGCGAGGACGAGCGGCGGCTGCTGAAGCGCATCGGCCACGCCGACCCCGGCGAGATCGACCACTACATCGCGACCAACGGCTACTACGCGCTCTCGCGCATGCTGGACCGCCACCACGGGCCGGACGCCGTGCGGCAGCTGCAGCAGGACGCGCAGCTGCTCGGCAAGGGCGGGGCGTTCTTCCCGGCGGGCGTGAAGTGGAACTTCCTCGCCGGCGCGGCCGACGACGAGCGCTACCTGGTGTGCAACGCCGACGAGGGCGACCCGGGCGCGTGGGTGAACCGCGTGCTGCTGGAGGGCGACCCGCACGTCGTGATCGAGGGCATGCTGGTCGCCGCGCACGCGACGGGCGCGATCCACGGCTTCATCTACATCCGCAACGAGTACCCGCTGGCGATCGAGCGCATGCGCGACGCCATCGCGGCGGCCGAGGCGGACGGGCTGCTCGGCGAGGACATCCTCGGCAGCGGCTTCTCGTGCACGCTCGAGGTGATCGCGGGGGCGGGCGCGTACGTCTGCGGCGAGGAGACGGGGCTCATCGCCTCGATCCAGGACGACCGCGGGATGCCGCGCATCAAGCCGCCGTTCCCGGCGCAGTCCGGCGTCTTCTACAAGCCGACCAACGTCAACAACGTCGAGACCTACGCGAGCGCCGCGCTGGTGCTGGAGCACGGCGCGGAGTGGTACCGCGAGCTCGGCACGCCGACCAACGCGGGGACGAAGATCTTCTCGTTCTCCGGCGACATCGCCCACGCCGGCTTCATGGAGCTGCCCTACGGGGTGGCGATGAACGACGTCGTCGACGCCCTCGGCGGGGCGACGACGCGCTCGGGCGCCCCGGGCGCGCTCAAGGCGATCCAGCCCGGCGGGCCGTTGGCGGGCTACCTGCCGGCCGCCCTCGCAGACTCGCTGACGCTGGAGCGCGAGGCGTTCGCGGAGCACGGTGCGCTCATCGGCGCGGGCGGGATCGTCTTCGTCGGCGAGGACGCCAACTCGATCGAGCTCAACCTGATGTTCGCCGAGTTCCTCGAGGACGAGTCGTGCGGGCGCTGCACCACCTGCCACCACGGCAACCAGCGCATGACCGAGGTCTTCCGGCGCGTGCTGGCGGGTGGCGGGCGGCCGGAGGACCGGCACAACCTGGAGATGGTGGGCGACGCGCTGCAGTACTCGAACTGCGTGCACGGCTCGGCCAGCCCGACGATCATGCGCAACACGCTGCGCTTCTTCGGGGACGAGTTCGACGCGCACGTCGCCGCCGCCGACACGCGGCTGGAAGGCCGGGGGTTCGTGCGCTACCGCGTGGCGGACCAGGACGACCCGCGGCTGGAGTCGGCGCGGCTCATTTGTCCGGTCGACGCGATCCGGGGGTCGCCGCGCGGCGGCTACACGCTGGACGAGACCATGTGCGTGCGCTGCGGCGCCTGCCACGACCTCGCCCCGCGCGGGATCGCCCGCGACGACCTCGTCGCGCTGGCCGCGGCGCGGGCGGTGATGTAGCCCGCTCCTTCCTTCTGCTGTCCTCGTAGCCCCGGCCGCGCCGCGGAGAGCGCGTGGGCGGCGGCTTGGGGGCGGCGAACGGGTGCGCTAGACTGGGGGTCTCCCCGGGAAGACGCGCACCGCTCCGTGTCCACCCCCGTCCGCAGGCAGTACCTGGCGCTCAAGGCGCAGCACCCCGACGCGCTGCTGCTGTTCCGCATGGGCGACTTCTACGAGGCGTTCGACGAGGACGCCGGGGTGCTGGCGGAGACGCTGGGGATCGCGCTGACCTCGCGGCCGCTCGGCAAGTCCGAGGGCCGCGTCCCGATGGCCGGCGTGCCGCACCACGCGCTCGAACGCTACCTGGACCAGCTCGTTCAGGCCGGCCACCGCGTCGCGCTGGCCGAGCAGACATCGGAGCCCGACGGCCGCACGCTGGTCGAGCGGCGCGTCGTGCGCGTCGTCACGCCCGGGACGGTCGAGGAGGGCGCGCTGCTCCCGGCGGGCGGACATAACTGGCTGGTCGCGGTCGCGCCCGCGGCGGCGGGCGACGACGGCGGCGGGCGCTTCGGGCTCGCGGCGTGCGACGTCACCACGGGCGAGCTGGAGTGCATGGTGCTGGACGGCGCGGCGCTGGCCGGGGAGCTGGCGCGGCGGGCGCCGCGCGAGCTGCTCGTGCCGGAGGCGCCGCAGGCGGCGGAGGGCGCGGACGCGGGCGACCCGCTGCCCGAGGGCGCGGCCGACGCGGCGCGACGCACGGAGCGGCCGGCGCGTCAGTTCGCGCCGGCCGAGGCTGCGCGCGCGCTGCGCGAGCAGTACGGGGTCGCCGACACGGACGGCTTCGGGCTGCGCAGGATGGAGCCGGCCGTGGCGGCAGCGGGGGCGCTGCTGGCGTACCTGGCCGAGGGCTGGCCGGAGGCGCTGCGCAACCTGCGCGAGCCGCGCGTGGTCGCCTCGGGGGACCACCTGGAGCTGGACCCCCAGACCGTGCGCACGCTGGAGCTCTTCGAGTCGCCGGCGGGGCCCGACGCCTCGCTCGTGGCGGTGCTGGACCGCACCCGCACCGGTCCCGGCGGCAGGCTGCTGCGCGCGCGGCTGGCGCGGCCGGTGCGCGACGCCGCTGAGGCGGGCGCGCGGCTGGACGAGGTGGAGGCGTGGGTGGATGCGCCGCTGGAGCGCGCGGCGCTCAGGCGCGTGCTGCGCGGGTTGCCGGACCCCGAGCGGCTGCTGGGGCGGGTGCGCGCGGGCAGCGCGGGGCCGCGCCAGCTCGCGCAGCTGCGGGCCGCGCTGGGCGCGTTGCCGGAGGCCGCCGCGCAGGCGCGGGCGGCGGGCAGCGCGGCGCTGGATGCGCTCGCACGTGACCTCGACGGCGCCCGTGAGGCGCACGCGCTGCTGGCGGCGGGGCTGGCCGAGGAGCCGCCGGCGGAGCCGGGCGACGGCGAGGCGCTGCGCGCCGGCTTCGCGCCCGAGGTGGACGAGCTGCGCGCGCTGGCCGCCGATGCGCGCGGGGCGCTGACGGCGCTGGAGGCGGCCGAGCGCGGGCGCACGGGGCTGGGGGCGCTGAAGGTGGGGTACCACCGCGTCTTCGGCTACTACCTGGAGCTGCCGCGCGCGCAGGCCGGCCGCGCGCCGGAGGAGTACGAGCCGCGCCAGACGCTGGCGGGGGCGCAGCGCTACCGCTACCCGCCGCTCGCCGAGCTCGAGGACCGCATCCTCGGCGCGCGCGAGCGCCTGGCGGAGGCCGAGCGCGCGGCGCTGGAGCGGCTCTGCGCGCAGGTGGCGGCCTCGGGCGCGGCGGTGGAGCGCGCGGCCGGGGCGCTGGCGCGGCTGGACGTCGCCGCGGGGCTGGCCGAGGTGGCCTCGGAGCACGGCTACGTGCGGCCCGTGCTGCGGCCGGCCGGGCCGCTCGTGATCGAGGGCGGGCGTCACCCGGTGCTCGAGCGCCGCATGGAGCCGGGCGCGTTCGTGCCGAACGACACGGAGCTGGGCGGCGGCGGGCCGGACGTGGTGGTGCTGACGGGCCCGAACATGGGCGGCAAGTCGACGTACCTGCGGCAGACGGCGCTGGTGGTGCTGATGGCGCAGGCCGGGAGCTACGTGCCGGCCGACCGCGCCGAGGTGGGGATGTGCGACCGCGTCTTCACGCGCGTGGGGGCCTCGGACGAGCTGGCGGCGGGGCGGTCGACGTTCATGCGGGAGATGGTGGAGACGGCGGAGATCCTGCGCCGCGCGACGGAGCGCTCGCTGGTGGTGCTTGACGAGGTCGGGCGCGGGACGTCGACGGGCGACGGGCTGGCGATCGCGCGCGCGGTGGTGGAGGCGCTGCACCACCGCCCGGGCGGGACGCCGCGCACGCTCTTCGCGACGCACTACCGGGAGCTGACGGCGCTGGCCGGCGTGCTGCCGCGCGTCGCCAACCGCTCGGTCGCGGTGGCGGAGCGGGGCGGCGAGGTGGTGTTCCTGCACCGCATCACCGAGGGCGCCTCGGACCGCGCGTACGGCGTGCACGTCGCGGCGCTGGCGGGGCTGCCGCGCGCCGTGGTGGCGCGCGCGCGGGAGCTGCTCGCGCAGCTCGAGGCCGGGGGCGGCCCCGAGGGCGCCGCGGCGTGGGGGGACGGCGCCGGGGCCTCAGCACCGGCGCAGCTCGCGCTGCCGGTGACGGCCGCGCCCGCCGAGCGCGCGCTGGCGGAGGCCGTGGCCGGGCTGGAGCCCGACGAGCTGAGCCCGCTGGAGGCGCTGCAGCGCCTCTACGAGCTGCGCGCCGAGGCGCGGCGCGGGCTCGGGCGCGAGGGCTGACCGTGACGACCGCCGAGATCGCGGATACGCGCGAAGACCCCGCGGGGTCGCCTGGTACGCCGGGATACCCGGCGGGGGCCGGTGCGCGCATCCGCGTGCTGCCGCCGGAGGTGGCGGCGCGGATCGCGGCCGGCGAGGTGATCGAGCGTCCGGCGTCGGTGGTGAAGGAGCTGGTCGAGAACGCGCTCGACGCCGCCGCCGGGCGCGTCGAGGTGGCGATCGAGGGGGGCGGGGCGGACCGCATCCGCGTGCGCGACGACGGGCGGGGGATCGAGCCGGGGCAGCTGGCCGACGCCTTCGAGCGGCACGCGACGTCGAAGCTGCGTGCCGCCGAGGAGCTGTTCCGGGTGCGCACGCTGGGCTTCCGGGGGGAGGCGCTGGCGGCGATCGCCGCGGCCGCCGACGTGACCTGCACGACGCGCGTGGCGGGGGAGTCCGCGGCGGCGGTGGCGCGCTTCGCGGACGGCCGGGCGCTGCCGCAGGGCTCGGCGGCGGCCGCGCCGGGCACGACGTTCGAGGTGCGCGGGCTGTTCGGGGCGCTGCCCGCGCGGCGACGCTTCCTGCGCAGCGCCCGCGCCGAGGCGCGCGCGGTGGCGCAGGTGGTGAGCGACTACGCGCTGGCCAGGCCCGCGGTGGCGTTCCGGCTGGAGAGCGAGGGCCGCGTGCTGCTCGCCTCGCCGGGCACCGGCGGCGAGCGCGCCGCGTGGGCGGCGGTCTACGACGAGGACCTCGCCTCGTCGCTGATCGAGGTCGACCACGAGACGGTGGCGGAACAGGGAGCGACCCTGGTGCGCGGGCTCGTGGGGCCGCCGGAGCGCCACCGCGGCAACCGCACCGGCCTGCACCTCGTCGTGAACGGGCGCGCGGTGAGCGACCGCCAGCTGGCGTTCGCCGTCGAGCGCGCCTACGAGGGGCTGCTGCCGGGGGCGCGCCACCCGGTCGGCCTCGTGCGGGTCGAGGTGGACCCCGGGGCGGTCGACGTCAACGTGCACCCGGCGAAGGCGGAGGTGCGCTTCCGCGAGCCGCGCGCGGTCGCCTCGGCGGTCACGGCCGCGGTGCGTGGCGCGCTGGCCGGGGCGTCGGCCCCGGCGTTCGCGCCGGCGGCGTTCGATGCGCCTGCGGGGACAGGCGCGTCGGCCGATGCACGCGCCGCGCTGGCGGCGGCGCGGCCGGCCTCGCCGCTGGTGGGGCCGCCGCCCGCGGGGTCGCACTGGGGGCCGGCGACGGCCGGGGCGCGCACCGACGCCGCGCTGCCGCTGGGCGAGCGGCTGCCCGCGCTGCGCCCGCTCGGGCAGTTCGACGAGGCGTTCCTGGTGGCCGAGGCGCCCGACGGGCTCTACCTGGTGGACCAGCACGCCGCGCATGAGCGGGTGCGCTACGAGCAGGTGGTCGCCGAGCGCGCCCGCGGCGAGGCTGCCTCGCAGCCGCTGCTGGAGGCCGTGCTGGCGACGCTCGGCGCCCCGCGGGCCGCGCTCGCGGCGGCGGAGGCGGAGGCGCTGGCCGCGCTCGGCTTCGAGCTGGAGCCGACCGACGGGGCGGCGCTGATCGTGCGTGCGGTGCCGGCGTCGCTGGCCGGCGGCGACCCCGCGCAGGCGCTGCGCGACCTGCTGGACCGCATGGAGGCGGACGAGGGGCTCTCGGGACCCGAGCGCGCCGCGGCGAGCCTGGCGTGCCGCTCCTCGGTGCGCGCCGGCGACCGCCTGGCCGCGCAGCAGCAGCGCGAGCTGCTGCGGCAGCTCGAGGCGTGTGAGCACCCGCAGACGTGCCCGCACGGCCGGCCGACGCTGCTGCGGCTGAGCAGCGACCAGGTGCGGCGCAGCTTCGGGCGGCGCTGAGCGTGGCGGGCGGCGTCCACCGCGTGCGGGTGGGGGCGCGCTGGCGAGTGGTCGTGGGCGTGCTGGCGGTGCTCCTGGCGCTGGGTGGGGGTTCCCCGCAGGCCGCGGCGGACCAGCAGGAGGCGTCCGCCGTCCGGCTGGGCGCCCGCCCCGCCGCGGACGGGCGTGTCGAGGTCGGACTGCAGCGGCGCGGCCCGGACGGGAGATGGGGCGGATACACGCTGCCGTCCAGGCGGTTCCTTCCGCCGGATGCGGTAGCCGGGCGCTGGTACGCCAGCACGCCGCTCACGGCCGGGTGGCCGGCGAGCGGGTCCGAGGCGTGCTCCGTGTACCCCAGCCTGTGGACGGCCGTGGAGGTGCGTCTCCATGCGCGGCGGCTGGAGGATGGGCGCACGGAGTTCGCCCTGCAGCAGCGCCGTCCCGGCGGCAGGTGGAGCGCGCGCCAGCTCCCGGCCGCGCGGTTCGTGCGGCCGGACGCCGCGGTGGGCCGGTGGCTGGCAAGCTCGGCGTTGACGCTCGATTCCGCCGGGACGGACCGCGACGTGCTCACCGCGCTGTACCACGCGACGGGCGGTGCTGCGTGGGACGACAGCACGCACTGGCTGACCGGCCGCCCGCTGGGTGAGTGGCACGGGGTCTCGACGGACGCCAGCGGCCGGGTCACGGCGCTCGATCTCCGCGAGAACGGGCTGCACGGCACGGTCCCACCCGCGCTGGGGAGCCTTCGCAGTCTGGTGACGCTCGATCTCGGATTCAACCACCTGCCCGGCCCCATCCCTCCCGAACTGGGCAGGCTGGTCCGCCTTGAGTCGCTGAACCTGGAGTTCAACAGGCTCACCGGAGGGATCCCACCCGAGCTCGGCTGCGCCACGGGCCTGAGATACCTGAACCTGGGGCTGAACGACCTGCGCGGGACGATCCCGCGGGAGCTGGGGAGGCTCCGTCAACTCGAGGAGTTGAACCTCACGTGGAACGGGCACCACGGTCCGATCCCGCCGGAGATCGGGAACCTCGCACAGCTGCGGATCCTCAACCTCCGGGTCAACACGCTGAGCGGCCCGCTACCACCCGAGCTCGGCGGGCTCACGAACCTCACCGAAGCGCACCTCGATGCGAATGATCTGAGCGGCGCCATCCCGCCCGGGCTGGGCGCCCTTTCCAACCTCGAGCGTCTCTATCTCGAGGAGAACCTGCTGAGCGGCCCGATCCCCGCAGAGCTGGGGCGCCTCTCCAACCTGAGGAGCCTGATCCTGAACGCCAACACCCTGGACGGGGAGGTGCCTCCCGAGCTCGGGAAGCTGAGCCGTCTCGAGGGGTTGCGCCTCGAGGACAATCGGCTCAGCGGGTCGCTGCCCGCGGACCTGGGGGGCCTCCAGAACCTGGTGGCCCTGGACGTCTCACGGAACGAACTGGCTGGTCCCGTGCCGGCCGTGCTCGCCGAACTCGGGCGCCTCCGCTACCTGCAACTCAACGGCAACCGCCTGAGCGGGCCGATCCCGGGCTGGCTGGGCGATCTGTCCCGGCTGACCAGGCTCGGCCTGACCGACAACCGGCTGAGCGGGCCGATCCCCCCGGAGCTGGCCCGCCTCAGGGAGCTCGAGACGCTGATCCTCGGCGGCAACCAGCTGACCGGCCTCGTGCCCGCCTGGCTCGGCGGGCTCGCATCCCTGGACGGGCTGGGCTTGCAGGACAATGCCCTGAGCGGACCGATACCCGACGAGCTCGGAAGCCTCGATCGGCTGCGCTACCTAGACCTTTCCGGGAACCACCTGACCGGGCCCGTGCCGGGCTGGCTGCTCCGGCTTGAGCGCCTCGCCGTGCTCCGCCTCGCGGGCAATGAGCTGAGTGGGTGCGTGCCGTCCGACCTGATCTACATTGCCGACAACGACACGCACCTGCTCCGCGTGCGCGGCATGCCGCTGTGCGGCCAGGCCGGCTCAGCCGGCCAGTAGACGTGCCCGCACGGCCGCCCCGACGCTGCTGCGGCTGAGCAGCGACCAGGTGCGGCGCAGCTTCGGGCGGCGCTAGACTGCGTCCATGATGCCGCGTGCACCGGTCCTCGCGCCGCGCGCCCGCCCGCTGCGGGCGGGGCTGCTGCTCGCGCTCTGCGCCGTCGCGCTCAGCGGCTGTATCCGCGTGCAGCTGACGTTCACCGTGCACGACGACGGCTCGGGCACGGTCGGCGTGCTCATGGCCGTCGACGAGACGCTGCTGGCGCTCACCGGCGAGTCCGCCGACGACCTGCTCGGCGAGGCGGGGGACCTGCCCGACGGCGCGGTCGTCGAGGCGTACGAGGAGGACGGCTTCGTCGGGCAGTTCGTCACCGTGTCCGTCCCCGACATGGCCCGCGCCGCGGAGTTCATGGGGGGCGTCGACGCGGCGACGGGGTCCACCGACGAGCTCTCGTTCGTGCGCGAGGGCGAGGGCTGGCGGTTCACAATGGCGATCCCGCCCGGCGAGGAGCTTGCGGGCGACGCCGGCGACGTGGATCTCGCCGGGGCTCTCGGCGACGACGCCTTCTTCCGCGTGCGCGTCGCGCTGCCCGGCGAGGTGATCGAACATAACGCCGACAGCGTCGAGGGCGGCGTGCTGGTCTGGGAGATTGACTGGACGAGCAGCGAGCTGCGCACGCTCAGCGCGGTCAGCCAGCCGGGCTCGGGCGGCGGGACGGACGCCGGGTTCGTCGTCGTGCTGGCGGGTATGGCCCTGCTGGCGGCTCTCGGCTTCTTCGCGTTCCGCTCGCGCCCCTCGTCGTAGCCGCGACGGGCCGCCGTCGCTAGAAGAGCTCGGGCAGGCCCTCGCGCTGCTCGCGCCACGCCACGAGCTTCGCGACCGCGCGGGCGGCGCGCTCGACGGTGGGGAAGACGCCGAGGCCGTGCGCGTAGGCGTTGGCCAGCACGTCGTCGTCGATCTGCTCCGAGGAGCCCGTGCGGGCGCGCCTGAGCGCGACGACCGGGTGGTGGCTGGACTCCTGCAGCTCGACGAGCTGCTCGATCGCCTGGCGGTCGCGGCGGCGGCGGCGCTCCTGCCGCTCGCGGGCGTAGTCCGGGTCCTGCTGCTCCTCCTGCGACAGCGGCGCGAAGTCGGGCGGGCCGCCGGCCATCACGAGCAGGACGTCGAGGTCGCGCGCGTGCGAGCCGATCTCGAGCAGCGTGCGGTACGCGCCCGCGCGGTCGTCGCCGAGGTGCGAGGCGTCGATGGGGTTGCGGATCGAGTTGCCCGCCACCGGCATGAGCTCGCGCAGGCGCGCCGTCGTCTCCTCGTCGAGCGGCGGCAGGTCCAGGCCGGCCTTCGCGATGGCGTCGGCGGCGAGCACCGAGAAGCCGCCCCCGCCGCCGAGCAGCAGCGCGCGCCCGCCGCGCACGAGGCGCGTGTTGGTGGTCACGCCGATCAGCAGGTCGTGCAGCTCCTCCATCGACTCGGCGAGCACCGCGCCGGCCTGGCGGCACATCGCCTCGAAGACCTCGCGGGAGCCGGCCAGCGCGCCGGTGTGGGAGCTGGCGGCGCGTCCGCCGGCGCCGGTCATGCCGCCCTTGAGCACGATCGTCGGCTTCACGCGGGCGCAGCGCCTCAGCGCCTCGAACGTCGCGCGCCCGCGCGCCGAGCTCTCGAGGTAGGCGACCACGTACTCGCTCGCCGGGTCCGCGGCGGCGTAGTCGAAGAGGTCGGCGGCGTCGACGTCCTCGCCATTGCCGAAAGAGACGCCGCGCGAGAAGCGCACGCCGCGGCGCGCCAGCCCGTGGACGATGTCCATCGAGTTGCCGCCGGACTGGGAGATCACCATGACGTTGCCGGGCTCGGTCGGGAAGTCGCCCTGGAAGGTGATGCGCTCGCCCGGGACGTAGAGGCCCATGCAGTTCGGGCCGAAGACGCGGATGCCCGCGGCCGTCGCGCGGCCGATGATCTCGCGCTGCTGGCGGACGAGCTCGGGGTCGCCGATCTCGGCGAAGCCCGCGGTGTAGAAGTGGATCGAGCGCACGCCCTTCGCGATGGAGTCCTCGACGAGCTGCGGCGCGATCGACGCCGGGACGGACGAGATCACGTGGTCGACGGGTCCCTCGATGTCGCGCACGGAGGCGTAGGCGGGGAGGCCGGCGATGGTGTCGGCGTTGGGGTTGACCGGGTAGAGCGGCCGCGACTCGTGGTAGCCGTGGTCCATGAGCGAGGCGAGGAAGCCGCTGCGGCGCCGCCCGCTGTTGTCGCGCGGCACCCCGGCGATGGCGATCGAGCGCGGGTGGAAGATCGGCTCCAGCGGGTGCTCGTTCGCGGTCGCTTGGGTCATCGTTGGTTCCTCGTCGGCGGGTGAGTCGGCGTACCGTGGTGGGCGGCACAATGCCCGATTCTACCGGCCCGCCCGCCAGCGGCCAGCGTCAGGCGCGGGCGGCCTGCGCCAGGGCCTCGTCGGGGACGCGGTAGACGGACCAGCCGAGGTCGTCGCGGCGCGGCTCGCCGCCGGGCGGCGTGACCGTGCGCAGCGTGTGCGCGCTCCACGTCGAGGCGTCGGGCGGCGGCTGTTCGACCTCGATCGCGACGGCCGGGAGCTCGGCGACCGGCGCGTGGAAGCCCGCGGCGACGCGGTCGTCGCCGGCGGTCAGCTCCAGCAGCACCGGGAACGGGTACGGGTTGCGAAAGCGCAGGTCGAGCACGCCGTACTCGATGGTGGCGTCGCGTCCCGGCTCGAAGTAGCGCGCCTCACCGTAGACGTCGGCCGAGTGGGCGTGCCGCTCGACGACGTCGAGGCCGGCGAGCAGGCCGGCGTTGTAGAGGACGGTCGAGACCTGGCAGGTGCCGCCGCCGTCCTCGGTGGTGAGCTCGCCGGCGACGATGGCCGCGCCGGCCATGTAGCCGCGGCGCGCGCTCGGCCGGCCCGTGCAGCGCCACAGCGAGAGCACCTCGCCGGGCTCGACGCGCACGCCGCCCAGCGCCTCGGCCATCAGCCGCTGGTTGTGCAGCTTGCCCGCGGCGACGTGCTCCTGCCCCGGGTAGATCACGACCGGCAGCGCGTAGCCCTCGAAGGCGTGCGCGAAGTCCGAGGCCGCACCGTGGGCGGTCGCGAACGCCTCGCCCGAGCGGCGGTCGCGGAGGTGACGGCGCGCGATCGCGACCTCGGCGCGCAGGCGGCGCGGGAGCCAGCGGCGGGCGAGGCGGCGCAGCGGCCCGGCGGTTGGCGCGTCCGCAGACGCAGTGTTCGGCGGTGGCGGCGGAGGCATCCGGGTGGGGCTCCTCGCGCGTATTGTCCAGTGAGCGCGATATCGCCGGGACTGTAGCACCCGCGGCCGCGCGCGGTGGGATGAGGGTGTCGAGTGCGAGCGTGGGCTGCAGCTCTGGCGTCCGTGCTCGTCCTCGCCACTGCGGCCCTCGCGTGCGAGCGCGGGGAGGACCCACCGCCCGATGTGCCGTCGACCCCGTCGCAGGCGGCCTCACCGTCCGCGCCGGGCACGGTCGCGCCGACGCCCACCGGGGCGCCGATGCCGGCCGGAACGCCACTCGCGGCGACGCCGACCCCCACCCCAGCCTCGGGCCCGACCGCCACCCCTTCGCCGCCGACACCGGCCGCTGCGCCGACCATCACGCCGTCGCCGACCGCTACGGCCACCCCGACGCCCGCGCCTACAACGACGCCCGTCCCCACCGCGACACCGATCGGCTACGGACCGTACGTGCCGGACGAGGAACCCGGCCCCTCGCCGCTGGACGTGCCGCCCGGCCGCTACACGGCGATCAGCGTGGGCGCGTGGCACGCCTGCGCGATCACCGAAGACGCGGAGGTGGTGTGTTGGGGCGACAACGAGCGCGGCCAGACGGACGCGCCCGCGGGACGCTATACGGCCGTCGATGCGGGGAGTGACCGCACGTGTGCACTCTCGGAGGCAGCGGACATCGTGTGCTGGGGCGCGGCTTC
Source organism: Dehalococcoidia bacterium (assembly GCA_965204835.1). Classification (GTDB taxonomy): domain Bacteria; phylum Chloroflexota; class Dehalococcoidia; order UBA2979; family UBA2979; genus VXMT01. Next base: position 1,705,825 of record OZ242017.1, on the reverse strand, counting down.
ACAGGGCCCTCCGGCTGTACCGCCCGGCCCGTACGCGTCCATCGCGGGCGAAGTCTGCGGACTACGGCCAACCGGTGAGGCCGTGTGCTGGGGACTCATCGCGTACGGGGGCGCCGATCAGGTGCCGGCGCTCCGTTACACCGCCATCGACGCGAGCCATGCACACGGCTGTGGGCTGACCGTCGAAGGGTCCGTCGTGTGCTGGGGGGACTTCCGCGAGCCGGGCGAGCACGAGGTGCCGGCAGGCGTCTACACGGCCGTGAGCGTCGGAGCGCTCTGGAGCTCGGGATACCGCACGAGCAGCTGCGGTCTGGCGGACACGGGCGCCATCGCATGCTGGGACGAGGCGGCCGTGATACCGAGCGAGATTGCCGCCGGTCCCTACATCGCGCTCGACGTGGCGGGCGTACACGGCTGCGCGATCACCCAAGCGGGCGAGGCTGTGTGCTGGGGCGGCGACCTGGAGCGCCTCGTGCCGCCGGACCCTGCGCCCGCGCCGTACACGGGGGTGAGCGTCGGCTACAGGTACGCATGCGCGCTCACGGAGTCGGCCGAGGCGGTGTGCTGGGGCACGGTGCCGAATAAGACGCTCGCACCCGCGGACCTCGCTTCCCGGCGACAGGTCGAGGTCAGCGACGGCGCGTTCCACACCTGCGCGCTCGACGAAGACGGGACGGCGACCTGCTGGGGGTGGGACAACCACGATCAGACGGGTGCGCCCCCGGGGCGCTACACCGCGATCAGCTCGGGCCTCATACACACGTGTGCCCTGACCGTGGCGGGCGAGGCGGTCTGCTGGGGAGCCGACTGGGGCCGGCAGGGCAACGCCCCGCCGGGCGGCTACGCTGCGATCAGCGCCGGGTGGAGCCACACGTGCGCACTCTCGCAGGCGGGTGAAGCGATGTGCTGGGGGTACGCTCGGGGGCCGGTGAGCGCGCCGCCCGGCCGCTACGCGACCATCAGCGCCGGGGATGAGTATGCCTGCGCCCTGACTGGAGCGGGCGAGGCTGTGTGCTGGGGAGCCGACTGGGGCGGGCAGGCCAGTGCCCCGCCGGGGCGCTACAGCGTCATCAGCGCCGGGTACGGGGCGACCTGTGCCCTGACCGAGGGCGGCGAGGCAGTGTGCTGGGGCGATAACAGCTACGGGCAACTCGAGGTGCCTGTCGGGCGCTACATCGCCATCGATACGGGCTGGGGCTACGTGTGCGCGGTCACCGAGGAGGGCGCGGCCGTCTGCTGGGGCTCGCCCGCCTGGTGGGACTTCGGACAGACCGAGCCGCCGCCCGGCCGCTACGTCTCGATCAGCGCCAGCGAGTCCCGCACGTGCGCCGTCACCGTCGACGGCGAGGTGGTGTGCTGGGGCGACGTCGAGTACCTCGACCTCCCGTTCCGGCACTACTGACCGGGCGAGGCCTCCCGTGGCGGCCCCGCCTACCGGCCGTGGAAGACGGGGGTGCGCTTCTCGGCGAAGGCCTGAGCCGCCTCCCGCGTGTCGTCCAGCGCCATGAGCTCGTCGCGGCCGCGTGCGAAGGAGACCTCGGACTGGTAGTACGAGGGCTCGGGCCGCGCCATGGCGAGCTGGCGCTTCGTGACCTGGACGTGGCGCGGCGGCAGGGCGGCGATCTCCTGCGCGATCTCGCGCGCGAGTATCATCACCTGGTCGCTCGGCACCACGTGGTTGAGCAGCCCGGCGTCGTAGGCCTGCTGCGCGGAGATCTGGTGGCCGCGCAGCACGATCTCGGAGCCGACGAGCCAGGGGATGTTCATCTTCAGCGGGATGAACGCCGGGCCGATGATCCCCGTCGGCACCTCGGACATCGCAAAGCGCGCGTCGTCGGCCGAGATCACGATGTCCGAGCCGCAGGCCAGGAACCAGCCCTGGCCCCACGCGCCGCCGCGCACCGCGGCGATGATCGGCTTGTCGGTGTCCGGCACCCCGAAGTAGTTGAGGCTCTGCGCGGCCGCCGAGGGTGGAGGAGGCAGCGTGCTGCCGCGCTCGGCCTGCTCGCGGATGTCGCGGCCGGCGCAGAAGATGCGGCCCTCGCCGGTGAGGATGATGACGCGCACGTTGTCGTCGGCCACTGCCTCCGCCCACGCGCCGGTCATATCCTCGCGCATCTGCGAGCCGTAGGCGTTGAGCCGCTCCGGGCGGTTCATCGCGATCGTCGCGACGTGGCCCTCCACGGTGTAGTTGACGAACTCTGCTTCGTAGGCCATCTCGACGCTCCTTCGGTGCTGTCTGCGCGCACGCTACCCCAGCGCGCAGCCGCCCATCAATCGGCGCCCATCAATCCGCGCCCCGCGACGCGAGGCGCCCTCGACCGCTCGGTCGCGCGCTATGCTCCCCGCGCCACCCGGAAGAGCACGACCGAACGGAGACCGCGATGGCGCCCGCCAACGTACTCGTCGAGAAGCACGTGACCGTACCGATGCGCGACGGCGTCGAGACGTACGGCGACCTCTACCGGCCCGCCGACGGCGCGCCCGCGCCGGGCATCGTCAGCCGCACGCCGTACGACAAGGAGGGCTTCGGCGGCCTGCGCTCCATGCCGCTCCCGCTCAAGCTCGCCGAGGGCGGCTACGCCGTGCTCGTCACCGACACGCGCGGGCGCTTCTCCTCGCAGGGTGAGTTCCACCCCTTCGTGCACGAGGGCGCCGACGGCTACGACACCGTCGAGTGGCTCGCCGGGCAGGACTTCTGCAACGGGGACGTCGGCATCTTCGGCGCCTCGTACTTCGGCGCGACGACCATGCTGGCGACGCGCGAGCGCCCGCCCTCGTTGCGCTGCGCCGCCTCGATCATCACGGCGAGCGACTACTACGACGACTGGACGCACTACGGCGGCGCGTTCCAGCTCGGCTTCAGCGCCTCGTGGGGCATTGGCCTCGCCGCCGCGCAGCTGCTGCGCGCCGACCACGGCTTCAGCGACGAGTCCCGCGCCGAGCTGCTGGCGGCCGCCGCGGACCCCGGCGCGGCGATGGCGCACCGCCCGCTCGTCGAGATGCCCGGGCTCTCCGCGCCCGGCGTCGCGCCGTGGTGGGCCGAGTGGCTGGAGCACGACACGCTCGACGACTTCTGGGACGGCTTGCGGCTGTCGCGCGACTACGGGGACTTCGAGGTGCCCGTCATGCACGTCGGCGGGTGGTTCGACCTCTTCGCGATCGGCACGATCCGCAACTTCGTCGGGCTCCGCGCGCTGGGCAAGACGCCGCAGCGGCTGTGGATGGGGCCGTGGTCGCACACGGCGTACGAGCGCTACCACGGCGAGATGGACTTCGGCCCGACGGGCCCCGCGCTCTTCTCGGGCGTGGTCGAGGCGTACAAGCGCTTCTTCGACCAGCACCTCATGGGCGCCGAGGCGCCCTCGCACGACCCGCCGGTGCGCTACTTCCTGATGGGCGCCAACGAGTGGCGCGACGCGGACGCGTGGCCGCCGCCGGAGGCGCGCGAGCTGCGCCTGCACCTGCGCTCGGGCGGCGCGGCGAACAGCTCGCGCGGCGACGGCGCGCTCACCGAGGCTGCTCCCGCGGCCGGCGAGGCCGCCGACCGCTACGTCTTCGACCCCGCGCGCCCCGTGCCCACCGAGGGCGGCTGCCTGCTCCAGCTCCCCGTCGGCCAGCCCGGCCCGCGCGACCAGCGCGTGGTCGAGATGCGCGACGACGTGCTGTGCTACACGGGCGAGGTGCTCACGGAGCCCCTCGACGTGGCCGGCCCGGTGGTCGTCGAGCTGTGGGCGGTCACCGACGCGCCCGACACGGACTGGACCGCGAAGCTCGTCGACGTGCATCCGGACGGGACCGCGATGGGGCTGTGCGACGGCATCCGCCGCGCGAGCTTCCGCGACTCGTTGTCTGAGCCCTCGCCGGTCACGCCGGGCGAGCCCACGCGCTACGAGGTCGAGCTGTCGAGCATCGCCCACCGCTTCGCGGCCGGGCACCGCCTGCGCGTCGAGGTGTCGAGCTCGAACTACCCGCGCTTCGACGTGAACCCGAACACGGGCGAGCCGGCGTGGAGCGCGGTGGAGACGCGGCCGGCCGTGCAGCAGGTGCTGCACGACGCCGACCACCCCTCGGCGCTCGCGGTGTGGGTACTGCCCGCGGGCAGTTCTGTCTCTGATTAACAAGCCGGACACGGCGGTAGTCGCCGTTTCCGCTACAATGCCGCGAACACATCGAAGCACACACGAAGGAGTGCACCGGCATGGTCGCTACGGACAGGCCGTACAAGGTCATCGGCACACGCCCCGTTCGCCCCGACGGCGCAGACAAGGTGACGGGTCGCGCCGAGTACGGCGCGGACGTCAAGTTCCCGCGCATGGCGTATGGGCGCATGCTGCGCAGCCCCATCGCCCACGGCTACATCAAGAGCATCGACACCTCGAAGGCCGAGGCGCTCCCGGGCGTGCTCGCGGTGGTGACCGGGAAGGACCTCCCGGACCCCGGTGAGCGCATCGTCCCGACGATCCGCGGGCTGACGCCGCTGAAGTGGATCCGCGGCGCCATCATCGCCATTGACAAGGTGCTCTACCGCGGCCACCCCGTCGCCGCCGTCGCCGCCACCGACCAGCACATCGCCGAGGACGCCCTCGACCTCATCGAGGTCGAGTACGACGAGCTGCCCCCGGTGCTGGACGTGCAGGAGGCGATGACCGACGCGGCGCCGGTGCTGCACGACGACATGCGCACCGAGGAGCTGATCACCGCGGTCATGGGCGCGGCCGGCGAGACCACCATGGACCGGCCCACCAACGTCGCGAAGCACGTCGAGCTCTCCATCGGCGACGTCGACGCCGCCTTCGAGGAGGCGGACATCGTCGTCGAGGGTGAGTTCAGCACGACGATGGCCCACCAGGGCTACATCGAGCCGCACGTCTCGACGGCGCTGTGGAACCGCGACGGCGAGCTGATCGTGTGGACGACCACGCAGGGCGCGTTCGGTATCCGCGACCTGCTGGCCGACATGCTCGAGCTGCCCGTGTCGCGCATCAAGGTCATTCCGACCGAGATCGGCGGCGGCTTCGGCGGCAAGACCAAGCTCTACCTGGAGCCGGTCGCCGCGCTGCTCTCGAAGAAGCTGCGCCGCCCGGTCCAGGTCAACATGACCCGCACCGAGGTGATGGAGGCCAGCGGCCCCACCTCCGGCACGTACTCGCGCGCCCGCATCGCCGCGAAGGCGGACGGCACCATCACCGCCCTCGACGGCAGCTTCGCCTACGAGGCTGGCGCCTACCCCGGCTCCCCGTACGTCGCCGGCGCGCGCTGCGCGTTCGGCCCGTACGACGTGCCGAACCAGCACGTCGAGGCCTGGGACGTGGTGCTCAACAAGCCGCAGGTCGCCGCCTACCGCGCACCGGGCGCTCCCGCGTCCGAGTTCGCTGTCGAGTCGCTCATCGACCAGCTTGCCGAGCGGCTCGAGATGGACCCGATGGACCTGCGCGCCATGAACGCCTCGAAGGAGGGCACGCGCCGCGTGGACGGCGCCGCCTTCGGCGTCGTCGGCAACGAGGAGGTCATCGAGGCCATCAAGCAGAGCGACCACTACCGCTCCGAGCTGTCCGGTGAGAACCGCGGCCGCGGGGTGGCGATGGGGTTCTGGTTCAACGGCGGCAACGAGTCCGCCGCCTACGCCAACGTCAACGCCGACGGCACCGTGAGCCTCGTGATCGGCTCCGTCGACATCGGCGGCCAGCGCGCCTCGATGGCGATGACCCACGCCGAGTCGCTGGGCATCCCGTACGAGGACGTGAAGCCCGCCATCGTCGACACCGACTCGATCGGCTGGACGGGGACGACCGGCGGCAGCCGCACGACCTTCGCTACCGGCTGGGCCGTGCACGACGCCGCGCTCGACATCCGCTCCCAGCTCGAGGAGCGGGCGGCGATGATCTGGGAGGTCGACCGCGACGACGTCACCTACGGTGACGACGCGATCATCCGCGGCCCCGCCGACGAGGACGGCAACGAGCGCAGCTTCACCTTCAAGGAGATCGCCGCGCAGCTGTCCGCCACCGGCGGCCTGGTGCAGGGCAAGGCGAGCGCCAAGCCGACGACCGTCGGCCCGGCCTTCGCCGGCAACATCGTCGACGTCGAGGTGGACCCGGAGACCGGCAAGGTTGAGATCCTCCGCTACACGGCGGTGCAGGACGTGGGCACGGCCGTGCACCCGTCCTACGTCGAGAGCCAGATCCAGGGCGGCGTCGCCCAGGGCATCGGCATGGCGCTGACCGAGGAGTACGTCTTCGACGACACCGGCCGCATGGAGAACTCGAGCCTGCTCGACTACCGCATGCCGACCGCGCTCGACCTGCCGATGATCGACTGCATCCTCGTCGAGAAGGAGAACCCCGGTCACCCGTACGGTGTGCGCGGGGTGGGCGAGGTGCCGATCATCCCGCCACTCGCCGCGGTTGCGAACGCCATCAAGGACGCGGTGGGTGTGCGCATGAACCACCTGCCGGCGAGCCCCGGCGTCATCCTCGACGAGCTCAACCCGGACGAGGGCTAGGCCCTCGTCCGGCGCGGCCCGGGTGAGCGCATCGCCCGAGCCGTCGCCGCTCCTGGCGAACACCCCGAGCCCCGGGATCCCCGCGATCCCGGGGTTCGCTGTTGAGGGCGGAGCACAGTGTTGCGGTCTGCTGACATAATGCTCACGACAGGCCATGCCCGTGTTCATCGAGGTGGTTCGGCCCTGGTCGACTCGGGTGCGGGAAGGGTAATGGCCGGGCGCGAGGTTCCGCGGGATAGTCTGGTGGGGTGTCTCATATGAAGGCGACGTTCGACATCGACGACGACCTGATGCGACGGGTCAACGACGAGGCGGCGCGCCGTAACACGAGCGTCTCCGCCCTCGTGGAAGCTGGCATACGCCTGATCCTCGACACGGGGACTGCGCCCGAGCACATGCAGGATCTACCGCCGCTGCCCACCTGGAACGGTGGCCCCGAGTTGGTCGATATCGCCAACCGCGACGAGCTGTACGCGATCTTCGATCAGGACGACTTCAACCTGCGGGACGAGACGTAAGCCACGAGGTCACCGGTGCCGCTTATGCGATCGGGTGGAGCCGGAGGCCCGGCTGCCATCGCTGGTTGCCACGAGGAATGACCGGGTCGAATCAATGAGGCGGGGTCGGCCGGCGCCACTCATCCGGCCGACCCCGCAGAGGTAACAACCCGTAAACACCATAACAGGTTACCGCCGCGACGTAATCGGGCTGAAAATGCACATAACGATGTGTCGTTATGGCACTGTGCCCGCGTTCTGCGGGGCGGCGGCGTCAGCCCTCGAGTGGCGCGCCGCAGCTTCCGCTCAACGAAGCCGGCGCGGACACTGAACGGGAGCCGGGCAGGGCGAAGCGGGAGTGGGCATGCGGGTGCTGCGGAGAGTCGCGCGGGCTTCGACGTGGACGGCTGGGCTGATCCTGCTGGCGGTCTCGCTCACCGCGTGTTCGTCGGGGGACGGCGGCGGAGCGGGCGGGGCGACCGCAACCCCGGCGCCGACCAGGACGCTCGACGGCGAGGCGCCCGTGGTCACGCTCAAGCTCGACATGCGCGACATCGCGTACAGCGCCGAGGAGCTGCGCGCCCCGGCCGGCTCGGTCTTCGCCATCGAGTTCCGTAACCGCGGGGTGATCGAGCACGACTTCACGATCGACACGTTCGCCGGCCAGGCCTCCGAGGAGGCGGGCGGCGACCCGGCGCAGTACGACGTGCACGTGCTGCTCGACCGCGGCGAGGAGGCGACGCTGCTCCTCAAGGCGCCCGCGCCCGGCCCGATCACGTTCTGGTGCACCATCGCGGGGCACCGCGAAGTCGGCATGGAGGGCGTGCTCGTCATCGAGTAGCGCCCGTTCGTAACCCTGTGCACGACCGGTCCTGAACCGGCGTTCGCGCCCCGCACCGGGCCTCGATCCTGTGTGATAAGCTCCCGCCCATAGCACCAATCCTGGAAGGTGGGGCATATGGAGATTCTTACACAGGAAGGTTACGGATTCCTTTCACGGTGGGCGCACTTCCTCGCCGGCATCACCTGGATCGGCCTGCTCTACTACTTCAACTTCGTGCAGGTCCCGGCCTTCGCGGAGATGACGCCCGATGGCCGGTCCGAGGCAATGCGTCGCGTCACCTGGCGCGCGCTGTGGTGGTTCCGCTGGGGCGCGATGTTCACCGTGCTCACCGGCCTCCTGATCCTCGCCTTCAACGAGCAGCTCACCCGTGACTACTTCAGCACGGTGCAGGGCACGGCGATCGCCGGCGGCGGCATCCTCGGCATCATCATGTTCAGCAACGTCTGGCTCGTGATCTGGCCCGCGCAGCAGGTCGCCATCGGCTCGGCCGTCACGGTCGCCGAGGGCGGCGAGGCGGACCCGGCTGCTCCGGCGGCTGCCCGCCGCGCCGCGCTGGCGTCGCGCACCAACACGCTGTTCTCGATCCCGATGCTGCTCTTCATGGGCGGCACCTCGCACCTGTTCGGCTCGAGCCACTTCGCGGGGGACCTCGCGAACGATGCGCTCGCGGCGTACTGGGTGATCTTCGCGGTCATCGTCGGGGCCATCGAGCTCAACGCGCTGGGCTGGCCGTTCGGCCACGGGGCGGGGCACTGGTCCAAGGCGCCGTACGACACGATCCGGGGCGTGCTCATCGCGGGCTTCGTCCTGACGGCCGTGCTCTACGGGGTCTTCGAGCTCCTGTTCCAGGCATAGCCGACGCAGTAAGCGTGGCAGGCAGCACACCTCACGGCGTCGCTCGCGGAAGCGGGTGACGTCGTCGTGCTGCTCGCAACCTGGAACGTCAACTCCATCCGCGCGCGGCTTCCGCGCGTGCTCGAGTTCCTCGACGTCCACGCGCCCGACGCCCTCTGCCTGCAGGAGACGAAGGTCGCGCCGGAGACGTTCCCGCACGACGAGCTTGCCGCCGCCGGCTACCACGCCGCCGACCACTCGGGCGGGCAGTGGGCGGGCGTCGCCATCCTCGCCCGCGACGACGCGGCGCTCGACGACGTCTCGACCGAGCTGCCCGGCAATCCACTGCCCGAGGAGGCCCGCTGGGTCGAGGCGACCCTCAACGGCGTCCGCGTCGCCAGCGTCTACGTCGTTAACGGCCGCGCGCTCGACGACCCGATGTACGAGGCCAAGCTCGCCTTCCTCGACGCCATGGCCGCCCGCGCCCGCGCGCTGGCCGGGCAGCCGCTCGCGATCGCCGGCGACTTCAACATCGCCCCGGCCGACATGGACGTGTACGACCCCGAGGCGTTCGAGGGCGCCACGCACACCAGCGAGCCCGAGCGCTCACGGCTGCGCACGATCCTCGACGCCGGGCTCGCCGACGCGTTCCGCGTCGTGGAGCCGGACCTGGTGCAGCACACGTGGTGGGACTACCGCGGCGGCAACTTCCACCGCGGCCTCGGCCTGCGCATCGACCTCGCGCTGGTGAGCCCGGACCTCGCGTCGAGGTTGCGTGCGGCGGGGTTCGACCGTGACTTCCGCAAGGGCAAGAAGCCCCCGGACCACGCGCCCGTGCTGTTCGACTTCGCCGAGTAGGCGAGGGCGCCGCTTCGGTATGGCAGGAGCGCCGACCGACCGGCGATAGTCAGGCCCGCGATCGCTGAGCGAGAGTGGGTTGGCGTGGGTGTTTCCGTCCCGGATGTGACCCCGGTTCCGCCTCGGGATTGGTCGAGGTGGTGGTGGGCGTATGCCGCCCACGGCTGCACGGGCCTCGTCGCGGCATGCGGGATGCTGGTGGTCCCGGCGCACTTCGGGGACCTGTCGATCGTCCCGTTCGCCATGCTTCCCATGCTCGTCACGGCGAGACAGATCGTCGAGTTCGTGCGGCGGCGGGACACGCCCGGACGCGACCTCGGCGACCATCTCACGGGGTTCGTCGTGGGGCTGTTCGTGGGCTTGCTGGCGGTGAAGGTGCTCGAACACACGGCATAGAGCCCGAGCGGTTCGCCCCTCGATGCCTTCGTTCGCTTGCCAGGCGATGCGGCACGCCGCTACGTTCGCGGCGCGCCGCCACGGCATCGAGACGCGCGCGGCGGCGCGAGCCGAGGAAAGAGGGAGCACCATGCCCGACCTGATCTACGACAAGCACGACTTCTACGCGATCTTCACCTACAACCGCCCCGAGCGGCTGAACGCCATGGGCGGCAACCTCACGCGCGAGCTCGCCGAGGCCATCGACGACTTCAGCAACGACGTCAACATGCGCGTCGGCATCGTCACCGGCGCCGGCCGCGCCTTCTCGGCGGGGGGCGACCTCAAGGAGATGGCCGAAGGGGGAGAGTCCCGCGACGGCGGCGGCGCACAGGCGTTGGTCGACAACTTCCCGTACTCCCAGAACGAGAAGCCGTTCATTGCGGCCGTCAACGGCCTCGCCATCGGCGGCGGGTGCGAGACCGCGCTCGACTGCGACATCCGCATCTGCTCGACCAACGCCTACTTCGGTCTGTTCGAGCCGAAGCGCGGCATCCTCGCGGGGTACGCGATCCACCACATGCCGCGTGTGATCGGCCACTCGGCCGCGGCCTACGCGCTGCTGACCGCCGACCGCATCGAGCCCGAGCAGGCGCTCGCCTGGGGCCTCGTCACCGAGGTGGTCGAGCCCGACCGCCTGCTGCCGCGCGCGGTCGAGATCGCGGAGATGATCGCCGCCAACGCGCCACTCTCGGTGCAGGGCACGAAGGCCGTGATCCAGGGCTGGCGCCTCGCCAAGATGGACGACTCGTACCGGCTCTACGATTGGGTCGGCAAGACCGTGCTCTCCTCCCAGGACGCGATCGAGGGCCCAACGGCGTTCGCCGAGAAGCGCGAGCCGGTCTGGGAGGGCCGCTAGCACAGCGCCGCCGCAGCGGAGCGTCGAGGGGCTGCCCATGGGCGGCCCCTCCCGCGGCATGGGCGGAGCTCGTACCGGCCCGCTATCCTGCACCCACGAACACGACACATCGACGGAGGTGGGTGATGACGACGGCAGTCGAGTCAGTGGTGGAGGTCGAGGCGCGCGCGGGCGGCGTGGCCGTGGTGCGGATGAACCGGCCTGAGCGCCTCAACGCGCTCAACCCCGACCTCATCCAGCAGCTCAACGAGTACTTCGCCGACTTCAAGCGCGGCTCCTACGACACCCGCGCCATCGTCTTCACCGGCGCCGGCCGCGCCTTCTGCGCGGGCGGTGACTTCTCGCCGAAGGACCCGGACGCCCTCCCGGACCCGTGGCGGCGCGGCCACCCCGAGGAAGAGGTGGTCAGCTTCATGCGCGACTGCGACGCGCCCATCATCGGCGCCATCAACGGCTACGCCATGGGCGGGGGCTTCTCGCTCGCCCTCGCGTGCGACCTGCGCATCGCCGCGGACAACGCGGTCTTCCAGGCCGCGCAGATGAAGCGCGGGATCGTGCCGGAGTACGGGCTCAGCTACTTCCTGCAGGAGCAGGTCGGCCGCCAGCGCGCGCTCGAGATCATCTTCACCGCGCGTCGCCTCGATGCGCAGGAGGCGCACGACCTCGGCCTCGTCCTGGAGGTCGTTCCGGTCGACGACCTCGAGGCGCGTGCCGTCGAGCTGGCGACGGAGATCGCGGGCGGGCCGCCGCTCGGCATCGCCGCCTCGAAGCGGATGGTCACCGTCGTCGAGCAGGACGGCTTCTCTCGGGTGCAGGAGTTGAGCCAGGCCTACAACCGCCAGCTCGGCGCGACCGAGGACGGCGCCGAGGGCATCAACTCGTTCCTCGAGAGGCGCGAGCCGCAGTTCCAGGGGCGGTAGCAACCCGCCCCGCGCACGATCACGCCGGGCGGCCGCGGGGCCGCCCGGTCTGCGTCGAGGGCTACTCGTCGAGGCCGAAGACGCGCACCGCGTTCTCGCGCAGGAACTTCGGCCAGACGTGCTCGCGGAAGGGCACGTACGGCATGTCGCGGAAGATGCGGTCCAGGGAGAGCCCGGCCGGGAAGTAGCCGGCGTACATCACCTTGTCGGCCCCTCGCGTGTTCGCGAACTGCACGATGTCGTCGGGGTAGTGGTTCGGCGCGAACGCGCTCGTCGAGTAGTAGAGGTTGGGCCACTTCAGCAGCAGCTTCGCGGCCAGCCACGTCCACGGCTCCCCGCCGTGCCGCATCACGAACGTCAGCTCCGGGAAGAACCACATCACCTCGTCGATGAGCGAGACGTCCTGCGGCGCCATCGGCACGCGCGGGCCGGGCACGCCGGTGGTGCAGAGGATCGGGATGTCGAGCTCGACGCACTTGGCGTAGACCGGGTACAGCCGCTTGTCATTGATCGGGCACTGCGGGACGACGAACGCGGGCGTCACGCTCGCCGCCTTCACACCGAGGTCCTCGACGGCGTGTTGCAGGTCGCGGAGCGCCGGGACGCCGCGGTTGGGGTCGACGCTGACGCTGCCGAAGAAGCGCTCGGGATAGCGCTCCATCGCGCGCCGCCCGGGGTTGTCGGCCTCGAGGCTGACGTTGAGCAGCGCCTTCCAGATGTGGTGCCGGTCCATCTGCTCGACGGTGAAGTCGATCATGTCGTCGACGGTGCCGTCCTTGGGCACCTCAGGCAGCGCGTGGTACTGGTACTGCACCGGGAAGTCGAACGCCCCGAGCGACTCGGCGTCGCGCAGCAACGGCCGCAGCCAGTCGTAGGCGCCGGTCTTGTCCGCCGCCGGGATGCCGAGCAGCGTGTCGACGATCCCGATGTCGGTGGGCATGGTGCTCTCGGTCTCGGTGGTCATCGACGGCTCCTCGCTCCGCTGCTCCGGCGCGGGGCTTATGGCTCGCAGTACGGCTCGAAGTACTCCGAGGCCCGCGCCACGCGGCTGACGAGGCGAGTGTAGTCGCTGTTCTCGCCCAGCTCGCCGTCGATGCCGCCGAGGAGGTCCCGCACCGCGGCGAGGTCGCCGCACTGCGCCCAGAACGACTTGCGCAGCAGCTCGGCGAACTCGGCCATCGCGGCGGCCTGCCGGAAGTGCGCGCTCGTGTCGCCGATGCTGCCGGCGACGTCGCCGACCGTGATGCTCGCCGATGTCTCGATCGCGCCGCGCGAGCCCGGGCTGAGCCAGCGCAGCCGCACCGAGGCCAGCGTGTCGCTTGCCGACACGCCCTCCTCGAGGCGCAGCTCGTAGAGCGCGGTCACGTCGCGGGCGAAGCCCGGCTCGCCGAAGTCGAGGGTGTCGTCCTCGAAGTCCTCGTCGGCGACGGCGCGGTTCTCGTAGCCGATGAGCCGGTACTTGCGCACGGCGCCCGCGTCGAACTCGACCTGGATGCGGGCGTCGCGAGCCGTCTCCGTGAACACGCCGTTCACCGCTTCGGACAGGTACTCCTCGCCGGCCGCGTGGTCGAAGAGGTAGTGATAGGTGCCGTTCCCCCGGTTCGCCAGCGCCTCCATCAGCACGTCGTTGTAGTTGCCGGAGATGCCGACGCCGATGGCGGTGAGGGTCGCCTGGCGGTGCGCCTGCTCGTCGACGAACTCGAGGATCGACTCGGGCCCCGTGGCGCCGACGTTCGCGACGCCGTCGGAGAACAGCACGATGCGCACCGTGCGGCCCTCGTCGAGCTCACCCTCCGCGAGGCCGTAGGCCATGCGCAGGCCCGCCTCGGCGTAGGTGCTGCCGTCGGCGTAGAGCCCGCGCAGGGCGGTGACGACGCTCGCGCGCTCGTCGGCGTCGACGAATTCGCTGTTCTTCACGGCGATGCTGCCGTACGTCACCAGCGCGGCCCGGTCGCCGTCGATCATGCGGTCCGCGATCCCCTCGGCGATGGTCTTCGCGAGGCCGAGGCGGTTGTCGGCGGCCATCGAGCCCGAGGTGTCGATGACGAAGATCAGCGACACCGGGTCGCGATCCGACGTCGGCCGCGGGTTACTGACGCCGACGCGCAGCAGGACGTAGCCCTCCGGCCCGAACGGCGACGGACCGGCGTCGAGGTGCAGCCCGAGCGCCGTCTCGGCCGCCGGGTAGTCCTGCGGCAGGCTGTTCACGTACTCCTCGATGCGTACCGACTCGGGCGGCGGGAGCCGCGCCTCGCTGAGGTACAGCCCGAGGATCTCGTACGACGCGGTGTCGCCGTCGAGCGCGAACGTCGAGAGCGGGTCCTCGTCGGCGTCGACGAACGGGTTGACCCCGTGGCTCTCGAAGTACATGAGCGGCAGCGGACGGTCGTTGGGGTTGGCCGTCCCGCCCGACTCCGGCCCGAAGTAGGCGACGCCGTCCTTCGCCGGCGCCTCTCCATCCGAAGCCCGGGCCACGATCCTGGTCGTCGCAGCGGCGTCGTCCTCGTCGTCCGCGCTATCCCACGTCGCCGCGAGGTTCGAGGACGCCGCGGTCGTGGCCGCCTGGCTCGTCGACGCGTTCGTGGTAGTGGCTGTGGTCGTCGAGGTGGTCTGGTACGGCTCGTCGTCCTCGCTGTCGTCGAACTCGGCCGCGCACGCAGCGAGGCCGAGCACGAGCATGAGGCCAACGAGGCATACGCCGAGCCGTCTGCCGAGCCGGGTCACGTCGTTGAGATGGGTCATGCTGAGCCTCCGCGCGCCGCCGCCAGGGACGGACGGGGAGCGGAGTCCGGCAGGGGTTCTGGACGCCGCTCCCCGTCTTCCCTCTGGCGTTATTACGAACGCGCTGCCCGCGCGGATCTCTCGATGCGCCCGATGGGCGCCGAAGGGCGCGAGGGGCGCACGGCTGGTACCGTGTGTCGGCACGAGACGGGATGCCCGTGGCCGTTCCAGTCCGCGATCCGGCGACCGCGGCGAGACTCGCCGCACTGACGCACGACGGCATGCAGGACCTCACGCCGAGGGCTGAGGCGCTCGTCTCGCCTGCCGCGCCCCCTGCGCCGGCCGGGCCCGCCGCCGCGCGGGCTGCTCCTCGCCGCCGCCGGGGGCTCTTCTACGGCTGGTACATGATCGCCGGGATGATGGGCATCCACTGGTACGTCAGTGCGTCCTTCGTCTACGGCTTCGGCGTGCTCTTCGTCCCCATCCTCGAGACGTTCGGGTGGAGCCGCAGCGTCGGCTCGCTGACCGCGCTGTTCATGCAGCCCGTCGGCGGCGCGGTTGGCCCGCTCATCGGCGCCTTCGTTGACCGCCACGGCGCGCGGCCGGCCGCGATCGGCGGCGTCGTCTGCATCGGCCTCGGGATCATGTCGCTGGCGTTCATGCAGGCGCTCTGGATGCTGTTCCTGTCGTTCTCGCTCGTCTCCATCGGGATGAGCTCGACGATGGGCGTGGGCTTCAACACCGCGATCGTGAACTGGTTCCGACGCCAGCGCGGCAAGGCGCTGGGCATCGGCTTCTCGGGCGGCGCCCTGAGTGGGCCGTTCGTCGTAGTCGTCGTGTGGCTCGAGGCCTCGTACGGATGGCGCGAGTCGGCCTTCATCCTGGGTCTCGGGATGCTACTCATCGGCATCCCGTGCGCGATGTTGATCCGATCGAAGCCCTCCGACAAGGGCCTCAACCCCGACGGCGACAGCGACGCCGAGGTCGTCGCGATGGGCAGCCCGGTCGAGGGTGGCATGACCTCCGGGCAGGCCCTGAAGGATCGCAACTTCTGGGTGCTGGCACTGATCTACGGCGTGCTCTCCACCGGCATCTCCGGGTTCATGCTGCACCAGATCCCCTACCTGGTGAGCCTCGGCTTTTCGCGCGAGGCAGGCGCGTTCAGCCTGGCGGTGATGACCCTCGTAAGCCTGCTCGGCCGGGTGCTCGGCGGCATGTTGATGGACTTCCTGGACCGCCGCGACTTCGACCTGCGGATCGTGCCGGCGCTCCTGCTCGGTATCCAGGCGTCTTCGCTACTGGTGGTCGCGTACGCGACGAGCTACTGGCAGATCGTGATCTTCGCATCGCTGTTCGGGATCTCGTTCGGTGGAATGATCCCGTCGCGGCCGGTGCTCGTCGGGCGGCTGTTCGGTCTCCCCTCGTTCGGCACGATCCAGGGCCTCACGAACTTCACGTCGGTCCCGTTCGCGGTCCTCGCCCCGATGGTGCTGGGCCTGTTCTTCGACCTCCAGGGCACCTACTTCACCGGCGTGATCTTCCTCGCCGCGCTGAGCGCCGCGAGTATCCCGATCGCCTTCCTGCTGCGGCTCCCGCGCGGGTCGGGCAACCCGTTCATGCAGACCGAGGAGCCCTCGGAGCCGCGGGCCGCATGACTGCCGCCCTCAACACGTTCGCTGGCAACCCGCTCAACCGCTCGTCGAACGAGCGCCGCGACCGAGCATGGCTCGAGGCGGCCCTCGCGGATCCCGACGCGCGCTACCTCGCGTTCCGCAACCTCGACCCGCTCGTGCGTGGCGGCGAGGCGTCGCCGCGGCTCGCGTGGCGCACTCGCGACGCGCTCCCCGACGCCGAGGCAGCGTCCGTGCTGCTCGGTGTGCGCGACGACACGCCTCACCTCGCGGTCGACGTGAGCGGGGCCGGCGACGCGGCCCTGGAGACGCTCGCGGGGGCCGACGCGTTCATGGGTGCGCGCGATGCAGGCTCGACGCTGCCGCAGGAGGAGACGGGCATCCTCGCGCAGGCGCGCTCGCTGCTCGACTGGCACGCACGCAACGGCTTCTGCGCGACGTGCGGCGGAGCGACGGTGCCTCGCCTCGGCGGCGACATGCGTCGCTGCACGGCCTGCAACGCCGAGCACTTCCCACGCGTGAACCCCGTGGTCATCGTGCTCGTCGCCGACGGCGACCGCGCGCTGCTCGCCAACCCCACGGCGCGCCGCGCGCCGATGTACACCTGCGTCGCCGGCTTCATGGAGCCGGGCGAGACCATCGAGGAGGCGGTGCGGCGCGAGGTGTTCGAGGAGACGGGCGTGCGCGTGGGCGCGGTGCGCTACCACTCGACGCAGCCGTGGCCGTTCCCGTCGTCCCTCATGATCGGCTGCCACGCCGACGCCGCCAGCGCGGAGATCGCAGTGGACCACGAGGAGATCGGCGATGCCCAGTGGTTCACCCGGGACCGGGTGCGGGTCGCCCTCGCATCGGCCGGGGAGGGCGCGGGCCCCTCGCCCGAGGCCGGCTTCGGCGTCCCCCCGCCGTTCACCATCGCGCACCAGCTGATCAGGGCGTGGGTGGAGGCGGGGTAGCGGCCCGACAGTCTCAGGCGAGTTCGAGGTCCGGAAAGTACGTCGCGTAATGCCCGCGGTCGCGCGTGATCAGGCGATCTGCCTGTAGGGCGGCGTGCGCTCCGATCAGGAAGTCGGCGAGGACGTGCTGCCTTACTTGCACAGCCGCGCCACACGCCCGGCAACGGTCGGGTTGCTGCTCGCCGCATTCGGGACAGGCGAGGACACGTGGGCGCCTTCGGGCGTACGCCCGCCAGGCCACCCCCGCACGATGCAGTGTTGGCAGTGTGAATGGTGAGACGTGCACGCGCATGTCTGCGATGAAGCTGTCGACACTGCGTGAGTCCGGGAAGTCCGCCGCTACTTCGGCGTAGACAGCCTGGGATATCACCACTGATCCCGCTCGTAACGCCTCCGACAACCTTCTCTCGGACGACTCCGTGTACGGCTCGTCCGGGTTCAGGATGTCCAGCAGAATGTTCGTGTCGAGAGCCGAGATCAACGGCCCCGCATCTCCTCGATGATGTCGTCCGTGCGACGGCCTCGAAGATGCTTGAGGTACCCACGCCACTTATCGAAGGGTGGGTCCTGGGTTTCCTTCCGGATGCGCCACCCGCCCTGATCCTCGGTGAAGGCGATCTGGTCGCCCGGGCGCAGCCCAAGCCTCTCCCGAACGTCCTTCGGGATCGTGACCTGCCCTTTGCTCGTGATCTTGGCTAGCACCATGGAGTGCTCCTGGTAAGGAATCCTGTCCTTACTCGCAGTGTAAGGAGCAATGCCGTGGCTCGCAATGCCGCTCGCGGGCCACGGTTGACGTGCCCTGGCGCCTCGCTACCGCCCGAGGAAGACCGGGTCGCGCTTCTCCACGAACGACATCACCGCCTCGCGACGGTCGTGCGTGTTCATCGACGGCGTGTTCGCGTCGTGCTCGTACGGGAGCACCTCGGCCAGCCGGTCCGTGCGGTGCATCAGCTGCTTGATCGACTGCACGCACAGCGGCGGGTTGTTCGCGATCTCCGACGCCAGCGCACGCGCCTCGGGAATGACCTGGTCGTCCGCCACGACGTAGTTCACCAGCCCGCGCTCGAACGCCCATGCCGAGTCGTAGACGCGGCCGGTGAGCGCCATCTCCATCGCCGTGCCGCGACCGACCACCGCCGGCAGCGAGTGCGAGGAGCCGGTGTCCGGCACCAGCGAGCGCTTCACGAAGATCACCGCGTAGCGGGAGCTCTCGGCCGCCACGCGGATGTCGGACGCCATCGCAAGCGAGAACCCCGCGCCTGCGGCGACGCCGTTGACCGCGGCGATCACCGGCTGCGGCATCGCCTGCAGCTCGGGCGCGAGGGGCGGGATGCTGTTCAGTGGGTCGTGCGGCTCGGGCTCGCTCGGCGTGAGGCCGCGGGCCTGCGCCATCACGTCGGCGCCGGAGCAGAAGCCGCGGCCGGCGCCGGTGAGGATGACGACCCGGATGTCGGGGAACTCGCCGGAAAGCTCCTCGATGGCCATGTGCATGTCGCGCGTCAGGCCACGGTCGAGGGCGTTCAGGGCCTCGGGGCGGTTCATGGTGATGGTGGCGATGTGATCGCTGCGCTCGATGGTCAGGTTCTCGTACGACACGTCGGTTCCCTTCGTGACTGGCGCCGGACGCAAGCGTTGCGGGCGCGCGGCAGCCGCCATGATAGCCCGACGCGCGCGCTGGCAGAACGAGGGCGGACGAGGAGGGCGGTCAGGCCGCGGCGGGCGTCCCGGTCGCCTCGCTCGACTCGGGGAGCCGCGGGCGGCGCGCGACGAGGATCAGCAGCGAGGCCACCGCCCACGCGCCGCCCACGCCGAACATCGCCAGGTCGTAGTTGCCGACGTTGTCCGCGTACGTCGCCACGAGGATCGGGCCCGACGCCGCGATGAGCATCGTGAACGGCATCGCGACCGACCGCACCGCGCCGATGTAGCGCCGGCCGAAGTAGCTGGCCCAGATCGTCTCCTGCAGCGGGATCTGCCCGCCGATCCCCCAGCCGACCACGAAGAACCCGATCCCGAGCATGAGCGTCGCCTGGGTCTGCGCCGCCAGCACGATCACGACCATCGCGACGGCGTTCATGACGAAGCTCAGCGACGTCGAGAGGCGCTCGGACCAGACATCGGCCATCCAGCCCCACACGGGTTTCGAGACGCCGGCCGGGATGGCGAGGATGGAGAGCATGATGGCGGCCGTGCCGCGGCTGAATCCGGAGTCGGTGAGGTACGGGATGCTCAGCACGATGATCGTCATGAGCCCGAGGCTGCCGAGGCCGAACGTCACGATCAGCACATAGAGCGCCTGCGTGCGGATGGCCTGCCGTCGCGTGAACGAGTTGGCGAAGTCCGCCATCGCCCGCGCGCCGCCGCCGCTCGCCATCTGGCTCTCGCTCTTGCCGTCCGGGTGCAGCCCGTAGTCTTCCGGCGTGCGGCGCATCAGCGCGGCAGCCGGGTAGCCCAGGATCACGACACCCAGCGCCATCACGCGCCACGTCTCCCGCCACCCGAACTCGTCGACGTACCACGTCGCCACCACGGGGAGCGCGATGCCCGCCATCGAGACGCCGATCGAGGCGAGCCCGATCGCGCGCCCGCGCTGCTCGACGAACCACTTCGAGAGCGTGACGTTGACCGCGAGGAAGCCGAGCAGGGCCGCGCCGAGCATGCTGAAGACGCCGCGCAGGATCACCCACTGCCACAGCTCTTGCACCTCGGACAGCGCGAACAGCGCACCCGCCAGGAGCGTCGCGCCGATGAACATCAGCGGGCGCGCCCCGTACCGGTCGACGTACGCGCCGACGAAGAACCCGGCAAACGCCATGAAGAACTGGCCGACCGTCTGCCCGTAGAGGAACTCGGCGCGCGTCCACCCCAGCTCGTCGCTCATCGGCACGAGGAACGAGCCAGCGATGTAGCCCTGCGCGCCCGCGGTGGTGAAGGCCGCGAGGAAGCCCGCGCCGACCATCCACCAGCCATAAAAGATGCGCGGCTGCTGCGTCGCGACGGCGGTCTGCACTGACGACTCGGCGGGTGGCGCGAGGCCGTTGCCGGCCGAGGGGGCGGTGGGCGCGGATACCGGCGGAGCGCCGTTCGAGAGGTCGTTGAGGCCGCCGTGCGTGAGCGGCGTCGCGGCGACCGGGGCCGCCGAACCGCCCTGGCGTTCCTGCGTCACGCTCACGCGCGCCTCCTGTGGTGGCAGTGAACGTTAACTATAGGCCCAGCCCACCTTGAGCGGTTCACGGGTGCGTGAGGAGGCCCTGCACGCGGTGCGCATCGGCGTATGGTGGGCGCACCGGTGTGACTGACGTATCGGGCGGGGAGGTGGCGTCATGGAGATGGTGCGTCGATTGCTGGCGGTGCTGCTCATCGCGACGGCGGTCGCGGTCTTCGCCAACCTCATCCTCACCCCGGTCTACCACGACGGCGGGGCGGACTACCCGGTCTGGGAGGTCATCAACTGGTTCATGGCCGCCTCGACGCTCGTCGCGCTCGTCGTCGGCTACCTGCGCAAGCGGGCACAGGCCGGCGAGGAGCCCTCGGTGGTCGAGTACGTGCGGGTGAGCTTCGCGTTCTACGGTGCGGTCGTGCTCACGATGCTCTTCTTCTGGGGCTGGATCTGGACGCTCAACCCGGACAGCGAGACGGGCGACGCGGTCACCTCGCACATCGTCTACTTCCCGATCATCGACGCGCTGTTCGTGGTGATCGCGCTGGCGACGGGGCGCTACCTCTGGGACGAAGCCGAGGGGTCGTAGGCGGGACTCGTGAGTTGGCTACGGCGAGGGTGGTCGCATCGAGGCAGGCCGTCCACGTGCCTGAAGTGACGGGCAGCCGACCGCGAGCCTCAGTCCCAGTCCCCGTCGATGGTCTCGAAGATCTCGAGTTCCCTGTTGAACGCTTCGGCCTCCGCCCTCGTCCATGAGCCGGCGAGGTGGTCGAGGCTGTCGCCGATGGGCCTGCGGTCCCGGAGACCTGCGCCCCTTCGCATCAGCCGCAGCGCGGCCTCACTGAGCGAGATGCGCTCGCGCTTCGCAAGCTGCTGAAGATGGTCCCTCAGTTCCCCGTCGAGTCCCTCCACTGTGAGTTCCCTCATGTCCCTCCTCTGAAACTTCAAGACGCGCCCCTGTGAATCGTTCACGTGCGAGGGCCGGCCGGTCAACTGCGAGTCGGCACCGTCGGTCGGTCCGCGGCAGCTTCGCCTTCCCCCATCCCCTGGTGGGTCGACTGCGGTGACCCGCCATTCGCCGGGACCAGCGCCGGCGCCGCGCTCGCCCGCACCGCGGCGGCCACCGGGGCGGGCGCGGGCGTCGGGGCCGTCGAGGGGGCGGACAGGTCGCTCCACTGCGGACGGCGGATGAGCACGGTGCAGATCGCGGCGAAGATCGCGCAGCTCGACAGCACCGTGAACGCGATGTCGTAGCTGCCGGTGCGGTCGAACATCCAGCCGGCGAACACCGGGCCGATGAGTCCGAGGGGCATCGCGGTGCTGTGTGACAGCCCTCGGATGGTGGCGAACCGCCTCGTGCCGAAGTAGTCGGCGACCACCGTCTGGCTCATCACGACGAACGTCGCGTGGCCGGTCGCGAACGTCAGGTAGTACACGGGGATCAGCCACAGCTGCGCGGGGTTGAGCCGGCTGAACACCAGCAGCCCGATCCCGATCAGCACGAACGAGACGACGAACATCGGACGCCGCCCCACCATGTCCCCCACCCAGCCGAGGGCGAAGCGCATGGCAATCTGGAAGACGGCGTAGAACCCGGCGATCGACGCGGCCGCGGGCAGCGAGAACCCGGTCGATTCGAGGTGCGGGATCTGGTGCACGATCCACGTGCCGAGGATCGCCCCGCCCAACCCCGACGCCATCGCGAGCAGGTAGAACGCGGGCGTCCGCAGCACCTCGCCGACGGTCATGCCCGACGCGCCCGCGGGCGGGCCGCCGCGCGCGGCGCGCTGACGGGCCGCCTGGTCCAGCGGCACGCCGTCCGGGCCGTAGCCGTACGGCTCGGGCCGGTCGCGCAGCGTCGCGGCGAGGGGGAATCCGACGACGCCGATGACCAGCGCCGCCGCGATCGCGGTCTCGCGCCAGCCGATCAGCACGATCATCGCGGCCATGACGGGCGCGGCGAGGCCGCCCGCCCCGTTGCCCGTCGAGACGAGGCCCATCGCGCGCCCGCGCTGGCGCGTGAACCAGTTCATGAGCGCCGCGCTGAACGGCGTGAACGACCCCAGGCTCTGCCCGAAGGCCATGACCAGGCTCGCACCGTAGAACCACCACAGCGACCGCGACTGCGAGAACAGCAATAGCCCGATCACGAGCGCGACGAGGCCCGTGAACGCCATCCGGCGAGCGCCCAGCTTGTCGACCATGAAGCCGGTGAACGGCGCGAGCAGCCCGTTTTCGAAGCTGCGCAGCGAGAATGCGACCGAGATCTGGGCGATCGTCCATCCCAGCTCGTCGCGCATCGGCGGGATGAAGACGCCGAAGCCGAAGACCGTGATGCCCAGCACGAGGAAGTTGCTGGCCGCCCCGGCGGTCGCCATGTACCAGCCGTAGTAGATGCGCGGCCACCACGCGGGCGCGCGGCGGCGAGGCGGTGGCCCACCGGTCGCGGCGGGGCCCGTCGCGTTACCGTCGGCGCCCGGGGAGGGACGATCCAGCATGGCGCGACATGATACGGCGGGCGTCGCTCACGGCCATCGGCGGGTGCGGGCGCCGCTCGGCCCGGCCGTGCCGAAGCCGGTTCAGCGGCGAGCCCGCGCTACGACGGCGGCGATCCGGTCCCACGACAGCGACACGGCGAGGGCCAGCACCGCGACCACGGCGAGGACGATGCTGTTGCGCACCATGCTCGCTGCGATCTCGTCGACCACCATCACGCCGACGTCGAGCAGCTTGTCGGCAAGCAGCTCCGCGGTGAGCGCGAAGTCCATGTCCAGGTTCGCCGCGATCTCATCGCGCGCCGCATCGAGCGCCGCGCCCGAGGCGGCCTGGTACACCGGCCCCCACACGAGGGCGACCAGGCCGGCCGCGACGAGCAGCGTCGCGGCGCCCCAGGTCACCCGCCCCCGCCAGCTCGTGCCGCCGAGCGCGCCCACCGCGATCAGCAGCAGCGCCGCGACTACGAAGGCCACCCAGCGCGCCAGGCGGATCGCGTCGGCCGCGTCTCGCGTGCCGTCCAGTGACTCTTCCCACTCCAGCCGGTCCTCGGCGGCGATCTCGAGGACGTAGCCGTCGCTCAGGAGCGAACGGAGATCGTCCAGCCCCTCGCGGTCATCCTCGGTGAGGTCGGCGCGCAGGTCCTCGTCGGTGTAGCTCCAGCCGGCCTGGAACAGGTCGCGCAGGTCGTCGAGCGCCTCGATCGCCTCGTCGCCCCCGTCGTCCCGCACGGCGTCGCGCAGGTCGGTCTCGGTGAGTGCGACGGCGTCCGGCACCGGCTCCACCACGAACTCGGCGATCGCGGCAGCGACTGCGGGGCGGGCCTCGGTCGCGACCCCGCCGGCGGTCGCCCCCGGCGGCAGGCACGAGGGCAGCTCGCGGGTATCCGCGGCCTGGGCTGCCGCGATCTCCGCGGCCGTGGCGCAGGCGGGGAGGCCGTCCAGCGCCGCCTCGATGGTGGCGAGGGCGGTGTCGGTGAGGGCGGACGCGGCGTCGTCCTTGACGGGCGCGATGTCGACCGCGGTCGTGAAGGCGTCGGTGCGCCCGGTCAGGTAGTCGCTCACGTCGCGCGCCAGCACGTCCGCCTGCCGGTCCACCCACGCGGGCGACACGGCGTCCCGGAGCGCGACGAGCGCCTCCTCGCGGGTGAGGGTGACGCCGTAGGGCAGCTCGACGGACGCGCCGACGTGCTCCTCGACGGCCGGCTCGATGACCGCCTCCTGCGCGAGGTCGTACGCGTCGGCCTCGCGCAGGATCGCTCCGAGCTCGGCTGCGGCTGCCGCTGCCTGGGCATCTTCGAGCTCGATACGGAGCTCGAAGCCCTCGGTGCGGCCGACGAGGTATCCCGTGAACTCGCTGGCGGAACGTTCCACCTGGCCGGCGATCCACTCGGGGGTCACCACGGCCTTGAAGACCCGCAGCAGGTTGTCGGCCGCGCGGCCGTCGCCGCCACCGAGGAACGACGTCCACCCGGAGTCCGTGCGGTCCGGCGGGAGCGCCTCGTCCGCCCACTCGCCGAACCTCGGCTCGAACTCGTCGCTCAGGAGCCGCTCGTACGCGCCGGACTCGCGGAGCAGGGCCGTCAGCTCGCGCACGGCCGCCTCGACGTTCGTGGCGAGGTTGAGCGTGATGGTGATCTGGTCCTGCTCACCCAGGACGTCTGCCGCGATCTGCTCGACGACGGGCGCCACGATCGCCTCGAGGTCCTCGGGCGGGAGCGCGCGGCGCAGTGCGTCGGCGATCTCCTGCGTGGTCAGCCCGGACGCGTCGACCGGGTTCTCCTCGAAGTCCTCGCCGAAGTCCGCGGGCTCGAGTTGCCGCGTGTCCTCGATCAACGCGTCGACGAGGTCGGTCATGACGAAGTCGTAGACCTCGGCGCGTTCCAGCTGCTCGGGATAGAAGGCCGGGCGCGCGAGGGTCGTGCTCAGCGACTGCATCAGGAGCGCGACGAAGAGCGCGAACGCGAACAGCAGGCCCGCGAGGACGGCGGCGGTACGCAGGATCCACGGCACGCTGCCATCTTGCACTATCCGCTCGCCCGGCACACTCGCCTCGGATCCGCCGGCCCGCCGTACACTGCACCGGCCGGGCGCTCCGCAGCCCGACGCCGGGGAGGAGCCGGGCGCGTGGAAGTGCTGGTGCTCGCACTCGGCCTCTCGATGCTGATGGCCGTCGGCGGCGCCATGCTCAGCGACGGGACCCGCCATCGCGCGGTGGCCGCCCTCGCGGGCGCCGCCTTCGGCGTCTTCGGGCTCGCCGGGCTGATCGGGGCGCTGCTGCTCGTCATCATGCCCGCCTACCGGCGCGCCATCGCGCGACGCGCCGGCCGCGACCCGTGGCGCGGCGACGCCCCCGCGCGCCGCACGCGCGACCGGGCGGCCGAACGCGACCCGGCGCCGTAGGGCGGCCTCACCCACTGGCCCTCGCACGCGGTAGCATGCGCACACGCAAGTACAGCCGGGCCCGCCGGGCTCGAGGAGGAACCATGACCACGACCATGACGACGACGGAGACGAAGTACGACGCGATCAGCGTCGAGATGCGCGACCAGGTCGCGATCGTCAAGCTGAACCGGCCGGAGAAGCTCAACGCCTGGGCGCCGGCCATGCAGACCGAGATCAACGGCTTCGTCGACCGCCTCAACGAGGGCGAGTACGACGTGCGGGCGATCGTGCTGTCCGGCGAGGGCCGCGCGTTCTGCGCCGGCGGCGACGTCACCACCTTCCCCGGCGCGGACATGGATGCGAAGCGGCCCCCGTGGCGGCGCGCGCACGGCGAGAACTACGCGATCCGTCACCTCCGCGACTGCGACGTGCCGATCATCGCCGCGATCAACGGCTACTGCGTCGGCATGGGCTTCGGGCTGGCGCTGGCGACCGACCTGCGGATCGCGGCCGACGACGCGGTCTTCCAGGTCGCCCAGACGAAGCGCGGCATCATCGCCGACTTCGGCCTCGGCTACCTGCTGCCGAAGGTGGTCGGCGCGCAGCGTGGCCTCGAGCTCATGTTCACGGGTCGCCGGATCAGCGCGCAGGAGGCGCTCGACCTCGGCCTCGTGCTGGAGGTGGTGCCGCGCGACGAGCTGATGGAGCGCTCCATCGCGCTGGCGACCGAGATCGCGAGCGGCCCGCCGCTGAGCATGGCCGCGATCAAGCGCATGGTGTACATGCTCGAGGAGAACGACCTCGCGCGCGTGCAAGACCTCACCAGCCCGTTCGTCAACATCATGTTCACGAGCGAGGACGGCATCGAAGGCGTCAACTCCTTCCTGGAGCGCCGCGACCCCGTCTTCGTCGGCCGCTAGAGCACACACACGGCGGCTCATTGCCGCCTGGAAGGAGCGCACGATGTCCGAGCTACGCGTCGAGGAGCATGGCCACGTCCGGCTCGTCGTCTTCGACAACCCACCCGTCAACGCCATGTCCCCCGAGTGGGACATCCAGGGCACGTTCGACGCCATCACGGCCGACGAGGACGCGCGCGTCGTGGTCCTGACCGGGCAGGGCGACCGCGTCTTCTGCGCCGGCGCCGACATCAAGGCTGCCGCGCGTGGCGACCGCGCGCTGCGGCCGGAGCGCACGGGCTCGCGCGAGGGCCGTGAGAACTTCTACTCGATCATGGAGTGCGCGGTGCCGGTGATCGGCGCGATCAACGGGCCCGCCCTCGGGGCCGGGCTCGCCATCGCGGCGTCGTGCGACTACCTGATCGCCTCGGAGCGCGCGGTCTTCGGCCTGCCGGAGATCGACGTCGGGCTGCTCGGCGGCGCGCGCCACGCGATGCGGCTGTTCCCGCAGCACGTCGTGCGGATGATGCACTACACCGCGCGGCGCCTCGACGCGCAGGAGTCCTACCGCCTCGGCGCCGTGGACCGCGTCGTGGCTGTCGAGGACCTGCTGGACGTGGCGATGGCCGAGGCCGAGGAGATCGCCTCGAAGATGCCGATCGGCATCCGCCTCGCCAAGGAGAACCTCAACGTCATCGAGGACATGGACCTTCGCAACGGCTACCGCTTCGAGCAGACCCGCACGGCGATCCTGCAGCGCACCGAGGACGCGCAGGAGGCGAAGATCGCCTTCGCCGAGAAGCGCCAGCCGAACTACGTCGGGCGCTAGCGGTGGCCGTCCCGCTCAGCGTCCACATCGTCGCGGCCGACGCGCCGGGGCTCATCGAACGCATCGTCGAGGCTGATGAGCTCGGCCTCGACACCGCGTGGCTCACCGTCGGCGGCGCGGCGCCTGACCCGTTCGCGGTCTTCGCGTCGGCCGCCCACCGGGCCGAGCGGATCACCTTCGGCACCTCGATCGTGCCAACGTACCCGCGCCACCCGATCACGATGGCGCAGGGCGCGATGACCGTGGACCAGCTCGCCCCCGGCCGGCTCAAGCTCGGCGTGGGGCCGAGCCACCGGCCGGCCATCGAGGGCACGTGGGGGCTGCCGTTCAACAAGCCGCTCAGCCACCTCCGCGAGTACGTCACGGTCCTCAACGCGCTGCTCAACGAGGGCGAGGTGGACTTCGACGGCGAGCAGTTGAGCGCGCACGCGCGCATCGCCGGGCCGACGCAGGTGCGGGTCATGATCTCGGCGCTGCGGACTGGGTCGTTCCGCCTCAGCGGCGAGCTGACCGAGGGCGGCATCTCGTGGATGTGCCCGCTGCCGTACATCCGCGACGTCGCCACGCCCGCCCAGCAGGAGGGCGCCGACGCCGCGGGCCGCCCGAAGCCGGCGATGATCGTGCACACGCCGATCGTCGTCAGCGAGGACCGCGAGGCCGTCCGCGCGGCGGCCCGGCAGCAGTTCGGCTTCTACCAGCGGCTCCCGTTCTACTCGCGCATGCTCCAGGCCGCGGGCTACGAGGAGGCAGCGGGCGGCGAGTTCACCGACCGCATGGCCGACGGCCTCATCATCTCGGGCTCCGCCAACGAGGTCGGCGACCGCGTGCGGTCGATCGGCGAGTACGGCGTCGACGAGATGCTGGCCGCGATCGTGCAGCTGCCCGAGGGCGGCTCGGAGGCGCGGCGGCGCACGCTCGAACTGCTCGGGGAGATCGCCTCGGAGTAGTCGCGACGCCGGCGCGCCGGCACGGTCAGACCAGACGTTGGAGCCGGGTCCATGCCCCGGCTCTACGTGCGTAATACAGCCCCTGCCTCGATACTCTGTATCGCGACTCGGAGAGGCAGGGAGCCGGAGATGACCGGAGAGACCACGCGCGAGGCCGAGTACACGATGGGCTACAACGAGGAGTTCCAGCAGCTCCTCGACCGCCGCAGCGCGGCGACCCACGCGGCCCACCTGCTGCCACACCTCCAGCCCGGCATGCGCGTGCTCGACCTGGGCTGCGGTCCCGGCACGATCTCGGTCGGGCTCGCGGACGTGGTCTCGCCGGGCGAAGTGCGCGGCGTGGACCTCGAGGAGTCGGAGGTCGCGAAGGCGCGCGCCGCGGCGGAGGCCGGCGGCCACGCAAACGCCACGTTCGACGTCGGCGACGCGACGGACCTGCCGTTCGCGGATGGCGAGTTCGACGTAGTGCACTGTCACGCAGTGCTCATGCACATCCCCGATACCGCTGCAGTGCTGGCCGAGGTGAGGCGCGTGCTCAAGCCCGGCGGCCTGTTCGCGGCCCGCGAGCTGATCCTCACGTCGTGCTTCCTCGAGCCGGTGGAGCCCGAGGTACACGAGGCGTGGACCATCTTCGGGAAGCTCCTCGGGGCCAACGGCGGCCACCCCCAGATGGGGCGCGAGTTGAAGCGGGTGCTCCTCGACGCGGGCTTCACGGGGATCCAGCCGAGCGGCTCGTTCGGCACGTTCGGCACGGACGAGGACGTCGCGTTCTTCCACGGCTTTGTCGTCGACTGGTTCTTCCAGCCGCACATCATCGCGGCGGCGATCCATCTCGGCATCTCCACCCAGGAGCAGTTCGACTTCCTGCGTGAGGCCGTCGACGAGTGGGGCGCCGTCGAGGGCGCCGTCGGCGCGCTCGCGTTCGGCGAGGCCATCGCCACCAGTCCCTGATCCGCCGCCGCTGACGCGTCCGGCCGTCGCGCCGCCCGGCCGCTCCGACTGGCGGCAAATCGAAACCTCACGTAAGGTGGAAGAGCCACCGAACGCTGCGCGCGCGGGCACCTGCCTCGTCCGAGGCGAGCGCGGCCTGTCGCCGTCGCGGTCCGGCGCGTACCGACTGGAGTTGCATGAACGGCAGAGCCAACGGCTCGCACACAACGACTGTGACGAACGGCGCGCACGCCACCGCCCCGACCAACGGGGCGCAGGCCGGCGGCCGCCCGATGTCGATGATGGAGGCACGCGCGAGCGCGAAGGCGCCGCGCAGCCTCGGCGAGTGGGGACGCACCTTCACGGCCCTCAGCGAGCGCGACTACGCCATCTACTTCGGCGGCAACCTCGCCTTCTTCATGGCCATGCAGATGAACCAGCTCCTGCGCGGGTATCTCGCGTTCGAGCTGACCAACGCCGCCTCCGCGCTCGGCCTCGTCGCGCTCGGCATCGCGCTGCCGATGCTCTTCGTCTCGCCGTTCGGGCGGGGTGATCGCGGACCGCTACAACAAGCGCACGCTGCTGCTCTTCACGCAGTCGATCGTTGGCCGTGGCGAACACGGTGCTGGCGGTGCTGATCTTCGCCGACATGATCGAGTTCTGGCACCTGCTCGTCGGCTCGGTCTTCCTCGGCCTCACGATCTCGCTCGCGATGCCGGCGAGGAACGCGCTGGTCCCGCAGCTCATCCCGCAGCACAAGATGATGAACGCCGTCTCGCTGCAGATGGGCGGGATGAACTTCACGCGCATCATCGGCCCCGCGATCGCCGGGGTGCTGCTCGTCCCGCTCGGCATCGGTCCCAGTGTGGACGTTCTCGGTGCTGCTCTACTGCGTCGCGATCGCCACGACGCTGCTCCTCCCGCGCCACGGCATGGTGTCGAAGGCCGACAACGAAGGCTTCATGAAGGAGATGGCCGAGGGCTTCCGCTACTCGATGACCAACCCGCTGATCCGCCTGCTCATCCTCACCGGCCTGGTCATGCCGCTCTTCGCCTTCCCCGTGCAGCTCGTGCTGCCGGTGTTCGCCGAGGAGGTCTTCGCGATGGGGCCGACGGCGCTCGGCATCCTCATGGCCTCGGCCGGCGTGGGCGGGCTGATCGGCGCGCTGGTCTCGACGAGCATGGACACGATGCCGCTCAAGGGCCGCATCATGCTCGCCGGCGCGGTGATCCAGGGCGCGTTCTTCATCGCCTTCGCGCTGACCCCGGTCTTCGCCGTCGCCACCGTCTTCTTCGCTCTCGGCAACGTCGGCGGCATGCTGTTCATGACCACGAACAACTCGGTCATCCAGGCGCGCGTGCCGGAGCGCTACCGCGGCCCGCGTGCTGTCGATGCTGATGATGTCGTTCGGGATGATGCCGCTTGGCGTGCTGCCGATGACGATCCTCGCCGACATCATCGGGGCTCCGGCCTCGGTCGCGGGTGCATCGGCGCTGATGATCCTGACGCTCCTCGGGTTCTTCATCTTCAGCAAGCAGATCCGCCAGCTCCGTGTCACGCCCGGCCGCGCCGCGAAGCTCTCCCCCGCGCAGGCCGCCACGGCCGTCGCCGAGGGCCGCATGACGCGCGAGGAGGCGGACAGCCTCATGCGCGGCGAGGGCGACGAGGAGCCGGACGCCGTCGCGGCGTCGCTGCCGGCGCCTGCGTCGAACGGTGGGTCGCCGTCGAACGGCGGGACGCCGGCGCTCACGCACGGCGGCATGATCGCCTTGGTGTCGCTCGATTCCGACGGGGCACGTTCGGGCGAGCGGGTGCAGCCGGTGGGGTAGCGATCGACGTCTCCTAGTGCACGGACTAGACTGGTGACTAGTCTGCTCGACGCGTGATGGGGGGTGCCGAATGAGCCGTAGCTGGCAGGTACAGGAAGCGAAGGCCCGATTCAGCGAGCTGATCGAGGCGACCCTGAGAGACGGGCCGCAGGTGGTAACGCGTCGCGGCGTTGAGACCGCGGTGGTGATCCCGATCGAGCAGTGGCGTCAGATAGAGCGCTCCAGGGCCACTCGACCGCAAAGAGGTGTTGCTTGAGCCTGGAGCGCGAATTGAGGATCTCGCCCCGCCGCGTGTTGAGCCACCGATGCGACCTATACCTCGCTTCGAGTAGGCACGCATGTACCTTTTGGACACGAACGTCGTCTCGGAATTGCGACGCTCCCGCCCAAACCGTGGTGTGATGGAGTGGATGGGGCGAGTCCGGCCCGCTGACCTGTACCTGTCCGCCGTGACGCTCGGTGAGCTTCAGGCGGGCATTGAGATCACGCGCGAACAGGATCAGTCGAGGGCTGAGGAAATCGAAGCCTGGCTCGGCAGGGTCTTGCTCGCGTTCGACGTCCTCCCCCTGGACGAGACCGCCTTCAGACAATGGGCGCGACTGAGACATCGCCAGTCCGAGACCCTCACCTATGACGCCATGATCGCCGCAATCGCGATCGTCAATCAGCTCACGATCGTGACCCGGAACGTCCGGGACTTCGAGCAACTCGGCGTACCCGTGCTCAACCCCTTCGACGACTAGCGCTAGGGCCCCTCGAGTCCTGCCGCCGCAGGCCCCTCGCACGCCTCTGCTCGCGTACCCTGCGCGCGGGAGGTGCGAGCCATGGAACTCACGGGCATCGAGGGCAAGGTCGCGGTCGTCACCGGCGCGGGACGCATGCGCAGCATCGGGCGCGAGATCGCGAAGGCGTTCGGCGCCGCCGGCGCCAGCGTCGTCGTCACCGGCACGGGCCGGTCCCCCGACCGCTACCCCGAAGACGA
This sequence comes from Dehalococcoidia bacterium, assembly GCA_965204835.1. GTDB lineage: Bacteria > Chloroflexota > Dehalococcoidia > UBA2979 > UBA2979 > VXMT01. Next base: position 1,674,314 of record OZ242017.1, on the reverse strand, counting down.
GCAGGCCGCCGGCTGGCGCGACATCGACTCCGTCGCCGAGGAGATCAAGGCGATGGGGAGCCGCGCGCTGCCAGTCGTGAGCGACGTCTCCGACGACGACGCGGTGCAGGCACTGCTCGCGCAGGTGCTCGACGAGTTCGGGCGCGTCGACTTCGTGGTGAACAACGCCGCCGCCGCGCGCGGCGCGGACCGCGTGCCGGTCGTCGACATGCCGATCGACTGGTGGGACCTCGTGATCCGCGTGAACGTGCGCGGCACGTTCCTGATGAGTAAGCGCTTCGGCCAGCACCTCATCGACCAGGGTTGAGGGCGGCTCGATCGTCAACATCTCCTCGGTGGCCGGGAAACTGCTCCCGCCCAACGCGACGGCTTACGCCTCGAGCAAGGCGGCGATCCAGGCGCTGTCGGCGGGCATGGCGCAGGAGGTCGGCATGTACGGCGTCCGCGTCAACACGATCTGCCCCGGGGTCATCGACAACAACCGCCTCGACGACATCCCGCGCGACAGCGAGCAGTGGGCGCAGACCGTCGAGCGCATCCCGCTGCGGCGGCCGAGCGCGGGCGAGGACATCCCGAACATGACGCTCTACCTGTGCAGCGACCAGGGCTCGTGGGTGAGCGGCCAGGCGATCAACGTCGACGGCGGGATGATGGTCCAGCACTAGACGCGCGGCCCATGGCAGGGGATCGAGGCACCATGAGGCGGCTGTTCGCGGCGGCCGTCGCGCTGCTCGTGCTGCTGGCCGCCTCCTGCCGTCGACGACGAGGGGCCTACGCCTCCAGGGGAGGACGCGACGCCGTCTCCAACCCCCACCGCTACGGAGGCGGCCGACGCAGTCGCGACCGCAACGCCCACGCCCTCCTCCACACCGACACCCACACCCGCTCCGGCGCCTCCCGCGACCGCGACGCCCGCGGCCCCTGGCTCGTCGGCGCCGCCGGCGACGGCGACACCAACCTCGACGCCTTCGCCCACCCCTGAGCCGACGCCGACCGCCGTCCCGACGCCCCGAACCACCACCGGTCACCGTGCAGGGGCCGCTGCTCGTGGTCTCGGGGCGCGTTGGTGACGCACCTCCGAGACGTGGCGACGAGGTCGAGACGCGACGCGTCTTTCTCTACGACGTGGCCGAAGATCGGTACTGGGGCGTGTTCGACTACGAGAACCCTCGCACGCTCATCGGCCTCGGGGGCCAGGCGAATCGCTCGGCGGTGCAGCCAGCCGGGACGAGCATCGTCGTCTGGAGCGGGGACCAGGTACGCCGGATGGGCCTCGGCGGCGAGACCCAGGCAGTGGTGTTCGAGGACGACACGATCCGCGCGATCCGCGTCTCGCCCGACGGGACGAAGGTCGCCGTCATGCACCGCGAGCCAGGCACCCTGCTCGTCCTCGACGCCCGCGACGGCGCGGAGGCTCCTGCGCGTGGTGAGCGACGATCCGGACCTCGGAACGCTGCGAGGCGGCGGTCGCGACGGGACGCTCAACCTCGGCGACTGGCGTGACGACAGCGAGGCGCTCAGCGTCACCGCCGGCGCCCGTGCGCATACGGCCGTGTTGGGGCTGGACGGCGACATCCGCGTGCTTGAGGAGGGGTTGGTCGTCTCGCCCGATCTCCGGTACGCGATCCAGTTTGATGGACAGTCGATCGGCGGCCCGAAGAATCACGCGCCGTACTGGGACCGTCTGACGGTGTTCGATGTGGAGACCGGCGATGTTGTCTGGACGATCGCCGCAGAAGAAGAAGGTCTCCAATCCTCCGCGAACTACGGGCCCTGGTTCGGGCCGTACGTGACGCTCGACTACAACGCCACACGGCTCCTCGATACCGCAACGGGGGAGATCGTGCCCATGACGCCTGACCTCCAGCGTCAGGTCGAAGGCCCGGTGATAAGCACCTGCAGGGTGCGCTACTCCTATGGCTCGTCGGCGTGCTACGTCCAGCATGAGGAGCGCGTCGTCTTGGATGGCGCGGTCGGGTGGACACACTACCTTGGTGTGATCGAGGTTCCCGGCAGCCTTGAAGTCCGCGGGATCTCGCCTATCACGGTAGCGCGTGAGATCACCCAGCCACCCTCCACCCGCACGCGACGAGATGGTCGGCCCACTCCTCGCATACGAGGTTCACGGCGAGTACGACTATCGTCTCGGCGAGGGGCGGGCCGACGCTCTCCCCACGCGGCGCATGATCGTTCACGACGAAGGTACCGGCCGGAGCTGGCTCGCCTTCACGTACCGCAACTGGTTCGCGTATGGGAACTCGTACTGGCCGGGTGCCGCGCAACCCGCGCTCCGCGGCTTCGTCACGGGAGATCGATCAGGCTCTCGTCTACTTCTCGCTCGACGGGCAGGCCCGAACGCTGCACGAGCGTTGGCAGGAAGCGTTCCGTGTCTCGCCCGACGGGCGCAAGCTGGCGGTGAGCCACTACGCAGGCAGCGATGGCACGACACGGGTTCCGAGCGACGTCATCGTCCTCGACCTCCCCGTGGGCGATCGCTCCCTGCGCCTGACCAGCGATGAGATTGTCGCCGCGGTAGGGCTGGACGCGGACGCGAATTGGAGTGTGAGCCTGCCGGGCGCGGACGCCTGGACGGCGGACTCAGCCCGGATCGTGGTCGAAATGCTCGAGTGGAGCGACGAGTACCATGAGCCTGCTGCGTCGCTCGTCGTGGTCACGCCCGACGGCGCCGCGCGTTCGCTTCCCTGTGACCGCCCTGCCTGCCTCTCGCCGGATGCGCGCCATATCGTGCGAGGGCGAGGCGACGCGTTCGACATCATCGACTCCGAGACCGATCGCGTTCTCTGGTCGGCGGTAGCCCCGCGCCTGCTGCCCTACCTCTGGGAGTGGGCTGCGGCTGACCAGTTCGCGTGGTCGGGCGGCTGGCCCAACCGCTTCATCTTCGCTGGGTACCGCCTACCCGACGGCGTGACACGCGCCGAGGTCTCAGTCCTCGACGTGACCACCGGCGAGGTTGAGGTGATGGACAGCGCCGAGTACCTCGCGCGGTTCCACCCGCCGCCGCGCGCGACGACCGAGTGTCCCCCGCACCCGGCGCAGGCCTGCCGCATCCTCCTCGACGGCGAGGTCATCGGGGAGGGGCGCTGGCCGCGCATCATCGGGTTCATCGAGCTCGACTGACTGGCGCGACCCGCGACGGTGCGGCCCTCGCCGCGTACCGGCTATGCTGCGCCTCGGCACCCGGGAGCATCGAGGAGACCCACCGTGCACCTGATGTACTTCACCGAGCAGCCCATGTCGTCCTACCCCGAGGACGCCGTCGGCGACGAGGGCGTCACGGCGCTCATGTTCTCCAACAGCAACTTCGACCCCGTCGCCGGCAGCCAGCTCTACAACGAGCGCCTGCTCGAGTACCAGCTCGCCGAGGAGGTGGGCTTCGACGGCATCATGCTGAACGAGCACCACAACGCCCCGTTCTGCATGCAGGCGCAGATCACGGTGTGGGCGAGCATCCTCGCGGCCGCCACCGAGCGCATCAAGATCGTGCTGCTCGGCACGCCACTGCCGACCATCGACAACCCCCTCGGCATCTCCGAGTCGCTCTCGATGATCGACATGATCTCCAGAGGCCGCCTCGTCGCCGGGATCGTCCGCGGCGCGGGCACGGAGCAGTTCGCGAACAACGTGAACCCGGCCTACAACCGCGAGCGCTTCTACGAGGCGCACGACCTGCTGGTGAAGACCTGGACGGAGCCCGGCCCGTGGCGCTGGGAGGGTGACCACTACCAGTTCCGCGTCGTGAACCCGTGGGCGCTGCCGCTGCAGAAGCCGCACCCGCGCATCTGGGTGCCCGGCGTCGCGAGCCCCGAGACGATCGTGTGGTGCGCGGAGAACCGCTACCCGTACATCTGCCTCAACACCACCATCGAGCAGACGAAGCAGATCTGGCAGCTCTACGAGGACACCGCGCAGAAGACCGGCTACACCTCGGGCCCCGAGCACCGCGGCTACCTGATCCGCGTCCACGTGCAGGACACCGAGGAGCATGCGCTGCGCAACGCGCGCCAGTACATGTGGATGCAGGGCGAGTTCACCGGTCTCGGCCACGCCGTGTGGTCGGCGCCCACCGGCTACAGCTCGCCGACGAACCGCGAGGGCGCCGTGAAGCGGGCGAACGCGCCGATCCAGTCGACACGCCGCGCGATGCCGTTCGAGGACCAGCTCCAGAACCTGCAGATCGTCGCCGGCACGCCCGACCAGGTGGTCGAGCAGATGCGCGTGCTCATCGAGGAGACCCGGCCCGGCATCCTGGCGCTGTGGGGCAACGACGGGCACGTCGGCCACGAGGACGCCCGGCGCTGCATCGAGCTGCTCGGCAGCGAGGTGCTGCCGGCGCTGCGCGAGATCAGCGACGACCTCGGCCTCGACGGCCCGTTCGAGGCGGACGCGCCGATCAGCTCGCGCTTCCTCGAGCCGCCTCGCATCCCCGCAGCCGCGACGGCATAGGGCAACGGCACAGGAGGAGCGTCATGACGAACGACAGCGGGTCGAGCGAGATCGCCTACGGCGAGATCATCGACACCTACATCAACCTGCCCGCGGCCGAGCGCCGCGAGGACATGGACCCGAACATCGAGCGCTGGTTCGGCGGCAAGTCGCCCGACCTGCTCGGCGGGGTGGGCCCGGACCGCGTCGTCGACCGGATGGACAACGCCGGCGTGCAGATGGGCCTGCTCAACGTCTCGCTCGGCGCGGACAGCCTCGAGAACCCGCACGTCGCCGGCTACGGGGGCATGATGGCGATCGACGACTTCCGGGCGTCGTGCCAGCGCGTCGCGGACGCCGTGCGTGAGTACCCCGACCGGTTCCGCGGCAGCTGCAACATCGACCCGACGCAGGGGATGAACGCCGTGCGGATGGTCGAGATGGCGGTCAACGAGTTCGACTTCCGCACCATCCGCGTGATGGGCGCGCTGGTGAACATGCCGCCGAACCACCCGCTGATGTACCCGATCTACACGAAGTGCATCGAGTTGGGCATCCCGATCGTCGTCAACGTCGGCGTGCCGGGGCCGCTGCGCTTCGCCAAGTACCAGCGGCCGATGGACCTCGACGAGGTGCTCGTCACGTACCCCGAGCTCAACATCGTGGCGACGCACATCGGGCACCCGTGGCACGTCGAGACCGTGGCGATGCTGCAGAAGCACGCGAACTTCTACCTGATGACGTCGGGCTTCTCGCCGAAGTACATCCCGGACGAGGTCGTGCACCTGATGAACACGCGCGGCCGCGAGCGCGTGATGTGGGCCTCGGACTACGCGATCCTGACGTTCGAGCGCGCCGTCGAGGACGGCCTGGCGCTGCAGTTGCGCGAGGGTGTGAAGCGCCGCTACATGCGCGAGAACGCCCTCGCCGTCTTCAACTGGGACTAGCTCGCACGCTCCACCGGAGAGTGCGCATGGCACGGAGGAGGAACCCATGCCCACGCCAGCCCGCGTCGTCGTCGTCCCGGAGGGCCCCGGCCGCCTGCGCATCGAGGAGGTCGACCTGCCCGATCCCGGTCCGTACCAGGTCGTGGTGAAGCAGTACGCGAGCGGCGTCTGCCACTCGCAGCTCCACCAGATGCACGGCCCGCGCCCCTCACAGGCGCTGCTCGGCCACGAGTCGACCGGCGTGGTCGTCGCGGCGGGCTCGGCGGTCACCCACGTCAAGGAAGGCGACCGCGTGATGGTGACGTGGGTGCCTCGCGACCCACAGGAGACGCGCATCGCCGAGGGCGTGAGCCTTACGCTCGGCGACGGCAGCGTGGCCGCGACACCCGGCTGCTTCACGTGGGCCGACAACACCATCGCCGACGAGCAGTACGTCGTGCCCATGCCGGACGACGTGCCCGTGGACGTCACCGCCATCATCGGTTGCGCGGTGATGACCGGATCAGGCGCCGTCTACCACACGGCCGCCGTGCAGCAGGGCCAGAGCGTGGCGGTCTTCGGCGTCGGCGGCGTCGGCCTCTCGGCCATCGCCGCGGCGGCGGTCGTGGGGGCGGACCCGATCATCGCCGTCGACCTCAACGAGGAGAAGCTGGACTTCGCGAAGCAGTTCGGCGCGACCATCGGCGTCAACGCCTCCGAGGTCGACCCCGTCGCCCGCATCCACGAGCTCACGCAGCACCCGACGGACCTCAAGCGCGACGGCAGCCCGGTCTCCGGCGCCGACTACGCCTTCGACTGCATCGGCCTGCGCGTGACGATGGAGCAGATCCTGCCGGCGGTGCGCGGCGGTGTGCTCGGCCACAGCACGGGCGGGACCGCCGTGCTCGTGGGCGTCCCGCAGACGCCCGTCGAGCTCGACGCGCGCGACCTGCTGGTGACCGAGAAGAAGTACATCGGCAGCATCGGCGGCTCGTGCAGCCCCGACCGCGACTTCCCGATGTTCCTGCGCTGGTACAACGAGGGCGAGCTGGACCTCGACGCGCTCGTGACCGCGCGCTACCCGCTGGACGCCATCAACGACGCGACCGACGCGCTCGAGGCGGGCCAGATCTCGGGGCGCTCGATCCTCGAGATGGACTAGCTCCCGACCACCCTCAGCCGCTGTCTCGTGGCGAACAGGGGACCCGTGCAGCGGCTGAGGGACGTCTACTACGGCTGGTGGCTCCTCGCCGGGTCGATCGTCGCGATGACGCTCGGCAGCGGGGTCTCGTTCTGGTCCGTCGGCCTCTACATCGAGCCGCTCGAATCCGATTTCGGCTGGTCGCGCGGCGAGGTGTCGGGCGCGATCTCGATCGTGCTCCTGACCGGGGGCGCGGCCGGCCCCTTCGTGGGCCGCTGGGTCGACACGCGCGGTGCGCGCAAGGTCATCATCTTCGGCGCCGTCACCACCGCGGCCACCTACGTCCTGCTCGCCACGACGACCGAGCTGTGGCAGTGGTACGTCTACTCGGCTATCAACGGCGTGTTCCGCCAGATGATGTTCTTCATCCCGTTCCAGGCCCTCATATCGAGGTGGTTCGACCGGCGGCGCGGCGTGGCACTGAGCATCCTCGGGACGGGGTTCTCGCTCGGGGGCGTGGTGATCGTGCCGCCGATGCGGCTGGTGGTGGACAACATCGGGTGGGAGGCGTCGTTCGTCTTCTCCGCCATCGCCATCCTCGTCGTCTTCATCCCGATTGGCGCGCTGCTCGTGCGCAACGACCCGTCCGACGTCGGCGCGCGGCCCGACGGCGCGGCGATCCCCGAGGGCGGCGTGCCACCCTCGAGGCTCACGGGGCTGCCGCTGCGCGCCGCGCTCAAGACGCCCCACTTCTGGTTGATCGGGATCGCGCTGACGTGTTTCTTCTTCGGGCTCTTCGGGATGCTCGTCCACCAGATCCCGCTCTACGAATCGATCGGCGTGCCGAGGGGGACCGCAGCCTTCATCGTCTCGGCCGCGGCGCTGCTGGGGGCGTGTTCACGCATCGCCTTCGGGTTCATCGGCGACCGCGTGGCGCGCTTCGAGTGGGTGGTGATCGCGATGAGCATCTCGCTGATCTTCGCGATGGCCTCGCTGCTGTTCATCCCGGGGTACCTCGGCATCGGGGTCTACATCGCATTCTGGGTCGTGGGGACCGGCGGCGGGCCGATCATGGAGGCGATGCTGCTCACGCGGATGTTCGGCCTCGCCCACTTCGGCACGCTCCTCGGCGCGATCGTGGTGATCGAGGAGGTCGGGCTCGTCACCAGCCCGACGGTGGTCGGCTGGATCTTCGACGTGACGGGCAGCTACGACCTGGCGCTGGTCACGTTCATCGGCTCCTTCGCCGCCTCGGCGTTGCTGTTCGTCGTGATCCTGCGGCTGCCACGGCTGCGCTTCGAGCCCGCGAGGTTGCAGGAGCGGGCGTCCCACGGTGGCCTCGATGTGTGATTCACACGAACGCAACATCATGGGAACATGACCGACATGCGTAATAGCGATGCTATGGCTGCGCCCGGAGGGAACGGCCATGCAGCGGCAGCGCACGACGGCACAGGGTCACGGCACTGGCACCACCGCACAGCCGAGGCTGCGCGTCGTCAGCCAGCAGATGCGCGCCGGGTCGCGGCCGACCCAGCAGGCACGGGCCGGAGGCCTCCGCCGCCAGCAGGCGCGCTAGCGGCGCACACGGCCCCCGGGGCCAGCCGCCGCGCGACGGAGTAGCCCCTCGTGTCCGACCCCTACAGCGGCTACGAGCAGCTTGCCGGTCCCGACGAGATGTTCACGCGGGACGGCACTCCCCGCCCCTCGTACGACGAGTTCGCGTCCCGCCTCGGCGCGTGGTCCATCGACCATATCGACAGCCGCCAGCGGCGCTCGGAGATGGACCTGCTCGCGAGCGGCATCACCTTCACCGTCTACCAGGACGAAGCGGAAGTCGACCGCATCTTCCCGTTCTCGATCATCCCTCGCATCGTTGCCCACGACGAGTGGCTGACGGTCGAGACCGGCATCCAGCAGCGGGTGAAGGCGCTCAACGCCTTCCTGCACGACGTCTACCACGACCAGCGCTGTGTCACCGACGGGGTCATCCCAGGCGAGGTGCTGTTCGGCGCCGCGGCCTTCAACCTCCGCATGGTCGGCTTCGAGCCGCCGCAGGGCGTCTACACCCACGTCACCGGCATCGACCTGATCCGCGACCAGGAGGGCGAGTTCCGCATCCTCGAGGACAACGTGCGCACGCCGTCCGGCGTCTCGTACGTCCTCGAGAACCGGCGCGTGATGCTGGAGGCCGTACCCGAGCTGTTCCCGGAGGGCGCGGTCTCACCCGTCACCGACTACCCCGAGCACCTGCGTGAGATGCTCGTCGAGGTGCGGCCGGAGGGCGTCGCGGCCGAGGAGGCGCGCATCGTCATCCTCACCCCGGGCAGCTTCAACTCGGCGTACTTCGAGCACACCTTCCTCGCCCAGCAGATGGGCGTCGACCTCGTCGAGGGCCGAGACCTCATCGTCCACGACCAGACGGTCTACCTCCGCGCGACCACGGGCCTCGAACGCGTCGACGTGATCTACAAGCGCGTCGACGACGACTTCATCGACCCGCTCGCGTTCCGCCCGGACTCGGTGCTGGGCGTGGCAGGGCTCGCCGACGCGTACCGTGCCGGCAAGGTCACACTCGCCAACGCGATGGGCGTGGGCGTCGCCGACGACAAGGTTGTCTACCGCTTCGTCCCCGACTTCATCCGCTACTACCTGGGCGAAGAGCCGATCCTCCGCAACATCGACACGTTCGCGGCCGTCCTCCCCGAGGACCTCGAGGAGATGTGCGCGAACCTCGACCAGCTCGTGGTGAAGCCGGCCGGCGAGTCCGGCGGCTACGGCCTCGTCGTCGGCCCGCAGGCGTCGGACGCCGAGCTGCGGGCGGCCGAGGAGCGCATCCGCGACAACCCGCGCAACTGGATCGCGCAACCCCTCCAGGAGTTCAGCTCGATCCCGACGCTCCTCGACGGTGGCCTGCGCGCGCGACGCGCGGATCTGCGCCCGTTCGCGCTCACCGGGAGCGATACGTGGGTACTGCCCGGCGGCCTCACCCGCGTCGCGCTCGTCGAGGGCTCTTACGTCGTCAACTCGTCGCAGGGTGGCGGCAGCAAGGACACGTGGGTGCTGCGGCCTCCGCGCGCCTCGGAGGCCTGACGATGCTGAGCCGTGTCGCCGAGAACCTCTACTGGCTGGGCCGCGACCTCGAACGCGTCGAGAACATCGCGCGCATGGCCGAGGTCTCGCACGCGGTCGCGATCGAGACGGGCGGCGAGAACGGTGAGCAGCAGGCGTGGGACGCCGTGCTCGCCGCCACCGGCTCGCTGGAGCTGTACGCCACGGCCAGCGAGGAAGACCCGCTGCTGACGCCGGCCGAGTTCCTGCTGCTCTCCTCGGAGAACCCGAACTCGCTGCGGCGCACGCTGGTCGTCGCCCGCACCCTGGCCCGCGAGCTGCGCGAGCAGCTCTCGCGCGAGGTGTGGGAAGAGATGAACAGCATCTACCTGGATGTCTACGCCACGCGCAGCGACTTCAGTGACTTCCAGAACGGCATGCACGCCTTCTGCGACCAGGTGCGCAGCGGCGTCGCCTCCATCCTCGGGCTGTTCGACAACACCGTGCTCATGGACGAGGGCCGGGACTGGTTCCGCTGCGGCGTGTACCTCGAACGCGCCGACATGACGAGCCGCATCGTGGACACGAAGTACTTCGTGCTGCTGCCCTCCTCGCAGGACGTGGGCGGCGCGGTCGACCGCGCGCAGTGGGTGTCGGTGCTGCGCTCCGCCAGCGCGTGGCAGGCGTTCCGCATGACGCATCGAGGGGCGATCACCGGCCCCCGCGTCGCGACGATGCTCGTGCGCAGCGAGCAGTTCCCGCGCAGCCTCTACTTCTGCGTCCGCGCGTTCCGCCGCCACTTCGAGGCCGCCACGGACCACACGCCCGCCGGGCAGACGCTCAACGTCGCGCGCGAGCTCGCCCTGCTCGACCTCGACCTCGCGTCGATCGATGAGGGCGCGCTGGTGCGGCAGGGGCTGCACGAGTTCATGGACGGCTTCCAGGGGCGGCTGATCGATGTCGATCGCCTGATCCACGAGCATATATTTCGCGTTGTCCCCTCCGTCGCGTAAGCTCGGCTCGTGTACGTCGGGGTTCGCTGGGATTCGCTCTACCGCTACTCGCAGCCGGTGCGGTTGCTGCACACGGAACTCCGTGTGCTGCCGGCCGACGGCTTCGGGCAGCGCCGCCTGAACGCCTCGCTCACCCTCCAGCCGCCCGCAAACCCGCAACGCCTCGTGGACGCGTTCGGCAACGAGTACCACCACGTCGACATCCTCGATGAGATCGAGGAGATCCACGTGGCGGTGGAGGCCGAGGTCGAGACCGCGGAGGCGGCCATCCCGGAGCCGGGCATCTCGCCGCTCATGCGCCACCTGCTGCTGAGCGAGACCTCGCGGTCGCCGTTCGACCCCTCGGTCGTGCCGCTCGCCGAGGCGATCCCGGATGGCCTCGATCCCGTCAAGACGGGGGAGGCGATCTGCGCGCGGCTCCACGAGGAGTTCGAGTTCGAGGTCGGGTACACCGACGTGGGATCGACGGCGCTCGACCTGATCCGGCTCGGGACCGGCGTGTGCCAGGACTTCACGCATCTCATGCTGGCGATGCTGCGGATGCACGGCATCCCGTCGCGCTACGTCAGCGGCTACCTCGCGCCTCCCGAGGGCGAGGACGTCGGCGAGGCGGGGCACGCATGGGTGCAGCTGCTGGCGCCGGACGGATGGCACGGGCTGGACCCGTCCAACAACGCACCGCAGGACGGCCGCTACGTCGTCACTGCCGTCGGGCGCGACTACGATGACATCGCGCCGCTGCGGGGGGCATTCACCGGCGTCGCGAACGAGTACTGGAGCGCCGTCGTGCGCGTCCGGTCGGGGACGGCGTGGCAGGAGCAGGAGCAGCAGTGAGGGCAGGGGAGGCTCGCCCGTGACGTTCTGCCTGGGCATGAAGTGCGAGGAAGGCCTCCTCGCCATCGCCGACACCCGCATCACGAGCGGGACGGAGACCTCGATCGCGAAGAAGATCGCGATCCATCAGCACGAGCAGCACTCGATGTTCGTCCTCACGAGCGGCCTGCGCTCGATCCGCGACAAGGCCCTGACCTACTTCGAGGAGCGCCTCGAGGAGGGCGAGACCGATCTCACCAGGCTGTATCGTGCCGCGAACGCCCTGGCCGATGAGATGCGGCGGGTGCGCGGCGAGGATGAGCGCTGGCTGGTCGAGAGCGGCCTGGCGTTCGACCTCCACTGCGTGATCGGCGGTCAGTTGCGGGACGACGAGGAGGCGCACCTCTACCTGCTGTACCCGGAGGGCAACTGGGTCGAAGTGCAGTCCGGTACTCCCTACGTGATCATCGGGGAGTCACGGTACGGCAAGCCGATCCTCGACCGCGCATGGAGCTACGAGCAGCCGCTCGTGAACGCCCTGCGGGACGGCCTGCTCGCCTTCGACGCCACCTTCACGAGCGCCTCGGACGTCGACCCGCCCGTGGACTGCGCGTTGTACCGGAATGACAGCTACCACGTCAGCGAGCGGCGCTTCGAGGCGGAAGACCTCGCGGTGCTCCGCGACTACTGGGGCAACGCGCTGCGCACAGCCGTCGACGGCGCGGTACCGCTCATTACGCCGCTCATGGGCGCCCTCGACCAGGGCCCTCCGACGCCGGACCGCATCTCATCGGTACGACCGTCGGCGTAGGGTCTGGTACCTCCCGCAACCTTACACTGGCCATGTCCTTGGTAAAGGATATCCGGTAGCCTTTCGTAAGGCCGCCCATTGAGAAAGGTTAGGTGCTATCCTTTCGTAACGGTGGGCCATGCGAAAGGATCGTGATGCGAGGCGCCTACGAACGCCGCACCTGGCAACATGACCCGACGCTCCATGCACCCGCCCGATACCGCAGGGCGTGCAGCTACGAGGTGTTCGTACCTGACCGCATCGCGGATCTCGTGATCGAGTTACCCGGTGACGTGGCGGGCCTGCTCTCGGACGCCGAGAACGCGATCACTGACCTCAACGGTACAGCCGGACCCGAGCTGGCCCCGCTGGCAAGGCTCCTGCTGCGCACCGAGTCGATCGCATCCTCGAAGGTGGAGGGCCTGCAGTCTGACGCGCGCACGCTCGCGCGCGCCGAGGCGAACCGGGATACCGGACGGAACGTTGGCTCACAGGCCGCGGAGATCATCGCGAACATCGACGCGATGGAATGGGCTGTCGAGCAGGCGGCAGGGGCCGACCACGTCACGCGGCTCGCGCTGGAGGACATTCACCGCATCCTCCTGGCCGACGACGCCCGGCAGTTGCCCGGCGAATTCCGCCTGGAGCAGAACTGGATCGGCGGCAACGACTACAACCCGTGCGGGGCCGACTTCGTGCCCCCGCCACCCGAGCAAGTCGCGCTACTCATTGACGACCTGTGCCAGTTCTGCAACGACGACGCCCTCCCGCCACTGCTGCAGGCCGCGATCGCACACGCGCAGTTCGAGACCATCCATCCCTTCCGTGATGGCAACGGCAGGACCGGGAGGGCCCTCGTACAGGTGTTACTGCGTCGCCGGGGGCTCGCGCCCGCGTTCGTGCCGCCTGTCAGCGTCGTACTGGCCCGGCGCCGCGAGGCATACATCGACGGCCTCACCCTGTTCCGGGAGGATCGCCTCTCGGAGTGGGTGACGATGTTCGCCACCGCCACGGCCGACGCGACCGCGCTCGCTCGCGACTACCGGGGCCGCGTCGCCGACCTGCAGCAGGCGTGGCGCGACCAACTGGGCGCGCACTCGGAACCGCGATCAGACGCGGCCGCGTGGGCGATCATCGACGTGCTGCCGGCGCACCCGATCGTGACCGTGGCTGTCGGAACCGCCGCCACGGGCCGTACGCGGCCGGCCGTCGCGAACGGCATCGCCGAGCTTGAGGCGGCGGGTGTCCTCACCCCGCTCGGGACATCGAGGCGCAACCGGGCATGGGAAGCCGACGGCCTGCTCGATCTCGTCGCAGGCCTTGAAGCAGGCGAGCGGTAGGCGCGCTCTCACGGCCCGGACGCAACTCGGCGCCACCGTGAGGCGGCGCCGAGCGCTGTGTCCGAGTCGGACTGAGCCGGTGGCTACTCCTCCTGCGGGATCGGCTCGTTCGTGTAGGTCGAGACCTCGAACGGGCTCTTGAGGCCCAGCTCTTCGCTGTACTCGCGGATGGCCGGCAGGACTTCTTCGCCCATGAGCTTGAGGCTGCGCATCGTGTCGTCGTGGCTCATGGAGCCGTCGCCGTCCCAGAAGAAGATGCTGCCCGGCCGCAGGTAGTCGAGGACGTGCTTCACGCGCTCGATCACCTTGTCCGGCGTGCCGGTGATGATCGTGTAGCGCTCGAGCTGGTTCTCGTAGCTGCCGAAGTTGTCGCGATCCTCCTCGGGTTCCGACGGCTTGTCCAGGGTCGGCTGGGCCTGCACGCGGCCGCGCGCCCGCAGGGCGGCGAGGTTGCCGGCGGTCGGCAGCACGTTGGTGCGCGAGGTCATGCCCGGCAGGTTCTGGATGAAGGGCCGGACCTCGCCCTGGTTGCCTTCCAGGAACGGGTTGGGCGGGCCGGAGACGTACTTCCGCGCGGTCTCGTAGGCGAGATCCTCGGTCTCGTCGACATGGACCTTGAAGAGGTAGCCGCGGTGCTGCGACTGCGCCTCGTAGCCGTTCTCCTTCGCGACCTCGGCGTAGTAGTCGAACGACTGCCGGGTCGGCTCGAGGTCCGTGGCGAGCATGACGTACGGGTAGCGGTGCTCGGCGGTCCACTTCACCGTGTTGCGGCTCATCACGCCGGGGATCCAGATCTGCGGGTGCGGGTCCTGGTACGGCTTCGCCCACGGGTTGACGTAACGGAAGTTGTAGTGCTTCCCCTCCCAGCGGTACGGGCCGGGCGTGGTCCACGCCTTCACGACGAAGTCGTGCGCCTCCTGGAAGCGCTCCCAGTTGTAGGGCGGCTGCGCGTTGTGGGAGACGCTCTCGCGCCCGGTGCCGCGCACCCAGCCGGTCACCAGGCGGCCACGCGAGATCATGTCGATCTCCGCAAGCTCCTCGGCCAGGAACAGGGGGTCGTCCCAGATCGGGAGGACGTTGCCCAGCAGCACGATCTTCGCGCGCTGCGTGATGCGGGCGAGGATGGCGGCCTCGACGTTCATCACGCCGCCCATGCAGAACGGCGTGGAGTGGTGCTCGTTCAGCATGATGCCGTCGAAGCCCATCTCCTCGATGTAGAGCTTCTCGTCGAGGTAGCGATGGTAGAGGTCGGCGCCGACCTTCGGGTCGTAGACCTCGTTACTGAGTTCGAGGTCGGCGGGCGCCGAGGTCGTGCCGAAGACGCCGGACTTCGGATCCTGGTAGGGCCGCTCGGTGAAGTGGCCGATGAACATGCTGTGTCCTCCTCGTGTGCCGATAAGCGCACCCGGTCGCGTGCTAGCATACCGGCGCCGGCGCCGGTGTGCGCGCCTCGGCAGGGAGGGGGCCGGCCATGGAGTTCGGCTGGGAACCCGAGCACGACGAATTCCGGCGCGAGGTGCGGGCCTTCGTCGCGGAGCATCGCACCCCTGAGCTCGTCGCCGAACTCGAGGCGCCCGGCGCCGAGGGCGGCGGGCGCGGACCAGAGGCGCAGAAGTTCCGCCAGGCGCTGAACGAGGCCGGCTACACCGCCATGGCCTGGCCGGAGGAGTACGGCGGCCAGGGCAAGGGCGCCTTCTACACCTACCTGCTCGTCGAGGAGCTCGGCTACTGGGGGCTCCCCTTCGACACCATGTCCATCATGTCCATCGGCGCGACGATCATGTCGTTCGGCACCGAGGAGCAGAAGCAGGAGTGGCTGCCGAAGATCCAGAGCGGCGAGATGACCTTCGCGCTCGGCTACACCGAGCCCAACGCCGGCACGGACCTCGCCTCGCTGCAGACGCGCGCCGTCCGCGACGGCGACGACTGGGTGATCAACGGCCAGAAGATCTACACGTCCAGCGCCCACGTCTCGACGCACGTGTGGCTCGCCGCCCGCACCGACCCGGACGCGCCGAAGCACCGCGGCATCTCGATGTTCGTCGTGCCGATGACGACGCCGGGCATCACCGTCCGCCCGCTGTGGACGATGGGTGATGGCCGCACGAACGAGACGTTCTGGGAGGACGTCCGCATCCCCGCCGACTCGCTCGTGGGCGAGGAGAACCGCGGCTGGTACATGGCTGCGAACGCGCTGGACCTCGAGCGCGTCGTGATCGGCCCCGTCGCGCCCTCGAGGCGGCGCTGGGACCGCCTCATCGACTACCTCAAGAGCGAGCGCGACGACCTGCTGGACGACCCGTACGTCCGCACGCAGGTCGCCGAGACGCGCATGGACCTCGAGATCACGCGCGCCCTCGCGCTCACCAACGCGGCGATCATCGCCAACGGCGGGGTCCCGACGATGCAGGCCTCGGCCGGCAAGGTGTGGGTCTCCGAGGCCGCGCACCGCATGACCAGCCTCGGGATGGACCTCTTCGGCGGCTTCGGCGGCATCCAGCGCGAGAGCGAGGAGGACGCGATCGCCGAGGGGCGCTTCGAGTCCGAGTTCCGGGCGACACCGATCATCCGCTTCGGCGGGGGCACCAACGACATCCAACGCCGCATCATCGCCACGCGAGGCCTTGGCCTGCCGCGCGGCTAGAAGGGGATCAGCCCAGCGAGAGAGCGAGGAGGTCGAACATGGCCGACGAGATGGACGGCGGCGCCGAAGAGGCGACCGCTGGAGACAGCATGGAGGAGGCAGGGGCCTCGCTCGGATCGATGGTGCTCGATGTCCGCTACCTCGCGGGTGCCGCTGTAGCGCTCTTCATCGCGGGTGTGATCTGCGCCTACTTCGGGGTCTGGGTCGGGGCCGACGTGCAGGCAGACTTCGACACGATCCTCGGCAGTGCGCTGACCTCGCTTGCCGACGGCGTCCTCGTGGGCGCCGGGATCCTCGCGGCAGTCGGCGCGGTGATCGCCGCTTACCGGTTCGATAACCGGTCGGCGCGCTGATCCACGTGCATCGAGCCGA
Organism: Dehalococcoidia bacterium; assembly: GCA_965204835.1. Taxonomy (GTDB): domain Bacteria; phylum Chloroflexota; class Dehalococcoidia; order UBA2979; family UBA2979; genus VXMT01. Next base: position 1,657,781 of record OZ242017.1, on the reverse strand, counting down.
TAACCGATGATGACGCCGTTCGACGGGAGCCGGCCATGGACCTGCGGCTGACCGAGTTCCAGGAGCTGCTGCAGAGCAACGCCGAGGAGTTCCTCGCGCGCGAGGCGCCGCTGACGCGTATCCGCGAGATCGAGGCCGCGGGCGAGCACGACGCCGAGCTCTGGGGCGCGATGGCCGGCATCGGCTGGACGGCGCTCCCCGTCGCCGAGGAGTACGACGGCGGGGGCGGGTCGCTCATCGACTGCGCGATCCTCATCGAGCAGCTCTGCCGCGCCGCGACGATCTCGCCCTACCAGGGCGTCGTCCTCGCCGCCTCGACCGTGCAGGCGCACGGCGACGAGGACCTGAAGCGCACCCTGCTCCCGCGCGTCGCCGCGGGCGCCATAGTCACCACAGCGGCGATCGAGCGCGGCACGAACTCGGACGACACACCGCAGACGGCGTATGACGGCGGCCGGGTGACCGGCGCGAAGTACCTCGTGGAATACGCCGACGCCGCCGAAGTACACCTCGTGACCGCGGTGCAGGACGGAGAGCCCGGCATCGCAGTGGTCGAGGCGGCGCAGCCCGGTGTGCGGGTTGAGCGCAACCTGTCGAGCATCGGCGACACGCCGCAGAGCGTCGTCGCGTACGCGGACGCCGAGGCGAGCGCGTTTATCGCCGGGCGCGACGCCGTCGACTACGTCCACCAGCTGGGGTCCGCCATCGCGTCGTTCGAGTGCTACGCGCACGCGCAGAAGTCACTCGACATGGCAGTGGAGTACACGCAGATGCGCGTGCAGTTCGGGCGGCCGATCGGGGCGTTCGAGCCGGTGCAGCAGCGCGTCGCGGACATGGCGATCCAGGTAGAGGCCTCGCGCTTCCTCACGCACGAGCTGATCTGGCAGATCGGCGAGGGCGTGGCCGACCCGGCGCAGGTGTCGCTGGTACGCGGCATCACCGCGCGAGCGGCCACCGACGTCACCATGTGGTCGCACGTGCTGCACGGCGGCATCGGCTTCATGAAGGAATACGACCTGCAGTTCCACACCCGGCGCGGCAAGGAAGCCGCGCTGCGCTGGGGCGGCATGCGCGAGGCCGTCACGGCCATCGCCGACGCCGCGCTCGCGTAGCGGCCGGGAGTATCACGCACCGGAGGAGGAGCCTGTGCCCATCGTGAAAGACCCCGTCTGCGGGCGGGACATCGACACCGACGCCATCAACTCGCACGTCGACCAGACCACGTCCGGCGCGCCGGAGTCCGACCCCTCAAAGGGGACGAAGCGGTTCCACGACGGCACGTGGTACTACTTCGACAGCCTGGCGTGCCGGATGCGGTTCGTCTCGAACCCGGACGAGTTCGTCTCGAGCTAGCCACGCAGCGGGTGGGACGCGACCGGGTTTCCCTCGGCGGATCGAGGGCGGGCCACGCGTACCCCGGCGTCGCGGTACACTGCGACTCACACTCACGTCAGCGGCAAGGTGACGGCGCGCGATCGCCGTCCGCGGGCGTGAGGTGAGCCGGGAGACAGCGTGAGCATGAACGGCGGCCCGGGGACACCAGTGGCGCGCAACGGCGCCACGCCCGTCAGCCTGAACGGGGCGGGCGGGCCCCCGCCGCCACGACGCCACCTCTCGCCGTTCTTCTACGGGTGGTGGATCGTCACCGCCGGCTTCGGCTCGATGGCCATGAGCGGCGCGCTCATGTTCCACGCCTTCGGCGTCTACGTCGTGTTCCTGCAGGACGAGTTCGGCTGGAGCCGTACGACCCTCGCCGTGGCCTTCGCGCTGCAGCGCGTCGAGAGCGGCCTGCTGGGGCCGATCGACGGCTGGCTCGTCGACCACTTCGGTCCCCGCAAGATGATGTTTGTCGGGATCGTCATCTTCGGCGTCGGCTTCATGCTGCTGAGCGTCACCAACGGCCTCCCGATGTTCTACCTCGCGTTCCTCGTGCTGGCGGTGGGCGCCGCGCTCGGTTCGTTCATGCCCGCCTCCGTCGCCGTCGTGAACTGGTTTATCAAGCGGCGCGCTACGGCGCTGGCGTGGATGATGCTCGGCCTCGCCGGGGGCGGGCTGGCCGCTCCCCTGGTTGCGGCCGGGATGGAGACGTTCGGCTGGCGCGCGTTCTCGTTCGCCTCCGGCGTCATCATCATGGTGATCGGGCTCCCGCTCGCGGCGCTGCTCCGCCACCACCCCGAGGACTACGGCTGGAAGCCGGACGGCGAGACGACGCCGCAGGCCGCCAGCTCGCACTCCGGCATGGACGTCGTCGATGCCGACAGCGCGCCCCCGGCCGCGCCGGAGCGCGAGTACAGCTTCAACGCCCGGCAGGCGCTCCGGACGCAGGCCTTCTGGCTCATCGGCATCGGCCACGGGCTCTCGCTCGTCGTGATCGGCGCCGTCAACGTGCACTTCATCGCGCACGTCCACGAGAGCCTCGGCTTCTCGGTGACGATCGCGGCGTCGATGCTGACGATCATGACGGTGACCCAGGTGGTCGGGCAGATGGCCGGGGGGTACCTCGGCGACCGCTACGACAAGCGATTCCTCATCGTCCTGGCGATGCTGTTCAACGCCGGGGCGCTGGCGCTGCTGGCGTTCGCGGGGACGCTCTGGATGGTGGTCGCTTTCGCGGTCCTCAACGGCATCGGCTTCGGCGCACGCATTCCGCTGACGACGGCGCTGCGCGCTGACTACTTCGGCGGGAAGTACTACGGGACCATCACCGGGTTCTCCTCGATGGTCGTCACCGTCGGGATCATCATCGGGCCGTTGGCGGCGGGGTTCAGCTACGACTACCTCGGGAGCTACACGCTGGGCTTCGCGAGCCTGGCGCTGATCGCCTCCTTCGGCGCGTTCATCTTCATGTTCACGAAGAAGCCGGTGCACCCGGACGCGCGTCGCTTCCAGCCCGAGCCGCCGGCCCCCGAGGCCCCGGCGCGGGTGCCCGTCGGCACGCGCTAAGCGGCACCCTCCATAACGATCCGGATATCGCGCGCACGACGCTTCAAGCGGCCGCGCCTGTGCGATGATGGACGCGAGCCGTGGAGGCAATCATGGCGCTTCGGCGCATCAAGGCCCGCTACACCAACGGCGTCCTCGAGCCGGAGGAGCCGCTCGGCCTCGAGGAGGGCGTCGAGGTCGAGGTCACTGTTGAGGAGGCTTCTAGCCTCACCGAGGAAGAGCGCCTCGAGCGAATGCGCTCGGCCGCCGGAGGCTGGAAAGGCAACTCCGATCCGGATGAACTAATCCGGATACTCTACGAAGGTCGGCGCGTCGGCTCTCGAGAGCCTCCGAACCCATAGCCGGGTGCGCTACCTGCTCGACTCGGACTGGCTCATTGATTGCCTGCATCTGCGTCGCAACTCGCTCAGCGGCACCCACCATCAACGCCCGGACATCTCACACTCGACGCGGTAGATGGTCGTGGCTGTGCGATGATGGATGGCGCGCCGTGGAGGCGGTCATGGTTCTCAAACGCATCAAGGCCCGGTACAAGCACGGCGTGCTCGAGCCGGACGAACCCCTCGGCTTCGAAGAAGGCGCTGAGGTCGAGGTGCTCCTCGATGAGCAGGTTCACACCTCCGAGGAGGCTGAAGACGCGGCCTTCGCCCGGGCGATCCAGGAAGGCCTCACGACCGAGCGCGTGAGTGAGGACGTGATCATGGCCATCCTGCGAGACCGGGATGGAGATTGAGTACGCCCCGAGCTTCGAGCGGGACTTGCGACGCGCCCGCAATAGCGAACTCCGAGCCCGCACTGAGCGGCTCATCGAGTCAATCAGGGCTGCGCCATCGGCGCTTACAACTGTCCCTGGACTCGCCCGAGTCACCGGGCCCGGACGACACTACCGATTCCGGCTCGGCGATTACCGGCTCGGCGTTGCCCTCGACGGCGACACGGTCGTCCTGATCCGCCTGCTCCACCGACGCGAAATCTATCGGTATTTCCCGTAGAGGCCGCCCTGCAACATCCCGCCCTGTTCCGGTAGCATCTCCGCCACGCGCGCCATGCACATGCGCGACAGGGGAGGGGACAACCATGCCGGGACCGCTCGACGGGGTGAGAGTGCTGGAGCTGACGCAGATCGTGGCCGGGCCGTTCGCGGGGGTGAACCTCGCCGACCTCGGCGCCGACGTGGTCAAGATCGAACCGCCCCAGGGTGACGGCACCCGCGTCATCGGCGCCTTCGCGCCCATGGAGAGCAAGGGCTTCCACGTCCTCAACCGCGGCAAGCGCAGCATCGTGCTGGACCTCAAGAAGCCCGAGGCGCAGGAACTCGTGCACCGCATGATCCCGCACTTCGACGTCTTCCTCGCCAACGCCCGCGCGGGCGTGGCCGACCGGCTGCGGCTGGACTACGAGACGCTCAAGCAGTTCCGCGAGGACCTTATCTACGTCGAGAGCACCGGCTACGGCTCCTCGGGGCCGAGCGCGACGCGCTCCGGTTCGGACATCGTCGCGCAGGCCTACTCCGGGCTCATGGCGGGCGAGGGGAAGATCGACGAGTACGGCGCGCCGCAGTCCATCTCGTGCAGCGCCGTCGCCGACTACGCGACGGCGCTCGGCGCGGCCATGGGCGTCTGCGCCGCGCTCTACCGGCGCTCGATCACCGGCAAGGGCGAGTTCATCCAGACCTCGCTGCTGCTCTCGGGGCTCGTGCTGCAAGGCCACCACATCAGCGAGCTTCCCGTTGCCGACGAGCTGCAGAAGCGCCCGATCATGGATGAGATCGCGGCGGTCCGCGCCCGCGGTGGGACCTACGAAGAGGTCATCAACGTGCGGAAGAGCTCGAACGCGGCCGGCCAGGCGTTCCGGCTCTACTACACCGGCTACCGCGTCAAGGACGGGGCACTCATCCTCGGCTCGCTCACGCCCGCGAACCGCGAGCAGATGCGCCGCGCCATCGGCATCGACGACGACCCGAGCGCCGACCCCGACTTCAACGCGCTCGACCCGGCGAACGACGCGATCATCGAGGAACTCGGTGAGCGCATTCGCTCGATCATGCTCACGAAGACGATGGACGAATGGATCGAGATCTTCGACCGGGAGGGTGCGCCGGTCTCGAAGGTGCAGATCCCGGAGGACCTGACGCACGACCCGCAGGTCGAGGCGATGGACTTCCTGATCGACGTCGAGCACGAGGTGTCCGGGCCGGAGCGCATGGTCGGCCCGATTGTGAAGATGCGCTACAACCCGACGGGCGCGGAGCGCGCGGCCCCGGCCTTCGGCGTCCACGCCGACGAGGTGCTGGGCGACATCGGTGTGACCGCCGAGGAGCTGGCGGACCTGCGGGCGACGGGCGCCCTCGGCGTCTGATGTACGCTGGGATCGATCCCGGCGCACGCGCCGAGAGTTGGAGAAGGCCCCGTGGCGAACTGGGAAACCTGCCCGGCCGTTGAGCGTCATCCGGGCAGGCTGAGTGGCCAGTGGGTTTTCCGAGGCACCCGTGTGCCCGTGTACGCCCTGTTCGAGAACCTTCGGGCGGGGGCCACCGTCGATGAGTTCGTCGAGTGGTTCCCAGGCGTTCAACGGGTCGATGTTGGCGCGGTGCTCCGCGCCTGCCCGGATGCCGCCGCACCGATAGCGTGATGGCCACCAAGGCACGATCGCCCTTGTAACCCTCGATGCCGCCCGCGTAGGCTGACCGCGCTGCATGCGGCAGCAGAGGCAGGCGCCGTGGCCGGCTCGTCGACGCTCTCCGACCTGCGAGTGATCGAGTGCGCCGAGGGCGTCGCGGGGCCGTACTGCGCGAAGCTCTTCGCCGACCTCGGCGCAGACGTTGTCAAGGTCGAGCCGCCGGGCGGCGACCGATCGCGCCGCTTCGGGCCCTTTCCCGGCGACCGCCCGCACCTGGAGCGCAGCGGCCAGTTCCTCTACCTCAACGCGAACAAGCGCGGCGTCACGCTCAACCTCGAGCACGCCACCGGCGTCGAGGCGCTCATGCGGCTCGCCGCGGACGCCGACGTGCTCATCCTCGACCGCTCGCGCGCCCGGCTCGATGCGCTGGGGATCGACGTCGATGCATTGCTGGCCGCGCACGACCAACTCGTCGTGACGATTGCGACGCCGTACGGGCTTACGGGGCCGTACCGGGACTGGGCGGGCAACGCCCATACCGTCTACCAGATGAGCGGGATGGGCCGCGAGACGCCGTCGAGCTACGTGACGGACCCGGAGCGTGAGCCGCCGCTGAGCCCGGGCAACCCGCAGGCCGACTACCTCACCGGAGTCACCGCCGCCACGGACACGATGGTGGCGCTCACGTACCGACGCGTCTACGGGCGCGGGCAACTCGTCGACGTGTCGGGGCTCGAGGCGAACACGAACCACGTCCGCATGAACTGGAACGTCTTCTCGTACAACCCGGACCTCCTCCCCGGACGCGAGAAGGCGAACTTCGGGCAGGTGTTGCAGTGCTCCGACGGGCACGTGTTCTTCAGCCCCTGGGGCCTCGACCACTGGTGGCTGTCGCTGCGGCGGATGATGGGTGAGCCCGAGTGGGCCCAGGACGAGGCGTACCTGACCGGCCCCGGGCGCACCGAGCACGTCAACGAGATCGAGCCGCACGTCCGCGCGTGGGCGCTGGGGCTCACCCGCGACGAGCTCTACTGGATGTCGATCGACCACAAGGTGCCGTGCTTCCCCGTCTACTCGGCGAGCGAGATGCGCGCCTCACCGCAGTTGCGGGACCGGGGCTTCTTCATCGAGGTCGATGACGCCGAGGGCAACCGCTTCGTGCAGCCCGGCGCGCCCGTGCTGTACTCCGGCTCCCGCTGGGCGATCGACCGGCCGGCCCCGCGGCTCGGCGAACACAACGAGGAAGTCCTCGGCGCGCTCGGCTACACGGGCGAGGACCTGGTCGCGCTCTTCCAGGCCGGGACGATCTAGGCAGGGCGGGAGACGGCACATGCAGAACCGACCGCTCGAGGGCATCCGCATCACCGACTTCGGCTGGATCCTCTCGATCCCGCATGCCACCGCCGTCCTCGGCACGCTCGGCGCCGACGTGATCCGCATCGAGACCGAGGTGCGCCTCGACCTGATCCGCGTGCAGGGCATGAACCGCGGGACCGGCGGCGTGACGGGCATCAACCGCTCGGGCGCGTTCAACGGGCTCAACTACAGCAAGCGCGGCGTCACGCTGAACCTGCAGAAGCCCGAGGGTCGCGACCTCGCGCTGCGTCTCGTCGAGCAGAGCGACGTGGTCACGGAGAACTTCTCGACCGGCGTCATCGACCGCCTCGGACTCGGCTACGAGGAGCTGTGCAAGGTGCGGCCGGACCTGATCATGCTCTCCGGGTCGCCGCTCGGGCTGACCGGCCCCGAGGCGGCAGCGACCGGCTGGGGTCCCACGACGCTCGCCTACACCGGCCTGCCGTGGGTCACCGGCTACCAGGGCGGCCCGCCCGCCGCGTACGGCGGCGCCTACCCGGACTTCATGATCGGCTTGCAGATGGTGTTCTCCATCCTCGTCGCGCTGCATGAGCGCGAGCGGACCGGCAACGGCCAGCACATCGACCTCTCGATGGCCGAGACGGTCGCGGCGATGACCCCCGAGCCGCTGCTCGACCACGAGTTCAACGGCCGCGACGGGATGCGCGACGGCAACCGCCACCCCGTCTTCGCGCCACAGGGCGTGTACCGCACGGCGGGCGACGACACGTGGCTGGCCGTCTCCGTCGAGACGGACGAGCAGTGGGCCGCCCTCGTAGGCCTCATGGGCAGCCCGGCATGGGCGCTCGACGCTGGCCTCGCGACGGCCCGTGGGCGCCGTGCGCGCCACGACGAGGTCGACGAGGGCATCACCGCGTGGACGAGCGGCCACGAGGCGCACGGGCTCGCGGGGCTGTTGCAGTCGCGCGGCATCCCCGCCGCGCCTTCGTGGGGCCCTCGCGACCTCGCCGAGGACGGCACGCTCCGCGAGCGCGGCTACCTCACCCCCGTCGGCCACGCCGAGGTGGGAGACCACGAGGTCGCCGGCATCCCGGGCCGCTTCAGCGCGATGCCCGAACTCGCCTACGGCCCCGCGCCGATGCTCGGCGAGCACAACCGCGAGGTGTTCCGTGACCTCCTCGGCGTGCCCGAGGAGGAGTACGAGCGCCTCTGTGCCGACGGCGTGATCGGGTAAGCGGTGGCTTACTCGCCGCGCGCCCAGCGCGCCAGCGCCTTGTCCGGCGACGTGATCTCATCCACCGACGTGTAGAACGAGTCGCGCCATGTGTCCTCCGGGAGGCCGGTGAACAGCATCAGGTTGAGCGGGTACTCCTCGCTCTCGGTGGCGCGGCGGTGGTCGTCGCGGAACAGGAACGTCGGCTTGCCGAGGGCGATCGCCATGCCGAGCTCGACCATCACCCCCTCGTCGGGCGGCACGCCGTTCACGACCGCGAAGATCGCGTCGCACTCCACGACGTCGCGGAAGTCCGCCTGGCCGACCCGGTAGGCCCAGCCCGCCAGGAGGAAGTCGACCTGGTTGTTGCGCTCGAACGGCTCCCACACCTCGAGCCCGAGCGACTCGAGGGCCTCGACAAGGGGCGGGAGGAGCGTGGCCTTCTGCTGGGCGGAGAAGCCGTACGGGTTGGCGAGGTAGATCGTGCGGCTCATCGGCGCTCGCCCCTCTCCAACCCGTCGGCGCGCCCGGGGCTACCCGCCCGCGGCCGTGATCTGTGCGGCGTGGTCGCGCACGTGGCCGCTCCACGACTCGAAGACGTCCGGGAGCGGACCCATGCGCTCGTGTGAGCGCTCGAGGTCGCCCGCGGTGACGTGCTGGATCTTCGAGTCGGCCGCGGCGGCGGCCTGCTCCAGCGCAGCACCCGCCTCGGCGGGGCTGGCGAGCTCGAGGCCGCCCTCGAAGGGGCTGTCGGGGCCGTCGTAGCCGCAGGCCTCGCATACCGCGTTGGTGTAGTAGAGCTCGGCGCCGATCACGTGCTGCGCGGCCTCGCGGGCGGACCAGGCGTCCTCGCCCTCGCCGCTCTCGGGCTTGCGCTCCCATGTGTCGGCCGGGGCGGCGCTGAGCGCCGCGGACAGCTCGCTGCGGGCGGCGGCGAGGTCGGCGCGGATCTCGTCGGGCGTGGGCATGGTGGCGATCTCCTCTATCTGCGACGACGCTCTTGCGGCGTCCGTCGGGCCAATCGTAGAAGGGCCCGCCCCCCGGCGCGAGTCGCGCGGGCTATTACGTTCGTTACAACCCGTGAGGGCGCTATCATCGCGCCGTCGCCGATGTGACGCAGGCTCGATCCCAGCGCACCGAGGAGGACCCCTTGCGTACGACCCTCGGACCGGCGCTGATCCTGGCCCTCCTCGTCCCGCTCGCCGTCGCGTGCCAGGACTCCGCGGACGAGCCGCCGCCCGCCGAGCCGGAGCGCGTGCTGACCATCCTCTACTGGCAGGCGCCGTCGCTGCCGAGCGCCTACCTCTCCGGCGGGGTCAAGGACCGCGACGCCTCGGCCGTGATGCTCGAGCCACTCGCCTCCTACAGCCCCGAGGGCCAGCTGGTGCCGCGGCTCGCCGCCGACATCCCCACCCGGGCCAACGGCGGCGTGGCGGAGGACCTGACCTCGATCACATGGACGCTGCGCGAGGGCATCCAGTGGTCCGACGGCAGCGACATGACGGCCGACGACGTCGTCTTCACGTGGCGCTACTGCACCCACGAGGCGACCGGCTGCACCTCCGCCGACGCCTTCTCGGGCGTCACATCGGTCGAGGCCGTCGACACGCTCACGGTGCGTATCACCTTCGAGGCCCCGACGCCGCACCCGTACAACGCCTTCGTGACCGCTTCGACGCCGGTGATCAGCGCGGCACAGTTCGCCGACTGCGTCGGCGCGGCCGCCGCGACGTGCGAGGCGGAGAACATGGCGCCGCTGGGCACCGGCCCGTACCGCATCACCAGCTTCAGCCCCAACGAGGGCGCCTCGTACGAGCGCAACCCGCACTACCGGGGCGAGACGCCGTACTTCGACCGCGTCGTGATCGCCGGCGGCGGCACCGCCGAGCAGGCGGCAAGCGCCGTGCTCGAGCGCGGCGAGGCGGACTACGGCTGGAACCTGCAGGTCCCACCGCTCGCGCTCGCGGCGATGGAGGCAGCCGGCTTCGGCACGGTGGTCACGGCCTTCGCGGCCGGTACCGAGCGCATCGTCATCAACCACACGAACCCCGACCCGGCGCTTGGCGACGACCGCTCCGAGTACCTCGGCGGCACGAACCCGCACCCATTCCTGACGTTCGCGCCGATCACGCAGGCGATGTCGATGGCCATCGACCGCTGGCACATCGCCACCGAGCTCTACGGCTTCGCGGCCGCCGCGACCTGCAACCTGGTCCCCGGTCCGCCGCGCTACGCCTCGACCTCTAACGACGGCTGCCTCGACCAGGACATCGAGGGGGCGAACGCGCTGCTCGACGAGCAGGGTGTCGTCGACAGCGACGGCGACGGGGTGCGGGAGCACGACGGCGTGCCGCTGCGCATCGTGTACCAGACCTCGACGAACGCGGTCCGGCAGGCCACGCAGGAGCTCGTGAGCGATTGGTGGGCGGAGATCGGCATCGCGACGGAGCTGATCGACCACGACGCGAGCGTCTTCTTCGGGGGCGACCCGGTCACGGACGCGGAGTCGACCTACCGGCGGTTCTTCGCCGACGTGCAGATGTACACGACGGGGCCGGGCATCGACCCGCAGGAGTACCTCGGCAGCCAGCGCTGCGAGCACATCCCGTCGCGCGACGACAACTGGTCCGGCGCCAACATCCAGCGCTGGTGCAGCCCCGAGTACGACCGCGTCTTCGACGAGCTCGCGCGGACCACCGACGACGCGGCGCGCGAGGCGCTGGTCAAGCAGCTCAACGACCTGCTCGTGAAGGGCTACGCGGAGATCCCGCTGGTGCTGCGCGGCTTCGTCTCGGCACACCTCAACACGCTGCGAGGCGTCCGCATCAACGCGTGGGACACCGAGCTGTGGAACATCGCGGAGTGGCGCCGGTAGGCCGCCGCCGCACCCCGGCCGCCCTCAGGCAGCCCTCGACGCCTCGCGCTGCTCGCCCTCGCTCGCCTCGCCGGGCGCGGGCGGGAGGCGCAGCAGGAACGCCGAGGCGATGCCGGCGGTGGTGAGCACAGCGAGCAGCATCACCGCGGCGTAGTAGTCGCCTCGCCAGTCGTAGAACAGGCCGAGCAGCATCGGTGCGACGACCGCGAACGGGATCACGAGGAAGTTGAGCGTCCCCTGGATCGTGCCGTACTGGCGCAGCCCGAAGACGCGCGTGATCAGGATCGGCCGCGCCGGGATGCCGCCGCCGAACGAGATGCCGAAGAGCAGTGTGAACGGGATGATCTGCCAGTAGGCGTCGATGTGCGCGGCCATGAAGAGCGCGACGGCCTGGGTGGCGAGCAGCCCGGCCGGGATGAGCCGCAGGTCCAGCCCTCGCCGCCCCATCCAGTCCATCACGAACCCGGTGCCGACCCGCCCGACGACGCTGAGGATCGTGAAGTACGCGAGCGTGCTCGCCGCCGCGCCGCGGCTGAAGCCGAGGCTCTCGAAGTACGGGATCTGGTGGAGCATGAACCCCGAGATGCCCATCGTGAGCAACCCGAAGACGAGCCCGAGCAGCCACAGGTTCGGGTTCCGGAGCGCCTCGCCCGCGCTCGACTGCGGGCCAGAGGCGGCGACACGCTGCGCCTCGACGGCCGCGGGGTCGGACGGGTCGTCGCCGTCGGGCAGCACGCCGATGTCCGAGGGGCGCGTGCGCACGATGAGCGCGAGCGGGAGGCCCAGCACCAGCATCCCGACGCCGGTCATGAACGCCGTGTCGCGCCAGCCGTAGGTCGCTTCCATCCACACCACGACGCCGACGAACGGCCCGCTCAGGATCGCACCCGAGTAGCCGATGCCGAGCGCGCGACCGCGGTTGCGCACGAACCACTGGACGATCGCCGAGTTGAAGCCCACGCCGAGCGTGGCGCTCATGCCGAGCGAGATGATCCCGAACGACATAAAGAGCATCCACAGCGACTGCATCCACGCCAGCGACGCCAGTCCGAACGAAGTGATGAGCACGCCCGCGATCACCACGGGCCTCGCCCCGTAGCGGTCAACGAACATCCCGACGAGCGGCCCCATCGCGCCACCGACGGGCTGCCGGAACGACGCCGCGAGCGAGCCCACGCCGCGGCTCCACCCGAAGGTCTCGAGGATCGGGACGAAGAGCACGCCGAAGCCGTAGACGAACGCCGCGCTCATATACCAGTGGATGCCCATCATCGAGGCGAGCATGTAGTAGCCGTAGAAGAAGCGCGGCCGCTTCCGGGCCGGGGCCTCGGCTACCTCGGCGGGAGCGACGCCGGCGAGGGCGGCCACGCCGGGCGCGACATCCTGCATGCCGTCGTGGGAGAGGACGGCGATCTCGATGGGGTCGCGGACACCCGCTACCACGTGGACGGCCTTCCAGCGGCCCGCAGGCCGGCCACGCGGGTACGCGCGCGCGGCGGAGCGGGTTCGAGGTTTCATCGTAGCCGATGGGTGCGCCTGGGCCTGCCGGGCGCGGCGGCGTTCACACGAACGGCCCGCGTCTGGCATAGTGCGCACGACGCCGGTGAGACGGAGCGGCGTCCGCAGCATCGAAGGAGCACCAACCATGGAGTGGGCCGACTCTCCGGAGCAGGCGGAATTCCGCGACGGCGTCCGGACGTTCATCCAGAGCAAGCTTCCCGGCTACTACCAGGCCAAGGCCGATGACCCGCGCCCGGCAGGCCTCGAGGCCGACTGGCAGGAAGACATCGTCCACGGCTCGGACGAGGCCAAGGTGGCCGCCAAGGAGTGGGCCGACGCGCTGCTGGAGCAGGGCTGGTCCGCGCCGCACTGGCCGAAGGAGTACGGCGGCGGCGGCATGAGCACCATGGAGCAGTTCATCTTCAACCAGGAGATGGCCGAGCTTGAGGCGCCCAAGGTCGGCGGCTCCGGCCTCTCGCTGCTCGGACCGACCGTGCTCGTGCACGGCACCGACGACCAGAAGGAGCGCCTGCTGGCGCCGACGCTGGCCGGCGACATCCTGTGGGCGCAGGGCTTCTCCGAGCCGGGCGCCGGCTCCGACCTCGCCTCGCTCCAGACGCGCGCGGTCCGCGACGGCGACGACTACGTCATCAACGGCCAGAAGATGTGGACCTCGACGGCGCACAAGTCGAACTGGATCTTCGGCATGTTCCGCACCGACCCCTCGGCGCCGAAGCACCGCGGCATCTCGTTCCTCGTCATGGACATGACGACGCCGGGCATCAACGTCCGCCCCATCATCTCGATGGGCTGGGAGCACGCCACCAACGAGACGTTCTACGAGGACGTGCGCGTGCCGGCTTCGAACCTCATCGGCGAGGAGAACCGCGGCTGGTACGTCGGCGTCACACTGCTCGACTACGAGCGCTCGTTCGTGGACGGGGCGATCGCGATCCGCAAGCAGCTCGACCGGCTGCGCGAGAACGTGCAGAGCGAGCACGGCAAGTCGCAGCTCGAGCACGGCGGGCTGGAGCGGCAGCGGCTGGACATCGCGCAGCACTACATCGACACGGAAGTGATGTTCAACTTCTCGTTCCGCGTCATCTCGCTGCAGTCGCGCGGCCTCATCCCGAACTACGAGGCGTCGACGACGAAGATGTTCAACACGGAGCTGATGCAGCGCGTCTCGCGGACGGGCATCAAGACGTACGGGCTCTACTCGAACGTCTGGGACCCGGACAGCCCGCACTCGCCGCAGTTCTCGGAGTTCACGCAGACCAACGTGCACTCGGTGGTGATGACGATCGCGGGCGGCTCGTCCGAGATCCAGCGCAACATCATCGCGACGCGCGGACTGCAGCTGCCGCGCGGCTAGCGCTCAACCACGGGCAACGGAAGCAGGCCGGGCCTGCCGCGAAAGCGGCGGGCCCGGTTTCTTGCGATCTCCGGGGGTTCGCGGCCTGTCGTGTCGCCCGCGCGCCGTTACACCTCGTGGATCGGGGTGGCGAAGGTGATCAGTTCGATGATCTCGTGGCTGGAGATCGAGCCGATGAATGCGCCGGTCTCGCGGTCGGCGACGGGGAACACGTTCAGGCCGCTCTCCGTCATGCGCTGCAGCACGTCCTCCACCAGCTCGTGCGAGTAGGCGTACGGGGTGTCGCGCCGGAGCACGCGTGAGAGCGGGGTGTGTTCCCACTCGCTGCGCGGCAGGTATCGGAGCAAGGCCAGCGAGACGATCCCGGCCAGTTCGTCGCCGCGCACGACCACGTAGTCGAACTGCTCGGGGACCAGCCAGGTGGCGGCAAACGCCTTCACAGTCAGCGTCTGCTCCGGATAGGTCCGCGACTGGTCGAGGATGTCCCACACCCTGATGCCCTCGAGGGCGAAGCGGTCCAGCGACGGCGGTACGCCTGCACCGTCGTCGGCGACACTCTCAGGCTCGCCCACCCGCCGGAACGCCGCGCTGATGCCCAGCGGCGTGAGCAGGAGGTAGCCGAACATCACGAGCACGAGGAGAGAGAACACGCCCTTGTCGATAGCGCCGGAGTGGAAGAGCACGAGCAGCAGCGCGATCTCGGCCACACCCTTGGCCATCAGGCCCGCCGCCGTTGCGACGGGCGCGCGCAGCCGCGTGATGTAGGCGGCGATGAATGCCCCCGCGAACTTCCCCACCAGCGGCACCAGTGACAGCCCGATGATCGTCTCCGGCGCGAGCCGGGCGAAGTCCAGGCTGAGGTGCAGGCCGGCCGAGGCGAAGAACAGCGGGACGAAGAAGCCCTCGGCGGTCCCCCGCATGCCGGGCATGATGTCGCGCCGCACCTGGTAGGGGAGCGTGGAGAGCGCCGCCCCGAACAGTAGCGCCCCCAGCGATCCGTGCAGGCCGACCTCCTCGGCGCCGACGACGACCAGGAACAGCCCGCCCAGCAGCAGCCCGAACGAGAGCTGCGGCACCTGCAGCAGGTGGTGCAGGAGCTCGATCACCCGCGGCAGCACGCGCGTCGAGACCACCCACGTCACCACGGCGAACCCGGCGATCTGGGCGATCACGGTCGCGACGCTCTGCCAGTCGAGCTGCTGTGCGTGGCCCTCCGGCAGGTGCTCGCTGATCGAGAACCCGACGACGAACAACGCGGCAATCTCCGCGATCACGACCGCGGTGAACATCTGGACGCCGACGGGGTGCCTCAACCGCCCCTCGTCGACGAGGGCCTTCGCGACGACCCCGAGGCTGGACAGCGACAGCACACCGGCCAGCCCAAGCGCCTGCGTGAAGCTCAGCCCCAGTTGCAGGTCGAAGAACGCCTCGGTGGTGACGGCCAGCGACACCGCCAGCGAGATGAGCACCGACAGCACCGAGGCGACGAAGAGCCGGCCCCGCACCGCCGCGACGAACCCCCTCACGTCGAGTTCGTCCAGGCCGATCAGGAAGAAGAAGAGGAAGATCCCGATGCCGAGGATGATCTCGACTTCGGAGTCGACCTCCACGAGCCCGGTGACGGGTCCGAGGATCACACCGCTGACCGCGTACGCGATGATCGAGTTCAGGCCGAACCGCTTGAAGATGCCCTCGACCAGCTTCGCAACGACGATGAGCAGCCCGACCGACAACAGGGCTTCGTGTATCTCCAACAGAACCGATCCCTTCGCGGACTTACCGTGCCGGCAGCGGCTGACCTACCCCGAGGAGAATTCCGCCTGCATGTTCCGGGCGAAGTCGCGCACCATCGCGTCCGCCTTGCGGCGGATCAGCGGCTGACCCAGCTCGGCGAGGCGTCCCGAGAACTGGACGTCGGCCGTCACCCGCACCTCGGAATCGCCCGGTCCGAGCGGCTCGACGCGCGCCTCGATGGTGGCGTCCACGCCCGCCCCGATGCGCCGGTCGCGGCCGCCGCCGCGTGCGCGCAACGTGCCGTCCTCGTCGCTCTGCACCTGCGCCTGCCCGGTCAGCGAGAACCCCACGGGGCCGAGGCGGACACGCAGCCGCCCCTCGTACTCGTCGTCGCCGACGATGCTGACGTCCTCGACGCCGGGCGCGCAGGCCGCGACTTTCGGGACGTCGGCGAGGAAGGCCACGACGTCGTTGGACGGCGCGTCGACGGTGATCGTGTGCTCGAAGATCATGCGTCCTCCGCCAGCAGCGTGCGCTCGAGGGCTCGCCGGGTGAAGACGACGGCCATCTCTCGCTTGTAGTCGGACGAGCCGCGGAAGTCGTCCAGCGGATCGACCTGGTCCCGCACCGCCTCGGCGGCGAGCCGGATCGACTTGGCGCTCACGGGTTGGCCGGTGAGGGCGCGCTCGACCTCCGTGGCGTGGACGGGCGTCGGGCCGGCCGCGATCAGGGCGACGCGCACGCTGGTGCACGTCCCGTCCTCGACCTCTCCAACGGCCGCGACGGCGACGGTCGCGTAGTCGTCCTCGGTGCGCGGCAGGAACTTCAGGTACACCGAGCGCGCGCCCGCGGGAGGCTGCGGGACGGTCACCGACTCGATGATCTCGCCCGGCTCCAGCGCGCTCTCGTAGTAGTCGAAGAACAGGTCCTCGACGGGGATCGTCCGGGCGCCCCCGCTCGACACTGCCCGCACGCTCGCGCCGAGGGCGATGAGCGCGGCGGGCGGATCCTGCGCCGGGTCCGCGTGCGCGAGGCCGCCGCCCACGGTCGCCATGTTGCGGATCCGCACCGTTGCGACGCGCGCGTACGTCTCGGCCAGCAGCGGCGCTGCCTCGCGCACCAGCGGCGAGGTCTCCACGTCGCGGTGGCGCACGAGCGCCCCAATGTGCAGCGCGTCGCCGTCCAGCCGGATCTCCGACATGCCATCGATACGGTCGAGGCCGACCAGGTGGTCGGGCAGCGCGAGCGACTGCTTCATCAGCACCACCAGCGCCGTCCCCCCGGCGAACGGCTGCGCGTTGTAGCCGTGTTCGTCAAGGAGGGCGCACGCCTCCTGCAGCGTGGTGGGGCGGTGAAACGTGAAGTCGTGCAGCACGCTACGCCTCGGCCTCCGAGGCGGCGGCGATGGCCTCCAGGATCTGGTAGTAGCCCGTGCAGCGGCAGAGGTTGCCGGTCATCCAGCGCTTCGCCTCGTCCTCGCTCGGCGCCGGGTTCGCGTCGAGCAGTGCGCGCGCCGCGACGAGTTGCCCCGGCGTGCAGATGCCGCACTGCAGCCCGCCGCGCTCGAGGAAGCTCTCCTGGATCGGGTGCAGCCGCTCGTCGTCCGCGAGGCCTTCCACGGTGACGACCTCGGCGCCGTCGGCCTGCGCGGCAAGCGCGAGGCACGACGCCACCATGCGTCCATCGAGGAGCACCGTGCACGCGCCGCACACGCCCACGCTGCACGCCTCCTTCGTGCCGGTCAGGCTGAGGTCGGTGCGCAGCAACTCGATCAAGAGTTGCCCGGCCGGGGGGTCTACCTCTCTGGGTTCGCCGTTCACGGTCAGCCTCACGGTGCGCCCGCCGATCCCGCGCGGCTGCCGCGGGACGCCTCGTCGCCCAGCGCGCGGTAGACCTTCTCCGAGGTGAGCGGGAGGTCCGCGATACGCACGCCGACCGCGTCCGCGACGGCGTTGGCGATCGCCGCCGCCACCGGCACGTTCGGCGTCTCGCCGATGCCCTTGATGGTGTACGGGCCGACCCCGGCGTCCGACTCGATGAGCACCGTACGCAGCGGGGGGATGTCGAGGCTCGTCGGGATCTTGTAGTCGCCGAACGAGAGCGTGGCGACACGCCCGTCCTCGAGGGCGAGTTCCTCCATGAGCGCGTAGCCGAGACCCTGCACGACCCCGCCATTGATCTGGCCCTGGTGCCCGACCGGGTTGAGCACGCGCCCCACGTCGTGGGCCGTGGTGAGTTCGATCACCTCGAGCTCACCCGTCTCCGGGTCGACCTCGACCTCCGCGATCTGCGCAACGAAGCCCGTCACGCGCATTGGCTCCGTGTCCTCGATGTAGGCGCGGCCGACGACGCGCTCCTCCCAATCGGCCAGCAGTTCGGGCCAGCGCAGCGGCGCCTCGTGACCCTCGACGCGCAGCTCGTCGCCGTCGATGGTGATCGCCGCTTCGGGTTCACCGAGGCGTTCCGCAGCCAGTTCGACGAGCTTGCGCCGGGCGTCCTGCGCGGCCTCGTGCGCGACCTTGGTGTTCACGCGCGACGCGCGGCTGCCTCCGATGCCCGAGTCGTCGACGGTGCCGTCGGTGTCCCAGACCTCGAGGCGGATGCGGTGCAGCGGCGCACGGAGCTCCTCTGCGACCACCTGCTGGAGCGTCGTGTGTGTGCCGCTGCCCTGGTCGAAGATCGCCGTCCCCAGTACCACCCCGCCGCCGGGCTCGAGGGCGACCTCGGCATTGCCGATGCCGCCCCCGGAGGCGTGATCGCCGATGGCAATGCCGCGGCCCACGAAGCGCCCCTTCGGCTCCGTGTAGCCGGCGGCGGCCGTGGCGGCCTCGAGGGTCTCCTTCACGCGCACATCCTCGAAGAGTTGGCCCCAGGCGGTCTCGTCCCCGTCTTCGACGAGGTTGCGCATCCGGAAGTCGAACGGGTCCATGCCGAGCCGTCCCGCGACCTCGTCGAGGTGGCTCTCCAGCGCGAAGACCGCCTGCGGGGAGCCGGGCGCGCGCATGTGCCCTCCGGGCACCGTGTTGGTGTAGACGTGTACGGCCTCGATGCGCGTGTTCGGGATGCGGTACGGCCCGGCCGCGCGTGGCGCGCCGCCGATGACGCCCGCGGGCTTGTATCCGGCGTAGGCGCCGCTGTTCACGAAGAACTGCACGTGGTGCGCCGTGATCGTGCCGTCGTGCCGCACGCCCGTGCGCAGCCGCGTCCGCGTCGCGTGGCGCGGCATGCCCGCCATGAACTCCTCGATGTAGTCGGCGACCATCCGCACGGGTCGGCCGGCAGCCTGTGCGAGGAAGTAGCAGACCGGGAGGTCCATCGGCGTGCCCTTGCCCCCGAAGTCGCCTCCGATGTGCGAGTGGTGCAGCACGATCTCATCCCGCGAGATGCCGACGGTGGCCGCGAGGTCGTCGCGGATGTTCTGCGGCACCTTCGTGTTCGTCCAGACGTGCGCACGTCCGTCCTCGATCGAGACGATCGAGGCGTGCGGCTCGAGGTAGGCCTGGTGGTGGCGCTGCGTCTCGTACTCGCCTTCGACGATGACGTCGGCATCCCCGAACCCCGCGTCGAGGTCGCCGCGGTCGTTCACCGTCCACCGGTAGGCGTTTGCGGGTTCGTCGAGGGGGCGCATGCCGGGGTAGGCGTTGAGGTCCGGGTGCAGCACCGGCGCGCCGGGCTCCAGCGCGGCGTCGAGGTCGAGGACGGCGGGTAGCTCCTCGTAGGTGACCTCGATGAGGTCCGCGGCGCGGCGCGCGATCTCCTCGGTCTCCGCCGCCACGGCGGCCACGCGCTCGCCCGAGTAGCGGACCACGTCGCGCGCGAGCACGGGGATGTCCTTGATCATCCGCCCGTACAGGTAGTGCCCGACGTCCACGCCGGTGATCACCGCATGCACGCCGGGGAGGGCGCGCGCCTCGGAGGTATCGATGCTGACGATGCGGGCGTGGGAGCGGGTGCTGTGGACGAGCCGGCCGGAGAGCGCGCCGGGAATCGCCTGATCAGCGACATAACGCGCGGCGCCGGTGACCTTCGGCAGCCCGTCGACGCGCGGCGTTGGTCTCCCGATCTCGACGTAATCCGCCACGCGCCGATCCTCTCCCGCGCCGCGCCCCGGATCAGCGGACGCCGGCGGGCTCCCCGCTGTGCAGCACGAACCCCTCGTAGCCTGCCTCGACGACCTCGTCGCACTTCTTGCGGTAGTTGCCGACGCCGCCGGGGTAGGGCATGAACACCCGCGGCTTCCCGGGGATGTTGGCGCCGAGGTACCACGAGTCCGCGAGGGGGTAGAGGGTCTTGCTCGCCATGTCGTTGACGTGGTCGACCCACTCCGCCTCGGCGTCCACGTCTGCCTCGGCAAGCTCCACGCCCGCCTCGAGCATGTGCTCGACGAGGTCCGATATCCACTCGACGTGCTGCTCGATGGACACGGGCATGTTGCTCAGCACCGAAGGGCTGCCGGGGCCGGTGATCGTGAACATGTTGGGGAAGCCCGCCGAGGCCAGCCCGAGGTACGTCTTCGGCCCCTCGGCCCACTTGTCGCGGAGCGCGACGCCGTCGCGACCGCGGATGTCGATGCGGTTGAACGGCCCCGTCATGGCGTCGTAGCCCGTCGCGAAGACGATGATGTCGAGCTCGTACTCGGCGCCGGCCGTGCGGATGCCGCGCGGCGTGATCGCCTCGATGGGCGCGTGCCGGATGTCGACGAGTTCGACGTTCTCGCGGTTGTAGGTCTCGTAGTAGTTGGTGTCGATGAGCGCGCGCTTCGACGCGAATGGGTGGTCGCGCGGGAGCAGCTTCTCGGCGACCTCCGGGTCGTGGACGGTCTCGCGGATCTTGGAGCGGATGAACTCCGAGGCGGTGTCGTTGGCCCGCCGGTCGAGTGCGATGTCCCGGAACGTCGCCTGGAGGAACTTGAACCCGCCCTGCTCCCACGCCGCCTCGTAGACCGCGCGCCGCTCCTCGTCGTCGACCTCCAGCGCCGAGCGCTCCGCAGGGTCGTACGGGAACCCGCCTTGCGACCAGCGGCGCGCCTCGAAGATCTCGTCGTAGCGGCCCTTGACGTCCTCGAGGAACTCGGGCGTCACCGTCCCGTGGCGGGCCGGGATCATGTACTGCGGGGTGCGCTGGAAGACGGTCAGGCGCCCGGCCTGCTGCGCGATCACCGGGATCGCCTGCACGCCGCTCGAACCCGTCCCGATCACGCCGACGCGCTTGCCGGCCAGGTCGACGCCGTCGTGCGGCCACGCGCCGGTGTGGTACCAGTCCCCCTCGAAGCTCTCGATGCCCTCGATGTTCGGGACCTGGCGGGCCGAGAGGCAGCCGATCGCCGTGATGAAGTAGCGCGCGAGGACGCGGTCGCCCTGGTCTGTCTCGACCTCCCAGCGGTTGAGGTCCTCGCGGAAGTGCGCGGCGGTGACGCGCGTCTCGAACTGGATGTCGGGGCGCAGCTCGAAGCGGTCGGCGACGTGGTTGAGGTAGCGCAGGATCTCGGGCTGCTCCGGGTACTTCCCGCTCCACGTCCACTCCTGCGCCAGGTCCTCGTCGAACGAGAAGCAGTAGACGTACGACTCGGAGTCGCAACGGGCCCCGGGGTAGCGGTTCCAGTACCAGGTGCCGCCGACGTTGTCGCCGGCCTCGAACACCTGCGCCGAGAGGCCGAGCTCCTCGCGCAGCCGGTACAGCATGTACATGCCGGAGAACCCGGCTCCGACGATGACGGCGTCGAGTTCCGTGCGATTCGACTCGGTCGTCATGCCTGTCCTCCTCGTAGCGCTTCCGCGCCTGCCGCCTACCGTGCTGCCGCCGAGGTCTCGCGCGACCGCTCCGCGATCACGGCCCGCACGGCCTTGACCACCTGCTGGAAACCCCGCTCGCTGCCGGGCAGCAACAGCAGCGTGAAGAAGCCGTGCGTCTGGCCCTCGTGGCGCTGGAGGTTCACCTCCACGTCGGCTGCCTCGAGGCGCTCGGCGTAGGCCTCGCCCTCGTCGCGCAGCACGTCGTACTCCGCGGTCAGCACCACCGCCGGTGGGAGCCCGGCGAGGTCCGCTGCGCGCATCGGCGAGGCGTCGGGCTCGACGCGGCGCGCGGCGTCGGGGACGTAGTGGTCCCAGAACCACTCCATCGCTTCGGTCGTCAGCAACAGCTGGTTCGCCGCGGCGGTGTAGGACGCGCGCTCGAAGTCGGCGTCGGTGACGGGGTAGATCAGGATCTGCGCCGCGATGGGCGGACCGCCCCGGTCGCGCGCTCGCAGCGCCATCACGGCCGAGAGGTTCCCGCCCGCGCTGTCGCCCGCGACGAAGAGTGGCGCGCCGGGCCTCGACAGCTCCTCGACACGCTCGCCGACCCACTCCAGCGCCGCGTACGAGTCGTCGACCGCCACGGGGTAGCGGTGCTCGGGCGCGAGCCGGTAGTCGACGAGGACCACGGTGCATGACGTGCGCTCGGCGAGCTTGCGCCCCACCGTGTCTGCTTCGTCGATCGTGCCGATCACCCAGCCGCCGCCGTGGTACCAGACGATCACGCCCGCGGGCTGCTCCAGCGGCGCCAGCACGCGGAGCGGCACGACGCCGCCCGGCACGTCGAGGCTGTGCTCGTCCACACGGAGCATCGGCGGCGCGGGGCCGTTGAGGTCCGAGAGGCCGGCGCCCAGCGCGCGCGCCTCCTCGACGCTGCTCTCGTGCAGCGGCTTCCCGCCGCCTTCGGCCATCTGCTTCAGCAGCCGTGCGGTCGCGAAGTCGAGCGCCATGCGGTCCTCTCCGGGCGTCCCTGCGTCGTGTCCGGGCGCCAAGCATATAGGCGGGCTCACCGGAACGCATGCGCCGGGGCGGGCGCCGCGTTGACCCGGCTGGACCGTCTGCCTAGGCTCGCAGGTGAGCACACCGACCGCGCCCGCTGCACGGGGCGGGGAGGGATGGACCCATGGACTACGAGATGCCCGCGGAGGTGCTCGACTTCCGCAAGCAGGTGCAGGACTTCATCGCCGCGCACCGCACGCCCGAGCTCGAAGCCGAGATCGCCGAGCACCACATCCACGGCTACGGCCCGGCCGCCCGCGACTTCATGCAGGCCATGGCGCGCGAAGGCCTCGCGGCCGTCGCCTGGCCCGAGGAGTACGGCGGCCAGGGCAGGGGCGCGCTCTTCCTCTGGGCGCTCGCCGAGGAGTGCTCGCGCGAGGGCGTCCCCTTCGACACGCTCACCTTCATCTCCGTCGGGCCGATGATCATGCGCAACGGCACCGAGGAGCAGAAGCAGGACATCCTCCCGAAGGTGCTTCGCGGCGAGATCAACTTCGCCATCGGCTACACCGAGCCCAACGCCGGCACGGACCTCGCCGCGCTGCAGACGCGCGCGATGCGCGACGGCGACGAGTACGTGATCAACGGCCAGAAGATCTACACCTCGTCAGCCCACCTCGCGACCCACGTCTGGCTGGCGGCGCGCACCGAGCCCGAGGCGCCGAAGCACCGCGGCATCTCGACGTTCGTGCTGCCGCTGAGCACGCCGGGCATCACCGTCCGGCCGCTGTGGGTGATGGGCGAGGGCCGTACCAACGAGACCTTCTACGAGGACGTGCGCATCCCCGCCGACTCGCTCATCGGCGAGGAGAACCGCGGCTGGTACATCGTCAGCGGCGCGCTCGACCTCGAGCGCGTGGCGATCGGCACCTACCGCCCGCTCGAGCGGACCGTCGAGGACCTCCTGGCGCACATCAAGGAGGAGCGGCCCGAACTGCAGGAAGACGCCTTCACCCGCAACGCGGTCGCCGACGCGCTGATGCGCGTCGAGGTCGCCCGTGCGCTCGCGACGAACAACGCGGCGATGGTGCACAGCGGCCTCATCCCGACGATGGAGGCCTCGATGGGCAAGGTCTGGACGTCGGACTCCCGCGAGCGCATCAACGACGCCTTCATGGACCTGCTCGGCCGCAGCGGCGGCCTGCAGGTCGAGTCCGAGGGCGCCCCGCTCGACGGGGAGCTCGAGGCGGCATGGCGGAGCGCCCCGCCGGGACGCTTCGGCGGCGGCACCAACGACATCCAGCGGCGCATCATCGCCAGCCGCGGCCTCGGCCTGCCCCGCTAGCCGGATCGGGCACGCGCCGCCTGGAGCATCTCGTTCGGCTCGCTCCGGGCGGTCGGTGCCGGCCTATGTCCTCGGCAACCCCAGCCCGCGCGTCGCGATGATGTTGCGCTGGATCTCCGAGGTGCCGCCGGCGATGGTCATCGGGACTGAGAACACGTAGGAGCGTGCGCCCCGCGCCGACATCGGCGCGCGCGGGTCGTCCTCGTCCCACAGGTTCGAGTAGAGCCCGAACGAGTTCGCGGTCGTGCGGGCGATGCGCTGCGTCAGCTCCGTGCCGAAGACCTTGCCCATCGAGGCCTCGTAGTTCGGGACGCGCCCGGCGTCCTGCATCGAGGCGATGCGGAGGCAGAGGTTGTAGTGCACCTCGGCGGCGATCGTCGCGTCGGCGACGTCCCGCCGCAGCGCCGCCGGGCTCTTCGGTCTCGAGTACGTACGGCCCTCAGGCGTCACGAGGTACTCGGCAAGCTCGCGCACGTCGCGCCTCACGGTCGCCGAGCCGGCGATGCCCGAGCGCTCGAAGTCGAGTGCAGTCGCGCCGACGTACCAGCCGCGGTTCTCGTCGCCGATGCGGTTCTTGACGGGGACGCGCACGTCCTCGAAGAAGCTCTCGTTGAAGCCGTGCTCGCGGCCCATGTTGATCAGCGGGCGGAACTCGACGCCGGGGAGGTTGGTGGGGATCAGCAGCGCGCTGATGCCGCGGTGCTTGGGCGCGTCGGGGTCCGTGCGCACGGGCACCCACAGGTAGTCGGCGAGGTGGCCGTTCGAGGTCCAGATCTTCTGGCCGTTGACCACGTACTCGTCGCCGTCGCGCACCGCGCGCGTCTGGAGCGAGGCGAGGTCGGAGCCGGCGCCGGGCTCGGAGAGCCCGGAGTGCATCAGCAGCTCGCCGCTGACCATGCGCGGCAGGAACTCGAGCTTCTGCTCCTCGTTGCCCACGAGGATGATCGTGGGGCCGTACTGGATGACGCCGGGCCCGCCGACCTGCGGGGCGTGGGCGATCGCCATCTCCTCGCGCAGGATCGTCTGCGCCCACACGGAGAGGCCGGCGCCGCCGTACTCCTCGGGCCAGTGCGGTGCGAACCACCGGCGCTCGGAGAGCGCGTCGGCCCAGTCGTCCGCGGCCTGGCGCTCCTCCGGGTCGGTCGAGCGCCGGTCCTGCGCCCAGTTGCCGCCGGGGGTGCGGTAGCGCGCGGGCAGCTTGTCGGCGAGCAGCGCGCGGACCTCGGCGCGGAAGGCGGCCTGTTCGGGGTTGTCGTTCCAGTCCATGGTGCGCGCCCTAGCCTTCCTGCATCTCCTCGACGATCCCGCGCATGTACTCCGCCTCGTGGTAGCGCGGGGCGCGCTTCTCCGCGAACGCCCGGATCGCCTCACGGTGCTCCGGGGTCTGCAGCGCGGCGTTGAAGGTCCGCGAGGAGCGCTGCTCGGTCGTCTCGAGGCTCGGCGAGAAGAGTTCGGCGTACGCCAGTTCCTTGATGGTGCGCAGCGTCGAAGAGGGGTTCCCGGCGATCTCCTGCCCGAGCGCGACCGCCTCCGGCAGCAGCTGATCCGGCTCCACGAGCTTGTTGACCAGGCCGAGCTCCAGCGCCTCCTCGGCGCTGTAGATCTTGCCCGTGAGCATCATCTCCTTGGCGTTGTGGTAGCCGATGATCCGGGGCAGCATCCACGCCGAGCTGACCTCGGGCGTGAGCGCGATCGCGGCGAAGCGCATCGAGAAGCGCGCCTGCGTCGACGCGACGATCTGGTCGTACCACAGCAGCGAGGTCAGCCCGACGCCGAGCGCGATCCCGTTCACCGCCGCGATCAGCGGCTTGCACTCCAGCGCGAGGAACTCGGGCGTCCACGGGCTCACGTTCGTGGGCCTCTGCGTGGTGCTCTCCCAGTCGCCGCTCACGCGAGCGCTCAGGTCCGCGCCGGAGCTGTAGGCGCGGCCGTTCCCGGTGGTCACGATGGCGCCGATGTCGGGGTCGGCGTTGAACTCCTCGAGCGCGTAGTAGACCTCGGAGCCCAGCTCGGGGCCGACCGCGTTCATGCGGTCGGGCCGGTTGAAGCGGATGATCCCGACTCGCCCTTCACGCTCTACTTCGATGAATTCCCAGTCGGACACGGCGGGGCTCCCTTCACCACTGCGACGATCGTGCGCATCATGCCACGCCGCCACTTGTGTCAGGAGCACCCCGTCCCGGCGGGCGCGGTTCCCGACGCATCGGGCGCTACGGCCGAGCGCTGCTACAGTCCCCGCGGGAGGCACGCGGATGACGCTCCTCGATCTCGCCGACAGCCTCGTTCCGCTGCAACGGTGGTTCGAGGAGACCGCCGGGCATGCGCGCCTCGTCGCGATCAACTCCTCGACCTGAGAGGTCTGCGTCGAGGGTGCCCGGGAGGCACTCGAACCGCTCGCCGGGGAGCCCGGCCTTGACTTCCGGATGGCGCGCGTGCTCATCGACGTGCTGCCCGACGACGACCGGGCGAGTGCGCTCGAGGAGGCCGCGCGGCTCCGCGATCCCCGCGTGACCGCGTTCCACGACCCCGAGCAGCGGCTTGGCCGCGCGATGGCGAGCCGGCTGGGCTGGGAGCGCCCGGTCGCCTGGGACGTCTTCCTCGTCTACGGCGCGGCGGCCTCGTGGACCGCCGAGGGCGCGCCGGCGCCCGAGGAGTGGTTCCACCAGCTCAACGACGGCAAGCCGCCCGAGGGCGCTACCGACGGCGACGAGCCGGCCGAAGCGCCGGCTGAGGCGTCGGAGCCCGATCCCGCCCGATTCCGCACCGGCGACGACCTGCGTAGCGCCCTGGTGGCGGCGCTGCACGCGGCCGCCTCGACGCCGGAGGGCCGCTGAGGACGTCGGCGCATCGAGGCGATCTCGTCGATCGTCTCGATCGCACCGTCGCCTGTCTCAAGATCGGGGCGACGACAGGGATCCAGCGCCTCGGCCGACCTCTCGTGCCGAGCCGCGTTCGTGCTGGCTCAGGCGTCGGGGAAGCCCTCCAGCACCAGCGTGTTCGAGGTCATGCACCGCGCCCGGAGGTCGCGAAGCCCCTTGTGCTCGTCTGAGTCCGCGAACCCCTGTGCCCGCTCGAAGCTGTCGAACTCCATGATGGTGATGCGCTGCGGTTCCCAGTCACCGCCGGCGACGTCGATCTGCCCGCCGCGCACGAGGAACCTGCCGCCGTGCGCCTCCATCGCCGCGGCGATCTTCGGGGCAAGCTCCGCGAACAGCTCCTGATCGAAGATCTTCGCGTCGATGAGGAAGTAGCCCTTCATCTCGATTACCTTTCCTGTCATCCCCTGCGCGGACTCCGCGCAGTTATTCGCTTGTATTGGATCGCCGCGCGATCATCCGCGACCTCCCTCGACCTCCACCGCGACGATGTCGATGCCGTAGTACTTGCGGTGGCGGACCGAGGATGCGTAGTGGCCCAACAGGCGGAATGAGATCTCGCCCACCTCGGGCGTCTCGGCCTGGTCGCTGATGTACGCAATGCGGTCTTCGATGTTCTCCTCCGAGAACACGGCCAGGAACTCCAGCTCCACGGTCGCGTCTCCCGGACGTGCGATGAGCACGAGGCGCGGCGGCCTGTCGGTCTCATAGTCGTCACGCAGGTCCAGCATGGCCGACACGGTCTCCTCGCCGGCGGCGCACAGGCGGTCGGTGGAGTCCTTGCCCCAGCCCATCGCCGCCCCGAGCTCGCGCAGGAACGCCTCGACGCCGGGGAAGGTCGAGATGTCCAGCTCCGTCTCCAGCCGGCGACGCCGCGCGGTAGTGGCCTCGAGGACGACCGTCATCGCCACCGCGGCGGCCACGCCGGCCACCGCGCTGTTGCCGAGCGCCACGCCCCACGGCCCGTCGATGACGGCCGCCAGGACGTTCTGACCCTGCAGGCCGAACGCGATCGAGAGGGAGATGCCGACGATGAAGGCGCGCTGCTGGTTGAGCCCGTCCCGGAAGACCGTCCGCATCCCTTCGATGAAGAGCATGCCCATCACCATCATCAGCACGGCTCCCGTCACTGGCCTGGGGATCGTGAGCAGCACCGCGACGAACTTGGGCAGCAGCGCCAACCCCACGAGCATCACCCCAATGGTGATCCCGACACGGCGCGCGGCCACCCCGGTGAACCCCAGGAGCGCGATGGTGGACGGCAGGTAGAACATGGTCGGCGGGGTCCCCGCGATGCCCGACAGGAAGATCGAGACCCCGCCCGCGTTCATCGTTCCCTGTACGAGCCGGAAATCGATAGTGCGCGGCCGACGCCGCGAGACCTGCTGGATCACCGCCCCCTCGTTGCTGGTCTTGACCGCGACCACGGCGCTGACGACGAAGAACACGAGCAGGAGCGCCCAGAAGTCCTCGTCCAGTGTGAGGCTCAGTCCCGGCCATGCCGAGAAGTCCGGGAGCGCGATCCACGGCGCCTCGAGCGCTGCGGCGGGATCGTAGACCCCGAGTGCCGCGGCAGCCGCGCACCCCGCCACGATGCCTATCGGCATCGCCCACAGGCGAGCCAGGCCGGACCCACGAAGCATGATCAGCACGAGTGCGGCGAGCGTCGCCACCCCGGCGACGACGCCAGCCCCCGGGTCGGCGCCGGCCGGCACGTCGTCGAGCCGGTCGATCGCGATCGGTATGACGGTGACGGGGATCACCATGAACGCGACACCCATCACGATCGGCGTGATCAGGCGCCGCAGTCGCGCGAGCGAGGCGGCTACGGCGAACTGGACCAGCGAGGCCGCCACCACGAGCGTCGACATGAGCGCCAACCCGCCCTCGTTCACGGCCAGCACGCAGACCGCCAGGAACGCGGAGCTGGGCCCCATCAGCTGGACGAAGCCGGGTGCGAGCCCTCTCAGCGTCACGGCCTGGAGGGCCGACGACAGGCCGGCAATGATCAGGGCTGCGAAGACCGCCCACGCCCGGTAGCTGCCATCGTCGTTGAATGCGACGGCGAAGACCGTGGTCGTCGTGATGGTGTTCGACACGACCACCACGACGCCCTGCAGCGCCGCGATCACGGTGAGCGAGGGAGGAGCGCGCTCATCCGGCTCGTAACGAATGTGCTCGTTCACGAGCATCGTCAACCTCGTGCCGCGGCCACTAATCTACCTGATCTTCAGGATCTCGCCGCGCATCGCAATAGCGACAGGGCCGGGAACTGCACGGCCGATCAGGCGAACGCTCATGCTGGGGTCACGAAACGACAGCGCCGACAGGCCCGAACACCTGGATGACGCGGCGGCGGAGGATCTCCGGTCGCTCGACCGGCGTCAGGCCCACACTTGCGCGGTACGCCTGGTGCAGCCGGGCCAGGGACGCCTTGACCGCGCGGTCTGCCGGGGCGACAACTCGTACGGACAAGCGGAACGTGCGCGGGGTAGGACGGTGATGCACATGTCATGGTGGAAGCGAGCGGTGTTCTTCGGGCTGGCGGCGCTGCTCGTGCCTCTCGCGGCCGCCTGCCCGTCCGACGAGGACGTGACGGAGGACCCGGCGGCCGCTCCGGCGGCGACGCCGTTCCGCATCGGCGTGATGGAGTCGGCCACGGGGCCAGGCGAGACCTACGGCCGCGTCGCCATCCAGGCCAAGCAGATGGCCGTCAACGAGATCAACGCCGCGGGCGGCGTCGACGGACGCATGCTCGAACTGGTGGTCGAGGACTCGAAGTGCAGCGCGCAGGACGCGATCACCGCGTACAACAAGCTCACGTCCGTCGACGGGGTCAAGATCATCCTCGGGACATCGTGCAGCGGCGCCATGCTCGGCGCGGCTCCGCTCGCCGAGCGTGACGGCGTCGTGCTGTTCTCGGGCCTTGCCACGAACCCCGACATCGCCGACGCCGGCGACTACATCTTCCGCACTTCGCTGAGCGACGCGCAGCGCGGTGTCGACACCGGCAACGTGCTGTGGGCAGACGGCGTCCGCACGCTCGCGACCATCACCGAGGCGACGGACTACGCCGAGGGCGTGCGCCGCACCTCTGTCGCGCAGTTCGAGGCGCGCGGCGGCGAGGTGGTGGCGATGGAGCGCTACCCGTCGGACACGACCGACTTCCGGACGCAGCTCACCAAGCTCATCGAGGCGAGCCCGGACGCGCTGCACGTCGCGGCGCAGTCGGAGTTCACGGGCGGCACCGTCATCAAGCAGGCCCGCGAGCTGGGATATGAGGGCCCGATCTACGGCGAGGACGTCGCCGTCGGCACGACCGCGCTCGAGATCGCCGGCGACGCGGCGACGGGCGTGAAGGCGATCATCCTCGACATCGACCCCACCAATGAGCGCGGCCTCGACGTGTTGGAGCGATTCCGCGCCAACTACGGGTACGTGACGCTGTCGTGGTACCTCGCCTCCGCGTACGACGACGTCTACATCGCCGCCGAGTGCCTCCGGGAGACGGGCGATGACCAGGACGCCGACGGCTTCCGCGACTGCCTCTACGGGATCACGTACAGCGGCGCCATCGGCGAAGGCTACGGCTTCGACGAGCAGGGCGAGGTGGTCGGCCTCGCGAACGTGGTGATCGAGGTGCTGCCGCCGGCGGAGCGCACCGAGCAGAACAACGGTTACCGCGTCGTCGGGCCGGCGCCCGCCGAGTAGGACCTGGGGGAGCGCCGCGCCCCTGGGGCGAAGCGGGCGCGGGAATAGAGCGAACGGAGGCTGCTTGAGGTGGCTGTGACTGACTCGACGGCGGCGACGGCACTTGCGCCCACGCAGGCGGGGGAGCGGATCACCACGCTCGATGCAGTCCGCGGCATCGCCGTGTTCGGCATCCTCATCATGAACGCCGTCTCCTACGGCCTCGACCAGTCCGCCTACTTCAACATCGGCGCCGGTGGCAATGACAGCTGGCTCGACTGGGCCATCGGTGGGGCCGGCGAGATCTTCGTCGACCAGAAGTTCATGGCCCTCTTCTCGATGCTGTTCGGGGCCGGCATCGTGCTCTTCTTCGAGCGCGCACGGGACAAGGGACGGCGCGCCGGATGGCTGAGCTTCTGGCGCAACGCCCTCCTCCTCGGCATCGGCATCCTGCACATGCTGCTCTGGGAGGGCGACATCCTCGTCGTCTACGCGGTGTGCTCGGTCGTCCTCATCGCCCTCCACCGCCTGCCGCCGAGGGCGCTCTACGCCCTGGGCGCCGCCCTCGTCCTGCTGACCGTGCCGCTCGCCGTCCTGCTGCAGAGCGGCATCGACGAGAGCGGCGCGGATCTCGGCCGCTTCTGGCTCACGGAGGCGGAGTACGCGAGCGTCGCCGATCCCGACGCTGCGCCCGCCCTCACGACCGGCGAGGTCTGGCTCATCTCCGACGTGTTCCTGCGCGCCCTCGGGATGATGCTCATCGGCGTCGGCCTCTACCGGACCGGCGTGATCACGGGCGGGCGCTCGGCCGCGTTCTACCGCCGAGGCGCCGTGTGGGGTCTCGCCGTGGGACTCCCGCTCTCGGCGGGCGGCTTCGCGTGGGTCGCCGCCACCGACTTCTCTCCCGAAGTCGCCCTCATCGGAGCCATCCCCAACACCTTCGCGACGTTCCCGCTGGCCTTCGCCTACCTCAGCCTCGTCGCGCTCTGGAACGGCCGCGCCGAGTCCGGCATGCATCGCCGCATCCACGCCGTCGGCCGGATGGCCCTGACCAACTACCTCACGCAGACGATCATCGGCGTCCTCGTGCTCCGCGCCTTCTTCGAGCCCGAGGACCTGAACCGCAGCTGGGTGCTGCTCTTCATCGTCGCCGTGTGGGCCGCACAGCTCGCGTGGTCGCAGGCCTGGCTCTCGCGGTTCCGGTACGGGCCGTTCGAGTGGGCCTGGCGCTGCGCGACCTATCGGAGCCGCCAGCCGCTCAGGGGCGGGGCGTCCTAGTCGCGGGCGACCACGGCGAGGGTGAACGAGCCGCTGTCGAAGCCCCACACCTCGATGTAGTGCGTCCCGGAGTACGTGGCCTCCCAGTAGATGCGCGAGCCGAGCGAGTCGCCGTAGTCGTCGTTGAAGTCGAGTTCCTGCCAGTCGCCGTCGTAGAGGGTGGCCACGGGGTCGGTCAGCGTCCCCGGTGCAACGTCGATCTGATAGAGCACGCCCTGCTCGGCCTCGAAGGCGAAGGTGGCGGCGAAGTCCGCAAGGCCGAGCGAGGCGGCGACGCTCGCCCCGACGGCGATCGGTGTGGCGTCCCCGCCGAGGGCGCCGAGGATGGAGTCTGCCCCGTCGCCGGGGTCGAGCAGGCTCGGAGCGCACGCGAAGAGGCCGACGCCCGGCTCGGCGGCGATGTCGTCGCCGGCGGCCAGGGCGGCGAGCTGCTCGCGGGCGTCCACGCCGGCGGTCCACGTCCGCATGCAGGCGAGCTCGTCCTCGCTCACGTCCTCGAAGCTGGCCCCGGCCTGCTCGAGCATCGCGAGCAGCAGCAGGTCGGGCACGCAGCGCACCATCTCCGCGGCGATCACCGCGTCCGGATCGACGGCGGGGAGCCCGTCCCAGTCGAAGTCGGCGAACGACTCCCGGAGGCATGACGCCTCGGCCTCGCCCAGCTCCCGACCCAGCTCCACTCCGAACACCTGGACGAGGAAGCGGCCCGGCACGCACGACATGACCTCGCCGAAGACCCCGCCCGCGGGGTTCCCGCCGCCCTCGCACGCGGCGATCACCGCGGCCGCGTCGAGGTTCCCGAAGGCAGCCCGCAGGCACGCCTCGTCGGCGTCGTTCAGCGCCACCTCCTCGCCGAGCATGCCCGACAGGTAGAACGCGGGAACGCAGCTGTAGAGATCGAGGGCGAACGACACGCTCGCGACCTCGTCGCCCGTGCTGAGGGCGACCCAGTCGCCGGCGTCCCACGCCTCGAGCAGGCAGGCGCGCTCATCCGCGCCCAGGTCGGCGGCGTCCAGTCCCGTGTCCAGGAGGAAGAGGTCGAGGAAGACCTCGGGCATGCACGCGAGCAGGGCGCCCTGGAACTCGAAGAAGACCGGGTCGCTCTCGCGCTCGGCGGCGATCACGCTGGCGATGTCGGCGTCGGCCGCCGTCTGCCGCACGCAGGCCAGCTCGGCCGCGCCCAGCTCGATGTCGTCCTCCGCCATGCCGGCGAGCAGGGCATCGAGGAAGACCGCGCGGGCCGTGGCGGGCGTGAGGCAGCCGAAGGCCGTCACCTCCCACGCGTCGGTGCCGCCCTCGTCGATCGTCTGCTCCAGCGTCTCGTCGAGTCTGTCGCCGAACTCGTCGCGGAAGCACGACTGCTCGCCGTCGGTGAGCACCGCGAACAGGTCGCCCCAGCGCGTGTCACGGTCGAGCGCGAGCGCGAGCGAGGCGATTCCGCTCGTGTCTACGGGAGCCGCACTCGGCGAGGGCGAGGGAGCAGGAGCGGGGGTGGCGGTGACGGTCGATGTCGCCTGCGGTTGCGGGGATGCGGCAGGCGTCTCGGGCGTCGGTGAGTCGGCAGGCGCGGTGGTGGACTCGCTCGTGCAGCCCGCGAGCACGACGGCGGCGGTCAGCACGGCCGCCAGCCAGCGGCGAACCGGACGGGATGGGTCGCTCATGAGGTCGCGAACGCGGCGGGTCGTGTCGGCACAGCCGGTTCTCCGCGGGAGTCCGAGAGCACGTGCGTCAGCCAGCCGGATACTCGCACCTCGGTCGCCACGGGTTGCTCTCCCTCGTCGAGTGCACAGAGCCTAACGTGCTCCATCACCGAGATCAGCCGAACTTCGGCGGGTGTGCCGCCGCGGCTGGGCCGGGCGCGCCGGGGGAGCGCGGTAGGATAGAAGGCAACCGGAGGAGCAGTCATGACGACAACCGTGAAGGCCACCTACGCCAATGGCGTGTTCACGCCGGTCGAGCCCGTCGACCTCGAAGAGGGTACCGAGGTGGTGGTGTCAGTGGACGACGCGGCGACGCCAGGGCGAGGCCTGGCCGGCATCGTCGAGGCGGTCCAGGAGCTTCAGAGGACCATCCCGCCGGAGGCGTGGGACGTGCTGCCGGCGGATGGCGCGAAGCACTACAAGCACTACCTATACGGCAGCCCGAAGGAAGAAGACTGATGAGGGTGGTCTTCGCGGACGCCGGCTACTGGATCGCGCTGTGGAATCCCCGCGACCCACTGCACGAGCAGGCGCTGGCCGTCGCGGGGACGCTGGAGGCGGCTGCCGTCGTGACCACGCAGACTGTCCTCATTGAGGCTCTCAACTTCATGGCTCGCATGGGCGAGTTCCGCCGACGATTCGCAGCGCAGATGGTCCAGACGCTCCGGGACAACCCGGATGTCGAGATCGTGCCGCAGACGGACGCGCAGTTCCAGGCCGCGGTCGAGCGCTATGCCCGACGCCCGGACCAGGCTTGGAGCCTGACGGACTGCGCCAGCTTCATTGTGATGGAAGAGCGCGGCATCACCGACGCGCTCGCCCACGACCGCGACTTCGAGCAAGCCGGCTTCACCGCCTTGCTGCGCAGCCAGTAGCGCCCTGCACGCCCCGGCAGTCCCGCTCAGCTCCCGTCGAGGAACGGCCCGCCGTGGAGCCGCCGGTACACGTCGATGAACGCCGCCTCGCGCTCAGGCGGGGTGTGCTCGAGGAAGATGCGGTAGACCTGCTCTTCGTTCGGGTAGTACTGGTAGTCCAGGTAGCGCTCATAGAGCTCCCGCAGCGCCGATGAGAAGGCGGCCAGCCCCATGGTCTCGAACAGGTGGGTCAGGAAGTACTGGCCGAGGGCGTAGCCGCAGGAGTCCTGGAATTCGCTCGGCTCCGCCAGCGCGGCGATGGTGGTGACGCCGTTGTCGAAGCACCATACCTTGCCGGCGAACTCGTTGCCCTCGAACAGCGGCACCTCGCCCTCCCAGTCCTCCGTGCCGTCCCACGCCTGCCGGTAGGCCCGGACGAAGTTGGCGCCGCCCTCGACGAGCCAGTGCGGCCCGGCCTCGTGGGCGAGGTGGTAGTGGGCGACCTCGTGGTAGATCAGGTCCGCGTGGGCCGTATCCGGCCAGTCGTTCCCCGTGGACAGCACCATCGAGTCCCGGAAATTCGCCCCTCCGTATCCGTATCCCTCGTACCGATCGACGTTGACCTGCAACATGATGATGTCGGTCACCGGGAACGGGCTCGCCATCACGCGCTCGGCCGCCCGGGCGCCGTCCTCCATCGCCCCCAGGACATCGCCTTCGAGGGGGATGTGGCCGAAGGCCCAGAGGCCGACCGTGCCGCTCAGCGGCAGGTCGACGGTGGCCGTCAGCGTGGACCGCTGTTCGAGCAGGTCCGCGAAGATGGCTTTGTTCTCGACCACCCTCCACAGCACGATCACGAACGCGCGCTCCTCCATGGAGAGGCCGTCCGCGAACCACTCGAGGGCCTGCAGGCGTCTGAGCGAGGCCGGGTAGAGCCACGACAACTCGCCCAGGGCGCTGAGCGTGTCGACGTTGAGGGTCCGTATGGGCTCCTCGACGCTGTGGGCGAAGATGCGGCGGGCGAGGTCCGGGTCCCAGTCGTACAGGTGCGACAGGCCGTAGACGGCGTCGGTTTCCACCGGGCCGAGGCCATCCTGGAGCCACGGCGAGCGCGCAAGCTCCCGGCCGAGCTCGGGATCCTTGAGCCACACCTCGACGACGGGCAGCGCCGCGAACGGGTACGGCGGATCGTCGTACCAGGGGAGGATCCGCGCGAGGGCGTCGCGGGCGGCCTCCTCCGGTGTGAGCGTGGGCGTGGGCAGGGGCGTGGGTGTGGGCGTCGACGTGGGTGCGGGTGTGGTCGCCGGTGCGGGCGTCGACGTGGGTGCGGGTGTGGTCGCCGGTGCGGGCGTCGACATGGGTGTGGCGGTGGGTGGTGGCGTGGGTGTGACCGTCGGTGCTGGTGTGGCGGTGGGTTCGGGCGTCGCGGTGGACGCTGGTGCTGCTGTCGCCGTAGGTGCGGGCGCGGGCATCGGCGTGGCCGTGGGAACGGGCGCGGGCGTGGGCGTGCTGGTGGGTGCGGGCGAGGCCGTGCTGGTGGGCACGGGCGCAGGTGTCGATGTGCGCGAGGGAGTGGCCGTAGCGTCGGACGTTGCCGTGGCCGTGGGAGTGGGGTCTGGCGGCGGGGGCGAATCGGTGCAGCCCGCCGCCGCCAGCGACAGGAGCACCAGCGCCAGGCCAGCGCGAACCTTACGACGGGTCAGGATCATCGCGGGCTTACCCGGGCCGCTCCGGTACCCGTCCGGGAATCACGCTCCGCCCTCACCCGGCGCGTCGCGCTCGTCCGGCGAGCCGCCCCCGTCCGTGTCGTCGAGCGGCGGCTCCACGAGCACCGGCTCGGCGGGCGGCGGCTCGGGGGCGACTAGGTGGTAGCCGACGCGGCGCTCGGTGAAGAGGTAGGTGGGGTGCTGGGCGTCGTCCCCGAGCTTGCGGCGGAGGCGCTTGACCACGTCGCGGGTGGCCCACGGCTCGCCCACGCGCTCCGGGCCCCAGACCCGCTGCAGCAGGAAGCTGTGGCTGAGCACGCGAGGAGCGCGCACGGCAAGCTCGTAGAGCACTGCGTACTCCGTCGCCGTGAGATCCAGCGGCTCCCCCGCCAGCATCGCCCGCCGCCGCGCGTAGTCGATCGCCAGCTCGCCGGAGACATACGGCGTCGAGGGCTCATCCTGCTCCGGCTCCAGCCGCTTGCGGAGCGCCGCGCGGATGCGCGCCGCCAGCTCCGTCGGCGAGAACGGCTTGACCACGTAGTCGGCGGCGCCCATGTCGAGCGCGCGCGCGACCGTCTCGTCCTGGCCGTAGCGAGAGAGGAAGATCACCGGCACGTCCGCCGCCGTGAGGACGTCGTGCATCAGCTCGATCCCGTCGGCGCCCGGCAGCACCATGTCGAGCAGCACGAGGTGGGGGCGCTCCTCCGCCATGAGGCGCAGCACGTCGCCCGGGTCGGCGGTCACGACGGGCGCGTAGCCCGCACCGTCGAGGACGTCGCGGACGTAGCGCAGGTCCTGCGGGTCGTCGTCGACGGCCAGCACGCGCACGCGGCGCCGCGAGGCCCGCGCCGCGGCAGGTGAGGCAGGCGGGGGCGCCGAGACCGCCTCGACCGCCGGCAGCGTGAAGGTGAAGCGTGCGCCCAGGCCGGGGCCCTCGCTCTCGGCGCCGATGCGGCCCCCGTGCGCCTCCACGATGCCCTTGCAGATGGCGAGCCCCAGCCCCGAGCCGTCCGCGTCCCCGACCGCCGAGGAGCGGGGGATGCGGCGGAACAGCTCCGGCAGCAGCTCGGCCGGGATGCCCCGGCCCTCGTCGGTGACCGAGACGGCTACGTGGACGCCATCGCGCGCGGCGCTCACGAGGATCGGCGAGTCGGCGGGGGAGGAGCGGGCCGCGTTGGAGATCAGGTTGCCCAGCACCTGCACGATGCGCGTGCGGTCGGCCATGACCTGCGGCAGGCGGGCCGGCAGCTCCAGCTCGACGACGTGCGTCCCGCCCGCGCCCGCGAAGCGGGTGCGCGCGTCCTCGGCCAGCAGCCGCGCGTCCGAGGGCTCGGGGGCGACCGCGAGGGCGCCCGTCTCGATGCGGGCCACGTCGAGCAGGTCGCCGATCAGCTCGCGCATCTGGTCGGACTGGTCGCGGATGATGCGCAGGAACTGCGTCGTCTCCGCGGGGTCGAGCCCGCCCGCGGCCTCGAGCAGGGTGGTGACCGAGCCCTTGACCGCCGCCAGCGGCGTGCGCAACTCGTGGCTGACCATCGCCAGGAACTCGGCGCGCAGCCGCTCCTGCTCCTCCAGCGGCGCGAGATCCTGCAGCGTCACGACGAAGGAGGCCGGCTCGCCGTCGGCGGCGAGGATGGGCGTGGCGTTGAGCAGCGTGTTGACGCTGCGCCCGTCGGGCACGCGCAGCACGATCTCCTCGGCCCGCACGGTCTCGCCCGAGCGCAGCAGCTCGGCCAGCGGGAGCTCGCGCAGCGAGACCTCGCGGCCGTCCGAGCGTACGCAGGTCACCGCGCCGAGGAGGTCCTCGGCGGCCTCGTCCCCGTCGCGCAGGCCCCCGACGATGCGCAGCGCCTCGCGGTTGACGGAGAGCGGCGCGCCTGAGCGCACGTCGAACACGACCACCCCCACGGGCGAGGTCTCGACCAGCGTCTCGAGGTCGGCGCTGGCGCGGCGCTCCTCGCGGACCGTGCGCGCGTTGGCAATCACGAGCGCCGCCTGCGAGGCGAACATCACGAGCGTCTCCTCGTCCTCCTGGCTGAACTCGCCGCCGTCCTCCCTGCCGCCCACGAAGACGTGGCCCACGCGGGCGCCGCGGTGGTGCATCGGCGCCCCGAGGAAGCGGAACACCCCCACGGGCAGGGGGAGGGTGAAGCCGCTGAAGCCGAGCGAGCGGACATGCGCGGCGAGGTCGGGGATCCGCACGGGCCCGGGGATGGCGGTCAGGGCCTCGAAGATGCGTGGCCCCTCGGGCATGGCCCAGAGCGCACCGGCCTCCTCCTCGGCCAGGCCCGAGGAGAGGAAGTCCTCGACGCCGCCGTCGTCGTCGAAGAGGGTCATCACGCCGTAGCGGGCGGCCGTGAGGGAGCGTGCGGCGTCGAGGACGCCCTGCAGGACGGCGTCGAAGTCGAGGCTCTCGTTGATGCGCAGGCTCGCCTCGGAGAGGCGGGAGAGGCGCTCGCGCAGCGCCTCGAGCTCGCGGTCGCGCTCATCCGGTTGGGCCACGACGTACCTCCTGGTCGGGCCGGTCGCGGGTGCGATCCTCGCCGCCACGGAAATTGTACGCGAGACCATGGGGGATTGTATGTAACCGGGCCTCGTTCCACGGGCATTTCACAGGCGTGATGAGTGGAATCGTCTGTACCGATCCGGGAGGGCTTGTGCCCTGCCGCCCTCGCTCGTCACCCACGCTCGAGGCGCCCGCGCAGCGCCTCGAGCGTGCGGTCGTGCTCGTGCGGGTGGACGACGGCGCACCTCACGTCCGTCGACCCGCGCTACCACGATTATTGTACGCGCTGCTACGTAACATTATATGAAATAAGGCCTGTCTCCACGCTCATTCCACGGACGCGGCGGCTAAAATCACCCGGTACCCATCCGGGAGGGACATGCCCATGCGCACACCGGCTTCCCAGGCGAACCTCCGTACCCTCGGCAGCACCGTGCGTCGCTTGCTGAGGGCAACCATGCCCTTACCCCCCCCCCCCCCCCCCCCCCCCGAATCTATGTTCTAGCACTTCCAACCGGCGCTTGCCCGGCGGGTCTCTCATGACCCGGCCCCGCCGCCTGCTGTTGCTCGCCCTGGCTACCGCGTTCGCCATGCTGGCGGCCCTGGCCGCGCCCGGGGCGAGTCCCGCGTCCGCCGAGACCCGGCTCGGGTCGGTCGACGTCGGTCAGAACCACGCATGCGCCCTCGAACCGAGCGGCGTCGTCACCTGCTGGGGCGAGGACGCCGTGGGTCAGGTGAGCGACTGGGGCAAGTGGCGCTACCGGTCGGAGCGGTTCGCGCAGGTCTCAGCCGGGTCGTTCCTCACCTGCGGCATCCTCGCCGATGGCGGCGTGATGTGCTGGGGATACCCCGAGCAGGAGGACGGCAGCAACCGCGAGTCTGACAACCGGGACTGGGAGGACTGGGCCGCCAACCCCGATCCCGCGTACGACGGCTGGGTGAATACCCCGCCGGACACCGTCAAGTTCAGGCCGGGCTCGCTCAGCGTCGGCAACTTCCATGCCTGCGCGATCCAGGCGGACGGCGAGCTCGCCTGCTGGGGCAAGGCCGGCGACTCGCGCCTGGTGATCCCCGACGATGACGGCGAGGCGATCACCGACTGGACCCTCGTGGAGGCGGGCTTCGCCAACGCCTGCGCCATCCGCGACGGGGGCGACGTCACCTGCTTCGGGCGGACCACCCACGGCCGGTCCGACGGGCCCTCGGGCGATGGTCCGTTCGTCGACGTCACCATGGGCGTGTACAACGGCTGCGCGCTGGCGGCGGACGGCTCGGTCGAGTGCTGGGGCCGTCCCCCCGACCTGGCCCAGCAGTACAACCGGCTCATCAACACGGCGCAGGCCGGGGTCGCGTTCACGGCGATCGAGATGGCCACGACGGAGCACTATAGCTGCGGCGTCGCGGAGGCCGGAGACATCTACTGCTGGGGCGTCGTCCCGAGCAATGCGGCGTTCGTGCGGGTGCAGCCTCCAGCGGGCTCGTTCGCGTCCATCTCGGTTGGCTCGTCGAACAGCTGCGCGCTGGACTCGACGGGCGACCTCACGTGCTGGGGCGACGACAACAGCGCCCTGATGACGCCGCCGTCGGGCGAGTTCACGCAGGTCACGGGCGGCGCCGACTTCAGTTGCGCGCTGACGACCGACGGCACGATCGAGTGCTGGGGCGGCGACAACGCCTTCCAGCAGCTCAACGCGCCTGAGGGGAGCTTCACGCTGGTCTCCTCCGGCGACACCCACAGTTGCGCCATCAGGTCCGACAACACGGTCGCGTGCTGGGGCGGGGTCAGCGGTGACCCGGCGAGGGCGCACGCCAGCGCCGTCGCGCCGGCCGGCGCGTTCATCACCCTCGACGCAGGCAACGACCTGACCTGCGGGATCAAGGGCAACGATCCGGAGGTCGGCGGGACGCTCCAGTGCTGGGGCGACCGCAGCCATGA
Source organism: Dehalococcoidia bacterium (assembly GCA_965204835.1). Taxonomy (GTDB): domain Bacteria; phylum Chloroflexota; class Dehalococcoidia; order UBA2979; family UBA2979; genus VXMT01. The sequence goes on along the minus strand of OZ242017.1, from coordinate 1,617,586 downwards.
CCGGCTGAACGAGCCGCACGGCTCCTTCACCCGTGTCGCCGTGGGCGCGACGCACGTCTGCGCCATCGAGGCCGTCGACCAGGGCGTGGTCTGCTGGGGGGAGACGACGTTCTTCGACCGGGAGGGCGACGGCGTCCCCGACGACATCGACGGCGTCGGCAATCACACGACGACGACCCCGCCCGACGGCGACCACCTCTACATGGACATCAGCGCCGGTGAAGGCCACACGTGCGCCATCCGGGAGGACGGCCGGGCGGTTTGCTGGGGCCATCACGCCGACGGCCGCAACCAGGTCCCGGGCTCCAGCAGCGATCCCATGGGGTTCAGCGGAGAGACCTACATCGACATCGCCACCGGCGGCCCCAACAACTGCGCCATCCGCGAGGAGGACGGCTCCCTCGCCTGCTGGAACCACGAGAAGCAGCAGTACTGGCCGGGCAGCGAGGTCCTCGCCATGACCGGGCTCACGAGCCTGGGCGCGGGGGCCTCCCACATGTGCGCCATCGACGACGCCGGCGCGCTGGTCTGCTGGGGGGTGGCCGGGATCATCCCGTTCCCCTCGCAGTTGAGCGTCGACATCCTCGAAGCGCGGGTCGTGGCGCGGCGCCTGGCTGATGGGCGGGTCGAGTTCGGCTTCCGGCCCGAGGGCGAGGCGCTGATCCTGCCGACGCGGCGCTTCGTCCCCGCCGACGCGCAGGTCGACCACTGGCTGACCTCGTCGCTGGTGGTGTCGGACGGCGAGGTCCTGGGCCGGATCGCGGGCCGGATCCGCGCGGATGGGCGGATCGAGGCTGCGTTCGACCCGGTGGACGCGGAGCGCGTCCTGCCGAATGACCGCTTCATCCCGGCGACCGCCGAGGTGGACCGCTGGCTGCGGAGCTCGATCATCGAGGTGCCGCTGCCGGCCGCGACCTCGAGCACCGTCGAACCGCAGGCGAACTAGATGGACGCACGGGGCGTCGCTCGCGCCGGTGCTGGCGGGCCGCTGCCGGCGCAGCCGCGCCGGCGCCCCTCGGAGCAGGCGCCCCGCGAGCAGGCGACGGTCCTGCGCCGCGGCGAGTTAGCGATCGTCGGCGCGGAGTTGCAGGCCGGGCGGACGGTCGACCTCGTCGTGCTGCGCGAGCCCGGCGCCGCGGCGGCGCGCTCCATCCTGGAGGCGCTCACCAGCGGCCCGGAGCGCCGCCTCCCGCAGCCGGCCGACGAGGTGAGGGGCGCCCGCTCCCTTGCCGTGCTGGCGCTGACGCTGGCCGTGGCGGTGGCCCTGCTCACGGCCTGCGAGGGCGGCTCGCCTTCGCCCACGCCCGCCTCGACGCCGGCCCCGGCGCCAATCCCGCTTGCGGAGACCTCGCCCGACCGGGCAGCGCTCACGGCCCTGTACCACGCCACGAACGGCCCGGACTGGACCAACAGCGCCGGTTGGCTGACCGCCGCGCCGGTGGGGGAGTGGCACGGCGTCGTTGCTGACGGCGAGGGACGCGTGACCGGGCTGGATCTCCGTGACAATGGGTTGAGCGGGGAGATTCCGCCGCAGCTCGGCGACCTCGCCAACCTGACGGACCTGCGGCTCAACAGGAACCAGTTGAGGGGGGAGATCCCCGCGGAGCTGGGCAACCTCACCAACCTCGAACGACTGGCGCTGGGCACGAACCAGCTGAGCGGGGAGATTCCGCCGGAGCTGGGCAACCTCGCCAAGCTGGAACGGCTGACGCTCGGGGTGAACCAGTTGAGCGGGGAGATCCCGCCGGAGCTGGGCAACCTCGCCAAGCTGGAACGGCTGACGCTCGGGGTGAACCAGTTGAGCGGGGAGATCCCGCCGGAGCTGGGCAACCTCGCCAAGCTGGAACGGCTGACGCTCGGGGTGAACCAGCTGAGCGGGGAGATCCCAACGCAACTCGGGAACCTCACGAGTCTCCATTCACTGTCGCTCCAGGAGAACCGGCTGCGTGGGAGGATTCCGGCACAGCTGGGTAACCTTTCCAATCTGGCATGGCTGTGGGCCTACCGGAACGAGCTGAGCGGGGAGCTTGCGCCCGAGCTGGGCAACCTCGCCAACCTGCAGTCGCTGCGGCTGGGCGCGAACTACCTGAGTGGCGAGGTCCCGCCATGGCTGGGCAGCCTCGCCAACCTGACGGACCTGCAGCTCCACGACAACAGGCTCAGCGGAGCGATCCCGGCGCAACTCGGGAACCTCGCGAAGCTGCAGCGGTTGTGGCTCAACTACAACCGGTTGACCGGGGAGATCCCGCCCGAGCTGGGCGACCTCGCCGCCCTGGAAGAGCTGTGGCTCGGCGGGAATCAGCTGAGCGGACGGATCCCGGCTGAGCTCGGCAACCTCGCCAAGCTGACGACGCTGGAGCTCGCCTACAACCTGTTGAACGGGGAGATTCCGCCGGAGCTGGGCAACCTCGCCAACCTGGAGCGGCTGTGGCTACAGGAGAACGGACTGAGCGGGGAGATCCCGCCGGAGCTGGGCAACCTCGCCAACCTGTCCGTGCTGTGGGTTCACGGGAACCTGCTGACCGGCGAGCTCCCGGCCGGCGCCGTGCCGGTCCGTGTCGGGCCAGCGGCCGAGGAGACCGGGCCATCCTCGGGGACCCCGGTCGCGGTCGCACTCCACCATGCGTTCGCCGGGCGGGAATTCGAGCAGCCGGTCGAGATCGGCGTGTACCCCGTCGGGCCGGACGGCAGCGCCGGTCCCGCGGCGTTCGTGGCCGAGCGGGAGGGCCGCGTCCTGCTCCTGCACCCCAACGGCCGCGCGGCATTTGAAATGCTCGACATCACCGACCGGGTGTCGATGGCGGGCAACGAGGAGGGCCTGCTCAGCGTTGCCCTCGACCCGCACTTCGAAGACACCGGCCACCTCTGGCTGTACTACTCCGCGATCGGCAGCCCACGCGTGACGCGCCTGTCGCGCTTCTCGGTCGACCCCGCGGACCGGCGACGCGTGGATCCGCGCTCCGAGCTCGTGATCCTGGAGGTGAACCAACCGTACTCCGAGCACAACGGCGGCAGCGTCCGCTTCGGACCCGACGGGATGCTCTACCTCGGGCTGGGCGACGGCGGACTCTCCGCCGAGGCCCAGAACCTCGGAACCCTGCTGGGCAGCGTCATTCGCATCGAGGTCGGTGATGCCTCAGCGGCCTCGCCGTACGCCGTCCCTCGCGACAACCCATTCGTCGACGTACGAGGTGCGCGACCTGAGGTCTGGGCGTACGGGTTCCGCAACCCGTGGCGGATGGCGTTCGACCCGGCAACCGGCGCGTTGTGGGCGGGCGACGTCGGGCGAGCGGACATCGAGGAGATCGACCGCGTCGAGGCCGGCGCCAACTACGGCTGGAACCGGCTTGAAGGCACGCGCTGCCCCCGGGCGGAGTGCGATCTGGAGGGGACCGTCCTGCCCGTAGTGGAGTACGGCCATCACCTCGGTTGCTCCGTCACGGGCGGAGTGGTGTACCGGGGCGAGGCCATTCCCGAGCTCGTCGGACACTACCTCTTCTCGGACTTCTGCCGCGGGCAGATCTGGGCGCTGCCCCCGGACGGAGGCGACGTGGTGGAGATCGCGGTGAGCCCGCGGTCCGTCTCTTCGTTCGGGACCGATGCCGGTGGCGAGGTGTACGTGCTCACCTTCGGGGGGGCCGCGCTCCGCCTTGCGCCCCTGGGGCAATAGGGCGGACCGCTCGGGCAATCCGATGCCTGCGAGGAGCTTCAGCGCCCACCGAAGACGATGGAGCGGATGACGATGAGCCGAATGTCATCGAAATACACAGCTTGTCGTGACCATGTGAGGATCCTGGTGCTCGTGGTCGTCGTCACGGCCCTGGTGGCGGCCTGTGGCGTGGTCACGCCTGACCCCGCGTCCACGCCGGCGCCGATCCCGACGCCCGCCCCGGTCGTGATCCCAGATCCGGCCCCCCGGGCCGAGGCGACGCCCAACACGGAGGCGACGGCCACCGCCGAGGCCACCCCCGTCGCCGAGGCAACCGCTGCGGCCGAGGCGACGCCCAGCGCGGAGCCGGTCCCGAGCCCGGAGGCGACCGCCGCCCCCGAGGCGACCGCCACCGCCGAGGCGACCGTCGTTGCCCAGGCCACCTCCGTTCCCGAGACAACGCCGACAGCGGAGCCGACCCCCACCGCAGAGCCGACCGCCACGGCGGAGCCGATCCCCACCGCGGAGCCGACGCCCATCGCGGAGCCGACCCCGACGCCAACCCCCTCGCCAACGCCCCCGCCGGTCCCGGAAACGTCGATCGAGGTGCTGGCGCTGGCCGCTCTCTACGAGGCCACCAACGGCCCTGGCTGGGTGTCCAGCACCAACTGGCTGACCGAGACCCCGGTGGGGGAGTGGCACGGGGTGGTTGCTGATGACAGCGGAAGCGTCATTGGGCTGGCACTCGGGAGTAACGGACTGCGCGGGGAGCTGCCGCCCGATCTGGCTGACCTCGCCAACCTGAAATCGCTCGAACTCACGAGGAACGCGTTGAGCGGCGAGATCCCACCAGAGCTGGGCAGCCTCGCCAACCTGGAGTCGCTCGACCTCAAGCGGAACCAACTGAGCGGCGAGATCCCCGTGGAGTTGGGCAACCTCGCCAATCTGGAATCGCTCCACCTCAACGGGAACCAGTTAAGCGGCGAGATTCCGCCAGAGCTCGCCGACCTGGCCAACCTGACGGATCTACGGCTCGCCGGTAACCAGTTGAGCGGTGAGATCCCGCCGGAACTCGCCGGGCTGGCCAACCTGACGGATCTACGGCTCGCCAATAACCAGTTAAGCGGTGAGATTCCACCAGAACTCGCCGGGCTGGCCAATTTGGAACGGCTGTCGCTCAACAGGAACCGACTGAGCGGCGAGATTCCGCCCGAGCTGGGAGACCTCCCCAACCTGCAGTGGCTGGCACTCGGCGCGAACCCTCTGAGCGGGGAGATTCCACCGGAGCTGGGGAACCTTGCCAACCTGACGTTGCTGTGGCTCAGCGAGAACCGACTCACCGGCGAGATCCCGCCCGAGCTGGGCAACCTTGTCAACCTGGAACAGCTGTCGCTCGACGGGAACCAACTGAGCGGGGCGATCCCGCCCGAGCTGGGTGACCTCGCCAACCTGCAGTGGTTGAACCTCCGCCTCAACCAGCTGACCGGAGGGATTCCGCCGTGGCTGGGCAACCTCACCAATCTGACGGACCTGCGGCTCGAGAATAACCAGTTGGGCGGGGAGATCCCGCCGGAGCTGGGGAACCTCTCCAGCCTGTCGTCGCTGAAGCTCGCCGCGAACATGTTGAGCGGGTCGATCCCGCCGGAGCTCGGCAACCTCGCAAACCTGACGGAATTGCAGCTCTACCAGAACAAGCTGAACGGGCAGATCCCGCCGGAGCTCGCCAGCCTCACCAACCTCAAGGATCTATGGCTCCACAACAACGAGCTCACCGGGAGGATCCCGGGGGAGCTTGGCAGCCTCGCCAATCTCGAGGAGCTGTGGCTGGCGGATAACAAGTTGCGCGGGGACATACCGCGGGAGCTCGCCGGCCTCGCCAAGCTCGAAGTGCTGAGCCTCCGGGACAATCGCCTGACGGAGCCCCTGCATCGGGACCTGACCACGCTGCCCTCGCTGGAGTGGTTCACCTTCTTCAACAACGAAGGGCTCTGCGCCCCCCTCGATGACGCACTCCAGGCGTGGCTCCAGGGCATCGATTCCGTCTACGGCAACAGCTGCGTCACGGAGACCTCGGAGGAGGATCGACAGGCGCTGATCGCGCTCTACCAGGCCACCGGCGGCCCGAGCTGGCGCGAGCGGGGTCGCTGGCTGAGCACCGAGCCGCTCGGGACCTGGTACGGCGTCACCACTGATGCGGATGGGCGGGTCAATGGCGTGTTCCTCGACGCGAACAATCTGCGCGGGGAGCTTCCGCCGGAGCTGGCCAACCTCACGAACCTGGTTGATGTCCGTCTCGCAAAGAACCACCTGAGCGGAGAGATCCCGCCGGAGCTGGGCGACCTCCCCAACCTGCGAGCGCTGTCACTCCACGGCAACCGGCTGAGCGGGGAACTCCCTCCGGAGCTGGGCAACCTCGGCAGCCTGGAACGGCTGGTGCTCCACGAGAACCGGCTGAGCGGGGAGCTTCCGCCGGAGCTGGGCGGGCTCACGAACCTCGAGTGGCTGCTGCTCAACCAGAACGGCCTGACCGGACAGATTCCGGAGGAGCTGGGCACGCTCAGCAACCTGGAATGGCTCGCTATCCGCGACAACCAGCTAGACGGGGAGACTCCGCAGGAACTCGCCCCCCTCACGCGCAGGTGCTCGCCCGCCAACCTGAGCACCTCGGTGCTCTGGTACCACATGCGCGTCCGGGTGTGCTGATGAGTATGAGGTCGGGCCTGGTCTCGATGAGGGTTGAAGCACCGTGAGAGTCTCCACCTCACGAGCGGCGGCCATGCTGACGGGCGGCTCCGCGCGTCGCCAGATCATGCTCCTGCTCATGGCGGCGGCGGCGCTGGCTGGTCTCTTCCTGCTGCTCGAGTTCGTCGTCGCCGTGACCGCCACTGGCCCCACGGACCCGCTGGCCGTCACGTCCTCGGCGGAAGGCACGCTCGGCATACCGATCGGCGTCGGCCTGATCGAGGTGCTCATCCTGACCGTCTCCATCGTCCTGGCGGCGGCGATGCTGGTCGCAGCCCTGGGCTGGCCGCTCCGCAGGGCCTCCTTCCGGCCCTCGAGGTCGCTCGCGCTGGGCGTCGTGGCCGCGGCTGCGCTGGTCGCGGCGGGAGCGTACCTGGCCTTCTCGGGGATGCTGGGCGGCTCGATCGCCTACGACGAGCACATGGTGCGACGCGCCGACCTGGAGCCCGGGGCCCTCATCATCCTGGCGGCGTTCTTCCTCTCCGTCACCATCGCCGGGTTGCTCAACTGGAGACTGCTGGCGGCGTCCCTGCTGGTCTGGCTGGCCGCCGCCGGCGCCTTCGGCTTCCTCGACTCCAAGGCCATCGACGGCCTGCTGCTCTTCCCGCGGACCAACCTCGCGAGCATTCCCGGCGACTTCGGGGTGGAGGTGCGGGGCATCCACAGCGGAGACGCGACGGTGACCGGAGAGCCGACGGATGCCGACGAACCCCTGATGTCGAAAGCCACGGCATTGCAGGTCGTGCCGCCGGACGACGATCCCGTGTTCCGGGTGACCGGGGCCGCGCATACCCGCTACCTCAGGACAGCCACCGGCGACACCTACCTCGACGGAACGTGGAGCCAGGTGGCCGGGACCGCCGTGCCGCTGCAGCAGGACGAGCTGATTGCGGGAGCGCTGGGGGCCCTGACCGGCCAGTTGCATCTCCCGGAGGCGGCTCCGCTCCACGAGTTCACCGACCACATCGTCGTCACGCCGATCGAGGAAGACGGGACGCTCCCGGCGGGCGTGCTCCCGGCATCCAGTCACCTGCGCAGCATCGACACGCCCGCGACGTACTTCCCGTTCAGCGAGACCCTGGCATCCGATCGCGAGCTCTCGCGCTACGGGATGGAGTCCACCGTTCCGCTCTTCGCGCTGCGCCAGAAGGTCACCGCCGCCGCGGTCGCTGACCCGTCCTACCTCGAGCTGCCGGACGACCTGCCTCCACGCGTGCGCGAGCTGGCCGCGCAGGTCGCCGGTGGCGAGCCCTCGGCGTACCTGAGGGCCCTCCGCCTCCAGGTGTACCTGCAAGAGGCATACGCCTACGGACAGGCCTACACAGAGCGGGGGGCTCAGCCGCCGACCGGTCAGGATCCCGTCGACTGGTTCCTCTTCGACCGCCGCGTCGGCACCAGCGGCAACTTCAGCAGCGCCTTCGTCGTGCTCGCCCGGTCGGTCGGCCTGCCAGCGCGAGTCGTCTCCGGCTGGGTCGTCGCGACGCAGGAGGAGACGCAGACGGTCCGCCGCAGCCAGGCGCACCAGTGGGCGGAGATCGCCCTCGCCGGCTTTGGGTGGGTGGCCGTCGATCCCTTCCCCCGGGACGCGTTCGTTGCCGCCGATGTCGACCATCCGTGGGAGGCGTCGCTCGACGAACTCGCCACGAGCACGCGGCCGGGGGTGCGGGGGGCGGCTTCGGCCGCCCGGGGGGCTCCCAACAGTCCCGACGTCCTGGTCGAGCTACTCGAGACCATCGACAACGTCCGGGACCCGGACACCCGGCATGCCGCCCAGAGCGCGCTCAACGCACTCGTCCTCGATCGCTTCATGGCGATGCTGCGTGACCACCCGGACGCCGACTTCCGGGCTGCGGCCGCGTACGGCCTGGAGGTGCTGGCCAACCCCGGGGCGCTGGGCGCACTGCTCGAAGCCCTGGCGACGGACGCGGACACGAGCGTCAGGACCGCGGCCGCCGGCGCGCTCGCCGTGGTGGGGAAAGACGGCGCCGAGGAGGGCCTGCTCCAGGCACTCGCCACCGACGAGGACGCCGCCGTCCGGGCGGCCTCGGCGACGGCGCTGGGCGCCCTGCAGAGCGGGTGGACGGCGAGCGAGATGTTGCCGGCGCTCCGCTCCGACCCCTCGCCGGAGGTGCGGGCGGCGGTCGCGCTGGCGCTCGGGGGAATCGGCGACAGTGCCGCGCTGCTTCCGCTGCTGGACGCCCGGGGCGGCGACACATCCACCGCGGTGCGCGCCGCCGCCGCCGAGGCGCTCGCCGGGTGGCCCTTCGCCTCGCTCCTCGGGATCCTCGAGGGCACCGCGGAGCCGGCCCTGCGGGCCGCGTCGGCGCGTCTGATCGGGGAGGGACAGTTCGAGGAGGGGATCACTCCCCTCGGCACGGCGCTGAGCGATGCCGACGAGCAGGTCCGCGACGCCTCGCGTGACGCCCTGGATGCGATGGGCGAGGTCATCTGGCTGGAGAGCGGGGGAGGCGTCCTGTCGTTCCAGGGCGATCTCGCCTTCCTCCCCTTCGTCACGGCGGAGAGCCACGAGATCGGCTCACCCACGCCGGTCTTCCGCGTTCGGGGGTCCGTGTACACCCGCCTCCTGCGCGTCGCCGTCGGGGACATCTACAGGTCGGGTTCGTGGTTCCCCGCCGAGCAGGAGGGCCTGCCGGCCGGAGTGGCGGGCATCGGGTTCCGTCCCCAGGACATCCGCCCGGTCCAGGACCCCGACGACGGCAACTGGAACACCATCTACCTCTCCGGCATCGGGTCGGTGCAGGTGATCCTGTCCGGCCCCGTGCCCTCGTCGCTCCACGCGGAGGCCTTCACCATCCCGGTCAGCTACCGGATGCCGAGTCACACCGTCTTCGCCCGCGGCCCCGCCCGCTACGGGTGGGACGCGATCGTCTACGACTACACCCCGGAGCAGCTCAACGCCGCCCCGGCATGGGACGTCGGGAACCGCTCGGAGTACATGCAACTGCCCGACGCCCCGTGGGTGGAACGGGCGCGCGCGCTGGCGACCGCCATCACCGCGGGACACCAGACGCCGTACGCCAGGGCCAGGGCGATCGAGCAGCACCTGATCAAGGAGTACACGTACCAGCCCTCGGGCCCCGCGGCCCTCTCGGCGCCTCCGGGAGTCGACCCCATCGAGGCCTTCCTCTTCGAGAGCCGCGAAGGGACCTGCGGCGCCTTCAGCAGCGCGTTCGTGATCCTGGCCCGCAGCATCGGCATCCCCGCCCGGGTCGTCTCGGGCTGGGCCGTCGCGGACACGGCCCTCAGCCAGATCGTGTTCAGCGACCAGTCACACCAGTGGGCCGAGGTCCCGTTCCAGGGTCTCGGGTGGGTCGGGTTCGACCCGTCGCCGGACGGCGCGCCGTCGCGGGTACCCGAAGACGAGATCGACGCCTATGAGCGAATGGGCGCCAGGGTCACCCCGCTGGAGAGCGGCGCGGCGCTGGTGGAGCTGGAGGACGAGACCATCGTCGCCCCCGGCACCACCACAGGCCGGGCGGAGCCGTCGCCTCGCATCCCGATCTTCGAGGTCGCAGGCGCCGCCCACACCGGCTACCTGCGGACGGCCGTGGGGGATCGCTACGAGCACGGCGCGTGGATGCAGGACGACCCTGAGCTCGTGCCGTACACGGCTGGAAGCGCGGTTCCTGGTGACGCACCAAGCCAGGAGCCCGTCCGCTCCGCCTCCGACCGGATCCAGGTGCTTCCCGAAGCGGGGTCCGACGAGTTGCCGCGGGGCGCCCTGCCCACGTCGGCCGGCCTGCAGCGCGCCGACATCGACGGCGTCTTCCGCCCCTCCAGCGCCACGTTCTCCTCGGAGGTCACGGCGACGGAGTACTCGTGGACCTCGGAGGTCCCGGTCTTCTCCCGTGCACAGTACGAGGCCGCGCCGTCCGCGAGCACCGCCCCCATCCACACAGAGCTGCCCGACGACCTGCCCGACGCGATCCGGGAGCTCGCCCGGCAGATCACCAGCGGCTACGACTCCCCCTACGCCAAAGCCGAGGCGCTGGAGCGCTACCTCAGGGAGAACTACGCCTACGTCCCCGCAGAGAGCAACGACGATGTCGTGCCTCCCCCCGGGCGCGATCCGGTGGACTGGTTCCTCTTCGATACCCGCGAGGGGACGAGCGGGCAGTTCAGCAGCGCGTTCGCCGTCCTCGCACGCTCTATCGGCATCCCCGCGAGGGTGGTCTCGGGGTTCGTGATCTCGCCGACGGCAGACCAGCAGGCCGTGTACACGGACCAGGCGCACCAGTGGGCGGAGGTCGCGCTCGAGGGGTTCGGCTGGGTGCGCTTCGATCCCACGGCGTCGGGCGGGGCGCCCTCGCGCGTGCCGGGCGCGCCACCCACACCCAGGGTTGTCGAAGGCGACGGCGGGGAGGTCGAAGTCCGTCCCGTCGACACGGTCACGGACATCACCGAATCGCCCGACGAGACCCGGCGCCGGACGCCGTTTGCGGTGAAGGGGACGGTGCGCACCGTCGACGGCCGCGACGTGAGCGGGATGACGGTCGAGATCTACATCAACGAGACCAAGGAGCACGGCGGCACGAAGATCGGGGTGACCTCCTCCCGCTCGGGCCGCTTCGATGCAGTGGCGCAGCTTCCCCCGGGCATGGACCTGGGCGACTACCAGCTGCTGGCCCGCGCCGTACCGAACAGCCTCTTCAACGAGTCCTGGAGCGACCCGGACGTCCAGGTCTTCTCCGGGAATAAGATCGAGCTCATCGGCCCGGCGCAAGTCGACCTCCACGCCGTCGCGGCCTTCGAAGGCACCGTGACCGACGACTCCGAACGCGGCGTCGCCGGGCGCGAGATCGAGGTGACCTTCGACGGGCTCACGACGAGCTCGGTGATGACCGACCGGCAGGGCCGGTTCAGCTTCTCCGAGACCTTCTCGGTGCTCGGGGAGCACTGGGTCGAGGTGAAGCTCGAGGGGGAGGAGCTCCTGCTCGACAACACCGCCCGCCTCAGCTTCGACGTCGTGCTCCCGACGGAGCTCGCCCTCTACGCCCCCGATTCCGTGGCGCGGGGCGAGGGGCTGGTGGTGACGGGTGAGGTGCGCGAGGCCGGCGGCTCGCCTCTCGATGAAGGCCTGGTGGAACTCACCATCGCGGCGGCCGAGGAGGTGAACATCGTCACGCTCCAGGTCGAGGAGGACGGGAGCTTCGAGCACTCGATCGCATCCTTCGAGCACACGGGTGACTACACGCTCACCGGGCGCTACAGCGGCGAGGAGTTCGTGCGGCCGGCGGTCACGGAGATCGCCGTGCGCGTGCTGCGCGGCACCGTCCTGACCCTCGAGGGTCCCGCAGCCGTGCGGGACGGCGAGCGGTTCAGGATCGCGGGCACACTGCTCGAGGCCGACGGACGCCCGGTCCCGAACGCCGTGGTGCGCGTACCGGGCGTCGAGCCTCTCTCATTGCTGACGGACGCCGACGGCAGGTTCGCCGGGCAGGTGTTGGCGATGTTCGACGAGGACGCCGCGCGCGATCCGCACGAGTCCGAGCTGCGGGTCGAGGCGATCTTCGACGACACGGACGAGCTCCACGCCAGCCAGGCCGCCCTGAACATCGCGGTCGGGGTCCCGTGGATCCTGGTGGAACCCCTGGAACCCGTGACGCGCGGCGGCGAGGCGCTACTCCATGGAGCGGTCCTGCTGGGTACCACCCGTCCGTTGCCCGGCGTCGAACTGACGGCCGGCCCCGATGTCGCGTTCAGCTCCAACGAGGCGGGCGCGTTCACCTACGCGTACCAGGTCCCCGCGGACGAGTCCCTGGGCGCCATGGACCTCGTGGTCAGCGCACCCGACCTCGACATCGAGACGACGGTGCGCCTCGTGGTCCAGTCCGCCACCACGCTGATCGTGACGCCGCTGGGCAAGGTCAGCCCTGGCGACGCGACGATGCTGCAGGTGGCGCTCCTGGACGACACGGGAGCGGGGATAGTCGGCGCCGCACTGCGCTCCAGCCAGGGCGTGGGCGCCACGACGGACGAGTCCGGGATCGCGACGCTGGAACTCGTGGTCCCGGACTCGGACGACCTGCCGGGCAGCCGCGTGGAGCTCGCCTACGACGGGGGCGATCTCCATGCCCCGGTCAGCATCTCGTACTTCTGGCAGGGCGCCATCACGCCCAGCGGGCTGAACTGGCTGCTCTGGCTCGGATTGCCCGCCCTCGCCGCCTTGCTCGTCGCCGCCGGTTACGCCGCCCGGAGGTTCGAGCTGATCCCGCTGCTCGGGCGCCTGCGCCGGAAGCCCGCGCCCGCTGAGCCCGTGCCCGAGCCGGCTCCGGTCGAGGCGGTGGAGGAGACCGGCGAACCCGCCGATGCCGAGGACGAGCTTCCAGATGCCGCGGTCGCTGTGGTCGAGGAGCCCCCGTCGGTCCGGCTGCAGATCGCGTTCAGGAAGGCGGCGGGCGATCTGCCGGATGTGTGGGGTCCCGGCGAAGCGATCCTCATCACCGTGCGCGTGACCGACGAGGGGCGGCCCCGTGCCGGAGCCGTCGTCGGCGTCTCCGTGGGCGATGGCGCACCGTTCGACCTCACTGTCGGGGAGGACGGGGCCGGCGCCTTCAACTGGACCGGCACCGAGCCCGGCGAGTACGCGGTATCGGCCGAGTTCACGGACGACGACGACCTCGTGATCTCGGAGTCCCGGAGCCTGCGCGTCGTGGACTTCCGCGAGGAGATCGTGCGTCTCTACGGCGTGTTCATGGAGTGGGCGAAGGAGCAGGGCGTCGGCGTCACCGATCAGTCCACCCCGCGCGAGGCGGAGACCCTGCTCGTCGGCAGTGGGCTCCCCATCCCCCGGCAGAGCCTCGCCCAGCTCGTCTCGCGGTTCGAGGAAGCGGACTACAGCGAGCACGAGATCGCGCGCCGCCACTACGAGGCGATGTACCGCGCATGGAGCGCGGTGCTGAGGGTCGACCGATGAGGGGCATCGCCTTCGGTGAGCGCCCGGCGCTGACCGCCGCGCTCCTGGCGGGCGGCACGCTGGCGCTGGTCGTGCTGGTCTGGGGCACGGACAGCCCGCTCTCTCGGTTGGTCCGGCTGGATCTGGGCTTCCTCGCGCTGCCCGTGGCCCTGTGCGGCGCGCTGCTGGTCCTCGGCAGGCTCACGCTGTTGCTACGCGGCACGGAGTTCGCCGCACGCGCAGCCCTGCGAGTGCGGACCGGCACGCCGGCGGCGCGCGTGCTGCGCCTGGACGAGGCGGTCCCCGCGCTCCATCGGATGGTGACCGACCTGGGCTGGATGGCGCTGGGCCTGGGCGTGTTGTCGTCCGCGTCGACGTTGCCGGGCGTGCTCTCCGCTCACCCGTGGGCGCCGGACATCGCGTCCCTGGCGCATTACCTGGGTGGTCTCGACTCGCTCGCGCTCTGGGGCGTGGTCATCCTCGCGCCGTTCATTGCCGCTCGAGCGGTCGCGACGGTTCGCCCGGACGCCGCGGCGGTCGTCGGCTTCCCCCGGGTTCACCTCGCAGCGTTCGGGGCCGCCTACGCCCTGCTGGCGCCCGGCGGCGCGCTGCCTGCCGCCTTCGGCCTGGACGGTACATGGCCACTGCTGGGTTTCGGCCTGGCCGTGGCGCTCTCCTACGCCGCATCGGCGATCGGGAGGGCGACGTCGGTCGGGTCACTCGAGGGTCGCCCGGGCCTCCGCAGGGCGCGCTACGCGGCCGAAGCCGCATGGCCGCTCGCGCTGTGGATGGCCGCCCTCCTCCTGGCCCGGGCGGCGGAGAGCGCGCCCGCCGGGGTGGCCGAGGCGCGTCCGGGCTCGCTCGACGTGGCGTACCTCGATGTCCTCCACTCCCTCTCGGCGGTGCAGATGCTCGCGGTGCTGGTTCCCTTCGCGCTGCTCCACTACGGAAGGGTGCTCCGGCCCGCCGTCGCGCGCGTCGTCGACGCCCCCACCGGGTATCTCGCGTTGCTGGCCGCCGCGTACGTCGTCTGCTCCGACAGCGGCGTGATCACGACGGCGTTCGCGGTCGACGTCACCGGGGTGCTCGCCGCGCTCACCGTCGCCGTGGTCCTCGCCTACGCCGCGTTGGCGCTCCGCAACGTCGCGGGGATCGACGCTCAGCGGCGGTACGTGCGGTGGGCGACGCGCGCAGCGGGACCGCTGGGCGTGCTCGCGGCGGCCACGGCCGTGGCCGTGATCGTCGGCGCCGTACTCGTGCACCTCCCTGCCGCCAGCGCCGTGCTCCTCGAACGCCCGGCGACGAGGGACTTCTGGGAGGGCCTCCTGCCCCTCGTCGCGGGGCTCTACGAGGCGCGCTACCCCATTGCCTGGCTAGCGTTCACGGCCGCGGCGATGTTCTTCCTGGGACGGGCCGTGGGCGCGCGGATCGCAGCTCGCCACCACGCCATGCTCTCGGCCGCGGGCTACGTGGTCGTGGGCTGCCTGACCTGGCTCATCGCCTCCGGCCTGTCCGAGTTCGGCCACGGGTTCCCCTTCGTCGGCGCGCTCGCCGCGGCGGGCATGTTCTCGCTCGCGCTGACCCGGCTGGCCTCCTACCTCGCCTCCTCGCCGGACCCGACCGTGGCGGACGTTGCCGGCTGGCTCTCGGCATCGCGGGTCCGGGCCTTCACGCTCGGGGCGGCGGCTGCCTTCTACATGCTGCTGCTGCGGCCCGTGGTCTACCAGGTGGTGGACCTCGCCGCCCTGTACGAGTACATCGCGTTCCTGGCGCTGCAGTTGGCGGGACTGATGAGCGTGGTGAACCGGCTGCGCGTCGTCGCCGCCCCGCCCGCGACCGCCGAGCCCGGCTGGGCCGACTGGCGTCACCACCTGGAGGCGACCGAGAGCAGGGCCGACCCGCGGGCCGCACTGACCGACTCGATGCGGCGGCGATACCTGGACCTCGGCGAGTGGCGGCCGCTGTGGGTGTACCTGGTGGCGCTGCTCTACCGGAGCGGGACTTCGCTGGACGCCATGGTGGCGGTCTGCCGCTCGCTCCGGCGCGGGGCCGTCACGCCCCTCGCGTGGACGCTCCTCGGGCGTGGCCGCCGGGTGTCCGCCAGGACGGCGGCGCTGGGGCATGCCCTGGATGCCACGGGGCGGGCGCTGGCCGATCCCCTGCCGCAGCCCGAACGCCTGGACGCCGCCGACGTGCGGAGGCTCGGCGCACCGTACGTCGAGGGCGGGACCGACCCGGAGGCGCTGGCGGTCGCGCTGATCGTCGCGCACTGCCAGCGCGGAGATCCCCCCGACGAGGCCGTCGACCGGTGGTTCGCGCTGCTCGACACGCCGGCCCTGCTCCCGCGGTGGCTCCCCCTGCCGTGGGGCCGGCAGCGCGCCGGGCCGAGGACCGCACAGGGGCGTCTCCGCCTGGTCGACGAGGCGATCGCGTCGCTGTTCGGGGACGCGCAGCCACCGGGCATCCCACCTCAGCGCGCCACGCTCGAGACCAGCGTTGCGGGAGGCAGTACATGACCACCAGCCCGCCCGGCGTACGGGGTCGCCCCGCCGCGCCCTCATCGTCGCTCACCCGACATGGCAAGGGAGGTTCCCACCCATGAACGAGAACGTACTGGAAGAGGCCCGCTCCTCCTGCGAGCAGATCATCGACCGCGTGAGCGAGGTCTTCGTCGGCAATCGCCTGCTCCTCGAGCGGCTGCTGGCGGCGTCGCTGGCGAACGGGCACGTGTTGCTCGAGGACTATCCCGGCCTGGGGAAGACGCTGCTGGCCAAGGCGTTCGCACGGGCGATCAGCGGGGAGCGACAGCGCATCCAGTTCACGCCGGACCTGCTGCCGTCGGACATCCTGGGGATGAACGTCTGGAACCAGCGGGACGCGACCTTCCGCATGATGCGGGGGCCGGTGTTCACCAACGTGCTGCTGGCCGACGAGATCAACCGCGCCCCGCCGAAGACCCAGTCCGCGCTCCTCGAGGCCATGGAGGAGCGCCACGTCACCCTCGACGGGCAGAGCCTCGGCATCGAGCCGCCCTTCATGGTCATCGCGACGCAGAACCCCATCGAGCAGGAGGGCACCTACCCGCTGCCGGAGGCCCAGCTCGATCGCTTCCTGCTGCGACTGTCCACCGGGTATCCGGCCAGCGCGGCGCTGGAGCGCGACATCCTGCTGCGGCGCATCGCGAACCAGAAGGACGATCCCGCCCCGGACCTGGAGCCGGCGGTCGAGATGCGCCGCTTCGTGGAGCTGCAGCAGTTCGTGGAGACCGGCGTCTACACGGACCAGCTCATCCTCGACTACATCACGCAGCTGGTCAGGCTCTCGCGCGAACATCCGCGGGTGGCCGTCGGCGTCAGCCCGAGGGGCGGCCTGGCGCTGCTCCGGGCGTCGCGCGCGCTGGCCCTGATCCGCGGGCGCGACTTCGTGCTGCCCGACGACGTGAAGATGCTCGCCCCGGACGTGCTCGCTCACCGCATCATCCTGAACATCGAGGACACGCTGGAGGGCCTCCGCAGCGAGGTCGTCGTCGATGAGATGCTGGCGGAAGTGCCCGCGCCCACCGGGATCGGCGAAGCGGAACCGCAGTGAGGTTCCGTCCGTCCCAGCTGAGCTGGATCGCCGCCGCCCTGCTCCTGCTCGTCTCGGGGCTGGCGCTGGGCAACGTGGTGCTGCTGACCGGGGCGGTCTTCGTCCTCGTCACCGCCCTGCTGTCCACCGTGCTCGTCCCGCCGAACGGCGTCGTCGTGACGAGGAGCCTCGACACGGCCACGTGCTGGATCGGCGACACCCTGACCGTGGAGCGGCAGCTCACGGCGAGTGGCGGGATCGGGACCATCTTTGTCCACGACGAGTTGCCGCCGGAGGCGGAGGTGGTCGACGGGAGCAACCTGCGCGTCGTGTGGAAGTGGCCGGGCAGCCATGCTTCGGACATCTCGTACCAGGTGCGCTTCCCGAAGCGCGGGACGTTCACGCTGGAGGAGACGCACTGGGAGTCGCGCGCGCCCCTCGGCGTCAGCTCGAGCGCGTCCGGCTCGTCCGAGGAGCCGTTCGAGGTCTCGGTGGTGCCGCGCATCCGCAGCATCGCCCGTCTCAACGCGCTGCGCGCACCGGCCAGGTCCGGCCGCTACACGGAGAACGTCGGCAGGGTGGGTACGACCTCGGACGAGTTCCGGGAACTGCGGCCCTACCAGCCGGGCGACCCGTTCAACCGGATCAACTGGAAGGCCAGCGCGCGCGGGACCACCATGGACGGCCTCCCGCTGGTCAACGAGATGTACCCGCAGGCCAGGACCGGCGCGTGGATATTCCTCGACACCGCCGACTACATGGACATCGGGCTGCCGCTGTCCAACCCGCTCGAGAACACCGTCGAGGCGGCGGGGGCGCTCGCGCAGTACCACCTCGTGCGAGGCTCCACGCTCGGGGCGTACGCGTACAACAGCTCCGACGGCAGGGGAGGGCTGCTGACGCCCGAGTCGGGGCGGAGCCAGTTCCGCAGGCTGGTGCAGATGCTGGCCGGCCTGAAGCCAGGCCCACCCCGCGAAGACCTGCTGCGGGCGACGGAACGATGCAAGAGCTTCCTCATCCGGCTGCATCCGGACGTCTTCGTGATCACGCGCCTGGACGTTCACTACGACCGACCCGGCGAGGCGTCCGACTCCCTCGACCGGTTCAAGTCGGCGATCACCCGCCTGTCGTCCTTCGGCGCTTCCTCCAACCGGCGGAATCCCGTGAGCGTGGTGCACGTGGCGCCGAGGGAGTCGCAAGAGACGTCAGCGGGGCAGGAATGGACCGGCTGGGAAGCGCAGGTGATCGCCGGGGAGGTGCGCGCCGCCGGCGCGCGCGTCATCACGTGGGAGCCCGCGCGCGAGGAGTTCGCGTCGGTGTTGTTGCGGCATGCTGAGACCGATCGCTAGGCCCCGGCGACGCCGCGAGGACGCGATCTTCGTCGCCGCGGAGTCGCTGGCGCTGTCCCTCCTGCTGCTGGCTGCCGTCCACGTGCTCTCGGACACGGACTTCGTGCAGGTGCAGCCCTGGCAGGCCGCGTTGGCGCTCGGCGCGGGACTGGCGGGGTACTGGACGCTGCAGGCGCTGGGTGCCGGCCGCATCGCCTTCTGGCTGCTGGCGCCCGCGGTCATGCTCCCCCACCTCGCGCCGGCCTGGTCCCAC
This sequence comes from Dehalococcoidia bacterium, assembly GCA_965204835.1. GTDB lineage: Bacteria > Chloroflexota > Dehalococcoidia > UBA2979 > UBA2979 > VXMT01. The sequence continues at coordinate 1,599,110 of OZ242017.1, read as the reverse complement.
AACCGCATCGGGTGGCACGAGCTGCTCGAATTCCAGGAGGCGCTGGTAGACGACCGGTCCATCCTCGGGGACCTGGCGCTCTTCGTCGCATGCCTGGTCGTCCTCATGGCCCTGCACCGGATCATCGGGATGAAGCGCCTGCACCGGCAGATGCTGCGCCAGGAGGTGGACCAGCGGGACCGCCGTCTTGTCATGAGGCACGAGAGCCTCGTCGTCATCGGACTGATCGCGACGGGACTGCTGGCGACCGGCCCGATGATGGTGGTCGCGGGCGCAGTGGCGAGGAACGAGGGGCTGCCCGATGGGTCGCCACCGGCGATCGCTGCAATCGGAGCAGGGGCCGCCGTCCTGCTCGCCCTGACGCCCTGGCTCTGGTTCCGGGGTCGCCGGGGCCCTGGTTGACGCGCAGGCCCGCCTCGGACGGCGCTGGGGCCAGTTCCGCCTGCTCCCCGGGGGATCAGTGACAAACCGAATCAGCAAGCCTTTCCGAAGCGGTCGCTGGATAGCGGCCGAACACCGACTCGAGCACATCGGCCATCAGCCGGTACGCCGCCCTCAGATCGGGATTCTCGGCGCTCTTGGCATGCTCCCGGGCGGTCAGGTCCCACACACGGACCTCAAGACCGGGCCTCTCGGCGATGGACTCCACGTCCTCGACACGATCCACCGGCACCGACACGAGCTCTGCGTACGCCACCGCCTCACCGTCGTCCGTTGGCAGCGTCAGGATGAACTCGATGAGCATGCCACTGCACCCTGACGGGATACGGATGATGAGCTTCCCCTCCGGAGGCGCCGTCACTGGCAACCCGTGGTACCCGAGCCAGAACCGCGCGCCGGGCTCGAGCGGTTGGCCGTAGATATAGGTCAGCCCATGCTCGCCCACGCCCGGGGCGCCTACCCGGGCGACGGCTCGCGGATTGGTCTCGGCGGGGTCACGCGGGTCGCCACGCTCACGAATCTTGAACTCGTACCCCAGGCCGGGCTCCAAGCTCAGCCGAATCCGCCGGCCCCGGCCCGAATCCTCCGGGACGGCGCGCCACACGGGATCAGGCCAGTTGTCCCCACCCCACGTGCTGTATTCCCACCGCCGGAACCGCGAGGGGCCGCCCGTCCACTCGAGCACGACTTCACCGGGCCGGGGGGCGACGTAGGCGGTCAGCCTGAGCGTGGTGTCGTCATACACCCGGTCGGCGCGTGCGTCGCAGCCGATAGACGCCAGCACCACCACGGCAAGCGGGATCCGGGCGAGGCTCAGCATCGTGGTCACCTTCCGCGAAGAAGGCGGGAGCATACCACGCACTCAGCCGCACCCAGCCTCAGATCATGCTGCCGGGCGGCCCGTTCAAGGTCAGGTTCTGCAACAACGCCGGATGCTCCAGGTTCACCGACGCCGTAACGGTGGATCCAGGCAAGCTCGGCGCGGCGCGAGCGTGCAATCCGAAGATGGCCACCAAATGGCCACAACTGGTCACCCTGCTGAGTACATATCGGCGAGGGCCGATCCCGAAAAACCGTTGAAAACATTGGTGCCGAAGGTGGGACTCGAACCCACACGGGGGGTGAACCCCAACGGTGTTTGAGACCGTCGCGTCTACCGATTCCGCCACTTCGGCGCGTTCCCAGCATCGCGCGACCACACGCCGCCCTCAAGCGGGCGCCCGCGACGAGTGCTCGGGCTGTGGTGGGATGGAGCGGAAGACGGGGGTCGAACCCGCGACCTCCTCCTTGGCAAGGAGGCGCTCTACCACTGAGCTACTTCCGCCGGACCGACTCCAATAGTACGGGCGCAGTCGCGGAGACGGCAACGCGCTCCGCACCGGCGAGTCCCGGAATCCACCACTATTTCGTCCGCGCATCTGCCTCGATACGCGGGCAGTCTGTACCATGGGCGTACCGGCACTGCTCGCCGGGAGAATGACTACGAGAGGAGGGCCACTGATGCGTGTACTGGCTGCACTGGACGACAGTGAACTTGCCGATGAGGTCGTCGAGGCCCTCGCCCCCTGGCTGGCTGCCGCGGGTGCCGAGGCGCGCTTGATGATGGTGTGGGACTCGAGGCAGGCCCACCCGGAGACGCCGAGCCATCCGCCGGACCTCATCGTGTCCGACCCGGTCGTGACCTCCGATAGCTGGGCCCGGGCCCCGGTCGACTACACCCAGCAACGCACCGAGCGGCGCGGACAGATGATCCAGCGCATCCGCAACGAGCGCATCGCCGCGCTGCGGTCGCTCGGCGAGCGCCACCTCAGTGGCTCGTTCGACGTGGAGATCGAGGGCTCCGAGGATGTGCCCCAGGCGATCCTGGAGGCAGCCGAGGACTACGGCGCCCACATGATCGCGATCGGGACGCACGGCCGCACCGGCCTGCGCCGCGTCCTCGGCGGCAGCGTCGCCGAGGAGGTGATCCGGCAGGCGCGCATCCCGGTCTTCGTCGTCCACCAGGGCTCCGTGGTACACCCCGGTGCGCACTACCTGGTGGTCGCGCACGACACGGCCCGCAGCGTCGAGCTGCGCGACCACCTCCTGGGGATCTCGGAGCGGGACTCGCGCGCGAGCTTCACGCTGCTCATCCCCGCCACGCACTCGTCGGGTCTGCTCGGCGACTCGGAAGACCACATGGGTAGCGCCGAGTCCTCGGCGGCCGAGACGCGGGCCGTGCTGCGGGACGCGGGCATCAGGCTGGCCGACGCCAAGGTGGGTGACCCGACGCCGCTGCTGGCCATCGAGGATGAACTGCATGCGCACCCGGAGACGTACGACACGGTGATCCTGTGTACGTTCCCGCCGGGCATGTCGCGCTGGGTCCGCATGGACACGGCGCACCAGGTGGAGCGTCGCCTGGAGATCCCGGTCGACCACGTCATCGCGTACCGCGCGCCCGACAACCCCGCGGCCCGCGACGAGTACTGCCAGCGGCTGCGCCACGCCGCCGAGACGGCACGGAGCCAGCTCGCGCGCATCGAGGCGCTGTCCGAGGGCGACGTGGGCATCGCGCTGCCGGCTCGCGAGCACCGGCTCAACGACGAGCTCGCCGCGCTCGAGCGCGCGCTCTACGAATCGGGGTGTGGCTAGGAGCGACGCACCGCCGGCGCGTGGTGCATGACGTCACGCCCGTGCCCGTCCGGATGGATGGGCGCGGGCGTCGTTCGTAGGGGCGGGTAGTGGCTGAGCAGGAGCTGTTCGGCGAGCTGGCGGTCATCGGCGGCCTCGCCGTCGTGACCACCGTCGGGCTCTCCCGCGTCGGCCTCCCCGCAACCATTGGCTTCCTCACCACGGGCGCGCTCGCCGGTCCGCACGGCATCGGACTCGTGGGCGATACGGAGAACATCGAGCAGATCGCCGAGGTCGGCGTCATCCTGCTGCTGTTCGCGATCGGCCTCGAGTTCTCGCTGGCGCGGCTGCGCTTCATCTGGCGGGCCGTGGCGCTCGGCGGCTCGCTCCAGGTGGGCGTCACCACCGTCGCCGCGCTCGCCATCCTCGTGCTCGCCGGGGACACCATCGAGCGCGGCATCGTCTTCGGCCTGGTCGTGGCGCTCTCCAGCACCGTCGTGGTGCTGCGCGTGCTCGACATCCGAGGGGAGCTCGACGCGCCGCACGGGCGGTTCATCGTCGGTGCGCTGATCTTCCAGGACCTGCTCGTCATCCCGCTCACGCTGCTGGTGCCGGTCCTCGCGGGCGGCGACCGCAGCGGGTTCGCGATCGAGATCGCGTGGGCGCTGACGCGCGCGACGCTGGCCATCGGCGCGGTGCTGCTCGTCGCGCGCTACCTCATCCCGCGCTTCTTCCATGCCGTCGACGCCACCCGTACGCGCGAGGTGTTCCTGCTGTCGGTGATCTCGATCGCGCTCGGCTCGGCGTGGCTAATGAACCAGATCGGGCTCTCGTTCGCACTCGGCGCGTTCCTCGCCGGGATGCTGCTGGCCGACACCGACTACACGCACCGCGCAACCAGCGACATCATCCCGTTGCGCGACGCATTCACGAGCTTCTTCTTCATCTCGCTCGGCATGCTGGTGGACTGGCGGGTCATCACCGAGGAGCCGGTCGTCGCCGTGCTCATCGTGCTGGGCCTCGTGCTGGGCAAGGCGGTCATCGCCTCGCTCGCAGCCCTGGCGATGCGCAACCCGGCGAGCGTGGCGTGGCGGTCCGGCGTCTACCTCGCGCAGTTCGGGGAGTTCGGCTACATCGTGCTCGTGCTCGGCGCGAGCGAGGGCATCGTGAGCTCCGATGAGCTGCGACTGGTGGTCACCACCGGCGTGGTCAGCATCGTCGTGTCGCGGCTGCTCATGCGCTGGACGGGCGGGCTGCACGCGGGCGAGACGCTGCTGCGGCCGCTTGAGCGCCTGCTCCGGGCGCGCGGCATCGATGAGCCGTCGGCGCAGGACCAGTTCCTGACGGACCACGTCGTGATCGCGGGGTACGGGGTGGCGGGCCAGCTCCTGGCGCGCACGCTGGCGCAGGCGCGCATCCCGTACGTGGTGCTCGAACTCAACGCCGAGACCGTCCGCGAGGCCCGCCGCGAGTACACGCACGTCTACTACGGCGACATCACGAGCCCCGAGGCGCTCGCCCACGCCCGCGTCGGCCACGCGCGCGTACTGGTCCTGCTCATCAACGACCCTCCCGCCGTGCGACGGGCGATCGTGGCCGTGCGCGCGGACTGGCCGGACGTGCCGATCCTTGCGCGGACGCGCTTCGTCGCGGAGCGCCCGAGCCTGCTCGCCCTCGGCGCCAACCACGTCGTGTGCGAGGAGCTTGAGGGTGGCACGGAGATGTCCGCCCGCACCCTGGGAGCGCTCGGCCTCGGAGCGCCCGAGATCCGCGCGCAGATCAGCCAGGCGCTTGCCTCATCGAACGCCGAATACCTGACGGGGGCCACCGGCCAGTGGACGCCGCCCGCGGACGAGCGGCCCGAGGGCTTGCCCAGGCCATTCGCTCCCCGGCCGGAAGACTCGGATCAGGGAAAGATGCCGAGCGCGAGGTAGTTCGCGGCCACACGCTCGATCGCGATCAGGAAGGCCGCGGTGCGGAGGTCCGGGAGGTCTCGCCCGCGCCAGGTCTCGTAGATCTGGCGGTACGACTCGCTCATCGTCTCCTGCAGGGCGGAGCGGACGAAGTCGATCTCCGAGGGGCCGCGCGTCAGGATGCGCATCTCGTCGGACGGGAACGTCACGCCGGCCAGCCGCTCGGTCGCCTCGAGCTGGCGGCGCGTCGAGATCTCCTCGTAGCGCTTGTACATGCGGTCGAAGCTGACGTGCGAGAGGTTCTTGAGCCACTCGAAGTAGGAGACGGTGACGCCGCCCGCGTTCAGCCAGACGTCGGGGATCAGCAGCGCCCCCATCTCGGCGAGGATCGGCTCGGCGTCCGAGTAGACGGGGCCGTTGGCCGCCTCGGCGATGATGCGCGCCTGGATGCGGGACGCGTTCGCGGCGGTGATGGCGCCCTCGACCGCGGCGGGCACGAGGATGTCGCAGTCCATCTCGATCGTCTCTTGCCACGTCGGGACGTTTGTCGCTCCTGGGAAGTCGAGGATGGACCCCCGCTCCTCGCGATGGGCGAGCACGGCGCTCACGTCGAGGCCGTCGGGGTTGTAGATGCCCCCGTCGATCTCCGCGATACCGACGATGGTGGCGCCGCCCTCATCCTGGAGGCAGGCGGCGGCGTGCGAGCCAACGTTGCCGAGCCCCTGCACGATGACCCGCTTGCCCTCGGTGCCCGCCGTGAGGCCCAGCTTCGCCATCTCGGCGGGGTCGGCCACCACCTCGGAGATGCCGTAGTAGACGCCCAGCCCCGTCGCCTCGATGCGGCCGGGGATGCCGTGGAGGGTCACCGGCTTGCCGGTGACGCAGCCCCAGGCGTCGAGGTCCGCGCCGCGCAGGGCGCGGTAGGTGTCCGCGATCCAGGCCATCTCCTGCTCGCCGGTCCCGTAGTCCGGCGCGGGGACATCGACGCCCGGGCCCACGAAGTTCTTCTCGATGAGCTCGGCCGTGTAGCGGCGGATCACGCGGCGGCGCACTGCCTCGGGGGCGTGCGGGTCGAAGCAGATGCCGCCCTTGGCGCCGCCGAACGGCACCTCCACCACGGCGCACTTGAACGTCATCAGCGCCGCGAGCGCCGTCACCTCGTCCTCGGTGATGTCGGTGCTGACACGCAGCCCGCCCTTGGTCGGGAGGCGGTGATGGCTGTGCTCGGCCCGGTACGCCTCGACGACCTCGATCCGGCCGTCCTCGAGTTCGACCGGGAAGCGGAGGTGGTAGACGGAGTTGCAGGAGCGGACCTGCTCGATCAGGCCCGGGGGCAGGTCCGAGTAGCCCGCGGCGCGGTCGAACTGCTCCATGACGCTGGACAGGAAGCCCGGGGACCCCGACATCGCACCCTCCGTCGCTGCGGCAGCGGCGTCCCGGATTGCCGGTGCGCCACTTCGCGAGACCCCCGCGCCCGCTGCCTCGAACCTACCACGCGTGATGGTAAACGCACCGTCCGCCCAGTGGAGCACGCGCGCCCCCCTCCGCCCGCGCTAGACTGCCCGCGGAGGCGCCGATGGCCGCACCCGCAGCCCGTACCGCCGTCGTCACCGGCGCCAACCGCGCCGACGGCATCGGCCTCGCGCTCATCCGCGAGCTGCGAGGCCGCGGCTGCGCGCCCGTCGTGGGCACGTACCGCGATGCCGCTACCGCCGAGGCGCTCCTCGACGCCGCCGCGTCGGACCCGGACGTGCTCGCGGCCGAGGTGGACGTGACCTCCGACGCCTCCGCGGAGGCGTTCGGGCGCTGGTGCTCGGAGCACCTCGACCGCGTCGACCTGCTGGTCAACAACGCGGGGATCGGTGCCAGCGAGGGCTCGGTCGTGACCGCGTCGATCGAGGACCTCGAGTACCAGTTGCAGGTACACGGCGTCGGGATGCTGCGCGTGACGCGCGCGCTGCTCCCGCTGATGGGCGGGGGCGCCGTGGCGGTGAGCGTCTCGTCGAGCCTCGGCAGCATCGCCGACATGAATGCAGGCTCGACGTACTACGCGCCGGCGAAGGCGCTCCAGAACGCGCTCACGAAGCAGCTCGCCGCGACGGTGCGGCGCGACGGCATCGTCGCGTTCTCGGCGAGCCCGGGCTGGGTCTCGACCTCGATGGGCGGCTCGGCGGCGCCGCTGACGCCCGAGGAGTCGGCGCGGCGGCTCGCGGACCTCGTGTTGGGCGCGGGGCCGGACGACGCGGGCACGTTCCGCACGGTGGATGGAGGCACGCTCGCCTGGTGAGCGCGCGATGCGCGCGCGGAGGCGACGCACAGGCTACGAGGAGGCTGACGCCATGACGCAGGAGACAGCAATCGATCCCGGCCGCACGGCGGTCGTGATCATGGACTTCCAGGTGGGGATCGTCGGTCCCTACGCCAGCAACCCGGAGCAGGTCGTCGGACGGGCGGCCTCGGTGCTGGCGGCCGCGCGCGGCGCGGACGTGCCGGTGTTCCACATCGTGCACCGCGGTGGGCCGTTCGAGGCCGACTCGCCGGATGTCGAGATCCACCCCGGCGTCGCACCGGTCGAGGGTGAGCAGGTGATCCGCAAGGTGCGCGCCGGCTCGTTCTCGACCACGGGCCTCGACGCGATCCTGCGCGAGGACGGGCGCGACACGCTCGTGCTCATGGGCGTCGCGACGAGCGGCTGCGTCCTGTCGACGCTGCGCTGGGGCGCGGACATCAGCTACAACCTGGTCGTGGTGAAGGACGGCTGCGACGACGGTGACGAAGAGGTGCACCGCGTGCTCACCGAGAAGGTGTTCCCGCGACAGGCGACGGTGCTGACCGCCGCCGAGTTCGCGGACCGCCTCGGCGGATAGTCCGGGGCGCACGCAGGGCTCGTATAGTCACGGCACGAGGCCGGCACGGCCGGCCGCTCAAGGAGGACGACGATGGACTGGAGCGATAACGCAGAGCAGGCGGCCTTCCGCGAGGACGTCGCGACCTTCATTCGCGACCGGCTCCCGCAGCGCATAGCCGAGATCCCGAGGCACTCGGTCAGCATCTACACCTGGTACGAGGACCTCCACAACGACGACGCCGAGGTGCAGACCGCCGCGCGCGAGTGGGCGGACGCCCTCTCCGAGCGCGGGTGGGTCGCGCCACACTGGCCGTCGGAGTACGGCGGCGCGGGCCTGACCGCCATGGAGCAGTTCATCTTCAACGAGGAGATGGCGAAGGCGATGGCTCCGCCGGTCGGCGGGAGCGGCGTGATGCTCCTCGGCCCGACGCTGCTCGTCCATGGGACCGACGAGCAGAAGCAGAAGTACCTCCCCGCGATCCTCTCCGGCGAGACACGCTGGACGCAGGGCTACTCCGAGCCGGGTGCGGGGTCCGACCTCGGCTCGCTGCAGACGCGCGCCACGCGTGACGGCGACGAGTTCGTGGTGAACGGTCAGAAGATCTGGACGTCCTCGGCCCACCAGGCCACGGCGATCTTCGCGCTCGTCCGTACCAACCCGGACGCGCCGAAGCACCGCGGCATCTCGTTCCTGCTCATCGACGACATCAAGACGTCGGGGCTGACGGTCCGTCCCCTGATCGACATGGCGTGGGGCCACCACGTCAACGAGACGTTCTTCGAGGACGTGCGCGTGCCCGCCACGAACGTGCTGGGCGAGGTCGACCGCGGCTGGTACGTCGGCATGACGCTGCTCGACTACGAGCGCTCCGGCATCTCCGGCGCGGTCACGCAGCTCCAGGACCTCGAGGAGCTGCTCGACGCGGCCCGCAACGACGACCGCTCCGTGCTCGACCGCAGCCCGGCAGTCCGCGCGCGACTCGCCGAGCGCGCGCTCGCGATCGAGGTCTGCTACCAGCTCTCGATGCGCATCGCGTCGATGCAGGCGGCGGGGATGGTGCCGAACTACGAGGCGTCGATGGGCAAGATGTTCTCGTCCGAGCACGGCCAGGAGCTGTACCGCGTCGGCATCCGCACGTTCGGGCTGTACGGCGACCTGTGGCCGGGCGACGCGAAGGCGCCGCTCAACGGCAAGCACATCCACGGCTACGTCCGCTCGATCCCGTCGACGATCGGCGGGGGCTCCTCGGAGATCCAGCGCAACATCATCGCCACGCGCGGGCTCGGACTGCCTCGCGGGTAGCGAGCCGCACGCGCAACACCACGTGGGCCGCCCTCAGGGCGGCCCACGGCTTGTCACGAGGCGTCGAGGCCTGGGCGGCGGCGTCAGACGCGGATGACGACCTTCCCGAAGTGCCGCTGCGACTCCAGGTAGCGGTACGCATCCTGCGCCTCGCCGAACTCGAAGACGCGGTCGATCACCGGGTGCACCTCGCGCAGCTCGAGCGCGCGGTTCATCTGCTCGAACATCGCGCGGCTGCCGACGTAGATACGCGTCGCCCGCAGCCCGCGCCCGACGAGGGGCACCTGCGTCTCGTCCGACTCCTCGCGCGCGAGCCCGCCGATCAGCGCGATGTCGCCGCCGAAGCGCGTCGCGGTCATCGACTTCGCGAACGTGCCCTCGCCGCCGACCTCGAGCGTGAGGTCGACGCCTTGCCCGTCCGTGAGCTCACGGACGGTCCTGCCCCAGTTGTCGTCGTCGACGTAGTTGATGGTGTGGTCCGCCCCGTGCTCGCGGGCGCGCGCCAGCTTCTCGTCGCTGCTGGAGGTGATGATGCTGCGCACCCCGGCGATCGCGGCGAGCTGCAACCCGGCGATGGAGACGCCGCCGGTGCCAAGCAGCAGCACGCTCGACCCGGGCTGCAGCCCGGCCACCGGGAACATCGAGCACCACGCGGTCAGCGCGGCGCACGAGAGCGTCGCGGCCTCCTCGTCGGTCATGTGCGCGGGTGTGGCGACGACGGCGCGCTCGGGCAGCGCGATCAGCTCGGCGAGCGTGCCGTCCGTGTCGCCGCCGCCGAGCGCGCGTCGCGTGTTCGCGGGCGTCCCGTCGCCGTCGAGCCAGTCGAGGAAGAAGCAGCTCGTCACCCGGTCACCGACGGCGAAGCGGGTGACCTCGTCGCCGACCGCGACCACCTCGCCGGCGCCGTCGGAGAGCGGGATGACGGCCTCGCGGTTGCCCTGCGTGAGCATCAGGTCGCGGTAGTTGAGCGAGGTGGCGCGGACGCGGACGACGACCTCGTCGGCTGCGGGCTCGGGGTCGGGCAGCGTGACCTGCGTGACGCCGTCGATGCCGCCGCCGGGTGTGAGCTGGTACGCCTGCATGATGTCCTCCGAGGTCAGTGCGGGTGAGCAGCGGGGAGTATCGCAGATTGCGGGTTGCGCAGTGCGGCCGGTCGTTCCCGTACGTCACGTACCGTACACTACAAGCCGTACGGGCTGTGCCGTACAATGGGCGCCGGACAGGAGGGCATCATGGTCTCTCGGCTCGAGGTCCGACTCGACGAAGAGCGGCGGCAACACCTGGAGGAGATGGCCCAGGCACAGGACACGTCGATGGCCGAAGTCGTCCGCCACATGATCGACGACGCCTGGGAAGCCTTCATGGTCGAGTACCGCCTCCAGTTGGTGCGCGAGATCGCCTCGTTCGAGATGGAGGTCCCGGAGGATCCACAGGATCTGTTCCGTGAGTTGGAATCCCGGTTTGAGTCCGACAGCCTTCCTTGATACGAACGTCCCGATCTACGCCTCAGGCGCTGCGAGTCCCCACAAGCGACCGTGCTCCGAGGTGCTCGCACTCGCCTCCATGTATCCCGGGAACTTCGTGACGAACGTCGAGGTCCTGCAGGAACTGCTCCACCGCTTCAGTGCTCGTGGACGCTGGCCGGTAGGGCGCTACGTCCTTGCCCGATTCGTGACGCTTATGCGCGGCCGGACGGAGCCCGTCTACCCGGAGGACCTCGATGTGGCGATTGAACTCGCCGATCTCGATACCCCAGCGGGTGCCCGCGACCTCATCCACGCAGCCGTGATGCGCCGCCTCGGGGTAGATCTGATCGTGTCCGCCGACCACGAATTCGACCGCATCCCAGGTATCACGCGCCTCGATCCGCTGGACATCGACGCATGGCGCGACTCCCTCGTCACCGCGGATGAGAGCAACGGAGCCGCGCCATAAGGCGTCCCGGTCGGTCCGGCTAGTACCCCTTGAACTCCGGCGGCCGCTTCTCGAGGAACGACTGCACGCCCTCGTCCGCGTCCCGCGAAGACATCGACTGCGGCGTCGCCTGTGCCGCGAGTTCCCACATGCGCTCGTAGCCCTCGCGCATGTGGATCTCCCGGATCATGTGCTTCGTCAGCTGGATGGCGAGCGCTGGCCCGCGCGCGAGCCGCTTCGCGAGTTCCATGGTCCGAGGCATCAACTCGTCGCGGGGCACGACGTCGTTGACGAGGCCGAAGTGCTTCGCCTCCTCGGCGCTCATCGGGTCGCCGGTGAGCAGCATCTCCATCGCCTTGGCGTGCGGGAGGTGGTACGGGGCCCAGAAGGCGCCGCCGTCGAGCGGCGTGAACGCCCGCCGGATGTAGACCTCGATGAACCGCGCCGTGTCTGATGCGATGCGTAGGTCGCACGTGAACGCGAGGTCCGCGCCGGCGCCGGCGGCGACGCCGTTGACGGCGGCGATCGTCGGCTTGTCGAGGGCGAACACCTTCTTGTGGATGGGGGTGCCGCTGAACGTCTGGTTCTTCATCCGTTCCTCGGCGGTCATCGTCGGGTAGGTGAGCAGGCCGCGCTTGTGGTCCGGGAGCCACTTCATGAAGTGCGGATCGGCGTGGTCGATGCCGCCCATCGACGAGACGTCGCCGCCGGATGAGAAGGCCCGGCCCGCGCCGGTGATGACGAGCACCTTGTCCTCGGGGTTCACGGCGATGAGGTCGAGTTCGACCATCATCTCTTCCATCATCGGGATCAGCCACGGGTTGAGATGCTCGGGCTGGTTCATCGTGATCGTCACGACGCCGTCTTCCCGGTCGACGAGGATGTGGTGGTACTCCATACTGTTCCCGGCCCTCCCTGAGGCAGCCTCGGCTGCCGAGCGCGCGCACGCGCAGCCTCGCGGCTGCCGTGGCTGAAGCTGTTCGCCCGACCTTGCGGGCCCGTCAGACGATAACGGAGTCCCGCACGAGTTGCTCGAACTCCTCCGGTTCAATGCCGACCAGCTCAGTGAACACCTCGCGGTTGTGCTGGCCGAGCAGCGGCGCCGAGCCGTAGTGGAGCCGCGTCTCGCTGAATGAGAGCGGGATCCCCGCCGACGCCGTCACGCCCACCTCCGGGTGGTCGATGTCGACCAGGAAGCCGCGGCGCCGCAGCTGCGGGTCCTCGACCAGCTCCGGGCCGTCGAGCACGGCCACGGCCGCGACGCCCGCAGCCTGGAGCAGGTGCATCGCCTCGTGCGAGGTGCGGTCGCGGGTCCACGCGGCGAGATCGCGGTCGACGTCGTCGTGCCGCGCCAGCCGGCCGTCGAGCGTGGCGAGGGCAGGGTCCCGCGCCCACGCTGGGTCGCCGAGGGCGCTCCGGAGCGCCGCCCACGCTGCATCGTCCTCCACTGAGATCGCCACCCAGCGGTCCTCGCCGGCCGAGGGGTACACGCCCTGCGGCGCGCGGTTCGGGTCGCGGTTGCCTCGCCGCTGCGGGTCCGTGCCGAGCATCGTCCACTCGAGGAGCGGCTCGGGTGTCATCGCCACCACCGTCTCGCCCATCGCGACGTCGATGTGCTGGCCGTGGCCGGTGCGGTCGCGGTAGCGCAGCGCGCTCATCATCGCGAACGCCATGTGCACACCGATGGCGAAGTCCGGGTAGGCGCCGCCCATCGAGCTCGGCGTGCCGCCCTCGTAGCCGGTCACGTAGGGCAGCGTGGTGTAGGCGAGGGTCGTCGGACCCCAGCCCGTCGAGTGGCTCTCCGGCCCGGTCTGCCCGAGGGGTGAGCCGGACATCATGATCACGTCCGGCCTGACAGCCCTGAGGTCCTCGTAGCCGAGGCCGAGGCGCTCCGCGACGCCGGCCGCGAAGTTCATGGTGACGATGTCGCTGCGGCTCACGATCTCCTTCGCGAGCTCCTTGCCGCGGTCTGTCTGGATGTTGAGCGTCACCCCGTGCTTCGAGTAGTTGAGCCCGTTGTAGTTGCCGGACCGCTCGATGCCGGGGATGCCGCCGGAGCCGCGCGTGAGGCCCATGGTGCGCAGCAGGTCGAGGCGCTGCTCCGACTCGATGCGGATCACCTCGGCGCCGAGGGCGCCCAGCCAGGCCGTCGAGTGCGGCACGGATAGGATCCACCCGAAGTCGGCGACGCGCACGCCGCTCAGCGGCAGGTCGCCCGCAGCCCTGCGGTGCGCAGGGCGGCGGTCCCCGGACGGCGCCGGGGCCGCCTCGGCCGCGGGCTGCGACAGCAGCTCGTCGTTGTGCTCGCCGAGGCGCGGTGCGCGCCCATCCTGGCTGAACGGGGTCGCGGAGAACAGTGCAGCCGGGCCGGGCCGCACGAACGAGCCGGCCTCGGCGTCCTCGACGGTCTCGAGGAACTCGCGGGACTGGAACTGCGCCGACTCCATCATCTCGGCGGGGGAGTAGACCGGGAAGCACGGGATCCCGATGTCGAGCGCCATCTGGTAGAGCTCGGCGCGCGTGTGCTGCGTCGACCACATGTTGACCAGCGGCTCTATCGCGTCGCAGTTCAGGCCACGGTCCTCGGCGGTCAGGAAGGCGTCGCTCGCCGCCCAGTCGGGGTTGCCCATGATCGACTGGAAGCGCTCCCACCAGTGGTCGAGGTTGTACGGCGTGAGAAAGACATAACCGTCACTGGCCGGCACGAGGAAGTCGAAGTTGCCCTTCACACGCCCGGGCACGAGGTCGGGCGTGTGCACGACCGAGGAGATGGTCAGCCGCACATGGTTGGCGTTCGCCTCCTGCCCCGAGATGTCGACGAGCTGCCCGCGGCCCGAGGACTCGCGCTGGTAGAGCGCGCCCATCGTCGCCGCCGCGCCGGTGACGCCGGTGAAGTAGTCGGCCTGCGGGTTGCCGGGTGCGAGGGGCGGCTGGCTGGCCGGCTCTCGCACCTGCTGCGCGGGCGTCTCCCAGCCGAGGCCGCTGGAGTGGTACACCGTGAACGCGTTGCCCCGGTACGACCCGTGCGGACCGCCTCGCCCGAACGGGGTCAGCGACGTGAACACGAGCGCGGGGAAGCGCTCGCGCAGGTCCGCGTAGTCGAGCCCGAGCGCGAGCAGGTCGTCCTCGTACCGATCGGTGACGAGCACGTCGGCGCCCGCGAGGAGGCCGAGCACGGCCTCTCGCCCCTCGTCGGTATCGAGGTCGGCGGTGATGCCGCGCTTGTTGGTGTTGAGGTAGAGGAAGAGCCCGCTGCCCTCGGGGTTGGGTTCGCCGTCCCTGAACGGACCCGCCCGGCGGGCGCGGTCGCCTCCGGGCGGCTCGACCTTGATGACGTCGGCGCCGAGGTCGGCGAAGAGCTTGCCGCAGTAGGGGCCGGCCACCCCCTCGGCGACTTCGATGATGCGGAGATCGTTGAGTGCGGTGTCAGGCACAGGTCCCTCCCGCCGTGTTGCTCCCTCCCGTTGTGGGGGAATCGATTGTAGGCGGGTCGAGGAGGCCCTTGCACGAGTTGCCGCTAGACGATCACATCCTCGGCAATGAGCCGCTCGAACTCCGCGGCCTCGAGGCCGACGAGTTCCGTGAACACCTCGCGGTTGTGTCCGCCCAGCAGCGGCGCCGAGCCGTAGTGGAGCTGCGTCTCGCTGAAGCGCACGGGGATGCCCGCGGAGGCGGTCACCCCGATCTCGGGATGGTCGATGTCCACGAAGAAGCCGCGGTGACGGAGCTGCGGGTCATCGAGGAGCCCCGCGGCGTCGAGCACGGCCGTGGCCGCCACCCCGGCGCGCTGGAGTGCGTCGGCGGCCTCGTACGCCGTGCGCTGCGCGGTCCAGGCGCTCAGCTCGCGGTCGATGTCGTCGTGGCGCGCCTGCCGGCCATCGAGGGTCTCGAACGCCGCGTCCCGCGCCCACGCAGGATCGCCGAGGGCGTCGCGTAGCGCCGCCCACATCGCGTCGTCCTCGACGGAGATGGCGACCCAGCGGTCCTCGCCGACCGAGGGGTAGGCCCCTTGCGGCGCGCAGCCGGGGTCGCGATTGCCGAGCATCACCGGGTCGACGCCGAGCATCGTCCACTGCAGGAGCGGCTCGGGCGTCATCGCCACGACGGTCTCGCCCATCGCGACGTCGATGTGCTGGCCGTGGCCGGTGCGCTCGCGGTGGCGCAGGGCGCTCATCATGGCGAACGCCATGTGCACGCCGACGACGAAGTCCGGGTAGGAGCCGCCCATCGAGCTGGGCGTCCCGCCCCGGTAGCCAGTGATGTACGGGAGCATCGTGTAGGCGAGGGTCGTCGGGCCCCAGCCGGTCGAGTGGGCCTCCGGCCCGGTCTGCCCGAGGGGGGAGCCCGACAGCATGATGAGGTCGGGCTTGATGGCCGTGAGGTCCTCGTAGCCGAGGCCGAGGCGCTCGGCCACGCCGGCCGCGTAGTTCATCGTGACGATGTCGGCGCGCGCGATGAGTTCCTTCGCGAGCTCCTTGCCGCGGTCGGTCTGGAGGTTGAGCGTCACGCCGTGCTTGCTGTAGTTGAGGCCGTTGAACGGCCCCGAGCGGTTGAGGCCCGGGATGCCGCCGGAGCCGCGCTGCATGCCCGTGGCGCGCAGCAGGTCGAGCCGCCGCTCGGACTCGACGCGGATCACCTCGGCGCCCAGTGCGCCCAGCCAGGCCGTTGAGTGCGGGACGGAGAGGATCCACCCGAAGTCGACCACGCGCACGCCGCTCAGCGGCAGGTTCCCCGTGCCCCTGCGGTACTCGGGCCGCTGGTCGCCGGCCGGCGCCGGCGAGGGCTCGGCGGCGGGCTGCGCGAGCAACTCGGCGTTGTGCTCGCCGAGGCGCGGCGCGCGCCCGTCCTGCCGGTAGGGCGTGCGTGAGAGCAGCGCCGCGGGGCCGGGGCGGACGTACGACCCGGCCTCGGGGTCCTCGACGGACTCGAGGAAGTCGCGGAACGCGAACTGCGCCGACTCCATCATCTCGGCGGGGGAGTAGACCGGGAAGCACGGGATGCCGATGTCGAGCGACATCTGGTAGAGCTCGGCGCGGGTGTGCTGCGCCGACCACAGGGCCACGAGTGGCTCGATCGCGTCGCAGTTGAGGGCGCGGTCGGCCGTGGTCGCGAACGCCTCGCTCTGCGCCCACTCGGGGTCGCCCATGAGGTGCTGGAGGCGCTCCCACCAGTGGTCGAAGTTGTACGGGGTGAGGAAGACATAACCGTCGCTGCACGGCACGAGGAAGTCGAAGTTGGTCTTCTCGCGGCCCGTGACGAGGTCGGGGGTGTGGACGACCGTCGAGATCGTCGTGCGGATGTGGTTGGCGTTCGCCTCCTGCCCGGAGATGTCGACGAGCTGGCCGCGGCCCGTCGACTCGCGCTGGAAGATCGCGCCCAGCGTCGCGGCCGCGCCGGTGGAGCCCGTCAGGTAGTCGGCCTGCGGGTTACCGGGCGCGAGGGGTGGCTGGTTGGCGGGGTCGCGCACCTGGTTCGTCGGCGTCTCCCAGCTCATCCCGCTCGCGTGGTACGCGAGGAACGCGTTGCCCCGATACGCACCGTGCGGGCCGCCTCGCCCGAACGGCGTGAGCGAGGTGAAGACGAGGGCGGGGAAGCGCTCGCGCAGGTCCGCGTAGTCGAGTCCGAGCGCGCGCAGGTCATCCTCGTGCATGTCGGTGACGAGCGCGTCCGCGCCGGCGAGCAGGCCGTGGAGGGCCTCGCGGCCCTCGTCCGTCGTCACGTCGGCGGTAACGCCGCGCTTGTTGGTGTTGAGGTAGAGGAAGAGGCCGCTGCCCTCCGGGTTGGGGACGCCGTCCTTGAACGGGCCCTCCCGGCGCGTGCGGTCGCCCTCCGGCGGCTCGACCTTGATGACGTCGGCGCCGAGGTCGGCGAAGAGCTTGCCGCAGTAGGGGCCGGCCACCCCCTCGGCGAGCTCGATGATGCGGAGACCGTCCAGCGCGGTGTCAGGCACGGATCCCTCCCGTTGATGCCCCTCCCGTTACCGGGGAGGCGATTGTATGCGGACGGCGTACGCCCTTGCTGCCTCGGCGGCGCGGGCAGCCGCGGCCGCCTCCTCGCGCTCACGCACGAAGTCGGCCCAGAACGGGCGGCGGATCATCAGGATCATGATCGAGCCCATCATCGCGAGCACACCGAAGACCATGAAGATCTCCACGTAGCTCCCGGTGCGGTCGAAGATGTAGCCAGCGAGGAACGGCGAGACGATCCCGACCGGCATATTGAGCGTCGACGCGAACCCGCGCAGCGTCGCGTACCGCCTCGGGCCGAAGTAGTCGGCGACCAGCGCCAACTGCAGCACGATCCACGCCGAGCTCCCGAAGGCGAACAGCGCGTAGTAGAGGGGCAGGAGCCACAGCCGGTCCACGGTGAGGTTCGCGAAGATGATCATCCCGAGGCCCTGGCACACGAACGCGAACGAGTAGAGGCGGACGCGCCCGAAGCGGTCGCCCAGCCACCCGACGATCGGGCGGAGCCCGAGCTGGCACACGCCGTAGATGCCGACGATCGTCGCGGCCCCCGCGGTTGAGAACCCGACACTCTCCAGGTGCGGGATCTGGTGGACGATCCACGAGACGATCAGGCCCCCGGCCAGCGCCGAGGACACCGAGAGCAGGTAGAACGTCGGCGTGCGCAGGCCCTCGCCCACCGACATCCCGGTGGCCTCGGGGGCGATGGACGGCTCACCGGCGCCCGGTTCAGGCGCGTCGCCGTCGATCGTGTAGCCGTAGGGCTCGGGGCGGTCGCGCAGCACCATCGCGAGGGGGATGCCAAGCAGCAAGACGACCACGGCGGCCAGCAGCAGCGTCGAGCGCCACCCCACCCAGATGACGAGCAGCGCGACGACGGGTGCCATGAGGTGCCCGGCCCCGTTGCCCGTGTTGAGCAGCCCCATCGCCTGGCCGCGCTTGCGCTGGAACCAGAACATCAACGCCGCGGAGAACGGCTGCAGCGAGCCGAGGCTCTGCCCGAACGCGAGGATGAGACTCGACAGG
The DNA here is from genome assembly GCA_965204835.1 of Dehalococcoidia bacterium. GTDB lineage: Bacteria > Chloroflexota > Dehalococcoidia > UBA2979 > UBA2979 > VXMT01. The sequence continues at coordinate 1,581,086 of OZ242017.1, read as the reverse complement.
TAGTAGATCTCGAGCGTGCGGGCCTGCGAGAAGACGACCAGCCCGATGGTGGTGAAGATGATCCCGGTGATCGCCATCTTGCGCGGCCCGAGCCGGTCGATCATCACGCCCGTGACCGGCGCGAGCAGCCCCTGCTCGAAGCTGCGCAGCGACTGCCCCGCCGCGATCGCCGCGACGCTCCACCCGAGCTCGTCGCGCATCGGGCCGATGAAGACGCCGAAGCTGAACGTGACGAGGCCGATGACGAGGAAGTTGGTGCCCGCGCCCGCCGCGACGATGTACCAGCCGTAGAACAGGCCACGCCGCGCCGCGACCACCGCGCGCTCGGCGATGAGCTCGGCGACCTCGGACATGCCGGCGTGTGTGACGGCCATCAGCGCTGCTCAGCGTGCAGGCGCGAAGGAGCCCTCCGTGCGGAGGGCTCCTCTTCGCTCGGTCCCCCGGCGTGTCGAACCACGGCGGGGCGTACTCGTTGGCGCATGCAGTCGTGCTGCATGCGGGCGACGCAGGTGTCTCTCTCCTCGATGCTCCGGGCTAGCGGTTCTTCCAGTTCGGGTCGCGCTTCTCGGCGAACGCCAGCGGTCCCTCGAGCCGGTCCTCGCTGTTGTTGTTGATCTCCTTGACCTCGAAGGTCAGCTCGGAGAGCTTGTCGAGCTCCGTCTGGCCGGGGTTCGGGGCCGGCATGTTGCGCTTCGTGCGCAGCGTCTCCTTGATGGCGCGGATCGCGAGCGGCGCGCAGAGCTTGACCTCGCCCGCGAGTTCCTCGGCCGCCTGGATCAACTCGTCGCGGTCCTCGACCAGGACCTGCACGAGGCCGTTCTGGTAGGCCCGCTCGGCGGTCATGTGGCCGCCAGTGAGCAGGATCCACGCCGCCTCGCCGGCGGTCGTGAACAGCTCGGGCGTGTCCTCGACGCCGACGGCCGCGAGGGCGCGCCGCGCCTCGGGCATCCCGAACCGCGACTTGCGCGTCGCGATGCGCATGTCGCAGCGGTTGCTGAGCTGCATGCCGCCGGCCAGCGCGTAGCCGTCGATCGCCGCGATCACGGGCTTCGGGCATGCGCCGACGGCGTCCAGCCCGGTGCCCGGGCCCACGTCGTCGCCCGACATGTCGGTCCCGCCGGCGGCGTCCTCCTGGGCACGCCACTTGAGGTCCATGCCGGCGCAGAACGCCCGGCCGCCGTTGCCGATCAGCACGACGACCAGGACGTCGTCGTCCGCGGTCGCCTCGTCGATCGCTTCCTTGATGCCGAGGCTGATCTCGGGATTGAGCGCGTTCATCGCCTCGGGGCGGTTGAGCGTCACCCACGCGACGCGGTCGCGCTTCTCGTACATCACCGTGTCTGTGTTCGGAGGCATGTCTCCTCCCTCTCTGGCCGTGCGGCCTGTGCTGCTGTCGCCTGCGGTCGCGATGATACAGAGCCCGGCACGGCATCACACGCGCAGTGCCCGTCTATTACGCAGAGATGTTGAGTACCCGACTCAACTATGTGAACATTACCGCGATGAGCGCGCTTCCCATGTCCATGGACACCGTTCGCACCATCGACCGCTCGACGGGCGTCGGCATCCTCGCCGTGGTCGGGCTCGCGGTTGTGTACATAATCGCCCTGCGTACGGACGCCGCGTGGCCGGTGTTCTGGGTGTCCGGCGTCGCCTTCGGGGTGATCTGCCAGCGCAGCCGCTTCTGCTTCGTCGCGGGCTTCCGCGACCTGTTCCTCATGAAGCAGGGGCGGATGATGCGAGGCATCATCGCGGGCCTCGCCATCGGCACCGCCGGCTTCGCGATGATCATGGCCACCGTCGTGCCGAACCCCGGCAGCGGCGTGCTGCCCTCCGACGCGCACATCCTGCCGCTCGGCATCGCCACGGTGCTCGGCGGCCTCATGTTCGGCTTCGGGATGGTGCTCTCCGGCGGCTGCGTCAGCGGCACGCTGTACCGCATGGGCGAGGGCTACCTCGGGTCGTGGGTCGCCATCTTCGGCGTCCTCGTGGGGCTCTACGTGATGGCGCGGACGTGGAACTGGTGGTGGGACAACCAGATCAGCATGGACCGCCTCTCCTGGCTGCCCACGGACATCAACTACACCGGCGCCGTCGTGCTCACGTTCGTGCTGCTCGGCCTGGCGTACGTCGCCGTCTCCTGGTGGGAGCGGCGCGCGTTCGCCGGGATGAACTTCACGCTGCCCGTCATTCCCGGCTCCGCCGCCGCGCCCGCGGCGCCCGGCGCCGACACGACCCTCGGCGCGCTCACGCGCAAGGTCTTCCGCGCCGAGTGGACGCCGCTCATCGGTGGCATCGCGCTGGCCGCGGTCAACATCCTGATCTTCATCCGCTATCGCCCGCTCGGCGTCGTCGGCGAGCTCACGCGCTGGTCGACGGACTTCGCGAACAACATCGGCGCCGGCGTGGGCGAGCTCAACGGCATCAACGACATCCCCGGCTGCGTGCCCCGGTTCGTCGAGGGCACGTGGTTCACGGACGCGTTCATGCTCAACGCCGGCATCATCGCCGGGGCCTTCACCGCCGCGCTGCTGGCGCGCGAGTTCCGGCTGCGCGTGCCGCGCGGGCCGCGCCGCTACATCCAGTCGCTGGGCGGCGGCCTGATCATGGGTTACGGCGCGGGGCTCGGCCTCGGCTGCACCATCGGCGCGTTCTTCTCGGCGATCCCGTCGCTCGCGCTCAACGGCTGGATCTACGCCATCGCGCTGGCCATCGGCGCGTACGGCGGCACCGCGTTCATCCGGCGGTTCCCATGACCAACGAGACCACCGAGGTGCTGGACCTGCGCGGCAAGCCGCCGCCGGAGCAGATGCAGGCCGCGCACGCCGCCGTCGAGCAGGCCGCCGAGGGAACGGCGGTACGCATCATCACCGAACTCGACGTCGTCGCCACGTACGTGCTGCCCGCGGCAGCCGAGCGCGGCGTGCGATGCCGCCTCGAGCCGCCCGCTGAGGGCGTACGCGAGATGACGCTGTCGCCGGGCGCGCGCCCGGTGGCGGCCACTGACCAGGGAGCAAGGGAGGGAACTCCATGACCGACCAGAGCGAGGCGCCAGTCCTGGACGTGCGCGGCGAGATCTGCCCGTACCCCATGCTGCGCACCAATCGGGAGCTCGACGAGGTGCAGCCCGGCGTGCCGGAGCTGCGCGTGTGGACGGACCACCCGCCCGCGCTGTCGACCATCCCGCCCGAGGCGATGAAGCGCGGCTACGGCTGCGAGATCGCCGAGCGGGCTGCCGGTGAGTGGGAGATCCGCATCTTCAACGCCGAGGCCTAGCGCCCCGGCACACGCGGCGCCGATCAGGGGCATCGGCCCGCCACGGACACGCGTATGAAGGAGAGGTGCTCGATGCACAAGAAGAAGCAAGGCCGCGGCTGGTTCAGCCGTGGCACGGGGCTGCTGGCGCTCATGGTCCTCGCCGGCTCGGCGCTCGTCGCCGCGTGCGGCGGCGACGATGAGGTCGAGCAGGCCGCTGGCCTGGACGAGCGCGGCTACCACAACACGAACCGCCTGGTCACGACGCAGTGGATCGAGGACAACCTCGACAACGAGAACGTGATCCTGTTCGACCTCCGCAACGAGGAGCAGTACGGCGCGGGTCACATTCCGGGCGCGATCCGGATGCACGCCGGCACGGTCTTCCAGAAGGAGATCGACGGCGTCGCGGGGCTGATCCCGCCGGCCGACGAAGTGGCGGCATCGCTCGCCTCGTTCGGCGCAACGCCGGACCACACGCTGGTCTTCTATGACGCCAGGGGCTCGATCTGGGCGTCCCGCGCCATCTGGGTGCTCGCGGTCTACGGTCACGCCGACGCGCGTCTGCTCGACGGCGACTTCCCGCTCTGGGAGTCGCAGGGCCGCGACGTCAGCACCGACGTGCCGTCGGTCACCGCGGCCGAGTACGCGTTCAGCGCGTCGCCGAACGAAGAGATCATTGCCGGGTGGGAAGAGATCGTCGCTCAGATCGACGACGCGGAGTCGCTGGTCTGTGACGCCCGCTCGCCCGAGGAGTACGCCGGGCGCGACGTGCGCGCGGACCGCGGCGGCCATATCCCGGAGTCCGTGAACGTCGACTGGGGTCGTGCCCTGAACGAGGACGGGACCTTCCTTCCCGCCGACCAGCTCCGCCAGCTCTATGAGGGTGAAGGCGTGGTCGCAGGCAAGACCATCTACACGCTCTGCCAGACGGCCGTGCGCGCCACGCACACGTGGTTCGTGCTCACCGACCTGCTGGGCTACGAGAACGTGAAGGTCTACGACGGCTCCTGGACGGAGTGGGGCAACCGCACAGACACGCCCATCGAGTCCTAGTACGATGGCCCGGTAGCCACACGTCCAACGACGGGGCGGGTGCGAAAGCGCCCGCCCCGCTTGCAACCGGGGGGTGACGCATCGTGGGTGGTCCGCTTGAAGGCATCAAGGTGTTCGAGGTGTCGCAGATCCTGGCGGCGCCGTACGGCGGGATGATGCTCGCAGACCTCGGGGCCGACGTCCTCAAGGTCGAGTCGCCCGACGGCGACAGCACGCGCATCCTGGGCGCCGTCGTCCCGAATGAGTCGAAGTTCTTCCACGTCGTGAACCGCGGCAAGCGGGGGCTGGTGCTGAACCTCCAGAGCCCCGATGCGCAGGGGCTGGTGCACCGCATCATCAAGGACTACGACGTCTTCATCATCAACGCCCGCCCCGGCGTCTCGAAGCGCCTGCGGGTGGACTACGACACGCTGCGCCAGTTCCGCCCGGACATCGTCTACGTCGACAGCACGGGCTTCGGGACCGAGGGGCCGAGCGCGGAGCGCTCCGGCTCCGACGTGGTCTCGCAGGGCTACTCGGGCCTGATGGCGAACAACCACAAGCTCGACGAGCACGGCGCGCCGCAGATGATGTCGATCGCGATCGGCGACATGAGCACCGGGCTGGCGATGGCGATGGGCGTGTGCGCCGCGCTGTTCCGCCGCGAGCTGACCGGGCAGGGCGAGTTCATCCAGACCTCGCTGCTCAACTCGGCGCTGTCGCTGCTCGGCGCCTCCGTCGGGCGGGTGCCCGTGCAGGACGCGATCACGAGGGACCCGATGATGGAGGCCCTCACGGCGGCGCAGCAGGCGGGCGCCAACTACCAGGAGCTGATGGACATCCACGAGGGCCAGCGCGCAATCGCGACGGCATTCCTGACGTACTACGGCACCTACGTGGTGCAGGACGGCGCGATCGTCGTCGGCGCGCTCACCCCTCGCAACCAGGCGCAGATCCGCGAGGCGCTGGGGCTGACCGGCGAGGACCCCATGGAGGACCCCGACTTCGACGCCCTCGACCCGGAGTGGGAGGCGAAGGCGCAGGCGTTCCAGGAGCGCGTGCGGCAGCTCTACCGCACCAAGACCATGGACGAGTGGATCGAGCTCCTCGACGCGCAGGGAGCGCCGGCCACCAAGGTCAACTTCCCGGAGCAGATGTCCCAGGACCCGCAGGTGCAGGCGATGGGCTACATGGTCGACATCGACCACCCCTTGACGGGCCCCGAACAGCTCGTCGGCCCGATCCTGCGCATGACGAACTCACCGACGGGCACGGACCGCCCGTCGCCAACCCTCGGAGGCCACACCGACGAGGTGCTGGGGGAGCACGGCCTCACACCGGAGGAGATCACCGCGCTGCGCGAGGCGGGCGCGTTCGGGTAGCGAACATGGAACGACGACCTTTCGGCAGCCTCGGATATGACGTCAGCGCGCTCTCACTCGGGGGCGGGGGCATCGGCCAGGTGTGGGGGCCGACCACCCGCGAGGAGTCCGTCGCGACCACCCGTGAGGCGATCGAGCTCGGCATCAACCTGCTCGACGTCGCCCCCAGCTACGGGGACGGCGAGGCCGAGCGAGTGGTCGGCGAGGCGTTCGACGGTCGGCTCCCCAACGGCGTCCTGGTCTCGACCAAGTGCCGCGTCAACGCGCCGCCCGCGGATGAAGTCGCCACTCTACTGCGCTCCAGCCTGACGGCGAGCCTCGAACGGCTCCGCCTCGAGCGCGTCGACCTGTTCCTCGTACACAACATGCTGGTCGCCGACGCCGACGCCGAGCGCTACGCGGGGACGCCGCTGACCCTCTTCGAGGAGTCCGTGCGGCCGGCCCTCGAGGGACTCGTGGCGGAGGGGCTGACGGGCGCGTGGGGCATCACGGGCATCGGCGTCCCCGACGCCGTGATCGCCGCGCTTCGATCGGACTCGGCGCCCGGGGCGGTGCAGTGCATCGCCAACCTGCTCGACTCGGCGGGCGCGATCCAGCGCTTCGACGGCGCGCTCCGCCCGCGCGAGGTGATTGCAACGGCGGCCGAGCGGGGCGTCGGCGTGATGGGCATCCGCGCCGTGCAGGCAGGCGCGCTCACCGACGCAATCGACCGCGAGCTGCCGGAGGGACACGGCGACGCCGTGGACTTCGACCGCGCCGCTCCGTTCCGCGACCTCGCGCGCAAACTGGGCGAGTCGCCGGCCGCGCTGGCACACCGCTACGCGCTGTCGATGCCCGGCGTCGCCACCGTGGTCCTCGGCGTGAAGCACCGCGTGGAGCTCCGCGAGTGCGTCGAGGCCGAGGCGCGGGGGCCGCTCGAGGACGAAGTGATGGCGCGCATCGACGCGGCGGTCGGGCGGGCGTAGCCAGCCGTCCGGGTCTCGCTACGCGGCGGGAGCCTCGCTTGCCTCGGTCGCGACTGAGCTGGCGGTGGGCATGCGCGCCGGGCGGGGCGGCGGGCTGCCGGCCCACAGCATGAGCAGCGAGCTGGCGCCCGCGATGAGCGCGAGCAGCGTGAACCCGACCTCGTACGAGCCGGTGTTGTCGTAGACCATCCCGGCGAAGATCGGGCCGACGATCATCCCCAGCATCACGATCAGCGACGAGAACCCCATGATCGTGCCGAACGAGCGCGGGCCGAAGTACTCGGCGCGCATCGAGAGGATCACCGGGCCTCGCACACCCCAGGCGACGCCGTGCAGCAACGAGAACGCCACCACCATCCAGAGGGTCGTGGCGAACGTCAGGAAGAGCATGGCCGTCGCGTGGCCCATGAGGCACACGGCGATGATCGCGCGCGTATTGAGGCGGTCGCCGGCCCAACCGCCCACGATCTGTCCGACGATCACCATGACGGTCAGGAGCGTGATGAGTGAAGCGGCCTGCGCACGCGTGTAGTCCAGCTGCTCCTCGACGTGCGCGACGAAGTGGACCATCACCGCCGAGACCACGAGCAGCGCCGCCGCGTGCGCGAACGAGATGGCCCAGAACGCCCGGCTCCGCAGCGCCTGCTGGGGGGTCATGCTGACCTCGGCGAACTGCGGCCCGCCGTCTGCTCCAGCCGGGGGCGGGGCCGGGTCGCCGTCGGGGCGGAGGCCGTACGGCTCCGGGCGATGCCTGATGAGCTGGGCCGCGGGCAGCCCGATGATGAGGATGAGCGCCGCAGACGCCAAGGCCGTGCCGCGCCACCCGATCTCCTCCATCAGGAACGCGATGGCGGGCGCCGCGAAGCCGCCACCGGCCACACCGATCAGCGCGATGCTGACGGCGAGGGTGCGGCGTCGGACGAACCAGTTCACGACGGCGGTGTTGACCGACAGGAATCCAGCCATCGCGGCGCCGACCGCCATGAGCAGGAACGTGATGTAGAACATCGCGAGCGAGTTCATCTGGCTGAACGCCACGAACCCGAGCGCGAAGAGCACGATGCCGACCCTGATCACCGCACGGGGTCCGAAGCGATCGATCATCCAGCCCTGGATCGGGCCGAGCAGCCCGTCCTCGACGCGTGCGAGCGAGAACGCAATCGCCAGCTCGGTGCGGTTCCAGCCGAAGTGCTTCTCAAACTCGACCACGTAGAGGCCGAAAGGGTGGAGCATGAGTGCGCCGACGAGCCACTGGGTGCCGAAGCCGGCGACGACGATCCACCAGCCGTAGAAGACGCGCGGCGCCGACAGCAGTCTCACTCGTACAGGCTCCAGTCTGGTCGGAGGTTCAAACGAGCCTACCAGCCCTCGGAGCTAGGCTCCGCACGGTCGCACGAGGGGTTGCGTGGCGGGGGAGCTGGTACTATAGTCATGACCATGGTTGAGCGGGAGAAACCGGCAGGCGCCCGGATCAGGGAATTCGTTGGCGTGTATAGCACGCGGCGGTTCATCAAGGCGTCCGAGTTCAAGGCAAAGTGCCTGCAACTCATGGATGAGGTCGAAGCGACCGGCCGGGAGATCATCATCATGAAGCGGGGGAACCCTGTGGCGAAGCTGACGCCGTATCAGCACCCTCAGAAGGCGCCGTGGGGCGCCGGCAAGGGTCAGATCGAGATCCTCGGAGACATCATCAGCCCGATCGATGAGGACGAAGTGGACGTGCTCTCCGATCCGGATCGGGTGCTCAATCCTGGCCGGTCCGAGTACAGGTGATCCTGCTCGATACTCACGTGCTGGTGTGGATGCACCTCGACCGCAACGAACTGGGACGGCGCGCTCGCGCATTGCTCGATCGGGCATGGGCGGACGGCGAGGCTGCGGTCTCGACCATTACGTTCTGGGAGATCGCGATGCTGCAGCGCAAGGGCCGCGTGGGGGTGACGCGCGACGTGCTGGGCTGGCGTGGGGGCTTGCGCGCCAGCGGCTTGGGAGAGGTCGGCGTGACTGCTGAGATCGCCACGCTCGCGGGCGAGATCCCCGACATGCACGGGGACCCCGCCGACCGGATCATCGCGGCCACCGCCATCACGCTCGACGGCTGCCGGCTCCTCACTGCCGACGGACGGCTCCTCGATTGGCCCGGCGAGATGGATCGGGTCGACGCACACGTTTGAGCCAGGCGCCTCACGCCACGCCGTTCCCCCGATGTGGCTAGAATGCACCCGGACGGGATGTCGCACGTAAGGAGCTCGACGTGACCGAGCTACCTGGCTTCGAACTGATCGACCAGCGCAGCGAGGAACGCGCGTTCCCGACGGGCCGCCCGACACTCCTCGCCTTCGTCAAGGAGGACTGCCCGACCTGCGGCACCTCGATGCCGCTCATCGAGGGCGCGCACCGCGCCTTCGGCGGCGCCGTCGACGTGCTCGCGATCGGCCAGGAGGCCGAGGGCAACGCGATCCTCGTCGACCGCCACGACCTGACCCTCCCCCTGCTCGACGACTCCGAGCTTGCCGTCTCCTACAACTACGACCTCGAGACCGTGCCGACCGTGATCCTCACCGACGGCGAGGGCGCCGAGGTCGACCGCTTCGTCGGCTTCGGCCGCGACGACTGGCGCGCGCTCTACGGCCGGCTCGCGGACCTCTCGGACGCAGACGCGGGCGACGTCGACTGGGAGCGCTACCCGGTCTCGCAGCCCGGCTGCGGCTCGCGCACCCTCGAGCCCGGCATCGCCGAGCGGCTTGCGGCGGAGGCCGCGGGCAGCCCGCTGCGCGCCCGGCGCATCGAGGTTGGGAGCGCCGACGACGTCGACGAGTTCATGTTCGACCAGGGCTTCACCGACGGGCTCCCCGTCGTGGCTCCGAGCCCGGAGCGCGTGCTGCGGATGCTCGCCGGCACCCGCCGCGACGCGCAGGAAGTGGTGGCCGTCGTCCCGCCCAACATGGGCGAGGCGACGGTCGAAAAGGTTGCGATCAACGCGGTGCTGGCAGGCTGCAAGCCCGAATACCTGCCCGTCGTGCTCGCGGCCGTCGAGGCGGTCTGCACCGAGCAGTTCAACGCGCACGGCGTGATGGCCACGACGATGGGCGCCTCGCCCGCCGTCATCGTCAACGGGCCGATCCGGGACCGCATCAAGATGAACTCGGGCCTGGGCGCGCTCGGGCAGGGCAACCGCGCGAACGCGACCATCGGGCGCGCCGTCCGGCTCGTGCTGCGCAACGTCGGCGGGGCGAAGCCCGGCGGCACCGAGCGCTCCATGCTCGGATCGCCGGCGAAGTTCACGCTCGCGTTCGCCGAGCGCGAGGAGGCCAGTCCGTGGGAGCCGTTCCACGTCGGGCATGGCCACGACGCCACGGACAGCGTGGTGTCGGTCTTCCCGGCGTCGCCCGGGCCGCTCGTGTGCGTCGACCAGACGTCGCGCACGGCCGAGGCGCTCGCTGGCAGCCTCGCGATGTCGCTGCAGGCGATCGGGCACCCGCGATCGAGGTCGGGCGAGGTGCTGATGGTGCTCTGCCCCGAGCACGTCGACACCATCTGGCGCGATCGCTGGACGCGGGCCCAGCTCCAGCAGCGGCTCTGGGAGCTCACGCATCGGCCGGTGCGCGAGCTTCTCATCGACGACCGAGCGGGCGCCGGCATCCCGCCGGAGAGCTTCGGCCCGGACGGGCCGAGCGAGGAGCAGCTCGACGAGCTCATACCGAAGTTCCAATCGCCGGATAACATCCACATCGTGGTAGCCGGGAGCGGCGCCGGGAAGTTCACGTCGATCTTCCCGGGCTGGGCCAGCGGCCTGGACAGCAGGATCATCGAGGAGGTCGTATGACGACGATTCTGGACCCGACGGACGAACGAGAACCGATCGGGCGGCAACTCACGAGGCGCCCCGAGCACATCACCGGGACCGTCGGCCTGCTCGACATCAGCAAGCCACGCGGCAACGTGGTGCTCGACCGCATCGAGTCGCTGCTGAACGAGCGCGTGCCCGAGGTGGCGGTCAAGCGCTACATGAAGCCGACCTTCGCCAAGCCGGCGCCGGACGAGCTGCGGCGCAAGATGATGGAGGAGGTGGACTTCGTCATCGAAGCCCTCGCCGACTGAGGCTCCTGCACGACGTGCAGTGTGCACGACACGGTCTGGTTCGAGATCCAGGGCATTCCCTCGGTGATGATGGCCTCCGACGAGTTCGTCGACGCCGCGGAGGCGCAGGCGGTCTCGCTCGGCCTGCCCGCCATGCAGCGCTCGTTCGTCGAGCACCCGATCCAGGATGCGACGGACGATGAGCTCCATGCGAAGGCGGACGCCGTCATCGACGAGGTGATCGCGGCGCTGATCGACTAGCCCCCTGCGGGACGCGCGTCGTCCCGCAGGGCGAAACGCAATGTGGGCGCGTGGTACTGCGGTGCTACGCGCCCTCGTCGTCTCCGCGGGCGGCGCTCAGGGCCTCCTCGCGCTGTGCGCGGGTGCGCTCGGCGAGCGGCACGAGTTCGGCGATCTCGAGGCCGTAGCCTTCGAGGCCGGAGCGCTTCACCGGGTTGTCGGTGATGAGCCGCATCTCGCTCACGCCGAGGTCCACGAGGATCTGCATCCCGATGCCGTAGTCGGGGAGCCCGAGGGCCTCGATGGGCGCCAGGGCCTCGCCGCCGCTCGTCTCGGCGGGCTGGATACCCTTCTGGTGCAGCCCGACGGCGCGGCCCTGCTGGTACAGGTAGACGACGACGCCCCGTCCGGCCTCGCGGACGAGGTTCATCGCAGCGCGCAACTGGTAGCCGCAGTCGCAGCTCAGCGAGCGGAACACGTCGCCAGTCACGCACTGGTCGTGTACGCGCACGAGCACGGGCTCGGGTGTGGAGATGTCGCCGAGCACGAAGGCGATGTGCTCGCGGGTGTCGATGAGCGTGCGGTATCCGACGGCGGTGAAGTCCCCGAAGCTGCTCGGCAGGCCGGCCTCGGTGACGCGCTCGATGAGCGTGTCGGTGCGGAGGCGGTGGGCGATCACGTCGTTGACGGTGACGATCTTGATGTCGTGCTCCCGGGCGAACGCGATCAGGTCCGGGGTGCGGGCGACGGAGCCGTCCTCGCGCAGCATCTCGCAGATGACAGCGGCGGGCGTGCACCCGGCAAGACGGGCCATGTCCACGGACGCCTCGGTGTGGCCGGCGCGCACGAGCACCCCGCCGTCGCGGGCGCGCAGCGGGAAGATGTGCCCCGGCCGCGTCAGCTGCTCGGGCGTGGACTCGGGGCCGACCAGCACTTGGATCGTGCGCGCACGGTCGGCGGCCGACGCTCCGGTGGAGACGCCGTCGCGCGCCTCGACGGAGACGGTGAACTGCTTCGAGAGCGGTGACGTGTTGCGGCCGGTCATGAGCGGCACGTTCATCGCGTCGAGGCGCTCGCCGGCCATCGCCACGCACATCATGCCGCCCGCACCGCGCGTCATGAACGCGATCATCTCCGCGTCGATGAACTGCGCGGCGATGCAGAGGTCGCCCTCGTTCTCGCGGCCCTCGTCGTCGACGATGATGACGGGGCGTCCCCGCCGGAACTCGTCGACAGCCTCGACGGCGCTCACCCGCTCCGGGGCGCCGAGCTGGAGCGCCCCCGCCTCCGATGTCGTCATCGCCACCTCGCAGTGCCCACCGTGCATCTCGTCACGATTCGCCCTGCGAGGGTATCACCGTGACGGGGCAGGATGCCCGCTCGCGCGCTCCCGCTGCGGCGCTCGCGGCATTAGCATGACTCGGACGGGCCAGCAGCCGAGGGGCGAGGAAGCCACATGAGCAGCGGCGTCTCATTCGAACTACCCGATCCCGCCCTCGCCGCGCATCGATGGGGCCTCGCCTGCCCGCACGACGCGGAAGCCCATCCGCCGCTCATCGCCGAACTCTACGCCGAGGTCCAGGGCCCCGGCGCGCTGGCCGTCGGCGGCTACGTCTACACGCGTGACGACTCGCCGGGCAGCGCCGACAGCGCCGGCGAGGGCGCCGCACCGCTCGACCGCCTGTACGTCGAGTGGCTGCCGCGCGTGGAGGCGCTCGCCGCCTCGCTGGACGGCGTCGATCCCGCGCAACTCGCGCGCGACACGCTCGCGGGGCCCGTCGGGGAGTGGAGCAGCCTCGCGACGGGGCTCCGCGACGAGGTGCTGCGACCGGCCGAGCAGGCCGCGGCGGCGTTCGTCGAGGCCTTCGCCACCCACTTCGGCGAGGGGCGGGAGGACGACGCGCGGACGCTGATCGAGGCGATCCCGTCACGGGCGTCGCGACGCGCAGCCGTGGTGTGGGAGATGAGCCGCCTGCTGCGCAGCCAGGGGAGCAGGCTCTCGGCGACATTCGGCCCCACGGGCGGGCAGCGCGACTACTGGCAGCTTCGGGACCGCGCGCAGCAGGAGTTTCCGTTCCGCGTGCCGGGCTACCGCCAGGACCTGCCGTCGTGGAGCGAGGACCACGCCACGATCACCCGCGCGGTGCGCGCGGCGGCCGCGCTCCCGGACGAGGCGAGCCCGCTCGCAACGCAGCGGCGACGCCTCCAGCAGCGCAGCACCGCGCAGGCGGACCTCGCACGTGCGGCCACGGAGCCGGGCGTGGCCGAGTTGATGGCGCTGCTGCCGACGGCCCAGGAGCAGGGCCTCGCGGCCGACGCGCTCTCCGAGCCCGTCGGGCGCCTCATCGCGTCCGCGCGGGCGATGTGGCTGCGCGCCGGCGCGGACCTCGAGGCGCGCGGCGCGCTGAGCGACGGGCGCGACGTGTTCTACCTCACGCGCTCCGAGCTGTTTGCAGCGATTGCCACAGGGAGCGGCCCGGCGTCCGACGAGATCGAGCGACGCCGCACCGAGCACGCAGCGTTCGAGGCTGCGACGCCGCCCTCGACGCTCGGGATGGGCGCGGACGGCTAGTCGTCCTTGGACTCTGCCTCGTCGCCGAGCGACCCGGGCTCGTAGTAGACGTTCCCCTCGGCTGACGGCGGACGGTGGGTCTGGTCGGGCACGACGTGGCCCTCGAAGTCGTGGGCGTAGCGGTAGCCCTCGCCGTACCCGAAGTCGCGCATCAGCCGGGTCGCGGCGTTGCGGAGGTGGATGGGGACGGGGTCGTTGCGCGTGCGCTCCACGTCGGCCGCGGCGCGGGTGTAGGCCGCGTAGGCCGAGTTCGACTTCGGTGCGCGCGCCAGGTACACGGTCACCTCGGCGAGCGGCAGTCGCGCCTCCGGCATGCCGAGGAAGTGCACGGCCTGCTGCCCGGACACCGCGACGACGAGCGCCTGCGGGTCGGCGAGCCCGACGTCCTCGGCGGCGAGGATGACCATGCGACGCGCGACGAACAGCGGGTCCTCGCCGGCCTCGAGCATCCTCGCAAGCCAGTAGAGCGCGCCGTCCGGGTCTGAGTCGCGCACCGACTTGATGTACGCGGAGATGTGGTCGTAGTGGGCGTCGCCCATGCGGTCGTAGAGCACGGTCGGCCGTTGCCCGGTCGCCTCGACGGCCTCGCGCGTGACGCGGCGCACGCCGTCGCCGCCGGGGCGCGTCGAGGTGGCGGCAAGCTCCAGCAGGTTGAGCGCCGCGCGCGCGTCGCCGCCCGCGAGCCGCACGATCGCGCCGACGGCGTCTTCGGCGACTTCGAGGTCGAGGTCCGCGAGCTGTGCGTCGCGCTCCAGCGCGCGCATCACGATGGTGCGGACGTCGTGCTCGGAGAGCAGGTCGAGCTTGAAGACGCGCGCGCGGGAGATGAGCGGAGCCACGACATAAAACGACGGGTTCTCCGTCGTCGCGCCGATGAGCGTGACGGTGCCGTCCTCGACGTGGGGGAGCACGTGGTCCTGCTGCGCGCGGTTGAACCGGTGTAGCTCGTCGATAAAGAGGATGGTCTCGACGCCGCCCGCCGAGCGGCGCTGCCGCGCGTCGGCAACCACGCGCCGGATGTCCGCGACCCCGGCGTCGACGGCCGAGAGGGGCTCGAAGTAGCGCTGCGTGCGCCGGGCGATGATGGCGGCGAGCGTGGTCTTGCCGGAGCCGGGCGGCCCCCACAGCACGAGCGAGGGCGTCTCGTCGCGCTCGATCATCCCGCGCAGCGGGCTCCCCGGGCCGACGACCTCCTCCTGCCCCACGAAGTCATCGAGGTCCCTCGGGCGCTGGCGCGTGGCGAGCGGGGCGGAGCCGCGCGGCGCATCGCCGACTGCGCCTTCGGGGAGCCGAGGCTCATCGCCGCCGAAGAGGTCGCGTTGGAGCCCGGGAGGCGCGTCGCCGCGCCGTCGCGGCTGCCTGCCGGTGGGGGTCATGGGGGGAGTGTAGGGGATGGGAGCCAGCGCGGGGTGTGCGCGCCCTCACTCCGGCCAGTCGGAGACGGAGTCGACGAACGCCTGATCCTCTTCCGCGCGCGGGCTGTTCGCCGCGATGAGCGACTGCCGCCGCGCCTCGGCTGCGAATTCGGGTGTGGATGTGTCGGGCAGCCCTTCGAGGAGTCGTTCGAGGTCGGCGTCGCTCGATCGTCGGTGGCGCGATGGCTGAGACACGAGCATCTCCTCGATGGCCGTGGGGGTCATTCAGGCTACCAGACGCAACCTGGCCCTCTCATCCCGACCCCGGAGGGTGTGCGCGCGGCGGGATCGGGCTAGACTCGCCAGCCGACACGGACATTCACCGAGGCGTGGCGAGGGGCCCGCCTCGACGCACCAGGGAGGATCACATGTCGCTGGACGGGAAGGTCGCCATCGTCGCAGGCGCGAGCCGCGGGATCGGCGCCGACATCGCTCGTCACCTCGCCGCGGCCGGCGCGAAGACCGCCGTCGCCGCCCGCACCGAGACCGTGCAGGACGCGCGGCTGCCCGGCACCATCCACTCGGTCACCGAGACGATCACGGATGCGGGCGGCACGGCCATGCCGGTCGTGCTCAACCTCCGCGACGCCGAGAGCATCATGGCCTGCGCGCAGACCGTGATGGACGAGTGGGGCCGCATCGACATCCTGGTCAACAACGCCGCGATCTTCATCCCCGGCACCATCGAGTCGGCGCGCGAGCGCCACATCCACCTCAGCCTCGAGGTCAACTACATCGGCTACATCATGATGATGCGGGCGGCCATCCCCCACATGCGCGAGGGCGGCGGCGGACACATCATCAACATCTCCTCGCGCGGCGCGATCGCGCCCGGCCCCGGCCCGTACGGGGACGACGTGCGTCGCGGCGGCGACCTGCTCTACGGCGGCATCAAGGCCGGCCTCGAGCACTTCTCGCAGTCGCAGGCCGTCGAGCTGCAGGACGACAACATCGCCGTGAACGTGCTCTCGCCGGAAAGCGGCTACCGCACGCCCGGACTGATCTTCGCCGGCAACGACCCGGAGAACCCCGACCTCAACTTCGAGGCGGCCGACCCGATGGGCGAGGCGACGGTCTGGATCTGCGAGCAGGACCCGAGCGCGTACACCGGCAACGTCGTCTACGACCGCCCGCTGCTCGCGCAGGCATAGCTCGACCCCGATCCGCATCGAGCGCACCAGGCGGCCCGCCACTGAGGCGGGCCGCTGCGCGTGCGACGACCTCGGGGGCGCCGCGCCGGTCGGGTGGGGAAGGGCGAGCCGGAGACGCTAACCCCTGAGCGCAGCCCGAGGCGGCTCGGCGGTGTGGTCGTTGTTGTAGGAGCTGCCGACGAGGCGGCCCGCCTCGATCTCGACGTGCTGGGGGCTCCCGGGGTTCGGTCGCCCATCCGTCTCGCCGAGCGTCAGGATCTCGGCGTGCAGCCAGCCGGGTTCGAGCTCGAGCAGCCCGACGGTGCCGAGCCGCGTCTCCTTGTTGTGCGGCAGGTTCGGGCTGCCGGAGTTCACCAGCAGCACGCCGTCGCGGTACTCGAGCCACTCGACGTGCGTGTCCCCCCCGACCATCACGTCCAGCTCGGCGCCATCGAAGTGCAGCGCCCCGAGCTCCGTCGTCGGTGCGGTGCGCGGCCGCAGGTCGTGCGTCATGCCGATGCGCCAGCCCTCGAGCTCGACGACCTGGCGGTCGGCGAGTCGGGGGTCCTCGAACACGTCGTGGTTGCCGCGGGCGGCGAGGACGGGCGCGAACTGCTCGCACCAGTCGAGCACGGTGCGGGTGCTGATGTCGCCGGCGTGCAGGATCAGGTCGACGGTCTCGAGGAACGCGGCGGGCTCTGGCCCGAGCCCGTCGAGGTGGCGGATGAGGGATGGGAGGTGCGTATCGGAGATGAGACCCACTCGCATCGCCGAACCGTAGCCGCGCCTCGCGCGGCGGGCAAGGCGCAACATACATCACTATTGTAATAGTAGTTGAGCTACTAGTATTAAGAGATACAATGAGTGTCGTGATTGCCAGCTTCCGGGACCGCGCGACGGAATCCCTTGCTCAACGGCAACGTGTCCGGAGGATGCCTCCCGACATTCAGCGGCGTGCACAGAGGAAACTCGCCATGTTGAACCGAGCCCGACAGCTGAACGACCTGCGGGTATCCCCGGGTAATCGCCTCCAGGCGTTGGCAGGGGATCGTGAGGGACAGCACAGCATCCGAATCAACGATCAGTGGCGCATCTGTTTTGTGTGGATCGACGGGGACGCTCACGGGGTCGAGATCGTCGATTACCATTGAGGGCGCCGCGGGGGAAGAGGATACCCATGACTACCACGATGACGCTCGACGAGAGCAGGCTTCCCCCGGTCCACCCTGGTGAGATCCTCAACGAGGAGTTCCTTCTCCCAATGAACATCAGCCAATACCGGCTTGCCAAGGCGATTGGCGTGGACGCGCGCCGCATCCACGCAATCGTGCACGGAGAACGCTCCGTTACGGCCGAGACCGCACTCTTGCTCTCGCGGTACTTCGGGACTACGGCCGAGTTTTGGATGGGGCTGCAGACCCAGTACGAACTCGAAGTGGCGAGCGACCGGCTCGCCGACCGCCTGGCAACTGTCCAGCCTGTCCGCACGACGTAGCACGCTCCGCTCGCAAGGCGTTGACGCGCTCGCGCACGAGTGCTCTAGTGCGCGTGCAACGCGCCGCGGGCACCGCGGCGCCCCGAAGGAGTCACGCATGGCCACCCAGAGCCGGCTGGCGGCAATCGCCGGCATCCACGAGTACCCCCTGCGCGTCGCGCCCGGCGTGAGCGCGATGCAGATCAAGGTCGATTCGATCCGCGCGGCACTCGCCGACGCCGGCCTCGACTGGTCCGACGTCGACGGCCTCTACGACTGCGACGAGGGCGAGGGTGGCGGGGGCCTCGGCATGGCCGCCTACCTCGGCATCAAGCCCACCGTCACCGACACCACGCAGGTCGGCGGCTCGGCGTTCGAGTTCCAGACCGCGCACGCCATGCGCGACATCGCCGCGGGCGCCTGCAAGGTCGCGGTGCTCAGCTACGGTTCGACGTCGCACTCCGACCGGCGCGCCATCGGCACCGGCGGCATGACCGGGCAGGGACCCGCCAACTGGCAGGGCAACATGGAGGACCCCTACGGCCTCACGCTCATCTCCGGCTACGCCATGGTGAAGATGCGGCATATGCACGAGTACGGCACGCCCGAGGAGGCCTTCGCCGAGCTCTCCGTGGTCACGCGCGCGCACGCGATGCGCAACCCCGAGGCCGTGCAGGCGATGAACGACCTCGAGTTCGGGGCCGTCCACCCGGTCAGCGAGATCACCATCGACGACGTGCTCGACTCGCGCGTCATCGCCGACCCGCTGCACCTCCTCGAGTGCTGCATGGTCAGCGACGGCGGCGGGGCGCTCGTCATCGTCTCGCCCGAGGTGGCGCAGGACATCGCCAAGCCGCCCGTCTGGATCCTCGGCACCGGCGAGGCGACGAAGTACCGCGAGAACGGCGGCGACATCACCACCACCGCCGGCGCGCAGAGCGCGCCGATCGCGTACGGCCAGGCCGGCATTACGGCCGAAGAGATCGACATCGCCATGATCTACGACTCGTTCTCGATCACCACGGCGACGTGTCTCGAGGACCTCGGGTTCTGCGGCAAGGGCGAGATCGGCGACTTCGTGCAGGGCGGCCGGCTGCGCTTCGACAGCGGGCTCCGGCCGACGCTCAACACCGACGGCGGCGGGCTGTCCTCGAACCACCCGGGCATGCGCGGGCTGTTCCTGCTGCTCGAGTCGGTGCGGCAGCTGCGCGGCGAGTCCACCTCGCAGGTGGAGGGCGCGAGCCTGGCCGTGGCGCACGGCAACGGCGGCACGCTGGGAGGCTCGCACTCCGGCGGCACCGTGATCCTCGCGCGCGACTAGCCCCGACGCCTACCCGACGACCCACACGAACGGAGCACAGCAATGCCGAACCGGCCCCAACCACGATTCCCCGAGCCCAACACCGAGCCGTACTGGGACGGCGTGAAGGAGCGCGAACTGCGCTACCAGACCTGCAACACCTGCCCCGAGGTGGTGTTCACACCCCGGCTGCACTGCACTGCCTGCGGCAGCGACGACCTCGAGTGGCGCACCTCGGCGGGCGAAGGCGCCGTATACACCTACTCGGTGGTGCGGCAGAACCGGAACCCGCGCTTCGCCGACCTCGGCGCGTACGCCGTCGCGTACGTGGACCTGGACGAGGGGTTCCGCATCTTCACGAACATCATGGGCGTGGAGAACCCCACCACCGACATCGAGTGCGGGATGCGCGTGCGCGTCTCGTTCGAGGAGCAGGACGAGGGCGAGTTCCCGATCCCGGTGTTCGTGCCTGCGTGAGCGCGATGAA
The DNA here is from genome assembly GCA_965204835.1 of Dehalococcoidia bacterium. GTDB lineage: Bacteria > Chloroflexota > Dehalococcoidia > UBA2979 > UBA2979 > VXMT01. The sequence continues at coordinate 1,561,751 of OZ242017.1, read as the reverse complement.
GCACCGGGGATACCGCGCTGCCGTCGTGTTCGACGATGACGCCGAGCTGTTCCACGGTGAGGTGGTCGGGACTCGCGACGTGATCACGTTCCAGGGGACGTCCGTACCGGAGCTGCGCGAGGCGTTCGCGGCGTCGGGGGACGAGTACCTGGAGGTCTGCGCCGAGCGCGGGCGGACGCCCGACAGGGCGTACTCCGGCAACATCCCGCTGCGAGTCGGACCGGACCTCCATCGCGCCGCCACCGAGACCGCGCGCGCCGAGGGCAAGAGCCTCAACGCCTGGCTGACCGAAGCCGTCGAGCAGGCCATCCGTTAGCGCGCGACCGGCTACAGTTCGCGCGGGTGTTACGCTGGTAGCGCAGCCGCCACCACCATGCTCCTGAGAGGAGCGCCTGTGCGCGCTCGAACCGGCGGGCGTTCCGCTCGCCCCGGCCTCACGTCGTCGTTGCGAGGGCTCACCCTCGCGTCGCTCACCATCCTCCTGCTGCTCGTCGCCGCGTGCACGGACGACGAGCCCGAGCCCGCGGAGGAGACGGCGGAACCCACCGCAGCGGCGCCGACACCTGAGCCGACCCCGACGCCACCCATCCCCGACGTGGAAGCTCGCCAGCTCCTGGAGGACCTGCTGGAGGTGGGGCCGAACCTCGAACTGACCATCGCCACGGTCGACCGCATCAAGGAGGCGCGGGACTACCGCTTCATCGCGGCGTTCATCGAGATCCTCCGCGCATCGTTCCACCGCGGCGTGCAGGGGATCGAGTCGCTCAACGTCGTGCAGGACGCGCTGATCGCGATGTCCGGGGTCGACCTCGGGCCGCACTGGTTCGGATGGTTCGAGTGGTACGCGGGGACCGACCTCGAACCGCCACCCGGGTTCACCGCGTGGAAGGGCCAGCTTCTCTCCCGCATCGACCCGCTGTTCGGAGGGTTCCTCGCGCCCGACAGCCCCTCGACCATCCGCGTCGAGGAGGTCGTCTGGGGTGGCGTGCGCGTCGACGGCATCCCGTCGCTCGACAACGCGGACCGGCTGAGCCCCGAGGCGGCAACCTACCTCGACCCCGACGAGCCGGTCTTCGGCATCGCGCTCAACGGCGAGGCGATGGCGTACCCGGTGCGCATCCTGGACTGGCACGAGCTGGCCAACGACGTCATCGGCGGCGTGCCGGTCTCGCTTGCGTACTGCACGCTCTGCGGCGCCGGGATCGCGTTCGACGGGCGCGCGCCGGACGGCAACACCTACACGTTCGGTACCTCCGGCCTGCTCTACCGCAGCAACAAGCTCATGTACGACCGGACGACGCGGACGCTGTGGAACCAGTTCACCGGCAAGCCGGTGCTCGGCCCCCTCGCCGCCGACGCCGACGCACTCGAGCTCAAGCTGCTGCCCACGGTGACTACCTCGTGGGGCGACTGGCTGGAGCAGCACCCAGAGACCGAGGTGCTGGACGTCAGGACCGGCCACGACCGCATCTACGAGGTCTTCGGGCAGCCCTACGGCGACTACTTCCGCACGAACGAGATCCGCTTCCCGCTGTTCCTCCGCAGCGACGAGCTGCACCCCAAGCAGCGCGTCTACGGGCTGCGCCTCGGTGGCCTCCGCAAGGCGTGGGTGATCGACGACCTCGTCGGGGAGCAGGTGCTCAACGACGACTTCGCGGGAGAGCCCATCGTGCTGGTCGCGACGCGCGGGCTCGCCGACGTCGAGGACATCGATCTCCGCATTCCGTGGCCGAACTACGACTACGGCGGCGAGATCCGCTCGTTCGAGCGCGGGCGCAACAGCTTCTCGCCCGGGCCGGACCCCGACACGGTCCTCGATGAGGACGGCGGGGAGTGGACCATCACCGAGGAGGCGCTCGTCGGTCCGTCCGGTGAACGCCTCGAGCGCATCAACGGGCACATCGCGTTCTGGCTGGGGTGGTACGTGTTCTACCCGGACAGCGAGCTCTGGCGCATCCAGTAGCCGGGCGGGCCGTGCGGCCGGCGGTCCAGCCGCGACCGGGCCGCATCCGGTATGCTGGCGCCGAAATCGAGCGTGCGAGGAGGGGGAAGGCGCATGGGCAAGGTCGCCCCGGCAGACTTCGACATCGACCAGGTTCGCACCGAGTACGTGGGCAAGCTGGGCGAGCGCTCCGACGGCCTGTACCCCGTCGAGCACGACCCGATCCGTCGCCATGAGCACATGTGCTACGGCACCAACCCGCTCTTCCTCGACCCCGAGTACGGCCGCGAGAGCCAGTACGGCAGCACCATCGCGCCGAGCGTGATGGCGGACTACTTCGCCGGCGATGGCACCTGGCCGTCGTGGAACGGCGGCCACGAGCTGCCGAGCCGCGGCGACCCGAACCTCGACGTGCCGACCATCGGGGACCGCGCGATCAACCTCAGCACGACGTGGGAGTTCCTCAGGCCCATCAAGGTCGGCGACGTGCTGTGGTCCCAGCCCTCGGTCGCCGACGTGTTCGTGAAGCCGATCCGGCTGGACCCGAACGCGATCTGGATCGTGAACGAGACCCGCTTCTACAACCAGGACGACGAACTGGTGGCGATCAGCCGCAACACCGGCCTCCGCCACCGTGAGCCCGAGGAGGTCGAGGCCAACCCCGACCCACTCGGCCTGCAGACCAAGTAAGCTCACCCGGACGAGGGAGGATCGATCATGGCCGTCAAGCTTGACCCGATGCCGCAGACGTACTTCGAGGACGTCGAGGTCGGCGACAAGCTCCCCGGCTTCAGCTACGACCTGACCTGGACCGAGATGGTGAAGCAGGTCAGCGGCTCTCAGGACTTCTACGCCGTGCACCATGACCCGCCGTTCGCGCAGTCGGGCGGGCACAGCGGGATCTTCTACAACACGGGCTGGACGCGGGCGAACCTCTACCGGCTGCTCGCGGACTACGCCGGCCCGGACGGCTGGGTGCGCAAGCTGCACTTCGAGATGCGCCGTATGAACATGGCGGACGACACGATCGTGGTGAGTGGCGAGGTCGTGGGCAAGGAAGAGACCGAGGACGGCAACGTCGTCGAGATCGAGCTCTCGATCCAGAACGACCGCGAGGGCATGGCGACCCGCGCGACCGGCACGGTCCTGCTGCCCTCGCGCGGGTAGGCGCGCACGGTCGGGCCGCGCTGGCCGGCCCGCTCCGCACGGCGTCGCAGGTCGCGATGCAGTTCCGCTACGACTCCGAGGCCGATGCACTGTTCGTCACGCTGCGCGCCGCTGAAGGCGGTGAGGGCGGCGGGCGACGCCTCGACGAGCAACGCATCGCGCACGTGGACCGCTCGGGCAGCGTCTTCGCGTACGAGTTCCTTATGGTCAGCCGCGGTGTTTCGCTCGATGGGCTCGATGTGGGGGACGAGGCGCTGATCCGCGAGGCGCTTCGCCCCGTGAGCCAACTCGCAGTGGCATGAGGCTGACGAGCAGGCCTCAGGCCGAGACGCCCGCAGGCTCGACTTCGCCGTAGGCGGGGATCGCGCGGAGTTGCTCGACCACCTCGCGCGCGTGCTCGGCGTCCTCGGGCGTCTCGATGCGGGCGCTGAAGGCCACCTCGGTGTTCACGCCCGCGTAGCGCTCCGCCATCTTCGCGGGTAGCTCGTCCCACGTGGCGACGATGGCGAAGTGCTCCACGAACTCGTCGTCGACGATCTTCGCCATCTCCGCCCAGCGCTGCTCCATCGAGAGGCGGTGGAGCAGAGCGCCTTCGTCCTCGAAGCCCGCCATCTTGATGCTGTCCTGGTACGTACGCGTCGAGGCGTAGAAGGCGATCGTCCGGCGCGCCTCGCCCAGCACCTCGCGCAGGCGCTCCTCGTCAGGTGCGGTGATGACGAAGCCCCCGCCGGAGATGATCAGGTCCTTCGGGTCCTTGCCGCCGGCGCGTGCGCCCTCCTCGACGGCCGGGATCAGCACCTGATCGCGGTACGCCCAGCTCAGCATGCCGTGCCACATCACCCCGTCGGCGATCTCGCAGCCGAGCGCGGTGTTGCGAGGGCGCACCGCGGCGACCGCGATCCGCGGGTCGGGGTAGTCGATGGGGCCGGGATTGAAGACGTAACTGTCGAGGGTGTAGCGGTAGTGCTCGCCCTCGTAGGCCGGGCGCTCGCCGGTGCGCCAGGTGTGCCAGATCGCGCGCATCATCTCGATGTACTCGCGGAGCCGCGCCGTCGGCGGTCCCCACGGCACGGAGAAGCGCCGCTCGTTGTGGCCCTTCACCTGCGTGCCGAGGCCGAGCACGAGCCGCCCGCCGGAGTACTCCTGGAGGTCCCAGCCGAGGTTCGCCATCACGTACGGCGACCGCGCGAAGGCGATCGCGACGCTCGTGCCGACACGGATCGACTCGGTGTGCTCGGCCGCCAGCGTCAGCGACGTGAACGGGTTGCGGGCCACCTCCGGGAAGTGGATGGCGTCGAAGCCGAGCGCTTCATGCCGCGTCGCCCACTCCACGGCGTCGCCCATCACCCCTCGCAGGTCGTACATCGCTGTCACGCGCATCGTGGCGCTCCTCTCCCGACGACCAGACCGTAGCAATCCAGCGCCGCGCCGTCTCGCGCCGCAACGAGGCGGCCCGGATCGGGGGGTGTGCTTCCCGGTGGTCTCCCGTCGTAGGATGTCCGCGCACGACGGGAGTTGCCGACATGAGACTGACAACGAATGTCACGCGCAAGATACGTGCGTTGACGCTGCTGCTGGCCGTTACGGCGTTCTCGATGGTGGGCTGCATCCGCTACGAACTCGGGTTCGCGATCAACCCGGACGGATCGGGCGCGATGAGCGTGCTGCTCGCCATCAGTGACCAGGTCACCGCGATGACGGGCATGACGACCCAGGACGCCATCGGTCTCGGCGACCAGCCTCCGCCCGGCGCAACCATCGAGGAGTACCGCCAGGACGGGTTCACCGGCATGCAGCTGTCGCTCCCGTTCGCGAACCTCCAGCAGCTCGGGCTCTACCTGGGCGCGCCGCAGGCCGCCTCCGTCACGAGCGACTTCGACCTGCGCCCCGATGGCCAGGGTGGGTGGTCATTCGCGACAACCCTCGCAGCCGCGGCGGAGGCCGCGGGGCCCCAGGCCGTGGGCGCCGACCTGCTACCGCCGGAGCTGCTCCAGGGCGGGTGGGGGCGCGTGCGCGTGCAGCTCCCGGGCGTGCCGGCCGAACATAACGCGGACCGTATCGAGGACGGCGCGTTCATCTGGGACATCGACTTCACGAGCACGGAGCCGCGCCGGCTGATGGCAACCACCACGGCTCTCGGGGGCGAGGTGCCCGCGAAGCCCACGGACGGCCACGGCATCCTCGCCGGCGCCTACGACGGCAGCACCGGCGCAAGCACCCTCGCGGCGGTCGCGCTGGCGGCGGTCTTCGTGGTGGTGGCGGCCCGAGTCGTCACGGGGAGGCGACGGCAGGTCCGAGGCTAGCGCCAGACGGCGCCGAACAGACTCGAGCAGGGCGGTACGCGCGCCCTCGGGCCCCGGTCGCGCACTCGCGGCCGGGGCCTTCTCGAGTAGTCGGCATGGGGCGCGTCGAGGCGGGCTGGCTGGGCGCGGACCAGGGCATCGTCCATACCCGCCGTCGAAAGGCACCAGGCCCGTGAGGCATCTCACGCTCCTGCTCATCGCCCTCGCCGTCTCCGCGCGCTGTACGTCGGCTCCCTCCGAACGCCCGCCCGAGCAGGCTCTGCCGCCCGCCGCCGCTGAGGGCGACGTGATCACCACCGAGCTCCAACCCGGCTGGAACATGGTGGGATGGCTTGGACCCAGGACACCGGTCTCCGAGCTATTCGACCTCGTGCCCGAGCTCGTGCGCGTGTCCGTCTGGGTCGCCGGGCGGGAGCAGTACGATCAGACAACCCGGAGCAACAGGGCGAACGGCCATGCCCCGGATCTCACACCGGGCCGGGGCCTGTGGATCTACATCGGAGGGACCGAGCCGGTCGAGTGGACCCGACCTGTCGCCTCGGATCCGGCCGCGGTCTTCCTTCGTGAGGGCCGGAACCTGGTCGGCTGGACAGGGCACGCCGGAACGCAGGTCGGGCAGGCGCTCGCCGGGGTGAAACCAGTCCTGCGACGGGCAGTCCGGTGGGATGCGGTGAACCAGGCGTTCGAGCACCACCACCCGAGGGCCGGGGACACGGCCACCACGTTCCGCGAACTGCGCCACGGCGATGCGTTCTGGGTCGAAGTCACGGAAGACGCGTGGTGGTGGCAGTCTGGAGCAGTGAGCTCGCCCTTCGTCTTCACCGATGACGTGCCGGCCGATGCACGGGCTCGTGTGCGCGCCGAGACCGCATCCGTGCTCTCATTCTTCGCCGACCAGTACGGGATTGTGCCGCCGGAGGTCGTCGTCAGCGTCGATCCGGAGGTGGCCGCTGCTGCGTCGTCCGATGGCCGGCGGATCGTACTCCGTGGCTCAACCCGGGCTGGACCCTCGATCGGCTCGTTGCTGGCGCGCGAGTACGTCCACGTCCTGCAGCAGGAGTGGGCCGGGGATCAGCCCGTGCCGGCCTGGTTGACGGCAGGCACGGCCGGCTACGCAAGCGGGCTGTATGAGGTCGCGCGGCACGAGACGAGCGGCGCGCAGCTCCTCGCCGATCGGCGCGGGCTCGTTCGCAAGAGCTCGCCCCCGCCCCTCCGCCTCATGGAGGACATCGAGGCGTATCGCGCGGCGGGCCCGGCAGCAGGCGGTCTCAGTTCGTGGGCAGTCGGGTGGCTGGAGGAACACGCGGTTCTGAGGCAGGGCGGGCCGCGGTCTCCGAACACCCCGGCCTTCATCACCTTCTACCGTGTCTTCGGCGACTCCGGCGAGTGGCGTCAGAGCTTCGAGGCCGCCTTCGGCGTCTCCGTAGACTCGTTCTACACGCGTTTCGCGGCCGAGCGCGCCAGGCCGGAGCAGCATCCCACCCACGCAACGGACGACCGGTTTGAGCCGGTCATCGTGTTCCTGGGCGATATCCCACCCGATACCGAGGCTGCCGCGCGTGCGGACGTCAGGGTCGCGCAGGTGTTCTTCGCCGAGCACTTCGAGGCGGAGCCGGCCGACTACACGGTCTACCTCGCAGCCGACTGGCCATCAGGCGAGGGCGTCTACACGGCGCTCATCGACCACGGAGAGATATGCGGTCACCTCTACAACACGAACATCGCATTCATCACTCTTCCGTGTCCCACGATGCTCCGCTCCCATCTCGGCTGGTTCCATTTCAGAAACGTCCAGGAGCGCATCGATCAGCGGGCCAGGAGGTGGCTACCGGGACCGGACAGGCTCCATCCGCAGGGGCCGGACTGGCTTCACATGGGCTCGCAGTCGTACGCCCAGTACGCATACCTTCGGTCGCTCGACCCCGAGGCCGCCGCGGTGCTGCGCGAACGACACACGAGAAACGCGTCGCGGTCGGGCGAGCGCCTTTCGGGCATGGAGACAATCTCGATCGGCACGTGGGGGCCGTCGCGCTGGGCCTCCAGGGGCTTCTTCGCGTTGGAATGGCTCGCCGAGCACGTGGGAGCGCCCGCCCTGCTGGACTACTACCGGCTGGTGGCATCCGAACAGAACTGGCGCGTCGCGTTCGAGCGCGCCTTCGGGATGACGGTCGCAGACTTCTATGCGGTCGCCGAGCCGCACATCGACGGGATCGTGGTGCTCATCCCGCACCTGGCCGACGACCGAGACGAACCCGTCCTGGTGCTCCTCGGCGACATCTCTCCTGAAGAGGAGGCCAAGGTACGCGCGGACTTCGAGACCGCACAGACCTTCTTCAGGCAGCGCCTCGGCGCCCCGGCGGCCGACTACACGGTGTACGTCGGCGCCGATCAGGAAGCGGCCCTGCCGGCATACCGGAAGTCGTTCGGGCAGGATCCGGGACCGAGGTTCTGCTTCACCGCCAGCCAGGGGTCGGCCCTGGTGATCACCCTCGACTGCGCCATACTCGCCGAATACCTCGGCCGCTACCACTACATCAACATCCTCGGCGTCATCAGGATCGACGCGGGCTACGACTACATAGGGCCTCTGTGGCTGCGCGCCGCCATCGAGGCGTACGCGCGGTACACGTACGAGATGGTCGCACGCCCGGACGCCGCAGCGCAGCGACGCTTCAGCCTCGCTCAGAGGGCCCACACGGTGACGCCGCCTCTGACGGACCTGGAGACGCACGGGTCGTCCACACCAGAGCCCCAGTCCATGGCGGCGCTCGGCTACTTCATCGGCGAGTTGCTCGTAGAGGGAGCCGGCGAGCTCGCGCTTCTCGACTACTTCCGCCGGCGCTCCGAGACGGAGCCATGGCAGGACACCTTCGAGGCTGTCTTCGGCATCACCGCCAGGGACTTCTACGAAGCGTTCGCGGCGTACCGCGTCGACTTCGCGCACCCGGACCAGTAAGTCGCCCGCGACATCCGTGCTGCCCTCCGGCATCGCCGCCTTGCCGCGGCCTCCGGTCTACACTGCCACCGGCGCCGACCGGAGCGCCGGAAGGAGCAGCACACATGCCCGAATACGAAGCCTATGACCCGCAGAAGCACGGCCGTGACACGCCGCAGGAGACCTTCGGCCCCGTCGTGAAGGTCGACAAGCACGAGGGCGGCAAGATCCACGTGATCACGCTCAACCGCCCGCACCGCATGAACTCCATCGGCGACGGCCTCGGCGAGGCGCTCTACGACGCCTACGCCGAGTTCCGCGACGACCCCACCGCGCGCGTCTCGATCCTCACGGGCGCCGGCAGCAAGGCGTTCTGCGCGGGAGCCGACCTCATCCAGACGTCGGAGACCCGGCAGGCCGAGGCCGCCGGCGACGACGCGCCGCGGCCCGCGGCAGGCCCGCGCAAGAACTCGGTCCCGCTCGCCGAGGGCATGGGCCTGTGGAAGCCGACGATCGCGGCCATCAACGGCTTCGCGATCGCCGGCGGCTTCATGTACGCGATGCAGACCGACATCCGCATCATGGCCGAGTCGGCCCGCGTCGGCATCGCCGAGGTGCGGTGGAACATGCCGGGCGCCGGCTGGATGATCCCCGTCCTGCGCCAGATCGGCCTGAGCTCGGCCCTCGAGCTAACGCTGTGGGGCGACACGCAGTGGGACGCGCAGCGCGCGTACCAGCTCGGCTGGGCGCAGCGCGTCGTGCCGGACGACCAGCTCATGGACGCGGCGATGGAGTACGCGCAGCGGATGCTGGACATGGCCCCGCGCGCGGTCCGCAACAACAAGCAGGCGCTCTACCGCGGCTTCAACATGCCGCCCGAGGTCGCGCAGGAGTGGGGCAACGCGCTCGAGCAGAACCTCGCCGGGATGCAGGACTCGATCGAGGGTCCCACGGCCTTCTCGGAGAAGCGCCGCCCCAACTTCATCGACGCATAGCGACGCCGACGCGCCGACGACTCCGGATCAGGGCCAGCCAGGCGGCGCGGTCCCATGCGGGCCGCGCCGCTTCGCGTCCATCGCTGTTATGGGGCTGCCTCGGTCTGCTCCGGGGCGCCGACACCCGCCTCGTCCCCTGCGATGCGGCGCAGCGCGAACCGCCAGCCGAGCAACGCGAGGACGAAGACGACGAGGCCCTCGATGATGGCCACGGCGCGGAGGCCGATGATGTCGGCGAGGGCGCCGGCGAAGATCGCGCCCACCGGGAAGAGCCCGAACACCGTGAACGTCAGGCCCATCACGCGGCCTCGCATCTCGTCGGGGACGCGGAGCAGCAGGAATGTCTCGAAGCCGACGAACAGGGCGCTCTGCGCCGCGCCCGCGACATAGAGCGCGGCGGCCGTGACCACGAGCCACTGCGAGAAGCCGTACACCACGCCCGCCACGCCAATGCCCGCGATCCCGAGGAAGATGAGCTGGCCGATCTGTCGCTGCCGTCCCGTGGCCGCGACCACCAGCGCCCCCGTCACGCCGCCCGCGCCGAGCGACGCGCTGAGGAACCCGAACATTGCCGCGCCGCCGCCCAGCTCCTGCTCGACGAACAGCGCCAGTAGCAGGATGAACGACTCGCCGAGCACGAACGGGGTCACGACCACCGCGGTGAGCCTGAGCAGGTCGGGCTCGGCCCTCATGTAGTCGATCGCCTGTCGCAGGTCCGCGGTCACGGACCGGCCCTCGGCGCGCTCGATCGAGCCGAACGAGGCCGCGACACCGACCATCAGCATCACTGCGGCCGCGAGGTGCGCGCCCGACGTGGCGAAGTAGACGACGCCGACGCCCACGCCGCCCACGAGGAGCCCTCCAAGCGCCGGCCCGACCACGCTCGGCACGCTGTGGCTGGCCGTGTTCAGCGACGCGGCGTTCATGAAGTACCGCTGCGGCACCAGACGGCCCGTCATCGCCTGGCTCGCCGGGAAGCGCACCGCCCCGAGCAGCCCGCTGATGAGCGAGGCGGCGAAGACGTGCCAGACCGCCACGAGGTCCGTGACGACCAGCACGCCGATCGTGAGCGCCACGAGCACCGCGACCAGGTTGTCGATGAGCAGCAGGTTGCGTCGATTGAAGCGGTCGGCGACGAGGCCCATCGGGATCGACCCCAGGGCGAAGGTGACCGCCCACGACGCCTCGACGGCGCCGAGGACGAGCGCGGAGTCGGTGAGCTGGACCACCAGCCACGCGCGGGCGGTGAACTGCACCATCAGGCCCATCGCCACGATGAAGTTGCTGGCCCAGAAGTAGCGGAACTCCGGGAACCTCAGCGAGCGCAGCGCGCGCCGGACGACGCCCTGGTGCTCGACAGTCGGCGGCTCGGCGCGGTCATCCACGGTGGCTCCCCGGCAGTGGCAGGGCAGAGCCTACGCGTCGTGTCCCCGATGCGCTCCGGGGTCACGCCGCGCCGTCGGCCGGCGATCGAAGCCTCGCCCGGCGGTGCGGCGTATCGCCGGGGCGGCTGCACGCCGCCGGGGCCCGGCGTAATCTTGTGCGACCCTCCCCAGAGGCCGCGCCGGGGCGGCGCGACGCAACCGCCTCGTACGCGCCGCTCGGCGAGGGCCATCCCCCGGAGGGAGATGAATCATGCGCTGGCTTCTGTCCGGCTTCGTGTTGCTGTTGGTGGCCTGCGGCAGCGACGAGAATCCGTTGGCCAATACGGAGTGGCGGCTGGTCGCGCTGGGCAACGCCGACGCCCCCGCCGCTGTGGTGGGGGGCGACCCAACCGCCAGGTTCACGACCACTACGGATATGACTGGGTGGACGGGCTGCAATGCGTACGGTGCGAGCTACAGCGTGAGCGGGTCGGACCTGCGCCTCGACCACGTGACGTGGACGGAAGCGGGCTGCCCAACCCAGGCGCTGTTCGACCAGGAGCAGCGCATACAAGACGCGTTGGTCACCGTCGAGCGGTTCGAGGTCTCAGGGGAGCAACTCACGCTGCATAGCGAAGGCGGGCAAGTGCTCGTCTTCGAGCGCGTCGGGGAGTAGCCGACGATCGGCGACGGCCAGCCGCCGGAGGTCGCGGCCGCCTGCCGGGTACGGCGGCGCCTGCGTCCAGGACCCTGTCCGAGCCTGGAACCGAGCGGATCGCCGGTCACCCGGCGATCCGCTCGGGCCCCGACGACCTCGACGAGTTTGGAAGTATGGAGTTGGTGGAGACGGGGGAGAATTGAACTCCCCGTCCAGCAAGCCTTCGTCACGGATCTGCTACGGGCGTAGTCAGCGGCGGGTTCTCACCGGCATCCCTGCGCTGACGAGGGAGGCTGCCGGCCAGCCGCAGTAGTCTTGGTCGCGAGGCCTGCGACGCGCGCCCGCGATTGCAGCCCGGCATTTCGGCGCTGTCTCCCGGCTCGCCAGGCGAGAGCCGGGGACAACGTCACCGCTGTCTAAGCGGCGAGGGCGAGTTCGTTATCGCCTGTTATGAAGGTGCCACCTGTTTTACGAGGTTGGTGGCGCCTCGACCCGCAAACCGTGTCCGTTAACCGCTGTCGACCCCTTTCGTCCCCACACATCCATGCTCCCACGTCGGCTCCCGCAATGGAAGCCCGTGCTAGCGCGCGTCGCGTCGCATCGCCCGCTGCATGGTCCGCTCGGCCTCGCGCTTCGCGATCGCCTGGCGCTTGTCGTAGCGTCTGCGGCCGCGCGCGAGCCCGATCTCGACCTTCGCGAGCCCGCGCGCCAGGTAGAGCCGCAGCGGGACGATGGTCATGCCGGGCTGCTCGCGCAGCGACCGCTCGAGGCGCTCGAGCTCGCTGCGGTGCAGGAGCAGCTTGCGGGTCCGCAGCGGCTCGTGGTTCACGCCGGCGGGCGCGTAGGGGGCGATGTGCACGTTGTGCAGCCACAGCTCGCCGCGCTCGAAGCGTGCGAAACCCTCGGCGATGTTGGCGCGGCCCGCCCGGATCGACTTGATCTCCGAGCCGGTGAGGACGAGGCCCGCCTCGTACGTCCCCTCGATGCTGTAGTCGTAGCGGGCGCGGCGGTTCGTCGCGACGGTGCCACCCTCGCGCAGGTCGGGCTGCTGCTTCTTCTTCGAGGAACGCTTCGCCACGGCGCTTCGCCCATCATCGCCGCCACGCGCCCGCAGCCCCCGGGGCAGACCCCGAGGGCAGGGGACGGGACATAACTACCCGTACAGTATGCGCTTACGAGCCCTGTGCAGGCGAGGACAGCATGGCGCGCAGGGCCTCGATCGCCCGGTACACGGCGAGGTCGCGGTCCGCCTCGATGTCGTCGGCGGTGAGCGTGACCTCGATGTCCGGGATCACCCCGCGGCCCTCGATGATGTTGCGGTCGGGCGTGAGCCAGCGCGCGATCGAGACGTAGACGGCGCCGCCGTTACTCAGGTCGCGCGCCCGGTTGACCGTGCCCTTGCCGAACGAGGTCGAGCCCACGACGATGCCGCGGCCGTTCTCCTGGATGGCGGCGGCGAGCACCTCGGAGCCCGAGGCGGAAAACTCGTCCTGCACCACGGCGATGGGGAGCTGCGTCACGATGTTGCGGTCGGCGCGGTAGACCTGCTCGGTGCCGCTGCGGTCGACCTGCACGAGGATCGTGCCATCGTCGAGGAAGAGGTCGGCGGTCTCCGCGGTCTCGTCCAGGAGCCCGCCGGGGTTGGCGCGCACGTCGAGGATGAGCGCGTCGATCTCCCCGGTGTCCTCGAGCTGCCGCACCAGGTCGGTGAGCTCCTGCGGCGTGCGCGCAGTGAAGCTGCGGATCCGGATGTACCCGATGTTCGTGACCTCGTCGCCCGCGCTGTCCTTGAGGATCCCGCCGGGTGGGGCGGTGTCGACCGAGGCGACGAGGATATTGTCGCGCACGATCGTGATCGTCTCCTCGGTGCCGTCGGTGTGGCGGACGGTGATGTCGACCGGGGTGCCGCGGCGGCCGCGGATGCGCAGCACGGCCTTCTCCACGCTCCAGCCCTCGGCGTCCTCGCCATCGACGGCGAGGATGATGTCGCCGGCGCGGACACCGGCGCGTTCGGCGGGGGTGTTCGGGAGCGGGCGCACGATCACGACATAATTGTCCTGTCGCGACACCGTCGCCCCGATGCCCTCGAAGGCGCCGCTGAAGTCGTCCCGCGAGACGGCGTACGTCTGCGGGTCGATGTAGACGGAGTGGGGGTCACCGAGCGCCTGGAAGAGGCCGTTGATGGCGCCTTCGAGGAGGAGCTGGCGGTCGATGAGGTCGGGCTCGACGAAGTCGTCCTCGAGGATCTCGATGATCTCGTCGAGCAACTCGGAGTCGATGTCGGAGAAGACGCCGGGCTGAGCGTCGTCGTCGGCATCTGTAGCAGCGGCATCGTCGGCGGCCGGCGTGGCGGTGACCTCGACCGTCTGGACCTGCGTGACGGTCTCGGGGTCGCCCTCGATCACGACACGCGCGAGGAAGCCGGCCGCAACGAGCAGGCCCGCGATGAAGACGGAGAGGACGCCCACAAGCAACGTCTGCACGAGGTTGGAGTTCATTCACGAGCTCCTCGGGGGCGTCCGCCGGAAGCGGCGGACGAGACGGTGGGGCGACTTGCGTCCGTCAAGTCTACCACCGCCATGCGCTGCGTCAGCCCTCGGTCGGCCATCATGCGGACACGCGAGGCGTCCGCGGCGGCGGTGAGCACGGGCGTCGGAGCCGGGAAGCGGTCGTGCGCGCCCTCCCCGGTCCCGCCTTGTTGACTTCGCACTATTCCCATTATGTGCAGTCGAGCACGCACAATGCACATCGTCCCCGACATAACTGAGTGCGGTCCCGTCGCAGCCCCGCAGGAATCCAACGATACCGGGCTGCTCGTTCTATGATCGTAATACCCGCCAATGTCGTGAGACGTCCCCGCATGAATCCATGCCGGCTCTAGCACGCGTGCGCTTGCGGCGCCGAGCACCGGGCGTCGTGGTGCTCGCGGCCGGCGCGCTGCTGCTCCTCGCGGCCGGCTGTACGAGAGGCGTCGAGGCGCCTGCCCCCGCTCCCGTCGCGACCGCGACGCCCCCACCAGTGCCCGCGGCGACCGTCGCGCCGACCGAGACCCCAACCCGACCAGCCCCGACGGCAACCCCAACGCCGACGCCCGAGCCACGTCCCGCCGTGGCGGTCCTCGTGTCCGACGCCTCGGAGCGCGCACGCATCGAGGCCGCGCTGGCAGCGAGCGGCGCGTTCGCGGTCGCCGCCGGCGCGGACGCCGCGGAACTCGCCATCGCCGACGAGCCGATCGACGGCGCTGCCCTCGAGGTCGTGCGCGCCCGCTGGGTCGCGATCACAGACCAGCGCCGCGACGTCCTCGACCTCACCCTCGGCGACGTGCTGGGCATCCTGCGCGGCGAGATCCGGGACTGGTCGGAACTGGGTGGCAGCCCGCAGCGGATCACGGTCTACCTCCCGGCGTCGCAGGCATCGAGGATCGTGGACGCCCTCGGTGCATCGACATCCGTGCTGGGCGCCCGGCTGGTGCTCGACGAGGAGCTCGTGACGGCCGTCACGAGCACGCCGGGCGCGTTCGCCCTTGTCGCGCTCGAGGAGCTGCGGATGGGGGTTCTCGCGCTCACCGTCGACGGGCACGACCCCTACCGGGACCCGGCGCGCGACTCGCCGCTGCGCCGGGTGCGCTGGGTACGCGCTCCCGACGCCGCCGAGGCGTCACGACTCGCCGCTGCTGCGGGGCTCAACGAGGCGCCGCCGTTCGACCCAGCCGGGATGCTGGTCACCGGCGAGTTGCTCCCGGTGCGCTGCTCGAACTTCGTGCTCAGCTACCTCGGCGACTACGGCGCGATGTTCGACGGCGTGCGCGAGTTGATGACCGCGGCGGACGTCACGGTCTCGTCGCTCGAAAGCTCACTCACCGGCCTCGGCGCGCCGACGGAGTGCATCGAGACCTACGTGCTGCAAGGCAGTCCACGTGCCGTCGGCGCGATGGCCGAGGCGGGGATCGACGTGGTGTTCCCCATCGGCAACCACATCGGCGACTGCTGGGAGGGCTGCCCGGCGGCGCACGTGATCCGCGACACGCTGGCGCGGCTGCACGGCGCGGGCATCGCCACCGCCGGCGCCGGCGAGCACCTCGTTGAGGCTCGCACCCCTGCCCTCGTCACCGTCGAGGGCGCCGTCGAGCCGGTGCGCTTCGCGTTCCTCGGGTACGACTCGATGGCGCCGTGGTTCCACGCCACGGACGCCGCGGTGGGCACGGCCCCGCTGACCGCCGAGAGCCTGCGCGAGGACATCGCCTCGGCGCTTGAGGTGGCCGACCACGTCGTGGTCGGCGCGAACTGGGGCATCGAGTACAAGTCGGACCCGAACTGGTACCAGCGCGAGATGGCCGGGCTCGCGGTGGACCTCGGCGCGACGCTCGTCGTCGGCAACCACCCGCACTGGGTGCAGGCCGTCGAGCACTTCGGGGGCGCGCTCGTCTCCTACGCGGGCGGGAACTTCGTCTTCGACCAGGACTGGTCCGAGGAGACGGCGCAGGGGCTGGTGCTGGAGCTGGGCTTCACGGCCGAGCGGCTCATCGGCTACCGCATCCGCCCCGTTGTGATCCGCGGCGACGGCGGCGAGGTCTACTGGATCTACCGGCCGGAGTTCGTCGACCCGGCCGGCGAGGGACGCCCGATCCTCGACCGCATCTGGGATGCCCAGGACCGGCTGCCCGAGCGCTGAAGCGCCCGGCGGCCGTGCGCTACGCGTGGCCGACGAGGTCGCGCAGCGCCTTCAGGACGGCCTCGCCGTGGTCGGCGGCGCGCGCGCGCTTCCACACCTTGAGCAGCCGCCCGCTCGGGCCGATGACGAACGTCGCGCGCGTCATGCCGATGCTCTTGCGGCCGTACAGCGTCTTCTCGCCCCACGCGCCGTAGCGCGTGGAGACCTTCGCCTCGGCGTCGACCAGCAGCGGGAACGGCAGGCCGTGCTCCTCGCGGAACCGCTGGTGCGACTCGGCGTCGTCGGTGGAGACGCCGAGGACGACGGCGCCCTCGTCGGCGATCTCCCGGTGGGTGTCGCGCAGCGAGCAGGCCTGCGTGGTGCAGCCCGGCGTGAAGTCGCGGGGGTAGAAGTAGAGGACCACCGTCTGCCCCTGGTAGTCCGCGAGGCGATGGACCTCGCCGTCCTGGTCGGACAGCTCGAACGTGGGGGCCGGATCCCCGGCGCCGAGGGTGATAGGCATGGACGTCTCCCCTTCCGGACCTAGTCTCGCAGCCAGCGCCAGCGGCGGCCATCGCCGCGCCCGGCGGTGCGCCAGATCAGCAGCGCGTGCGGCGCCGTGACCGCCGGCGGCGCGACGCGCCCGTCCGCACGCAGACGCAGGTCCGGCTCGATCAGCTCCCGGATGCGCCCCAGGGCGTCCTCGGTCGGCTCGACCAGCAGCGACGAGGCGATCTCGCGCGCCGCCTCGTCGGCGTCGGCGTAGGAGCGCGCGAAGCGACGCTCGAACATCACGACGTCGGGGTAGATGTCGAGGTCGTGCAGCGCCGGGATGAGGTGGCTGATGCCCGGCTGCGGCACGCGCTCCTCGCCGTGGAGGGCGCGCGCGACGCGCTGCATGTGCGGCGTCACCTCCGGGATGGAGCCGTGGACGACGAACAGCCAGCCGCGCGCCAGCGACAGCGCCCGCTCGATCCACGCCTCAAGGTCCTCGTGCGGGTTGAGCACGTTGGCGAGCAGCACGGCCGACGCCGGGTCGAGGTCCCCGGCCTCCAGCCACTCGCGTTCGACGAGCGTCCAGTTGCCGCGGCCGAGCCGCTCGAGCTCCTCGCGGGCAAGCTGCGCCATCGCCGGCGACGGCTCGACGAGCGTGACGTGACGCACGGCGCGCGAGAGCGGCACGGCGTAGCGGCCCGCGCCCGCCCCCACGTCGAGGACGGTGTGATGCCGCTCGAGCCGCTCGACGATCGCCTCGAGTCCCGGTGGCGGCGTGGCCGCCGCGTCGCCGATGCCGCGCGTGAACCGCCCGGCGCGCTCCGCCCACCAGTCCTCGGGCGGACCGCCGAGGGCGGCGAGGCGCCGGTCCATCTGCTCGCGGCGCTCGCGTACGAGGGCGCGCCAGCGGTCGAGGTGTACGCCCACCTACGACGACGCCTCGCCTGGCGGAGCCTGCTGCGGGAAGGCGACGAGCGATGTGGTCGACTCGATACCTTCGAGCACGCGGATGTGGTCGGAGAGGATCGGGGGGATGTCGGTGAGGCTCTCGGTCACGATCTCGACGACGATGTCGTACGGGCCCATCACCTCGTTGACGGCCTCGACGTGCGGGACGTCGGCCAGCGCGGCGGTGACGCGGCGCGTGCGGCCGGGGTCGGTCACGATCAGCACGTAGGTCTTGACCACGCCACGCTCCGGGGCCGCGCCGGGGGTTTCTCGACACGGTACGCGGGGCGGCTTCCACGCGATACCATGGGCGCGGGTTTGAATAACCCTGGGGACAGTTGAACGTACCTGTGTGCGAGGCGGATACTCCGTTCTTGAGCACGCTCGCGTGCTTGCATCGGGGAATGCTCAGCGCAACCGGACATGCCGGATGAGACAGCGACGAGCACCACGGTCTCCGAGCCAGCAGGCCCGCGGCACCGCACATGCTCTTGCAGGCTCCTCAGACGGCGTACCCGGTCGTCCGGGCCTCCCCGTATCCATCGGGTTCCACAAGCAACAGGATCACCGCGTGACGAGGTCGGTTAGATGAGTACGGATCTCATCGTCAGGTTCGCCGGCGAGGGCGGACAGGGTCAGGTCACGGCAGCCGAGGGGCTCGCCGAGGCGGCAGCGCGCGTGGGCTACCACGTACAGACGTATGCCACCTATCCCTCGCAGATCAAGGGCGGGCCCACCTGGGCCCAGACCCGGATCTCCACCGAGCCGATCCTCCACGACGGAGACGCGCTCGATGTGCTCGTTGTCCTCAACCGTGAGGCCTACGAGGACCACATCAGCGATCTCCGCGATGGCGGAGTGCTGGTGTACAACGCCGAGGACTTCGAGCTCGAGTCGAACGGCAACGCCATCGGCCTTGCCGTCGACGAGCTCGCGCGGTCCACGGGCAACCCCCGTGCCGCGAACATGGTCGTCATCGGCGCGGTCGCCGCGCTCGGCGGGATGCCCCCGGACTACTTCGAGGACTTCATCACGGTCCGCTTCACGCGCGGCCGCCCGAACGACGAAGAGATCATCAAGGCCAACATCCAGGCCCTCGGGCTAGGCTTCGAGGAGGTCACCAAGACCGGCTTCAAGGTCGCAGACCTCGAGGACCCGCCGGAGGAGACGCAGCCGCGCGTCGTGATCAAGGGCAACGACGCCCTCTCGCTCGGCGCCATCACGGCCGGGCTCGACGTCTTCGTCGGCTACCCGATCTCGCCGGCCACCACCATCCTCGTCTTCATGGAGGGCAACCTCCACGGGCACGACAAGGCGGTGGTGCAGGCCAGCTCGGAGATCGAGTCGATCTCGACCATCATCGGCGCGGGCTACGCCGGCAAGAAGGCGATGACCTCGACCGCCGGTCCGGGCTTCAGCCTGATGGGCGAGGGGCTCGGCTTCGCGTGGATGGCGGAGATCCCGTGCGTCGTCGTCGACGTGCAGCGCGGCGGCCCCGCGACCGGACTGCCGACGAAGACCGAGCAGTCCGACCTGCTCACCTGCCTCAACCCGGGGCACGGGGACATGCGGCTCCCCGTGATCGCCCCCGGGACCGTCGAGGAGTGCTTCAAGGCCGGCATCATGGCCCTCAACTGGGCCGAGCGGTACCAGGGCCCGGTCATCCTGCTCACCGAGATGCAGATCGCCGAACGCGCGCAGGACATCGTGCGGCCGGACCCGGCGGTGTGGACCATCGAGAACCGCGTGGTCTCGGACGGCTCGGTCGGCAACCGCCGCTACGCCGGCGAGACGATGAGCCCGTTCCCGGTGCCCGGCGGGCCCGGCGCCTACGTCGCCAACGCCTCCGAGCACGACGAGCAGGGCGACACGGTGCACCAGCCGCACACGCACCTGCCGATGACGCGGCGGCGCTTCGGCAAGCTCGAACTGCTGGAAGAGAACGACTACGAAGCCGACAACGCCGGCGCCTCCGTCGCGGTCATGCCGTGGGGCGGCGCGAAGGGCACCTCGCGCGCCGCGTTCGAGCAGTTGCGCGACGAGGGTGTCGACGTCGGCTGGTACTACACCATGTACCTCAACCCGCTCCCGGCGGCGCTGCTCGATGAGCTGCGCATGAAGGAGCTGGTCATCGTGCCGGAGCTCAACTACCTCGGCCAGTTCTCGAGCTGGCTGCGGCAGCAGGGCGTCCGGGCTGAATCAATCACCCAGATCACGGGGCTCCCGTTCAAGGTCGGCGACCTGGTGACGGGGATCCGTGCGCGCAGCGGCGCCGAAAGGCTGGCCACCGTATGACCAAGCGAAACCCCGAATACGACTTCAAGTGGTGCCCCGGCTGCGGCGACTTCGCCGTCGTCCGCTCCATCGAGCTGGCGTTGGCCGACTGGGTGAACACGAAGAGCCGGCCGATCGAAGACACCGTCATGGTGGCCGGCATCGGCTGCTCCGGGAACCTCGTGCACCTGCAGGAGGGCCCGCAGCCCTTCGGCATCCACGGCATCCACGGCCGCACGCTCCCGATCGCCCTCGGCATCAAGTCCGGGCGCCCGGACCTGAACGTCGTGGTCGTCGCCGGCGACGGTGACTTCCTGAGCATCGGCGGCGAGCACATCGCCCCGGCCGCGAAGCGCAACCTCGATGTGACCTGCATCATCATGGACAACGGCGTGTACGGCCTGACCAAGGGCCAGGCCTCGCCCACGACCGAGTTCGGCATGGTCACGCCGACGACCCCGTACGGGAAGCTGGACGACCCGATCAACCCGCTGCTGCTGTACCTCTCGTACGGCGTCAGGTACGTGGTGTCGGCCATCTCGACCCAGCCGCGCATCCTCGCCCAGCACATCAGCGACGCGATGGACTACCCCGGCTTCGCGATGGTGCACGTGCAGTCGCCCTGCACCACGTACAACGACACGTACGAGGCGCTGAAGGGCAACCCCGCGAAGGGCATCGACCCCGGCGCGTGGGACGTCCCGGAGGGCCACGACCCGTCGAACCTCGCCAGCGCGCTCGACATCGCGCAGCAAGGCGGCATCCCCATCGGCCTGCTCTACCGCGCCCACGAGAGCACCCCGATGCACGACCGCCTAAACGAGGCTCGCGAGCGCACGAAGGCGAAGCAGCGCACCGTCGACGAGATGCTCGACACGCTGGCGATCTAGACGAGCCGAGGAGCGGGCGCCACGCGCGCCCTCCCTCACCTCGCGGCGCACAAACTGGAATGGCAGCCGAACGGCTGCCATTCTGTTATGTAGCGCACAGCCCCAGCCGACAGAGCAGCCGAGGGCCGCATGACTGACGACCCCCCCGACGTCTCCCGTTCCGTCACCGTCCAGGGCGTGCGGCTGCGCTTTGCCGCGGCGCACATGGCGACGCTCGGCGACGACCTGGAGCCGCTCCACGGGCACAACTACATCGCGAGCTGCCGCGTCGACGGCGCACTCACCGAGGACCGCTGGGTGATCGACTTCAGCGTGCTCAAGCGCTCCGTCCGCGAGGCGTGCGAGGAGCTGGACCATCGCTTCCTGCTCCAGCGCGACTCGCGGCTCCTGGACATCAGCGAGGACGCCGCCGGCTGGACGGTCGGCTTCGGCGGTCGCGAGTACCGATTTCCCGCGAGCGACGTCGTCGCGCTGCCGATCGAGAACAGCACGGCCGAGCTGCTCGCGCAGTGGGTCGCCGGCCACGTGCTCGCCTCGCTGGCCGCGGGTGAGCACGGCAACCTCACGCGCATCGAGGTGGAGATCGAGGAGATGCCGGGCCAGAGCGGCCACTACGGCCGCGACCTGGCGCCGGGGTGGGCCGAGGCGCTCCGGTAGGAGCAGCCACCACCAGGACGCAGTCGCGTTGACACTTCCCATGGCCTGCGTACCATCGAATCGGGCAGCCGGCTCGCCGGGTACTCCCGCCCGTGCCAGTGCGGTCATCGGTTGATCGGAGCGTGCGACGTGCAGATCGACTGGGAGAACGCGATCAACCAGATCTTCGCGCGTCGCCTCACCTGCCCGCGCTGTGAGGCCGATGTTCAGGACCTGGTCGTCGGGTACTCACGCAAGCCAACGCTCTCGCCCTACGCCCCCCGCCACCAGAACTGCCCGCGCGGCGACGCCTGCGAGGCGCGGAAGCTCATCACGCTGTGCGTCGACTGCGCGCGCAGCGAGCGCCTGCGCGGCAGCCTCGCCGACGCCGGGCAACTCCTCGAGACCTACATGCTGGACTGCAGGCGCGACCTGGAGGACTCACTCGACTACCTCGCCGAGTACTGGCGCGACGAGTACGACCTCACGGAGGACCAGTTCGAGCTCCCCTTCGAGGAGGTCGTGCCCGACGCGGCCCGCGAGGAGGCGGAGTGGCGTCGGCGGCTGGAGGAGGAGTACCTGCGGTACCACGCCGAGTTCCGGAGCCTGCGCCGCCGCATCCCCGCCGCCGGCTGGCGCGCCGAGTACGTCGAGGAGATCCGCGCGCTCGGTTATGACACGGTACTCGGCGACTGATCTTGTTATGTAGCTGACGCGTTGGTCGCGCCGGTTCGAGAGACACCATAAAGGGCGGCCCCGTGAGGCCGCCCTTATGGTTGTTCGCTCGCTGCGGTTTAGCGGTTCTTGAAGACCGCCGGCCGCTTCTCGGCGAAGGCCAGCGGGCCCTCGAGCGAGTCCTCCATGCCGCGGAGGTTGAACTCGAGCGCCGCCGCGGTCGCCTGCGACTCCGGGATGCTCTGGTTCCAGCACTGGTAGATCAGCTGGTGGAAGTTCTGCACCGCCCGCGGAGCCATCCGCGTGATGGTGCGCGCCCAGTCCACGGCCTCCTCGACCGACTGGCCCTTCGGCACCACCTTGTTGACGAAGCCCATCTCGTAGGCGCGCTGCGCGCTGACGCGCCGGTCGCCCATGATGCAGACCTCGAGGGCGTGCGCCGTGTGCATGAGCCGCGGCAGCCAGGCCACGAAGCCCGCGCCCTGGTTCCACCGCGCCTCGGCGATGTTCATCTGGGCGTGCTCTTCGGCGATGCGGAACGTGCAGTTCTGCGCCGTGGCCCAGCCACCGGCGATCGCGAAGCCGTTGATGGCTGCGATGGTCGGCTTCCAGCAGCCGAGCTTCTCGCCGAGCGGCGTGACGTTCGGGGCACGCCGCTGGTACGGGGCGTCGCCGCCTTCCTGC
Source organism: Dehalococcoidia bacterium (assembly GCA_965204835.1). GTDB lineage: Bacteria > Chloroflexota > Dehalococcoidia > UBA2979 > UBA2979 > VXMT01. The sequence goes on along the minus strand of OZ242017.1, from coordinate 1,539,135 downwards.
TCCAGCTCGGCGCGGATCTTGAGGTCCTGGCCAGCCGAGAAGGCGCGGTCACCGGCGCCGGTGACAATCGCGACCCACTGGTCGTCGTCGTTGGCGAACGTCGTCCAGGCGTCGTACCAGCGCTGCCCCATCTCGGGGTCGCTGGAGTTCATGCGCTCTGGGCGGTTCATGGTGATCAGCGCGATGCGCCCGTCGTCGACGGTCTCGTAGAGGAGTTCCTCGTACGGCCAGTCCGGCAGCGGGGTCCGCTCGATCGGGGCGTCGACGTTTCCGCCGTATCTGTCTTGCGTCAATCTGCACCTCCTGCGTCGTGCGTCGTGCGGGTAGCCGCCCGCGATTCCCCCGCAACGCGGGGCACCTGCCCGCGGAGCGGCTCTCGTCGCGGCGCAGTCTAGCAGAACGGCCCACGCGATGAGCACCGCGGACAGCGCGCCTTCGCGCCGGCCGGCCCGGCAAAGCGGTACCCGTCTGACGGGTGTCCCGGCACAAGGGTCCCAGAGGCTACGATCGAGCTGTCGAAGGCACAGTTGGCAGGCCTGTCGGAGAACAGGAGTGAGAGGCGACTGGGATTGGCCTCGCGTGAAACAGTGGATTACGATCTGGATATGACACGTCCAGGGAGTAACCCCATCCCGGTCTTTCAGCAGAACGTTATTGCGATCGTCTGGGATTTCGACCGGACACTCATCCGCGGGAACATGCAGGCGCCCCTCTTCGAGGAGTACGGCATCGATCCGCAGTCGTTCTGGGGCGAAGTCGACACGCTCGCGGGCGACTACCGTGAGCAGGGGATCCGTGTCGCGCGAGGATCGGCCTACCTCAACCACATACTCTCGTACGCGTGGGCGGGCAGATTCCAGGGCCTCAGCAACGAGAAGCTCAACGGGTATGGTGATGCCCTCGAGTTCTACGAGGGCATGCCGCAGTTCCTGGAGCACCTTGCCACCGCCATCGCCGACGAACCCAGGTACCGGCGCCATGAGATCACGGTGGAGCACTACATCGTCTCGACCGGCCTGCGACAGATCATCGAGGGCTCGCCGGTCCGGCGCAGCGTGCAGGGGGTCTGGGCGAGCGAGTTCATCGAGGAGCCGATTGGCGCCCGCGGGCGGATGCAGTTCGTCGTCGACGACAACCTGCCACTCGGCGGGCCACCGACCACGCTGACCCAGATCGGATACGCCCTGGAGGACACGACGAAGACGCGAGCGCTCTTCGAGATCAACAAGGGCGTCAACGTCGAGCCGGGAATCGACGTCAACGACGTGATGCAAGCGAGCGAGCGGCGGGTACCCTTCTCCAACATGATCTGCGTCGCGGACGGCCCGTCCGATGTGCCGATGTTCTCAGTCCTGAAGCAGTTGGGTGGCAAGAACTTCGCTGTCTACGACCCCCTCGACGGGGATCACTTCGACCAGGTCAGCCGGCTCGTGGAGCAAGAGCGAGTCATCGCCAGCTTCCCGGCCGACTACACGGAGGGCAGCCCTGCGTGGAGGTGGCTCCATAGAGCTGCGAAGCAGATCGCCGATGACATCGTGGAACGTCGAGAGGCTGCGTTGCAGCGCGCAAGGGCAAGCGGTCCCAGGCACGTGCCGGACCAACCTGCCGGCGGACCGCAGAACGGCTCAGGGCCCGACGAGCAGTAGCGGGACGAGCGCGCTTGTGGCCTACCCGCCGCCGATGGCGGGGAGGATGTGCACCTCGCCGTCCTCGGGCACCTTCGCCATCAGCCCCGTCGCCGACATGACGCCGTCGACGGCGAGCGCGAGGCCAGGCCGCACGCGGCCGTTCTCGATGATCAGGTCCTTCATCCCCGGGTACGCGTCGTCGAGGTTGTTGACCACCTCGCGCAGCGTGTTCCCGGGTATGTCGACCACCGGCTCCTCGTTGGACAGCTTGCGCATCAGCGCGGGTACGAAGACTTTCGCCATCTCCTGCCTCCCGGCCCAGATTCGCGGACGCTAGGCGTCCGGCTCCAGCTCCTCGAGGATTGCGCGCGGCGTGGCCGGCAGCTTTGCCATGCGCACGCCCACCGCATCGTGGATCGCGTTCGCGACGGCCGCCAGCGGCGGCACGATCGGCACCTCGCCGACCCCTCGCACCCCGTAGGGGTGGCCGGGGTTCGGCACCTCGACGAGCACTGCGTCGATCATCGGCGTGTCGAGCGCCGTGGGCATGCGGTAGTCGAGCAGGCTCGAGTTCCGCATCACGCCGTCGTCGTCGTAGAAGTACTCCTCGGTCAGCGCCATGCCGACGCCCTGCAGCGCGCCGCCCTGGATCTGCCCCTCGACGTACGAGGGGTGGATGGCGGTACCGACGTCCTGCACGGCGGTGTAGCGGAGCACGTCGACCTTGCCGGTCTCCGGGTCCACCTCGACGTCCACGATGTGCCCCGCGAATGTCGGCCCGACGGTCTCCGGCCGCACCGAGGCGCTGCCCTGGATCATCCCGCCGGTCAGCGCGAGCTGGGCGGCCAGCTCGCCGAACGTCATGCTGCGCGCTTCGTCGCCGTCGGCGGGGCCGCGGATCACGGCGTCGTCGCCGTAGGTCACGTCGTCGGCGTCGACCTCCCAGATCTGCGCGGCGCGCGCCTCGAGCTGGCGGCGGAGGTCCATGCCGACCTCGTGCATCGCCCAGCCACCGGCGAACGTGCTGCGGCTGCCGCCGGTGACCGAGGTCATACCGACGCTGTCGGTGTCGACGACCTTCGGGTGCACCTCCTCGTACGAGAGGCCGAGTGTCTCGGCGAGCTGCATCGCGTGCGTCGCGCGCAGGCCGCCGATGTCGACGGTGCCCACGACGAGGCTCACGGTGCCGTCGGCGTTGACGTTCGCGAGCGCGCTCGTCTCCATGCCGCCGTTGCCCCAGAACCCCATCGCGACGCCGCGGCCGCGGTTCTCGCCCTGCAGCTCGGAGCGGTAGTGGTCGCTCTGCGTGATCGCATCCATGACCTGCGTGTTGCCGACCACGCCGAGGGCGGTGCCGTCCACGAGACGTGTGCCCTGGGCCGCGGCGTTCTGGTAGCGCAGCTCCATCGGGTCGCGCTCGAGCACCTCGGCGAGCTCGTCCATCAGCGACTCGACGGCGAACTCCGTCTGCGGGGCGCCCGGCGCGCGGTACGCGGCGACCTTCGGCTTGTTGACGACGACGTCCCAGCCCTCGACGTGCATGTTCGGGATGTCGTACGGCCCGAGCGCGCAGCGCGCGCCGGCCACGAATGCCGAGCCCGGGAACCCGCCCGACTCGAACGCCAGCGCCACGTCGGCCGCGACGAGCGTGCCGTCACGCTTCGCGCCGATCTTCGCGCGCACCCACGAGCCGGGCGTGGGGCCGGTGGACTCGAGGACCTCCTGGCGCGTCATGTACATCTTGACCGGACGGCCGGTCTTCTTCGACATGATGGCGGCCATCGGCTCCATGTAGACGGGGATCTTGCCGCCGAAGCCGCCGCCGATCTCCATTGGCACGACCTTCACCTTGCTGAGCGGCATGTCGAGCAGCTGCGCGAGCTGTGCGCGCACCACGAACGGGCCCTGGCTGCTCACCCACACGGTCAGCTCGCCGTCCGGGTTCCACATCGCCGCGCCGTTCTGCGCCTCGATGTAGCCCTGGTGGTACGCCGAGGTCTCGAACTCGCGCTCGAGGATGATCTCGGCCTCCTCGAACCCGGCGTCGACGTCGCCGATCGCGAACTCGCAGTGCTTGCCGACGTTCGACGGCCGCGCCGTGGAGACGTCGCCGACGCCGAAGCCGGCGACCTCCTCGGTGAGCAGGTCCGGGTGCAGCAGCGGCGCGTTCTCGTCCATGGACTCGCGCGCGTCGAGGACGACCGGCAGCGGCTCGTACTCGACCTCGATCAGCTCGAGGGCGTCCTCGGCGATGTGGGGGTCGGTGGCGCAGACGGCCGCGACTGCGTGGCCCTTGAAGAGCGCCTTGTCGTCGGCGAAGACGAGCCGCGCCATCCAGCGCCCCTCGGCCGCGCCCTCGCCGATGTCGACGACGGTCTCCTCGTCGTCGATCGGCAGGTCGCCGAAGGTGGCGACGGCGCGGACGCCGTCGAGCGCCTCGGCCTTCGAGGTGTCGACGCTGAGGATGCGGGCGTGCGCGTGGGGGCTGCGCAGCACGCGGCCGTAGAGCATGCCGGGCAGCGAGACGTCGACGCCGTACTGCGCGCGTCCGGTCACCTTGTCGGCGCCGTCCGGGCGGAGCGGCCTCGTTCCGACGACGCGGTACTCGGGCTTCTCGGTGGTGACCACGGCGGACCTCCCTGGACGCGGCGGAGCGGTTTCGTCGCGATTGTATACCGCAGGGCCGACCGTGCTCGCCTCGCGTGCCGCGTGGCGACGCCGCAAGGGCCCCGGACACAGCACTGGCGGCGCCGGTTGGCGCCGCCAGTGTTCGTAGTCGCTCGCGCTCACGCGCGAAGTGCTACTCCTCCAGGACCGTCTCCTCGAGGATCTGCCGCGGCGTGAGCGGCAGCGTGGTCATGCGCTGGCCGAGCGCGGCCGAGACCGCGTTCGCGACCGCCGCGAGCGGCGGCACGATCGGCACCTCGCCGACGCCGCGGACGCCGTACGGGGAGCCGGGGTTCGGCACCTCGACGATCTCCGTCTCGATCATCGGCAGGTCGAGCGCCGTCGGCATGCGGTAGTCGAGCAGGCTCGAGTTCAGCATCGTGCCGTCCTCGGAGTAGAAGTACTCCTCGGTCAGCGCCATGCCGACGCCCTGCGCGACGCCGCCCTGCATCTGGCCCTCGACGTACGAGGGGTGCACGGCCGTGCCGGCGTCCTGGACCGCCGTGTAGCGGAGCACGTCGACCTTGCCGGTCTCCGGGTCCACCTCGACGTCCACGATGTGGCCGGCGAAAGCGGGGCCGGACTCCAGCGGCGAGACGTCCGCCTGGCCCTGGATCAGCCCGCCGGTCATCGGCAGCTGTGCGGCCAGCTCGGCGAACGTGAAGCTCTGGTCGTCCCCGGGGCCCCGGATGACGCCGTCGTCACCGTAGGCGACGGAGTCGCGGTCGACCTCCCAGATCTGGGCGGCCCGCTCCTCCATCTGGGTGCGGATGTCCATGGCGGCCTCGTGGCAGGCCCAGCCGCCGGCGAACGTCGTGCGGCTGCCGCCGGTGACGCCCGTGAAGCCGATCGAGTCGGTGTCGACCACATGCGGCTTCACGCTGTCGCCGTCGATGCCCAGCGACTCCGCCATCTGCATCGAGAGCGAAGCGCGCGAGCCGCCGATGTCGACCGAGCCGAGCACGAGACTGACCGTGCCGTCCGGGTTCACGTTGGCGTAGGCGCTCGACTCGAACCCGACGTTGAACCAGAAGCCCATGGCCACGCCGCGGCCACGGTTCTCACCCTGCAGCTCGGAGCGGTAGTGGTCGCTGTTGGCGACCACGTCCATGACCTCTTCGTTGCCGATGACGCCGAAGACGGCGCCGTCGACGCGGCGCGAGCCTTCCTTCGTGGCGTTCTTGCGCCGCATGTCCATCGGGTCCATCTCGAGCCGCTCAGCGATCTCGTCGATGACTGCCTCGACGGCGAACTCGGCCTGCGGCGCGCCGGGCGCGCGGTAGGCCGAGACCTTGGGCTTGTTGACCACCACGTCGTAGCCCTCGACCACGGCGTTCGGGATCTCGTACGGCGCGAGCGCGCACATCATGCCGGCGGTGAACGGCGAGCCCGGGTACGCCCCGGCCTCGAAGGCCATCCACACGTCGGCGGCGACCAGCGTGCCGTCGTTCTTCGCGCCGATCTTGGCGCGGAGGACCGTACCGGACGTCGGCCCGGTCGCCTCCAGCACCGCCTGGCGGGTCATGATCAGCTTGACCGGGCGCCCGGTCTGCTTCGACATGAGCGCGGCGAGGGGCTCGAGGTAGACGGGGATCTTCCCGCCGAAGCCGCCGCCGATCTCCATCGGCACGCAGGTCACGCTCGACAGCGGCATGTCCATCAGCGTCGCGCACATCTCGCGGATGCCGAACGAGCCCTGCGTGCTCGTCCACACCGTGAGGTGGCCGTCGCGGTTGTAGAAGGCGCTGCCGTTGTGCGGCTCGATGTAGCCCTGGTGGGCCATCGAGGTGCGGAACTCGCGCTCGATCACGATGTCGGCCTCGGCGAAGCCGGCGTCGAGGTCGCCCGCCTCGAACCGCGCGTGCTTGGCGACGTTCGTGGGCTGCTCGCCCAGGTCGCCCGGCGGGTCGAACATGCCGGCGACCTCCTGCGTGCGCAGGAAGCCGTGCAGCAGCGGGGCGTTGTCGTCCATCGCCTCGATCACGTCGAGCACCGGCTCGAGTACCTCGTACTCCACCTCGATGAGGTCGAGCGCGTCCTCGGCGATGTGCGCGTCCGTCGCCGCGACGGCGGCGACCGCGTGACCGCGGTAGAGCACCTTGTCGCCGGCGAGCACGTTCTCGAGCAGCCAGCGGGCGCTCGTCGCCGCGCCCTCGCCCATGTCGACAAGCTCGTCGGTGGGCTGCGGGAAGTCGGCGTTGGTGATCACGGACTTGACGCCCTCGAGGGCCTCGGCCTTCGAGGTGTCGATGCTCTTGATGATGGCGTGGGCGTGCGGGCTGCGCAGCACCTGGCCGAAGAGCAGGTTCGCGGCGTGGTAGTCGCCCCCGTACTCGGCGCGGCCGGTGACCTTGTCGGCGCCGTCCGGGCGGATCGGGCGCGTCCCGACGACCTTGTACTCGGGCTTGTCAGTGGTGACCACTCAGTTCTCCTTCGTGCGTGTGGCTGGATGCCAGACGACCGCCTCGCGGCGGCCGTCTGATGCGAGGCCTAGGCCTCGGCTTCAGCGGCCCTGAGGACCGCGCGGATGATCTTGTCGTAGCCCGTGCACCGGCAGAGGTTGCCGGCGAGCCAGTACCGCGCCTCGAACTCCGTCGGGTTCGGGTTGGCGTCGAGCAGCGCCTTGGAGGCGACGAGGAAGCCCGGCGTGCAGATGCCGCACTGCAGGGCCGCCTCCTCCAGGAAGGTCTGCTGCAGCGGGATCAGCCCGTCCTCGGTGGCCAGGCCCTCGACGGTCGTGACGTCCGCGCCGTCGGCCTCGGCGGCCATGACGAGGCAGGAGTTCACGAGCCGGCCGTCCATGATGACCGAGCACGCGCCGCAGTTGCCGTCGTTACAGCCTTCCTTGGTCCCCGTCAGGCCGATGCGCTCGCGCAGCGCCTCGAGGAGGCTGTCGCGGGTGTCGGCAAGGAACTCCAGGGGCTCACCGTTGATGTTGGCGGAGATGATCTGGTTGGCCAACTTAGTGCCCTCCAACCGAGGGGATGTGCTCCCCACGTGCACGTGCACCGGCCTGCTCCAGCGTGCGCGTCGTCAGCACCGCGGAGAGGTGCTTGCGCTGCCGGATCGAACCGCGCATGTCGTCGATCGGGCTGGCAGCCTCGCGCGAGGCCTCGGCCGCGGCCGCGATCGTCTCGTCGTTGAGCGGGTTGCCCACGAGCGCGTCGGCTGCGCCCTGCACGAGCAGGGGCACGGGCGCGACGGCGCCGAGGGAGACACGCGCCCAGCGCACGGTGTCGCCGTCCATCTTCACGGCCGAGGCCGCGTTGCAGACCGCGATGTCCATCTCGTTGCGCGGGATGAAGCGCAGGAAGCGCGCACCGCCGCCGTCTTCCGGCACAGGGAAGTGCAGCGAGACCAGGAACTCGCCCTGCTCCAGCACGTTCTGGCCCGGGCCCGTGCAGAAGTCTTCCACGGGCACCTGCCGCTCACCGCCGGGGCCGACGATGTTCGCGACCGCCTCGAGCACGATCTGTGTCGGGATCGTGTCGCCCGAGGGCGAGGAGTTGCAGAGGTTGCCGCCGAAGCTCGCGCGGCCCTGGATGCCCGTCCCGCCGATCAGCGACGCGGAGTCGATGATGGCCGGGTAGTTCGCGTTGATGTCCGCGTCGCCGTAGAGCTCGTAGCACGGCGTTGCGGCGCCGATGGTGAGGCCCGAACCCGGGTCCCACTCGATGGCCGTCAGTTCTGGAATCCGCTTGACGTCGACCAGCAGGTCAATGGTGCGGCGCCGGGAACGCGCGATGACGATCACGTCCGTTCCGCCGGCCAGCACCTTCGCAGTGTCGCCGCCGTCGTTGAGCAGCTGCACCGCCTCCTGGATCGTCGCGGGGCGTTCCACCGTTAGTGCCTGCAAACGCTTCCCCTTCCCGACTGCGACACACGTCTTCGGACGCGCGCCGACGCGCAGGATACGCCACCCCGCGCCTATACGGTTCCCGATGTCCGGCGCAGTGTGTCAGAACCATGGGCGACACGCCACCGGCGGACGGGAACCGCTGCCCCTATCCCCTCCCCGATCCCATGACCAGGCGCTATGCCGCGCGCGCCCTCGCCACGTACGATGATGCCGAGACCCACCGAACACACGAAGGAGGCGCGCGATGAGCGACAAGCAGCAACTCGGATTCGCCCTCGCCGCACTCGCGGGCGGTATCGCATGGGGCACGGTGCGCTACCGCGGCAGCGAACGCGTCGGCCTGCTCGCCCTGCTCCAGGGCCTGGAGTGGTTCGTCGCCTACGGCGGCGCAGCCGCGGTCATCACCTGGCTGCGCGAGACCGTCGAGGACGAGGAGCTGGTCATCGACGAGGACGACGAGCGCGTGACCCACTTCCGCCGCGTCGTCACCGAGCACACCGGGACCGACGGCTAGCCGCGGCGACCGGGGCCCGGTCGCACCGTGGCGCGCGTACTGGTGGTCTACGACGGCCGGGCCGGCCTGATCCGCGGGCTCGCCCAGCACGTCGGCGTGGGCGTCGCGCTGGTGCGCGGCGCCACCCCGGTGCTGCTCGACGTCGAGGACGCGGACCAGGACGAGCTGCTGGAGGCGGACGCGCTCATCGTCGGCTCGCCCAACTGGACGGGCGTGACCGGCCGGCTCAAGAGCTGGCTGGACGAGTCCGGCGACCTGTGGGAGAGCGGCGACCTGGCAGGCAAGCCGGGCGGCGCCTTCGCCGCGGGCTGGTCGCCGCGCGGCGGGCTCGAGGTGACCCTGCAGCAGATCCTGCACCTGCTCGTCGGGCACGGCATGATCTTCGTCGGCCTGCAGTGGACCGAGCGGATGCGCCGCTCCGGCTCCTTCTATGGCGCCACGGCCGCCGGCGAACTCACCAACGACGACCGCGAGCAGGCGCGCACCCTCGGATGGCGCGTCGCAACCCTCGCCGTGCGGCTCGAAGCCGACGCGTCGTGACCACCGAGGACGTCGAGCCGCGTCCGCCCGGGGTGGACCCGCACCCCGCAATCCTCGACGAGCCGCCGTGGGACGAGCTGGAGCGGGACCTCACGCTGCTCCTCGTCCGCCCCCCGCTCGCCGACTGGGTGGACGCGTCGCGTGCCGGCGACCTCACGCCCGCGTACTGGCTGCTCGTCGACGCCGCCGACGCGCGCACGCTGCCCGAGCCGTGGCTGAGCCCGCTCATGCGCGACGGCCTGCGACGCGTGCGCGACGACGACGCCGAGCTCACGGTCCTGACCACCGAGGGCTGCGCGGCACTCCTCGACGCCTCCACGCGCCGCGCCTTCGAGGCGCGGTGGACGCTCCGCCACGCCGAGGTGCTCCACGACCCGCGGGGCCGCCACGATGCGACCGCGTCGGCGGCTGCCCGGCTGGAGGTCGATGCGCTGGAACGCGCGGCCCGCGCGCTGTACCTGCAGGCGTTCGCCGCACTCGACGCGCTGCCGTTCGCGGAGCCGGAGGCGCTGATCGCCGTGGGCGAGGCTGCCGCTGCCGTCGCGCGCCTCGCCTGCCTGCTCGACGAGGGCAGCTACCCGCCGGCCGAGTGGCTCTACCCGGCCGCACGCGCCACGCAGCGCAGCCGCTGGCTGCGGCCGTGGCTGGACAGCCTGACCGGCGACGAAGACGCGCGGCGCCGTGCCGCCCTCGCCGGACCCGACGTGTTGCGCGAGCTCGCCTCCGCGCTGCGCGCGCAGTTCGCGAATCGGCCGTGGTTGCAGGATCCGGGGCGCTTCGCGCTGCGCGCGCCGCGCGCCCGCAGCTAGCCGGACCGCGCGACCTCGGGCTGGCCCGGGTGGTGGAGCGTGCTTCCAACGAGTGCGATATAGTACGGCCGAGATACGGTATCGCTACAGGAGCGGTTGATGGTTCGGATGCTCCCTCCCGTAGTCCTGGCTATCTTGCCCGCGGCGGTCTTCATTGCGGCCGGCCTGGCCCTGTTCATGGCGCGGTCCGGCGGGGATCACGAGCCCACGCCCGGCCTGACGGCCGAGGCCACGCTATCGACGCCGGACGGCGATGCCGTCGGCACGGTGAGATTCCAGCAGACTGCCACCGGGGTCCTGGTCATCGCCGAGGTCGAGGGACTGCCGCCGGGAGGCCACGCGTTCAACATCCACGAGGTCGGCGCGTGTAGCCCGGACTTCGCCGCGGCCGGCGACCACTTCAACCCGACGGGCGCCGGGCACGGCTTCTTCCATTCGGCCTGGAGGCGTGGCGAGGCGGCCGGCGCGCACAGCGGCGACCTGCCCAACATCTACGCCGCCGCAGACGGCTCCGCGCGCGCCGACTTCTTCACCGCGGGCATCACGCTGGATGTGGGCCCGGACCATTCCATCTTCGACGCAGACGGCTCCGCCATCATCGTGCACGAATGGCCGGACTCGTACGGAGCATCCGAGCCCGACACCGGCGACCGCCTGGCGTGTGGCGTCATCACACCCACATAGGGCCGCGACGACCACTACCGCGACCCTGGCTGACTAGGTGGCGATCGCCGCTGCCGCCGAGGGCGACGACAGGCCCTGAGCGAAGAGCTCGTAGCCGAGGCGCGAGCGCAGATCGGCGACGCCCCAGCCCGTGAGCGCCGACACGAGCACCGTGCCGAGGTTCGGGAGCTCCTCGTGCGCCCCGGTCGCCTCCCGCGCCGGGTTCTCAAGCGCGATCCGCGCCAGGTCCTCCTCGCACGTCGGCGGCGAGCCGTCGGGCAGCGCGAGCTCGTCGGCCTTGTTGAGCACGGTCAGCATCGGCATGCCGGCGAGGCCGAGACCGGCGAGCGTCTCCAGCACCGTCACGCTCTGCGCGTCCGCGGCGTCCGAGGTGGCGTCGACCACGTGCAGCAACAGGTCGGCGCTCTCCAGTTCCTCGAGAGTCGCGCGGAACGCCGAGATGAGCTGCGTCGGCAGCTTCTGGATGAAACCCACGGTGTCCGTGATCAGGAACGCCTCGGCGTCGTCGGTCCCGACGCGCCGTGTGAGCGGGTCGAGCGTCGCGAAGAGCGCGTCGGCCGTGAGCGTCTCGGAGCCGGCGAGCGACTGGAGCAGCGACGATTTTCCGGCGTTCGTGTAGCCGACGAGCGCAACCACCGGGATGCCCTCGCGGCGGCGACGGCTGCGATGCAACTCGCGCTGGCGGCGCACACCGTCGATCTGGCGCTTGAGCCTGCTGATGCGGCCGCCGATGAGCCTGCGGTCGGTCTCGAGCTGCGTCTCACCCGGCCCGCGCGAGCCGATCGCGCCCTCAAGCCGTTCGAGGTGCTGCCACTGGCCGCGGAGGCGCGGCAGCAGGTACTCGTGCTGCGCGAGCTCCACCTGCAGCGCCGCCTCGCGGGTGCTGGCGCGGCTGGCGAAGATGTCGAGGATCAGCGCGCTGCGGTCCAGCACTTTCACGTCGAGCGCGGACTCCAGCCGGAGCTGCTGACCGGGCGAGAGCTGCTCGTCGAAGATCACGACGGAGTAGCCGGTCTCCGCGCGCAGCGCCTGTATCTCCTCGACCTTGCCCGCGCCGATGTACGTCGAAGGCTCGGGCCTCTTGCGCCGCTGCAACGTCTGCCCGACCACCGTCGCGCCGGCGGTGCGGGCCAGCCGCGCGAGCTCGCGCAGCGACTCGCGCGGGGTCATCGACGCGCGCTGCCCGTAGTCGAGGCCGACGAGGTAGGCGCGCTCCTGCGCGGGCGTCGTGACGTGCCTCGCGCGGCGCATGGGCCGCGAGCGGTTCGGGCCGCGGCCGTTGTCGCCGTTCCGTCTGCCGTTGCGCGGGCGCTTCCTCGGGATGCAGTCCTCCTCGCGGGCTGTTCCGGTAGCCATTGTAGTGCCGCTGCGCAGCGTAGCGCCGCCCGGGTGCTGTGTTGCCCGGCCGGGACCGCGAGTAGACTCGATCGGCGGCGCATTCCTCGGCGCCGTGTCCGTCGACCTGGCGACAGGGGCTCCATGTTGGTACGCCGCCCGTGAACGCTCCCGCCATGAGCCCGTTCACGCACGGCGGGATGCGGCCCCCCGACGAGCGCGACTACAGCTACAAGTGGACGGCGTTCATCGCGATCGGCATCTCGTTCGTCACGCAGGTGCTCAGCCAGTCGATGGTGTTCGTGGCGCTCTCCGACATCGCCGACGACTTCGGCGTGACGCTGCGGGCCGTGAGCTGGGTGGTCATCGCCCAGGCCCTCACGATCAGCGCGCTGATGATGCCGATGGGCCGCCTCGCGGACATGATCGGCTGGCGGCGCGTCCACCTGATGGGGCTCGTCGTGTTCGGGGGTGGCGCGATGTGCGTCGCGCTCGCGCCGACGTTCGGGCTGCTGATCGCGGCGCGTGTGCTCATGGCCGCGGGCAACTCGATGGGGCAGTCGGTCGGCACGGCGATGGCGGTGGCGGTGTTCCCGCCGCAGGAGCGCGGTACGGCGATCGGCAGCCAGACGACGGCCGTCGCGATCGGGGGCGCCTCGGGGCCGATGGTCGGCGGCCTGATCCTGCAGGTGCTCCCGTGGGAAGCGCTGTTCTGGATGGTGCAGATCCCCATCGGGATCGCGTTCGTCGCCGGCTACTTCCTGCTCACCGAGGAGCGGCTCGGCCAGCCGCGCGACGCCCGGCGCGTACCGTTCGACTACGTCGGCGCGACGATCTCCGTGGTCGCGATCTCCGTGTTCGTGGTCGTCGTCAACAACCCGCTCGCGATGAGCTGGACCTCGCCCGCGCTCCTCGGGGGTCTCGTGGCGGTCGCGGTGCTGTTCGCATGGTTCATCCGCTGGGAGCTGGGGCACCGCGCGCCGATGGTGGAGCTGCGGATGTTCGCCGAGCGCGTCTTCAGCATGGCGATCATGGCGCGCTTCCTCGGCTTCCTCGGCGCGACGGTCACGATCCTGATGGCGCCGATCTACCTCATCAGCCTGCGAGGCATGGACACAGCCGCCGCCGGCGCCGTGCTCTTCCTCGGCTTCGTGGGGATGGGCGTCTCCGCGCAGGCCACGGGCCGCCTCTCGGACCGCTTCGGGCCGCGACGCTTCGCGCTCGGCGGCTACGTGATCATGATGACGACGGCGTTCCTGTTCTCGTTCCTGACCAACGCGACGCCCGTCTGGGCGGTCGCGCTGCTGCTGCTCGCCAACGGGCTGGGGATGGGCGCATGGAACGTGCCCAACAACACGATCATCATCGGCGCCACGCCGACGTCGCGGCTCGGCGTGGTGGGCGCGCTCACGAACCTCGTGCGGAACGTGGGCAACGTCGTGGGCCAGGCGGTCGCGGCAGGCGTCGTGGTGGCGGTGATGGCCGCGCAGGGCTTCGACATCCCATTGAGCGAGGTGCGCGAGACCGCCGGAGCGAGCGTGGCCTTCTTCGACGGGTGGCGCGCCGCCTACTGGATGGCCGCGCTGTTCCTGGGGATCGCCCTCGCCTGCACGCTCTTCTCGCGGCCGCGGTTCGCGCGGTAGGTCGCGATCGCGCCGGAGCCGGGTCGACGGTGCTATCATCGGGCCGCTTCCGGCAGTTGAGAGGGTCCGGCGTGCGCATCGAAGGCGAGCACCGCTTTTCCCTCCCCCGCACCACCGTGTGGGCGCTCCTGCAAGACCCTGCAGTCCTCCAGCAGGCCGTGCCCGGCTGCCAGACCTTCGACGAGGTCGCGCCGGACACCTACGAGCTCACCGCGCAGGTCGGCATCGGCCCCGTGCGCGGCTCCTTCAAGGGCAAGGTCGCGATGAGCGACCGCGAGCCCGAGTCGCGCTACACCCTCCACGCCGAGGGCTCGGGCCGCCCCGGCAGCGCCACCGGCGAGGCGCGTATCGAACTCACCGACGACGGCGAGGGCACACACCTCACGTTCGACGCGGACGTGACCATTCGCGGCGCCATCGGGCGCGTCGGCGGGCGTCTGCTGACGTCGTCGGCGCGCGGCATGGCGCGCCAGTTCTTCGAGGCGATCGAGAGAGACGCGAAAGCGGCAGCACAGGAAGGGGCAGCCACATGAGCGTACCCATTTCGGTGACCGTCAACGGACGGTCCCATGAACTGGAGGTGGAGCCGCGCACGCTGCTCGCGCACCTCCTGCGCGAGGAGCTGACGCTCACCGGCACCCACATCGGTTGCGACACCAGCCAGTGCGGCGCCTGCACGGTGCTCATCGACGGCACCAGCGCGAAGTCGTGCACGGTGCTGGCGGTGCAGGCCGACGGCGCTGCGATCACCACGATCGAGGGCCTCGCACAGGACGGCGAGCTGCACCCGCTGCAGGAGGCGTTCTGGGACGAGCACGGCCTGCAGTGCGGCTACTGCACGCCGGGCATGATCATGTCCGGCATCGACCTGCTGGAGCGCCACCCCGACCCGAGCGAGGAGGAGATCCGGCGCGGGCTGGACGGCAACCTCTGCCGCTGCACCGGCTATGAGCACATCGTCAACGCGATGCAGGCCGCGGCGGGAGGTGCGTCATGACCATGGCAGCAACCCCCGGCCAGCTCGTCGGGCAGCGCGTCCGCAGGCGCGAGGACCCGCGACTGGTGCAGGGCCACGGCACCTACGTCGACGACGTGAAGCTGCCGGGCATGCTGCACCTCGCCTTCCGGCGCAGCGACGTGGCGCACGGCATCATCCGCTCGATCGACACCAGCGCCGCCGAGGCGATGGACGGCGTCGAGGCGGTCTACACCGGCGCACAGATCGCCGACATGGTCCCGCCGATGCCCGTCGCGACGCCGTTCCCGGCGCCCGACCACCACTCGGTCGCCCCGGAGCGCGTCCGCTACGTCGGCGAGCCCATCGCCGTCGTCGTCGCGACCGACCGCTACAAGGCGGCCGACGCAGCAGCAGCGATCGAGGTCGACATCGAGGAGCTGCCGGCCGTCATCGACCCCGAGCGGGCGATGGCCGGTGAGCCGACCACGATCTACGACGACTTCGAGAACAACCTCGCGGTCCCGCTCGCACCTGCCGGCACCGGCGTGGGAGCGGACGGGTCGATCGAGGACAACTCGGCGCTCGACGACGCGTTCGAGCGCGCGGACGTCGTGATCTCGCAGCGGATGATGAACCAGCGCCTGGTGCCGAACGCGATGGAGCCTCGCGGCATCGTCGCGCACTACGAGCCGGGCAAGGAAGAGTTGACCGCCTGGTCGACGACCCAGAACCCGCACATCGCGCGCACGCTGCTGGCCGCCATCCTCGGGATGGGTCAGCACGAGGTGCGCGTGATCGCCCCGGACGTGGGCGGCGGCTTCGGGAGCAAGATCAACGTCTACGGCGAGGACTTCGCCGCGGCCGCGATCTCGCGCGACCTCGGGCGGCCGGTGAAGTGGATCGAGGACCGCTCCGAGGCGTTCATGACCACGATCCACGGCCGCGACGTGATCGGGTACATCGACCTCGCCGCGAGCAGCGAGGGCAAGGTGCTGGCCGTCAAGATGCGGCTCATCGCCGACATCGGCGCCTACGAGATGGTGCTGACGGCCGCCATCCCCACCCTCGTGGCCTTCATGATCAGCGGCGTCTACGACATCCCCGTCGTGCGTGCCGAGCTGACCGAGGTGTTCACGAACAAGATGCCGACCGACGCCTACCGCGGCGCCGGACGGCCCGAGGGCATCTACTTCCTCGAGCGTGCGATGGACATGCTGGCCTCCGAGCTGGGGATGGACCCCGCCGACGTGCGGCGCGTCAACTTCATCCAGCCGGACCAGTTCCCGTACACCACCGCCGGAGGCATGGTCTACGACTCCGGTGAGTACGAGCGCCTGCTGGACCAGGCACTCGAGAACGCCGGCTGGGAGCAGATGAAGGCGGACCGCGACGCCGCGCGCGCCGAGGGCCGCATCGTCGGGCTCGGCATGTCGTTCTACACCGAGATCTGCGGCTTCGGCCCATCCGCGGCCATGCCGACCGTCGGGCTCTGGGAGCACGCGAGCGTGAGCGTGGAGCGCGACGGCAAGGTGCGCGCCTCCAGCGGCGCGTCCTCGCACGGCCAGGGCCACGAGACGACGTTCGCGCAGATGCTCGCGGACGACCTCGGCATCCCGATGGACGACATCTCGATCATCCACGGCGACACCGGGCAGGTCCGCGAGGGCACGGGCACCTTCGGCAGCCGCTCGCAGGTGGTGGGCGGCACCGCGCTGCTCATGGCGAGCGGCAAGGTCAAGGACAAGATGCGCAAGTTCGCCGCGCAGATGCTCGAGACCCAGCCCGCAGACCTCTCGTTCCGCGACGGGATGATCGGGCCGGAGGGGCAGGAGGACACCGGCGTCGCCTTCGCCGAGGTCGCCGGCTTCGCCTACATCCCGCTCCCGCTGCCCCCGGACACCGAGCCGGGGCTGAGCGAGGAGGCGTTCTGGGAGCCCGAGGGCTTCACGTGGCCCTTCGGCTGCTACATCACGCAGGTCGAGATCGACCGGGACACCGGCGAGCTCGAGTTGCAGCGCTTCGT
The DNA here is from genome assembly GCA_965204835.1 of Dehalococcoidia bacterium. Classification (GTDB taxonomy): domain Bacteria; phylum Chloroflexota; class Dehalococcoidia; order UBA2979; family UBA2979; genus VXMT01. Next base: position 1,522,475 of record OZ242017.1, on the reverse strand, counting down.
CGGCGTCGACGACTGCGGCAACGTGATCAACCCGCTCATCGTGGCGGGCCAGATCCACGGCGGCATCGCGCAGGGCGTCGGCCAGGCGCTCACGGAGGAGGCGGTCTACGACGAGGGCAGCGGCCAGCTGCTCACCGCGTCGTTCATGGACTACCAGATCCCGCGGGCGCGCGACTTCCCGCGCTTCGAGCTCGACCACACCGTGACCCCCTCGCCCCTCAACCCGATGGGCGTGAAGGGCATCGGTGAGGCCGGGACCATCGGCTCGACGCCGAGCCTGGTCAACGCCGCCACGGACGCGCTCAGCGAGTTCGGCGTGCGGCACGTCGACATGATGCTGCGGCCCGAGAAGCTCTGGAACATCATCCACGGAGGCGACGCATGATTCCGGCATCGTTCGACTACCAGCGCGCCGGCTCCGTTGCGGAGGCGATCGCGCTCAAGCAGGGGCACGACGGCGACGCCCGCTTCATCGCGGGCGGGCACAGCCTCGTGCCGCTCATGAAGCTGCGCCTGGCCGAGCCCACGTTGCTGATCGACATCAGCGGCATCGACGGGCTCTCCGGCGTCAGCGAGGACGGCGGGCGCATCAGCATCGGCGCGCTCACCACGCACGCCGAGATCGAGTCCAGCGAGGTGCTCCTGGCGTCGGCCCCGGTCGTCGCCGAGGCGGCCGGAGAGATCGGCGACCAGCAGGTCCGCAACCGCGGCACCATCGGCGGCAGCCTCGCCCACTCCGACCCGGCGTCCGACCTGCCGGCCGTGGTCGTCGCGCTCGACGCGACGATCCACATCACCGGCAGCGGCGGCGACCGCTCGGTCGCGGCGGGCGACTTCTTCCAGGGCCTCTTCGAGGTCGACCTGGCGGAAGACGAGATGATCACGTCGGTCAGCTTCGACGCTCCGTCGCACGCGGCGTACGCGAAGCTGCGCCACCCCGCCTCGCACTTCGCGATCGTGGGCGTGGCGGCCTCGCTGAGCGTCGAGGGTGGCGCCTGCACGGGCGCGCGAGTCGCCGTCACCGGCGCCTCGACGCACGCGCAGCGCCTCGGCGCCGTCGAGGACGCCCTGACCGGCTCCTCGCTCGACGACGACGCGATCGCGGCAGCCGCCGGCGCAGCCAGCGTGGACGACGTGAACGCGGACCTCGCGGGCTCGGAGGCGTACCGGCAGGCGATGACGCAGGTCTTCGCCGGCCGTGCGATCACCGCGGCCGCGCGCCGCTAGCACATCCCGCGCCGCGGTCCGGTGATCCCGGGCCGCGGCGCGCGACCACTCCTCGACAGACCCCGACCACCTCGCCCCACCGTGGATTGGCCTCGCCCATGACGTACCGGCTCGCGCTCAACATCGGCTGGCAGGAAGACCTCGGCGCGGGGCGCGAGGCCGTCCTGCAGCGCGTCGAGGCGGCCGACCACGCCGGCGTCCACTCGGTGTGGGTCGAGGAGGCGTGGGCGCGCGACGCCTTCACGACCCTCGTGCTCATCGCGGCGCGGACCGAGCAGATCCAGCTCGGCACCGCCATCGTCAACGTCTTCTCGCGGACGCCCGCGGTGCTGGCGCAGCACTTCGCCACGCTCGACGAGGTCTCTGGCGGGCGCGCCATCGCCGGACTGGGGAGCAGCGCGGCGGGCGTCATCGAGACGCTGCACGGCGTGCCGTTCCGCCGCCCCGTCGCACGCACTGCGGACTACGTCGCGATCATCCGCGCGGTGCTCGCCGGCGAGCCGCTCGACCATGAGGGCGCCGAGGTGAGCGCGGGTGGTGGCATGCGCCTCGCGTTCCAGCCGCCGCGAGCCGACGTGCCGATCTACATCGCCTCGCTGCTGCCGCGCAGCCTGCGGCAGACGGCCGAGATCGCCGACGGCTGGCTCCCGCTGTGGACGCCCCTCGAGGCGATGCCGGAGCTCGTCGCGTTCGTCCACGACCACCGCCCCGAGGGCGCCGAAGCGTCGGGCCGCGAGTTCAACATCCGCTCACCGGGCGCCCTCGTCGTGACGGACGATGTGGAGCGCGCGCGGGGCGTGGCGCGGGGCCAGCTCGCGTACTACATCGCGCGCATGGGCGACTTCTACGCCCGGCACTTCGCGCGCCTCGGCCACGAGGATCTCGTGACGTCCATCCGCGAGGCCTGGCGCGCGGGAGGCCGCGGCGCGGCGGCCGAGGTCGTCCCCGACGCAATGCAGCAGTCCTGCTGGTTCGTCACCTCGGACATCGCCGAGGCGCGTGACCGGCTGGCGCAGCAGGTCGAGGCCGGGATCACGCTCCACCGCGTCGAGGTCGACGACGACGACCCGGCCGGCCAGGAGCGCACGCTCGCGGCACTGGGCGCGTAGCGACGACGAGCGGCGCTACTCGGCGCCTCGGCGGCGCGACGCCGCGCGGGCGCGGCGCGTCCCGTTCAGCTCGACCTTGCGTGGGCGCAGCGAGCGCGGGGTCACCTCGAGGCACTCATCGGGGCGTAACAGCTCGATCGCCATCTCCAGCGAGAGCGTGCGCGGCGGCGCGAGCTTCTCGGTCTGGTCGGCAGCCGCCGCGCGGATGTTGGTGAGCTTCTTCTCACGCGTCGGGTTCACGTCGAGGTCCCCGGCGCGCGAGTGCTCGCCGATGACCATGCCTTCGTAGACCTCGGCGCCCGGCGCGAAGTACAGCGAGCCGCGCTCCTGCAGGCTGAGCAGCGCGTACGTCGTGGTCGCCCCCCGGCGGTCGGCGACGAGGCTGCCGGTCGGGTGGTGGCGCAGGTCGCCGTGCCACGGCTCGTAGTCGTGGAACACGTGGTGGGCGATGCCCGTGCCCCGCGTCTCCGTCAGGAACTCAGTGTGGAACCCGATCAGCCCGCGCGACGGCACGAGGTAGTCGATACGGATGCGGCCGCTGCCGTGGTTCACCGTCTGCTCGACGCGCCCGCGACGCAGCGCGAGCAGCTGCGTGACGATGCCCAGGTACTCCTCGGGGATGTCGACCGAGAGCGCCTCGACGGGCTCGTGGAGGCGGCCGCCGACCTCGCGCGTGACGACCTCGGGCCGCCCGACGGTGAGCTCGAAGCCCTCGCGCCGCAGCGTCTCGACGAGGATGGCGAGCTGCAGCTCACCCCGTCCCTGCACGACCCAGGCGTCGGGCCGGTGGGAGTCCTGCACGCGCAGCGAGACGTTGCCGACCAGCTCGGCGTCGAGACGGTTCTTGAGCACGCGCGCCGTGAGCTGCGTCCCCTCGCGGCCCGCGAGCGGCGAGGTGTTCGTACCGATGAGCATCGAGAGGCTGGGCTCGTCGACGGTGATGAGCGGCAGCGGCTCGGGACGTTCGAGGTCGGCGAGCGTCTCGCCGATCGTGATCTCCTCGATGCCCGCGATGGCCGCGATCTCGCCTGGTCCGGCCTCGTCCGCCTCGACGCGCTCGAGCCCCTCGGTCACGTAGAGCCTGCTCACCGTCGCGCGCTCCACCGAGCCGTCGCGGCGGCACCACGCGACCTGCTCGCCCCGCCGCAGCGTGCCCTGCACCACCCGGCACAGCGCGAGGCGGCCCACGTACGGCGACGCGTCGAGGTTCGTGACGAGCGCCTGCAGTGCGTGGCCCGGCTCGTACGTCGGTGCCGGGACGTGGTCCAGCAGCAGGTCGACGAGCGGGCGAAGGTCCACGCCTCGCGCGTCCGGATCCAGCGAGGCGGTCCCGTCGCGCGCGACGCAGTAGACGATCGGGAAGTCGATCTGCGCCTCGGTCGCGTCGAGGTCCAGGAACAGCTCGTAGACCTCGTCGACGACCTCCGCGATGCGCGCGTCGGAGCGGTCGACCTTGTTGATGACGAGGATGATCGGCAGGTCGCGCTCGAGCGCCTTGCGCAGCACGAAGCGCGTCTGCGGCAGCGGCCCCTCGCTCGCGTCGACGAGGAGCAGCGCGCCGTCGGCCATGGTGAGCCCTCGCTCGACCTCGCCGCCGAAGTCGGCGTGGCCGGGGGTATCGATGATGTTGACCTTCACCTCGCCCACGCGCACGGCGGTGTTCTTGGCGAGGATCGTGATGCCCTTCTCGCGTTCCAGCTCGTTCGAGTCCATGACGCGGTCCGGCGGCTCGGCGTGGTGCCCGAGCTGGCCCGACTGCTGCAGGAGCGCGTCGATCAGCGTCGTCTTGCCGTGGTCGACGTGCGCGATGATCGCGACGTTGCGGATGTCGTCGCGCGTCGCGAGCGCGCGCGTCTGCGGGGTGTCGAGGGTGCTCGTGGCGTCGATGGTGGGCTCCGGTGTGCGCCGCCGCGCGGGGCCGCGACGCGATCCAGTGGAACACGCGCCGAGCGCTACTGTCCCGCCGGGCGTCCGGCACCGGCGCTTCGCTCGACCCTCGCCGGGCGGCTCGGTACCGTGACGCCGCGCGCGAGGAGGAGCCATGCCCGTCGCCAACCCGTCCCACGAGGTCTCGGTCGAGATCGACGGCCACATCGCGACCGTCGAGATGCACCGGCCGCCGCACAACTTCTTCGACACCGCGCTCGTGCTCGCGCTCGGCGATGCCTACGAGGCCATCGACAACGAGCCCGACATCCGCGCCATCATCCTCGCCGCCGAGGGCCGCTCGTTCTGCGCGGGCGCCGCGCTGGGCGGCGAGCCCATCCGCAGCGGCGACGAAGAACCGGCCGAGGAGCAGCCGGTGCGGCGGCCCGGCAGCGAGCACCTGTACGTGGCTGCCTTGCGGCTGGTCGCGGCGGAGACGCCCGTCGTCGCCGCGATCCAGGGCGCGGCGATCGGCGGCGGGCTGGGGCTGGCGCTGACCGCGGACTTCCGCGTGGCGGCCCCCGAGGCGCGCTTCGCGGCCAACTTCGCGCGGCTCGGCTTCCACCACGGCTTCGGCCTGACGGCCACGCTGCCGCCCCTCGTCGGCCAGCAGGCAGCCCTCGACCTCCTCCTCACGGGCCGGCGCGTGAAGGCCGAGGAGGCGCTGGAGCTCGGGCTCTGCGATGCCGTCGTGCCGCTCGAGGAGCTCCGCGACCGGGCGCGCGAGATGGCGCAGGAGATCGCGACGTCCGCGCCGCTCGCGGTGCGCTCGATCCGGAAGACGATGCGGCGCGGCCTCGTCGAGCGGTTCCAGCAGGCCACCGACCACGAGCAGATCGAGCAGGACTGGCTGCGCCAGACGGACGACTTCCGCGAGGGCGTGCAGGCGATGGCCGAGCGCCGCACCCCGGACTTCACCGCGAGCTGACCTCGACGGCGGTTGCGCCCCTCGCCGCGGGAGTACCATGGAAGGTGACCGGCACGACCGAGGCGACGGGAGGCACAGCCCATGTCCGACCAGCCGACCGAACTGACCGTCCTCGACGCGCTCCCCGTCCACCCCGGCGAGGCGCCCGACCCGGCGACGTGGCGGCTGCGCGTCGACGGCCTCGTGGGCGAGGCGCTCGACCTCGACCTCGACGACCTGCTCGGTATGACGCAGCAACTGGTGGTCGACGACTTCGCGTGCCTCGAGGGCTGGACGGTGCCCGGCATCCGCTGGCGCGGCGTCCGCGTCGCCGACCTGCTCGACCGCGCGGGCGCGCCGCCCGAGGCGGCGTGGGTGCAGATCACCGCGGACGACTTCAGCATCCCGCTCCCGCTCGCCGACGCGAGAGCCGCACTCCTCGCCGTCGAGGCGAACGACGAGCCGCTCCCCGGCCCGCACGGGGGGCCCGCCCGCCTCGTGGTGCCGGGCGGCGAGTGCTTCACCAGCATCAAGTGGGCCGACCACATCGAGGTGCGCGCGGAGCCCGGTGACAACAGCGCGCGCCGCATCGCCCTCGACCGTCTCGCCGGGGACGGCGAGTAGCGGGCGCTACTCCAGCTCCTCGGCGAATTCGACCGTCTCGGGGTCCAGCAGAGCCCCCGCGTCAACGCGCTCACGCGCCTCGGCGAGTGCGGCATCGAGCGCTGCCCGGTCAGGCTGCACCAGCTCCCCGCTGCGCAGGAACAGCAGCCCGGCCGCGGGCTCCTCGCCGACGGCTGCCTCGACCGCGCGCTGGTACAGGCCGATCTGCACGAGGTAGCGCTCGGCCACCGCGCTCGCCGAGGTGCCGTCGAGGCCGTCCGTCTTGAAGTCCACGACGTGCCAGCCGTCCGCGTCGCGGTAGACCAGGTCGATGGCGCCGTGGACGGGCAGGCCGTCCCAGTCCCACGCGAACGGCAGCTCGAACCATCGCTCCACGTCCGGGTCGGCGAGCGTCGCCGCGACGGGCGTCCGCGCGAACTCGGCCAGCATCGCGGCCGACTCGCGCGCCAGCTCATCGACTGCCGCTCCGTCGAGCGCGCGCTCGCTCTCCTCGCGCACGATGGCGGCGAGGGCGGACGCGTCGAGCGCGGCCACGTCGCCCGCCGACTCCTCGATGGCGCGGTGGACGACGCTGCCGCGCAGCGCCCCGCGGCCGTCGCCACGCGAGGTGTACGCGCGCGCCTCGGCGGGCGGGCGCAGCGCGGTGACGGGCGTGCTCGCGCGCACCGGGATCACACGCGGGCGCTCCAGCAGCGGCGCGACGTAGTCGACTTCCTCGCGCTCATCGACCACGCGTAGCGGGCGAGGACCGGAGCGCCGTGCGATGTCGCGGAGGTCGACCGGCGCCGGATCGCGCACCTCGACGCTCGCGACGGCGCCGCTCGCGCAGACCTCGGACGCCTCATGGAGCCACCCGCTGGAGCTGCCGTCGTCGCCGCTGATGTACAGGTAGTCGGCAGCGCGGGTCGCGGCGACGTAGAACAGCCGCCGGTGCTCGGCGTTGTCCTCGCGCTCGTCGCGCTGGTGGAGGTGGGCGTAGAAGCCCGGGCGCGGCCGGCTCGTGTCCTCCTCGTCGCGGACGAGCGTCGCCGAGACGCCCTCGTCGCGACGCCACCGGATCACGTCGAACGACCCGGGTCGTCCAACGTGCGCCTCGGGGATCCACACGATGGGGAACTCCAGCCCCTTCGCGGCATGCACGGTCATGATCTGCACCGCGTCCGGCTGGTCGAGCACTGCGGGCCCCTCGCGCGCGTCGACCTCGTCGCGTCGTTGCTCGAGGTACTCGACGACCTCGGGCAGCGTGTAGCCGGCGAGCGTGCGGACGATGCGCACGAGCTTGCGGATGTTCGCCCGCGCCTGCTCCCCGCCCTCGAGCGGAGCCCACGAGGCCTCGACGCCCGTGCGGTCGAGCGCGCGTTCGAGGAGGGCGTCGGCGGGCAACGCGCCCGCGCCGTCGCGGAGCTCACGCAGCACGCCCGAGGCGTGCAGGCAGCGCTCGCGTTCGAGGCCCTCGATGCCTTCAGGCGGGTCGCGGAGGGCGGCGACGAGCGAGTAGCGTCGGTGTTCGTGGAGCCTCAGCAGCGTGTCGTCGCCGAGCGCGAAAAACGGCGAGCGCAGCACGCCGACGAGTGCGATCGTGTCGTCGGGCTCGGCGAGCCAGCGGAGCAGGTGCCCGCAGTCGAGCACCTCCTGGCGCGTGAAGAAGCCCGTGCCGCTCGGCGTGGTGTACGGGACGCCGTGCGCCTCCAGCGCCTGCTCGAAGGTGTGGACGTTCAGGAGACGCCGCAACAGCACCGCGACGTCGCCGGGCCGGGCCGCCCGTGTCCCTTCGAGGCCCGCGTCCCAGACCTCGCGGCCCTCGGCGAGCAGGGCGGCGATCTCGGCAGCGCCGAGGTCGGCCTCGACGCGCCGCTGATCGTGGCTGGAGGCGCGGTCCCCTTCCGGCGTCACATTGTCGACCGTCATCAGCGTCACGTGCGGGCCGGTGCCGGGGGCCTCCGCCGGGCGGCCCGCCATGGTCTCCATGACTGCCTCGAACGGCTCCGAGGCGCCCGCGAACACCTCGGAGAAGAGTCGGTTCGTCGCGTCCACGAGGAGGTCGTGCGTGCGGAACGAGCGGCTCAGCGGCAGCGCCGGCCCGCCCCGGTCGGTGACGAGGCCGCGCAGGTCGGAGAACCGCGCGACGTCGGCGCCGCGGAACCGGTAGATCGACTGCTTCGCGTCGCCGACGAGGAAGAGGTGCGGTCTCGGGCCTACGGGCGTGGGGCCGGCGATGAGTCGGATCAGCTCGGTCTGCGCCGGGTTGATGTCCTGCGCCTCGTCGACCATGAGGTGTCTGAAGGTCGCGCGCACCTCGCCGGCGACATCCTCGTGCTCGCGCAGCAGCCTGACCGCCTCGACCTCCAGGTCCAGGAAGTCGAGCGCGTGCAGCTCCCGCTTCGCCGCGTTGTAGCGCGCCACCGCGTCCCGGAACAGGTCGCGTAACCCGTCGAGCGCGTCGAGGACGCGGTCGTCGTGCTCGTTCCAGGCCGGGAGCTTGCTCGCCTCGTCGTTCAGCTCCCGGAGCGCCTTGAAGTGGTCCTTGATCAGCACGTCGGACGGGTTCCGCTTGCTCCCGGGACGCAGATTGGTGCGACCGCGTGCGACCTCGAGAGCCGCGGCGTGCTCCGCCCAACCGGGCGCGTCGCGAGCTTCGAGCAGCGCCCCCAGTACGTCGCGGGCCACCTCGCCGAGTCGCTCGCCGGCGCCAGGGATGTTGCGTTCGAGGGCCTCAGTGATGGCCGTCACCTGCTGCCGGATCGGAGCCTGCTCGGCCTCGTAGGCCTCGTCGAGGATGGCGCGGGCATGCTCGCGCCACGCGGCAGGGCCGGGCCCCATCGCGTCGAACGCCGCCTGCACGTCGTCGCGGTTCGCGATCATGCGCGGGAGGTGCAGGCCGACCTGGAAGTCGCCGATCTCGAGCAGCGCCACCGTGCGGCTGTCGCCCGCTTCGGCTGCGGCGTCGACCGCCTCGGTGGACGCGCTGCGGCGCAGCAGCTCCGCCTCGTCGTCGCCCAGCACCGCCGCCGAGGGGTCGATGGCCGCCTCGAACGGGTGCTCGCGGAGCAGCCTCAGCGCGAGCGAGTGCACGGTGCCGATCACGGCGTCGTCGAGGTGGGCGCGGTGCGCGGCGAGGGCGTCGTCGGTCATCACCGCGCCGCGGACGCGCTCGCGCATCTCGGTCGCGGCCGCCTCGGTGAAGGTGACGGCGGCGATCTCGGGCACCTCGGCGGTGCGGAGCAGCCGCAGGTAGCGCTGCACGAGCACGTGCGTCTTGCCGCTCCCCGCGCCCGCGGTCACGGCGAGGTCGGTGGCCTCCGCCTCGACGATGGCGCGCTGCTCGCTGGTCAGATCCACCGCTTGTGCCTCGTGAACTGGTTGACGCGGCAGATGTGACGGAAGTCGCAGTAGCTCGAGCACGGGGCGTTCTGCGAATTCACGCGGAAGTCGCCGCCCCCGACGGCTCGCCGCACCCCGTCGGCCTCCGCGGCCACGCGCTCGATCAGCGCGGCATCCTCGGCGTCCGAGGTGTCCAGGGCCCAGTCGCTCCCCGGGCTGAGATACGCATACCTCGCCACGAGCCGCTCCGCTCCGAGCTGCTCGCGCGCTGCGATGGCGTACAGCTGGAGCTGGATTCGGCGACCGTCACGCACCTCGCGCTGCCCAATGCGGCGGCCGGACTTGTAGTCGACGATTTGCATGAACCCCGGACCGGCGTCGACGCGGTCGATCTGGCCGCGGAGCAACATCGGCGGCTCGAGTCCGGGCATCGGGGTGTCGATGTCGAGTTCGAGCCCCTCGACGCGCTCGACGCCGAGGGCTGCGTTCGCCTCGGCCTCGCGTCGCAGCAGGCTCTCGATCCCCTCGACTGTCTCGTCCCACCGGAGGCGCCAGAGCGCCGCGCGCCCAAACATGTAGCGCCGGGGCGCGTCGTCCCACAGCGCGCGCCCCTGCTCGTGCACCCGTGCGATCGTCTCGTCGAGGGTGGCGGGGACAAGCGCCCGCCCCTCCGCCCTCAGCGGCTCGAGAACGACCTCGAGGATCTTGTGGATGACCGTGCCGCGGGTAGCGGCGTCGGCCTCCACACGCTCATCGTCGACCTCGCGGAGGCGAAGCGCGTAGCTGCTGAAGAACTGGAACCCGCACGTCAGGTACGACTCGAGGCGGCTCGCGCTCCAGCGCGCCGACGCCCCCGTAAGCCGCTCGATGGCTGAGGCCGGCACGAGGCCACTGAGGTCGCCCTCGTGGGCGCCCGCGTCTGCGAACGAGCGTCGGTCTTGCTCGATGGGCGCCGCGACGCGCACGACCAGCGGCCACGCGGCGAGGTCGCGTGGCCGCCTCACCTCGCCCTCGCGCCAGCGGGACGAGAGCATCACGGCCAACTCGCGCAAAGATGCGGCGGCTTCGGGAGGCACGGCAGCAGGCTCGGCGGGCGAGGTCGCGCCGGGCGTCGAGGCGGCCTCGTGCCAGTACCACGAGGCGGCGCGCGGGCGGCCGCCCTCGTCGCGTCGCGGCTGCCACAGCGAGATGCTCGCGTCGGCGCGCGACGACACCGTGGCCCACAGCTCGTCCTCGGTGGCGCGCGCCTCCGGCGACAGGTCGAGGCCCGCCGTTCGCAGCGCCTCGCGCCCGCGTGGGTCGAGCAGCGCGCCGCTGCGGCGCGGCGCCGGGAACTCGCCCTCGGCGAGTCCGCCGACGAAGACGTGCGCGAAGCGCAGGCCGTGGAGCGTGTGCATCGGCGCGAACAGCACGCCGCCGGCTTCGCGCAGGAGCGTCCCCGGGCGCTGCATGCGCGCCTCGAGCTCGTCGGCGAACGTATCGAGGACCACCGGCGCGCTCCCCAGTTCCTCGTCGATCGCCCGGAAGGCGTCCAGGCTCGCGCGGAGCGCCGACACCTCCACATCGAGGCTCTCGTAGCCGTCGAGTGTCGTGTGCACGAGCGCGTCGTTGCCGAACAGCGCATCGTCCACGGCCGCGGCCCACGCGCCCGCCGTGCGTGGCCCGCCGCCGAGCAGGCCCTCGAGGCCCTCGGCGACGCGATCGATGGCGTCCGCAGCGGCTCTCAGCCGCTCGGCGTAGGACTCGTTTCCGGCCTCGGCGCGCTCATCGGCCACGCCCCGCATCGCCGCCGGCAACTGCGCGAGCGCCGCGCGCCCCGCGAACAGGTGCTGGTCCCGGCCGATGCGGAGGGCGAGGTCGACCGTATCTCCCTCGACGCCCCATGCCCGGCGGTCGAGGAACGCCGAGCGCAGCAGCGAGACGACGCGCGTCAGGCGCCAGTCGTGCGCCGGGAGGCGCAGCAGCTGCAGGACCCACGCGCCGAAGGGGCGCGCCGCCAGCCGCTCGGCGGCGGCAGGGTCGAACGGCAGGTCGTACTCCTCGAACACGCGACGGGCGAGTGCGAGCTGCGGCGTTGCCTGCCGGAACGCCACCGCGAAGTCCGAGGGGCGGAGCGTGGGGTCCTCGGCGAGCGTCTGCTTGATGGAGCGCGCGATCTCGCGGAGCTGCGCCTCGCCGTTGAACACCGTCCGCGCCTCGACGCGCGTGGTGGACGCCCGTGGCGGCAGGTCCTCGCGCGCGGCCTCCGGGACGAGCGCGTCGAGGCGCTCGGCGGTCCAGCGGGTCCGCTCACTCCCCTGGCGATCGAGCGTAACGGCGACCTCGGTGCGGCGCGTGAGCGCGGCCACGAGGGCGAGCTCGCGCGGGTTGAAGAACTCGAAGGAGTCGGCGAGCACGAGCCCCGGCAGGCCGTGCCCTGCGTCGACCGCCTCGGCGGCGAGCGACGCGACCTCGCGCGGGTCGCGCCAGCCGCGGGCGTCGAGGAGCCCCAGGTACTCGGCGTAGACCGCGGCGAGCGCAGCGTGGTCGGCGCTGGCGGCGCGCCCTGCCGCCGCCTCGAGGTCCGCAGGGGCCACGCCGGCGCCCACAAGCTCGGCCACCGTCCGCGAGAGCAGCGCGTGCAGGCCGGGCGTGTCACGGATGGGCGCGAAACGCGCCGCGCCGCCCGAGTCGATCTGCTCGCGCGTGGCGCGCTGGAGCAACTCGGCCGCGACCTCGGCCGCCGGTGTGGAGGCGCCCTCCGCAAACCGGCGGGCGAAGAAGTGGAGCGTGGTCACCTCGAGGTTGAGCGCGACGCCGCAGCGCTCCACCACGCGCCGCCGGAACTGGTCGCCGTGGCGTGCGGTCGGCACGAGCACGAGCGTCGAGGCGAACCGGTCGCCCTCGACGCGCTGTGCCGCGAGCGCGACGAGCCGCTCGGTCTTCCCCGATCCGGGTGGCCCGCTGATGATGGTCAAGCCGCTCACGCGCCATAGCATATCGCGCTCACGCTTGTAATGGCGCTGCGGACAGTGCGAACTTCGGAAACGGCGGAGCCAGCCTACCCCTTGCGGCTCGGCGCGTGCGTCATCCGCATGTAGACGCCGCCCTGCTCCAACTCGTCGAGCATCTGCGCGAGGCGGCGCTCGCGGGTGTCGTCGCGCTTCGCGCGGCGGAGCCACGCGAGGTAGTCGTTGCGCTGGTACCACGGGCGAGCGTCGTAGTCGGCACGCAGGCCGCGCGCTTCCAGAGCGGCGCGAACGTCCTCGGGCATCGGCTCGGCCGGGCGGGTCGCCATCGTGTTGGTCTCTGCCCTACCCGCCTCGTGCGAACCGGGAGAGCCGCTCCAGCGCCTCCTCGAGGCGGTCGTCCGCGATGGTGAGCGAGATGCGGATGTAGCCCTCGCCGGCGTCGCCGTAGCTGACGCCCGGCGTCACCACCACCCCGGTCTCCTCGACCAGCCGCCCGGCGTAGTCCGCCGAGGAGCGTTCGCTCTCGGGCAGGCGCGCCCACACGTACAGCGACGCGCTGGGCGGGTCGACGTGCAGGCCCAGCTCGCGAAGCACCTCGACGGCCCGGTCGCGGCGGGCCTGGTAGATGGCGTTATGTCCATCGATGGCGTCGCGCGGCCCGTCGAGCGCGGCGATCGCCATCTGCTGCACTGCCTGCGCCACGCCGCTGTCGAGGTTGGACTTCACGCGCCGCAGCACGCCGACCAGCTCCGCGTTCCCGACGGCCATCGCAATGCGCCAACCGGTCATGTTGAAGGTCTTCGACAGCGAGTTGAACTCGATCGCCACGTCGCGCGCGCCGTCGACCTCGAGGATCGAGGGCGCCTCGTAGCCGTCGAAGCACACGTCGGAGTACGCGAGGTCGTGCGCGATCGCCACGTCGTGCTGCTTCGCCCACGCGACCGCGCGCTCGAAGAACGCGTGGTCGGCGATGGCGCCGGTCGGGTTGTTGGGGTAGTTCAGCCAGAGCAGCTGGGCGCGGGCCGCGTCGTCGTCGGACACCTCGTCGAGGCGGGGCAGCCAGCCGTCCTCCTCGCGCAGCGGGAGCGCGAGCGTCTCGCCGCCGGCGAACATCGTCGCCACCTCGTACACCGGGTAGCCGGGCGAGGTGCTGATCGCGAGGTCGCCGGGGTCGATGAGGCACAGCGGCAGGTGGCCGATGCCCTCCTTGGAGCCGATGAGCGAGACCACCTCCGTCTCCGGGTCGAGCGAGACGCCGTGGCGGCGCTCGTACCAGCGCGCGACGGCCTCGCGGAACTCGGGGAGGCCCTCGGTCTCCGGGTAGCGGTGGTTGGCAGGGTCCTCGGCGGCCTCCTGCAGCGCCTCGATGATGTGCGGCGGCGTCGGCAGGTCCGGGTCGCCGATGCCGAGCGAGATGACGTCGACGCCCTCGGCGCGCTTCTCCGCGATCAGCTCCGAGATGCGGGCGAAGAGGTACGGGGGGAGCTGCTGGACGCGCGTCGCTAGCCTCATGCCGGTCTCCCCTGTCGTCGCGTTATCGCCAGCCGCCGAAGCGCACGCGCATGTTGCGGATGCGCTGGTCGTCGCGGCGCTGCTCGAGGATCTCCTCGTCGCTGTCACGCCGCAGCTCGATACCGCGACGGCCGACGCGGTAGCCGACCGCCTGCGCGATGCGTGCGCCCCTCGGTATCTCCGGCCACACGCGCACCGAGGCAGTCCGCGCCCCGGCGCTGGCGAGCTGGTACGTGGCCGCGCCAAGGATCACCTTGCCGATGCCGCGGTTCTGCTCGCGCGGCTGGACCGCGCACGAGAGCACCGTCCCGTGCCGGTGGTCGACCCCGCTGTTGAGCGCGTAGGCGATGAGCTCGCCGTCGCGCTCCAGGACGCCGAGCCATCCCGCGTCGCCGAGGCGGGAACGCGTCGCCGTGGCGCCGTCGCGGAAGTCGCCGTAGGCGGCGCCCTCGAGGGCGATCACAGCCTCGTGGTCGTCCTCGTTGCCGCGCCGCATCGTCAGCCCCTCGGGGATCTCGGGCGGGTCGAGGTCGCGGATGTCGTTGTGCGTGAACTCCAGCCAGTCGCCGAGCGGTTCGAAGTCGTTCTCGTCGAGCAAACCCTCGATCCAGCGCCGGTTGGGGTGCTCGACCAGGTCGATGACCAGGTACGGGTACCCCAGCTCGAGGATGCGCGGGCGGAGCACGTCGAACATCGAGTGCCACACCAGCTTCATCGCCTCGAGGGTGTCGAAGGCGTAGTGGAGGTGGATCTGTCCATCCACCTCGACGAACGCCATCTCGCCCACGTCGGTCTCGACCGCGTGGGTGCCTTCGGCGTCCAGCAACTCCTCCCACGCGTCGATGGTGCGAGGGATGTTGCGCGTCTGCAGCGCGTCGTCGAGCGTCCTCGGTTGCGTCATCTGGCCACCTCCGGCCGGGGTGCGGGCTCCGGCAGCGGCCCGGCGCTGCCGTTATGCGTCGAGGTCACGCGGGATCCTCCCACGTCGACGTGAATACGAGCGTCGCCGGCCCTTCGAGCGAGACCTCGCCGGCCCCGTCCCACCCGATGCCGAGCGTGCCGCCCGGCAGGTGGACGTCCACGCGGTCGTCGACGAAGCCGTGCAGCCGCGAGGCGACCGCCGCGGCGCAGGCGCCGGAGCCGCACGCGAGCGTCTCGCCCGCGCCGCGCTCCCACACCCGCATCTCGATGGCGTCGCGGCCGCGCACGCGCACGACCTCGAAGTTGGTGCGGTTCGCGAACACCGGGTGGTGCTCCATCGCTGGCCCGATGCGTTCGAGCTCGAACGCATCTACGGGGCCCTCGATGAACGTGACGGCGTGCGGGTTGCCCATCGAGACGAGCGTGACGGCCTGCTCGGCGCCGGCCGCCTCCAGCGGCAGGCCGAGCACCGGCGGCGCCTGCTCCACGAGCGCGCCGACGTCCTCGGGCGCAAAGTGCGGCTCGCCCATGCTCACGCGCACGCGCTCCACCGTGCCGTCCTCGCCCGGGGTCGCCACGGCGTTGAGCACGCCCGCGAGCGTATCGACGCTCATCGTGCCGCGTGCGCGCAGCGCCTCGTCCTGGTCAAGCACGAACTTGACCAGGCAGCGGATGCCGTTGCCGCACATCTCGGACTCGGAGCCGTCGGGATTGAACATGCGCATCCGCCGGTCGGCGACCTCGGACGTCAGGACGGCGATGAGGCCGTCGGCCCCCACCCCGAAGTGCCGGTCGCAGACGCGCTCGGCGAGCGCGCTCCAGTCCTCGTCGGAGCGTGCGAGGTGCGCGGGGTCGTCGCCGGCGGTGACGACGAAGTCATTGCCGGCGCCGTGCATCTTCCAGAAGCCCCACGCGCTCATGCCGATCATCGTACGTGCGCGCTGGCGGCAGCCTCAACCGGCCGACGGCTGGGCTCGTGCCGCTGGCTCCTCGCCGAGGGCCGCGCTATCTTCGCGCCCACGGCTCCCACCGTGAGTTCGATGCCTCAGCGCGTCGTGCCCGGAGTGGACCGTGGAGCCAGTGCTTCAGCCCGGCAGCCTCATCGAGTACGAGCCACACGCGCTCGACCGCATGGGCGAGATCGGCGTCACGGCGGACAACGTGCGCGCCACGCTCGAGGCGCCGGATCAGATACGTCCCGCCCGCGACCGCCCACCCACCGACCCGTGTAACATTTACTTGCGAACGATCGCGGGGCGTCGCTGCAAGGTCTACGTCCGCATCGGGTCAGAACCGATGGTCGTCGCGACAGTGGCGTGGCACGGCGAATAGGCACAGAGCCGAGGACCGACGAGATGTCTGACGCTATCGAGGTTCGCGTGAACGGTGTCGGCGACATCCTCTACCTGCGCTTCCTGCAGGCGAAGATCGCGACGTGCCGCGAGTTCGGTGACTGGCGGAACCTCGACTACGACAGCGAGGGCCGGCTGATCGGGGTCGAGCTCATCGGGTTGCCGGGTGGCGTGAGCCTGGTCGGGCTCCCCGAAGCCGACCGCATCCGCGATGCGCTGGTCGCCCACGGGCCCTCGAAGCTGCGCGTCGAGGGTTACGAGGTCTTCCACCCGCTCAACGAGCCCGCCCCGGCACCCTGACCGGCTACTGCCGTAGCTCCCGCGCAGCAGCCTCCACCGCCCCCACCACGCCCTCGACATCCGCCCCCGCCACCCACTCGATCCGGGGGTCGACGGGGCGGAACCAGGCGTTCTGGCGGCGGATGAGGCGGCGGGTGGCCGCCTGGGTGCGGGCGATGGCTTCGCGCTCGCCCCACTGGCCGCGCAGCACGCCCAGCGCCTCCGCGTAGCCGATCGAGCGCAGCGCCTCGAAGTCCTCGCCGCAGCGGGCGACCACCTCGCGCGTCTCGTCGACGAGTCCTGCCTCGTACATCGCCTCGGCGCGGCGGTCGGCGCGGCGGCTCAGCGCCGACCGCGACCACTGCAGGCCGATGACGCGCCACGGCCACGGCGGCGGCACGCGCGGCAGCGGCGCGATCGGCTCCCCGGTGGCTTCGACGATCTCGAGGGCGCGGATCAGCCGCCGCTCGTTCGTCGTGCCGATGCGCTCGGCGGAGGCCGGGTCGAGCGCGGCGAGGCGCGCGTGGACTGCCTCGACGCCGTGTTCGCGCGCCTCGCGTCCGAGGGTCGCCCGGAGCTCCCAGTTCGGCGGGACCGCCGGCGGCTGCCAGCCTTCGAGCAGCGCCCACACGTACTGCCCCGCGCCACCGGCGAGCAGCGGCAGCCGTCCACGCCTGTGGATCGCGTCGACGGCCTCGTGGGCGCGTTCGAGGAAGTCGGCGAGCGTCCACGGTGCGTTGGGCTCCACGATGCCCACGAGGTGGTGCGGGACGGCGGCAAGCTCCTCGTCGGTGGGGGCAGCGGTGCCGATACGCATGCCGCGCCGGATCTGGCGCGAGTCGGCCGAGACGACCTCGACAGATAGCCGCTCGGCAACCGCGATAGCCGCGGCAGTCTTGCCCGAGGCGGTCGGCCCCACCAGCGCGACGACTCCCGGGCCGCTCAGCTCACGCCCTCCGCAGCGGCGGCGACGGCGCGGCAGATCGTCGCGAACGCCTCGGCGTCGAGCGATGCGCCGCCGACGAGCGCACCGTCGATGTCCGGCTGCGCCGCGAGGTCGGCGACGTTGCCGGCGTTGACCGAGCCGCCGTACTGGATGCGACACGCCTCGGCCGTGGTCTCGCCGAAGCGGTCCGCGAGCATCGCGCGCACGTCGGCGATGGTGGACTGTGCGATCTCCGGCGTCGCCGTGAGCCCGGTGCCGATCGCCCACACCGGCTCGTACGCAACGACGAAGCCCTCGGGCAGCCGGTCGACGTCAGTGAACGCGGCGTCGAGCTGCGCGCGCAGCACCTCGCGCGTGGTCCCTGCCTCGCGCTCCGCCTGCAGCTCGCCGACGGCGAGGATCGGGGCGAGGCCGAGCTCCAGCACCGCCGCCAGCTTGCGGCCCGTCTCCTCGTTCGTCTCGCCGAAGACGTGGCGGCGCTCGGAGTGTCCCACGAGGACGTACCGGGTCGTGCCGATCAGCATCGCAGCGCCGACCTCGCCGGTGTAGGCGCCGCTGGGCAGCCAGTACGCGTTCTGCACGCCCACGTGCATCGAGGTGCCGTCGAGCGCGTCGGCGGCGTCGCCGAGCCAGGGGGCGGGCGGGCAGATCACGACCTCGACGCCTTCGACGCCGTCGAGCTGCGCGCGCAGCGCGCGGAGCAGGTCGCGCGCGCCCGCGCGGTCGAGGTGCATCTTCCAGTTCCCGCCGACGATGGGCGTGCGCGTGGATGCCATCAGGCGCCGAACTTCGTCAGCCGGCCGGCGTGTGCGAACGCGATGGGCAGCAGCTCCTTCGCGGGGATGGTGCCGAGCCCCCCTCGTGCGGCCTCGCGCTCACCGAAGCGGTGCGAGTCGTCGGGGCGGACGTAGTCGCCCCAGACCAGCGCCGGCACGGGGTGCCAGGAGTGCGCCGCCATCCCCGCGGGCGTCGAGTGGTCGCCCGTGACCACGACGACGTTGGGGTCGAGGGCGAGCAGCTCCGGCATGCACTCGTCGAACGCCGCGATCGCCTGCTGCTTGCGCGCGAAGTCGCCGTCCTCGCCGGCGGCGTCGGTGGGCTTGTAGTGGACGAAGAAGAAGTCGTAGTCGTCCCAGTGCTCACGCACGGTCGCGATCTGCGTGGCGAGGGAGTCGCCGGCGTCGAGCACGTCCATGCCGACGAGGCGCGCGAGGCCCCGATACATCGGGTACGTCGCGACGGCGGCGGCGCGCAGTTTCCAGAGCTCGGGCAGTTGCGGCAGGTCCGGCAGCCGCGACCAGCCGCGCAGCAGGACCTGGTTCGCCGTCTCGCGGTCGGCGATGCGCGCACGCGCCTCGCTCGCGAACCGGTTGACGACCCGCACTGCGTCGGCCGCCTCGGGCGCGAGCGCCTCCGCCGTCAGCGCCGGGGCGCCCTCGCGCTGCGGGTCGGTCTCCGAGAGCGCGTCGCTGAGCGGCGCACTGCCGTCGAGCGGGCGCAGCACGAGCACGAAGCGGTGCTCGCGCACCTCGCGCACGAGCGCCTCGTAGCCGGGTAGCTCGATGCCGGAGAGGCGCTCGGCGATCCCGGCCGTGATCTCGGTCGCCAGGCGTCCGGCGCGGCGGTCGGTGATGTTGCCGTCGTCGTCGACGGTGCAGAGGTTGCCACGCGCCGCCAGGTCACGCGGGCCGAGTTCGAAGTCGATGCCGGTCGCCTCGAGGACCCCTCGGCCGACCTCGACCTCAAGTGGGTCGTAGCCGAAGAGCCCGAGGTGGCCCGGACCGGAGCCGGGTGTGATCCCGTGCCCGACGGGGAGCGTCTGCCCGATCATCCCCTCCTCGGCGAGCCGGTCGAGGTGCAGGCAGTCGGCGGCTTCGAGCTCGGTGCGGCCGCGCGAGCCGGGCAGCCCGCCGAGGCCGTCGAGGACGCACAGCACGACCTTTGTGTCGGCCGGGATGGAGAGCCGCCGGATCAGTTCGGGGTCCATGGCTACATGCTATCGCGAGCAGGCCGCGTAGCGCCCGCGCCTGCGCGGTTGAGGCCGCAGCCTGGCGACAGGGAGCTACTCGAGCCAGTTCTCGACGGTGAGGCCGGGGACGCGCTCGAAGTGGCGGACGTTGCCGGTGACGACCGTCAGGTCGTTCGCCAGCGCGATCGCGGCAATCTGCGTGTCGGCCTGCCCGATCGGAGTCCCTTGGGCCTCAAGATATGCGCGGAGTGGTCCGTATTCCTCGGCGGCGGCATCGTCGAAGGGCAGCAGCGGCGACGCGGGCAACGCGGCGCGGATGCGGGCCAGCAAGACCGCTGACCGTGCGCCTGCCTTGTGCGCCCCAAACAGCAGCTCGGCCAACGTCACAGTCGACGTAGTCCGATCGTCGCCGGCAGTCGTCGCCATTCGCGTGAGCAGTGTGTCGGGGCGCGAGCTTCGAGTGAGTGCACTGACGGTGTCGGTGTCGAGGAGGTACCTCACTCGATCCATCCGCTAATGTCGACCGCGCGCGGTACATCCCGTTCCCGATCGGCGTAGATCGCGGCGACCATATTGTCGATCTCGTCGTCCGTCATGATGTCAGCGAACAGGCCAATAAAGCCGCTCAGTCCGTCATTCACCCCCGCTGCCGCCTCATCCCGACCCGCGAGGCGACCAAGTTCGTCGACGCTCACGAGTGCTGCGGCAGGCTTGCCGTGGCGCTCGATGACGTAGCGCTCCCCGCGGTGCTGGACGCCCTCAATGAGCGCGGAGAACGTCGCCTTCGCCTCGGAGGCTGCGACGTGCCGCGCACCGGCCTCGTCGAGTCCGCCCTCGGCGTCGCGAGGCACTGCTGTGTGGTCCATCGCGGCACCTCCCCGGGCCCTCTGGCGGATACTGACACCAATGCAAGGCGGCGACATTCTCGCGTCGACCGCCTCTAACCAGTCTGACTGATTTGACCGATCAGGTCAAAGGAAACGGCTATGGATGTTACGCGTCGTCCAGCGCGTCGACCGCTGGCAGCGCGTGCCCCTGCAGCATCGCGAGCGAGGCGCCGCCGCCCGTCGAGATGTGCGCGATGCGCTCCTCGATGCCCGCGCGGTGGACGACCGCTGCCGTCTCACCGCCTCCGATGACGACCTGCGCTTCGAGGTCCGCGAGCATCTCCGCCATCGCCAGCGAGCCGTAGTCGAACGGCTCGCGCTCGAACAGCCCGAGCGGGCCGTTCCACACCACCGTGCGCATCGGGTGGAGCGCCGTGCGGAACAGCTCCACCGTCGCCGGGCCGATGTCGAGGATGCGCCAGTCCGGCGGCACGCTGTCGACCGGCACCTTGCGGATGTGCCCGGCGTCGGCCGCGCCGAACCCCACGACCGCGTCTACGGGGAGGTAGAGCCGCAGGTCGCGGCGCTCGGTGGACTGGGCCAGGACCTCGCGGGCCGCGTCGAGCCCGTCGCGGTCCCACAGCGAGTCGGCGACGTCGAAGCCCTGCTCGGCGAGGAACGTGTTGGCGACGCCGCCGCCGACGCAGACCACGTCGGCCTTCCCGGCGAGGTGGCGAAGGATGGCGATCTTGTCGGCCACCTTCGCCCCGCCGATCACGATCCCGAACGGGCGCTCGGGCTCGGTCAGTCCCCCGAGCGCGTCCAGCTCGCGCTCGAGCAGGAGCCCCGCGACCGCGGGAAGGTACTTCGGGACGCCGACAATCGACGCGTGAGGGCGATGCGCGGTGCCGAAGGCGTCGCTCACGTAGACCTCGGCCAGCTTCGCAAGCTGTTGGGCGAAGTCCGGGTCGTTGGCTTCCTCGCCCTCGTGGAAGCGCACGTTCTCCAGCATCATCACCTCGCCGGGCTCCAGGGCGGCCGCCGCCGCCTCGGCCTCGGGGCCGATGCAGTCGCCGACCGAGCGCACGGGCGTCTCGATGAGCCGCGAGAGGTGGGTGGCGACGGGGACGTTGCGCAGGTTCTCGACCACCTGGCCGCGCGGGCGGCCGCGATGTGAGCAGAGGATCACGCTCGCTCCGGCCTGCCGGAGGTAGGCGATCGTCGGCAACGACTCGCGCAGCCGCATGTCGTCGATGACCTTGCCGTCGTCGACCTGCACGTTGTAGTCGACGCGCAGGAAGACCCGCCGGCCTGCAAGGTCGATGTCGCGGATGCTGCGCTTGGTCGGAGCGCCGTTCACGGGCTGATGATATGCACGCCGGCGCGCAGCGGGCTACGCCTCGCGGGCCGTGGCGAGGTCGGCGTACTCGTCGAACGGGGCGCGCGCCTCAGCGGCGAGGCCCGACGCCGCAAGGGCCGCGTCGGCCAGCGCTCGATGCTCCCGCACCAGCGCCTCGGTCGTTGCACGCGCGCCCGATGCTTCGATTTCAGCCGTGAGCGCGGCGATGTCGGGAGCGGCGATGAGCGGCTCGCCGTCACTGCCGCGGCGGTATGCGGCTTCGAGGCCCGGCGCCTCGCCGGAGGCGAGGGCCGCGATCACCGGGAACGTCTGCTTGCGCACGGCGACATCGTCCCCCACCGGCTTGCCGGTCAGGGCCGGGTCACCCCAGATCCCGAGGAGGTCGTCGACCGCCTGGAAGGCGAGCCCGATCTGGCGCCCCCACTCGCGCAGCGCGGCCACCCGTTCGGGCGGCGCACCGGCGATCAGCGATCCCATCGCCGCGGACGCCGCGAACAGCGCCGAGGTCTTGCCTTCGACCATGCCGAGGTACTCGTCGCGGTCGACGCTGGCGCGCGTCTCGAAGGCGATGTCGTGGTACTGCCCCTCGATCAGGCGCATACACGCGCCGTCCAGCTCCTCCATCACGGAGAAGGCGACCGCGGGGTCGACGCCGGCTTCCGGCAGGCGGTGCAGCGCGACGCGTGCGAGCGTGAACATGCCGTCGCCGGTGTTGATGCCCTGTGCGAGCCCGACGAGCTTCCAGAGCGCCGTCTGACCTCGTCGGGTGTCGCTGTCGTCCTCGATGTCGTCGTGTACAAGCGAGAAGTTGTGGAGCAGCTCGACGGCCGCTGCCGCCGGGACCGCGTGCTCGACCGTCCCGCCGCATGCCTCGGCCGAGAGCAGCAGGGCCGTGGAGCGCAGCATCTTGCCGGGGCCACGGCCCGTCGGAGCACCGTCGCGGTCCTCCCATCCGAGGTGGTATCGCGTCCACGCGTAGAGCCCCGCCGCGTCGTCGCCGACGACGGCGCGCATCTCTGCGTCCACGCGTGGGCGGTATTCGCGCATCCGCGTCTCGAGGCCGGCGGGCGTGGTCGTCATCGGCGCGTCCCTGTCGGTGCGAGCACCAGCGTACCCTCTGCGTTCGCCGCGATCGCGTCGGCCGAGTACAGCAGCGGGCGCTGCACGCCCTCGAAGAACTCGGGCGCGCAGTCGCCGTAGTGCGGGTGTCCGGGGATCCCGGAGTTGCCGGCCGGCATCTGGAACGTCGAGCGGTCCCAGTTCGCCACATCGATCACCTGGCGGTACCCGGGCGAGAAGCCGCCGGGTGCGGCGGGCCCGTGATGCACCGAGTAGCCGCCCTGCCACACCGTGTTCACGTCGCCCGGCATCTCGTTCCCGCCGACCGCGAACGCACGCCCGAGGCCCGGCACGCCGCCCAGCGGGTGCGGCTGGAGCGATGAGCGCAGCGCCCCCCACCGCCACTCGGCCGGCGTCGCCCCCAGGCGCTCACGCAGCTCCCCGAGCGCCCGCTCGGTCGCCGCACGCAGCACGCGGTCACGGTCCTCGTCGCCGTCACACCACGGCGGCTCGGCAGCGGTGAGCGCGGTGACGAGGCGGCCCTGCAGGCGGTAGTGGAACCGGGTGTCCTCGCCGCCCGGGCCGCCGATCCCCTGACCGAGCACGAGGTCCGACATGGTCCCCGCTACCCGCGAGACGAGGCTGCGGGCCGCTTCCTGGTAGACGGTCTCCATGATGGCCGCGCCAGCTCTGGAGGCGGCGACCTGCCCGTCCCATGCCTCGAGCGCCGCCCGCACCTGCCCGTCCACGACCGCTCCGCGAGCCAGCAGCAGGTCCCGCAGCGCCACGAGGCCGGCGTTGTGGAGGTCCGACTGGATCGCCTGGCACGAGGCCACCGTATGGTCATCGCGGCCGCCGAGGAGTTCCCGGATGCGGTCCGCCCGGTAGCTCTCCATCCACTCCTCGCCCAGCTCCAGGGGGCCGCCCGGCGCCTGGTTCGCCGAGACGATGACACCGCCCGACGGGCCGAGGAAGTGCGGCATCTCCTCGGCCGTCAGCAACTCCGGCGGCCCCGGTGACGTCGCGCCGTGCTGCGGCACGAGCCCCTCCCCGGTGCCGTGCCGCGGGATCGAGCCCGCCAGCCGGTAGCCGATCGCGCCTGAGCGGTCGGCGAAGACGAAGTTGAAGGTCGCGCCGGGCCAGCGCGCGATCGCCGTCTCGAACGCCGAGACATCTCGCGCCCGGTTCGCGTCGAGGAGCGGCCCCACCGTCTCGCCGGGTTCGAGCGCGGTCGAGCGCAGTGCGATCGCGCGCTCCTCGTCCGGCAGCGCCGGGCCGACGACCGGCCCGTGGCGCGTCACGCGCATCGTCTCGTCGATCGGCGGGCCGCCGCGCACCTCGATGCGCTCGACGCGGGTGCGGGCGCGCTCCCAGCCGTCCGGGGTGCGGTAGCGATCCGGGTCGGCCGGGTCGAACTCCTCGATGTAGCAGTCGCTCACGTCGGCCAGTCCCGCGGTCATGCCCCACGCCACGTCGCGGTTGTGCCCGATGACCACGCCGGGCACGCCGGGCACGCTCGCGCCGATGATGTCGAGGTCGCCGCCGCGGATGTGCGCGACGTGAAAGAGGCTCGGGACGCCCGCCCGCACGTGCGGGTCGCATGCGAGCAGCGGCGCCCCGGTCCGCGTGTGCGACCCTGCGAGCGCCCACGCGTTCGACGCGCCTCCGGCGGGCACGCCCGCGGCCTCGATCGCGCCATACGCCGCGAGCAGGCGCTCCGTCGTGCCCTCGTACGGTTCGCCGGTCGTGGTCGAGGCATGCGCGGGGTAGACGATGTCGACGAGCGCGGCGCGCTCGGGCCCGAGCGCGGCGACCAACCGGTCGCGCTGCAACTCGGCATCCCAGTTCGGCGAGAAGCCGAGCATGAGCAGCCGCCCCACGAGCAGTGAGTGCTGTGCCAGCCACGGCTCGGGAGCGGCGCCCGTGATCGCGAACTCCGGGGGCAGCGCGGGCAGCGTCGCCACGGCTGCGTTGACGCCGTTCGCGAACGCCTCGAGGAGCTCGTGCGCCTCGGCGCTCGTCGCCTCCAGGTCCTGCTGCGAGACCTGCGCGAGCGCCAGCCTGCGCGCGAAGCGGTCGGCGTCCACGGCCCGGGGTCCGAAGACCTCGGCGAGTCTGCCCGAGGCAGCGCGCCGGAACAGCTCGAGCTGGAACAGCCGGTCGTGCGCCTGCACGAACCCCTGCCCGAAGACGGCCCCCGCCTCCGTCGCTGCCTCGACGTGCGCGATGCCGAAGCGGTCGCGCGTGATGGTGATGGGGTCGTCCAGGCCGCCCACGCGCAGCCGGCCCGAGACCGGAGGGTGGGACCGGCCGCTCTTCGCGATGGCGAGCGCGCGCAGCGCCCCGGCGGCGAGGCCGGTGAGTGAACGCAACTGGGTGACGGCGCGTATCACGACAGGCGGATCGTAACGCACCCGCACGTCGGGCTCGCGGGGGGTGGGCTCGCGGTCGATGGCCTACGCGCCGCGAGGTACGGCGTTCGTGAACGTCCCACCGTCGTCCACGACCAGCGTGTGGCCGGTGACCCAGCTCGCGAGGTCCGAGGCGAGGTACACCACGCTCGTGGCGACGTTCTCGATGTACTCGGCGTCGCCGCCGCCCGCGAGTTGCCCCTCGCGGGGCGCCGCGCCCGCCCGGCCCGTCCGTCCTCCGGGCGCGATGGCGTTCACGCGGATGCCGTGCTCCGCCCACTCGGCCGCGACCGACCGCGTCAGGCCGAGGATCCCGGCCTTGGCCGCGCCGTAGTGCGCACCGTTCAGGGCCCCGTACAGCGCGTTCTGCGAGGAGACGTTGATGATGCTGCCGCCGTTCCCTGCCTCGATCATTGCGCGCGCGGCGGCCGTGTCGCAGAGCCACGTGCCGATCAGGTTGAGGTCGATCACCGCCTCGAACCCGCGCTTGGAGATGTCCAGCGCGGGCGCCTGGAACATGCCGCCCGCGTTCGCAACCATCACGTCGAGCCGGCCGAAGCGCTCGACCGTGCCCGCGATCAGTGCGTCGACTGAGTCGGCGTCGCGGACGTTGGTGTGGATCCAGGCAGCGTCGTGGCCGGCGTCACGCAGCTCCTGCTCCACGGCCGGCCCGGTGTCCTCATCGATCTCCGCGATCACCACGGCGGCGCCAACATCGGCGAGGCCGAGCGCGATCGCCCGCCCGAAGTTGCGCCCGCCACCCGTGACGATGGCGACGCGGCCCGACATGTCGAGGCGGTCGTGGACGAAGCCCATGGTGCGGCGATGATAGCCGACGGCGAGCGCGCGGACGCAGAGCGCCGTCAGGCCCCCTCGGCGCGCGCGTCTTCCTCGGCGGCGACCCGCGTGCCCTCGGCGACGTCGACCCAGCGCAGCATGACGGTCCCGATCACGATGATGAGCAGGATCGACAGCACCGCCACGCGCGTGTCGAACAGGGCCGTGGCGGCGATGTAGATCATGGGGCCGAAGACCGACGACGCCCTGCCGATGAAGCCGAAGAAGCCGAAGAACTCACCGCTGCGCCGCTCCGGCGTGATCTGGGCGAACAGGCTCCGGGCGAGCGCCTGGCTCCCACCGATCACCCACCCCACCATCGCGCCCAGCAGCAGCCACTGCGGCCCCACACCCAGCCCGAGCGGCGCCCACACCACGCTCCGTGCGAGCGATGGCCACCAGTCGACGGGGCCCGCCCCGAGCATCGAGGCATGCGCCTCGCCGACCCCCGAGTTGCCATCGAGCGGCCCGCCGCGGAGCGATACCGAGTACTCGACGTCAGGCGTGTCACGGAACGCACCGGCGAGATCCTCGATCGCGGAGGTGCGGAACGCGAAGCCCTCTTCGATGCGCCAGTACTGGCCGCGCCCACGCAGCGCGTAGCCGTCGTCCAGGTCGGGCGCGACCTCGACGAGGTAGTCGCGGCTGTCCTCGCGGTAGGACAGCTGGATGTCGAAGTCGCCGTGGTCGCTCGGTGGCAGCGGCGCCAGCGAGACGCCCACCAGCACGACGCACATCCAACCGACGAGCGCGACGATCAGCGCGGGCTTCGTCGTGATGCGGTCCGAGAGCCGCGCGAACGCGAGGGCGCCGGGCACGGCGACGAACTGGACCGTGGCGACCGTCCCCATGTTGTAGACGAGCGGGATCGCCAGCGTGTCGGCCGCGTACGCCCCGGCAATCGCATTGACGGTCGAGATGCCGTCGTTGAACAGCAGGTAGGCGACGAGGAACACGATCGCCACGCGGAACCGCGCAACCTCGCGGAAGGTCCGCCGCAGCTCGCGGAACCCGGTCGGGACGGCCGAGAGGGCCGTCAGTCGCTCCCCCACGCGCAGCACGGGAGGCTCGGGCACCACTCGCAGCGTCCACATCGCCCACCCGAACCACCACACGCCCACCGACGCGATCGCGAGCCGCGTGGTGAGGTCGGCAAAGTCCGTGCCGCGCGTCGCGAGGATGAACGCGAGGTGGACGATGAGCAGCAGCCCGCCGCCGAGGTAGCCGTACGCGTAACCCCGGCTACTGATCTCGTCGAGCAGGTGCCTCGGGCCGAGGTGCGGGAGGAACGAGTTGTAGAAGACGATGCTCCCGACGAAGCCGATGTTGGCCACGGTGAACGTGACGAAGAGCCAGATCCACGGCTCAGGCCAGAACGGCGCGAAGAACGCCAGCGCCGTGAACACCGACCCGATGGTCATGTACGTCGCGAGCAGCACCCGCCGGATGGGCACGCGGTCCGCGATCACACCGATCACGGGGCTCGAGAACGCCACGAACCCCGTCGAGAGCGCGACCCCGAGGCTCCACATGGAGCTGCCGGTGAAGACGCCGAGGAACGTCCCGCCCTCGCCGACGGACTCCTTGAAGAGGAACACGAAGTACACGGGGACGATGGCCGCGACGCTCGTCGCGAAGGCGGAGTTGGCCCAGTCGTACATACACCAGGCGCGGATGACGCGTCGCTGCTGCAGCGGCAGGTCGCCGATCGAGGGCAGGCTCATGCGCGGACCTCTCCACCACCGCGAGTCGGCTCGACGCGCCCCGGAAGCCTAGCAGCCGGGAGCGGGTGCTAACACGATACGGATATTGCGCATCATTGCCACAACGCCAACGATCGGCGCTAGTATGGGTCCGGACGCCGCTCCCACTCGGCGATTGGGATCGATACATGGCCATGTTGTTCGACACCCTCGAGGCATCGAGGCAGTTGCAGGAGGCAGGCTTCGAGAAGACCCAGGCCGACGCGCTCGTGACCACCTTCTCGCGAAACATGGTCGAGAATGTCGCGACGAAAGATGACCTGGACATTCTCGAGCAGCGCCTCACGGTCCGCTTCGGTGCGATGGTGGCAGGCGCCACCGCGATCCTCCTCGCGGCGATGGCCATCGCCACCGCCATCCTGCTCGCGGCAGGCTAACCCCAGCACCTCGATCCGAGTACCTGTGCCACTCCGGGGTTGCGCGCGCCGGGGTTACGACGGGAGGAGTCTCGATCCGATATGTGCGCTAATGCGCACTTGCGTTCGCGGTATAGTCAAACTAACGCGGATCGCCGGGAGGAGCGTCACTGGCATGGCAACAGTCCACGATGTCGCTCACTACCTGCTCGGGCTCGCCGATAGAGACCGCACCGGCCTGGATCATCTCAGGCTGCAGAAGCTTGTCTACTACGCGCAGGCATTCCACCTCGGATCCGAGGGGACGCCGCTGTTTGATGAACCCTTGCATGCCTGGCGCCACGGGCCTGTCTCACCCGAGATCTGGTCCCGCTATCGCTACAGACGAGGCTACATCGACCCTCCGGCAGAATCAGCCAAGGACACGCTTGGCGAGCGGCAGCGGGACGTGGTGGAGACGGTCTATGAACGCTTCCGCGACTCCTCGGGTCCTGATCTTGTCCGCCGAACACACGGCGAAGCACCCTGGCAGCAGGCGATGACGCGCGCTCAGGACGGCGCCAGCGAGGTCATCTCCCACGAACTCATGCGGACCTACTATCGGGACAGGCTCCACGTCCTGGCCGAAGTGATGGAGTTCCCCCCGTTCGAGGCGGTGATCGATCTCGGCTCCCTCGAGGGCGTCGCGGCCGGCGAGCTGCCCTCGCAACCGTCCACCCCGTAACGCCCGGTGGAAGCCTTCCGGGTTGGTGACCGTCGCGTCCTGCTGGTCGACGGTGCTGACTTGCGATGGGCCAGGCTCGGGATCACCGAGCGCGCTCTGCTCCAGAGAGCCATGCAGACGCTGCTACAGGAGCCCGAGCGGCTATATCTCTACGCAGGAAGGCCCGGCGTGAGTGGCGCCCGACAGAGGTTCCTGCTGCTGATGTAGCCCCTCCTGGTTGAGATCGCCGAATCGGGAGACGACATCGTCATCTCGCGCATCCTGCTCACGCGCGACCCGATCGAACCGCTGTAGGTTCAATCCCCGAGCGCCGCCAGCACCTCCGACGCATCGATCGGCCCCTCGCGCAGCACCACCGGCGGGTCGACCGCGAGGTTGACCACCGTCGAGGCGGTCCCGCCGGGCCGCGCGCCACCGTCGAGCACGAGCAGGCCGTCACCGAACGCCGCGGCGACCTCCCCGGCGCTGAGCGCGGGCGGCTCACCGGTGTGGTTCGCGCTGCTCACCGCCAGCGCCCCGCCACACGCCCGGATCACCGACCGCGCGAGGTCGTCGTCGGGCTGGCGCAGGCCGAGCGTGCCGACGTCGGTCAGCGCGGCCGTCGCGAGGCCGGGGCGGGCGCGCAGCACGGTGGTCAGCGCGCCCGGCCAGAAGCGCTCGATGCGCTCCAGCACCGCCGCCTCCTCGACGAACGGCGCGACGCCCTCGATGTCGTCGAACAGCACTGCGATGGGCTGCTGGTTGGAGCGGCCCTTCAGGTCCGCGAGCGCGTGCACGGCTTCGACGTTGCCGGGCATCGCGGCGAGGCCGTAGACCGTGTCGGTCGGGATGCCGACCACCTCGCCGCGCTGGAGCGCGCGCACGATCTCGCCGACGCGGTCAGGGTCGAGGACGGGCATGGTGGCGTCAGCGCCCGCCGCGAGCGCACGAAGTGGCCTGTTGCTCACAGTTATGTCGCACTACCAGCCTCGCGACCCCTCGCGCTCGCACGTCTTCGTTGACCGGACTATAGCGCGCCGATACGATTTGGCCTCGACAGCTCCCCGCGTCATTCAGGGCTCGATGGCCGAGGCTACCGAAGCAATCCCACAGGCCGCTCCAGCGGCCGCTCCCACCGGCGATCGTATCCGCACGTCAGGCGACAGCGAGGTCTCCACGTACCTCGAGATCGCCGAGGCGCGCGAGCCGGGCCAGCTGCTCACGCCCGCCCCCAACGCACCCGAGACCGTCGTCGTGCTCGACTACGGCTCGCAGTACTCGATGCTCATCACGCGCCGCATCCGCGAGGCCGGCGTCTACTCCGAGCTGATCCCCTGGGACACGTCTCCGGAGAAGCTCTCGCACCTCAAGGTGAAGGGCTTCGTCCTCTCCGGCGGCCCCGCGTCCGTGTACGACGAGGGCGCCCCGACGCTGCCCTCGTACGTCGTGGGGTCGAAGCTCCCGGTGCTCGGCATCTGCTACGGGATGCAGTTGCTCGCGCAGGTGCTGGGCGGGCGCGTCGCCCCCGCGTCGAGGCGCGAGTACGGGCACGCCGTGATCACGGTCTCCGAGCCCGGCAACCCGCTCCTCCATGACCTGCCGGCCTCCATGCCGGTGTGGATGTCCCACGCCGACCGCATCGTCGAGATGCCGCCCGGCTTCCGCGCCGTCGCCCACTCCGACGACTCGCCTGTGGCCGCCATGGCCGACGACGAGGGGCACCTCGGCATCCAGTTCCACCCCGAGGTGGTGCACACGCCCCAGGGCGACCAGCTCCTGCACAACTTCCTGTTCGAGGTCGCCGGCTGCTCCGGCGAGTGGACGGCCGCGTCGTTCATCGACGAGTCGGTGAGCACGATCGAGGAGCAGGTCGGCGACGGGCGCGTGATCTGCGCGCTCTCCGGCGGGGTCGACTCCGCGGTCGCGGCCGCCATCGTCCACGCCGCCGTCGGCGACCAGTTGACCTGCATCTTCGTCGACAACGGGCTCATGCGCGCCGAGGAGCCCGAGCGCGTCGTCTCGACGTTCCGCGAGCACATGTCGATCGACCTGCGGCACGTCAACGCGGCCGACCGCTTCCTCGCCGACCTCGCGGAGGTGACGAACCCGGAGACCAAGCGCATCCGCATCGGCGAGACCTTCATCCGGGTCTTCGAGCAGCAGGCGCGCGGCATCGGCGCCGTCAACTACATCGTCCAGGGCACGACGTACCCCGACGTCATCGAGTCGGCGTCCACGGGCACCAGCGCGACGGCGAAGATCAAGACGCACCACAACGTCGGCGGGCTGCCCAAGGACATGGAGCTCTCGCTGATCGAGCCGCTGCGCAACCTCTTCAAGGACGAGGTGCGCCGGGTTGGCATCGAGCTGGGGCTGCCCGACGAGATGGTGTACCGCCAGCCGTACCCCGGCCCGGGCCTCGCGATCCGCGTGATCGGCGAGGTCACGCCGCACAAGCTCGACATCCTGCGCCGCGCGGACTGGATCGTGATGGACGAGATCAAGGGCGCGGCGATGTACTACGACCTCTGGCAGTCGTTCGCCGTGCTGACCGACACGCGCACGGTCGGGGTGCAGGGCGACGGGCGCACGTACGGCTTCTGCGTCGCGCTGCGCTGCGTGACCGCCGAGGACGCCATGACGGCGGACTGGGCGCGCCTCCCCTACGACCTCCTCGCCACCATCTCGCGTCGCATCGTCAACGAGGTGCCCGAGGTCAACCGCGTGGTCTACGACATCACCTCGAAGCCGCCCGGCACGATCGAGTGGGAGTAGGAGGGGTGAGCGCAGGGTCGGTCCGAGAGTGCCTCGAATCGTTGAACGAGAAGTGCGAGGCTTTCTGCATCGACGAGTCCAACTGGACTGAGGAATGGCGAGGCGCCGACTCGCACGGCAATCCGAACTTCCTGCTCGCATACTCCCACGTGGATACGTTCAAGTCGCCAGGCGGCGTGATGATCCTCGGAACGAACCCCGCCGGTGACCACAACCAAGCTCACATGTACCCGATATCAGATCCGTTCGAGTGCTCGGGCTGGTCGTCCTATCTCGATGACGACTGGGACGAGGGCTACGAGCCCGGTCAGTCTCCAGTCCAACTCGCCGTGCAGTCCGTCGCCGAGATCGTCTCTGGAAGATCAGACCGAGTGAACGCCTTACTGAGGAGGAGTCCCACAGGCAATCTCATCCCGTTCCGGTCAGACGGACTCTCTGACCTACCTCCCGACGCCAAGAAGCTCGGGAGGGCGATCGGGCTACAACTCATCGAGCTCGCACAGCCGCGTGTGCTGATCCTCATTGCGAGCCGACAAGATGATTGGCGTCGGCTGATGCGGAGATTCGGGAACCTGCCCTATTGCCAGTGGGACCTCGATGAGGGCAAGGAAAAGAGCGCGAACTTCTTCTTTCGCGAGGCGCGACGTGGAGGCGGGTGGCCTCGTTACGTCTTCGCGCTACCCGCAGTGAACGCTAGCAATCAGGCGCGCGCGCCGGAATCACTCGCACTCCTTAGGAAGCGAGTCGAGAAGCACGGTCGCACTAGGCTCCTCGGACATGCAGGTCGCCGCCAATGGCGCTGAACGTCCTGCTCCTCGGCAGCGGAGGCCGCGAGCACGCCATCGCGTGGAAGCTCGCGCAGTCACCAGACCTCGGCACGCTCACCAGCGCGCCCGGCAACCCCGGCATGGCCGAGTACGGCGACACCCTCGAGGGGCTCGACATCGACGACCCGCTCGCGGTCGTCGCGGCGGCGGCCGACCTGCGCGCCGACCTCGTCGTGGTGGGGCCGGAGGCGCCGCTCGCCCGCGGGGTCGCCGACGCGCTGACCGCCGAGGGCGTGCCGGTGTTCGGCCCGTCGATGTCGGCAGCCGAGATCGAGTGGTCCAAGTCCTTCGCGAAGGAGCTCATGGCCGAGGCGGGCATCGCCACGGGCCGCGCCGCGATGTTCGAGGACTTCGACATGGCCGTCGCCTATGCGCACAGTCGCGGCGGCGCCTGCGTCGTCAAGGCCGACGGCCTCGCTGCCGGCAAGGGCGTCGTCGTCTGCGACACGGTCGACGAAGCCCTCGCGGCGATCGAGGCCGCGATGATGGAGCGGGCATTCGGCGACGCCGGCGCGCGCGTGCTGATCGAGGAGCGGCTGAGCGGCCCCGAGACCTCGGCGCACGCGTTCACCGACGGCACGACCGTGGCGCACATGCCGTTCAGCTGCGACCACAAGCCCGTCTTCGACGGCGACGAGGGGCCCAACACGGGCGGGATGGGCGTCTACTCGCCGCCCGGCTGGCTCACCGATGACGACGCGGCGTGGGTGCGGCGCGAGGTGACCGAGCGCGCGGTGGCCGCCATGGCCGCGTCGGGGCGCGAGTACCGGGGCGTGCTCTACCCCGGCATGATGGTGACCGCGGACGGCCCCAGGGTGATCGAGTTCAACTGCCGCATGGGCGACCCGGAGGCCGAGGCGCTGCTGCCGCGGCTGACCTCGGACCTGCTCGCCATCTGCGAGGGCGTCGCGCACGGACGGCTCGCCGACGTGCCCGTCACCTGGGACGACGATGCGACCGTCGGCGTCGTGATGGCGTCGGGCGGCTACCCGGGCAGCTACGAGACCGGGAAGCCGATCACCGGCGTCGAGGACGTCGACGGTGACGCGCAGGTCTTCCTCGCCGGCGCGCGGCGCGACGCGGATGGGACGCTCGTCACCGCGGGCGGCCGCGTGCTGTGCGTCGTCGCAAAGGCGCCGACGCTGGGGGAGGCGCGCCAGCGCGCGTACGACAACGTGCGCCGCATCCACTTCGAGGGCGCGCACTACCGCACGGACATCGCCCAGCCCGCTCGCGTGGCGAGCGCGCGGGGCCTGTAGGAGCGCGATGAGCCCGTCACTGCTGCGCTGCCCCATGCCGGAGTGCCGCCAGTCGCTCGAGGAGCACTTCTGGTCGACCAAGTCGACGCGCATCAGCACGCCGTGCCTGCACTTCGTCGCGGCGTGGCGGCACACCGCGGGCATGGTCGACGCCGTGCTGCAGAGCCTCGAGGGCGAGCGCGAGTTCGTGATCCGCAACATCCGCGTCCGCGACGAGGAGGTGCGGCAGCGCGTCCGCGATGCGGACCAGGACGAACTCGCAGCGGCCGTGCGCGCGAACCTGCACATCAGCGAGGACACGACGGGCGGCGCGGCATTCGCGGACCGCCACGAGCGCGCGGCGGTCTGCCGCGACCTTGCACAGATCATCGCCGGGCCCGACCCGATGCTCGGCGGCGGGACCATGAGATGAGGACGCCACGATGACGAACGACACCAGCGGCACCGCGCTCGTCGCGATCCTGATGGGCTCGCGCTCCGACGAGGAGGCGATGTCCGGCTGCGGCGAGCTGCTCGAGCGCATGGGCATCCCGTACGAGCAGCACGTGATGTCGGCGCACCGCACCCCCGACGTCGTGCGCGACTACACGGTGGGCGCGAAGGACGCGGGCATCGAGGTGATCGTGGCGGGCGCGGGCGGTGCCGCGGCGCTGCCCGGCGTGATCGCCGCCTACACGCCGCTGCCGGTGATCGGCGTGCCGCTGGCGTCCTCGGCGCTCGGCGGCGTCGACGCGCTGCACGCCATCGTGCAGATGCCGCCGGGGGTGCCGGTCGCTACCATGTCGGTAGGCGCGTGGGGCGCTCGCAACGCCGCTGTCTACGCCGCGCGCATCCTCGCGCTCAGCCACCCGGACATCGCGCAGGCGCTCGACGCCTACCGCGAGGAGCAGGCGCGGCGCTAGCCGCCGCGCGCACCGGCCAGGAACCGATGACCGAACCCCGCACCCGCAGCTACGACACACTCAATCCCGTCGACCAGTTCCCCGGCGTCGTGCGCCGCACGCTGGTCTCCGGCGACCGCATCACGTTCGTCGAGATCCGCATCGCGCCGGGCGCCGAGGTGCCCGAGCACACGCACCCCCACGAGCAGGTCGGCCACGTCGCCTCGGGGCGCGTCCACTTCCGCATCGGCGACCTCGACCAGGAGCTCGGGCCGGGCGACTCGTACCTCATCCCCGGCGACGTGCCGCACCACGTCGTCGCGCTCGACGCGGTCACGCTCATCGAGGCGTTTTCGCCGGTGCGCGAAGAGTTCGCGGACGACTAGGGGCGGACCATGATCCCTCGCTACTCACGCCCCGAGATCACGGACATCTGGACGGACGGCTACAAGTTCCAGCGCTGGCTCGAGGTGGAGATCGCCGTCACGCAGGCGTGGTCCGAGATGGGCGTCGTCCCGCCCGAGGACGCCGAGCGCATCGCCGAGGACGCCCGCATCAACGTCGACGACATCGACCGCTACATCGCCGAGACCCACCACGACGTGACCGCGTTCCTGCGCTCCGTCGCCGACTCGCTCGGCGAGGAGTCGCGCTGGGTCCACTACGGGCTGACCTCGAACGACGTGTGGGACACCGCCACCTCGCTCCAGCTCGTCGCCGCGGCCGACGTGGTCACGGGGCAGGTGCGCGCCCTGCGCGACGTCGTCGCGCGGCGCGCCGTCGAGCACAAGCGGACGGTCTGCGCCGGCCGCACCCACGGCATGCACGCCGAGCCGACGACCTTCGGGCTCAAGCTCGCCGTCTGGGTCGCCGAACTCGACCGCCACACCGAGCGGCTACAGGTCGCGCGCGACACCGTCGCGGTCGGCCAGATGTCGGGCCCCGTCGGCACGCACGCGACCGTGCCACCCGAGGTCGAGGAGCGCGCGTGCCGCCTGCTCGGGCTGCGCGTCGCCGAGGTGACCACGCAGGTCATCCAGCGCGACCGCCACGCCTTCTTCCTCTCGGTGCTCGCCGGCGTCGGGGCATCCCTCGAGAAGTTCGCGACCGAGATCCGCGGGCTTCAGCGCACCGAGATCAGCGAAGTCGCCGAGCCGTTCGCCGAGGGACAGACCGGCTCCTCCTCGATGCCGCACAAGCGCAATCCGGAGCTGTGCGAGCGCGTCGCCGGGCTCGCGCGCACGCTGCGCGGCTACGCGCAGGCGGGCTACGAGGATGTCGCGCTCTGGCACGAGCGCGACATCTCGCACTCCTCGGTCGAGCGCATCGTCTTCCCCGACGCGACGGGGCTGCTCTCGTACATGCTGCACATCTTCACCGGCGTCGTCGCCGGCCTCGAGGTCTACCCGGAGCGCATGCGCCGCAACCTGGACGCGACGCAGGGGCTGGTGTTCTCGCAGAAGGTGCTGCTGGCGCTGATCGAGGCGGGGTTGAGCCGCGAGGCGGCGTACGCCATCGTGCAGCGTCGCTCCCTGCAGGCCCACGGCGAGGAGACGCCGCTGCTCGGCTTGCTCCAGGACGACGAGGACGTCGCGGAGCTCCTCGACGCGGACGCGCTGGAGGCGCTGTTCGACGTCGAGGCCTACCTCGAGCACGTCGACGCCACGTTCGCCCGCATCGGGCTGGCGTAGCCCGACCACCACGATGAGCCAACGGAACCACGGAGAGGACCCCCGATGACCACAGCGATGGTGCGCACCGACCTGCCGGGCAAGCTGCATGAGGGCAAGGTCCGCGAGCTCTACGACCTCGGCGACGACCGCCTGCTGATGGTCGCCACCGACCGCGTCTCCACCTACGACGTGGTGATGCCGACCCCCGTCCCGCGCAAGGGCGAGGTGCTCACGCGGCTCTCCGAGCACTGGTTCAACCGCACCGCCGACGTGGTCCCCAACCACATGATCTCCGTGGTCGAGGCCGACGACACGCTCAACCTCGGCGGCACCGAGGTGAACGCGGGCGAGGCAGGCCTGGCGGGGCGCTCGATGATCGTGCGCAAGGCCGAGCCGATCCTCGTCGAGTGCGTCGTGCGCGGCTACATCACGGGCTCGGGCTGGTCCGAGTACCGGCAGTCGGGCTCGGTCTGCGGCATCGTGCTGCCCGAGGGGCTCATCGAGTCGCAGATGCTGCCCGACCCGATCTTCACCCCCACCACCAAGGCCGAGACCGGTCACGACATGCCGATGACCTTCGAGGAGGTCGTGGACTTCATCGGCGAGGAGACCGCGAACGTCATCAAGCTGCGCTCGCTCGCGCTCTACCGCTACGCAGCGGGCGTCGCCGAGGAGCGCGGCATCATCATCGCCGACACGAAGTTCGAATTCGGCGTCATCGACGGCGAGATCACCCTCATCGACGAGGCGCTCACGCCGGACTCCTCGCGCTTCTGGCCGATGGACGGCTACGAGGCCGGCCACGGGCAGCCCTCGTTCGACAAGCAGTACGTCCGCGACTGGGCGAGCGACACCGGCTGGAACCGCGAGCCGCCCGCGCCCGAGCTCCCGCCCGAGGTGGTCGAGGCGAGCTCGCAGCGCTACACGGAGGCGTACCAGCTGATCACCGGCGAGCCGCTCCCGGACGCCTCGTGACGGCGTACCTAGCGAGCATCCGCGTGATGCTCAAGCCGCTCGTCAACGACCCACAGGGCCTCGCCGTCGCCGGCGGCCTGCGCGACCTCGGCTACGACAACGTGCAGTCCGTCCGCGTCGGCAAGCGCATCGAGGTCACCCTCGACGCCCCCGACGCGGCGGCTGCCGAGGCGGCGGCGCGGGAGATGTGCGAGCGCCTGCTCACCAACCCGGTGATCGAGGACTTCGAACTGGACGTGGCGGAGGTCGCCACGGCCGGGTAGCTTCGACCGATCGAGCAATGCTCCCAGTTGCGTAGCCCTTGCGTCGTCACGAGGTTCGCTCGGTACGGCGAGCTCGGGCACTACACGGCGTTTCTCGCCTCGGAGGTCGTGCTGGCGGAGACTTGAGGTCTCCCTGGAGCACGCCTCCTGGTTCACTCAGCTACCCTGAACAGGTTCCTCAGGAAGCGCAGCCTGTGGGCGGCGCTGGGCATGCGTAGGGTCAGGGTTTCTGCATCGATGCTTCTCAGGTAGCTAGAAACCGAGAAGACCCACAACTCGGGGAATTCAGGAGAGGTCGGCCAAGATGCCTTGGGGAATTCATGCCTAGGATCCGGAACCTTGAACAGGTGATCTGACCCACGTGGGCCTATCGCCTCCCAGAAGATGAGCAAAGGATGGACATCGCCCGCATCGACGCCCGGAGGCGGCTTCATGCGTACAAGAACCTTGAGAGTAGGTCCACCATTCCTGAGCAGACGATTCCCGGCGTCCCATCGACCGTCCCACCGCCGCTGCCGGTATTCGGCGACGGCGGATGCGCCAGCTTCGACCTCGAGAACCTCTCCGCCAAAAGCATGTGCTGACCAACTCTTGATCTCAGTCTGAAAGACAGTCCGCGAGGTGTCTGGCCAGCGAACGCTAATCCAACGATCCAATCGAGGTCCGATTCTATTTCCCGTGGTTACGCTCTGGTTGATGACGGTCCCCTGCGCACCAACGCCATTCAGATAGTGGATGAAGCACGATGTATTCAGATCTTCACCAACTACGGTGACAATGCTCCCTGCATGAGTGAGTGACTCCTCTGGTTTTTCGTCGAAGAAGCGTAGGAGTTCAACTCGTGGAACCACGACGGTCTCTCCGGCATCAGAGTCGTCCATTCTCGATAATCCTCTCGTCCTTCATGGATTCACGTCCGCACCGAGGACGGCGTCGAGGGCTGGGTCCACCACGACTACCTCGAGCACGACTGAGCCGACGATACGGGCGGCGAGGGCGCCTCGCGGTTACTCGTCGCCGTCCTCGTAGAACTCCTCGGGCATCAGCACGAACTCGGGGTACGCCTCGATGCCCAGCTCGCCCGCGTCCTGGCCCAGCCGCTCCACGTCCGGCGACACGCGCACATCGAGCGTCCTCGCCAGCACCTGCCACAGCACCCATGACGTCGTGAACACAAACGCGCCGATGGCGAGTATGCCGACCAGCTGCACGCCGACGTCGGCGCCCGCCACGATCGAGGCGGCGAGCGTGCCCCAGATGCCGGCGAAGAGGTGCGCGGGCACCGCCCCGACCACGTCGTCGAGCTGCAGGCGCTCGAAGAGCTTCATGGCAGCGGTGCAGACCAGGCCGCCGATCGCGCCGATGATCACCGCCCAGTAGTGCTCGGTGATGTCGGGGCCGGCGGTGATGGAGACGAGGCCGGCGATCGCGCCGTTGAGCCCGGCGATCAGGTCCATGCGAGCGAGGATGAAGCGCGACCCTGCGAGGGCGGCCATCACGCCGGCCGCCGCCGCGAGGTTCGTGTTGACCAGCACGTGGCTCATCGCCACCGCGTCGCCCGCGCTGCCGAGCGCGAGCTGTGAGCCGCCGTTGAAGCCGAACCACCCGAACCACAGGATGAACACGCCCAGCGTCACCACCAGGATGTTCGAGGGCGGCGTCGGCCGCGGGGTGCCGTCGGCGCGGAACTTGCCGAGCCTCGGACCCACCACGAGGATGCCCGCCAGCGCGGCCCAGCCGCCCACGCCGTGCACGATCGTCGAGCCGGCGAAGTCCTGGAACCCGAGCTCGTCGAGCCAGCCGCCGCCCCACGTCCACGCGCCGACGACGGGGTAGATGAGCGCGGTGAGGACGAGGACGAAGATGAAGAACGTCCACATCCTGACCCGCTCGGCCAGCGCGCCCGAGACGATCGACGCGGCAGTCGCGACGAACACCATCTGGAAGAACCAGTCCGACATCGTCGAGTAGTCGGCGCTCCCGACGACGGCCGCCGCGTCTCCCTCGCCGCCGACGAGCGCGATCTCCTGCGAGGTCGGGCCGTAGAGCAGGTTGAAGGAGCCGATCACCCCGCCGACGATGTCGACGTACATCAGGTTGTAGCCGATGAAGAAGTACGCCAGCCCCGCGATGGAGTAGAGGCCGATGTTCTTGAGGCAGATCATCGACGCGTTCTTGGTGCGCACCGAGCCCGACTCGAGCATGGTGAAGCCGGCGCACATCCACATCACGAGCGCGCCCCAGATGAGGAACGAGAACGTGTTGAGGATGAAGGCGACCTCCGCCTCCACCTCCTGGGCGTGCGCCCGCCCCGTCATGAGCAGGAAGAACACCAGCGCGAGGACGCCCGAGGCGGCCAGGATGGCCGCGGGCCGTCGCCGGGAGAGCACGTTCGTGAACATCGGAGCCTCCTCGACCGTCACAGGGAGGCACGCCGACCGGGGCACGCCCGACCGGGCGCGGCAATGCGCCGATTGTAGGGGCTGCGACGGGGTATCGGGGGAGTAGCGCCCGAAGATATTACTTATGTAGGATCGGGCGAGGCGAGGCGTCGCATCACCTCGTCGTGCAGCCGCCCGTTCGACGCGACGCGCGGCCCCGCGCCCTGTGACGGTCCGCCCTCGCCGTCGGTGAGGCGCCCGCCCGCCTCCTCGACGATCGGGATGAGCGCGGCGATGTCCCACGGGGCGAGGTCCACGCCCTCCAGCATCACGTCCGCGGCGCCCTCGGCGACGAGGCAGAAGCCCCAGAAGTCGCCCGGCGCGCGCACCCGCCACGCATCGCCGAGGAGCGCCCGCGCCCCCGGCCAGCGGTCGAGCGTCGAGACGAGGTCACCGACGAAGATCTGCGAGTCGTCGAGCGTCTCCAGGTCGGAGACACGGATGCGCTCGCCCGCGCCGGTGCGCCCGCCGGTCTCGCCGCGGTACGCGCCGAGCCCTCGGCCCGCCCACCACCGCGTCCCGAGCGCGGGCGCCGACACCACGCCCACCTCGATGCCCCCGTCGCGCTCGACGGCGATGAGCGTGGCCCAGACCGGGACGCCGCGCATGAAGTTATGCGTCCCGTCGATCGGGTCGACGATCCAGCGCGCCCCGGCGTCAGCGCCCCCGGCGTCGCCCTCCTCCTCGCCCAGCACGGCGTGGTCCGGGTACGCCTCGGCGATGCGCTGGCGCAGCAGCGCCTCGATCTCGAGGTCCCCGGGCGTGACGAACGAGCCGTCCGCCTTCCGCTCGACGGCGTGGTCGGTGCGGTAGTGCCGCATCGAGACCGCGTCGGCGGCGTCGGCGAGCGAGAGCGCGAAGGCCAGCAGGTCTGTGGTGGTCTCGTTAGGAATCTCGTCAGTCCGTTCTAAAGGCGCTGTTCTGCTAGCTGTCGTGAACCAGTTCGAAATGCGGGTGCGCCAAGCCTTTGTGGCGGTGACCCCATGCGGAGAGTCGCACGTCAGAGCACCGCAACCGTATGCGATCAGCATGAGCGGGAGCCGGGATGATGAAGTACGCGCGAGCTTGGCGCCGGCGCCATCGAAGCACGATGGGCTCCGCAGAGCCGCCCAGCTGCTCCTTGATGATCTGCCGGCGGTCGGCGATCAGCTTGAGGAAGCCACCTTTATGGCGCGTGGCGTGCTGATAGATGACAAGGCTCTGTCCACGCTCCCAGACCCGCTTGAGCTCGTCGTAGTAGGCGTGCTTCGGGCTTCTGGCGGTAGTCGGATCTCCCGAGCTCAGACCATTATCGGGATCGGCGAACACTACATCGACGTCCGCAACCGCCCGGAGCCCTGCATCAAGCCACGAGCCACGCTCGCCTGAGCCGACCGGCACCTCGGCCGCATGACATTGAGTTCCGGCAGGCAGGATGTCCCGCCGCTGCACTTCCGCGACGGAGCGCTCTCCGGACTTCACGAGTTCCCGCAAAGATCTGAATAGCGGCTCGTCGCATGTGCGCAGCCGCTCGTCGGGCGGGTCGAGGTAATCGATGATTCGCCCGTCGGTCTTGTGATCCTCGTTCGGCACTCGGTACCACAGAACGCCGAGTTCGAGTGCCGGGCCGTGCTCATCCGCGCCGCAGAGGGCACGCAGGAGGCCGTACTTGCCGAAGTCGCCGATGTCGCCCGCGTAGCGGTCCTGCATCAGGCCTCGACCCCCTCGCGGAACGCCACGCCTTCGCACTCCACGAACCGGCGGCTCATCACCTCGAACGCCTCGGCGGAGCAGTCGGCCAGCACGAAGCGGCGGCCGTGGCGCAGGGCCGCCTCGCCCGTCGTGCCGGAGCCCGCAACGAAGTCCGCGACGAGCCCGCCCGGGGGCGACGAAGCGCGCACGATGCGTTCGAGGACGCCAATCGGCTTCTGCGTCGGGTAGCCCAGCTTCTCGCGGCCCGTCGGGCTGACGATGGTGTGCCACCACGTGTCGGTCGGGAGCTTGCCGCGCGCCGCCTTCTCGGGGCCGACGAGGCCGGGGGCCATGTACGGGATGCGCTCGATGTCGTCCGCGTTGAAGACGTTGCGGCCGGCGTCCCTGGCGTAGAACAGGATGTTGTCGTGCTTGGCTGGCCAGCGGCGCTTCGGGCGCGCGCCGTAGTCGTACGCCCAGATGATCTCGTTCACGAAGTTGTCGCGCCCGAAGACCTCGTCGGCCAGCACCTTCGCGTAGTGCACCTCCCTGTAGTCGAGGTG
The DNA here is from genome assembly GCA_965204835.1 of Dehalococcoidia bacterium. GTDB lineage: Bacteria > Chloroflexota > Dehalococcoidia > UBA2979 > UBA2979 > VXMT01. The sequence continues at coordinate 1,480,787 of OZ242017.1, read as the reverse complement.
CAAGTACATGCTCCCGGTGGGCGCGAGCACGCGCTGCGCCTCGACGAGGAACGGCTCGAGGAACGCCAGGTAGTCGTCGTACGCGTCGTCGAACGAGCGGCTGCCGAGCCGCTCGGTTGCGTAGCGCCGCCCGCCGAAACCCGTGCGGTCGCCCTCGCCGTCCGCGGCGTCGGCCGGGACGCGGCGCGTGCGCAACTGCTCGCGCGTCTGCCGCCGGCCCGTGTTGAACGGCGGGTCGAGGTAGACGAGGTCCACCGACTCGTCGGCGAGGGTGCGAGCGACCTCGACGCCGTCGGCGAGGTAGACGCGGCCTCGCGGTTCGTCGCGTCCGAGGTCGCCGTCGCTCACGTCGTCAGCGTGCCCTTCGTGCTCGGCACCTCGCCCGCGATGCGCGGGTCGAGTTGCGTCGCGGCGTCGAGGGCGCGGCCGAGCGCCTTGAAGGCGGCCTCGGCGATGTGGTGGTCGTTGGCGCCGGCAAGCTGCCGGACGTGCAGCGTGATGCGCGCGCCCTGCGCGAAGCTGTGCAGCGCGTGCGTCAGCATCTGCGTTGTCGCCTCGCCGACGCGATCCCCGACCCACGTCAGCCCGATCGCCGCGTACGGCCGGCCCGAGATGTCGACGACGGCCTGCACCAGCGCCTCGTCGAGCGGCACGGTCGCGTCGCCCATGCGCACGAGGCCGGCCCGGTCGCCGAGCGCCTCGTCGAACGCGGCGCCGAGCGCGAGCGCGCAGTCCTCCATCGTGTGGTGCTCGTCGACGTGCAGGTCGCCCTCGCACGTGAGGTGCAGGTCGAAGCGGCCGTGCTTCGCGAACGCCTCCAGCATGTGGTCGTAGAAGCCCACGCCGGTCCCGACGCGCGCCTCGCCCGTCTCGTCGACGCCGAGCTCGACGTGGATGCGCGTCTCCGCCGTGTCGCGGTTCACGGTCGCGCGGCGCTCGGTCATGGGGCCCTCCCCCCGGATGCTGGCCCTTCCAGCTCGCGGCCCGCCTCGTCGAGAGCCGCGAGGGCGCGGTCGGTGTCATCCGGCGTACCGACGGAGATGCGCACGTGGCGGCGCAGCCGCGGGTCGCTGAAGAAGCGCACGAACACCCCTCGCCGCGCCAGGGCCTCGCGCAGCGCCGCTCCATCACCGCCGAGGCGGTCGGACATGCGGCTCAGCAGGAAGTTCGCCTCGGACGGCGCGGGTTCGAGCCACCCGCCGTCGCGCAACCCCGTCTCCAGCCGCTCGCGCTCGCCGGCGATCTCGCACGCGTTCTCGTCGAGCAGCGCGGCGTCCTCGATGGACGCGATGGCGGCGGCCTCGGCCGCGAGGTTCACGCCGTAGGGCTGCTTCCACTGCATGAACGCGTCGGCGATGGGCCGCGGCATCACGCCGTAGCCCACGCGCAGCCCGGCGAGGCCCGCCCACTTGCTGAACGTGCGTAGCACGATCAGCGCCGCGTCGCCCGAGGCGGCAAGCGGCGCCAGCGACTCGCCGTGCGCGAACTCGATGTACGCCTCGTCGACGACGAGCAGCGCGCCGCTCGCCAGCAGCCGCTCGCACACGTCGGGCGGCAGGAGCCCGCCCGTCGGGTTGTTGGGCGAGGGGATGAAGACCGCCTTTGCCCCCTCAGCGGCGTCGACCAGCGCGTCCGCGTCGATGCTCCAGTCGGCCTCGTCGCGCGGCGCGTCGACGAGTGTGGCGCCGTACAGGCGCGCCTCGAAGCCGTACATGCCGAACGTCGGCGAGGCGATCACGACGCGGTCGCCGGGGTCGATGAAGACGCGGAAGACCAGGTCGATGAGCTCGTCCGCGCCCGCCCCCGCGACGATGCTCGACGCGGGGATCGCGTGGCGCGCGGCGATGGCGGCGCGCAGGCGGCGCTGGTCCGGGTCGGGGTAGCGGTGCGCCTCGTAGCCGCCCGCGAGGGCCTTCCGGGCGGTCGGCGACGGGCCGTACGGGTTCTCGTTGCCGTCGAGCTTCACGACGTCCTCGGGCGCGACGCCATAGCGCGCCGCGGCCTCCTCGGGCGGCTCGATCGGCTCGTAGCCGTCCATCCCGCGCAGCGCGGGACGGAGCGCCGTGTCGAAGTCGAAGCGGCCGGGCATCACAGCCCCTCCAGCCGGCGCTCGATCGAGCGGGCGTGGCCGGTGAGCCCCTCGGCGCGTGCGAGCCGGGCGGCGTGCGGCCCCAGGAACTCGAGGGCGTCGTCGGGGAGCGCGATCACCGAGGTGACCTTCAGGAAGTCCAGCACGGAGAGCGGCGAGGCGTAGCGCGCCGAGCCCCCGGTCGGCATGACGTGGCTCGGGCCGGCGACGTAGTCGCCGAGCACCTCGGGCGAGTGCTCGCCGACGAAGACGCCCCCGGCGCTCGTGATGCGCTCGGCGACCGCGCCGGCGTCGGCGGTGAGGATGCACAGGTGCTCGGGCGCGAACTCGTTCGCCAGTGCGACCGCCTCGTCGAGGTCGTCGACGACCGCCGCCCCGCCGCGCTCGACGGCGGCGCGTGCGATCGCGCCGCGCTCGAGCGTCGCGAGTTGCTCCTCGACGGCGATCTGCACGTGCTCCGCCAGCTCCAGGCTGGTGGTGATGAGCACGGGCGTGGCGAGGGTGTCGTGCTCGCCCTGCGCCAGCAGGTCGGCGGCGCAGAGGTCGGGGGGCGCCTCGGCGTCGGCGAGCACGAGCGTCTCGGTCGGGCCGTAGAGCGCGTCGATGCCCACTTCGCCGAAGAGCTGCCGCTTGGCGAGGGTGACGAAGAGGTTGCCCGGGCCGAAGAGCTTGTCGACGCGCGGGATCGACTCGGTGCCGAGCGCCAGCGCGGCGATGGCCTGCGCGCCCGAGGCGCGGAACACGCGCTGCACGCCTGCGATCGAGGCGGCGATGAGCTTGAGCGGGTGCACGCTGCCGTCGGGCCGCGCCGCCGTCACGCCGACCAGCTCCGGCACGCCGGCCACCACGCCGGGGATGGCTGTGTGCAGCACCGACGACGGCAGCACGGCGACGCTGCCGGTCATGTAGATGCCGGCGCGCTGGATCGCCATAACCTCCTGGCCCAGCCCCTCGTACAGGAAGGAGCGCGGCCCGTGCTCGAGCTGCAACTCGTGGAAGACGCGCACACGCTCGGCGGCATAGCGCAGCGACTCGACGAGGTCGTGCTCGGCCTCGTCGAATGCCGCCTCGAACTCCTCGGGGCCTACCTCCATGGGCGCGTCGGCGGAGCCGTCGAAGCGCTGCGAGTAGCGGCGCACCGCGGCGTCGCCCTCGCGGCGCACGTCTTCGACGATGCGCGCGACGACCTCCTCGGCGGTGAGGTCCGCGCCGAAGGTCTCGCGGATCGAGGCGCGGACGGGCTCGGGCAGATCCGAGCTCCCCGCAGGGTCGCGACGCAGCACGCTGGCGCGCGCCGCCTCGACGCCCTCGACGATCCGCAGCGCGAGGCCGTCTTCGGCGGTCATGGGGCCGGCAGGTACTCGCGCAGGCGGTCGAAGGCGAGCTCCGTCGCCTCCTCGAGGTACTGGGCGAGGCGCTCGTCACTGACCGCCTCGAACGCCTCGTTGATGATCTGCGGCGGGTCGTTGCCGATCTCCTCGATGCGCTCCTCGGAGAAGCCGACGCGGCTGAGGTGGATCTGCATGACGCGCCCGAAGCGCTCGAAGTCCGGGCGCTGGTGCGTGATGCCGCGCGTGAAGTCGCGCCACTCCGGCCACAGCTCCTCCTCGATGAACGGCACGCCGACCGCCGACTGCGACGCATCGATCGCCTTGCGCACGTCGGCGAGCGCCGCGTCGTCCTCCAGGTCGCGGCGGTTCATCTCGTACTGCAGCGAGCGGTCGAGGACGTTCGCCCACAGGTCGCCGCCGAGCGGCGAGCGCTCGCCGAAGAAGACGCGGTAGACGCTCTGGATGTAGTGCTCGTCCATGAGCAGGTGCGTCATGTATCCGGCGATGAACGCGCGCATCGCCGGGTCGAGGCTGACGGCGTCGCCGAGCTCCGGGTGCGCCTCGAACATGCGGGCAATCGAGTCCTGCGGCTCGAAGTCGTTGAGCTCGAAGAAGTGCGTCAGCTTGCGGTCGACGCGCATGAGGATGCGCATGTCGGGCGCGGTCGAGCCGAGGTAGTAGGCGCCGCGGTCGGCGTCGATGTGCGGGCTGCCCAGGCGCGTGGCGAGGCTGTATGCACTGGTCAGGTGCGATCCGAGCGAGGGCATCCGGCTCCTCCTCGTGCCCGTCGGCTTACGCCGGTCCGCCGTCGTCCGGCGGGGCGGCCGCGGCGAGCCGCTCCACCAGCCGGTCACGCAGTTCGCCGCGCGCCCCCGGCGGGCGGATCGTCGAACCGATGGCGCAGTTTGTCGACTCCATGATCACGTCGATCATACGGAGCCGGTTGGCGCGCAGGGTGGTCCCCGTCTCGGAACCTTCGATGAGTATCTCCGCATCGTCCGGCACGAAGCCCTCGGAGGCCCCGCCGATCGGGATCACACGGTAACGCCCGAGCTGGCGGTCGCGCGCGTAGTGGTCGGCGAGCTCGACGTACTCCGAGGCGACACGGATCGAGCGGCCCGGGTCGTCGCGACGCCAGTACGCCACCGCCTCGGCAATGGTCTCGGCCGGCACGTCCTCGGAGACCACCGCTCCCATGCGGTAGCGGCTGCGGTGCAGGTCGCACAGCTCGACGACCGGCGACGCCGGGAACGCGGCGAGGTGCGCGGCCAGCCAGTCGCGGCCGGTCAGCGCGACGTCGAAGCGCCCGAGGGCGACCGCCTGCGGCATGTCCTGCGGGCGGATCACCTTCACCGTGACGCCCTCGATCGCCGAGCCCGGTCGCCGCACGGCCCGCTGCTCGTCGTAGCCGTCGAACGCGATGCCCGCGGCGGCGAGCGCCTCGACGGTGTGTCGCTGCGCGTGCCCGTCGGGGACCGCGAGGCGCAGCGGGCCGTCGTGTCGGTCGTACCCGTTGACGGGTTGTGCAGCCCCTCGGTCGAGCACCAGCGGCGTGGGCCGGAGTGGGCCGTACTGCACGCCCACCCCGGCAGGCGGCCGCACGGGCAGATCGAGCAGCGCGTCGAGCGCCTCGCGCAGATCCTGCTCCGCGAGCGCCTGCCGGTTCGCGACGAGCCACGCCGAGCCGCGGTGCACCTCGGCGATGGCCTCCAGGCCCTCGCGCTCGAGGACCGCGGGCGGGCCGTCGCCGGCCGGGACGGCGAGCACGGCAGCGTCGGCGTCCTCGGGCGGCCACGCCTGCGGCTGGCCCCAGACCTCGATTAGCCGGTAGTCCGGGACACGCAGCCAGTTCAGGTACTGCGCGGTGAGGTGCGGGAACGTCGTCGCGACGCGCAGCGGGCGGCGCGCGCCGAGGTCGGCGAGCGCCGTCCCGGCGGGCGCCGCGAGCACCACGCGCGCCTCGCCGATGTCGAGCGCGCGCAACGACACGATCGAGTCGTGGCCGTAGCGCGTGATCAGCTCGTCCATCGAGGAGCGGCTGGTGACGCCGAGGTCGTACTGGCCCTGCGCGATCTGGATGGGGATGTCCTCGTCGGAGAACACCCGCACCGCGACGCGCGGCCGGCCTTCGACCGTGAAGCGGTAGTTGCGCGAGCCCTCGCCGTAGCCGGGCGGCGCGAAGCCGACCGCCGCGAGCCGCTCGGCCAGCGGTGCGCGCAGGTCGCCGCGAGGCAGCGCGACGCGGATGGAGCCGTCCATCATGCGCCGCCCTCCGCGAGGCCCATGAGCACCTCGATGTCCGCGCCGAAGCCGGACGCGGCCACGGCCTGCCCGCCGATCGTCTCGGCCAGCCCGTCGTAGCGCCCACCCCGCAGGCACTCCACGTCGCCCGCGAGCGCGCGGAACGTGAGCCCGGTGTAGTACTCGAAGTTACGCACCGACGACGCCGAGACGCGGAACGCGCAGCCCGCCGCCTCGAGCGCTCGCGCGGCGGCGTCGAGCTCGGTGAGCGCGGCGTCCGCGCCCGGCACGGGGGCCAGCGCGGCGCGCAGGTTCGCGAGGTAGCCCGCCTCGTGGCCGTCGATCTCGAACAGCACGCGCAGCGCACCGGCCTGCTCGGGCCGGCTCCAGATGACCTCGCGGATCGCCCCGTCGTCGCCGTCGAGCAGGCGGTCGAGCGTGGCGTGCTGGCTGGCGGCGTCGAGCCCGGTCGCCTCAAGCGCGGCGCGCACGAGGCCCGTGTGCGACAGGTCGAGCCGTACGCCTCCGATGCCGAGTGCGCCCAGCAGGTCGAGCGCCAGGCGCAGCAGCTCGGCGTCGCCCTCCGGGGCGTCGAGGCCGAACAGCTCGGCCCCGCACTGCCACTGCTCGCGCTGGCCGCCGCCGGGCACGAAGCGGTAAACGGGCTGGACGTAGCACAGCCGCGACGTCTGGCCGCTCGCCTGCTCCTCGTGCCATCGCACGGCGGGCAGCGTGCTGTCGGGGCGCAGCACGACGCGCTCCCCGCTCCACCCGTCCCAGTCGAGGAACGAGTAGACGCGGTCGAGCATCTGCGGCGAGAGCGTGCCGGCGCCGGTGAAGAGGTGGAGCGGCTCCACCGTCGGTGTGCGGATCTCGGCGTAGCCCGCCCGCGCGGTCACGTCGAGGAATCGCGCCTCGACGGAGCGGAAGCGACGCATGGCCCCGGGGTCGAGGTCGTGCATGCCGGGGCTGCGGAGCCCGGCGGCGGGTGCTGCGTGCGCGTGGCGGAGCGCGGTGTCGGTGCGTTCGCTGGTCATCTCACGTCCCGTGTCGGTGTCGTTCGGGGTGTGTGCGGCACAAGAAAAGGCCGCGACGGGATCCCGTCGCGGCGAACGCGCTTGCATCGGCCGAACGACTAGCGATGCGCGCAGCTCCGCGACGGGTTCCGATGGACCCGATGCATATGGACATGGCTGCCGTGAACCTCGATCGTTCGCATCGCAATCGAGCGTAGGTGGGCATCCGCCCGAGGGTCAAGCGCTCAGGTGCCGGCGTGCTCGCCTGATGCCACGAGGGGCGCAGGGATATCGAGCCCGTCCTCGAGCCTCACGATTGCCATTTCGCGGAGCGCATCGCGAGCCATCTCGATTGCCTCGGTGGGATTGTCCCCCTCCGAGACGACGCCGGGGAGTTCGAGCACGCCTGATGTCCAGACGCCGTCGTCGTTTGGCATGAGCGTGAACGTGTAGGGACGCAGCATGATGAGATCCGCGCGCGCCAGGATCACCTGATCATCCAAGGGATGTCCCTTTCAGTCGGAGCGCTCCAGCATCAAAAGGCCCGCCGTGGTGCCGGAGCACGACGACGGGCAGATAATCGTGGCAGATCATCGGAATTCGCGGCCGCGCTGTCAACGGCGCCTCACAGCACCGTCACGTCGCCTGCAGCGAAGCTATGCGTGCCGCCGGCGTCGAGGCGCAGCACGAGCTGCCCCTCGGCCGTCACGTCAGTCGCGACACCTTCGATGTCGCCGTCCGTTGTCGACAGCCGCACGCGCGAGCCGAGCATGTCCAGGCGGGCGCGCCAGTCGGCCAGCAGCTGCTCGGGGTCCGCGTCGACCTGCGCGAGGCGGCCCTCCAGCGCCTCCGACAGCGCCGCGAGCAACTGCTCGACGCTCGGAGGCGACCCCCCGGCGCCCTCGATCGTCGTCGCGACGGCGCGCTCCTCGTCGGTCAGGCCGGCAATCGCCGCCTCCCCGATGTTGATGCCGATGCCGAGGAACACGTCCGCCTCGACACCGCCCGGCTGCGCCTCGGCGAGGATGCCGGCCAGCTTGCGGCCCCCCGCGAGCACGTCGTTCGGCCACTTCAAGGCGGTCTCGACGCCGCTCGCCTCCCTCACCGCCTCGGCCGCCGCGAGCGCCCCGGCCAGGCCCACCAGCGGCGCGTACACGATGTCGAGCACGCAGAGGTGGAACGTGACCAGGAGCGACGAGCCGGGCGCGTCCACCCAGGGGCGCCGGAAGCGGCCACGTCCCGCCGTCTGCTCGTCGGCGAGGTAGGCGTCGCCGCAACCCTCGCCGCGTCGCGCCATCGCGCCGGCGCGCGCGTCGTCCATGGTCGAGGCGGTGCGATCGCGGTAGTGCACCAGCGAGCCGATCATGCCGCCGTGGTGCAGCTCCTCGTAGCGTGATTCGTCGAAGGGCACGTGGCGCTCCTCGCCGTGTGGGGAATCGGGTGTGTGGGACCAGTGTATGGGGAGCGGGTTGGCAGAAAGAGAGCGCCCCGGCGATGCCGGGGCGCTCGTGAAGTCACACGGGCCCGGAATTAGCCCGCCGACACCTCCTTGGAGATGTCCTGCGACTGGCCCTCCGGGCCGTGACTACGATCATCATCCATGCAGGCATCACCTCCTTCCTTGCCCGCGACGATATGGCGGCACCCCGGCTAGCGTCAATCGGCGAGGATGTACGGGAGAGGTGGCCTTGACGCGATCCATCCCCATCCGCACATTAGCTAATCGCACCATGCGTAGATATAGACTCTGCAAGCGCAGCGGCACGCGGTGGGGGTTTCTGCGATGCACCCACACCCGGCAGTACGTTGTCTACGCCGCGCCGTGGATCGGACTGACACTGCTGCTGTGGTGGCTTCAGACAGCGGTAGGGGTCAGTCACGGGGCAGTCACTCTCGCCACCGTACTGTCCATCGTCTTCGCCTTCGGGTTGCTGTTCGACGCCTTCTTCGGCCACCCAGAGGCACATGACCCCGAACGCCACCACGTCAAGCATGTGCGGATGCTACGCGCTAAAAGAAGGCAGCACCGAGGACGCTAGACCCTACGTCGTTACCGCGTCGACAGCGTCGGCCAGCGCGGCGACGATCTGGTCCACCTCGTCCTCTGACACCACCAGCGGCGGCGCCATCACCAGCTCGTCCACGACGAAGCGCGTGACCACGCCGCCCTCTTCGCGCAGGTGCCGCGCCACGCTCCCGCCGACGCCCTCGGACGGCTCGTAGCGCTCGCCCGTCGCGGCGTCGCGCACCAGCGACATGCCGGCGATGAGCCCGAGGCTGCGGATGTTCGCGACGTGCGGGTGCTCGCCCAGCGCGTCGCGCAGACCGCGGCCGAGCCGCTCGCCCATCGCGGCGGCGTTCGAGATCAGGTCCTCGTCGTCGATGATCTGGAGGTTGCGCAACGCCACGGCGGCGGCCGTCGGGTGGGCGCTGTTCGTGTAGGCGTGCATGAACCGCGCGTCGGGCGGCGTCTCGCGCAGCGCTTCCATGATCGCGCCGCTCACCAGGAAGCCGCCAAGCGGGATGTAGCCCGAGGTGATCGCCTTCGCCATCGTCATGATGTCCGGCTGCACGCCCCACCGTTCGAGGGCGAACCAGTGGCCGGTCCGGCCGTAGCCCGTGATCACCTCGTCGGCGATGAACAGGATCTCGTTGCGGTCGCAGATCTCGCGCACCTTCGGGAAGTACTCGTCGGCCGGGGTCCAGACGCCGCCGGCGCCCTTCACCGGCTCGGCGATGAACGCCGCGACCGTCTCGGCGCCCTCGCGCTCGATCGCGGTCTCGAGCCAGCACGCGCACTCGCGGTCGGCGTTCTTGATGCAGTCGCAGTCCTCGGCGGGCTCCGCGGTGTGGACCACCTCGGCGGGTAGCGGGCCGAAGTACTTCCAGAACGGCGGCAGCCCCGTCATCGCCGTCGTGAGCAGCGTGCCGCCGTGGTACGCGCGAGGGCGGGCGATGACCTTCACCTTCTCCGGCCGCCCGATGAGGTTCCAGTAGAACCGCGCGGTCTTCACGGCTCCCTCGTTCGCCTCGGATCCCGAGTTGGTGAAGAACACCCCCTCAAGGTTGTCGTACGCGAGGCCCGAGGTGAGCTTCGTCGCGAGCTCGATGGCCGGGACGTTCGAGAAGCCGGTGTAGTTGTTGACGAACGCCGCCTTGCGGATCTGCTCCGCGGCCGCGTCCGCAAGCTCCTCGCGGCCATGGCCCACTGCCACGTTCCACAGCGACGACAGCCCGTCGATGTAGCGCCTGCCGCGCACGTCGGTGAGCCACACGCCCTCGCCGCGGTCGTAGATGACGGGATGCTGGTGGTCGGGTGCGTAGTACTGCGGGTGGATGAGGTGTGCGAGGTCGTCGCGGACGAGCCCCGCGATCGCGGCCTCGTCGAGCATCGCCTGTTCGTCGGTGGTCATCGCCCGCTCCTTCCGCTCGCGCCGCGAGCTACTCCCACTCGTCGGGGTCGCTGAAGCGCTCCAGCAGCACCTCGCGCGCCACCCGCCGGTCGTCCCACGGGTGTGGGCCGTCCGCACGCTCGATCGTCGGCTCGTGGCCCTTGCCGGCGATGAGCACGACGTCCCCGAATTCGGCCATCCCGATCGCCCGCGCGATCGCCTCCCGGCGGTCGGGGACGCGCTCGAAGCGGCGGCCCTCCTCGGCCCCAGCCGCGATCATCGCACGCGCAATCTCATCGATGATCGCCTCGGGCGGCTCGGACCGCGGGTCTTCTTCCGTCAGGATGGCGTAGTCGGCCTGCCGTGCGGCCACCGCGCCCATCCCGCGCCTGCGCTCCGAGGGCCGCTCGCCGGCCGAGCCGAAGACCACGATGAGCCGCCCGTCGGTCAGCCCTCGCAGCAGGCTCAGCGCGCCCGCGAGTGCGTCGCCGGTGTGCGCGTAGTCCACCACCACGCCGATCGGCGCGGTCATGATCCGCTCGAAGCGCCCTGGCACACCCGCGCACTGCGAGATGCCGACGCTCGCCATCCACGGGTCGACGCCGAGCGCGATCGAGGCCGCGAACGCCGCGGCGGCGTTGGCGACGTTGAACCGGCCGGGCAGCCGCACCTGCGCGGTCAGCGTCTCCCGGGGCGTCTCCAACTCGAACGTCGAGCCGTCGCCCACGTCGTCGATCCGCCCCACGCTCACATCCGCGTCGCCGGCGTCGACGGCATAGGTGATCGCCGGCGCCTGCGTCGCCGCCGCGAAGCGCCGCCAGGCGGGGTCGTCGGCGTTCAGCACGGCGCGGCGCTCGACGGTCTTCGACGTCGGCGCGTCGAGCTGCTGGAACAGCCGCAGCTTCGCCTCCTCGTACGCCTCGACGGTGCCGTGGAAGTCGAGGTGGTCCTCCCCCATGTTCGTCAGCACCGCCACGTCGAACGCGATGTCGGCGAGCCGGTCCAGGGCAAGGCCGTGCGAGGTGGCCTCCACCACCGCGAACTCGTTCCCGGCCGCGACCATGTCGCCGAGCAGTCGCTGCACCTCGGGCGCCTCGGGAGTGCTCATGCGCGTCGCGTTGGGTGTCACGGTGTCGCCGACATGCGTCTCGACGGTGCTGATCAGGCCGGCCGACTCGCCGTACGCCTCGAGCGCGGCCTGGATGAGGAGCGTCGTCGTCGTCTTGCCGTTCGTGCCGGTCACGCCAACGACCGTGAGCCGCTCCGAGGGGTAGCCCTCGTGCGCGGCGGCGATCGCCGAGAGCGCGCGGCGGGCCGAGGGCACCTCGACCACCGGGACGCCGAGCGTCCGCAGCGCCTCGCCGCGGCCGGCCTCGGCGACGAGCGCGGCGGCTCCGGCCGCGACGGCCGCCGCGGCGAAGTCGTGCCCGTCGACCCGCAGCCCCGGGACGCAGACGAACAGGTCGCCGCGCTCGACGAGGCGTGAGTCGTGCTGCACGCTCCCGATGGCGGGCAGCACGGCCCGGTCGGCGTCGTCGGGCAGGCCATCGCGCCAGTCGCCGCGTGCGCTCATCGGGGTCCTCTCGCAGGTGCGTGTGCCGCCACTGCGGTAGACTACCGCGCCGTCCGCCTACCGCCCCGCCGAGCCCACAACGAGGTGCCCGCGATGATCCAGATCACTGACGAGATGCGCACCGCCGTCAACAACGCGCTCGACGACGGCAACCCCGTCATCTCCACCAGCGTCGGGGCCGACGGCCAGCCCAGCCTCGCGTTCTTCGGCAGCACGCAGGTCTACAGCGACGACCAGCTCGCGGTGTGGGTGCGCAACCGCGAGGGCGGCTTCCTGCAGCGCATCGCCGCCAACCCGCACGTCGCGTTTCTCTACCGCAACGCCGACTTCGGCCAGATGTGGCAGTTCCACGGCCGCGCCCGGGTCGTCGACGACCAGCAGGCGCGCGACACGATCTACGACAACTCGGACAAGCGGGAGCGCGACCGCGACCCCGACCGGCTCGGGGTGGCCGTGGTAATCGACCTCGACCGCGTCATCGAGCGCGGCCAGGTGACGATGGAGCGCTGAGCGCTACGAGGCGGGGTACTCGCTGATCGAGCGCACGTAGGGCGCCGTTCGCGCCGACGCTCGCACCAGCCGCTCATCGCCCGTCCAGCACTCGAGGCCGAGGTCTCCCGAGAGCAGGACGTAGCGGGCGTCGTACCCGCTGATCGACATCCGCAGGGCGATGCCGAGCGTCGTGAGCGTGTCCGTCTCGTGCAGCTCGATCGGCACTTCAAGCAAGGCTGCGAGTGCCTCCTCGGCGAGCCCGGAAGGAAGGCGATTGTTGACAGCGGCGTTGCGGATGGCGTGGGTCAGCTCGTACGGGAGCAGTGCGGGCGCGTGGAACTCGACGCTGCCTTCGATGAGGCACGCGTCGCGCAGAGCCCGTGCCTGCGGCACGTAGTCCCCGTCGTCGAACACCCACTTCAACACCACCGACGAGTCGATTACGTAGCGGCGGACGGGTCCGGGCGTGGTCAAGCGCGGGTCGCCCGCGCCGCCGGACAGGCGTCAACCGGCCTCACCGGTCGCGCCCCTCCTCCACCAACTCGCTGGCTGTGGCCCCGAGGGGGCCGTAGGCAGCGATGCGTTCGCTCAGTGCGTCCATACGGCGCGCGAGGTCCGCACCACCGCCGGGAGCAGTGCCGCCCAGGGTGTCCAGGTAGTCACGAATGGTCACGATGGTCCCGTCCTGTTCCTCGTGCGGGTAGACGTCCACGGGGCGCCCGTCCTCCAGCACCACCAGCGCCGGCACCGCCCCGCCGAAGTCCTGGCCCGGGTACTTGTTCGTCCCGAAGAGCCGTCGCACCCGGTAGCGCCTGCTCACCGAGGGCCGCACGGCACGGCTGCGGTATGCCTCCTCGCGGTCTTGCGGCGTCAACTCCCCGGTGTCCACCACGCTGTACGTGGCCGCCGCCTCCGCGAGCCGGTGGGTCACCCGCCGCAGATCCTCGAGCCCGGCGTTCGCCGGATCATCGTCGCGGAGTTGACCAGCGTCGTAGAAGACCTCGACGTCAGACATGGCTCACCATCACACCTGTGTTACCCCTACCAGCTACTGGGGGGAGTATACCACATCCTGTGGGGTCAGGGGGCCTGTAAGCCGAATTCTGTACCGCCCCTCAGGGCGGTGACGACCATCCATCTAGGGCGGCGGTTGCCCGCAGCCTCCAGCGGCCTACCCGGGAGCGGAGCCGGACGCCCCGAACGCTCCCCTATTTGGCCTTGCTCCGGGTGGGGTTTGCACGGCCGCCCCGTCTCCGGGACGCCGGTGCGCTCTTACCGCACCATTTCACCCTTACCCCCACGCTCCGAGGAGCACGGCGGCGGTATGTTTCTGTGGCACTTTCCGTCGGCTCACGCCGCCCGGCCGTTAGCCGGCACCCTGTCCGGTGGAGTTCGGACTTTCCTCCCGCGGGCTGCCCGAAGGCTCACCCACCGGCGGCCGTCCGGCCCCCTGACCCGCCTCGATCGTACTACCGGCCCGGCGCGTCGGCGCTCTACCCGCCACTATCGCGGCATCACGTGCAGGTCCGCTGCCGGCAGCTCCACCACCCAGCGCCGCTCGTGCGCGATGCCCAGCACCTCGTACGGCCGCGACGCCACCTCGACCTCGACCGGCGGGCCCGCGCCCTCCGGCTCCAGGTGCAGCGTGTGCGTGTTGCCGAAGGCGAGGTCCGCGGTGACGCGCGCGACGAAGCAGTTTTCCGGCAGCGCGCCGTCCGGGTCGACGCGCCGCAGGATGCAGCGCTCCGCGCGGATCGCGAGGTCGACCGTCGCGCCCTCGCTGTCCCGCCCGTCGTCGGCGCGCAGCGGCAGCCCCGCCACCTCGACGAGCCCAGCGTGGACCTCGCCCGAGAAGATGTTCGCGATGCCCGTCAGCTCCGCCACCCGTCGCGACGAGGGACGGCGGAACACCTCGTCGCGCGGCGCGAACTGCAGCACCCGCCCGCCGTCGATGACCACGATCCGGTCCGCCAGCAGGTGTGCCTCACGCAGGTCGTGCGTCACGAACACGATCGGCAGCTCCAGCTCGCGCCGCAGCCGCAGCAGCTCGGCGCGCAGGTCGGATCGCAGCGCCTCATCGAGCGCCGAGAACGGCTCGTCGAGCAGCAGCACCTCGGAGCGCCGCACGAGCGCTCGCGCCAGCGCCACGCGCTGCTGCTGTCCGCCCGAGAGCTGGTGGGGCCGCCGCTCGTCGAGGCCCTCGATGGAGAGCAGCGCGCGCAACGCCTCGTAGCGGGCTGGCGCCTCGGCGTCGCGCTCGAGGCCGATCAGGACGTTGTCGCGCGCGCTCAGGTGCGGGAACAGCCCGAGCTCCTGGATCACGTAGCCGACGCGCCGCTCCTGCGGCGGCAGCTCGACGCCTGCGGCGGCGTCGAAGACCGTGCGGTCCCCGATCTCGATCCGCCCGGCGTCGGGCGGCACGAGGCCGGCGATGGCCCGCAGCGTGAGGCTCTTGCCCGAGCCCGACCGGCCGTAGAGCACGACCAGCTCGTTGCGCGCCTCGAAGTCCACTTCGAGGCGGAAGTCGCCGACGCGCGCGCTGAATGCGGCGTTGAGCGTCATCGGTACGGCCCCGCCGTCGCGGTCAGGCGGTGCAGCGCCACCAGCAGCACGAACGCGAACCCGAGCAGCACGACCGAGAGCGAGACGGCGCCCGCCAGCCCGGCCTCGGACTCGAACGCCGCGAGGATGGCGAGTGGCATGGTCTGCGTCTCGCCCGGCAGCGACCCGGCGAACAGCAGTGTCGCGCCCAGCTCGCCGAGCGCGCGCGCCCAGCACAGCACCGCGCCGCCGGCCAGCGCGGGCCACACCAGCGGCAGCGTCACACTGCGGAACGTCCGCCAGCGCGAGAGGCCGAGCGTGTACGCGACGCCCTCGAGGTGCGGGTCCATGCTCGCGAAGCCTGCGTAGGCGGCGCGCACGAAGAAGGGCGCCGAGACGAAGAGCTGCGCGAGCACCACGGCAGCCGTCGTGAACGACACCGTCAGCCCGATCCCGTCGAGCGCATCGCCGAGGTAGCCTGCGCGCCCGAACGCCGTCAGCAGCGCGATGCCCGCCACGGTCGGCGGCAGCACCAGCGGCAGGTCGAGGAGCGAGGTCACGACGCGCGCCCCCGCCGAGCGGCTGCGCGCCAGCAGGTACGCCAGCGGCGTGCCGAGCGCGATGGCGAGCGCGAGCGTGAGCGTCGAGGTCACCACGGACAGCCGCAGCGCCTCCCACGTCGCGCCCGACGACAGCTCGGTCGCCACGTCGCCGTCGGTCAGGGCGCGCCAGGCGATGCCGACGAGCGGCAGGGCGAGGAACAGTAGCAGCACCGCGGCGGCAGCGGCCAGCGCCACGCGACCGAGGGGGGCCCGGATGCTCATCGGGCGTGTACCCCGGCGACGGCCGTCAGGAACCCAGCGGCGCGGAACAGGGCCTGCGCCTCGGGCGTGAGCAGGAACGCGAGGAACTCCTCGGTGCCCGGCTTCGCGCCGTCCATGAGCACCGCCACGTACTCGTTCGGCGGCACGGTCGGCGGTAGCGGCACCGCGCGCAGGCCGCGCGTCAGCGCCACGTCCGAGTGGTACACGAACGCCGCGTCGGCCTCGCCCAGCTCGAGCCGCGACAGCACCACGCGCACGCTCGGATCCTGGGTCACCACGCCCGCGAGCAGCGCCCGCGCGATCGGCGGGTCGAGCTGCGAGAGCGCGATCACGGTGAGCCGCCCCACCGGCACCGAGGGGGCGCCGACGGCGATACGAGCCCTGCCCTGGGCGAGGTCGGTCACGCCGTACCACGACGAGTCCTCGGCGACCGCGACCACGAGTCGGTTCGCCGTTACGACCGTCGGCAGGCTGCCGAGACCTTCGTCGACGAGGCGCTCGGCCTGTACCGCGTTCGCCGAGATGAAGAGGTCGGCGTCCGCACCTTCGGTGAGCTGCGTCGCCAGCACCTGCGAGCCGTTGAAGCGCAGGCGGAACCGCGCCTCCAGGTCCGGGTTCGCGCGCAGGAACTCCTCGACCAGCCGCGGCAGCACGTGGCGCATCGAGGACGCCGCCGCGATCTCGATCGCGTCGTCGTCACCGCACCCGGCAGCCGTGGCGAGTAGCAGCGCGCCGAGCGCGAGGCCGCACACGGCGCGCAGCACGCCGCGCGGCAGGTCGAGGAGCATACGGCGCGGTCCCCCGGCGGCCTCGCGTCCTACTGCGCGTCCTGGACGATCTGGATGAGCATGCCGCCGGCGCTGCGCGGGTGGATCCACGCGAACTCGTCGTTGGCCGGCGCCACCAGCTCCATCCCGCGGTCCTGCACGAAGTCCGCTGCCGCCTTCACGTCGCGCGTCGCAATGCCGAAGTGGTGCATCGTGCCGTGGGCGCTGCCCCCGTAGCGTTCGAGGAAGCGCCCCGTCCCGCTCCCGCCCGACTGCGGCATCACCGCGACGATGTCGTGCCGCTCGGTGTCGCCGACGGGCATCGCCAGCACGCGCACGTCCTCGCCCTCGATGAGCCGGCCGCCCTTCATGATCGACGTGCGCAGCGTGTCGACCTGCAGGCCGATCACGTTCGTCCAGAACTTGCGCGAGCGGTCGAGGTCGTCGGTGACCACGCCGATGTGGCTGAGGCGGGTGAAGACGCCCTCGCCCTGGTAGCGGTCGCCGACGCGGTGGTTGTCGGCGGGCCAGATCTCCAACAGGACGCCCTCGGTGTCACGGGGGTGGAAGAACGCCACCTGCGTCCACGGGTCGTCCGACGCCAGCTCATCCTCGGTGGCGCCGATGAGCCGCAGCCCGGCGGCGCGGAGGTGCGCGATGTCGTTCGGGGTGTCGGAGGCGTGCAGGCAGATGTGGTGCAGGGCGCCCACGCCGCCGCGCCGCTCGATGAAGCCATGCGTCCCGCCCGGCGGCGTGCCGTCGGTGGGCGGCGCGTTCAGCTCCAGCTCCGAGTTGCCGATGGGGATGTCGAGGATGTCCGTCGGGTCGGCGCCGCGCTGCTTGTTGCCGTCGGGCAGCGGCGAGCGCGTGGTGTCGACGATGAGGCCGAGGCCGTCGGCGAAGACCTGCTTCGCGGCGGCGAGGTCGGCGACGGCGAGTCCGGCGTGGTGGATGCGGTCGAACATGTGCGGGGCTCCTCGCGAGTGTGTTGGTGCGTCGAGCCCATGATCGCACCACGCGCGCCAAACCGCCCGCGGCACGCTCGACCCAGAAGGCCCGGAACTAAGGGATGAGCTCAGAGGACTCGGCAATACGAAGCAGCTCAGCAAGCGGGACGGAGTTGGATTCGAGCAGAGCGACGACTGCACCGTCACGCCAGACAAGCCAGACCAGCCCGTTCTCCGAGTGGCGATAGGCGTCATCGAGGTTGGAGTCGACGGCCTCCCATGAGCGGACGGTGGCGGGAATGCCACCATAGCGCTGGCGCTGGCGGAGGAGGACGTACGCGCCACCTGAGGACTCGATCCGCGCCGAGACGGCAGTAGGCCCACACCCGGGAGGGGGGACTTCCTCGCTGCCCGCGCCGGCCGAGCGGTAGCCCTGCGGCGCATACGAGGGTCGCAGGAAGCCGGCCACAATAGGGAACGCACTTTCCTGGGCGAAGCTGATCAAAGAGCTACCGCACGACCCACCGTCGACGGCCCCTGCTTCGCGCGTGCCGGGAGGGGGCGAGAACATCAACAGGCCGGCATCAATATTGGTGTCGTAGTCGAGCACAGTGACGCGGGCATCGAACGCCTGGCCCTCGCTGCCTCCATCAGCGCTCCAGCGCATGATGAACATGCGCTCGGGGTCGACGAAGGCGCGGATAGTCCCGCCAGAGGCGAGACGCAGTTCAACGATCTGCGTCTGGCGGCCCAGGACCGTGGACTCCCCGGCCAGAGACACCTCAGCAACGTCGTCCCACTCGCGCCAGCGTTCGATGAACCCGTCGATGGTGTCGGCGTTCGCGGGCCCGACCGGCGCGCTAAAGATGGGGGGAGAGCGCCATGGTCTTCAGGGCTTCAGGAATGATCGACCGCTGGTACGTGTTGACGCGGTCGTCGTGCGCCCAGGAATCGGTCCCGTCGAAGACCGTGACGAGTACTCCGTCGTCGATGATCGTGCCCGTCGTCTCGATCTCCCAGCGCCAGCGGACAGGGTCGGAGGCGTACCACCAGCGAATGGCGCCGCCCCGGCCTTCTCCAGGGCGGAAGCCGTCAAGCGAGTCGGCGCTGGACGCGTCGACATCGACGGCGATCTCAGCGTAGAAGCTGCGGCCGGGTGTCTCGCCATCGTCGGTGCAGGCGAGTGCAAGGACGCCCATGAGCAGCGCCGGGAGTATGAGTGTGAGTTGAGGCCGGACGACGATGACCGGGGCCGATGACACGGCGGATCTCCGTACCTTTCACAACCGTCTCGCAAGTCAAGTATACCCACCACGCCCAGTGTTACGATCGGAGCCCGCCCGGAGGACCTCGTGAGCTTCAACGTCGCGACGCTGTTGCAGGAGCCCGTCGGCAGCCGCAGGCGCGCCCGCCTCGACGCCGAGCCGATGGCCTCGCCCGCCGACCGCTGGACCGCCGAGGTCACCGGCAGCGTCGAGATGCTGCGCACCATGCGCGGCGTGCTCGTGCTCGCCACGGTCACCTCCGCGCCCGTGCTGGAGTGCGCGCGCTGCCTGGACCACTTCGCGCAGGACCTGGAGTTCCGTATCGAGGAGGAGTTCGTGCCCCTCGTCGACCTCGTGACGGGCGACCGTGTCGAGGCGGGCGAGGACGATCTGCGCATCGACGCGCGGCACTTGCTCGATCTCAGCGAGGCCGTGCGGCAGTATGAACAGGCCGCGATCCCGCTCCAGCCGATCTGCCGGCCGGACTGTGCCGGGCTCTGCCCGGAGTGCGGGGCCAATCGCAACGAGCAGCGCTGCGATTGCGGAGATGGCGCGGCATCCGGCCCATTCGCAGCCCTCGCCGCACTCGGCGAGCAGCTGTCCGCCCGGGAAGTGGGGACGGAGGAGAGCGATGGCGGTACCGAAGCGTAGAACCCCCAAGGCGAAGCAGCGCTCGCGCCGCGGTCACCACCGCGTCGCCGTGCCGCAGCTCGTCCGCTGCACGACGTGTCGCGCGGCCCACGTCAACCACGCACCCTGCCCCGTCTGCGGCATGTACAACGGCCGCCAGGTCCTTGAACGCGACGAGGAGCCCATCGAGCAGTAGGGTCGGCGCCGTGCCCATCCGAACGCCTCGACGCACCACCTTGCTCGGCATCGCCGGGCTCGCCGCCGCCGTGCTCGTCATCGCCGCTGCGTGTGCGGGCGAGGACCCCGAGCCGCCCGACTCGACACCGTCTCCGCCCGCACCCTCGACCTCGACTCCGACCGCCGAGCCCACGCCTACCGCTGTTCCCGAGTCGCGCTTCAGCGGGACGGATGGCCGCTCGCTCTATGGCCAGGCGTGCGCGGTCTGCCACGGGCAGAACCTCGAGGGCACCAACGCCGGACCGACGTTCCTCAACCGCATCTACGCGCCGGGCCACCACGCCGATATCAGCTTCATCTTCGCCGTCGAGCGGGGCGTGCGGGCGCACCACTGGAACTTCGGCAACATGGCGCCGGTCGAGGGCCTCACGCACGAGCAGGTGCTTGCGATCATCGCGTTCATCCGCGAGCAGCAGCAGGCCGCGGGCATCGAGTAGTCCCCGGCCTCGATCGCGCATCGGCCTCGATCGCACCGAGGCGTCAGCGCCCCATCATCCCCGCCGCGAGGTCCTCGACGTCCCGCTCGGTCAGCCACGGCCGGAGCGTCGCCGCGAGCTCGAACGTGACGCCGCCGCGACGCCAGCGCAGGTAGGCGATGTCGACGCCTGCGCCCGACGGCCCCGCGAAGCCCTCGGCGGCCAGCCCGCCGGCGCGCACCGTCAGCCGGTGGCTGCCGAGCGGGATGGCGAGGAACGGCACGGTGGCCTCGGTCTGGCTGAGCAGGAAGGCGTGCTCACCGTCGCGGTGCACCGAGAAGTTGACGCGCGGGTACTGCACCCCGCCCTCGGGCAGCGCGTCCTCGAACACCGCGCCGACCTCGAGCCTCGGCTCGTAGCCGCACGGCCGCGCGAGCGGGAACGCCGAGGCGTCCTCCAGTTCAGCGAGGGAGCGCGCGGCCTCCGGCGACAGCTCGATGTCCTCGCAGGGCCCGGCCGAGCCGCAGCCCAGCGCCGCGGCCGCGAGGACGCAGGCGGCGATGACCGCAAGCCACGTCGCGGACCGCATCGGGGCTCCGCGCCCGGGCGCGCGCCGCTAGGCGATCGCCCCCGACTCGCGCAGGGCGGCGATCTCCGGGTCGGTCACGCCATGCTCGTGCAGCACCTCGTCGGTGTGCTTGCCGAGCGGCGGCGAGGTCAGCGGTGAGCCGGTAGGCGTCTTCGACATCTTCACGATCGGGCCGACGAGGCGCTCCGGGCCGGTCAGCTCGTGCTCCTGGTCGAGCATGTAGCCCATCGCCTCGACCTGCGGGTCGTCGGCCATCTCCTCGGGGAAGTTGACCTTGGAGCACGGCGCACCCTCGGCCTCGAACGCCTCGATCCACTCGTCCATGGTCTTCGTGAGCATGATCTTGCGGACGCGGTCGAGCGTCTCGTCGACGAGCACGCGGTTCTCCGGGACGTTCGAGTCGAAGTCCGGAGTGTTCGTCGGGTCGTCCTCGATGCCGAGCACGCGGCGCATCTGGTCGCGGTTCCGCGGGGTGAGCGCGCCGAGGATGATGCCGCCGTCCTTGACCGCATAGCCGCCGTAGAAGATGCGGCCGGCGGCGCGCCCCATCTGGTCGTGGATGCCGCCGCGCGCCTTGATCTGCTCGCCGTACGAGCCGCCGGCCTCGCGCACCTCGTACATCTTGCGCAGCGCGATGTCCTGCGTGAACGCGTCGAGGGCGGGCGCCTGGCTGACGCGGAAGCCCTGCATCGCGAGGCCTGCCATGAGCAGCGAGGTCTCAATCGCCTGGCCCTCGCCGGTCATCGAGCGGTGGAACAGCGCGGCGCAGATCGCCATGGTGCCGGCGAGGCCCGCCTGGAAGTCGGCCGGCGCGGTGGCCGAGATGATCTCGGGCGCGCCGAACTCGTCGACCTTGCCGTCACCGGCGAGGAGCCCCGAGTACGCCTGCGCGACGGCGTCGGAGCCCGATCGCGTCTTGCTCGGGCCGTCGTTGCCGAAGCCGCTGTTCTCGAGGTGGATGATGTCGGGCCGGAACTGGCGCAGCGTGTCGTAGTCGACGCGCAGCCGCTCCGGGACGCCGGGCCGGGCATTGATCGTGAACACGTCGAATCCCGGGATGATGCGGTGGACCAGTGCCTGCCCGTCCGGGTGACTGAGGTCGACCACCAGCGAGCGCTTGCCACGGTTGAGCGCGTGGAAGCCCTTGCTCTCACCCGGCACGATGGCGCCCTGGGCGCGCGAACCCTCGCCGCCCGGGGGCTCGACCTTGATCACGTCCGCGCCGAGGTCGGCCAGGTTCAGGCCGCAGTAGGGTCCGGCGACGATCTGCGACACCTCGAAGACTTTCACCCCGGCGAGCGGTCCCGGCATGGTCTCTCCTCCTTGGATGTGGCTGGTGGAGTGGTCGTGGCTCTGGCCGCTGAATATACGCCCACCGCGCGGGCGTTTCGCGCGGCTGCGTGTCGGCGAGGGCGCTACTCGCCGTGGAGGTCGCGCCGGATCGCCGCGTAGGTCGCGAGGGCGTGCATGGCGCGAGCGCTCTCCTCGGGCGTCTCGTAGCTCGGCACCGCGTGCTCGCGAAAGACGCGCGACGAGACCTCGTCGTCCATGCGCCGCATGCCGACGCCGACCACGGGCTTGCCCGTGCGCTCGGGGATCGTGGCCATGCGCTCGGCTGTCGCGCGCGTCCGCTCGTCGCCTCCCGCGCCGCCCGGTCCCGAGACGATGAGGCCGTCGATGTACGGCAGGTCCGCGAGGATGTCCGCGACCTGCGAGAACAGCCGCACGTCGCGGAAGTCGCCCGCGAGGTCCACGGGATTGCGTGGCGCGGGCGCGTGCGGCGCGAGCATCGGGATGAGCCGCTGCTGCGTCTCCTCGTCGAGCACAGGCACGTCGAGGCCCATGAAAGCGCAGCTGTCCGACGTCACGACGCACTGGCCGCCCGTCATCGACATCACCGCCACACGGTGCCCGTCCGGGAGCGGCGCCTCCGAGAGCGCCGAGGCGAGCGTGAAGAGGTGCATCGCCTCGTGTACGCGGATCAGGCCGAACTGCTTGCAGGCCGCGTCGAACACCTCGTCCGGCACCATCAGCGAGGCGGTGTGGGAGTGCACGGCGCGCGCGCCGACGGGGTTGCGGCCGGCCTTGTAGACGAGCACCGGCTTGGTGGCCACGACGCGGCGTGCGGTCTCGAGGAAGCGTCGCGGATCCTTGAGCCCCTCGATGTAGAGCGCGATGACGTCGGTCTCGGGGTCGTCGCGCAAGTACTCGAGGTAGTCGGCGTCGTTGAGGTCGGCCTGGTTGCCGGTGCTGACGAAGCGGCTGACGCCGTAGCCCTGCCGCGAGGCGGCCTCGATGAGCGAGCCGCCGAACGCGCCGCTCTGCGAGATGAAGGCGATGCGCCCCTTCGCGGGCGCCTTCGGCGAGTGCAGGCTGAGCCCCGACGAGGCGCTCCACATGCCGTTGCAGTTCGGTCCGACGAAGCGGATGCCCGCCTCGCGCGCCGCGCTCACGATGTCGGCCTGGCGCTGTTCGCCCTCGGAGCCGCTCTCGGAGAAGCCGGCGCTGATGACCACGGCGGCGCGGATCCCCTTCGCGCCGCACTCGCGCAGCACCTGCGCGGTCACAGGCGCGGGCACGGTCAGCACGGCCAGGTCGATGTGCTCGGGGATGTCGAGCACCGAGTGGTACGCGCGCTGACCCATGACCTCGTCGGCGCTCGGGTGGACGGGGTAGACGGGGCCGGGGAAGCCGCCCTTCAGCGGCCGCTCCATCATCATGTTGCCCCACTTGCCGACCGTGTTGGTGGCGCCGACGACCGCCACGGATCGAGGGTCGAAGAGCGGGCGGAGCTGCGCTTGCAGGTCGAGTGCGGTCATGGCGTCTCCGGCGGTCGGCTGGCGCGGACACTATCACGCCGGGGTCGTGTGCGTGTCGCGGCTATATACGTTTGTGGTAGGGCGTGTGCGGAGGTGCTATAAGGCCCATAACGAACGGATATCAAGGAGGACACGATGGACTGGGCCGACAACGAAGAACAGGCGGCATTCCGCACGCAGGTCCACTCGTTCATCGAGGGCAACCTGCCGCAGTACTACCGCGACCTCATCGCCGACCGCCGCCCGCGCGGCCTCGAGGGCGACTGGCAGGGCGACATGGTGGTGGGCACGCCCGAGGCGCAGGCCGCCGCGAGCGAGTGGGCCGACGCCCTCTCGACGCAGGGCTGGGTCGCCCCGCACTGGCCGACGGAGTACGGCGGCGGCGGCATGACCCCGATGGAGCAGTTCATCTACAACCAGGAGATGGCCGAGGCCGAGGCCCCGCTGGTCGGCGGCTCGGGCGTCTCGCTGCTGGGATCGACGCTACTCGTCCACGGCAACGAGGAGCAGAAGCAGAAGTTCCTGCCGCCCACGCTGCGAGGCGAGTTCCGCTGGGCGCAGGGCTTCTCCGAGCCGGGCGCCGGCTCGGACCTCGCCTCGCTGCAGACGCGCGCCACCCGCGACGGCGACGAGTACGTGATCAACGGCCAGAAGCTGTGGACCTCGGCGGCGCACAAGTCGAACTGGCTGTTCGGCATGTTCCGCACGAACCCCGACGCCCCCAAGCACCGCGGCATCTCGTTCCTCGTCATGGACATCACGAGCCCCGGCATCAGCGTCCGCCCCATCATCACGATGGGCTGGGAGCACGGCACCAACGAGACGTTCTACGAGAACGTGCGGGTCCCCGCCGACCAGCTCGTCGGCGAGGAGGACCGCGGCTGGTACGTCGGCGTCACGCTGCTCGACTTCGAGCGCTCGAACATCGCGGGCGCGATCCAGATCCGCAAGAGCATCGACCGGCTGATCGAGAACGTCGGGACCGACGAGGGCCGGCGCATGGTCGAGGCGGGTGGGCTGCAGCGTCAGCGCGGGGCCGTCGCCGAGCACTACGTCGAGTCCGAGGTGATGTTCAACTACTCGTTCCGCATCATCTCGATGCAGGCGCGGGGGATCATCCCGAACTACGAGGCCTCGACGTCGAAGATGTTCGCCTCGGAGCTGGTGCAGCGGGTCTCGCGCACGGGCATCAAGGTCTACGGGCTCTACTCGAACGTGTGGGACCCGGACTCGGCGCACTCGCCGCAGAAGTCGGTCTTCACGCAGTCGAACGTGCACTCCGTGATCGGCACCATCGGCGGTGGGTCCTCGGAGATCCAGCGCAACATCATCGCCACGCGCGGGCTCGGGCTGCCGCGCGGGTAAGAGAACGCGACCCCGACTCGACGGCCCGGGATGCCGGGCCGTCGGACGCACCGGGCTCGGCACGCCCGGGAAGCCGCGCCTGCCCGGCGCTCCGTGCGGGCGTTCTCTGACGCCCTGCGTTCCCCTCCCACGCTGGTTCGCCCGCCCGCGTGTGGTGAGGCGTGTGCGGAGGTGCTATAAGGCCCCCAACACATTAGGACTACGGAGGACGCGATGGACTGGGCAGACAACGAAGAACAGGCGGCATTCCGAACGCAGGTGCGCTCGTTCATCGAGGACAGCCTGCCGGGGTTCTACAGAGCCCGCATCGAATCGGGCATGCCGCCCGGCCTCGAAGCCGACTGGCAGGAGGACATGGCCGAGGGGACCGACGAGGCCAAGGCAGCCGCGAGCGAGTGGGCCGAAGCGCTCTCGACCAAGGGCTGGGTCGCCCCGCACTGGCCGACTGAGTACGGCGGCGGCGGCATGACGCCAATGGAGCAGTTCATCTACCGCCAGGAGATGGCGGAAGCCGAGGCCCCGACGGTCGGCGGCTCCGGCGTCACCCTGCTGGGGTCGACGCTGCTCGTGCACGGGACCGAGGAACAGAAGCAGAAGTTCCTGCAGCCGACCCTGGCCGGCGAGTTCCGCTGGGCGCAGGGCTTCTCCGAACCGGGCGCCGGCTCCGACCTCGCGTCGCTGCAGACTCGCGCCGTCCGCGACGGCGACGAGTACGTGATCAACGGCCAGAAGCTGTGGACCTCGGCGGCGCACAAGTCGAACTGGCTGTTCGGCATGTTCCGCACCGACCCGGACGCACCGAAGCACCGCGGCATTTCGTTCCTCGTCATGGACATGACGAGCCCCGGCATCAGCGTGCGCCACATCACATCAATGGGCTGGGTGCACGCCACGAACGAGACCTTCTACGAGGACGTGCGTGTCCCCGTCGACCACCTCATCGGCGAGGAGAACCGAGGCTGGTACGTCGGAGTGACGCTGCTCGACTTCGAGCGGTCGAACATCGCGGGAGCGATCGAGATCCGGAAGAACATCGACCGCCTGCTTGAGGACGTGCAGTCGGACGAGGGCCGGCGCATGACCGAGGGGGGCGGGCTCCGCCGCCAGCGCCTGGCCATCGCCGATCACTGCGTCGAGTCCGAGGTGATGTTCAACTACTCGTTCCGCATCATCTCGATGCAGGCGCGCGGCATCATCCCGAACTACGAGGCCTCGACCTCGAAGATGTTCGCATCCGAGCTGGTGCAGCGGCTGTCGCGCACAGGTATCAAGGTCTACGGGCTGTACTCGAACGTCTGGGACCCGGACTCCGATCACTCACCATCGAAGTCGCTGTTCACGCAGTCGAACGTGCACTCGGTGGTGGGGACCATCGCCGGCGGGTCGTCGGAGATCCAGCGCAACATCATCGCCACGCGCGGGCTCGGCCTGCCGCGCGGCTAGGACACCGCTCCACGGCGGCTACCGCGGGGACCTCGCAGCGAGGTCCCCGCGTCGTGTCCGCCCCTGTCGACGCACGGGCGCGCGGAGTGGCGCGCGTGCGCGTCATGCCCCACACTGCGCGCGGGGTCGGCCCGCGCCGGCCCGCACACGCGTGAACAATCACCACGCAGGGACGGCAAGCGAAAGGACGCCCATGCCCACCGAGAACGCACCCGCCGATTTCTATCGCACGCAGGAAAACCCGGGGCTCTGGGAGCACCGTGGCAAGGTCGCCGCGTTCGGTATCGGCCACTCGCCCACCGCCCGCCGCTGGGACGGCCAGGCCGAGACCAGCATCGGCAACTGGATGCGCATAGCGATCCGCAACGCCATCGAGGACGCCGGCATCACCGCCGACCAGGTCGACGGCCTCGTCCTCGACCCCTCGACGACGACCGGCGCGTGGTGGCCCGAGGGCGACCCGCTGCCGGAGGACGTGCTCTCGCAGTTCGAGCCCGGTGAGAACCCCATGGACGGGGTCGCCTCGCTGAGCGCCGACTGGATCGTCAACAACATGCCGGAGCTGACCAACGTCACGTTCCGCATGAACGGCCCGGTCTGCATGTCGAACTCGATCTGCGTCGCCTCCGAGGCGATCGGCCGCGGTCTCACCGACGTCTGCCTCGTCGTCAAGGCCTGGCACAACTTCCCCGGCCGCTACTACCAGGGCGGGGCGAACGCAAAGAACACGGTCGAGGGCGCCTCGGTGTGGACGAACCCGTGGGGTGTCAGCGCCGCCACGCCGGACGGCTGGACGTTCCGCGAGTACATGGCGAAGTACAACCAGAGCCACGACAAGATGGCGCAGTTCATCGTCAACTCGAAGCGCAACGGGCTCATGTTCCCGGAGGGCTTCTTCGCGCAGCACCGCCCCGACGAGGTCACCGTCGAGGACTACCAGAACGCTCGCTGGATCGTCGAGCCGATGAACCTCTTCGACCACGACATGCCGATCCACGTCGCGGTCGCGTACGTGTTCGCCAACACGGACCGCACCGCCGATATGAAGCAGAAGCCGGTCTACGTGCTCAACCACGCCTCGACGTACCCGAAGTTCGGACTGACGCAGGGGCTGGAGAACGCCGAGGCCTCCACGGACTCGACGGCCCGGAAGCTCTACCACGGCTCCGGCCTCAGCGCCGAGGACCTCGACTTCGAGAACATGTACGACGGGTTCACGACCTTCCACAACTACTTCATCGAGGGTCTGGGCTTCGCGGGCATCAAGCGCGGTGAGGCGCTGGACCTCTACCAGGAGGACATCAGCATCGACGGCCCGAACCCGGTCTCGCCGAGCGGCGGGAACGTGGGCTCCGGCCGCACGCGCATCTGGATGCACACGGACACCATCATGCAGCTCCAGGGCCGCGCCGGTGACCGCCAGGTGAAGCTCAAGAACGGCCAGCCCGAGGTGGGCGTCTCCGGCGGCCCCATGCCGCAGGTCGGCGACTTCACCATCTGGGGCGTCACGCCCGACTAGCTCCCGGCCACCGGAAGCACACACCCCGCCCCCTCCGGCGCAACTCGGAGGGGGCGGGTCGTTAACGCACTGCGCCCCCAACCGGCCTCGGCACTCCCCGTGCGGCCCCGAGGTGCGTATGCTGCGCCCTGCAGCCGCGCCGGCGTTGCGTCGGCGCCTGCACGGACATCGCAGCGGACGAGGGCTGAGCGACGCGTCGCCGTGCCCCGGAGCAGAAAGGACCAGCCATGGACTGGAGCGACAGCGCAGAGCAAGAAGAGTTCCGCACCAGCGTGCGGAGCTTCATCCAGGAGCGGCTGCCGGACTACTACCGCGGCGAGGAGTACGAACGTCGCCGCGTGGAGGACGCCGAGCAGGACTGGCAGTGGGAGATGATGCACGGCAGCGACGAGGCGAAGGCTGCCGCGCAGGAGTGGTCCGACGCGCTCGCCGAGCACGGCTGGAACGCCCCCAACTGGCCGACCGAGTACGGTGGCTCCGGCCTCTCCACCATGGAGCAGTTCATCCTCAAGCAGGAGCTCGGCGAGGCCCACGCGCCCGAGGTGGGCGGCGGCAACGGCATCCCGCAGATCGGCCCCACGATCCTCGTGCACGGCACCGACGAGCAGAAGGCGAAGTTCCTGGGACCGACCCTGCGTGGTGAGATGTTGTGGGCGCAGGGCTACTCCGAGCCGGGCGCCGGCTCCGACCTCGCCTCGCTGCAGACGCGCGCCGTCCGCGACGGCGACGAGTACGTGATCAACGGCCAGAAGATGTGGACCTCCACGGCCCACAAGTCCAACTGGCTGTTCGGCATGTTCCGCACCGACCCGGACGCACCGAAGCACCGGGGCATCACCTTCATGGTGATGGAGATGCACGAGCCCGAGATCAGCGTCCGGCCGATCGTCGCCATGGACTGGCGGCACGCCACCAACGAGACCTTCTTCGAGGACATGCGCGTCCCCGTCGACCAGGTGCTCGGCGAGGTCAACCGCGGCTGGTACGTCGGCATGACCCTGCTCGACTTCGAGCGCTCCGGCATCGCCGGCGCGGCGGCGCAGCGCGAGGACATCGCGGCCACGGTCGAGGCGATCCAGGAGGACAAGATCCCGAACCGCGGCCACCAGCTGCGGAGCGAACTCGCCGAGCGCGCCATCGAGGTCGAGGTCAACAACAACCTCGCCATGCGCATCGCCTCGATGCAGGCGAGCGGCCTCATCCCGAACTACGAGGCGTCGATGGGCAAGGCCTACACGACCGAGCTCAGCCAGCGGCTCTCGCGTACGGGGATGAAGATCTTCGGCCTCTACGCGGGCCTGTGGGACGCCGACGACGAGCGCTCGCCGCTGCGGTCGTCGCACACCCGCACGTACGTGAGCAGCGTGGTCTCGACGATCGCGGGCGGATCCTCGGAGATCCAGCGCAACATCATCGCGACGCGCGGGCTGGGACTGCCTCGCGGCTAGGCTCGACCGCGACGAGGACTCCATGAGCAAGGGGCGGCGCTGGCGCCGCCCCTTGCCGTCCCCTCGGCGCGGGCCTCCACGTGCGTAACGCGGTCTTCGCGGCGATCTCGCTGGTCGTGGCAGTCGCGGCGACCGTGCTCGCGTTGCGCCCCGACGCGGAGCCGCCCGCGCCGCCACCGGTCTCCCCGACACGCGCCCCCGACACCACTCCGACGCCCCTCGCGGCCACGGCGGCGCCCGCGGTACCGCCCACGACCACGCCCGCCCCGACACCGACCCCCGCGCCCTCGCCCCCGGCGAGCCCAACGCCAACCCCGACGCCCTCGCCCCCGGCCAGCCCAGCGCCGACCGCCACGTCCTCGCCCCCGGCCAGCCCAACGCCGACCCCGACACCCGCCCCGACCACGACCCCCACGCCGTCACCGTCGCCAGCCCCCGCGCCGCCAACACCCACCGCGCCACCGAATGCACCGTCCCCCACGCCCACCCCGGCGCCTCCCCCGGAGCCCTCATTCGCGTATGGGCACTTCGACACCTCGGGAGGAGCGGCGGGGCCGGGCAGCTACTCGTTCCTCGTGCGACGTGGCGGAGCGACCCGGGTGGCCGCGACCTACGAGGAAGCGCGCACGGACGCCACCATCGCGCGATTCAATGTCGTCGACGCCGACGGGGTCTCACACACCGACCGCTACGGCCCGGTGGCCGTCGGCGACCTCGTCGAGTGGCGGCGGGCCGAGGACTGCTGGACGCGCTACCAGGTGACCAGCACGACGCTGCGAGGGGGCGTCGTGTGGGAGTTCGGCGTGGCCTGGATGACGTACGCGTTCACGGGCTGCGGCGGCGCGCTGGCGGTGAACGCCCCGACCACCCTGCACCTCGGGCCGCTCCCCGACCTCGGTGACCCGGAACTCGCCTACCCGATCCGGCACGGGCTGTGGCAGTTCGTCCCGAAGGGCTGGACGGGCGCGGTGGAGCCGACCGAGGACCGTCCGCCTGCCGCGCGGCACGACTGGAGCACGCCCACGGTCGAGACGCTGTTCGAGGCGCGACGCCTGCCGTCCTGGCGAGATCCGGGCGTGCCCATCTCGTGGGCCCTCGACCACGTCACGGTCGCGGCTCGCGACGGGCCGCTCGATAGCTACCGCGCCGTGTACCACGCATCAAGCGGAGCCACCGCAATGACCATCGAGTGGTATCACGTCCCGCGCTCCGTCAGCGCGGTGGAGGCGCGGTGCCTCCTCTGGTGCGAGGAGACACGCGTGATCGCCGGCCGCCCGGCCCGCGTCTCGTACAGCCCGCTTGGCCCATTCCACGACGTGTTCCACCGCGCTGCCGTGTGGGTCTACGACCCGGCGACACAGGTCGAGTACGTCGTGCGCGAGGACTCGGCGCGACTCTTCGGCGGTCGCATCGACGACGCGGTCGACATCGCTCGCAGCCTCTTCGACGACGAGCCGGTGAAGCCCGGCTCCCTGCGTTACACGCGGTCCGCTTCCGACGACTCCGCGACGCCGGGCAGCCACACATTCCTCGCCGGAACCAGCGCCGACGCTGCCGCCGTGATCACCTACGACGCACTGCGCGGCGGCGCGGCAACCGCACTGCTCGTCCACACGTCCGACATCGACGGGGTGTCCCACGCCGGGTTCTTCGACGCGCTCACCCCCGGCGACGCGTTCGAGTGGTGGCGCGCAGACGACTGCTGGATCCGGTTCCGCGTGACCGGGGCGCTGCCCGATCCTCCGGGCGTCGAGCCGCGCAAGCTGTTCGCCGTGCGATCCGGGGCCTTCGCCTACACCGGGTGCATGGGCGCCGTGCCCGCGGACGCGTTCAGCTACCTGGGCTTCGGCCCGCTTTCGACACTCGGCGGCCCGAGCCTCGACGTGCCGGTCGCCCACGGGCCGTGGCGCCTCGTCCCGGCGGGATGGAGCGGCTCGTCCTACGCCCCCACAGCGGTGACGACCGCCGCGGCGGGCCAGTTCCAGGCGAGTGACCGGATCGGTACCTCGGACCTGGCGGAGGCACGAATGGTCCCGCACTGGCGCGAGCCCGGCCTGCCTGCCGGGTGGACGTTCACCGGCGTCGTCGGCGGTGACCTGACCAGCACGGTCTCCGGGTACTGCGCCACCTTCGGCAACGCGGGCCGGCGGCTGGCGGTCGAGGTGTGCGGCACCGAGGGCTTGCCGGGACCCGGCATCCTCGAGGCGTCGTGGGACCGCGGCGCGGGCGTGCGGGAGTTCCGCACGATCCACGACCGCCCTGCCCTCGTCACGTACAGCCCGCCGGGCCCGAACCACGTCCAGGACTTCCGCGTCGAGGTCTCCGTCTACGACGCCGCCACCGGCATCGCCTACACGGTCTTCGGCTACGACGAGGCCCTCGCGGGGGGCAACGTCGACGCGGTCATCGCGATCGCGCGCAGCCTCTTCGAGGGCCCGAACGCGCCATGACCGTGGATGGTCTCGTGGCGACCTCCGTACGATGCGCTGCATGCTGAACAGCCACCGAGGCCGGCCACGGAACCCTCGCGGGCCGACGTACACGGCGGGACGGCGCGACGTGACGCCTGCTCGCCGGTGGGGGCAGCCACGTGCGTAACGCCGTCTTCGCGGCGATCTCGCTGGCCGTGGCGCTCGTCGCGGCGGTGCTCGCGCTGCTCTACGAGAGCGAGCCCACCGTCAGGACCGTGGTGCGGACGGTCGCTCCGACCTCCACGCCCGCCGCGACCTCCTCGATCGCCGCGGTGCGGGCCTCGCCGACGCCACGGGCTACCCCACTCCCGAGGGCGACGCCGAGTCCGACGCCGCCACCGGCCACGCCCACCCCTCCCAGCCCCGGGGTCCTCACGCTCACCCCGGCCGGCGCCGGGCCTCCGGCCGAGCCGCTGCCCGATCGCAAGCCCGCGATCCACTACGGCACGCTCGACGCGACGGGTGAGGCGGCAGCGACGGGCAGCTATGCGCTGTTGCTGACAGCGGATGGCGTGACCCACGTGGTCACGACGTACGAGGAGCTGCGGACCGAGACGGCACTCGCGCGCTTCAACGTCATGGACGCAGCCGACGCCGTCGGCACGTCGCGCGCCGAGCGCTTCGACGCGGTCACCGTCGGGGACCTGATCGAGTGGCGGCAGGCCGAGGACTGCTGGGTGCGCTTCCAGGTCACCTCGACGCGCCCGCCGACGCCCGAGACGCCGGTGTGGGAGTTCGGGGTGGAGTGGATGACGTACGCCTTCACCGGGTGCGCCGGCGCAATCGCGGCGGACGTGCCCGCGACCGTGGACCTCGGCCCGCTGCCGGACCTCGGCAACCCGAGCCTCGCGTACCCGATCCGCCACGGACCGTGGCAGCTCGTGCCGCCGGACTGGACCGGGGCCGTCGAGGAGCGCGAGGAGCGCCGGCCGCCGTGGCGCTACGACCGGAGCGAGCTGCCCTCGACGACGCTGTTCCACGCCCGGCAACTCACCTACTGGCGCGACCCGGCCCTGCCGGTGGGGTGGGCGCTGCAGCTCGTGGAGCGCGAGTCGGCCTCGCCGTACCAGTACGGGTATCGCGCCACCTACGGGACCACCACGGGCGTCGCTGCGTTCACGATCAGCGCCTCGGTCTGGTTCCTGACCGGTGAGCGCGCACCGATCGAGTGCTCGACCGTCTGCCACGAGGCGCGCGTGATCGCGGGACGCCCGGCGCGCGTCTCGTACAGCCCGTCGAGCCCGTTCAACCCGACCACGTCACCGGCGACGGTGCGGGTCTACGACGCGGAGACCGATGCGCTGTACGTGATCCGCGAGACCGACCACCGCTTCCTCGGTGGCCGCATCGACGACGTGGTCGACATCGCGCGCAGCCTCTTCGATCCGCAGCCCGTCGAGCCGAGCGTCGTGCGCTACGGCCACCTCGACGCCTCCGGTACCGCCGAGGAGCCCGGCAGCTACGCCTTCACGACCGGCGCGGACAGCGCCGCGACCGTCGTCACCACGTTCGAGGGGGTGCGCGACGGCTCGGCGACCGGGCTGCTGGTCCACACCTCGGACGTGGACGGCGTGTCCCACGCCGGGCTGTGGGACGCGGTGGAGGCCGGCGACCGCTTCGAGTGGCGTCGGGCCGACGCGTGCTGGGTGCGGTACCAGGTGACCGATGTGCTGCCCGACCCCGCGGGCGCGGAGCCACGCAAGCTGCTCGGCGTGCAGTGGGAGACGTACGCCTTCACGGGCTGCCGCGGCGAGATGCCGGAGAACGCCTACGCCACGTTCGACTTCAACGCCCTGCCGGACCTCGGGGGGACCAACCTCGAGGTACCCGTGGTCCATGGCCCGTGGCAGCTCGTGCCCGAGGACTGGGACGGCGTGCTCGGCATCAGGAACCGCGACGATCTCGGTTCGCCGGGTCCCTCGCACGAGTCGGTGTACACCAGCTCGGGCGACATGGCGGTTGCGCAGGCCAGGCCGGAGTGGGCCGCGCCCGCACTCCCGCCTGGCTGGAAGTTCGCGGGGGCATTCAGTGGGCCCTTGACGGACATCACCGCCGGATCGTGCGTGTCCTGGGACGACGGCGGCGGGAGACGGGCCGTCGAGATCTGCGAGAGCTACCGAACAGCCGCGCACGTCGCCGTCGAGGCGTCCTCGGACGACGGTGCGCTGGTCCGCGAGTTCCGCACCATCGCCAGCCGCCCCGCGCTGGTCACGTACAGCCCCCCGGGACCGAACCACGATGCGCAGTTCCGCGTCGAGGTATCCATCCACGATGCGGCGACCGAGACGACCTACACCGTGTTCGCGTACGACCGGACTCTTACGGGCGCCAACGTCGACGCCGTCATCGCCATCGCCCGCAGCCTCTTCGAGCCGCGGGACAGCGGCCAGGCGCGCGCCCGGCAGTAGCGCCGCTGTGCGCCGCGCGCCATACTGCCCCGGGCGATCCTCGCCCCGATTCAGCCGCACCTACCCGATGGAGTACGCATGTCCCCCGTCACCATCCCCGACCTCCCCACCGCCGCCGACCAGGCATGGCTGTTCCCCGGACAGGGCGCGCAGCACGTCGGCATGGGCAAGGACCTCCACGACGAGGTCCCCGCGGCCCGCGCCGTCTTCGAGGCTGCCGATGAGGCCCTCGGCTTCTCGCTCTCCGAACTGTGCTTCGAGGGCCCCGAGGACGAGCTGACGCGCACCATCAACACGCAGCCGGCGCTCGTCGCGCACGGCATCGCCGCGCTCGTCGCGGCCATCGACGCGGGCACGGTCACGAGCCGCCCGGCCGTCGTCGCCGGGCACTCGCTCGGCGAGTACGCGGCGCTCATCGCAGCGGGCGCCGTGAGCTTCGAGGACGGCATCCGCCTCGTGCGGCGTCGCGGCGAGCTGATGCAGGAGGCGTGCGACGCCGTGCCGGGCACGATGGCCGCGGTGCTCGGCCTCGAGCGCGACCAGGTCGCGGCGATCTGCGCCGAGCACGGCGCGGCCGTCTGCAACGAGAACGCGCCTGGGAACGTGAGCATCGGCGGCACGACGGAAGCCGTCGAGGCGGTGACCGCGGCGGCCGAGGAGGCCGGCGCGTCGCGCATCGTCCCGCTCGCCGTCGCCGGTGCGTTCCACACGCCGCTGATGCAGAGCGCGCAGGACGGCATGGCGACCGAGCTTGCCGGGGCCGCGTTCAGCGATCCCGCCATCCCC
The DNA here is from genome assembly GCA_965204835.1 of Dehalococcoidia bacterium. Lineage (GTDB taxonomy): Bacteria > Chloroflexota > Dehalococcoidia > UBA2979 > UBA2979 > VXMT01. The sequence goes on along the minus strand of OZ242017.1, from coordinate 1,446,178 downwards.
GTGGTCTCGAACGTCACGGGGCAGAACCTGACCTCGGCCGGGGAGCTGGCCGGCGAGCTGACCTCGCAGATCACGAGCCCCGTGCTGTGGGTCGACGGGGTGCGGGCGATGCTCGCGGCGGGCGTGACCTCGTTCACCGAGTTCGGCCCGGGCCGCGTGCTCACCGGGGCACTGCGCCGCACCGAGCGCTCCGCCGAGGGCCGCAACGTCGCGACCGCCGCGGACGCCCGCGGCGACGAAGCCGAGTAGCCCCGATGAGCCCGCAGGGGAACCTCTCCGGGAAGACGGCCGTCGTCACCGGCGGCGCGCGCGGCATCGGCCGCGCCATCGCCATGGAGCTCGGGCGCCAGGGCTCGCGCGTGATCATCACGTACCGCAGCGAGGAGCTCCTCGCGAACGCGGTCGCCGGCGACCTCCGCAACATCGGCACGGACTCGTCGACGGTGCGCGTCGACGTGCGCAACACCGAGGACCTGGAGCAGCTCTTCCAGGAGGTGCGGCAGGCGCACGGCGGCGTCGACATCCTCGTCAACAACGCCGGGGTGACCGACGACGGCCTCGTGATGCGCATGACCGACGAGTCGTGGACCAAGGTCGTCGAGACGAACCTGACCGGCACCTTCCACGCGACGCGGCTCGCGCTGCGGCAGATGACGCGCGCGCGCTGGGGCCGGGTGATCAACATCACCTCGGTGGTCGCGGCGATGGGCAACGCCGGGCAGGCGAACTACTCGGCCGCCAAGGCCGGCATCATCGGCTTCACGCGCTCCGTCGCGCGCGAGGTGGCCTCGCGCAACGTGACGGTGAACTCGGTCGCGCCGGGGTTCGTCGAGACGGACATGACGGCGCACCTCACCGACGACCAGCGGAACGCCATCCTCAACATGGTGCCGATGGGCCGCCACGCGACACCGGAGGACATCGCGCCGATGGTGGCGTTCCTCGCCTCCGACGGCGCCGCGTACATCACCGGTCAGACGTTGCACGTCGACGGCGGCCTCGTGATGCGCTGATGGACGCCTGCCCGCGCCTCCGGCCGGGCCGGTAGCGGCCGTGCCCGCGGGGTCGCGCCGCCGCTCGCGCATCATCGCCTTCCAGGCGCTCTACGAGGCCGACCAGGCCGGCCACGAGACGGCCGAGGTGCTGGACCGCCACCTCGACGAGACGGGCCTCTCCGACGAGGCGGCGGGCTTCGTCCGCGCGCTCGTCGACGGCGTCGGCACGCACCGCGCGGAGATCGACGCGATGATCGGGGAGCGCGCGTCCGCGTTCCCGCTGTCGGAGATGGCCCCGGTCGACCGCAACGTGCTGCGCCTTGCCATCTTCGAAATCTGCTTCGATAATCGGCGCGCTCCGCTGGCGGTCGTGATCAACGAGGCGGTGGAGCTCGCCAAGGGCTACGGCTCCGAGTCCTCTGGCCGGTTCGTGCATGGCGTGCTGGGATCAGTCGCCGGGGCGCAGCGGGCCGAGCCCGAGGCCGCCCAGGGGCAGACCCCTGAGTGAGACTCGGATAACCTGCATCAGTCGCGGCCGAGCACAGCCGCACGCGAGAGGATGAGACAGTGGCAACCACCTACGAGCGCGTGCGCGCGATGATCGTCGAGCAGTTGGGCGTGGAAGAGTCCGACGTGACGCCGAACGCGTCGTTCGTCGATGACCTCAACGCCGACTCGCTGGACCTCGTCGAGCTCATTATGTCGCTCGAAGAGGAGTTCTCCGGCGAGGGGAACGACATCGAGATCTCCGACGAGGACGCGGAGAAGATCCAGACCGTGCAGGACGCGATCGACTTCCTGCACGACCTCGGCATCGAGGACTAGCTCCCTCGCGGAGACGCCGCCCCGGGCGGCCTGTGTCGTCCGGGCGCGCGCCCGGTGCGATCCGCTGACGCGCGCCGGGCGTATCATCTACGCACCATGGAACTGCTAGGCGTCGGGGCTGCCGAAGCGCTCGTGGTCTTCGTGATCACGCTGATCGTCGTGGGCCCGCATCGCTTCCCGGAGATCGCCCGCCAGGGTGGGCGCTACTACCGCATCGCCCGGCGCTACGCGACCGAGGTCACCAACGACGTGCGCGGCGCCATCCAGGAGCTCGAGGCCGAGGTCGAGGCGCAGAAGGAAGAGCTCGAGGCCGTCGGCACCGAGCTGAGCGAGGGCATCCAGGAGACGGTCCGCGAGACGCGCAGCGAGCTGCGCGACATCGGCCGGGCCACGGGCGAGGCAGTATCGAGCGCCGAGCCCGCCCCCGCGCAGGAGCCGTCGGCCACGCGGAACGGCCAGGCGGCCGCCCCGGCGGAGCCCTCGACGCCCCCAGCGCCCGCCGAGCCTGCCGCGCCTGCCGCGACGCTGCAGACGCCTCGCGAGTTGCCGGCGGGCGACGAGGACGAAGCAGCGACTGAGCGCCGCACCGGCGACGAGTAGCCACGGTGGCCACGACCGTCGATCCAGGCCCGCCCACGGAGTTGCCGCCCGACCCGGGCGAAGGCCAGATGACGCTCCTGGATCACCTCCTGGAGCTCCGCTCGCGCGTCACGTGGATGGCCGGGGCGATCATCGTCGGCATGGGCATCTTCTTTGCGCCGCCCATCAACTTCCTCGCCTGGGAGATCCTGCTCGAGCCGGGGCGGGAGCGCGTCGACAACTTCAAGGTGATCGCGATCGAGCCGCTCGAGAACCTCGGCGTCTACTTCCGCATCGCGCTCGCCGGCGGCACGGCCGTCGCGATGCCGATGCTCGTGTACCAGGTGCTGCGCTTCGTCGCGCCCGCGCTGACGCCGCAGGAGAAGCGCTGGCTCTACCCGATCGCCTTCGGCGCGACGCTCGCGTTCCTCGCCGGCATGGCGTTCTGCTACTTCCTCGTCCTCCCGGCCGCGTTCGGGTTCCTGTTCGAGTTCGGGAGCGAACTCGCCCCCCCGGAGATCCGGATCAGCAGCTACATGAACCTGACGCTGCGCCTGATCGTGATCCTCGGGTTCGTGTTCGAGATGCCGATCCTGATCATGGGGCTGGCGAGGATGCGCGTCGTGCACTGGCGCAAGCTGCTCGGCTGGTGGCGGTGGGCCGTCATCGGCTCATTCGTCGTCTCCGCGATCGCCACGCCGACGATCGACCCCGTGACGCAGTCGCTGGTGGCGACCCCGATGGTCGTCCTCTACGTCGTGGGCATCGGCCTCGCGTGGATGGTGAGGCGGCAGGAGTAGCACCTCTCGACGATGGCGCTCAACTGCGTACGCAATAGCACCGTTCACACGCCCCGACGTGCTACGATGACCCGGCCATGACCGAGCCGACCACCGACGCCGCCTACGCATCCCCAGCCATCGAGGGCGCACGCCGCACCGGCACCCCGGAGCTCGTGCAACTCTACGAGGAGATCGCCGACTGCCCCGCGTGCGGCCTCGCCCGCACGCGCACGCAGACCGTGCCCGGCTCGGGCCCCGCGCCCGCCGAGGTGATGTGCATCGGCGAGGCGCCCGGCGCGCGCGAGGACGAGCAGGGCCTGCCCTTCGTCGGCGCGGCGGGGCGGTTCCTCGACGAACTGCTCGGCGGCATCGGCATGTCGCGCGAGACCGTGCACATCGCCAACGTGGTGAAGTGCCGCCCGCCCGGTAACCGCGACCCGCAGCCCGAGGAGACCGCGGCCTGCCAACCCTACCTCGAGCGCCAGATCGCGCTCGTCGACCCGCTGCTGATCGTGACGCTCGGGCGCTTCTCGATGGCGCGGTGGTTCCCCGGCACGACCATCAGCCGCATCCACGGCCAGCACAGGCGCGTCGGCAACCGCCTCGTGATGCCGATGTTCCACCCCGCCGCCGCGCTGCGGCGCGGCGACCTGCGCACCGTGATCGAGGCCGACTTCGCACGGATCCCCGCCCTGATCGAGGAGGCGCGCGCCATCCGCGCCGAGGCGCCCTCGGACGCCGCGGGCGACGAGGGCGCTCCGATCGCCGGCGCCGCGGCTCCACCGACCGAGCAGCGCGCACTGCTGTGAAGCAAGCGAGCGCACGATGACCGACGACCTGCCCGTCCGCATGATCCCCCTCGGGGGCCTCGGCGAGATCGGGCGCAACATGATGCTCTACGAGTACGACGACCAGGCGATCGCCGTCGACGTGGGGCTGATGTTCCCCGAGGAGGAGATGCTCGGCGTCGACCTCGTGATCCCGGACTTCGAGTACCTGCTCGACGACCCCGAGCGGTTGCAGGCCGTCTTCCTTACGCACGGGCACGAGGACCACATCGGCGCGCTGCCGTTCCTGCTGCGCGAGCTCAATGTGCCCGTGTTCTGCACACGGCTCACGCGCGGCCTCGTCGACGTGAAGCTGCGCGAGCACCGGCTGCAAGACGACACGCACGTGCAGGTCGTGGAGCCGGGCCAGACCGTGAACGTCGGCCCCTTCTCGGTCGAGTTCTTCACCGTCTCGCACTCCATCCCCGACGCGGCCGGGCTGATCATCGGAACGCCCCTCGGCCCGATCGTCCACACGGGCGACTTCAAGCTCGACCACACGCCCCCGATGGGACAGCACACGGACCTCATGCGCCTCGCCGAGGTCGGCCGCGAGGGGGCACTGCTGCTCGCGGCGGACTCGACGTACGCGGAGATCGAGGGCCACACGCCGTCGGAGCAGACGGTCGCGGAGACGCTGGACCGGGTGATCGGGGAGGCCGAGGGCCGCGTGATCGTCGCGACGTTCGCGTCGCTCATCTCGCGCGTGCAGATGGTCGTCGATGCCGCGAGGAAGCACGGGCGGCGCGTCTTCGTGACCGGCCGCTCGATGGTCAACAACGTGCGCATGGCGCGCGAGCTCGGCTACCTCGACGCCGGCGACAACATGCTGATGAACCCGCGCGAGCTCGGCGACCACCCCGACAGCCGCACCATCGTGGTGAGCACGGGCGCGCAGGGCGAACCGACCGCGGCGCTGACACGGATGGCGAACGGCACGCACCAGCACATCACGGTGCAGCAGGGCGATACCGTCGTGCTCTCCTCGAGCCCCATCCCGGGCAACGAGACGCTCGTCTACCGCAACATCGACAACCTCTACCGCGCGGGGGCGAAGGTCATCTACAGCCTGATCGCCCCCGTCCACGTGCGCGGCCACGCCGCGCGCGAGGAGCTCAAGATCGTCCACAGCCTCGTGCAGCCCCAGTACTTCGTCGGCATCCACGGCGAACACCGCCACCTCGTGCATCACCGCCAACTGGCGCTCGACCTCGGCATGCACCCCGACGACGCCCTCGTGCTCACCGACGGCGACGTGCTGGAGCTCACCGAGGACGAGGCCTACGTCGCCGACACCATCCCGGCGGACTACGTGTACGTCGACGGCCTCGGCGTGGGCGACATCGACCACATCGTGCTGCGCGACCGCCGGCACCTGGCGTCGGACGGCATCCTCGTCGTCGTCGCGACGATCGACCGCCAGCACGGCACGCTGGCCGGCGTGCCGGAGGTGATGTCGCACGGCTTCGTGGCCCCGGACGACGAGGCCGGGATGCACAAGGGCGTGCGCCGCCTCGTCGTCGACCTGTTCGGCGGCGAGGGCCACCAACTCGACTGGACGAGCATGCGTGAGAGACTGAAGGACGAGGTGGCGAGCCACCTCTACCGGGAGACCCACCGCCGGCCGCTCGTGCTGCCGGTGACGGTGGAGGTCTAGCGCGGGCCACGCGCCCGCCGAGGGAGGCGAACGACGGAGGTGTAGTCCAGCCTCGAAGGTACCGGCGTCGCCTGGCGGGGGCGGCCGGACCGGGAGCATCACCATGGCCCGAACCAAGACCCGCCCATCGACGCGCCCTGCGGCGACTCGCACGACGAGAAGCCGCACCCCATGGAGCCGACGCCTCCGCAGGCTCGTCCGCCCGGAGACCCTGGGCGGCGCGCTCGTCGTCACCGCCCTCGCCGTCCTGGCCTACCTCCTGCCCCTCGACAGCGTCCCCGTCGCCGATGTGCTCGCGCGGGCCCGCGACGCGTTCGTCGAGCTCTTCGGCGTCCACGTCTTCACGCTCGTCGCGCTGGTCGCCGCCCTCGGCGCGCTGATCGCCGCGCGGCGCATCCGCTGGCTCCGCCACCACGAGCGCCACATGCTCGGCGCCGCGCTGCTGCTCGTCTTCAGCAGCGGCCTGCTCGGCCTCTGGAGCCCCGACGTCGAGATCGGCGGCGTCGGCCTCGACACGGCCTCCGCAGGCGGCGAGGCAGGGCGCTGGCTGAGTGGGAGCTTCCTCGTCGGGCTGGGCTGGATCCTCACCGCGGTCGCGGGCTTCACGCTGCTGTGGCCGCGCACCTCGGCGCGGATCGCGCGCGCCACGCCGCGGGCGAGCGTCCGCACGAGCGTCTGGGTGTGGAGGCACGGGCTGCAACAGGCCGTCGCCGCGGCCATCGCCGGCGTGAAGCGCCTCGGCCGGTCCGACGTGCCGAACGCGGCCGAACTGGAGGCCCTGCGCGCCCGCCGGGCCGCGGGCCAGGCGAACGGCACCGCCGAGGCCACCCCCGTCACCGCAGCGACCGCCAGCGACGCCCCGGCCGCGACGGACCTCGACGCCCCCGACGGGGAGGAAGCCGAAGAGGACGAGGCCGAGGAGCGCCCGGCGGTCCAGATCCCGATGGACATGGAGCACGACGCGGCCGCCTGGCGTCACTCGAGCGACGGCTGGCAGCTCCCGCCCATGGACCTCCTGCAACGAGCAGAGCCGGCCGTGTCCGCCATCCAGAGCAACGAGCACCGCGCGCAGCTCATCGTGGACACGCTCGCCTCGTTCGGCGTCGACGCCAGCGTCACGCAGATCAACGAGGGGCCGGCCGTCACGCAGTTCGGCGTCGAGCCGGGCTGGAACGTCCGCACCAAGACCGTCGAGGAGCGCGACGCCGACGGCAAGCCGATCCTCGACGACGACGGCCGCCCGCGCATGAAGGAGATCGAGGTCTCGCGGACGCGCGTGCGCGTGAGCCGCATCACCTCGCTCCAGCACGACCTCGCGCTGGCGCTGGCCGCGCCCGCGCTGCGCATCGAGGCGCCCGTGCCGGGCAAGTCCGTCGTCGGTATCGAGGTGCCGAACGGCCACACCTCGGTCGTCTCGCTGCGGGCGATGCTGGAGTCGGGTGGGTTCGAGCAGGCCGCCCAGAAGCACCACCTGCCGATCGCGCTCGGCTCGGGCGTCGCGGGCGCCGAGGCGGTGACGGACCTCGCCGAGATGCCGCACCTGCTCATCGCCGGCGCGACCGGCTCGGGCAAGTCGGTGTGCCTCAACTCGATCATCGCGTGCCTGCTCATGAACTACTCGCCGGAGCAGCTCCGGCTCGTCCTCGTCGACCCGAAGCGCGTCGAGCTGACCGCGTTCGCCGACATCCCGCACCTCGCCTTCAGCGACATCGTGGTCGACATGGACAAGGTCGTCGGCGTGCTGCAGGCGGTGATCCAGGAGATGGAGACGCGCTACCGCGCCTTCGCGAAGGTCGGCGTGCGCAACCTCGAGGCCTACAACGAGCGCAACGAGGAGCACCCGCTGCCCTACTGGGTCGTGGTCATCGACGAGCTTGCGGACCTGATGCTCGCCGCGCCGTACCAGGTGGAGCACCAGCTCGTGCGGCTCGCGCAACTCGCGCGGGCGACGGGCATCCACCTCGTCGTCGCGACGCAGCGGCCGTCGGTCGATGTCGTGACGGGGCTAATCAAGGCCAACTTCCCGACGCGGATCGCGTTCGCGGTCTCCTCGCAGGTGGACTCGCGCACGATCCTCGACAGCGGGGGCGCGGAGAAGCTGCTCGGCAAGGGCGACATGCTGTACCAGCCCAAGGACCAGGGGAAGCCGACGCGCCTGCAGGGCGTCTACGTCTCCGACGCGGAGATCGAGTCGCTCGTCGAGTTCTGGACGGCCGGCCGCTTCGAGTCGCTGCGCCCGCCGCACTTCGACGACCTGCTCGCCGAGGCCGAGGAGGCAGCCGCCGACCTCATGCCGAACGGCGGCCCACCCCCCGACGTCGACCCGATGGTCACGCAGGCCCTCGAGCTGGCCCGCGAGCACTCCCAGCTCTCCACCTCGATGCTCCAGCGCCGGCTGCGCATCGGCTACCCACGCGCGGCTCGGGTGATGGACGAGCTGGAGGACCGCGGCATCGTCGGCGCACCGGAGGGTGGCAGCGGCTCCCGCCCCGTCCTCCTCGACGGGGACGAGGAGGCCTCGGGCGATGGCGTCGCGGCCGACACGCCGGGCGAGGCGGTTGCGCCGGTGGCGGGGTTGAGGCGAGAGGGCGAGGGGTAGCTCCCGAGGGCTACTAGCGCCGCCGCATCCGCCCGCGCCCGCGCGCCCCACCACCGTTCGCCCGTTGCGGGCGTCGAGGCGCGTCGAAGGCGCGGAGGCCCTCGGGGGTGTCGCCGACGAGCTCGCGGCGCAGCTCGGTGACCTGGTCGCGGAGCTGGGCGGCCTGCTCGAACTCGAGCTCGCGCGCCGCCGCCTTCATCTTGCCCTCGAGCTCCTTCACCATCCGCAGCACCTCGTCGCGAGGCATCTCCGAGGCGTCGACGGTGTATGTGCCCGGCTCCTCGGCGACGCGCAGCCCGTCGGTGATGTCGCGGATATCCTTGCGGATGCCCACGGGCTCGATGCCGCGTGACTCGTTGTACGCGATCTGGATGCCGCGACGGCGCTCCGTCTCGTCGAGCGCCGTCTGCATCGAATCGGTGACGTAGTCGGCGTACATGATCACGCGGCCATCCGGATGGCGCGCCGCGCGGCCCATGGTCTGGATGAGCGACCCGCCCGACCGCAGGTAGCCCTCCTTGTCGGCGTCGAGGATGCAGACCAGCGACACCTCGGGCAGGTCGAGGCCCTCGCGCAGCAGGTTGATGCCGACGACCACGTCGTACACGCCCTGCCGGAGGTCGCGCAGGATGTCGATGCGTTCGAGGGTATCGACCTCCGAGTGCAGGTAGTGGGCCTTCACGCCCATCTCCAGCAGATAGTCGGTGAGGTCCTCGGCCATCTTCTTGGTGAGCGTCGTGACCAGCACACGCTCGCGGCGCTCGGCGCGCTCGTTGATCTCGGCCAGCAGATCGTCGATCTGGCCCTGCGTCTCGCGCACCTCGACGACCGGGTCGACGATGCCCGTCGGCCGGATCACCTGCTCGACGACCTGGAACGAGTGCTCCATCTCGTACGGCCCCGGCGTGGCCGAGACGAAGACGACCTGGTTCAGGTGCGACTCGAACTCATCGAAGCTGAGCGGCCGGTTGTCGAGCGCCGAGGGCAGCCGGAAGCCGAAGTCGACGAGCGTCTGCTTGCGCGAGATGTCGCCGAAGTACATCCCTCGCACCTGCGGGACGGCGATGTGCGACTCGTCGATGAACACCAGCCAGTCGTCCGGGAAGTAGTCGAGCAGCGTCCATGGCGTCGAGCCCTTCGCCCGCGCCTGGAGGTGCGCCGAGTAGTTCTCGATGCCCGAGCAGTAGCCGCTCTCGCGCAGCATCTCGAGGTCGTAGCGCGTGCGCTCCTCGAGCCGTGTGGCTTCGAGGATGCGTCCTTCGGAGCGCATCCTCCCCGTCTGCTCGCGCAACTCCTCCTCGATGGTGCCGATGGCGGTCTCGAGGCGGTTCTCGGAGGTCACGAAGTGCTTCGCCGGGTAGATGCCGAAGCGCTCCTGCTCCGACAGCAGTTCGCCGGAGAGCGGGTCGACGGTGACGATGCGCTCGATCTCGTCGCCCCAGAAGTCGACGCGCAGCGCGAGGTCCTCGTAGGCGGGGAACACGGTGAGCGTATCGCCGCGGACGCGGAACGTACCGCGCACGAGGTTCATGTCGTTGCGCTCGTACTGCATCGCGACGAGTTGGCGGACGAGCGAGTTGCGGTTGACGTGCCGCCCGACGCGCAGGTCGGCGACGAACGACTGGTACTCACCCGGCTCGCCGAGGCCGTAGATGCACGAGACCGACGCGACGATGACCACGTCGCGGCGCTCGAAGAGCGCGCGCGTGGCGGAGTGCCGCATCTTGTCGATCTCGTCGTTGATGTCGGCGTCCTTGGCGATGTAGGTGTCGGTGCGCGGCAGGTACGCCTCGGGCTGGTAGTAGTCGTAGTACGAGACGAAGTACTCGACGGAGTTGTCGGGGAAGACGTCGCGGAACTCCGCGGTGAGCTGCGCGGCGAGGGTGCGGTTCGGGGCGAGCACGAGCGTCGGGCGCTGGTAGCGCTCGATGATGTTCGCCATGGTGAAGGTCTTGCCGGAGCCCGTGGCGCCGAGCATCGTCTGCATGCGGTAGCCCGCCTCGAGGCCCTCGACGAGCTGGTCGATGGCCTGCGGCTGGTCGCCGGTGGGCTGGAAGTCGCTGACGATGCGGAAGGGCTGGCCGACCTCGGTCGTGGTCATGGGGACATTGTACGCCGCCTGAGAGGCTCGTCTGCGACCGGCCTACAGGCCGCGCGAGGCGGCCTCGTCTTCAGGCGACTCCCACTCACTCAACGTTGACGCGAGTTCAGCTTCCACCGTGTCGTTGAGCGAGAGCAGCTTGTACTCCGTGTGACTGACACCGATCTGGTTGGCGGCCAGCAGCGCAACTAGTTGCTGTCCGTTCATCAGAGCCACCGGGGAAGCGTCGACTCGCTTCGCTTCCTCGCGGGCGCTCTTGCTGAAGTCACTCGTGGTGATGATCAGACCTTGCTCGTGGGCGCCGAGGCTGCCCCGCACCTTCTGGACTTCCGGTCTCAGCACGTTGTTCTTCCAACGCTTCGCCTGGATCGCCATTCGGATGCGGACGACATCACCGACGACGAGAGTGCCTCGCACGTCGATGCCCCCATCCCCGCTCAGCGGGGTACGCCCGACCTCCTCGAAGCCTAGCGCGGCGAGCAGCACCTCAATCAGAGTCTCAAACTCTTCAGGGGCAACCTGCCCCAAGCGCTCCAAAAGGCCTCGTCTCACCTCGTGGTTGTGCTCCTCGATTTGGGCGGCAAGGGTGGGCGGCACTGGTTCGGCTAGGCCGACCAACCCGCCTCCCAGCCGCTCGAACCGTGGCTGCTCGCCACGGGCCTCTCTGCGGCGGATCTCGACGCCTACTACAGCGTTCATCGTGTCGGCGGGGGTCTTCCCCCTCGACTCGATCAATCCGCGATCGATGGCTTGGCGCGTGATCTCGGTGTAGTGCATCGGCCTGGCGGCTGCGGAGAGAACTTCTGCTGCCGCATCCACGAACGACATCGCGTTCGCGGCTCGTGTCGCTGCCGCCAGTCGTCCCCCCCAGTAGCCTGACCGACAGGGTCGGCTGTTGCAGACGCTTGTCTCGACCGTGACCCGTCCCCGGGGCTCTCGTTCACCCCGTACACGCCACGCTCAACCCGGCAGAAACGGGACGAGTTGCCTAGTCGCGTGAGGTCAGTCGAGAGGCGTGCGCTCACTGTGTCAGCCGGCGTCTTGCCACTCGTCGACCAGAGGCCGCGTTCCAGCATCCGTTCCGTCAGCGTGCGGTAGTGGAGCGGCTCGCCCGCCTCGTGCAGCACGGTGTACGCGGCATCGAGCACATTCATCCTTACCTCCTCTACCTCGCACGTCCCACGGCTGCGTCAGCCAGCCGCGCCTCGCCGCTCCAGCACGTAGCGCAGCACCTCCTCCAGCGTCCGCAACTCCGGCTCCTCCGCCATGGCCGACGCCACCACGCGCTGCGCCTCGCGGCGCGGGTACTGGAGGGCGACGAGGGCGTCGACGGCGTCGTCGCGGACGTCGGCGGTGGGTCCGGCGCCGTCCCCGGCCTCGATCGCGTCGCGGAGCAGCGCCTCCTGCACGAGCTTGCCGTGGAGGTGGGCGATGATCGTCTGCGAGAGCCGCTCGCCGATGCCGGGGAGCTGGCGCAGCGAGCGCTGGTCCTCGGCCTCAATCCACCCGGCGATCTCCGAGATGGGGTACGTGAGGGCGCGCACGGCCTTGGCCGGGCCCATGTCGGGCACCTCGATGAACTTGCGGAAAAACTCGCGCTCGGCGAGGTGTGTGAAGCCGTACAGCGTCGGCACCGGCTGACGCTCGGTGGCGTGGTGGTACGTGAAGACGCGCACCTCCTCGCCCTCGGCGTGCGAGGCGGCCCAGTCGGCCGTGAAGGCCGGCATGTTGACCTCGTAGGTGACGCCCCCGGCGTCGATCCAGAGCGTGGACGCCTCCGCGTCCCAGCGCACGAGTTCGCCGCGGAGCGCGGCGATCACGGCCGGCCCGCCATCCGCGACTCGAGCGCCGCCTCGGCGAGCCGCGTCAGGGCGAGCGCAAGCGCGTCCGCGGCGTCGAGGGGCTCCGGGGGAGCGTCGAGGCGGAGCTGCATCGTCACCATCGCCTGCACCTGCTCCTTCGGCGCGCCCCCGTGGCCGGCGACGGCAGCCTTCACCTCGGACGCCTGGTACTCGAAGACGCTGATGCCGTGCGCCGCCGCGGCGATCATCGCCGCCGCTCGCGCCTCACCGATGGCGAACGCGGAGCGCACGTTCGCTGCGACGTAGGGCTCCTCGATCGCGAGTTCATGCGGGCGGTGCTCCGCGATGAGCTCGCTGAGCTGCTCGTGGATGGCCTGGAGCCGCTGCGCGCGGGGCCGAGGGCTCCGCGTGCGGATCACCCCGTACGTCACCACCTCGGCGTTGCGGGCGTCGCCGGCCACCACCCCGTAGCCGGTCGCGGCGAGGCCGGGGTCGATGCCGATGACGCGGTGCGCGGCGTCGCTCATCGGGGCGGGCGCTACCCGGCCAGCCCGCCCGCCGCCAGCACTTCGTCGCTGAAGTCGACGTTCGAGTAGACCCGCGACACGTCGTCCAGCTCGTCGAGGGCGTCCAGGAGGCGCAGCGCCTGCCCGGCCACCTGGTCGGTCGGGGTGATCAGGTTCTTCGCGACCTGCGCGATCTCCGAGCTCGTCACGCTGTAGCCGGCCTCGGTGAGCGTGGCCCGCACGGCCTCGAGGTCGCCGGGGTCGGTGACCGCCTCGACGGTGTCGGTGTCGGCCGAGACGTCCTCGGCGCCGGCCTCGATGGCCATGAGCTGGATCTCGTCCGGGTCGTCGTTGCCGATCTCGATCGCGACGAGGCCGCGCAGGTCGAACTGCCACGCGACGGCCCCGCTCTCGGCCATGGCGCCGCCGCCGCGGGTCAGCGTGGTGCGGATCTCCGCGACGGTGCGGTTGCGGTTGTCGGTGACGGCCTGGATGAGCACGGCCGCGCCACCGGGCGCGTAGCCCTCATACGTGATCTCCTCGAGCATCGCCCCGTCGCCGCCGCCGACGGCGCGCTGGATGGCGCGGTCGATGTTCGCATTCGGCATGTTGCTGTCGCGCGCCTTCTGGATGGCGAGGCGCAGCGCAGGGTTCATGTCGGGATCGTCGCCGGATCGGGCCGCCATCGTGACATCGCGGGCGAGCTTGGTGAACAGCTTGCCGCGCTTCGCGTCGGTGGCCGCCTTCTTGTGCTTGATCGACGACCACTTGGAGTGACCGGACATGCGCCGCCTCCCCGTGGGCTATGCAGGACGCCTGGAGGCCATGGTAGCGTCCCGCCCCGCTCCCGGCAGCCGCAATACGTCCTCCGAGGCGTCCTGGTGCGGGTTACGGCTCCAGGACGACGTTGTCGATGAGTGTCGCCCCGGAGAACGCCACCGCGAGCGACAGCATCGCGGCGCGCTCGACTGCACCGTCGAGCTCGTCGAGGGTCTCCGAGTCCGCGAGCGAGACGTAGCTGATCTCGGCCAGCGGCTGCGCCTCGATGCGCTCGCGCACCATCGCGCGCAGCCGTCCCGCGTCACGCTCGCCCGCATCGAAGGCCTCGGAGGCGGCGCGGAGGCCCGCCGAGAGCGAGAGCGCCTGCGCGCGCTCCTCGGGGCTCAGGTAGACGTTGCGCGAGGAGAGCGCGAGGCCGTCCGGCTCGCGCACCGTCGGGCACGCGACGATCTCGATCGGCAGCAGCAGGTCGCGCGTCATCCGCCGGATGACGCGCAGCTGCTGGCCGTCCTTCTCGCCGAAGTACGCCCGGTCCGGCTGCACCATCCCGAACAGCTTCGCCACCACCGTCGTGACGCCCTCGAAGTGGCCGGGGCGCCGCGCGCCCTCCTGGCCCTCGGTGATGCCGTCCACCCGCACGCGCGTGGCGTCGCCCGGGGGGTACACCTCCTCGACCGGGGGCAGCAGCACGAGGTCCGTGCCCGCGGCCTCCAGCAGCGCGAGGTCGCGCTCCTCGTCGCGCGGGTAGCGCTCGAAGTCCTCGTTGGGGCCGAACTGGGTCGGGTTCACGAAGATCGAGGCGGCCACGGTCGCGCACTCGGCCCGCGCCGCGTGGACGAGCGCGAGGTGGCCCTCGTGCAGGTAGCCCATCGTCGGGACGAAGCCGAGCGGGGCGGCTACGCCCGCTCGCGCCGCGCGAAACTCGGCGACCGTGCGCGCGACGATCATGGAGCGCCCTGTCTCATGGCGAGGGCTGTCTCGTGGCGCGGGCTACAGCGTCTCGGGCTCGCCCTCGGCGCTCAGCATCGCGACTTCGGCGCCCACGCGTTCGTGGGCCGCGTCGACCGTGTGCTGCGCGATGCGGGCCTCGACGCGCGCGCGGTGGGCGGCGTCGAGGAAGAACGACTCGTCCTCGGTCGGGAACGTGCGCCCCTCGACGGCCTCACGGTACGCGACGAGCGCGTCACGGATGACCGAGGCGCCTTCGAGGAAGCGCCGCGCGTGCTTCGGCGTGAAGTCGTCGTCCATCGCGAGCATGTCGTGCACGACCTGCACCTGCCCGCTGCAGAATGGCCCCGCCCCGATCCCGATGGTGGGGACCGAGAGCTTCTCCGTGATGCCCGCGGCGACGCCGGCCGGGACGACCTCGAGCACCACCGCGTACGCGCCGGCCTCCTCGAGGGCCTTCGCGTCGTTGAGCACGCGCACGGCGTCGCGTGGCGTGCGGCCCTGGATCTTGTAGCCGCCGAGAGCGTTCACCGACTGCGGCGTGAGGCCGACGTGGCCCATCACGGGAATCCCCGCGCTCACGAGGTACTCGACGGTGGCTGCCGAACGCACGCCGCCCTCGAGCTTCACGGAGCCGCATCCGGTCTCCTGCATGATGCGCACCGCGTTGCGCAGCGCGTCCTCCTTCGTCGTCTGGTACGAGCCGAAGGGCATGTCCACGACGACGTGCGCGCGCCGGGCGCCACGGACCACGGCGGCGCCGTGGTGCACCATGTCGTCGACGGTGACGGGGAGGGTCGACTCGTAGCCGAGCACGACCATGCCGAGGGAGTCGCCGACAAGGATGATGGGGATCCCGGCCTGGTCCACGAGGCGCGCCGTGGGGTAGTCGTAGGCGGTGATCATCGTGATCGGTTCGCGCCGCTTATACATGCGCTGCAGGTCGCCGATCGTGATGCGACGGGCTGCACCGGTCATCGCCCAGCTCCTCCCCTAGCCCGCGAACGCGGGCTCCACGACGCGATTGTGCTCATCGACGAGCACGACCAGCGGTTCGTGCGCGTGTACCTGCTCGTCGGGCACGCCGACGTACGACATGATGATGATGAGGTCGCCGGGGTGTACGAGGTGCGCCGCCGCGCCGTTGATCTGGATCTCGCCCGACCCCCGGGGCGCCTCGATCACGTACGTCTCGAGGCGCGCGCCGTTGGTGATGTCCACGACATGCACCTGCTCGTGCTCCACGAGGTCGACCGCGTCCATCAGGTCGCGGTCGATGCTGATCGAGCCCTCGTAGTGGAGGTCGGCCTCGGTCACGGTGGCGCGGTGGATCTTCGCGTTGAGGAGGTTGCGGATCATCGTCCGGCCCCCGTCATCACGTGCCCGGCGATGGCCGCACCGGGACGCTCCAGGCGTCCGCTGCAGGCTGCGGCGGTGGGGAGAGGGTGCATGTGTGCTCCGTCCGAGTGCCGTCGGATCGAACGCTTTCACAACGCAGTCGCGCGACGCTCGCCGCGCGTCATGGCCCGTGCGATTGGCGGACAGTATATGCGCGGATGCAAGCCCTGCGGTCGGATATCGCGAAGGCTCGGCAAACTCGGGCGTTATGGTCCGGTCTGCGACCTCCACTCGGCGGCCGACGGCGCCCCCGCGAGGCCTGTCGCGCGGCGCACGCCGCGCAGCACTGCGCGCTCCACGGCGCGCGTCGCCATCGCCTCGAGGGCGCTGTAGGCGTAGGCGTCGACCTCCACCTCGCCGGTCGCGAGGGTGAAGATCGTGTCGCCGTCGCCGCGGCAGTGCGCCGGCCAGATCGTGCGCGCGAATCCGTCGTGGCAGACCGTCGCGAGGCGGTTCGCCTGCTCGCGCGTGAGCCGCGCGTTCGTGGCCACGACTGCGAGCGTGGTGTTCGTTGGCGTCTCCGGCCCCGGCTGGTCCCCGTCCCCCTCGCCCTCTCCGTCCTCGACGAGTTCGGGCCAGGCGCGGCCGGTGCGGAGGTGGGCGTCGATGTCCACGAACCCGCCGTCGTCGGCGCGCGGGGCCGCTACCGTCTCGCCGGTGCGCGGGTCGCGGATCGCGCCGACGCTGTTCACCGCCACGACCGCGCCGACCACGACCCCGACGTCGAGGTGCTCGCTCGCGGTGCCGAGGCCGCCCTTCAGCAGGCGGTCGGGCCCGGCGAGCTTGGCGACCGTCGCGCCCGTACCCGCGCCGACCGTGCCCTCCTCGACGCGACCGCCCGTCGCGCGGGCTGCGGCGCGGTGGCCGGCGTCCGGGTCCGGGGCGCGCTTCGTGCCGATGCCGAGGTCGAACAGGATCGCCGCCGGGACGATGGGGATGACGTTGCCCCCGAAGGCGAGCCCGTGCCCGTGCTCGGCGAGGTAGCGCATGACCCCGTCCGCAGCGGCCAGCCCGAACGCCGAGCCGCCCGACAGCAGCACGCCGTGTACCTGGTCGACGAGGTTCCCGGGGCGCAGCAGGTCGGTCTCGCGCGTCCCGGGCGCGGCACCGCGCACGTCGACGCCGCCGACGGCGCCCGCCGGCGAGAGCACGGCGGTGCAGCCCGTGGCGCCTCGACGGTACGTCCAGTGGCCGACACGGATGCCGGGTACGTCGGTGATGGCGTCGCGCAGGTTGGGCACCGGGTCCGCCGACGGGCTCGGCGGGTCGTCAGACCGCCCGCACGGCCGGCAGGCGGGCCGGGATCGCGCGGTTGATGAACTGCAGGCAGCGGTGCATGTACTCGGCGGAGTCGGCACGGTAGGCGCCGCAGTGCTCGCCCTCGTACGGCATCCAGATCTCGTCGGCCTCGTTCAGCGAGGCCGCCGCGAGGTTGAGCGTGTGCTCAACCGGCGTCTCCCGGTTGTTCTCGCTATGCACGTACAGGACCGACGTGTCCTCCATCTCGTGCATCGAGCGGGCCGGGGTGACGGCATCGAGTCGGGCCCCGAATCGCCAGCGCGCGAACGCCGTGGCGAGGGCGAAGATGTGACCGGGCACGTGCTCGTAGCGGAACCGCACGCAGTCGCGCATCGACGCCCACGGCGAGTCGGCGACGACCGCCGCGACATCGTCCATGTTTGCCGCTGCCGAGAGCGCGAGCGTGGCGCCCGCGCCGAAGCCGTGCAGGACGACCGGCACGTCGCTGCGGTGCCGCGCGTACTTGACAGCCCCGATCACGTCGGCGAGCTCGCCGGCGCCGAACTGATTGCGCTGCCCGCTCGATTCGCCGCGGCCGCGGAGGTCGAAGCTCATGACGTTGAGCCCGCTCCGCACGTAGTCGCGCTGCAGATCGAGCAAGCCGACGTCCGGGTCCGAGCGGTTGCCCAGGTCATCGTGGACGATCACCACCGAGGCGCGCGCGCCCGGGTTGGCGAGGTACCACCCACGCAGCGCCAGCCCGTCGGCGGCCGGGAACGTCGGCTCCTCGTGGTCGAGGTAGAGGTCGGCGGGAGTGCCGGTTACGCGCACGCGCTTGATGCGCGTCATACGGCGCGCCAGCGCGTACGCGGCGACGGCGTGCGCGGCCAGGACCACCACGATGACGAGCGCAATGATGCCGAAGACGGCCAGCGTCATGGATACCCCGCCGCGCCCGGCTTCCTGCCGGTGCCCCCGGCGGCACGGTACCAGCGAGGAAGCAGCCGAGACAACCTTGCAGGGCCCTGTTATGTCAGTAGGTTATGTGAAAGCCTTGCTGGTGAAGGGCCGATCCCGGCGGTTGTTCAGCCAGTCCGCTATCTGTTTGGTCGCTCACAACGTTACGTCAAGGTCTCTGGCAGCTCCCGCAGTAGTGCGTCGCGCGCCCGCCGATGCGCGTGCGCGTGATGCGGCGGCCGCGGCAGCGCTCACGCTCGCACGGCTCGCCGTCGCGACGGAACACATGGACGCGCAGGTGATGGCCCCCGCTCTTCCCGAACGCGTCGCGGTAGCGGTCGAACGAGCTGCCGCGGTCGTCGAGGCCGTCGAGGAGCGCCTGCTGCACGGTCCCGTGGAGCCGCCGCACGCGCCGCGGCCCGAGGCTGTTCGACGCGGCCCGCGGGTCGATGCCCGCCAGCCAGAGCGCCTCGTCGGCGTAGATGTTGCCGACGCCCGCCGCTATGCGCTGGTCGAGCAGCGCCGTCTTCACCGGGACGCTGCGACGCCCCAGCGCCTCGCGCAGCCAGCCCACGGTGAACTCGTCCGAGAGCGCATCGGGACCCGCGCGCGGGAACGCCTCGCGGGGGTCCTCGACCAGGTGCCAGGTGCCGAACTTGCGCGAGTCCTCGAACCGCAGCCCCGTGCCGTCGTCGAAGTCGATGCGCGCGCGCTCGAAGCGCCCCGAGGGCTCCTCGAGCGGCCGGAGCAGCAGCAGGCCGGTCATGCGCAGGTGCACCACCCACGTGCGGTCGTCGTCGAGCTCGATCAGCAGGTACTTGCCGTGCCGCCCGAGGCGCTCGATGCGCAGGCCGGTGAGCTGCGCTTCGAGCTCGCGCGGCGAGTGCGTGATCGCGACGCGCTCCGCGCCGGCGTGGATCGCCACGTGCTCGATGCGGCGGCCGACCACGAGCGGCTCGAGGTCGCGGCGGATGGTCTCGACCTCGGGGAGTTCAGGCATGGGTGCGGTGCGCCCGCCGGACTGCCGGGCTCACTCCATCTCGCCCCACGAGCGCCCCGACTTCTCGTCGAGGTCGAGCGGGACGGCAAGCTCGAGGGACGGCATGAGCCGCTGCGCCATCTCGCGCACCGGCTCCAGCTCGGCGCGCGGCAACTCGAACAGCAGCTCGTCGTGGACCTGGAGCACCATGTGGGCGAGGCCGCCGCGCCTGCGGTGCTCGATGAGCTCCGCGTCGATGTCGTTCATCGCGATCTTGATGATGTCGGCGGCCGTGCCCTGGATCGGCATGTTGATCGCGATGCGCTCCGCGGCCATGCGACGGTTGCGGTTCCTCGAACGCAGCTCCGGGATGTAGCGGCGGCGGCCCGTGAGCGTCTCGGCGTAGCCGCGGTCGCGGGCCTCGGTGACCACGTCGTCGCGCCAGCTGGCGACGGCCGGGTAGGCCTCGAAGTAGGCGCGGATGAACTCCTCCGCCTCGTCGCGTGGGATGCCCTCGCGCTGAGAGAGCCCGAACGCCGTGAGGCCGTAGAGCACGCCGAAGTTGAACACCTTCGCCCGACGGCGCATCTCCGCGTCGACGTCGCCGGGCTCGACGCCGAAGACGCGCGACGCCGTCGCACGGTGGATGTCCGCGCCGTTGCGGAACGCCGTCCGCAGCTCCTCGTCACCCGAGACGTGCGCGAGGATGCGCAGCTCGATCTGCGAGTAGTCGAACGACAGGAGCAGCGGGTCGTCGCCGCAGTCGCGCGCGACGAACGCGCTGCGCACCGCGTTGCCCACTTCGGTGCGCACGGGGATGTTCTGGAGGTTCGGGTCGTTCGAGGAGAGCCGGCCGGTGGCCGCGACGGTCTGCGAGAAGACGGTGTGCACGCGCCCGGTGTGCGGGTTGACCTGCAGCGGCAGCGTGTCGACGTACGTCGACTTGATCTTGGTCAGCTCGCGCCACTTCAGGACCGCGTCGACGGCCGGGTGCGCGGCGCGCAACGGTTCGAGGGCGTTCGCGTCGGTGGTCCAGCCAGTCGCGGTCTTGCGCGTCTTCGGTAGCTCCAGCTCCTCGAACAGCACGTGCGAGAGCTGCTGCGGGGAGCCGATCTGGAACTCGTGGCCGACGGCCTCGTACACATCGTGCTCGGCCGTGGCGACCTCGTCGGCCAGCTCCGCGCCGAGGATGCCGAGGGCCTCGCGGTCCACGGCGAGGCCGCGCTGCTCCATGCGCGCGAGCACGGGGATGTGCGGGAGGTCGAGCTCGGTGAAGACGCGGTCGAGCTCGGTCGCCTCGAGCTCCGGGCGCAGGTCGTCGGCGAGCCGCAGCGCGGCGTCGGCGTTGCCCGCCGCGTAGTCGCGGGCGTCCTCGGGGGCGGTGCGCGAGAACGGGATCGCCTTGCGCCCGGTGCCGAGCAGCGTCTTCTCCTCGACCAGCTCGTGCCCGAGCCGCTCGAAGGCCAGCCCGCGCACCTCGACGCTGCGCTCGCCGAGCACGTACCCGGCGATCGAGGTGTCGAAGTCGATGCCCGCCGTCCAGAAGCCGCCCGGCGCGGAGCCGAGGGCGAGCATGTGGTTCTTGCCGTGGTGCGCGACGCGCTCGATGTCCGGGTCGGTGAACAGCGGCGCGAGGGCCGTGAGGGCCGCGTCGCGCGGAAGCTGGTCCAGCGGCGGCAGCGGCTCGGCGCCGTTCGTCGCGTCGAGGTTGAACTCCTGCTGTCCCTCGCTCGGTGGTGGCGGCTCGTGCGTGTGCCCGAACGGCACGTACCACCCCTTGCCCGCCTCGACGCTCAGCGCCACGCCGACGAGGCCGAACGCGGCGCGCATCGGGTGCTCGTCGTCGGCGACGACGTCGAAGCCGAATCGCCCGGCCGCGCGGACTGCCTCGACGACCTCCGCGAGGCGCTCGGGCGTGGTGACGAGCTCGTAGTCGCCGCCGCGCGTGATGGCGCCCTCGACCTGCTCTGCGCCGTCGGGCGCATCGGCCATGTCGGCGTGCTGCGGGAGGCGGCTCACGAGCGAGCGGAACTCGAGCTCCTGGAACAGCTTCAGCACCCCTGCGCGGTCGTAGTCGTGCACCCGCGAGGCATCGAGGTCGAGCGTGACGCCGGGCGCGTCGGTCACGATCGTGGCCATGTGCTTGTAGTGCCGGGCCTCGTCCAGCTGCGCGGCGAGCGCTTTCTGGGCGCGCGGCGGCTTGAGTTCGTCGAGGTGCTCGATCATTCCCTCGAGGGTGCCCCACTGCTCGATGAGCGCCTTCGCGCCCTTCTCGCCGATGCCCTTCACGCCCGCGATGTTGTCGGTGTTGTCGCCGACGAGCGCCTTGTAGTCGGTCATCTGCGCCGGCGCGAAGCCCCAGCGGTCGCGCACGCGCTCCTCGTCGTAGAGCACGTAGTCGCGCTGGTACGGGCGGTACATCAGCACCTTCACGCCCGGCTCCACGAGCTGGACCATGTCGTTGTCGAGCGTCACGAGGACGGTCTCGATGCCCGCCGCCACGGCCTGCCGCGCGAGCGTCCCGAGCACGTCGTCGGCCTCGAAGCCCGGCGCCTCGATGACCGGGATGCGGAACGCGTCGAGCACCTCGCGCACGCGGCCGACCTGTGGCTTGAGGTCGTCGGGCATCGGCTGGCGCGTCGCCTTGTAGTCGGCGTCGGCCTCGTGGCGGAAGGTCGGCTCGGGGCCGTCCCACGCGGCGATGATGTGTGTGGGGTGCAGCTCGTCCAGCACGTAGAGCAGCGAGTTGGCGTAGCCGTAGACCGCCCACACCGGCTCGCCCGTGCGCCGCACCGTGCTCGCGAACGTGTCGCGCAGCGCGAAGTACGAGCGGTAGATGATCCCGTGCGAGTCCAGGATGACGAGCAGGTCGGGGCGGCCGGATACGTCGAGAGGCACGAGGGCAGTATAGCGCCGGGTCAGACCTCGGCGGGCGTCCGTTCGGCCTGTTCGAGGGCTTCCCGCACATCGGCGAGCAGGCCCGGCGGGATGCCGTCGGCGTTGCAGCGCGGGCACGTCGGGGTGTCGGGCGCGCCCATGTCGAACAGCCGCACGCGCCGGGGCCGGTCCGAGATCAGGATCCCGCACACGGTGTCGACGCGGCCGGTGAGGTAGAGCCGCGGCTCCAGCTCCTCGGCGCCGCGCAGCACGACCCAGTGCCAGTCGTCGGCGAGGTCGTCCATCGCCTTGCCGACGAAGCGCACGTCAGCCATCGCACCGCCCGATCCCATGCGAGCCGTCCGAGGCGGCTCGCCGCGCATTCTATGGCGTCGACGCCGCACGGACGCGCCTGCCGAACGTTCCGGCGATCATCGCTACACTGACGACGTGCCCCGACCACGCATATCCGATGGCCCGGGCCGCGGCGTGAGCGGCGGCCCTTCGTGACCACCTCGCCGATCCCGGTCGCACGGACCACGCACGCGGGCATCGCCGACGCCGCCCGTCCCGAGCCCGCGCCTGTGGTGGAGGCCGTACCACCCGGACCCGCCTCGCCCGCGGCCGCAGCCACGCCGTCCGACGACCAGGGCGGGGGGTTCCAGCTGCGCACCTTCGAATCGCTGGGTGACCGCGACTTCCGGTGGTTCTACCTCGCGCTGCTCGGCCAGATGGCCGCGATGAACATGCAGATGCTCGCGCGCGGCTACCTAGCATTCGACCTCACCGGCTCGTTCGCGGCCCTCGGCGCGATCGGGCTTGCGAACGCCATCCCCATGCTCGCGCTCTCGCTCTACGGCGGCGTGATCGCCGACCGGCTCCCGAAGAAGCTCGTGCTGCAGGTCGGGCAGGCCGTGAGCGCGCTCGTCGCGCTGTGCGTCGCGATGCTGCTCGTCGCCGACATGCTGACGTTCCCGTACCTCCTCGCGGCCGGCGCGGCGCAGGGGGTCGTGATGGCGCTCATGATGCCGTCGAGGCAGTCGATCCTGCCCGAGGTGGTCGGGATGGAGCGGCTCATGAACGCCGTCTCGCTGCAGGCGGCGGGCATGAACCTGATGCGGCTCTCCGGCCCCGCCGCCGGTGGCTTCCTCATCGCGTGGGTGGGCGCGGAGGCGCTGTACTTCATCATGACTGCCATGTACCTCGTCGCCGTCACCGCGCTCGCGCCCGTGCGTCTGCGGCACGAGGGCGGCGGCCGGCCGGCGAGGGCGCGAGGCGGCGGCGGCGCGCTCACCGAGGGCCTGCGCTACATCCGCGGCGACGCGACGATCCTGCTGCTGCTCTCCATGACCTTCGTCATCTCGATCCTCGCGATGCCCTACCTGCTGATGCTCCCCGGGTTCGTCGAGGAGATCTTCGGAGGCGGGCCGGAGGAGCTCGGCATCCTCATCTCGGTCGGCGGTGTCGGCTCGCTCGTCGGCGCGCTCACGCTCGCCTCGCTGCCCCCGAAGCGCCGAGGGCTGCTGTTGCTGACGAGCGGCCTGCTGATGGGGTTCGCGCTGATCGGCTTCTCGGCCTCGCCGTCGATCTGGGTGGGCGGGGTGTTCATGTTCTTCGTCGGCGTCGGCAGCGCGGGGCGGCAGGCGCTCGGCAACGTGCTGCTGCAGACGTACACGGAGAACGCGTACCGAGGGCGCGTGATGTCGATCTACATGACGCAGATCAGCCTCATGTCGCTCGGCGCGTTCGTGATCGGGCTGGTCGCCGAGGCCGTGGGTGCACAGTGGGCGCTCGGCGGGATGGCCGCGCTGCTCGTCGTCTTCAGCCTCGGCTTCCTCGCCTCGTCGCCCCTGCTGCGCCGACTGGAGTGACGGGCGGAACCCCCGACACGCGCTACTGCGCCGTGTAGCCGCCGTCGACGGGCAGCGCGACGCCCGTGATGAACGAGGCATCCTCGCTCACCAGGAACAGGATCGCGTTCGCGATCTCCTCCGGCTGCCCGAGCCGCCCGATGGGGTGGCGCGCGGTGGTGTTCTCGAGGCGGTCCGGGTCGTCCCACAGCGGCGCCGTGAGCGGCGTCTCGACGAAGCCGGGGTTCACGCAGTTCACGCGCACTCCTCGCGGCGCGTACTGCAGCGCGTAGGCGCGGGTCAGCCCGACGACACCGTGCTTCGACGCCGTGTACCCCGTGCCGTCGTCGTTCGCGCCGGGGATGCCGATCAGCCCGAGGATCGAGGAGAGGCTGACGATGGAGCCGCCGCCGAATGCCTCGATCAGCGGCGCGCCGTGCTTGAGGCCGTAGTAGACGCCGTTCAGGTTCACCTCGATGAGGTCGTCCCACGTGTGGTCGCGGCCGCCGATGCCCGCGTTGTTGACGAGGATGTGCAGCGCGCCGAGCTCGCCGGCGGTCGCCTCCAGCGCGTCGCGCACGCTCCCCTCGGCGCGGACGTTGAGCTCGCGCGCGACGGCCTGTCCCCCCGCCGCCTCGATGGTCCGGGCGGTCTCAAGCGCGCCGCCGAGGTTGAGGTCGGCGCACATCACCGCCGCGCCCTCGCGGGCGAGTGTCACCGCCGTGGCGCGCCCGATGCCCGAGCCCGCGCCCGTCACCATCGCCACCTTGCCTTCGAGCCGCATCGCCGCCACCTTTCACGGACCGGGAGTTACGCGCCGAGGATAGCCTGAGCCCATGCCCGCGAGCACCGACACCCCGCCCCTCGATCTCCTGCGCGACGGGCCCGCCGACGCGGCATGGACGCTCGTGCTCGCCCACGGCGCGGGCCTGGCGATGGACGCGCCGTTCATGACGGGCGTGGCTGAGCGCGTCGCCGCCGCGGGCATCGCGGTGGTCCGCTTCGACTTCCCGTACATGCGCGTGCAGCGCGCGACCGGCCGCAAGCGCGCACCGAACGCGCCTCGCATCCTGCTCGAGTCGTGGTGGGAGGTGATCGCCGCGCTCGGCGACCCCTCGCGGCTGGTTATCGGCGGCAAGTCGATGGGCGGGCGCGTCGCCACCGCCGTGGCCGACGAGGCGAACGTGGCGGGGCTCGTCGTGCTCGGCTACCCGTTCGAGCCGCCGCGGAGTTCGTCGGGCCCGCGCACGGGCCACCTCGGCGACCTGCGCGCGCCGATGCTGATCTGCCAGGGCGAGCGCGACCGCTTCGGTGGCCGCGAGGCGGTCGCGGGCTACGACCTCGCCGCGACCATCGACTTCCACTGGGTGCCCGACGGCGACCACTCGTTCGTGCCGCGCAAGCGCTCCGGCCACACGCTCGACGACAACCTCGACGGGGCCGCGGACGCCGTCGTGCGGTTCATCGAGGGTCTACCGCCCCGCTGAGCGGCGCCCCTACGCCCCGACGAGTTCGCGGGCGCGGGCGAACACCGCGTCGAACATCGGCTCGGTGAGGCGGCCGGTGAACGTGTTCTGCTGGCTCGGGTGGTACGAGCACAGCACCACGCGCCCGTCCGGCAGCTCGAACTCCGCGCCGTGCCCGAACTTAGGCCGCGGCCTGAGCCCCTCGACGCTCGCGAGGACGCCGAGCGCCCACCCGCCGAGGGCGAGCAGCACGCGCTGCTTCGGGAGCAGCGCCAGCTCGCGTTCGAGGAAGGGCCGGCAGCGGTCGCGCTCCTCGGTCGTCGGGCGGTTCTTCGGGGGCGGGCAGCGCACAGCCGCGAGCACGTAGGCGTCGAGGAGCGCGAGGTCGTCGTCGCGGTGCTCGGCGGTGGGCTGGTTGGCGAAGCCCGCGCGGTGCATCGCGCCGAACAGCCAGTCGCCGGAGCGGTCGCCCGTGAAGACGCGCCCGGTGCGATTCGCGCCGTGCGCGGCAGGCGCGAGGCCCACGATCACGAGCCGCGCATCGGGGTCGCCGAAGCCGGGTACCGGCCGGCCCCAGTACTCCCAATCGCGGTACGCCGCGCGCTTCTCGCGCGCGACCTCCTCGCGCCACTCGACGAGCCGCGGGCACGCCCGGCACGCGACGATCTCGTCGTGCAGCGCGGCAAGCGAGTCGGTCATGGGTCGTTCCTCCCGCGACCGGGTTCTACCACAGCGCCTCGCGCTATCCTCGCTCCGAGGAGGTGCCGTGCGGTACCGCTTTCCCAATCCGGTCGCGGGCATCGTGCTCGCCGGCGGCGGGTCGCGCCGCATGGGCGAGGAGAAGTGCATGCTCGACCTCGGCGGTCGCACGCTGCTGCAGCGCGTGATCGACGCCCTCGACGCCGTCGCCGACGAGGTGGCGGTGGTGACGGCCCCCGGGGTCCCGCCGCCGCTCGTGCAGTCGTCGCGTTCGCTGTACCGGGCGGTCGACGCCGTCCCCGACGGCGGGCCGCTCGTCGCTATCCTCGCGGGCCTTGGTCAGACCTCGGCGCCGGTCGCCATCTCCGTGGCGTGCGACCTGCCGTTCGTGCGGCCTGAGCTGCTGCGCCTCCTCGCCGAGCGCGTCGAGGCGGGCGCGAGGTTCGTCGTGCCGGTGCACGAGGGGCGGCCCCAGCTGCTGTGCTCGGCGTGGGACGGCGATGCGGCGGCGCTGGCGATCCGCACGCGCCTCGACGCCGGCGACCGCGCCGTCGGCGACATGCTCGACGCCCTGGACGCCGACCTCGTGCCGCCCGAGGTGTGGCGCGACGCCGACCCGGACGGCGCGTCGTTCGTGAACCTCAACACGCCCGAGGACCTGGCAGCGGCGCGCGAGCGCCTCGGCGCCGAGGGGAGCGCCTAGGCTCCTTCGCCGTCGCGCAGCGGGAACAGCTCGCAGACCGCGTTGTAGTCGGGCTCGCCGGACTCAGGGTCGAGCACGCCGTGGGGGAGCAACACGTTGCCCTCGGGCCAGTGGACCTGGAGCGTGCCCTCGCGCAGGCGCGCGATGCGCGCGCGGCCACGCAGCTCGCCGGTCGCCGATCGCAGCAGCACGGGGTCGCCGGGCTCGATGCCGTGGGATGCGGCATCGGACTCGGAGATGAAGACCTGGTCGCGGCGCGCGCCGGTCAGCGCGTCGTGGTCGTCCCACACCATGCTGTTGAACTGCTTCCCGCGACGCGTCGAGACGAGGAAGCAGCCCTCGGGCGCCTCGCCGTCGGGCAGCCTCGGCGGCACGAAGCGCGCGCGCCCGTCCGGCGTGTTGAACACGCCGTCGACGCAGAGGCGCTCGCCGCCCCACTGGAACTCGTCGCCCTTCGCGGCGAGGCCGGCGATGGGCTCGTAGTCCGGGATCGTGCGCGCGATCTCGCTGCGGATCGCCTCGGTGTCCTCGAAGTGGATGAGGTCGCGACGCGCGGGGTCGGCGCGCATCGCGAGATCGGTGGCGATCTCCCACTCGGCGCGCGCCTCCCCGACGCGGCGACCGGGGATCTCCGGGCTGAAGATCACGCGACGCTCCATGCTCGTCTCGGTGACGCCGCCGGGCGTCTCGTAGCGCGTGGCAGCCGGGAGGATGATCGAGACGTCGGTCGGTTCGAGCAGCATCATCGGGTTCGCGACGATGTCCTGGAAGATGCGCACCGGCACCCGAGACAGCGCCGTGCGCACGAACTCCGGGTCCGGCATCGTCTCGAGGAAGTCGCCGCCGAGGGCATAGAGCACGTCGACCAGCCCGTCGTGCATCGCGTCGAGGGAGGCTGAGACGCTGAGGCCGGGGCCGCGAGGCACCTCGAAGCCCCACGCGGCGGAGACGCCGGCGGCTGCATCGTCGTCGTAGACCTTCATGCCGAGGCCGAGCGACTGCGGGACGGCGCCCATCTCGGCGCCGCCCTGCACGCCGGAGTGGCCGCGGATCGGGTTGAGCCCGTCGCCCGGCCGCCCGACGCGGCCCATCGCCAGCGCGAGGTTGGAGATGGCGTAGACGTTCTGCGTGCCGTGCGCGTGCTGCGTCACGCCCATGCTCCACGCCGTGATCGAGGTGCGCGCATCGGCGTAGCGGTCCGCGAAGCGCCGCAACTCGGCCTCGGGCAGCCCCGAGCCGGCCTCGAGCTCCGCCCAGTCGAGCGAGCGGATGTAGGCGCGCAGCTCGTCAAAGCCCTCGGTGTGGGCGTCGATGAAGGCGTGGTCGAGGCGGTCCGTCTCGATGAGGTGCTTGAGCGCGGCGGTGAAGAACGCCGCGTCGCCGCCGACCTGCACCGCGAAGTGGTCGTCGAGGATCTTCGTGCCGAAGAGCGCGCTCTCCGGCGACGACGGCACCCAGTAGCGATCGAGGCCCTCCTCGAGGTACGGGTTCACGCTCACCACCTGCGTGCCGGCTTTCTTCGCGAGGTAGAGGTACTTCATCGCCACCGGCTGGTTGTTGGCGAGGTTGGTGCCGGCGAGGACGATCAGGTCGCTGCCGATCCAGTCGGTGTAGCTGTTCGTCGTCGCGCCGTAGCCGATGGTCTGCTCCAGCGCCATCGTGCTCGGCGCGTGGCAGATGCGCGCCGAGTTGTCGATGTTGTTGGTCCCGAGGAAGCGCGCCACCTTCTGCACGGTGTAGTAGGTCTCGTTCGTGATGCCGCGGGACGTCATGAATACGTCGAAGCGGTCCGGGTCGTGCGCGACGGTCTCGCGGATGCGGTCCGCGGCCAGGTCGAGCGCCTCGTCCCACGAGACGCGGCGGTAGCCGGGCTCCCCGGCGCGCCACACCATCGGGTACGGCAACCGGCCGAGCGCGCGCAGCTCGCGCGCGGGCTTGCGGGCCAGGGCCGCGGGATCCTCGAAGAGCCGGTGGTCGAGCGCGCCCATGGTGTTCAGGTGGAGCAGGTTGAGCCGCACCATGCAGAGGTGCGGGCCGTCCATGGTCCAGTCGCCCATGCCGCTGGTGCCGAGCGCGCAGCCGTCGCAGCACCCGTCCTTGAGGATGCGCCACGCGAACGGCAGCTCGCGGCGGTTGGCCCACGCCGCCTTCGCCATCTCCAGGTAGTGGTTCGGCTTCGTCGAGCCGATCCCGTTCGGGATCACGCTCGCCCAGCTGCTCGGGCCGAGCAGCCGCTTGCCGCGGCGCACGCCGCGCCTAGCCATCGAGGCGCTCCGCCCCGGCGTAGACGTTGAAGCGGTCCCCGCGCGCGAAGCCGGCGAGCAGCAGCCCGAGCTGCTGCGCCAGGTCAACGGCAAGCGAGGAGGGCGCGGAGACGCCCACGATCCCACCGAGGCGCGCCATCGCGGCCTTCTGCACGATCTCGAAGCTCTGCCGGCCCGAGACCACGAGGAGCGCCGGCGGCAGCGGCCATGCCTCCGCGCTGAGCGCGCCGATGGCCTTGTCGACCGCGTTATGTCGGCCAATGTCCTCCCGTACCACGAGCGCGCGGCCGTCGAGGTCGAAGATGCCCGCGGCGTGCAGGCCGCCGGTCTCGTCGAACGTCGGCTGCAGCTCGCCGAGGCGCTCGGTCAGGCCCGCGACGACCTCGCCGCGCACCGCGAACTGCGGCGCTCGCGGCGCCAGCAACTCGACCGCCTCGATCGAGGCCTTCCCGCAGACGCCGCACGAGCTGGAGACGAAGAGGTTTCGGCTGAACTGCTCGATGTCCACCTCGACGCCCTTGGCGAGCCGGGCGTCCGCGACCGCGTCTTCGCCAAACTCGACGGCGCGCACCTCCGATGGACGCAGCACGACGCCCTCGGTCAGCAGGAAGCCGCGCACGAGGTCGGCGTCGTCGCCCGGCGTGCGCATGACCACGGCCAGGGGGTGGCCGTCGAGCCGGATCTCGAGCGGCTCCTCGACCGCGACGGCGTCGAGGGCGCCGAGCTCCGCCTCGGCGGCGGGCGCGCCGGCCGTGATGCGGTGGACGTGGACTGCTGCGGATCGCTGCTGTGTGGTCACGGATCAGTGCCGGGTGTGTCTCCGCCTGCCCGCCGGCGGCCGGCCATGGCGCTTGTGACGCAGGGTACCATCCCGCGCTACCGAACTGCTCGACCGCCCTCGACGCCGGGGTGCTACGCGAGCGGGTCGTTCGTGCTCAGCGGGCGGAGACGACCCGCACGACGCCGCCACGCTGCAACCCGAGCGCCTGTGCGGCGCTCCCCGCGCGCACGGCCACCTCGAGGTAGCCGCTGCTCCCGATCAGCGCGAGGGCCTCGCCCGGCTGGGCGTCGGCGTACGTGCGCAGCAACGGCAGGTCGAGACCTCCGCCCTGCACGCGCAGACCCCCGAGCGGGCCGAGCACCGACGCCGGGATGTTGGTGGTCGCATTGCCGAAGCGGTCCACGTGCATGATCGCGCCTCGCACCCCGTCGGTGATGCGTTCCGGGCTCGGGAGGTCCAGCTCCACGATCGCGGACAGCCGCGCGCCCACGTCGGCGAGCGCGCCGCCGCACGCGAGGTGCGCGGCCGCGGGCGCGAACACGTCGCGCCCCTGGAATGTCGGGCTGACGGGCCCACGACGCAGCTGCGGGTTCGTCAGCTCGTGCGCCGCCTCGATGGTGTGCGCGCGGCCGAGCAGCGTGAGCAGGCCGTTGTCCGGGCACACCACGTGCTGGCCCGCCACCTCGACGGCAATCGCGCGGCGGGCGCTCCCGACGCCGGGGTCGACGACGGCCAGGTGGACGGTCCCCGGAGGGAACGTCGGGACGGCGGACGCGAGGAAGAGCGCACCCTCCAGCACGTCGTGGGCTGCGATCTCGTGCGTGAGGTCCTGGACGCGCAGGTCATCGCAGCGCGACAGCAGCACACCCTTGAGCTGCGCGACGTAGGAGTCGCGCGTCCCAAAGTCCGTGGTGAGCGTGACGACGCCCGGCACGACGCGCTAGCTCGCCTCGGGCCAGCCGGCGGGTGTCTCACCGCCTTCCAGCGCCTCGCGGATGGCGGTGGCGGCTTCCGCGGTGACCCAGGTACTCCAGGTCGCCTCGTTACCGTTGAGCCACCACAGCGCGGCGTCGTTGACGTTGGCGTCCTCGTTGTCGTTGAGCCATTGAGCCACTACGCGGTACGTCACGGCGTCGAACGCCCACTCCCGCAGCATGGCGACCACATCCGGAGCGCCACTGACGACGTCAGGGTGCACGGCAATGAGGACCGTGGCGTCCTCGTAGGCGCAGGCCTTGTTGGTGAACCAGCACTCGTCGGTGTACGGGGGCTCCTCGAGCCGCACGAGGTCCAGCACCAGCGCGGGCTCGTTCGTGCCCCACTGGTAGCCGAGCCAGGGCTCACCCTTCTGGTAGGCGCCATAGAGGTCGGCATTCGCAGCCGCGCCGTCACCGGGGTTGATGATCTCGACGTGGTCCAGGAGGCCGTAGCCCGCGATCTGCGCCGCGTTGACCTCCTCGCAGGCCCAGCCGATGACGCACGACACCAGCCGCGCCTTGCCGCCGGTCTCGGCGGTGGCAAAGAGTTGCTTGAACTTGTCGTCCTTGAGGTCCTCGATGCTGTCGAGGTCGGGGTACTCCTCCTGCAGGTAGGCAGGTATCACGAACGCGGACTGCCAGTCGCTTCCGAGACTCGGCCCGAGGGGGATCACCTCGCCGGCCCCGAGTGCCTCAGCCCAGGCCTCGTCCTGGTTGGGCAGCCAGATCTCCATGGTGACGTGGGTGTCCCCGCGCCGCAGTCCCTGGAACAGGGGGAGCGTCGCGCCGAGCACCACGTCGGTGGGGTAGTCGTAGCCCATCTCCACCAGGTACTGCGCGATGCGGTTCTGAATCTGCGCGCTGTCCCAGTTCAGGTCACTGAAGACGAGTGTCTGCTTCTCTTCCGCGTCTCCGTCCCCATCGCCCCCGCATGCGGTTGCGAGCCCAAACGCCACGACCACGAGGAGCGAGAGACCGATCCTGTTATATCGAGCAAGCATTGCCTCTTCCTCTCATTGCCCCCGTGCACCGCGCCGATGGTATCAGCCCGGGCCGCCTCACACGTGTGCCTAGCCTGCGCTCCGCCGCTCCCTGTTATCGGCGGCGATCGCCTGGGTGATGCGGTCGATGACGATGGCGAGAAAGACGATGGCGAGGCCGGCGATCACGCCGTTGCCGGACTGGTTCTTCTGGAGGGCGCGCAACACGTCGTCGCCGAGACCGCCGGCCGCCACCATGCTCGCGATCGTCACCATCGCGAGCGCCATGAGCGTGGTCTGGTTGATGCCCGCCATGATCGTCGGCAGCGCCATCGGGATCTGCACTTTCGTCAGCACCTGCCACGGCGAGGAGCCGAACGCGAGGGCCGCCTCGACCGCCTCGGGCGAGACTTGCCGGATGCCGAGGTTGGTGAGGCGGATCACCGGCGGGACCGCGTAGATCACGGTGGCGAAGATGCCCGCCGGCTTGCCGAGGCCGAAGAACAGGATGCCCGGCAGCAGGTATACGAAGCTCGGCATTGTCTGCATCCCATCGAGGATCGGGCGCATCACTCCATCAGCGATGCGGCTGCGCGCTCCCAGCACACCGAGCGGGAGCCCCACCGCGAGTGCTATCGCGACCGCCACCACCATCAGCGCGATCGTGTCGATGGCGTTGTTCCAGAGCCCCATGAAGCCGATGTAGAGCAACGCGCCCGTGGTGAAGCCCGTCAGTCTCCACCGCCCCACCGCGAAGGAGAGGAACGCCAATCCGGCAATCGCGGCGGGCCACGGCACCCACCTCAGTACGTCCTCGATGGTCACGAGCGCGGTGGTCACCGCGTCGCCCATGCTGGCGAACAGCCAGTCGCCCTCCTCGGTCAGCCAGTCGACACCGTCGTCGATGGCGTCGCCGGTGACTTCCCTGACCGTCCGGTCGAGCGGCACGGTCCGGGTCCCGGGCGTCGGCGCCTCGGTCTGGGAGACGGTGGTGGGGAACTCCATCCCCGGTCCCCAGACCACGAGGCTCACGGCGAGCACGACGAGCACCCCGGCCAGGCCCGGGAGCCACGCGTACCGGACCCACGGCGGCGGCGGCGCGACGTCCCGCGCCTCGGGCGCCCCTTCGACCTCGTCCCGGCGGTTCACGGTGTCGCCCCGGTGGCCGGCGCGGCCTCGCCGCGCAGGTCGGCAACGCTGGCGACGTCCTGTACGAAGTCGGCCACATAGTCGTCGGCAGGACGCGTCACGATCTCCTCGGGCGTGCCCTGCTGCACGATCACGCCGTCACGCATGATCGCGATCCGGTCACCCAGCTTGATGGCCTCGTTGAGGTCGTGCGTGATGAACACGATGGTCTTGTGCAGCTGCGTCTCCAGCGACAGCAACTCGTCCTGCATGCGCCTGCGGATCAGCGGGTCGAGCCCGCTGAACGGCTCGTCCATGACGAGCACGTCGGGGTCGACTGCCAGCGCCCGCGCGATGCCGACGCGCTGCTGCATGCCGCCGCTCATCTCGCTGGGGTAGTAGTCCTCCCACCCGTCGAGGCCGACCGTCTCGATCGCCTCGGCGGCCGCGCGGTGGCGCGTCCCCTCGTCGACCCCCTGGATCTCGAGGCCGTACGCGACGTTGTCGAGCACGCGGCGGTGCGGGAGCAGGCCGTAGTGCTGGAACACCATCGCCGTCTTGCGGCGGCGGAACTCGATGAGCTCCTTCGCGTCGTAGCCGAGGATGTCGTCGCCGTCGAAGCTGATCGCGCCTCGCGTCGCGTCGATGAGCCGGATCAGGCACCGCGCGAGCGTGGACTTGCCGCTCCCCGAGAGCCCCATCACCACGAAGATCTCGCCTGCCTGCACGTCGAATGAGACGTCGCGCAGCGCGACCACCGCGCCGAGCTCGTCCTGGAGGTCGGCGCGGCTCTTCTCGATGTGCTCGGGCTCGAAGACGCGGTCCGCGCGGTCGCCGAAGACCTTCCACAGACCCTCGACCTGTATCTGTGGCCGATCGGGGCTCATCACGCTCCTGGCAGGCGCGCCGCATCCGGCGGCCGATCTCACTGCTCCGGCAGTCGGCACGCGGTACCGAGTCGCGCACAGGGTATAACACCGCCGGGATGTCGCCCCGCTCGTGAGCGCTGCCCGCTGCGCGCCGGTTCGCTATCCTCCGCCCGCGCCCCGCACGACGCAGCCGGGGCCGGATGGAGGACCCGATGCGCCACTCGACCGCCCTGCGAAACCGGCTCGACGGGCCGGAGATCATCGTCCTGCCCGGCGCGTACGACGCGCTCTCGGCGCGGCTCGCGCAGCGCGCCGGCTTCGACGCCCTGTTCACCACCGGCTTCGGCTTCTCGGCGGCTGCCCTCGGCGCGCCCGACTACGGCCTGCTCACCGCCTCGGAGGTGCTGGACCGCGTGCGACCCATCGTCGCCGCGGTCGACGTGCCGCTGGTCGCGGACATGGACACGGGCTACGGCAACCCGCTCAACGTCACGCGCACCGTCCGCGAGTGCGTCCAGGCCGACGTGGCGGGGATCATCCTGGAGGACCAGGAGTGGCCGAAGAAGTGCGGCCACTTCGAGGGGAAGCGCGTCATCCCCGCCGAGGAGCACGCCCAGAAGATCCGCGCCGCCGCCGACGCCCGCGGCGACGACGACCTCGTGATCATCGGGCGCACGGACGCCCGCGCCCCGCTCGGCCTCGACGAGGCGATCCGCCGCGGGCGTCTCTACCACGAGTCGGGCGCGGACGTGGTGTTCGTCGAAGCTCCGCAGTCGATCGAGGAGCTCGAGGCGGTACGGGAAGCCATCCCGGACGCGCCGCTGTTCGCGAACATGATCGAGGGCGGCAAGACGCCGCTGCTCTCCTCGGCGGAGCTACAGGGCCTCGGCTACTCGATGGTGGTGTTCCCGCTCGCCGCGCTGTTCACCGCCGCGCGCGCGATCGCCGAGACGTACCGCGCGCTGTTCGAGGCGAAGACGACGGCGGGCCGAACCGACGCCATGGTCGACTTCCACGAGTTCGAGGAGATCGTCGGCGTGCCGGACTGGCAGGAGCTTGAGGGGCGCTACGGTGTCAGTGAGGACGCTGCGTGAACGAGTAGCGCGAGGGGGCAGGTGAGAGGAGTGGAGCGCCAACCTGTCAGCCGAACAGCCTGACGAGCAAGGCCGCACCGGATGTAGCCACGGTGGCGAGGCCAACGAGCACCCCAACGATCCAGGCACCCTGGATCCGTAGGGCCCGGTGCAACTCGGCTGTCATCTGCGCAACAGCGAGTTCGACGTCGGCTTTCGTCGCGAGATCACTGGTGGCGTCGCCGACGACCTCGACGATCGCCTCCGCGGGCTCCTCGTCGACGCCCGCTGCGGTGAGCCGCCGGACTGCCTGATGTGTGTCGAATGCTGCCATCGCTCGTCCCGAGTTGCAGACCTACTGTGCCCATCGTGGTGGACGAGCGGCGACATTACAAGACCCTATCGCGATAGTTATAATCTACGCTCCTATCGTCGGAACGGACGGAGGCACGCCATGAGCATCAACAGCACCCGCGGCTTCCTGTACTGGCTCGCGAAGCTCCTCGGTGACGTCAACGCGGTGCGACGCGGACGTGTCGGCCGGCGCGTCGCGCGACGCGCCGCGGGCAAGGCGACCGGGCGAGGACTCGGCAAGCTCTTCAAGTAGCGCGCGACGCCCTGGCGCTACACAGCGTCCGCTCATGGAACCGGTGAGGCGTCAGGCACCGGCTTCTGCATCGTCGATGGTCTCAAGAGGCCGATCCCCGGACCGGAGGCGTCACCGACAGTCGACTCCCAGAGTTTGCCATCACCTTTCGCCCACTCATCCCACGCTGCCTCATAGGCATCGCCGAGAGAGTGCTCCGCGGCGTCCCGATCCTCGAGATCGGCCTGGGTGTCCTTGCGGTCCTTGCCGCCACGATCCTTCATCCGACGCTCATGCTACCGCGAGCCCGTCCCGCTGCCCTCCTCCAGGTCCGGCGGCACCACCAGCATCGCCACCGCCACGCCGTCCACGATGCGCACGACGACGATGTCGCCCACCTCCGCGCCTGCTGCCGGCGCGATCTCGAAGAGCCGCGACGGCGAGCGGTAGTCGATCGCCGTGGTCGCACCGTCCGAGGTGATCACGAGCCTGCCGGGCTCCGACTCGACCACGCGCGCCGCGCGCCACACCTCGCCCGGGAGCGCCGGGAGGCCGCCGAAGCCGCTGAAGCCGCCGCGCGTCGTCCAGCCCTCGTCGGCGCCGGCGGCTGCCAGTGCGGGGTCGTCGATCACCACCTCGATGACCGCGGGCTCGCTCACTCGCTCCCCCGCCCAGCGCCCCAGCACGAGGCCGCCGAGGGCCGACGCCACGAGCGCGGCCGTCGTCACGGCGGCGACGAGCGCCCAGGGAGCACGCGTGACCGGTTGGCCTGATCGAGCGCTCACCGCGACGCCTCCGTTTCGGGCGCCGGTTCCAGCGCGACCACGCCGGTCAGGACGATGCCGAAGTCGCCCTGCTCGCCGCCGAGGTTGACCGCGTCGCCGGGCCCGAAGCGCGCCTCGGTGACGCGGCGGAGCTCCTCGGCGGTGGCGTCCGGGTGCAGCTCCAGCTCGACCGGGCCACCCAGGGTCCGCAGCTCGATGACGTCGCTGCCGACGGCCGTCACCTCGCCGGCGAGGAACGTCTGGCCGGGCGGCGGCAGCAGGGACCGGCCGACCGAGATGTGACGGTCGTCCGGTGCGGGCTCGTGCTCAAGCAGGAAACCCGCCACGAGGCCGCCCGCGAACACGGCGGCGAGCACGACGGCGGTCGTCACGATGGAGCGCCAGCGCAGTCCGGGCATCGTGCCTCTCGTCCTCCTCGATCCCGCCGCTGCGCGCTACTGCGACAGGCGCAGCGAGTCGGCTACGCCGCGGCGCAGCACCGCGCGCCATGCCGTCCAGAGCGTCGCCGCGGCCGCAACGCCGAGCACCACGATGCCCGTCGACAGTAGCCGCCACTCCGTCTCGATCGCGAATGTCGGCACCACCGGGTCGCCCGTCTCGGTGACCTCGAGGAACCGGAGCATGAGCTGCGATATCCAGCGGCCGAGCAGCACCCCGATGACCGTCCCGAACAGCAGGATGACGCCCCACTCGAAGACCAGCGCCCGGAGCAGACCTCCGCTGGACGCGCCGAGGGAGCGCAGTACCGCGAGCTCCAGCGTGCGGCCCTGGAGCGTGATCGCGAGCGAGACCACGAAGCCGAGCACGGCCGCCCCCATCGCACCCGCGAACGCGAGCAGCAGGATGCCGCTCCCGGACGCCTGCACCGTGGGGTCCGAGGCGATCTCATCGAGGCGCGCGTTGAGCAGCAGCGGCTCACCGACGACGAACTGCATCCACCCGGTGTCGCGCGCCTGGTCCGCGATCTCTTCCTGCCTCGCGAGCGGGACGCCGTCGGCGAAGTCGACCCACAGCTCGGTCGGCTCCTGCTGGGCGCGCGAACCAAGCGCACCCGCCACGGCGCGGAACTGCTCGTAGTCGACGATCACGAAGCCGGCGGCCGGATCGAGCGTCGGGAACAGCTCGGCGGTCGACCGCACGATGAGCGGCACCGCGATGCGGTCGCCGAGGAGTCCGAAGGTGCGCTCGCCGGGCTGCACGCCGAAGAACGCCAGCGCTCGCTCGCTGAAGATGGCGTTCAGCGGCACGCCCGGGCCCTCCGGGGCCAGCACGCGCGCGCGGTCGGTGACCTCGCGCGTCCACGTCCAGCGCGCCGACCGCGACCCCGACCGGGAGCGCTCGCCCGACGGTCCGAAGGTCTCCGCCGCGCCGGGCTGCGAGTACATGGTCCAGCCGAACTGGCCGTCGAAGTTCTCGACGACCTCGAGCGCGCCGTCCGCGCGGACCGCCGTGAGGTCGTCGAGGTAGATGGCGCCATCGCCGTGGACCAGCACGCGCCGGTCCGTGAACCGCAGGCTCGCGAGCGTCAGGGGCGCCGCCAGGTTGGGGGGCAGGTCCGTCCGGAGCTCCGTCCACATCCCGCTCTCGATCCCGCTGAACGTCGCGTCGTGGTACGCGCCGTGTCCATCGCGGATCGAGGCGCGGAGCCGCCCGATCCGCGGAGTCTCCCGGCTGTACGCGTGGATCGAGAGCGCGACGGTGTCCGGCGGCAGGGCGACGCCGCCGTCGAGCGGTACCCCGAGGTCGAGGTGGCCGAGGAGTTGCTCCGGCGGCTCCGGGGCGAAGTCTTCGCGGAACGACACCATCGAGGCCGCGCCCGCGTCGCCCTGGATCGCGAGGAGCTCCACCGCGCCGCCGCGCGGCACCCCGATCGAGCTGCGATGCACGACGAGCGCGTGCTCGACGCCGTCGGTCGCGCGCAGCCGGTCGAGCCCCTCGTGCCCGGAGGGCAGGTCGAAGTCCGCGACCGCGGCGCGCATGTCGACGCCGTGCTCGTAGTGGGCGCGGTCCTCGAACGACTGCGCCACCGTCGGGGCGTACGAGGCGGCGAACGCGCCGACGGCGATGGCCGTGAGCACGAGCAGGAGCAGGCGCGCTCCCGTGGCCGGATCGCGGCCGGCGCGGCCGATGCCGAGCGCAACGGCGATCCCGCGCAGCGGCCGCAGGAGCCACGCGACCAGGCGCAGCAGCGGCGAGTAGAGCCGCAACACCATCGCGGCGGCCGCGGCGGTCATCACGAGGGGCGAGAGCAGCAGCAGCGGATCGGCCTGCCAGCCGCCGACGGACTCCGGGTCGAAGACCGCGCCGCGGCGGTCGAGTTGCCAGAAGAGCAGCCCGGCCAGCGCCACCAGCGCGAGGTCGAGGTGATAGCGGCGGAACCAGCCCCGCTCGGCCGGTCGCGCCTGCTCGCGCTGCGCATCGGCGACCGCGCGGCGCACGGCTCCGACCGTCGGCAGCAGCATCGCCGCGAGGGCCAGCGTCGCCCCACCGGCCGCGAGCAGGAAGGCGTCCTCGCTGACCGAGGCGGCGAGGGGCTCGCCGCCGGTGATGCTCGAGAACGCCGGCGTGTAGCCGAGCGCGCCGACCGCGAACCGCGCGAGCGCGGGGCCGAGCAGCGCCGCCGGGACGGCGATGAGCAGCCCCTCCGCCAGGTTCAGCCCGAGCAGCTGCGAGGTGCTGGCGCCGCGGCTGCGGTAGACCGCGACCTCGTCGGCCTGTCGCCGCCGCGCCAGCGACGTGACCACGACGATGTAGAACGCCACGACGCCCGACACCTGCAGCAACAGCAGCAGGAGCGGCACCTGCGAGAACGTGCTCGCGTTGCGGAACCGCGCCAGCGCCGTGGCGAACTCGACGCGTCCCCCGGCCTCGAGCTGCAGCGTGTCGCGCACGTCGCGCGGCCAGGCCGCGAGGTCGTCGAGCGCCCGCGGCACGTCGCGCACCGCGAGGCCGTCGAGGTCCGCGACCAGGCCGACCGTGTAGCGGGACAGGAGCTCGGGCATCTGCGCCGTGAGCGCGCCGTTGAAGTACTCGCCGGACGTGAGCAGCGGGATCGACTGCGGGCCGTCCTCGGGCTGGCCGGGCCCGCCGGGTGCGAGGTCGCGATCCTCGAAGACCTGCCAGCGCAGGTCGTCCGGGTCGGTGGAGCGCACAAACCCGACGATCTCCGCCTGGATGCTCGTGCGCACGAAGGTGGTCGGCTGGCACCGCACCTCCTCGGCGGCGACGTTCTCGTCCTCCGAGCCGGGTACGCGGCGGCAGTCGTTGAACGGCCGGGCCGTCAGCCACACGACATCGCCGAGGTTCGCGACGCCCGCGAACGCCTCGGGCGCGAGGACTTCAGCGCTCATCGCCCCCGGTGACGGGAGGCGGCCGGCGACCACCGTCATGTGCTCCTCGTATCCGCCGATGTGGACGAGACGGGCGCGCCACGGGTCGCGGCCGGGATCGTCGGTGAAGCCGAGCGTGAGCGGATCGGTGCGCTGCTCGACGAGCACCTCGTCGCCGAGCCACCCGACCCGGGCCTCGGTCACGGCCTCGAAGGCGCGTGCCTGCGCGAGCTGCACCGGGTCGGCCAGCCGCAGGCGGTCGACGTAGAGGTACGAAACGCGCCTGTCGGGCTCGTCGAGCTCGCGGTCGAGGCGGAAGCGGAGCCCGACGTCGGACATGGCGTCGGCGTAGATCGGCGCGGCGGCGAGGAGCGTCGTCGCCAGCAGCGCGCCGGCGGCGAGCAGCAGCATCAGCGGCCAGTTCGACGCGAACCGCCGCAGCGCGAACCGCCAGACGGAGAAGAGTTCACCCACGCCGCCAGTCTAGGCGCGACTGCGCTACACGGGCACGGCGCCGAGCCCGCCCTGCATGCAGCGTCCCAGCGGATCCGCCGGTAGAATCGCCTTCGTGCGGCACTTCCGTTCGCTTCCGGTGATCGTCGTACGCCGCATGCTCGGCAACTGGCGGCTGCTCGCCAGCGTCGTCATCGGCACGCTGATCGCGGGCGCGATCCTCGCCTCCACCGTGATCTACGCCGACGCGATCCGCGACCTCGGCCTGGAGCATGCGCTCGAAGCCGAGTCCGTCCACGACCTCGACCTGCGGGTCTCGCAGAGCAACATCGCGATCCGCGCGCCCCTCCACGAGCAGTCGAGGGGGCGCATCGACCGCGCCCTCGACGCATCCCGCGGCGAGGCGCGCGGCGGCGTGGTCCGGCAGGGCACGACATCGACCTTCTACCCGACCCCGCCGGGAGGCGTGCCGGACTTGCAGGACGACGCGCGACCACGCGCGAACCTGCGCTTCCGCACGGAACTCCTCGACCACGTCACGGTGGTTACCGGGGACCTGCCCTCGGCGCGTGGACTGGCGTCCGACGGCGCCGTCGAGGTGCTGCTCGGCGCGGAGACGGCTCGGGTGAACGGCTTCGCGGTCGGCGAGCGCTTCGACCTGCACCCGTCGTGGGTCACCGACACCCCCGCCCTCACGGCGGTGGTCGTCGGGCTCATCGAGGCGAACGACCTCGACGCGCGGTACTGGAGCGGCCTGCCCGACCTGCTCGACTCGCAGACGGCGTCGTGGCCGACGTACATGCTCTTCGTCTCGCAGGACGTCTTCTTCGGCGCGCCCTCGCTGGCGCTGCCCTCGATGACGGCACGCTACCTCGACGTCTACCACGTGGACCGCGCGCAGCTGGACTCGCGGAGCGCCGGCGGCGTGGCCGTCGCCGTCGAGGGGCTCGAACGGCGGCTCGGCGCGACGGAGAACCTGCTGCGGGTCGATACCGACCTCGTGAGCGTGCTGGAGGAGTTCGACGACAAGCTCTTCTTCGTCCGCATCCCGCTGTTCGTGCTGCTGCTGCAGATCGGCGGCGTGGTGGCGTACTACCTGCTC
Organism: Dehalococcoidia bacterium; assembly: GCA_965204835.1. Classification (GTDB taxonomy): domain Bacteria; phylum Chloroflexota; class Dehalococcoidia; order UBA2979; family UBA2979; genus VXMT01. The sequence goes on along the minus strand of OZ242017.1, from coordinate 1,405,282 downwards.
GTCGTCTCCACGATGCTGCTGGAGCGGCAGGCCGAGGAGATCGCCACGCTCCGCAGCCGCGGCGCGACGACCGCGCAACTCCTCGCGCAGTACGGCATCGAGGGCGCCCTGCTCGCGCTGCTGGCAGTCGCGGCGGGGCCGCCGATTGCGGCGACGGCCATCGCCGCGCTCGGGCCGACGCCGGCGTTCTCCGACCTGTCGGGCGGCGCACCGCTCGACGTGCACCTGTCCGGCCTCTCGTTCGCCCTCGCGGGCGGGGGCGCGCTGCTCGCGTTCGCCTCGTTCATGGTGCCCGCGTGGCAGGCGACTCGGCAGACGGTGGTGGGATTCAAGCACAGCGCGGCGCGGCCGCGCCGGGCCTCGCTGTTCCTGCGCTACTACCTCGACGTCGCGCTCGTCGCCGTGCTCGCGATCGTGTTCTGGTGGCTGCGGCGCGAGAACGACCTGTTCGACGAGCCGCTCTTCGGCGACCCGCATGCCGACCCGTTCCTCCTCGCCACGCCCGCCGTGGCGATGCTCACCGCGGGCATCGTGTTCCTGCGCCTCTTCCCGCTCGTGCTGCGGCTCGTGGCGTGGCTCGTTGCGCAGGGCGCGGGCGTCTGGCTGCTCGTGGCGACGCGGGCGCTCGCGCGGAACCCGACCCACTACGCGCGGCTGATCCTGATGCTCATGCTCGCCACGGGCGTCGGCATGTTCGGCGCGACGTTCTCCGCCACCCTCGACCGCTCCTACGACGACCGCACCCACTACGCCGTCGGCGCCGACGCGCGCGCGACGGACCTGCGGGCGTTGTCGCGCCAGGGCGACGACACGTTCGTCGCCGCCCTCGGCGCCGTCCCCGGGCGCGTCGTGAGCCCCGTCATCCGCGAGGACGGCTCCGTCAGCGCGAACGGCGAGAACGTCCGGCTCGAGGTGCTCGGGGTCGATCCGGAGACCTTCGGGGACGTCGCGTGGTTCCGCTCCGACTTCGCCGACACCTCGCTCCAGGCGATGCTGGATGACCTCGGGACCAATGCCACGGCCATGGAGTACGTCACGCTGCCCGCCGACGCGCGGCAGTTCGGGATGTGGGCCACGCTCCCCGACGTCCGCGCGCGAATGGACCTGCTCGCCATCTTCCGCGACGCGCGCGGGCAGCTCGCCTCCGGGTGGCTCGGCTCGGTGCGCCCGGGCGACGTCGCGACCGAGCAGTGGCGCTTCTTCTCCATCGACCTCCAGCAGCTTCGAGGGCGCACGGGCAACCGCCTCGCGGCCAACATCGAGCCGCCGATCGCGCTGCAGTCGGTCATCGTCTACACGCGCAGCACGATCGGTGCACAGCGCGGGGTGATGCTGCTCGGCCCCGCGATGACCTCGCCGCTCGCACCGGCGATGCCGTTCGAACGGGGGCGACCGCAGGACTCCGACGCACCGTTCCACGGCGCGATACTGGCCCACGTGTTCACGGATCCGGGCTTCGAGGTGCTCCAGGGCACCCTCCAGCGTCGCGTCGACGACCAGATGCGCGCCGACCCCGACGCCCCGCCCGGCTGGGATGTCGCACTCCGCTACGAGTGGCTGGACGAAGAGCAGCCGGCCTCGCGGCGAGGGATCCGGCAGGTGATCCCCGGTGGCCGCACGCTGGTGTACCTCTCGGGCGACGCGGCGCAACGGCTCGGCGTCGAGCCCGGTGACGACGCCGTCCTCAACGTCGGCGGGGCGCACGTCGAAGCCACCTACGGCGGATCGTTCGACCTGTTCCCCACGTTCGACGCGAACAGCCGCCTGGGCTTCGCGATCGTCCACGCGAGCCGGCTGCAGGTGGACGCGAACGCGTCGCTGCCAAACTCGGCGCTGGGGTACAACAGCGTGTGGGTCGCCTCGGACGACCCACCGGCGAGCAGCGCCGCGCTGGCGGCGTACGATCCGCGCGTGCTCCTGGATGTCGAGGGGGAGCGTGCGCGGCAGGAGGAGGACCCGCTGATCGCGGCCGGGTGGGAGGGCATCCTCGCGATCTCGTTCGCGGCGGTGTTGCTGCTATCGGCTATCGGGTTCCTGATCTACTCCTACCTGACGGCACAGCAGCGGCGTCTGGAGTTCGCGGTGTTGCGTACGCTGGGGTTCTCGCGCGTGCAGGTCTTCGGGGTGGTGCTGCTGGAGCACCTCTTCGTGGTGCTGGCCGGGATGGGGCTCGGCACCATCGTGGGCCTGCAGGTGGGGCGGCTGATGATGGACTTCTTCGGGGTCGACGAGAGCGGCGCCGAGGTGCTCCCGCCGTTCGCGCTCGCGGTGTCGCGGTGGGAGATCGTGCTGGTGTGGGGCATCCTCGGGACGGTGTTCGTGCTCACGGTGCTGGCCGTGGTGCTGCTCTACGCGCGCCTCGCGCTGCACCGCGCGCTGCGGGTGGGTGACGCATGACCATCGAGCGCACCGACCCGCGCACCGCCGAGTACGAGCAGCCGTACATCCGCTGTGAGGACGTCTTCAAGATCTACAAGTCCGAGGACCTCGAGGTCGTCGCGCTGCGCGGGCTCGACCTGGAGGTGTACCGCGGCGAGATGATGGCGCTCGTCGGCGCGTCGGGCTCCGGGAAGAGCACCCTGCTCAACATCTTCGCCGGCCTCGACCAGGCCTCGGCCGGGCGCGTCGAGGTCGGCGGCCGCGACCTCCTGACGACGCCGACCGAGGAGCTCGTCGACTACCGCCGCACCGAGGTCGGCTTCGTCTGGCAGCAGACCGGGCGCAACCTCATCCCCTACCTCGGCGCGCGCGAGAACGTCGAGTTGCCCATGCTCATCGAGGGCGCATCGCGCGGCGCGGCGCGCGAGCGTGCGCGCGAGCTGCTGGGGCGCGTGGGGCTGGCCGACAAGGAGCGCAACCGCCCCGACCAGCTCTCCGGCGGCGAGCAGCAGCGCGTCGCCATCGCCGTCGCGCTCGCCAACGACCCCCCGCTGCTCCTGGCCGATGAGCCGACCGGCGAGCTCGACAACGCGACAGCCGCCGAGGTCTTCGACGTCTTTGCGGACCTCAACGAGCAGACCGGCGTGACGATCGTGATCGTCACCCACGACGCCTCGATCATCGACCGCGTGCATCGCATCGTCGCGTTCCGCGACGGCAAGACCAGCGCCGAGGTCGTGCGCCGCGCACGCTTCGCCCGCGACTCGGCGGACGAGGTCGACGAGTACGCCGTCGTCGACCGCAGCGGGCGGCTGCAGATACCGCGCGAGATCGCGGACCACCTCAGCCTCGGCACGCGCGCGCGCGTCGCCCTCGTCGGCGACCACATCGAGGTGCGGGCCGACGAGGGCGCCCCGGCCGGACCGCCTCGCGAGTTCCCGAACGAGCCGCCGCCGGAGCCGCCGCGCGCACCCCTGCGAGGCGCCCCGTGACGCCCGCGCTCGTCGAGGTACGCGACGTCAACCGCACCTTCACGCTCAGTGACACCGAGGTGCACGCGGTCCGCAACGTCACGCTCGATGTCGCCGACGGCGAGTTCGTGGCGCTGCGCGGGCGCTCCGGCTCGGGCAAGACCACGCTGCTCAACCTCATCGCCGGCCTCGACCGCCCCGACAGCGGCACCGTGCACCTCGCCGGCGAGGAGATCTCGGCGGCGAGCGAGTCGCGGCTCACGGACCTGCGCCGCCACAGCATCGGCTTCGTGTTCCAGTCGTTCGCCCTGCTGCCGCTGTTCTCGGCTCGCGAGAACGTCGCCCTGGCGCTGCGCATTGCCGGGGTACACGGTCGCGCCGCGATGCAGCGCGCGGGCGACGTCCTCGACCTCGTCGGCCTCGGGCCGCGCATGGATCACCGGCCGTACGAGCTCTCGGGCGGCGAGCAGCAGCGCGTCGCGATCGCGCGCGCGATCGCGAACCGCCCGCCCTTGCTCATCGCCGACGAGCCGACGGGCGAGCTGGACTCGGCGACGGGCGCGCAGATCTTCGGGCTGCTCCAGTCGATCAGCGCCGAGGGCACCACGGTCATCGCGGCCACTCACGACCCGCTGATGATCGAGCACGTCGGGCGAATCCTCGAGATGGCGGACGGGGAGCTGGTGGGCGAGGCGGCGGCTGAGTCCGCGGAGGACTGGAGCGCACGGGGTCCGCGTTCCCGCTAATCCGTACGTAATATCCGATATTTTATATTCCTGGGATTGCTATTGACACGGGCACGGCCGGTACGGCACGGTGAACCTCAGACGAGGGGCGCCCATCGTGACATCGCAGACGCGACGCCTGATGAACGCTGACTTCACTGAGGTGCAGGCGAACGCCATCGCCGATTCGATCACCGACGCCACCCGCCATCTTGCCACCAAGGCCGAGTTGTACCGCGGGCTGCTGTTCCTCGGGCTCGGCATGACCACAGTCAATGCCGCGATGCTGAGCGCGGCCGTCGCCGTCATCAAGTTGGCTTAGCGAGATCGCCGGACAGTGCTTAACCGCAACATCGCGCGCAGCCCTGGCGCCCCACAAACCGACCGGGTGGCGAAGCTGATCGAGGACGCTGCCGACAGAGCGGCCAACCGGCTCCTCATCCGACTCGGGGCGTGGACACTCGCCGTCGTCGCCGTTGCAGTAGTGATACTGATCGCCGTCCTCGATTAGGGCACGTGAGCGTCGGCTACGCGCCGTCCCCGTCCTCGGCATGCACCACGGGCAGGACCTCTTCGATGAGGCGGCGCGTCTGCTCCATCAACTCGTCGTCGCTCTCGGCGATGGGGCGCACGACGAACTTGGTGACGCCCACCGCCACGTACTCCTCGACGCGCCGCACGATGTCCGAGGCCTCCCCGACCGCGAAGTGGTCGCGGGGGTCCGGGCGGTCCTGGACGGCGAGGCGCCCGAAGGCAGCCGTGGCGCGCTCGACCTCGGGCTCGTCCCATGAGCCGAAGCGGTAGGTGATGTTCGCGCCGTAGTGGTCGTCGGGGATGCGCCTGCCCTGCCTCGCCGCCTCCTCGCGGATCGAGGCGACGACCGGCGCGACCTGCGCCGGGGTCTGCAGCCCGCCGAGCCAGCCGTTCCCGTAGCGCACCGTGCGGCGGATCGCCGCCGCGCTGGAGCCGCCGATCCACAGCGGCATCGGCTGCTGCACGGGGGCCGGGGCGATCGAGGCGTCGGCGACGCGGTAGTGCTCGCCCTCGAACGTCACGCGCTCGCCGCGCCACAGCGCCGTCATGATCTCGAGGGCCTCGTTCGACCGCGCCCCGCGGCCCGAGGGCTCGCGACCGGTTGCGGCCCAGGCCGGCGAGGCGTTACCGCCGACGCCGAACGCGGGCAGCAGCCTGCCGTCGCTGAGGAAGTCGATGGTGGCGCACTGGGCCGCCAGCACGACGGGGTCGCGCAGCGGCAGCACCACGACGTTCATGCCGAACTTGAGCCGCTCCGTGCCCCCGGCGAGCGCGGCCATCAGGCTCATCGTCTCCAGCTGCGGGCGCGGCGAGGCGTCGCTGGCGAGCAGGCGGTCGGACTGCCACAGCGAGTCGACGTCGCCGTCCTCGCAGAGCTCGACCCAGCGCCAGAACGCGCGCGTCGAGGAGAACGGGAACGCAGCCATGCCGAGCCCGATGCGCACGCTCACGGTGTCCTCCTCGGCGGTTGGCGACTGGGTCAGAGGGGCAGCGTACCCGGTGCGCCGCGAGGTCGCAGCGCGGCTACTCGTCGGCTGGGGGCTGCCAGCGCAGCACCGGGCGGCGGGCGGCCTCGGCCTCGTCGAGGCGGCCGATGGGCGCGGTCCACGGTGCGCCGTGCAGCGTCTCGGGGTCCTCGGCGGACTCGGCGGCGATCGCGATCATCGCCTCGGCGAGCGCCTCGATGGCCTCCGGGGGCTCCGTCTCGGTCGGCTCCATCATGAGCGCCTCCTCGACGATGAGCGGGAAGTAGACCGTGGGCGGGTGGAAGCCGTGGTCGATGAGCCGCTTGGCGATGTCGTAGGTGCGGACGTCGTGCTCGCGGCGCTGGCGAGTGCCGGAGAAGACCACCTCGTGCAGCACCGGCCGGTCGTAGGGCAGGTCGTAGTGGCCGTGCATGAGCACGCGCAGGTAGTTGGCGTTGAGCACGGCCTGCCCGGACACCGCCCGCAGCCCGTCGCCACCGAGCGCGCGCATGTACGCGTAGGCACGGATCAGCACGCCGACGTTCCCGTGGAACTGCTGAAGGTGGCCGATGGTCCGCTCCGGCGTCTCGAGGCGCACCACGCCGTCCCCATCCTCGACCACGATCGGCGCGGGGAGGTACGGGGCAAGCTCCTCGCTGCACGCGACGGGGCCGGCGCCGGGTCCGCCGCCGCCGTGCGGCGTGCTGAAGCTCTTGTGCAGGTTGAGGTGGACCACGTCGAAGCCGAGGTCGCCGTAGCGCACGCGGCCCATGATGGCGTTGAGGTTGGCGCCGTCGCCGTAGAGGTAGGCGCCGGCGTCGTGGATGAGGTCTGCGACCTCCTCGATGCCCTGCTCCCACAGTCCGAGGGTGTTCGGCACGGTGACCATCACCGCCGCGACCGTCTCGTCGAGCTCACGCTCGATCGTCGCGCGGTCGAGCGAGCCGTCGGCGGCGGTCGGGATCTGCGTGACGGTGAAGCCGGCCATCGCGGCGGTCGCCGGGTTCGTGCCGTGTGCCGAGTCGGGGACGAGGATGCGTCGCCGGGTCTCGAGGTCGCCGCGGTCCTCGAGGGCGCGCGTGATCATGAGCACGCCCGCCAGCTCGCCCTGCGCCCCGGCGGCGGGCGCGAGGCTGACGGCCGGCAGGCCCGTCACTTCCGCCAGGCCGTCGCGCAGCTCCAGCAGGATGCGCAGCGTGCCCTGCGCCTCCTCGGCGGGCGCCTGCGGGTGCGCGGTCGCGAAGCCGGGCAGCGAGGCCACGAGGTCGTCGACCTTGGGGTTGTACTTCATCGTGCACGAGCCGAGCGGGTACGTACCGGAGTCGATGCCGTAGTTCCGGCCGGAGAGCGCGGTGTAGTAGCGCACGAGGCCGCCCTGGCTCAGCTCCGGCAGCCGGACCGAGTCGCGCAGCAGGTGCGCGTCCGGGAGCGGGGTCTCTTCGCCGCCCCACGCGGGCACGTCGACGGCGCGCCGCCCCGGCGCGCTGCGGTCGAAGCTCAGCTGCGCGCCGAAGTCCTCGGGGGCCGGTCGCACGACGCTCACGAGGCTGCCTCGATCCCCGCGAGCGCCTCGACGAGGGCGTCGACGTGCGCGTCCGGCGTGGCCTCGGTCACGGCGAAGAGCAGCGCCTCGCGCGCCTCTGGCTCCGCCCGGTCCGAGACATCGAGCCCGGCCGTAATGCCGCGCGCGGCGAGCGCACGGGCGAGCGTCGCGGCGGGCATGGGCCCGCGCACGAGGAACTCCTGGAACCACGGCCCCCGCTCGGGGACCTCGAAGCCCGGCAGCGCTGCGACGCGTGCGGCGGCGGCGTGGGCGCGCTGGTAGCACAGCCCGGCGGCCTCGCGCAGGCCGCGCGGCCCGAGCGCCTGCACGGTGATGGTGAACGCCAGCGCGATCAGCGCCTGTGCCGTCGAGACGTTCGAGGTGGCGCGCTCGCGGCGGATGAACTGCTCGCGCGCCTGCAGGGTGAGCACGTAGCCGGTGCGCGGCTCGCCGCCGCCCGGCGGCGCCTCGAGCTCCTTCGTGCGGCCCACGATGCGGCCCGGCATCTGCCGCAGGTACTGCTGCCGCGCCGCGAAGAGCCCGACCGAGGGTCCGCCGAAGGCGGGCGCGCCCGCGAGGTCGCGGCCCTCGCCGGTCACGATGTCGGCGCCCGCGTCGCCGGGCGAGCGCAGCAGGCCGAGCGCGAACGGGTCGGCGACGGCGACGAACAGCGCGCCTGCGTCGTGCGCCGCCTCGGCGAGCGGTTCGAGGTCGGCGATCGTGCCGAGGAAGTCGGGCTGCTGGGCGACGAGGCAGGCGTGCTCCTCGGTTGTCTCGCTGCCCGACGTCACCACGTCGACGCGGATGCCCGCGCCGCGCGCGTAGGATCGGACCACGTCGACGGTGCCGGGGTGGATCGGTTCGAGGAGTGCGACGGCGCCGCGGCGCGTGGCGCGGGCGGCCAGCAGGCACGCCTCGGCGGTCGCGCTGGCGACGTCGTAGAGGCCGGTGTTGGAGACGTCCATGCCTGTCAGCTCGCAGACGATGGACTGGTACTCGAACGCCGACTGCAGCGTGCCTTGGCTGATCTCCGGCTGGTATGGCGTATACGCCGTGACGAACTCCGAGCGGCTGGTCAGGTACCCCGCGATCGAGGGGATCGACCGCCGGTACGCGCCCGCGCCGAGGAAGTTCGGGCGGCCGGGGTCGGCGTTCAGCGCGGCGCGCTCCTCGAGCAGCGCGATCAGCTCGGGCTCGGTGAGCTGCGGCGGCAGCTCGAACGCCGGGTCGCGGTAGGCAGCGGGCAGGTCGTCGAACAGCGCGTCGACGCTCTCGACGCCCACACGCGCGAGCATGCGTGTGCGGTCGGCGGCGGTGGCGGGGATGTATGGGTGGGGCGATCCGTCAGGTGCGGCCTCGAGTGGAGGGGACGCCAACGTCAGCTCGCCGGGAGCTGCGCGCGGTACGCGTCGGCGTCGAGCAGGCCGTCGAGCTGCGCCTCGTCCGCGATGCGGACGCGGATCAGCCAGCCCTCGCCGTACGGTGAGTCGTTGACCAGCTCCGGCTGCTCCTCGAGGTCGCCGTTGGTGGCGACGACCTCGCCGGTGATCGGCGCGTAGAGGTCCGAGACCGTCTTCACCGACTCGACCTCGCCGAAGCGGTCGCCGCCAGTGACCTCGTCGCCCTCGCCGGGGAGGTCGAGGTAGACCACGTCGCCGAGCTGGTCCTGGGCGAAGTCGGTGATGCCGATCACGGCCTCGTCGGCGTTGTCGCCGTCGCGGCGCAGCCACTCGTGGTCGGTTGTGTAGAGGAGGTCGTCGGGTACCTGGTCGCCGCTCACCGTCACCCCTGCTTCCGGTAGAACGGGCGCCGGACCACCTCGACGGGGAGTGCGCGTCCTCGCACGTCCACCGCGAGCCTGACGCCGGGCCTGGCTAGCTGCGCGGGAAGGTAGGCCATGCCAATACCGACACGCAAGCTGGGGCTGAACGCCCCGCTCGTCAGGGTCGCGATCGGGTCGCCAAGCATCTCGCCGTCCTCGTCCGTCACGTGTACACCGTACCCGCCGCGCAGCACGCCGCGCTCCTGCGCCACAACGTGGGCGAGGCGTCGCGTGCGCGGCGCCGCCTTGGCCTCCGCGAGCGCCGCGCGGCCCATGAACGGGGCCTCGTCGTCGAGCGTGACGGCGAAGCCGAGGCCCGCCTCGAACGGGTGCGTGGTGGCGTCGATGTCGTTGCCGTGCAGCGGCAGCGCGGCTTCGAGCCGCAGCGTGTCGCGGGCGCCGAGCCCGGTGGGCGTCGCGCCGCCCTCGGTCAGCGCGTCCCACAGCGCGGCCGCGTCGTCCACGCCGACGATGCACTCGCCGCCGTCCTCGCCGGTGTAGCCCGTGCGGGCCACGAGCACGGGCACGCCGCCCCAGTCCAGCTCGGCGCAGTCCCGCGCCTCAAGGGCGGCGAACCCCACGCCGAGCACGCTCGTCAGCAGCACGACGGCCTCGGGGCCCTGCACGGCGAGCATGACCGTCTGCGGGGTCTCCTCGGACGCCTGGTCCCCCGCGACGCGCTGGAGGCGAATGAAGTCCATGTCGGCGTTCGCGGCGTTGTGGATGACGAGCCACTGGTCGTCGGGGAGGTGGTAGACGAAGACATCGTCCTCGATGCCGCCCGCGTCGTTGCAGTACAGCGAGTAGTGCGCCTTGCCGACCGGCACCGTGATCACGTCGAACGTGGTGACCGAGCGCAGCAACTCGGCGGCCCCGGGCCCGCGCACCCACGCACGCGCGAGGTGCGAGACGTCGAAGACGCCGACGCCCGTCCGCACGGCCTGGTGCTCGGCGACGATGCCCTGGTACTGGAGGGGCATCTCCCAGCCGGCGAAGGGGGCGAAGCGTGCGCCGAGCGCCTCGTGGCGCTCGTGCAGCGCAAGCTGCCTCAGCCCCCCACGCCCCGCGTCGGGCGCCCCGTTCACGACCATGTATCGACTGTATGCCGACGCCGATGATTGACGCCAGCCCGCGCCCTACTCCCCCTCCACCAAGGCCCGCAAGTCGTGCTTATGTCGCATGATGTCCGCCCACGGGTCGCCGGCCTCGGCGAGGCGGGCGAGGGCGGTGTGGACCGTGAAGTCCGAGGGGTAGACGTCGTCGAGCTCGTCCCAGCGCAGGGGCATCGAGATGGGGGCGCCGGGCTTCGGGCGGGGGGAGAACGCCGCCGCCATGTTCCGGGTGCGGGCGTTCTGGTTGATGTCGACGAAGATCTTGCCGGTGCGGCGCTGCGTCTCCCACTCCAGCGTGATCTCGGCGGGGTGGGCGCGCTGCAGGAACTCGGCGAAGGTGTTCGCCACCGCCCGCACCGCCGGGTAGTCGAAGTGGCGCAGCACGGGCACGTGGATGTGCAGCCCCGTGGCGCCCGAGGTCTTCACGAACGACGAGAGTGACGCCGCGTCGAGCAGCTCCTTGAGCCAGCGGGCCACCTCGACGGTCTGCGCGAAGGCGCGGCGGTTGAGCTGCGGCTCCTCGCCGCTCGCCTCGTCACCCGCGTAGATGTAGGGGTCGAGGTCGAACAGCACGAAGTCGGGGTGGCCGAGCGCCGAGCGCTCGATCTGCTGCTTCGAGCCGGAGAACACCATCGGCAGGTGGTGGCCGTCGGGCTCCGGGCTGACGCGGGCGAGCGCGACGTGCAGCTCGAGGTCCGCGAGCTGGCCGAGCCAGAGCAGCGTCGGGAGGTTGTTGCACAGCAGCGCGGTCTCGTCGCTACGCGAGGAGTCCACGTAGACCTCGGCAGTCTCGACGAATGCGGGCGGGCGGTCGTAGTGCTTCTGGTAGAACGAGTTGCCGTCGATGCCGTCGGGGTAGCGGGTGAGTGTGACTGGGCGGTCGCGCATGTGCGGCAGCAGCCACGGCGAGACCTGCCCGAGGTAGCGCAGCAGGTCGCGCTTGGTGACGGCGGGCGAACCCGCATGCTCCGGCCACATCACCTTGTCGAGGTTCGAGGCGCGCACCTCGTGCGCGCCCACGGCGAGCACCACCTCGCTCCGGCCGCCGTCGAGTTGCTCGACGACCGAGGCGATCACGTCGGCGTCGCTGGGAGCGGCCGCCGTGCGCGACGAGGCGGGAGGTGCGAAGGCGGCGATGCGGCGCACCTGCGACGCGGGCTTGTCGGGACGCAGCCGCACGAACGACGGCGCGCGCAGGATGCCCTCGCGCGTCTCGTTCGCGTACGCCACCTCGGCGACCAGCTCGGGCCGCACGAACGTGACGCGCTCCACGTCCGGCGGCTCCTCGGCGAACGGGTTGGCGTCCGTCTCGATGGCGTCGAGGCGCGCGCGCAGCTCGCGCATCATCGCGTCGTCGAAGCCCGTCCCGACGCGCCCGACGTAGCGCAGCACGTCGTGCTCATCGCGCGTGCCGAGGAGCAGCGCGCCGAACGGGCCGGGGTTCGCGCCCTCGCCGGTGTGGTGGCCGCCGATGATGAAGTCGGCGGTGTGGCGCGCCTTCACCTTGAGCCAGCGCTGCGAACGTCGCCCTGCCTCATAGCGGCTGTCGCGACGCTTCGCCACGACGCCCTCGAGGCCGAACTGCTTCGCCGCCTCGAACGCCGCGATGCCGTCGGCCGCGAACGTCTCGACGCGCTGCACGAGCGGCCCCGGCAGCACCACACGCGCGAGCACCTCGGCGCGATGTTCGAGCGTCACCTCGCGCAAGTCGTAGCCGTCGAGGGCGAGCAGGTCGAAGGCGTAGAACAGCACGGGTACGTCGGCGTCCGCGTCGGCGATCTCGGCGGGGACCTGCAGGCCCATCCGCTGCTGCAACACCTCGAACGACGGCGCGCCGCGCTCGTCGAGCGCGACGATCTCGCCGTCGAGGACGGCCGAGGCGACGGGCTGCTCGGCGAGCGCGCGCGCGAGTGCCGGGTACTGCGCGGTGATGTCGCGCCCGCTGCGCGCGCGCAGCGTGACCGCCCCGCCCTCGATGGTCACGAGCGCGCGGATGCCGTCGAGCTTGGGCTCGAAGAACCAGGCGGGGTCGTCGAAGGGCTCCTCGGAGAGGTGGGCCTGCATCGGCCTGAGGTCGCGCGGCGGTGTCCCCGGCTCGACGCCCGGGAGGTCGCCAAGGTGCGGCGGGGTGCCGGTCAGCGCCGGGTCGGGCAGCCGTCCGGCCTGGAGGTCGGCGATGGTGAGGCCGGAGACCACCGAGGCGTCCTCGGCGGTCAGCTCATGGTCGGGGTCGGCGGCGACGTCGCGGTGCTTGATGAGCAGCCAGCTGTCCTCGGAGGCCTGCGTCTTCACGAACGTCCACGAGCCCTTGAGCTTGCGGCCGCGGAACGTGATCGAGAGCTTGCCGGCCTCGATGCCCGCGCGGACGCGCGCCTCCGCCTCCTCGCGGTCACCGAACGAGAGCTTGCCCTCCTCGTCGGGCGAGTAGGTGCCGTTGTCCCAGACGATGACCTCGCCCGCGCCGTACTGGCCCTTCGGGATCACCCCCTCGAACGAGGCGTAGTCGAGCGGGTGGTCCTCGGTCTGGATCGCGAGGCGCCGCTCGCGCGGGTTGGTCGAGGGGCCCTTCGGCACGGGCCACGAGGGCATCACGCCGCCCACCTCGAGCCGCACGTCGTAGTGCATGCGCGTCGCGCGGTGCTGCTGCACCACGAACGTGAGCGGCCCCTCGCCTGTCGAGGGCGTGTGCGGCGCGGGTTCGAGGGTCTGCGCGAAGTCGCGCTTCGCGTCGTACTCGGCGAGGTGTCCGGGCGCCTCGGACGCCGGGGGCGGGGCTGCGCGCTCTGGGGAGGGCATCGAGGGCTGCTACCGGGTGCGCCGCCGCGCGGGGCCTAGCTCGCCCGCGCCTCGGCGGCGGCGGGCTCGGCCTCGGCCGTGTCGTCGGCGCTCGCGGCTTCGTCGCGGCCGCTGCTGGCCGCTTCGACGCTGGCGCGGAGCGCGGCCATGAGGTCGACGATCTTGGCGGTCTCGGGCTCGGCGGCCTCGGCAAGCTCGACGCCTTCGAGCTTGGCGTTGATCACCGCCATCAGCGCCTCGCGGTACTCGTCGTGGTACTCCTCGGGCTCGAACGGCTTCTCCAGCATGCCGATGAGCGTGAACGCCATCTGCAGCTCCTCCTCGGAGACGTCCTCGAGGTCGATCGGGTCGAGCTGCGCGGTGCGGATCTCGTCGGGGTAGTAGAGCGTTTCGAGCAGGATGCGGCCGCCGCCGTGTGTGGCGCCCTCCTCGTCGGCCGCGGGCGCGCGCAGCGCGCACAGCCGCTCCTTGTTGCGGATCGCGACCTGCGCCACGGCGACGAGGCCCTTCGCCTCCAGCGCCCGCACGAGCAGCGCGAACGGCTTCTCGCCCGCCTCGTCGGGTTCGAGGTAGTACGCCTTCTCGTGGTAGACGGGGTCGATCTCGTCGAGCCGCACGAACGCCTTGATGCCGATGGTGCGCTTGCTCGGGAGCGGGAGCTTGTCGAAGTCCTCGGGTTCGAGGACGACGTAGCGGTCCTTGGCGTACTCGTAGCCGCGCACGATCTGGTCGTAGGGCACCTCGCGGTCGAGCTCCATGTTCCAGCGGAGCTGGCGGACGCGGGAGTGGTCCTCGCGGTCGAGCTGGCGGAAGGAGACGTCCTTGCTCTCGGTGGCGGTGAAGAGGCGCACGGGGATCGAGACCATCCCGAAGCTGATTGCCCCGCGCCAGATCGGCCTTGGCATCGCTCGCCTCCTCGCCCCGCAACGCTCGCGCGCGCCCTCGCGCAGCGCGCTCCGCGCCGATCAGTTTACCGGTTCTGGCGCGAGTGTCGCCGCCTACGTGTCACCCAGGGGTGGAGGCGGCCTCCGCGTCTCGAGGCGTCCCTCAGCCGCCGGGGAGCGGGTGAGCGGCTCGGCGAGCGCCCCGTCCTCCAGCTCGAAGCTGCGGTCGCGGACGGCGGGAATGCGAGGGCCGGGCAGGATCGTGCCCGTCAGGTTGAGCGGGTCCGACGCCGCGATGCGCACGCGCTCGCCCGTGCGCGGCGACTTGCGGACGCGCCGCAGCGCCTCCAGCGCCTCGGGCAGTGCGAACTGCTCGCCGACGAAGCCCGAGACGAACCGGCCACCGCGCACGGTCCCTCGCGCCTCGAAGCGGCGCAGCGCGCGCAGCACCTCGCGCCACGGGACGCGGAAGCTCTCGGCGGCGACCACGTCCCGGAACACGACGCCGTAGCGCTTCAGCAGCACCTCGGCGACCCGCTCCGCGAGGGGTTCCACCTCGGCGGGGTCGACTTCCGGCGCCTGCACGAGGGCCCAGCGGCCCGCGGGGCCACCCCCGCCACGCAGCCCGCCACGCGGGCGGCGACGCCCGTTGCGGCGGCGCGTGAGCTGGCGCAGGCCCTGGAAGCCGTCTGAGGCGACGAGGCCGGCCGCGATGAGTTCGCGCAGTCCGCCCTCGATGTCGCTCTGGAGCCGCCGTGTGGCAGTCGCGAGTTCGTCGAAGAAGAGCGCGCCGCGCGCTCGTAGCTCGGCGAGGATCTCCGCCGCCGAGCCGACCGCCGGCCCTTCCTCGCTCGCTCCGTCGAAGCGCGAGGCGGTGAGGAGCTGGGGGAGGTCTGAGCGCAGCGCGAGCGTCATGGGTGTGACACGCGTGGCGCGCAGCGCCTTCGCCTGCGCCGGGCCGTTGCCGTTCGAGTCGCCGTTCGCGCCGGTCGGCCGGGGCGGGGCGAGGCGCGCCCATGCGACCTCGCCGGCCAGGCACAGCTCGTCGAGCCAGGCGGGGCCGTAGTCCGTGACGCGCGCGGCGAGCAACTCGTGCTCCCAACTCGACGAGGGCGCCTCGAAGCCCTGGAGCTGCGAGACGGCCTCGCGCACCCCGCCGCGGCCTTCGAGCTGCGAGCCGGGGGCGAGGTGCTGCCAGCGCAGCAGGAAGCGCATGAAGTCCTGCGCCGTGACCGGGTCGATCTCCCGCCGCAGGCGATCGAGCGTCAGGCGATGGATGCGCGCCAGCAGCCGCCGGTCGCAGAACTCGTCCTCGTCGCCCTCCGCCTCGGAGACCGCACGGCCGGGTGTGAAGCGGCCGCGCAGGATGAACCCGCTCGCCTCGAGCTGCCGGAAGCCGCGGTCGACGTCGACCGCGCGCAGCGCGAGCAGCGCCCCGAGCGTCGAGGCGGTCATGGGGCCGCGCACCTCGCTGTGGCCGCGCAGCAGCAGCCGCCGCGCCTCGTCGCGCTCCTCGCAGGGCAGGGTCGCGCCCTCGGGCAGGTCGAGTCGCGGCTCGATGGCCGCGTCGGGGTAGAGGAGCTCGACGGCTGGCAGGTGCTCGGCCGCGAACCACAGCCGCTGGCCGTCGCGCTCGCCGCCGACCTGCGTCAGCCGCGCCGCGCGTCCCGCGGAGGCAAGCTCCTCGAACCATGCGCTCCAACTCGCCGCCTCCTGCTCGTCGATGGCGACGAGGCCGAGCAGCGTGTCGTGGACTTCCTCGGCGTCGCGGGGGGCGGGCCACGCCTGCTCGCGGACGGCGTCGATGGCCTCGATGTCAAGCTCGCCGAGGTCGCGCGCCTCCTCGGGCAGCGAGCGGCGCAGCGAGACCGCGCGCGTGCGGCGCTCCTCCAGCGGCGCGTCGTCGAGGTAGGTGTAGGGCTTGCCGTTGACGATCTCGTGCGCCATCGGCGAGGGCTCGGTGGTGTCGCGCGCGTGCAGCCGGATCTCGCCAGCCGCGATGCGGTCGAGGACGCCGACGAGGCTGTCGACGTCCATCGCCTCGTGCAGGCAGTCGTCCATCGTCTGGCGCAGCAGCACGTGGTCGGGCATCTCGAGTGGCCCGGTGACGTTCTCCTGGCAGCCGACCTGCTCCGGGAAGACGGCCGCGAGGAGGTCGTCGGCGATCATGCGCTGGAGGTACGGCTGCACACGCTTGCCGCCGCGCTGCCTCGGCACCGCGAGGGCGCGCGTGGTGTTCCAGCGCCAACGCGTCGGGAAGAGCGGGATGTAGAAGCACGACTGCCGCACGGCCTCCTCGGCGTTGTTCGGGGTGACGTACTCGTAGGTCTCCTCCAGCGGGAAGCTGTGCTGGGGGCCGAGCGAGAGCAGGATGCCGTCGTCGTTCGCCGCCGCCTGCAGCTCGAAGTCGAAGCGCACGCAGAAGCGCTTGCGCAGCGCGAGGCCCCACGCCCGGTTGATGCGCGCGCCGAACGGCGCGTGTACCACGAGCTGCATCCCGCCCGACTCGTCGAAGAAGCGCTCGTACACCACGTCGCGGTCGCTCGGCACGATGCCGAGGCCGTCACGCGTCGCGCGCACGTAGTCGATGACCTGCTGCGCGCCGCCGAGGTCGAGCCCGCACTCGCCGATGAGCTGCTCCTTGAGCCGCTCACGGTCGGTCAGGCCCTCCTCGACGTCACGGCGGAGGCGGCCGACCTCCTCGCTCAGTTCGATGCTGCGGCCGGGGGCCTCGCCGAGCCAGAACGGGATAGTGGGCGGCGCGCCGCGCGCGTCCTCGACGCGCACGACGCCGTCCTCGATGCGCCGGATGCGCCACGAGGTGGTGCCGAGGAGGAAGATGTTGCCGGCCATGCTCTCGATGGCCCAGTCCTCGTTGACCGCGCCGACGACGGTCTCGTCGGGCTCCGCGATGACGCGGTAGTCGCCCAGCTCGGGGATGGTGCCGCCGTTCTGGATCGCCACCGGCCGGGCGTTGCGCCGGGCGCGCAGCACCCCGTGCACGCGGTCGCGATGCACCAGCGGGCGAGCGCGGCCCGCCCCCTCGCCCACGCCGAGCGCGAGCATCTCGACGACCTCGTCGAAGTCCTCACGGCGCAGGTCGCGGTAGGGGGTGGCGCGCCTGCAGAGCGCGTACAGGTCGTCCTCGCGCCACTCCTCGCACGCCGACTCGGCCACGATCTGCTGCGCCAGCACGTCGAGCGGCGCGACGAGCTGCACGATGCGGTCGAGGCGGCCGGCGTCCACGGCACGCACGAGCGCGGCGCTCTCGATCAGCTCGTCGCGCGAGGCGGGGAAGATGCGCCCCTTGGGGCGGACGCCGAGCGCGTGGCCCGAGCGGCCGACGCGCTGCAGGAACGTCGCGATGCTGCGCGGCGACCCCACCTGGCACACGAGGTCGATCGAGCCGATGTCGATGCCGAGCTCGAGCGAGGCGGTGGCGACGAGCGCGCGCAGCTCGCCGTCCTTGAGGCGCTGCTCCAGCCGCAGGCGGCGCTCCTTGGAGAGGCTCCCGTGGTGACTCGAGACGTGCTCCTCGCCGAGCCGCTCCGCGAGTTGGTGCGCGACGCGCTCGGACATGCGCCGCGTGTTCACGAAGACGAGAGTGGTGCGATGCCCGGTGATGAGCTCGGTGATGCGGTCGTAGATCTCGCCCCACTGCTCGGCCGGGGCGACCGCGCCGAGCTCGCTGCCGGGCACCTCGATCGCGAGGTCGATGTCGCGCTGGTGGCCGAGGTCGACGATCGTGCAGTCCGGCGCGCCGTCGGCGTCGACGCGCTCGCTGCCGACGAGGAACGCGGCGATCTCCTCGATCGGCCGCTGCGTCGCCGAGAGCCCGATGCGGGCCGGACGCTCCCCGCCGTTCGAGGTGATGACGTGGTCGAGCCGCGCGGCGGTGAGCGCGAAGTGGCTGCCGCGGCGGTCGCGCGCGAGCGCGTGGATCTCGTCGACGACGAGCGTGCGGACATGGTGCAGCGTGGCGCGGCTGCGCTCGGCGGTGACCATCAGGTACAGCGACTCGGGCGTGGTGATGAGGATGTGCGGCGGACGGCGGACGATCGCCTGGCGCTCGGACTGCGTCGTGTCGCCGCTGCGCACCGCCGTGCGGATCACCGGCAGGTCGTAGCCCATCTCGGTGGCGATCTGCCGGATCTCCTCGAGCGGCTGCTCCAGGTTGCGGTGGATGTCGTTGCCGAGCGCCTTGAGCGGCGAGACGTAGACGATCTCCGTCACGTCCTCGAGCGTCCCCGCCTCCGCCTTGCGCACGAGATCGTCGATGCCGGCGAGGAACGCGGCGAGCGTCTTGCCGGAGCCGGTGGGCGCGCTGATGAGCGTGTCGCGACGGCTGCGGATGTGCCGCCAGCCGGCGCGCTGCGCGTCGGTGGGCGCGTCGAAGTGACGGCGGAACCACGCGTCGACGACGGGGTGGAACTCGATGCCCGGTGCGATCGGCGGCTGCGCCAGCGTCACCCTGTCACCTCGACGAACATGCGTGCGATGCGTGCCCTCGCAGCCTACGCCTCCACGCCGCGCTCCTCAACCCTCGGGCGCAGGTGTTGCGTCGAACGGCCACGTGTCCATGATGCCCTATCGCACGTACGGAGGTGCAGCATGCCGATGAGCGAAGCCCGGCTCGATCAGTTCCTGACCGAGGGCGCGAAGATCGCCGTCGTCTCGACGGTCGACCGGCGCGGACACGCGCGCTCCGCGCCCGTCTGGTACGAGTGGCGCGACGGCGCGGTGCTGATCTTCACCGGTCGCTCCAGCCTCAAGTGGCGCAACATCCAGCGCGTCCCCCACGCCTCGATCTGCATCGACGAGCGCGAGTCGCCGTACGCCGGGGTGGTCATCGACGGCCCCGTCGAGGAGGTCACCGCGGACGACGACCCGCTCTACCAGGTGGCGCTGCGGATGGCGACGCGCTACTACGGCGAGGAGGAGGGCCGCGCCTTCGCCGAGCCGTACCGTGACGGCGCACCCGGCACCGTCGTGTTCCGCGTGCGGCCCGAGCACATCGTCTCCTGGGACTACGCCGCCGACGTGTAGGCGCCGTGCTACCGTGACGGCATGGACCGTCGGTCGATGACCCGGGGGAGCGGCACGTGCGGGTAGCGCCGATCGTCATCGGCGCGGTCGCGGTGACGGTCGCCACCGCGGCGTGGGTGCTCATCACCACGCTCGCCGACGGCACGACCTACCACCTCTTCCCGCTCCTCATCGGCGCGTCCGGCCCGGTGTTCGCCCGCTACGCCGCCGGCGACCGGCTCAACCCCGTCGAGGCGCTCGTGAGCGCGGGCGACGGCGCGATCGGCTGGATCGTCGGCTGGGCAGTGCTCGCCGGCATGGGTGAGTGGCCGTCGGCGACGGTGTTCGCGGATCAGCCCGGCGGCGTGGGCGGCGAGACCATCGTGATGGGGCTCGCGGGCGGCGTCATCGGCGTGCTGTACGCGCTCTTCCGACCCGCGAGGCGGTAGCGCAACCGCCCTCGCGGCGCGTCCGCCGCGTGTCATCATGGATGCATGAGCGACAGCCCGAGCGCAGTCACGATCGAGGACGTCCACGCGGCGCGGAAGCGCATCGCCGGCTCGGCTCGCGTCACGCCGATGTGGCCCAGCGTCTCGCTGTCGAACCTCGCCGGCGTGCCCGTGCTGCTGAAGTGCGAGCAGCTCCAGCGTGGGGGCTCGTTCAAGTTCCGCGGCGCGTCGAACATGCTCGGCTCGCTTGCGACGCAGCCGCGAGGCGTGATCGCCGCCAGCGCGGGGAACCACGCCCAGGGCGTCGCGCTCGCGGCGGCGGAGCGCGGCATCCCGGCCACCGTGGTGATGCCGGCTAACGCCCCCCTCGCCAAGCAGGCCGCGACGCGCGGCTACGGCGCCGAGGTCGTGCTCGTCGACGGCCCGCTCGCAGACTGTATCGAGCAGGCGCAGGAGCGCGCTGCAGAGCGCGACCTGCTCTTCGTCCCGCCGTTCGACAATCCCGCCATCGTCGCTGGCCAGGCGACGCTCGGCCTCGAGGTCATCGAGCAGGCGCCGGAGGCGACGACGGTGATCGTGCCGGCCGGTGGCGGGGGACTGCTGGCGGGCGTAGCGCTCGCCATCAAGTCGCTGCGGCCGGACATCCGCGTGGTCGGCGCGCAGTCGCAGGCGATGCCCGGCATCGTCGCGTCGCTGCTGGCGGGCGCGCCGCGCACGGTGCCGTTCGTGCAGACGCTGGCCGACGGCGCTGCCGTGGCCGGACCCTCGGCGCTCACGCTGGAGCTCATCGAGCGCTACGTGGACGACGTGGTCGCGGTACACGAGGAGGACATCGCACGGACGATGGTGCTGCTCATCGAGCGCACCAAGTTCGTGATCGAGGGCGCGGGAGCGCTGGGCGTCGCGGCACTGATGGCGGGCCTCGTCGAAGCCGACGGGCCTGTGGCGTCGGTGCTCTCGGGCGGCAACGTCGACATCAACCTCCTCGACCGCATCGTGGAGCGCGGCCTGACCGGCGAGGGGCGGCGGCGCTCGCTCACGTTCGCCACGGCGCACGCGCCCGGCGAGCTGGCGCGCATCAGCCGGATCATCGCCGCACAGGGCGTGAACGTGATCGAGGTCGAGCACAAGCTCGTCGACACGGACCTGCCCGTCGGGGCCGCGCTGCTGAGCTTCCGCCTCGACATCGCCGGCGACGAGGCGTTCGAGGAGTTGTGCGCGGCGCTGATGGCCGAGGGCATGCAGCCGGGCGCGCTGACGGACTTCGTCACGCCGGCGGCGCAGTCCATCCCCCCGTAGGTCCCGCGCGCTGGGCGTATGATCGATGCGACACCCGCCGGGGTGGCGGAATGGCAGACGCAGCGGGCTTAAAACCTGCCGCCGAAAGGCGTGAGGGTTCGACCCCCTCCCCCGGCACCACCCCCCAATCCAACGATCGCTCGACCAGGTTGACGACGCCCGCGTCCCCTCGATCCGGTCGACGCGTTTCACCCTTACGTCCGCGTCCGGTGTATAAACTCGCAAAGGCCTCGCGCGGCACAGGGGCAACACGCCGCGCGCAGCCGGGGGGCAACCATGGATATCCAGGCCGGGCTTCAACGTACCTTCCACCCGAAAGTGGTGGCGGTAGTAGGCGCCAAACGCGACAACGACTACATGTGGCTGCGGGCGCACGGCCCCTTCACCGACTTCGGCAAGATCTACCACGTCAACATCGACCAGAACGAGTGGCCCGGCGCGGAAGAGCTCGGGTTCCAGAACGTGTCGAGCATCCTCGACATCCCGGAGCCGGTCGACTACGTGGCGATCTCCGTCCCGAACACCGTCGTGCCAAGGGTCCTGCAGGACTGCGCCGCGAAGGGCGTCGGCGGGGCGCACATCTTCGCCGCGGGGTTCGCCGAGACGGGCACGGAGATCGGGCAGCAGCTCGAAGACGCCGTAGCCCAGATCGCCACGGAGGGCGAGTTCCTGGTGATCGGGCCCAACTGCATGGGCCTCTACAACCCCGCGCTCGGCATCCGGCCGGGGCGCGATGTCCCGTACGGCGTCGAGGATGGGTACTTCAGCTTCCTTTCGCAGAGCGGCACCACCGCGATGAGCATCGCCTCGGCGGCGCCCGCCAGCGGCATCGACGTCTCCAAGGGCGTCAGCTTTGGCAACGGGACGGTCGTCGACGCGACCGACTACCTCCGCTACTTCGCAGCCGACGACGCGACCGAGGTGATCGGCATGTACCTCGAGGGCGTGAACGACGGCCCGGCGTTCTTCGACGCCCTGCGCGAGGCGGCTGCCCGCAAGCCCGTGCTGATCTGGAAGGTCGGCAGCACCAGCGAGTCCGCGCGGGCCGGCTTCGCGCACACCCGCAGCGAGGCCGTCCCCGGCGAGCTCTGGGACGCGATGCTCACCGTCTGCGGCGCGATCAAGGTCAACAGCATCGAGGAGATGCTGGAGACCGCGATGGCCCTGCGCCTCGTCGGCGACCCCGGTTTCGACGCCGCGCTGATCGCGGTCTCGGGTGGCCACTCGGGCAAGATCGCCGACGTCTTCGGCCAGGAGGGCTTCCGCATCCCCGCCCCCAGCGCCGCCTCGATCGAGGAGATCGCGTCCTACGCCGAGATCGAGGGCGGCAGCTACACCAACCCCGTCGAGGGACCGAGCGTGCGAGGCGCAGAGCGCATGGCGAAGACGCTGGACGTCTTCGCCCGCGACGACAACTTCGACATGATCGTCGTCGAGTTCGGAGCGGGTGCGGTGAAGCAGGACTCGAACGCGCTCGCCGAGCGGATCGAGGTGCTGAGCGACCTGCGGCAGCGGCGGCCGGACAAGCCGATCGTCACCGTGCTGAGCACCGACATCCCGTACGTCGAGGGTGTCGACACCCAGGGCGTGGCCCGCGAGTTCTTCGAGGCCGGCCTGCCGTGCTTCGCGAGCATGGAGCGCGGCGCGGCGGCGTTGCGCAAGGCCCGCGACTTCCAGCGGCGATCCACGTGGCTGCTGCCGAACGGCGCGTGAGCGCGATCGGCGGGAACAGGCGCGCGCGATGAGCGCGAACGAGCCGGATCGAACTCCCGCGGCTCCGACCGGGGCCGCGGCTGACCCCGGCGACGGGGCGCGTCCACCGGTCGATGGCGCCGGTGGTGGCCCGGAGCCGCCGCGCCGGCGGTTCCTGCTGCGCCGGCGGCCGGTGATCTTCTACGGCTGGTGGGTCGTCCTCTCGGGCACCGCCATCATGGCCCTGATGGGCGCCTTCTCGTATTACGGGATGGGCGTCTTCTTCAACTCGATCAAGGACGACCTCGGGTGGAGCGCCGCCGCGCTGGGCGCTGCGCTGTCGCTCGCGAGGATCCAGGGCGGGGTGCTCGCGCCGGGCGTCGGCTTCCTCATCGACAAGTACGGGGCGCAGAAGCTCGTGCTGATCGGCGTGGTGCTGAGCGGGCTGGGGTTCATCCTGCTCGGCCAGACGATGTCCGTCGTCTACTTCTACATCATCTTCATCTTCCTGGTGCAGGGCGGCGTCAGCGCCGGCATGGGCAACGCACCCATGGCCGCTGTGACCAACTGGTTCTACCGGCGTCGCGCCACGGCACACGGAGTGATGAACCTGGGTCTGAGCTTCGGCGGGATCCTCGCGTTGCCGCTGGCCTGGATCATCGAGGCGTGGGGGTGGCGCTCGGCGCTGGTCTTCGCCGGGGCGACCATCTGGGTCGTCGGCATCCCCCTCTCGTTTGTGATCCGTCACCGGCCCGAGGACTACGGCTACCTCCCGGACGGCGACAAGCCCGAGGAGCGCTCCGGCGACGGCGATTTCCCGGGCGCCGAGGCGCCCCAGGAGGTGACCTACTCGCCGTGGGAGGCGGTAAAGACGCAGGCGTTCTGGAGCATCGCGCTCATGTTCGCCGCGCGGCACTTCGTCACCGGCTCGGTCGCCCTGTTCCTGGTCCCGCTGCTCGAGGAGCGCGGGATGACGTTGGGCGAGGCGGCCGGCGTGCTCAGCCTGATGGCGCTGATCGGCACCCCCGGTCGCGTGGGCTTCGCCTGGCTCGGTGACCGCTACGACAAGCGATTCGTGATCGGCTTCTGCTTCGCGTTCCAGTCGGCCGGGATCATCCTCTTCACGGCACTGGGCGGGAACCTCGGGATCCTGTTCTTCCTCGTGCTCTACTCGCCGACGTACTCGGGTGTCCTACCACTCATCCCGGCACTGCAGGCCGACTACTTCGGCCGGGAGTGGTTCGCGACGATCCGGGGGCTGATGACGCCGGTGGCGACGGCGAGCGTGGTGCTCGGCCCCATCATCGTCGCCTCGATTCGGGACTGGGCCGGCAGCTACGAGCCGGCGTTCGCGGTGCTCGCGGTCTCCAACATCCTCGCGCTGGTGTTCGTGGCGATCACCCGCCCGCCGCGCGGCGCGAGCTTCCGGCAGGCCGCCTGAGCGCCACCCTTCGGCGCGCGAGGCTCAAAACAGGCGCCGCGCCAGCGTCACCAGCACCGACAGCATGACCGACACAACGAGCATCGACGCCAGCGGGACGTAGACGCGCACGCTGCCGTCGTCGCGCTCGTAGCGGATGTCGCCGGGCAGGTTGCCGAACCAGCCGAGCGCACCCGTGAGCACGAGCAGCCCCACGGCCGCGACGGCCGCCCCGGCCACGATGAGCACGACGCCGACCTCGCGCGTCACGTCACGCGCTCCGGCCTGGTCGACGGATGGTGTGTGGAGCGGGAGATGGGATTCGAACCCACGACCCTCTGCTTGGGAAGCAGATGCTCTACCCCTGAGCTACTCCCGCATGTCGGCGGAAGTCCATGCTAGCAGGGGCCGCGCGCGCCGTCCCGCCGTCGCGCGGGCGTCAGGCCTGACCGTCGTCGTCGTTCGAGAGGAATCGCTCGACGTCCTCGAGGATGTCGCTCACGGACGGGAGCTCCGAGTCGGCGGCGCCGGCCTCGCCGGCGATCGACTCGTACTGCTCCTCCATGTTGCGCACGGCGTCGCGCACCTCGGCCGAGACGTCCATCTGCTCGTCGGCCTGTGCACGCACGCTGGCCGCCGCCTCCTCGTACTCCCCGGACGGGGTCTCCACGCCGAGCAGGCGGTCGAGCGTGCGCGTCACGCCGAGCACGGCCATGGGGTTGGGCACGACGCCCAGGTAGTTGGGGACGAGCGCCGTCATGCCGCCGATCGTCACCCCCGTCGAGGCGAGCTCCGTGGCAACCACCTCGCCGATGTCGATCGGCCCTTCGTACGAGGGCTGGAGCTGGTTGAGCCCGAGCTCGCCCGCCAGCTCCTCGCTCGTCGTGGTCAGACGCAGCAGCACCGGCCGGGTGTGCGGGACGCTGGCGGGGAACGACCGCAGGATCAGGATCGACTCGACGCCGAGCGACTCCGCGAACGCCGACAGCTGCCGGCTGAAGTGCTGCCAGCGCAGGTGCGGCTCGATCCCCGAGACGATGAGCGCGTCGCGCGCGCCGTCGGCGCCTCGCTCCAGGTGTACCCGGTTCCGAGGGAAGTCGATGACCCGCTCCGAGCCCTCGTTGCGCACCTGTGGGCGCGACTGCGTGAAGTCGAAGTACGGCTCGGGGTCGAACTGGGCGATGGGCTGGAGCTCGTGCGAGCGGATGCGGTGCATCAGCGACGCCGCGGCCGTGGTGTTCACGCCGTTCTTGCGCACGAACGACGCCACCAGCAACGGCTTGTGCAGCGTCCCGACGTCCTCGAGTGGACGCAGTAGCCCGGATTCAGCCACGCCGTGCCTCCTGCCCTCTGCCTACTCGTCCGGCGGCGACCAGCGGTACGTGGCCGGCTGCGCCCGCCACACGCGATCCGCCGCGCGCTCCTCGATGAGTTCGACGGCGTCGCCGCTGCGCACCACGCCCTCCTGCAGGACGCGCGCGTAGACGCGGCTGCAGCCGGGGTGCGTCTGGTGGTTCATGCGGTTGAAGTCGCCGCCCGCGAACCACTGCGCGTTCTTGTTGCACGGGGCGGTGTACGAGCTGACCTCGACCAGCACCTCGTCGCCGAGCCGCAGCCGCGCGCCGGGCACGACGCTCGACCAGTCGAGGCCGGCGACGGTGACGTTCTCGCCCGCGCTGCCGGGCCCGATGGGGTGTCCCTCGGCCTGGAACTCCTCGATGCGTTCGAGGGCGAAGAGGCAGAGCGCGCGCTCCGGGCCGCCGTGGTGGCGGCGGTCGGCCTGCGCGTCGCCGTCCATGCCGTCGAGGCGCACGCGAGCCTCCTCGACGGGCAGCTTGGGCACGCCGCCGCCGGAGACGTTGAGCTGGTGCACCGTGCCGTGGCGTGCAGACGCGACCATCGCGGCCCCTCCCCCGCAGTACATCGTACCAACAGCCCGGCGGAACGCATCACAGTGGCTGCAATCGAGACGGAGTCAGGGTCGCCCCTCACCTTGAGATCGCACACTCCATATTCAAGGTTTTGTTGTATCCTTGAACATGGAGGTCAGGATGGCCCGGCTGGACGTACGACGCTGGGAGGGCGATGTGGCTGGCCAGGCACGCCGCGATCGCCTCCCCTGTGACTACGAAGTCTACATTCCCGACCCACTCGCTGGTCGGCGGTTCGTGCTCGACGGGGACGTCGCGGCCGACGTCGCCGACGCCGAGGCGGCGCTCGTCCGGCTCGACGCGGCAGCCGGCGCGCTCGCCGACACCGAGGCGCTTGCCCGGCTGCTGCTCCGCGCCGAGGCGGTCGCCTCCTCGCGGATCGAGGGCCTAGAGGTCGGCGGACGACGGCTGCTCCGCGCCCAGGCTGCCCGCCAGCTGGGCGAAGAGCCGCGCGATGTCACCGCAGTGGAGGTGCTCGGGAACATCGAGGCGATGGCGTGGGCCGTCGAGGCGGTGCCGCCCGGCGGCGCGATCAGCGTGGAGATCGTGCTCGAGGCGCATCGCCGCCTGCTCGCCGGGACGCGCCTGGCGGAGCACGGCGGCCGCGTCCGGACAGTCCAGAACTGGATCGGCGGCAGCGACTACAACCCGTGTGCGGCGGCCTTCGTGCCACCGCCGCACGAGCTCGTCGGCGAGCTGCTATCCGACCTTACCGCGTTCTGCAACGACGACTCGCTGCCCGCGGTCGCGCAGGCCGCGATCGCCCACGCACAGTTCGAGACGATCCACCCGTTCGTCGACGGCAACGGGCGCACCGGGCGGGCGCTGATCCATCTGGTGTTGAGACGGCGAGGGCTCGCGCCGCGCATCCTGCCGCCGGTCTCGCTGATCCTCGCCACGTGGCCCCGCGACTACGTCGGCGGGCTGACGGGGACGCGCTACGAGGGCGCGCCCGACTCCGAGGACGCCCATGCGGGCATCAACCGCTGGATCGCGCTCTTCGCGAGCGCATGCCGACGCGCGGCCGAGGATGCCGGGCGTTTCGAGGAGCAGGTGCGCGCGCTGCAGGACTCCTGGCGAGAGCGGCTCGGGTCCGTGCGCCGCGGGTCGGCCGCCGACCTGCTCCTCCACGCCCTGCCCGGCGCGCCGCTGCTGACGACCACCACGGCATCAGACCTGGTCGGGCGGTCGTTCCAGGCGACGAGCCAGGCGATCGACCGGCTCGTGCAGGCAGGCGTACTCAAGCAGGTGACGGTCGGACGCCGCAACCGCGCGTTCGAGGCCCCCGAGCTCATCGAGGCCTTCACGGCGCTGGAGCGACAACTCGCGAGCCCGGAGCGCGACACGCTCACCTCGGAGCCTGCCAGGCGCGTTCCGCGCGGGCGCCGGTAGAGCGGGCGCATGGCTCGACGCCAGCGCAGCCGATGGCGGTGGCGTACAGAGCGGCGGGCCGTACGCTGGATAGGGCGGTCGAGCGGCCGCCCGAATGGTGGGGAGACATCATGCGGCGATGGCTGGGCCATCTCACGACGGTTTCGTTGCTCATCGGAGCGGCCCTGGCCGTGGCCTGTGGCGGCTCGGACGACTCGGGGACGATGACACGTCCGGCGACGACCCCGACTGCCGCGCCGACGCAGACCCCGGCCGCGCCCGCGGCGACCGCCGCGGCGACAGAATCGGACGAGGGCCTCGGGGTGGCAGAGGCGAACGCCCGCGCGAAGGAGCTCCAGGCATCCGCGGCGCCCGGCACGGTCATCGTCGTGGGCGTCGAGTGGGCCTTCGGGACCGGCGTCGACTCGATGCCGGCGGGCACAGTGACGTTCGAGATGCTCAACGAGGGCGCCGTCGTCCACGACCTGTGGGTGGTCCGCACGGACCTCGCCTACGACGCGCTGCCGGTCGAGGGCGGCCTGGCCGTCACCGGCGGGGCCAACGAGGTGGTCGACAAGGTCCTGGAGACCGATGCGGGTACGACCATCAGCCTCACGGTCGACCTCACGCCGGGGAGCTACGCGCTGATCTGCAACATCCCGGCGCACTACCAGCTCGGGATGCGGGCGCCGTTCACGATCGAGTAAGGCCGGCCGGCTGCGGGGTGATCGCGGCCATGCGACGCGACCCCTTCACAGGGCTCACGCGCGCGGTGTATCGTCGCGCTGAAGAGCGCACCGCTCTATGTGACGGAAGGAGTCCCGCCATGGCCGAGTGCATAGTCTGCGGCGTCGAGGTCACCGACGACGACACCAGCAACTTCCGCTGGTACCACAGCGACGGGAAGTGGTATCGCTTCGAGGACATCGGCTGCAGGAACCGCTTCATCGGCAACCCCGAGAAGTACCTGAACCCCGAGGAAGCCGAAGCGTCGTAGCCGCCTGCTCCGCTCGAACCGTTCGAGCCCAGCAACGTCGGAGTTGCCGTGCGCCCCACGCCTGCGCCAGAGGCGCAGGACGAGGACACCGGGCGCACGGCAAGCCCGTACGTTAACCCGCTACCACCGATGCGTCCCGGAGGAGGTCTGGGACGACGGGCGGGTGGCGGATCCTGTGATGCGGACGCTCAGCGGTCCGCTCGTCACCTCGCGTTCCAGGCGGCGTCCATCTCAGCCGCCCCCTTTTGATACTTCGTATCGATTACCCGTGGGCGGATGATACTGCATCTCATGTAGGCTGTCCACACACTCCCATCCCCCGAACGCAACGCCCGCGAACGGAGCGCCCATGACCACCGCCGCACCAGATACCACCGGCGTCGCGGGCTATGAGGTCGTCGTCGGCCTCGAGGTGCATGCGCAGCTCCGCACGCGCTCGAAGATGTTCTGCGACTGCGCGAGCGACTACTTCGCCGCCGACCCGAACACGCGCGTCTGCGCGGTGTGCCTCGGCATGCCGGGCGTGTTGCCCGTCATCAACCGCGCGGCCGTCGACCGCACGATCCTCACCGGCCTCGCCTTCGGCTCCGAGATCCCGGAGCACTCCAAGTTCGACCGCAAGAACTACCCCTACCCCGACCTCATGAAGGGCTACCAGATCTCGCAGTACGACCAGCCGCTGTGCGTCGGCGGCATCGTGCACATCGAAGTGGACGGCGAGGAGCACGAGATCCGGCTCGAGCGCATCCACCTCGAGGAGGACACCGCGCGCCTGCTCCACCGCGAGGACGATGGCGGCTACTCGCTGCTCGATGTGAACCGCTCGGGCGTCCCGCTGATGGAGATGGTGTCGGCGCCGGACATCCGCTCGGCGGCGCAGGCCGTCGCGTACCTGCGCAAGCTGCGCCAGACGCTGCGTTACCTCGACGTCTCCGACGCCGACATGGAGAAGGGCTCGTTCCGCTGCGACGCGAACATCTCGCTGCGCAAGCCCGGCGACCCCCTCGGCTCGAAGGTCGAGATCAAGAACATGAACTCGTTCCGCGCCGTGCAGCGCGCCATCGAGTTCGAGATCGGCCGCCAGGCCGCCATCCTCGACGGCGGCGGGTCGATCGAGCAGGAGACGCGAGGCTACGTCGACGCCACGGGCCAGACCGCGAGCCAGCGCTCCAAGGAGGAGGCGCACGACTACCGCTACTTCCCCGAGCCGGACCTGCCCCCACTCTCGATCACGTCCGAGCGCACAGCCGCGCTCCGTGAGCGCCTGCCCGAGCTGCCGGACGCGCGACGCGTGCGGTTCGAGGCCGGGTACGGACTCTCCGCCGACGAGGCACGCATCCTCGTCGAGACACGGGCGCGCGCCGACGCCTATGAGGCCGCGGTCGTCCTCGCCGGTGACGACGACGCCGAGCGGGCCGGCCGGGCGCGCGCGGTGGCCCGCTGGTTCATCGGCGACGTGGCGGCATTGCTGAACGAGCTCCCCGGCGACGCGGAGCTCGCGGACACGAAGCTGACGCCGGGCCACATCGCGGAGCTCGTGCGCCTCACCGAGGCAGGCACGATCACGGCGGCCACGGCCAAGGAGGTCCTCGCAGCGGCGTTCGAGTCGGGTGAGACGCCGGGCGCGATCGTCGAGGAACGCGGCCTGGGGCAGGTGCGCGACGACGCCGAGATCGCGCGCATCGCCGCGGCGGTCGTCGAGGCGAACCCCAAGCCCGTCGCCGACTACCGCGGCGGCAAGGACAGCGCCATCAAGTTCCTCGTCGGCCAGGTCATGCGCGAGACGCGCGGCCGCGCCGACCCAAACGAGGCGCAGGCCGCGCTCCGAGCCGTGCTCGACGCCTGAGCAGGAGAGGCGTCATGTGGCAGTGGGTTGATCGCTGGCGCGCTGAGCCCGACGATCGCAACGGCGGGGTGAGATTTCCGGGGGCAAGCGTGAGCCGGAGCAGCCTCGCCAAATGGCTGTACGTCGGCCTGCACATCAAGCGCTGGCTGCTCCTCATCCTCGTGGGCGTCGTGCTCATGGCGCTCGGCATCGCGTACCTGCTGCGCGAGGTCTACGTCTCGTACGCGTTCCCGGACTGGGTCGGCACCGCCACGTTGCAGTTCCTCCCGCGATGGGTGCGAGGGCTGCTGTTCATCTCCGCCGCCACCGTCATCACCGTCCTCGCGACGTGGAAGCTCAACCGCTCACTCGTCAGCGCCGTCGTCCCGCTCAACGAGGGCGAGGACCTGGTCAGCCGCATCTGGCAGCAGCGCACGCAGGACCGCGGCCCGAAGGTCGCCGTCATCGGCGGCGGCACCGGCCTCTCCACGCTGCTGCGAGGGCTCAAGAGCTACACCGGCAACATCAGCGCGATCGTGACCGTCGCCGACGACGGCGGGTCGAGCGGGGTGCTCCGCCGTGACCTCAACGTGATCCCGCCCGGCGACATCCGCAACTGCATCGCCGCGCTCGCCGACGCCGAGCCGCTGGTGACGCGCCTCTTCCAGTACCGCTTCGGCGACGACGCCGGCCACGGCATCGCCGGGCACTCCTTCGGCAACCTCTTCATCGTGGCGATGTCCGAGGTCACCGGGAACATGGAGGTCGCGATCCGCGAGACCTCGCGCGTGCTCGCCGTGCGCGGCCGCATCCTGCCCGCCACCCTCGCGGACATCACGCTCGGCGCGCAGCTCGGCGACGGCTCGACGGTGCATGGGGAGTCCGTGCTCCCGGAGGCCGACTCGCCGATCGAGCGCGTGTTCATCGAACCGGCGGACGCGCCGGTCAACGCCGAGG
Source organism: Dehalococcoidia bacterium (assembly GCA_965204835.1). Taxonomy (GTDB): domain Bacteria; phylum Chloroflexota; class Dehalococcoidia; order UBA2979; family UBA2979; genus VXMT01. The sequence goes on along the minus strand of OZ242017.1, from coordinate 1,374,585 downwards.
TGGTCGCGGCGCTGCTCGACGCCGACCTCATCGTGATCGGCCCCGGCTCGCTCTACACCTCGGTGCTGCCGAACCTGCTGGTGCCCGGCCTCGCCGAGGCCGTCGAGGCGTCGCGGGCGCACAAGGTCTACGTCTCCAACGTCGCCACCCAGCACGGAGAGACCGACGCGTTCGACGCCGCCGACCACTACGCGGCCATCCGGCGGCACCTCGACGGTGACGTCGCCGACGTCGTGCTCGCCAACAGCAACCTGCCCGCGGACCCCCTGCCGCCCGAGTGGCAGTCGGAGGCGGTGCTCGCACCCGGCGACGCCGACTACGGCGGCGCGCGGCTGGTCCTGGCCGACCTCGTCGACCCGGAGCACCGCTACCGCCACGACTCGGAGCGTCTCGCCGCCGCCGTCATGCGCCAGTACTACGAGCGCGACCTGCGGACGCAGGCACCCGCCACCACCGCCGAGGCGTGAGCGGGTTGCCCCAGGGCGCTGGCGGCGGCTAGCCTCAACGCACGATGGAACTCACCTCCTTCATCCACATCGCGCAGATCCTCGTCGCGATCGTCCTGATCGTGATCGTCCTCATGCAGGTGAAGGGCACGGGCTTCGGAGCCGCGCTCGGCGGGGCCGATCAGAGCTTCCGCACGCGCCGCGGCATCCAGAAGTCGCTGCACCGCCTGACGATCGTCGTCGTGGCGATCTTCATCGTCTTCGCCCTGTGGGCGGTCAACGTCACCTGACGCCCGCCACCACCGCGCCGCCAAGGTTCCGCTGATGCGCGTCGTCTTCTTCGGCTCGCCCGACTACGCCCTCCCGACGCTACGAGGACTCCTCGACGCCCCCGGGGTGGACGTCGTGGCGGTCGTGACGCAGCCGGCCCGCCCGCGCGGCCGCTCGGGGAGGGCCGTCGCCACGCCCGTGGGGCGCGTGGCCGCCGAGGCCGGCGTGCCCGTGGTCGCGCCGCAGCGCATCCGCCGCGAGCAGACCGCCGAGATCGCGGCGTTCGAGGCAGACGTGGGCGTCCTCGCCGCGTCCGCGCACATCCTCCCGACCCACTTGCTGGAGGCGTTCCCGCACGGCGTGCTCAATGTGCACGCCTCGCTGCTGCCCCGGCACCGCGGGGCGTCGCCCGTGGCCGCGGCGATCCTCGCGGGGGACGCCGAGGCCGGGGCGACGATCATGCAGATCGTGCGCGAGCTCGACGCCGGCCCCGTGCTCGGCACGGTCGCGACACCCATCGAGCCGCTCGACACCACCGCCACGCTCACCGACCGCATCGCCGAGCTCGGCGCACAGCGGCTCGTCGAACTCCTCGGGCCGTGGGTCGCCGGCGAGGTCGAGGCGGTCCCGCAGGACGCGTCGCTCGCGACGTACGCGCCGACGCTCGCCAAGGCCGACGGCGCGCTCGACTGGTCGCAGTCCGCCGAGGAGCTGTGGCGGCGCGTGCGCGCGATGCAGCCGTGGCCGCAGGCCACGACGACGTACCGCGACGCGCCGTTCACGGTCCACGCCGCGTGGCCCGTCGCGGCGCCCGAGGGAGCGGCCCCCGGCGAGGTCCGCGCGGGCGACGGCGAGACGCTGGGCGAGCTGCTGCCGGGGCGCGTCGCGCGCGCCGTCGTCGCGTGCGGCGAGGGCGGGCTGGCGCTGCTGCGGGTGCAGCGCGCGGGGCGGCGCGCGCTGGAGATCGAGGACTACCTCAACGGCGACCGCGACCTCATCGGGGCGCGCCTCGGCCAGGCGTAGCGGGTCCGGCTGCTAGACTCGGACCGTGCCCGCCCACCTCCTCGACGACTCACTCGCAGACATCGAAGCGCGCCTCGAGGCGTGGGGCGAGCCTGCGTACCGCGCGCGCCAAGTCGCGCGCTGGGCGCTGCGTGAGGGCGCGACCTCGTTCGACGCGATGACGGACCTGCCGCGCGCGCTGCGGGCGCGCCTCGCCGAGACCTACACGCTGGAGCCACCGCCCGAGCTGGCGCGCACGGCCGCCGACGACGGCCTCACGACGAAGGTGCTGCTCGGCCTCGGCGACCCCGAACCCGGCTCGCCCGCGTTCGCCCCGGGCGATGCCGTCGAGGCGGTCCGCATGGACTACGACCCGGAGCGCCCGGCGCACGCCGCCGGCACGCGGGCGCGCTCCACCGTCTGCGTCTCGACGCAGGCCGGCTGCGCGATGGGCTGCGTCTTCTGCGCGACCGGCCAGCAGGGCTTCACGCGCAACCTCACGCCCTCGGAGATCCTCGCGCAGGTGCTGCACTTCACGCGCGGCCACCCGGAGTCGCCCGTCTCGAACGTCGTGTTCATGGGCATGGGCGAGCCGCTGGCGAACTACGGCCCGACGCTGCAGGCGGTCCGCTGGCTCATCGACCCGCACGGCCTGGACATGCGCGCCCGCGGCGTGACCATCTCGACCGTCGGCATCGAGGAGCCGATCCGCCGCCTCGCCGGCGAGGGGCTGCAGGTCGGGCTGACCGTCTCGCTGCACGCGCCCGACGACGAGCTGCGGCGTCGGCTCATCCCCACGGCAGGCGGCGTCACGATCGACGGGCTCCTCGATGCATCGCGCGAGTACGTCGAGCGCACCGGGCGGCGCGTGACCTTCGCCTACGCGCTGCTGGAAGGCGTCAACGACGAGCCCGGGCAGGCACGCCGCCTCGCCGAGCGCGTGCGCGGGATGCGCGCGCACGTGAACCTCATCCCCTACAACCCAACGGCGGGCGAGGGCCTGCGGCGGCCCTCGACGGCTCGCGTGCGCGCGTTCCAGCGCGAGCTACAGGCGGCCGGCGTCAACGCGACGGTGCGCATCGAGCGAGGCGTGGAGATCGCCGCGGCGTGCGGGCAACTGCGCACCGACGTGATGACGGGCGGCACGCCGCAGGCGCTGGCTGGAGTCGAACCCGGGACTGCGTAGCGAGGGGCTACTCGTCCTCGCCCTCGGACGCCTCGGCGGCCGCGGCCTCGCCCTCTTCGCCCTCGACAAGCTCGCCCTCTTCGCCCTCGAGCAGCTCGGCTTCCTCGACCGCGTCCTCGATCTTGCGGGGCGGCTGGACGCGCACGAGCATGATCTCGGGCTCGGTCAGCACGGTGATGCCCCCAGGCAGTTCGAGGTCGGCGACGGTGAGCTGCTGGTCCAGCTCCTCAAGGCCGTCGATGGAGATCTCGAGGTGGGCCGGGAGGTCGGCGGGGAGCGCCTGCACGGAGACGTGGTCGGCGCCGGTGATGACGACGCCCTGGTAGGTGTGGACCGCGGGCGCCTCGCCGGTCAGCGTGACCGGCACCATCGCCTGCATCTCGCGCGTGAGGTCGACCTGGTAGAAGTCGAGGTGCTGGAGCTCGCGCGTCAGCGGGTGGCGCTGCACGGAGCGCACGACGACGGGGCGCTCGGTGTCCTCGCCCTCGATCTCAAGCTCGATGAGCGAGTTGAGGCCATGCTCGGCCATGATCGTCTCGGCGCCCCGGTAGGGGAGCTGCACGGCGACGGAATCGAGGCCCCGGCCGTAGACGTTCGCCGGCAGGATGCCGTCCCAGCGCAGCCGCCTGGCATGCTTGCCGTAGACCGACCGTGCGGTCACTGCGTATCGATCTGGCATCGAACCGGTCTCCCGATGGTGGTCGCGTCGAGGGGCGCGTGCGCGCCAGTTGTCCACGCTATGCGCGCCGCCGTCGCAGGGTCAAGCCACGCGCTGCATGACAGGATCTGTCAGCGGAATCACGGCGCGGGCGCCGCAACCCTGTGGTCGAGGAGCATGATTGCCGGGGCGCTCCTTCAGCTGCAGTCAGGCAGTTGCCGCGTTCCGACCGTGGTAGGATGGCTCCATGCCGGTAGACAAGATCAGTATCTCGTTTGAGGCCGAGCTGGGTGATTCGGTTCGCCAGGCTGCGCGACGGGACGACAAGGCCCTCTCCACCTGGCTCGCCGAGGCGGCCGAGGCGAAGCTGCGCGCGGAGGCGCTCAGGGCCTTCCTCGACGACTGGCAACGGGAGCACGGCCCCTTCACCGCCGAGGAGATGCGGCGTGCGCGGGCCGAGTTGGGAATCGCCGAGCACGCTCCCGCCCCGTGAGCGCCCTCGTACTCGACGCCGGTGCGTTCATCGCCGTCGACCGCGGTGATCGCGCCATGATGGCGCGCCTGGAAGCGGCCGCAGCGGACGGGATCGAGCTGCGCACGAGCGCCATCGTCGTCGCCCAGGCGTGGCGCGACGCGGCCGGCCGCCAGGCCCGACTGGCGCGCCTGCTCCGCGCTGTCGATGTCCGGCCCGTGGACGACCGGCTTGCGCGCGCCGCGGGAGCACTGCTGGGACAGGCCGGCACCACGGACCCGATCGACGCGACCGCGGTCCTCGTCGCGGAGAGCGGCGATCACCTCCTCACCAGCGATCCGGAGGATCTGCGCCGTCTCGCCGGCGCCGCCGGCGCACGTGTCGCCGTGGTCCCCTGCTAAGCGGCATCGGGCCGCGCGAGCCATACCCCGTAACGGGAACGAGATGACCCCTGGTAACACCCACTGCTGATGCACTCCCGCACGCGCAGCACCGCTCCGACGCGCGCGCGGGCGCTGGTACGATGCATCCATGACGCCTCGCCGCGACCACGCGCCGACACCGCTGCCCGCCGCCGATGAGTGAGCACGGCCCCGCCCTGCTGGGCGTCGACGTCGGCGGCACCTTCACCGACTTCGTGCTGTGGCGAGACGGCGCCGTCGAGTTGCACAAGCGCCCCTCGACGCCCGACGACCCCTCGCGCGCCGTCCTCGCGGGCATCGACGCTCTCGGCGTGGCGCCCGGCCTCGTCGTCCACGGCTCGACCGTCGCGACGAACACCGTGATCCAGCGCCGCGGGGCGCGCACGGCGCTCGTCGCCACCGAGGGCATGCGCGACCTGCTCATCATCGGCCGCCAGACCCGGCCCGACATCTACGACCTCGAACCCATCACGCCCGAGCCGCTCGTGCCGACCGAACGCAGGCTGGAGCTGAGCGCCCGCCTCCACCCCGACGGGTCCGTCGAACGCCCCGCCGACGACGCCGAGGTGCGCAAGCTCGTGCAGGCGGCCGCAGACGCTGGCGCCGAGGCGCTCGCGGTCTCGCTGCTCTACGCCTACGCGAACGGCGAGCACGAGCAGCGCTTCGAGGACCTCGCGGCGGAAGCCGGGCTCTACCTCTCGCTCTCCTCGCGCGTCTCGCCCGAGTACCGCGAGGTCGAGCGCACCGCGACGACCGTGCTGAACGCGTACGTCGGCCCCGTCATGTCCGCGTACCTCGCACGCCTCGAGGCCGGACTCGGCGAGCGCGGCGCGGGGACGCTGCGCGTCGTGCAGTCCGACGGCGGCTCTGCTTCGCCGCAACGCGCCTCGTCGCTGCCGGTGGCGACGTTGCTGTCCGGCCCGGCTGCGGGCGTGGCGGGCGCGTTCCAGCTCGCGCGCCGCGCGGGCTTCGACCGCACCATCACCTTCGACATGGGCGGCACCTCCACCGATGTCGCGCTCTGCGACGGCGCGCTCCCCGCGCGCGCCGACATCGAGGTCGCCGGGCTGCCCGCACGCACCCCGGCCGTCGACGTGCACACGGTCGGCGCGGGCGGCGGCTCGATCGCGCGCCTCGACGCCGGGGGCGCGCTCCACGTCGGGCCGCAGTCGGCGGGCGCGGACCCCGGCCCGGCCGCCTACGGGAGCGGCGAGGACTTCACCATCACGGACGCGAACCTGCTGCTCGGCCGCCTGCCGCCCACCGGGCTCCTCGGCGGCGCGATGGCGCTCGACGCCGCCCGCTCGCGGCGCGCCGCGGCGAGCGTCGCGAGCGCGTTCGGTGGGGACGTCGAGCGCGCATCGCAGGCGGTGCTCGATGTGGCCGTGGCGAACATGGAGCGTGCGCTGCGCGTGGTCTCCGTGCAGCGTGGCTTCGACCCGCGCGAGTTCACGCTCGTGGCCTTCGGCGGCGCGGGGCCGCTCCACGCCTGCGCGCTCGCCGAGGCCGTCGAGGTCCCGAAGGTGCTCGTCCCGATGGCGCCCGGCGTGATCGCGGCGCTCGGCGCGGCGGGCAGCGACCTGACCGCGACGTTCGCGCGCTCCGTGCTGCTCCCCCTCGACCCTTCCTCCACCGGCGCGCTCCGCGATGCGCTCGCCGAGGCCGGGCGAGAGGCCTCGACGCAGCTCGACCGGCCCGGCGCGGACATCGAGTGGGCGCTCGACGTGCGTTACCTCGGACAGTCGTACGAACTGACCGTGGACCTCGACGGCATTGAGTCCGACGAGTCGTTCGAGCGCGCACGGGCCGACTTCCACGCGCTGCACGAGACGCGCTTCGCCCACCAGGACGCCTCGGCGCCCGTCGAGGTCGTCAACGTCCGCGCCACCGCGCGCGCGGCCACAGGCGCCACCGCGCCCGAGCCGTCGTTCGAGGCCGAGGGCGCGGCGCCGGCCACCGTCGAGGCGTGGTTCGAGGGTCGCGCGCAGTCCGCGCGGCTCTTCGACCGCGCGTCGCTGCGGCCCGGCGACCACCTCGACGGCCCCGCGCTCGTCGCGCAGCTCGACTCGACGACGGTGATCGCGCCCGGCTGGGCGGCGACGGTGGACGAGCAGGGCAACCTGCTGCTGGAGCGACGATGACCACTGAACGCGACACCTCCGCGCTCTCCGCCGCCGACCTCGCCATCGCCGACGCCGTGCTCTCCTCGATCGCCGAGGAGATGGGCGAGGCGCTGGGGCGGACGGCGTACTCGCCGAACATCAAGGAACGCCGTGACTTCTCGTGCGCGGTCTTCGACCCCGAGGGGGCGATGGTCGCGCAGGCGGCGCACATGCCCGTACACCTCGGGTCCATGCCCGCCTCGGTGCTGGCGGTGATGGAGCTCGGGCCCTTCGAGGACGGCGACGTCTGCGCCGTCAACGACCCGTTCCTCGGCGGTACGCATCTGCCCGACCTCACCACGGTCGCGCCCGTCTTCGGCGCGTCGGGCGCGCTGATCGGGTTCGTCGCGACGCGCGCCCACCACGCCGACGTCGGCGGCATGGCGCCGGGCTCGATGCCCGTCGCGACCGAGTTGCTGCAGGAAGGCATCATCGTCCCGCCGATCCGGCTGGTGCGCGCCGGGGCGCCCGAGGAGTCGGCGCTCGCGATCTTCGTGCGCAACTCGCGCGCCCCGGACGAGCGACGGGGCGACCTGCGCGCGCAGCTTGCGGCGACGGCGCTCGGCGCGCGCCGCGTGCAGGCCGCCGCCGAGCGGTTCGGCGAGGACGGGCTGGCCGCGCGCTACGCGGCGCTCCTCGACCACGGCGAGCGCAGCATCCGCGCCGTCATCGCCGACATCCCGGACGGCACGTACCGCTTCGAGGACCGCATGGAGGACCCGCCGCCCGGCGCGGACGCCCTCTCCCTGCGGCTCGCGCTCACCGTCGAGGGCGACGGGGTGCACTTCGACTTCACGGGCACCGACCCGGAGAGCGAGCGCTCCTCGCTCAACGCGGTCGCGGCCGTGACGCGGTCGGCCTGCTACTACGTCATGCGCTGCCTCGCCGGCCCCGACGTACCGACGAACGAGGGCTGCTACCGGCCGGTGCGCTTCACGCTGCCAGAGCGCTCGGTCGTCGCGGCCGGGCCGCCGCGCGCGGTCTCGGCGGGCAACGTCGAGGCCTCGCAGCGCATCACGGACCTGGCGCTCGGCGCGCTCGCGTCCGCGCTGCCCGACCGCATCCCGGCCGCCTCGCAGGGCACGATGAACAACGTCACCATCGGCGGCTACGACCGCGCGCGCAGCCGGCCCTACGCGTACTACGAGACGATCGCCGGCGGCGCGGGCGCGGGCCCCCGGCGCGACGGGCGGCCCGCGGTCCACACGCACATGACGAACACCATGAACACGCCCATCGAGGCGCTGCCCCTCGCCTACCCGTTCACTGTCGAGCGCTACGAGGTGCGCGAGGGCTCGGGCGGGGCCGGACTGCACCGCGGCGGCGACGGGCTGGTCCGCGAGTACGCATTCCGCGACCGCGCGACGGTCACGCTCGTCACCGAGCGGCGGGGCTTCGCGCCGTGGGGCCTCGGCGGTGGCAGCGACGGCGAGCCCGGCCGCAACGTGCTGGTGCGCGCCGACGGCTCGACCCACGAGCTGCCCGCGCGCGCGCAGGTCGAGGTGGAGCCCGGCGACCGCGTGCGCGTCGAGACGCCGGGCGGCGGGGGCTGGGGCCGCACGCCGTAGCGGCCCCGCAGCACGGGGCGACTGCTACCATTACAATGAGAATCGCGACCGGGGACTTCGCCGATGCCCGACGACAAGGACCGTCTCGAGCGCGAGATCAATGAGATCCTCGACAAGATCGAGCAGTTCCCGACACCCGAGCGCCGCCGCAACCGCACCGTGCGCCGGCACCTCCGGCGCATCGGCGACCGGGTCTCGGCGCAACAGCGTGCGATCGCCCGCGAGCTGTCCCGGGTGTCGCTGTCGCAGCTGCTGCTGCTGAGCTTCCTCCTCATCCTCGGGTCGTTCTTCTTCCGGGGGTTCGGGCTCGGGCAGTGGGTGCTGTTCGCGGGCGTGGCATTGCTCGTCGCGAGTGGCGCGTTGCTGATCTTCGGCGGCGGCAAGGGCGGCGCCGACCGCACGCAGCAGTGGCGAGGCCGCACGATCTCCTATCGCTCGGAGACCATCGCGGCGCGCATCCGGCGCTGGTTCACCTCCCGCAAGCCCCGCTCGTAGGGATCTCCCCGCGAGCGCCTTGGCCCGCGGCCTCTGTTACGATCGTGTGCAGCAGTGACGGTCACCCCCCGTCACGCTCTCCCACCACCACTGAGACCACCAGCCTGCCCTCGGGAGGTGCGAGATGACGCACGCTGCACGTCGATGGCTCCTGCTGGTCGTGGCCGCGGTGCTGCTCACCGCCGCGTGCTCCGGCGGCGGCGAGCCCGACGCCGTCGCCACCGCGCCGGCCGGCACGCCCACCGCACCACCGACCGCGACGGCGCCGCCCCCGACCGCAACGCCGACACCCACCGCGACGCCGCCCGCGCCGTTCAGCGTCGTGGAGCTCAGCGACCCCGACGCCGACCGCGCATGGGAGGACCTGCGCACACTCGCCGTCGACATCGGCATCCGCCCGGCGGGCACCGACGAGGAGCGCGAGGCAGCGGAGTACATCGCCGCCCAGCTCCGTGATGCTGGTTATGTCGTGGACATCGAGGAGTTCGACACCTCCTACTGGGGCGACCACTCCTCGCTCGCGACCCCCGGCGAGGGCCCCTCGCTGCAGGCGCTCGCGCTGGCCGGGTCACGCAACGGTACGGCGACCGCGCCGCTCGTCCACGCCGGCCTCGGCGACGTCGCGGACTTCGAGGCGGTCGACGTGACGGGCGCCGTCGCGCTGCTCGACCGGGGCGTCGTGCCGTTCCGCGAGAAGGCGCAGAACGCGCAGAGCGCCGGCGCGGCAGCCGTGGTCATCGTCAACAACGAGCGTGGGTTCTTCGGCGGGACGCTCGAAGAGGCATCGGGCGTGACCATCCCCGTCATCGGTGTCTCCCGGCAGTCGCGCGAGCCGCTGCTCGCGCTGGCCGCCGACGGCACGGCGGTCACGGTGACGGCCGACGTCGGGACGCGCGAGGTGCGCTCGCAGAACGTGGTGGCCCGCAACGGCGAGTGCCGCGCGTACCTCGGCGCGCACTACGACTCCGTGGCCAGTGGCCCGGGCGCGCACGACAACGCCTCGGGCACCGCGCTGCTCATCGAGATAGCGCGGACGCACCATGTCCAGGGCGTGTGCTTCATCGCGTTCGGGGCGGAGGAGATCGGGCTGTTCGGCTCGCAGGCGTTCGTGGAAGAGCACGGCGTGTCGGGCGTGCTGTTCATGCTCAACTTCGACATGGTCGCGCGGATCGGGCAGCGGACCCTCGACGGCCCACGCTTCGTGCAGGGCAACGCGGCGCTCGCCGAACGCGGCGCGGCGGCGGCGGCGCGGCTGGGCTACGGCATCCCCGCGGGCGAGTTCCCGCCCGGGGCTGGGTCCGACCATGTGAGCTTCGAGGAGGTGGGTGTACCCGCCGTCACGCTCTACAGCGGCGGCTCGGAGTTCATCCACACGTCCCGGGACACCATCGAGACCGTCTTCCCCAAGGACCTCGCGATCCTCCTCGAGGTCGCGGCCGAGCTGCTGCGTGACCTGGTCGCGGAGTTCGGCGGATAGCGACTCGCGCCACGCTGGTCCTGGGTTCACTTCCGTCGATATACGCCGCGCACTTGCCGGGCCGTACCGCGCTACGGTACGATGCACTCGGATGGTTAGCCGCCTATGCACGTGAGCCAATTCCCGTCGCGTTCCGCACTCGCCAGGTTGGCGCTCGCCGGTATCACCGGCGTCGCGCTCCTCGCCGCCGCCTGTGGCGGGGACGACGAGGCCGAGCCCACGCCGGAACCGACCTCCTCGGAGTCCACGCCCATCCCGACCGCGACTCCGTTCGCGCGCACCCCCGAACCCACCATCGTCGCGAGCCCCACGGCCGAGGCGACGGCGACGCAGACCGCCGTCGTGTCCGGCGAGGAAGTCGAGTACACCGTCGAGGCAGGCGACACGCTCTTCGCGATCGCGGAGCGCTTCGACACCACCGTCGACGCCATCATGGAACTCAACGACATCGAGGACGCCGCGCTCATCTTCGTCGGCCAGGTCCTGACGGTGCGGCAGGGCTACACCCCCGAGGGATCGGACACCTCCGACGACGCGGGGGGCGACGATGGGGCGGACGCCGACGACTCGGATGCCGAGACCACCACCGACGACTCGGGCGCGGAAATCTACGTGGTGCAGGCCGGCGACACGGCCTATGACATCGCGCTGCGGTTCGATATCACCGTCGAGGCGCTCGCCGCGGCCAACGGCACCACCGTCGATGGCCTCGCAAACCTGTTCGTGGGCGAAGAGCTGATCATCCCGTAGCCCCCGCGCGGGCAACCCTCGCCCGGCCATGGTCTGGCGCTGCGGGGCGAATCCCCCGATACTACGCACGCTTGCGCCGCCGTCCTCGATGGTCCGTGCGGCGCGCTTTCGCGGCCCGGCGCCGCGACGGGGATGGAACCGTACGGCCATGACAACTCGACACGCGGCGGCACGGCAGTGAGCCACGAAGACCGCCTCGCGGAACTCGCGGAACGCAAAGAGAGCGGCCTGCTCGGCGGCGGCCAGGCCCGCATCGACGCCCAGCACGAGCGCGGCAAGCTCACCGCGCGCGAGCGCATCGAGCAGCTCCTCGACCCCGGCACCTTCGACGAGCTCGACGCGCTGGGCGTGGACTGGACCGAGAACGGCTCCGGCGACCGCTTCTACGGCGACGCGGTGGTGACCGGCTGGGGCCAGATCGACGGCCGCCCGGTCTGCGTCTTCGCGCAGGACTTCACCGTCTTCGGCGGCTCACTCTCCACGGTCGTCGGCGAGAAGATGGCGAAAGTCATGGACCTCGCCCTCAAGACCGGCGTCCCGATGATCGGCCTCAACGACTCGGGCGGCGCGCGCATCCAGGAGGGCGTCGACTCGCTCGCCGGGTACGGCGACATCTTCCTGCGCAACGTCCACGGCTCCGGCGTGATCCCGCAGATCAGCGTGATCATGGGGCCGTGCGCCGGCGGCGCCGTCTACTCGCCCGCCATCACGGACTTCGTCTTCATGGTCGAGGGCACCTCGCAGATGTACATCACCGGCCCCGACGTCATCCAGAGCGTCACCGGCGAGCAGACCAGCTTCGAGGAGCTCGGCGGGGCGATGTCCCACGCCGCCAAGTCCGGCGTCTCCCAGTTCGCGTTCAGCGACGAGCAGGCGTGCCTGGACGAGGTGCGGCGGCTGCTCTCGTTCCTCCCCGCGAACAACGTCGAGTCACCGCCGTTCGTCGACACCGGGGACGACCCGAACCGCACGCTCGACGACATCCTGAGCGTCGTGCCCGAGGACGACGCGATCCCGTACGACGTGCGCGACGTGATCGAACGGCTGCTCGACAACGGGGACTTCATGGAGGTCCACGAGTTCTTCGCGCAGAACATCGTCGTCGGGTTCGGGCGCATCGGCGGGCAGAGCGTCGGCGTGGTGGCGAACCAGCCGATGTACCTCGGCGGCGTGCTCGACATCGACTCGTCGCGGAAGGCGGCACGGTTCGTGCGGCTCTGCGACTCGTTCAACGTGCCGGTCGTCACGCTCGTCGACGTGCCGGGGTACCTGCCGGGCGTGGCGCAGGAGTACGGCGGCATCATCTCGCACGGGGCGAAGCTGCTGTACGCCTACGCCGAGGCGACCGTGCCGCTCATCACCGTGATCACGCGCAAGGGCTTCGGCGGCGCCTACGTGGCGATGGGCTCCAAGCACCTCGGCGCCGACATCAACTACGTCTGGCCCGGCGGCGCCATCGCCGTCATGGGCGGCAGCCAGGCGGTGAACATCATCAACCGCCGCGAGCTCCAGGCCGCCGAGGACGAGGACGCCGTCCGCGCCGAGCTCGTCTCCGACTACCAGGAGCGCATCGAGCACCCGTACATCGCCGCGGCCAAGGGCTACGTCGACGACGTGATCGATCCACGAGACACGCGCGCCCGCATCGCACAGTCGCTGCGGATGCTGCAACGCAAGGCAGAGTCACCGCTGGCGAAGAAGCACGGGAACATCCCGCTCTAGACCGGAGCGGACCGCCCGCACCGCCGGCGCCGGTCGCCGGCGCCGCACAGACCGCGGCTCGGCTCGCGAGCACGCACGAGGGGGCCTGATGGCAAAGATCAAGGTGCAGAACCCGATCGTCGAACTCGACGGCGACGAGATGACCCGCATCATCTGGGCCTGGATCCGCGAACAGCTGATCCTCCCCTACCTCGACGTCGACCTCGAGTACTACGACCTCGGCATGGAGTCGCGCGACGCCACCGAGGACCAGATCACGATCGACGCCGCCGAGGCGATCAAGCGCCACGGCGTCGGCGTGAAGTGCGCCACCATCACCCCCGACGAGGACCGCGTCGAGGAGTTCGGCCTCAAGCAGATGTGGCGCTCGCCCAACGGCACGATCCGCAACATCCTCGGCGGCACCGTCTTCCGCGAGCCGATCGTGATGAGCAACATCCCGCGGCTCGTGCCCGGCTGGGAGAACCCGATCGTGATCGGCCGCCACGCCTTCGGCGACCAGTACCGCGCCACCGACTTCGTCGTGCCCGGCCCCGGCCGCCTCACCATGACCTTCACCCCCGCCGACGGCGGCGCGCCCGAGGAGCGCGAGGTCTTCGACTTCGCCGAGGGCGGCGGCGTCGCCATGGGCATGTACAACCTCGACGAGTCGATCCGCGGCTTCGCCCGCGCCTGCATGACCTACTCGCTCGACCGCGGGCTGCCGCTCTACTTCGCCACGAAGAACACGATCCTCAAGGCCTACGACGGCCGTTTCCGCGACCTCTTCCAGGAGGTCTTCGACGCCGAGTTCGCCGGCCGCTTCGGCGAGGCCGGCCTCACCTACGAGCACCGGCTCATCGACGACATGGTCGCGCAGGCCCTCAAGTGGGACGGCGGCTTCGTCTGGGCTGCGAAGAACTACGACGGCGACGTGCAGTCCGACGTGGTCGCACAGGGCTTCGGCTCGCTCGGCCTCATGACCTCCGTGCTGCTCACCCCCGATGGCAACACCGTCGAGGCCGAGGCGGCGCACGGCACCGTCACGCGCCACTACCGCCAGCACCTCGCCGGCAACGAGACCTCGACGAACCCGATCGCCTCGATCTTCGCGTGGTCGCGCGGGCTGCGGTATCGCGGCCGCATGGACAACACCCAGGACGTCGAGGACTTCGCCGACACGCTCGAGCGCGTCTGCATCGACACGGTCGAGTCGGGCGACATGACGCGCGACCTGGCGATGAACATCGGACCCGACGTGGAGTGGCTCAACACCCGGCAATTCTTCGACCGCATCGTCGACCGGCTGAACCGCGAGATGGCAAGCTAGAAGCAGCGATTGCACCCGGGCGGCGGCTCGCCGCCCGGCGCATCAACCCGGAACCACAGAGCAGCACTTCAGGCACTCACACGCGCGCCCCAGCGGGCCCAGCCGACACGGACACGCCGAGGGCGCGTGCGCACGAAAGGCAGACGACGATGGCAGGGACCCGCAAGCAAGTCACGATTGTCGGCGCTGGCAACACCGGCACCTCGATGGCCCAGATCCTCGCCTCGCGCGGCTACGCCGACGTCACGATGATCGACATCGTCGAGGGACTGCCGCAGGGCAAGGCGCTGGACATCCAGGAAGCCTCCCCGTGGGTCGGCACCAGCGTCCGCGTGAGCGGCACGAACGACTGGGCCGACACCGCCGGCTCCGACGTGGTCGTGGTCACCTCGGGCGTGCCGAGGCGGCCCGGCATGACGCGCGAAGACCTGCTCGGCACCAACGCCGGCATCGTCCGCAGCGTCGTCGGCAGCGCCATCGAGCACTCGCCGGACGCGACCTTCATCATCTTCGCCAACCCGATGGACGCGATGTGCCACGTCGCCCTCGAGGCCAGCGGCCTCCCGGCCGCGCGGGTCGTCGGCCAGGGCGGGATGCTGGACAGCACGCGCTACCGCACGTTCATCGCGATGGAGCTCGGCGTCTCGGTTCGCGACGTCTCGGCGTGGGTGCTCGGCGGCCACACGGAGGCGACGATGGTCCCCATCGTCTCCTCGGCGACGGTCGGCGGCGTGCCGCTGACCTCGCTGATGGCGCAAGACCGCATCGACGCGGTGGTGGACCGCACGTCGAAGGGCGGTGCGGAGATCGTCGGTCTGCTCAAGACGGGATCCGCCTTCACGGCCCCCGCCGCGGCGACCATCGAGATGGTCGACGCCATCCTCCGCAACGAGCGCCGCGTGCTCCCGTGCTGCACGCTGCTGTCGGGCCAGTGGGGCATCGAGAACGCCTACGTCGGCGCCCCGGTCCTCCTCGGCGACAGCGGAGTCCTCGAGGTCTACGAGTCGCCGCTGAGCGAGTCTGAGGCGGCGGGGATGCAGGCTGCTGGGGAGGCGGTGCTGGAGCTCGTGGCGGCTACGCCTGAGGGGTAGGTGCGGGCCAGTCGGAGCGGGGGTGAATTCGGCGGGCGACGCCTACGCGGCCAACTCTCTCGTCAGTCTCAATGTGCCCTGTGTTCCGCGGCCGCGACCAGTGTAGTAGCGCCCGCTGAGAACACCGCCGGGCTCGAGCGCCAACTCTGCGGTGCCCTCGTGCATCTCCAACGAATCGTTCGAGACCGTAGTCGGGCGGTTCCGGTATGTGTGGACAAGCACGGCATCTAGACCTCGACGGCGAATGAAAGCGAAGCCACCGCTCTCAGACTCCGATTGGCCAAAGCGCCCGACGATTGAGATTCTTGTCCACGACTGCGCGATCGTGAGTTCCGCTTCAAATGTCTCGCCCTCATGGGATGACTCTCCGGTGCCACGCCACGTCCCGGCAAAGTCTGGCATGCGGGAGAGTCCGTTTCGGCGCGCTACGCGCCAAAGGCATCGTTCATAAAACAGAAGCAACCCACCAAACAGAGTGACCGGTGTGCCAAACCTCAGTGCGGCAAAGTAACCGAAGTCGATATCGACCAACCAGAATGCGATGACGGACAGGACCGCGGAGAAGAGACCGATGACAAACTTAGTCCACGCCACCTCACTACTATCAGTACCGTAGTTGTGCACGAGTCACGCCTGAGCCAACCAAGACCAGGCCGCATCTACGAATCTCCAAGCATCCTCTGCGTTCCACTGCGTGTTGCCATGCCCAAACAGCGGGATGACTCCATTCAAGCACATGGGCGTACCCACACCCTGTCTATGAAGGAGTAGTGCAGCCATCAAGTCCGTCACCACATCGTCGACGCGCTGCCGCAGATTAGATGACTGGAACTTCAGATCGCTGGCGTTAGCGACGAGGCACTCCACGTAGTATGACGGGATGGACTTGTCGGGCAGCGCACCCGAGTCATACAAGGCGTTGCGGAGATTCTTGAGGATTCGCACAGTGGGCTTGAAGTTGCCGTTGCACCGTTCGTTCTTGGCCTCCCCATTCGTCCGGTGCTGCTTCGGGAAGTTCACGAACATCTCACCGCTTCGATCATAGAACGCCATACCAGCAACAAAGGACTGCATGCCGGTGTACAGTCGATAGTCGAACGCCGGTACAACATCGGCGTTGACATGTCCCAGCGCAGCATCAACCTTCAGAGCTTTGTTACCTTCATGCACTCGGTTGCCGAACGCGACGCGTAGAGCCTGCCTAACATCGTCCCGGAATGAGCCATACTTGTACTCGGCGGACGGGAATGAGTCCGCGACCGCTTGCCTGTCGCGCAACGAGAGACCGGTGTCGTATCCAAGTACGAAGCTCGCTGACGACTGCACGACTATGTCAACATCGCTGTCATGGCTGATATTCGTCGTGTTGGCGTACGAGCCTTGCAGGTAGACCTCGACCGAGCGACCACGCAGCGCAGCACTGGCCTCGATCGCAGCCCTAACCCGTCGATACGTCCGCGCAGACGCAGCATCATCACCCTGACCGGACCACAGGGCCAACAATTGTTCGACCGACGAAGCAACCATCGGAATCTCACCCCTATGCAATTGGAAACCCGCAGACACACGTTGTCAATAGCCGGTGTCACCAACCTCAGCCGCTCCGAAGCTCGTCACCTCCACCGGCCCGGACGCGTCGAGGCGGAAGATGCCGTGCTCGTCGCCCTCCCCGTCGGCGGCGAGGGCGCGCGCGGCGTGGAGGCGCTCATCGTCGGTGGCGTAGGGGCCGCGTAGCTCCGGCTCGACGCTGCCCCAGATGAAGAGCAGGTAGTGCTGCTCGGCGCTGCCGGTCGTATCCCCGTTCGTCTCCGTGGTCATGCCGTGCTCCTTCTCATCACGCGGCCATCCGCTGCTGCCATCTGAACACCTCGCCGTACGTCATGAAGCCGCACAGCTTGTCGAGGCCGCTCGCCTGGAATGTAGGTCGGCGCAGCTGGCGCGCGAACAGCCCGCGTCGTTCGTCCTCGGCCACGATGGTGAAGCGCGGCGGCTCCGCGACCGTCAGGTAGGCGTCGTTGAACCGCAGCAGCCCGGAGTAGATCGGGGTCGAGTGCTCGACCTCGTACAGGCCAACAGGCGTGCTGCCGCCACGCGCCATCCAGACCACGTCGATCTCGTGCAGCACCAGGTCGAGGCCCGGCGGCATCGAGGTCCGGAACGGAAAGCGCGGGGCAAGCGTCCAGTCCATCTTTGGGCGGTCGCTCGGCGGTATCCAGACGTCCAGCCCGCGCGCGTCGCCGATGGCACCGAGCAGGGTCTGTACCTGCTCGTGCTCGAGTTGCGGCGTCTCGTCGCGTGCGTCGGCGAGGGCGCTCAGCAGCGACTCCCAGCCGAAGTGCGCCTCGACGATGTGACGCCCGGCGCGTGCAACGTAGAGCTCGGTCGGCTCGTCGTCGCGCAGGTAGACCTGCACCTTGACCTGGCCGTCGGCTGCCGCGCCTGCCTCATCGAACAGCGGGCCGAACTCAGAGAGTGGGAGTAGCAGCGGCTCGTCCTGCCCGTCCCAGAGCAGCGCGAGGAACGCCGTCCGGCCCTCAAGCTGCCGCAGGTCTTCCTCGCGCAGCCCGTAGAACGTCCGGCCGTTGGGATGCACGCGTGAGTAGCGCAGGTAGACGAACGCCTGCCCGTCACCCAGCTCGAACATCGATTGGCTGCGGCCGAGCCGCTTCGGCTCGCCCGCAAGTTCGACCAACTCTCGTAGAAACGCCTCGCGCGGCTTCATTCGCCTGACGATACGCTGCAAAGCTCCCGAACGCACGTTCCGCCTTCGCCTTCTGGCTGCCCACAACCCCCACACCCGCTACCCTCACCCCGCACCACCAACTCACCACCGACGGAGGACCGAGCCGACCGATGACGACGACCGCAGCACCCACCCGCACCGAGACCGACAGCATGGGCGCCATCGAGGTGGCGTCGGACGTGTACTGGGGGGCGCAGACCCAGCGCTCGCTTCAGAACTTCAAGATCGGCACCGAGCGCATGCCGCGCTCCATCATCCGCGCGCTCGGCATCGTCAAGCACGCCTCCGCCACCGTGAACGAGGCCCTCGGCAAGCTCGACGCCACCCGCGCCGACGCCATCCGCGCCGCCGCGCAGGAGGTCATCGACGGCGACCTCGACGACCACTTCCCGCTCGTCGTCTGGCAGACCGGCTCCGGCACCCAGTCCAACATGAACGCCAACGAGGTCATCTCGAACCGCGCCATCGAGATCCTCGGCGGCGAGCGCGGGTCCAAGGACCCCGTCCACCCCAACGACCACGTCAACATGTCGCAGTCCTCGAACGACGTGTTCCCGGGCGCCATGTCGATCGCGACCGCCGAGGAGGCGACGCACCGCCTCGTCCCCGGCCTGCGCCACCTCCACGCCGCGCTCGCGGCCAAGCAGGCCGAGTTCGACGACATCGTGAAGATCGGCCGCACCCACCTCATGGACGCGACGCCGCTCACGCTCGGCCAGGAGTTCTCCGGCTACGTGAAGCAGGTCGAGAACTCGATCGACCGCGTCGAGGGGGCGCTGCCGCGCATCCTCGAGCTCGCCCTCGGCGGTACCGCGGTCGGCACCGGGCTCAACGCCCACCCCGAGTACGCCGAGCGCGTCGCGGCCGAGATCGCGGGCATCACGGGCCTGCCCTTCGTCACCGCGCCGAACAAGTTCGAGTCGCTCGCCGCGCACGACGCGCAGGTCGAGATGTCGGGGCAACTCAAGACCGTGGCGGCCTCGCTGATGAAGATCGCGAACGACGTGCGGCTGCTCGGCTCCGGCCCGCGCGCCGGGCTGGCCGAGCTGATGCTGCCGGCCAACGAGCCGGGCTCCTCGATCATGCCGGGCAAGGTGAACCCCACGCAGTCCGAGGCGCTGACGATGGTCTGCGCGCAGGTCATCGGCAACGACGTCGCCGTGAACGTCGGCGGCGCGACCGGGCACTTCGAGCTCAACGTCTTCAAGCCGGTGATCGTCTTCAACACGCTGCAGTCGATCCGCCTGCTCGGTGACGCGGCGGTGTCGTTCACCGACAACATGGTGGCCGGCATCGAGCCGAACCGTGAGCGCATCCAGCAGCTCATGGAGTCCTCGCTGATGCTGGTGACGGCGCTGAGCCCGCGCATCGGCTACGACCGCGCGGCCGAGGTGGCGCACCACGCCCACGTCGAGGGCTCCACGCTGCGCGAGGCAGCCGTCTCGCTCGGCTACGTGACGGACGCGGAGTTCGACGAGTGGGTGCGGCCCGAGGACATGACCCACCCGTAGGGGTGGCCCTCGCGACGCAGCGATGAGCCTGCTCGCGGACAGCTCCCGCCCCGCGCGCCTGCTCGCGTCGGTGCTCCTCGGCGCGGCGCTCGCGCTCGCGGCCGGGTGTGGGGGCGACGAGGCAGGCGAGCAGGCGCCGCTCAAGATCGCGCTGTTCCTCAACTACGACACCGGGGCCGAGGCCTCGGCCGCGCGTCAGCGCGGCTTCGAGCTCGCGATCAGCCACATCAACGGCGGCGGCGGCGTGCTCGGCAGGCCGGTCGCCTTCGTCGTCGCCGACTCGACGGCCGACCCGGCCGTGGCCGCCGCCGAGGCGCGGCGCCTCATCGAGGTCGAGCGCGTGCACGCCATCGTCGGCCCGAACACGAGCGCCAACGCGCTGCGCGTCGCCGAGGAGGTGACGGGGCCGGCGCGCATCCCCATGGTCAGTCCCTCGGCGACCTCGCCGTTGCTGACGACGGCCGAAGACGGCGACTTCCTGTTCCGCACGGCCCTCTCCGACGTCGCCCAGGGGCCGGTGCTCGCCCGCCTCGTGCGCGAGCGCGGCTTCGACAACGTCGGCGTGGTCTACCGCGACGACGCGTGGGGCCGAGGGCTCCACGAGACGTTCGCGGCCGCGTGGGATGGCGGGATCACTTCGGCGCTGATCGAACCCGACGCCGAGAGCTATCTTCCCGCGCTGCGGGAGACCGCCGCCGAGGGCGCACAGGCGCTGGTGCTGATCACGTTCGCGGCCGAGGCCGAGACCGTCATCCGCGAGGCGCTGGACGCGGGCCTCTACGACCAGTTCGTGTTCGGCGACGCCGCACGCCGGCTGGGCCTCGTCCAGGCGATCGGCGGCGACCGCCTCGGCGGCATGTACGGCACGGCCGGCGTCGGCAGCCCCGACACCGCGTCGCAGGCCGCATGGGAGACGGCGTACCGCGAGGCGCACGGTGAGTTGCCGGCGACTCCATACGTGCGCAACACGTACGACGCCGTCGTTGCCATCGCGCTTGCGGCCGAGGCAGCGGGAAGCCTCGACGGCGCCGCGATCCGCGACCAGCTCCGCGCGGTGGGTGCGCCGCCGGGCGAGACGGTGATCGCGGGGGCGGCCGGAGCCGCGCGCGCCCTCGAGATCCTCGCAGGCGGCGGCGAGGTCGACTACGAGGGCGCGTCGGCGTCGATGGACTGGGACGCCAACGGCGACCTGCTGCGGGGCCACATCGGCATCTGGCGCTTCACCGAGGACGAGCGCATCGAGGACCTCGAGGCGGTGGCGTACGGAGAGTAGCGAGCGGCGCGGCGCGATGGCGCGCCCTGTGCGGCCCGACCCACGGGATGCGGGCTGCCTGGACGCATCCCGTGGAGCACCGCCGACCGTATCCTCTGTAGAAGGCGCTCAGGGCTCACCGGGGGATCTGTGCCGCCCACAGCAAGGTGAGGCGCGATGCGTTGGGCGCTGCTCTGGATCGGGTGTGCGCTGACGCTCGCCGCCATGGCGTGCGAGGACGACGCGGCCCCGCCCCCGTCGGGACCGTCGGAGCCCTCACCAGCGACCTCGACCGCCACTCCGATGGTCGCGGTCGCGTCGGCTGACGCGACGCCGCCGGCCAGCCCGGCCTCCTCGGCCGAACCAACGAGCGAGCCGACTCCGAGCTCCACGCCCGAGCCAACCGCCACACCAACTCCTACGGCCACATCGACGCCCCACCCGACGCCCGAACTGACCACAGCCAAGTCAGTGCGGATCACCCGCGGGGAACCTCGGCCGCTGCCCGCCGGACTCGCGCTGTACTACTGGGTGAACCCATGCACGCACTGCGGTGGCGTCCCATTCGACCTCCGCCGGGTCATCTTCGACGAGGCAGCCAACACCCTGCGCGAGGATCGACCGCTGGCGACCTTCGACGACGCGGGCGACATCCCGCACTACTACCCGGTCCGCAGCTTCGGGGTCAGCGAGAGCGGCCAGACCCTGGCCGTAACCGTCTGCCACGCCGCGTACTGCGACGTAGACCCGTGGGAGGATCCCGAGTATCCGGACATCGATACCGAACTGCGCCTGTGGGTCAGCGGCGACGGCGGCGCGGCATGGCAGGACTGGGGCGAGCTGCTTCCCGAGACGCGCATCATCGAAGTAACCGATGACGATGTGCTCACGGAGACTTGGAACATCTGGGAAACACGCGAGCCGTGGGAGGAGCTCACCGACGGAGAGTGGCAGGCGATGCTCCTGCGCCTCGCGCCCCTCGGTCTCGACCAGCGGGAGGGATGGACCTACCGGTACCGCTGGGTAGCATCAGGCGAGCAGGCCGACCCCGCCGCTGTGTGGAGCACCCGCGACGAGGCTGGCCTCACGCTGGCGATTCCGGATCACGATGGTTCCGTCGAGCACTACATCGCGACCGATCAGCGCGGGGGGCCTTCTATCGTCGGCGACTTGCTCATCCGCCCAACGACGCGGTTCGGGACCTCGTTCCTGAGCGCGGCCGCTACCCTGGAGATCGTAGATCTTGCCACGATGAGCACCCACGAGGTCGACGGTCTGAGCCTCCCGTTCGGTCTCGACATCGAGTCGGCGAAGTCGCAGAAGGACTACTACCACTTCATCACCGCGCGGCCCACGTCCACGGCCGAATAGGCACAGCCAGCACCCTACGAGGTCGCGGGTAGCTCTGATGCAGTGGGCCAGATGTCGAGGTGGCGTTTCCTACCCGCGCCCCCGCGAACTCACGAACACGGCGACGACGGCGCCGAGGACGCCGGCGATGCCGCCCGTGACGAACGACGGCGGGTCGGCGGCGAGTGGGGCGACCAGGCCGACGATGACGCCGACGACCACACCGGCGCCGATGGCTGTGAAGAACTGGGTGAGTCGGTCGGTCATGGGGCCCTCGCAGTTCTCGGTCCGGGCGAGGGGCTACAGCACCACCAGCGCCGCCCACACCGTCCCGGCAAGGGCCGCAGCGTAGCAGAGCACCGCGAGCGGCGTCGCCACCGAGCGCAGGCCGAGGTCCTTCAGCGTGTGCCGGATGCGGTGCGCGGCGTGGAAGAACGACAGGAACGCCACGCCGAGGATGATGAGCCGCACCAGCGGGTTGTTGAACAGCGTGTCGAGTTGCTTGAAGTCCACGCCCCCGGCGGGGACGACGAAACCGGTGATGATGATGAGCACCGGCAGCAGCAGCGCGGAGATCATCCCGCCAGCGCCGAACATCGCCCACCAGAACGGCTCGTTCGAGGGTCGCACGGTGCGCCTCCCCTACCAGTCCACCAGGAAGGCCGCGAGCACCACGAGCGATGCACCGGCCCACAGCAGGTACATCCCGAAGAGCATGGCCTCCGGCGGCACCGGCCGTCCGCCCAGCTTGACCCGCATGCTCTTCGGCACCGCCCGGAACCACGTCGTGGAGTGGAGCTGCGCGAAGCCGAGCAGCACCAGGTGGATGATCCAGAACAGCGGGCTCTCAAGCAGGTCGAGGTAGTCGTTGAAGGCGCCCCGGCCGTCGCGCACCTGCGTGACCAGCACGAGCAGCAGCGCAACGTAGACCGCGACGGCCACGGCCGAGAGCTCGCGCAGCAGGAAGACGCGGTACGCCCAGCGGCGGTTCCACCACGCGTTGGACTTGGTGCGCGGCAGCGGTCCGGGCATGGCTAGCGACCCATCCCCGGCGGCGTGAACGGCAGCAGCGAGATGAAGAAGCTGTTCGTCGCCTCGACCTTGGCCTGCTGGATCGCGGCCGCGGGGTCGACGTGCTTCGGGCAGACCTCGCTGCACTCGCCGACGAAGGTGCAGTCCCAGATGCCCTCGTCGGACCAGATCAGCTCCTGGCGCTGCTCGTTGCCCTGGTCGCGCGAGTCGAGGTTGTAGCGCTGCGCCAGCGCGATCGCGGCGGGGCCGAGGAAGTCGTCCTCGTGCTCGTATACCGGGCACGCGGCGTAGCAGAGCATGCAGTTAATGCACATGCTGAACTGCTTGAAGTCCGCGAGCTGCGACGGTGACTGGAGGTACTCGCCCTCCTCGACCGGCTGCTCCTCCTCGCGGATGATCCACGGCTTGACGTCGGTCAGCTTGCCCATGAAGTCGTCGAGGACGGTCACCATGTCGCGCTCGACGGGGAAGCCCCGGAGCGGCTCGACGCGGATCGGGCCGGGCAGGAACTCGCGCAGGAAGGCGTTGCAGGTGAGGCGCGGGTAGCCGTTGACCATCATCCCGCAGCTGCCGCAGACGCCCATCCGGCACGACCAGCGGTAGCTGAGCGTCCCGTCGACCTCGTCCTTGAGCCAGTTGAGCGCGTCGAGGACGACCCACTCCTCGCGGTACGGCACCTCGTAGCTCTGGTACGAGGGCTCTGAGTCGGTGTCGGGGTGGTAGCGGAACACCTCGAGGGTGACGGTCTGCGAGGTGGTCATCGCTGGGCTGGTCATGACGCCTCCGTCGCTAGTTGCCGTAGGTCCGCTCGGCCGGCGGCCAGTTGGTGATCGTCACGTCGGCGTACTCGATGCGCGGCGCGCCGTCGGTCCGGAACGCGAGCGAGTGCTTCAGGAACTGGTCGTCGTCGCGGTCCGGGTAGTCGGTGCGCTGGTGCGAACCGCGCGACTCGGTGCGCTGGAGCGCGGAGTGCGCGACCGCCTCGCCGACGTCGAGGAGGAAGCCGAGCTCGATCGCGGTGGTGAGCTCGGTGTTGAAGCTCTTGCTGTGGTCGTCGATGGCGACGTTCTCGAAGCGCTCCTTGAGCTCGGCGACCTTCTCGGTCGTGGCCTGGATGCCGGACTCCTCGCGGTAGACGCCGGCCCCCGCCTCCATCGTCGCATTGAGCTCGCGGCGGATCGTAGCGAGGCGCTCGCCGCCCTCGCGCGGGGTGCGGAAGCGAGCAGCGATCGAGGCCTCCTCGTCGGCGCGCTGCGCTTCGAGGGCGTCGGTGGCGATGTCCGGGTGCTCGCGCGCGAACTCGGCCGCGGAGAGCCCGGCGCGGCGGCCGAACACGAGCAGCTCGGTGAGCGAGTTGGAGCCGAGGCGGTTCGCGCCGTTGATGCTCACGCACGCGCACTCACCGGCGGCGAAGAGGCCCGGCAGGCTCGTCTCGCCGTTCGTGTTGGTGTGGATGCCGCCCATCATGTAGTGGACGACGGGCCGCACGGGGATCGGCTCATGCACCGGGTCGATGCCCGCGTAGTTGCTCGCGAGCTCACGCACGAACGGGATGCGCTCCATGATCAGCTGCTCGCCGAGGTGCCGCACGTCGAGGTGGGTGTACGTCCCGTACTCGCCCTCGAAGACCCGGCCGGCGTCCTGCTCCCGCATGAACGCCTGCGAGAGCTTGTCGCGCGGGCCCAGCTCCATGGTGCGGAGCTGCGGGTGCCGCGGGTCGTCGATGGGGACGGGTTCGCCGAGGTTGTAGTCCTCGAGGTAGCGGCGGCCCTCGGTGTTGACCAGGATGCCGCCCTCGCCGCGGGCGGCCTCGGTGATGAGGATGCCGGTGCCCGGCAGGCCCGTGGGGTGGTACTGGACGAACTCCATGTCCTTGAGCGCGACGCCCGCGCGGTACGCCATCGCCATGCCGTCGCCGGTCTTGATCGCGGCGTTGGTGGTGAACGGGAAGACGCGCCCGCCGCCGCCGGTACACATGATGACCGAGCGCGCGCGGATCGCGTGGACCTCGCCGGTCCGCATCTCGATCGCGATCACGCCCTGGCAGCGCCCGTCCTCGACGAGCAGGCGCGTGGCGAACCACTCGTCGTAGCGCTTGACGGCCGTGTACTTGAGCGAGGTCTGGAAGAGCGCGTGGAGCATGTGGAAGCCGGTCTTGTCGGCGGCGTACCACGTGCGGCGGATGCGCATGCCGCCGAAGGGCCGGACGGCGACGCTGCCGTCCTCCTCGCGGCTCCACGGGCAGCCCCAGTGCTCGAGCTGGATCATCTCGCCCGGGGCCTCGTTCACGAACAGCTCGACGGCGTCCTGGTCGGCGAGCCAGTCGGCGCCGCTGATCGTGTCGTGGATGTGCTCCTCGATGCTGTCGTTGTCCTTGATCACGGCCGCGGCGCCGCCCTCGGCGGAGACCGTGTGACTACGCATCGGGTAGACCTTGGAGACCATCGCGATGTCGAGGTCGGGGTGCGCCTCGGCGGCCGCGATCACGGCGCGCAGTCCGGCGCCGCCGCCGCCGACGATGAGGATGTCGTGTTGCAGGTCGTCTGCCACGGCTGCCCCTTTACGCCTCGCGCTGCCCGGGATCCGATCGGCCCGTGGCGAGGCTGACTATTGCCGGGGGTGCGGTCATGGTCAAGCGCTGGCCGTCACGCACCGGCTCCGCCCGTCCGCCGCTCGTGCAGGGAGTACAACTGCAACGCCACGAGGGTCTTCGCATCCTCGATCTCGCCCGCTGCCACGGCCGTCTCCACTTCCTCGCGCGTGTACGGGATCGGCGCCGACAGGTCTTCCTCGTCACCCGTCGCGAGCGGCGCCTCGCGCAGCCCGGTGGCGAGGTAGAAGTCGATGTACTCCGAGGTGAATCCCGGCGCCATCCACGTCCCGCCGATGCGCACGAGCGAGTCGGCGTCGTAGCCCGTCTCCTCGCGCAGCTCGCGGTGCGCGGTCACGTCGGGGGCTTCGCCCGGCTCGCGCGTGCCGGCAGGGATCTCGAGCAGGCGCTGGGCTGCGGGATGGCGGTACTGCTCGACGAGGAGCCAGCGCCCCTCGTCGTCGAGGACCACGAGTGCGACCGCGCCCGGGTGCCGCACTGTCGCGCGCATCGCCTCGACGCCGTCGGGGAAGCGGATCGAGGCGTGCTCGATGTCGAAGACGCGGCCTTCGTAGATGCGCTCGGTGCTGAGGACCTCGGGGAGTGCGGGCTCGTCCGTCACAGCGCGACTGCCGCGGCCGCCGGCTCCGCCGCGCGACCGGGGAGGTCGAGGGTGATCGCGATCTCGTTGCAGCCCGGGAACTTGGGGCAGCGGTAGCACTCGTTCCAGACCTTGCGCGGCAACTCCATCACGTCGGCCTGGATGAAGCCGAACCGCTCGAAGAACTCCGGCTTGTAGGTGAGCGCGAAGACGCGGTCGAGCCCCAGCCGCCCGGCCTCCTCGACGCACGCGCGCACGAGGTGCTGGCCGTAGCCGCGGCCCTGGCACGTCTCGGAGACGGCGAGGGACTTCAGCTCGGCGATGTCCGCCCACACGATGTGCAGCGCGCCGCACGCGACCACCTCGCCGCGCTCGCGGATCACGAAGAAGTCGCGCAGGTTCTCGTATGTCTCGCCCTTGGTGCGCGGCAGCATGTCGCCGCGCGCGGCCCAGAAGTTCACGAGGTCCGTGATCGCGTCGACGTCGCCGACCGTCGCACGGTCAACCACGGCGCCGTCGGGGAGCGCGGCCGGGAGGGCGAGGTCCGTTGTCATGGGTACAGGATAGAACCGCGCGGCGCGATAGGCATCACCCCCCGCGGCCGCCGCTTCACTCCTCCTGGGTGTCGAGCTGGTGGTCCATGCGCAGCCAGCCGAGCCGGAGCGCCAGGTTCGCGTAGAACTGCTGCTCACCGCCCAGCCGCACGAAGCGTGCGACGCGCGGTGACCGCGTGACCTGCACGACCGTGCCGGAGGGCACCGGACGCTCGTGGTGGCCGTCGACGGTCATCATCGCCTCGTAGCCGCGCGCCATCTGGAGCGTGACCTCGGTCTCCCCTCGCACCACGAGCGCGTTGCCGTACGAGAGGTGCGGGGCGACTGCGCCGACGATCAGCTCGGGCGAGGTCGGGTAGAGGATCGGGCCGCTGATCGCCAGCGTGTACCCGGTCGAGCCCGTCGCCGTCGCGACGACCACGGCGTCGGCGCGGTACTCCGCGAGCAGCACGCCGTCCACACGCAGGCCCACCGTCACCGTGCGGCCGAGGCGGTTGCGGCCGATCACGACGTCGTTGAGGGCGTGCAACTCCTCCGGCTGCCCGCTCCCGTCGACGACGGTCGCCTGCGCCATCGTGCGCTCCTCGATACGGCCCTCGCCGAGCAGGATCAGCGCGAGCGCGGCCTCCGCCTCGCCCTCGGTCGCCTCGGCGAGGAAGCCGAGGCGACCCATACGCACGCCGAACACCGGCACGCCGAGCATCGAGGCAAGTCCGGACGCCTGGAGCATGGTGCCGTCGCCGCCGACGCACACCAACAGGTCCGAGCCCGGCAACTGCGCCGCGACGGCGCCGCCGTCGGGCGAGGCGTCCCCGTCGCGCCCAAGCGCGGCCATCCACACCTCGCAGCCGAACTCGGCTGCCTGGTCACACAGCCTCGTGGCCAGCTCAGCGGCCCCGTGCACATCAGGGTGGTAGCACACGCCGGCGCGCTGGATGGGGATGCCGGCAGTCATGCCGAGCCCCCCTGTGCGCCGTCGGCAGTCCGCAGCCACAGGAAGAACTCGCGGTTGCCCGCGGGGCCCAGCAGCGGCGAGCGCACGACGCCTCGCACGCGCACGCCTCGTTCGATGGCCCACGACGCCACGCGCCCCACGACGCGGGCATGCACCGTCTCGTCATGCACCACCCCGCCGCGCCGCACATCGGCGCGCTCAGCCTCGAACTGGGGCTTCACGAGCGCCAGCACGTCGGCGCCGGCGCGCAGCGAGCCGAGCACGGCGGGCAGCACGAGGGTGAGCGAGATGAAGGACACGTCGATGACCGCAAGGTCGGCGGGCGGGTCGAGGGGCTCGAGCGTGCGCGCGTTCGTGCGCTCGCGCACCTCGACGCGCGGGTCGTCGCGCAGTTGCTGCGCCAGCTGGCCGTAGCCGGCGTCGACCGCCACGACTTCGCGCGCGCCTTGCTGGAGCAGGCAGTCGGTGAACCCGCCCGTGGACGCGCCGACGTCGAGGCAGCGCAGCCCGCGCACGTCGATCCCGGTGCGGTAGAGGGCGTGCGCGAGCTTCTCTCCGCCGCGGCTCACGAACGGCGGCGGCTCGCGCACCTCGATGGCCGCGCCGTCGGCGACCGGCTGCGCGGGCCGCGTCGCGACCGCGCCGTCGACGCGCACGTCGCGCGCCATCACGAGCGCGCGGGCGCGCTCACGCGAGGGCGCGAGGCCGCGCTCGACGAGTGCAACGTCGAGGCGCGGGCGCGCGCGCGTGCGTCGGGCGGGGGTGGTGGTCATGTGCATCGAGGATAGCGCGCAACCGCCTCAACCGCTGCCGGCCCGCGCCATGGAACCTCCCATGCACCATGCGCGTATCCTCTATGCGCGTCGCAGAACTAGCGCGCGCCAGAAGGTTTGGTCTCAGTGAAGACCCTCTGCCTCGCAGTCATCGCCGCGGCTGTGCTCGTCGCACTCGCCGGTGGGATCGGTGGCCCGGGCGCACTCGCATCGCCGGACGCGGACGTGTCCGACGATGCCGAGACGATCACGACGACGCTGTATCCGGGCTGGAACCTCGTCGGCTGGGTCGGGCCCGACACGCCCGTTGCCGAGCTGTTCGATGAGATCCCGTCGCTCTGGCAGGTCTCGAGGCGTACCGGGAGACGCTGACGGCGGAGTAGCCGCCCCGGCGAGGAGGGCGGCGGCGTCAGGCGGACTCGGCGTCCGGGGGCTCCTCGCCCACCACCTGCTCGCTCTCCGTCACCAGCAGCGGACGCACGCGGTTTCGCACCGTCTCGGCCGAGACCACGCACTTGCGGATGTCGGGGTTCGAGGGCGCCTCGAACATCACGTCCAGCAGCAGACCCTCGACGACCGTGCGCAGGCCGCGCGCGCCGGTCTTCTGCTCGATCGCCTCCTCGGCGATGAGCCGCAGCGCGTCGTCGGTGAACACCAGCTCCGTGTTGTCCATCTGGAACAGCCGCTGGAACTGCCGCGCCACCGCGTTCTTCGGCTTCGTCAGGATCGACATCATCGTGTCCACGTCGAGCGGGTCGAGGACGGAGACGACGGGCAGGCGGCCGACGAACTCCGGGATGAGACCGAACTGGAGCAGGTCGTCGTGGGTGACGTGCTTGAGGATCATCGCCCGGTCGGCCTCGGAGACGGTCTCCGAGCCGAAGCCGAGGCTCCGCGCGCCGATGCCCGTGCGGCGGGAGACGATGCTCTCGAGGCCCTCGAACGCGCCGCCGACGATGAAGAGGATGTTGCTGGTGTTGATCTGGATGAAGTCCTGGTGCGGGTGCTTGCGGCCGCCCTGCGGCGGCACGCTGGCCACGGTGCCCTCGATGATCTTGAGCAGCGCCTGCTGCACGCCCTCGCCCGAGACGTCACGTGTGATCGAGGGGTTGTCGGACTTGCGCGCGATCTTGTCGATCTCGTCGATGTAGACGATGCCGCGTTCGGCGCGCGGGATATCGAAGTCCGCGGCCTGGATGAGGTGCAGCAGGATGTTCTCGACATCCTCGCCGACGTAGCCCGCCTCGGTCAGCGCGGTGGCGTCGGCGATCGAGAACGGGACGTCAAGGACCCTCGCGAGCGTGCGTGCGAGCGCCGTCTTGCCGGTCCCCGTCGGCCCGATGAGCAGGATGTTCGACTTCTCAAGCTCCAGGTCGGCCTGCGCGGGCGCGTCGATGCGCTTGAAGTGGTTGTAGACGGCGACGGAGAGCACGCGCTTCGCCTGGTCCTGCGAGACGATGTACTCGTCGAGCAGCGCCACAAGCTCGCGAGGCGTGCGTGTCGGCCTGGCCCCACCCTTGCGGGAACCGCCTTCGCCCTCCTCCTGGATGATCTCCTGGCAGAGGACGACGCACTCGTCGCAGATGTAGACGGCGCCGGGCCCGGCGATCAGCCGTTTGACCTGGTCCTGGTTCTTGCCACAGAAGGAACAGTGGTACTGGACCCTGTTCCCGCGGGTCGAGGACTTCGCCATGCTTCCCCCAGCGTCCCCCGCCGGGCTTCGATGCCAGCTTAGCCGATGCCGCTCCCGTTGCTGCTCGCGGTGGAGCTGCCGTCGTCGGGCTTCGCGAGGATCTCGTCGATCATCCCGTACTCCAACGCCTGATCGGCATTGAGGTAGAAGTCGCGGTCCGTGTCCATCCGGATGCGCTCGATGTCCTGCCCCGTCCGCTCGGAGAGGATGTTACGGATGATCTCGTTGTTGCGGAGGATCTCGCGCGCCGCGATCTCGATGTCGGAGGCCTGACCGCGCGCCCCACCCATCGCCTGGTGCATGTGCACGGTGGCGTTCGGGAGCGCGTAGCGCTTGCCCTTCTCGCCGGCCGAGAGCAGCACCGTGGCCATCGAGGCCGTCGCGCCGACGGCGATGGTCGACACGTCGGAGCGGATCAGGTTCATCGTGTCGTAGATCGCGAGCCCGGCGGTGATCACGCCGCCCGGCGAGTGGATGTACATGTTGATGTCGCGGTCGGGGTCCTCGCGCTCCAGATAGAGGAGCTGGGCGACGATCATGTTCGAGATGTGATCGTCGATCGGCGTCCCGAGGAAGATGATGCGCTCCTTCAGGAGCAGCGAGTAGATGTCGTATGCGCGTTCGCCGCGCGCGGTGGTCTCCACGACCATCGGCACGACGTTCATGGGCGAGACCGTCAAGGCGGTGTCCTTCCGTGAGCAGGCGGTGCCTGTCGAGCGTTGCTGGCGGGCCGGCTACCCCTCGTCGCCGTCCCCGTCGTCATCACTGGTACTGGATCCACTATCGGCTGCATCGCCGCTGGACGCATCCTCTGCGTCCTCCGCCGTGGCGTCGTCGCCGTCCTCGGTGGCCTCGACGTCGTCGGCTTCGACCTCGGCCGTCGCCTCGTCGTCGCCGCGTGAGCCGCGACGGCGCCGGCTGCGCCGACGCGCCGGGCGGGGCTCGATCTCGTCGGGCTGCGAGGCGATCTCGACCAGCCGCTCCAGCGTCTTCGCGATGAGCAGCCGGCTCGAGATCTGGCCGCGGGTCTCCTCGGTGTCGAGCAGCCCCCGGAGTGTGGCTCGCTCCTCGAGGTCCGTGGAGCCGCCGCTCATCTGCTCGACCAGGTCGTCCATCTCGGACTGGATGTCCTGCTCGGACGGTTCGACGCTCTCGCGGTCGGCCAGCTCGCCCATGACGAGGCTCCGCCGCAGCACCAGCTCGGCGTCGTCGCGCAGCGCGCCGCGGACCTCCTCCTCGGTCTGCCCGATCGCCTCGAGCCACTGGTCGAACGTCTCGCGCTCGTGGAACGCGTGGTTGGACTGCTCGTCGACCATGCGGTCGATCTCACGCTCGACCAGCACCTCCGGGTAGTCGAGCTCGGAGGTCGCCAGCAGCAGGTCCAGCACCTCGTCGCGGTAGGCGGCTTCCGCCTCGGCCTCGACGCGGATACGGACGTTCTCCTCGATGCGCTCCTGGAGCTCCTCGAGCGTCTCGATGCCCTCTTCGTCGAGCGAGCGGGCGAAGTCGTCGTCGAGGTCCGGGAGGACCTCCTGCTTCACCTCCTGGACGGTGACCGTGTAGCTGGCGGTCTTGCCGGCCAGCTCCTGTGCGTCGTAGTCGTCCGGGAGCGCGAACTCGAACTCGTGCGGTCCGCCGCGCTTCAGCCCGATGAGGTGGTCGAGGAACCCCGGCAGCGAGACGGTGCCGTCCTGCGAGACGCGGAACTCCGCGCCCTCCTCGACGTGCGGCTCGCCCTGGCCCTCGACGTTCACCGAGACGTCGACGCGCACGGTGTCGTCCCAATCGATGGCGCGGTCGACTGGCTCGAGGGTCGCGTAGCGGCGGCGCACGTCCACCATGGCCTGCTCGATCCGCTCGGGCGTGGCGACGGCCTCGTCGCGCGGCACGCGCAGCGAGGCGTACTCACCGATGTCGACCGTGGGGCGGACGGGCACCATGGCGGTGACGACGAGGGGTTCCGTGGACTTGAGGTCGATCTCGGGCTCGCCGATCGCGTCGATCTCCTGCTCCTCGAGCGCCTCGGTGTAGACGGTGGGGAGCAGGTCCTCGATCGCCTCCTGCAGCAGCAGGGGGCGGCCGACCATGCCCTCGACCACGTTGCGCGGGGCCTTGCCGGGGCGGAAGCCGGGGATGCGGACCTGCTGCGCGACCTTGCGCACGGCCTTCTCCAGCGCGCCCTCCAGGCGCTCCTGCTCGACCTCGATCTCCATGGACACCAGGGAGCGAGGTAGCCGTTCGGCGGTGACTGGCACGTGTACCTCGTCTCGCAGTGCTCGGCGTTGCTTCGGACGGCCGCGACAGGAGCCGCAGTCCTGCTCGTCAGATTATGGGTTGGCCAGCCGTGTGCGCCAGCACGCCCGGCGGCCCCGGACCCGTGCCGTCGCCGCCGAGGGACTCACCTGCCTCGCACGGCGTCGTTGAGCGCGTCGCCGAAGAGCGCGAACGCGTAGAGCAGCGCGACCACGAACATCGACGGCACGATCAGCAGGTGCGGGTGCTCGGAGAACGTGCGGATGCTGCCCGCCTCGAAGATCATCACGCCGAAGGACGGCACGGGCGGCTGCACGCCCACGCCGAACCACGTCAGCAGCAGCTCCGAGCCGGCGACCGAGCCGAGCGCCGTCGAGGCGCCGAGGATGAGCAGGAACGACACGTTCGGCAGCAGGTGCCGCACGATGATGTGTCGCGTGCTGGCGCCCATCGCCACCGAGGCCGTGACGAAGTCGCGCTCGCGCAGCTGCAGCACCTGCGCGCGGATGATGCGCATGCTGCCCACCCAGAAGAAGAGCGACAGCGCGCCGAACACCGTGAAGTACGAGGGCACCCCGTTCTCGACCAGCCCGGTCAGCAGCGTGTGCTCCTCGAGCCACTTCGTGAGGTCGACGACTCGCGGGGAGAGCGAGGCGTTGATGAGGATCAGCATGGGCAGGCCGGGGAGCGAGATGAAGACATCGCCAACGCGCCCGATCACGCCGTCCGTGCGGCCCCCCCGGTAGCCCGCGAGCAGCCCGAGCGTCGGCCCGATGATGAGCCCGCCGGTGACAATCACCAGCGCGGTGATGATCACTGTCGTGCGCGCCGAGAACATCGCGCGGCTCAGCATGTCGCGTCCCAGGCGGTCCGTGCCGAGCCAGTGGTCGGACGAAGGCCCCTCGAGGCCGCGGATCAGGTCCTGGTCGGTGAAGCCGTACGGCGCGAGCCAGACCGCGCCGATGCCGAGCGTGTAGATGATGATGATGACGACGAGGCCGATCATCGCCAGCTTCTTGCGGCGCAGTCGTTGCCAGAGCTGCGTCCACGCGCCGGCCGGCGTGCCGGTCGCCTCGCCGCCGTAGTCGACGTCGGTGCGCGTCGTGGTCACGCGTTGATGGCCTCACCCAGCCGCACGCGCGGGTCGATCCACGTGTACGCGATCTCGACGACGAGGTTCGCGAGCACGAATGCGGCCGACAGGATCACGGTGATCGCGAGGATCACGTCGTAGTCGCGGCTCTGCACCGCCTCGAACGCGAAACGGCCGATGCCCGGGATGCCGAGCAGGGTCTCCGTGAAGAAGGCGCCCTCGAGGATGCCAACGAGGGCGAAGCCGATCACCGTGATCACGGGCAGCAGCGCGTTCGGGAGCACGTGCCTGAACGCGACCGTGGTCTCCTTGAGCCCCTTCGCGTGCGCCGTCCGCACGTAGTCCTCGCTCAGTACCTCGAGCGCGGTGATGCGCACGAGCCTCGCGACGCCGGCGAAGCCGCCGATGGAGAGCACGAACAGCGGCAGGTAGATGTGCGGGTCCGGGATCGGCACCGCGACCACGCCGCCGATCCACCAGATGTCGAAGATGCCGTCGAGGCCCTCGCCGCCCCACCCCCCGACCGGGATGAGGCCGAGCTGGTTCGGCGACGCGAAGAGCCACAGCGCCGGCGGGATGATGACCAGCACCGGCACCGACGTGAGGAACAGCAACGACGCGATCACGAACGGGTCGATCCACGTCCCGCTGAACCTCGCCGCCAGCAGCCCCAGGGGTATGCCGACGGAGAACACCGTGACGAGCGTGAGGAACCCCAGCTGCGCGGAAATCGCCATCTTGCTGCGGATCAGCTCGTTGACCGAGAAGCCCTGCTGGATGAACGACTCACCGAAGTCACCGCGCAGCGCGCCGCCGCCGGAGCCGCCCGGGTACATGTCGCCCATCAGCCAGCGCGCGTACTGCTCGAAGACGGTGCCGTCGAGGCCTCGTTCGGCGCGCACGCGTTCGAGGACCTCGGGGTCGCGCCACTGGCCGGCCGCGATGCTCACCGGGTCGCCGGGGCCGAAGCGGGCGATCGAGAACGTCGAGAACGAGACGATCACCAGGATGACCGGCAGCCACAGGAGGCGGCGGATGATGTAGCCGGCCACGGCTGGCCCCTAGCGGTTGACCTGCACGAAGCGCAGCCGCGGGATCACCATGGGCGGCT
Source organism: Dehalococcoidia bacterium (assembly GCA_965204835.1). Classification (GTDB taxonomy): domain Bacteria; phylum Chloroflexota; class Dehalococcoidia; order UBA2979; family UBA2979; genus VXMT01. The sequence goes on along the minus strand of OZ242017.1, from coordinate 1,340,044 downwards.
CGAACCAGCCTTCCACGGCCTCGTTGATCACCACGTGCGACTGCGAGAAGTAGAGGGGCAGCCACGCTGCGTCCTCGATGATCAGGCGTTCCGCCTGCTGGTACAGCTCCAGGCGGCGCGCCGCGTCCTGCTCCACGCGCGCCTCCTCGAGGATCGAGTCGACCTCGGCGTTGCTGTAGTTGACGTCGTTCAGCGCGGAGCCGGAGTGGAACTTGAGGTCCAGGATGTCCTCGGGGTCGGGGTAGTCCATGATCCAGCCCGCGTTGAACATCTGCAGGCTGCCCTCGTCCTGGCGCTGCAGGATCGTCGCGAAGTCGGTCTGCTCGATGCGGACCTCGATGCCCAGCTCCTCGCGCCACTGCTGGATGAACGCCTGCGTGTCGATGCGCCCCTCGGCGCCGCCGCCGACCTCGGTGAGGACGATCTCGGGCAGGTTCTCCGCCGAGCCGTACTTCGAGGCCGCCAGCAGCCGCCGCGCCTCGTCCGGGTCGAACGCGAACGTCTTGTCGCCCGGCGTGTAGCCCGGGAGCTGCGGCATCAGGATGCCCGTTGCGGGCGCGAGCATGTTGTTGAACGTCACTTCCGAGATCAGCGCGCGGTTGATCGAGAACCCCAGCGCGCGCCGCACGTTCACGTCGTCGAACGGCGGGACGTTCGTGTTCAACGCCAGGTAGGAGATCGTGAACTGCGGGAAGACCTGGTACAGCGGCCCGATGTCGCTCTCCGGATCGCGCGCGCGCTCGATGTCGTTCACGCCGATGAACGAGACGTCGAGCTCGCCGTTCTCGAAGCGCGTCAGCGTCGAGCCGCCGGCAAGCTCGTACAACACCTCCTCGATCGAGGGCGCGCCGAGGTGGTAGCGCGGGTTGGCCTGCAGCACGATGCGCTGTCCCAGCCGCCACTCCGCCAGGCGGTACGGGCCGGTGCCGTTGGGCCGGCGCGTCCAGCCGCGCGGGTTCGCCTCGATCTGCTGGCGGTCGACAACGAAGGCCGTCGGGTAGCTGAGCTTGGCGATGAAGTACGGCTTGGGCTCGTCGATCGTGAACTGGATCGTGCGGTCGTCGATCAGCTCGATGCCGGTGATGGTCTCGGCGCCTTCGTAGAAGCGCTCGCGCACGCCAAGGATGTCGCCGAGGTAGGCGAGGGCCGTGGGCGAGGCGAGCTCGCGCGAGGCGGCGCGCTCCATGGACCAGCGCACGTCCTCGGCGGTCACGCGGCGGCCCTGGTGGAAGAAGATGTCGTCGCGCAGCGTGAACGTGTAGACGAGGCCGTCGTCGGAGACCTCGAAGGACTCCGCGAGGTCGAGCTCGATGTTGAGGTCGGGCGAGATCGTGACCAGCCCGCTGAAGATCTCGACGATGAACTCGGCAGAGCCGGAATCGCCGGCGACGTGCGGGTCCATCGTGACGGGGTCGGAGCCCGCGAGGCGCAGCCGGCCGCTCGCGTCGACGCTGTCGCTCGGCCCCTCGTCGCCATCATCGGCACCGTCATCGCTGCCGCCACCGCCACCGCTCCTGTCGAGGCCTCCCTCGTCGGTTGTGTCGGTGGTCGAGGTGGTCGTACCGCCATCCTCGCCGCCGCCGAGCAGGAGCACGGCTGAGAGGCCGCCGACGACGATCACGAGGGCCGCGAGGACCCCCAGCATCAGGACGATAACCCGGTTCTGTCCACTCACTGAGCGCCTCCGCTCATTGCGTCGTTGGAGATACGCATCTCGTCACCACGTGGATCCGGCGGGTCGGGGGGAGCGCGCCGCTCGTCACGATCATACGTCATTTGTGGTCGCTTCCCGCACGCCCTCTGCGCGCTGGGACTGCGCGGCCTCGGCCTCCGGGGTCAGCGCGACGTGGACCTCGGCGAGCTGGTCGCGGCGCACGCCGGCTGGGGCGCCGGTGAGGGGGTCGGTCGCCGACTTCGTCTTGGGGAACGCGATCACCTCGCGGATGTCGCGCTCACCGGCGAACAGCGCCACGGTGCGGTCGAGGCCCGGGGCGATGCCGCCGTGCGGCGGCGCGCCGTACGTGAACGCCTCCAGCATGTGCCCGAAGCGCTCCTCGGCCTCCGCCTCCTCGAGGTTGAGCCGGCGCAGCACGCGAGACAGCAGCTCGCGGCGGTGGATACGGATCGACCCCGACCCGATCTCCTGCCCGTTGCACACGAGGTCGTACGCGCGGGAGCGCGCGGCGCCCGGGTCGCCGTCGATCAGGTCCACGTCCTCGTCGAAGGGGGCGGTGAAGAGGTGGTGCATCGCGCTCCAGCGCTGCCCCTGCGCGTCCCACTCGAACATCGGGAACTCGGTGATGAACGCGAACGCGAGCACGCCCGGGTCGACGAGGTCGCGGTCCTCGGCGACGCGCCGCATGAGCACGTCGAGCACGCGCGAGCTCACATCGTCCTGGTCGGCCACGATCAGCACCATGTCGCCGTCCGCCGCCCCGGTGGCCTCGGCCAGCGCCGCGAGCGCCTCCTCCTCGAAGAAGCGCACGACCGGCGAGCGCACCGAGCCGTCCTCCTCGTAGACGATCCAGACCAGGCCGCCCGCGCCGCTCTCCTTCGCCAGCGCCTCGAGGGCGTCGGCGCCGCGGCGCGGGGTGTCGGCCCCTCCGGGCACGGCGAAGCCGCGCACGCGGCCGCCCGCCTCGATGGCCCGGCGGAACACCATGAACTCGCTGTCGCGCACGATGTGCGTCAGGTCGCTGATCTCGATGCCGATGCGCAGGTCGGGCTTGTCGGAGCCGTAGCGCTCCATCGACTCCGCGTAGGTCATGCGCACGAACGGGCTCGCCGTGTCGAGCTGCGGGGCCACCTCGGCGGCGAGGCCGCTGTACAGCTCCTCGGTCAGCCCGAGGATGTCGTCCTCGTCCACGAACGACATCTCGAGGTCGAGCTGCGTGAACTCCGGCTGCCGGTCGGCGCGCAGGTCCTCGTCACGGTAGCAGCGCGCGATCTGGAAGTAGCGCTCCACGCCGGCGACCATCAGCAGCTGCTTCCACTGCTGCGGCGACTGCGGCAGCGCGTAGAAGTCGCCGGGATGCACCCGGCTCGGTACGAGGTAGTCACGAGCGCCCTCGGGCGTGGCGAGGCCGAGCACGGGCGTCTCGACCTCCAGGAAGCCCCTGTCGTTGAGGAAGCGCCGCATGAACGCCACCACCCGGTGGCGCAGCACAAGGTTCGCGGCCATCCGCTCGCGCCGGAGGTCCAGGTAGCGGAAGCGCAGCCGCGTCGCCTCGTCGACGTTGGTCTCCTGGTTGATCGGGAATGGCGGCGTGCGCGCGGCGTTCAGGATCGCCGCGCCGCGCACGGCCACCTCGATGGCGCCCGTGTCGAGGTCCGGGTTCTCGGTCCCCGGCTGCCGCGCGACGACCTCGCCGTCGACCTGCAGCACGTACTCGCTGCGGACGTCCGAGGCGACCTCGAAGGCCTCGGGCGCGTCCTCCGGGTGGAACACGACCTGCACGAGGCCGGAGGCGTCGCGGAGGTCGACAAAGATGAGGCCGCCGTGGTCGCGGCGGCGGTGGACCCATCCGGAAAGCGTGACTGGCTGGCCTGCGTCGTCGAGGCGGAGTGTCCCCGCAGCGTGGGTTCGCAACATGCGATCGAGTCTCGCACGGGGCGCGAGGGCGGGGTAGGGGTACGCACCTCGCCGCGCGCGTTCCCCACACCCCGCCGCGCCTGTACGCTGACCGGGCCACCCGACCCACCGATCCGGGGCGGCACGAGCATCGAGGTCCGCCGTGACCCAGCCCGCGTCCGAGTCACTCTCGCTCTACCTGCACATCCCGTTCTGCACGGCGAAGTGCGGCTACTGCGACTTCAACTCGTACGAAGGCCTCGACCACCTCGTGCCCGATTACACACCCGCGCTCGTGCGCGAGCTCGAGCTGTGGGCGCCCGCCGCGCGCAGCCACCGCGTCGAGACGGTGTTCCTCGGCGGCGGCACGCCGAGCCTCACCTCGCTGGACGACATGGACACTATCGTCCGCGCCGTGCGCGGGCAGTACGACGTCGCGCCCGACGCCGAGTGGACGATCGAGGCGAACCCCACCGAGCTCACCCGCGAGCACCTTGAAGGGCTGCGCGGGCTCGGCATCAACCGGCTCTCGATCGGCGTGCAGTCGCTCAACGAGGACGAGCTCAAGCTCCTCGACCGTCAGCACAGCCCGGAGCGCGCCATCGAGGCCGTCGAGAACGCGCGCGCGGCCGGCTTCGACAACGTCAACATGGACCTCATCTTCGGGCTCATCGAACAGCCCCTCGAGCGCTGGCAGCACACGCTGGAGCGCACGATCGAGCTCGCGCCGGAGCACCTCTCGTGCTACGCGCTCACCGTCGAGCCGGGCACGCTGCTCTACTACCAGGTCCAGAAGGGCGATCTCCCCGAGCCCCACCCCGACGTCGTCGCGGAGCAGTACGACTGGACGCGCGACCGCCTCGCCCTCGCCGGGTACGAGCAGTACGAGATCTCGAACTGGTCGCGGCCCGGCCTGCCGTGCCGCCACAACCTCGTCTACTGGCGCGCCGAGCCGTACCTCGGCATCGGCGCGGGCGCGCACTCCTTCTTCGCCGGGCAGCGCCTCGCCAACGTCGACTCGCCGCAGCGCTACGTGGAGCTGGTCAACGCCTCGCACGAGGAGCGCGCGGCCACGGGCGGCGGCACCCTCCAGCAGATCGCCGGCGGCGAGACGCCCGACGCCGCCACGCTGCGCGCCGACGCGCTGATCCTCGGGCTGCGGCTCCTCGAAGGCGTCTCGCGGATGGACTACGCCGCGCGCTTCGGCGAGCCGCCAGAGGCCGCGTTCGGCGAGGCGATCGAGCGCCACTTCCGCACGGGCCTGCTCGAAGACCGCGACGGGCGGCTGCGGCTCACGACGCACGGGCTGCTGCTGGCCAACGAGGTGTTCGTCGACCTGCTGCCGGACACCGAACCGGCGCCCGCGCCCTGACGCCGGCGCGACCGTACCGAGGCCCCACGTGCCGATCGATGTCTACCGCTGCTCCAGTTGCCGCCGCGAGGTGCTCGTGCGCTCCTCGCTGCCGATGAGCGCCGCCGAGGCGCAGCGGCGCGTCGACGAGGAGTTGCGCGCCGCCGCCCGCGGCCCGCGTGGCCGCGTGGCCGCGTCGTTCCAGCTCCGCGACGACATCTGGCTGGGCCTCTCGCAGCTCCTCGGCGGGGACGTGCCGCGTTCCGAGCTGCCCGAGGACTGCCCCGCCTGCGGCCGCAGCGGCACCCTCACCGAGTCGCGGACGATCGAGTAGCCCTCGGCGCTCAGTCGAGCCCGGCCACCGCACGGGCAGCGGCGACGACCGTGTCGATGTTGGCGACGAGCTCCGGCTTGCCGGTGCCCTGCTGCGGGTCGGGCGAGGGCTCGTCGCCGAGCAGCAGCTCGCACAGCGCCTGCGAGCAGTGCGCCAGCGCATGCTCGTCGTAGCCGCCTTCGAGGACGGCGACGAGCCGCCCGTCGCACAGCCGGTTGGCCGCGTCGACGATCATGCGCGCCACCTCGGCGTACCCCGCCGTCGAGACGGCGAGCGGCCCGAGCTGGTCGCGCGCGTGCGAGTCCCACCCACACGACACGAACACCAGCTCCGGCCCGAACGCCTCGAGGGCAGGGACCGCGACGTGGCCGTAGGCGGCCCGGAACGCGGCGTCGCCCGCGCCGCCGGGCAGCGGGATGTTGACCTTCGTCCCGGCCGCCTCCCCGACCCCGCGGTCCTCGACCGCGCCGGTGCCAGGGTAGAACGGGTAGGCGTGCGTGCTGAGGTAGAGCACGCGCGGCTCACCGTCGAAGATCGCCTGCGTGCCGTTGCCGTGGTGCAGGTCCCAGTCCACGACGGCCACGCGCTCGACCCCTCGGTCGAGCGCGGCCTGCACGGCGACGGCGACCTGGTTGTAGAGGCAGAACCCCATCGCACGCTCGCGCGTCGCGTGGTGTCCCGGCGGCCGCGCGGCGACGAACGCGCTCGTCGCCGACCCATCGAGGACGGCGTCGGTCGCGGCGAGCGTCGCGCCCGCGACGCGACGCGAGGCGGCCGGCGACGACGGCCCGATGAACGTGTCGGGGTCGGCCCAGCCGCCGCCCGCGGCGGCGTGGGCGTCGACGGTCACGAGCAGGTCGCGGGTGTGGACGGCCAGCAGCTCGTCGTCGGTCGCGTCGCGCTCGGGGAGGTGGTCCATGCGGTCGAGCAGGCCGGTGGTGTCGAGCTGCTGGAGGATGGCGGCGAGGCGGTCGGAGCGTTCGGGGTGCTGGACGCCGCCCGGCGGCTGGTGCGAGAAGTAGATCTGGTCCGTGCTGAACGCGACAGTCACGATGCCGCCCCGGCTCCTACGCTGTGCATCGCGTGCCCCCTCCGCGTCCAGTGTCCTCGCGCAGCCTCGCCCACCACGATGCCTCCCGGCAACTGCCCCTCGGTCGCATCACGGCTAGACTCGCGGCATGTACGTCATCGGCACCGCCGGGCACGTCGACCACGGCAAGTCCGCGCTCATCGAGGCGCTGACCGGCATCCACCCCGACCGCCTCCAGGAGGAGCGCGAGCGCGGGCTCACCATCGAGCTCGGCTTCGCGTGGATGACCCTGCCGTCCGGCCGCGAGGTCTCCATCGTGGACGTGCCGGGGCACGTCCGCTTCGTGCGGCACATGCTCGCCGGGGTCGGCGCCATCGACCTCGCGCTGTTCGTCGTCGCGGCCGACGAGGGGGTGATGCCGCAGACGCGCGAGCACCTCGAGATCCTCGACCTGCTCGACGTGCGCCACGCTGTTGTTGCGCTGACCAAGGTGGACCTCGCGCCCGACGCGGAGTGGCTCGAACTCGTCGAGGAGGAACTGCGCGAGGAGCTCGCCCCGACGACGCTCGGCGGCGCGCCGATCGTGCGCACCTCGGCGGCCACAGGCGAGGGGCTCGACGCGCTGCGCGACGCGCTCGACGAGGCACTCGAAGACACGCCGGAGCCGCGCGACGTGGGCCGGCCGCGGTTCGGCATCGACCGCGTGTTCACCATGCAGGGGTTCGGCACAGTCGTGACCGGCACGCTGCTCGACGGGACGCTGCGCGCGGGCGAGACGCTGGAGGCGGTGCCGGACGGCCCCTCGGCGCGCATCCGCGGGCTCCAGACCCACCAGCAGCAGGTCGAGGAGGCCCAGCCGGGCACGCGCGTCGCGATCAACCTCGCCGGCGTCGGGACCGACGAGCTCCGGCGCGGGCAGGTGCTCGCCCCGCCGGGGCAGGTCGGGGTCGCGCGCGCAGTCGACGCCGTGCTGCGCGTGCTGCCCGGGCGCGCGCTGCGCCACAACCTGCGCGTGACCGTGCACGTCGGCGCGGCCGAAACGCAGGGCCGGCTGCGCATCCTCGGCGCCGACGAGGTGGCCGCGGGCGCCGAGGGCTGGTGCCAGGTACAGCTCGCCCCGCCGGTGGCCGCCGCGCCGGGCGACCTGTTCGTCGTGCGCGTCTCGGACCGCACGCTCGCGGGCGGGCGGGTGCTCGCAGTGAACACCCCGCGCCACCGCCGCACCGACCCCGGGGCCGTCGAGCGTCTGCGCGCGCTCGCCGCGGGCAGCCCGGACGAGGCCGTGCTCGCCACCCTCGAACGCATCGAGCCCGCGACCATCGCCGAGCTCGCGCGCCACGCCGACGCCGAAGCCGCAGCGCTCGCCGAGTCCATCGAGGCCCTCGTCGAGCGCGGCGACGTGCTCACGCTCGACGGGGGCGAGGCGCGTTACGTGAGCGCGGCCGGGGCCGCGCGCCTGCGCACGCGCGCGGAGCGCGCGCTGGAGGCCTATGAGCGCGAGCACCCGCTGCGGCGGGTCATGACCGGCGAGGAATTGCGCGCGCGGCTCGGCCTCGACGCGCGGGGGTTCGAGGCGCTGATCCCCGCGCTCGCCCCGGAGGTGGTGGCCGAGGAGGGCGGGGTCCGGCGCGCCGGGTGGTCGCCACAGCCGACGGCCGCGCAGCGGCGCACGGCCAGCGAGGCCGTCGCAACCCTAGCGGCAGGCGGGGTCAGCCCGCCCCGCATCGACCTCGACTCCGAGCTTGCCGCGTACCTCGAGGACCGCGGCGAGATCGTCGACTGTGGCGACGGGGTGATGCTGGCCGCGGGCGCGTTCGAGGAGGTGTCGAGGACCGTCGTCGCCTTGATCGAGGCGCAGGGCTCCGCGACGCTGGCGCAACTGCGCGACGCGATCGGCACCAACCGCCGCGCCACGCAGGCGATGCTCGAACGCCTCGACCGCGACGGCGTCACGCAGCGTCGTGGCGACGAGCGCGTGCTGGCGAGGACTCCCGCGTGACCCAGCTGCTGCAACTCGGCCTCGCGCTCACGATCGGCGTCGGCGCGTCCGTGCAGGTCGCGATGCTCGGTGCGATCGGGCGCGACCGTGGCGCCGTCGAGGCGGGCTGGCTGTCGATCTTCGGCACCGTCGCGGGCATCGCGGCGGTGCTCGCCATCCGCAGCGCGCGAGGCGACATGGTGGACCTGCCCATCCCATTCGACCGCTGGTGGATCTTCGCCGTGATCGGCCTGCTCTCGGTCGGCGCGCTGGTGCTCGCATTCCAGGGGCCGAGCGCCTACCTGGCGGGCGTGGGGCTGTTCGGCGCGGCGTTCATCGTCGGCGGCGCGGCGCTCGCGCCGAAGCTGGGGGTGGCGCTGCTCTTCAGCGTGGTGACGGCGGGCACGCTGGCGGGCGCGCTGGTGATGGACCACGTCGGCGCGTTCGGGAACGAGCCGCAGCGAGTGACGCTGCTGCGCATCGTGGGCGTGCTGGTGGTGCTGGGCGGCGTCGTGATCGTGCGCTGGCGCTGATCGCGCCGCCGGGCCGCCCGCTCCAGAGCCGCGTCACTCGCCCGATGCTCGGGCGCTCAGTGCTCGGCGGACATGGTCTGGACGCCGTAACGGGGGATGACGCTGTCGGACGTCACGATGGTCAGCCCCTCGACCTGCGCCTGGGCCACAAGCAGCCGGTCAAACGGATCGCCGTGAACGGCGGGGAGCCCTCCCACATGCTGGGCATGAGAGAGGGTGATAGGCAGACCGTTGAAGCCGTCCCGCTCCACGCGCCCGGCCAGGTCCGGCGGAGCCCGCAGCTTCCCCAGCGCCTGCTTGATGGCGATCTCCCAGATAGAGGCGGCGCTCACGTACGCGTCGTTGAGGGGGTCCGTGATAGCGTCGCGGGCCGCTGGCCCGAGCCTCGGGTGATTCCCGAGCGCCCAGACCAGGACCTGCGTGTCGAGAAGCAAGCGGAGCATTATGCGTCGCTGCCCTCGAACGCGTCGATGATCTCCTGCGGGGTGACGTCAAAGTCGTCGGCGATCCAGATCTGGCCTTCAAGCGACCCAAGTTCACGCCGGCGGCGCTCCCGGTAGGGTTGGAGCAGCAGGTACGGCTTGCCGGCCCTGGCGATCACGATCTCCTCACCGCCCCAGGCCAGTTCGCCGAGCCGGGAGAGTTGCGACTTCGCTTCGTGCATGTTGACCTGCATCGGGCTCCCCTTAGCTAAGCTGAGCTTAGTCGAGTATCTGGGCACGCGCGCAAGGAGCGCAAGAGCGACGCGAGATCCGAGGAAGGCCGGCGCCAGGCGCAACTGCGCAGTCACCCACGCCCGGGCGCGTTCGGGAACGAGCTGCAGCGCGTGACGCTGCTGCGCATCGTGGGCGTGGTGGTGCTGGGCGGCGTCGTGATCGTGCGCTGGCGCTGACCCCTCTGCCTGCCAGCCGAACACAGACGTAAACTTGACCAATGTCGTACTATTGTATCAAGAGAAGGGCGGGGACGTGCTGGAGATCGTGCGTAACCTCGAAGCCGTCGGCATGAGTCCCGATCAGGCCCGAGTGATCGCCGACGCAATCGAGGCCCGTGCAATGTCACGTGACGAACTGCGCTACGAACTGGCCCGGCTGCGGCTGCAGATCGGCGGCCTCATCATCGGGTCGAACGCGACGGTCCTGACCATCGTGCTCGCGGTGATGGTGCTCACGTCGTAACCGCCGACTCCCGGCCTGCGGCTACGTCGCCGCAGCCTCCTCGCCCGACCCGTCACTGCGCCTGAAGCGCCCCAGCAGGCGTGCGAAGTCGCCCTGATCCCACGCCACCAGCACCTGCGCCGCGATGGCGATGCTCGAGTAGGCCCCGGCGATCACACCCACCAGCAGCACGACGAGGAACGACTGGATCGTCGATCCGCCCAGCCACAGCAGCGCGAGGATCGTGAACACCAGCGTGATCGACGTGTTCAGTGAGCGGCCGAGCGTCTGCACCAGCGCCGCGTTCACGTTGTCGGCGAACCGCGCCTGCGGCGCGATGCGCACGTTCTCGCGCACCCGGTCGAAGATCACGATGGTGTCGTGCACGGAGAAGCCGATGATGGTGAGCAGGCCGGTCACGAACATCAGGTTGATCTCGGTCTCGAAGACCTTGCCGAAGAGCGAGAAGGCGCCCAGCACGATGATGGTGTCGTGCGCGAGCGCGACGATCGCGGCCGAGGCGTAGCGCACCGGCCTCGGCACGCTCGAGAACGCGAAGATGATGTAGGCCATGATGAACACCGCCGCGACCGCCACGGCGATGGTCGCGTTGCGCACCGCCTGCGTGGACACGACCGCGGAGACCGACGCGAACTCCAGCACCTCGAACCGCCCGAACTGCTTCCCCAGCGCGTCCTCGATCTCGCCCCGCTCGCCGAGGTCCTCGACCGGCGCCTCGGGCTCCTCGCGCCCCTCACCCGGTTCGAGGAAGGCGTGGGTGTCCTCGGGTGCGACGAACCCCGTCGCCCCTTCGGCCCCGCCGACCTGCACGCGGTACGCCAGGAGCTCGCCCTCGTCCTCGGGCTGAGCGTCCCCGGTGGCCTCGTCGGTCGCGTCGTCGGGCGTCGCGGCTGGCTCCGGCTCGTCCTCGGCGGCATCCCCGGAGGCCTCGGTGTCGTCAGTCTCCGCCGCGTCTTCGATGTCGGTGACGCAGTCGGCCTCGTGCACCTCATCGAAGACGACCGCCTCCGTCCCGGCGTCGAAGCGCTCGATCTCGGTGCCGAACTCGCAGACCGCGAAGTTGAACACCCGCAGTGCGATCTCACCGGAGGCGCCCTCGGCGCCGAGCAGCACCGTGCCGAGTTCCGCCGTCGGTCCCTCGTCCGGCGGAGCCGTCGGGTTGACCTCGATGAGCGCGCTGTCCGGCACGCGCAGCTCGCTCGTCCGGATCAGGTACTCGCGGGGGCCGGTCGACTGGATCCGCGCCTCGGGGTGCCCGAGGTCGGCGTAGGCCGCGCGCAGCGCGGCCTGGTCGACCTCGCGCTCGAAGCGCACGAGCGTCGTCGTGCCGGCCGTGAACTCGATGCCGGGCCGCAGCGTGGGCGGAATGGCGAGCAGCACGAGCGACGCGACGACGAGCGTCCCGCTGAACAGGAAGAACCACTTGCGGGTGCCGACGAGGTCGAGGGATCGCATCGGCGCCGCCTATCCCTCGGTCGTCTCGCGCGCGCCCCGGTAGGAGCGCACGCCGGTGCCGAGCAGGTCCGGCTGGCGCGCGAACGGCGTGCCCGCGAGCGCCTTCATCAGCGTCCGCGTGACGGTGATCGCCGAGAACATCGAGACCAGCACGCCCACGGCCAGGGTGACGGCGAAGCCCTGCACCAGCGGCGCCTCGAACGCGCCGAGGCCGGGCACCTCGAGGCCGCCGCCGAGGATGAAGAGGATGAAGCAGGTGATGAGCGTGCTCACGTTCGAGTCGCGGATCGAGGACCACGCCCGTGCGAAGCCGACGTCGAGCGCCGTGCGATAGGCGCGGCCGTTGCGCAGCTCCTCCTTCATGCGCTCGAAGATCAGGATATTGGCGTCGACGGCCATACCGACCGAGAGCACGAACGCCGCGATCCCCGCGAGGTTGAGCGTGACCGGGATCAGCTTGAACACCGCCATCGTGAGCAGCGTGTAGACGAGCAGCGCCACTGCCGCGAGGAACCCCGGGAAGCGGTAGTAGAGGATCATGAACAGCGCGACGAGCAGCAGGCCGATCTCCCCGGCCAGCACGGACCGCTGCACCGAGTCCTCGCCGAGCGTCGCGTCGACTTCCTGTTCCTGTAGCACCGTGAGCTGCACCGGCAGCGCACCGGAGTTGAGCTGCACGACCAGCTCGCGGGCGCCGGTCCTGCCCTCGACCGAGGTCAGCGGCATCCCATCGATCACGCCGCGGTCCGTGATCACGGCGCGCACCACGGGTGCGGACAGCAGCTCGTTGTCGAGGAAGATCGCGAGTTGCCGGCCGATGAGCCGCGAGGTGACCTGCTCGGAGAGGACCGCGCCCTCGTTGGTCCACTCGAACTGCACGAGCGGGTTGCCGAGCGGGTCGGCGCCGACGAACGAGTTCGGGCGCAGGAACCGCCCGGTCAGCGCGGTGGCCTGGCCGTCGAGGATGCCCTGCGCCTGCACCCACCGGCCCGACTCGTCGCACGGCGTGCCACCGCCGAGATCGTCGCCGGCCTCGCAGAACTGGAGCAGCGCGGTGCGCCCGAGCAGCGCCCGGGCCTCGTCGGGGTCCAGTCCGGGCAGCTGGATCGAGATGTTGCGCTCGCCCTGGCGCGTCACCTCTGCCTCGGCGACACCGGAGGCGTCGACGCGGCGACGAAGCACGCTCAGCGCGCCCTCGATCCCGTCCTCGATGTCGCCCTCTGCGTCCTCGGGGAGCGAGGCCTGGAGGAGCAGGCGCGAGCCCCCCTGCAGGTCGAGGCCGAGCCGGATCGTCTGGCGCTCGAAGTTGCCGATCGTGACGCCGCCCCCCTCGGGCCACGGCACGCCGGGCGGCAGCCACTTGTCGGGCTCCGAGGGCCACACCACGTACAGCGACGACGCGGCGAGCAGGAAGATGCCGAGCAGCGGGAGGATGCGTCGTATCACGGTGTTGGCCCGATTCGCACCTACGCTGAGTCCGTCTCGTCGGAAGACCCGGCGCCTTCGGTGGTGCGAGGGGTCACGTGCTGGATGGCGTCCGGGGTCGCCCGCAGCTCCACGCCGGGAGCGACCTCGAGCATGATCTCCTGTGGGCCCTCCTCCATCGTGCGGATCGCCCGCACCGTCCCGTAGAACCCCCCGCTCGTAAGCACCTCGTCTCCCACGTCGAGTTCGGCGAGGTCGCGCCGGCGGCGGCGTTGCTGGTTCATGACCGGCCGCAGCAGGATGAAGTAGAAGGCGGCGACGACGAAGAGCAGCGCTACGAAGAACTCCATCAGTCGCCCTCGTCCCCGTCCGGCTCGCCGTTGGCGGCGCCCGGACCCCAGTCGCCGCTCTCCAGCTTCATCAGCGTGTCGATGCTGGTCAGCCGGTCCACGTAGAGGAAGCCGTTGATGTGGTCGACCTCGTGCTCGATCGCCTGCGCGAGCAGGTTGTCGCATGCGGTGATACGCAGCTCGCGGCCCTCGGCGTCCAGGCCCTCGACCGTCACCTCGTGCGAGCGGGTGACACTGCCGCGGTAGCCGGGGACCGACAGGCAGCCCTCGCCCTCGAGCTCCCGCTCGCCCGAGCGCTCGACGATCACGGGGTTGATGATCGAGACCGGCTCCTCGTCGGGCATCCCGAGCACCACGATGCGCAGCCCGATCCCGATCTGCGGGGCCGCGAGCCCCACGCCGTCGGCGGCGTACATCGACTCGATCATGTCGTCGACGAGGTCGCGGATCGATGCGTCGACGCGCGGCACTTCGCTCGCGCGTCGGCGCAGCACCGGGTCGCCGAGGTAGCGGATGGGTCGTACGGTCAGCGCTGGCTCCTGCTGTCGCTGTCACGAACGGCGTGATTGCAGGGGGTCGATTCTAGACGACAACCCCGCAAGCGTCCGCGCCCCGCACGCTCATTCGAGCATCATCGGGTCGACGTCCACGGTCCAGCCCGGGGGCAGCTCGACTTCACGGAGCACCTCGCCGGGGTCAGGCGCGCACACGAGCAGCGCCCAGCGGTGGCGCCCGCGCCGCCGGGCGATCTGCGGCGGCGCCGGTCCCAGCACGTCGACGCCCGGCAGACCCACGGCAACCCGGCGCACCTCGTCGCGCATGCGGTGCGCCTCCTCCACCGCGTACGCGGCGTTGGTGTGGCCGAAGACGAGCCGCGCGAGACCCGTGAACGGCGGGTAGCGGAACTCCGCGCGCCAGCGCAGCTCCTCCTCGAAGAACCCGTCGGCGTCGTAGCCCGCGACGGCCTGCACGACGTGGTCGTCGGGCGCGAGCGTCTGGACGATGACGCGCCCGTGCAGGTCGGCGCGCCCGGCGCGGCCCGCCACCTGCGTGAGCAGCTGGAAGGTGCGCTCGCGCGCCCGGAAGTCGCCGGACCGCAGCCCGTAGTCGGCAAGCACGACGCCGACGAGGGTCACCAGCGGCAGGTCGAGGCCCTTGGCGATCATCTGCGTGCCGACCAGCACGTCCGCCTCGTGCCGCTGGAGCTGGCCGAGGATGGCGTCGTGATCGGACTGGCGGCGAGCGGTGTCGCGGTCCCAGCGCACGATGCGCGCGGTCGGAAAGAGCCGCCGCACCTCGCGCTCGACGGCCTGCGTGCCGGCCTGCGCCGGGCGGACGGCGCCCCCGCACTCCTCGCATCGGGGCGAGGCCGGCCGCGAGCGGCTGCACTGGTGGCAGACGAGGCGGCCCAGCGAGCCCGGCTCGGCGTCGGGGGGATGGTGCAGGGCCAGCGACACGTCGCAGCTCGGACAGGACGGCGAGTGGCCGCGCGCGCACAGCAGGAACCCGGCGAGCCCGCGCCGGTTCAGGAACAGCAGCGCCTGCTCGTCGCGGTCGAGGACGTGCCCGAGCGCCTCGACCAGCGTGCCCGAGAGCAGCTCGCGCGCGCCACGCACGTCGACGACCTCGATCTCCGGGAGCTCGTCGACGGGCCAGAGCTGGGATGCGCCGTCCGGCTGGCGCACGGGCCGCAGCCGGCGAGGCAGGTCGAGGCGCTCGATGTCCCCCTCGGCGGCCCCGTACCAGCGCTCGGCGTCCGGGGTGGCGGTGCCGAACACGACGGCCGCGCCCGTCAGCTCACCGAGGCGCTGGGCCACGGTGCGTGCGTCGTAGCGCGGCGCGGGGTCGTTCTGCTTGTAGGTCCACTCGTGGGCCTCGTCGATCACGATCAGGCCGAGGTCGGGCTGGGGCGCGAAGATGGCGGAGCGCGAGCCGATGACGACGTCGAACGCACCGGCGGCGATCTGTGTCCACTGGTCGTACGCCTCCCCCAGCGAGAGCCCCGAGTGCAGCACGCCGACGCGACCCGGAAAGCGCTCGGCGAAGCGCCGCACGGTCTGCGGCGTGAGCGCGATCTCCGGCACCAGCACGATCCCGCGTCGCCCGAGGCCGACCGCGTGCGCGAGCGCGTTGAGGTAGACCTCGGTCTTGCCGCTGCCCGTCACGCCGTTCAACAGCACCGCGCTGCCGTCGGCCCGGTCGATGGCGTCGCGGATCGCGGCCCCGGCGGCCCGCTGTTCGTGCAACAGCTGAACGGGCGGGCGCGTCGCCACGTCCAGATCGCGCAGCGGGTCGCGCTCGTCGAGTACCTCGGCGACCTCGATTAGCCCGGCCTCGCGCAGGTGCTCGACGGCCTCGCCCGCCCCGCTGCCGAACTCGCGCGCGAGGTTGCCGACGCGAAGCTCGACGTCGGGCGCGGCGGCGAGGTGTTCGAGGAGGGCGGCGCCCGCAGCCTGGGCGCGCGTGCGCGTCAGCTCCCGGATGCGGCCCTCGGCGGCGGCGGGATCGAGCGCGAGCCGGACGTTGCGCTGCCCGTCGACCTCGAGCAACCCGTCGGAGATGAGTGTCTCCACCGCGGGCGCACCGCGGGCGATCCGCCCGAGATCGTCGAACGGGATCGCCTCGCCGTCCGCATCGAGGAGCGCCTGCAGCGCCCGCGCGCGGCGCGACGCGCGCCGTCCCTCGATGCTCGCGGCGAACGTCCTGGCCGTCTCGGGGTCGGCGACGAGGCGCACCACCTCGACGATGCGCGGCCGGCCTCGTGGCCGGGCGAGCTCGTAGCGGCGTTCGGCGAGCCCGCGCCGGACGAGCGCGCCGAGGGTGGCGTCGAAGCCGCGCGCACCCACGGCTCCACGCAGGTCGCCGACCTCGCGAGGGGTGTCGTCGAGCAGCTCGTAGAGCAGCTCCTGGCGCGCGGAGAGCGTCGGCGGGCGCTCGGCTGCGCCGCGCACCACGTAGGTGCGCGGCCGTTCGCCCGCGCCGGGCGGCAGCATGAGCGCGTGCGCCTCCCACGGCGGGGCGAGGTAGTACTCGGCGATCCAGGCGGCGAGCTGGAGCTGGGTATCGTCGAGGCGGGGCGCCCCCTCGACGGGCGGCAGCAGCTCGCGGATGTCGCCGGAGTAGCCGGGCAGGTCGGTGGGACCCTCGACGACCACGCCCTGCAGCTCCTGGCGTCCGAACGGGATGTGCACGACCTCGCCCGGCTCGACCTCGCGCCCCCGCGGGACGCGGTACGAGAAGGTCATGAACGTGGGCCGCCCGGCGTTGACGGCGACCTGCACGAAGCGCGGGCGAGCCTCGCTCGCGGGCTCGATGGTCATGCCTCGATGATACGGAGCGAGGCCGCTACGGGGCCGGTATTACAAAACGAATGTTCTCAGCAGCCTGAGTATTGTGCTACCGTCGCCGTTGCAGCGGTGGCCGGGCCCTAGTACCGCTCCATCGTTGAATGAGCTGCACGGCCCGAGAGTCGGACGGCTGTCGATGCCCGACTTAGACTGAGTCGTCCACCTCGCGAATCTTGTCGACAACGAGATACCAGGTGGGTGCGACCAGTCGCAGGCGGTCCGCCTCGTACCAGGCCTCCCCGTTGGCGTTGAGTTGGTTGAGCATCACCGTCATCCCCCGTGGCATCAGGCGATACCTGGATAGCCGCGAAATCCAGCGGTCGATCGTCGTGTAGTACTTGTTTAGCGCCTCAAACAGCACCACGCTGGAGATCTCGCCCTTGATGCTCAGGTCTTCGGAATGAACGACGCTGAACCCGGCCTCCTCCAACCAGTCGATGTACTCGGTGATCAGTGGCGAGTAGATCGCGGCCATAAGCGACTTGGTGCGCTTCATCAGATCGTAGTGCGTCGGATCATTGCGGTCATAGTGCGGATTGCGCACGTAGCAGAGGATGGCGTATCGCCCGCCGACTCGCAGACAGCGATTCACCATCCGGAAGAACTGCGGCTTGTTGTGGACACAGCTCAGCGACTGAACCTGGTAGGCCACATCAAACGTGCCGTCCTGGAGGTGCCCGAATGTCCCGGGTTCATTGAAGTCGCCGACGACAAATTCATTGGGCACGCTGCCGCGCATGTTCTTGACGAACGCTCGCGCGACTTCAATCTGCGTCGGATCGATGTTGACGCCCACGACCGGCTTGCCGGTGCGCCGGTAGACGTGGGTCGCGATGATCCCCCGCCCGCATCCCAGATCCAGGACTCGTCCCTGCGGGGTCAGGACTTCTCTGAATTCGTCAATCATTCGCTCTTCGAACAGCAATTGATTCTCAAACGGTGACTTGGTTTCATCCATCAGCGGTGGCGAGTACATTTTCTCGGCGGCCCCAAGCGCGCACAGATAATTGAGGACGTGATAGCGGTCGCGCTGACTCTTCTGATAAATCTCGATGTAATCCTCTCCCAGCACCTCCTTCATGTGCTCCTCGGACATGTAGTCCTCGGCGAAGAAGTCGTGTGCCTGTACGAAGGCGTCGATCTCCTCCTTGGACATGAACAACAGGCGCCAGAACGAGTGCAGAATCGTCGGGAGTCGCCTCAGAATTTCCATGCGACACCTTCTCAACCTGCATGCAGCGTGGTTAGAGGGTGAGTAGTGACCAAGCCTGAACTGAGTCGCGCCCCCGTAGGTTTGGCGCAGCATAGCCGATGCCCGCCCACGCGGAAAGCCGTTGGCTGTGCAGAGCGCGAGAGCGAGTGGCCGAGGGTAGAGCGAGGCGACGGCGGGCGACTTCCGCCCCGGCCCGCGCGCCCCGTCCGTCATGCCGCCACCGTCTTCGCGGGCGCGACGGCGCCCCGGCCGGCTAGCAGCTAGCGGCGGCGAGCCTCTCGCACGCGCGCCGCGCGGCCGGTGCGGCCACGCAGGTAGTACAGGCGCGAGCGGCGGACGCGGCCACGGCGCGTCACCTCGACGCGGTCGATGCGCTTGCCGTTGAGCGGGAAGGTCCGCTCGACACCCACGCCCGAGGAGACCCGGCGCACGGTGAAGCTGCCGTTATGGCCCTTGCGGACGCGCAGCACCGTGCCCTCGAACACCTGGATGCGTTCGCGTTCGCCCTCGACCACGCGTACGTGGACGGCGACGTTGTCGCCCGCGCGGAAATCGGGAATCGTCTCGTTGCGGGCGGGCGCGACATCGCGCAGATCGATGGCCATCGTGAACTCGCGTGCTGCGGTGTACGGGTCGGCTGTTCAGTCTAGGGGCGGCTCCGGGTTGGCGTCGAGCCACGCGCGATCCTCGTCGCTGAGGTCCGCAGCGTCGAGCAGGTCCGGGCGGCGGGCGCGCGTGCGCGCCAGGCGCTGGCGGCGGCGCCACTTCGCAATCTCGCCGTGGTGGCCCGACAGCAGCACCTCGGGTGGCGTCCACCCGCGGAACTCGGCCGGGCGCGTGTACTGCGGGTACTCGAGCAGCCCGCCCTCGAACGACTCCTCCGAGAGCGAGCCCTCCCCGCCCAGCACGCCCGGCACGCGCCGCACGAGCGCGTCGACGAGCAGCAGCGCCGGCAGCTCCCCGCCCGAGACCACAACATCGGCCACCGACACCTCGATGTCCACGAGGTGCTCGCGCACGCGCTCGTCCACGCCCTCGTAGCGCCCGCAGACGATGAGCAGGCGCGGGTGCTCGGCCAGCTCGACGGCGAGCGCATGGTCGAGGCGGCGACCCTGCGGCGTCATGAGCACGACGGGCGCCTCGGGCTCGGCGAGCGGCTGGATGGCCTCGACGGCGGCGAAGATCGGCTCGGGCTTCATCACCATCCCGGGGCCGCCGCCGAACGGGTAGTCGTCGACGGTGCGGTGGCGGTCGGTCGCCCACTCGCGCAGGTCGTGCAACTCGACCTCGACGAGGCCGGCGTCGATGGCGCGCCGCAGGATCGTCTCGTCCAGCGGGCCGCTGAAGATGCCCGGGAACAGCGTGAGGATGTCGAGCCGCATGACTTCGCCGCGGCTAGCCGCGGTTGTGCGTGCCGGACGGCGGCGTGGGCTCGGCGTCACCGGTGATCTGCGCAACCGCGTGCGCGAGGACCGGCAACACCACTTCGAGGTTCTCGCGGGCCCCGCGCTCGCTGCCCGGCAGGTTGACGATGAGCGTGCGCCCTCGCACTCCCGCGACGGCGCGTGACAGCATTGCCGTCGGGACGATCGCGATCGAGGCGGCTCGCATCGCCTCCGCGAGCCCATCGACGCGGTAGTCGAGCACGCTCTCCGTCACTTGCGGCGTGTGGTCGCGCGGCCCGAGGCCGGTGCCGCCGGCGGTAATCGCGAGCGCGGCGCCCTCATCGTCGGCCTGGCGGCGCAGCCACTCGGCGATGGCGTCGGGGTCGTCGGGCAGCACGTCGGGGTCGCCGGCCGCGAAGCCCGCCTCGCGCAGCATCGCGGCGACGGCCGGCCCCGCCGTGTCGACATAGGTTCCGGCCGAGGCGCGGTCACTCACGGTGAGCACGGCGGCACGCGCGGGGGCGCCCTGTTCGGTCATCGCATCCTCCCGGCGTGGATCGTAGCAAACGGGGCGACATGGGACGCCCGTTGCCATGTGATGGGGTGCGTGGTAGGCTCCGGGAGCGTTGTGGGGGGAAATGGGGCAAAAGTGCCATTCCCGCCGGGGGCCAGCCGTGTATCTCTACGGCACCTTCGAACACTCGATGGACGACCGGGGCCGGGTCGCGGTTCCGGCCGTCTTCCGTCGCAAACTGGTGGACGGCGGCGTGCTGAGGCCCGCCGAGGATGGCTGCCTCGAGCTCTACACGCAGCAGGGATTCGAGGCCGAGACAGAGCAGCGCCTGGGATCATCGGGGACGCAGCGCCGCGGCGACCGCCGACGGCGACGCAACTTCCTCCCGGACGCGCAGCACGTCGACCTCGACCGCCAGGGCCGGATCCTCGTCCCGCAGGAGATGCGAGAGCGCGCCGGACTCGACGGGCGAGTGAGCCTGATCGGCCTCGGCGACTACATCGAGATCTGGGATCCCGAGCGCTGGACCGCCGAGCGCGCCGTCGCCGAGGCGGAGAGCGAGGGCGCGGACGCATGAGCGCCGACCCCACAACCGCCCCGCGCCACGACCCCGTGATGGTCGCCGAGGTGCTCGACGGCCTCGACGTGCGGCCCGGCGGCCGCTACATCGACGCGACCGTCGGTCTCGGCGGGCACGCCGAGGCGATCCTGGATGCGGCGCGGCCCGACGGCGCGCTGCTCGGTATCGACCTCGACCCGCACGCGCTGGCGATCGCCGGGGAGCGGCTCGCGCCGTTCGGCGATGCCGTGGTGCTCGTGCGCGGGCATCACCGCGAGATCGCGGAGATCGCGGCCGAGCAGGGGTTCGAGCAGGTCAGCGGCGTGCTCTTCGACCTCGGCGTCTCCTCGCTGCAGCTCGACGCGCCGGGGCGGGGCTTCTCGTTCCAGCGCGACGAGCCGCTGGACATGCGCATGGATCCGGACGCGGAGCTGACCGCGGAGATCATCGTCAACGAGTACGAGGAGGCCGAGCTGGCGGACCTGATCCGCCGCTACGGCGAGGAGCGCCGGGCGCGCGCCATCGCACGCGCGATCGTGGCCCGGCGGCCACTACGCACGACGGGCGACCTGGTTCGCGCCGTCGAGCAGGCTGCAGGCAGGGGTCGGGAACGTCATCATCACCCCGCCACTCTGACGTTCCAGGCCCTGCGGATTGCGGTGAACCGGGAGATGGACTTCCTGGCCGACACCCTTTCCGCTGCTTGCAGCCTGCTCGGCGGCGCGGGCGCGCGCATCGCCGTGCTCGCCTTCCACTCGCTGGAGGACCGCGTCGCGAAGGAGCACTTCCGGCGTGAGTCCAGCGAGTGCGTCTGCCCGCCGCGCACGCCGGTCTGCATCTGCGACCATGTCGCCACGCTGCGCCGGGTGACCCGGCGCGTGCGCAAGCCCGGCGCCGACGAGGTCGCGCGCAACCCGCGCGCACGGTCGGCGCGGCTCCGCGTGGCCGAGGCGCTGGGACAGGCTGCCGCGTGATGACCGCCCTGGACGCACCCCGACTCGCGGGCGGCTACGGGCCGCCCGCCACCGCGATCACGCACCCCACATACACGGCACGGATCCGCCAGAAGGCTGCATCGCTCCCCAGGCCGCGCAGCAGCGTCGCAGGACGTCTGCTGCGCGGCGTCTCCCTCCTCCTGGCGCTTGCCGCCATCGTGAGCATCGCGGCCATCGGCTCGCTGCAGGTGGTGCAGAGCAGCCGCATGACCACCTCCGGCTACGAGCTGCGCCAGCTCCAGCAGCACCGCGCGGAGCTGGCGGTCGAGGTGCGACTGCTCGAGGCGGAGATCGCGCAGATGAGCAACCTGGAGACCGTCCACGCAGCGGCCACCGGCAGGCTCGGGATGGTCCGGCCAGACGACACCGTGCGGATATCCGTCGGCGTGCCCGCACCCGACGTGGCGCCGATGCCGGAACGCTACGTGCGAGCCGCGCCCGAGGCGCCGGCTCCGCCCGAACCCTGGTGGTCCGGGATGCTGTGGAGCGTGCCCGGGCTCGAATAGCGCGGGCGCCGGGTGCGCGCGCCGCGCCGGACGGGGCGTGAGGACGGCCGCGAGCCGGGGAGGACGCTCGTGCCCGCAGAGCAGCGCGAGGCGGCACGACCAGACCACCTGACGTGGCGGCACTGGCTGCTCGCGACCATGGTCGTCGCGGGTTTCGCCGCCCTCCTCGCCCGGCTCGCCATCATCCAGATCGGCGGACACGAGCAGTACATCGAGGAGGCGGTCGCCTCGCGCATCGGCGCCGCCGAGGTGCCCGCCAGCCGCGGCTCGATCCTCGACGCGACGGGCTACCCGCTCGCGACGTCCATCGACACGTGGGACGTCTACATCGACACGTTCCTGTGGCGCGACCGCCAGCGCGCGAGTGTCGCGGCCGTGGAGCTCGGCGCCGCGCTCGGCCGCGACCCCGGCGAGCTGCTCGCGCTCGGCACCTCGCAGGACATCGGCGACATCCGCGTGCTCCGCCTGATGGAGTACGAGCGTGGGCGCGAGCTGCGCGAGGCGGGGCTGTGGGGCGTGCGGCTGCTGCCGAGCTCCCGCCGCATCTACGCCGAGCAGGAACTCGCGGGGCCGGTCATCGGCTACGTCGGCCTGGACGGCAGCGGCCTGTGGGGCATCGAGGCGGACTTCGACCACGTGCTGCGCGGCCACCCCGGCGTCGTCGTGGGCGAGGAGGACCCGCTCGGCCGGCCGATCTCGTTCGTGCTTCCCACCACCCGGATGCCGATGGCGGGCGGCGACGTACAACTCACCATCGACCGGTTCATCCAGGCGATCGCCGAACGAGAGCTCGCGCGCGCCGTGGAGGAGAACGCCGCCACCGGTGGCACCGTCATCATCATGGAGTCGCGCACCGGCGCGATCCTCGCCATGGCCGCGCTGCCCACGGTGCGCCTCGCCACGCTCGATCTCTCGGCGGAGGGCCTCAGCGACCTCATCCGGAACCGCCCCATCACCGACCTGTACGAGCCGGGTTCGGTGTTCAAGACGCTGACGACCGCCATGGCCATCGACCTCGGGCTCGTCACGCCCGACTCGACGTACGTCGACGAGGGGGTCACGCACGTCAGCGGCGGGACCATCCGCAACTGGAACTTCGTCGCCTACGGCGAGGTGACGATGACCGAGTACCTCCAGCACTCGCTCAACACCGGCTCGGCATGGCTCTCCGAGCAGATCGGGCCGCAACACTTCTACGACTACCTGGCGCGCTTCGGTATCGGGCGGCCCACGCACATCGGGCTCTCCGGCGAGGCGCCCGGGCTGGTGCGGCATCCGAGCGACGACGACTGGTACCCCATCGACCTGGCGACGAACTCGTACGGCCAGGGGCTGGCCGTCACCCCGCTGCAGACCATCACGGCCGTCAACGTCTTCGCCAACGACGGCGCGCTGATCCAGCCGCAGATCGTCGCGCAGGTCGCGACGCGCGAGGACGTGCGCCGCCGCGATCCGGTCGCCGTCCGCCAGGTGGTGAGCGCGCAGACATCGCAGACGATGGCGCAGATGATGCACGACGTGGTCGAGAACGTGCCCTTCCACTACGCGCGCGTGAAGGGCTACCGCGTGGCCGGCAAGACGGGCACGACGCTGCTCTCCACCGCCGCCGGGTATGACTTCGACACCACGATCGCGTCCTTCGCGGGATTCCTGCCGTACGAGGACCCGCGCGTCACGATCCTCGTGAAGATCGACCGGCCCAGCGCCGACTCGCACCTCGGCGGCATCGTGGCGGCGCCGGTCTTCTCGCGCATCGCCGCGGACGTGATGGACTACCTCAACGTGCCGATCATCCAGCCGCAGGTGGCCGCGCCATGACCGCGCCGCGCCTCGACGCTGCGTTCGCCGGCCGCGTGCTGGCCGACCGGCTCACCGAGCGGCGCGGCCCCGACGCGCGCTTCACGCGAGCCGTGATCGACTCGCGGCTCGCCGAACCCGGCGACCTGTTCGTCGGGCTGCCGGGCGAGCACGCCGACGGCGGCGAGTTCGCCGCCGACGCCGTGCGTCGCGGCGCATCGGGCGTCCTCGTGGGCGCACTGCCCACCGACCCCGCCGCCATCGAGGGCGCAACGCTGTTCGTCGTCGACGACCCGCTCGCCGCGCTGCAGGAGCTGGGCGCCGCGTGGCGCGACGCGCTCCCCGCCACCGAGGTCGTCGGCGTGACGGGCAACGTCGGGAAGACGACGACGAAGCTCATGGCCGCCTCGGTGCTCGCGAGGCGATACCGCGTGCAGGCCAGCGAGCTGAACTACAACAACGAGATCGGCGTGCCGCTCTGCCTCCTCGAGCTCCGGCCGGACACCGAGCGAGCGGTGATCGAGCACGGGATGTACACCACGGGCGAGATCGCGCTGCTCTGCACATGGACGCGCCCGCGCACCGGCATCGTGCTCAACGTCGGCCCGGTACACCTCGAACGTGCGGGCTCGCTCGACGCGATCGCGCGCGCGAAGCGCGAGCTCATCGAGGCGCTGACGCCGGACGGCCACGCGCTGCTCAACATCGACGACCCAGTCGTCGCGGCCATGGCCGAGCACACCGCCGCGCCGGTCACGCGATTCGGGACCGGCGAGGACGCCGACGTGCGCGGCACGGACCTCGAGGCGCTGGGCGCGGACGGCTTCGCGTTCACGCTGCTCGCGCAGGGCGAGGAGCGGCGCGTGCGCGTGCCGCTGCCGGGCGCCCACCTGCTCCCGAACGTGCTGGCCGCCGCCGCAGCCGGTCTCGTCGACGGCGTCCCGCTCGACGAGGTCTGCGGCGCGCTCGAGTCGCTGGACGTGCCGCTCCGGCTCACCGTCCGCGCGCTGCCCGGCGGCATCACACTCCTCGACGACACCTACAACGCGAGCCCGGCCGCGACCCTGGCCGCGCTCGACCTCCTCGCCGAGATGCCCGGGCGCAAGCTCGCGCTGCTCGGCGACATGCTCGAGCTCGGCGACCTCGCCGAGCCGTCGCACGACGAGGTCGGGCGGCGAGCGGCGGGCGTCGCCGACGTGCTGTTCACCGTGGGCGACCTCGCGGCGCGGATCGCAGGGGCCGCGCGGGGCTGCGGCCTCCAGGACGCTGAGCACCTCGACTCGAAGGCGGCGGCGGCGCGAGCGCTGCTCGCGACGCTCCAGCCCGGCGACGCGCTGCTCGTGAAGGGTTCGCGGGCGCTTGCCCTGGAAACGGTGGTGGCCGAGGTGGAGTCACAGCTCGCATCGCGCGCCACGGGGAACGACGCACCCGAGGGGGCCACGCCATGACCGAAGCGCTGCTCGCCGGGAGTGCCGCATTCATCGTCGCCCTGCTCGGCGGCGGCTCGGTCGTGCGCTGGCTGCGCGGCCAGCGGATCGGCAAGGCGATCTCCGAGGACGGCCCCTCGACGCACAACATCAAGGCCGGCACACCGACGATGGGCGGGCTGCTCATCTTCGGCGCCGTCGCCGTCGTGACCGTCCCCACGAACCTCTTCGACCGGTTCAGCATCCTGCTGCCCCTCGGCGTCGTGATCTCCGGGCTGATCGTCGGGGCGCTCGACGACATGGGGACGCTCGTGGACCGCTTCCCCGGCTGGCGGGCGCTGACGTGGCGGCTCAAGTTCGGGTACATGGTCGGCCTCGCGCTGGCCGTCTCGCTCATCCTCTTCTACTTGCTCGAGGCGCGGAGCGTGAACGTCCCCTGGCTCGGCGGGTACGAGCTCGGGCTCTTCTACATCCCGATAGCCGTCGTCACCATCATCGCCACGACGAGCGCCGTCTCCATCACCGACGGCCTCGACGGGCTCCTCGGCGGCACTGCGGCGGTGGCGTTCGCGGCATACGGCGTGATCGCGTTCCTGCAGGAGCAGGCGTTCCTCGCGACCTTCTCGTTCACGGTGACGGGGGCGCTGCTGGGGTTCCTCTGGTACAACGCCCACCCCGCGTCGCTGTTCATGGGCGACACGGGCGCCCTGCCGCTGGGCGCCTCGCTGGCGACGGTGGCGCTGATGACCGGGCACTGGCTGCTGCTGCCCATCATCGGGATCGTGTTCGTCGTCGAGGCGGGATCGACGCTCATCCAGATCGCGTACTTCCAGACCACGGGCGGGCGGCGCTTCTTCCGCATGACACCGTTGCATCACCACATGGAGCTGATCGGGTGGAGCGAGCCGCAGGTGGTGCTGCGGTTATGGCTATTCGCGTTCGCCGGGGCGATGGTCGGCATCGCGTTGGCACTGGCGGTGTGATATAAGCGTGTACGAAAACCATAAAGGTGAGTTGGCGCCTGATCATAACTACGAGGGTACCCGCGTGACCGTCGTCGGGCTCGGCATCGAAGGCATCGATCTCGTTCGATACCTCGCGCCGCGCGGAGCCCGCGTCACCGTCTCCGACGCACGCCCCGCCGACCAGCTCGGCGACGCCCTCGACGCCATCGCCGACCTCGACGTCACCCTCTCGCTGGGCGCGAACCGCGAGGAGGACCTGGTCGGCGCTGACACCGTCTTCGCCTCGCAGGGCGTCCCGCAGGACCTGCCCGCGCTCCGCGCCGCACGCCGCGCCGGCGTCCCGATCTCGTCGATGACGCGGCTCTTCCTCGAGGTCTGCCCCGCGCCCGTCGCCGGCATCACCGGCTCCTCGGGCAAGACCACCACCACCGCCCTCGTCGGCGCGATGCTCGAGGCAGCAGGCACCGATTATGTCGTCGGCGGCAACATCGGCGTGGGCCTGCTCGGCCTCCTCGACCGCATCGAGCCTCAGACCCGCGTGGTGCTGGAGCTGTCGCACACCCAGCTCGAGTCCGTCGAGGTCAGCCCGCACATCGCGTGCGTGACGAACGTCACGCCCAACCACCTCGACGCCTACTCATGGTCGGCATACGTCGGCCTGAAGCGGCGCATCTTCGAGTTCCAGCAGCCCGGCGACATCGCGATCTTCCACATCGACGACGAGGTCGCCGCGGGCTTCGCCGAGGAGGCGCCGGGCCTCGTGCGCTACACCTCCGTCGAGCGCTCGCTGCCGGGCGACGGCGCGACCGTCTCCGGCGGCGTGGTCGTGCGCGTCGAGGATGGGCGCGAGCACGCCGTCGTCGAGCGCGAGGCGATCCCGCTGCGCGGCGACCACAACGTCGCCAACGTCGTCACGGCCGTCGGCGTGGCCGCCCTGCTCGGCGTGGACGACGAGGCCGCCGCGCGCGCGATCCGAGCGTTCACCGGCGTCCCCCACCGCCTGGAGGTGGTCTCGCGGGCGCGCGGGGTGACGTGGGTCAACGACTCGATCGCGACCACGCCCGAGCGCACGCTCGCGGGGCTCCGCGCCTTCGACGAGCCCGCCGTGCTGCTCCTCGGCGGCCGCGACAAGCACCTCCCGCTCGGCGAACTCGCGCGCGAGGCCGTGCAGCGCTGCCGCGCCGTCATCGGCTTCGGCGAGGCGGGCCCCACGTTCGTCGACGCCGTGCGCGCAGTGCGGGACGGCGACGCGCCGGTGCTGCGCGAGGTCGAGGACGTCGAGGCCGCCGTGGAGGCGGCGGCAGCGGTCGCGCGCGCGGGCGACGTGGTGCTGTGCTCGCCAGCCGGCACCTCGTTCGACGCGTACCGCACCTTCGAGCAGCGCGGCGCGGCGTTCCGCGCCGCCGTCGAGGCGGTCACGGGAGGTGCGCCGTGAGGGCTCTCCCCATCGCCTCGCCGAAGCGCCACGGACCCGACTGGGTGCTCGCGACGATCGTGATCATGCTGCTCATCATCGGGCTGATCGCCGTCTACTCGGCGTCCTACGCGCTCGGCTACGCCGCGCACGACGATTCCGACTTCTACATCAGGCGACAGGTGCTGTGGGCGGGCGTGGGATGCGTCGGCATGTTCGCGGCCAGCCTGATCGACTACCGCTGGCTGCGGCGGGTGAGCCCGCTGCTCATGCTCCTCGCGCTCGCCGGGCTCGCCGCCGCGCTCGTGCCGGGTATCGGCGTGAGTGCGGTCGAGGGCGGGCCGTCGCGCTGGATCCAGCTCGGCCCGCTCTCCGGGCAGCCGAGCGAGCTCGCGAAGCTGGCCGTCATCGTCTACCTCGCCGCCTGGCTCGCCGCCAAGGGACCGACGGTGCGCGACCTCGTGCTGGGCGTCGTGCCGTTCGTCGGCATGGTGGGGCTGGTCACGGCGCTGGTGCTCCTGGAGCCGGACCTGGGGACCGCGCTGCTGATCGCGGCCATCACGGGCACGCTCTTCTTCGTCTCCGGCGCCCGGCTGACGCACCTGCTGGCGCTGGTGGTCACGGCAGTGGGGTTCACCGCGGCGTTCGTGGTCGTGGGCGGCTACGGGATGACGCGCATCCTCTCGTTCACCTCGGCGGAGTCGGATCCCGCGGGCTACGGCTTCCAGACCCTGCAGATGCTCATCGCGCTCGGCTCGGGCGGGTGGACGGGGCTCGGTCTTGGCGTATCGAGGCAGAAGTTCCTCTTCGTCCCCGCCGCACACACCGACGGCATCATCTCGATCATCGGCGAGGAGCTCGGGTTCATCGGCGTGGCGGTGGTGCTGATGCTCTTCGCGCTGCTGCTGTGGCGCGGGCTGAGGATCATGCAGCGCGCGGCCGACCCGTTCGGGTCGCTCCTTGTGGCCGGCATCCTGATGTGGATCGCGCTGCAGCTGCTGATCAACGTCGGCGGTGTGACGCGCTCGATCCCGCTTACGGGGATCACGCTCCCGTTCCTGTCCTACGGCGGCTCGTCGCTGGCGGTGATGCTCACGGCCATCGGCGTGGTGCTGTCCGTCTCGCGCTACGCCGCGCTGGACGACCCGGCCAACGAGCCGCCCTCGCGCGGCGTGGTCCGCGAGGAGCGAAAGGGGCGCCGCCGGGCGGCGGCGACATCGCGATGAAGTTCGTGCTCACCGGCGGCGGAACCGGCGGCCACGCCTACCCATCGGTGGCGGTCGCAGAGCGCCTGCGCGAGCGCGGGAACGTCGAGCTGTTCTACTACGGCACCCCGCGCGGCCCCGAGCGCGCCGTCGCCGAGGCCGAGGGCTTCGAGTACCGCGCGGTCCGCGCCGCGCCCGTCCGCTCGCGCTCGCCGTGGCGCATGGCCCGCGGGGCGATCCAGCTCGCGCTGGGGTACCGCGAGTCGCTGCGCTGGCTCGACCGCGACGCTCCGCAGGCCGTGTTCGCGACGGGCGGATACGCCGCCGCCCCGGTGGGCCGCGCGGCCAGCCGGCGCGGCATCCCGCTGCTGCTCTTCCTCCCCGACGTGCGCCCGGGCTGGGCGGTACGCGCGCTGCAGCGCCGCGCGACGAAGGTCGCGTGCTCCGTCCACGGCTCCCTCGAGTACCTGGCAGCCGAGAAGGCGACCGTCACCGGCTACCCCGTGCGGCGGCAGTTCGCCGACGCCGAGCGCGAGGAGGGCGCGCGCCGCTTCGACCTCGACCCGGCCGTCAGGACGCTGCTCGTGACCGGGGGCTCACTGGGCGCGCACTCGATCAACCTCGCGATCGCGGGCGCGCTGCGGCCGCTGCTCGACCGCGCACAGATCATCCACATCGCCGGCCGCGACGAGGAGGCGTGGCTCGCCCGCGAGCGCGAGCAACTCTCGTTCTGGCACCGCGAGCGCTACCAGCTGCGCGCGTACACCGACGAGATGGCGTGGGCGATGGCAGCCTCCGACCTCGCCGTCACGCGCGCGGGCGCCTCGGTGCTCGGCGAGCTGCCGGCGGCGGGGCTGCCGGCCGTCGTGATTCCCGGTGGCTTCTCCGACCAGCGCGCCAACGCGACGTTCCTCGCCTCCCAGGGCGCGGCCGTCATGCTCGGCGGCGACGACCTCGACCGCCTCGAGGACGAGGTGACGCAGCTACTCGACGACGACGCGCGTCGCGCCTCGATGGCCGAGGCGATGGCCGGGCTCGCCCGCCCGCACGCGGCGCAGGAGCTCGCCGACACCCTGCTGGAGCTGGCGGCATGATGACGTTGAGCCGCTCCCGAGGGCGCGCGACAGGCGCGGAGATCCCGAAGCGGGTCCACCTCGTGGGCGCCGGTGGCGTCCACCTCTCGGCGATCGGCCAGATCCTGCTCGCCCGC
Source organism: Dehalococcoidia bacterium (assembly GCA_965204835.1). Lineage (GTDB taxonomy): Bacteria > Chloroflexota > Dehalococcoidia > UBA2979 > UBA2979 > VXMT01. Next base: position 1,310,302 of record OZ242017.1, on the reverse strand, counting down.
GGGCACGTCGTGACCGGCTCCGACCTCGCCACGTCCGACTACACGCGGCGCCTCCAGGACCGCGGCGCGACCATCTACGAAGGCCACGCCGCCTCCAACCTCGGACGTGCCGAGCTGGTCGTGACGACCGTCGCGGCACCGGCCGGGAACCCCGAGCTGGTCGAGGCGCGCGAGCGCGGCATCGAGGTGGTCGTGCGCGCCGAGATGGTGCAGCGCCTGCTGCAGGACCGGCGCGTGCTCGCCATCGCGGGCAGCCACGGCAAGACGACGACCACGGCGCTCGTCGCGCTGCTGGCGGAGCGCGGCGGCCTCGACCCGCTCGTGCTGCTCGGCGGCGACTCCCCGGACCTCGGCGGCAACGCACGCGACGGCGCGGGCGACCTCGCGGTGGTCGAGGCGGACGAGTACGCCGAGGCGTTCCTGCAGTACGAGCCGCAGTTCGCGCTCGTCACGAACATCGAGCCCGACCACCTCGACTACTACGGCACGCCGGAGCGGCTGCGTGAGGCGTTCGAGGCGTTTGCCGGGCGCGTCCGCCCGGAGGGGACGCTCTTCGTCTGCGCGGACTCCCCGTGGGCGGCCGAGCTGGGCACCCAGCGTCGCGCCGCTGGGGCGCGCGTGGAGCAGTACGGGCTTGCGCCGGACATCGAGTGGGGCGCGACCCATGTGCGGCCGGGGGCGCTCGGCGGCCTCGCCGCCACGGTGCTCCTGGACGGCGCGGAGCTGGGGCAGATCGAGCTGCGGGTGCCCGGCCGGCACAACGTCACGAACGCCCTCGGCGCGCTCGCGGTCGCGATGCGCGCGGGGGTGGACTTCCACCGCGCCGCGCAGGCCATCGCCGACTTCGGCGGCACGCGGCGGCGCTTCGAGGTATTCGCCGAGGCCGCGGGCGTCACGCTCGTCGACGACTACGCCCACCACCCCACCGAGGTGCGCGCGACGCTCAGCGCGGCGCGGCAGCGCTACCCCGGCCGCCGCATCGTCGGCTGCTTCCAGCCGCACACCTACTCGCGCTCGCGGTACCTGCTGGAAGGCTTCCGCACGTGCTTCGAGAGCCTCGACGCGCTCATCGTCGCGCCGACGTACCCGGCCCGCGAGACGCCGGACGAGGGCATCGACGGGGCTGCGCTGGCAGCCGAGATCACCATGCCGCCCGCGCGTTACGTCGAGTCGTTCGAGGAGGCTGCTGAGGCGGCGGCCCGCGACCTGGGACCCGGCGACGTGTTCCTCACCATCGGCGCCGGTCCCATCGACGCCGTCCTGCCGCTCGTGCGCGACCACCTGCTGGGCGACGAGTCCGCCGAGGGGAGCGCGCCATGAGCGAGCGCATGCGGCTCGGCGTGATCTTCGGTGGGCGCAGTCCCGAGCACGAGGTCTCCGTGGTCTCGGGCCGCTCGATCATGCGCGAGGCCGACCCCGAGCGGTTCGAGGTCGTGCCGTTCGGCATCACGCGCGGCGGCGCGTGGCTGACCCCCCGGGAGACACAGCGGCGGATCGACCGGCTCGAGGTCGGCGAGTACGGCGACCTCGGCATGGAGGAAGACCCCGACCTCACCGGGCTCCCCGAGGTGCTCGCCTCCCTCGCCACCATCGACGTCGCGTTCCCCATCGTGCACGGCCGCAACGGCGAGGACGGCTCGCTGCAGGGCCTGCTCGAGGTGATGGACATCCCGTACGTCGGGGCGGGCGTGGCGGCGAGCGCGATCGGGATGGACAAGGCGCAGATGCGCGCCGTGTTCACCGCGCAGGCCATCCCCCAGCCCACCTACGTGGTCCTCGAGGGCGACGAGCTCGCCGAGCTGGCCGGGGACACCCCGGCGCACGAAGCGGTCGCGGGCGTCGAGCGCGCCATCGGCTACCCGTCCTTCACCAAGCCGGCGAACGGCGGCTCCTCCATCGGGGTGAGCAAGGTCGTGTCCCGCGAGGACCTCGGACCGGCGCTCGAGCTCGCGGCGCGCTACGACGGCAAGGTGCTGGTCGAGGAGGCCGTGGACGGCGCGGAGGTCGAGTGCGCGATGCTCGGCAACGCCGACGCGCAGCCCTCGCCGCTCGGCGAGATCCGCCCGCACGACGAGTTCTACACGTACGCAGCCAAGTACCAGGACGACAGCACGGACCTCATCGTCCCCGCCCAGGTGAGCGAGGACCTCGCCGTGCGGGTGCAGGACACCGCCGTGCGGGCGTACCGCGCGCTCGGCTGTACCGGCCTCGCGCGCGTCGACTTCATCGTCAGCGAGCCCGACACCGTGCGGCTGATCGAGGTCAACACGCTCCCCGGCTTCACGCCGATCTCGATGTACCCGCGGCTCTGGGGCGAGGCGGGCGTCGACTACCCGTCGCTGATCTCGAAGCTGGTCGACTTCGGCCTGGAGCGCCACGCGGAGGTCCACTCCTATGCCTAGGCGACGTGGGACCTCCGGCCGGAAGGCCCGGCGCGCGCTGCTCCCGCAGCTGTGGTTCGGTCGCCGCGAGCGCGCGCACCCCGCGCTCCAGGCCACCGCGCTGGGCGAGCGCCGCTACCACGTCGGGCGACGGCCGCGCCGCCTGCCCCGCACCAGCCTGCGGACGCGGCTCCGCGCGCTGCCGTGGCGGGGCATGGCGTTCGCGGTGGTCGTGGTGGCCATCTCGGCCGGCGCGACGTTCGGCGCGTACGTGCTCGTCACCGGCGAGTCACTGCGCGTGCGGCACGCCGATGTGACGGGGGTCGAGATCGCCGACCCGCACGCCGTGGTGGCCGCCGCCGACCTCGGTGGCCGGTCGCTCCTCGTGGTCGACACCGGCGCGGCGGCGCGGCGCATCGTCGCCACGCTGCCGGAGGTGAAGGCCGCGACGGTGCAGCGCGACTGGCCGCAGGGCGTGCGCATCGCGGTGACCGAGCACCACGGCTGGGGCTACTGGGAGAGCGCCGGGCAGCGCGCCGTCATCGACGCCGAGGGCCTCGTCATCGAGCGCGGACGGCCCCCGGCCGCCGACGCCGTCACCATCATCGACGTGACCGGCACCCTGCCGCCGCAGGCCGGCGACGTGATCGACGCCGACACCGTGCAGACCGTGGCCCGCCTCGTCACCGACGCCCGCTCGCAGCGGCTCGGCGTGCAGGTCGGGCGCTTCGAGTTCCACGACGACCGGGGGCTCGTGATCCGCGTGACGGACGGGCCCGACGCCGTCTTCGGCGACTCGCACAACTACGACTTCAAGATCGCGGCATGGGGAGCCTTGCTGAACCAGCTCGACGAGGAGGAACGAGACGTCCAGGAGATCGACTTGCGGTTCGGCCGCCACCTGGTGATGCGCTGATGGCCAACCAGACCTTCGCCGCTATCGACGTGGGCACGACCAAGATCTGCACGGTCGTGGCGGAGCTCGCCAGCGCCCACGAGATCCGCATCCTCGGCGTCGGCGTCGGGCCGTCGCAGGGGCTGAACCGCGGCATGGTCGACAACATCCACGTCGCGATGGAGGCGATCGCCTCGTCCGTCGAGCGCGCCGAGCGCGCGTCCGGGACACGCATCCTCTCCGCGCACATCGGCATCAAGGGGCCGCACGTCTCCTCGATGAACTCGCGCGGCATCGTCGCGATCGCCGACCCGCGCCAGGCGATCACCGCCAACGACGTGGGCCGCTCGCTGGAGAGCGCGCGCATCGTGAACATCCCCAACAACCGCGAGGTGCTGCACGTCATCCCGCGCTTCTTCGTCGTCGACGACCAGGAACACGTCGTCGACGCGCACGGCATGTTCGGCTCGCGGCTCGACGTCGAGACGCACATCGTCACGGCTGGGACCTCGGCCATCCACAACCTGCTCCGCTGCGTCGAGGGCGCCGGCGTCCACGTCGACTCGCTCATCCTCGACTCGCTGGCCTCGACGCAGGCCGCGGTCAACCCCGAGGAGCTTGAGCACGGGGTCGCCGTGATCGACATCGGCGGCGGCGCCACCGACCTCGCGGTCTACGTGCACGGCGCGGTGGCGCACACGGCCGTGCTGCCCGTGGGCGGCGCGCAGATGACCGGCGACCTGGTGATCGCGCTGCGCATCCCGCAGCCCGCGGCCGAGCAGGCGAAGCGCGACCACGGCCACGCCCTCCCCTCGATGGTCGAGGAGGACGAGACCGTCGAGGTCGACGCGTTCGGCTCGGAAGGCCACAAGGAGGTGTCGCGGCGACTGATCGCGGAGGTCCTCCAGGCGCGCACCGAGGAGATGCTGGAGATGGTGCGCGCCGAGATCCGCCGCGGCTCACCCGAAGAGCTGCTCGCCGCCGGCGTCGTGCTCACCGGCGGCGCCTCGTCGCTGCCCGGGATCGACCTCCTGGCCGAGGAGGTGCTCCAGCTGCCCGCCCGCGTCGGGCGACCGCGCCACCTCGCGGGCATGTCCGACGTGCTGCACGAGCCGGCCTACTCGACGCCGGTGGGGCTGCTGCGCTGGGCGCTCCGCGAGCAGGAGATCATGCTCCGCCCGGTCGCGAGGCGACCGCGGGGCGGTGCGGTGCGAGGGCTCGCGCGCAAGGTCGCGCAGGTCGTACGGGCGGTGCTGCCGCAATGACGTACACACCACAACACGCGAACAACCGGATACCCGGACGGTGCTCCCCCGGCGCGGGCCTGCCCCGTGCTGCCGTCGGACCACTCCCCAACCCGCAGGGAAGGACTGACTCATGACGCAACCGGACGAACGGACGGAGGCCCGCGCCGAACAGCGCAACGAGACCGCCTCTTCCATCGACGCGTCGACGCTCTTCGACTACCTCGAGCAGGCGCGCCGGCGGAGCGACAGCACCGCCGAGCCCGCGCGGCCGCCCGTGCGGCTCGCGGTGCGGGACGAGCAGGCCGAGGACTCCGCGGCCGGAGCGGACCTCGAAGCGCCGCCGCCTGAGCCCTCGACCGCCCGTGCGGAGCTGGACGTCGCGCCCATCCCGGCCGAGGCGGCCTCGGAGTTCGACGAGGAGTTCGCGCCGGCCGAGCCCGCGCCCCCGGCCGTCGCCGAGGCGGTGGAGCCCCGGCCCGCGCCGGAGCCGGTGGCGGCGAGGGACCCGGAGCCCGAGGCCCCCGCACAGGCCGCACCACAAGCCGTCGAGCAGCCCGAGCCGGAACCGGCAACCGTCGAGGCAGTCGCCGAAGAGCCCGAAGCGACGGCCGAGGAAGAGCCGGAGCCTGCGGTCGCCGAGGAGCCTGCACCGGCCGTCGCCGAAGAGCCCGAGCCTGCGGTCGACGAGACGCCCACACCGGCCGTCGCCAAAGAGCCCGAGCCTGCGGTCGACGAGACGCCCACACCGGCCGTCGCCGAGGAGCCCGAGCCTGTCGTCGACGAGACGCCCGAGCCCGAGCCGCTCGCCCCTGAACCCGTGGCCGAGGCACCGGAGGAGCCGCCCGCCGGACAGCAGGCCGAACTCCCGGCCCTCGATGAGGCATCGGGTTCCGGGGCTGCAGCCGACGGCGGCGACACACCAGCAACACCCAGGCGCACAGAGTCACCGAAGGGAACGCCCACCATGCCAGACCACTTCGACACGCTGCCCCCGATCAAGGTCGTCGGGGTGGGCGGCGGCGGCTCCAACGCCGTCAACCGCATGATCGCCCAGCGCCTCCCCGGCGTGCAGTACGTCGCAATGAACACCGACCTCCAGGCCCTCGAGGGCTGCGACGCCGAGATCAAGGTCAGCATCGGCGACCGCCTCACCAAGGGCCTCGGCGCCGGCTCCGACCCGCTCCGCGGCTCGCGGGCGGCCGAGGAGTCGCGCGAGGAGATCCTCGATGCCCTACGCGGCGCGGAGATGGTGTTCGTGACCTCCTGCCTCGGCGGTGGCACCGGCACCGGCGCGGCGCCCATCGTCGCCGAGGCCGCACGGGAGCTCGGCGCACTCACCATCGGCGTCGTGACGAAGCCGTTCGCGTTCGAAGGCGCGAAGCGGCGTCAGCAGGCGGAGGAGGGCGTACGGGACCTCCAGGGCAAGGTCGACACGCTGATCGTGATCCCCAACGACCGCCTCCTGCAGCTCGGCAACGACGACGTCTCGCTGACCGAGGCGTTCAACATGGCGGACGACGTGCTGCGCCAGGGCATCCAGGGCATCAGCGAGCTGATCACCGTGCCCGGCATCGTCAACCTCGACTTCGCCGACGTGCGGCGGGTCATGGAGGACGCCGGCCCGGCGCTGATGGCGATCGGGATCGGCCGCGGCGAGCAGCGCGCCGTCGAGGCGGCCCGCGAGGCCATCGCGAGCCCGCTCCTCGAGGTCGACATCACGGGCGCCACTGGCGTGCTCTTCAACGTCACGGGCCCGTCCAACCTCAAGCTGTCGGAGCTGAACAACGCCGCACGCACCATCGCCGAGGTGGTCGACCCGGAGGCGGAGATCATCTTCGGTACGGCCATCGACGAGGACATGAACGACGAGATCCGCATCACCGTCGTCGCGACCGGGTTCAGCGCTGTGCGCCAGTCGGTGGGCTCGCTCATGGACTCGGTCGATGAGCCGTCGCCGCGGCTCGCCGACCTGCCCGCCAGTGAGCCGGACTCGCTGACGGAGGCGGACCTGCCGACGTTCCTGCGCCGCACGTTCCCCTCGCGGTAGCGGGACGCATCGAGGCAAGCAGGCGAGGGGCGGCCCCGCGGTCGCCCCTCGTTCGTGTCGGCAGTTGCGAACGCGCGACCGCGCGGTCTTGGACATGTTCGCAACAGACTGTGGACGGCAGCCGTTGCCGCGTGCGGTCCGGCGGTGTGTACTGCACTCCACTTCAGGCCCCTTGCCTCCCCCCAGGAATGCGCCATCGATGCAGTGCCCCACGTGCGGTCATGTCCCGACGACGGTCGTCGACCAGGAGTTCAACGAGAGCGGCGTGCGCCGAAACCGCGCCTGCTCCGCGTGCGGGTTGCGCTTCGCAACCCTCGAACAGGCACTGACCGCCCTCGCCCAGGTCCGCAAGCGCGACGGACGCCGCGAGGAGTTCCAGCGCGAGAAGCTGCTGCAGAGCCTGCGCCTCTCGGCCCGCAAGCGTGACCTCGCCGCCAGCGCCATCGAGGCCATCGTCGAGGACGTGGAGCGCCGCATCACGGTGTCCGGCCGCGACGAGGTCTCCAGCCGCGTGATCAGCGAGATCGTGATCGGCCACCTGCGCATGCTCGACCCCATCGCCTACATCCGATTCGCGTCGGCGTACCGCCAGTTCGTCTCGATCGACGACATGCTCGACGAGCTCGAACGCCTCGAGTACAGCCCGGTGCCGCCTGCCGAGCAGCCGCCGCTGTTCGAGGAGCTGCCGTTCGCGCCGACGCCGATTGAGAGCGCCCCCTCCGCCGCCAGCCGCTGAGCCGCACCGATGCATCGCCTGCCGCCGGTGCGGCTCGCGGCCGGCGTTTCCGCTGCGCACGCTTCGGCGGCCCCGGACCGTACAGGGCTTCCCTTCGCGCGCTAAGATCGATCCAGGCGCTGAGGTGCTTGCACGGCTAACGGACGTATGTTCTGATAGCCGTCCTCCCCTCGCCTCGAACGGACGCGCAGCGATGGTCGCCACCCCTGTCATCACCCACCCCGTGGACCTGACCGACAACGCCCGCACGGTGCTCGAGCGCCGCTACCTGCTGCGCGACGGTGACGGTGAGGTCGCCGAGACGCCCGAGCAGATGCTCGCCCGCGTCGCCGAGTCGATCGCCTCGGTCGAGGCGACGCCCCAGTCGCGGGCGCAGTGGGCGCAGCGCTTCTACGACGAGATGGCGTCGCTGCGTTTCCTGCCCAACTCGCCCACGCTCATGAACGCCGGCACGGACCGCGGCACGCTCGCGGCCTGCTTCGTGCTGCCCATCGACGACTCGCTGGACTCGATTATGTCGACCGCCCAGGCGGCGGCGATGGTGCAGAAGTGGGGCGGCGGCACCGGCTTCGACTTCTCGAGCCTGCGCGCTGAGGGCGAACCGATTGCCACCACGCACGGCGCCGCCTGCGGGCCCGTCTCCGTCCTCCGCCACTACGACGACGTCTCGCGGCTCGTCACGCAGGGCGGGAAGCGCGACGGCGCCAACATGGGCATCCTGCGCATCGACCACCCCGACGTGCGCCACTTCATCCACGCCAAGGACGACGGCGTCAGCGCGCAGCGCTTCAACCTCTCGCTCGCCGTCACCGACGCCTTCATCGACGCCGCCTCCTCCGGCGGCTCGATCGACCTCGTCGACCCGCACGCGGACGCAGTGCGCGGCAGCGCCGACGCTGCCACGCTCCTCGACGAGATCGCGCAGTCGGCCTGGCAGACGGGTGACCCCGGCATGGTGTTCCTCGACACCGTGAACCGCAGCAACCCGACGCCCGCCCTCGGCGACATCGAGGCGACGAACCCGTGCGGCGAGGTGCCCCTGCTGCCGTGGGAGGCCTGCACGCTCGGCTCGGTGCACGTCGCCCGGTTCTGGGACGACGAGGCTGGCTCGCTGGACTGGGTCGCGCTCGACGAGACCGTGAAGCTCGCCGTCCGCTTCCTCGACAACGTCGTCGATGCCGGCTCGTACCCGCTGCCCGAGATCACCGAGGCCGTGCGCGGCAACCGCAAGATCGGACTCGGCGTGATGGGCTTCCACGACCTGCTCATCGCCGCGGGCATCCCCTACGACTCCGACGAGGCGCTCGACTTCGCCGAGAAGCTCATGGGGCGCCTCGCCCGCACCGCCGACGCCGCCTCGGCTGCGCTCGGCGAGGAGAAGGGCGTGTTCCCGAACTGGGAGCACTCCATCTACGGCGAGGGTGGCACGGGCGTCCGCTACCGCAACGCGACGCGCACGTGCATCGCCCCGACGGGCACGATCGCGATCATCGCCGGCGCCTCATCGGGCATCGAGCCGCTGTACTCGCTCGCCCACACACGGCGGATGCAGGACGGGACGCTGCTCGACGAGGTCTCCGCGGCGTTCGCCGAGGCGGCCCGGGCGGGCGGGTTCCACTCGCCCGAGCTGATCTCGGAGCTCGCCGCGGGGTCGGGGCTCGCGGGCCAGGAGGCGGTGCCGGAGCGCGTGCGGCGGCTGTTCGCCACCGCGCACGAGATCGGCTGGGAGCGCCACGTCGCGATGCAGGCCGCGTTCCAACGCCACACCGACCTCGCCGTCTCGAAGACGGTGAACCTCCCCCACTCCGCCACCCCCGACGACGTGCGTGCCGTGTTCCTGCGCGCCCACGAACTCGGCTGCAAGGGCGTCACCGTCTACCGTGACGGATCGCGCATGCAGCAGGTCCTCGCGTCGGGCGAGCGCGCTCCCTCAACCGCGTCGACGCCGGACGCGCGCCGGCGGCTGCCGGCCGAGCGGCCCGCAGTGACGCACAAGTTCCGCGTCGGCGAGCAGGAGGGCTACCTCACCGTGGGCCTCTACGACGACGGCTCGCCCGGCGAGGTCTTCGTCAAGATCTCGAAGGAGGGTTCGACGGTCTCCGGCCTCACGGACGCCATCGCCATCCTCACCTCGATCGCGCTGCAGTACGGCGTGCCGCTCGACAAGCTGGCGGAGAAGCTGGAGCGCACGCACTTCGAGCCGGCGGGCCCGACGGCGAACGAGGACATCCCATTCGCCACGAGCATCGTCGACTACATCTTCAGCTGGCTGCGGCTGCACTTCGGGGATGAGGCGGGGGTTCCCCGCGTCGCAGACCCACGGTCCGGCGGGCCCCATGACGCGTCGCACTCCGCACCCGTCGTGACCGCCTCGGGGCTGACGTGCCCGGACTGCGGCGCGCAGCTGGGGTACGCGGAGCGGTGCCTGCTGTGCCGGTCGTGCGGCTACACGAAATGCGGGTAGCGTTCGTCATTCGTACAATCCGTGAGTGACGACTAATGACTCGATACAACAATTGGAATATGAGGGCGCGGGCGTCGCGCTCGAATTCGCGCTGTGGAGCCTGGATGAGCAGCTCCAGACCATCAAGGAGATCGATGCGAAGTCGGAGCGTGCGATCACACTGGGCGTCGCGATCGTGGCCGTCTTCTCGGGAGCGCTGACCTTCCAACTGGGCAGCGCCGACGGAGTCGTCACGATCGTCGCACTGACTTCGGCAGTGCTCGTAGCCATCCCCTTCCTGGTCGCGGTCTGGCTCTTCTTCCGTGCGTACGCTGCCCTCAACCTGTACCTCGGGCCCGCAGGCGGACGCCTGCTCGCCGTCTCAGGTGAACAGGGTGACTCCCGTACACGGCAGTGGTTAGCGGAGCAGATCCTCGACTCAGTGGAACACAACGCGAGTGGCGTGCAGACGAAGGCCGCTCGGTCCGCCCAGCTGTTCCGCGCGGTGCTCATCGAGGCAGGCATCGCCGGCGCGGGTGCGGCGGTTACCGCGATCGTGTCCGGGCTCGCGTGAGGGCTACAGGCCGCGCTTCTCGACGCGTGGCGGGGCAGGCGGCAGGCCGGAAGGGCCGGGAGTGTCCCGCAACGGCGGGTGCTCTGACTCCACGGTCGGCTCGGGCTTCCCGCCGAGCGCGCGCTTCACGACCGCAGGGAACCACGCGAAGGGCCCGCGCGGATGAGAGTGTTCGTTCTGACCCATGCGCAAAGTGTACCAGCACCTGCGCCTTACCACCCCCGAGCGCGATAGCCGACATCGCGACGACTGACCCCCACCGCCCCTCGCGATAGACTGTCCTCACTGTGATTCGAGACGAACTGCGGGAACTCGTCCAACAGGCGCTCGCCGCCGCCCAGGAGGCCGGCGACCTGCCCGCCTTCGTCGCGCCCGACGTCACCCTCGAGCACCCACAACGCCCCGAGCACGGCGACTTCGCCGCCAACTTGCCGCTCCGCATCCAGGGCCTCGCGCGCATGAAGGCGCTCGACGTCGCAGAGGCGCTCCGCGCCCGCGTGCCCGCACACCCCGCGGTCGCCGAGGTGCGCGTCGCGCCGCCCGGCTTCCTGAATCTCTACCTCGACCCCGCGTGGGCGGCCTCGCAGGCGCAGGTCATCGCCGACGCCGGGGAGTCGTGGCCGCCGCTCGACCTCGGCGGCGGCAGCAAGACGCAGGTCGAGTACGTCTCCGCCAACCCCACCGGCCCGATCCACGTCGGCAACGGCCGAGGGGCGGCCATCGGCTCGACCCTCGCCAGGGTGCTGAGCGCGACGGGCCACGAGGTGCAGGAGGAGTACTACATCAACGACGCCGGCTCGCAGGTCGGCGTCTTCGCCCGGACGCTCTACGCGCGCTACGAGCAGCTCTTCGGCCGCGACGCCGAGATCCCCGAGAACGGCTACCCCGGCGAGTACGTGCGCGACATCGCCGCCCGCATCCGCGACGAACACGGCGACGGCTTCCTCCGCCCCGAGGGCGACTCCCCGGACCCGCAGCTGGGCGACGAGGGCATCCGTCTCATGGTCGAGCAGATCCGCGACGACCTCGCCGCGATGGGCGTGGAGTACGACCGCTGGTTCGAGGAGCGCTCGCTGCAGCGCGAGGGCGGCCCGTACGAGCATGTGCTGGCCCTGCTACGCGAGCAGGGCCACATCGTAGAGCGCGAGGGCGCCGTCTGGTTTGCCTCCTCGCAGCTCGGCGAGTCGAAGGACAACGTGCTGATCCGCTCCGACGGGGTGCCGACGTACTTCGCGACGGACATCGCGTACCACTACGACAAGTTCATCGTGCGCGGCTTCGACCGCGTCATCGACGTCTGGGGCGCCGACCACCAGGGGCACGTCTCGCGCGTGAAGGCCGGCATCACCGCCACCGGCGGCGACGGCAACGCCCTCGACGTGCTGCTCTACCAGCTCGTGACGCTGAAGCGCGCGGGCGCCGTCGTGCCGCTCTCCAAGCGCGCGGGCGAGATCGTGACGCTGCGCGAGGTCGTCGACGAGGTCGGCCGCGACGCGGCGCGCTTCTTCTTCCTGCTCTCCTCGGCGGGCTCGGCGATGGACTTCGACCTCGAGCTCGCGAAGCGGGAGACCGACGAGAACCCCGTCTACTACGTGCAGTACGCCCACGCCCGCATCGCGGGCGTGCTGCGCAACGCCGTCGAGCAAGGCCTGTCGGCCGACGGCGCGGACCCCTCGCTGCTCACGCACGAGGCAGAGCAGGCGCTGATCCGCAAGCTGCTGCTGCTGCCCGAGGTGCTCGAGGAGGTCGTGGAGGAGCTCGCGCCGCACCGCCTGCCGCACTACGCGCAGGACTTGGCGCAGTCGTTCCACGTCTTCTACACGCAGTGCCGCGTGCTCGGCGACGACGAGGCATTGAGCCGCGCGCGCCTGCTCCTCCTCGAAGCCACGCGGGTGACCCTCGCCCGCACCCTCGGGTTGATGGGCATCTCGGCGCCGGAGCGGATGTAGGTCCTCACTCCGCCCTTCACCCTCAGTCGACCCCCGATGAACGTGCCGCACGACGTATCGTCGCGGTCGTTTCTCGTCGTCCATTGCGCTGTGGGAATGCAGAGAAGTACGCGAGAGTACCTTGACATGCCCCGAGGTTCACCCAGAATGATGGCAGAGGTGGTGACGCATGGTGGTGGCAGACACAGAGCAGGCTGCGATGGACGACGAAGAGAAGACACCGGGAGGGCGGTTCGACTGGTTCGCGGGAGGTGCGCGTGGCGCACGCTCGTACCCGACGTGCTCGCTGACGAAGTCCGGATCGATGACGCTCAACGATGTGGCAGTGCAGACCCTCGGCGATCCGCCCGCGATCCGCATCGGATACGACGCGGATCAACGACAGATCGGGCTGCGCGCATCACTGAGGGATGAGGCAGGCGCCATCCTGCTCCGGCCGTCCCGCACCCCCGAGGGCGCCGACACCGGCAGCCGCTCGATGTATGCCCGGGCGGTCCTGCTCTACTACGGCGTGCTGCCGTCGGAGAACCACACGTTCCGCCTCGACGACGTCGGCGACGGCGTGTTCGCGCTGTCGCTCGATGAGCCGTTGCCGAAGAGCCGGTCGCGGCGGGGTGTGAACGCATAGGGGAGGCTCGAGCGGTTGGTGTCGGAAGAACAGACAGGGCCGCCGAGTTATACCGTCAGGCTCCGTCGCCGGGACCGGGCGGAACTCCGAACGTGGAGCGAACGTCAACGGGAAGCGACCCTCGCCTTCCTGCGAGAACATGCTAGCCAGACGCCAACTACCCTGATCCCCGGCACACTCAAGCAGCTCAACGCGCCGTTCCAGGACCATTACCAGTTGCGCGTCAGCCGACGCCGCAGGCTCATCTACCGCGTCGATGAGGAGCGCAGGATCGTGCGAGTTGTCTATATCGGCCCGCACCCGGATTGGCGGCGGAGCCGGCCCGGACGCATCACTCGGTGAACTCGGACAGCGACACGTACTCGCGCTCGTCGACTGGCCGCTCCAGCGCCTCGAGCATCTCGGGGGAGGACATGACCTCGGCCGTCGCCTCCCAGCTTTCGATCACCTGGCACACCGGGCCATCGTCGCCGCTGATCAACCCTGACTTGAGGGCGTCAGAGAGCTGCACACAAAAGAGGCGGAGTTGCAGTGGGTTGAGATCCGCGACCCACCAGAGGGCCTGCGGCAGTTCCTCCTCGCGGAAGAAGCATATCGCCGCCTCGCGCAGCTGCTCCGACGACTCCTCGGCCACCATGGTGCTACCTTCCGTCCGACGACACTGAGCATACCACCCGCACTCTCGCCCCCTACCCCGCGCCCCGCTACCCTCGACGCCATGACCACGAACGGCGACGACAGGCAGCGGATCCTGACCGGGGTGCGGCCCACCGGGTCGCTCCACCTCGGCCACTACGCCGGCGCGCTCGAGAACTGGATCCGGCTCCAGGACGAGTACGACTGCTTCTTCCTCATCGCCGACTACCAGGTCTCCGACCACGCCGACGACATCGACCGCGTCCGCGAAGCGGTCATCGAGGTCGCCACGGACTGGCTCGCCGTCGGGCTCGACCCCGTTCGCTCGCACTTCGTCATCGAGAGCCTCATCCCCGAGCACGCCGAGCTCACCACGCTGCTGAGCTGGTTCATCGGCATGGGCCGCCTCGAACGCAACCCCACGCTCAAGGCCGAGATGGAGGAGCTCGAGGAGCGCGGCATGTCGTTCGACGAGGCTCAGCGGGGGGGCAAGCGCACGGTCGTGCGCGAGCGCGGCGCGGTACCCGTGGCGTTCTTCACCTACCCCATCATGCAGGTCGCCAACATCCTGATGCCTCGCGCGCACCTCGTCCCCGTCGGCGAGGACCAGCTCCCGCACATCGAGATGACACGCGAGACGGCGCGACGCTTCAACCGGCGCTTCGGCGAGGTCTTCCCCGAGCCGCGCGGCCTCGTCGGCCGCGTGCCCCGCCTCGTCGGCACCGACGGCAACGCCAAGATGAGCAAGTCGGTCGGCAACACCATCGACCTCAAGGACGACGCCGAGACGGTCGAGCGCAAGGTGATGCGCATGTACACGGACCCGACCCGGCTGCGCGCGACCGACCCCGGCCACGTCGAGGGCAACCCGGTGTTCATGTACCACGACGCCTTCAACCCCGACACCGAGGAGGTCGACGACCTCAAGGAGCGCTACACGACTGGCAACGTTGGGGACGTCGAGGTGAAGCGGAAGCTCGCTGCCGCGCTCAACACGTTCCTCGACCCGATCCGCGAGCGCCGCTCGCACTACGAGTCGAACCCGCACGAGGTGCGCGAGGCGCTGGCGCGCGGCACGGAGCACGCCCGCGCCGTCGCGCAGGACACGATGGTCGACGTGCGCTCCGCATTGGGCCTCAACTACCTCGACGGGTAGGGCGCGCGAAAGTCTTCGCTAACGCGCGTGCAAATTGAAGCGGAGACGTTACTCCTCGCCGCGTCCGGGGTTTGGTGTGTATCATCAATACACACTGAGAGCGGTGGCAGCATGGCACGGGTACAGATCATCATCCCCGACGGGGATCGCGACCGGTTCTTCTCGCAGGCGAAGCGGGAAGGCATGACGCTGAGCGCCTGGCTCCGTGCAGCCGCCCACGAGTGCCTCGAGTCGCGGCAGCGCGTGAAGCCGTTCGAGTCACCCGAGGAGCTCGAGGCGTTCTTCCGCGAGTGTGACGCGAAGGCCGGTCCCGGCCGCGAGCCAGAGTGGGAAGAGCACCTGGCGACCATGCGTGAGTCGAAGCTCCGCGGCCTCACCGACGCGTGATCTTCGTAGACACCAACGTCTTCGTGTACGCGGTCGGGCGCGAGCACCCTCGTCGCGAGCCGGCACGAGCCTTCTTCGTGGACGCCAATCGCAATCAGGTGCCGCTGTGCACGTCTGCCGAGGTTCTACAGGAACTCCTGCACGTATACCTGCCACCCCGGCGCTACGACGAACTCGATGAGGCGATGTCGCTGGCGAGCCGCACGATGACGGAGGTTTGGGCGCTCGAGGAGGCCGACGTCGAACTGGCTCGTCAACTGGAAAGGCTGCACCCGGCACTGGCCGCCCGGGACCTTTGCCACCTCGCAAGCTGCCGCAGGCGAGGAGTCCGACGGATCGAGACCTCCGACCGGGTCCTCGCCGCCGCAGTCAACAACCCGACCACGGGGAGCTAGGAAGCCCAGCTACGGGCCTTTCGAGGGCTCTCCGCCGGGGTTTCCAGATTGCCGACGCTCCGCGCTGGGCCTCAACTACCTCGACGGATAGCGCGCGCGAAAGTCTTCGCTGGAGCGCGTGTAAATTGAAGCGAAGACTTTATTCCTCGCCGCCATCCCGTTCCCTGCGGGGCAGGGTCTGCAAGAACGCCTCGATCTGGTCGAGCCGCGCGTCCAGGTCCGCACCCGTGAAAGTGCGCCGCGGATCAAAAGGACCGATGGCGGCCGTCGCGTCGGTTTCCGTCAATGGAGGGAAGAACTCAGCGAATTTCTCAGGCCCAGCGTGCATATAAATGCCGCCTCGTTCAGGCCTGGCAAGCATCAGGTAGCGGTTGCGAGCCGTAGGGGGTGCGATCATGACCGAGCGTGTGTACGGCCGCACAGCGAGCCCGGCTTCCTGCGACATCCTCACGAAGCGGTCGAATTGCACCTCGACACCAGCGTCGCGAGCGCGTTGGCGAATGGTGTCAATACTGGGCCTCGGCCCCCTGGCCTGACGTTCGGTCTGCTCGTCCGTGACCTCCCGGATCAGCAAACGCGAGCCGCCATCGTGGAGTTCGAACGCCTCGAAGCTGACGATGCTGATCGGCACTCCGAATCCGCCGAGGTGAGCGACGATGCGCTCCAGCCCTGCGTCAACACCGACGCCAGCCAGCAAGACGGCGACTTCCCGCGCTTCATCCTCAACGCTGAGTTGCCGCCCGATGGTGGCGGACAGCTCGTCGGCGTCGCCGAGGGTCGCGAGTCCCGGCTGCAACAGCTCCGTGAGCCGGTCGCCGTCCATCGCCGCGATGGAGGATGCGTAGTCGAGCGCCTGGGCAAGGGCCTTGCGATAGAGCCGCTCCCGCTTGAGCTCGATGACCACCCAGCGTTCCTGGAGGTCAATGGCAAGGAGATCGAGTGGGCCGCCGTCTAGCCGCACCTGGCGGCCGACGATCGTGAGCCCGTCGGCGAGTAGGGATGAATCGTTCGCGATCCAGTCCTCGAGGTTCTGTTCGAGGCCCACGCCCGAGCGACCCACGCGCTGCGGCGCGCCCTCTCCGACGGTCCAAACGCCAAGATCGGCCATCACGAAGTCCTCGCCCAGCACGTACGCGGACTGCGGAGTCTAGCAGGTGGGCGAATAGGACGTGGGGAGCGAGTAGTTACGAACCGTTCGAGGGCTCTCCGGCCGGGGGCTCCGGATCGCCGACGGCGGTGGCGATGAAGTCGCCGACGAGGGTGCGGACTTCGTCGGCGACCTCGGTCAGGGCGTGGCCGCCGCCTTCGAGGATCTCGATGCGCTTCGGCTCCTGGGCCCGGCCGTAGATGTCCTCGGACGCCTCGGGCAGCAGCACCCGGTCCGCCGAGCCATGCACCAGCAGCAGCGGCTTGCCCAGCTTCTGCACCTCTTGCGTGCCGTGGCGCTGCGGCGAGAGCGCCGCCACGGCGCTCGCGAGGGGCGCAAGCTCGCCCGCCTTGATCACCACCGCCCCGCCGAACGAGTGCCCGACGAGCACCGCGCGCTCCGCGCCGATGCCGCGCAGGAACGAGCACGCGGCGAGGGTGTCGAGGACGCACTCGGTGAACTCGCCCGGCTCGCGGTAGTGGATGCGCAGCGAGGTCACACCGCGCGCGATCAGCTCCCGGCTGAGGCGGAGGTAGACCGAGTCGGCAGGCCCCTCGGCGTTGCCCTCGGCCGCGCCGCCGACGTAGATGGCGCAGCCGGTCTTGCCCTCGCAGGGGTGGAGCGTGCCGCGGATCTGGCCGCGCGTGGTCTCGATCTCGACGTTGAGCTCACCCGGCGCCTCGCCGGGCTGCGCGTTGACGCTCTGGATCGAGAGGACGAGGTCGTCGTCGGCGCCCGGGGGCGGCGGCGGGCTGCCCGGCGGCGGCGAGGTCACGAGGCCCCGGCCATCGACCGGCGACGCGCGACGAAGCGCTCGGTGCGGTCCATCGCCTCGACGATGTCGTCGTAGTCGGCGGCGTAGCAGATGCGCACGAACCCCATGCCGCTCTCGCCGAACGCCGAGCCCGGCACCACGGCGACGCGCTCCTCCTGGAGCAGCGTCTCGGCGAACGTGAAGTCGTCGAGGCCCGTCGAGCGGATGTCGGGGAAGGCGTAGAACGCGCCGCGCGGCTCGACCGTGTCGAGGCCCATCGCGTTGAGCCGGCCGACGACCATGCGGCGCCGGCGGTCGTACTCGGCGAGCATGCCGCGCACGTCCTCCTCGCCGCTGTCGAGCGCCTCCACGGCGGCGTACTGGGCGGCCGTGGGGGCCGACATCATGACGTACTGGTGCACCTTCATCATCGCCTCGAGGATGTCGGGCGGGGCGGCGACGTAGCCGAGACGCCAGCCGGTCATCGCGTAGGCCTTCGAGAAGCCGCCGAGCAGGACGGTGCGCTCCCACATCCCGTCGAGCGAGGGGAAGCAGACGTGTTCGATGCCGTAGACGAGGCGGTCGTAGAGCTCGTCGGCGATGACGAACAGGTCGTGCTCGGCGGCGAAGCGCGCGATCGCCTCCATGGTGGGGCGCTCCAGCACGGCGCCCGTGGGGTTCGAGGGGTAACCGAGCAGGATCGCCTTCGTCGCGGGCGTCAGGCGCTCCTTGAGCGCCTCGACGGTGACCATGAAGTCGGACTCGGGCTCGGTCGGCACGGGCACGTATTGGCCGCCGGCAAGCAGCACCACGGGCTGGTAGGCGACGTACGCGGGCTCGGGCACGAGCACCTCGTCGCCGTGGTCGAGGAGCGCGCGCATCGCGAGGTCGAGCGCCTCGGAGACGCCCGTGGTCATCATCAGCTCGCGCGCGGGGTCGTATTGGACGCCGTAGAGGTGGTCGAGGTGGGCGCTGAGGCGGGTGCGGAGCTCGATCAGGCCGTAGTTGCTGGTGTAGCCGGTGTGGCCGGCGAGCATCGCGTCGGAGGCCGCGTTGGTGATCTGCGCGGGGGTGGGGAAGTCGGGCTGCCCGACGGCGAGCGAGATGACGCCGGCGGTCTCATCGAGCAACTCGAAGAAGCGGCGGATGCCCGACGCGGGGAGGGAGGTCACGGTCGCCGAGTTGTGTCCGCGCCGGGCGCGATGCTCCGGCTCGGGTACGTCGGCCGACTGCAGGGTGCGGGCGGGACTCGTCACGAAGCGCCTCCATCACCCACCGCATTCGGGACAGTATCGCCCAACATCGCCGTAGGGGGCGGCCTGCGCTCGTGCCAGTCGGTCACCGCGGCGTAGGCGTGCGCCGCGCGCAGCAGCGTCGCCTCGGCGAACGGCGCGCCGATCAACTGGAGGCCGACCGGGAGGCCCTCGGAGAAGCCGCACGGCACGCTCAGCCCGGGGTTGCCGGCGATGTTGACCGGGATGGTGAACAGGTCGTTGAGGTACATCGCCAGCGGGTCGTCGAGCTTCGCGCCGAGGGGGAACGCCACGCCCGGCGAGGTGGGCGTCACGATCAGGTCGTGGTCCGCGAAGGCCGCGTCGAACTCGCGGCGGATGACGGTGCGCACCTTCTGCGCCTGCAGGTAGTAGGCGTCGTAGTAGCCAGCGGAGAGCGCGTAGGTGCCGATCATGATGCGGCGCTTGACCTCGTCGCCGAAGCCACGGCCACGCGTCTGCTCCATCTCCTCCCACATCGACTCGCCGTCGTGGAAGCTGTAGCCGTACTTCACCCCGTCGTAGCGCGCGAGGTTCGCCGACGCCTCGGCCGGGGCGATGATGTAGTACGCCGAGAGCGCCACGTCGATCGACGGCAGCCGCACGTCGCGGTCCACCTGCGCGCCCGCGCCTTCCAGCGCTTCGATGGCCTGCTCGAACGCCTCGCGCACGCCGTCCTCGACACCCTCGGACATCGCCTCGGCGGGCACGCCCACGCGCAGGCCGTCGAGGCCGTCTTCGAGCGTGTCGAGGTAGTCCGGCACGGGCTCGTCGGCGGTGGTCGAGTCGTTCGAGTCGTGGCCGGCGATGGCGCCGAGCAGCGTCGCCACGTCGCGCGCATCGCGGCCGAAGGGGCCGACCTGCTCCAGAGACGAGGCGAACGCGACGACGCCGTAGCGGCTGACGCGGCCGTAGGTGGGCTTGAGGCCGAGGATGCCGGTCAGCGCGGCGGGCTGGCGGATCGAGCCGCCCGTGTCGGTGCCGAGCGAGATCGGGACGCCCCCCGCCGCGACCGTCGACGCCGAGCCGCCCGAGGAGCCGCCCGGTACGCGGTCGAGGTCCCAGGGGTTCCTCGTGGCGCCGTACGCCGAGTGCTCGGTCGAGGAGCCCATGGCGAACTCGTCCATGTTGGCCTTGCCGACGAAGACCGCGCCCTGCTCGCGCAGCCGCGCGACCACGGTGCAGTCGATGATCGGCACGAAGCCCTCGAGCATGCGCGAGCCCGCGGTGGTCTGGACGCCGCGCGTGGAGAGCACGTCCTTGAGCGCGACGGGGATGCCGGTGAGCGGCGCGGCGTCGCCCGCCTGGAGCCGCGCGTCGGCGGCGTCGGCCTGGGCGAGCGCCTCCTCGCGCGTGAGCGTGACGTAGGCGTTGAGCCCCGGCTCCTGCGCCTCGACGCGGTCGAGTGTCGCCTCGGCGAGGGCGCGCGCGGTGTACTCGCGGGCCCGCAGCGCGGCGGCGTGCTCGTGCGCGGGGCGGTCGAGGTCGATGGGCGCCGGGTCGCCGGGATACTCGGAGCTCACGGCGCTTCTAGTCGAGCACCGCGCGCACGCGGAAGTAGTCGGCCTCGCGGCGCGGTGCGTTCGCGAGCACCTCGTCGGTGGTGTCCGCGGGCCCCGGCTCGTCGTCGCGCTCGACGTTGACGAGGTGGAAGGACTGGGCGGTCGGCGGCACGTCGGCGGTGTCGACCTCGTTGAGCGCCTGGCAGTGTTCGAGGATGCTCCACAGCTCGGCGCGGAAGCGCTCGACCTCCTCGTCGCTGAGCGCGACGCGGGCAAGCTGGGCGATGTGGCGTACGTCGTCGGTCGTGAGTTCCAGGGAGCACCTCGCGGCGATACGGAGCGGAAACCGTACGCTCACTATATGTGCGAGATAACGAGTCGCACCATAGCCGCGCCGGCCCTCGCGTCGCGGCGTGTCAACGGCTACGATCGAAGCGACTCCCCCACCGCCCCACCGCTGGCCGGGAGCAGAGCGATCGCTGAGCAGGCGCCATCCGTCACCCCTCGCGAGCCACCCGCCGCACAAGCGGCGAGGGACCTCGAAGCGCCCGACGCCGCCCGGCTCGGCAATCCGAGCTTCGTCTGGCGCTCGGGCCAGCAGCGCCGCCTCGCGATGATCGATCGCCACGCCCCGCTCGCCGGGAGGCGAGTCCTCGACCTTGGCTGCGGCGTCGGGGAGTACGTGCGCGCGTTCGCGCAGGCCGGCGCGTCGGCCCTCGGCTGCGACATCGAGCGTTCACGCCTCGCCGACGGGCGCGCGCGTGGCGCGCGCGGGCTCGTCGCCGCGGCGGGCGAGACCCTGCCGTTCGCGGACGGCTCGCTCGACGTCGTCGTGCTCAACGAGGTGATCGAGCATGTCGCCGACGAGGTCGATACGCTGCGCGAGGTCGCGCGCGTGCTCGCGCCCGGCGGGCGCGTCGTGATCTTCGCGCCGAACCGGCTCTACCCGTTCGAGACGCACGGCGTGTTCTTCCGGGGGCGCTACATCTTCGGCAACATCCCGCTCGTGAACTGGCTGCCGCGCCGCGTCCGTGACCGCTTCGTCCCGCACGCGCGCGTGTACGAGGCCGGTGACTGGGCCCCGCTGCTGGCCGCGTCCGGCCTCGAGGTCCTCGAACACACCTACGTCTACCCGGGCTTCGACAACATCGAGGCGCGCTGGCCGCGCATCGCGCGCGTCGTGCGCGCGGTCTGCTACGGCGCCGAGCGGACGTGGTGGCGTCGCTTCGGGCTCTCGCACCTGCTGGTGCTGCGCGTGCGGGGGTCCGCATGACCCCCACGCGACGCGTGCTGCGACGGCGCAACCGCCGACGCCGCTCGAACGGCAACGGCGGCGGGCTGCACCTCGGACGGTGGGTCTGGGTCCTGGGCGGGCTGCTCGCGCTGTTCCTCGTCGGCGCCCTGACCACCGCCGGGGGGTCGCTGCTCTACGGCAAGAAGAAGTACGACGAGTTCGTGGTGGACGTCGTGCCGCCTGAACAGCTCCTCGCGGACCTGCCGCGCGGCGGCGCGCGCGTCTACGACCGCAACGGGGTACTGCTCTACGAGTTCATCGACGAGTTCGGTGGCCTGCGCCGCCCGGTCCCGCTCGACGACATCTCGCAGTGGGTGATCCTCGCCACGATCGCCACGGAGGATGCGAGCTTCTACGAGAACAACGGCCTCAACGTGCGCGGGCTCGCCCGCGCGGGTGTCGAGAACCTCTCGCCGTTCGGCGGCACCGACTTCTTCGAAGGCTCGGGCGGCTCCTCCATCACCCAGCAGCTTGCGAAGAACGTCTACATCCCCAAGGAGGAGCGCACGCAGCGCACCGTCGAGCGCAAGCTCAAGGAGGCGGCGATCGCGCTCGAGCTCACGGAGCGCTACACCAAGGACCAGATCCTCGAGTGGTACCTCAACTCGATCTCGTACGGCGGCATCTACGTCGGCATCGAGGCCGCGTCCGAGGGCTACTTCGGCAAGCAGGCCAGCGAGCTGACGCTGCCCGAAGCGGCCCTACTCGCGGGCATCCCCGCGTCGCCCGCCCGCTACAACCCGCTGACGAACTTCCCCGAGGCGGTCGCGCGGCAGCACGAGGTACTCGGCCTCATGGTCCGGCACGGCATCATCACCGAGGTCGAGGCGGCGCGCGCGCGCGGCAGCGAGATCGAGTTCAAGGCCAACCGCTTCGACATCGAGGCGCCGCACTTCGTCCTCGGCCGCATCGCCGACGAGATCTCGGAGCGCTTCGGCGAGCGCGCGCTCTACGAGGACGGTCTGGAGGTCGTGACGACCCTCGACCTCACGCTGCAGCGGGAGGCGGAGCGCATCCTCGAGGAGAAGATCGCGGAGTTCGAGGAGAGCTCCGACGGCCACAACGGCGCGCTCTTCGCGATGGACCCGCGGACCGGGCAGATCCTGGTCTACGTCGGCAGCCGCGACTACTTCCGCGAGGACATCGAGGGCCGCAACGACAACGTGATCTCGCTCAACTCGCCCGGCTCGACGCTCAAGCCGTTCACGTACATGACGGCGTTCATGGAGGGCTGGAGCACGGGCGCGGGGATCCTCGACACGCCGATCAAGATCATCGACCCGGCCACCGGCGACTTCTTCGAGCCGCGCAACCCGAGCGGGGACTTCCAGGGCGTGATCTCCGCCGGGGACGCGCTGGGCAACTCGCTCAACATCCCCGCGTTCAAGGCAATCCTCTTCGCCGGGATCGAGAACACGATGGCCGTCTACAAGCAGGTGGGGATCACCACGCTCGACAACCCCCTCGGGTACGGGCCCTCGCTCACCCTCGGCGGCGTCGACGTCCGGCTGGACGACATGGTGATCGCCTACAGCGTGCTCGCGAACAACGGGATCATGCGCGGCCAGGACGTGCTCGAGCGCTTCGACCCCGGCGAGCGCACCATCGAACCCGTCGCGCTGCTGCGGGTGAGCGACCACTCCGGCACCATCCTCTACGAGTTCGAGCAGCCGTCGGAGCGCCGGGTGGTAGGGCCGAACTTCGCCTACCTCATCACGGCGATCCTCTCGGACCCCGACACCCAGTGCCTCACCTTCGGGTGCGGCGGCCTGAACCTGCCGGGGCGCTCGTCGGCGCAGAAGACCGGCACGAGCGAGCCGTACGAGGACTCCCGCGAGATCGGCGACACGTGGGCCTTCGGCTACACGCCCGACCTGGTGGCCGGCGTGTGGGCGGGCAACGCCGACAACTCGCCGATGGTGAACATCACCTCGACGCGCATCTCGTGGCGGTCGTGGCGGGACTTCATGGACTTCGCGCACGACCACCTCGGGATCGCCCCGTCCTCCTTCGAGAACCCCGGCGGGATCGAGACCCGGGAGCTGTGCTGGCCCTCCGGGATGCTCCCCGGCGAGCACTGCCCGGGGGCCGGACGCTACACGGGGCTCTTCGCCGAGGAGGTGCTGGGCGAGGACGAGGACGACCTCGCGCACCTCGAGGACACGTGGTGGCAGCCCATCGACATCGACGCCCGCACCGGGCTGCTCGCGACGCCCGAGACCCCGGCGGCCTTTGTCTCGCGCGAGGTGCGGCTCGTGCTGCCAACCGAGGAGATCGAGGAGTGGGAAGACCTCGACGACTGGGCGGCGGAGCTGGACATCGTGCGACACCTCGCCCCCACCGAGATCTCGGTCGATCCCACTGAGTTCGTCTTCATCTCCTCCCCGAGCTCCACGGGTGATGTCTCCGGGTCCGTCGTTGTCGGGGGACGCGCGACATCGCCGGAGTTCGTCTCGTACACCGTGGAGTGGGGCCGCGGTTCGACTCCCGACTCGTGGCTGCTGCTGCACGAGTCGAGCACCCCGGTGGTGGCAGGCGCGCTCGCCGAGTGGGACACGACGTCACTGACCGACGGCGCCTACTCGCTGCGGGTCCGCCTGCAGGACGCCGACCGTGGCCAGCTCCGCTTCTCCGTACCCGTCACCGTCAGCAACGGCGACGACGCGGCGAGGTATGACCGGGCGCCGATCGCGCAGATCGCCGAGCCGGAGGCCGACGCCGTGCTGTCCGGCCAGGTCACCCTGCGCGGCATCGCGTTCGCGATCAGCCTGCGCGAGGTCAGCATCGACATCGGCGCGGGCCTGCAGCCGGGCGAGTGGACGAACGTGCGCCGCGACCGCCGGATCAGCGTCACGGGCCCCCTCGGCTCCTGGGACACCACCACCGTCGCCGACGGCATCTACACCATCCGACTCACCGTGCAGGACCGGGAGGGCAACGTGGCCGAGACGCGCACCAGCGTGACCGTCCGCAACGGCGAAGCCCAGCCGTCAGCGCCCACCGCCAGCACGCAGCCGGCCGAGTAGCTCCTCCACCTCCGCGGCGCTCGTCACCTCCCGCACCAGCTCCAGGAACCGTGCGAGCGTCCCGGCGCGCTCGCGGATCTCGGTGAGCTGGCCGCCGAGCGGGTGGATCGCATCGGGCCGCGAGGCGTACGTGCCGTAGAAGGCGAAGAACGCCTGGTTGATGCGGCGGATGCGGACGCCATGGTCATCGAGGAGCTCCCGTACCTCTTCCATCCGCCGCTCCGCCTCCTCGATCCGTCCCGCAGCGAGCAGCTGGTCGACCTCGGCGTGAAGGTCTCGCAGCACCTCGTCACGGTCGATCGTGGGCGCGCGCCCCGGTGGGCGGGGCGGCTCCGGGTCGCCGTGGCGGGCGAGGACCATCGCGCCGAGCTCGTCGCCGGCGATGCTCGCGACCGTCTCGTTGATGGTGAGCCCGTCGGGGTCCTCGTAGATCGCGAGGCCGAGCGGGTAGAAGGCGAGGTAGTGGTGTACCCACTCGTGCGCGGCCGTGGCGACGAGCGAGCGATAGCTCGCCGAGGCCCGCACGATCGCCGGGTAGGTCGCGACGCCCCCGGTCGGGATGGCGAGCACGGAGATCGTGGAGTCGCGCTCCTCGGCCTCGCGCTCGATGGTGTCGCGCTCGCGCAGGGTGAGGTCGGCGCGCAGCAGGCGGTCCTGCACCCGCAGGATCTCGGCCCGCGGCGAGGTCACGAGGACACGAGGCGAGCGCGTCAACTCGATGTCCACCGGTGGCCAGACGGCGAGGGCGCCCGGGAGGGGGACCCGGAAGCTGATGCCGGCCTCGCGGATGGCTGCGTCGACGCGCCCCTCGACCACGGCCTCGACCACGTTCTCCAGCCTGCCCGCCTCCTCGCCGTAGCGGTCGTCGAGCGCGAAGTAGCGCCGGAGCGCCTCGTCGGCGGGCGGGTCGTCGCGCAGCGGCTCGCCGAGCGCGAACATCGCCTTGTTCGCGACCGTCGCGAGTTCCCAGTGCAGCAGGTCGAAGCCGTCGCCCGCGCGCGCCTCGCGGAGCCCGAACAGGCCGAGCCACAGGCCGAAGGCCAGCAGCAGGGCGGCGATGGGCGGGACCATCCGTGGGATCTGCACCTCTCCACAGTACCGCGACCGCCCGCGCGAAGGCGTCGAGCCGTATGATCGCGGAGTGGTTGAGGCCGGACACGAGCAGACACCCGGACGCTTCGCGGCGCTGCTCGCGACGTTGATCGACTGGGCGGCGCTGCTGCTGATCATCGCCGCAGCGCTCATCGTCGCCTCGGCCTGGCTGCTGCTCCGCACGCAGGCCGGCCGCTACGATGTGCCGGAGTTCGACTCACTCGCGGCCGTCGCGTTCGTGACCGCGACGGTGCCGACATGGGCGGCATGGCAGGCGCACCGCCTGTACACGTACGGAGCGACCACGGGGCAGGCGCTGCGCGGCCTGCGCGTCCAGGGCACCCCCGGACGGCGCGCGGCCCGGCTGGTGCTGCACCCGGCCGCGCTGCCACTGTGGGTCTGGATCGCCGCGACGGGGGTGATGAGCGGCTCACGCCGGATCGCCGTCGTCGTGCTGGGAGTAGCCGTGATCATGTTGGTGTTGACCGGAGTGACGCGCGTCGTCCGCCGGCCCCTCTACGACCTCGCGACGGGCACGCGCCTGGTGCGCGCCCGATGAGCGCGCGCCGGCCCCTGCCGCCCATCGACCCACACCCCGACGAGGACGAGGAGTGGGGCGAGGCGTCGCCCGGCATCACCGAGTTCGCCCCCGGCAGCGGCATCCGCGACATCCTCGGTTGGATCGCCGCTCTGCTCCTGCTCGTGACCCTCGCCGGCTGGCTGGCCGCCTACAGCGCCACGCAGGCCACCAGCGAGGAGGCAGCACTGCCCGCGCTGGAGCGCGCCGTGATCGTGCTGACGGAAGTCGACGCCCTCATCGAGCTGCACAGCGCCGACCTCGCGGCGCAGGTCGCCGCGGGGGAGCGTGTCGAGGTGCCCGGGTACCCGCTCGAGGTGCAGGTGCCGGCATCGCAGGCACAGACGCCACCGGCGTTGCGAGCGAGCCTGCTCGCAGAGAGCGCCGCGCTGCTGCGGACCGAGGGGAGCGGCGCGTTCGCAGACCCCGGCGGGGACCTCCCCGCCGTCTCGCGACTCTCCAGCGCGGGCCTGATGCAGGCGGTGATCGACGGACTCAACGTCGCGCGGCACGACCGCTGGGCGGGGTACGTCTCGCCCCTCGGCACCGCGAGTGCGGTCCTCGCCGCGGTGAGCCTGGTGCTGGCCGTCGGGCTCGGCCGGTTCGTGCGTCTCGGCGCGGTCGCCATCGGCGCGGCCGCACTCGTCATCGTGCCCACGGTCGCGCTGCGCGTCGGCGTCGGGTTCGTGGGCGAGGACGACGTGATCGGCAACGAGGCGCGCGAGATCGCGCAGTCGCTGCTCGGTGGCGGCGTCCGCAACGCGCTCTGGCTCGCGGTGGCCGGCCTCGCGATCCTCGTCCCCGCGGCGCTGCTCGACCGTGTGTTCCTGGACTCCGAGCGACCCGGACTCTTCACCCGGCGCCCACGCACGGAGGGCGCGGCGCGCGAGTAGGATAGGCAGGCGCGAGCCTGCGTTGACCCTACCCCGGGCGCTCGCTAGCTTGCCGACGGCCCGCAGCCCCGCACCGGCCGCACGCACCGCGCGGTCGCGACACGCCCGACACGTGGAGATCCCTCATGCCCCGCAGTCCCCGCGACTTCCGTAAACCGATGGCACTCGGGGCGCCGCCGCCCCTCGACGAGATCCCCATCACGCCGTCGCGGTCGCTGCACTTCTTCGACCCCTCGCAGGAGCGCATGCGCGCCCGCGTGCCGCAGATGGCGCAGACCGTCGACGTGCTCGTCGGCAACCTCGAGGACGCCGTACCCTCCGACCGCAAGATCGAGGCGCGACGCGGCCTGATCGAGGTGGCGCAGACGGCCGACCTCGGCAACTGCTCGCTCTGGACGCGCGTCAACAGCCTCGACAGCCCGTGGGTGCTGGACGACTTCATCGAGCTCGTGGGCGAGATCGGCCAGACGCTCGACGTGATCATGATCCCGAAGGTGACCGGGCCCTGGGACATCCACTACGCCGACCAGCTGCTCGCGCAGCTCGAGGGCCGGCACGGGATCGAGCGGCCGCTGCTCATCCACGCCATCCTCGAGACCGCGGGCGGCGTCAACCACGTCGAGGAGATCGCGCAGGCCAGCCCGCGCATGCAGGGCATGAGCCTGGGCCCGTCCGACCTCGCCGCTTCGCGGCGCATGAAGACGACGCGCGTCGGCGGCGGGCACCCCGGCTACCTCGTGCGCGAGGACCCCGACGCCGACGACGCCGACGCGCCGCGCGCGACCGCGCAGCAGGACCTCTGGCACTACACGCTCGCGCGCATGGTGGACGCCTGCGTCGAGGCCGGCTCGTTGCCGTACTACGGTCCGTTCGGGGACATCGCCGACCCGCTGGCGTGCGAGGACCAGTTCCGCGGCGCGTTCCTGATGGGTTGCGTCGGCGCGTGGTCGCTGCACCCGAGCCAGGTCGAGATCGCGAACCGCGTCTTCAGCCCGCCGCCCGACGAGGTCGCGTTCGCGCGGCGCATCGACCACGTGATGGGCGACGGCTCCGGCGTGGTGATGCTCGACGGCAAGATGCAGGACGACGCCACCTACAAGCAGGCGCAGGTCATCCTCGACGTGGCCCGGCTCATCGCCGACCGCGACCCGGCGATGGCCGCCCTCTACCGCCTCGACGAGCCGGTCGACGAGGAGTAGCCCGATGAGGTTGTACGAGTCTGAGGCGAAGCACGTCCTGGCCCGCCACGGTGTGCCGCTCCCCGAGAGCATGCTCATGACGAGCGCCGACGACGCGGCCTGGGCCGCCGGCGAGATCGGCGGGCGCGTCATCATCAAGTCGCAGGTGCTCACCGGCGGCCGCATGAAGGCCGGCGGCGTGCGCTTCGCCGAGTCCCCCGACGAGGCCCGCGAGGCCGCCGAGGCGATCCTCGGCCTGGAGATCAACGGGCAGCAGCCGATGGGCGTGCTCGTCGAGCAGGCCTCGCCGGTCGCGCAGGAGTACTACGCCGCGGTCACCTGGGACGCGAGCGCGAAGCGCCCTGTCGTGATCTTCAGCGACATGGGCGGCATCGACATCGAGGAGGTCGCCGAGCAGCACCCCGAGCACCTCTCGCGCACGCACATCTCCAACCTCCGCCCGTTCTCGGACTTCGAGGCGAAGCTCGCGGTCTCGAAGGTGGGGGTGACGGGCGGCGGGCTCGGGCGGCTCAGCCGCATCGTCGCCGCGCTCACGCGCGTCTTCCTCGAGTACGACCTCACGCTCGCCGAGATCAACCCGATCGGGCGCCTCGAGGACGGCTCGTTCCTCGCGCTCGACTCGCACATGGACATGGAGGAGGAGGCGCGCGGCGCCCAC
This sequence comes from Dehalococcoidia bacterium, assembly GCA_965204835.1. GTDB lineage: Bacteria > Chloroflexota > Dehalococcoidia > UBA2979 > UBA2979 > VXMT01. The sequence goes on along the minus strand of OZ242017.1, from coordinate 1,281,415 downwards.
GCCGCGCTGCTGCGCGACCTCGGCGTCGCCGACGAGGACACGCGCCAGGCCCGCCCGCCGACGGAGTTCGAGATCGCAGGCGCCCAGGTCGACGCCGCCGACACGCGCGGCGTTGCGGGGCGCGTCGTCGAGTTCGACGGCGACCTCGGCCTCATCATCGGCGCGGGCGGCGGCTCGCTCACGCTCTTCGACGCTGTCCGCTCGGCAGGGGGCCGGCCGGCCAACTACTGCGAGATTGGCGGGAACCCCTCGGTGGCCAAGGCCGCGGGGCTCGCGAAGCTCGTCATGTCGAAGCCCGGCGTCGAGAAGATCGCGGTGATGATGAATGTCGTCTCCAACACGCGCGTGGACATCATGGCGCGCGGCGTCATCAAGGGCGTGATCGAGGCCGGCTACGACCCCGCCGAGGCGATCACCATCTTCCGCATCCCCGGCTCGTGGGAGGAAGAGGGCGTGAAGATCCTCGACCGCTACGGCGTCGAGTGGGTGGACCGCTCGGTCTCGATGCACGAGGCGGCGCAGCGCGCCGTCGCGAAGATGGAGGGGGCGTAGCCATGTCCATCCTCATCGACGCCGACAGCACCTTCATCGTCCAGGGCATCACCGGCCGCGAGGCCGTCACGATGACGCGCGAGCTGCTCGACTACGGCTCGAAGGTCGTCGGCGGTGTCACCCCCGGCCGCAAGGGCCGCGAGGTCCACGGCGTCCCCGTCGAGGACACCGTGCGCGCCTTCACCGAGCGCGAGCGCATCGACGGCGCGATCGTCGCCGTCCCGCCCGCCTTCGCGACCGACGCCATCCTCGAAGCGATCGAGGCGGGCGTAAAGCTGATCGTGGTGGTGACGGAGCGCATCCCGCGCGCCGAGGTCGCCCGAGCAGTGGAGTACGCGGCCCAGGAGGGCGCGCGCATCATCGGCCCCAACTGCCTCGGGCTGATCGCGCCGGGCAAGTCGAAGATGGGCGGCATCGGCGGCGCCGCCGACGCGACGCAGCGCGCGTTCCAGCCGGGCGTCATCGGCGTGATGTCGCGCTCCGGCGGCATGACCACGGAGATCTCGAACGCGCTGTCGGAGGCCGGGCTCGGCGTGAGCACGGCCATCTCCATCGGCGGCGACGCGATCATCGGCTCGACGTACGCGGAGCTGATGCCGCTGTTCGAGGCCGACGAGCAGACGCAGGGCATCGCGATCTACTCGGAGCCGGGCGGGCCGATGGAGGCGCAACTCGCCGAGCACATCGCCGAGCACGGCTCGCGGCTGCCGGTGGTGGCGTTCATGGCGGGGCGGTTCATGGACGAGATGCCGGGCATGCGCTTCGGCCACGCCGGCACCATCGTCGAGGGCCGCGCCGACACAACGGCCGACAAGATCGCGCGCCTTGAGGCGGCGGGCATCGCCGTCGCGGAGCGCATCGAGGAGATACCGGCGCTGCTCCGCGAGCGCCTCGGTGCCAACGGGAACGGAGCATAGCCATGGCGATGTTCATTCGCGTCGACATCGATGAGTCGGTCCAGCAGGACGCCGACCTCCGCGGCCGCCTCGCCGAGGTGTGCCCGGTAGACATCTTCACCATCGAGGGCGAGGGCGACTCGGCCCGCGTCGAGACCGTCGAGGCCAACCTCGACGAGTGCACGCTGTGCGACCTGTGCATCGACGTGGCGGGGGACGCGGTGCAGGTGGTGAAGCTGTACGAGCAGTAGGCGCGCACGCCGGAACTTCGAGCCGCGACCCGGCGCCTGTCCCATCCGAATGTGAACAGGGGTACAATTCCCGGACAGCGCAACACGCTCCCACACGTGTGAGAGGCTGAACGTGGCTTCCGAAGTGCGAGTCGCAGAGACTACGGAGACTGTCGAGGAGCGCCTGGCAGCGCTCGAACAGGCCGTAGCCGACGTCGGTCGACAGGTCAGCGAAGCGGCCGAGGAGTCGGCTGTTCCCGCCGAGTTGTCCGTGATCCCCGGTCTGGAATTGCGCCACCCCATCCCCATCCTCGTCGAAGAGAGCGCAGAGGATGCCGTCGCGAGATGGGTCGAGCCTCACCTCTGGGGTGTCGGCCGCAACGGCGCCGAGGCGATCGAGAGCCTGCGGGAGGAACTCTGTACGGTCTGGCACGACCTGGAGAGCGCCTCCGACTCACAGCTCTCGCACAACACGCGGACGATGCGGGCAATCATGCGGCGCTATGTCAAGTCCGCTTCGTAGCTACTCGCCGCGCCAACTCAGCCGGGCATTCGAGAACAAGTTAGACATCCCCTTCAGAGGAGACCGGCACCGGTCGGGCTGGTACACGCTCGGCGACAGACGGCTCTTCAGAATCGTCATGCCCAAGGCACACCGCGATTGGGCCATCAAGACGAAGGTCACCATGTTCACCGCGACGCGACTCTCCCGCGAGGAGTTCGATGACCTCGTCCGATGTCCCATGACAGGCCCGCAGTTCGAGGCCCGCGCGCGAGAGCTGTTCGCGCCCGACTGAGGCGGTGGGCCGGGTACTCACGGCGCTCTCTACCCGTCGGACGACGTATCATTGATGGTGTAGCCCGAACGGATTGGAGCGCGCGGTGCTGATCTCCGAACGCATGGCGAAGGAACTGAGCGAGGAGCTCGTCAACGAGTACTGGGCCGCCATCCAGTACACCATGATCTCGGCCTACTTCAGCCGCGAAGCACTCCCACAGCTCTCCAACCTCTTCCGCCAGCAGGCCTCCGAAGAACTCATGCACGCCCAGAAGATCGTCGACTACGTCACCGAGGCCGGCGGGACCGTCGACGTGCCAGCCATCCCGGCCGGCCAGGCCGACTTCGGCTCCGTCGAGGAGGCCGTACAGCTCGCACTCGACGCCGAGGTTCGCGTCGCCAACATCTTCAACGAGATCATGGACCTCGCGATCGACGAGCACGACCACCTCGCGCGCGGCTTCCTCCAGTGGTTCGTCGACGAGCAGCTCGAGGAGGTCTCGACGATGGACGACCTGCTCAAGGTCGTGCGACGTGCGGGCGACAACCTGCTCTACGTCGAGGACTACGTCGCGACCCGACCGCCGCCGGCGGTCGCCGCCCCCGAGTAGCACCGAGGACGGCCGGGACGGTCAGTCGTCGTCCTGGCCGATGATGCCGCCGAGCTCGAGGTTGATATCGACGCGCTCGAGGTACTCCTCGTGCATGCGGTCGGTGAGGGCGGCGCGGCCCGCGAGGTCCAGGTACTTGTCCCGGAACGCCTCAGCAACCTCGTGGCCGAGGTGGCGCGCGTAGGCGGCCATCACCCGGCTCCCCTGGATCGCGACGGCCGTGAGCGGCTGCACCACTGCGGGCGACCAGCCCAGCTTCGGGCCGAGCCACGCGAGGCCGTCGTCGTCGGTGCGTAGGTGATGCGTCACCAGCTCGTTCCACACGCCGTGCACCTCGTCCGCGCCGAGCTGGTGCATGCGGTACGCGTCGGGCTCCCCGATCGCCCGCACCTGGCCGCGCACATCCGGCCAACCCGCCTCCTCGTCGAGCCCGAACTCGGCCGGGTCGATACCGGCGAGGCCGAACGAGCGCTCCAGGCGGCGACGCATGCGCGTCTCCTGCGGCAGGCTGTCGCCGTCGCGGAGGTCGCGGTTGTTGTCGAGGTGCTGCCAGACGTCGCGGTCGGCATGGAGGCTGTCGCGCACGAACGCGTCGAAGCGGTCGCTTCGGCCGCGCAGCATGTACGCGAGCGCGGCGGTCGAGGTGAAGATCTCGCGGTCGATGAGCAACTGGAGCTCGCCGCGGCCCTCGTAGGTTTCGGCGGCGAGGCGTCGCGTGAGCTTCACGATGCGCGTCGTGAGCCCGTAGAGCACGGCCTCGTTGCGGCCCTGTCGGACCGGCACGCCCTCGTCCGGGTGCTCCTGGGTGCGGGCGAGCAGTGCTGTCAGCTCGCCGAACTCGGTGACGAGCGCGGCGGCGGTCTCGAGGAAGAGCCGCTCCTCGCGCGCCCCGACGAGCAGGTCGCGGTCGACCAGGGCCCAGCTGGGCCACTCGTCGGGGGCGGGGAGCCGCGGGGCAGGCATGCTTCGTCCCTCGGGCGTTACGTCAGCTTGCTGTGGCCGTGCTCGGCGATCTCGGCGTCGCGCTCGACGCGACGCCGCGCCTCGCCCGAGCACCCAAGCGCCACCAGCTGGCGCTCGAAGCGCTCACGCTCGTGGCGCGCGAGGAGCCGCTGGTCGCGGCGGAAGCGCCCGGCTTCGTCGATCACGGCGATGTGGTAGCGCTTCCACTCCTCGTAGAGGGCGTCGCACTCGGTGGCGTGCTCGTGGCCCTCGGCGAAGGCCGGCTCGGGGACGAGCTTCTTGCTCCGGCGGTTCGACCAGCCGCGCGTGGTCACCTCGACGCCTCCCTGCTGACCGGCTCACCGTCGAACATCGCGATGCGCCGCGCGTGGCGCCCGCCGTCGAACGGCGTGTCGAGCCACGCGTGCATGATCGCGAGCGCGAGGTCGAGCGACACCATGCGCTGCCCGATCGAGATCATGTTGGCGTCGTTGTGGCGTCGCCCCATCTCGGCCGCCTCGACGCTCCAGCAGAGCGCGCAGCGCACGCCGGGCAGGCGGTTGGCAACCATCGCCTCGCCGTTCCCGGAGCCGCCGAGCACGATGCCGCGCTCGCAGTCGCCGGAGGCGACGGCCTGGGCCGCTCGGCCGATGAACAGCGGGTAGTCGCTCGGCTCCTCGGAGTCGGCGCCGAGGTCGACGACCTCGTGGCCGAGGCTCGCAAGCTCCTCGGCGATCCGCTGCTTGTAGCGGAACCCCGCGTGGTCCGAGGCGATCGCGATGCGCATCCGTGCCGCCTCCGCGTCTCGCTAGCTCGCGGCGAAGAGCTGCCGGCCGACGACCTTGAGCTCGAGGATCGGCTTCACGCCCTCGAAGATGGGCAACACCAGCGCGTCGACGACGTAGCGGGCGATCGGGTCCTCCTCGGAGTAACCCCACCCGCCGTGCAGCTGCTGCGCGGCCTGCGAGGTCGCCACGGCGACGTCGCACGCCAGCAGCTTCGCCATCGGCGCCTCGATGCCGCGCGAGTCGAAGTTGCGCGCGGCGGCGTAGGTGAGCTGCCGGGCGGCGGCGACGCGCGCCACCATCTCGCCGATGCGGTGCTCGGTGAGCTGGTACTTGCCAATCGGCTGGCCGAACTGTTCGCGCTGGTTGACGTACTGGCACGCCTTCTCGAGCGAGGCCTGCGCGACGCCGCACGCGCGCGCACCGGTCTGGAGCCGCCCGACCGCGAAGCCGCCCATCTGCAGCGCGAACCCGCGGTTCAGCCCGTCGTCCTCGCCCACGAGGTTCTCGTGGGGGACGAAGTAGTTATCGATGGCGACGGTGTAGGAGTGCATACCCCTGTAGCCCGGCGTCGGGTTGGCCGTACCACTCATCGAGCCGCCCTCGGGCTGTGTCTGATGCCACTCGAAGCCGTAGTGCGGGTCCTTCGGCACGATGAAGACGGAGAGCCCCCGGCCCGCCGCCTCGGGGTTGGGGTTCGTGCGCACGAGCATCGCGATGACGTCGGCGCGGCCGGAGAACGTGCTCCATGCCTTCGAGCCGTTGAGCCGCCAGCCCTTGCGCCCGTCGACCTCGGCGGGCGTCGCCCGGCACTGGAGGTTCGCGTTGTCCGATCCCACGTCGGGCTCCGTCACGCCGATGGCGACGAGGACCTCGCCCGAGGCCAGCTTCGGGAGCCACTCCTGCTTCTGCGCCTCGGTGCCGCCCGTCTGCAAGGCGTGCGCGAGGATCTCGGGCCGCGTGTGCAGCGAGCCGGCCGCGCCCAGCGAGGCCGCCGAGAGCTCCTCGGTCATCACGACCATCGGCAGGTAGCCCATGCCGGTGCCGCCGTACTCCTCGGGGATCGAGGAGCCGAAGAAGCCCTGCGCCGCGAACTTCTCGATGAGGTCGTCGGGCACGAGCAGGTCCTGGCGATGGATGTCCTGCGCGATCGGCGCCACCTCGTTGCGGGCGAAGTCGCGGGCGGCGTCGCGCGTGAGCGCCGCCGCCTCGTCCTCGAGGTCGGCGTTGTTGACGCCGTTGGCCTCGATCGCGATGCGGCCGAGAGCGCGCACGCGCGCCTCGTTGAGGCCGGCGCGGATCGCCTCGCGCGTGGCGGCCGAGTCGAGCGCCTCGGCGGCCTCGCCGATGCCGAAGTCCCCCGGCGCCGCGTCGACGGCCGAGCGCACCGCGTGGGCGGCCTCGGCGGCGTAGATGATGGCGGCCTCATCGGCCTGGACGTCGGCGGTCTTGTACTCGCGCAGCCGCTCGGCGTAGGCGACGAGCTCGCGCGCGGCGCGCACCTGCGTGGCGAGGTAGGCGACACGCTCGGTGTGGACCTGGTGGTCGTCGATGCCCCGGCCGCCCCCGGTCACCTCGGAGCCGTGCGCTACGGCGGCGTCGATCGCGCGCTTCGCCGTGTCGACGAGCTCGCGGGCGGTCGTGACGGCATCTACCTCGGTCGTCGTCATCGTCGGTCTCCTTCGCAGCGTCCCCCGAGGCATGTGCTACCCGCGGGCCTTCGGCATCAAGACGGTGTAGTCGAGGTCCAGCACCACGTTCGGGTGGTAGCGCTCACGCTCGCGCTCGTCGGTGACGCGCAGCGGGACGTCCTCGGTCGCCGGGTCGGCGTCCTTCGTCGCGATCAGGCGCAGGCGCAGCGCGCCCGCGTCGTCGCGTCCGAGGTCGATCCGGTCGACCACCTCGGTCCAGGCGAAGAGCGTGTCGCCGGCGAACGTCGGGTTTGAGTGCGTGCCGCCGTTGAACGCAAGCACCCGCACGGCGTTCTCGAGGCCGTTGAACGACAGCGCCCGCGCCACCGAGATGATGTGCCCGCCGTAGATCACGCGACGCCCGAAGCGCGTGCCCTGCAGCGCGTGGGCGTTGAAGTGCGCGCGCGCCGTGTTCTGGTAGAGGCGCGTGATGATCTGCTGCTCCGCCTCCTCGATGGCCATCCCCTCGACGTGGTCGATGCGCTCGCCCGGCTCATAGTCGTCCCACCACGCACGCCCGCCGGTGATGGCGTCGGAGAAGGCGGAGAGGTCGAGTTGCTGCGGGACGTAAAGCGCGTGTGGCTCGACGGACTCGGGCACCTCGGGCGCGTCGTCCTCGACTGCGGGCGACTCGGGGTCGCGCTTGTTGACGAGCACCCAGCGGATGAGCGTCAGGACCTCCTCGCCGCGCTGGTTCATGCCGACCGTGCGCACCCACACGACCCCCGTCTCGCCGCCGCGCGCCTCGCGTCGTCCGAGCACCGTGGTGGTCGAGCTGATCGTGTCGCCGGGCAGCACGGGCACGCCGAAGCGCACGTCGGCGTAGCCGAGGTTGGCAACGGCGTTGAGCGAGACATCGGGGACGGACTTGCCGAACACCGTGTGGAAGACAAGCAGGTCGTTCACCGTCTCGCGCTCGAAGCCGAGCGAGCGGGCGAACTCGGCGTTGCAATGCAGCGGGTGCCGGTCCGCGGTGAGCGCGATGTAGAGCGCGGCGTCACCCTCCGTGACGGTGCGCGGGACCGCGTGCCGGATCTCGAGCCCGGTCTCGAAGTCCTCGAAGTAGTTACCGGTGGTCGCCTTGCGCACGGTGCCTCCCTCGACTCATTGTAGGGACGGTGCGGGCGAGCGGAAGCCGACGCGACGCGGTTATCCTCGTACCGCACGGATACGACGACACACGCGGGAGGTGCGACGTGGGCACGAAGGAACTCGAGGCGCTGATCGCGGTGCTGGAGCGCGAGACGAAGGCGGGCCGGGAAGGCCACGCGCTGGGCACGTGGACGATCCGTTACGACAAGGAACGCCAGGCGTTCTCGTTCGACCACTGCGAGTCCGAGGTCTACTGCAACGAGCGCCCCGCGGTCATCGGCACCGACGGCAGCGTCATCGACCCCGGCGGCCCCATCGAGTTCTAACTTCCGGTATCCCAGCCCGCACTTCGGCTCACCAGGCTCACTCCGGTTGAGCAGCATAGTGAGTCAGTTTATACTCACCACATGAGTAAGCGGCTCCAGGTCATCATGCCCGACGACGAGTACCGTGCGGTCGAAGACGTCGCGAAGCGCCAGGGAAGGCCCGTATCGCGCGTCGTGCGCGACAGCCTCCGCCGCACGGTGGCCGAGGAGCTTCAGGCGCCGCCGGAGGAGCGCATCGCCGCGGTGCTGCGCTATGCGCGGTTCGCCGGGCCCACCGGGGACATCGACCAGTTGCTCTCGGAGATCGAGCGCGGACGCGCGCTCGCATGATCTACGTCGATTCAAACGTGCCGATGTATCTCGTCGGCGCCGAGCACCCACACAAGCAACGCGTCGTGACCCTCGTTCCGCAGCTCCTCACAGCCCGCGATCAACTCGTCACGAGCGCCGAGACGTTCCAGGAGATCCTGCATCGGTACCGGGCGCTCGACGACCAAGACCACCTCAGCGCCGCGTACGACGCGCTCGATGAGATGATCTCGATGGTTGCCGACGTGACCAAGGATGACGTCGATCAGGCGCGCGACCACGCCGGGAGGTATCCCCGCCTCTCGTCGCGCGACTGTCTGCACCTCGCGGTCATGAACCGTATCGGCTGCGGGACCATCTGGAGCTACGACACCGGGTTCGACGCGGTGGGCGCGCTCCAGCGCGTCGCGTGAAGGGCGCCCGCCGCTGCGCGAGCGCTGCTAGTCGATGTCCTCCAGCCAGTAGCGCATGTTGTGGTCGAAGACGATGTGGCCTGTGTACTCGGGGGGCTGGCGGGTGATCCACGTGGCCGCGCGGCCCATCCACTCCGCGCTGTCGAAGTCCAGGTTCGGGTTCTCCGGGTCGTTGTCGGCGAAGATGTTGCCCGGCGTGTGGATCACGTAGTTCAGCGACAGCACATTGCAGGCGATGCGGTACTTCTGGAGGTCCATCGCCAGGCCCTGCGTGAAGCGCTCGAGGCCCGCCTTCACCATCCCGTAGAACAGTCCGCCGATGCCCCCTTCGTCGTACGGCCCGGGGCCGGGGAAGATCGCGGCGCCCGAGGAGACGTTGATGAGGTGGCCGCCGTTCTCCTTCATGTGCGGCACCGCCGCCTTGCACATCAGCACCGGCCCGCGCATGTCGACCTGCCACATCAGGTCGATGTGGCGGTCCTGCACCGTCTCGATGTCCCCGGGCACCAGGATCGCCGCGTTGTTCACGACGATGTCGACGCCCCCGAACTCCTCGACGGTCTGCTCGACGCAGCCGTAGATGCTCTCCGGGTCGCGCATGTTGGTGACGACGGGGAGGGCCGTCCCGCCCTCGGCCTCGATGGCCGCGGCGACGGAGTGGATGGTGCCGGGGAGGCGCGGGTCGTTGACCTGCTCGGTGCGGGCGGCGACGACGACCTTCGCGCCGTCGCGCGCCAGCGAGTGGGCGATCGCCTCGCCGATGCCGCGGCTCGCGCCGGTGACGATCGCGACCTTGCCTTCGAGTTGCTGCTCGCTCATCTCGTACCTCCGTCTGAGTTCCTGGGAATCTCGATACCTCGTGGCTGCTGTGAGACGCGGGCTCTCCCGCGGGATCGCCGGGCAGTCCGGCGGCGAGCCGTAACCTACTACGCCCGGCGGGCTAGGATCATGCTCCCTTCGGTCGCGGGCACGATCGTGCGCTCGTCAGCCTCGAACTTGCCGTAACGCCGGGGGTCGCGAATAAAGGAGGGCATGACGGCCTCGCCCCGCTCCCTCCCCTCACGCGCGCGAGGCATCTACTTCGGCTGGTTCATCGTCGGTTCGGGCGCGACCTCGAACTTCCTCGTCTCCGGGATGGCGATCTGGAGCTTCGGCGTCTTCATCGAGCCGATCCGCGAGGAGACCGGCTGGACCACGGCGGCCGTCGCGGCCGGCTTCTCCATCCGCGCGCTCGAGCAGGGCGTGTTCGGCCCGTTCGCCGGGGCGTTCATCGACCGCTTCGGGCCGAAGATCATGGCGCGCGGGGGGCTGATCATCCTCGCGCTCGGCCTCGTCCTGCTCTCGCAGGCTCGCACACTGCCGATGTACTACGGCGCGAGCATCGTGCTGGCGATCGGCCAGAGCTCCAGCACCTTCATGCCCTACTCGGCGCTGATCGTGCGCTGGTTCCAGGTCAAGCGAGGCCGCGCGATGGGCTTCCTCAACTCCGGGAACGGCTCCGGCTTCGCGCTCGTCCCGCTCATCGCCGTCCTCATCGCCGCCTTCGGCTGGCGCAATACGCTCGTGATCTCGGCGGTGATCATCCTCACGATCGCGCTCCCGCTCACCTTCACCATGCGCAACGACCCGTCCGTGATGGGCCTCGAGCCCGACGGCGAGCCGATCCGCGCACGCCGCGCGGGCGTCACGCCGTTCGCGATGACCGGCGACAGCGTCGGCGCGGCGCTGCGGACGCCCGCGTTCTACCTGCTCGCGCTCGCGCAGTGCGCGAACGTCGCGACGGTGCAGGCGTGGGTCGTCTACCAGTTCCCGCACCTGCGCGAGCAGGGCCTCGGCGTGGGCTACGCGACAGCCGCCGGGGTGGGCTACGCCTTCTCGCAGGTCATCTTCCGCCCGTCCAGCGGCCTGCTCGGCGACCGCATCGGCCGGCGGCGACTGCTCATCGGGGCCTTCGCGCTGCAGGCCGTCGGCATCGTCGTGCTCGCGTCCGTGTCGAGCGAGCGCCTGTGGCTGCTCGCGCCGTACTACGCGACGTTCGCGTTCGGCCAGGCGGCGTGGGTGGTGCTGCACACCGCGATCGTCGCCGACTACTACGGGCCGAGGCGGTTCGCCACCATCAACGCGCTCGTGAACGCCTCGGCGATGCCCGTCGCGGTCGGCTCACCGATCGTCGCCGGCATCGTGTTCGACCGCGTCGGCAGCTACGTGCCGGTGTTCACGACGTGCGGCCTGCTCTCGGCCGTGGCGGCGGTCGCGATCCTGCTCATCCGCCGCCGCCCGTACGAGCTGCCCGACGAGTCCGAGCCCGACACGGCGAGCGCGCTGGCCGTGTCGACGCACGGCGGCATGCACCAGGTCGGCCGGCAGCCGGCCTGACCGCATCGGCGGCCCCTATCGCACGGGCTCGGCCACGCTCGCGGGCGCCTCGACGAGGTGCATCGCGACGTGCGTCGGCTCTCGCCGGCGCGTTCCGGCGTTGCGCAGCGACTTCCACATCAGCGTCTGGAAGATGAAGAACACGAACGACACCATCATGAAGCCGCCGACCGCGCGCTGCGCCCCGAACGCGTCGATGGCCAGTCCCATCGGCAGCGCGCCGAGGGGCATCAGGCCAAAGCCCATCGCGAACAGCGACGTCGCACGGCCCCGCATGTCGTTGCGCGCGAGGAGCTGCACGAGCGTCTGCGAGAGGGTGATCGCCACGCCGTGGAACAGCCCGGCGATCACGAGGAAGACGAGCGCGAGCACCAGCAGGTTCGACTGCGTGAACAGGATCAACGCGCCCACGTAGCCGACGTAGAACACCAGCAGCACCAACCCCTTGCGTCGCACCTCGCCGTACAGCGAGAGCGCCACGAGGCCGGAGAACGACCCCCACCCGATCGCGGCGGCGAGCAGCCCGTACCCGGTAGCGCCCGCGTCGAGCACCTCCTCGGCGAAGACCGGGAGCAGCTGGATGTACGGATAGACGGTCAACGCCGGTACGACCGAGGTGAGGATCAGGCCGAGCATGGCCCGGTCCTTCGAGATGTAGGTGACGGCGACCCACATGCTGCGCAGCGGGTTCTCGCGGTCCGGGGCGGCCTGCCGCGTGTCGCGGCTGATCGGCAGTGTGAACGCCGTCGAGATCACCATCACGACGCCGATGAACAGGAACGGCGAGGCCGTGCCGAGCAGCCCGATCATCATCCCGGTCAGCGGCGGGCCGACGATGCGCGAGATGTTCTGCGCGATCGAGTTCAGCGCCACCGCGTTGGAGAGCGTGCGCTCGTTGGTCACGTCGAACACGAACGCCTGGCGCGTGTTCTGGTTCGCCGTGCTCACGATGCCCTCGAGCAGCGCGAACGCGTAGACCATCGGCATGTTGATGACGTCCATGACGACGAGGACGCCGAGCAGCACGCCCTTCACGGCGCTGATCACGGTCGTCCACACCAGCACCGTGCGGCGGTGGTAGCGGTCGAGGATCACGCCGATGGCCGGCCCGGCCAGCAGCCTCGCACCCCCGCCCGCCGAGGCGACGAGGGCGAGCTGCGTCGCCGACTCGCCGCTGATGACGAAGGCGAGCCAGTTGAGCCCGATCATCTGCGCCCACTGGCCGAAGCCGGAGCTGACGGTGCCGATAAACAGGTACCGGAAGTCGCGGATGCGCAGCGCGTCCATGCGCCCGGGGCGGCGCTCGACGCTCACGGGCGGTGCTCCGTTGGTGCGCGCCTGTGCCATGTGCGCCTCCGGCGGCGTCCCCCGGAAGGCGGGACGTACCCGCGATTGTAGGCGTCGGCCCCGGCATGGGCTCGACGGCCCTCGTGCGCGCTCGGGCCGTGCAGCGCGTGCAGCGGGGAGCAGGTATCATCGCCGCGCACTTCCGTACACTGCCGCGCACAAGGAGGGTTCCATGGACTGGGCCGACTCAGACGCACAAGCCACGTTCCGGGAGGAGGTGCGGTCGTTCATCGATGCACGGCTCCCCGCCTTCTACAAGGCGCGCGCGCAGGAGATCGACCCGTCCGGCGAGCACGACTGGCAGGCCGACATCGCCATCGGTGACGACGACGCCCGCGACGCGGCGCTCGAGTGGGCGGAAGCCCTCGCCGAGCACGGCTGGGCGGCCCCGCACTGGCCGAAGGAGTACGGTGGCGCCGGCCTCACCAGCATGGAGCAGTTCATCTTCAACTCGGAGATGGCCTTCACCGGCGCCCCGCCCGTCGGCGGCGGCGGCCTGCGCCTGCTCGGCCCGACCATCCTCGTGCACGGTACCGAGGAGCAGAAGCAGAAGTTCCTGGCGCCGACGCTGCGCGGCGAGATGCTGTGGGCGCAGGGCTTCTCCGAGCCGGGCGCTGGCTCCGACCTCGCCTCGTTGCAGACGCGCGCCGTCCGCGACGGCGACGAGTACGTCATCAACGGCCAGAAGATGTGGACCTCGTCCGGCCACAAGTCCAACTGGATCTTCGGCATGTTCCGGACCGACCCGGACGCCCCGAAGCACCGCGGCATCTCGTTCTTCGTGATGGACCGCACGACGCCGGGCATCTCCGTGCGCCCCATCGTCTCGATGGGCTTCCGGCACGCCACGAACGAGACGTTCTACGAGGACGTGCGGGTGCCCGCCGACCAGATGATCGGCGAGGAGAACCGCGGCTGGTACGTCGGCATGACGCTGCTCGACTACGAGCGCTCCGGCATCGGCGGCGCGATCGAGAACCGGCAGTTCCTCGACCGCATCATCGAGCACGCCAACTCGCCCGAGGGCATGGCCCAGCGTGAGCACGGCGGGCTCGGGCGCACGCGCCTCGAGCTGGCCGAGCACTACACGGCGTCCGAGGTGATGTTCAACCTCTCGTTCCGCGTCGCGTCGATGCAGGCGGCCGGCATGCTGCCGAACTACGAGGCGTCGATGGGCAAGGCGTTCTACACCGAGCTGCGCCAGAAGGTCGCCCGCGCGGGCATGAAGACCTTCGGGCTCTACGCGAACATCTGGAACGGCGACGACCCGCGCTCGGCCGCGGGCGCGGAGCCGACGCAGGTGTACGTGCACTCGGTGGTGCTGACCATCGCCGGCGGATCGAGCGAGATCCAGCGCAACATCATCGCCACGCGCGGCCTCGGCCTGCCGCGCGGCTAGCCACGACGGGGGCAGGCCGGGCTCCGGCCTGCCCCCGCACCGGCCCACCCAGACCACCCGGGATGCCTCGACGGAGGGTGACGTGAGCCGCCCCGTGATCTGCGTCGCCACGCCCGTCGAGGCCGAGTTCCTCGCACGCCTCGAGGCCGTCGGCGATGTCCGGCGCGTCGAGCCCACCGTCTCCGACGAGGAGTTGCACGCGGCGCTCGACGGTGCGGACGGCGTCATTATGTCGCCGCTGCGCGTGGCGGGCGCCGCCCTCTTCGACGCCGCGCCCGACCTCCGCGTCGTCGCGGGCACGGGCGTGGGCTACGACAACTTCGACGTCGCACTCGCCACCGAGCGCGGCATCGCCATCTGCAACACGCCGGGCGTGCTCAACGAGGCGGTCACCGACCTCACGATGACGCTCATCGTCGCCCTCGCACGCCAGCTCTTCCCGTACGAGGACTACGCGCGCAGTGGCCGCTGGGCCGGGCGCGCGCCGCGGCTGCCGCTCGGCCACGACATCCGCGGCAAGGTCCTCGGCGTGGTCGGCTTCGGCCGCATCGGCCGCGAGGTCACTCGCCGGATGCAGTCGCTCGGCATGCGCACGCTCTGGACCGACGTCTTCGACGAGCCGCCCGAGGGCGCGCCGGAGAGCGAGTACCGCTCCCTCGACGCCCTGCTCCGCGAGTCCGACTTCGTGAGCCTCCACACCGACCTCAACCCCAGCTCACACAGGCTCATCGGCGAGCGCGAGCTGGCGCTGATGCGCAGCGACGCCTACCTGGTCAACACCTCGCGCGGCCCCGTCGTCGATCAGGCGGCGCTGTGGGGAGCCCTCGAGGCCGGCTCGATCGCCGGCGCCGCGCTCGATGTGCTGGAGGACGAGCCGCCGGAACCCGCCGACCCGCTGCCGTCCATGCCGAACGTGATCGTGCTGCCGCACATCGGCACGGCGACGGAGGAGACGCGCTACCTGATGCGCGAGCTCGCGGTGAACAACGTCGTCGCCGTGCTCACGGGCGAGATGCCCCCCGCGATCGTCAACCCCGAGGTGATCAACTCGCGGTAGCCCCCTACCGGACGGCCCCCCTCGACTTCACTTCGGGCTACGCGAGGGATCCGGGAACCGAACGCCGGGGCGACGGGAACAACATATCGAGCGGGCCGCACAACTCGCAGAGCTCGCCCACGAACTCGTCGCACGTGCACATTGCGGCGATCTGTTGCGCCGCTCCGCACTCGCGCAGCAGATGCCGCCGACTGCCTCGTCCGTGTAGCGCAGAGTGGATCAGGGTCGGCACTGTCGCGCGGGCAGCGACGAAGGCGTGAAGAGGAGGTCCTGCCGACTGCCCTGAGTCTGTGAGAGCCGCCCACTCAGCAAGCACATCCGCTCTCGCGGGCGCCACGCGCATGCCGATGGCGAAGGCGAGCAAGCGAAGCCGCGCGAGCACGCGTTCGGTTCGCTCATCATCATCCGATCGCGCAGCGATACGCTCGGCGCGTCCAGTCGGTAGTCGCCCAGCACGCGGATCCCAGTCCGCGAGCAGGCTCCCTCCCTTGACGAGATTGCACTGCCCGCAGGCAAGCACCACATGATCGGAGGAATCGCCCCCGCCGCTGCCACGCGCCAAGACGTGATCCACCTGCCAGACGCGGCGCAGTTCGCCGAGATCGCGCGAGAGCCGAGGGCCATCGCGTTCCAGCGTGCCCCCACAGTAAGTACAGACGCCTCCGTCGCGGTCGAAGATTCTCAAGTGGGCGCGGTTCGCCATAACGGACACCCTAATCCTCTTCGTGTGCCTACCGGATGGCGCCCTCGTACGGGCCCGCGCCGACGTCGACGCCTGCATCGCACAGCTGCTGCCACGTCGAGTCCTCGATGTCGATGCCGTTGGCGAGGCGCTCGGCCTTGCGACGACGCTCGGGCTCCCCGGCCGTCATCACCTCGTCGAAGCCCTCGGCGAACGGGGGCTCCTTCACCCGCTCGATGAGGTCCGAGATGGACTGCTCGAACAGGCCGAGGCCGGCGAAGTGCTCCGGGTCGATCACCGTCATGAAGATCGCATTGCCGCCTACCTCGTCGTCGGGCCGCGTCGCGACCGTCGGCAGGAACGCCCCGGCGAGGAACTCGACGGCCATCGAGAGACCGAAGCCCTTGTAGCCCACGGGGCCGCCCACGGGCAGGAGCGCGCCGCGCTCCCTCGATCCCGGCGGGTCGCCGCCGTAGAGGTCGAGCGGGTCCGTCGAGGGCCGCCCGTCGCCGTCGAGGATCCAGTCGGGCTCCAGCTCGACGCCGCGGTTGCGGGCGACGCGCACTTTGCCCTCGGCGCCGACGGAGGTCGCCATGTCGAGGACGAACGGCGCCTCGGGGTCGCCCGTGGGGGCGGCGAAGACGATGGGGTTGGTGCCGAGGCGGCGGCGTCCGCCGCCGAAGGGCGCGACGAGCTCCCCGCCGCCGTGGAGGTTCACGCACGCGATGGTGACCATGCCCGCGGCCGCCGCCTGCTCCCCGTATGCGCCGATGCGCCCCGCGTGGCCGCCTCGATGCGCGACGGCGACCGAGACGCCCTGCTCGCGCGCCTTCGCGATGGCGGTGTCCATCGTGAAGCCCGCGACGACCTGGCCGTAATTCCAGTTGCCGTTCACGACCGTGAGGGTGGGCGTGTCCTGCTCGATCTTCGGCGTCGCGGCGGGGACGTAGCGGCCCTCCTGCGTGCGCTCCACGTACTGCACCGTGCGGATTACGCCGTGCGAGTCGTGGCCCTTCAGGTTCGCGTCGACGAGGTGCGAGGCGACCGCGTCGGCGTCCTCGGTGGGCGCGCCGAGGGACTCGAAGACGCGCGTGACGTACGCCGTCAGCTCGGCCGCGTCGACGTTCGGCATTAGCCGCCTCCCCGCACGGGCGGGACGCCGGTCTGCTCGCGCGCGGCGGCGAGGTCCTGGCCCGCGGCCCGGCGCATGAATGCGCTGTCCTGGCCGAGCGTGACCATCTGGAACCCGGCGTCCAGCCACTTCGTCGTGTACTCGACGCTGCCGGTGTGGCAGCCCGGCGTCACGCCGTGGCGCTTGCACGCCTCGAGCACGCTCAGCACGGTCTGCTGGTGCCGCGGGTCCGGGTTGTCGCCCGCCGGCTGCATGCCGAGCGCGTACGCGAGGTCCGAGGGGCCGATGTACGCGCAATCGACGCCTTCCACGCTCAGGATCTCGTCGAGGTTGTCGAGCGCCTCGGCGGTCTCGATCATGCAGATCACGGCGATCTCGTCGTTGGCCTCGTCCACGTAGCCGTCGCCCGCGTACATGGTGGCGCGCGCGGGGCCGAAGGAGCGGCCGCCCTGCGGCGGGTAGCGGCACGCCCACACCGCGCGCTCGGCCTCCTCGCGGTTGTTCACGAGCGGGATCACGACGCCATACGCGCCGGCGTCGAGCACCTTCATCAGCGTCGGCGGGTCGTTCCACGGCACGCGCACGAACGGGACGGTGTCGGTGGTGGAGATGCCGCGCAGCATCTCGACGGTGTCGTTGTAGTCGATCACGCCGTGCTGCATGTCGATGCACAGCCAGTCGAAGCCCGCGTGCGCCATCGACTCCGCGATGTGGGCCGAGGGCGTCCCGAGCCACGCGCCAATCGTGCGTTCACCGTCGCGCCAGGCGCGCTTCACCGTGTTCGGACGCATCGTGTCCCCTTCCGTGTCGCTCCCCGTGCCGCGCGCCCGGCGGGCTAGCGGTTCCAGCGCGAGCGGCGCGCCTCCATGTTCGAGTGCACGTCGATGAGCACCGTACGCCCCTCGCCGTTGAGCTGCTGCGCCCGCTCGATGGCGGGCGCGAGCTCGGCGGGCTCGAGGACCTCGATGCCGACGGCGCCCATGCCCTCGGCGATCTGGGCGTAGTTGCCGGTCATGTGCGAGACGCCGTACTGCTCGCGGGCGGTCGGGAAGCCGCCGGGGTAGGTGGCCATCCCGCCGTTGTTGAGCACGACGGTCGTGATTGGCACGCCCGCGCGCGCCGAGGTCTCGATGTCCATCCCGGACATCCCGAACGCGCCGTCGCCCATGAGGTTGAGGCAGAAGCGGTCGGGGTGCGCGAGCTTCGCGCCGATCATGAGCGGGATGCTGAACCCCAGGTGCGTCGTCTTGCCCCACCCCACGTAGCTGTGCGGCGTCGTCGCAGTGAAGAACGGCACGATCGAGTCGCGCGGCGCGCCGGCGTCGTGCGTGACGATGCTGCGCTCGCGGTCGATCGTGCGGTCGATCTCGCGGATCACGCGGTAGGTGTTGATCGGCACCTCGTCGGACTCGAGGAGCGCCTCCCACTCCCCGAGCCACGCGTCGCGGTCGGCGGCAATCCCGGCCGCGACGCCCTCTTCGGGGCGTCCGTCCTCGCCGAGGCGGTCGCGCAGCTCTTCGATGAGTGCCTCGATGACGAGCGCGGCGTCGCCGGGCAGGGCGACCTCGGCGGTCTCGTCCTTGTTGAGGTCCTCGAGGCTCGCGGTGTTGTGGATGATGCGCGTGCCGGGCCGGATCGACTGCCCGTAGCCGGTGCGCGTGAGGCTCGTGCCGAGCGCGAGCAGCACGTCCGCCTCGCCGATCCGGTTGTGCGCGGCGAGCGTCGTCGTGCCGGCGCCCGCGCCGACCGCCAGCGGGTGTCGCTCGTCGAACGAAGACTTGCCGGGCATCGTGGTGAACACGGGCGCGTCGAGGAGCTCCGCGAGCTCTCGCAGCTGCCCCGTCGCTCGGGCGAAGAGCACGCCGCCGCCCGACCAGATCAGCGGCCGCTCGGCCTCCAGCAGCAGCGAGGCCGCCTCGGCGACGGCATCGGGCTCGGGCGCCTGCCGCACGAGCGGCGGCGGCGTGTAGTCGGTCGCCGACTCGGGCGCCTCGCCCGCGAGCACGTCGGCCGTGAGCTCGACGACGACCGGCCCCGGCGGGCCGTTGCGCAGCGCGTGGAACGCGCGACGCATCACCGCCGGGATCTGATCGGCCGCGTAGATCGCCTCGACCCGACGGGCGAGGCCGCCGTAGTTGTGGACGGCGGAGAAGTTGGGCCGCACGGCGATCTGGTGGAGCGGCACGCCGCCCGGCAGCACGAGGATCGGCACATTGTCCGCGAACGCCTGCGCGATGCCGCCGAGCGAGTTCTCCGCGCCCGCCTGCGACTGCACGGCGACGACGCCGAAGCGCTGGCGGTCGCTGGTGCGGCTGTAGCCGTCGGCAGCCATGATCGCGCCGCGCTCGTGGCGGAATGCGATGGGGCGGATGCCCTCGCGGGCCGCCGCCTCGATGAGCGGATTGCTCGGGTAGCAGGCGAGCCACTCGACGCCCTCGAGCTTGAGGATGCGCGCGACCGCCTCGATGCCGTTCATACGCGTACGTCTCCTACGCGGGGATACCCCGCAGCGCGCCTCCATACGCGGGGATACCCCGCGGGCCTCTCCATGCGCCGGGCGATCCGCCCGGCAGCCAGCATCGTGCACCGGGCGGTGCGACGCGGCAACGTGCCCCTACTCGCCCTCCTCGACGCCATGCTCGGCGTCCTGCTCGCCGGCGACCTCGACGGTCCGCGCCGCGACGATCCACAACGGGTCGGCGTCCGGCGGCGAGCGATCCACGACGATCGGCTCGCCCCACCCGGGCGTGAGCGCGAAGTACGAGCCAACGAGGGCGATCCGGTCGGCCGGGTTCAGCGACTGCCACACCGCGACGGCCTTCTGCGGGAACATGCGGTGCGAGATCGCCACGGCATGCAGCCCGCCCGGCCGCAGCACGCGGGCCACCGACGCGAACACGTCGAGCGGTCTGGTCAGGTACTGGATCGAGACGGCGTTCAACACTGCGTCGAACGCCCCGTCCTCGTACGGGAGCTCGGGCCGGCGGTTGAGGTTGTGCACCACGTGGTCGTCGAGGCGCGGGTTGTCGGCCAGCTCCGCCTCGTTCATGCCGAGGCCCGCCACCCGCTCGTACTCGACGTCCTCGGGGAGGTGCGAGACCCACGACGACATGAGGTCGAGCACGCGCGCGCCCGCCGGGATCGCCTCGCGGTAGAAGTCGGTGAGGGCGTTGATGGTGGCGCGGTCGATGTGCGTCACGAAGCGCGGCGGCTGGTAGAAGACCGCGTCGTCGCTCTCGTCCTGGCGGCGGAAGAAGTGCTCCGGGAACGGGCCGTGCGGGGTCGTCATCGCGCTCTATTCATGTCGCAGCGGTGCCTGCGCTAGTAGTAGTAGCGCGCCGCCTCCTCCTCGAGCGCCCGCTGCTCGCCATCGTCCATCGGCTCGAACGCGCGCGCGGCGGCGACGTTCTCCTCGATGCGCGAGGGGAAGCGCGCGCCGGGGATGGCGACCGAGACCGCGGGGTTGGAGAGCACGTAGCGCAGCAGGTTGGGCGCGGTCACCAGCCCGTCGTAGCCGTCGGCGATGCGCGTGCGCATCGCGCTCGTGCGCCCCGAGCCGCCAAGGGGCCGCATCACGATCACCGCGATGTTGCGCTCCGCGGCCAGGTCGATGAGCGGCGCGGTCTCGGTGTAGAACGCCGAGTACTCCAGCATGATCGTCTCGAACGCCCCGCTCTCGATGGCGAGCCGGGCCACGTCGAGGCTGTGTGTCGAGATGCCGATGTGGCCGATGAGCTCGCGGTACTGCGCGATCTGGAGCCCCTCGAGCGCGCCGTTCTCGCCCATCACCTCGGCCCACGCCTCGGGCGTCGAGATGTCGTGGAGCTGGTACACGTCGATCTTGTCGACGCCCAGCATGGCCATGGAGCGGTCGACGTCGCGCTGGCTGCCGTCGATGTTGTGGCTGAAGGTCTTGGAGGCGACGACGAAGTCCTTGCGGCCGCGCGCGCGGACCTCCTCGCCGATCAGGAACTCGGAGCCCGAGTACTCGCGCGCGGTGTCGACGAAGTCGATGCCGAGGTCGAGCGCGGCCTTGAAGGTCGCGGGCCCCTCCTTCGAGGTAGGTGTATCCATGGCCCCGAGCCCGAGCTCGGCCACCTCGATCCCCGTGCTCCCCAGCACCCGCCTGCCAATGCTCGCCACGCGCTGCTCCTCGCCACCGTTGGGACAGGGGGATGGTAGCGCAGGGCAGGCTACGCGCGGCGGGGTCTCCGGGCTGTGTATATTGCATTGTTATAGAGCGCGCCCCCTCAACGGCATGCGGGCGCGCAGTGCCCGGTGCGCGGCGCGCCCGGCAGGCTCGCCCGCCCGGTACCACCACGGGAGGTGAGCCATGGCAGGAGATCCGCTGCATACGCGGCTGTGCGAGGAGTACGGGGCCGAGTTCCCCATTGTCGCCTTCGCCCACACCAAGGACGTGATCGCCGCAGCCAGCAACGCGGGCGCCATCGGGGTGCTGGGCTCCAGCAGCTCCACGCCCGATGAGCTCGACAGCGACATCCGCTGGATCAAGGAGCGCGTCGGCGACAAGCCGTTCGGCATCGACCTGATCATCCCGGCGTCGTTCGTGCAGGGGAACCTCGAGGACCTCGAGGAGATGATCCCCCAGGGGCACCGCGACTTCGTCGACGGCCTGATGCGCGACAACGACATCCCGGAGCCCCGCAACGAGCCCTCGGGCACCATCGACCCGAGCCTCTTCGAGCGCGCCCAGAAGCAGCTCG
The DNA here is from genome assembly GCA_965204835.1 of Dehalococcoidia bacterium. Classification (GTDB taxonomy): domain Bacteria; phylum Chloroflexota; class Dehalococcoidia; order UBA2979; family UBA2979; genus VXMT01. The sequence goes on along the minus strand of OZ242017.1, from coordinate 1,260,073 downwards.
AGGTGATCATCGAGCACCAGATCCCGATCTTCGCCTCCGGCCTCGGCAGCCCCGCGTTCATCATGGACCGGCTGCACGACGCCGGGACGAAGGCGTGGGGCCTGGTCGGGCTGCGCCGCCAGGCGGTGCGCGAGCTCGAGGCGGGCGTCGACACGATCATCGCCCAGGGCGGCGACTCCGGCGGCCACAGCGGCCGCATCGGCACGTTCTCGCTCGTGCCCGAGGTGACGACGGCGCGTGACCAGATCCGCCCCGAGAGCCTCGTGCTCGCGGCAGGCGGCGTGACGACCGGCCGCCACATCGCGGCGGCGATCGCCCTCGGCGCCGACGGCATCTGGTGCGGCACCATCTGGCAGGCGACCAACGAGTCCGAGACCGAGATGTACGCCAAGCAGAAGCTGGTCGACGCGGTCATCGAGGACGCCGTGCAGTCGCGCGCGACCTCGGGCAAGCCGGTGCGGCAGGTGCGGTCCAAGTGGACCGAGGCGTGGGACGCGCCCGAGGCGCCGGACCCGCTGCCGATGCCGCTCCAGCCGATGCTGGTGGCGAAGATCAAGCAGTCGATCGACGACCACCACCTCGAGGACTGGAGCGGGCCCGCGGCCGGACAGGGCGTCGGTCACATCAAGTCCATCAAGCCCGCCCGCCAGGTCATCTTCGACCTGATGGAGGAGGCGCAGGACACGATGGACCGCATCGCCGGCTCGCCGGTCGGCGTCTAGCCGAGCACGTTGTGGCGCGTCGGACCCCGCACGGGGCCGATGCGCCACAGCAGGCGCTCACGCGAGGCGGTACGTCTCCCCGGCGTCCACCGCGACGACGCGTCGCTCGGCCGCCAGCTTGATGAGGTGGCCGCGGATCTGCTCGCGGGCGGCGCCCCAGCGCCACTCGTCCAGGCCGGCGTCGCCGTAGAGCCGCTCGCGCATCGCGTCGAGGTCCGTCACGCCCTCGCGCAGGTACGCGAGGATCGACTCGTCGCGCGCGTCGCGATGGGCAATGAGTTCGGCGAGCTTCGCGGCCGGGTCGGTCACGGGCGCGCCGTGGAACGAGAGCAGCAGGCCCGCCCGCACGTCCGCGAGCGCGTGCAGCGCCCGGACGTACGAGCCCATGTCCCCGCCGAGGTCGAGGTGTACCGCCGTCGACCCCTGCGCCAGCACGCAGTCGCCGCTGAACAGCACGCCGTCTGGCTCCAGCACGTAGCACATGCTCCCGCCCGTGTGGCCCGTGGTGGCGATGGCGCGCACCGTGCGAGGGGGATCGCCGGCCGCGGCGAAGGTCTCGCCACCGACGAGGCGTCCATCCAGCGCGGCTCCGGCGGTCTCCTCGATCGCGTCGGCGTCGCCCGCCCCCGCGTGGACCGTCATGCCGGGGAAGGCGGCTCGAAGCGCCGGGAACCCGCCGCAGTGCTCGTCGAAGCGGTCGGTGATGAGCAGCGTGTGGGGCACGGGGCCGCCGCCGCGCAGCCGCTCGATCTCCTCGGTGGCGTGCCGCGAGACATCGTCCTCGCCGTGCCCGGCGTCGATGAGGACGCCGCCGTCGGCGCCGTGCACCCAGTAGGTGTGCGGCGAGTTGTCATCGTCGGGACGCAGCGTGATGGCGTCCACTCCGGGGGCGATCTGGGTCATCATTTCTCCCTCACGCGGATGGTACAGGGCACGAAGTCGGGCCGAAGCGCCCACAACGTGCGTTGTTCCGGCTAGAATCGCAGCAACGGTGGCGACCCGCGCGCGGCTCGCGCGAGAACGCAACGGAGGTCGTGCACCAGGGAGGGAGATCCCATGCCAACCGAGAACGCACCTGCTGACTTCTACCGGACCGACGAGGGCACCGGCATCTGGGAGCACCGCGGCAAGGTCGCCGCGGTCGGCATCGGCCACTCCCCGACCGCGCGCCGCTGGGATGGCCAGGCCGAGACCAGCATCGGCGCCTGGGCGCTGATGGCGATCCGCAACGCCATCGAGGACGCCGGCATCACGCCGGACCAGGTCGACGGCCTCGTGCTCGACCCGTCGACCACCACCGGCGCGTGGTGGCCCGAGGGCGACCCGCTGCCCGAGGACGTCCTCTCGCAGTTCCAGCCGGGCGAGAACCCCATGGACGGGGTCGCCTCGCTGAGCGGTGACTGGATCCTCAACAACATGCCGGAGCTGACGAACCTGACGTTCAAGATGAACGGCCCGGTCTGCATGTCGAACTCGATCTGCGTCGCCGCGGAGGCGATCGGCCGCGGGCTGACGTCGGTGTGCCTCGTCGTCAAGGCGTGGCACAACTTCCCCGGCCGCTACTACCAGGGCGGGCGCAACGCGCAGAACACCGTCGAGGGCCCCGGCGTGTGGACGAACCCGTGGGGCACCAGCGCCGGTACCAACGACGGCTTCCAGTTCACCGAGTACATGCACAAGTACAACCAGAGCCACGACAAGATGGCCGCGTTCATCGTGAACTCGAAGCGCAACGGCCTGCGGTTCCCCGAGGGCTTCTTCGCCCAGCACCGCCCCGACGAGGTGACGGTCGAGGACTACCTGAACGCCCGCTGGATCGTCGAGCCGCTGAACCTGTTCGACCACGACATGCCGATCCACGTCGCGGTCGCGTACGTGTTCGCGACGGCCGAGAAGGCAGCGGACATGGCGCAGAAGCCGGCCTACATCCTCAACCACGTGACGACGCGGCCGCCGTTCGCCCTGCGTCCGTCGCTGGAGCTGGCGGAGGCGGCGACCGACGCCACGGCCCGCAAGCTCTACGAGGGCTCCGGCATCACCGCCGCCGACCTCGACTTCGAGAACATGTACGACGGCTTCGCGACGTTCCACAACTACCACCTGGAGGGCCTCGGCTTCGCCGGCATCGGGCGCGGTGAGGCGCTGGACTTCTACCAGGGCGACATCAGCATCGAGGGTCCGACCCCGATCTCGCCCAGCGGTGGCAACGTGGGGGCCGGCCGAACCCGGATCTGGATGCACACCGACAGCATCCTGCAGATCCAGGGCCGGGCCGGTGACCGCCAGGTGCACCTCAAGGGCGGCCAGCCCGAGTACGGTGTCTCCGGCGGACCGATGCCGCAGATGGGCGACTTCATGATCTGGGCTTCGGAGCCCGAGTAGCCCACGGCTCCACGCTCACAACCCGAGGGCCCCTCTCACGAGGGGCCCTCGGTCGTTACGCACCCGCCCCGACGCATGCCGCGCCGGCGCGAGTCTGCTATGAACCTCTGACCGGGACACCAGCCAGCAAAGGAGACCCATGGATTACCGCTACATCACCAGCGAGGCGCTCGACGACGGGCGGATCGTGCGCGTCATGCTCAACCGCCCCAACGAGCGCAATGCGCAGAACCGCGGCCTGCTCGTCGAACTCGACCACGCCCTGCTCGCAGCAGAGGCCGACGACCGCGTGCGCGTCGTCATCCTCGGCGGCGAGGGGCCCGTGTTCTCGGCCGGTCACGACCTCGGCACGCCCGAGGCGATCGCCGAGCGCACGCCCGGCGGCCCCGACGAGCACCTGACGAACAAGGGCTACGGCGGCACGGAGGCAGCGCTCCAGAACCGCTACCTGCAGGAGTGGCACTTCTTCTTCCAGAACACGCTGCGGTGGCGAAACCTGCGCAAGATCACCGTCGCGCAGGTGCAGGGCAAGTGCTACGCGGCCGCGCTCATGCTCGCCTGGGCCTGCGACCTCATCGTGGCCTCCGACGACGCCGAGTTCGCCGACGTGGTCGGCACGCGGCTCGGCATGTGCGGCCTCGAGTACTTCGCGCACCCGTGGGAGTTCGGCGCGCGCAAGACCAAGGAGTTGCTGCTCACCGGCGACTCGCTGAACGCCGAGGACGCCTACCGGCTCGGCATGGTCGCGAAGGTCTTCACCCGCGACGACCTGGCCGACCAGACACTCGAGTACGCGCGACGCATCGCGTCGCTGCCGACGATGACCTCGATGATGATCAAGGAGTCGGTGAACCAGACGCAGGACCAGCAGGGCTTCTACAACGCGCTGCAGGCCTGCTTCACGCTCCATCAGGCGAACCACTCGCACTGGGCCGAGGTCAACGACGACAGTTGGCCCATCGCGAAGCCCGAGCACGGCATCCCGCACTGGACGGAGGCCGCGCCGCCGAAGCCGCTGGAGATGGCCGCACCGTAGCCCGTCATCGAGGGCAGTGAGCGGGCCGTGGGCACTCAGCCCGCGGCCCGTCCGCCGCCGTCAGACCGGTTGCTGCACGCGCCGGCCGCGCTCCCACGCGACGATGAGCACCAGCGCCAGCGCCGTCATGTAGAACTTGCCGACCACCTGGCCCGTCAGGAACTCGAGCGACCCGAACGCGAGCATGAGGAAGAACGCCGAGTCGACGACGAGGCCGACCGTGTTGCTCGCGACCATGCCGAGCACGCGCGAGTACCCGCGGATGCGCTCGTAGACCACCGCGTCGGAGAACTCGGAGACGAAGAACGCCGTTGCCGACGCGAGCGCGATCCGCGCGAACCAGTCGCCGCCGACGCGCACCTCGAGGGCGTAGCTGAGGATGCCGCCGATCGCGATGGCGATCAGCGTGCTGTTGAACCCGAGGCGCTCACGCATCCCGTCGCGGAACGTGAACGTCAGCCCGACGAAGTACACGCTCGCAGGTGCTTCCAGCCCGAACCCGACCGGCTTGATCCCGAACGTCAGCAGCGCCCAGTTCGCACCGACGATCGAGGCGACGAAGAGGACGAGGAAGGCGATCCCGATGGTCTTGTCGCGGTCGTCCAGCGTGGACTCGATCGATTGCCGCAGGCCCGCCATCGTGATGTTCCCCCGCCCGTGCGCGCCGCCGTGCCGCCGCCTCGCCGCGCATCGTATGGCATCCTCGCTCAGGCCGTGCGCGTCTCCTCCCGCATCTCGACGGTGGGGGGCGCGATGCGCGCGAGCGAGACCCCGACGATGGAGAGCAGGGGCATCGACGCCATCGCCAGCACGCCGGGCGTGTAGGAGCCGGTGACACCCTCGATCGCCGCGAGGGGGAGCGGGCCGATCGCCGACATCATGATCATGATCGACGTCGCCGTGCCCTGGACGCGCCCCAGGCCGCGGCGGCCGTAGTAGTGCGCCCAGATGGTGTTCTGCACGATGCGCTGCACGCCGCTGCTCGCGCCGAGCACGCTCGCGTAGAGCGTCGCCATGAACGCGCTGTCGATGAGCCTCGAGACGCCGAGGCCGACGACCAGGATCAGCATCGCCAGCACGAACAGCGGCCGCGGTCCCACGCGGTCGATCGCCAGGCCTGCCAGCGCCGACGTGATTGCGGTGGTGACGGCGAAGGGGACGAACACGCCCGCGGCCACCGTCGCGCTCAACCCCTGCGCCTCGAAGATGCCGGTCTGGTGGAACACCATCGCGGTCACCACGAACGGCGACGTGGTCAGCGGCATCGCAAGCAGCCAGAACGAGAGCGAGGTCAGCACGCGCCGGTCGTCGCGCTCGCCCTCGCCGATGGTGACGGGTTCGAACGGCGGCCGGTCGGAGCCGTCGGGATGGAGCCCGACCTCCTCCGGCGTGTTGCGCGCGAAGATCGCCGAGGCGGGGATGACGAGCAGCCACACCAGCACGCCGAGCGCCATGTACGCCTCGCGCCACCCGAGCGTGTCGATGAGCGCACGGGCGAACGGCGGCATGAAGGCGAGCGAAGCCGCGAAGCCGAAGCCCATCACGGCCATCGCCCGGCCGCGGTGGACGACGAACCACTGCGCGACCATCAGCGTGGCGTTGATCGGCGTCGAGCCCTGCCCGAGGGCCCGCAGCGCGGCGAAGGCGATGAAGAACGCGACAAAGCCCTGCGCGAACGCCATCCCGAAGCAGGCGACGCCGAGCGCACCTGCCACGAAGATCACGACGAGCCGCGGCCCGAAGCGGTCCGACAGCCGGCTCACGTACGCGACCATCAGCGCGCTCACGCCGGTGCCGACGGCGTAGAGCGCCGAGATCGTGGTCCTCGACAGCCCAGTGTCCTCGATGATCGAGTCGAGGAAGACGGAGAACGTGTAGGACTGGCCCGGCCCGGAACTAAACGCGATCAGGAACCCGACGGCGACGATCACCCAGCCGTAGAACGGCCCACCGGAGCCCGGACGGAGCAGCCAGCCGGCGATACGCGCCTCCTCGGCAATCCGCGGGGTGTTCTCCGCCGTGCAGAGCGGCCCACAGGTCTCCGCGGGGGTGAAGGGCCCGAAACGGCATCGTAGCCCACCACCACGCTGCGAACCCGCGGAGGGCCGCCGCACCCTCCGGCCCGCACTCCGCTATCATCGCGGCGGCCCGGTGATCGCGAGGAGCCCCGATGAGCCATCGAAGCCGCGAGATACGGCTGCGGACCCGCCCCGAGGGGCTGCCCGCCGCCTCCGACTTCGAGCTCGTCGAGGTGGATGTGCCCGACCCCGCGGACGGGCAGGTACTGGTCCGCAACGAGTGGATGTCCGTCGACCCCTACATGCGGGGCCGCATGCGCGACGAGCCGTCCTACGCCGACCCGTGGGCGGTCGGCGCGGTCATGCAGGGCGGCGCCGTGGGCCGGGTCGTGGCCTCCGGCGACCCCTCGGTCAACGCCGGTGACCTCGTCTCCAGCAACCTCGGGTGGCGCGACCTCGCGCTCGGACCCGCCGAGGCCTTCACGGCGCTCGACCCGGACGTCGAGAACACCGCCGACTACCTCGGCGTGCTCGGGATGCCCGGCCACACCGCGTACGTCGGGCTGCTCGACCTCGGTGAGCCGCGCGAGGGCGAGACGGTCTTCGTCTCGGCCGCGGCGGGGGCAGTCGGGAGCGTCGTCGGGCAGATCGCGAAGCTGCGCGGCTGCCGCGTCATCGGCAGCGCCGGCTCGCCAGAAAAGACCGCGTGGCTCGTCGACGACCTCGGCTTCGATGCGGCGATCGACTACCGCGCCGAGGACCTCGAGGCCGGGCTCGCCGAGCACGCGCCGGACGGGATCGACGTGTACTTCGACAACGTCGGCCATGACCACCTGCAGGCCGCGCTCAACCACCTGAACGAGCACGGCCGGGTGGTGGCGTGCGGGTCGATCGCTGGCTACAACGCCGCCGACCCGCAGCCCGGCCCGAACAACCTCTCCCACATCGTGCGCAAGCGGCTGCGGATCCAGGGCTTCATCGTCTCAGACCACGCCGACCGCCGCGCGGCGTTCCTCGCCAACATGCGGCGCTGGCTGGCCGAGGGCGAGGTGCGGAGCCGCCAGACGGTCATCGAGGGGCTGGAGCGGGCGCCGGAGGCGTTCCTCGGGCTGTTCGACGGCTCGAACATCGGCAAGATGGTGGTACGAATCGCAAGTGAATAACGCCCGTCCATGCGGGCGCGCAGGCAGACACGGGACAAGGCGCAAGGAGACATCGGGATGCACGAATACACGACGGACATGTACGAGGGCATGATCGCGGAGACGGTGACGATCGCCGGCGACAACGGCGACCCGCTCCACACCTACCTCGCGCGGCCGCTCGGCCCCGGGCCGTACCCGGGCGTGGTGATGATCCACCACATCCCCGGCTGGGATGAGTTCAACCGCGAGATGGCGCGGCGCTTCGCCCACCACGGCTACATCGCCATCTGCCCCAACCTCTACGAGCGTGACGGCCACGGCACTCCCGAGGACGTCGCGGCGGCCGTCCGCGCGGCTGGCGGCGTCGCCGACTCGCAGGTGATCGCGGACGTCGAGGGGGCGAAGGCGTACCTCGACGGGCTGCCCTACTTCAACGGCAAGGCCGGGCTGATCGGGACGTGCTCAGGCGGGCGCCACACGTACCTCGTGGCGTGCAGCTCGGACCAGTTCGACGCCGCCGTCGACTGCTGGGGCGGGCGCGTGATCATGGCCGAGGACGAGATCAACGAGAAGATGCCCGTCGCGCCCATCGACCTCACCGAGAACCTCTCGATCCCGCTCCTCGGGATCTTCGGCAACGACGACGTGAGCCCCACGGCGGCGCAGGTCGACGAGCACGAGGAGGTGCTGAAGCAGCACGGCAAGGACTACGAGTTCCACCGCTACGAGGGCGCGGGCCACGGCTTCTTCTACCACCACACCGCGATGTACCGCCCCGAGGCGACGATGGACGCCTACCAGCACATCTTCGACTTCTACGGGAAGCACCTCACCTAGGAGCCGCCCAGACTTCCACCCAACATCGAACGAATCGAGGTCCAACGATGTGCACGATGATCGTCGAGCAGGCCGACATTGCCGGCAGCGGCAAGGGGCCGAAGGGCTGGTTCAAGGTCGACCGCGTGAACGTGATGTTCGACCACCCCTTCAACCTTCCCGAGGACCACGCGCTGAGTATCGACTTCGTCGACGCCTCGGCGGGGCCGGGCGCGCGCGTGGCCGTGGAGCTGACCGCCGAGTCGGGGCGTGAGCTCGTGCGCGCCTTGCTCGCCGCCATCGAGCGCGGCGAGCGCGAGCTGGGTGAGATCGCGGCCGCCCCGTGACGACCGGCGAGACGAAGCCGGTAGCCGGACTCTACGAGGTCGCCGACGGCGTCTACGTCTACACGATCACGGGCTTCATCATGGTCAACACCGGCATCGTCGTGGGTGACGATGCCGTGGCCGTGATCGACACCGGCACCACCGAGTCGGACGCCCGCGCACTGCTGAACGCGGTGGCAAGTGTGACGGACAAGCCGGTCCGTTACGTCATCAACACCCACTACCACGGCGACCACAGCTTCGGAAACTGGTGGTTCCTCCCCGCCATCACCATCGGTCACGACCGCTGCCGGCTGAAGCTCGTGGGCGACGAGGGGACCTCGCACCGCGACACGATGGCGTCGCACATGCCGATGATCCGTGAGCAGGTGCGCGCGGTGCCCGTGACGCCCCCGGCGTTGACGTTCCAGAACTTCGTCGATCTCCACCTCGGCAACATCGACCTCAAGCTCGCCTACCTCGGGCGCGCCCATACCGACAACGACATCGCGATCGGCGTCGAGGGCGCCGACATCGCGTTCGCCGGTGACCTCATCGAGCAGTCGGGCCCGCCGATTACGGGCGAGGGCTTCCCGAATGAGTGGGGGCCGACCCTGCGCAAGCTGGGGGCGGCGATGGTCGACCGGTACGTGCCGGGCCACGGCGTGGTCGTGGACTCGATGTTCGTCTCCGACCAGGCGAGCGTGTTCGAGACGCTGAGCCGCACATGCGCGGGCGTCGAGACGGCGGCGGAGGCGATGGACGCGCTCCCGCAGTCGGTCTTCGACATGCTCGAGACGCAGACGCCCTCGGCCGTCCAGCGCTACTTCGAGACCGCCACGGACTGACCGGCGGCCCGCCGGCCGCCACGCAAGCGGCCGGGGCATCGCCCCGGCCGTCTCCGACTCGCTGTGGGTCTGGCGTTACGCCTGGCCCGGTGGCGGTTCGTCGAAGGGGCGGTTCTCGAGTTCCGCGGCCTGCTTCCGCGCAAGCCAGTCCTGCCACCTCGCGCGTTCCTCGGCGAGGCCCTCAGCGAGGCCCTGCTCGCGTCCCTCCTCGCGTCCCTCTTCCCGGCCCTCCTCGCGGCCACGCTCTCGTGCGCGCTCCCGGAGTTGCCGTCGGAATACGTCTGCAACCATTGTTCCTCCCTCGATCACGAGGACCATGAGCGTAACCGACACGAACACCAGCGGCGCAAGCAACCCACCCATCCGCACCAGACCAGAGGGTACTCCGCCAAGTCCGATCTCATCGAGGAACGTCCACCCCATCTGGTCGTACAGGACGGCGAACAGGCTCACGCCCAGCAAGACCGCGAGCAAGAGCATCGCCCGCCCGACGCGGGATGGGCCGATGATCGGCATCGCCGGTCAGGCCCGCCGCTGCGTCCAGAGTCCCGGCTGCTTCCTGCTCAACATGCGCGGCTCCCTCAAACGCTCCGGAGCCAGCATACCACACTTACTAAAATATTATATGTAATATAACAATAGGAATGAGAGCGCAGCCGGCTCCCGCTGCGAGCAAGCAAACGGCCGGGGGGGATGCCCCCGGCCGTTGCGTTGTTCCCGTGTAGGACTGCCGAGCGGTTGCCCTACTCCTCGAGCAGTTCGAGCATGCGGTCCGGCGTCGCCGGCAGCCGCGTCACCCGGACGCCCATCGCGTCGTGGATCGCGTTCGCGACCGCCGCGAGCGGCGGCACGATCGGGATCTCGCCGACGCCGCGCACCCCGTACGGGTGCCCGGGGTTCGGGACCTCGACGAGCAGCACGTCGAGCATCGGGAGGTCGAACGTGGTCGGCATGCGGTAGTCGAGCAACGTGGGGTTCTCCATGTTGCCGCCTTCGTCGAACACGTACTCCTCGTGCAGCGCCATGCCGATGCCTTGGGCGACACCGCCCTGGATCTGGCTCTCGACGTACGAGGGATGCACGGCCGTGCCCACGTCCTGGGCGGCCGTGTAGCGGAGGATGTCCACCTTGCCCGTCTCCGGGTCGACCTCGACGTCCACCACGTGGCAGGCGAACGCAGGGCCCGAGGTCTCAGGCGAGACATCGGCCTTGCCCTGGATCAGCCCGCCGGTGTGCGGCAGTTGCTCGCACATCTCCTTGAACGTGAACGACTGGTCGTCCGGGCCGTGCAGCGAGCCGTCCTCGTAGCTGACGGCGTCCTGGTCGCACTCCCAGATCGCCGCCGCGCGCTCCTCGAGCTGGCGGCGAATGTCGAGCGCGGCCTCATGGGCGGCCCAGCCGCCGGCGAACGCGGTGCGGCTGCCGCCGGTGACCATCGTGTAGCCGATCGCGTCGGTGCTCACGACCTGCGGGTTCACCGACTCGTACGGGATCCCGAGGGTCTCCGCGAACTGCATCGCGAGCGCCGCGCGCGTGCCGCCGATGTCGGCCGAGCCGACCACGAGCCCCACGGTGCCGTCGGACATCACGTTGGCGTGCGCCGCCGAGGTGAAGCCGACGTTGAACCAGAAGCCCGAGGCCACTCCGCGGCCGCGGTTCTCACCGGACAGCTCGGAGCGGTAGTGCTCGCTCTGCTGGACCGCCTGCAGCGTGTCCACGTTGCCGATCACGCCGAACGCCGCGCCGTCGGCACGGACGGTGCCTTCCTGCGCCGCGTTCTGGAGCCGGAACTCCAGCGGGTCGAGCTCCAGCCGCTCGGCGATCTCGTCGATCACCGACTCGACGGCGTACTCGGCCGCAGGGGCGCCCGGCGCGCGGTACGCGCCGACCTTCGGCTTGTTGACCACCACGTCCCAGCCCTCGACCTCGATGTTGTCGACGTCGTAGGGGGCGAAGGCGCACATCGCGCCCGCGGTGAACGGCGAGCCGGGGTAGGCGCCCGCCTCGAAGATCAACTCGGCGTCCATCGCGGTGATGGTGCCGTCGCGCTTCGCGCCGATCTTCACGCGGTTGTGCGTGCCGGAGGTGGGGCCGGTGCCCTCGAAGACCTCCTGGCGCGTCATGATCATCTTCACGGGGCGGCCCGTCTTCTTCGAGAGGATCGCCGCCAGCGGCTCCATCACGACGTGCGTCTTGCCGCCGAAGCCACCGCCGATCTCGACGGGCTCGACGGTCACGCGCGAGGGGGCCAGCCCGCACAGCAGCGCGGTCTGGTCACGCACCTCGAACTGGCCCTGCGTGCTGGACCACACCTGGATGCGGTCGTCGTTCTTCCACAGCGCCGTGCCGTTGTGGGTCTCGATGTAGCCCTGGTGGTACATCCCCGTGTCGAACTCGCGCTCGATGACGATGTCCGCCTCGGCGAAGCCGGCGTCCAGGTCACCCTTGGTGAACTTGACGTGCTTCGCGGCGTTCGTCTCCTCGGTGCCGGCCTCGCCGGTGTCACCGTCGAAGAGCCCGCCGACCTCCTGCGTCACCATGCCCGGGTGCAGCTGCGGCGCGCCGGGGCGCATCGCCTCCTGCGGGTCCAGCACGGCCTCGAGCACCTCGTACTCCACCTCGATGAGGTCGAGCGCGTCCTCGGCGATGTGCGGGTCCGTCGCCGCGACGGCGGCGATGGCGTGGCCGCGGTACAGCGCCTTCGTGCCCGCGACCACCTGGTCCAGCACCTCGCTCAGGTTGGCGGTGAGCTCGCCGAGCGCGACCTCCTCGTCGGGCTGGCGCGGGAAGTCCGCGTTGGTGACGACGGCCTTGACGCCGTCGAGCGCGAGCGCCTTCGAGGCGTCGATGTTCTTGATGATGGCGTGCGCGTGCGGGCTGCGCAGGATGCGGCCGTAAAGCATGCCCGTGAAGCGCACATCGCCACCGTAGGTGGCGCGGCCCGTCACCTTGTCCACACCGTCCGGTCGCACCGGGCGCGTGCCGACGACGTTATGCGGTCGGTCCGTCGCTACCATGGGCCTATCCCTCCACTCATCGTGTTCACTCACGTGACGCGTTCTGGCGCACCACCCGGGGTACGCGAACACACTCTATGCGATCCAGATCGATCTGTAATCCCACCTGCGCCGTATGGCCCGGAAAAGCGCGTGCGACGTGGCATCGGGCGTGCTCTACCATAGGGCGCGCACCACGGACGGAACCCACGTGAGCACCTCGCACGAACCGCGCGCGCAGAACGGCTCCACCGGCGCCGCAGCCATCCAACCGGCGCTCGCCGCGTGGGGGATCGCTGGCGCCGCCACCGAGCGCCTCACCGGCGGCGCGGCCAACGAGCACTGGCGCGCCGAGACCGAGCAGGGCCCGCGCGTGCTCCGCCGCTACCACCCGCGCCGCGCGACCGAGTCGCTCCCGTACGAGCACGACCTGCTGCGCTTCCTGGCGGACCGCAAGTGGCCCGTCCCGGCGCCGATCGCCACCGCGGACGGCGAGACCGTGGTCGAGACGGACGAGGGCCGGTGGGCGCTCTTCCCGTTCATGCGCGGCGCGCCGCCCGAGCGCAGCGAGCTGGTGTTGCAGCGCAAGGGCTCGCTGCTCGCGCTGCTCCACGAGGACCTCGTGGAGTGGGAGTCACCGGGCCAGCGCCCCACGTTCGGGCGCGTCACGGACCTCGACGCGGCCGTGGCGCCGGAGGGGTTCCGGTCGTTCGAGGACTTCCTCGCCTGGTACGCCGACGAGGATCCGGAGCGCGCCGCGGTGCTGGCGGAGACGCGTCAGCGCAACGTCGCGGACCTCGACGAGCACGGCTACGGCGACCAACCGGACAGCGTCATCTACTACGAGTGCTTCGGGGCGAACGTGCTCTTCGTCGAGGACACGGTGACCGCGATGCTCGACTTCGACATGGCGCACGAGGACGCTCGCGTGGCGGACATCGCCCGCAGCCTCGTCCTCGACTGCGGCTCGGACAACCAGCGGGTGCGCAGCTGGCTCGCGGGCTACGCCGCGCACGCCAGCCCCCGCCTCGACACCGACGAGGCCGAGTTGATCCCGCCGCTGATGGTGGCGACCGAGCTGTGGAACACCGTCGCGCCACTCTCGATGTGCGCGCAGCAGCCCTCGGAGTCGCGGCTGAAGTCCGCCCAGGTCTCGATCGACCACCGCCTGCCGCTGTTCGAGGTGGTCCAGCCGCAGCTCGCGCGCGTCGCGTCGGCGGCGGCGGGGTAGCGCCATGGCTGACGTGACGCCGCTCGACCTGCAGGACGCCGACGCGCAGGCCGCGCTCGCCGGCTGGCTCAGCGCCGAGTCCGGCGCAACGAACGTAACCATCAGCGGCGTCGAGCCGCTCGGCGGCGGCGCGATCCACCTCCACTGGCGCCTCGATGCCCGCTTCGACGGCGGTGCGTCCGAGGGTGAGCATGCGCTGGTCGTCCGCGCGGCGGGCGACGCCACGCTCGCCGAGAGCCTCGACCTCGTGCAGGAGTTCGCGGTGGCGCGGGCCGCCGCCGACGCCGGCACGACGGTGCCGGAGCCGCTGTGGTGCTGCGAAGACGCCTCGGTGCTCGGGCGGCCGTTCGCGGTCAGCCGCTTCGCGCCAGGTGTGGCCGCCGCGCACCTGCTCGTGCGCAACGAGGACCTCGGCGGTTCGCGGCCGGTCCTGCTCGCGCGGCTCGGCGAGGAGCTGGCGCGGCTCCAGACCGTGCCGCTCGACACGCCGTCGCTCGCGTTCCTGCCGAAGCCCGAGCCCGGCCCCGCCCTCTCGTACGTCGCCGAGTTCCGCGCGGCGCTCGACGCGCACCCGCGGCCCCGGCCCGCGCTCGAGTGGGGGCTGCGCTGGCTGGAGCGCAACGCGCCCGCCACGGACCGGCTCGTGCTCGTGCACGGCGACTACCGCAACGGCAACTTCATGGCCGACGACGACGGCCTGCGCGGCGTGCTCGACTGGGAGTTCGCGCGCTGGGGCGACCCCCTCGAGGACGTCGGGTGGCTCACCGCGCGCTGCTGGCGCGCCAACCGCTTCGACCAGCCCGTCGGCGGCCTCGGCCCGCGCGAGGACTTCGAGCGCGGCTACCGCGAGGCGGGCGGCATCGGCGACCTCGACCCCGCGCTCGTCCACTACTGGGAGGTCATGGCGCACGTGCGATGGGCGATCATCGCCATCCACCAGGGCGAGCGGCACACGAGCGGCCGCCAGCCCTCGCTCGAGCTCGCGCTCACCGGCCGTATCCCCGACGAGGTCGAGATCGAGGTGCTCACGATGATCGACGAGGCAGAACGGGGCGAGTTCGGTGGCTGAGCAACAGGGCGCGCTCGACGGCCTGGACGGCGTGGAGCTGCTCCGCATCGCGGGCGAGACGCTGATGCAGGAGGTCGGCCCGCACGTGCCGGGCGACCGCCGCTACGAGTTGCTGATGGCCAACAACGCGATCGGCATCGCCTCGCGCGAGCTCGAAGCCGGCGAGGGCCCCGGGCGGGCCGCACTCGCACGCCTCGAAGCGCTGTACGGCGAGTCGCCGACGGACGGCGAGTGGCGTGAGCGCCTGGACGCGCTGACCGCGCGACTCGCCGCCGACATCCGCGCCGGGGCGTTCGACGAAGGCCCGCGCAGCTCCGAGGCGCTCACACACGTGCGCACCACGACCCTCGACGCCGTGCGGGTCGGCAACCCGCGCTACCTCCAGCGCCGCGGCATCGAGTAGCACCGGCGCGCTGACTGGCCCCCGCACCGCGCGCGTGCGCCGCCGGTATACGATCGACGCATGAGTCAACTCCGCCTCCTCGCGCGGCTCGCGATGGGCGCCGTGCGCCGCCAATGGCGCGGCACGCTCGCGCTCGCTGCCGGTGCGACCCTCGTCGCCGCCGTGGTCGCAGCCATCCCGGCCTTCGACGGCGTGCTGCGCGACCTCGCGCTGCGAGAGGCGCTGGACAGCGTCGAGCTCGACGACCTGCAGGTGCACGTCACCCGCGAGGGCATCCCGCTCGACCGCACCTCGTACAGCAACGCGCAGGCCGAGAGCGACGCCGCCGTCGGCGCGGCGCTCGCGGGCGCCGGCGGCTCACAGGTGCGCATGGGCACCACCGACCCCCTCGCACTACACGACATCGAGGTCCTGGACGGACGCCTCGTCTCGTCGCTCGTCGGGACCGTCGCGCTGCGCTTCCGCTCCGGCATCGAGGACCACGTCTCGCTCGTCGACGGCGTGTACCCGGAGGCCCAGCCACGAGGCGGCAACGACCCGATCCGCGTGCTGGTCGGAGCGGATACCGCCGAGACGCTCCGCGTCAGCGCAGGCTCAAGGCTCGCGCTGCTCCAGAGCGGCTCGCCGACCGAACTCCCTACGCTCGTCGAGGTGGCGGGCGTCGCCAGGCCGCGGGACCCGGGCGATCCGTACTGGTCCGGCGAACCGGGGCTCCTCGAGCGCGCCGAGGGGGCGACATTCGCGCTGATCGTGCCCGAGGCGACGTTCTTCGGGGCGGCCGCGGAGCTGCTCGGTGGGGTCGACGCATCATTCGAGGCCAGCTACGCGATCCGCGCCTCGGAGGTGCGCGCGAGCGACGCCGCCCCGCTCGTGGAGCGCGTGCTCGCCCTCGGCGCTGACCCGGCCACGCTGCCCGGCGCCCACGTCCAGAGCGAGCTGCCGCGGGCGCTCACGCAGGCCGGCGAGGCCCGCGCCCTGGACCGCCCGGCGATCGCGCTGATGCTCGGACAGGTCGCCGCCGCCGCCGGAGCGTTCGTCGTGTGGCTGTCGGCCCACTTCGCCGCCCGGCGGCGCGAGCGCCACGCATCGCTCGCGCTCCGCGGCGCGAGCCCCGAGCAGCGAGCGGCGACCGAGGCGCTGACGGTACTGCCCGCGGCCCTCGCCGCGCTGGTGCTCGGCCCGCCGCTCGCGGCGGCGGGTGTCGCCGCGCTCGGGCGGCTCGACGCCATCGGCACATTCCGTGGCGGCGCATGGCTGCGGCTCGAGCTGACCACCGACGTCCTCGCCTACGGGGCGCTGGGCGCCGTCGCTGCCTTCGCTCTCGCCTCCATCCCAGCGGTCCTCGTGACGCGGCGCGGCGCAGCGGCGAGGCGTTCCGAGGACGCCGGTCGGCCCGGTCTCGTCGCCGCAGCGGTCGCGCTGCTACTGGCTGCCGGTGGAGCCGGATTCTGGGCGCTCACGCGCAGTGACCACCTGTTCGCCCCCGGCGGCTCGCCGGTGCCCGACCACGCGCTGCTCCTCGCGCCCGCGGCGCTGCTGCTGCCGGTCGCTGCGGCCGGGTGGTGGCTGCTGCCGCAGCTCGCCCGCGTGGCCGCTCGCGCGGTTGCGGTCAGCCCGAGCGTCGTGTGGCTCGAGGCGTTCCGCACGGTGGCGCGACACCGCGTGGGTGGAGCGTTCGCGCTGGTGCTCGTCGCAGCTGCCGCCGCCGTGTTGCTCGCGACGCTCCCCGGGAGCCTCGACCGCTCGCCGGGCGAGCGCGCCGCCCACGCCGCGGGCGCCGACGTCCGCGCCTCGGAGCTGCGAGGACTCACCGGCGCGGGCGAGGCGGCATTCCGCGCGGCCGTCGCGACGGCGCCCGCCGACGCGGCGTCGCCGGTCGCCCGCGTGGACGCGATGCTGACCGCCCCCGGCGGCTCCGGCGATCCCGTCGCCATCGAGCTGCTCGGCGTGGAGCCAGAGACCTTCGGCGCGGTCGCGCTGGTCCGCGACGACTTCGCGCCGCAGCCCCTCGACGCCGTGCTCGGGGCGCTCGCGACCAACTCGACGGCCCTCGACGGCATCACCGCGCCGCCCGGCACCCGTCAGCTCGGAGCGTGGCTGCGGCTCCAGGGGATCGACGGCGAGGTGCGCGTGGCGCTCTCGATCACGGACGCAGGCGGACGCGCTCACGAGCTGCTGCTCGGACACCTGCGCCCCGGTGCGCTCATCCACTGGGGCTTCCTCGCCGCCGACCTGCAGACGCCGATCGGCATCGACGGCGCGCCGATGGGCACACCCATCGAGGCGCCCGTGACCATCCACGCCTACTACCTCCAGCTCGGCCCGGACGTGGCCGCGAACGCGGGGGGCGTCAGCTTCGGACCGCTGGTCTCCAGCCTCGACGCGCCCGAGGAGCCCATCGACGCCATCGAGCGGCTCGTGCCGCGCGCTGCCGAGTTCGCGCCCCGCGCGATCCTGCACGACCTCGCCACCACCACGGGCCTCGAACCGATCGCCGACCTCGCCCCCGGCGGCACGCCGCAGACGGTGCGCGCCCAGCCGCCGACCGCGCCCGGCGCAACGGGATCGACGCGCCTCGACTGGCCCGCGACGCCCGCGGGCGAGCCGGCCGTGCGGGTGCGCGGGTTGCGACAGGAGACCGACGGCGCGCCCGTCCTGCTCTACGCCTCGCGACGTACCCTCGATGCCCTCGGCGCCGGTGTCGGGGATGAGTTGCAACTCCAGGTCGCCGGTCGCTTCCTCCCCGCGCAGGTCGCCGGGGCGGTCGAGCACTTCCCCACCCTCGGGACCGGCGGGGAGGCGTTCGCCGTCGTGAACCTCGAGCGCCTGCTCGCCGCCGCGAACGCCTCACCCGGCGAGGCGCTGCGGTCGAACGAAGCGTGGTTCGCCACCTCGACGCCCGCAGCGACCATGGCCGCGCTCACCGGCGCGGACTTCGACGCCGCAGCGGTGGTCGAGCGTCAGTCCGAGCACGGCGCGCTCGCCGGGGCGCGCACCCTCGCGCGCGGGTGGCTGGGTGTGCTGACGCTCGGCTTCGGCGCCCTCCTCGCGCTTGCCGTCCTCGCCGTCACGGTCGAGGGCTCCTCTGCGTTGCGAGGCGCGGAGCGGTCCGCCGCGGTCGCGGAGGCGCTCGGGGGCAGCGGCGGCGGGCAACTCGCGGCCGTCCTCGTGGCCGTGCTCACGAGGCTGATCGCCGCCGCCGCGCTCGGCGTCGGCGCGGGCGTCATCCTCGCCCGCTGGCTGCTCGACATGCTCGGCGCGGACCCGGCGGGAACGGTCATCGTGCCGCCCCCGCGCATCGAGGTCGCGCCGGAGCCGTTGCTCGTCGCGGGCGTGGCGCTCGCGGCGTCGTTCGTGCTCGTGGTTGCGGTGGCGGGGCTCCGCTACCGAGGATGGTCGTGGGGCCACACCCTGCAGTTGCGGGAGGCGTGACGTGGTTGGACTCGTTCCCTCGCGGCGACCGCCGATCGTCGAGTGCGACGGCGTCTACCTCGACCACCTCGACGGCGGTCCGGGGTTCGCGCTGCAGGGGCTCACCCTGGCCGTCGAGCACTGGGCGTTCACGCCGCTGCTCGGCCCCGCGGGCGCGGGCAAGACGGCGCTGCTGCGCGTCCTCGCGGGGCTCGCCACGCCGCGCACCGGCCGCGTCACGCTGCACGGCATGCGCCTCGCCGACGCGAGCGCCGACGAGGTCCGCGAGCACGTCGACCGGGTCGTGGGGTTCGTGCCGTCCCCCGCGAGCGCCGGCGTGTTGCCCGACCTCGGCATGGCGAACATCGAGCTGCCCCTGCGGCTCGCGGGGCGCAGGCCCCTCTACATCCGCAACCGCGTTCAGATGCTGAGCGACCAGCTGGGCCTCGGCGACCTCGGGCGCATGCCCGCCGAGCGGCTGGGGCCGGCCGAGACGGTCCGCCTTGCCATCGCCGCCGCGCTCGCGCACGAGCCGGAGCTGCTGCTGCTCGACGAGCCGACCGCGGGCCTTACAGCCGTCGAGCGCGACGAGTTGGTCGAGACGCTGCTGCGCATCCACGAGAACGCCGGGCTGACCATCGTGCTCGCCACGCGCGACCCGCTGCTCGCCTACCGCATCGGGCACGTCGTTCGCCTCGTGGACGGGCGGGCGAGGTCGGAGCAGGTGCGGGTCGTGGCGTTCTCGCGCGGCGAGGGCGAGCGCATCGAGGAGCTCGCGATCGTCGATGGCGACGGGCGCGTCGATCTGCCCGCCGATGAGCGCGACGCGCTCGGCATCACCCGCCGGGCGCGCGTCACGAGGGAAGACGACCACATCGGCGTGTGGCCGGAGCAGCCGCCGCCGGAGACGGGACCGATATGGCGACGCCGCTGATCGCCGTCGAGGGCATCGGATACGGCGAGCGCGCGGGCGCCCTCGCGCGCCCCGTGCTGCGCGCCGCCACGTTCGAGGTCGCGCCCGGCGAGCTCGTCGCGCTCACGGGCCTGCCCGGCTCGGGCAAGACGACGCTGCTGCACATCCTCGCCGGGCTGCTCCCGCCCGACGCCGGCGCGGTGCGCCTCGACGACGAGGACGTGTGGCGCGCGAGCCCCACGAGGCGGCGCGATCTGCGCCGTGGCCTCCTCGCGCTCATCCCCGCCGGCGGCGGCCTCGTCCCTGACCGCTCGCTCGCCGAGCAGATCGAGCACCCGCTACGCATCGCGCGCCTCGGACGTCGCGATCGCGCGGCGCGGCTCGCCGAGCTGCTGGAGCTCGCCACCCTGGACACGGACGCGCGGCGGCTCCCGAGCCAGGTCGGCGCGGGCGCCCGCTGGCGCGCCGCCGTGGCGCGCGCCCTGGCGGTGCGTCCGAGGATCGTGCTCGTGGACGAGCCACCCCGCGAGGTCGCCGAGGAGGTCCTGGCGCTCCTCGCCCCCGTGACCGCACGCCAGGGCGCGGTCGTCGTCGCGACCGACGACGCTGCGGTCACCGCGCTGTGTGCGCGTGCCCTCGAACTCGCCGACGGAGAGGTGCGAGCGATGAGCGCGGAGGCGCGGGTGCGCCTGGTCGAGCCGCCACAGGCGAGCGCGGGAGGCGCGACGCCGTGAGCGCGGAGCTGCTGCACCTCGTGGTCGCCGCGCTGCGCCCGGACGCGCCCGACGCCGACCGCGACCGCGCGACGAGCCTCGCGGGCAACCTCGCCGCCATCGACGGGGTGCAGGCGTGCGTGGTCGGCCGAAGCGACACGGCACTCACGGCGGCGGTCTGGATCGACCGCCGCGACCGCATCGAGGGCTTCGCCGCGGCGCCCGAGCACATGCGCTTCGTGATCGAGGGCGTCGCGCAGGCGACGAACGGCATGTGGAGCGCCTCGATCGCCCTCGACGCGGGGGACGCGCCGCCGGCCGGCGAGGTCCGCGCCCTGTGGGCGTTCGCGCTGCCCGCAGAGCCGCCCGCGTTCGAGTGGGAGGCGCAGGAGCTGCTGTCGGCGATCGGCACGCTCGCAGGCGGTGAGGGCGCGATCGGCGTGTTCGCCGGCCCGACGGTCGAGGAGCGCGAGCAGTTCCGCGCCGGGGGCGTCGTCCTCGCGGCTGACGGTGACGCGGAAGCGCTCTCTCAGCGCATCGAGGAGGCGCGCGCGGCGTGGGGCCCCCTCGCCGACCGTCTCCAGTCGGCCATCACCTCGGTCGTGACGTAGCCTCCCACCTGTGCGACAGGGCGGGAGGGCACCATGGCGATCCTGGGAATCACGAACCGGACCGAGAACTGGAAGACCGCCTCGGCCTTCGCGCCGCTCCTGGGAGGCGCGAGCGTGAGGCTGGCGAGACGGCTCCTCGGCGGAGAGGCCGCGCTCGAGCGCGGTGATGTTCGCCTCGAACTGTTCTGGCGCGGTATCCGCGACTACATGCATTCGCTTCGAGGTACGAAGCCGAGCGACGTCGACTTTGCCGAGCGCTACGACCGTCTTTTTCGAGACCTGCGTTCACGAGTTGAGAGGTTTGGAGGATTCCGGACCCTTACGCGCGAGAACTACACGTCAGCGAACCGGTCCCGGCTGGCCAGCAATCTGCGCAATACCGAGATCGACATCGTCCTGGAGTCCCCAACGCATCTCTTCATCGGCGAGGCCAAGCACGAGATGTCGTTCCACTCGAGCAGCCGCGACGTGCTGACCCATCAGTTGATCCGCCAGTACGTCACCGCACGCATGCTCCTCGACCTTCTTGGCGCGGAGAAGGAGATCGTGCCGTTCGTCGTCGGAGACAGCACTGCGAATTTGGGAAACCAACGCCAAGTTCAGTTCATGATCGAGCACTACGGACTGCGGCGCGAGAACGTCCTCGAGTGGAGCGACATCGAGGCACTTTGGTAGCGCCGAGCTAGCGGACGCCGTCCCGCTCGAGCTCGAAGAACAGCCGCCCGTTGTCGAAGCGCACGACCTGGTGTGGCGGCTCGACGTGGATCCAGACGTTGACCGTCTCGCGGCCCGTGCGGATCTGGAGCACCCACGTGTCGTACGTGAGCCCGAACGGCGTCTCCAGCTCCTGACGGTCGACCTGCACCACGTTCGCCGTCACACGCCCGCCCTCCCGCGGGTCGACCGTGGTGTAGCGAAGGTCGAGGCCCTCGCCGAGCGCGAGCGTGCGCCACAGCCACAGCGACGACTGGTCCTCGTAGTCGTGCTCGTTGATTTCGATGGTGCGGGTGCGGTCGTCGTCGCCCTCGAGGTGCGTCGCGCGCACGGTGCGGCCGTCTCCGGCGGCCTCGTAGGCCGCCGTCACCACCTCGACCTCGCCGTCGCGCGTGATGACGCGCTCGGTCGAGCGTGGCTGCAGCGTCTCCGCGTCCACGACGACGATCGACTCGTCGACGACAACCCCGCCGGCGTCCTCGTACGTCTGCGTGAGCACCCACGTGCCGTCGGCACGGCTGGTCGTGAACGTCCCGGTGCCGACGACCTCACCGTCGAGGTCGATGAGCCGGTACTCGTAGGCCTCGCCGTCGATGAAGGCGACGCGGCTGATGACGCTGTCGGTCTCGGCCACGCGCGTGCTGCTGGCGCACGCGGCGAGCAGCGCCGCGAGCACCACGAGCGCGCCCACAACAACGCCCCCACGCACGTGCGAGGGGGTCACGAGGCGCTTCGGCCATGCGGAACGGGCGATGGTCAGCACGTCGTCGAGGCTAGCAAAGCCCGGTGTTGTGATCGCGCGCAGTGGGAGACGAGACAGTCAGCGGGCCGCGGAGCGCTCCCAGAGCGACTCATAGCCCTCGCCGCCGAGGATGGCGGCGACGACCTCGGCGCGCTCGGCCGAGCGGACCTCCTCGAACACCTCGCGGCAGCGGTCGGCGAGGGGCTCGCCGCCGAGGCCGATGAGGCGCTCCTCCAGCCGCCGCCACAGCCCGGCGTCGCGCATGACCTCGACGTACCGAGGCCAGCTCAGCACGGTGATCTGCTCGGGCAGCGGCATCGAGGGGCGGAGTTGCTTGAGGTGGCGGTAGCGCTCCTCGGCCGAGGAGACCGGGGGGACGAGCTGGATCAGGGGTGGGTCGTCGTCCGTGATCCGCGCGTCCACCAGCAGCCGCTGGGAGATCACGTGGAAGCGGATGACGAGCACCCCGGCCTCGTCGATGACGCGGCCCATCTCGTCGATGTCGAGTCCGCCGTACTCCGTGGCCATCGCGTCGATCCTAGCAGGCGCACCCGGAGGGTGCGACACGGGGGAGCCTTGATCCGTCCACAAGGCGCCCTCGGTGCGTCCCCGCGACTAACTCGCCGGCAACTGGTACGTGCGCTCCAGGTACGGGATGTGGATGAGCCCGCTCATCTGCATCCCGAACACCACGAGCAGTACCCCGCCGATGCGGGTGATGGTGTCGAGCTGCTCCTGCACGAGGTTCCCCAGGAACCCGGCAGACGCGCCCACGAAGGCGAACACCAACGTGAACCCGACGACGAACACGACGGAGTGCAGGAACACGCGCCGCCGGTCGGCCCGCGCGTCGCCCGTGCCTCGCATCGCCTCGCCCGCGAGGTTCGCGAGGTAGACGGGGACCAGCGGCAGCACGCACGGGGAGAGGAAGGAGACGATCCCGCCGAAGAAGGCGATGACCGGCCCGAGGAAGCCGTCCGTGCTCCCCGAGAGGTTCTCCTCGGCGGTCGCGGTCTGGTCGAAGAGGAAGCCGAAGCTCTGGAAGCGCGCGTTGAGCTGCGAGAACTCGCCGAGGAACATCAGCCCGCCGACGACGATGAAGAGCGCACCTGCCCCCACCATCATGGCGGGCATGTACGGCTGGATCTTGCGCAGCTGCGGCGTCAGCCACCCGAAGGCGGCGCCGAACGCCATGAACCACACCCCGAGGCCGAGCGCGTAGAAGATGAGCAGCAGCGCGCCCTGCGCCGCCGTCCCGGACGTCGCGGCCAGCGTCAGCACCACCCCGAGGATGGGGCCGATGCACGGAGACCACGCCACCGAGAACGCCGCCCCGATGGTGAGTGATCGCGGGTATCCGCTGCGGTACCACGGCGTGCTCATCGCCGCCGTGGAGGTCGATGCCGTCATCGCGCTATCCCCCGCTCAGTCGCCAATGCCGAGCAGCGCCCGGCGGGCCTCGTCGTAGCGCTCCTTGGCCGAGGCCTCGCGGTTGAGGAGGCCCTTGATCTTCGTCGGGTGGAGCGCCTCACCATCGAGCATGAAGGCGTGGACCTGGTCGAGCTGCTTCCGCCACGCCTCGTACGCCTCGCGGTACGCATCGGCCGTCTGCTGATCCATGTGTCGAGTGTAGCCCAGCGCGCCACTGTGAGCGTGATAACGCGGCCACCATCACGCAAGGAGCCGGAAGGCACCGCCCTGGGGCCGCGGTCGGCAGGCAGCGTCGGCGGGCGCTATGATGCGAGCGCCGAGGCACGCGCCGTCACACCGCCGGCGTGACGGCGCGACGGCTGGAACGAACGAAGGGAGACCACATGGACTGGTCCGACACTCCAGAGCAGGCGGAATTCCGCCAGCGCGTCAAGGACGTGATCGAGGCGAAGCTGCCCGCCTACTACAAGGACCTGCTCGCGAAGGGCCTCGAGGACCCCCAGAGCTGGATCGGCGACCGCAACTCGGACGACGAGGAGCAGCGCTCCGCCGCGGTGGCGTGGGGCGAGTCCATGTCCGCCGAGGGCTGGTTCGCTCCCCACTGGCCGGAGGAGTACGGCGGCGCCGGGCTCACGCCGATGGAGCAGTTCATCTACAACATGGAGATGGCCGAGGCGGGCGCGCCGAGCGTCGGCGGCGGCGGCGTCTCCTTGCTCGGCCCGACGATCATCGTCCACGGCCGCGACGACCAGAAGCAGAAGTACCTCTCCGGCATCCTCTCCGGTGAGATCGTCTGGGCGCAGGGCTACTCCGAGCCCGGCGCGGGGTCGGACCTCGGCTCGCTGCAGACGCGCGCGATGCTCGACGGTGACGAGTACGTCATCAACGGGCAGAAGATCTGGACCTCCGGCGCCCACCACGCCGACTCGCTCTTCGCGCTGGTGCGCACGAACCCGGATGCCCCGAAGCACCGCGGCATCTCGTTCATGCTCATCGACGACATCCACACGCCGGGGCTGAACATCCGCCCGCTCATCAACGCGGCGTGGAAGCACGGCTTCAACGAGACGTTCTTCGAGGACGTCCGCGTGCCGGCCACCAACGTCCTGGGCGAGGTCGACCGCGGCTGGTACGTCGGCATGACGCTGCTCGACTACGAGCGCTCGAACATCAGCGGCGCGGTGGCGCTCCAGCGCAACATCCAGCGGCTGATCGACGAGGCGAACTCCGGCAAGGACTCGGCTCGGGTCACGACGGCGGTCCGCAACTTCATCACGGACTGCTTCATCGAGTGCGAGGTCGGCTTCAACTTCTCGTTCCGCATCATCTCGATGCAGAACGCGGGCGTGCTGCCGAACTACGAGGCGTCCACGGCGAAGATGTTCATCTCCGAGGTGAACCAGCGCACGCAGCGCGCGGGCACGCGCCTGTTCGGGCTGTACGCGAACATCTGGGACGAGGACGACCCGCGGGCTCCGGCGCGCGCGCAGTTCACGCACCGCTACGTGCTGACCATTCCGGCGACGATCGCCGGCGGCAGCTCGGAGATCCAGCGCAACATCATCGCCACCCGCGGCCTCGGCCTGCCTCGCGGCTAGCCGCTTCCGTACGGCGACAGACCAGCGGCCGCGCTCTTCGGAGCGCGGCCGTTTGGCGTCCGCCCGGTCACGGCCGAGTCCTCGTTACGTCACGTTCGCGTCGAGCCACCCGGTCACCTGCGTGGCTAGGTCCGGCAGGACGCGGCGGTTGAGCACGAGCCCCCAGTGCGACGCGCCGGGCGCCTCGATATGCTCGGCCGGGAGATGCATGCCGGCGTACGCCGACCGCGGCCAGTCCCGGTCCTCGCTCCCGGTCACCACGAGGAGCGGACACGGCAGCGACGCGATCACGATCCCCGCCTTGCGGTCGTCACGCGCCGTCCTCGACTCCGGCGACAGCGACTCGATGGCGACGCGACGCTCCTCGATGTCCAGGTCCGGCATGGTCGGCTGCTCGGCGGGATCGCGGCTCGTGATTCCGTACTCCGCGGCGTCGAACACGCCTGGGCGGATTCGCACGCTCGCGTCCCGCGTCGACGCCGGCGTGCTCGGCGCCAGCCCGACGCACGCCCTCGCACCACCGCGAGCAGCGACCATCATGGCGACGAGCCCGCCCATGCTCCATCCGGCGACGACCGGCGCCTCGGGGAGCCCTTCGACGACCGAGGTCACGTCGTCCGCGTAGTCGGCCATCGTCGCGCCGTCGACCGAGCCCTCGCTGTGGCCGTGGCCGCGCAGGTCGACGGCGTGGGTGCTCCAGCCACGCTCGGCGAGCGCCTGCTGCCACGAACGCCAGACGCCCGATGAGTTCGCCGCGCCGTGCACGAGCACAATCGGCGGCCGTTCCGACGCCACGAGGGATGAGACTACGCGCACCTCGACCATGGCCAGAGTGTTGACGGCGCGGGGCTGCGAGGCAAGGTCGATGTGTGGCTCGGTGAAGGCGGCAGATGGATGCGTCTCTGCGCACGCCTCCCTCGCCTTAATGGAGTGTTGAGGATCGTGCTAGGTTTGCAGCCCGGTCGACTGCTGGCGGGTGCCGTGATGAGCCAGGGACAGGTATGGTCGATCATCCTCGGCGGCGCCGCTCTCTCCGGTGCCGTGTTCGCGATGGTCGCCCTGTTCAGCCACTTCAGCGAGCCCGCTCCTGCCGACAACGTCTCCGTCTACGAGACGCCCACGCCCGAGCCACCGCCGCCGCTGATCCCGTACAGCAGGACCGGGAAGGTCGTTGTGCTCACCTACGAGTACCCGCCGGTCGGGCTGCCTGCCGGCACGTACCGTTGGGACCGGCTGACCTTCGACATCCCGCACAACGCTGAGGTCTCGTACGTGGGCACCTGGTTTGCAGCCCGGCGGGACTGGGTGGTGCTGGCGACGCCGGAAGGCTGGTCCCTCCACGTCGATGTGAATACCTGCCAGGTCCTGCGCAAGCACTCCCGCGATCCGACCTTCCGCACCGATTACCTGTTCCAGATGATCATCGAGTCGCTACGGCTGGCCTCGGGCTCTTGCAGTGGCTGAAGGGAGCGTGTGGTGATTCGTGCCGGCAGCTCAAAACGCGCCGAGGCGAGGGGCCGAACCGGGAGGTGAGTTGGTGGCGCATGCGGGATTCGAACCCGCGATCTTCGCCTTGAGAGGGCGATGTCCTGGGCCACTAGACGAATGCGCCACCGCAGGGCACTCACCGTATCAGAGCACCTCGCGCACGCTCAAGATCCGCCCTCGACGCCATCGGGCGCCTCGTCCGGGTAGCGCAGCTCCATCCGCGAGTGCCGCCCGAACGGCGAGCGGAACGCGAGTCCCGCACGCGCGTACACGCCCGGCGGGATGCCGAGGTCCGCGAGCCACAGCTCGCCCGCGTTCGCGCGCCTGAGCCCGCGCTTCGGCAGTGCGAGGGTCAGCGTGCGGTGCGGGTGTACCGCCACGCCCGCCGCCGCCCCCGTATCGGCGTCGACGCCGGAAGGCACGTCGAGCGAGAGCGTGGGGGCGAGGGAGGCCTGCGCGGCGCGGATGAGCGCCATCTCCGGGCCGCGCGGCGCCCCACCCAGGCCGTAGCCGATGACCGCGTCGATCACGAGGTCCGCCTCGCTGGTGTCGAAGGCGTCCGACCACGGGATGACGCGCGCGGGCGCCTCCTGCAGCGTGCGCAGCTGCGCGCCGACCGCCCCGTCGACAGTGGCGGCGGGGCGCGTGAGGACGGCGAGCACGCTCACGCCGCGGATCGCGAGGTGGCGCGCGGCGCTGAGCCCGCCGCCACCGTTGCCGCCACTGCCGGCGAGCACGATGACGCGGCGGCCCGCCCAGTCCTCGCCCAGCATGTCGAGCGCCGTCTGCGCCGTCTCGAGGCCCGCGCGCTCCATCATCTGCAGCAGCGACGGGCCCGTCTCGTCGACGGCGACGCGGTCGACTTCCCGCATCTCGGCGGCGTCGACCGCGGGGACGGGGCGTCCCTCGACGGTCCAGAAACTGGGGCGGGCGTGCGAACTCAGCGTACTTCCCCGATCGCAGGGTGCGAGGTCTCCGCACGCTAGCACCGGTGGCGCGCGCTGTCAGCGATCGGCAGCGCGAGTTATGCGCGCAGTTCGGCCCCCACCGCCCCCGCCGGACTCGCGCGGACGGCCGCGCTGACGCACGATGCAGGCGAGGCGGGGATGGCGCCGGCGGCCCTGTGGCGGCCGGCGTCCGACGGGGCGCCGCCTCGCGAGCCGCTGGGCGGGCCCGACGATGGTGAGCTTCCTGCGCCGCAACCCTCGCCTGCTGGCCATCCAGGCAGTCGCCGTCGCGATCTCGCTCACCGTGCTGGTGTGGCGCGTGGACGTCGTCGAGGCGCTGCGGCGCCTCGACAACGTCGAGCCGGCCTGGGCGCTGGGCGGCATGGTGCTGTTCACGGTCTCCAAGGGGATCCACGCCTACCGCTGGCGCGTGCTCCTGGGACGGCCCGACGTGCCGCTGCGCCCCCTCGTGAGCATCTTCATGCTCTCCAACCTCGTGAACGCGCTGGTCCCGCTGCGGGCGGGCGACCTCGTGCGCATCGAGCTGCCGAGCCGGCTGCTGAAGTTGCCGCGCGCCGCGCTGGCCAGCAACGTGCTGTTCGTCGAGTCGCTCTTCGACGGGCTGGCGTTCCTGGTGCTGGTGGCCGTGGCGGGGTTCGTGCTCGGCGAGGGCGTGCGGGAGCTGCCGGGCCTCAGCATCTTCGCCACCATCGTCGCGCTCGCCTTCGTGGTGCTCGTGCTGCTCGCACGCTGGGAGCTCCCCGCCGACCCGGCGCGGTCGAGGCTGCTCGTGGTGGTGCCGGACTCCAGGCGCGAGCGAGCCGCGAAGCTGCTGGAGCAGTTGCAGGAGGGCATGGCGTCGCTGCGCGAGATCCGACACACGATCGTCTCACTGATCATCTCGGTGACGGCCTGGGTCGCGGAGGTGGGCGTCTACTGGATGATGGCGAAGGCGCTGGGCCTCGAGCTCGGCCTCGGCGAGGCGATCGTGTTGATGATCGCGGCGAACGTCGTGGTCTCGCTGCCGATCACGCCGTGGGACATCGGCCCGTTCGAGGTCGCGGTGACCGAGGCGTTCGTGCTGCTGGGCGGCGACCGCGTGGACGGGAGCAGCTTCGCGGTGGGCATCCACCTCCTGCTGCTGGCGTGGATCACCGTCACCGGCGTGATCGCGATGTTCACCCTCAACCTGCGGCCGCGCGAGGTCCTGGATACGCGCCGCCTCGGCTCGGACGAGGAGCCCGAGGCGTAGCGCGACGCGCGGGGGCCGCGGCTAGAGGATCTGGCTCAGGAAGAGCTTCGTGCGCTCCTCTTCGGGGTTCTCGAAGAAGTGCTGCGGCGTGCCCTGCTCCACGAGGGCGCCCTCGTCGAAGAACACGAGCCGGTCGGCGACCTCGCGGGCGAAGCCCATCTCGTGCGTGACGACGATCATCGTCATCCCGGACTCCGCCAGCTCGCGCATGACGTCGAGCACTTCCTTGATCATCTCCGGGTCGAGCGCCGAGGTCGGCTCGTCGAAGAGCATGATCTTCGGCTGCATCGCCAGCGCGCGCGCGATGGCGACACGCTGCTGCTGGCCGCCCGAGAGCTGGGCCGGGTACTTGTCGGCCTGCTCCGGGATACCGACGCGCTCGAGGTGCTGCATCGCGAGGTGCTGCGCCTCGGCCTTCGGCATGTGCCGCACCTTCTGCGGCCCGAGCGTGATGTTGCTCAGCACGGAGAGGTGCGGGAAGAGGTTGAACTGCTGGAACACCATCCCGACCTCGGAGCGGATGGCGTTGAGGTTCCGCACGTCGTCGTTCATCTCGATGTTGTCGATGACGATGCGGCCGGCGTCGTGCTCCTCGAGGCGGTTGAGGCAGCGGATGAACGTCGACTTGCCGGACCCGGACGGCCCGAGGATCACGACGATCTCGTGCTCCTTGACGGTCATGGTCACGTTATCGAGCGCCTGGAAGTCGCCGAACCACTTGTCGACGTTCTCGGCGACGATGATGTCGGCGGAATCGGCCAGGCGGTCACCGTTCGCGGCTGCTTCGCCAGCTCCTGCGTGGGTCGTCATCGGGGGGCTCCCTCCCTGGTGAGCGGCGCACCCATCCTAGCGCTCGCCGACCCCGAGCGTGCGTTCGATGCGCTGCGAGATGCGCGACATCATGAACGCAACCGCCCAGAAGACGACGGCGACGAACACGTACGCCTCGATGCGGTCGTCGATGAACTCGCGTTGAGCGATGGCGGAGTCGGCGTTCCCCTTCAGCTCGCGGAGCGGAAGGATGACGGTCACGAGCGTCGTGTCCTTCCAGATCGCGATCGCCTGCCCGACGATGGGCGGGATCGAGATGCGCAGGGCCTGCGGCAGGATGATGAGCCGCAGCGCCTGCATCCGGGACAGGCCGACGGCATGAGCCGCCTCGAACTGCCCGCGCGGGAGCGCCTGCAGGGCGCCGCGGATCGACTCGGCCATGTAGGCGCCGGTGAACACGGCCATGACCACCATGGCGCGGACGATCAACTCGCCGCCGATCACGTCGTCGAGGATGAACAGCGCGACGAACAGCCAGCCCAGCAGCGGGGCGCCCCGGACCACCTCGATGTACGCCGTGCAGGTCCACGAGATGGTCTTCATGCTCGAGGCGCGCCCGATCGCGAGCGGGATCGCCATCACGAGCCCGCCGACGATACCGACAGGTGCGAGCACGAGGTTCAGCACGAAGCCGTCGAGCTGGCGGACGTTCGCCCCGCCCGAGAGCAGGATCACCAGCGCGAGCGGCAGCGACACCAACAGCAGGCCGCCGACGACGCGCTGCTGCAGCGTCCGGACCGGGCCCAGCTCCCGCGGCATCCGCACGGTGACGGCGTACGAGAGGTACATGATGCCGACGGCGAGCAGGAACCACACCGTGGACCAGATCGCCGCCCCGCCGTGCGCCATGATGAAGACCACGAAGGCCCCGCTGATGGCCACGAAGAAGTGATCGCGTCGGCCGAAGCTCGACCACGTGCCGTACGTGAGGCCGATGAGCATGAACACGAAGCCCATGCCGACCCACAGCCGCCACGCCTCCTCGCGGGGGAAGCCACCGGCGAACAGCAGCCACCGGT
This sequence comes from Dehalococcoidia bacterium, assembly GCA_965204835.1. Taxonomy (GTDB): domain Bacteria; phylum Chloroflexota; class Dehalococcoidia; order UBA2979; family UBA2979; genus VXMT01. The sequence goes on along the minus strand of OZ242017.1, from coordinate 1,229,411 downwards.
TGACCGTGACAATCCGCCAGTTCGCGTCCACGAACACGAACCAGACCGCCCCGATGAAGAGCAGTCCCAGGACGGCCAGGGCCGAGATCGTCAGGAGCGTCCCGCCGGTCGACGGGAAGAGGTTGCGGCGCACCCACTCGCGAGCGCGCACGGAGAACGGCCGGCTCGCACGCTGGCGGTACGGAGGCAGGACGATGCGTCCCGGGGGCTGCTGCATCGGCATGTCTGCCATCGCGCCCCCCTAGACCTCGTGCACCGTCACGCGGGCGTTGAAGAAGTTCATGATGACGGAAATGATGAAGGAGATGATCATGTACGTGACGATGATCACGAAGAACATCTCGAGCGCGTGCCCCGCCTTGTTCTGCACGATGGTGGCCACGCGGAACAGGTCGTCGTAGAGCACGGCGTACGCCAGCGACGAGTTCTTGTTGACGTTCAGATACTGGTTCGTGACCGAGGGAATGATCTGCCGCAGCGCCTGCGGGAGGATCACGAGCGTCAGGCGCTGGTAGTTGGTGAGCCCCACCGCGTTCGCGGCCTCGGACTGGCCCCGGGGCAGGGCCTGGATGCCGGCTCGGACGATCTCGGCGATGAAGGACCCCGTGTACAACGTGAGGCCTACCACCAGCGCCGCGAACTCCGGGTTGATGACCATGCCCTCGGCGTAGTGGGTTCCCTCGATGATGGGGGCGTCGATCCACACGGGCCCGCCGAGCACGATGTAGGACACCGCGGCGCCGATGGCGAACACCGTGAACGCGCGCCGGTTCGCGTTCATCGGCGTGCCCGTCTCGCGCTCGAGCTCCTGCCGTCGGGCGCGCACCCGCATGGCGACCGCCGCAAATACGAGCAGGCCGAGGAACCACACGCCGGCGATCCAGTGCGGGAGACCCCACAGGCCACCGCTGGGGACGGGCCACGGCATGGCAACGCCGCGGTTGGAGATGTAGAAGAAATCGCCGATGTTGATGACGTCCTGGATGATCGGCATGCCGACCAGGAAGACCGCGTAGACCAGGACGATCTGGACCAGCAGCGGGGTGTTCCTGAATACCTCGACAAAGAGCATCGCGAGCTGTGATACCAGCCAGTTATTCGAGAGCCGGGCCACTCCAACGATGACCCCGAGGATCGTCGAGAGCACGATGGCGACGAGTACGGCGCGGACCGAAGCCCACACGCCGACGAGGTACATGGTGAGCCGCGAGTTGGTGACGCCGTCGACGTCCACAAGCCACTGACTGCCGACGACGAAGCCGGCCGGCTCGCCCAGGAATGTGAAGCCGAACTCGCGGAGGTCGAGCGAGACAAACACGTACGCAAACGCCAGGGCGGTGACGGCGACGTACACGCCCTGCGTGGCAAAGTCCCGGAAGCTCCGCCGGTGAATCAGCGGAACAGGTGCTGGCCCGGGCGGAGCGGCAGCTGACATGGCCCTAGCTTAGTCGTTGCCCGGCTCACGCGCGCGGACGCGCGCGCAGCCGGACGATGCAAGAGGGGTTGCCCCAGGTGGGGCAACCCCTCGAGTTAGGTACTTGTGCGACTCGTCGACCTAGCGGTACGGGAGCGCGTACTGGATTCCGCCCGTCCCAGCCGGGCAGTTGCTCTTGTCCTCCGAAGCGAGGGCGTTCAGCGAGCAAGCACGCGGTACGGCGTCGCCCACCGTGTTCGCGTAGATCTCGCCGTAGTTACCCACCGCAGCGATGGCACGCTGGATGAACTCCGCGTCCACCCGGTCGAAGCCAAGCGTACTCACCGAACCGCCTTCGTACGGCACGCCGAGCAGGCGCGCGATCGTGGTGTTCGGCGGGTTCGCCGCCATTGCACTGACGTTCGACTGCGTGATACCGAGCTCCTCGGCCGCGATCAGGCCATGCACGACCCAGTTGACCACGTCCTTCCACTCGCTGTCGTAGTCGCGGACGCCAGGCGCCAGCGGCTCCTTGGAGATCAGCTCTCCGAGGATCACGAAGTCGGAAGCGTTTTCCAGCACTCCGATGCGCGAGGCCAGGTTGCTCTGGTCAGCCGTCCAGACATCGCAGCGCCCGGACACGAACGCGTCCTGCGTCTCCTGGTCGCCACCACCAAGCGGCGTGAAGCTCAGGCCGAGGTCGGTGAAGTGGTCCGCCAGGTTCTGCTCGGTCGTCGTACCGGACTGCACACAGATGGTGGTGCCATCCATGTCAGCACTCGACTGGATGCCGGAGTCCGCGTGCACCGCGAAGCCCTGACCGGTGTAGAAGGTCGTCTGTGCGAAGTCGACGCCCAGCTCGCGGTCGCGCGAGGCGGTGATCGTGGTGGTGCGGATCAGTACGTCGATCTCACCATCGTTCAGCAGCTCGAAGCGCGTCGAGGCGTCCGAAGCGTCGACGAACTCGACGCTGTTCGCGTCGCCGAGGACTGCTGCGGCGATAGCCTTGCAGAACTCGATGTCGAAGCCGGTGACGGCGCCGTCCTGTCCACGGAATCCGAAGAGGGGCTGCGTCTGCTTGACGCCGCACAGCAGATTACCGCGGTCATTGATGATCGAGATCGTGTCGCCTCGAGCCTCGCCGTCTCCCGTGTCACCTCCGCCGTCATCCTCACACGCCAGTGCGAAGACGCCGAGCGCCACGACAGCGGCAAGCGCGATTCTCATCGTCCAACGCCTGACCATAAGCACCCCCTTCACCTTCGGGTTCCCCAACCTCCGGGCCGCGAGTGCAGCCCGCCATTTCCACGCAAGATAGCGATCTTCGGCCGTTTGCGCACCCACCGTACGGTGGATGACTAGCCCATAAGCGAGAATTGCCCAGTGCCGGAAGATTTTGAGACATTCCGATCGTAATAAAGCCACCGCGACCGGCTGGTGCCCCCAAGCGGATTCGAACCGCTGTTTCCACCTTGAAAGGGTGGCGTCCTGGTCCCCTAGACGATGGGGGCTGTCAGCACGTCGAGGATACCAACCGCTACACCCACGGTCATACGGCCATCCGCACCCCGCGGCGGCCGGGAGCCGCGCGGGCAAGGAAACGGCCCTCCCCGTTGCCGGGCAGGGCCGTGACCAGTCCTGAAACCGTCTGCGCTAGCGCGCGACCGGCATGGCTCCGAGCGGCTGCGCGTACATCGGCACGCCGCTGCCGTCGGCGGCGGCCATGGCCGGGTGCCCGTTCCCGTTCGGGACGGCGGCAACCGGTGCGGGCTGCTGCGCCGCGGGGGCGGGCGGCTGCATCGGCGCCGCCATCGGCGGGGCGGCCGGCGGGGCCGGCGGAGCCATCGGCGGCGGGGCCATGGGAGGCGGTGCAGCCGCCATCGGCTGGGCCGGCGGCGCCATGGGCGGGGCCATCGGCGTTGCGGCGGGTGGTGCAGGCGGGGCGGGCGCGACTGGCGGAGCCCACGCCTCCGGCGTCTCGGCGGCCTCCCGCATCCGTGCTTCCTCGCGGCGTCTCCACCACAGGAACACGGCGACGGCGGCGGCGGCGAGCACCGTCACGAAGACGAGTCCACCACCTCCGGCGCGGCCACCGGGCATGTTCATGGATCTCACGTAGTTCTTCCCTCTCACGAGTCATGCCTCGATTCGACCTGGCGTCCTGAGGGGAGTGGCTTCCCGGACGGGGTTTCCGGGGGGCCAGCAGCCGCATTCTACCACGTGTTCGCCGTAACGCAGACGAACTCCGCGAGGGGTACTAGCGCCAGCCCGAAACCTGCCGCAACATTACGCGCTACAGGACCTCCCTCAGCCACGGGAGTGGCAGTACATGACCACAGACTCGTCCGAGCTCGCGAGCATCCCCCAGGCACGCATCATCGATGAGTACGAGAGCCCGGTATCCGGGTACCAGATCCTCATGCGTGTGCGGGTCGACAACGTCACCGGCATCCTCGGCTCCGTCGCCACGACGATCGGCGAGTCCGGCGGTGACATCGGACCCATCGACATCCACGAGGCGCGCCGCGACCACATCGTCCGCGACTTCCGCGTCTACTGCCGCGACGCCGAACACGCCCGCGACGTCGTCGAGCGTGTCGACGCGCTGCCGGGCGTGGACGTGCTGCGGGCCTCCGACCGCACGTTCCAGCTACACCGCGGCGGCAAGATCGCGATGGCCAACAAGGTCAACATCCGCACCAACGCCGAGCTGTCGCACGTCTACACACCGGGCGTGGCGCGCGTCTCGATGAAGGTGCACGAGCAGCCCGACGCCGTGTGGTCGCTGACCTCGCGCGCCAACACCGTCGCCGTCATCAGCGACGGCACCGCGGTGCTCGGCCTGGGCGACATCGGCCCCGAGGCGGCGATGCCCGTCATGGAGGGCAAGTGCATGCTGCTCAAGTCCTTCGGCGAGATCGACGCCTGGCCGATCTGCCTCGCCACCAAGGACCCGAAGCGCATCATCGAGACGGTCGAGGCGCTCTCGCCCGGCTTCGGCGGCATCCTGCTCGAGGACATCTCCGCGCCGCGCTGCTTCGAGATCGAGGAAGCGCTGCAGGAGCGCCTGGACATCCCGGTGTTCCACGACGACCAGCACGGCACGGCCGTGGTGGTACTGGCGGCGGTCATCAACAGCCTCAAGATCGTGCAGAAGGCGCCCGAGGACCTGAAGGTCGTGATCCTCGGCGTCGGCGCGGCGGGCGTGGCCTGCGCGCGCATGCTGCTCAACTACGGCGTGAAGAACATCATCGGCTTCGACCGCACCGGCGCCGTCTACCCCGGCCGCGAGAACCTCAACTTCGCGAAGGTCTGGTTCGCCGAGAACACCAACCCGGGGGGCTTCACCGGCAGCCTCCCGGACGCGATGCGCGACACGGACCTGTTCCTCGGCCTCTCCGGCCCGCGCATGCTGACCGTCGAGGATGTCGACGCCATGGCGGACGACTCGATCGTCCTCGCGCTCTCGAACCCGGAGCCGGAGATCATGCCGGAGCTGATCCACGGCAAGGCGCGCATTATCGCGACCGGGCGCTCGGACTACCCGAACCAGGTCAACAACGTGCTGGCCTTCCCCGGCCTCTTCCGCGGCGCGCTCGACGCGACGGCGGTGCAGATCACCGAGGAGATGAAGGTCGTGGCCGCCCACGCCATCGCCGAGGTGATCCCGGACGACCAGCTCAACGAGGACTACATCCTGCCCTCGGTCTTCAACGACCAGGTGCTGACCGGCGTCGCCGAAGCCGTGGCCAAGGAGGCCCGGCGCACCGGCAACGTCCGCAAGGCGGGGTCGCGCGTCTTCGTCTAGCCAAGCGTCCCCCGCGGCTCACCTCCACTCGATGAGCGCGGGCTCTCGACTCGTCTCGACCCGCTAGCTGCACGCCCCTCGCAGCTCGTCTCCGCACTTCTGCCTGCCTCGATCCGCGCCGGCGCGCCGGCGTTGGCCGGGTCTGCACGTCCCTTAATCGAATGCACATCAGATCAGTGCGACTCCGTATCGAAACGGGCGAACACTGGTATTGGGAGATGCAAGAAAGGAGGGGGTGATGATGATTCGCACCCGCATCGCAGCGATCCTGGTTCTCGCGTTGGTCGTGGGGATGTTGCCGGGCTTCGCGCGCACCACGGAGGCCGCCGAGCCCGTCACGTTCCGGGTCACGATCATGAACACGACCGACCCGGAACAGATCCTCAGCCCCGGCGCCTGGCTGCTCCACGATGAGCCCGGCGCCTTCTGGGCCCGCGACGCGATGGCCTCACTCGCCATCGAGCGCATCGCGGAGATCGGCAACCCGGCCGAGGCCGTGTCCGCGCTCGGCGCCGGCGAGATCGGCCCCGCACCCGCGAGCGGCTCGACCGTGGTCTTCGAGGTGACCGCAGAGCCGGGCGACCTGCTGTCGACGGCGAACATGCTGGTCTCCACCAACGACGGCTTCGTCGGGCTCCAGTCGGTGGCGCTGTTCGACGGCGAGACGCCGCTGAGCCAGACCATCGAGCTGCGCGCCTACGAGGCAGGCACCGAGGAGAACACCGGCATCGGCACCGGCTTCGACGGCGGCCAGCCCGATCCCTCGCGCGGCGCCGAGAACGTCGACAACGGCATCGCCACCAGCGAGCCGATCAGCCTGCTCGACCTCGTCGAGGGCACGCAGGCGACCGCCACCATCGAGGTGGTCCAGCAGCAGGCCATGCCGCGTATCGTCGACTCCGGGAACGCCGGGCTGACGACCGGCAGCGGCGGCCCCGCCGCCTGGCAGTGGGCCGTGCTCGCGGGCGCGGTTGGGCTCACCGCAGTGGGCGCAGCGTACGCACGGCGTCGCATCGCCTGACGCTCAGCAGCCCTCGCATACGGAGAGGCCCGCGTACGCGGGCCTCTCGCTTGTATCCGGGGCGCGGTCGGCTAGTCGCCGACGTAGCGCTCTTCCTTCCACGGGTCGCCGTGGATGTGGTAGCCGTACATCTCCCAGAAGCCCGGGCGGACATCGGGGAGGAACTCGATGCCGCGCACCCACTTCGCGCTCTTCCAGAAGTAGAGGTGGGGGATCATGCCGCGCAGCGGGCCGCCGTGGTCGCGCTCCAGCGGCTGGCCGTCGTGGCTGTGCGCGAACATCACGTCGTCGCCCATGAGCTCCTCGAGCGGCACGTTGGTGGTGTAGCCGCCGTAGGAGTGGAACATCACCTCGCTCGCCTCGGGGAGCACCTGGACGAGGTCCATGACGTCGCGGAAGCGCACGCCCTGCCAGCGGTTGTCGTAGCGGCTCCACGTCGTGACGCAGTGGATGTCCGTGGTCGTGTCGATCTGCGGGAGCTCGTTGAACTCGTCCCAACTCAGGCGCTTCTCCTCCTCGACCAGGCCGAAGATGCGGAACTCCCACGTCGCGAGGTCAATGCGGGGCGTCGAGCCGTAGGTGAGCACCGGCCAGCCGTCGGTGAGCCGCTGCCCCGGCGGCAATCGGTCACGGCCATCGGGCAGTCGACTCGGCTTGTTGCCGGCCTGTTGGGTCGTCACGGCTCCCCCTCTCGCCCGGGCCGTAGCGCCCGGGCCGCTCCTCGCGGCGCAACCATCGTATCGGGCGCTGCGAGGCGGTCACAACCGACGACGCCGCCCCGTGACGCCGTTCACACGCGGCCTCGCGGCGAGGCCCATGCGGCCCTCGCGTGCGCGGACTGGAACCGGATGCTCGGCTACGATGAATCCATGGAGCGCCTCGACGCCGCACCGGCCGCACCCGCGAGCGAATCCGCCCGCGACCCGCATGCACGCCAGGCGCGGCTCTTCGCTGCGGTCGCCATCGCGGCCATTGTGCTCGACCAGGCCACGAAGGCGATCATCCGCGGCTGGCTCGCCGAGGGCGAGACCTGGCCCGCCGGCTTCGAGCTGATCCGGCTCTCCCACGTCGAGAACACCGGGGCCGCGTTCGGCATCCTGCAGGGCGCCGGCCCCCTCCTCGTCGTGGCCTCGATCGTCGGGGTGGTCGTGGTGCTCGCGCTGCTCTACACGGCGCCCAGGGGCGACCGGCTCTACACCGCCGCGCTCGCGCTCGTGCTCGGCGGGGCGGTCGGCAACCTCATCGACCGCGTGCTGCGCGGCGAGGTCACCGACTTCATCGACCCGACGCACTACCCGGCCTTCAACCTCGCCGACTCCTCGATCGTCGTCGGCGTGATCGCGCTCATCCTGCTCTCCTTCCGGCCCGAGCGGCCGGACGCCGAGGCCGAGTGAGGCGAGGCGGCGTCATGCAGATCGAGCGCTTCACGGCGGACGCCACGGAACGCCTCGACCACCTGGTCGGGGAGCAACTGATGCACCTCTCGCGCTCGCAGGTGCAGCGCTTCATCGGGGCGGGCCATGTCGAGGTCGACGGGCGGCGGCAGACACGGCCCGGCCGCCGCGTGCGGGCGGGCGCCGAGATCTCGGTCCGGCTCCCCACCACGCCGGACCTCGATGCCCTCGCCGCCGAGACAGCGTTCGAGGTGCTCTACGAGGACGAGGAGCTGCTGGTCGTGAACAAGCCGGCGGGGCTGCTCGTCCACCCCGTGCAGGGCCGGCCCGCGGTCACGCTCGTACACGTTGTGCGCGCGCACCGCCCCGAGGTCGCCGCCGTCGGCGGGTCGCGCTCCGGGCTCGTCCACCGCCTGGACCGCGACACCTCGGGCGCGATCGCCTTCGCGAAGACAGAGGCGGCACGCGACCTGCTGCGCGCGCAGTGGAAGGCGCGCGAGACGCTCAAGGTCTACCACGCCATCGCCGAGGGCTTCGTCGAGCCCGCGGCGGGCCGCATCGACGCTCCAATCGGGCCCGACCCGGTCGACCCGATCCGGCGCGCGGTGGCGGAGCGCGGCGACCCCGCGTTCAGCGAGTACCGCGTGCTCGAGCAGTACGGCGACGAGGCCGCGCTCGTCGAGGTGCGCATCCTCACGGGGCGCACGCACCAGATCCGCGTCCACCTCGAGGCCATCGGCCACCCGATCATCGGCGACAGCCTGTACGGGCCGGCGTCGGCGCGCATCCCGCGCCAGGCCCTGCACGCCTACCGGCTCGGGCTGTGCCTGCCCTCGACCGGCGAGTGGCGCGAGTTCGTCGCGCCGCTCCCCGGGGACATCGAGGAGGCCATCGCCGCGCTCCGCGCCGACCACGACGTCACGGCCCGCGAGGGGGACGCCGCATGACCGTACGCCTGCGCTACGCGCCCAGCCCCACCGGCGACCCGCACGTCGGCAACATCCGCACCGCGCTGTGGAGCTGGCTCCACGCACGCCGCCTCGGCGGCGCCTTCGTGCTCCGCCTCGAGGACACCGACCAGTCGCGCGCCGTCGAGGGCTCCCTGCAGCGCATCGAGGGCTCCCTGCGCTGGCTCGGCATGGACTGGGACGAGGGCCCCGCCGAGGGCGGGCCGTACGGCCCCTACGTCCAGTCACAGCGCCTCGAGCGCTACCACGAGGCGACCGACCGCCTGCTCGGCGACGGCAATGCCTACCGCTGCTTCTGCACGCCCGACGACCTGCGGCGGATGCGCGAGCAGCAGCGTGCGAGCGGGCAGCCGCCCGGCTACACAGGCATCTGCCGCTACCTCGACCCCGGCGAGGCGGCGTCCCGCGCAACCGCCGGCGAGTTGCACGTCGTGCGCTTCAAGATGCCGAACGAGGGCTCCACGACGTTCGAGGACCTGATCCGCGGCTCCATCACGTACGAGAACCGCGTCCTCGACGACTTCGTCATGCTCAAGTCGGACGGCTTCCCCACCTACCACCTCGCGCACGTCGTCGACGACCACGCGATGGAGATCACGCACGTCACGCGCGGCGACGAGTGGATCCCCTCGACGCCCCGCCACGTGCGGCTCTTCGAGGCGCTCGGCTACGAGCCGCCGGTCTTCGTGCACACGCCCGTCATCCTCGGCCCCGACGGCGGCAAGCTCTCCAAGCGCCACGGCGCCAAGTCCGTGCTCGAGTACGCCGGCGAAGGCTACCTGCCCGAGGCGCTGTTCAACTTCCTCGCCATCACCGGCTGGGCGCTCGACGACTCGACGGAGGTGATGTCGCAGGACGAGCTCATCGAGGGCTTCGACCTCGCCCGCCTCAACCCGGCGCCGGCCACGTTCGACACGGAGAAGCTGGAGTGGATGAACGGCGTCTACATGCGCTCGCTCTCCCTCGGCGACCTCGCCGACCGCTTCGCGCAGCGCCTCGACGGCGACCTGCCCGCCGAGGTGTCCCGGCCGCTCGACGGCGAGCTCGTCGGCGCGTTCACGCCGCTCATCCAGGAGCGCGTGAAGCTGCTCTCCGAGGTCGCGCCCATGACCGACTTCTTCTTCGCCGACCACGTCGAGGTCGCCGAGCCGGGCGAGTTCATCGCGCGCGGCATGCGCAAGCAGACCGAGCAGGCCGCCCCAGCCCTCGAGGCCGCCATCGCCGCCCTCGAACCCCTCGCCGACACATGGGATGCCGAGCCGCTGGAGGCCGCGCTCCGCGCCACGGCCGAGGAGCTGGGCCTGCGCGCGGGCGACCTGTTCATGCTGTGTCGCGTCGCGGTGACCGGAAAGCGCATCACCCCGCCGCTCTTCGAGACCATGGAGATCGTCGGCGCCACACCCAGCCTCGAGCGCATGCGCGCGGCGATCCCGGTGCTGGCCGCGGCGTACCCGCCCGAGGGCGTCGAGGGTGGTGACGGCGCGGGGGATGGTCCATCGGCGTCGTGACCGGGCTGGCGGTGTTTGTTAGGGTGGATCGACCGCTGGGGACTCGTCTAATGGTAGGACAGCTGACTCTGGATCAGTAGGTCGGGGTTCGAATCCCTGGTCCCCAGCCAACCTCTCCCCTTGGGCCGCATAGGATTCGGGACTTTCGTGGCCTTGCGAGTCTCGGGCGGGCCGCTCCCGCGCGCGGACCACCGAGCCGGCCGGGATGTTCGCGAACGCCTGTGCTATAATCTGTTGCCGGTTTCTGACGCTGCTTCTGACTCCCCACCTTGCGGCGATCACCCGGGTGTCAATCCCGGTGTGGAACGAGGGAGTCGATGCCTTCCGTTGACGGTTGTGAAGCTGCGATTGATCTCCAGGGGGTGCCTGCGAGCCAGCATGCCTTCGCGAAGAGGGAGATCCGTACTCTTCTGGACGGAGTAGCAGCGGCCGCTCAAGGGAGCGGGACACCCTTCCCTGTGAACCGCATTTGCGTGACCGATCGTTACGAGGATGAAGTTCGTCGTTTACTCGAAGAACGCTCGGGTGACGCGGGCTACGAGGCCATGCGCGCCCATGTGCGCGCTCTCGGAAAAACGTTGTGGCTGCGTTCGGAGTACGGAGAGGTCGAATTCGTAATAGTCATCGATGCAGTCCAGGCGGGCCCGTGGGAGCCGAACAACCCCAGGTGGATGGCAACGGTACTCCACGAGCTGTTCCACGTGCTTCTCGATGGGCACTACATCGCGAATCGCGGTGCGGAGGAGTACACAGCCGTCGCCGACACCCGTGAGAGGTTGCTGCACCGCTGGGCCAAGGGGCTGCTGGATGAGTTCGCGGCAGATCGCTTGGTCGATCATCTTGTCCGCTCGCGACTGACGAATAGTGCCGGCAAGCCTTGGTCGCTCCGAGAGCTGGAGGAGGCCCGAGGGGTCGATTGGGTGGGAGCCTTGCTCGATGGGCTGGGCCAGATGCCTGACGCTCTGGACGACAAGATCTCGCAGTTTCGCAACTGGAGAATGGGGATCGACGAACTTTGCGTTGCCGTCATTCCCGAGATCAATGACATACTTAACCTCTTAGTGCATACCGCGTCGCTCTACATAGACACCGAGCGGTGGCCGGACATTCTGAGCGCCATCGAGGACACGACGACTTCACGTCGCTTCCTTCGGCACCACCTCAAGAGCATCTTGGACCAGTTGGAGAATCCCGACTTGCCGTTCGACGAGTCGGTCAAGACTGTCGAGTGTGCAGTCGAAGGCATCTTCCTCAATTGCGGACTGGGCTTCCGGACGGTTGCGGGCGGCCTGTATATCTCGGTCGACGCACCCTCGCCCTGAGAATGCAGTCGCAGCGAGTTCGCCGCCTCACGGCCTTGCGCCGGTCTTGAATCAACGACCAGTGGGTCGAGCTTCAGCGGCTGTTAAGGCGAACGCGCTAGCCCTCGTCGCGCTGGTCGCGGAGGAAGCCTTCGAGGTCGCTGAGCAGGTCCTCGGCCGACGGGAGCTCGCCGCCGCCTTCGGCCGGCGCCGCCGGGCGGCGGCTCTGGTTCTCGTCGTACTGCTCCTCGAGGTTCTTGATGTAGTCCGCCGCCTCGTTCGACTCGGCCAGCGCCTGCCGCACCTCCTCCTCGAAGTCCGCGGCGTGCGCCTCCACCGCCGTGAGCGAGGTCTGCAGCCCGAACCCGCGGTCGAGGATCTCGACGAGCGCCGTGATCGCGCCCGGGTTCGGCCCCGACGAGAGGTAGTGCGGCGCCTGCGCCCACAGGCTCGCGTTGCGCCACCCGCGTGAGCGGTGCGAGAGGTTGAGCACGCCGACGATCCCCGTCGGCCCCTCGTAGCGCGACTCCGGCACCTCAAGGCCGAACTGCTGCTCGAAGTCGTCGTGCGACGCGGAGAGCGTCACCGGCAGCGGGCGCGTGTGCGGGGTCGCCGCGGCCTGCGCGGCGATGGTGATGCTGGTGGTCGCGCCCGTCGCCTCCATCACCTCGGCGATGATCTCGGTGAAGGTGCGCCAGCGCAGGTGCGGCTCGGCGCTCGACAGCAGCACGAAGTCGCGGCCCGCACCATCGGGGGAGGCGACGCTGAAGCGCGGGGCGGGCCAGTCGATGCGCCGGTCGGCGCCCTCGAGGCGCACGGTCGGGCGCTGCACGGTGAAGTCGAAGAACGGCTCGGGCTCGATCTCGGCGAGGTCCCGCGCGCCCCAGGCCTCGGCCAGGTGGTCGATGGTGGCGAGGGCGGCCCCGCCGAAGTCGTTGAGGCCGGAGAAGGCCGCGATCAGCACGGGGTTGCGCAGCGGGCGCACCTCGTCGAGCACGCGCAGGGCCTCATGCATCCTGTCCTCCCTCGTCCCCCGTCGCGGCGCGGGCCGCCGCCTCACGCCGCGCCAACTCCGCCGGCGAGGCGCTCTCGAGCTCCAGCTCGGGCAGCACGATGGCGGCCACGAGGGAGCATGCCACGACTACCGCTCCAACGACGAACACCAGCGCGATCGCCTCGGCGAGCGAGACGCGGGCCGCCGCCAGGACCGCCTCGAACGCCGGCGCGCCGGCTCCGGCGGTCGCCTCGTAGCGCTGCTGCAGCCCGGCCACTTCGCTCTCATTGAGCAGCGCGCTCGGGTTGTCGAGCACGGCGGGCAGGCCCGCGGCCGCCTCGCCGAGGCCGTCGCGGAAGCGGCCGACCATGATGCCGGTCAGCACCGCCACGCCGAGCGTACCGCCGATCTGCCGGAAGAACTGCACGCTCGCCGTCGCGACGCCGACGACGCTGAACGGCACGGCGTTCTGCACCACCACCTGGAGCAGCGGCAGCGTCACGCCGAGCCCGAGCGTCATCACGATCATCCGCACGATCGCCTCGACGCGCCCCGTGGTCTCGTCGACGGTGGCGAAGGAGAGCATGCCGGCGGACATGACGGCGATGCCGCCGATGAGCAGGAACTTGTAGCGGCCGGTGCGCGACATCATCTGCCCGGAGAACGCGGCCGCGATCGGGACAGCGATCATCATCGGCGTCATCAGCGTGCCGGCGAGGCGCGCCGGCACGCCCGCGACGCCCTGCAGGTAGACGGGGATCAGCGTCAGCGAGCCGAACATCCCCGCGCCCGTGAGCAGCAGCAGCACGGCAGAGACCGCGAAGACGCGGTTGCGGAACAGGAACAGCGGCACCAGCGGCTCCGGCGCGCGCGCCTCGACGGCCACGAACCCGGCGAGCGCGATGAGCGAGAACGCGACCAGGCCGATGGTCTCCACGCCAAGCCACTCGTAGCGCTCCCCGCCCCACACCATCGCGAGCAGGAACGGCACGACGGCGGCGCTGAGCAGGACCGCGCCGGCGAAGTCGATGCGCGGCTCGCCCTCGCGCGGCAGGCGCGTCCACGGCATGAGCACGAGGATCGCGAGGAACGCGACAATGCCGATCGGCAGGTTGATGAGGAAGATCCAGCGCCACGTCGAGACGTCCGTGATCCACCCGCCGAGCGTCGGCCCGATCACCGAGGCGATCCCGAACACGCCCGCGACCGCGCCCTGCACCCGCCCGCGTTCGAGCGGCGAGAACAGGTCGGCGATGACCGCCATCGTCGTCGCGAAGATCAGCCCCGCGCCGATGCCCTGGAGTGCCCGAGCGCCGATCAGCGACTCCATCGAGGGCGCGAGGCCGGCCGCGACCGAGGCGATCACGAAGATCACGACCGCGATCAGGAACAGCGGCTTGCGGCCGTAGAGGTCGCCGAGCTTCCCCGCCAGCGGCAGCGTCACCGTCGAGGTCAGCAGGTACGCCGTGAACACCCACGCCAGCAGGTCGATGCCGCCGAGGTCGCCGACGATGCTCGGGACGGCCGTCGCGACAATCGTGGCGTCGAGCGCGCCGAGGAAGAGTGCGAGCATCGCGCCGACGACGATGAGCCGCCGGGCGCGTGCGTCGATCTCGAGCGGTGCGGAGTCGGGCGGGAACTGGCTGGTCAAGGGGCAACTCCCACAATCACGTGATCATACGCCACGGCGCTCCTCGCGCCCCCGGCGACGCGACCACAGCAGCCAGCCCGCGGCTGCGGCGAGCAACGCAACGGTGAGCACCAGCACGACCACGTCGAACTGCTCCTCGAGGAACGTCCGCACGCGGTCGCCCCAGAAGAAGATCGCGACGCCGAACGCGCCGAAGCGCAGCCCCCGCCCGATCAGCGAGGCGATCACGAACTGCATGCGCGGGAGGGCGAGCACGCCCGCGGTGATCGTGAAGACCTTGTAGGGGATCGGCGTCAGCCCCGCGACCACCACGGCCCAGAAGCCATAGCGCGCGAACATCCCCTCGACGCGCTCGACGTGGTCGCCGCCGAAGCGCTGCAAGAGCGGTCGCCCGAAGCGCACGCCGAGCCAGTGCCCGACGAGCCCCCCGGCCGCCGAGGCGACCGTCGTGAGCCCGGCGAGCAGCAGCGCGGCGTCGGGGTTGCGGAGCGCGAGGGCGATCAGCAGCGGGTCGGGCGGGATCGGGAAGAAGATCGCCTCGGCGGCGGTGATGAGCGCGAGCGCGATCGGCCCCGCGGGGCTATCCGCCCATGCGACAAGCCATTCGCGAAGGTCGTGCAGCACGGTAGCGGCAGCGTGCGGCCTCGGACGCCCCGGAACAAGACCCGTTCACGATTGCGATAACGGGGCACCGCTCGGTGACGTAAGGGCAGCAAAACGGCCGCCTCGCGGCGGCCGTCCCGTCTGGTGCCGTGTGGCGAGGCCTAGTGGCCGCAGCCGCAGGCGCCGCCGCCCTCGGCCTGCTGCGCGTTGGGGGCGTCGATGGTGAAGCCCTTCCGCATCAGGTCGTCCTCGGTGTAGTCGATCGAGGCGCCCTCGAGGTTCGGGGCGGTGACCGGGTCGACGATGAACCGCACGCCGTGGAGGTCGAGCACGTTGTCCTCGGTGGTCGGCTTGTCGATGCCCATCGCGAACGAGGGGCCGCTGCAGCCGCAGCCGCCGCCGCGCGCGAAGATGCGGAGGCCCTGCGCCTCGTCCTCGCGCTGCTGGGTGACGATCAGGCCGAGGCGCTGCGCAGCGTCCTCGGTGACGTTGAGGATGAATGACATTCGGGCCTCCATGGTCCTGGCCGGCGCGCGGTCCGCGCGACTCGGCTGCACGTGAGCGTTCTCACTCGGTGCGCCTCAAGCATGCCCGCCTGGAGCGGGCACCGCAAGTGGCATCTGTGCCTCGACGACCGCTTCGCCTGCCTCGACGACGGATTCGCCCCCGGGCTCCTCGCAGTGGTCGCGGATCAGCGCGAGCAACTCGTCCCCGAACGCCTCGACGCGCGAGTCGCCGAGCCCCCACACGCCGAGCAGCGCCTCGCGGCTGTCGGGCCGCCGGGCCGCGAGTTCGCGCGCGCTGCGGTCGGTGAAGAACGTGTAGGCGGGCACGCCTTCGCTGCGCGAACGCTCGCGACGCCAGTCGCGGAGCCGCTCGTACAGCGGGTCGTCGAACGCGACCTCCGGTCCTGCTTCCTCAGCCTCCGCGCGGCGCCGCCGCGACGTGGCCTTCGGATCGGGGCGCGGCGGCGGTGCGGGCGCGTCGGGGTGCTCCGCCTCCCAGCCACGCACGAGGGCGAGCAGGTCCGTGCCGAACCACCGCACGCGCGTCTCGCCCATCCCCCACGTCGCGAGGAGCTCGCCCTCGTCGCGCGGCCGGTGGGTCGCGATCTCGCGCGCGGTGCGCTCCTCGAACACCGTGTACGGCGGCCGCCCGGTGTCGCGCGCGATGCGCGTGCGCAGATCGAGGATCGCGTCGAAGAGCTCGCCGGGGTAGGCCGGGGCCTCGCGGCGCGTGGTCTGGGTGCAGTTGTCGCAGCCGCCGCAGTCGGTCTCGCGCGGTTCCTCGCCGAAGTAGCGCAGCACGATCGCGCGGCGGCAGCCGGTCGTCTCGGCGTACTCGACCATCTGGCTGAGCCGCGACTCCGCGTAGCGCCGCCGCTCCTCGATCGGCCGGGTGTCGATCGGCGCGCTCGGGTCGAGGCTCGTGAGCCGCAGCGCGCCCGGCTCGACGAGCCCGGACGCGCGGAGCGCGGTCAGCGTGACCGGCCAGCCCTCGCCGCCCCCGGCGTCGGCTGCATCGGCGGGCTGCATCGGGCGGTCGCCGGCGAAGCGCTGGAGCTCGATGAGTCGGTGCCACGCGCGGCGGACCTGCTCGTCGTCGGGGTGCGCCTGCGCGATGAAGCGTCGCTGCAGGCCCACGTCGCGGCGCGCGTAGAGCAGCGTGCACTCGGCCGGCTCGCCGTCGCGGCCCGCGCGGCCGGCCTCCTGGTAGTAGGACTCGAGGCGTCCCGGCATCCCGAGGTGCACCACGAAGCGCACGTCCGGCTTGTCGATGCCCAGCCCGAACGCGTTGGTCGCGACGATGACGGGCGTCTCCCCGGTCGTGAACCGCCGCTGCGTCGAGGCCCGCACGGACCCGGGCATCCCGGCGTGGTACGGCTCGACGCGCACACCGGCCGCGCGCAGCGCCGCCGCCGTCTCCTCCACGTTGCGCCGCGTGCGCGCGTAGACGATGCCGGATTGGCCATCACGCTCCCTCGTGTGCCTGACGAGCCAGTCGAGGCGGTCGCCGGCGGCGTCCATCTGCCGGGCCGCGAAGCGCAGGTTCGGGCGGTCGAAGCTTGTGACGACCTCGCTGGCGCCGGTGATGCCAAGGCGCACGAGGATGTCGCGCCGCACGGTCGCGTCGGCGGTCGCGGTCAGCGCGAGGGTGCGCGGCTCGCCGAGCTGCGCGCGCGCCACGCCCAGCGCGAGGTAGTCGGGGCGGAAGTCGTGGCCCCACTCGGAGATGCAGTGCGCCTCGTCGACGACGAGGAGCCGCACGCCGTGGCGTTGCAGCCCGGCGACGAAGCGCCGGTTCGCGAACCGCTCCGGCGCCACGTAGAGCAGCGCCGTGCGGCCCTCCGT
This sequence comes from Dehalococcoidia bacterium, assembly GCA_965204835.1. GTDB lineage: Bacteria > Chloroflexota > Dehalococcoidia > UBA2979 > UBA2979 > VXMT01. The sequence continues at coordinate 1,212,398 of OZ242017.1, read as the reverse complement.
GAAGTCGACGAAGCGGCGGTTCTGCTCACGCGCGGAGAGCGTCGAGTTGATGTAGTCGGCTGCGACGCCTGCGGCCTGCAGCGCCTCGACCTGGTCCTGCATGAGCGCGATCAGCGGCGAGACGACCAGCGCGCGCCCCACCTCGAGCGCGGGCAGCATGTAGCACAGGCTCTTGCCGCCGCCCGTGGGCATGACCCCCAGCACATCGCCGTCGGCGAGCCGCTCGAGGACCTCGGCCTGCCCGGGACGGAAGTCCGGGTAGCCGAAGCGCTCCCGCAGCACCTCGCGGTAGCGCTCGACGCCGCGCGGAAGGTCGGGGGGCAGCGCGGACGGCGCGACAGGCGGCCTCGAGGGCTCCTCGCGCGGTGTTCGCGGGGCGTTGGCCGCGCCGTTCGTGGCCCATCCCGGTGCCTGCTCCACCGGGTCACCGGCGGGCGGCGCGTCGAGGTCGAGCAGCGGCGGGGGTTCGTCGGCGAACGCGCCGCAGCCGGGGCAGTTCGGGGCGCCGTCGGGCCAGTGGGTGTCACATCGAGGGCATTGCACGGGCGCATCGTAGCGAACGAACGCTCGTTCGTCTATCTGTGAGCGCATATGCGCGAATAGGCGTACTAGCGGAAGAGTTCGATCTCGATGTCGAGAAGGCGAGGAAGATCGCGCCAGGCTCGGTCGCTTGTGAGAGCCGGTAGCCCGCTCTTCATCGCGAGAGCGAGGCATGCTCGGTCCCCAAGCGAGAGACCGAACGCCCGGGTCGCCGGACGGAGCAGGCCGGCGGCGAGTGCATCAGGCTGGCCGAATGGCTGCACGTCGATTCCGAAGATTCCGATTGAGCGAGGAATTGCTCCCTCGTCCATGCCGTCCTCAGCCAGCTTCGTGACCACCTCAGCCACATTCACCGTGCTCATCATCGCGCCCGCAGAAAGCGCTTCCTCCACCCGAGTCGCCCCACGTTCCCCGTTAACAATCGCGAGCAATGCCGATGCGTCCAGCACCCAATCACTCACGGGCGGACTCGCGGGCGGCCTCGGCACGCCGCTCGGCGATCAACTCATCGGCAAGCGACCGATCCGGCGACACGTACTGCGCGACGAGTTCCTGCACGCGCCGTATCGCCTCCCGCTGCGAGACGATTCGGATCTCACAGTCGTCCAGTTCCACCACCACGCGATCGCCGGTCTCGAGCCCGAGTTGGCGACGGTACTCGGCAGGGAGAGCCACCCTCCCATTGCTATCGACCTTGGTCACGACTATCGGCATATGGCACTCCCACATCGCTATACCACAAACAGCATTCTATACCACGACCGGAGCGAGCACCATGCATGCCTCGACGTGACACAGGGCTACGCCTCGTCCGGCTCCACACCCGACAGCTCGCTCGCGCGCTCGATCAGCGAGGGGATGTCCGCGATCTCGCCCTCGATGCTGATGTGCTCGCCGCCCCGCTCCACGAGCTTCCAGCGCACGTTGCCGAACGTCTCGACTCGCTCGATGCGCTCAAGCTCGCTCCACCGCACCTCGCGCCGCACGACACCGCGATGGAGCGCGAGGGCGCCACGCTCGGTCAGCACGATCGCCGTCGCCGTGCCGCGCCACGTGAACCACACCACGGGCAACTGCAACACGAGCACCACGCCGAGGAACAGTCCGAACCCCGTCGCCTCGGCCCACCCGAAGATGAGACCGGGGATCGTCAGCCCGAGGAAGCCGAGCAAAGGCAGCATGAACGAGGCGTGGTTCCACCAGTGCGACTCGTTGGCGTGCGCCTGCACGGCATCCGGGTGTGCGTCGACGGTGGCCGCATCGTCGCGATGCAGTCCCTCGACGCCCGGCGTTCGCTGCTCCGCGCGGTTATCGGTCACGCCGTCAGCGTAGCGCTGCCCGCGGCATCCGGGCGAGCGGGAATCGCTGCACATATGTGATGAGGGACGATCTCCCGGTACAGTTGGGCCGGGCAACTCGTGCGTGGGGATACAGGTGGAGATCCGATGACTCGTGTGGCGACGCTTCTTCGATACGGCGCAGGGCTGCTGCTCGCGATCCTCGCGGCCACCGCTCTCGCTATCGCGTCTTGCGGGGACGACGAGGGCGACCAGCTGCGGATCGGCGTGCTGCTGGACTTCTCCGGACCGCTCGCCGAATTCAGCCCCCCGACCCTCAACGCCATCGAGCTCGCCGTCCTGCACGTCAACAAGGCCGGCGGGGTCAACGGGCAGGACGTGGTCATCGTCACCGGTGACACGCGCGTCGACCCCACGCAGGGCGTCGAGGAGGCCCGGAGGCTCATCGACGTTGAAGGGGTGCACGCCATCGTGGGGCCGCTCTCCAGCTCCGTCACGCTCGCCGTCATCGAGAGCGTGGCCCGGGACGCAGGCATCCCCGTGATCTCGCCCTCGGCGACCTCACCCGCGATTACCACGGTCGACGACGACGGCTACCTGTTCCGCACGACCATCTCGGACGCCGCACAGGGCGTCGCGCTGGCGGCGCTCGCCAGCGACGAGGGCTACACGAACGTCGGCGTGCTGTTCCGCGACGACGCCTACGGGCAGGGCCTCGCGGAGGAGTTCAGCCGGGCCTTCGACGGCACGGTCACCACGGCCGCGTACGCGCCGAAGGGTCAAGCGTCCTACCTCTCGGAGCTCAACCGCGTCGCCGGTGAGGGCGCCGAGGTGCTGGTCGCCATCGCCTTCCCCGAGGAGGCGCGCCTGTTCCTGCGCGAGGCGACCGAGAACGGCATCTTCTCCCGCTTCCTGTTCGTCGACGGCACGCGCAGCCAGGAGCTCATCGACGCGATCGGGGCCGAGCACCTGGACGGCTCGAGGGGCACGGCGCCCGGCAGCGGCCCCGCGACGCCCGCGAGCGAGGCGTGGGACGCCTCCTACCTGGCCGAGTACGGGGAGCTCCCGACCGTGCCGTACGTGCGCGAGCCGTACGACGCGGTCATCGCGATCGCGCTCGCCGCGCAGGCGGCGGGCTCGACGGACGGCGCGGCGATCCGCGACCAGCTCACACGCATCGCGAATCCCGGCGGCGCGGTCTTCATCGCCGGCCCCGAGGGCGTCCGCGGCGCACTGGAAGCCCTGCGCAACGGCGACGACATCAACTACGAGGGCGCGGCGACCACCGTCGACTGGGACGGCGTCGGCGATGTGACCTCGGGCTTCATCGAGATCTGGGAGTACCGCGACGGGTCGATCGTCACCGTCCGGGACATCCCGTTCACGATCGACTGATCTCGCTGCGGCATGTGACGCGCCCTCTAGGCGCGCGTCGGCTCGACGTATGGTCTCTGGCGGAGGGGCGCGCTAGCCTTCGAGCAGCGGCCGAGTAGCTATGCTCGCCGTGTTGCATCACGATTCGGACAGGGGGAAACGTCATGCTGAGAGGATTCCTGCGTACACGCGCCCCACTCGCACTGCTGGCCGTGCTGGCCGCCGCGCTGAGCGTGGCCCTCGTCGCCTGCGATGGCGACGATGAGCCGGAGCCGACGCCGACCGCGGCGCCCGCGACAGCCACCGCCGCTCCGGCCACCGCGACGCCGACCCAGGAGCCGACAGCCACTCCCACCGAGGAGCCCGCTGCCACCCCCGAGCCCGAGCCGCAGGGCGAGCAGTTCAAGATCGGCTTCCTCGCCGACTTCTCCGGCCCCATTGCCGAGTTTGGACCCGTCATCCAGACGGGCGTCGACCTCGCCATCAAGCACATCAACGCCGCCGGCGGCGTCAACGGGCAGGACGTGGTCGTCGTGACCGGCGACACGCGCGTCGACCCGACCCAGGGCGTCGAGGAGGCCCGCCGCCTGATCGAGGTGGAGGGCGTACACGCCATCGTGGGACCGCTCTCGAGCACCGTCACGCTGGCGGTCGCGGAGAGCGTCGCCGGCCCGGCGGGCATCCCCGTCATCTCGCCCTCGGCCACATCGCCGGCGCTGTCGGTGGCCAACGACAGTGGCTACCTGTTCCGCAGCACCACGTCGGACGCCGCGCAGGGCGTGATCCTCGCCAAGCTCGCCAGCGACCAGGGCTTCGACAATGTCGGCGTCCTCTACCGCGACGACGCCTACGGCCAGGGCCTCTCGGACGCCTTCAGCGGCGCCCTCACCTCCGGCTTCGGCGGGACCGTCACCGCCGTGGCCTACTCGGCCGACGGGCAGATCTCGTACCTGGCGGAGCTGCAGCAGGCCGCCGACGAGGGCGCGACGGTGCTCGTCGCCGTCGCCTTCCCGGACGAGGCGCTGGTCTTCATCCGCGAGTCGATCGAGAACGACATCTTCACGACGTTCCTCTTCGTCGACGGCACGAAGAGCCAGGACCTCATCGACGGCATCGGGGCCGAGTACCTCAACGGCATGTTCGGCACCGCGCCGGGCGCCGGCCCGGGCACTGCGTCGCTCGCCGCCTGGGACGCCGCCTACATGGGCGAGCACGGCGAGCTGCCGACGCTCCCATTCGTCCGTGAGGCGTACGACGCCGTGATCGCGCTCGCGCTGGCGGCGGAGGCCGCGGGCTCGACGGACGGCGCCGCCATCCGCGACCAGCTCCCGCGCGTCGGCGGGCCAGGCGGTACGACGGCGATCCCGGGTGTCCCGAGCATGCTCGCGGCACTCGAGGCCGTGCGCGGCGGGGGCGACATCAACTACGAGGGCGCGGCTACGTCGCTCGACTGGAACGATGTCGGCGACGTGACCTCGGGCTTCATCGAGGTCTGGCAGTACGCGGAGGGCACGATCGTCTCCGTGACCGAGTGGCCGTTCAGCCTCGAATAGCCGGACCGGAAGCCATCTCCGGACAAGCAAGCGGGCGGCCGGTTGGCCGCCCGCTCGGTGTCTACGTCCGGGCGTTGGCCCTAGGCCGCGCCGCCGCCGGGTTGCCCGCGGATGCGCGCCCGGAGCCCCGGCCATAAGTCGCCGCCTCCGTCCCCCCGGGGCGCGAACCGGCTGACACGCGCCTCCTCGGCCAGCAGGCCCTGCGGCCGCGCGAGCACGAACGCTACGATGAGCATCCCGATCGCGATCCGCCGCAGCATGAAGACGCGCGTGCCGAGGAAGTCCGGCAGCTCCTCCTGGATGAGCGGCAACCCGAACCACACGAAGCCCACCACCAGCGCGCCGAGCATCACGCCGCGGTTGTTGCCGCTGCCCCCCACGATCACCATCGTCCAGACCAGGAACGTCGTCAGGTTGTCGAAGGAGTCGGGCGCGATGGTGCCGATGCGGTGCGCCCAGATCGCCCCGGCGAGGCCCATCAGCGCCCCGCCGAGGACGAAGCTCTGCATCCGATAGCTGGTCGTCCGCTTGCCGACCGACTGGGCCGTCGCCTCGTTCTCGCGGATCGCGCGCAGCACCCGCCCCCACGGCGACGCCGTCGCGCCGCGCACCACGAGGAACACCGTCAGCAGCGCCGTGGACGTCAGCACGAGCAGCACGAGGTCGTAGTCGACGCCGAGGTCGGCCGCCAGGCCCTCGAGCGGCCGGGGGATGCCGTTGAGCCCTCGCGCGCGGTTGACCAGGCCCTCCTGCGTGTTGGCGATGCTGCGCAGGATCGTCGCGATGCCGATGGTGGCGATGGCCAGGAAGTCGTCGCGCAGCCGCAGCGTGGGCAGGCCGACGAGCAGCGCGAGGACGCCGCCCGCGACCAGCCCGCCGATCCAGCCGACCGGGATCGGCAGCTCGAGGCCCCCGGCGTAGCTCTCGAAGTCCCCGGGGGCGTCGAGGGTGAGCAGCGCACTGACGTACGCCCCGACGCCGAAGAAGGCGACCACGCCGAAGTTGATTGTGCCCGTGTAGCCCCACTGCACGTTCAGCGCGAGCGCGACCATCGCGAAGATCGCCGCCGTGGTCAGGAAGCCGACCGACCAGTTCACGCTCCCGGTGAAGGTGATCAGGGCGGGCAACTCGCCCGCGAAGGGTGTGAGCGCGTCGAGCGGCAACATCACGTCGACCACTGCGTCTCAGAGCCGAAGATGCCGCGCGGGCGCACGATCAGGATGACGATCAGGAGCACGAACGGCACCGCCGGCTTGAACCCGGTGTTGATCCACTCGGTCGATAGCTCCTGCGAGATGCCGACGATGAGCCCGCCCACCAGCGCGCCCCACGGGTTCCCGATCCCGCCGAGGATGACCGCGGCGAACATCGGCAGCAGCAGGAACTCGAACCCCGCGTCGAAGCGCAGCTGCGACTGCAGCGCGAACAACACGCCCGCCACGGCCGTCATCGCGGCGGCGATGACCCACGTCGCGACGCGCACGCGCTCCGTCTCGATGCCGCTCGCCTCGGCGAGCGCGGCGTTGTCGGACGTCGCGCGCATCGCCGTGCCGAGGCGGGTGCGGTGCAGCAGCAGGTAGAGGCCGACCGCCATGGCCAGCGTGAGCCCGATGATCAGGATCTGGTCGGGCTTGATCTTGAGGCCCCCGGCGAACGTCCACGCCTTGTGGATCTCGCTGTGGTAGCGCAGCGGCGCCGACCCCCAGATCGCCTGGATCACCGCCTGCAGCGCGATCGCGATACCGAGCGAGGCGACCGCGATGTTCAGGAAGTCGCTGCCCCGCCCTCGCAGCGGCCGGAACACGAACCGGTCCGCGGCGACCGATACCGCCGCGACCCCGACACACGCGAAGAGCGCCGCGGGGATCAACCCCCAGCCGAACGAGAACGGCCCGACGTGCGGGCCGACCACGCCGAGGTCCACGAAGACGAAGAACGCGAGGTACATGCCGAGCGTCATCAGGTCCGCGTGCGCGAAGTTCGCGAACTTGAGCACCCCGAACGTCAGCGTCAGCCCCATCGCGCCGAGCCCGATGATCGAGCCGACGACGGTGCCGATGATCACGAGTTGCAGGATGTCGGTCATGCGCCAGCCGCGTCTGGTTCGTCGCCGTCCTCGATGCTGTCGAGGCCGAGGAAGAGCCGGCCGACCTCCGGGTTGGCGAGCATCTCCGGGCCCGGCTGCTCGTGCGCGTTCCGGCCGTCGACGAGCACGTAGGCGCGGTCGGAGATGGCGAGGGCCTCGCGGGCGTTCTGCTCGACCATGAGCAGCGCCACGCCGCCCTCGCGGATGGCCATCAGCCTGCTGAAGATCTCCTGCCGTCGCACCGGCGAGAGCGCGGCCGTCGGCTCGTCGAGGAGCAGCACCCTCGGATCGAGCATGAGCGCGCGCGCGATCGCGAGCGCCTGGCGCTGCCCGCCGGAGAGCCGCGCCGCCTGCTCGCCCGTCCGCTCGCTCAGCTCAGGGAAGAGCGCGAGCACCTCGTCGACGCGCTCGGCGACACCTCGGGCGCGCTGGTACGCGCCCATCTCAAGGTTCTCGCGGATCGTCAGCGACGGGAACACGTTGTCCGTCTGCGGCACGAACGAGGCGCCCAGCCGCACCATGCGCGAGGGAGCCTCGTCGGTCACGGTGTCCCCGCTCAGCCGTACCTCGCCGCCGCTCACGGGAAGCAGCCCGAAGATCGCCTTGAGCAGCGTGGACTTCCCGGCCCCGTTCGGCCCGATGACCGTGACCAGTTCCCCGGCTTCGAGCCGGATCGAGACCTCGTGGACGATCATCACGCTGCCGTAGCCGGCCGTGACGTCCTCGACCTCCAGCAGCGGGCTCACCGCGCCACCGTCCCGAGGTAGGCGGCCTGCACGGTCTCATCCTCGAGCACGGCCTGCGGCTCGCCGTCGACGAGCACGCGGCCGTCGGCCATCACGATCAGCCGCTCGCAGAGCCGCATCATGAAGTCCATGTCGTGGGCGATCACGAAGAACGTGATCCCGAAGCGGTCGCGCAGGCCCCGGATGTGGTCCACGAGGCGCCTCGTGAGCGTCGGGTTCACGCCCGCGCTCGGCTCGTCGAGGAGGATCATGCTCGGGCTGGACATCAGCGCGCGCGCCAGCTCCAGCAGCTTGCGCTGCCCTCCGGAGAGGTTGCCTGCGTAGTTCTGCGCCTCGTGCGTGAGGTCGACCTCGGCGAGCACCTCGTGCGCCCGCTCGGCGATCGCGCGCTCCTGCGCGGCGACGCGCCAGGGTCGCAGCCAGCTGTCGACGACGCGCTCGCCACTCTGCTCGGCCGGCACGACCATGAGGTTCTCGAGCACGGTCATCGCGCCCAGCTCCTGCGGGATCTGGAACGTGCGGGTCAGCCCCCGCCGGAAGACCCGGTACGACGGCAGGCCGGTGATGTCTTCGCCCCCGAAGACCACGCGCCCGCCGTCGGGCATGAGCGAGCCGGCGATGCAGTTGAAGCACGTGGTCTTGCCGGCGCCGTTCGGGCCGATCATCCCCGTGATGGAGCCGCGCTCGACGTCGAACGTGGCGCCGTCGACGGCGTAGTTGCCGCCGAAGTGCTTCACCAACCCGTGGACGGCCAGCAGCGTGCTCATGGGCTCGCCCCGTTCGCGGCGATGCTATCTCCGCACGTGATGCAGGGATAGCATGAGCCGAGCCCGAATCCGGCGGATTGCGAAGGAGCCAGCATGCAGATCGGCGTGACGTACCCGCAGCTTGAGTTCGGGAGCGACCCAGCCGCCATCCGCGACTTCGCGCAGGCCGCCGAGGCTGCCGGGTTCGACTACCTGCTCGCGTACGATCACGTCCTCGGCGCCGACCCCTCGAAGCACGACCTGAGCGGGCCGTACACGCACGAGTCGATGTTCCACGAGCCGTTCGTGCTCTTCGGCTACCTGGCCGGCGCGACCGAGCGCATCGGGCTGGTCACGGGCATCATCATCCTCCCGCAGCGCCAGACGGCCCTCGTCGCGAAGCAGGCCGCCGAGGTCGACATCCTCTCCGGCGGGCGGCTCACGCTCGGCATCGGCATTGGCTGGAACCAGGTGGAGTACGAGGGGCTCGGGCAGGACTTCCGCACGCGCGGCCGCCGCTCGGAGGAGCAGGTGCAGCTCATCCGCCGCCTCTGGGAGGAGCCCCTCGTCACCTTCGAGGGCGAGTTCGACACCGTCCGCGACGCGGGGATCCACCCGCGCCCGGAGCGGCGCATCCCGATCTGGTTCGGCGGCGGCGCGGAGAGCGTGCTGCGTCGCATCGGGCAGTACGGCGACGGCTGGCTCACCCTCGGCGGCAACACCGACGAGCAGCGCGCCGACCTCGTTGCGCGGTTCGGCCGCGTCCGCGACCACGCGCGGGAGGCCGGCCGCGACCCGGACGCGATCGCCCTCATCGGCCGCGCCGAGGCCTCACTGGGGCCGGTCGAGCACCAGGTCGGGCAGGCAAGCGCATGGCAGGAGGCGGGCGCGACGCACGTGACGCTGAACACGATGAACGCCGGGCTCACCACGCCGCAGCAACACATCGACACGATCACGGCCTTCGCCGAGGCGTACCGCCGCAACAGCTGATGCCTGCTCGCTCAACGACGACCGGCCGGCGACCGTGAGCCGCACAGTCGAGGCGCTGCGCCTCGCGCGCCGGGCGCCACGGCCCGTCGCGTCGTGGCTGCTGCTCCTCGCGGGCGCGGCGCTCCTCGTCGCCGCCGAGTGGGTGCTGTGGGCCGACGAGGTGCTGTTCGACGCCGACGGCTTCAGCGAACGCGCCGTGCGCGCGCTCGACGACGAGGACGTGCAGGCGTACGTCTCGACGGTCATCGTCGACGGGCTGATCGAGGAAGGCTCGCCCGACCTGATCGCCGCTCGCCCGCTGATCGAGGCGGCCGTACAGGCCGTGATCGGCAGTGCCGCGTTCGAGCAGCTCTACGAGACCGCGCTGCGCGAGACGCACCGCACGCTGTTCTCCCGCGAGCCGATCGTGCTGCAGATCGTCGACGCGTCGGTCGTGATCAAGCCGACCCTCGCGAACTTCAACCCAGAACTCGCCGAGTCGATCCCGGACCTCGACACGGAGGTGCTCGAGGTTGCCGAGTCCGAGTACCTCCACGCGGTGCTCACCACCTCGGAGCGTGTCCGCGTCCTCGCATTCGTGTTACCGCTGCTCGCGGTGCTGGCGCTTGCAGGCTCCTGGGCCGTGGCACAGGGACGGCGCCGCGCCGCGATGCGCGTCGGCATCACGCTCATCGTCGTCGGCGTCCTGATGGTCGTGCTCCTCGACTTCGCGAGGGCCGTCCTCGTGGCCGTCATCGACAACGAGCGCGCGGGCGCCGCCGCCGAGGGGGTATGGGACGCATTCCTCGGTGACCTGCGGTCGTGGAACCTCACGCTCGGCGCGGGCGGCGCGGTGCTCGCCACCGCGGCGAGCCCGTGGCTCGCCGGCTTCCGACCCTCGGAGGCGCCTGCCCGCCTGTGGGAGCTGATCACCGCGCCGCGGTCGAACGCGGGGCGGCTCGTGCGCGCCATCCTCGCCGTCACGGTCGGCTGGGTCGCACTCGTCAGCCCCGGCGACCTGGTCGAGTTCACCGTCGCGATCGCCGGGCTCGCGGCCGTCTACCTCGGGCTGGCCGAGCTCGTCCGCCTGCTCTGGGTCGAGCGCCGCACGACCGCCGAGGACCTCGCGCGCGCCTCGGCCGCACCGCGGCAGCGCCTCTCGCCCGTGATCCGCGTCGCCGCACTCAGCGCCCTCGCCGGCGTGGGTCTCGTGATCGCCCTCGTCCTGCTCCCGGGCCTCGGTGTGCTCGGCGGCGACGATGCACGCGACGGCGGCCCGCCTGCGGCGTGCAACGGGCACGCCGAGCTGTGCGACCGCCCGCTCAACGAGGTGGCGTTCGCCGCCACGCACAACTCGATGTCCGCGGCCTCCGAGGGCTGGTTCTTCGCCGCCCACCGCGACGGCATCGCCGAGCAACTCGACCACGGCATCCGCGGCCTGCTCATCGACGTCTGGTTCGGCTCGCCCGCCCCCAACGGCGTCTCCACCGAGCTGCTCGGCGGGAACCGCGACGTGATGGTCGAGCGCTACGGCCTCGAGGCCGTCGAGTCGCGTGAGCGCATCGCGGCCCGGCTCGGCCCCACGAGCGGTCGCGAGCTGTACCTCTGCCACGGCTTCTGCGAGCTCGGCGCGACCCCGCTGCGCGAGAGCCTCGACGACGTCCGGCGATTCCTCGTCACCAACCCGGGCGAGGTGGTGATCGTCTTCATCCAGGACGAGGCGCCCGCCGCCGACATCGCCGCGGCGTTCGAGGAGGCGGGGCTCGACCGCTACGCGTACGCGCACCCCGGCCCCGCCGCGCCGTGGCCGACCGTCGGGGCCCTCATCGAGCGCAACGAGCGCCTGATCGTGATGACCGAGAACGCCACAGACGCGCCCGTCCCGTGGTTGCATCGAGGCTTCGAGGTCGCCCAGGAGACGCCGTTCCGCTTCCACTCCGTCGACGACCTCAGCTGCGAGCGCAACCGCGGCCCCGCGGACGCCGCGCTCTTCCTCGTGAACCACTGGATCGAGGACATCGCGCCCTCGCCCGCCGACGCAGAACTCCTCAACGCGCGCGAGGTGCTGTTGCCGCGCCTCCAGCAGTGCGAGGCGGAGCGCGGGCAACTGCCGAACCTCGTGGCGGTGAACTTCTACCGCCTCGGCGACCTGCTGGCGGTGGTGGACGAGATCAACGGGGTTGGGAGCGCGACGGGCGAGTAACTGCTATTCGCATAGGGGGTTGACCCATACGAACGCTCGTTCTATCGTTCCCGCATCGCACCCCCGCATGAAGGGACCGAGCCGTGGCCAAGCAGTCCAGCCATAAGCAGTCCAACCCCGAACAGCGCCGCACCGATGACCTCAACCGCGCGCTCGAGCAGATCACCAAGGACTTCGGCAAGGGCGCCATCATGCGCCTCGGCGACGAGGAAGCCGTGCTCAACGTCTCGGCCATCCCCACCGGCGCCCTCGCGCTCGACATCGCGCTCGGCATCGGCGGGATCCCGCGCGGCCGCGTGACCGAGATCTTCGGGCCCGAGTCGGCCGGCAAGTCCACGCTGGCCCAGCACATCATCGCCCAGAGCCAGCGCCTCGGCGGCACCACCGCCTACATCGACGTCGAGCATGCCCTGGAGCCCGAGTACGCCGCGCAGTGCGGCATCAACGTCGACGACCTGCTCATCTCCCAGCCCGACACCGGCGAGCAGGCCCTCGAGATCTGCGAGGCCCTGATCCGCTCCAACGCCCTCGACGCCGTCGTGGTGGACTCCGTGGCCGCCCTCGTCCCGCGGGCGGAGATCGAGGGTGACATGGGGGACTCGCTGCCCGGCCTCCAGGCACGGCTCATGTCGCAGGCGCTGCGCAAGCTCACCGGCGCCGTCGCGCGCTCCAACACCGCTCTCATCTTCATCAACCAGCTGCGCGAGAAGGTCGGCGTCGTCTTCGGCAACCCCGAGACCACCCCGGGCGGGCGCGCCCTCAAGTTCTACTCCTCGGTGCGCATCGACATCCGCCGCATCGAGTCGCTGAAGCAGGGCCCGAACGTCATCGGCAACCGCGTGCGCTGCAAGGTGGTCAAGAACAAGACCGCGCCGCCGTTCCGCCAGGCCGAGTTCGAGATCATGTTCACGCCCGAGGAGCACGGCATCAGCCGCAGCGGCAACATCCTCGACCTCGCCGTCGAGTACGAGATCGTCAAGAAGCTCGGCGCCTACTACTCCCTCGGCGACCAGCGCCTCGGCCAGGGCCGCGAGGCCGCCAAGGCGTACCTGCGCGAGCACGCCGACGTCGCCGCGGACATCGAGACCGCCGTGCGCACCGCCGCCGGCGTCCCCGACCCCGCCGACGCCAGCTCCGCCGTTGCGGAGGCCGAGGCGCTCACGACGAGCGCCACCCCGCCCCCCGACGACACGTCGCCGTCGGGCGAGCTCCCGCTCGACGCGTAGCGCGTGCCGCGCTCACGCCGGCTCCGCCCTCCCGCGCCCGCGGGCGTCCTCGAAACGGACGCCTCGCTGGCCGTGCAGCGCGGCCTCGCGCTCATCGCGCAGCGGCCCCGCACCACCGCGGACCTGCGCGACCGCCTCGCCGACCGCTTCGACGACGCAGCCGTCGCCTTCGCCGTCGCACGGCTCACCGAGCTGGGTTATGTCGACGACGTGGCGTGGGCCGCGAGCTACGTCGCGCGTTCCCGCTCCGCCGAGCGCGGCGCCCGCATGCTGCGCCTCGAACTCCACGAGCACGGGATCGAGGCGGAGACGGCCGCCGAGGCGCTCCTCGCGCACGACGACGACGCGGCGGCGCTCGCCGCGGCGCGCCGGCTTGCCCGACGCCGCGACCGGGGCGAGCCCGGCGCTCCGGATCGCCGCCTCGTTGCCGCCCTCGGGCGTCGCGGGTTCAGCTTCGACACCATCGAGCGGGCGCTCTCGGCGCTCGCCGAGGAGCGGTCCGCGCCCGTGCTGAGCGGCTGACCGGGGACTCCTCGCGCGCCCTCGCACGCACGCTCGCGGCGGCGGAGGTCGCCCCCGCGCGGTGCGCAGTGCTAAGCTGACGAGCAGGTCTGGCGCTTCCCATACTGGCCGCCTGCCGTAAACGACTACCACTCGCGACCCGCTCCCGGCGGCGGCGCGGGTTCGAATCGAGGCCCCGTAATGGAGGAAGTAGCGCTCAGCGCCCTCGTGGGCGTGATCGCGCTCGTCGTGGGCGGGGTGCTCGGCTACGCGGTGCTCGGCATCGGCGCGCGCGACATGCGACGCCGCGCCGGTGACGCTGCCGACCTCGTCCGCGAGCAGGCCGAGAGCCGCGCCCGCGAGATCGAGCTCGACGCACAGCAGAGCGCGCTCCGCTACCGCGAGGAGATCGACGACGAGCTGCGCGAGCAGCGCCAGGAGGCCACGCGCGTCGAGCGCCGCCTCGAACAGCGCGAGGAGTCGCTGGAGCGGCGGGCCGAGGGCATGGAGCGCAGCGAGCAGTCGCTGCGTGACCGAGCCCAGGACCTGGACCGCCGCGAGGACACGCTCAAGCGGAACAACGAGGACTTCGAGACCGAGCGCGGCCGGCTCCGCGACGAACTCGAACGCATCGCCGGCATGACCGCGGACGAGGGCCGCGACCTCCTCCTCGCCCGCCTCGACGACGAACTGCGCGAGGAGTCGGCGCGGCGCGTGCGCACCATGGAGGCCGCGACCCGCGCCGAGGCGGACATGCGCTCCCGCAAGATCCTCGCGACGGTCATGCAGCGCATGACCTCCGAGGTCACCGCCGAGGCCACCGTCTCCGTCGTCCCCATCCCGTCCGACGACCTCAAGGGCCGCATCATCGGCCGCGAGGGCCGCAACATCCGCGCCTTCGAGGCCGCGACCGGCTGCGACCTGCTCATCGACGACACGCCCGAGGTGGTGACCGTCGTCGGGTTCGAGCCCGTGCGGCGCGAGATCGCGCGTGTCGCCCTCGCGCGCCTCGTGCAGGACGGGCGCATCCAGCCCAGCCGCATCGAGGAAGCCGTCGACAAGGCGCGCGACGAGGTGGAGCGCATGGTCCAGGAGGCCGGCGAGCAGGCGCTCGTCGACGCCGAGGTCGCGACGCTGCACCCGGAGGTCGTGAAGACGCTGGGCAAGCTGCGGTTCCGCTACTCCTACGGCCAGAACCAGCTCCGCCACTGCATCGAGACATCGTGGCTGGCGGTCGCCCTCGCGCACGAGCTGGGCGCCGACGTGGAGACCGTCCGCATGGGCGGACTGCTGCACGACCTCGGCAAGGCCGTGGACCGCGAGATGGAGGGCACGCACGCCAGCCTCGGCGCCGAGATCGCTCGCCGCTTCGGTGTCGGCAGCGAGGTCGTGCACTGCATCGCCGCGCACCACGAGGAGATCCAGCCGGAGACCACCGAGGCCCTCATCGTCATCATCGCCGACGCCGTCTCCGGCAGCCGCCCCGGCGCACGCCGCGACTCCATGGACCAGTACGTCAAGCGCCTCGAAGCGCTCGAGGATGTCGCCAACTCCTTCGAGGGCGTCGACCAGTCGTTCGCGATCCAGGCCGGCCGCGAGGTGCGGGTGCTGGTCCAGCCCGAACGCGTCGACGACCTCGCCGCCACGCGCCTCGCCCGCGACGTCTCGAAGAAGATCGAGGAGACCTTGCAGTACCCGGGCCAGATCAAGGTCACGGTGGTGCGGGAGACGCGCGCCACGTCGGTCGCGCGCTGATCATGCGCGTCCTGATGGTCGGCGATATCGTCGGCCGGCCGGGGCGCGAGGCCGTGGGCGCCGTGCTGCCCGAACTCCGCAACACCCTCCGCATCGACCACGTCATCGCCAACGGCGAGAACGCCGCGCGCGGACGCGGCCTGACCGAGCGCACCGCCAACGAGCTGTTCGAGGCCGGCGTCGACGTGATCACCTCGGGCAACCACATCTTCGACATCCGCGAATTCGTGCCGATGCTGGACCGGGACTGGCCGATCCTCCGGCCCGCGAACTACCCGTCCGGGGTGCCCGGGCGCGGCATCGTCCGCCACCAGGACCTGACCGTGATCAGCCTGATGGGCCGCGTCTTCATGCCCGCCACGGTGGATGACCCGTTCCAGATCATCGACGAGATCCTCGACGAGATCGCGCCCGGCACCTGCGTCGTGGTGGACTTCCACGCCGAGGCGTCCAGCGAGAAGCAGGCGCTGTCGTGGTACCTCGACGGCCGCGTGTCCGCCGTCGTCGGCACACACACGCACGTCCCGACTGCGGACGCGCGCGTGCTGCCGGGCGGCACGGCCGCCGTGGGCGACCTCGGCATGGTCGGCGTGCTGAACTCGGTGATCGGCGACGACGTGGACTCCGTCATCCGCCGCTTCGTGACCAGCATGCCCACGCGCCTGCCCGTCGCCGAGGGAGAGACCGGCGTGTTCAACTCGGTCCTCATCGAGATCGACGCCGAGACCGGCCTCGCCACCGGCGTCGAGCGCGTGGACCGGGAGATGCCGCTGTGGTGACGGACGCTCCGACGCGGACGCCGGGATCACGCACGTGAGCAAGGGCGACTTCCACACACACTCGACCAACTCCGACGGCGTCCGCTCGCCCACCGAGCTCATCGACCACGCCTACGCGTGCGGCGTCCGCGTCATGGCCCTCACCGACCACGACACCCTCGACGGGCTCGATGAGGCGGAGGCGGCAGCGGCACGCCACCCGGGCTTCCTGCTCGTGCCCGGCATCGAGCTGTCCTGCGACGTGCCGGGCACCGAGGTGCATATGCTCGGCTACTTCATCGACCGCGAGGACGCGCGACTCCAGGCGCAGCTCAAGACGTTCCGCGCGGGCCGCATCGACCGCGCGCAGCGCATCATCGGGGCGCTCGAACGCCTCGGCGCGCCGATCGAGTGGGCGCGCGTGCAGGAGATCGCGGGCGAGGCGTCCGTGGGCCGCCCCCACATCGCACAGGCCCTGCTCGAGGCCGGCCACATCGAGACCTTCAACGAGGCTTTCGACCGCTTCATCGGCCGCGACGGGCCTGCGTACGCCGAGCGCACGAAGCTGGAGCCGCCCGACGCGATCGCGATGATCCGCGACGCCGGCGGCATCGCCGTCTTCGCCCACCCCGGCTTCACGAAGGAGTATGAGCGCGTCGCCGCCGAACTCGCCGACGCCGGCCTGTTCGGCCTCGAGGCCTACTACAAGCACTACGACCCGGAAATGGTGGCGAGCCTGGTGAGCCTCGCGGACAGCCTCGGCGTGTTCGCGCTCGGCGGTTCCGACCACCACGGTATCGACCGCGAGGATGAGCGGCAGCCGGGTGACATCCCGCTCCCGGACCACGTCGTCGACGCGTTCCTCGAGGCCGCGCGGGAGCGTGGCTGCCGCGTGCCAGAGCCGACCGCCTGAGGAGCCCACCCATTCCGTACTGCGAGCGCCACCCGCGCACGGAGACCGAACTGAGCTGCGGTCGGTGCGAGACGCCGATCTGCCCGCAGTGCATGGTCCACGCGCCCGGCGGCATCCGTTGCCCCGACTGCGCGATGATGCGCCGCCCGCCGATGTACGAGCTGGAGCTCCAGCACTACCTGCGCGCGGCTGCCGTCGCGATCCCCGCCGCGGCCCTGATCGGCGTCGTCGCCGCCTTCCTGCTGCCACCGGCGCCGTTCGCGGGGCTGCTGCGCCTGGCCGTCGGCGCGCTGGGCGGCGCTGCGGCCGGCTCGGCCGTCGCCGCCGCGCTGGACCGCGCGACGAACCGCAAGCGCGGCATGACGATGCAGGCGTTCGCGTCGGCGGCGCTCGCCGGTGCGTACGGCGTCCGCCTCGTGCTCTCGGGCGACTTCGACCTGGTGCTGCAAGACGTGGCGGGCGCGGTGATGCTCGTGATCGGCGTCCTCGTGGCCTGGAACCGCCTCGCCTGAGGGTGCGAGGCACGCCCGCCGGAAAGCCTCGCTAGCCGAGGCGGTCGATGGCGACAAGGGCGAGCAAGAGCGCCATACAGACCGTGCTCACCAGCCCGATCCTGACCAGCTCACCGCGCACGAATGGCGCGTCGCGCTCCACCTGCCGCGCCGGGCGCTCGCTGGCCGCGACGGCACGCGAAGTCGGGCGCGGGGGCGCGGTGGACGCCGCGGCGGGTGGGGTGCCGGGCGCGTCGGGGACACGCGGGCGCTGGATGCGGCGGTTGCGGGTGCGCCTGCTGCGAGGTCGTTGTGGCATCTCGGCTCCCCCGCGAGCGTACCAGCGCCGCGAGCGTGGGTGAACCGCAGGGCCGAACCACCGGCGCGATTGACCCTCGCAGCCGGCGGCCCCTACGATCGATGTGTTCGAGGCCCCGTAGTGTAGCGGTCTAACACGCCACCCTGTCACGGTGGAGATCGTCGGTTCGAATCCGATCGGGGTCGCCAGCATTCCCCCGCGCCCGCCCGATGCACCAGCTCGCGCCCCACGGCGCGCCCGGGCAGCGCGCCGTCCGCGCTCCCCCGCCCGGCGCTCCTCGACGGGCCGTGCCCACGGGGCCCTACTCGACCGGCAGCAGGCTCCACAGCGAGGCGGCGTACCGCATGCGGACGTCGATGGCCGCGGCCAGCGCCTCGGGCGTCTCGTAGAACAGCCGCCGTGACAGGTACCCGAATTCGGGCGAACCGACCGGCGGGATCGTGAGGTCGCGGGCGTTACCGCGCACCACCCGCAGCGCGCCGATCAGCCTGCGCAGGAACGAGTAGGCCTCGGGCAGCTTCACCGCGTCGTCGTAGCTCACGTGTCCCGTCGCGGCGAGCGCCGCGATCGCCTCGACCGTGCTCGGCGTCCGCACCGACGGCTCCGTCGCCCCGGCCATGATCTGGAGGGTCTGCACGTAGTACTCGATGTCGACGAGCCCGCCCGAGCTGTGCTTGGCGTTGCGCTCACCCGCCGCCACCAGCTCGCTCGCCTGTCGCTCGCGCATGTGGAGCAGATCGGGGATGTCCAGCGGGGCGCCCGAGTAGACGAAGGCGTCCCGCAACGCCTCGAGCGTGCGTCCGAGCCCGACGTCGCCCGCGACGCGCCTGAGCCGCACCAGCGCCATGCGCTCGAACTGCCGCGCCTCGCCGCGCGGCGCGTAGTAGGCCCGGCACTGGTCGACGGAGTTGGCCAGGCTGCCGCTGTCACCGTGCGGCCTCAGGCGCAGGTCGAGCTCGAAGATGCCCTCGCGCGGCGCACGGATGGCGTCGCGCACGCCGCGCACGAAGTCCTCGAAATACGCGCTGTTGGGCACCGGATCGACGCCGTCGGTGGTCCCCGGCCCCTCGTAGACGGTCAGCAGCTCCAGGTCCGACGCGAACCCGATCTCACGCCCGCCGAACTTGCCGAGCGCGGCGATCGACCACCGGCACGGGGCGCCCGAGGTGAGCCGTGGCTCGCCGTGCCGCGCCTTGAGCGCGCGTGTCGTCTGCTCCGCCGCCTCGGCGACAACGACCTCGGCGAGGTCCGACAGCTCGTACGAGAAGTCGGCGAAGCCCGTCCGTCCGCTGATGTGCCGCAGGTCGATGCGGAACAGCTCGCGGTCCTTGAAGGCGTTGAGCGTGTCCGCGTCCGGCGGCCCGGCGGCGCGCAGCTCCTCGCGCAGCTGCTCCACGGGCTTGGCTGCGTCGAGGGCGGGGCGGTCGGTGAGCACGGGGAACAGGCTCTCGTGCTGGAAGCGCAGGAAGTCCTCCCACAGGTAACGGCTGACGCCCAGCGCGGCGGCCAGCGTCTCGAGGACCTGCTCGTCGGCCAGCGCCGCGATCGCCTCGCGCCGCTCGCTGAACGCGAGCATGCTCCTCGCCAGCGCCCCGAACTGCCGCAACGCCTGCCCGGGGTCGGGCGCGAGCGGGAGCAGCTGCGTGAACTGGCGGATCAGCACGGCCGCCACCCGCAACTCCTCGAGGCGCGCGGGGTCGTCGAGCTTCGAGCCGTCGCGCGTGGTGACCCAGAACGTGTCGTGGCTCGTGCTGTCCCGGGTGCGGATCTCGGCGCGCCAGATCGACACCTGCAGCATCGCCAGCGCGTTCGCGAACTCGAACAGGAAGCCTCGCTCGTCGACGCCGTCGATCGTCAGGATCGTGGCTTCCGGGTCGGAGGTCGTGTCGATCTCAATGGCGACGGGATCCATAGCGCGTGCGGGCGCCTCGCCCTGCGGGAGGGAGCGGCTGATGCCATCGATGATCAGGGTCTGCGCCGCCTCCGCGTCGCCGCCCGCGAGCAGGGCGAAGGCGCGTTGCAGGTCCTCGCGAATGGCATCCCACGGGTCCGCATCGCCGCTCCCCCGCACCACGAAGCGGTCGAGGAGCAGCTGCGCGGGCCGCGACGGGCCACGGGACGACGTCGGACGCCCCGCCGGCGTGCCGGGCCGGCCGCGAGGCGGCCTGAACCGCCCTGCGCGCGGGGCGGCCCGCCGCTCGACGGGGCGACGCACCATGAAGAGGTCGCCCGTCTCGATGTCGAAGCCGTGCGCGGTCAGCGCCCCGGTGATGAGCGAGAGCGCGCCGGAGACATCAGGCGCCACCACGGTCACGACATGGGCGTCGCTGCCGAGGGCCCGCGAGGCCCCGGCGATGTCGGTCGCTTGCGCGACCCGCTCGATCAGATCCGCGTGCTGCGCCCGCTCGTCCGCGTCGATCGCGGCGTAGGTCGCGCCGAGCTGGGCGGCGATGCTGTCGGCGTCGAGGGCGTCGGGAGGGGGCATTCGCGCAGCCACATCGTCGGGCGGTCGGCCCGCCGCGCCCCACGCGGGGCGTCACGTCGATCTTCATGATAGCGTCGTGCAATGACCCCGGACCCGCGCCCGTCCGAC
Source organism: Dehalococcoidia bacterium (assembly GCA_965204835.1). GTDB lineage: Bacteria > Chloroflexota > Dehalococcoidia > UBA2979 > UBA2979 > VXMT01. Next base: position 1,192,324 of record OZ242017.1, on the reverse strand, counting down.
GCGTCGGAATTGCTCGCGGCCTTTGACGCGGGCACGCTGCTGCGCCCGGATCCCGGTGTACCCAACCTCGTCGACGTCTCCCGCGCGGTGGCGTCGGTGGCGGGCGCACGCAACGTCAAGCTCTCACCCTTCGCGCGCAGCCTCGTGGACGTGCTCGAGGAGCGCGAGCACCTCGTCCTGATCCTCGCCGACGGGCTCGGCCTCGAGATGCTGGAGCGCGAGGACGCCGCGGGCGCGCTCCGCGAGCACCTCCACAGCGAGGTGCGCACCGTGTTCCCCTCATCGACCGCGGTGGCGCTCACCTCGCTGGCGACGGGCGAGTGGCCGGCGGCCCACTCGGTCACGGGGTGGTGGACGCACCTCGACGAGATCGGCGGGCCGGCCACGATCCTCCAGTTCCGTCGCCGCTCCGACGACCGCACCCTGAGCGACCTTGGTGTGGACCCGGAGGTGGCGCTGCCGGCTCCAAGCCTGATGGCGCGGGTGCGGCGCCCCGCCCACATGCTGATGCCTCGCAACATCGCGGGCAGCGTCTACTCGCGGTACTGGACGGGCGGCGAGGCCACCTCCGCCTACCCCTCGTTGGCGGGTACGTACGGGGCGATCATGCAGGCCGTGATGGGATCCGACGAGCCCACCTTCATCTACGTGTACGTGCCCCACATCGACAACGAGGCGCACCATGGCGGCCCGGAGAGCATCGGCGCGCGCGCCGCCATCATCGCCATCAACCGGCTCGTGGCCGACCTGAACGCCGCGCTCGGCAGGTCGACCCGGCTGGTGGTGACCGCGGACCACGGCCACCTCGGCGTCTCGCCCGAGGACCGCTTCATGATCCGCGACTCCGACGGTATCCCGGCGCTGCTGTCGAGCGCCCCCTCCGGCGACGCGCGCGTCCTCGAGTTCCATGTGCGCCCCGGCGAGCACGAGCGCTTCGAGGAGCGCTTCCGCGCGAGCTTCGGTGAGCGCTTCTTCCTGCTCACCACCGACGAGGTCGAGGAGCTGCGGCTGCTCGGTCCGGACCCGCTCACGCCCGCCACCAGGCAGCGTATCGGCGACTACATGGCCATCTCACGAGGCGACGCCGTGCTGGGGTACTACGCCTCGAAGGCCTCGCGGCAAGGGTTGCGCCAGCTCTCGCACCACGCGGGGCTGACGCCGGCGGAGATGCGCATCCCGCTGGTGGTGGCCTGAGCAAGTCGCCGGGCAGGGACGCCGGCTACCGCAGGAGGACGATCCCCACGATCGGGCCGATCACGAATATCCCGATGACGTACAGCGCCACCAGCAGCGGGTGTACCGCAGCGATCCTCGAGACCCGCTCCGCCAGCCGCACCGGCACCTCCCGGAGCTGCCTGATCGGGTAGATCAGGCCGATCCCCGCCAGGTTGAACAACGTGTGGGTGAGCGCCACCACCAGGCCGGCGCGCAGGTCGACCGCCAACGAGGCGAGCAGCGCGGTGACCGTCGTGCCGACGTTGGCTCCCAGCGTGATCGGGAATGCGTTGCGCAGGGTCAGGACCCCTGAGCCCACCAGCGGGATGAGGATCGACGTCGTGATGCTCGACGACTGCACGGCGATGGTCGTCACCACTCCGATCGCCATCCCGACCAGCCCGCTGCCACGAGCCACAGCCGAGTTCAGCGAGCGTTCCAGCCGCTCCGCGAACAGCCGCCGCATGTTGATGGTGATCAGGGCCAGGCTGATGAAGATCAGCACCAGCCCCAGGACGAGCAAGAGGGCTCCCACCAGCCGGTCGCTGTCGATGGCCCCGCCAAGCAACTCCTGGATCTGGCGGACGGGCTCCTTGACGATCTCCTTGATGGGACTGCGTGTCTTGCCCCCGGCGACGTTGCCGCCGAGCAGGTCGGCGAGCCAGTACGCCGCCTCCGAGAGGAAGCCGGTCGCAATCTGGAGCGGCAGGAAGATCAGCACGGCGAGGATGTTGAAGAAGTCGTGCTGGATCGCCGCGGCGAACGCGCGCCGGAATTCCGCGCTCCGCCCAATCGAAGCCAGCGACGCCAGCGTATTGGTGATCGTGGTGCCGATGTTCGCGCCGAGGATCATCGGCACGGCGGATTCCACGTTCAGCGTGCCGGCGCCTACCAGCCCGACGATCGTCGCCGTCGATACCGACGAGGACTGCACGAGCACGGTCGCCAGGACCCCCGCGCACAGCCCGGCGACGGGGTGGTCAACGCTCTCGAGCAGTCCCGCCTGGAACTCCGCCCCGAGCCCCTTGATCCCCGCTTCGAGCGACGAGACACCGACGAGGAACAGGTACAGCAATGCGGCGACGAGGATGGCCCGCAGGGGGCGCGGCAGCGTGTAGCCTGCAGTCCGAGATGAGAGCGTGATCAACGGCGCTCCCCGTCACTCCGCACCCGGAGACCCTGTTGCATAGTCCAGCCGAGGCCACGCGTGCCGCGCGCCGCGGTGAATCGGACGATGGGTGCCCCTGCATCCCTCGCTACGAGACCGGGAGGTCGCGCGGAGAGTCCGAGCGGCACGGTAGCCGCCATGTACCCGTGTCGGCAACCCGCGGCCGCACGGCATCGCGCGGTGGCCGCGGTCTCCCGTCTCTGCGTCCGCTGTTCGTGCGTGCATCGGTGCGGCGCTAGCAGGCGATCCGCTCGGCTACGCGCCGCGACGCGCGGCGTCGCCGCTGTATCATCCTCGCGACCCAGCCTCACACAGTCAGGAGCACCTCATGCGGATCGGCGTCGGCCTCCATCGAAACGAACCCGACGACTGGGAGAGCGCTCTCACGTTCGCGATCGAGGCCGAGCGCCTCGGCGCCGACTCGATTTGGAGCGGCGAGGCCTGGGGGTGGGACGGCGCCACCCAGCTCGCCTACCTCGCCAGCCAGACCTCCACGATCCGGCTCGGCACCAGCATCATGAAGATCGGCGCGCGCAGCCCGGCCCTCACCGCGGGCACCGCGATGTCCCTCGCCTCGATGACCAACGACCGTTTCGTGCTCGGCCTCGGCACCAGCACGCCGCAGATCATGGAGGCGTGGGACGGCGTCGACTTCGAGCGCCCCATCCGCCGCTCGCGTGAGCTCATCGAGATCATCCGCCTGGTCGAGAGCGGCGAGCGCGTGGTCTACGACGGCGAGATCCACAAGATCCCGCTGCGCGACGAGCTGCGCCCGATGCGCACCCGCAGCGGCGCGCGCCGCCTCCCCATCTACGTCGCCTCGGTCGGCCCGCAGAACCTGCGCATGACCGGCGAGCTGTGCGACGGGTGGATCGGTAACTGCTTCGTCCCCGAGACCGGGCACGCGTTCCTCGACCACATCCAGGCAGGCGCCGAGTCCGTCGGACGCTCTCTCGACGACCTCGAGCTGCAGGTGCCCGTCACCCTCGAGTTCGACGACGACCTGGACGCACTGGCGAAGCGGCACGCGGTGGGCTATGCGTTCACGTTCGGGGCCATGGGCGAGCCGGGCCGCAACTTCTACGTCGAGGCCTTCGCGCGTCAGGGCTTCGAGGAGGTCCGCGAGGTACACCGGCTGTGGATCAACGGCCAGCGCGCCGAGGCGCAGGACCTCGTGCCGGTCGCGATCGCGCTGCAGACCAACCTGCTCGGCAACGACGACTTCATCAAGGAGCGCCTCCGCGCATACCGCGATGTCGGCATCGACTCGCTGCGGGTGGGCCTGCGCGGCGACAACATCGACGACTACCTGAACGACCTCGGACGCCTGCTCGACCTGGTCAAGGAGGTCGACGCGGAGGATGCCGGCGACACATAGCGTCCGCAGGCCGCGCACGGAAACTCGCGAGGGCGTTTAGAATCGGAGCGCCATCACGGCGGGCGCAGCCGGCGCCCGCCCGAAGCGGCCATTGGAGAGAGCGATGACGACCCAGCAACTGACCGAAGAGCAGCAGAACGTCCACAACTACCTGCGAGGGCAGGGCGAGAAGTACTCGTGGCTCGACCTCTGGCCACGCGTGGCGCGCCCGCGCCTCGACCTCCTCGCCCAGCTCGACGGCATCACCGCCGATCAGGCGGAGGCGCGCACGTCAGCCGACGAGTGGACGATCATGGAGGGCCTGCGCCACGAGATCGCGGTGACCCGCTCCACGCTCCACATCGTCGAGCGCCTCTCGGGCGTCACGGTCTCGGACCCCGCCGACGAGGTGGACCCGGCCGAGTTGTCGTTCGAGGAGCTGCGCAACGAGCTGCTGCGTAACGGCATCCAGTTCGGGGAGCTGGCGGCCGCGCTGCCGGAGGACGCCGACCTGGAACCGACGCACCCGCACGGCAACTTCGGCGACCTGCACTGCCGCGCCTGGTACATCTTCCAGCGCATCCACGACGTCGACCACGTCAACCAGTTCCGGTCGATCCGGGAGTCCGAGGACTTCCCGGCCGCCTAGACACACCAGGGGGGCGCGCCCGCTTGCGGGGCGCGAGGCACCCGCGAGCGGACGGCTGCCCGAGGCAGCCTGGTAAGGACTCACCGTGAAGACTGGGCTGATCTCGGACACGCACTCGCCTGCCATGGGCCAGCACCCGCCGGAGGAGGTCGCGAAGGCTTTCGCGGACGTGGACCTGATCCTCCACGCCGGCGACATCTACTCCTCGGCGTGCCTGGACTGGCTGGAGGAGATCGCACCCATCCTCGCGGTCGAGGTCCCACCCGCGCCGTGCGTCGGCGACCCGCGGGTCGCGCGCAAGCGCGTCGTCGACATCGGCGGCCGCCCGGTCGGGCTCGTCCACGACCTCGTGATCATGGGCCACGGCTTCGAGGTGGCGCCGGGCGTGATGGAGCGCCAGGTCGGCGAGGACGAGCCGCTGGACGAGTACCTGATCCAGTTCTTCGGCGAGCGCGTCGAAGCCGTCGTGTTCGGCGACACGCACATCCCGATGGTGGAGCGGCACCAGGGCATCCTGTTCGTGAACCCCGGCAGCCCGACGCTCCCGCGCCAGGTGCGCGGGCTCGGCACGGTGGGGATCATGGACACGGACGAGAACGGCCACGAGGCCCGGATCGTGCAGCTCCCGGACTACAGGGAGTAGCTTCCCGCAAGCCTGCCGCGCTGTGGCACATCGCCTCAGCGTGAGAGTGTTGGTCTGGTCTGGTCTAGTCTGACCAACTGGTGTAGACTGTCGGCATGGTAATCAACGTCTACGAGGCCAAGACGCACCTCTCCAGGCTGCTCGAACGGGCCGCCGACGGGGAAGAGATCGTGCTGGGCAAGTCGGGCAAGCCGATGGCCCTGCTGGTTCCCTACAGGGAACGGCGGCGACCGCGAGTGCCCGGCCGCCTGGCGGGGAAGATCTGGATCGCCCCGGACTTCGACGACACGCCCGAAGACATCATCGCCGCCTTCGAGGGCGACCTCGACGTCGTTGAATGAACCTGCTGCTCGACACGCACGTACTGCTCTGGTGGGGCGAACGACGCAATCTCGCGCCTGAGGCGGCCGCGGCAATCGCCGATCCCGACAACGGCGTGTATGTCAGCGCCGCGAGCATCTGGGAAATCAGCATCAAACGGGCGCGCGGGAAGCTGAACGTCGACGATGCAGTCTTCGACGTTCATCTCGACGGCTTCGAGCCGCTCCCCATGACGCATGCGGATGCGCGCATGGCGGGCGGCCTGCCCGACTTCCATCGCGATCCGTTCGACCGGATGTTGATCGCCCAGGCGCTCAGCCACGACCTGACACTCGTCACTCGCGACCCTCGCATGGACGCGTACGAGGCAAGCATCCTCCCCGCCTGACGGCCATCGCCGGCCAGACCACTTGCGGCCCCGCGTTATGCTCGTTCGTAATAGAGCGAGGAGGGCAGCATGCCGCGACCAATCCCGGTGCCCGACGCCGTCAGCAAGCCGTTCTGGGACGCCTGCAACGAGCGCCGGCTCATCGTCCAGGTCTGCACCATGTGCGACCGCAAGCAGTTCCCACCCGAAGTGGAGTGCCGCGAATGCGGCTGGCAGTTCCACCTCGAGTGGCTCGAGACCAGCGGCCGCGGCACCATCGTCGGCTTCTCGATCACCTACGACTCGCGGATCATGGCGTGGCAGGAAGAGCAGCCGTTCAACAACGCCGTGGTCGCCCTTGAGGAAGACCCCGAGATCAACTTCTTCTCCAACCTCCCCGGCGTCCCCACCGGCGAGGTCCCCGTCGGCGCGACCGTCGAGGTCGACTTCATCGCGGTCTCGGACGACCAGCTGATCCCCGAGTGGAAGATCGTCGAGGAGAGCTAGAGCCTCGCCGCGACCACGACGGTCAGCGCAGGGCAGGAAGGCACACATCATGGCGCGCGCAATTCACTGGGAGCGCAACGAGGACCCGGTCGGCATCTGGGAGCACCGCGGCAAGGTGGTGCTCGCAGGCGCGGGCCACTCGAAGAACACGGACCGCCGCTGGGACGGCGTGAGCATGGACAGGACGCTGGGCGCCTACGTCGTCGAGGCTGCCCGCGCGGCGATGGACGACGCCGGGATCTCGCCCGAGGACGTCGACGGCATCGTCACCTCGGCCGGCGGTCAGCCCGCCCACATGAGCCTGGGCTCGCAGTGGGGGCCGCTGCGGCCGTTCTTCGACTCGCCGTACGACAGCGAGGACGGGCTGACGTACGTCACGGCCGAGTGGATCCAGAAGCAGATGAACCTGCCGAACGTGCAGTACATGAACTCGCACGGCGAGACCGTCTGGAACCTCATCGGCCTCGCCGCGCAGGTCGTCGGCGACGGACGCTGCGAGGTCTGTCTGGTGCCCTACCCCAACGGGAACATCGAGGGTCGCTACCACCAGAACCCGAGCCTGGAGGCGCGGGGTGGAGCGCAGTGGTCCAACCCGTGGGGCTGGGGCCTCTCCGGGCAGGGCTTCGTCTTCGACCAGTACGCCCGCAAGTACGGGACGAACCACGAGCGCATGGCGCCGTTCGTCGTGCAGGAGCACGCCAACGGCCTGCTCTGGCCGTACAGCTACTACGCACAGCACGAGCCCGGCCCGTTCACGACCGAGGACTACCTCAACGGCCGCTGGATCGCCCGCGACCTCAGCATCTTCGACTGCGACCGGCCCGTGCAGGCCGGCGCCTGCTACATCGTCACCACCGCCGAGCGCGCGAAGGACATGAAGCAGCAGCCGGTCTACATCCTGGACCACACGGAGAGCGCCTTCACGCCGCGCAGCCTAGTGCAGACCCTCGACGACACCGAGTCGTGGACGGACATCCAGGCGCAGCGGTCGTACGCGGGCTCCGGGCTGCGCCCCGAGGACATCGACGTGTTCGCGCCGTACGACGGCTTCGCGGTGTTCACGCAGTACTTCCTGGAGGCGTTCGGCTGGCGTGGGGTGAAGCGCGGCGAGGCGCACGACTTCTACGCCGACGACATCACGCTCAAGGGGCCCAACCCGATCAACTCGGGCGGCGGCAACATGGGCACCGGCCGCATGCGCACCGTCTTCATCACCGACCCGATGGAGCAGCTGCAGGGCCGCGCGGGAGACCGCCAGGTGGCGATCAAGGCGGAGGTCGCGGTCACCATCGGCGTGCTGCCGAGCAACGCGGCGGCGCTGGCATTCAGCACCAGCCCCGACTAGCACCCGGCTCCTACCGGGGGTGACGCGGCGGCGCGCTGCGTCACCCCCGTTGCGAACTACGGGTTCCTTAGGGATACTCACTCGACGTGCGCAAGGGGCGGGAGAGTGTTGAGTGGCGATCCTACTGAGCTTCGACATCGACGGAACGCTTGAACTGGGCGATCCGCCTGGCGGCGTCACGGTCGACATGGTCCGCAAGGCCATCGACCTGGGCTTCATTGTCGGGAGCTGCTCGGACCGGCCGCTCAGCAGCCAGCGCCGCATGTGGGCCTCGCTCGACATCGAGCCCGACTTCGTCGCCTCCAAGCACCAGCTCGGCCTCGTCAAGGCGCAGTTCGACGACGCCGACGCCTACTACCACATGGGCGACCGCGACACCGACGAGAGCGCCGCGAAGGAGAACGACTTCGGCTTCTGGTGGCACACCGAGGCCGAGCTCGAGCCCTGGCTGGAGCTCGTCAACTCCGACTAGACACGGACGACCCGACCCTCCGATGAGGCCCGCCCCGCGCGGGCCTCGGTCGTTGGCCCCGGCGGCTCCCCGCTCCCGGTAGCATCGGCGCATGGTCCACGAACGACTCGACGAGGAGCCGTGGGGCGAGCTGCTGGATGAGCTGCGCGCGATCTGCCTCGACCTGCCCGAGTCGAGCGAGACGATCAACTTCGGCAACCCGTGGTTCCGGGCCGGCAAGAAGCCCTTCGCCATCTTCGGCGTCTGCGACGGCGTGCCGGGCGTGTCGTTCCGCGCCGACCCCTTCGCCCGCGAGCTGCTGCTCGACGACGGGCGCTACTTCCCCACGCCGTACATGCACCACCACGGCTGGCTCACGCTGCGCCTGGAGGAACCCATCGACTGGGACGAGGTCGAGGAGCACATCCTCGACAGCTACCGGATGCAGGCCCTGAAGCGCATGCTCCGTGCCCTCGACGGCTGACCCTCGCCTCGTCCGTCCGAGGGGCGCGCCGGGTGGAACGCGATTACGGATAACGCGTCAACCTTTTACGAGCAGCAAACATCGCGTTGGTACGGTGGCCCCATGAGACTACCGAACGCGCTGCGACGCGAGACCCTCGGAGCATCCTCGACCACCCTCCACGCACGCGAGGGCGACCCGACGCGCCCCGACACCTCCCGGCCGCACCGCCCCGGCGCGCCGCCGCCCCGTCCCGCGGGCATCTCGCGCGATCCGGCGCGCCGACGCCGCGCACTTGAGGAGCACGCCCGCAACGCCAGGCCCGCAGCCGCACCGACTTCCCACCCCGCCCCTGCGAGCGCGGCCGAGGCGACTCCCCGGCCCCGCTCGCGCACGTCGAACGTCCCCGTACGCCTCCTCGGCGTCCTCGCATCGTGGGCGAGGCGCTACTTCGCCCACTGGCGGCACGCCTCGACCGATGAGCGCGGCGAGGCGATCGTGATCGTGCCCCCGCGTGACCGCCGATCGGTCGACCGGGACTAACACCGACCCACCGACACAACTGGATGACGTTCGGCCTCCGGGCGGGCATGCTTGTCCCCGCACCGACACGTCCGCCCGAAGGTGGGCGGGCGCTTCGGTGCACCGAGGGGGAGCGATGCTCGCTGGCAAGTCCGCGCTGGTCACCGGCTCCACGAGCGGCATCGGGCTCGCCATCGCCCGCGCGATGGCCGCCGAGGGCGCGAACGTGATGCTGCACGGCCTCGCCGACCCCGATGCCGCCCGCGCGCTCTGCGACGAGTTCGAGGCGAGCTACGGCGTCGAGGTCGCGTTCAGCGGAGCAGACGTCCGCGACCCGGCTGCCATCGAGTCGCTCGCGCGCGAGGCGACCGAGCGCTTCGGGCGCGTCGACGTGCTCGTGAACAACGCGGGCATCCAGCACACCGCGCCGATCGAGGCGTTCCCGCCCGGGCGCTGGGACGACATCCTCGCGGTGAACCTCTCCGCGGCGTTCCACACCACCCGCCTGCTGCTCCCCGGGATGCGCGAGGCTGGGTGGGGCCGCGTCATCAACACCGCCTCGGCCCACGGCCTCGTCGCCTCGGTCGAGAAGGTGGCCTACATCGCGGCGAAGCACGGCCTGATCGGCATGACGAAGGTCGTCGCCCTCGAGACCGCTCGGGAGCCCATCACCTGCAACGCGATCTGCCCCGGGTGGGTCCGCACCGAGCTCATCGAGCAGCAGATCGAAGTGCGCGCGGAGGACCTCGGGGCCTCGATCGAGGAGGGCGCGCGGGCGCTGCTCGCCGAGAAGCAGCCGTCGCTGGAGTTCGTGCAGCCCGAGCAGGTCGCGCAGATCGCCGTGTTCCTCTGCTCCGACGCCGCCAGCCAGATCACCGGCGCCGCCATCTCCGTCGACGGCGGCTGGACGGCGCAGTAGCGAGGCCGGCCGTGGTCGCGCAGGTCTTCGCCACTCCCGACGAGGCCATCGCCGACGTGCCGGACGGCGCGTCGATCATGTTCGGTGGCTTCGTCTCCGCCGGCACGCCGAGCAACCTCATCCTCGCCCTCGCGCGACACGGCACGCGCGCCCACACCGCCATCGCGAACAACATCGGCCTCGGCGACAAGCTCGACGACCTGTGCGAGCAGTTCCAGCTCGCCCACGTCATCGCGACGTTCGCCATCCGCGCCTCGTCCGGCCGAGGCAGCCGCTTCGAGGAGCAGTACCGCGCCGGCGACGTGACCCTCGAGCTCGTCCCGCAGGGGACCTTCGCCGAGCGCATCCGCGCGGGCGGGGCGGGCCTCGGCGGCGTGCTGACGCGCACGGGCCTCGGCACCGTGGTCGCGGAGGCCAAGCCGGAGATGGAGATCGACGGCGAGCGTTACCTCCTCGAGCGCCCGCTGCGCGCGGACTACGCCTTCGTGAAGGCGCACCGCGCCGACCGGCTCGGCAACCTCGAGTACCGCGCGGCCGGGCGCAATTTCAACCCGCTGATGGCGACCGCCGCCGACACCGTCATCGCCGAGGTCGAGGAGGTCGTCGAGGTCGGCGCGATCGACCCGGAACGCGTCGGCACGCCCGCGGTGTACGTCGACCGGATCGTGCAGTGCGAGCCGGTGGCGGTGCGCTGGGATGGCTGAGGGGCCGGTCGGCATCCCGCGCGACCTGATCGCGCTGCGCGTCGCGCGCGAGCTGCGCGCGGGCATGGTCGTGAACCTCGGCATCGGATTGCCGACGCAGGTGGCGAACCACCTGCAACCCGGCGTCGACGTGCTGTTCCAGGCCGAGAACGGCATCCTCGGCTACGGCGGCATCCTCGACGAGGACTTCGACCCCGACGTGATCAACGCGGGCGGCCAGCCCGTAGCGCTGCGCGAGGGCGCGAGCTTCTTCGACAGCGCCGACTCGTTCGCGATGATCCGCGGCGGCCACGTCGACGTCGCCGTGCTCGGCGGCCTCCAGGTCTCCGCGCGGGGCGACCTCGCCAACTGGTCGGTGCCGGAGCGCGGCGGCGGCAGCATCGGCGGCGCGATGGACCTCGCGGTGGGCGCGCGCCGCCTCATCGTCGCGATGGAGCACCGCACCCGCGACGGCGCGCCGCGGATCGTGCGGGAGTGCGCCTACCCGCTGACGGCTCCTCGATGCGTCGACCTGGTCGTGACGGACCTCGCGGTGATCGCGGTGACGACCGATGGCCTCGAACTGCGCGAGGTCGCGCCGGGCGTCACGGCCGGGGAGGTGCAGGCTGTCACCGAGCCACCGTTGGCGATCGCCCCGGACTGCGCCGAGATGCGGCTCTCCGGGGACAGTCCCCCGGCGCCGTAACGGCCCCGAAAACAACGGCGCCGGCCACCGCGAGGGTGACCGGCGCCGCCGGTGTTTCGAAGACGGGTAGGTGCGTTAGCCGCCCGTCCAGACCGGGTCGCGCTTCTCGGCGAAGGCGGCCGGGCCCTCCTTGGCGTCGGCGGACGACAGGACGACCTGGTTCATCCACTCGGCGATGCGGATCGAGTCCTCGATGCCGGCCTTGCGCCACGCCTGGATGATCGACTTCGTGCCCTGGATCGAGAGCGGCGCGTTCGAGGCGATCAGCTGGGCGATCTCCTCGGCGCGCGGCACCAGCTGGTCCGGCTCGGTGATCTCGGTGACCACGCCGAACTCCTTGGCCTGCTCGGGGCTGATGCGGTCAGCGGTGAGCAGGATGTAGTTGGCGGCGGAGAAGCCCACCACGCGCGGGAGGTGGTGGATGCCGTAGCCTGCCATGATGCCGCGCTTCGGCTCGAACAGGCCGAAGTAGGCGTCCGTCGAGCAGATGCGGATGTCGCAGTCGAGCGCGGTCTCCATGCCGCCGCCGATCGCGAGGCCGTTGACGGCCGCGATGAACGGCTTCGGGCTGTCGGAGTAGCCCCAGCCCGCCATCGAGCCGCCGCGCCGCGGGGAGTTCGTGCCGGCGGCGTTGCGCTCGGCCATCTCCTTGAGGTCGGCGCCGGCCGAGAAGGCGCGGCCCGTGCCGGTGACGATGCCGACGCGCATGTTCGGGTCGGCGTTGAAGTCCTCAAGCGCCTCGTCGCGGAGCGCGGTGAGGTTGCCGCCGAGGGCGTTGAGCCGCTCGGGGCGGTTCATCGTGAAGATCGCGTAGAAGTCCTTCTTCTCGTACTCGAGGTCTGCCATTCAGCCCTTTCCTCCTGTGAGCGTGCATGCCTGCCTGGGCATCGCGCGCACTCGCCCGCGATTTGCCCTCATGCCTTGTAGGTGCTCCGCGATACAGCGTCAATCCGAGGCGCCTGCCACTCCTCGCGCGCTGCGCCCAACGTCGGGCGCACTATCATGCGAACCGCAACGCTCGACGTGCCGTGCACACCGAAGGAGGCCCGACGTGGGCGACTACGAGAACATCCTCTACGAGACCGACGACGACCGCATCGCGACCATCACGCTCAACCGCCCGGACCAGATGAACGCCATCTCCCCGGACCTCGAGCGCGAGCTCCACGAGGCCCTCGACGAGGCCGCCGCGGACGACGCGGTGCGCACGATCATCCTCACGGGGACCGGCCGCGCCTTCTCCGCCGGCTACGACCTGGGCCGCGACCGTGAGCCGCCGAAGACGCGCAGCGCCGCGCTCCAGCAGTGGATGCCCACGGACATGAACCACACCGACCACGTCATGCACCTCATGGAGCTCGACAAGCCGGTGATCGCGGCCGTCAACGGCTGGGCGCTCGGCGGCGGGTTCTGGTACACCCTCGCCTGCGACATCACCATCGCCTCGGAGCAGGCCGCGTTCGGGCAGCCCGAGGTGCGCATGGTGTCGAACACTTCGTTCCTCTTCCCCGCCCTCGTCGGCTGGAAGGTCGCGGCGCGCTACGCCCTCACCGGCGACCACTTCGGCCCCGAGGAGGCAGTGCGCATCGGCGCGATCAACGAGGTGGTCCCGCACGACCAGCTCATGACGCGGGCGCGCGAGATGGCGATGCGGCTGAACATGGTGCCCTCGGACTCGGTGCGCCTGAACAAGAAGCTCACGACCCTCGGCTTCCACGCCATGGGCCTGCGCAACGCCCTGCAGACCGGCGGGCTGATCTCGATCCTCGCCCACGCCTCCACGGACGCCGAGGAGGTCGCGGACCTCTACGAGGTGCAGCGCAACGAGGGCCTGACGGCGTTCCTGCGGATGCGCGACAACAAGTTCATCCCCGAGCCCGGCGGCCCGCGCTCGCGGTAGCGGCGCGACGGGCTCCGGCACGATGACGGAGCACGACGACATGGCGGCGCCGCCGGATATCGACGACATCCGGCGCGCCGCCGACGTGCTCGCGGGGCGCCTCTCGCTCCCGACGCCGCTCGTCTACTCGCCCGCGCTCTCGGAGCGCCTCGAGGCGCACGTCTCGCTCAAGCTGGAGTTCGCCAACCCGATCGGCGCGTTCAAGCTGCGCGGCGGCGTCCACTTCGCGGGCGAGCTGGCCGCCAGCGGTGAGGCCGCCGGCCTCGTGACGGCGTCGACGGGTAACCACGGCCAGTCGATCGCCTACGGCGCGGCGCTGCACGGCCTGGACGCCGTGATCTTCGTCCCCAAGGGCGCCAACCCCGACAAGGTCGCCTCGATCCGCCGTCTCGGCGCCGAGGTCCGCGAGGAGGGCGCGCGCTTCGACGACGCGAACGCGGCCGCGCGCGACTTCGCCGCCGAGCGCGGCATGCACTACGTCGAGGTCGACGGACCGACGCTCATCGCGGGCGTCGCGACCGGCGCGATCGAGGTCCTCGACCCGGAGGGTGGGCAGCAGCCCGACACCGACGTTGTGATCGTCCCGCTCGGCGGCGGCTCGGGCGCGTGCGGCTGGGTGCTCACGCGCGACGGCCTCGGCGCGTCGTGCGAGGTGTGGGCCGTGCAGTCCGCGCAGGCGCGCGCCGGCCACGACTCGTGGCGCGAGGGCCGCGTCGTCGAGCGCTCCAACACCACCATCGCCGAGGGGCTGGCGACGGCCACGGGCTTCGAGTACACGCAGGCGATCCTGCGCGGCCGCCTCGACGAATTCCTGCTCGTCGACGACGCCGACATCGGAGCCGCGGTGGTCGAGCTACTGGAGCGAGCGCACCTGCTCGTCGAGACCGCGGGGGCGTCGGCGCTGGCCGGAGCGATCCAGGCGCGCGAGCGCCTGCGCGACCGCCGCGTGGTGCTGGTGCTCACCGGCGCGAACATCACCACCGAGCAGCTTCGAGGGCTCCTCGACGCGTCCTGACGGGGCCGGGGCCTCGCTACCCGGACTCGGCCTCCAGCAGCCGTCGCCCGCCGTCGGCGTAGTGGCGCCCCTTGGCGTGCAGGTGCTGGCCCGCGGCGCGCAGGTCGCGCCACGCGCGTTCGAGGCGGTTCGAGCGGTAGAGCGACTGCGCCCCGGCCGCCTCGAACAGCACGTCCGCCGCGCGCACGCAGGCGTGGACGGTGTGCGCGACGGCGAGCTGGAGCGCGGTGAGCGCCTCCGGCGGCGCGGTCTCGCGGACCTCGGCGTGCTGCCAGATCTCGGTGAGGATGCGGTCGAGCCACGCCTCCGCCGAGGCGACCAGCGCCTCGGCCTCACCTCGCGCCTGGTGGGCGAGGGCGACCTCGGCGGCCGGGCGCTCGCTCCACGCGGGGCGCGCGGTGATCTCGGCGAACGCCTCCATCGCCTGTCGTGCGGTGCCGATGGCGTGCGCGCCGTGGCCCATCTGGAAGATCGGCCCGATCGGCAGCGTCGAGCGCGGCCCGCCCGTCCACGGCGCGGCGAACTCGAACACGAACTGCGCCGGCACGTGCACCCCGTCCATCGAGTAGTCGAAGCTCCCGGTTCCGGCGAGCCCCGGTACCGACCACGTATCGACGAGCTCCGCCTGCGCGGCGGGCACGGCGAACGCTCGCATCTGCGGCCGTCCACCGTCGTCGAGCGCCGGCTCACCGGCGGCGTCGAGGAGCCGCGCGCGGCTGATCAGCCAGTCGGCGTTGGGGAAGCCGCTGCCGAACGGCCACTGCCCTTCGGCGACGTAGCCGCCCTCGACCGGTCGGAGGGTGCCTGCCGGGGGGTTGAGCGTGCCGACGCAGATCGGGCGCGCGTCGCCGCCGAAGATCTCCTCGGCGGTCGCGCGCGGCATCCACTGCGCGAGCGCGTTCGTCTCGGCCGCGATCATCACGACCCAGCCGGCCGCCGCGTCGCCCTCGGAGAGCGTCCGCACGACCTCCATGAACGTCGCAACGTTGGCGTCGAGGCCGCCAAGCTCGCCGGGCACCCAGAGGTGGAAGAGCCCCGCGTCGCGCAGGGACTCGACGAGCGAGTCGGGCAGGCGCCGCTCGCGCTCGATCGCCTCGGCCTCGCCGCGTGCGACGGCGGCAAGGGCGGCGGCCCGCTCGACGAGGGCCGGGTCGGCCCCCGTGAAGCTCACGCCAGGGCCGCCTCGATGTCGTCGATGTGGCCGGACTCGTGGCTCGTCACCAGCATCCCGAGCAGGTCGCCGACGGCGATGTCGCCCGGGCGGAAGCCGAGCGGGATCTCGACGGCGAGCAGCGCCTCGTCGGCGTCGCCGAGCGCGGCGATCGAGGCGTCGTGGCCGGCCTTCACCTCGGCGATGAGGTCGGCCGCGCTCACGTCGGCGCGCTCGGCGACCTGCTCGTCGTTGCCCGGCATCGAGCCGCCCTCGCCGCCCTGCGCGCGCTCGAGGACGCGCGGGACGGGGTTGGAGCTCGCAGCCAGGTGGCTCAGCGCGTCGCGCACGCGCCACTCGCCCTCGGGCAGCGCCGCCTCGGGGTTGGCGATGATGGCGTCGCTCAGCGCGTCGATGCGCGCGTTAAGCCCCTGGAATCCCTGGATCAGTTCGTCGCGGTCTGGCATGTGTCCTCCCGGTGTGTTCGCGAGGTTGGAGTCTACAGCCTCGACGTTACCCCGGACGCGGCGAGGCCTCGACGGCGCTGGTAGGCTGCGCGGCGAACGGGGGCACGCGATGGCTGCGTCAAGCTCGTACACACCCCGCGCGCTCGAAGGCGTGCGCGTCGTCGAGTGCGGCGTGGCGATCGCCGGGCCGCTGGCCGGACGCTACCTCGCGCACCTCGGCGCCGACGTGATCAAGGTCGAGTCGCGCTCGCGCAGCGCGGCGATGGGCATGCGCGCCCCCGCGTGGGCGCCGCCCGACGTGGGGCTTGCGGGCGGCGACATGCTCGCCGGCAACAACACCTTCAACGCGCAGAAGCGCGGCGTCGGCCTCGAGCTCAAGTCGCCCGAGGGCCGTGAGCTCCTCGACGAGCTGATCGAGCAGAGCGACGTGTTCCTCACGAACTTCAGCGTGCCGGCCATCAACTCGCTGCGGATCGACTACGAGCATGTGCGGGCGGTGAATCCGGACATCATCTACGTGAGCATGCCCGGCTACGGCAGCGGCGAGGGGCCCTACCGTGACTACAAGTCGTGGGGGCCGAACCTCTCCTCGTTCTCCGGCCTCGACTACCTGACCGGGGACCCCGACCGCCAGCCGGCGATGACCCCGGTGCCGCTCCCCGACTACATCGCGGGCTACCACGCGGTGACCGCGATCATCAGCGCGCTGCTGCACCGCCAGCGGCGCGGCGGCGGCCAGTGGATCGACATCTCACAGTTCGAGTCGGCCGTCGCGACCCTCGGGCCGTACATCGGGCAGGTCTCGCGCGGCGGCGAGGAGCCGGACCGCAGCGGCAACCGCAGCCCCGGCGCGGCGCCGCGCGGCGTGTTCCCCACCAGCGAGGACGACCGGTGGGTCGCCGTCTCCGCTCGCAACGACGACGAGTGGCGCGCGCTCGCACGCGCCATCGGACGCCCCGAGTGGGCGGACGACCCGCGCTTCCAGGCCTTCGAGGGCCGCCGCGCGCACGAGGAGGAGCTCGAAGCCGCGATCGGCGAGTGGACGGCGGGCCGCACGCGCGAGGAGGCCGCGTTCGTGCTGCAGGCGGCGGGTGTCGCCGCCGCGCCGGTGCAGGACCACCTGGACCACCTCGCCGACCCGCAGCTGCGCGCGCGCGGCTTCTGGCGGCTGGTCCGCCACGCGTGGCTCGACGGCGACCTCATCGACGGGCTCCCGATCCTCCTCGAAGACACCCCCGTGCGGCATGAGGACGCCTCGCCGGCCCTCGGCGGGGACAACGCGGACATCCTCATCGACCTCGCGATGCTCAACCACGACCGCATCGACGAGCTCGCGGAAGGGGGCGCGGTGAGCGCACCCGCCGACCCGCCGCCGGGCGACGCGAAGCCGGAGCGCCCGTACTTCGGCTGGGCGCTGCCGCTGCTGCGCATGAGCCGCGAGGCCGACATGCCACCGGAGCCACGCGGGATGGACTCCGCGCAGATCATCCGTGACATGCGCGACCAGCGTTCGCGCCACCTCACCGCGATCGGCCGCAGTCGCAGCGCGCCGCGCGTCTTCGACCACGGCCCGTTGCACGGTCTGCGCGTCGTCGACCTCAGCGACGGGATGAGCGCCTACGGCACGCGGCTACTCGCGCACCTCGGGGCGGACATCGTGCGCGTCGAGCCACCCGAGGGCGCCTCGATCCGGCGCGACGGGCCATTCGCGGGTGACGACAGCCTGTTGCAGCTCTACATGGACGGCGGGAAGCGCTCGGTCGCGCTCGACCTCGGCGACGCGGACGACGCCGCGGCGTTCGAGGCGCTGTGCGCCTCGGCCGACCTCGTCTACACCACCGACGAGGACGCGCTCGCCATCGCGGAGGCTGCCCGCGAGGCGAACCCGGACCTCTCGACGGTCGCGGTCACGCCCTTCGGGCTGACCGGGCCGTACCGCGCGTGGTCGGCCGACGACCTCACGCTGTGGGCGCTGAGCGGCATCCTGCAGCTCACCGGCTACCCGGACCGGAGGCCGCTCATCCCCGGCGCGCTCCTCGCCGACTACTTCGTCGGCCAGGTCGGCGCGATCGCGGCCCTCGCCGCGCTCTACGCACGCACCCACACGCGCAGCGGCCAGCTCGCCGACGTCTCGGCCCACGAGGTGCTGCTCTCGACCGCGCAGGGCGGGACCGGGCTGCCGACGCTCATCGAGGACGCCAACCCGCGCCGCCGCACCGGGAGCAGCGCGCTCGGCTCCAGCCCGTACGGCTACTACACGTGCAGCGACCGCCTCGTCTGCCTGCTCGCGCTCACCGTCGGCCACTGGGACGCCCTCGCCGCGTGGATCGACGAGGAGACCGACGCCGAGGGCGTGCTCGAGGAGCGCTTCCGCGCCTCCTCGATGGTCCGCAAGCAGTACGACGACGAGATCCAGGCGTACGTCGACGGTCTCGCGGGGCGCTACGACGCGGACGCCTTCTGCAAGGAGGCGCAGCGCCGCGGCATCCCGGCCGCGCCTGTCAACCCGACGGGCGCGATGCTGCGCGACCCCCACCTCGAGGCGCTCGACTACTGGTCGGACGCGGAGCAGCCGGGGCTGGGCCGCATCCGCTGGCCGGGCGCGCCGTTCCGGATGAACGCCACGCCGTGGGCCGCGGCCTCGGCGGCCCCGGGGGTGGGCGAGCACAACGCCGACCTCGCAGGCGACGGGCCGTGGAGCGCGCGGTGGGACGAGGATCCGGGCGGCTCGGGATAGCGATCCCTCACGTGAGGTGCTGGACACCGCACCCCTCCTCGCGCATGCTTATGGTCTCGGGCGCCGAGCGCACCTCCGTGTCCCATGCCCATTGCGTGGCGGGGTGATGTCCGGCAGCACCGATCCGGGCGCTTCGCCGCACCCGGCGTGACGAGGAACTTGCAACAGCCATGACGGCTATGACCAACCTCCGGGCGCAGCAGCAGGCCGTAAGCGAACGCGGCTCGCGCATCTTCTACGGCTGGTGGATCGTCGGCTCCGGGTTCATCGTAAACACATTCAACGGGGCTCTTGTCTTCCACTCGTTCGGCGCCTACGTGGTGCTGCTGGAGCAGGACTTCGGCTGGAGCCAGGCCACCTTCGGCCTGGCATTCGCGCTGCAGCGCATCGAGAGCGGCCTGCTCGGCCCCATCGAGGGCTGGGCGATCGACCGCTTTGGGCCACGCAGGGTGATGATGACGGGCCTCGTGATCTTCGCGCTGGGGTTCCTCGCGCTCAGCCAGATCAACTCGATCCTGACGTTCTACCTGGCGTACCTGCTGATCGCCCTTGGCTCCGTACTCGGATCGTTCCTGCCGGTCACGGTCGCGGTGGTGAACTGGTTCAACAAGCGACGCGCGCTCGCGCTCGCGCTGGTCTCGCTCGGGTTCGCCGCGGGCGGCCTCATCCAGCCCGGCGTCGTCGCGTTGCTGGAGAGTCTCGGCTGGCGGGGCATGGCGGCCGCCTCGGGCATCTTCGTGCTCGTCATCGGCCTCCCGCTGGCAGCGGTCGTCCGGCACCGTCCCGAGGATTACGGGATGCTCATGGACGGCGAGATACCCGTCCAGGGCGAGCCGCCGCCAGCGCCGGAGCGGGACTTCACCACGGCACAGGCGCTGCGCACCCGCGCCTTCTGGCTGATCGCGCTGGGGCACAGTTCCTCGCTGCTCGTGATCGGCGCCGTGATGGTGTACTTCGCGTCGCACCTCACGCTGGGCCTCGGGTACTCGCTCGCGTTCTTCGGGGTGATGTCAGCGGTCATGACCGCCTCGATGGTCATCGGCCAGGTGTTCATCGGTGGCCTGCTGGGAGATCGCCTCAACAAGCGGTTGGTCATCATCATCGCGATGTGCGGGCACACGGTCGCCATGCTGCTGCTGGCGTTCTCGTTCAACGTGCTCATGGTCCTCGGGTTCGTCATCATCAACGGCCTCTCTATGGGCACGCGCGGTCCCCTCATCCAGGCGATGCGCGCCGACTACTTCGGGCGCGCCTCGTTCGGCAAGATCATGGGATTCTCTTCGATGGTGATGATGGCCGGCATGATCATCGGGCCGGTCGTGGCAGGCATCTCCTACGACGTCACAGGGTCCTACCGGATCGGCTTCGTCATCCTCGCTATCCTCGCGCTGTCGGGTGGCGTCTTCTTCCTGTTCGCCAACAAGCCCGAGCTCCCCGAGGCCGCCGCCCCGAGGCCGATGCCGGCGCCTTTCGCCCCGCAGGCGCGCTTCGCCGCGGCGACCAACGGCGCGGGCGCGAACGGCGCCACCACGAACGGCGCGTTCGCCAACGGCATCGTCACCCACGCCGGCATGGCCGACGCCGCCGAGTGGCGCGAGGGCGCCCTGCCGGCCCCGGCTTCCGCCAACGGCGGCAACGGCGCCGGCGCCCCCGCGTACGGGGCAACTCCTGCCGTTCCGACGCAGCAGCGCTAAGACGCCTCGCGACGCGCCTATACTCGGCGCACGCCGTGCGCCTTCCGTGCGCGTGGCGTGCGTCGGGGTCGAGGTGAGCCGATGAGCAACGCCGCCGTGGCCCCGCCGCGCCGAGGGCTGTTCTACGGCTGGTACATCGTCACCGGCGGCGCCGTCAGCAACTTCGTCACCATCGGCATCGCCGCCTTCAGCCTGACCGTCTTCATCGGCCCGCTGCGCGAGGAGATGGGCTGGACCGCCGCGGCCATCACGTTCGGCTTCTCCCTCGGCACCCTCGAGCAGGGGCTGCTCGCGCCCTTCACGGGCTTCCTGATCGACCGGCTGGGTCCGCGCAAGATGGCCGCAACGGGTGTGGTCATCCTCAGCCTCGGACTGCTGCTCTTCTCGCAGGCCCGGTCCCTCGAGGTCTACTACCTGGCCAGCCTGCTCATGGCGACCGGCAACAGCATCGGCTCGCTGATGGCGTTCTCCGCCGCCGTCATGAACTGGTTCGAGCGCAAGCGCGCCCGCGCGATGGGCGTGCTCAACGCCGGCAACGGCGCGGGCTACTTCGTCGTGCCGATCGTGGCGCTCTTCGTGGGCTGGTTCGGCTGGCGCGAGACGCTGATGATCGCCGCCGCGGTCGTCTTCACCGTCGGCCTGCCGCTCGCCCTCCTGCTCCGCGACCGCCCGCAGCCCTACGGCTACCTCCCGGACGGCGACGCCCCCGAGGACCGCTCGGGTGCGCCGATCTCGATGCCGACGCTGACGGGCTTCACGGTGGGCGCGGGACTGCGGATCCCGGCCTTCTACCTCCTCGCGCTGGCGAACGCATGCGGCACGTTCGCGATCGTCGCGTGGGTCGTGCTACAGGTGCCGCACCTGGAGCAGAACGGCTTCACGACCACCAACGCCGCGCTCATCGTCGCCTTCTACGGCGCGTTCCAGGTGGGGATGCGCGTCGTCGCCGGCTGGATCGCCGACACCCTGGGGCGGCGACGCGTCTACGCGCTCGGGTTCATCCTGCAGGGCATCGGGATGCTGCTCTTCGTGCAGCTCGAGCCGGGGCGGCTGTGGCTCATCCCCTTCTACTACGCCGCGTTCGGCCTCGGACACGCCGCGTGGCTCGTCGTGCAGATGACGCTCATCGGCGACTACTTCGGCACGCTGCGCTTCGCGACCCTGCGGGGACTGGCGAGCATGTTCCAGACGCCCGTCACGATGATCGCGCCGGTGCTGGCCGGGTTCATCTTCGACCAGACCGGGACGTACGACGTGATCTTCAGCGTCTACGCGGGCATCGCCGCGTGCGGCGCGATCTTCGTGGTGCTCGTGCGACGCCCGATGTGGAACGAGCTCGAGGCGTCGAGGGCGCCCGCCCCGCTACCCCGGCCCGTGGCGCCCGCGCCCGCCACCCCGGCCGTCCCGGTGCGCGCCTCCGGAGCCGTCGGCTCACCAGTGGTCGACGGCGCCGCCATCGCCTCGGGCGCGACGGCGCAGAATCGACTCACGCACGCCGGCATGGCCGATCCCGGCCCGTAGCGGCAAGCACGAAGGAGGCAACGATGGTCGACGTCCAGACGGTGCTGGGACCGGTGCCGAGCGACCAGCTCGGCCTCACCTACGGGCACGAGCACCTCTTCGTCACCTCGGCCGGCCTGCGCGAGTTCTACCCGTGGCTGTTCGACACCGAGGCCGAGCTCGACCACGTCACCGCCGAGCTCATCGAGACCCGCGAGGCGGGCGTCAACACCATCGTCGACGTCACCACGCCGGACCTCGGACGCCAGCCGGAGCTGATGCGCACCGTCTCGGAGCGCTCCGGCGTCAACGTCGTCATTGCGACCGGGCTCTGGCTCGACCCGCCGCGCGCGATGCGCGAGGCAACGGCCGAGGAGTACGCCGACATCTTCCAGCACGAGATCGAGGTCGGCGTCGGCGGCACCGACATCCGCGCGGGCGTGATCAAGGTCGCGAACGCCGAGCCGCCCGGCATCGGCCCGCAGGAGGAGGCGATCCTCCGCGGCGCCGCCGAGGCGTCGACGCGCACCGGGGTTCCGACCACCACGCACACCGGCCCGTACACCATCGGCCGCGACCAGATGCGCGTCTTCGCCGACACGGGCGTCGCACCCCACCTCGTGGCCATCGGCCACTCGTACACGAGCGATGTCGAGTACCTGCGCGAGGTGCTGGAGGCCGGGCACTACCTCTCGATCGACCGCTTCCGCTGGAACCCGGACATCGAGGACGGGATCATCGCGGCGATCGCCACCCTGTGCGCCGAGGGGCGCGCCGGGCGCATCATGCTCTCCCACGACCACGCGCCCGAGCACAACTCGTTCCGGCGGCACGGCGCGCACGAGGGGCCGAGCGGCTTCACGTACATCGTGAACCAGGTACGCCCAAAGCTGGAGGCGGCCGGCGTCTCCACGGCCGACATCGAGGCGATGCTGTTCGAGGCGCCGCGCACGTTCCTCGAGGGCGGGCGCGCGTAGCCGCGCGGACCTCGACGCGCCGCGAGGGGTCTACAGCGCGGCGACCATGGCGCTCGCGGGCGGGAGACCCTCGGCGATCGGCAGCCAGCGCGCGGCCTTGTCGTGCGAGGCCCAGATGCTGCCGCCCGCCTGGGCGAACAGCATGTCCATGCCGCCGACCACGGCGCTCACCAGTGGCGGACGCGCCCACTCGTCCTCGTCGCCGAGCGTGACACGGTCCCACATCAGGCCGCCGTTGACCGAGCGGAACAGCGCTGCCTCCGGTGCGTCGTCGGCGTCGACGCCCCTCGCCGCGATCGAGAGCAACAGCGTGTCGGGCGTGCCCGGCAGCACCGCGACGCCGTTCGCGTAGAAGCGGTCGAGGCCCTGCTGGGTGCGCTGCCAGGTGAAGCCGCCGTCGTCGGAGCGGAAGAAGCCGCTGCGCGACGCGGCGTAGAGGCGGTCGTTCTTCTCGAGGTGGTCCCACAGGCCGTTGAGGTGTTCACCCAGGGCCACCGCCTGGAGCGGCTCGGAGCGCGCCGAGAGCTCGATCTGGTCGCCGCGCATCCACGAGTGCCCGCCGTCGCGCGAGAGCCACGTGCCGATGCCGCGCATCCCGAGCATCAACTGGCCCTGCGGGAACGTGATGCCGACGATGGTGACCTCGCCGCGCGGCGCTCCGGGCCGGCGCGCGTTGTGCGCGCGCACGATGCTCGGCACGTTCGCAAGCTCGACCCAGGTCTCGCCGTCGTCGCGCGACCGGTGCAGGCGCGGCGGCGACTCGGCGACGTAGCACGCGCCCCGGGCGTCGAGGCGCACGACGCGGGCGTTGCCCTCCCACACCTGCCGCCACTCATCGCCGTCGTGCCGCCACACGCCGCTCTCCGGCGCGGCAGCGACTGCAACGCCGTCGCGGTAGTCGAGCGAGGTGCAGACCACGCCGGGCAGCGCCAGTTCGGCGGCCGCGCCGGGCAGGACGTGCATCATGCCCTGGTCGGTGGCGAGTACGATCCCGATCACGGCGACAGTGTGACAAGGGAAGGCGCTAACGCGCACCACCCCGCGGCTATGCGCGGCTCAGTCGCCGTCGACGCCCGCCGCGGCGGGCCGCAGCGAGCGGTCCGGCTGCAGGCTCTCGACCATGCCGCGGTGCGTGACGCCGTCAGCCTCCACAGGGCCGGGCTGCGCGCCGTTGCCGGCCGTGAGCGCGGCGGCGGGAGCCGCAGCGGGGCGACGCTCACCGGGGTCGAAGCGGGCCCGGAGGTCGGCCGCTGCGGCCGCCTCGAGCATCGCGAAGTCGCGTTTGGCGCGCAGCATGAGCAGCCAGAATCCGATGCCGCCGAGGAACATCGAGAGCCCCGCGTAGCGGAACACCGCGTCCAGCCCCCAGATGCCCACCACGAGCGCGCCGAACATGGAGCCCGCGAGGAAGCCCACACCTCCCGCCGTCTGCGTGATGCCCATGATCGTGCCCATGCCGACCGCGCGCCCGGCGTCGACGAAGATCGCCTGCTGCGCGGGGAACTCGATCGACTCGCCGAGGCCGACGACCAGGAAGAGCAGCAATAGCCACGGCACGATCACGAGCGTGCCGCCGAAGATCGAGACCTCGGCCATCGAGCCGGGTATGTCGGGCACGATGAACTGCGCTCCCCCGGCGATGCCGAAGCCGAGCACGGACAGGAAGACGCGGTTCATCTTGTCCGCGAGCGGTCCCGTGACGAGCTGCGCCGCCGCCGTGAACAGGGCGCGCGCGGCGAGCAGCACCCCTGCGAACGTCGCGCTCCCCGTCGCGAGGCCGTCGTCGCTGACCACGTAGACGGCGATGAAGGTGAAGCCCGCGCCCCAGCCGATGGAGACCACCATGTGCCCGCCGATCGCCGCGTGGACGATCGGGCGTTTGAGCACCTCGATCATCGGCAGGCCGGGCTCGAGTGCTTCCTCCTCGTACTCCTTGCCCTGGTCGGCGCCCGGCTGGCCCTTCGGGAGCAGCAGGAACACGGCCACGCCGACGGCGAAGAGCATGAGCGACATCGTCGCGAACGCCGCGTCCGAGGAGACGAAGTCGCGGATCGTCCCGCCGAACAGCGGGCCGATGCCGAAGCCGGCGATCCATGAGATCGAGAACGCCCCCATGTAGCGGCCCTCGAAACCCGGTGGCGCGAGGCGGCCGACGTACGCCATCGTCGTCGGGAACATCGAGGCCGCGCCGACGCCGGAGAGGGCGCGGAAGAAGATCACCTGCTCCCACGTCTGCGAGAAGATGAAGCCCACGCCGCCCGCGCCGTACACGAAGAACCCGAGCACGATGAACGGCTTCGGCCCGAACTTGTCGGCGAACCGCCCGACGACCGGCGAGGTCGCGATCTGCGAGATCGCGATGGCGGAGAAGGAGAGCGCGACGGCGAACTCGGGGCCGTGCAGCTCCTCGCGCACGAACACGGGCAGCAGCGGCGAGACCATGGCGATGCCCATGACCGCGACGGCCATCGCAATCCACAGCACGACGAAGGAGCGGGAGAGCATGCAGGCTCCACGTACCGCCGCCCGTGCGGGCGGCATGCGGCCCCGGGACAACGGTGCATCGGGACGTGCGCCGGGGCGCCCGGAGCCTGCCGCACACGTGCGGCCTCCGGGTCGTGCCATGCAGGATACGGCCTCGCACAGTCAGGCGGTGGCGGGGCGCCTCGGCACTCCCCGCGCACCGCTCCGGTGCGGTACCGTGCGCGCGGTAACGAAACAGCACACCGAGGAGGGCACGAGATGGCTGGAGCGTTGGACGGACAGGTCGCACTGGTAACGGGAGGGTCGAGGGGCATCGGGCGCGCGATCGCGCTGGAGCTCGCGGGCCAGGGCGCCGCGGTGGCCGTCAACTACCGCGCCAACGCCGAGGCGGCCGAGGGCGTCGTCGGCGAGATCGAGGGCTCAGGCGGGACGGCGCGCGCCTACCAGGCCGACGTCTCGGACCTCGCGGCCTGCGAGGCGATGGTCGAGGCGGTCGTGAACGACCTCGGCCCGGTGCGCGTGCTGATCAACAACGCCGGCACCACCGCCGACCGCACGGTCGCGCGGATGACGCCCGAGGAGTGGCACACGGTCATCGAGACCAACGTCAACGGGCTCTACAACGTCACGAAGCCGGTTTGGCCGGTGATGGGCGAGGCCGGCGGCGGCCACGTGGTCTGCATCGCCTCGATCGTCGGCGAGACGGGGCGGCTGGGGCTGGTCAACTACGGGACCTCGAAGGAGGCGGCGATTGGCTTCGTGCGCGGGCTCGCGCGCGAGGGCGCGCGGTTCCACATCAACGTGAACGCGGTCGCGCCGGGGTTTATCGAGACGGACATGCTTTCGGGTCTGAACGAGCAGCAGCGCGAGAACCTGATGGGCGAGATCCTGCTCGGCCGCCTCGGCGAGCCTGAGGAGGTCGCGAGCCTCGTGCGCTACATCGTGACCGAGGGCACCTACATCACGGGCTCGGTGTTCAACGTCAACGGCGGCATGTTCGTCCACTAGGAGGGATGCCGCGCCGCACGTCTATCTTCCGGCGAGCTCGCGGGCGGCGGCGCCAAGGGCGCGGTCAAAGGTCCTGAGCTCCCGCACTCTGCGCCTGCGGCAACTCGCGAGGTGGCAGAGGTCGCGCGGCTCCAGAGCCGGGTACGCCTCGGCAAGCTGCCGGGCTAGTTCGACGTCCTCGCGTTCGAGCGCCCATACATCGAACCGGAATCTTCTGACGATCGACCATGCCTGATCCAGCGCCTCGTCCCTCTCGGTGCGCCAGTAGACGTGCATGAGTTCCTGAAGCACCTCGGCCGACGTGCAAAGCGGCGTTCGCTCGAGGCGCGCGTCGTCAAAGAACGCTCGAGCCGAGTCCCGCAGGGGATGCGGGGAGCCCACGGCATACATGAAGACGTTGGTGTCTACGAAGATCACGTATTCGTGGTGCCGGAGAGCTGCGACTCGCGGAGGATCTTGCGCTGCTCCTCCCAGTCGGGCTCCCGCTCCGGCCCGTCAATCGCGTCGCACTCGCGGAAGAACGCTGCAAGGTCTTCGGCGGTCTCGAAAGGCTCTTCGCTACGCCAGGCAGCGAGCCGCTCACGTGCCGCGGCGCGGAGCCATGCGCTCAGCGTCAGCCCTTCCCGTCGCGCCTGAGCAACGAACCGATCGCGGTCCTCGTCTGGAATGACGACCTGTACTCGTGCCATACCTCATCCACTCCTTCATACACATCATACGTACACATACGTCGCATGCATAGGTGCAAGTGCACGCCCCGTCGAGCTACGCGATGACCTGCCGCGCGCCCGTGTCCGAGGCCTGCTGGATCGCGTCGAGGAGTTCGTGACGCCGGACGGCGTGCGCGAAGTCCGGCTCGGCGGGCTCGCCGCCGCGGATCGACTCGCCGAGGCGGCGGAAGAGCTGCGCCACGTTGAGCCCGGGGCCGACGAGGTCGCGCGGTACCCACCAGCAGTCGTCCGGGATCGGTAGCTCGGCGACTGCGCCGTCGCCGTTACGCGCGCCGCTCAGGGTGAGCGCCGCGATCTGCGACATACCGTCCGAGGTCAGCAACAGCATCCCCTCCGAGCCATGCACCTCGAACCGCAGCCCGGAGCCGTGCGACGGCACGCTGCTGATCGCGACCGAGACCGCCGCGCCGCCCTCCGTCTCACCGGAGACATGCACTGTGTCCGGCGAGGTCACGTCGACGGTCCGTCCCGTGTCCACCACCTCGACGGTGCGCACGCGCGTCGCGACCGTCCCGCTCACCGAGCGGAACTCGCCGAGGCAGAACGCCAGCGCGTCGAGCGCGTGGCCCGAGGCGATCGAGAGCGTCGAGGCCCCCTTCGAGGCGTCGACGGCCCAGGCGAAGGACTCGCGGCGCGGGCCCGCGCCCGGCAGCGTCTGGCGCATCGTCGCCGAGAGCACCTCGCCGACGTAGCCCTCGGCGATGAGCTGCTGCATGCGCACGAACTGCGGGGCGGCGCGCGCCTGGAGCCCGACCATGTGCCGCACGCCGTTGGCGGCGGCGAGGTCGCGCAGCTCGCGGGCCTCGCCCGTGTTCGCGCCGAGGGGCCACTCGGTAAAGACGTGCTTGCCCGCGCGCAGCGCCGCCGCCGTCAGCTCGTGGTGCGCGGGGACCCGCACGCAGACCAGCACGAGCTCGACGTCGGGGTGCTCGACGAGCGCCTGTGCGCTGTCGAACGCGTTCGGGATGCCGTGCTGCTCCGCCGTCTCGCGGGCCGTCTCCATGCGCGTCGTCGCGACGCCGACGACCTCGAACTCCGGCAGGGCGTCGAGCGCCGGCAGGTGGGCGCGCGTGCCCCACCCGTAGCGCACGTTCGCGCCGATGATGCCGACGCCGATACGGTCACCCGCCATGGCGCGTCCCCGCTCGCCGACCGCTACGCGACAGTCGCCGGTTCCGGCAGCTCCATCGGCACCTCGGACCACACGACGTTGTCCGAGCGCAGTTGCTCGATCTCGGCCGGGCTGTAGCCCGCCTCGGCCAGCAACTCGTCGGTGTGCTCACCGGCGAGCACGCCCGCGCGCGGGTTGCCCGGCGTGCCGCTGAACGTCGAGGGCGGCCCCCACCGCCGGTAGTCGCCCCACAGCGCGTGGTGCGCGTCGGCCAGCAGGCGGTTCGCCTGCGCGTGCTCGTCGTGGACGAGGAACGCGCCGGGGCTGTCGTACTGGCCCGCGTTCACGCAGCCCACGCCGGCCGCGATCAGGTCACGCTCCCACTCGCCGGCGTCGCGCAGGGCGAACATCGCCTCGAGCGCGGCCGTCAGTTCCGCGTCGTGCTCGGCGCGGCCCTCGGCCGTTGCGAAGCGCGCGTCGGCGCCGATGCCGTTCGTGCTGGCAGCCGCCAGCGCGTTCCACGACGCGTCATCCTCGGCGGCCAGGAACACCCAGCCGTCCTGCGAGCGGTAGAGCCGGTTGAGCGCCGAGGTGCCGTGCAGCGCCGGGTCGAGCGTCGGTCGCTCGGCCTTGCCCTCGTACGACAGGAAGTCCTCGGCGTTGGCGTAGCCGTTGGCCCCAAGCATGCTCAGGAAGATGCGCTGGCCCTTGCCCGTCTGGTGGCGGGCCATCAGGCCGAGCATCGCCGTGGTGGCGACGCACATCGAGGTGTTCGGGTCCGGGTTGCCCTCGTTCGCGCGCGAGAACCAGCGCGAGGCCTCGCGGACGTCGTCGATCGTGCTGTACTCGTTGGGCGGCCAGTCCACACCCGACTGCATGAGGGCGCCGCCGCAGACCGCGCCCGGGATCGGGTGCGCCGAGGGCCGGCGCGCGCCGGGCCCGTCCGGGCCGTAGCCGTTGACGCTGACCCAGACGATGTCGGGCTTGATCGCCTTCGCCTGCTCGTAGCCGATGGCGAGGCGCTCGGGCACGCCCGGCCGGTAGTTGTGGACGATCACGTCGGCTTCCCGGATCAGGCGGCTGACGATCTCCTGGCCCCGCTCGGACTTCAGGTCGATGCAGATGCTCTCCTTCGACGCCGTCGTCTTCGACGCGCCGAAGGATGCGCCGAGGCCCGCGCCGAGCCCGCGGATCGGGTCGCCGCCGTCGACCGGCTCGACCTTGATCACGCGCGCGCCCATGTCACCCAGCAGCGACGCGCCGAGCGGCGCCGCGATGATCGTCGCGAACTCCAGCACCGTGATGCCATCGAGGGGGTGCTGCGGCGGTGAGCCGTTCGTCGACGGCGGCGTCCACGCGGCGCGCGGCGCCTCGGCGAGCACCTCGGCGGTGTGCTCGCCGGGCTGCGGCCCGGGGCCGCCGACCTCGCCGGGCGTCTCGGTGAGCCGCGCGAGCAGGCCGAGCTGCCGCACCGCGCCGAGCTCCGGGTGCTCCATGTCGACGACCTCGCGGTTCGCCTCCATGTCGGGGTGGCGCAGCGCCTCCTGGGCCGTCGTCACGATCTCCGCGGCGACGTTGCCGTTGGCGCTGAAGGCCTCCATCCACTCCTCGGCGGTCCGCTCGCGGACGCGCTCGATCATGATGTTGCGGACCTCCTCGCGCGCCTCCTCGGTCAGCCCGTTGGGCGTGTCCGCGTAGCGCGGGTTGCCGAGCACGTCGGCGGCGAGGTCCATCGCCACGAGGCTCGACTGCACGAGGTGCTCGAGCAGGTTCGCGAACTGGATCCAGCGCCCGTCCTTCGCCATCACCGGCTGGTAGCCCAGCATCGGCAGCGTGTCCGGGCCGAAGCGCGCGAACTGGTCGTTGGCCAGCAGCTCGGGGTAGCGCGGCGTGAGCTGCTCGGAGAGCAGCGTGCGGAAGTCGTACGGCAGCATCCCGCGCAGCAAGCTCGTCTCGACCAGCTGGCCTGAGCCGTAGCGGTCGCGGACGAGCAGCGCGCCGAGGATGCCGGCGATGGCGGACTGCGTCGCCGCGTGCGTGCCCACCTTGACCGCGCCGAACGACGGGCCGTCGCGGCGCACGACGCCCTCGAAGGACTGCATGCGGCCCGACTTCGCGGCGACCAGCCGCTCGTCGGCCGGGTAGTGGGCGTACGGGCCTTCCGACCCCCAGCCCGTGATCGAGCAGTAGACGAGCCCCGGGTTCAGCCCCGAGAGCGTCTCGTAGTCCGCCTCGGCGGCCTCGGCCTCGCCCGGTGCGAACGAGGCGACGACCACGTCGGCGCCGCGCACGAGCGCGTGCAGGCGGCCGCGGTCCGCCGCATCTGAGAGGTCGAGCTCGACGCTGCGCTTGCCGCGCAGCCACATCGGGCTGGCGGGCTCGGCGCGGCCGGGGTCGCCGCCGGGAGGCTCGACCTTGATCACGTCGGCCCCGAAGTCGGCGAGCACCATCGTGGTGATGCCGCCCGGCTGTCCGCTGCTGAGATCGATCACGCGCAGCGCCTCGAATGGCCCGGTCATGGGGTCCTCCCTACGCCGCCGCTACGGGCGGCCGGCGACCTCGTCGCCTGCTCGAATGCCCACCCCGCGCGAGGTGGAAGCAGTGCGGCGGAAGCGGCCGCCCGGGGGTCGCCCGGACGGCTGCCTCCGCCGGTGTATGGAGCGGCGTCCCGCCGCGGACGCCGCTCCGGTGAAAGCCGTCTATCGCATCTTCCAGACGGGGTCGCGCTTCTCGGCGAAGGCCTTGGGGCCCTCCATCCGGTCTTCGCTCTGCTCGACCTTCTCGTTGACGGCGTTGCGGAAGTGGATCGCGTCCAGCGGCGACATGTGGCTGGTGCGGATGATGGTCCGCTTCACCGCCTGCACCGCCAGCGGCGCGTTCTTCTTGATCTCGTCCGCGATGCGGTTCGCCTCGGCGATCAGCTCATCGCGGTCCTCGACCAGCGCCTGCAGGAAGCCGATGTCGTAGGCGCGCTCGGAGGTCATGTGGTCCGCGGTCAGCAGGATCCACATCGCCTCGCCACGCGGCACGAAGCGCTCGGCCGTGTCGTCCATGCCGACCGCGACGAGGCTGCGGCGCACCTCGGGCATGCCGACGCGCGACTTGCGGGTCGCGATGCGGATGTCGCAGCGGCTCGAAAGCTGCATGCCACCGGCCAGCGCGTAGCCGTCGATGGCTGCGATCACCGGCTTCGGGCAGTCCGAGACGCTCGACAGGCCCGGGCGGGCCTGCTGCGGGGCAGCCTGGCCCTCGGACTGGTCGCGCTGCGTCATCTCGACGAGGTCCGCGCCGGCGCAGAAGGCGCGGCCGCCCGCGCCGATGAGGATGCCGACCAGCGCCTCGTCGTCGTTCGTCAGTTCCTCGAAGGCGTAGTAGAGACCGTTGCTCACGCCCGTGCTGAGCGCGTTCATGCGCTCGGCGTTGTTGATGGTGATCCACGCGGTGCGGTCGACAACCTCGTAGTCCACCAGCTCGAAGGTCTTCTTGGCCATTCCCGGCAACTCCTTACGTGCGTCGGTTGCGTTCGCCCATCGCGGCCGAGTCGTGACGACGCGGTGCGGTGACCCGGCGTTATGTGCTCCTGGGCGCTCTTTCCCGTCGAAGGCCCTGGCGGGCCTCACACGGCGCCCATCATAACGGGATGGCGCGGGCGTTGGTACGCCGCCGGCGAGGTAGGATCGTGGCCGTCGAGACCGGCGCTCACATCGCGAGGCGGCGCACGATGCAGTGGTCCTCTTCCGTCGGCCGCTGGGCGCTCGTCTCGGTCGCCATCGTCGTGGTCGTCACGCTCATCCAGCCGATCCCGCACGCCGCCGCCGAGTCCGAGCCGCAGTGCCTGCGCGGCCCGACCGACCTCGGGTTCAGCGTCGTCAGCTACGAGGGCGGCAGCGTGGTCGAGCTGGAGACATGCGCGTTCCGCTCGGGCGTGCGCGCAGTGTACGCGCGGTCCGATGACCGGTACGTCTCGCTGATCACGGGCGCGCCCGAGATCGTGAACCGCGCGTTCCACGACCTGTACCCGGGCGGCGTCCCGGCGGGCACCAGCCTCATCGCGAGTCGCGACGGCACGGCGTCGCCCGATCCCGACCCGCCGCTCACCGAGTGCTCCGCGACGGCCGCCACGGCGAGGGTGAGTGGGAGCGTCGCCGTCATACACGCCGGCGACAACCGGGGGACGGCGTTCTACATCGGCAACTTCCGCTGGCTGACCGCGAAGCACGTCGTCACCGACGAGACGACGGTCCGGCTCAGGAACGCCGACCTGGACGTGACCGCCGAGGTGGTCGGGTCCGACACCGACGCGGACCTCGCGGTGCTGCGCGGCCCCAGCAACGCCCGCGCCCTCAGCTGGGGCGAGCCGCCCCTGTACGCCGCGGACGCGCTGGTCCTGGGATACGGGCAGGGACAGCGCACGCTTGCCGCCGGCGTGACGCGCGGAGTCGTCTCGGAGCGGTTCACCGAGGACGGCCTGCACTACATCCGCACCGACGCTCCCGCGAACCCCGGCAACAGCGGCGGACCGCTCATCGACATCTGCGGCAACGTGATCGGGATCGTGCAGCGCAAGATCGCCGACCTGACCGTCGAGGGCGTCGCGCTCGCCCTCGCGACGGAGAGCGTCCGCGTGTCGCCCGTCCTGGCTCGCTGACCCTCGGGCCTGCCCGCCCGCCAACCGCGCCTCCCGGCGCAGCCCGATTCGGGCGAAGCGCGTACACTGGCGCCGCACCCGCGGGAGATCCCTCCATGACCACCGACCCCATCAACCCGGACGCCGACCCCGAGCGCACCTCGATCATCATCGTCTCCGACTTCATCTGACCGTGGTGTTATGTCGGCCTCGTGGAGGTCGAGAAGCTGCGCAAGGTCTACGACATCGACGTCCGCTGGGCGCCGTTCCTGCTGGACCCGTCGATCCCGCCCGAGGGCCGCACCCGCGAGCCCTACACCAAGCCCGGCGACCCACCGTCCGCGCTCGAGCTGCGCGGCGAGCAGGCCGGCATCACCTTCCGTCGCGGCCGCACGTACACGCCGAACTCGCACCTCTCGCTCGAGACGGCCGAGTACGCGCAGGAGCACGGCCACGACGGCGATGAGCTGCACCGCGCGCTGTTCCGCACCCACTTCGAGGAAGACGGCAACCTCGGCGACCTCGACACGCTGCTCCGGATCGGCGGCGAGGTCGGCCTCGACGTGGACGACCTCAAGGAGGCGCTCGAGACCGGGCGCTACCGCCAGCAGGTCGACAACGGCATCGCGTGGGCGCAGGCGGTGGGCGTGACCGGCGTCCCGACGTTCATCCTCAACGAGCGCTACGCGGTCGTCGGCGCGCAGGAGTACGAGGTCTTCGAGCGCGTCATGGAGCAGCTCAACGTACCGAAGCTCAACGGGGAGTAGCCCGAGGCAGGGAAGGAACGAGGCGCCGATGTCGAACGTGCTGGCGGCTGAGTACTCGCGGATGGCTGGGCGGCTGCTCAACGAGATCACCCACTCCATCGGCGACCTCACCCTCGACGAGCTGCACGCCCTCCCGATGGAGGACGGCACGTCGGTCGGGTTCAACGCGTGGCACATCATGCGTTCGGCCGACAACATCGTGCAGTTCGTGTTCCACCGCGAGCCGCCGGTGTGGCGGCAGCAGGGCCTCGCCGAGGCGTGGGACTTCCCTCGCAACGAGCAGGGCACCGGCATGGACCTCGCCTACGTGCAGGCGATGCGCTTCCCGAGCGTCGACGCCCTCCAGCGCTACTGCGGCGACACCACCGAGGCCGTCATCGCCAAGATCGAGACGATGGACGATGAGTCGTTCGCCGAGACGGTGAGCGCGCGCATCGAGGAGCAGATGCTTGAGCTGACGCGCTCGGCAATGCTGGGCCAGGTCGTCGTCTCACACGGCAACCAGCACCTCGGCTACATCCACATCCTGCGCCAGTTGCTGGGCAAGGGCGGCGCCTCGCAGAGCGGGCTCCCGCCCGAGCTCCGCTAGAGGTAGCCCAGCTCCTTCGCCGACGCCGTCAGCTCGTCCCGGAACCGGGGGTGGGCGAGGCCGATGATCGCCAGGGCGCGCTCGCGCGTGGACTTGCCCTTCAGGCACGTCAGCCCGTACTCCGACGCCAGCCAGTGCACCTCGTTGCGCGGCGTCGTCACCACCGCCCCCGGCGTCAGCGTCGGCACGATGCGTGACACCTCGCCGCCCTGCGCCGTCGAGTAGAACGCGATGATCGACTTGCCGCCGGGCGCGTCGAAGGCGCCGCGCGCGTAGTCGTGCTGGCCGCCCGTCCCGCTGAACTGCGCCGTCCCGATCGACTCCGAGCAGCACTGACCCGTCAGGTCCACCTCGATGGTCGAGTTGACCGAGATCATGTTCTCGTTGCGCGCGATGTTCGGCGGGAAGTTCGTGTACGACACCGGGTGCGCCTCGATGCCCGGGTTGTCGTCGAGGAAGTCGTACATGCGGCGCGAGCCGGCCGCGAAGGCGTACACCGCCTTGCCCGGGTGGAACGTCTTCTGTGATCCGTCGGCGACGCCGCTCTCGATCAGGTCGACCATCGAGTCGACGAACATCTCGGTGTGGATGCCGAGGTTGCGGTGGCCCATCAGCGCCTTCGCGAGGGCGTTCGGGACGCCGCCGATGCCGAGCTGGATCGTCGCGCCGTCCGGCACCATCTCCGCGATGAGCTGCCCCATCGCCTCGTCCTCGGGCCGGTCGGGGATCAGCGGTAGCTCGGGCAGCGGCTCGTCGTGCTCGACGATCGCATCGAGCTCCGAGACGTGCACCCACGAGTTGCCGTGCACGCGCGGCATGTGGTTGTTGACCTCGGCGATGACAATGTCGGCCTTCTCGATCGCCGCCTTGTGGGTGTCGACGTTCGTGCCGAGGCTCATGTAGCCGTGCCGGTCGGCGCGCGAGACGTCGATCAGCGCCACGTCGATGTCCATGAACTCGAGGATCAGCCGCGGCACCTGGTGGAAGAAGTTCGGGTTGTAGTGCGCCGCGCCAGACCCGACGAGCCCCCGGTCGAAGCCGTTCACGAACAGCGACTCCCACTGGATCACGTCGCTCACCTCGGGCGCGAGGATGGACTCCGAGGCGGCGCCCATCGGCAGCAGGCTCGTCGTGCGCAGGTTGGTGAAGCCGCCGTCCCGGGCGCGCGCGGCGAGGGCTCGCACGAGCGCAGGCGGCTCGCCGGCGCAGTTGCCCTTGAACACGAACGAGCCATCCGGGATGAGCGCGACGGCCTCCTCGGGCGTGCGGAGCTTGTTACGGTACTCGTCGGTGGGGTTCGGCACGGCGCTCACCCTTCTCCGCGCCCCCGGCGCGGCCCGGCTGACTGCGGCGACGCGATGATACTAGCGAGGCGTCCCGCAGGCCCCTCGCAGCCCGTGCGGAGCCGAGGCCGTACGATGGTGCGGTGAGCCAGTCAGCCCGACCCCGCCTCTGGACGTTCGACTTCGGCCTGACGCTGCTCGGCACCGTCGGCTTCTTCGCCAGCTTCTTCTACCTGCTCGCCGTCCTGCCCGACTACGTCGACGAGATCGGCGGGTCGAAGTGGCAGATCGGGCTCATCGTCGGCGGCTTCAACGTCGTGCCGCTCGTGCTGCGGCCCTTCGCGGGACGCTGGAGCGACCGGGGACACCGCAAGCGCGTGCTGCGCTTCGGCCTGCTCACGATGATGGCGTCGCTGTTCCTCATGACGCTCTCGCACGACATCGCCTCGCTGTTCCTGCTGCGGCTCGTGCAGGGCGTCGGCATGGCGACCTGCCCCACGGCGTCCGCCTCGATGATCGCCGAGCTCTCGCCGCTGCCGAGGCGTGGCGAGGGCGTCGGGATGTTCGGGATGGCGACCGGGGTGGCGCAGATGTTCCCGCCCGCCATCGGCGTGGCCGTGGCCGCGACGTGGGGGTTCGACGCGGTCTTCATCATCGCCGCCGCCACCGCCGGGCTCACGATCCTCGTCGTCGAGCCGGTCCACGAGCCGCCGAGCTCCAGCGCGGGCGTCGAGGGCGGGACCACGCTGTTCCCGCGCCCGGCGATCTTCCCGATGTCGGTGTTCATGACCGTCACGTTCTCGTTCGCCGCGACCAGCACCTTCCTGCCGTTGCTCGGCGAGGAGCGCGGGCTGGGCAATGTCGGGCTGTTCTTCCTCCTCGTCGGCGTCGCCTCCACGCTCGTGCGGCCGGTGGCCGGGGCGGCGTCCGACCGCGTCGGGCGCGTGCCGGTCGCGCTACCCGGCCTCGTGGCGACGGTGGCGTCGATGTGGCTGCTGGCCGTCGCCTACAACCCGGTCATGCTCATCGTCGCGGGGTTCCTCGCCGGCGCGGGCCTCGCCGGGGCGCACACCGCGCTCCTCGCGCTCGCCATCGACCGCGTCGCCGACACGGCGCGAGGGCGCGCGACGGCCGTGCTGCAGCTCGCGTGGGACATCAGCGGGCTCGCCGGCGGCGTGGTGCTCGGCGTCGTGGCGAGCTGGTTCGACGTGCCGATGGTGTACTGGGCCTCGGGCGGCCTCGCGGTCGTGGGGATGTTCTGGCTGCTCGTCGGCCGCGCGACGGGCCAGACCCGCCCCTACCGCCGGCCGATCGTCGCCGCGCAGGCGAGCCACAGCGGCTTCGCGCAGATGGACGAGCCCTGGTAGCCCGCTGACCGCCCGGCCCGCTGCGGGGCCGCCCCTCGCGTATCATCGCCACCACCGCGTGAGGAGACGCCGATGCCCGACGCGAACGAACCCGACTACGCGCTGCTCGACCGCCTCGGCGCGGCCTCGATGGCGTTCTTCCCCCGCCCCGACCACACCCGCCCGCCGGAGGGCGCGACCGACTACCTGGTCGAGGTCGACCCGGGCGTCTCGGTCGGTGCTCGGTTCTACCACCAGCCGGGGCCCGACCACCCCTCGATCCTCTACTTCCACGGCAACGGCGAGATCGTCGGCGACCACGACCAGTTCGTCAGCCTCTACTACGACCACGGCATCAACCTCTTCGTCGCGGAGTTCCGGGGGTACGGGAAGAGCGGCGGCGCCTCCTCGATGGAGCACCTCGTCACCGACGCCCGTCCGGTCGCGGCGTTCTTCCACGCCACGCTCGACGAGCTGGGCTACGACGCGCGGCGCTACGTCATGGGCCGCAGCATGGGCGCCTCGCCCGCCCTCGAGATCGCGGCGAACGCGGCCGAGGGCTTCCGGGGCGTGGTGATCGAGAGCGGCGCGGCGGGCGTGCGCGGGATGCTCGAGCGCTTCGGCGTCGCCGAGCACGGGACGGCCCTCGAGCTCATCGAGGCGCACGAGGCGAAGATCCGCTCGATCCGCCTGCCGACGATGCAGATCCACGGCGAGGTCGACCAGCTGGTGCCGATGCAGACGGCGGCGGAGCTCTACAACCTGCTGGAGGGCACGTCGCGCGAGATCGTCGTGATCCCGTACGGGGACCACAACACGATCCTGTGGGTGGGCCAGGTCCCCTACATGGAGGCGCTGACCCGCTTCATCGCCGACAACGCCCCTGCTGCCCAGTAGCCCTCGGAGGCTCGATTTGTTCCTGCCTGCTATCCAGCCGTTCGAACTCGAACTCGACTGGCTCCAGGCGCAGGCGTTCCGGTGGACCGAGCCGAATAAGGACGGCTGGTACTACGGCATCGTCCACGACAGCCTCATCAGGGTTCGCAACGCTCAGGACGGCATCGAGTTCGAGAGCGACGCCTCCGACGAGGCGCTGGAGCCGCACGTCACCCACTACTTCCGTCTGGATCAGGACATCTCGAAGGTCCACGGGGGTCTCAGGCAAAGCGACTCGACTGGCACGATGGACTCCCTGATCAAGAAGTACGGGGGGATGCGCATTCTGCGCCAAGATCTGTGGGAGTGCCTCGCCGCCTACATCTGCTCGCAGCAGAACGAAGTTGAGGGCATCGCGAAGATCGTGAACGGGCTGGCAAAGACCTACGGGAGCCTGCGCACGCTCGGCGGGGTGCCGGGCCGAGCGTTCCCCACACCGCGGCGCCTCGTCTCATTCGGAGGCAACGCGCTCATGGAGGTGGCGCGCGGGTTCGATCGTGGACACCGCATTCACGCGGTCGCCTCTGATATCGCAGACGGCCGCCTGGACCTGAATGCGCTCGCCCGGATGCCGGACGCCCAAGCTCGGGGCGTGCTGATGAGCTACGACGGGATCGGGGACAAGATCGCAGACTGCGTCTGCCTGTTCGGGCTCGATCGGCCTGGAGTCTTCCCCATCGACCGGCACATCGGCAGCCGAATGAGCGAACTCTATGGGCAGCGCTACCGTGGAAGCGGCGCACACGCGGGGTTGCGCGCGCGGGCGCAGACGCAGTTCGGGGAGCACGCGGGCTATGCAGGCCAACTCCTGTTCCTCGACCAACTCAAGAAGTCCAACGCCAAGCGGTCGTGATACCGTCCCCGCGCCGAGAGCGGCCGCAGCGCAGAGGAGCACGCGATGAGCCTGGCCGACCGCACCCCTCCCACCCCCGAGGAGTACGAGACCTACCGCGAGCGCTTCAGCAACTGGGGCCGCTGGGGACCCGACGACCACCTCGGCACCCTCAACCACATCACGCCCGAGGTGCGCCGCCACGCCCTCACGCTTCCGCAGCAGGGCCGCACCGTCTCGCTCTCGCTCGTCATCAGCAAGGATCCGCGGTCGAGCATGGTGTCGGGCTTCGAGCAGGAGATGCGCGTGGGGCCGAACAGCTCCGGCGACCGCATCAGCATCAACTTCCACGGCTGGACCGTCACGCACCTGGACGCGCTGTGCCACATCTTCACCGGCCCCGGCGGCGAGCTCTACAACGGCCGCCCGGGCTCCGACGTCACCCTCGACGGCGCCGGCAGCGGCTCCGTCGAGCCGTACCACGACGGCATCGTCACGCGCGGCGTGCTCTACGACGTGCCGCGCCATCGCGGCGCGGATTTCGTCACCATCGACGCGCCCGTCCACGGCTGGGAGCTCGAGGACATCGCCGCGGCGCAGGGCGTCGAGCCACGGCCCGGCGACGCCGTGGTCGTGCGCTCGGGCGCGAACGCGTTCTACGCCTCGCGGCCGGACTTCGAGATGGGCATGTTCAACGAGATGCCGGGCGTGCACGGCTCGGCCATCGAGTTCCTCTACATGCACGACGCCGCCGTGCTCGTCTGGGACCTCCTCGACGCCGGGCAGCAGGGGCTGGGCCACGGCCTGCCGAGGCCGGACGGCGACACGGTCGGCGTGCCGATCCACGAGATCGTGATCCCGTGGATGGGGATGCCGCTGCTCGACAACGCGAACCTCGACGACCTCGCGGACGCGTGCGCCGAGGCGGGCCGGTACGAGTTCCTGCTGATGGTCGCGCCGCTGCGCGTCCACGGCGGGACCGGCTCGCCGGTCAACCCGATCGCGGTGCTGTAGGCGTCGCTACGAGACCTCGACGGACTCGGCGGCCTCGGTGGCCTGGACCGGCCGCCTGCGCGCGCGG
This sequence comes from Dehalococcoidia bacterium, assembly GCA_965204835.1. Classification (GTDB taxonomy): domain Bacteria; phylum Chloroflexota; class Dehalococcoidia; order UBA2979; family UBA2979; genus VXMT01. The sequence continues at coordinate 1,152,773 of OZ242017.1, read as the reverse complement.
GGCCCGGTCTCGGGCACGAGCAGGCCCGCGATGACGAGGCTGAGCGGGAAGAAGACACAGATCAGGAAGCCGAGCCCGAAGCTCCCGGTCTGATCGCGCAGGAACCCGACCATCAGCGGCGAGAAGAAGCCGCTGACGTTGCCGATGGTCATCACGGTGGCGAACGACAGCGTCGCGCGCTCGAGCGTGTTGCCCGGGAACTCCATCGGCATGGTCATCACCGACGGGAAGTGGATCCAGCTCACGAAGCCGAGCAGCGCGAGGCTCGGGAACAGCACCAGCGGCGACTCCGAGATGAAGCTCCCGAACACCGCGACCGGCATGACGACGCCGGCGGCGATGATCAGCGGCCGCCGCAACCCGATCCCGACGGGTACCGCCGACCCGGCCAGCGACCCGACGATGCCGAAGAACGACGGGATCGCCACCACCTGCCCGGCGCGCTCCAGCGACCATCCCCACTCCTGCTGGTAGTACGTCGGGAGCCACGAGTTGAGGCCGATGAACGCGGCCACGCCGCCCGCGATGCCGAAGCCGAGCAGCAGCGTGGGCGGGTCGCGCAGGACGGACAGGAGCAGCGTGGGTGAGAACGCCGGGCTGATCGGCGCGCCCACGGGAACGTCAGGCGTGCGCGCGAGGAACACGAAGACCCCCACCCCGGCGAGCGAGACGAGCCCGAAGAGCATGAGCGACTCGCGCCATCCGACGAGGCCGGCGAGGCCGGCCACGATGAACACGGAGACGGTGACGCCGATGCTTTGCCCGACGATGTTCGTCCCATTGACCACGGGCAACTCGCGCAACGGGAACCAGCTCATGACCGCAGAGGGCAGCGCGCCCATCACGGTCGCGCCCCCGGCGGCGAACAGGAGCCGCAGCCCGAGCAGGATCGTGAAGCTCGACGCCAGCGGCGACAGCACCATCGCCGACATCAGCAGCCCGCCGAAGAACGTCGCGCGCCACCACCCGAAGCGCGCCGCGATCAGGCCGCCCGGGATCGTCGAGACCGCGAACGCCAGCGCGGTGCCGCCGACGAGGAGGCTGGCCGTGGCGTTGTCGATGCCGTAGTCGTCGATGATGAGCGGGAACAGCGGCGCGACGGCGATGAAGCTCAGCCCCATCGCGATCTGGATCCACAGCAGGGCGCCCTCGACCACGAAGCGGTAGCGCGGGGCCTGCACCTGCTGTGTCGAGGTCGTCACGCCTGCTCCGCCTCGTCCGGCTGCACGCCGCTACCGGAGGCCCAGCAGGGCGCCGGGCTCGTCGACCACGAACGTGCCCCGCTCCAGCACCACGACCCAGCGCTTCACGCGCGTCCGGATCGTGTCGAGTGGCCGCTCATCCACCACCTCGCCGGTGTCGGCGTCCAGCAGGAGCATCGCGTCGGAGACGGGTACCACCAACCCGTCCGGCGTCACGGTCGCCGGGCCGTGTACCGCGTCGAGCTTGCGCTCCCACGCCAGCGCACCGGTCGTCCCGTCGAACGCCCGGACCAGGCCCGTGGTGTCCGAGGTGATGATGCGCTCGCCGTCGAACGCCGGCTTGAACATCAGCGAGAACGCGGTGCCCGAGCGCAGGTCGCTCGGGCGCTCGCGGGACACCCACTCGATCTCGGGCCGCGGCGGCTCTGGCGCGGCCCCGAACGCCCAGAGCCAGTTCCAGTAGAGCCTCGTGCCCTCCCACCACGGCAGCGTCGACGCCGGGTCGATCCCCGCCGCGAACGCCGGCGAGATGCTGTAGATGTAGTCCCGGCCGAACACCAGCCCGGCGATCGAGGTGTGCGGGTGGCGGAACGTGCGCACGCCGGTCTCGCGGTCCAGCACGACCACGGCCTTGCGCGCCGCGACCGCGACGCGGTCCTCGCTCACCACGGGCGAGGACTCGCCCCAGTTACCCTCGACGTCCCGGGTCCAGAGCTCGTCGCCGTTCTCGGCATCCAGGCCGTACAGCCGCCCGGGGGCGTAGACGTAGAGCACGCCCTCGAACGCGATGGGTGTGGTGAACAGCTCCTCGTCGAGGATCGTCGTCCACTCGATCTCGCCCGACGCGGCGTCGATGCCCAGCACGCGGCCGCTGCGCAGCGAGAGGTACAGCCGGTCGCCGACGACCGCCGGGCTGCTGAGCAGGCCGGGCCGCGTGAAGTGCCATACCTCGCTGCCGTCGTCGAGCGAGTACGCCGCGAAGCTGTCGCGGTACATGACGTAGATGCGCTCCTCGTCGGCGACGGGATCGCGCGTCACCTGCTCCGGCAGGCCGACCTGCCACGCCACCTCGCCGTCGAGGGCGGCGCGCGCGGTGGTCGTGCGGTCCTGGGAGAGGCCGCCGTTGGGCGTCGGCCACGAGGTGGACGGTGTCGCTTCGAGGCTGATGGCGGCCGACACCCCCACGGGGAGCGGCTGGGCCGTCGAGATGTGGTGCACCCAGGCCCAGCGCCCGCCGTAGAAGAGCACGATCGCCAGGAAGATGACGGCGAAGCCACGACGGCGCGACCAGCGGTGACGGATCCTCGGGATCCAGCGCCGGCGCTCGGGCCGCGCCCTCCTGCTGCGGGGACCGAGCCTGGTGTCGCGCAGGTCGGCCATGCAGAAGCGGCACCGAATGCTGGTCTCCAGCACGGTGCGCCCGCAGCGCGGGCAGAGGCGCTCACCGGGGGCGGTCGGGGGCGTGGTGCCTGCGGGCGTGCGAGCCATGTTCCCCCGTGTGCAGCGGGTCTGCGGCGTGGCGGCTATCTATGCTCTCACAACGCGCGCCCGGCCACGCGCCGGGCCGGGAGCCCGACGCAGTCCGTGCGACCGATCCCCCGCCGCCGCTAGTTGTCCGTGAAGAAGTCCGGCAGGCCCTCGCGCCGGCGGCGCCACTCGAGGATCGTCGCGGCCGCCCGCGCGGCGCGCTCGATCGACGGGAACGAAGCCACGCCGTGGTCGTGGACGAAGTCGCCCGCGTCCTCCAGCCGCGCCTCGCGCAGGATCAGCGCCATCGGCACGCCGTGCTCGCGCGAGATGATCGAGAGCTCCTCGGCGGTCAGCGACAGCTGCTGCTGCCGCGCCTCGTCCGAGTGGTCCTGGCCGGGGTACCAGCGCGTGCCGACCGTGGTCAGCACGAGGTCGGTCGAGTGCGCGGAGGCAATCGACTGGAACACGCGCCGGGTGAGGCCGGTGTCGCTGCTGAAGTCCATCGGGTGGTCGCGCCCGAAGTTGGCGTCGACGGGGTTGCGGATGCTGGTGCCCGCGATGGGGATGATCTCGCGTAGCTGCTCCTGGGTCGCCTCGGGCAGCCACGGTACCTCGAGGCCCTCCATCGCCATCTGGTCGGTGGAGAGCACCGCGAAGCCGCCGCCGGCGCCCACGAGCGTGACCTTGTTGCCGCCGAGGTAGCGCATGTCCGTGGTCATCGCCACCGCGAGGTCGAGCAGGTCCTCGAGCGTGCGCACACGCATCGCCCCGGCCTGCCGGCACAGCGCGTCGAAGACGTCGATGGAGCCGGCGAGCGAGCCGGTGTGCGAGTTCGCCGCGCGCGCGCCGTCGTCGGTGATGCCGCCCTTGAGCACGATGGTCGGCTTGACGCGGGCGAGCCTCTTCAGCGCCTCGAAGAACGCCCGCCCGTCGCGCGGCCCCTCGATGTAGGCGACGACGAGTTCCGTCTGGGGGTCCTCCATCGCGTACTCGAGGAAGTCGTGCGACTTGAGGTCGGCGGCGTTGCCGTAGGAGACGCCCTTGGAGAAGCGCAGGCCGCGCCGCCCCAGGCCGTCGATGATGCCGCCGGCGTTCGCGCCGGACTGCGAGAGCAGGAAGACGTTGCCCGGCTCGTTCGGCGAACGCGGGTTGAAGCCGAGGCCGACGCCGGGGACGTAGAGCCCCATGCAGTTCGGGCCGATCAGCCGCATGCCCGCCTCGCGGGCGCGCGCCACCATGGCGCGCTCCTGCGCGACGAGGTCCGGGTCGCCCGTCTCGGCGAGGCCAGCCGTGAACGAGTGGAGCGACCGCACACCCTTCTCGATGCACTGCTCGACGAGCGTCGGGAGCCCCTCGGACGGGATCTGCGAGATGACGTGGTCGATGGGATCCGGGCAGTCGAGCACCGTGGGGTAGCACGGCACGCCGCGCACCTCGGTCATCTTCGGGTTCACGGCGTAGAGCGCGCGACCGTGGTGGTAGCCCTGCTCCAGCAGCGAGTTGAGGAAGATGCCGCCCATGCGCCCATCCGGGCCTGGTCGCGTCGATACGCCGACCACGGCGACGCCGCGCGGGTTGAAGATTGGGTCCAGCGGGTGGTCGACTGCCGCCGGTTCGTATGTGGTGACGATGCGGCAGCCTCCTTGCCGGCGCCTGAGCCTGTACGGCGGCTATTCTAGCGGCGCCCCGGCTCCGCGCCACCGCGCGAGCAGCGCGGCGGCCGCGCGCCCCCGGGGCTACTTCGCCTCCTCGTAGCCCTGGTCGCGTTCACGCTTGAACGCCGCCCAGCCCTGCTCCTCGCGGACGCGCTGGCGGGCCGTGCCGACGGTGTCCTCGGCCTCCAGGTACTCCATCAGCGCGTCGTTGTCGCGGTAGCGCACCGCGTCGATCAGCCCCATCTGCTCGTACACGAGGTTCACGAGGCGCTTGTTGAGCCGCACCGCCACCGGCGGCAGCGCCGCCAGCTTGCGCGCCATCTCCATCGCCGCCTCGTCCAGCTCGTCGTCCGGGACCACGCGGTTGACGAGTCCCATGCGCAGCGCGTCCTCGGCCGGGATCACCTCGCCGAGCAGCAGCACTTCCTTGGCCAGCTTCTGGTTGGTGATGAAGGGGGTGATGAGTACCGGGACGCCGAAGCCGTGGCGGATCTGGATCTCGCCGAGGCGCGCGCTCTCGCCGGCGATGGTCATGTCGCACACCCCGGCCAGCTCGCACGCCTGCCCCACCGCGTGGCCGCGCACCGCCGCGATCACCGGCTTGTCGAACGACCAGATCCGCAACTGCACGTCCAGCGCGTCGGGCGCGGGGTCGTCGTCCGGGTAGAGCGAGGACCAGAGGTCGCCGCCCGCGGAGAAGGCGCGGCCGGCGCCGGTCAGGATCACCGCGCGCACGTCCTCGTCGGCCTCGGCCTGGTCGAGCGCGGCGTCGAGGAGGCGGGTGACGTTCTTGTTGATCGCGTTGAGCACGATGGGGCGGTTGAGCGTGATCTTCGCCACGCCGTCGGCCGCCTCGTAGAGCACGTCGTCGGGCGAGGGCGGCGGGATCGCGATCCCGTCGGGCGTCTTCTTCCAGGTGCTGGTATCCGGCTCGCTCGTCATCGTGCGCCCCCTTCGGTGCTCGCGAGACGGTACCACGCCGGGGCCCCGTCACGCGGTACGCTGCACGGGCCGACACGCGAGGCGAGGAGGTCCGCGATGCCCATGCTCGATGTCACCGGTGGCGAGCTCTACTACGAGGACCGCGGCGACGGCGACCGCGCGATCGTGTTCGCGCACGGCGCGGGCGGGAACCACCTGAGCTGGTGGCAGCAGGTGCCGCACTTCTCGCAGCGCTACCGCTGCATCACCATCGACCATCGCGGCTTCGGCCAGAGCCTCGACCACTCGGGCGAGACCATCCGCGCGTACCCACGTGACCTCGAGGAGCTCCTGGACCACCTCGGCGTCGAGTCGACGGCGATCATCGCGCAGTCGATGGGCGGGTTCACGGGCATGACCTTCGCGGGCACGCACCCGGAGCGCGTGTGGGCGCTCGTCATGGCCAACACCTTCCTCGGCGTCGGCGACGAGGGCCTCATGGCGCGGGCGCGCGAGCACTGGTCGGGCCTCGCGCGCCTGGACCCGGCCGTCGTGCCCGCCGAGCAGACCAACATGGTGGGCGACCGCTTCAAGCGGGAGCACCCCGAGCGGCTCTTCCTGTACCAGCAGGTGCGCGCGCTCAACCCGCCGATCGACCTCCCCGAGGGCTACACCGTTGAGGACGGCGCGATCCCCATCGCGAACCTCGCCAACCTCGACGTGCCCGTGCTGTTCCTCGCGGGCGAGGAGGACGCCACGATCCCGATCGAGCTGACGGCGGCGGCGCAGCAGCACGTCGCGGGCTCGCGCATCGAGCGCGTGCCGGAGGCGGGCCACTCGCTGTACTGGGAGCTCCCAGAGTTCTTCAACGCCCGCGTCGACGCCTTCTTCGCCGAGGTGCTATCCCAAATGTAGTAACGCATCTAGCCGGAGCGTTCAGCGGCACAGAGCCTACCGAATAGTCGCTTAATCACAGTCGCCGGGCTATCCTGTCCCGGATGCAATCGATTCCGTCGAACTATGTTCGTAGCTACGATCGCGCACACGCGATCGATTCGTCGATGGCCGATACATACATCGAGCACACAATGGTCGGCGACCCACTGGCCGACGCAGCGGTGGCCGCCCTCGACGCCTTCGATCCGGAAAGCGCACAGCGCTTCGTAGCCGCCGCGATGGATCGCGACGAGCGCGGCCTGACCGGGGCCCCGCTCGCGCTGCGCGAGTTCTTCGACGCGCTCGAGACCCCTCCGCCGTTCGAGTTCGCCCCGGCGAAGGCGCTCCCGGGCTCGCGCGCCTTCTTCCGGCAGTCGGACCTGTTCTTCGTCGGGCTCGTGCTCCACTCGCTCATCACCGGACTCACGGAGGAACTGGCGAAGGCCTTCTATATCACGGGGAGAACCGCGGGGAACCTTCGGCGCGTGAAGCAAAACACCCGCCACCTGGTGGAGGTGACACTGCCCGGCGGCCTCGATCGCGACGGCGACGGGTGGAAGATCACGGTGCGGATCCGGCTCATCCACGCCCAGCTACGGCGCCTGCTCGGCGATTCAGACGAATGGGACGTGGAGGCCGAGGGTGTGCCCCTGCACATGGCGCACATGGCGCTGGCGTCCACGGGATTCTCCGCCTTCAACCTCGAATCCGCCCGGATGCTGGGCGTCCGCCTCACCGACGAAGAGAGCGCCGGGTTCATGCACACCTGGCGCTACGTCACGTGGCTGCTCGGTGTGCCCGAATCGCTGTTGTGGGAGACCGAGGAGGATGCGCACCGCATCCGGGCCGTTGCCCACGCCTGTGAGAGCCCACCCGGCCCGATGGGCATCGCCGTGGCGCACGGCTACATCAACACCGTCCCCGAACTCCTGGGCGTCACCGATCCGGGGAAGGCGCAGAAGCTCCTCCGGCTTCTCATGCGGACCTCGCGCGCCCTCATCGGCAACGACCTGGCCGATCGGCTCGACTTCCCGAAGCAGTCCACGTTTGGGGCGCTCGCGCTGGTGCGGATGCAACGGCGGTTCCAGATCCTGCGCTCGCGGATCGTGCCCGGCGCACCATCACACGACTTCAATAACTTCGCGGGGATGATGCAGCGATCGGTATACGACGACGCGGGGATCAGCTACCGCCTGCCCGACGCGGTGAAGGACACCGAGTCGACCCCCTGGTGAGCGGGGGGAACTGGCCGGCTAGCCTGGAGCCACGGCCGGGGCCTGCTTCGGCGGCGGCTCGCGCGAGACGAGGATCGCCGTCGCGCCCGCCAGGTACGCGAGCACGAACCCCGCATAGACGCCCTCGTACGACCCGGCCACGTCGAAGTACAGGCCGGCGAGGATCGGCCCGGCCGCGCCGAGCAGGATCGTGATCGGCAGGCCCACGCTCCTCACCGCGCCGATGTACACGCGCCCGAAGTACTTCGCGAAGATGAACTCGCTCAGCGGCACCGTCCCGCCGAACCCGAAGCCCCACAGGAAGAACGCGACGAACATCAGCGGCAGCGCCCCCGTCGGCGCCGCGACCAGCATGAGCACGACACCCGTCGCCGACGTCGCGAGCGCCGTCGCGCCCAGGTAGCGGACGTGGACGCGTTGCAGGAAGAACCCCCACACGAACTTCGAGGTGAGGTTCGCGCCGCCGTTCACGGCCAGGGCCAGCGCCGCCTCGGCGCGCGCGAAGCCGTGGTCGGTCATGAACGGGATGGCGTGCACCAGCACCCCGGACAGCGCCATCATGTTCAGCCCGTACCCGGCGATGAGTAGCCAGATCGCGCGCGTCCGTACCGCCTCGGCGCGCGTGTATGAGTTGGCCGCGTCGCGCGCCTGCGCCTCCGCCGCCATCGTGCCCGCGCCCTGGGCCGCCTCGGGGTCGAGGCCGTCGGGGAGCATCCCGTAGTCCTCGGGACGCCGGCGCATGATCAGCGCCACCGGCACGATCACCACGAACATCGCCACGGCGAGCGCCGCGTACGCGTCGCGCCACCCGATCGCATCGACGACGCGTGTCATCGTCACCGGCATGACCAGCCCCGCGAACGAGACGCCCGAGGAGCCGAGCGCGATCGCCCACCCTCGCCGCACCACGAACCACTTCGAGAGCGTCACGTTCGAGACGAGCGGGCCGACCATCGAAGAGCCAGCGCCGCCCGCAGCCATCGAGAGCGCGATGAACTGCCACAGCTCCTCGACGCGCGACATGCCGAGGAACGCGAGCGCGTAGATGCACGCGCCCGCGAGCATCAGCGGACGCGCCCCGTGCCGGTCGACGAGCGGCCCGACGACCAACCCCGAGAGCCCGCCGAGCAGGAACGCGGCCGAGCCGCCGAGCGTGAACTCGGCGGCGCTCCACCCGAGCTCCTCGGTCATCGGCCGCAGGAACACCCCGGCGATGGCGCCCGCGGTCCCCATCGCCGCGAACTGCGCGATGACCGCCCCGCCGACGATCCACCAGCCCCAGTAGACGCCTCGCCGCCTCGGGGGCGGCGGGCGTGGTGGCGTGTCGTCGTCAGCGACGTGGGGCTCGGCGGTCATGGCGCGGAGGATAGCGCGAGCGACCGATGCTGCCCGCAGGACGTGTGAGCAACGTGGACGCGGGTCAGGGTAGGTGGATTTCGATTCCGTCGACGTTCTGGCCCGCTATCGTGATTGCAGTCCGCTCGTCATCGCCCACGACGGAACCATCGGCACCGTACCAACCCAGTTGGCTCCCGCGGAGAAGCACACGCAGCCAGACGGCCCCCTCCGGAGCCGCGACCGCAAATGTCCCGTCGTGCCCGAGCATGGCGCAGCCGGGATGGATCTCGGGAGAGGTCGGTTCCGCGCAGATCATGATGGTTCCCCACACCGTCGGGTCGGAACCGGGCCCCAGCACCGTTCCAGTGATGAACGCAGGTAGCCGCACCTCGATCCCTCGCACATCGGCGCTGCCCAGCTCGATGACCTCACGCTGGCTCTCTCCGGTGAAGAAGCCATCCTCGCCGTACCAGCCATACCGCGAACCCGGCGGGAGGAGTTGGAGCCCGAACATGCCGGGCTGAACCATGAGCACGAATGAGCCGTCCGCTGTCGTCTCGGTGCAAGGCGACTGCAGCCCGGGACTCTCCTCGCGCACCGCGCAGACAAGGACGGATGCAGCCGGCCTGGCGTCCGGGCCGCGCACGACGCCGGACAGGGAAACCGCATCGCGGAGCCCCTCGCCGCAGGGTGGAGCCAGATCCAGGATCAACCGGTTGAACTCCTCGGGCGTCGCACGCAGGAGTTGGGCCCGGACCCCCGGCGCCGGGTCTCGGACCAGCACCGCGGGCGTTAGCCGTATCGTCAGGTCTTCGACATCCTGGTCATCCACGACGAGGGCGGTGAGCGGCCCGCACCGGTTCACATCGCCAGACGAGGGGTGCACCGGGAGACCGAAGAAGACCCATTCGGCCTCCACTTCCGATGAGGCCGGGATCGTCCAGGCGAGAGATACGTAATAGGCCCTCCCAGGAAGGACGGAGAGAGCGACTGAGCCATCACTCGCCGTGATCCCCTCGGTGATGCTGGCACGCTGGCTCAGGAACGTCGCGTTGCGGTGAAACCCTTCAAGGGTCTGCGGGTCGGCGGCAGGCGCGGGTCCAACGCCTACTCCCACGCCGGGCAGGGGCCTCCCTGCGGAGTCCATGACCACAGCGCGGATCTGCGGGAGATCATCCACCGACGCGGCCCGGTACTCCTCGAACACTTCGGCATAGTCGTCCACCGTGATGCGAAAGGCGGATGCAAAAGCACCGTCGGGATCGTCAGTCTCCGCCAGCAAGCGCCAGTAACTCAGGTGAGCGTGGTCGTCGCCGGAATTCGCCACCAGCCACGCAATACCCGAGGCTGCCAGTTGGTAGTACACGGGATCGAGTATCCCCCGGATCGGCCCTCCGCCTGGAAGGATCGCCCAGGGCATCGCCTCGTTATGGACGACGGCCGTGATCGGGATATTCGTACGCGCCAGGGTTTCCCACAGCCACATGAATTCCGCCTCGCCCTCGCTGTTCCGCAGGGCATACAAGTCGGCGGCGTATTCGGCCGTTCCCTCGATCAGCCAGGCGGGAGCGTAGCGCGGACCGTCGGCATGTGATTGCACCACGTGATGCTGCAAGAGGTGGTAGTACTCATGCGCCAGGATTGCAGCCCTCGGATGAGGATCCGGGTGCGTGACATAGGCTTCGGTGGTCCCGTCGAGCAGGCCCACCGCCCAGCCGCTGGCGAATGGAGCCTCCCGATCATGCAGCTCCTCGTAATGCGCGGCGAGCGGGCCCGGCTCCATGGAGAAATAGAAGGTGAACTCGGGTACCACGACGCCGAAACGGTCGTCGAAGAACGAGATGATGCTCGTGAGTTCTTCGCGAACCATGGACCGATCCTCCTCGGGCACTTCCCCGAGAAACACGACCTCCTGTCCTGGCGCCAATGCGGGCCCCGGTGCCGGCGTCGCCGTTGGCGGCGGAGTCGGGGTTGCCGTTGGCCGCAGAGTCGGGGTTGGCGAAGCGGTCGGCCCGGGCGTCTGCATCCCAGCGGGTATCCCGGTGGGCGCCGCGGGCGCCAGCACGATCGGCGTGGCCGGCGTATCGGGCGCTCTCGTCACCGCGACCGGCACCTCGATCACCGTGGCCGGCTCCCCGCCCCGCTGGGTCGCGACCACGGCGATCACCAGCATGGTCGTGACCGACACCACCGCCACGCCGGCCGCCACAGCCGCGCCCGTCCCCATCCAGGTGACCGATCGAGCAACCAACCCGAGCGCCGCAGGAAAGGCGCCCAGCGCGCCGAGGCGGCCTCGACCTGTGTCCGGGCGCCATTCCGCGAGGGCGCGGCGGTCGCGCAGCTCGAGCTTCCCGAGCATGTTCGAGATGTGGTACTTGACCGCGTCGCCGCTGATGCCGAGCCGCGAGGCGATCTCGGCGTTCGTGCCGCCCTCGCGGAGCTCCTCCAGGACGCGCCACTCGGCCGGCGTCAGGACGTCGGGGTGGCGCGGGCGGCCGCGGGGATTACGCTCCATGTGAGGCATCGTAGGACGGTCGGCGGGCGATTTTCCCTACCCGGCCCCCTCCGGCTGCGGCAGGCGCGCGCTCACGCCCCCAGCCAGCGCGCGAACCACTCCACCACGCGGTCGTAATACTCCATGCGCAGGCTCGGGTGGCCGACGCGCAGGAAGAGGTGCGAGCAGTCCGGGTAGCGGATGAACTCGACCGTCTTGCCCCGGCGCTTGAGCCCCGCGAACAGCTCCTCCGACTGCGAGATCGGGACGCGGATATCCGCGTCGCCGTGCTGCAGCAGCACCGGCGTCTCGATCGCGTCGACGTACATGACGGGAGAGCGCTCCAGGTAGTGCTCGAGGCGGTCCTGGGGCAGCCCGCCCCACTGCTGCTCGCCGAAGCTCGCGGCGATGTCCGTCTGGCCGTACATCGAGAGCAGGTTCGTGACCGGCGCACCGATCGCCGCGGCTCGGAAGCGCTGGTCGTGCCCGATGAGCCACGAGGACATGAACCCGCCGTACGAGTAGCCGTGGACGCCCAGCCGGTCCGCGTCGACGTACGGCCGCTCGCAGACCGCGTCGAGCGCGGCGAGGAGGTCGCGGGCGTCCTCGCCGCCCCAGTCCTCGAAGACCGCGGCGGTGAAGTCCTCGCCGTAGGTCGTGGAGCCGCGCGGGTTCGTGTAGAGCACGAGGTTGCCGGCGCACGCGATCACCTGGTGCAGGGGGCTGAACCCGGTGCCGAAGAAGCCGTTCGGTCCGCCGTGGATCTCGAGCACGAGCGGGTAGCGGCGTGACTCGTCGAAGCCCGGCGGGTACACGAGGAAGCAGTCGATCTCGACGCCGTCGCGCTCCACCTGGAAGCGCTCGGTGCGCCCGATGGCGTGGCCCGCGAGGTACTCCCCGGCGCCCGACGTGAGCACGGCGCCTGCGCCGCCGGCGAGGTCGAGCGTCGTCACCTCGCCGGGCCGGTCGAGCGTCGAGGCGACGAAGCCGAGGCGGCGGCCATCCGGCGACGCGACGAGGCCGCCGAGGACCTCGTCGGTCGCCCGCTCGGCGCGCACATCGCCGTCGCGGTCGACGCTGTAGACGCCGGACGAGGCGTTCGCGTCGGCGGCGAAGACGATGCGGTCGCCGCGCCAGGCGACGGGCGGCGCGGCGGCGATGGGGAAGAAGCCGGCCTGCGGCTCCAGCGAGTCGTCGGTCAGGCGGCGGCAGGCGCCGGTCTCCGCGTCGGCGAGGTAGACGTAGTGCTGCCACGCGTTGTCGTCGGACATCCCGATGAACGCGATCTCGCGGCCGTCTGGCGACCACGCGGCGCCGCCCGCCGCGACGCTCTCCCACACGAGCCGCCGCACGCGCCCGCCCCCGGCCGGCATGACGCACAGCTCGCCGCCCCACGGCGCGCGCAGGAAGCGGCGCGGTGAACGGTCCGAGACGAACGCGAGGCGCTCGCCGTCGGGCGAGACGGCGAGCGAGCGGTGGTTGAAGTCACCGTCCGTGAGCTGCTCGTGCGCGCCGTCGGCCACCTCGACGCGGAAGACGTGCGTGCGCGTCTCGCCGCGCCACCCGAGCGTGTCGCCGCGGTAGTAGATCTCGCGCGCCTCGCGCGTGCGGGGCCGGTCCGGGCCGTCGTCATCCTCGCCGCGCGAGGGGTCGACGTCGCTGAGGCAGTAGATCGTCCGGCCGTCGGGCGACCAGGCGTAGTCCATGACGCCGCCGGGGATGTCGGTGAGCTGCGCCGCCTCCCCGCCGTCGCTCGGCAGCAGCCAGAGCTGCGCCGGGGCGTCCTCGTCGGCGCGGCGACGGAGCGCGAGCTGCGAGCCGTCCGGCGACCAGCGCGGCGCGCCGTCGCGCGGCCCGGCGGTGAGCCTGCGCGACGGGCCGCCCTCGAACGGCGCAACCTCGATGTGCGCGCTGGTCTCCAGCGTCTCGGCGTCGACGCTCGTGTGGACGTACGCGACGGCGCCGTCCGTCGAGCGCACCGAGGGCGCGCCGACGGCGGGCAGGCCGGTGACGAAGTCGCTGCCGAAGGGCTGTCGCTGCTCGTCCGCCATCGCTTCGCTCCTGTCCCGCCGGGCCACTCCGACCGTGGCGCATCGAGGGTATCGTGCAACGCGCGAGGGATGGGATGAGTCGCACTCCGCCCCAGCCCCGGCGATTTCGCCTAGACTCGGCCTTGACCGAGAGGAGACCCCCGATGAGTAACCCCCTGTTTTCGAGACTGTGCGAGGAGTACGGCTGCGAGATCCCGGTCGTCGCGTTCGCGCACACCAAGGACGTGATCGCCGCGGTCAGCAACGCCGGTGGCATCGGCGTCCTCGGCGCCACCAGCCTCACGCCCGACGAGCTGCGCTCCGACATCCGCTGGATCCGCGACAAGGTCGGCGACAAGCCGTTCGGCATCGACCTGCTCGTGCCGGCGTCCTTCGTCCAGGGCAACCTCGAGGACCTCGAGGAGATGATCCCGGACGAGCACCGGGCGTTCATCCAGAACCTCAAGGACGAGCACGGCATCCCCGACCCCGACCCCAACGAGGCGCGGCCCAGCAGCCACGACCTGCTCGAACGCTCTCGCGCCTCGCTCGAGGTGCTGTTCGAGGAGGAGGTGCCGATCTTCGTCTCCGGCCTGGGCAGCCCCGCGTTCATCCTCGACCGAGCGCACGAGGCGGGCATGAAGGTGTGGGGCCTGGTCGGGCTGCCGCGCCAGGCGCAGCGCCAGGTCGACGCCGGCGTCGACGTGATCGTCGCACAGGGCTACGACTCCGGCGGCCACAGCGGCACGGTCGGTACGTTCACCCTCGTGCCCGAGGTCGTCGAGATGGCGAAGGGCTCGAACTCACTGGTGCTCGCCGCCGGCGGGATCAACAACGGCAAGCAGCTCGCGGCCACGCTGACCATGGGTGCCGCGGGCGTGTGGACCGGCACGATCTGGCTCGCCACCCACGAGTCGGAGACCGAGATGTTCCTCAAGCAGCGCCTCATCGAGGCGCGCGCGGAGGACCCCATCCAGTCGCGCGCGATGTCCGGGAAGCCCGTCCGCCAGCTGCCCTCGCGCTGGTCCGACGCCTGGAAGCAGCCCGACGCACCCGACCCGCTGCCGATGCCGCTGCAGGGCATGCTTGTCGGCGACATCCTCGACGGCATCAAGGACGGCAAGATGGAGGAGTGGATGACCACACCGGCCGGCCAGAGCGCCGTCGGGATCCACGCCGTCCGGCCCGCCGCCGACGTCGTCTACGGCCTCGCCGAGGAGGCGCTGGACTGCTTCGAGAGCGTCGGCGCGGCGGTCGAGGCGTAGCCGCGCCGTGGCGCTGGACATCGTCGGTGCGGGCCTCGGGCGCACCGGGACGCTCTCGCTGAAGTACGCGCTGGAGCAGCTCGGCTTCGACAAGACGTACCACATGCTCGAAGTCGGCAGGTATCCGGACCACCGCGACCTGTGGTCGGCGGCCCGCCGCGGCGAGGCCGTCGACTGGGACGCGATGTTCGCCGACTTCAAGGCGTCGGTGGACTGGCCGGCGTGCGACTTCTGGTGGGAGCTCTCCGAGCACTACCCGGAGTCGAAGGTGCTGCTCAGCGTGCGCGACCCGGAGCGCTGGTACGCCAGCATCCGCAACACGATCCACCTCAGCACGTCCGCGGGCCTCCAGGCCGAGGACGACGCCGAGCGGGAGCGGGCGGAGTGGGCGCACTGGTTCATCTGGGAGACCAACTTCGACGACCGCATGGAGGACAAGGACCACGTCATCGGCGTGTACGAGGCGCGTACCGCGGCCGTGCAGGCGGCCATCCCGTCCGACCGCCTGCTGGTCTACGAGACCGGCAGCGGCTGGGGCCCCCTCTGCGAGTTCCTCGACGTGCCCGTGCCGGACGACCCCTACCCGCATGTGAACACCACCGAGGAGTTCCGCGAGCGCTTCGGCCGGAGACGCTGAGCAGGCGGCTCCGTCCGGCGCGACGGTGACTCGGTCGGGACCGGGAGGCGAGACATGGTGAGCCAGGGCTCCGGCAGCATGGCCGAGCCGGGCGGCGACGTCGTCGTCCGCATCGAGCAGGTCAGCGCCCAGCCGACGGGCGAGGGCAACCGCCTCGAGGTCAACATCGAGACGAACCACGGCCCGCTGAGCGCGCTCATGGACCCGGCCGAGGGCAGCGTGAAGTGCGCGATCTTCGTCGGCACCGAGGGCCCCGCCGGGGGCGTCTACGCGAAGCTCGCCGAGGACCTCGTCGAGCAGGGCGTGACGTCGCTGCGCATCAGCCCGCGACTCACCGGCGAGCTCGAGGAGACCGTGATCGACGTCCTCGCGGCGTGCTCACTGCTGAAGGGGCTCGGCGGTGGGCGCGCGGTCGTGGTCGGGCACTCCTACGCGGGCGCGGTGGCGATCAAGTCGGGCGTGTTGAGCCCGTTCCTGACGGCCGTCGCGGCGCTGGCCGCGCAGCGCTACGGCACGCAGGAGGTCGACCAGCTTGGCAAGCCGCTGCTGCTGATCCACGGCGAGGACGACCAGGTGCTGCTACCGCTGGCCTCGGACGACATCTACCAGCGGGCGCAGGACCCGAAGCACATGGTGATCCTGCCGGGCACGGGCCACCGCCTGCTGGGGGTGGAGCAGGAGGTCTACGACCTGCTCCACCAGTTCATCAGCGCCGCCTGATCCTCGTCGGCGCGGCGGCGGGACGTAACGGGAAACGCTGGTAGAATCTCGCGTCAGCACACACGCAGCGGCGCGACGCGCACGGCGAGGAGGCATGCATGGATTGGGCAGACACCGAAGAGCAGGCGGCATTCCGCGAGAACGTCCGCAGCTTCATCGACGACAACCTGCCGCAGTACTACAAGGACAAGCGGGCCTGGAACGCCGTCACCCTCGAGGATGACTGGCAGATGGACATGGTCCACGGCAGCGACCAGGCGAAGGCCGCCGCGCAGGAGTGGTCCGACCGCATGTCCTCGCGCAACTGGGTCGCCCCGCACTGGCCGCAGGAGTACGGCGGCGCCGGCCTCACCACCATGGAGCAGTTCATCTTCAACATGGAGATGGCCGAGGCCGAGGCCCCCATGGTCGGCGGCCAGGGCCTCTCGCTCATGGGCCCGACCGTGCTGATCCACGGCACCGACGAGCAGAAGGAGCGCCTGCTGGCGCCGACGCTGCGCGGTGAGATGCTCTGGTCGCAGGGCTTCTCCGAGCCGGGCGCCGGCTCAGACCTCGCCTCGCTGCAGACGCGCGCCGTCCGCGACGGCGACGAGTACATCATCAACGGCCAGAAAATGTGGACCTCCACGGCCCACAAGTCCAACTGGCTGTTCGGCATGTTCCGCACCGACCCCGACGCGCCGAAGCACCGCGGCATCAGCTTCATGGTCATGCCGCAGACCAACAACGGCATCTCGGTCCGCCCGATCATCTCGATGGGCTTCGAGCACGCCACCAACGAGACGTTCTTCGAGGACGTGCGCGTCCCCGCCAACAACGTCATCGGCGAGGTCAACCGCGGCTGGTACGTCGGCATGACCCTGCTCGACTTCGAGCGCTCCAACATCGCGGGCGCGGTCGAGACGCGTCGGCGGCTGCAGTCGCTGATCGACTACCTGCACACGGACGAGGGCTCGCTGAAGTCGCAGGACCGCGCAGGCCGGACGCGCGGGCTGATCGCCGACCGCTGGATCGAGTCCGAGGTGCTGTTCAACTTCTCGTTCCGCATCATCTCGATGCAGGCGGGCGGGATGGTCCCGAACTACGAGGCGTCGACCTCGAAGATCTTCAGCTCGGAGCTCTCGCAGCGCACGGCAAACACCGGCATGAAGGCGTTCGGGCTCTACGCGAACATCTGGGACCGCGGGCACGAGCTCACGCCGCTGGACGCGCGCTTCACGCAGCTCTACGTCCACAGCGTGGTGTTCACGATCTTCGGTGGGTCGAACGAGATCCAGCGCAACATCATCGCGACGCGCGGACTGGCGCTGCCTCGCAGCTAGTCCCTCCTCGCACGCACGCAGCAGCGCGCCCCGGTTGCCCGGGGCGCGTTTGCATCTGCGTGGACCGTGCGCTATCGCTACGAGAAGGCAGACGGGGGAAGCGGCTCGAAGAAGGAGTCGGGGATCTCGACGAGACCCTTGCCCAACCCGACCGGGCGAGGCTCGGCCAGGGGCTCCTCGATCGGCCGGATCTCGGCCACGGGGCGGCCTTCGCGACACAGGATGATGCTATCGCCGGGCTCCAGCCGCGCGACGTGCTCCGGGAGCTGGGCTTGCGCCCCGTCCATGTCGAGTCGTGTGGTCGCCATGACCGGATCATAGCTCAGCAGTCGCTCCCGATGGCCAGCGACCTCGCGACCCGCCCGTGATCCGCTCCGGTGGCGTGACAGACGCTGCTAGACTCCCTCGCAGATACGCACGGCGGACGCGACGCGTCCACGAGGAGGCAGCGCATGGACTGGGAAGACACTGCAGAGCAGGCGACGTTCCGCGAGGACGTCCGCTCGTTCATCGAGGAGAACCTGCCGCAGTACTACAAGGACAAGCGGGAGTGGAACGCAGTCACCCTGGAGGATGACTGGCAGGACCACATGATGCACGGCAGCGACGAGGCCAAGGCCGCCGCGCAGGAGTGGGCCGACGTGCTCTCCTCGCGGAACTGGGTCGCGCCGCACTGGCCGAACGAGTACGGCGGCGGCGGGCTCACCACCATGGAGCAGTTCATCTTCAACATGGAGATGGCCGAGGCCGAGGCTCCCATGGTCGGCGGCAGCGGCCTCTCGCTCCTCGGGCCGACGGTGCTGATCCACGGCACCGACGAGCAGAAGGAGCGCCTGCTGGAGCCGTCGCTGCGCGGCGAGATGCTGTGGTCGCAGGGCTTCTCGGAGCCGGGCGCCGGCTCAGACCTCGCCTCGCTGCAGACGCGCGCGGTGCGCGACGGTGACGAGTACATCATCAACGGCCAGAAGCTGTGGACCTCCTCGGCCCACAAGTCCAACTGGCTGTTCGGGATGTTCCGCACGGACCCCGACGCCCCGAAGCACCGCGGCATCACGTTCATGGTCATGCCGCAGCTCAACAACGGCATCACCGTCCGTCCCATCACCACCATGGGCTGGGAGCACGGCACCAACGAGACGTTCTTCGAGGACGTCCACGTGCCCGCCAACAACGTCATCGGCGAGGTCAACCGCGGCTGGTACGTCGGGATGACGCTGCTCGACTTCGAGCGCTCCAACATCGCGGGCGCGGTCGAGACTCGTCGGCGGCTGCAGTCGCTGATCGACTACCTCGACACGGACGACGGGCAGTTGCGGTCGCAGGACCGGGCGCAACGGACGCGCGCGCTGATCGCCGACCGCTGGATCGAGTCCGAGGTGCTGTTCAACTTCTCGTTCCGCATCATCTCGATGCAGTCGAGCGGGATGGTCCCGAACTACGAGGCGTCGACCTCGAAGATCTTCGGCTCCGAGCTGGACCAGCGCACGGCGAACACCGGCATGAAGGCGTTCGGCCTGTACGCCAACATCTGGGACCGGGCGCACGAGTTGACCCCGCTGGACGCGCGCTTCACGCAGCTCTACGTGCACAGCGTGGTGTTCACGATCTTCGGCGGCTCCAACGAGATCCAGCGCAACATCATCGCGACGCGAGGGCTGGCCCTGCCGCGCGGCTAGTCCCACCTCGCAGGCACCACGCAGCGCGCCCCGGGCAACCGGGGCGCGTTCGCGTCGCCCGCCGGGCTGGCGCCTGCGAGCCAGACGCCCGTGAGCAGGGACGCTGTTAGACTCCCTCGCAGCAATCACGCCGGAGACGTGACCGGCACGCCGAGGAGGCAGCGCATGGACTGGGAAGACACTGCAGAGCAGGCCGCGTTCCGCGAGGACGTGCGCAGCTTCATCGACGAGAACCTGCCGCAGTACTACAAGGACAAGCGGCGCTGGAGCGCCGTCACCCTCGAGGACAACTGGCAGCAGGACATGGTCCACGGCAGCGAGGAGGCGCAGGCCGCGGCGCGCGAGTGGGCCGCGACGCTGGACTCGCGCAGCTGGTCCGCCCCGCACTGGCCACAGGAGTACGGCGGCGCCGGCCTGACGACCATGGAGCAGTTCATCTTCAACATGGAGATGGCCGAGGCCGAGGCGCCGCTGGTGGGCGGCGGCGGCCTCTCGCTGCTCGGCCCCACGGTGCTCATCCACGGCACCGACGAGCAGAAGGAGCGGCTGCTACCCCCGACGCTGCGCGGCGAGATCCTCTGGGCGCAGGGGTTCTCGGAGCCGGGCGCGGGGTCGGACCTCGCCTCGCTGCAGACGCGCGCGGTCCGCGACGGCGACGAGTACATCATCAACGGCCAGAAGATGTGGACCTCCTCGGCCCACAAGTCCAACTGGGTCTTCGGGATGTTCCGCACCGACCCCGACGCCCCGAAGCACCGCGGCATCACCTTCATGGTGATGCCCCAGGAGAACAACGGGATCTCCGTCCGCCCCATCATCACCATGGGCTGGGAGCACGGCACCAACGAGACGTTCTTCGAGGACGTCCGCGTCCCCGCCACCAACGTCATCGGCGAGGTCAACCGCGGCTGGTACGTCGGCATGACGCTGCTCGACTTCGAGCGCTCCAACATCGCCGGCGCGGTCGAGACGCGGCGACGCCTCCGCTCGCTCATCGACTACCTCGACACCGACGAGGGCCGGCTGCGGGCGCAGGACCGCGGCGACCGCGCCCGCACGCTCATCGCCGACCGCTGGATCGAGTCGGAGGTGCTGTTCAACTTCTCGTTCCGCATCATCTCGATCCAGGCGAGCGGGATGGTCCCGAACTACGAGGCGTCGACCTCGAAGATCTTCGGCTCCGAGCTGAACCAGCGCACCGCGAACACCGGCATGAAGGTGTTCGGGCTCTACTCGAACATCTGGGACCGCGCCCACGAGCGCACCCCGCTCGACGCGCGGTTCACCCAGCTCTACGTGCACAGCGTCGTCTACACGATCTTCGGCGGCTCGAACGAGATCCAGCGCAACATCATCGCGACGCGAGGACTCGCGCTGCCGCGCGGCTAGTCCCGCCCTCGCACGCACCACGCAGCGCGCCCCGGTTGCCCGGGGCGCGTTCGCGTGTGTCGACCGAGGGCGCCTACCTGGTCGGCGCGGACCACCACTCCGCGGCCTCCTCGCCGGGCTCGGCGCGGCCACCGAGCCACCACGCTAGCGCAGCGGTCACCACCAGCACGAGTGCGGCGACGACCCAGATCTCGTGGAAGGTCGAGACCTGCGCCTCGGTCACCAGCTCGGCGAACTCCGGCGAGTCGAACTCGATCGCACCGGCCCGCGCGTAGAAGCGCCCGAGGCCGTGCGAGGTGAGCAGGCCCGTCCCCACCAGCATCCCGCCCATCCGCGCCAGCGTGAGCCACGAGGCGGCCACGGCGCGCTCCTCCTCGCGCACGTGGCTGAGCACCGCCACGCCGAGCGGGGCGATCAGCAGCCCGAACCCGAAGCCGCCGACGATGAGCGGCGTGCTGCGCCACACCTCGGGGAGCACCTCATCCCACGGCAGCAGCCCCGCGAAGCATGCGGCGCCGAGCAGCACGCCGGCGGCGGCCGGCAGCCGCGGCCCGATGCGCCCCGTAACCCACCCCCCGGCGAGCGCGCCGACGGGCACGGCGGCGGTGAAGCGCAGCAGCGTGAAGCCCCCGTCGATCGGTCGCTCGACGAGCACGAGGTTCACGAACAGCGGCACGCTGATCAGCGCGGTGATGAGCCCCGCGCCCACCAGCACGCTCATCACTGCGGCGCTCGACACCTGCTTCGAGGCGAACATCGAGAGCCGCACCATCGGCTCCTCGACGCAGCGCTGACGCAGCGCGAAGACGACCGCGAGCGCGGCCGTCCCCGCGAGGAGCAGCGTCGTGATCGCCCAGTGGCGGGGCGCGATCGGGTCGTCGGCGATGGCGATGGTGAGCGCGGCCAGCGCCGCAGCGAGGAGCGCCGCGCCCGGCCAGTCGATGCGACCCTCGGCGCGTTCGTTGCGCGCGAGCCACCACACGGCGCCGAGCACCGGCAGCGACATGGGCAGGTTGAGCCAGAACATCCACCGCCAGCCCCACAGCTCGGTGATGAGGCCGCCCCAGAGCGGGCCAACGAGTGCTCCCGCCTCAGACGCCGCGGCGATCGCACCCAGCCCCAGCGCGCGGCGCTCGGGCGGCATCTGCGTCACGACGATGGCCATCGCCACCGGCACGACCGCGCCGCCGCCGACGGCCTGCAGGCCCCTCGCGACGACGAGGGACCAGAAGTCCGGCGCGGCGGCCACCAGCGCGCTGCCGAGCATGAACACGCCGAGCGAGCCCGCGTACACGCGGCCGTGCCCGCGCGCATCGGCGATGCGGCCGACGATCGGCAGCGCCACGATGTAGCCGAGCAGGTAGCCGTTGATCACCCACGACGCGAGGAAGAAGTCGTCGACCGCGAGGCCGATGTCGGGGATGAGCGCCGGCAGCACCGTGACCACCGAGGTCTGGTCGTCGGCGGCGATGAAGACGCCGCCCGCGACGGCGATCAGCAGCGAGGCGCTGCCGCGCGACGTGGAGGCGTCGAGGTCTTCGGCCTCATCGTGGCCCGGATCACGGCGGCGGGGCAATGTCCACGTCCTCGCCGAAGCGGCTCAGCTCGAGGCGTCGCAGGATGTCGGACTCCTCGTCCTCCGAGATCGCGCCGAGCACGTCCACGCGGTACAGCAGCAGGTCGTCCACGCCGATCCAGAGCGTCGCACGCACCTCGAAGCCGGGCTCGGCGGTCGGGAAGATCGCGAGGTCGCCCGAGTCGGCGAGCACGTCGATGCGGTACGTCTCGACGCCCCCGAACTCCTCGCGGCCGACGAGGGTGGGCTCCGTCACCTGGCGCATGAGCGCGGCGACGCCGTTCTGCGGGTCGAAGAACTCCTCGATGGAGATCTCCTCGGCCTCCCACGAGCGGTCGAACGGGTTCTTGAGCCAGCTCCCCTCGGGTAGCACGATGACGGCGGTCTCGAACTTCACCGTGCCGAGCGCACCCTCGATCTCCGCGCGCATGCGCTCCGCGCCGTCGAAGTCGCCTTCGGCGTACACCATCATGATGCCGCGCACGATCTCGCTCGCCCCGTTCTCGTGGTCGAGCGTGAAGTGGAACCGCTGGATGCCCTCCATGCGGTCGGCCGACTCGTGGACCACCGCGGCCGGGTCGACGGGCGTGGGGGTCGGTACCGGCATCGAGGTCGCAGTCGGAGTGGCGGTGGGCGCCGCTGGTTCCTCGTCGCCGCCGAAGCAGGCCGCGGCCGCCAGTGCCAGCACGATGGCCAGCAGGGCGAGCAGCGCCCCGAGCAGCCGCCTCACCGTGCCACCACGAGCGGCGGGCCCTCCTCGACGTGCCCGATGCGCCAGCATCCGCCGCCCTCGCCCGCGATTGCGTCGCTGAGCGCGGCGGCATCGGCCTCGGGCACGGCGATGAGCAGGCCGCCCGAGGTCTGCGGGTCGTAGAACACGTCGACGAGCGCCTGGTCGGGCTCGCCCTCGATGCGCACGCGGTCGCCGAGGTGCGCGACGTTGCGGTTGCCGCCGCCCGTCACGACGCCCTCGGCGGCGAAGCGGGCGGCGTCCGGCAGCAGCGGCAACGCGTCGAGGTCGAAGACCAGCGTCGCGCCGCTCTGCTGCGCCACCTCGGAGGCGTGGCCGGCGAGCCCGAACCCCGTCACGTCCGTGACCGCGTGCGCCGCCGCGGCGCGTGCGAGGTGGGCCGGGTGGCGGTTGAGCGCGCGCATCGACTCGACGGCAGCCTCGAAGCCCGCCTCGGCGCCCTCGCGGCCGGCGGCGCTCATGAGGATGCCGGTGCCGAGCGGCTTGGTGAGCAGCAGCGCGTCGCCGGGCTGCGCGCCGCCGGTGGTGAGCACGGCGTCGGGGTGGATCACGCCCATCACGGAGAGCCCGTACTTCGGCTCCGCGTCGATCACCGTGTGGCCGCCGGCCACGACGCCGCCCGCCTCGGCGACCTTGTCCGCGCCGCCGCGCACGATCTCGGCGAGCAGCTCGGGGTCGAGGTCCTCCGGGAACGCCGCGATGTTGAGCGCGAGCTTCACCTCGCCGCCCATCGCGTACACGTCGGACATGGCGTTCGCCGCGGCGATCTGCCCGTAGATGTAGGGGTCGTCGACCACCGGCGGGAAGAAGTCGAGCGTCTGGATGACGGCGAGGTCGTCGCTCACGCGGAACACCGCGGCGTCATCGGACGGCGCGAGGCCAACGAGCAGCTCGGGGTGCTGCCCGGGAGCGAAGACCTCATGCAGGGGGCGCAGCACCTGCGCCAGGGTCGCGAGACCCAGCTTTCCCGCTCAGCCGCCGCAGGATGCGAGGTCGGTGAGGCGAATCTGCTCAGCCGTCACGCGCTGCCCTCCGCTCGTGCGCTCCCCATCGTACGATGCCGCCATGCCATCGACACGCAGTCTCGCGACCGCTTCGTCCGAGGGTCTGTCCGATCGCTGGGACATCGCCGGGATGCTCGCGATCCTCGACGAGGCGTACGGCCGTCCGCCGGAGCGCCCGCACGGCGACGCGATCTCCGAGCTCGTGCTCGCGCTGCTCTCGCAACACACCTCGGACCACAACTCGGGCCGGGCGTTCCACCGCCTGATCGAGCGCTTCCCCGCGTGGGAGGACGTGATCGAGGCGCCGACGAGCGCGGTCGAGGACGCGATCCGGCCGGGCGGGCTCGCGCCGACGAAGGCGCCCCGGCTGCAGGCGCTCCTCGCCGAGGTGCGCGACCGCGTCCCGGACTTCGACATCGACTTCCTCGAGACGATGCCGATCGAGGAGGCGAAGGCGTGGCTGCGCTCGCTGCCGGGCGTGGGCCACAAGAGCGCGGCGGTCACGCTCATGTTCGCCCTCGGCCGCCCCGCGATGCCCGTCGACACGCACGTCGGGCGGGTGGCGAAGCGGCTGGGACTGACGCCCGAGAAGGCGTCGCCGGACCGCCAGGCCGAGCTGATCGAGGAGATGCTGGAGCCCGAGCAGATGCTCCCGTTCCACGTCGACCTGATCCAGCACGGCCGCCGCACGTGCCACGCCCGCAACCCCGAGTGCGAGCGCTGCCCCCTGCTCGCGCACTGCCCGCGCGTGGGGCTTGCCCCGGCCTGAGCCGAGGCGATCCCGGCAGGCTGAGCACAAGCGGCATCGCTGCCTATACTCAGTCGCCGGACGGGAGCCACGCTTGACCAACCCCCCGCAGGCCGTCGAGGCGCGCATCGAGACCATCGAGGGCGGCGTGACCGCGCCCGCGGGGTTCGTCGCGGGCGGCAGCTACGCCGGCATCAAGACCTACGGCCCCGAGCCGCGCCTCGACGTGGGCATCCTCGCCGCCGACCGCCCGTGCACCGTCGCGGGCGTCTACACGCGCAACGCCGTCGTCGGCGAGCCGGTGCGGCTCACCCGCGAGCGGGCGGCGGGTGGCGTCGCGCGCGCCATCGTCGCCAACTCCGGCTGCTCGAACGTCGCGACGGGCGCGCAGGGCGTCGAGGACGCGCTGCGCATGACCGCGCTCGCCGCCGCGAAGCTCGGCGTCGACACGGAGCACGTGCTCGTCGGCTCGACAGGCGTGATCGGCCGCCTCCTCCCGATGGACCGCATCGAGGCCGGCATCGACGCCGTCGAGGTCTCGGAGTCGGGCGGCGAGGCGTTCGCGCGCGCGATTATGACCACCGACACGCACCCCAAGGAGGCCGCCGTCCGCGTCGAAGTGGACGGCCGCACCTACACCGTCGGCGGCGTCGCCAAGGGGTCGGGGATGATCCACCCCGACATGGCGACGATGTTCGGCTTCCTCACCACCGACGCGCCCGCCGACCGCGAGTGGCTCCAGGCCACGCTGCGCCGCGTCTGCGACCGCTCCTTCAACATGGTCGACGTGGACATGGACACCTCGACGTCCGACACCGTGCTGCTGCTCGCCAGCGGCGCGGCAGGCGGCGAGCCCGTCCGCGACGGGCACCCCGCGGCAGACGCCCTCGAACGCGCCGTCGAGGCGGTCTCGGTGGACCTCGCGCGCCAGCTCGCGCGCGACGGCGAGGGGGCGAACACGCTCATCACGGTGGTGGTCGAGGGCGCGGCGAGCGCCGGGGACGCGCGGCTGTGCGCTCGCACGATCAGCTCGTCGCCGCTCGTGAAGACGATGGTGACCGGCCGCGACCCGAACTGGGGGCGCGTGCTCATGGCCGCTGGGCGCTCGGGCGCCTCGATCGACCTTGCCGCCGCCAGCGTGTGGATCGGCGAGCACGTCGCGTTCGACCGCGGCGCGCCGGCCGCGACGAGCGAGGCGGAGATCTCCGCCGCCATGGACACCGAGGAGGTCACGATCCGCATCGACCTGGCCTGCGGTGAGGCGACCGCGACGGCGTGGGGATGCGACCTGACCGCCGAGTACGTGAGCATCAACGCGGACTACACGACATGACCGACCCACCCATCACCAGCGACCGCATGATCGTCGTCAAGATCGGCGGCTCCACCCTCGGCGACGAGGACACCACGCTCGTCGACGTCGTCGCGCTCCGTGGCGAGGGCTACTACCCCATCGTCGTCCACGGCGGCGGCGCGATGATCACGGACTGGCTTGAGCGCCTCGATGTCCCGGCCGTCTTCGTCGACGGCCTGCGCGCGACGAGCGAGGAGGCGCTGGAGGTGGTGATCGGCGTGCTGCGCGGCGTCGTGAACACGCGGCTCGTGAGCGAGATCGTGCGCCTCGGCGGCCGCGCGGTCGGCGTCTCGGGCGTCGACGGCGGGCTCGTGCAGGCGCGCCGCGCCGACGAGCGGCTCGGCTTCGTCGGCGAGATCACGGGCATCGACGCCTCGGTGCTGCACCCGATCCTCGAGGGCGGCGCGATCCCGGTGATCGCCCCGATCGGGCTGGAGCCGCCGAGCCAGCCGCTCAACATCAACGCCGACACGGTCGCCGGCGAGGTCGCCCGCGCGCTGCGGGCGCGGCTGCTGGTCTTCATGACCGACGTGGACGGCGTCCTCGACGGCGACGGAGATCTCATCGAGACCCTGGGCGGCGAGCAGGCATCGACGTTGCGCGAGGCAGGTACGCTGGCGGGCGGAATGCTGCCCAAGATCGACGCCAGCCTGCGCGCGGCCGAGGAAGAGGTGCGCGTGCACGTGGCGCAGGGCCGCGCGCGGCGTACACTGGAGCGGATCGCAGCGGGCGAAGCGCTCGGCACACGGATCGAGGTGTAACCTGGGCTTCTTCGAGGACCGGGAAGACCGCGGCCCACTCGGGCCACCCGACGAGCCGTTCCGGATCGGCGGGGCGAACAACTTCCGCTCACCCATCTCGCTGCGCTGGATCGGACTCCTCGCGGCCGTCGTGCTGCTCTTCGTGGCGGCGAACGTCGCCAAGTCGATCTACGTCGACTTCCTGTGGTTCGACTCGGTCGACTACGCGAGCAACTTCCAGCGCGTCCTGACCGCGCGCGCGATGCTGTTCGTGATCGGCACGCTGATCACGCTCGTCGTGCTCGGCTTCAACATCTGGCTCGCACGCCGGCTCGCGCCGCAGGGCTTCGAGGAGTCGTTCATCGAGGACGTCGACCCCGACGCCATCCGGCGCGTCGTCTCCGTGGTGATGATCGCGATGACGCTGTTCCTCGCGATCATCTTCGGCGCGGTCGCGGCCGGCTCGTGGGAGACGGTGCTGTCGTGGTGGTACGCCGTCGACTTCGGCGTGGACGACCCCGCGTTCAACCGCGACGTCTCGTTCTACATGTTCGACCTGCCGGCGCTGCACCTCTTCCAGGGCTGGGTGCTCTCGCTGCTCGTGGTCTCGGCGCTCGGCGCCGGCTCGGTGTACGCGCTGACGTACTCGCTGCAGCGCTTCGAGCTGCACGTGCCGCGCGGCATGCGCATCCACATCTCGGTGCTCGTCGGCCTGATCCTGCTGGTCATCGCGGTGGGGACGTACCTCTCCGCGTTCGACCTCGCCACATCGCGGCTCGGGATCGTGACGGGCGCGACCTACACCGACATCACCGCGCGCCTCCCGGCGCGCTACGCCATGGTCGCGCTCGGCGCCTTCGCGGGTCTCGCGACCATCGCCAACTCGCTCCTGAGCGGCAGCTGGCGGATCCCGGTCTTCACCATCGGCCTCTGGGTCGTCGCCGGCATCGTCGGCGGGTTCGTCTACCCGTCGTTCGTGCAGTCCTTCCAGGTCGACCCCAACGAGCTCGAGAAGGAAGAGCTCTACATCGACCGCAACATCGACATGACGCGGCTGGCGTGGGGCCTGAGCGACATCGAGGTCACGACGTTCCCCGCCGAGGCCCAGGTCACCGAGGAGGAGATCGCCGCCAACGAGGCGACGCTCTCCAACATCCGCCTCCTCGACGCGCGGCCCACGCGCGACACGTTCACGCAGATCCAGTCGATCCGGCCGCTCTACACGTTCGAGGACGTAGATGTTGACCGCTATGTGATCGACGGCGAGCAGCAGCAGGTGATGCTGGCCCCGCGCGAGCTGGACCTGCGGCGCGCCTCGCAGACCGCGGGCTCCGGGTGGACGCAGGAGCGGCTGCAGTTCACGCACGGCTTCGGCGCCGTCGTGGCGCCGGTCAACGAGATCACCTCGGAGGGCCTGCCCGTGCTGTGGACGCGCGACATCCCGCCGGTCGGCGACGATGTGCCGCTCACGGCCGAGGGCGCGCGCATCTACTTCGGCGAGCTCACCGACCACTACATCATCGTCAAGACGAAGGAGAACGAGTTCGACTACCCCGACGGCGAATCGACCGTCGAGACGGTCTACGAGCCGGATCGGGGCATCCAGCTCTCGAACCTGCTGCGGCGCTTCGCGCTCGCGTGGCAGCTCGGAGACCGCAACCTGCTCATCTCCGGCCGCATCACGGGCGAGTCGACGCTGCTGATGCACCGCTCGCTCGGCGACCGCATCACGAAGGTGGCGCCGTTCCTGCGGCTCGACAGCGACCCGTACATCGTCATCGCCGACGGCGGGCTGCTGTGGATCCAGGACGCGTACACGGTCTCCGGCGACTTCCCGTACTCGCAGCACCTCGGGACCGTCAACTACATCCGCAACAGCGTGAAGGTCGTGGTCGACGCCGAGACCGGCGACATGACCTTCTACCTCATGGACCCGAACGACCCGGTCGCCACGACATGGGCGAAGATCTTCCCGGACCTCTTCACGGACCGGGACGAGATGCCGGCGTTCCTCCAGTCGCACCTGCGCTACCCGGAGGACATGTTCCAGCTCCAGGCGCAGCAGTACCTGCGCTACCACATCACCGACCCGCGCGTGTTCTTCCTCGGCGAGGACCTGTGGAACATCCCCACGGAGAAGTTCCGCCAGCAGGAGCAGCCGCTCGAGCCCTACTACGTGATCATGAAGCTCCCCGGCGAGGAGACCGAGGAATTCTCGCTGATCATGCCGTTCACGCCGCGCAACAAGCAGAACACCATCGCGTGGCTCGCCGGTCGCTCCGACGGCGAGAACCTCGGCTCGCTGCGTGCCTACCGCTTCCCGACCGACGACCTCGTCTTCGGCCCCGCACAGATCGAGGCCCGCATCGACCAGGACCCGGGCATCTCCGCGCAGCTCACGCTGTGGGAGGGCGCGGGCTCCGAGGTGATCCGCGGCAACCTGCTCATGATCCCCATCGGCGACTCGTTCCTGTTCGTCGAGCCCATCTACCTGCAGGCCGAGAGCTCGAGGATCCCGGAGCTGAAGCGCGTCGTCGTCGCCAACGGCAACAACATCGCGATGGAGCAGACGTTCCAGCGCTCGCTCGACGTGGTCTTCGGCCGTCGCGCCTCCTCGCTGCCAGGCAGCGACAGCTCGGTCGCGCCGACGCCCGCACCGCCGCGCGACGACGACACTGCCGACGTGGTGATACCAACAGGCGACCTCGACAACCTGTTACGGCAGGCGCAGGACGCCTCAGACGCGGCCCAGGACGAACTCAACCGGCTGCGCGCCATCCTCGACGAGATCGAGCGGCTGCAGAACGAGCAGTAGGCGCGAAGAGACGCCCTCGAGGCGGGCCCCGCGCCAAGCCCCAAACGGCCACGACGGGTAAGCTGTCCGTTGTGCCTCGGCACGCGGATCACAGACGGCGCACGGAGTACGGGAGAGCAGCGTGACGGATACCCAGGCCCTGGAAGCCCAGCTCTACATGCAGGCCGCGCGGCGCGTCCCGGTCACGCTCGTGCGCGGCGAAGGCACCCGCGTCTGGGACGACGAGGGCAAGGAGTACCTCGACTTCGTTGCCGGCATCGCCTCCTGCACCTTCGGGCACTCCGACCCCGAACTCGCCGAGGTGATCGCGGAGCAGGCGCGCACGCTGATCCACGTCTCGAACATCTTCTTCACCGAGCCGCAGATCGAGCTGGCCCAGCTGCTCATCGACCACTCGGCGATGGACCGCGTCTTCTTCGCCAACTCGGGCGCCGAGGCCAACGAGGCCGCACTCAAGCTCGCCCGTAAGTGGGGCCGCCTCAACCGCAACGGCGCGCACGAGATCGTCGTCGCGCAGAACGGCTTCCACGGCCGCACGATGGCGACCGTCGCCGCCACCGGTACGCCCGCCTACCGCGAGCCCTTCGAGCCGCTCGTGCCGGGCTTCGTCTACGTCGACTTCGACGACGTCGAGGCGATCCAGTCCGCGACGAACGAGCACACCGCCGCCGTCATGCTCGAGCCGATCCAGGGCGAGGGCGGCATCAACGTCCCCGCCGACAACTACCTCCGCGCCGTGCGCGAGTGGTGCGACGAGCAGGGCATGCTGCTCATCCTCGACGAGGTGCAGGTCGGCATGGGCCGCACCGGCACGCTGTGGGCGCACGAGCAGGCGGGCATCATCCCGGACATCATGACCAGCGCCAAGGCGCTCGGCGGGGGCGTGCCCGTGGCCGCGATGATGGCCACCGAGGCAGCTTCGGTCTTCGAGCCCGGCGACCACGGCTCCACCTTCGGCGGGCAGCCGCTGGCCACCGCCGCCGCGGCCCACGTGCTGCGCCGGGTGGTCGAGGGCGACACGCTCGCCAACGTCCGCGCCCGCGGTGAGCAGGCCGCGAGCCGCCTGGCCGCGCTCGGCGAGAAGCACAGCGTGGTGCGCGGCGTGCGCGGGCGGGGGCTGCTGATCGGCCTCGAGCTTAACGAGCCGATCGCCCCGCAGGTCGTCGTCGAGTCCGTGTCGCGCGGCGCGCTGCTCAACCCGGTGCGCCCCGACGTGGTGCGGATGATGCCGCCGCTCAACGTCAGCGCCGAGGAGATCGACCAGGTGGTCGACATCATCGACGGCGCCATCGCCGAAGTCACCGGCTAGCCAGTGCAGTTCCGCTGGGCGATCGTCTACGTGCGCGACGTGGAGGCGTCCGTGCGCTTCTACGAGCGCGCGTTCGGCGTCGGCCTGCGCTTCGCGGCAGAGGGCGGCGACTACGCGGAACTCGAGACCGGCGAGACCGCGCTCGGCCTGGCGGCCAACTCGATGGCCGCCTCGAACTTCGCGCCGCCGATCCGCGAGAACGACCCCGGGCTGCCGCCCGCGGCGTTCGAGATCGGCTTCGAGGTCGAGGACGTGGCCGGCGCGTACGCGCACGCCGTCGAGGCAGGCGCGACGCCGCTCGCGGAGCCCGTCGAGAAGCCGTGGGGGCAGACCGTCGCGTACGTGCGCGACCCGGACGGGATCATCGTCGAACTCGGCTCGCCCACCGGCGGCGAGGCATAGCTACACACGACCAGTGATGGAGACACACTGATGGCCGAACGCATCGTCCTTGCCTACTCAGGCGGCCTCGACACGTCCGCAGCCACGAAGTGGCTGCAGGAGGACCGCGGCTACGAGGTGATCTGCCTGCTCATCGACCTCGGCAACGTCGAGGACATGGAGGGCGCCGAGCAGCGGGCGAACGAGGCAGGCGCCATCGAGTATGCCGTCGTCGACGCGCGCGACGACTTCCTGCGCTACTTCGCCTTCCCCGGGCTGGCCGCCAACGCGGTCTACGAGGGCGAGTACCCCCTCGCGACGGCCCTCGGACGGCCGCTCATCGCGAAGCTGCTCGTCGACAAGGCGCGCGAGGTGGGCGCGACGGCCGTCGCGCACGGCTGCACAGGCAAGGGCAACGACCAGGTGCGCTTCGACGTCGCGCTCGCCACGCTCGCGCCGAACCTGACCATCGTGGGCACGGCGCGCGAGCACCAGTGGACGCGCGACGAGGCGCTCGCGTACTGCCGCGAGCACGGCATCTCCGTCGAGGGCGGCGAGCGCTCGCCGTACTCCATCGACGAGAACATGTGGGGCCGCGCCATCGAGGCGGGCGCGCTCGAGGACCCGTGGGTGACCCCGCCCGAGGACGCCTACCAGTGGACGCGCCCCATCGACGACACCCCGGCCGAGGCCGCGGAGATCGTAATCGGTTTCGAGCAGGGCATGCCCGTATCCCTCGACGGTGACCGGGTCACGCCCGTGGACCTCGTCGACCGGCTCAACGAGGTGGCCGGCGAGCACGGCGTCGGGCGGCTCGACATGGTCGAGAACCGCCTGGTGGGCATCAAGTCCCGCGAGGTGTACGAGGCGCCCGCTGCGGTGACGCTGCTGGCCGCGCACCGCAAGCTGGAGACGCTCACACTGTCCAAGGACCAGATGCGCATGAAGGCGCGGGTCGCGCAGGAGTACGCGGACCTGGTCTACAACGGCCTGTGGTTCAGCGCGCACCACCAGGACCTCGCCGCCTACGTGCGGTCGACGCAGCGCCACGTGACGGGCGAGGTGCGCGTGCGGCTGTGGCGCGGGCACGCCGACGCCGTCGGGAGCCGCTCGGACCGCAGCCTCTACAACTACGCACTGGCGACGTACGGCTCGGAGGACGACTTCGACCAGCAGGCCGCGCTCGGCTTCATCAAGCTGTGGGGGCTGCCGCTGGAGGTGCAAGCGCGCCAGCAACTCCTCGGCGAGCCGACGGACCCGTTGCGCCTCGCCGCGCCGGGCGAGGAGTAGCCGGCGCGGGTCGCATGCAGATTCGGTTCTCCCTGGGTGATCTCGAGGACGACGTCACATTGCTGGCGTCAGTGTTGAGCATGCATAATGCATCCATAGAAGCATGCAGTTCGCGATCGCCAGGTGAACCAGATGGCCCAGATCACTGTCAGGAACGTGCCCGACGACGTCATGGAGGCACTCCGCGAAGAAGCAGCCGAAAAAAGTACAAGCATGAACGCCCTGGTGCGCGCAGCGCTGCAGCAGCTCGCCGAGCAGCGTGAGTGGCGGAAGCGCGCCCGCGACATCATCCCGCAGATGAACGCACTGCGGGCGCGCATCGAGGAGCGCAACGGAGGGCCGCTGGACGAGAGTTGGCCGCTCATCCGCGAAGACCGCGACCGTTGACCCCGGCCGAGACGCTCGTTGTAGACGCCTCGGTCGGCGCGAAGTGGGCAGTGGCCGAGCCAGACTCCGACCGTGCAATCGCACTGCTCGATAGCGCCACTCGGGGAGACACGAGCCTTCTGGCCCCGGACGTGTACGTGCCCGAGGTCACCAACATCCTCTGGAAGAGCGCACACCTGCGTGGCGACCTCACGCGCGACGAGGCCCGCGAGGCCCTCGACACGCTCCTCGGGACGTTACCCGAACTCACGCCGGCCGCAGGGCTCGCCGCGCAGGCGCTTGAGTTGGCGCTCGCTTTTGAGCATCCGTCGTACGACTGCCTGTATGTCGCCCTGGCCTTACGCCATAGCTGCCCAGTCATTACTGCGGATCGCGGCATGCTACGGACGTTCGGTCCGGCGACCGGCAGGGTGATTGATATCGCCACCTTCGACGCCGACGCCTGACACGCGCATCAGCCAGGTCTTGTCGTGCCGGTCGGGAATGGTCCCGCGCCCGCTACTCCTGGCTGCTCCCCGTGAACAACGTCGTCTCGTCGACCAGGCAGAGCGGGTTGCCGAACGGGTCGGTGAAGTAGGCGCTACGCTCGCCCCACACCCGCTGCTGGATGCCCCACCCCACGTCGTCATCTTCGAGGAGCTGCGCGCCTGCCTCCGTCGCGCGTTCGAGCGCGGCCTCGAGGTCGGGGACGGCGAGGTAGACCAGGTCTGGATTCGCGCGGAACGCCCGGCCGTGCGCGGACGGGTCGACGAGCGCGAGGATCACGCCGCCACAGTCGAAGTAGTGCCGCGTCGGCGTGACCTCGTCGGGCTCGATGTCGAGGACGCGCCTGTAGAAGGCGTCGGCGGCCGCCATGTCCGGCACGGGCACGATCACACGGAACAGTCGCGGCACGGACCCTCCGATCCGCCTGCACGATACCTCGCCAGGCGAGTGGCCCGCTCGCGCACCGCAGGGCCCCGATGTAGCCTCGAACGATGAACGAGGACGGCGACTCGGCTCCATCCGCCGGCGGCGAGGCCAAGCTCTGGGGCGGCCGCTTCGAGGGCGCCACGGACGCGCTCGTCGAGGCGTACGGCGCCTCGATTGCCTTCGACCGGCGGCTCTACCGCGAGGACATCGCGGGTTCGATCGCGCATGCCCGGATGCTGGCCGCGCAGGGAATCATCTCCGACGACGACCGCGACGCCATCGTCACGGGCCTCGGGGCCATCGAGGCCGAGATCGCCGCCGGCGACTTCGAGTTCCGCGAGGACCGCGAGGACATCCACCTCAACATCGAGGCCGCGCTCGCCGAGCGGATCGGCGAGCCAGCGCGACGGCTCCACACCGCACGCTCCCGCAACGACCAGGTCGCGACGGACCTGCGGATGTTCGTGCGCGCCGCGTGCGACGAGGCCGTCGAGCGCCTCGCGGCGCTGCGGGGCGCGCTGCTCGACCTCGCCGAGCACGAGGCGGAGACGGTGATCTCCGGGTACACCCACCTCCAGCGCGCGCAGCCGGTGCTGCTCGCGCACCACCTCCAGGCCTACGAGGAGATGCTGACCCGCGACGCCGCGCGCTTCCGCGCCGCGCGCGCGACCGCAAACGTGCTGCCGCTCGGCTCGGGCGCGCTCGCCGGCGTGGGCTACCCCATCGACCGCGAGCTCGTGGCGCGCGAGCTGGGGTTCGACGCTGTCGCGGCCAACTCGCTGGACGCGGTGGCGGACCGTGACTTTGTCGTGGAGTTCCACGCCGCCGCCGCACTCACGATGGTGCACGTCTCGCGCTTCGCCGAGGAGATCGTGCTGTGGGCCTCGGCCGAGTTCGGCCTCGTGCAGCTCGACGACGCCTTCTCGACCGGGTCGAGCATCATGCCGCAGAAGCGCAACCCCGACGTCGCTGAGCTGGCGCGCGGGAAGAGCGCGCGCGCCATCGGCAACCTCGTGCAGGCGCTCACGCTGCTCAAGGCCCAGCCGCTGGCGTACAACCGCGACCTGCAGGAGGACAAGGAGCCGCTCTTCGACTCGGTCGACACGCTGCTCGCGACCCTCGGGGTGGTTGCGGCCATGGTCCCCACGCTGCGCTTCGACGCCGCGCGCGGCCGCGAGGCGGCAGGCGGCGACTTCGCGCTCGCGACGGACCTCGCCGACCACCTCGTGCGGCGCGGGGTGCCGTTCCGCGAGGCCCACGAGGCCGTCGGCGCCCTCGTCGCGGAGTGCGAGCGCAGCGGCCGGACGTTCGAGGAGCTCACGATCGACGACTACCGCGCCGCGCACGCCGCGTTCGGCGAGGAGGTGCTCGCGCTGGACATCGAGGCGTCGCTGGCCGCGCGCAGCGCGACCGGCGGTACCGCGCCCGAGCGGGTCGCGGAGCAGCGCGAGGCGGCGCGGGCGCGCCTGCGCGCGGAGGACGAGTGACCGCCGCGCCGCGGGTGCTGATCGCACCCTCGATCCTCACCGCCGACTTCGGCCGTCTCGCCGACGACGTGGCGGCCGCCGAGGCCGGCGGCGCCGACGTCATGCACATCGACGTGATGGACGGGCACTTCGTCCCGGAGATCAGCTTCGGCCCGCTGGTGCTCGAAGCGGTGCGGCGAGCCACCACGCTGCCCGTCGAGGCGCACATGATGGTGGCCAACCCGCTCGCGCAGCTCGCGCCGCTGGCGGAGGCGGGCGCGGACCGGCTCATCTTCCACATCGAGGCCGCACCCGACCCCCAGCGAGCGATCGAGCGCACGCGCGAGCTGGGCTGCGAGGCCGGCATCGCCATCAGCCCACCCACGCCCGCGTCGAGCCTCGATCCGTGGCTGGGGTCGCTGGACATGGTGACTGTGATGCTGGTGCATCCCGGCCGGGGCGGCCAGGAGCTCCTCGTCGACCAGCTGCCGAAGGTCGGCGAGCTACGCCGGATGGCCGAGGCCGCGGGCGCGCCGCTCGTCATCGAGGTGGACGGCGGGGTGAAGGCGCACAACGCCTCGATGTGCGTCGAGGCGGGCGCGACGCTGCTGGTCGCCGGGTCGGCGGTCTACAACGACCGCGAGACCCCGGCCGAGGCGATCGCGGGGCTGCACGCGGCGATCAGACACACCTCGTAGGCGACGAGGTCGCCTGCACGGCTCACATGGGACAGGGGTGCGGGGCGTTACGCCTTTGCGAGCGCGCCTTCGGGGATCGCGGGCTTGCCCTCGGCCATGCGCTTGAGCTGCGTGCGCAGGCAGCGCGTGCAGACGTTGACGCGGCGCATGCGGCCATCGATGAGCAGGCGCTTGCTCTGGACGTTGGGGCGGAACTCGCGGTTCGTGCGCGGAGCCTTGCGCTCCCAGCGACCTGAGTGCTTGTGGCGAATGTTGCGCCCGAACTTCGTGCGCTTCGGGCAGAGGTCACACTTGCCGGACGCCATCGCCAACCATCCTCGTGCCGCAGGGCAACATTCGTTATACGCGATCGGGGTTAAGAGGGTAGCATTGCGCCTACTGACACGCTATCGCGCACACGAAACGGCAAGGCGATGACCCCACCACAACGCCTGCATGCGGAAGGCTTCCGCGACGCCCTCGACACCGCACTCCAGTGGTTCGAGTTGAACCGCGACGCCATCAACGCGATCAACGTCTACCCCGTCCCCGACGGCGACACCGGGACCAACATGCTGCTCACCCTGCGCGCCGCGCGGCGCGCCGCCGACGACGAGGAGGCAGCCGCCACGGACGTCGGCGCCTTCACGGGGGCGATGGCGCAGGGCGCCCTGCTGGGCGCGCGCGGCAACAGCGGCGTGATCCTCTCCCAGATGGTGCGCGGGCTCGCCGAGGGCCTCGAGGGCAGCGCCGACGTCGGGCCGTCCGAGTTGCTCGGCGCGCTTGAGTCGGCCGCGACCGCGGCCTACTCGGCGGTCGCGACGCCGGTCGAGGGGACGATGCTGACCGTCATGCGCGAGGCCGCCGAGGGCGCCGTCGCGAACCAGGCCCCCGACCCGTCGCTCGCGTCGGTGCTCGATGCGACGGTCGCCGCGGCGCGCGTCAGCGTGGAGCGCACGCCGGAGCTGCTGCCGCAGCTCCAGGACGCGGGCGTGGTGGACGCCGGCGGCGAGGGCGTCGCGGTGCTCCTCGAAGGACTGCGCTACGGCGTGATCGGCGAAGACCTCCCGCCGCCGCCCCCGGCCCCGGTCGGCATGGTCCAGCTCGAAGGCGTCGGCCACGAGGGCCACGGCTTCTGCGTCGAGTACCTCGTGAGCGGCGAAGACCTGGACCGCGACGCGCTGGCCGCCATGCTGACGGAGGAGGGCGGCGACTCGCTGCTCGTCGTCGGCGACACGAGCACGCTGCACGTCCACGTCCACATGGAGACGCCCGCAGCGGCGGTGGACGCCGGCGCGAGGTTCGGCGAGCTCCAGAACGTCAAGGTTGAAGACATGCAGGCCCAGCACGACGAGTGGGCCGCCGGGCACGAGGACGCCGCCGGCGAGGCTCCGCCCGTCGGGCTCGTCGCCGTCGTGCAGGGCGACGGGCTGCGCATCGCGTTCCGCGACCTCGGCGCGACGGGCATCGTCGACGGCGGCGCGACGAACAACCCGAGCGCCGGCGACGTGCTGGAGGCGGCGCTGCGCGCCGGGACCGAGCACACCTTCATCCTCCCCAACGACTCGAACGTGGTGATGACGGCGCAGCAGGCCGCCACGCAGGAGCCGGACCGCATCACCGTCGTGCCCGCGAAGTCGGTGTCGGCGGGCCTCGCCGCGGCCGTCGCGTTCGTGCCGGGCGAGGACCTGGAGGGCATCGCCGCGGAGCTCGAGGAGGCCGCGACCTCCGTGCGCAACGTCGAGGTCACCGAGGCGGTGCGCGACACCACCGTCGACGGCGTCGCCGTGGAGATCGGCGACTCCATCGTGCTGGTCGACGGCACGCTGAAGGCGCGCACCGAGACGCCCGAGGAGGCGCTGATGATCGGCCTCGCCGAGGCCATCGGCGACGACGGCGAGATCGTCACGCTCATCCTCGGCGCCGACGCGCCCGAGGACGCGGCGGACAGCCTGACGGACCTGATCGAGGCGGCCCACCCCGACGTGGAGGTCGAGGTGGTCATGGGCGGGCAGCCGCACTACCCTTACCTCGCGGGCATCGAATAGCGAGCACGCGTACGCGGATGGACCAGATATCGTGAGTATCCGGATCGTTACCGACTCGACCGCCGACCTCCCACCGGAGGTGGCGGCCGAACACAACATCACCATCGTCCCGGCGAGCGTCCTCTTCGGCGACGAGGAACTCCTCGATGGCGTCGACATCCAGTCGCAGCAGTTCTACGAGCGCCTCGCGCGCGAGTCGGTGCTGCCGACTACCTCGACGCCCGCACCCGGAGCGTTCCGGGGCGCCTACGAGCAACTGGCCTCGGAGGGCGCCACGGAGATCCTGTCCATCCACGTCTCCGGGAAGCTGAGCGGCACCATCGGCTCCGCCCGCCAGGGGGCACAGGGCCTCGAGGGCGTGCGCGTCGAGCACGTTGACTCGGAACTCGTCACGATGGCGATGGGCCTCGGCGTGCTCTCAGCCGCGCGAGCGGCTGCGGGCGGCGCGAGTCTCGAGGAGGCGCGCGACCTCGCCATCGCCCAGTTCGGCCGCACGCACACCTACTTCCTGCTCGACACCCTCGAGTACCTGCAGCGCGGTGGGCGCATCGGACGGGCGGGCGCGGCCATCGGCACGCTGCTGCGGGTGAAGCCCCTGCTGACGATCCGCGACGGCGAGGTGGAGGCGGCCGGCCGCGTCCGCACGCGCAAGAAGGCCGTGGCCGACATGCTGCGTCGCGTCTCCGAGGTCGGCCCGATCGACCAGATGATGGCCGCGCACGGCGACAGCGCCGCCGAGTCCGAGGACCTGATCCGGGAACTCCGCGCCATCGCGCCCGAGGCCGAGTTCATCACCGGCGAGGTGGGACCCGCCATCGGCGTCCACACCGGGCCCGGCATGCTCGCCTGCGCCGTCGTCGCCGCCGAGGGAAGCTCCCCGGCCGCCGCGACGTGACCGTCGACTTCGAGATGCTCGGCATGGTCCTCGAGCGCGAGTTCGAGGCCGGCTGCAACGACGCGCTCGTCGAGGGCGGGCTCGACGAGATGCTGCGGCTCCAGGCCCGCGACGAGCCTCCCAACTCGCCCCTGCTCCGCATGGTCGGCGCGCTGCCCGCGACCGGCTACCGCTCGCTCGACCTCGAAGAGCGTCGCACGTGGCTGCGCCGCGCCCGCGCCACCGTCGCGCACGCGCTCGACGCTGGCCCGGCCAACGGCCGCCGCGCGAGCAAGCGACGCGCCCCCGCCCGAAAGCAGGCGACGCCCCGGCGTCGCACATCGAGGGCTCCTCGACGCGCTGCGGCCGTCCCCATCCCGCCGGGCCCGGAGGCGCTGGAGCTGCCGGTCGCGCAGGCAGGGACCAAGCTCGGCAAGGCGCATATCACGCGCCTCGAGAAGCTCGGCGTCGTGACCATCGCGGACGCGCTGCGGCACTACCCGTACCGCCACCACGACTTCTCGAAGACCGTTCCCATCTCGCAGCTGCGTATCGGCCACGAGCAGACCATCCGCGGCACGGTCGACCGCGCCCGCGCGATCCGCATGGGCCGCGGTGGGCGGATGCAGGCGACCGAGGCGACCATCAGCGACGCGAGCGGCGCACGCATCCGCGTCGTGTGGTTCAACCAGCCCTACCTCGCGAAGCAGCTCCCGCCCGGCACCGAGATCGCCGTCGCCGGCAACGTGCGCGCCTACCGCGGGCGGCCGACGTTCGACAACCCCGCGTACGAGCGCATCACCGACGACCTCCGCCACACGGGCCGCCTCGTGCCCGTCTACCACCTCACGCAGGGCCTCCCCCAGCGCGCGCTCCGAGAGGCGATCGCCGACCTCCTCGAACGCTTCGCCGACCGCCTGCCCGAGCCGCTGCCCGCCGCGATGCGGGAGCGCCAAAGGCTCCCCGGCATCGTCGAGGCGACGCGCCGGATCCACTACCCGGACGACCAGGAGCAGCTCGAGCAGGCCCGCCAGCGCCTCGCCTTCGACGAGCTGCTCGCCGTGCAACTGGGGGTCGTGCGCCGCAAGCGCGAGCGCGAGCAGCACGGCGACGCCCCGGTCTTTGAGGGTCGCGAGACCGCCGAGGCGTTCCTCGACACGCTGCCGTTCGAGCTGACCGGCGCGCAGCGGCGCTCGCTCGACGACGTGCTCGCGGACATCGCGCGCTCCCAGCCGATGGGGCGGTTGCTGCAGGGCGACGTCGGCTCCGGCAAGACCGTGGTCGCGCTCGCGGCGATGCTCGCGGCGGTCGCGGCGGGGCACCAGGCGGTGCTCATGGCGCCCACCGAGGTGCTGGCGGAGCAGCACTTCCGCACGGTCTGCAAGCTCCTCTCGGGCGAACCCGAGCCGCCGCTCAACGGCGTCGTCGCCCTGCCCTTCCTCGACCAGCCGCTCCAGGTCGTGCTGCTCACCGGCTCGACGCGCGCGAAGGAGCGGCGCACGGCCCTCGACGCGATCCGGCACGGCGGCGCGCAGATCGCCGTAGGCACGCACGCCCTCATCCAGGAGGGCGTCGACTTCGAGCGGCTCGGCCTCGCCGTCGTCGACGAGCAGCACCGCTTCGGCGTCATGCAGCGCGCCGCCCTCCGCGGCCAGTCCGACGAGGCCGAGGAGGAGGAGGTCGCCGCCCTCGAAGCGCCCCGGAAGCCGACGCCGCACCTGCTCGTCATGACCGCGACGCCGATCCCGCGATCGCTCGCGCTCACGCTCTACGGGGACCTCGACATCTCCACCATCGACGAGATGCCGCCGGGCCGGACGCCCATCGAGACACGCTGGCTCACGCCGATCGAGCGCCCGGCCGCGTTCGAGCACGTGCGCGCCGAGGTCGCCGCGGGCAGGCAGGCGTTCGTGATCTGCCCGCTCGTGGAGGGCTCGGACGCCGTGGTGTCGCGCGCCGCGACCGAGGAGTACGAGCGCCTGCGCCACGAGCAGTTCCCCGAGCTCGCCGAGCGCATCGAGTTGCTGCACGGCCGCATGTCGGGCCGCGACAAGGACGCCGTCATGCAGCGCTTCGCCTCCGGCGAGGCGTCGGTGCTCGTCTCGACGGCCGTCGTCGAGGTCGGCATCGACGTGCCGAACGCGACGGTGATGGTGATCGAGGGCGCGGACCGCTTCGGGCTCTCGCAGCTGCACCAGTTCCGCGGGCGCGTCGGGCGCGGCGACCACGCCTCGACGTGCTTTCTGCTCGCAGACGACCCATCGCCCGAGGCCGAGGACCGGCTGTCGCTCGTCGCGCGCACCTCGAACGGCTTCGAGCTGGCGCAAGCCGACCTCGAGCTGCGAGGGCCGGGCGAGCTGTTCGGCACGCGCCAGTCCGGCATCCCGTCGCTGCGCGTCGCCTCGCTGCTCGACGGCCGCCTCATCGAAGCGACGCGGCGCGAGGCGGAGACGCTGCTCGACGCCGACCCGGAGCTGGCCGCGTCGGACCTCGGCGCCCTGCGCACCCTCGTCGAGCGCGCCGAGGCCGGCATCGTCGCCGAGGCGCACTGACGCCGGTTCCGGCCCGACGAACGTGCAGACCGCCGTACGTATACTCGCCCCCGGACCACGCCGACCAGCGGAGAGTGCCATGACCGGAATCGTCTACTGCCTCGAGAACCCGGCGATGCCTGATCTTGTGAAGATCGGCAAGACGACCAACCTCGAACGGCGCCTGCGCGAACTCGACCGTCACACGGGTGTCCCGGTCCCGTTCGAGTGCGTGATGGCCGTCGAGGTTGATGACGCAGGCAAGGTCGAGCAACTGCTACACGAGGTGTTCGACGCCCAGCGTATCCGAAAGAACCGCGAGTTCTTCCGAGTCGGAGTCGAGCATGTCCGCGCGGCCATGCAGCTAACTGGCGGGCTGGAAGTCACTCCGCGCGACGATGTTGTGGAGGATGAGGAGGCTCGTCGAGCCCTGGAACAAGCCCGTGTGCGTCGCGGCAGATTCAATTTCGACATGGTTGGCATTGCCGCTGGTGCCGAGCTGCAATTCCGATACAGCGACATCACCGACGAGGGCGAGGAGCCCTTCACTGCCGTGGTGGTGTCACGCAACAGGATCGCCTTCGAGGGTGAGGAGACCTCACTATCAGGCGCTGCACGCTCGATCCTCCAGAGAAACGGGAGGAGTATCTGGACTCCCCAAGGTCCCCTCTATTGGTACTTCGAAGGTGAGTCACTGGATGAACGACGTCGGCGGATGGAGGAGGAAGGCGCTGAGTAGCCCTCCTCCCGGCCCGACTTCCACGGCGGTCGCCGAGGCGCACTGACGTGAGCGCGGACCTCGACGCGCTGCTGGGCGAGGTGGACGAGCGCCTGGCGGCGGAGGCCGACCCCGCACGCGCCGCGCACGGCGAGGGCTACCACGCCACCTCGATGCGCATCCGGGGCGTGCGCACGCCCGCACTGCGGGCCATCGCGGGCGACCTCGCGCGGCGGCTACGCGAGGAGCCGGAGGCAGCCGTCGAGTTGGCATCGAGGCTCGTCGCGAGCCGGGGGTTCGACGAGCGGACGCTCGCCTACATCCTGCTGTCACGCCATCGCACCGCGTTCGCCTCGCTCGACGGCGACGCCATCGAGGCGCTGGGCGCGGGCATGGACAACTGGGCGTCCGTCGACGCCTACTGCTCGCTCCTGGCCGGCCCGGCGTGGCTCGCAGGCGCCATCGACGACGCACGCATCGACCGCTGGGCGCGCTCGCCCGACCGCTGGTGGCGTCGCGCCGCCCTCGTCTCGACGACGGCGCTCAACAAGAAGCGCGCGGGCAGCACCGGCGACGCGCCCCGGACGCTCGCGCTGTGCGAGCTGCTGATGCACGACCGCGATGACATGGTGGTGAAGGCGGTCTCATGGGCACTGCGCACGCTCGCCCCGCGCGATCCCGACGCCGTCCGCGCGTTCCTCGACGCGCACGAGGACGCCCTCGCCTCCCGCGTGCAGCGCGAGGTGCGGCACAAGCTGGAGACAGGCGTGAAGAACCCGCGGCGGGGCGAGTAGGCCCCGCGGCTCAGTCCCCGCCCGTCCAGGACACCACCAGCTCAGGCTCGATGGTGATGACCACGCGGCCCTCCTCGCGGAGTGCTCGGGCGAGCTCCTCATCATCGTCGGAGGCCGGGCCGGGATAGTCGCCGTACTTCGCCCGCAGTGTCCGCCGCAGCGCGACGAGCGAGGCGTCGTCGTCCACCACCGAGGCGCGCCCGGAGACGATGACGGTCTGGTACGTCGCCGGATCGTCGATCACGAGCGTGACGTCGGGGGCGTCGAGCAGCAGCCGGTACTTCACCGTGGCGCGGACGGTCGAGACCCGGAAGGCGCCGTCGCGGTACTCGAACCACACGGGCGTGGCGTGTGGCGGCCGGCCCGGGCCTCGCGCGACGCACAGGATGGCGTTCCGCGGCTCGGCCAGGAACGCGTCGAACTCGGGCGGGACACGGGTATCGGGCATGCGGTGTGCCTCCTCGGCGCGCGAGGATGGTAGCGGCTCTCGTCGCGCCGCGCCGCTATGCTGGAGGCATGTACGAAACCCAGGAGCAGGCGCCGGGCGGATGCCGCGAGGTGCTGCTGCTCACGCGCATCGCGTTCCAGATCCTGCTGCCGGCCATCCTGGCGCTGATGGGCGTCATGCTCCTGGTGCTGTTCCTGTTCTACGCGCTGGCGACGCACCCCGCGCTCGCCCTCATCCCCCTCGGCCTCGCGGCGGCAGCGCTGTACGGCGTCTACCTCTACGACAAGCGCCGCCACCGCGATCGCGGCGACGACCTCGACGACGACATGTTCGGCGGGATGCGGTAGCGGGCCGGAAGTCCCGTTCACTCGCGTGACGGGTTCGGTTTCGGCGGTGCGTCTGGCGGCGGCCATGCGGGGGGCGTAGCCTTGAAGCATGACTACCACGACAGCAACCATCGCCACTCGGCTCGACGCCGTCCGCGAGCGCATCACCGCGGCCTGCGAGCGCGCCGGGCGCGACCCCGCTGACGTCACCATCGTCGGCGTCACCAAGACGCACCCCGTCGAGGCCGTCGAGGAGGCGCTCGCCGCAGGCCAGCTCGACCTCGGCGAGAACCGCGCGCAGGAGCTCGTGCCGAAGGCCGAGCAGGCCGCGGAGATGGGCCTCGAGCCGCGCTGGCACTTCATCGGGGGCCTGCAGCGCAACAAGGTGCGACAGGTCCTGCCGCACATCGCCGTCCTGCACTCCCTCGACTCCGTGCGCCTCGCCGGCGAGATCGAGAAGCGCGCCGAACAGGGCCGCGCACCCGACCCGGACGTGGCGCTCCCCTGCTACCTCGAGGTCAACGTCGGCGGCGAGGCGTCCAAGCAGGGCGTCCAGCCCGCCGAGGTCGGCGAGCTGCTGCGCGGCGTCGCCGGCCTGCAGCACGTCGAGGTGGCGGGCCTGATGACCGTCGCGCCGCAGGTGGACGACCCGGAGCAGGTGCGGCCCGTCTTCCGCGAGCTGCGCGAGCTGGCCGAGGCGCACGGCCTCGCCGAGCTCTCGATGGGCATGACCGAGGACTACGAGGTCGCCATCGAGGAGGGCGCGACGGTGGTGCGGCTCGGACGGGTCATCTTCGGCCCGCGCCGCACCTAGGCCAGCACAGCAAACGCACAGCGAGGGGACTGCGATGCGCATTGGCATCATCGGCGGCGGCTTCATGGGCGAGGCGTTCCTGCGCGGCATCCTCGGCGCCGAGGTCGCCTCGCCGGCCGAGGTCGCCGTCGCCGAGGTCGTCGAGGCCCGCCGCACCGAGCTGGGCGAGCACGGCGTGCGCGTGACCGACGACCCGCAGAGCGCGTGCATCGGCGCGG
This sequence comes from Dehalococcoidia bacterium, assembly GCA_965204835.1. Taxonomy (GTDB): domain Bacteria; phylum Chloroflexota; class Dehalococcoidia; order UBA2979; family UBA2979; genus VXMT01. The sequence goes on along the minus strand of OZ242017.1, from coordinate 1,108,302 downwards.
ACCTCGTGCTGCTCGCCGTGAAGCCCGACGACGTGCCGGACGTGGCGGCGAGCATCGCCGGCGCGCTCGGCTCCGACGCCGTGCTCGTCTCGATCGCCGCGGGCGTGGCGCTGGCCGACATCCAGCAGCACAGCGGCCACCGCGCCTCGGTGCGGGTGATGCCGAACCTGCCCGCCGCCATCGGCGAGGGCGCCGCCGCCTACCTGCTCGGCGAGGCCGTCACGGCCGACCAGCGCGAACGCGTCGAGCGGCTCCTCGGCGGCGTCGCGGGCGCGGTCGTCGAGGTACACGACGACGACGCGGTCGACCTCGCGACGGCCCTGCACGGCTCGGGCCCGGCGTACGTGTACCTCGTGATCGAGTCGATGATCGACTCGGCGGTGCGGCTGGGGATGAAGCGCCCCGAGGCGACGGACCTGGTGCTGGCGACGGTAGCAGGGTCGGCGCGCTACGCTATCGAGACCGGGCAGCACCCGGCGGCGCTGCGCAACGCCGTGACCTCGCCCGGTGGGACCACGGCCGCGGCGCTCGGCGAACTGGAAGCAGCAGGCCTGCGGTCCGCCTTCGACGATGCGATCGAGGCGGCCTACGGGCGGGCGCAGGACCTGAGGGAGCTGGAATGACGCTGCTCGTCGAGATCATCCTGCTGTTCCTGCAGATCCTGTGGTTCGCCATCTTCGCCCGCGCGATCATCAGCTGGTTCCCGATCGACCCCAGCGGCCCCGTCGTGCGTGCGCTCGACGCGATCACGGAGCCGATCCTGGAGCCGCTGCGGCGCGTCGTGCCGCGCGTGGGCATGATCGACATCACGCCGATGGTGGCGATCATCCTCATCTTCGTGATCTCGGCGGCGCTGCGCTCCAGCCTCGCGTCGGGGGTCTAGCAAGCTCCACCGTAGGCCGCAGCCCGCCGTCAGCCCACTGATCGAGCACGTCGAGGGAGCCCGGTTTGGACTTCGTCGTCTTCGTCGTGATTCGCGTCGTCGAGATCTACCTGATGGCGATCGCCGCGCGGCGCCTGCTCACCTGGTTCGAGGTCAGGCCCGACCACTTCGTTGCGCGCGCGCTCGACACGTTCGTCGAGCCGCTCGCGGGGCCGCTGCGGCTCGTGGTGCCCCCCGTCGCGGGGAGGGACATCGCGCCGCTCGTTGCGATGGTGCTGCTCTTCGTGACGTGGCTGGTGCTGCGGTTCACCGTCGGCGGCGGCCTGTACTAGCTCCCGCCGGCCCCGAGGCGGTCGAGCACCTCCGCCTCCTCCAGCCCCTCGAACTCCACGACCTTCTGCCGCGAGGCGTGGCCGGAGACGACGCTGACCGCCGACGGGCGGAGGTCGAGGCGCCTGGCGAGGAACCGCTCGAGCGAGCGGTTGGCGCGGTCGCGGACCGGCGGGGCCGTGATCCGCACGCGCAGCGTCCCCTCCTCATAGCCCACGACTTCTTCGTGGGTCGCGCGAGGGGTGACGTGGACGTTGAGACGTGTTGTCGGCATGGCTTAATCGGACTCCCGGATCGTTACCCCGTGACCGTCGACACGGAGTCGTCGAGCATGATGGTGATGTGGGACATCGGCGAGCCGGTGTCACCGGCGCCGTGCCAGTGGTCCTCGCCGGCGGGGATGTGGATGAAGTCGCCCGCGCTGATCACGTGCTCCTCGCCGCCCGCGCCGACCTTGCCGATGCCGGCCACGACGTAGAGCAGCTGGTCTGACGTGTGCCGGTGCAGCCGGGTGCGGGCGCCCGCCGCGAACTGGACGATGCCGAACGACATCTGGTCGCCCCGGCCGGTGTCCCCACCGGCGATGCGACGTGCCCAGACGTGCCCGCCCTCGAAGATCTCGGCGGCGCTGCTCTCGACGGTGTCACCCTCGGCTGCGCGTACGACTTCCATGTGCTGCGTGCCTCCTCGTGCGGTCGGTCCACACCGCTCGCCTGCCCTCGCCCCGCCCCGGCGCTCGCGGGCGTGCGCGTGTCTCCGGCGAGCGTGCGCCATCGTCGCCGAGGCGCGCTGTTCGCGCTATCCCCCGCGGTAGATCTCGGTCTCGGGGAAGAACGCGTACCACCCGAACCAGAACGCGAGATGGCCGCTGATGCGCGCGAGGCGCTCGCCGTTGGGGCCGACCAGGGCGTCCTCGGTCACCTCCCACTCCGCGCCGGTCGCGTCGACGACCGTGCCGTCCTCGGGGCCCGGGTAGAACCGCCGCTCCCCGCGGTCGAAGGCGCGCACCTCGCCGCCCGAGGGGTACAGCACCGGCCCGACCCCCCGGCCGTAGCCGAGCGTGTCGATCGCCTGTTCGGTGACGAGCACGATCGGGCGGTCGTTGAACACGTCGTTGACCACGCGCTCCTCGGCGAGCACGTCGATGGGGTACGCCTTGCGCGCGCCGCCGGCGCGCAGGCCGTAGACGTACTCCTTCAGGTAGAGCTCGTCGTTGCGCAGCCAGACGGGGAACATCGTCTCGCCGACCGAGAAGTAGTGGCCGTAGGCGGCGCCCTGCTCGTACGGACGCAGGAACCCCGTGTTGATGTCGAGCACCACCGTGTTCGGGTGCCGCTCGACCCAGTCCTCGTACGTCGAGAGCACGACCGGGAGCAGGTCGAGCCGCAGCGGCTCGCCCTCGAGGTCGAGCTTGCCGACGAGCGGGCCGAGCACGGGCTCGCCGGTGAACTGGTTCCACAGCGTGCGCGTGTTGCGGTCGTACATGAGCTTGTTGCTGCGGTAGAGGAAGCCCGAGGTGCCGAAGTTGTACGTGACGCCGTCGGGTCCCCGGTCGTCGTAGGCGATAGCGGCGCCGCAGAGGGTGCAGTACGCGAGCGAGATCGGCACGCCGCCGACCTCGATGTTCGCCATCTCGTGCCAGTCGAGGATGCGCAGCGGGTAGGCGTGCGCCTCGCCGTTGAGGGCGATGCCGAACACCGCCTCATCGGGCTCGAGGTATGTCACGTCCTCCGGGTCGAGCATGTTCGGGAACTCCAGCGGCGGGATCGAGTCGACCAGCACGCCACCCCACAGGATCTCCTCGACGCGGATCGCCGAGGCGTGCTCGTCGGACAGGAACTCGCCGAACTGCTCGTCGATGACCGAGAGGAGCCGGCCCTTCCAGCCTGTGAAGCCCGGCGGCGGCTCCAGGTCCGAGGCGCCGTACCACTGCACCCAGTAGTGGCGGTTCGGACCGACGCCCGCCTCCGTGATCGCCTCCAGCGCGTCGAAGTACTCGAGGTAGTCGAGGCCGCGCGGCAGGATGCGTGTGTCGCGCGCCCACATCAGCTCGATGAGCACGGCCGCGAACCGCTCGTCGTCGGAGTGGACGATGCGCGCGAGGGCGAGGCGCAACGCGTCCTCGGTCGCATCGGGGTTCGAGAGCGTGTTCATCAACTCGGCCGCCTCGTCGTCCCCGATGGGTGCCGAGGACGCGTCGGGCAGCGGGTGCGGCGTCCGCGTCGGCAGGGGGCGCGGCGTGGGGGTCGGCAACGGCGTCGGCGTAGCGGTGCCCGTTGCGGTCGCGTCGGCGTCCCCGCCGGACGTGGCGGGCGTGGTCTGCGCGGCAGGCTCAGCCGTGGGAGTCGCCTGGGGGCCGGCATCCCCGGAGGTGCAGGCGGCCGCCAGCACGGCCAGCACCACCAGCGTGACGAGGACGGCGCGCGCGATCGATCGAGGTGTGGACAGGTACGGTCGTGGCATCGGGACTCCCGTGGCGGTGGGAACGGGCCGATCCAGCGTACCGCGTCTGGACTACGAACGTGGAGCGAGCCGCGGAAGGCCGCCCGCGCGGCGCCCGCGGGGTTACGCCCGTGCGCCGATGCGGAGCGATGCGAGGAGTTGCCGGGTCGAGGCGGCGACCTCCTCGACGGCGGCGTCGAAGACCTCCGCGTTCGCGCGCGAGGGGCTGCGGAACCCGCTCACCTTGCGCACGAACTGCAGCGCGGCTTCCTCGATCTCCTCGTCGGTGGCGGGCACGGAGCCCTGGCGCAGGACCTTGATGCTGCGGCACATGGGGCAGACCTCGCAGTCGGGCGCGGCTACGCCGGGCGCACCGCGGTCACGTTGGCGCTGGTGATGCCGGGACGGATCTCCTCGGCGCACTCGGCGTGCGGGTCGGCGAACCCGGCTGCCTCGATGTGGCCGAGGTACTCGGCGACCGGCAGCGCGCCGGCGACGCAGCCCGCCCACGCCTCGAGGTCGGCGCGCTCCGCGGCGGGGAGGTCGGCGGTGAGCACCATGTCGGAGACGCGCAGGCGGCCGCCGGGCTTGAGCACGCGGAACGCCTCGCGGAAGACGTGCGGCTTGTCGGTCGAGAGGTTGATCACGCAGTTCGAGATGATCACGTCGAACGTGCCGTCGGCGAACGGGATGTCCTCGATCTCGCCGAGGCGGAACCGCACGTTCGACGCGCCGACGGTGTCGGCGTTGTGGCGCGCGAGCTGGACCATGTCCGGGGTCATGTCGAGGCCCCACACCTCGCCCTCGTCGCCGACCTGCTTCGCGGCGAGGAAGCAGTCGATGCCGCCGCCGGAGCCGAGGTCGAGCACGGCCTCGCCGGGGCTCAGCTCGGCGATCGCGATCGGGTTGCCGCATCCGGCCGCGGCGAGCTGCGCCGCGTCCGGCACGTCGCTGAGCTGCGTCGAGTCGTACAGCGCGGAGCCCCACACCCCGTCGTCCCCGGTGGCGTCCCCGGACGCGTCGATCTGCGCGTCCACGGGTCCGCAGGCGCCGTCGACGCTGCACGCCTGCCCCTCGGGCGCGCCCAACTGCAGCAGCTGCAGCGCCATCGGCTGGGGGCCGTCGGCGTCAGCTGCGCAGCACGCCTCGGCGGTCGAGGCGGCGTGCTCGCCGAGCGCGGCACGGGCGCGCGCGCCGTAGCGCTCGGTCACGGCCTGGCGGATATCGCGTACGGGCAGGGTCTGGTCGGTCATGCGTGGGTCTCCTCCGCTCGCTCGATCATAGCGCACGCGCTCACGGCTGCTCGTTGCCGAGCAGCACGACGTCCGTGAAGAGCGCCCCCGCGCCGCCGTTGCTCACCATCGCCACCTGAGCGCCCTCGACCTGCCGGGGCCCCTCCGTGCCGCGGAGCTGCTTCGTGCCGGCGATGACCTTCTGGAGCAGCTGCGCGGTGCCGGGGTGGCTGAACGACATGGTGCCGCCGTCGGTGCAGATCGGGTACTCGCCGCCGCCGCGGACGCGGCCGTCCATGACGAACGGGCCGCCCTCGCCTTCCCCGCAGAAGCCGTACGCCTCGAACTGGCGGATGACCTCGAACGAGAACGGGTCGTAGAACTCGCACACGTCGACATCGGAGGGGCCCAGCCCGCACGCCGCGAAGGCCTGCTCGGCCGCGAACCGCCCGACATCGCCCGCCACGTCCCACAGCGGCGCCATGACGTACGAGGGGCCTCGACGGTCGAGCCCGCCGCCGAGCACGTAGACCGGCTGAACGTCGAGGTCGCGGGCACGCTCGACCGACGTGAGCACGAGCCCCGCGCCGCCCTCGCCGGTCATCGCGCAGTCGAGCAGGCGGAACGGGTCGGCGATCATCGGGGAGTTGAGCACGTCCTCGGGCGTGATCACGCGGTCCGAGTAGACGGCCTCGGGGTTCATCCCGCCATGCGTGCGCACGGCCGAGGCCACCTCGGCGAGGTGCTCGGGCTTCGTGCCGTAGAGGTGCATGTGGCGCTGCGCGATCAGCGCGAACTCGGCCGCCGTGTACAGCCCCCAGCACTCGACGAACTCGTTGCTCGGGCGCGTCCACGGGGCTGTCGAGGCGCGCTCCGTGTACGCGCCGGCCTGGCCGTTGGCCAGCACGACCGTGTGGCAGTAGCCGGCGGCGATCGCCGAGGCGGCTTCGAGCACGGCGGGGATGCCCGTCGACTGCGTGCCCATCCACATCGGCCGGCCGCCGAACTGGTGCACCCAGTCCCGCTGGTTTTGCGAGCCCGCCCCCGTGCCGGTCGTGATGTTCAGGCCGTTGACGTCACGGGCCTCGATGCCCGCGTCCGCGAGGGCCCCGCGCACGGCGTCGAGGGTGATCGAGAACGATGTCTCGTCCGGCAGGCGCCGGGCCTGCAGGGTGTTGTACGCGCCGACGATGGCGACCTGGTGGAGGTCCCGCGTGGCCATGGCCCCTCGATGCCCTCGCAATGCGAACGAGCCGGCGAGGTGCGCCGGCTCGGGCCATCGTAGCGCCCTGGCGGGCCAGTGGCCCCTACTCGTGCGCGAGCAGCCGGTATCCGACCTGGCGCACGGTCTGGAGGTAGTCCGCGCCGTGCCCGAGCTTGGAGCGGATGCGCGAGACCAGCACGGCGAGGCGCCTGCGATGCCCGCTGTCCGCGTCCTCCCACAGCGCCTCGGCGAGCGTCTCGTACGAGGCGACACGCCCGTCCTCGGAAGCGATGAGGTAGAGCGCCTCGAACTCCATGTAGGTCAGCTCGGCGGTGCGCTCCCCGATGGTGACGAGGTAGCGCTCGCGGTCGATGACGAGGTCACCCACGGCAATGCGCCGCGCGGGCAGCACCTCGGGGGTGGTCTGTGCGTTCACCGGGAAACTCCCGCCGTATGCACTTCGAGGCCGGGAGCCGGGGCCGATGCCCGCGCCCCGGGCGTGGCTCCTGGAATCCAGTCGCACACGCTCGGGGACGCGGTCATGGCGCTCGGCTCTCGGTCCTCCGCGGCTACAGGGCCGCTTCGTCGCTCTCGCCGGTGCGGATGCGGACCGCGCCGCTGACCGGGGTGACGAAGATCTTGCCGTCGCCTACCTCGCCCGTGCGCGCCGCGTCGACGATGCGCTCGATGATGGGGTCGACATCTTCGTCGTTGACCACGAGCTCGATCTTGACCTTCGTGAGGTACTCGACCGCGAAGCTCCGGCCCCGCCACTGCTCCGTCACGCCCCGCTGCTTGCCATGGCCGCGGACCTCGGTGAGCGTCATACCGGCGTGGTCGAGCTCCTCGAGTGCGGTCTTGACGATTTCCAGCTTCTCGGGGCGGATGATCGCTTCAACCTTTTGCATCTTGTCTCCCCCTTACCCCTCGTCGTCCGCGGGCATGGGAGCGCCGCCTGCAATGGGCGCGCCACCGCTGGTCTGCAGCGCGGGTGCGCCGAAGTGCAGGCCGAACGGGTCGCGACCACCGGTGAACTCGGGGTACGCCTCCATGGCGTGCTCCGCCACGTCCAGGCCGCTCTCCTCCTCGGACTCGGAGACGCGCAGGCCAACCGTGGCCTTGATGATGGCGAACATGATGACCGACGTCACCACGGTCCAGACACCCACGGCCACCACGCCGATGACCTGGTACAGGAACTGCTCGATGCCGCCGCCGACGAGCAGGCCGTAGTTCGCCGAGTCGGCGTAGTTCGGTGCGAGGTTCGCCTGGGTCGTGAACAGGCCGACCGCGAGCGTGCCCCAGATCCCGTTGAACAGGTGCACCGGCACCGCGCCCACCGGGTCGTCGATCTTCAGGGTGTCGAGCAGCTCGACGCCCGCCACGATGATGATGCCGGCCACGATGCCGATCACGACCGCCGCCCACGGCTCCACCGTGGCGCAGCCGGCCGTGATGCCGACCAGGCCGCCCAGCACGCCGTTGAGCGTCAGCGAGAGGTCCGAGTGGCCGCTGCGCAGCCGCGAGATGAACATCGCCGTCGCCGCGCTGGCGCCGGCCGCGAGCGTCGTGGTCACCGCGACGCGGGCCGCGAGGTCGGCGAAGCCGCCGCTCAGCCCGAGCGTCGAACCGGCGTTGAAGCCGTACCAGCCGATCCACAGGATCATGACGCCGAGGAAGCCCAGCGGCATCGAGTGACCCGGCAGCGCGTTGACGCTGCCGTCGGCGCCGAACTTGCCGCGGCGCGCGCCGACCATGATGGCGCCCACCAGCGCGGCCCAGCCGCCCACCGAGTGGACGACGGTCGAGCCGGCGAAGTCGATCATGCCGTTGTCGCCGAACGCGATGTCGGAGGCGTACGCGCTCAGGAAGCCGTCGCCCCACGCCCAGTGGGTGACCACCGGGTAGATCACCGCGGTGATGACCACCGTGTAGACCAGGTACGCGGCGAACTTCGTCCGCTCCGCGACCGCGCCCGAGACGATGGTTGCCGCCGTGGCCGCGAACGCGAACTGGAAGAAGAATGTGGCGTAGTCGGCGTCCTCGCCGCCGTAGAAGAAGCTGCCGCCACCGAAGAACCTGATGTCGATGAACTCGGTGGTGCCATAGGCCAGGCCGAAACCGACCGCCCAGTAGGCGACCGCGCCGAACGAGAGGTCCAGCGCATTCTTCATGAGGATGTTGGTGACGTTCTTCGAGCGGATGAACCCCGACTCGACCAGGCCGAACCCGGCCTGCATGAACAACACCAGGATGCCGGCGATGAGCAGCCAGGCGACGTCGATCGCCCCGGCCAGGCTCTCGACCGTATCCTCGGCGGCTGCCACGCCGGTCCCGGCGACCAGCGCCGCCCCACCGCCTATCACTACCGCTGCAGGGCCGAGATAGCGCACTCTCATACGTATGTGCCCCCTTTCCGAGGGTGACACTAGGAATGCGCCGTTACGCGTCGGTGTCGCCTCGATGAAGAGTGGGTGACGCATTTCTTGCGCCGGTATTGCGAACATGTTTCCCGTTCGCGGACGGTGCTTCTCCATCTCCCCCACTGACAGCCGCACCGGGTTAGAATGGCCGGAGCGCAACCGCTTCCCACCGCAACGCGGATCGCCACGGGACGGCGAAGGCAGCTACCCATGATCTCCAGCCGACCCTGGGCGCCGTCTGCTCGCACGCTCGCTTTCTTCATCACGCTCATGGTTGGAGCCGCTGCGATCGCGTGCCTCGGCGACGGCGGCGCGGACGCGCCGGAGGCCACCCCCACGCCAACGGCCACGGCAAGCGGCCTCACCACCGAGACCCCGACCCCGACCGCCACCATCGACCCGGGCCTGCAGGGCGAGGACCGCGAGGTCGCGCTCTGGGGCGCGAGGATCTGCACCATCGCGCGCACCTTCGCCCAGGACTTCCTCGCCAGCGGCGACCCGCGGGACCCACAGGAGCTCTCGATCGAGGAGCGCAAGGAGCGGGCCGACTCGATCTTCCCGGGCCAGTTCCTCGCGGTCGACGCAGCACTCGACCAGCTCGGGCTGATGGAGCCGCCGGAGCGGACGGCGGCGCTGCACGAGCTGCTGCGCCAGACCTACGAGGGACTGCGCGACGCGCTGCGCGACCAGGAGGTGATCATCGACGCCGCCGACACCACCGAGGAGATCGCGTTCAGCAACGTCACGGTGAACGAGTGGATCAACCTCGCGTTCCGTCAGGCGGAGCTGCTCGACAACGCCGGCTACTGCCCGTAGCCGGGGCAGGCCCCGCCCCCTCGACCGCTCCACGGTTGCGTATGCTTGCGCCCTCGCGTACATGAGTCGGGGCGAGGCGCCTGCGGCGTGGGTTCGCCGCACATGGGGGAGGGGTCGTACATGCCGGGTCCGCTGGATGGCATCAAGGTGTTCGAGGTCTCGCAGATCGTCGCGGGACCCTACTGCGGCCTCAACCTGGCCGACCTCGGGGCCGACGTGATCAAGGTCGAGCCCCCGGGCGGCGAGGGTAGCCGGCAGGCCGGCGGCTTCGTGCCCGGCGAGAGCAAGGGATTCCACTCCCTCAACCGCGGCAAGCGCTCGCTCGTCATCGACCTGCGCTCGCCCGACGCCCAGGAGATGGTGCACCGCATCATCCCGGGCTTCGACGTGTTCCTCATCAACGCCCGCCCGGGCGTGCCCGAGCGGCTGCGAGTCGACTACGAGACGCTGAAGCAGTTCCGCCCCGACATCATCTACTTCGAGAACACCGGCTTCGGCCGGGGCGGCCCCAGCGAGTTCCGCTCGGGCTCCGACGCCGTCGCGCAGGCCTACTCGGGCCTCCTCGCCGGCGACGGCAAGGTGGGCGAGTTCGGCGAGCCCGAGATCATCACCGCGACCGCGCCCGCCGACTTCCAGGCAGGCCTCGCCGGCGCCATGGCGATCTCGGCGGCGCTCTTCCACCGCGAGCGCACCGGGCAGGGCCAGTTCGTCGAGACATCGCTGCTGCGCGCGGGCCTCGCGCTGCAGGGCACGCGCATCGGCAAGCTCCCCGCGCTCGACGCGCAGACCACCGACAAGGCGCTGGAGCGGATGCACGAGGTGCGCGCGGCCGGCGGCAGCTACAAGGAGCTGCTCGACGCGCGCGGCAACCTCTTCGACGTGATGGGGCGCGCCGCGGCGCGGCTCTTCTACGGCGGCTACGCCGTCAAGGACGGCGGCGTCATCCTCGGCGCGCTCACCCCGCTCAACCGCGACCAGATGCGGCGCGCCATCGGCGTCGAGGACGACCCGACGGCCGACCCCGAGTTCGACTCGATCCCGCCGGAGAACCGCAAGCTCGTCGACGTGATGCTGGAGCGCATCCGCGGGATCATGATGACGAAGACCATGGACGAGTGGATCGAGATCTTCGACCGCGAGGGCGCGCCAATCTCGAAGGTGAACTGGCCCGAGGACATGGCCGACGACCCGCAGGTCGAGGCGATGGGCTACATGATCGACCTGGAGCACGAGTTGACGGGCCCCGAGCGTATGGTCGGCCCGATCGTCTCCATGTCGGAGACGCCGACGGGCACCGACCGCCCCTCGCCGCCCCTCGGCCGCCACACGGACGAGGTGCTGCGCGAGCACGGCATCGACGACGCGGAGATCGCGCGCCTGCGAGAGCTCGGCGCGATCGCGTGAGTAGTCGCCACTAGTTTCCGCTGTGCGGCGGCGGCCATGTATTGAAGGCTCCGTGAGGCTCCCCGGTGTGGCAGTACCCGGGGCCGCCTTGCGCGGTGTACCGCTGATCGCAGCGAGTACCGGCGTTGATCACGCGTCTACAGTGGCAGTGGAACTCCTGCGCCGGACTAGAACTCGCCGTTGGAGTCGAAGTCGCGGACGGCGATTGGGCCGGGTAGTCCGGTCCGTTGTAGGCTCGCTCCGCGTTGCACATGATCCCGTCGCTGTTTCCGTCGCGCATCCCCAGCGCGTCCAGGGCAGCGTAGAGATTCGGGTGCGTGCGACGGTCGACGCGCCAGCCGAACTCTCCACAGGTCCGGGCCGGCTGTGGCCCGGTGTAGACCGATCCGGCCGTCGCCGTTGGCACAGGAGTCGGTGTTCGCTCGACGGTCGGCACGGCCACGGCGTCGCCGCAGTGGGCGGCCCATGAGCGGGCGATGTACTCGAGTTCCGCACGGTCGGCGGTCATCCCCAGCTCTCGCTTGACCTGGACGTGGAGCGCGAGATAACGACACCAGCCGGGGAGATCCGGCCGATCCCACTCGGCGGGGTCGCGAGCCGACTTCGACAGGTTGAGGGCCGCCTGGGCCGGCCGAAGATTCGCCGACCAGTTCCCGAGCGAGGGCTCCCGATAGCCGGAGCACCATGCTTCCTTGAGGGCGACGACGTGCTCGACGTGGACGGACTGTCCGTTGTTCGCCAGTCGCTGCCCGGTGTACCACCCGGTGATGATGCCGTCGGCCGCACCATCCTCGGCGTCCCAGCCGTCGCGCAGTGCGCGGGCGTTATAGTCGGCGAAGTGGTCACGGTTGTACCCCGCGCAGTTCTCGGGCGCCACGGCGATTCCGTCGAGGCTCAGCGTCGTAGTCGTCGCGGTCGTGGTGGCTGCCGGAGCGGGCGTTGGGCTTGGCGAGGTCTGCGGTACGGGCGTCGCGGGCGGTGTCGGAGCCTGCGTGGGACTTGCTGCGACTGTCGCCGTCGGTGCGGGAGTCGGGACCTGTGTCGGGCTCGCTGCAACGGACGCCGTCGGTGCGGGAGTCGCGGTCTGCGTCGCGCTCGTTGCGACTGTTGCCGCCGGTGCGGGGGTCGAGGCCGCTGTCGGTGAGGGAGCGACGGTCTCCCCACCCACGGTCTCGTCGGCGGGATTCGTGCACGCAGCAACGGGAATAACGAGTAGTGCCCACAGCGCAAGCGCACTGAGGCGGCGAAGGCCATCGCGAGCCATGCGCACCTGCTGTCGGACCGGCGGCGCCGGCGCAGCGGTGCGTCGAGCGCATCACATTCGGGATGCGCTCATCATGTACGGAATACTACATATGGAACATCGCGGACGTTGTAGCGGCGATCAGGCCGTCGCGTCCTCCACGTACACCGTCCCGATCACCTCGTCGTCGAGGAGCTGCTGGTACGCCTCGGCGCTGAGACCGAGCACGTCACGCAGGAGCTCCTCGTTGTGGCGGCCGAGGGTGGGCGCGGGCCGCGCCGGCAGCAGCGGCGTGCGCTCGAACGTCGCCATCGGGCCGGGGTAGAGGTGCGTGCCCGCCTCGTGCTGCGTGATCTCCTGGAAGTAGCCGCGCGCCACGTGGTGCGGGTTCGAGGTGACCTCCTCGTGGTGCACGGTCGCGATGGCGGGGACGCCTGCCGCCTGGAGCCGCAACATCAGGTCGTGGTCCTCGAACGCCGGCGTCCACGCCGCCACCTCGGCGTTGATCGCGTCGGTGTTGCGGTAGCGGACCGCGGCGTCGGCGAAGCGCTCGTCCTCGGCGAGTTCGGGGCGGCCCATCTCGGCGCAGAGCGCGGCGAACGCCTCGTCCGAGGGGATCGCGATCGTGATCCAGCGATCCTCGCCCGCGCACGGGAAGGCGCCGTACGGCGCCATCGAGGGGTGCCGGTTGCCCCAGTGGCCCTGCACGCGGCCGTTCATCGCGTAGTCCATGAACGCGTGCCCGATGTGGCTGGCCACGGACTCGACCTGCGAGATCTCGACGAGCTGGCCCTCGCCGGTGCGGTCCCGGGAGAAGAGCGCGGCCTGCAGGGCGAACGCGACCTGCGCCCCCGCGGTGGGGTCGCCGTGCAGCGAGGCCGGGGTGTCGGAGGGGTCGGAGCCCTCGTAGCCGCGGATGCCGGTGTGCCCCGCGACGGCCTCCATGTTCGCGCCGTAGCCCTTGAAGTCGCTGTACGGACCCTCGATGCCGAAGCCCGGGAACCGCACCATGATCAGCTGCGGGTTGACCTCGCGCAGCACCTCGTAGCCGATGCCGAGGTTGTCGACCACGTCGGCGGCGTTGTTCTCGATGTACGCGTCGCTGTGGCGGATGAGGTCGAGGAAGAGCTCGTGCCCGCGCTCGCTCTGGAGGTCGAGCGTCACGGACTTGCAGCCGCGCTTCGCGTAGTTGAACCACGCCTGCCGGTTCCAGAAGCCCTCGCTGCCGTCGCGGTTGAGGTACGACGCGCCGGCGCGTCCGTCGAGGAGCGCCTGCGGGATGTGCCGGAAGTTGGTGCGCGTCGGGTTGAGGTGCTGGATCGACTCGATCTCGATCACCTCAGCGCCCAGGTCGGCGAGGATCATCGTCGAGAACGGCCCGGCCCAGACGATGCCCTGTGCGAGCACGCGGATGCCGTCGAGGGGCTTTGCGGGGTCGGCCATCGTCGGCTCCTAGATCACGCCACGCTGCCCGAGGATCGCGACTTCCTCGGGGGTGTGGTCCAGCCGCTCGGTCAGCACCTGGAAGGTGTGCTCGCCGAGCAGCGGGGCGCATTGCATCTCACCGGGCGTGCTCTTGAAGCGCACCGGCAGGCCGACGTACTCGTAGGAGCCGGCGACCGGGTGGTCGATGGTCCGGAAGAAGTCGCGCGCCCGGTACGCGGGGTCGCGGTATGCGTCCTCGACGGTGTTGATGGCGCACACGGGCCAGCCCTCGGCCTGCGCGAGCTCCATGACCTCCTGCTTGGTGTGGGAGAGCAGCCACGGGTAGAAGATCGCCTCGACCTCCGGGAGGAAGTCGGGGTTGTAGACGTTCGCGACGAAGCGCTCGTCCTCAATCAGGTCCTCGCGGCCCATCGCGCGGCACATGCGGGGGAACCACGCGGGCTGGGTGGCGACCTGCACGTAGCCGTCGGCGCACGGATACACACCGCTGGGCAGCCCGCTGTACACCACGTTCTTGATGCGCTCGATCATGAGCGCGCCGGAGTACTGGTAGGCCATGATGTTCGGCCCGCCACGGTCCATCGAGGCGGTCAGGATCTCGTTGATCGAGATCTCGACGCGCTCACCCTGCCCGTCGCGCATCGACGAGCGCATCGCGCCCATCATCATCCCGGCGGTGACGACGCCCGCGAGGAAGAGCGGGGTGTAGAGCCCCAGCTTGATCGGCTCGCGGTCGGGGTCGCCGGTGACCTGCATCACGCCGCCGGAGGCGTAGAGCAGCATGTCGTCGGCCTCGAAGTCCCGGTAGGGGCCGTCCTGGCCGAAGCTCGAGATGCGGACGAGCGCCGCCGCCGGGCTCGCCTCGGCCAGCACGTCGGGGCCGATGCCGAGCCGTTCGAGGGTGCCGGGCCGGAAGCTCTCGACGATCACGTCGGCGTCGGCGGCCAGCCGCAGCAGCAGCTCGCGGCCGGTGGCGGTCTTGAGGTCCAGCGTGACGCTGAGCTTGCCCGTGTTGAGGTGCAGGAACATCCCGCTGGTCTCGATGTGCGGCATGTCGTTCGGGTACGGCCCGAGGCGTCGTGAGGCGTCGCCGCGTCCCGGACGCTCGATCTTGGTGACCTCGGCGCCGTAGTCGGAGAAGAGTTTGGTCGCGTACGGACCCGTGACCCCCTGCGTGAGGTCCAGGACCCGCGCCCCCTCGAGCGGTCCGGTCATGCGCCTGCCCCCCGGCAGGAGCGCAGCCTACCGATGCAGCGCCGATCGAGGCAAGCGCCGAGGGGGAGCGGTGGCTGTGCGAGCACGGAGACGGCGCCTCCGCTACGCGAGGTCGTAGAGCGGCGGCTTCGACCACTGCTCGCTGGGCGGGTTCTCCTGGCGGCGGATCTCCTCGCGGCTGCGCGCGGCCTCGATCTTCTTCGCCTCGCGCAGGATGCGGTCGCGCTCCCGCTCGTGCTCGTGCTGGCGCTCGATGGCTCGCTCGCTGCGGCGGCGCTTCGGCTTGCCCTCGTACTCGTTGATGCGGCCCTCGTCGAGCAGCTGGGTGAGGTGGCTGCGCACGTTGCCGTCGGCGGCGCGGCGCAGGCGCGTGTCGATCTCGTCGCCGTAGACGCGGAGCATGATGTCCCAGCTACTGAGCTGCTCGCCGTCCTTGAGCACCTCGAGGATCTGCTGCTCGCGCATGTTGCGGTGGTTGACGTACATCTGGAGCCGCTCGCGCGGGTCCTCGACGATCTTGCCGTGGCCGGGGCAGATGACCGTGAGGTTCGGCAGCTCGAGCAGCCTCTCCAGGCTGCGCCGGTAGTCGCCGAGGTCCCACACCGTGGTGGTCGAGGAGCCGAGCAGCGTGTCGCCGGTGAACAGGACGCCCTCGTCCTCCAGGTAGTAGCAGAGCGAGTCGGAGCTGTGGCCGGGCGTCTCGATGACCTGGAGGTTCACGCCCCCGCCCATCTCGATCACGTCGCCGTCACCGTACTGCTCGACCTTGCGGGGAATGCGGCCGGTGAGCAGGCGCCGGCCGCCGCGCGGGATGGCGATCTCGGCGTTCAGGAACTCCTTGGTCCACTTGAGGTTGCCGGAGTGGTCGGCGTGGTGGTGCGTGATGGTCGCCATGCCGATCTCGGCGTGCTCGGTCGCGGCGAGGTAGCCGCGCAGGAACCACTGATAGCGCTCCGTGGCCTCGCCCGAGTCGATCGTGAGGGACTGCCCGCCGGGAGGCCCGATCAGGTAGATCGAGGTGAAGTCGGGGTGCATCACGTTCTCGTCCGGCACCATGGCGGCGCGCACGGATTTGCTGATCTGCATCGGATCCTCGCATCACGCTTCTTTGCGCCCGCGCGGGCGTCGTTCGGGGGAGCATAGCGCACAACGCGTCCCTCGACGCCGCACGCGCGGCGGACGTGCAGGAGGGGCGGCCTTGCGGCCGCCCGCCTCGGACACGCAGGAGGGGCGGCCTTGCGGCCGCCCCTCGAAGTCTCCGCGAGTGCGGAGGCGTTGCCCGGTACTGCGTGTACTAGGCGCGGCCCGGCACGTCCGGGTCGATCCACGAGGATGCGACCTGGTCGCCCCAGTCGTAGTACGAGCTGTTGGTGCCGAAGATGCCGCCGAAGCGGATCCCGCGCAGCCACGGCTGGTACGTCTGGATGTAGAGCGCGCTGGGCACCGGCGGCCAGAACATCTTCTGGAGGAAGTAGTCCCACATGGTCTTGTGGATCTCCTTCCGGGCGTCCGGGTCCAGCTCGGTCTGCTGCTGCTCGGCCCACGCGTCGACCTGCGGGTCGTTGAGCCGCCAGCGGTTGCCGGGCGACTCCGAGTGCACCGAGTTGTAGAAGTAGTTGTCGCCGTCGAAGCCGACCGTCAGCCAGCCGGAGGTCGTCGCCTCCTCGAGCTTCGCGGGCACCCACGCCGAGTTGAACTCGGTGTAGTCAACGCTCCTCGAGTTGAGGTTGATGCCGACCTGGCGGAACTGCTCCGTCGTGATCTCGGTGAGCTCGGCGAAGTAGTCCGCGTAGCGGTAGTAGATACCGTCGATGGCGAGGTCCTCGGCTCCTGCCGCGGCGATCAGCTTCTTCGCCTCGTCCGGGTCGAAGCGGCTGAACCACGGCCCGAGCGACGCGTCGCCCTTCTTCGGCTCCTCGTCGAGGACGAAGGGCCACGGGTGCAGCGGGAGCGTCTTCGCGAGGTTGTCGTAGACGACGTCCTCCATGAAGTCCGTGTCCATGGCCAGCGTCATCGCCTGCCGGATCCGCTCGTCCTGGAACTTCGGGTGCGAGAGGTTCATGCCGAACGGGATGCCGCCGTTGACGACCACCGAGAGGTTCACCTGCGTGTCCGGGTTGGTCTCCAGCAGCTTGCGGAGGTCCGGGAGCGTCCCGGCGATCGAGTACGCGTAGTCCAGCTGACCGACGCGGTAGGCGGCGACGCGCGCCGTCTGGTCCGTCATCAGCCGCACGTCCGTCCCGTCCAGGAGCACCTCGCGCTCCCAGTAGTCCGGGTTCTTGTCGAACGACAGGTGCGAGCCGTCGACGGCCTCGGTCAGGATCATCGGACCCGTGCCGACCACGACCGTGTCGATGTTCCCCGCGTCGACCGTCTCGCGCGGGTAGATCGTCTGGTAGCGGCTGGCCAGCGGCAGGATGAAGTCCGCCGTCACCGTGCCCATGGTCGCCTTGAACGTGGTTTCGTCCGGCGCCTCGGTCGAGCTGATGTTGCGCCAGTAGGACTGGTGCACGCCCTCTGTCCCGTAGCGGTCGTACGCGAACTTCACGTCCTCGGCGACGAACTTGCGGCCGTTCAGCGGCGGCAGGTTCTGCCAGTTGATGTCGTCACGGATGTTGAACGTGAATGTCTGGCCGTCCGGGGTGCGCTCCCACGAGGACGCCAGCTCGGGCTCCAGCTCAATCAGGAACGGGTCCTTGCTGGGCCCGCCCTTCATCCCGATCAGGCGGTTGTAGACGTAGTTCGGGACCGTGATCGTCCCGCCCGCCGCCGACGTGGTCGGGTCGAAGTTCTGCACGCGGTACGTCGCGGCCACCTGCATGCGGCCACCCGGCACCGGCTTCTTGTTCGGCTCCGGGAACTGGTACGGGTACGGCAGGTTCGCGTCGCTGACGAGCTTGCCGATCGTGTAGTCCTCGACGTCGTCGCTGGACTCGGCGGCGTCATCGTCGTCGCCACTCGATGCCTGGGTCTGGCTGGCCTGCGTCGCGCTCGTGACGCTCGTCGTTCCTGTCGAACCCGAGCTCGAGGTCTGCGTCGTCGTGCTCGTGGTGGCGGCGGTGTCGTCATCGTCGTCGTCGTCGCCGCCCCCACAGCCGATGAGGGCCGCGGCAGCGAGGCCGGCGCCGCCGAGGACGCCACCTCGCAGCAGCGCGCGCCGGTTCAGTTCGACGGACCACCAACGGCCCTCTCGCTCTAGCTCACTCATGGACCCTCCCCTCGTGCGCCGCCCCTCCGCGGCATCGATCCCAATGCGGCGGCCTGCACCGTCCGCGTAGCAGCGCACTTTGTCACGTTCGCCCGCGCTTTACAACATTCGCGCATAGACGCCTGCCCCGGCCCACGGCACTTCCCGGGGACTCAACACACGAGGCCGGGCGCGGCCCGGCGGCGCGCATGCAGGAGGGGCGGCCCTGCGGCCGCCCCTCGAAGTCTCCGCAAGTGCGGAGGCGTTGCCCGGTACTGCGTGTACTAGGCGCGGCCCGGCACGTCCGGGTCGATCCACGCGCTCGCGACCTGGTCACCCCAGTCGTAGTACGAGCTGTTGGTGCCGAAGATGCCGCCGAAGCGGATCCCGCGCAGCCACGGCTGGTAGATCTCGAAACCGAGGCCCGAGGGCACCGGCGGCCAGAACATCTTCTCGAGGAAGTAGTCCCACATCGTCCGGTGGATTTCCTTGCGGGCATCCGGGTCGATCTCCACCTGCTGCTGCTCGGCCCAGGCGTCCACCTGCGGGTCGCTGAGCCGCCAGCGGTTACCCGGCGACTCTGAGTGCACCGAGTTGTAGAAGTAGTTGTCGCCGTCGAAGCCGACCGTCAGCCAGCCGGACGTCGTCGCCTCTTCCAGCTTCGCGGGCACCCACGACGAGTTGAACTCCGTGTAGTCGACCGAACGCGAGTCGAGCGCGATGCCGACCTGGCGGAAGTGCTCCGTGGTGATGTCGCTGATCTCAGCGAAGTAGTCCGCGTAGCGGTAGTAGATCGAGTCGATCTTGAGCCCCTCGGCGCCGGCGGCGGCGAGCAGCTTCCTCGCCTCGTCGGGGTCGTAGCGGCCGAACCACGGACCAAGCGCCGGGTCGCCCACCTGCGGCTCCGCGTCGAGGACGAAGGGCCACGGCTGTAGCGGCAGCGTCTTGGCGAGGTTGTCGTAGACGACTTCCTCCATGAACTCAGTGTCCAGCGCCAGCGTCATCGCCTGGCGGATCCGCTCGTCCTGGAACTTCGGGTGCGAGAGGTTCATGCCGAACGGGATGCCGCCGTTGACGACCACCCGGTGGTTGATCTGGATGTCCGGGTTGGTCTCCAGCAGCTTCTCGAGGTCCCCGAGCGTCCCGGCGACCGAGTAGCCGTAGTCCAGCTGGCCCACCCGGAAGGCCGCGAGACGCGCCGACTGGTCGGTGACGAGCCGCACGTCGTGGCCGTCCAGGAGCACCTCGCGCTCCCAGTAGTCCGGGTTCTTGTCGAACGACAGGTGCGAGCCGTCGACGGCCTCGGTCAGGATCATCGGACCCGTGCCGACCACGACCGTGTCGATGTTCCCGGCGTCTACGGTCTCGCGCGGGTAGATCGTCTGGTAGCGGCTGGCCAGCGGCAGGATGAAGTCCGCCGTGACCGTCCCCATCGTGATCTTGAACGTGGTGTCGTCCGGCGCCTCGGTCGAGCTGATGTTGCGCCAGTAGGACTGATGCACGCCCTCCTGGCCGTAGCGGTCGTACGCGAACTTCGCGTCTTCCGCGACGAACTTGCGGCCGTTGAGCGGCGGCAGGTTCTGCCAGCTCACGTCGTCACGGATGGTGAACGTGAAGACCTGCCCGTCCGGCGTGCGCTCCCAGGCGCTCGCCAGCTCCGGCTCCAGCTCGATCAGGAACGGGTCCTTGTTCGGCCCGCCCTTCATGCCGAGCAGGCGGTTGTAGACGTAGTTTGGGACGGTGATGGTCCCGCCCGCCGCCGACGTGGTCGGGTCGAAGTTCTGCACGCGGTACGTCGCCGCCACCTGCATGCGGCTACCGGGCACCGGCTTCTTGTTCGGCTCCGGGAACTGGTACGGGTAGGGCAGGCTGTCGTCGCGGACGAGCTTGCCGATCGCGTAGTCCTCGGCGTCCTCAGTGGTCTCGGCGGCGTCATCGTCGTCGTCGCCACCGGATGCCTGGGTCTGGCTCGCCTGCGTCGCGCTGGTGACGGTCGTCGTGCCGGTCGAGCCCGAGCTGCCGCTCGAGGTCTGCGTCGTGGCAGTCGTGTCGCCACCATCGTCGTCGTCATCGTCGCCGCCGCAGCCGATGAGCGCGGCAGCGGCCAGGCCGGCGCCACCGATGACGCCGCCTCGCAGCAGCGTGCGCCGGTTCAGTTCCACGGACCACCAACGGCCCTCGCGTTCCACATCACTCATGAGCGTCTCCTCATGCCCCGCCGCTCTGCGGCATCGGTCCCAATGCGACGGCCTCTGCCGCCCGCATAGCAGCGCACTCTGGCACGACGATCCGCTTCGGACAACCATCACCCGGCTGTTGATAACGAATGCAATACAGGGGCGCGTGCGAGGGGTGCACGGGCACAACAGAAGGGCGGCCTTGCGGCCGCCCCTCGAAGTCTCCGCTGGTGCGGAGGCGTTGCCCGATGGTGCGCCTAAGCTGAGCGCCCCTCCACGTCCGGGTCGATCCAGGCGCCCTGCACCTGGTCGCCCCAGTCGTAGTACGAGCTGTTGGTGCCGAAGACACCGCCGAAGCGGATCCCCCGCAGCCAGGGCTGGTAGATCTGGAGTCCGAGGGCGGAAGGCACCGGCGGCCAGAACATCTTCTGGAGGAAGTAGTCCCACATCGTCCGGTGGATTTCCTTGCGCGCATCCGGGTCCAGCTCGGTCTGCTGCGCCTCGGCCCACGCGTCGACCTGCGGGTCGCTGAGCCGCCAGCGGTTGCCGGGCGACTCCGAGTGCACCGAGTTGTAGAAGTAGTTGTCGCCGTCGAAGCCGACCGTCAGCCAGCCGGACGTCGTCGCCTCTTCCAGCTTCGCGGGCACCCACGAGGAGTTGAACTCCGTGTAGTCGACCGAGCGCGAGTTGAGATCGATGCCGACCTGGCGGAACTGCTCCGTCGTGATCTCGGTGAGTTCGGCGAAGTAGTCCGCGTAGCGGTAGTAGATGCCGTCGATCTTCAGGCCGTCGGCGCCGGCTGCGGCGAGCAGCTTCTGCGCCTCCGCCTGGTCGTAGCGACCGAACCACGGGCCGAGCGCCGGGTCGCCGATCTGCGGCTCCTCGTCCAGGACGAAGGGCCACGGGTGCAGCGGCAGCGTCTTGGCGAGGTTGTCGTAGACCACCTCTTCCATGAACGCGGTGTCCATGGCCAGTGTCATCGCCTGGCGGATCCGCTCGTCCTGGAACTTCGGGTGCGAGAGGTTCATGCCGAACGGGATGCCGCCGTTGACGACGGGCTGGATGTTGATCTGGACGTCCGGGTTCGTCTCCAGCAGCTTGCGGAGGTCCGGCAGCGTCGACGCGATCGAGTATGCGTAGTCCAGCTGACCGACGCGGAACGCGGCCACGCGCGCTGTCTGGTCCGTCATCAGCCGCACATCGGTCCCGTCCAGGAGCACATCGCGCTCCCAGTAGTCGGGGTTCTTGTCGAAGGAGATGTGCGAGCCGTCGACAGCCTCGGTGAGGATCATCGGGCCGGTGCCGACCACGACGGTGTCGATGTTCCCGGCGTCCACGGACTCGCGCGGGAAGATCGTCTGGTAGCGGCTGGCCAGCGGCAGGATGAAGTCCGCCGTCACCGTGCCCATGGTCGCCTTGAACGTGGTGTCGTCCGGCGCCTCGGTGGAGCCGATGTTGCGCCAGTAGGACTGGTGGACGCCTTCGGTGGCGTAGCGGTCGTACGCGAACTTCACGTCGTCCGCGACGAACTTGCGGCCGTTCAGCGGCGGGAGGTTCTGCCAGTTCACGTCGTCACGGATGTTGAAGGTGAAGACCTGGCCGTCCGGCGTGCGCTCCCACGAGGTCGCCAGCTCAGGCTCGAGCTCGATGAAGAACGGGTCCTTGTGCGGGCCGCCCTTCATCCCGATGAGGCGGTTGTAGACGTGGTTCGGGACCGTGATCGTCCCGCCGGCCGCCGACGTGGTCGGGTCGAAGTTCTGCACGCGGTAGGTCGCCGCCACCTGCATGCGGCCGCCGGGTACGGGCTTCTTGTTCGGCTCCGGGAACTGGTACGGGTACGGCAGGTTCGCGTCGCGAACCTCCTTGCCGATGGTGTAGTCCTCGGTGTCCTCGGCGGCGTCCGCGCTGTCGTCGTCCTCGTCGCCGCCGGAGGCCTGCGTCTGGCTGGCCTGCGTGGCGCCCGTCGCCGTGGTCGTGCCGGTCGACCCCGAACTGGTGGTCGAAGTCTGCGTGGTCGTGGCGGTGGTGGTGTCATCGTCATCGTCGTCGCCACCGCAACCGATGAGCGCGGCAGCCGCGAGGCCGGCGCCACCGATCACGCTGCCTCGCAGCAGCGTGCGGCGGTTGAGTTCAACGGACCACCAACGGCCCTCTCGGTCTAGCTCACTCATGGACCCTCTCTTCGTGCGCCGCCCCCTGCGGCAACCATCCCAATGCAGCGGCCAAGACCGCCACATAGCGCGCCACTCTCCCACAGCCGCCCGTTGGTGACAACAGGTACAATCCAATATTACGAACGCAATTCCACAGCCTCGCTGCTCACGGCAACATCTGCACGACCCCACGGTGCGCCTCACGGCAATGTCCCGCGAGCCGCCGACGGCGCGACTCGCGAGCACGCGCGCAACATCACCGGGGTGGGTCGCTCATCCCGCCCTTGCCGCGGGCGTCTGCTGGCGGCGTGGGCTACAGTGGGCCGACCGGGAGACGCCGTGCCTTCCTTGATCGAGACCGCCGGACTGACCAAGCGCTACTCCAGCGTCACCGCGCTCGACGGGCTCACGCTCGACGTGGAGCCCGGCATCATCGGCCTCGTCGGCCCCAACGGCGCCGGCAAGAGCACGCTGATCAAGATCCTGCTCGGTCTCGTCGACGCCACCTCCGGCACCGCCGACGTGCTCGGCCTGAACGCCGCGCGCGAGGGGCTGCGGGTGCGCGAGGTCG
The DNA here is from genome assembly GCA_965204835.1 of Dehalococcoidia bacterium. Classification (GTDB taxonomy): domain Bacteria; phylum Chloroflexota; class Dehalococcoidia; order UBA2979; family UBA2979; genus VXMT01. The sequence continues at coordinate 1,085,576 of OZ242017.1, read as the reverse complement.
TCGGCTACATGCCGGAGCACGACTGCCTGCCGCCGGACCAGTCGGCGACGAACTTCGTCATCCACATGGCCCGCATGAGCGGCATCCCGCCCTCCCCCGCGCGCGAGCGCGCCTCCGAGGTGCTCCGCCACGTCGGGCTGTTCGAGGAGCGCTACCGCCACATGGGCGGCTACTCCACCGGCATGAAGCAGCGCGTGAAGCTCGCGCAGGCGCTCGCCCACGACCCACAACTGCTGTTCCTGGACGAGCCGACCAACGGCCTGGACCCGCAGGGCCGCGACGAGATGCTGGACCTCGTTGAGCGCACCGGGCACGAGTTCGGGATCTCGATCGTCATGTCCTCGCACCTGCTGAGCGAGATCGAGCGCGTCTGCGACGGGCTGATCGTGATCGACGACGGCAAGCTGATGCGCACCGGCCGCATCGCTGAGCTCACCGACGAGACGGCCGTACTCGCCGTCGAGGTCGAGTGGGACGCCGACCGCCTGGCTGCGATGCTCACCGAGCGCGGCCTCGAGGTGCAGGTGCTGGGCCGCGAGCTCGAGATCGCCGGCGGCGGTACGGATGGGGTGCATGACGCCATCCTCGACGCCGTCGTGACGCTCAACCTGCCGCTCGTGCGGCTGGAGCGCAGGCGCCGGTCGCTGGAGGAGCTCTTCCAGCAGGGCGCGGAGCCCGCGGAGGCCTCGAATGGCGCAGGCTGAGCCCGCGCCCGACGTCGCCGCGCCCGGGGGGACGATCTACGACCTCGGGTACCAGGGCTACGACGGCCCGCGACGCGGGCGCAGGTATGCGCTCTGGTCGCTCTACGTGCTCAGCGTGCGCAACGCCTTCGGGATCGGGCGCGGCGCGCTGCCGAAGGTCATGGCGCTCGTGCTCGTGCTGTTCGCGCACTCGCTCGCGATCACCCAGCTCATCCTCGGCGCCGTGCTGCCGGTCGATGACTTCGAGTTCGTCACGCCGCACGACTACTACGGGCTGATCCAGTTCATCCTCGTGCTGTTCGTCGCCGCGATCGCCTCGGACCTCGTCGGCAACGACCGGCGGACGAACACGCTGTCGCTCTACTTCTCACGCCCCATCGAGCGCGACGACTACGCGCTGGCGAAGATCGCGGCGCTGTCCAGCGGCCTGCTCGCGCTCACGGTGCTGCCGCAGCTGTTGATGTTCGCCGGGAACGCCCTCGGCGCGAGCGACGGCATGGACTGGGTGCGCGACAACGCCGACGACCTGCCGAGGATCCTGGTGAGCGGCGCGCTGCTGTGCGTCGCGTTCGGCTCGCTCGGCATCCTGGTCGCGTCGTACGCCGAGCGGCGTGCGTTCGCGATGATCAGCGTGATCGCGATCTTCCTCGTCTCGTTCACCGTGGTGGGCGTGGTGGTCTCGGAGATCGACAATGAGCAGATGCGCTGGGCGCTCTTCCTCAGCCCCCTGCACATCGTGGACGGATCCACGCGCTACATCTTCGACGCCATCCCCGACGTGCGTACGGCGTCGAGGAGCGGCGAGCCCGCGGAGCAGATCGCCTGGGCGGACTTCCCCGGGTACGTCTGGCCCCTCGCCACGCTCGCCCTCGGGTTGGTCGCCTCGGCGCTCGTCGTCCGGCGCTTCCGGGGGTCCGTCTGATGGCCACCGAGGCGGCGAAGGTCGAGGTCCAGAACGTCTCCCGCTGGTACGGCGACGTCGTGGCCGTGAACGACATCTCGTTCACGCTCGAGCCCGGCATCACGGGCCTGCTGGGGCCCAACGGCGCGGGCAAGAGCACGATGCTGCACATGATCTCCGGGTTCCTGCGGCCCTCGGTCGGCGCCATCTCCGTGCTGGGGCAGGCCTCGTGGCGCAACCCGGACATGTTCCGCCGCGTCGGGCTGGTGCCGGAGCGCGAGTCCGTCTACCCGTTCCTCGGCGCGCGCGACTTCGCGATCGCCAGCGCGCGGCTGCACGGCCTGCCGGACCCCCACGACGCCGCCCGCCGCGCCATCGCACGCGTCGAGCTGGAGGACGCGCAGGACCGGCCCATGAGCGGCTACTCGAAGGGCATGCGCCAGCGCGCCAAGATCGCGGCGGCGCTGGTCCACGACCCCGAGGTCCTCGTCCTGGACGAACCCTTCAACGGCACCGACCCCCGCCAGCGCCTCCAGCTCATGGACATGCTGCGCCGCATGGCCGCCGAGGGCTGCACCATCCTCTTCTCCTCGCACATCCTCGAGGAGGTCGAGCGGCTTGCGGAAAACGTGCTCGTGATCGTCAACGGGCGGCTTGCGGCGTCGGGCGACTTCCGCCAGATCCGGCGCCTCATGACGGACCGCCCGCACACCTTCGAGCTGCGCACCAGCGACAACCGCGCGCTGGCCGCCGCGCTCGTCGGCCTGCCACACGTCTCCGCCGTCGAGCTCACCGACAGCCGCCTCGACGTGCGCACGACGGACTTCGGCGCGTTCACCGCCGCCGTCGCGGGCGCGGTGCGCGACTCCGGCGTAACCCTGCAGCAGCTCCGGCCGGCCGACGAGTCGCTCGAGAGCGTGTTCTCGTACCTGGTGGGGTCATGACGCTGACACTGCTCTCGCTGACCGCGCACCAGCTGCTGGGACGGCGGCGGGCGATCCTGATCGGGCTGCTGGCGCTGATCCCGGTCGGCATCGCGCTGCTGATCCGCTTCGCCGGTGACGCGGGCGACGCGCCGTCCTACCAGACGGCCGCCGACACCATCGGCAGCTTCGTGTTCCTGCTGCTGCTCCCCATCGGCGCGCTCGTCTTCGGCACGTCGGCGCTGGGGTCGGAGGTGGAGGACGGCACGGTCGTGTACCTGCTGGCACACCCGATCGCGCGCTGGCGCGTGATCCTGGCGAAGGTCGTCGTCGCCTCGGGCGCGACGATCCTGCTCACCGTGCCCGCCTCGCTCGTCACGGCGCTTATCCTGCTCCACGGCTTCGACAGCGAGTCGTTGTGGTGGGCGGCGACCGTCGCGACCGCCGTGGGCGCGACCGTCTACAGCGCGCTCTTCGTGGGACTCAGCACCGTCACCAGCCGCGCCCTCATCATCGGCCTGGTCTACGTCTTCGTCTGGGAGGCGTTCATCACCAACCTCTTCAGCGGCACCCGCTGGGTCAGCGTCCGCGAGTACGTCGAGGGTGTCGCAGACGCCCTCACCACGACGCCGGTCGTCGAGGGAAGCCTCGACGGCTCCGAGGCCGCGATCGCCTCGGTGGTGGTCGTCGCGGCCTCGCTGGTGGTGGGGACGTGGTTCCTGACGCGCTTCGAGATCGGCGAGCGCGCGTAGCACCCTGCGTCACGCCACCCGCGCCTGCGCCCATGACGATAGCCGCGCCTCGCGCCCGGCAGCACACACGGGAGTGGCTGCTATGATTCGCGTCCACATCGCACAAGGGGTCTGAGGAGGAGCGGTGCAGGCGCTCGAAGGTATTCGCGTAGTCGACCTGACCACCGGCGTGGCCGGGCCGCACTGCACCAAGCTGCTTGCCGACTTCGGCGCCGAGGTGATCAAGGTCGAACCGCCCGGCGGCGACCCCACCCGCAACGTCCCGCCCTTCGCCGGCGACATCCCGCACCCCGACCGCGGCCTGCTGTTCCTGCACCTCAACACCAACAAGCGCTCCGTCACCATCGACCCGGAGACCGAGGACGGCCTCGAGCTCCTGCTCGGCCTCATCGAGCGGGCCGACGTGGTCGTCGAGGACCTCGACCCCGGCGACGCCGAGGAGCTCGGGATCGGCTACGAGCAGGTCGCCGCGAACCGGCCGGAGCTCATCTACTGCTCGATCACCCCGTGGGGACAGAACGGGCCGTACGTTGAGATGGGCTTCCGCGCCTCGGACATCGTGCTGCAGGGCATGGGCGGTCCCGTCAACGGGACCGGCTCGCCCGAGCGCGAGCCGCTCAAGCTCGGCGGCAGCCTCGGCTACCTGCAGGCCGGGCTCGTCGGCGCGTGGTCCGTGGCCATGACGCTGCTGCGCGTCGAGGCAGGCGGCGAGGGCGACCACATCGACGTCTCCATCTACGAGACGCAGATGGGCTCGCGCGACCGCCGCACCACGTCGCTCACCACGTACGCGTACCAGGGCACGCCGAGCAGCCGCCGCGGGGGCGTGGCGGGCATGGTGCTCGGCGGCGGCGCGCAGCCGTGCCTCGATGGTTACGTCAACATCACGGCCATCGGTCCGAAGATCCACCAGTTCGTCGAGATGATCGGCCTCGGCCACCTCTCCGGCGACGAGCGGCTGATGCAGCCGCCGCTGACCCTTGAACCCGCGTTCGTCGAGGAGGTCTCGACGGCGTACCTCGCGTGGTCGATGTCGCGCACCAAGCGCGAGGCGCTGATCGAGGCGCAGGGCTACGGGATGCTGTCCGGCGTGATCAACACGCCCGAGGACCTGGTCAATGACCCGGTGTTCCGCGGCCGCGGGGTGTTCGAGGAGATCGAGCACCCCGTCGCCGGCTCCTTCGAGTACCCCGGCCGACCGCTCGTGATGGGCGAGACGCCTCGCCAGCACCCACGCCGCGCGCCGCTCCTCGGCGAGCACACGGCCGAGGTGCTGACCGAGCTGTTGGGCGTTGCGAAGGAAGACCTCGGCGTGCTGCGCGGCGTCGGCGCGATCTAGGCAGGCGGGAGGACGCGAGTCGTGGCCAATCTACCGCTGGAGGGCGTGCGCGTCGCCGACATCACCGTGGTGTGGGCGGGGCCGCACGTGACGCAGCTCCTCGCCGAGTGGGGCGCCGAGGTGATCCGCGTGGAGCCTCGCACCCGCATCCAGCCCGCCACGCGCGGCGCGGAGCGGCGCCCGCCGTCGCCGGACGAGATCAGGGCGATGGCCGCGCAGGGCGTGACGCTCGCCGGTTACCCCGACTTCATCGCCGCGCCCGACCCGTGGAACCGCGGCGCCTCGTTCAACTCGCACGGCCGCAACAAGCTGAGCATGACCGCCGACATCACCACGCCCGAGGGCCGCGAGGCCTTCCTCGACCTCATCGAGCACTGCGACGTCGTGGTGGAGAACAACGTGCCGGAGACCATCGAGAAGGCCGGCATCACCTACGACGTGCTGAGCAAGCGCAACCCGAAGCTGATCATGCTGCGCATGCCGGGCTTCGGCCTCAACGGTGACTACAAGAACTACCGCGGCTTCGGCCTGCACATGGAGGCCGTGATCGGCCACACCCATATCCGCTCCTACCCCGACGACATCATCGAGGCCGCCGGCGACGTGGTGACGAGCGACGCGATCTCCGGCATCCAGGGCGCGTTCGCCGTCTCCATGGCGCTGCGCCACGTGCGCAAGACGGGACGCGGCCAACTCCTGGAGCAGCCGCTGGCCGAGGCGTTCCTCCCTATCATCGGCGAGTTCCTGCTGGACTACACCGCCAACGGGCGCAACACGGAGCCGCAGGGCAACCGTCACCGCTCGCACGCCCCGCACAACTACTACCCGTGCCGCGGCGAGGGCGACTACATCGCCATCGACTGCGACTCGGACGAGGCGTGGCTGGCGATCTGCGAGTTCCTCGGCGCCGACGACCTGCTGGCCAACGAGGAGTGGATGACTGCGGCAGGGCGCTACCGGGACCAGGAGGCGCTCGACCGCGCCCTCGGCGAGCACACGCGCAGGTTCGACCAGCGCGCGCTGTTCTTCGGGCTGCAGGCGGCCGGCGTGATCGCGGGGCCCGTGCAGAACGAGGCGGCGGCGTACGCCTGCCCGCAGCTCGCCGAGCGGGGGTTCTTCGAGGAGTCGGGGAACGCCTCGACCGGCACGCACCTCTACCCCGGCCTGAACCTGCGCATGGCGAACACCCCGAACCACATCCGCACCGGCCCGCCGCTGCTCGGCGAGCACAACGAGTACGTCTACCGCGAGGTGATGGGCTACAGCGAGGAGCAGTACCGCGCCCTCGAGGAGGTCGAGCAGATTGGCTTCGGCTACGCCCCCGGCGTCGCGCCGTACGCAGACGAGGGGTAGCGGTGCAGTGGGGTCCACACGCTCGTGCTGTGGCCCACCGGAGCGACGTGATAGACTTTCTGCAGAGCCAGATGTGACGCCCGGGCGGTGTCACTCCTGGCTCTTGTAGTCCCCGGAGTCTTTGGAAGTCCCCCTGCCGGAGGCCTCCTGGTCAGGCGGGTAGTGGGCACGTTCCGGCATCTGGTACATGCCGGCCAGCCGACCCTCTTCCGTGACGACATCCATGCTCAGGCCAGCAACGACCCGGTGGTATCGGCGCAAGGCCGACAGAAACATGTCGCCCGAGGCAGGACTGCGGTCGAGTTCCTGCTCTTCATAGAGCCGCACTACTCCGGCGAACATGTCCGCCACCTGGATACCCACGGTGATTCGTGAATCGACGTAGTACGGCGCGTCCACAATTGCTGTCAGCGACCGCCCTTCCGCCCCCTGGAACAGGTAGCTGTCGAATCGTCGCGGAAGACCCCCGTAGTTCGATCCGTCACCGTCAAACAGGACCGTTGCGTGATCCCCCGAAGCACGAGCGAGGTAGTGCGCCCTGCGGAGCAAGTATCGGAACTGGTGAGGGAGCCACAGCGGGCGATCCGGCACCTCGTCCACCGGTCGCCACATCACTACTGAGAACACCGTGAGCGGGAGGCTGCCGCAAAGCTCGAAGAACGCGTCCACGAACTCGCGTTTCTCGCGGATGCGGCGGAATGTCCGGCGATTGAGGAGTGAGCGCCCCTTGATCTCGACATCCGGGGTCGGAAGCAGTTGGCGCTTCAGGTCGTGGATTTGGCCAGACACTTCCCGCACGTCACGCTCGGCGATGCACACAGCCACGACTACCGGTCGCGAGTTAGCGTCGTTTCGGTGCGGGTGGCCACTCTCGTCGATGAACACAAGCATGCGTGCGCCCTCGTCGATAACGCCACGAGTCCCGGCCGCGGGAACGACAGAGGCCGCCCGGAGGCGGCCTCGACCCTACCCTCGAATGGATAGGGGAGATAGTAAGACAAGCTTAGGACGGCATTCCAGACATCGTCAATAGTGCAACGGATCATCCGTTTTGTAATACCGTTAGTGCTGCACCCGCCCTACGCCAGAGGCCGCCCGGAGGCGGCCTCGACCCTACCGCCGAAGAGGTAGGGGGATAGTGCAACCACGCTAGTGCCGAGGCAGCCTCGCCGTCAACGGCGCGGCGCCCTGCAGCTACTCCTCGGGCACCCGCGTCGAGTGGTAGACCACGAGCTTGCTCGCGCCGTCGACGTCGACCCAGACGCCCGTGAAGTGCGCGTCGAAGGCCAGTGATTCGCGGTCCGGGTAGTCGATGCGCATGTGGTTGAGGCCGTTCACGATCGTCGTGTTCGGGTACGTCCGCACGGCCATGTGCTCGAAGTCCATGCGGTCGTTGTGCCGCCCTTTGTGCACCGACTCGATGAGCTCGTCGCGAGGCTCCACGCGGCCACCCATGTGCGTATACGTGAAGTCCGGCGCGAGCATCTCCTCGAGCGCGTCGGCGTCTCCCACGACCATCGCGCGCGAGAATCCGAGCATGCGCTCGATCGCTGCTGCATCTACGTCGGTCTGCTGCTCTGCCTGGACCATGTCTGTGCTCCGTTCGCCTGTCGCCCGGCCCCAGCCTACACGGTCGGGACGACCGGCAGGATCAGCCGCGAGGGATGCACGGCGGAGTGGTGCACGTACTGGTGCGCGGGCACGAAGCGCGTCGCCGACGCGGGCGCCTCGCCGGTGTTGGGGTTGCGGTCGAAGCGCGGGAAGTTGCTGCTCGACACCTCCAACCGGACGCGGCTCCCGGCGGCGAACACGTTGCTCGTGTTCCGCAGGCCGATGGTGACCGACCGCACCACGCCGGGCTCGAAGCGCGCCCGCACGATGCCGTCGCCGAGGTTGCGCGCGAACCCATCGGGCGCGACCTCGACGAGCTTCGCGGTGAAGTCCGTCGAGGGCGCGCTGCTCGCCACGTGCAGCTCGACGGAGAGCGGCCCGCTCACCTCGAGGGGCTCCGTGAGCGGTCCCGAGTCGTAGACGAGCACGTCCTGGCGATCCTCGACGCGTCGCTGGTCGAACGCGCCATCGACGCGCCCGCCGCCGCCGACCGTCGGGACGGGCCGCAGCGGGTGGTACAGGAACTCGTCGGGCGGCTCGTCGCCGCCGGGCTCACGCTCGAGCCGCCCGTCGCCGCCCGCGCCGTTCGCTGCTCCGCCGCCGCGGAGGAAGAACGGGGTCGGCGTGGCTCCCGGCGGCGGCCACGCGTCCGACTCCTGCCAGGTGTTGGGCCCCATCGTGAAGTAGCGGACGGGTGCGCCCAGCTCGGGGGGCGGGTCGCGGTCGAGCAGCTGCCAGTCGAACCAGCGCAGGGTGCGCTCGGCGAGGTCCACGTCGGCCTCGGGCCCGAAGTCGACGGCGCCGATGGTCCTGAGCGCGGGGAGGCTGTGGTTCCACGGGCCCATGAGCAGCCGCTGGCCCTCGCGCGCGGCCTCCGTGCCGCGGCCCTCGCGCACGGCGTTGAAGGTCTGCGGCGGCCCACCCGCGAAGAGGTCGTACCAGCCTCCGACGCCGAGGGCTGGGACCTGCACGTCGCTCGCCCTCGCGGCGATGTTGACCGTCTCCCATTCCTCGTCGCGCTGCGGGCGCGCCAGCCAGTCGAAGTAGTACGGCGCGGGCGCGACCTCGCGGTACAGCGGGAGCTGGTCGAGCGGCGTGAAGGAGCCGGTAGCGCGCAGGCGCGCAATCGCCCGCATCGCTTCCGCCTCGCGCTCCTCGTACGCGGCGCGGTCGATGCCGCTGCGCTCGAGGACGCGCAGCGAGAGGTTGGCGGCGACCCAGCCCGTGTTGAAGCCGAGGTGGAACGCGCCGCCCTCGTACGTCCAGCCCTCGAGGAAGTCCGAGCCCGTCATGAACGTCGCGATGGCGCGGAGCGAGGGCGGCGCGGCGATCGCCGCGAGCCACGGCGTAGCGCCCATGTAGGACATGCCGTACATCCCGACGCGCCCGTCGCACCACTCCTGCGCGGCGCACCACTCGACGGTGTCGTAGCCGTCGTCGATCTCCTGCAGGAACGGGTGCAGTTCGCCCTCGGACTCGCCGGTGCCGCGGCAGTCCTGGATCACGACGGCGTACCCGCGCGCGACGGCGCCGAAGGGCGCGAAGACCGAGCCGAAGGCGCCTTCCTTCAGGTACGGCGTGCGCAGCAGCAGAGTCGGCGTCTGCCCGGCCTGCCCGTCGCGCACGACGTCGGCGCGCAGCACGACGCCGTCTCGCATCGGTACGGGCACGTCGCGGTCGATGAGGATGGTCACGATGGCCGCAGTCTACAGGCGACCGGGCGGCCCCGGACGGCACAGGCGCGCTACGCCTGGTCCGGCGTGTTGTCGTAGCCGGCAGTGATCGGCTGGTCCGTGCGCTGCCCGCTGCTCCCCGTCGGGCTGAAGCCCTCGACCGTCTCGCCGAGTTGGTCACGGCCCGGCGCGGCGGGAACCTCGGCGGGCTGTCCGGGCGACGAGGCGACGTGCAGCGTCTGCGTGGGGAACGCGAACTCCACGCCGAGCTCCTCGGCGAGCCGCATGATGTCGAGGTTGAGCACGTGCCGCGTGCGCAGCTCCGCGTTCCAGTCGGGCGCGTCGATAAAGCAGTACACGAGGATGTCGAGCGAGGACGGCCCGAACTCGGTGAACTCGACGATGTAGTAGTCCTTGCGCATGTCCGGGTTCGCGCGGATCACCGCGCGGATGCCCTCGACGAACGCCTGCACCTGGTCCGGCGTCGTGTGGTACGCGAGCCCGAGCGAGGTGCGGTAGCGCCGCCACTGGCGCAGCCCCATGTTGTCGACGTGCGTGTCGACGATGCGCGCGTTCGGCACCGTCACGACCGAGTTGTAGAAGGTCCGCACGCGCGACGAGCGGAACCCGACGTACTCGACGGTCCCCTCGATGTCCCCGACCAGCACCCAGTCGCCGACCTGGAACGGGCGGTCCGCGAAGATCGTCACCCCGCCCAGCAGGTTCTTGAACGTGTCCTGCGCCGCGAGCGCGACCGCGAGCCCACCCAAGCCGAGCCCCGCGATCAGCGAGGTCACGTTGACGCCGAGGTTCCCGAGGATGAAGAGCATCCCGATGACGAGCGTCGCCACCTTCAGGGCGGTGTTGGTGATGGGTACGAGCTGGTCGTCGAGGCGGCTCTCTGTCAGGTCGGCACGCCGCTTGAGCACATCCGTGAAGATGTCCACGCCCTCGAACCCGAGCATCACGACCGCGACTGCGCCGAGCAGGCTCGCGAGCTGATGCACGATCTCCTCGGCCGCGCCGGGGAAGCCGAGCGCGGGGAAGCCCAGCAGGAATGTGATCGCGACCGCCAGCGCCCACAGGGCCCGGCCCAGCCGCTCTCGCTCCTCGTGCCAGAACGCGTGGTCGGCCGCGTCGAAGCGCAGCCGCACGAACAGCTTCAGCACCTGCGCAATGACGGCGTACGTCAGGATCGTGACGCCGACGAGGACGCCGAGGCCGACGTACTGCCCCACCTCGATGCCGAGGTAGCTGTCCGTGAACCAGTCCGGCATGCGCACCCTCCGAACCTCACGGCCAGACTAACATCTGTGTACGCGCATGCGCACCTTTACAAAAGCCGCCGAGGTGCTCGCACCCCTCGTCTGCCGCGGGGCGCGAGGTTGTACCATCCGCCTGACACGACGCCCACATCGACGGAGAGACGCAACGATGACCACGACCCCTACCCTCGACCTCAACCTCCAGCTCGACGAAGAGCACCGCGCCGTCCTGGACGGCATGCCGATGCGCATGGACCTGTCAGACATCGAGGCCGCCCGCGAGGACCGGGCGGCGCGCATGGCTGCGCTGCCCCCGCCGGTCATGCCCGACAACGTGGCGCTCGAGGACCACATGGCGCCCGGCCCGGACGGCGCACCGGACGTGATGGTGCGCACCTACCGCCCCGCCGGGCTCCCCACGAACGCGCCGGCCTTCTACTGGATCCACGGCGGCGGGATGGTGCTCGGCAACGTCGAGACGAGCGACCCCTACTGCGCGAACATCGCCGACAGGCTCAACGTCCTCGTCGGGTCGGTCGAGTACCGGCTCGCGCCGGAGCACCCGTTCCCCGCGCCGATGGAGGACTGCTACGCCGGCCTCAAGTGGTTCGCCGAATCCGCCGACCAGCTCGGCATCGACCGCGGCCGCATCGCCATCGGCGGCGGCAGCGCGGGCGGTGGGCTCGCGGCCGGGCTCGCGCTCCTCGCGCGCGACCGCGGCGAGGTGGAGGTGTGCTTCCAGCTGCTCGTCTACCCGATGATCGACGACCGCAACACGACCCGCAGCGCCGAGGCGATCACGGACGAGCGCGTCTGGAACCGCGCCGCCAACCTCTATGGCTGGGACGCCTACCTCGCCGGCAACGCGGGCGGCGACGACGTCTCGCCGTACGCAGCGCCCGCGCGCGCAACGGACCTCGCGGGGCTGCCGCCGGCCTACATCAACGTCGGCGTGCTCGACCTGTTCGTGGACGAGGACGTGACGTACGCGCAGCGGCTCATGGCTGCGGGCGTGCCGACCGAGCTGCACGTCTACCCCGGCGCGTTCCACGGCTCGCCCGGCCTCGTCCCCAACTCGGCGCTCTCACAGCGCTGGGCCGCCGACGAGCTCGCCGCGCTCGACCGGGCGCTGAACGGGTAGCGGACGACGCATTGAGGCACGCCATCGAGCCCGTTGGACCGGCAAGAGGCAAATTCGCCTACACTGGACTCGAGAAGGACTCACCGCCATGACCGGGGTCGACGTTGCGACGGTTCACCAGCCATGCCCGTCATCGCATGCGCAAGCGCGGAATCCCCGAAGAAGCAGTGGACGCAGTGCTGCAGCACTACCACACGAGCCGTCCGGCTGGCCCTCGTCCGGGTGCGAAGCCAGCCGTGATCTACATCGGTGAGTGGGAGAACCGCAATCTGTGGGTGTACGTGGAACGCGGCTCCGACCCACCAAGGGTGACAACTGTGGCATGGGAGGGATGAGCATGCCCGACGCGACATATGATCCCGAAGCCGACATCCTGTACGTCCAACTCCGCGACGACGAGAGGCCCGATTCTCAGAAGTTCCTGGATGACCTGCGGATTCTCGACTACACCGCAGGGGGCGCACTGGTGGGTGTCGAGTTCATCCACGCCAGCGCGGGCATTGACCTCACGGACGTGCCGTCTGCACAACGCGTGGAGAGCCTCATCACCCAGAGCGGCCACTCGTTCAAGATCTTCGCCTAGCTAGTAGAGCTGGCCCAGCGGGTGGAGTTCGAGGCGCTGCGCGGCCTCGGCGAGGGTTTCGGGCGTCCAGTCCTCGTCCGTCAGCAGCGTCTGCGTCACCTGGAGCGGGGCGAAGAGGCCGACGGCGCCGTTCTGCACGAAGAACGTCTGCCCGCTGATCCCGCCCGCCTCCTCGGTGCACAGGAACGCGATCACCGTCGCGAGCTCGTCCGGCTGCTGCGCGATCGCCAGCATCCGCTGCGCCGAGGCGTCGTCGAGGCCGCGTGCCTGCGCCGCCTCGACGGCGTCGCTGACCATGCGCGTGTGCGTCGCGGCCGGGTTGACGGCGTTGACCGTCACGCCAAGCGGTTCGAGGTCGCGCGCGACGGCGTTGGTGAAGCCGTAGATGCCGCCCTTGCCCGCGGCGTAGGCGCCCGCGCCCGCGGAGCCGAGGAGCCCGGCGCGCGAGACGAGGTTCACGATGCGGCCCCAGCCCGCCTCGACCATGTCCGGCACGGCGTGGCGCGTGCAGTTGTAGGTGCCGTGGAGGTGGATGCCGACGACGGTGTTGAACAGCTCCGGCTCCAGGTGCTGGATGGGCGCTCCGGCGGAGATGCCCGCGTTGTTCACGAGGATGTCGATGCGGCCGAACTCGCGTCGCGCCGTCTCGATGATGCGACCCGCCGACTCGAAGTCGGCGACCGAGTCGTAGTTCGCCACGGCCGTGCCGCCGGCCTCGGCGATCGCGCGCACGACGGTGTCGGCGGGGCCGCGGTCGAGCCCTTCGCCCGCGCGGTCCACGCCGGGGTCGTTGACCACGACGCGTGCGCCCATGATGGCGAGCTGGCGCGCGGTGGCGGCGCCGATGCCACGACCCGCCCCCGTCACCACGGCCACGCGGCCCTTCAGCGACTCCGTCATGTCCCGGCCCCCTCGCGCACCACGCCCGCGACGACCGCACGGGCGCGCCCATGGTAGCGCGTGGCCTCGGCGCTCCCGTGTAGGCTGGAAGCCACCGCCACCACGCTCGGAGACCGGCCGTGAGCGCACGCGCGACGAACCTCGCGATCTTCGCCCTGCTCCTGCTCGAACTCGCTTCGGGGGTCGGGAGCTACCTCACCGGCAGCCCCACGGGCGCCTGGGTGCTGTGGGTGCACGGCATCGGCGGGATGACGCTGATCGTGCTGCTGGTGTGGAAGTGGCGCATCGTCATGCGCTCGTTCATGCGCCAGGGCGCCGGGCTGTGGGCGCTCCCGTCGGCTGCGCTCGGCGTGCTCTTCCTCGCCACGCTCAGCGTCGGGCTGCTATGGGTGCTGGGCTGGGCGCCCGAGGCCCCGATCCCGGGCTACGGCTCGATGCGGCCGATGGTGCTCCACGCCGTCCTCGCGGTCGTGCTCGTGATCCCGTTCGCCACGCACGCGAGCGCGCACTGGCCGCGCCTCAAGCCGGCCGACATGGCGAGCCGCCGCGCGGCGCTGCGCACGATCGCCCTCGGCGGTGCGGGGTTCGTGCTGTGGCGCGGCCTCGACGCCGTCTCGAGCGTGACGGCCGCCGACCGGCGCTTCACCGGCTCGCGCGAGGAGGGCAGCTTCACCGGCAACGCCCACCCCGTGACGCAGTGGCTGGGTGACGAGCGGCAGCACCTCAACCGCGCGGGCTGGCGCCTCCATGTCGGCGGCGAGGTGGGCACGCCACTCGACCTCGGCTACGACGACCTCGAAGCCCTCGGTGCAGACGAGGTGCGCGCGACGCTGGACTGCACCGGCGGCTGGTACACGAGACAGGACTGGACGGGCGTGCCGCTCGACTCGCTGCTGAACGAGGCGGGCGTGGACGAGGGTGCGAACAGCGTCGTCGTGCGGTCGGCCACCGGCTACTCGCGACGCTTCCCGCTGGGCGAGGCGCGCGAGCTGCTGCTCGCCACGCACGTGGGTGGCGAGGTGCTGAGCGCAGGCCACGGCTTCCCGGCGCGCCTCGTCGTGCCGGGGCGGCGCGGCTACCACTGGGTGAAGTGGGTGGTGTCGGTCGAGGTGAGCGCGCGGCCGTGGTGGTGGCAGCCGCCGCTGCCGTTGCAGTAGCGGGGGCGGCGAGCGCTCCTCCGGGCCGCGATGGCAGCGAGGACCTGCCGGCGAGGATGGCCCCTCGCCGACAGCCCCGTGGAGCCCGCCGAGCGTTCGCCGCCTCAGGAGCGCCGGCGAGCGTTCAGGCGGAGCCCGAGCCAGGCGAGCCCGCCCGCGAGCGGCGCGACCCAGAGGAACGGGATGGCGATGCCGAGCGCCAGCAGTCCGAGCCGGGCGAGCGTCACCAGGGCGCTCCAGCTCCCCCTGAGCCCGTCGAGGAAGGTCGGCAGGGAGTCGTCGGCGATGACCTCGTAGTCGAAGACCTCGTACGCGACGGTCGCCGATCTCCGCAGCGGCTCGCCGTCGGAGTCCACCGCCACGGCGGAGAACCCGGGGATCGGCGTGGTCCCCAGCTCGGCCTCCGCCTGGAAGTAGCCGAGCAGCGTCTCGCCGGGCTCGAGCGGTCCGGCGAGGGAGCCGACGAGCGTGACGAAGTCGCTGTCATCGAGCCCGAGGCCGGAGTCGCGGATCTCGATGTCGGCGAGCGCAACGTTCCCGGTGTTCTCCACCGAGACGCAGACCGTGATCGCCGCGGCCTCGTCGACCGCGAGATCGTCGTCGGCAGGACAGCGCTCGCCGTCGTCGCTTCCGGCGTAGGCCGTCTCCACCAACTCGGCACGCGGCTCCAGGAGCTCGGGCTCGGGACCGACCAGCGTGAGGAAGATCGTGGCCAGCGCGACCTGGCCCTGGATCGTGCGCAGCTGGCCGCGCAGCAGCTCGAGGTTGGTCTCGCGGGCGAGTAGCTGGGTCTCCAGCTCGGCGACGTCCTTCAGCTCTGTCGCGTTCTCGAGGAAGGTCCGCAGGCGTTCGACGGACGCGCTGGCCGTGATGATGCGGCTCTCGAGGTCGACGACACGCTCGGTCACGTCATCGGCCGATATCTGCTGGCTCTTCAACTCGCCGAGGGCTTCGAGGCGGCTCATGGCCTCGGCGAAGTCGGCCGGCATCACCTTGAACGTGAGCTCGGTCCGGGGTGTCGGCTCGCCCGTCGTCTGCTGGGAGAAGACCAGGCCGCCAAGCCCGGCGATCGCCACCTGGGCCTGCTGCGTTGCCCGGAGGACATCGTCCACCTCGACGAGCATCGAGCCCACGTAGACGATGTCGCGCCCGGTCTCGACCTGCTGGAAGTCGACGCCCTCGGAGTCGCCGACCGTGCCGGCCGAATCGTCCTCGTCGGCGACGGAGGCAATGGGGGCGGCCGCGGGCGCCGCCGCCTCCGCCGTGCTCGCCGCCGAGGACTGGACGACGCTCGCGGCGGCCGTCGTGGCCGCAGTCGTGGCGCTGTCTTCGTCGTCGCCCAGGTCGCCTGCGCTGCAGGCCGTCAGGGCCGCAACCGCGAGCAGCGGCGCGACGACGACCAGCCACATCCACCTCGCCATGACGCACCCCCTGGGCTCCGAGACTCGCGTGTTCCTGTCTGACAGTACGTACGTAGTGGGCAGACGGTTCCACGGGGCCCGGCGCAGTCGGGACCCATCGGGCCGATTCGGCCCCGGGCGTCGCGGCGCGCACGTCGGGCGGGACCGGTCGGCAGGGTCGTCCCGCCCTGGAGTAGACTCCGCGCAACCCGCACACAGCCGCGAGGAGGCCCTCGTGTTCCTTGGCTACTTCACCGAACGCCCCTACCAGGACCCCGAAGCCGGTATCTCCGGCGCGTTCCTGACGCAGGGCGGCCAGCTCTTCGCCCCCGGCGACGCCCCCGGCGTCATCGACCTCGGCACCAGCAACGGGCTCTACAACCCGCGCGTGGCGCACGAGCTCTACAACCGCTACCTGGACGAGAAGGTCTACGCCGAGGAGATGGGCTTCGACGGCCTCATGCTCAACGAGCACCACGCCAGCCTGTTCTGCATGGGCGGCGCCATCAACGTCGAGGCCGCCATCCTCGCCCGCATCACCAAGAAGGCGAAGATCGTGCTGCTCGGCAACGTCCTCCCCATCTGGGACGACCCGATGTGGCTCGCCGAGGAGCTGGCGGAGATCGACCTCATCTCCGGCGGCCGCCTCGTCCCGGGCTGGGTGCGCGGCACGGGCCGCGAGAGCGTGGCGCACAACGCCCAGTCGCCCTTCAACTGGGAGCGCTTCCAGGAGGCGCACGACTTCGTCATCAAGACCTGGACCACCGACGGCCCGTTCCGCTGGGAGGGCAAGCACTTCCAGTACCGTTACGTCAACCCGTGGTCGCGGCCGATGCAGCAGCCGCACCCGCCGATCTGGATCCCCGGCACGCTCAGCAAGAACACGCTGCGCTGGGCCGCCGAGCACCGCTACCCGTACATCATGCTCGGCGGGGAGCTCGAGGCCGTCCGCGAGTCCTTCGACTACTACCGCGAGTGCGCCTCGAACGTCGGGTACGAGGCGGGGCCGGAGCACTTCGGCTACGTCATCAAGGTCCACGTCGAGGAGTCCGACGACAAGGCCTACGAGGTCGGCCGCAAGTACCTGCAGGGACCCTCGAATCCGTTCATCGAGGGCAACCAGGGCGAGGTGCGGCAGCACCTCCAGAGCCTGCCCGGGCTCAGCCCCCGCAAGGGCGACATGCTCCCGATGCGCCGCGACCGCGCGCAGGCACGGGCGCGCGGCGTCGACACCGCCGAGGCGCCGCCGAAGCAGGAAAAGCCCCGCGTCCCGCAGGCCGAGCGCGACTTCTCCGGCAGCTACGACAAGCAGATCGAGCGCTTCAACATCGTCGTCGGCTCGCCCGAGACGGTGATCGACCGCATGCACCACGTGGTCGAGACGCTCGAGCTCGGGTCGGTGTTCCTGTGGGACGGCGACGGCTCGATGTCGCACGAGGACGCGATGAGCAGCCTCACGCTGATGGGCAAGCACGTCCTCCCGGCCCTGCGCGAGATCGGCGACGACCTCAACCTGCCCGGCCCGTACGACTTCGACCCGCCGCGCGGCAGCGTCGGCTAGCGCGGGCGCGGCGATGACCACCTCGAACGTCACGTGGACCGAGGCCGCCGTGCAGGTGGCCGGGCTGCGCGTGCAGTACCTCGAGTCCGGCGCCGACACGGGCACACCGCTGCTCGTGCTGCACCGCTCGACCGGGAACCCCGGCTGGCTGCCGTTCCACGAGGAGTTGAGCGGCGGCGGGCGCGTGATCGTGCCGGACCTGCCCGGCTACGGGCAGTCCGAGCGCCCCGACTGGGCGCGCGAGCCGCGCGACCTGGCGATCCTGCTGCACCGCACCCTCGACCGGATCGGCCTCGACCGCGTCGCGGTGGTGGGACTGGGGTTCGGGGGCTGGGTCGCGGCGGAGATGGCCGTCCTCCAGCCGCGGCGCTTCGAGCGGCTCGTGCTCGTCGGCGCACCGGGGATCCGGCCCGACGAGGGCGAGATCCTGGACCAGATGATGCTGGCCTACGAGGTCTACGTGCGGGCCTGCTTCGCCGACCAGGCCGCCTTCGAGGCGGAGTTCGGCGAGCAGCCGGACGCCGCGACGCGCGAGCTGTGGGACTTCAGCCGCGAGATGACCGCGCGCCTGACGTGGAAGCCCTACATGTGGGACTGGCGGCTCCCGTACCTCCTGCCGGAGGTCGAGACGCCCACGCTGCTCGCGTGGGGCAGCGAGGACGGCGTGGTGCCGCTGAGCGTCGCCCGCCAGTACGCCGACGCGCTGCCGGACGCGCGCCTCGAGATGGTCGAGGGCGCGGGCCACATGGCCGAAGTCGAACGCCCCTCGGAGCTGTCGGCGCTGGTCCGCGCGTTCGTCTCGTAGGCAGCACCGGCCGGCTGTCGGGCGGCCAGGCGCGGCGAGTCTCGACCACGGCCCGCACATAGACCCTTACGTACGCTGCTATGATGCCCGCAGTGGCGGTGTGATCCTCGCGTCTGCATCGGCAGAAAACCCGCAGGCGGCTGGATACGTATCGCCTACAGAGACCGGGCGAGGGCGTCCCGCGTGTCCCTCGCCAGGAGGGACTGACATGCCAGAGCACCCAGACGAGAGGTTCCACGCACCGTTCGCCTATACGGTGAGCCGCCGCACGCTCCTGCGAGGTGGCGTCCTCGGCGGCGTCGGGCTCGCCGCGGCCGCGCTGATCGGCTGCGGCGGCGATGACGACGACGATGACGACGACACGGGCGCCGCCACCACGACGACGACCACCACCACGACGACCACCACGGCCACGACCCAGACCGCGGCATCGGACGACGATGACGACGAGGGCGGCGCGCAGATCGCCGAGACCGACGAGGACGTCGAGGACGAGGACACGGTCGCCACGATCAAGCGGGCGGAGGGCTTCACCACGGAGGCGGGCCGCTTCGTCCCGTTCCAGATCCCGGAGCCCGACAAGCCGGCGAAGCTCGGCGGCACGATGACGCAGCGCTTCACCTTCGACCCCGGCCCGCTCGACCCGGCGATCGCCGCGGCGGGCGGCACCATGACCGCGGTGAACATGATGTACAACCGCGTGATTGGCGTGTACAGCGGCTGGGACTCCGACCCCTACGCCCGCAACGACCTCGTCCCCGAGCTGGCGGAGTCGTGGGAGATCTCCCAGGACGGCCTGACGTACACGTTCAACCTGCGCGGTGACGTCAAGTTCCACAACATCCCGCCGGTCAACGGCCGCAACCTGGTGGCCAGCGACGTCAAGTTCTCGTGGGACCGCTACAAGGACGTCGGCAGCCCGCACCGCTCGTACTTCCTGCAGGTCGCCTCGATCGACGTGGTCGACGACCAGACGGTGGCGGTGACGGTCAACCAGCCGACGCCGGACTTCATCTACCCGCTCTCCACGGCGTACACCACCGTGCACGGACCGGAGCTGGTCGACAGCGGCGATATCACGTCGACGGCGATCGGGACCGGGCCGATGATCCTGGACCACTGGACCGGCGGCGTCGGCGGGGCCTTCAACAAGAACCCCGACTACTTCCGCGGCCAGGTCAAGATCGACCGCTGGGAGCTCCCGCTGGTGCGCGACGCCGCAGCGGGCTGGGCGCAGTTCCGGGTTGGCAACCACGACTTCGGGATGTCCGCCGCCACGTCCGATGAGCTCGAGGCCATCCTCGACACGAACCCGGACACGCAGTACTTCTCGGCGCCGATCTTCGCCTCGACGTTCGCGCTCAACTTCAACATGGACCTGCCGAAGTGGCAGGACGAGCGCCTGCGGCGCGGCATCTCGCTGGCGTACGACCGCGAGGAGATCCTCGACGTGATCTACTCGGGGGCCGGCATCGTGCTGCCGCAGATGGACTGGCGCTTCTTCTGGGAGGACGAGCCCTCGGCGGAGAACGGCACGCTCGGCAACTGGTGGCGCCACGACCCCGACGAGGCGCAGAAGCTGCTGGCTGCGGCGGGCGAGGACGAGCTGGAGTTCGACCTCGTCTACTACAACTACAGCAACACGGCGAACAGCCTCCAGAACGAGGTGCTGATCGACCAGTTCCGCCGCGTCGGCATGAAGCTCAACGCCCACGCCGTCGACTACACCGAGTACAACTCGCAGTGGACGACGCGCTCCGGCGAGTCCGAGTCCTTCGACGGGTGGGCGTCGTTCAGCCCGACCGCGGACCACTACGTCTTCGGCCTCAACCACTCGGGTTCTGGCGGCAACCGCAACCGCATCAACGACCCCGAGATCGACGCCTGGGCCGAGCAGCACCAGGTCGAGCTCGACCCGGAGGCGCGGACGGAACTCGCTCGCAACGTCTGGAACAAGGTGCTCGACCAGGTGTACCGCATCGAGAAGCCGAGCGGGTACAGCGCATACCTGCAGCAGCCGTGGCTGCGCGCAGTGCGCTACATCCGCCCGATCGGCAGCGGCCACTTCTACCTCGACACGGGGTACGAGGCGTTCAACGCCTGGATCGACAAGTAGCGAGGAGTTCTCGGGCCGGCACCACGAGGGGCGGCGTCGCAAGGCGCCGCCCCTTCGCTTGTCGTCGCGCCGTGCGGCGCGCGCTACGAGGCGTCGGCGGCGGCAGGCGCCGCGGCGGGGCGCATCGAGGGTCCCGTGTGCGGGCGGGCGAACGCGACGGTCACGGCCGCGAGGACGAACGCCACCGAGAGCAGCATGAACGCGAAGCGATAGGACCCGGTCGCCTCGAACGATGCGCCGACGAAGAGCGGGCCGGCGAGGGCTGAGCCGAGCGTGATGAAGTTGATGAGCCCGAAGATGGTGCCGAAGGCGCGCAGCCCGAACGTCTCCTGCACCAGCAGCGGCATGAGCGCGCCCAGCGCCCCGAAGCCCAGCCCGAATATCGGCACCGCCGCCCAGAACCACGAGGCCGACCCCGCCGCGAGCAGCACCCACAGCCCCGTGACCTGGCAGGCGATGCTGGCGGCCATCACGTAGCGCGAGGGCAGCCGCTCCGTCATCCAGCCGAACGAGACCTTGCCGCACATCCCGAAGAGCGCGAAGAGGCTCAGCGCCGCGGCCGCCGAGGTCTTCGAGACGCCCTCGTTCTCCAGGTGCGGGACCACCTGCGGCAGCACGGAGCCGTACGTCATGGTCGCGAGCACGAGCGCGAGCGTGACGAGCCAGAAGGCGCGGCTGCGCAGCGCCTGCGAAACGCTCGCCCCGCCCGCGGCGCCCGGATCCCCCACCCCCTCGCCCCCGGCGAGCACGGCGCTGCGGCGGTCGCGCACGACGAGCAGCACCACGGGCACGAGCGCGGCGAAGAGCAGACCGTACAGGAAGTACGAGGATCGCCAGCCGACGCCCGTGATCAGCACGGCGGTGAGCGAGGAGAAGATGATGCCGCCGAAGTTCGCGCCCATCGCCGTCAGGCCCATCGCGCGGCCGCGGCTCTCCTCGAACCACTCACCGACGATGCGCCCGGCGGTGATGATGACCGCGCCCGGCATCGCCGCGAACTGGATCGCGTTCAGCGCGTAGAACTGCCAGACCTCGGTCATCCAAGGGCGCAGCAGGTAGCTCACCGCCAGCGCGGCCAGCGAGGCGGCCATGACCGGCCGCGCGCCGTAGCGGTCCAGCGCCCAGCCCGCCGGCAGCGAGAAGATCCCGACCAGCGCGAAGAACGAGACAGCCGCGGTGATCTCCGCGCGGCTCCACCCCAGGTCGTCCTCGAGGTCGGTCACGAAGACGCCGAACGAGTACTGGGTGATGCCGACCGTGAGCGTGAAGGAGAGGAAGACGACGAAGGCGATGACGACGCCCTGGTGGATGCGCACGCTCATCGCAGTCCGCTAGGCTCGCGGTGGACCGGGCGCGGCTCCGGTGCAGGCGACGCAGCGATGCATCGAAGGGCGCCACGCCCATCGCGCCGAGGGAGGGAGACCATGGCTGGAGCGCTCGACGGTGTCAGGGTATTCGAGGTCACGCAGATTCTCGCCGGGCCCTTCTGCGGGGTGAACCTCGCCGACCTCGGGGCCGACGTGATCAAGGTGGAGCCGCCCTCGGGCGACGGTACGCGGGTCTCCGCCGCGTTCGCGCCAGGCGAGAGCAAGTTCTTCCACGCGCTCAACCGCGGCAAGCGCAGCCTGGTGATCGACCTCCAGCACGAGCGCGGGCGTGAACTGGTCTACCGCATCATCCCGTCATTCGACGTATTCGTCATCAACTCCCGCCCGGGCGTCCCGGAGCGCCTCGGCGTCGACTACGAGACGCTGCGGCAGTACCGCCCGGACCTCGTGTACTTCGAGAACAGCGGCTTCGGGCGGTCGGGGCCCAGCGCGCAGCGCTCGGGCTCGGACATCGTCGCGCAGGCCTACTCCGGGCTGATGGCGGGCGACGCGAAGATGGACGAGTTCGGCGCTCCGCAGCCCATCTCGGCCACCGCCCCGGCCGACTTCACGGCCGGCATGGCGGGCGCGATGGGCATCTGTGCCGCCCTCTTCCACCGCGAGCGCACGGGGGAAGGCCAGTACCTCGAAAGCTCGCTGCTGCAGGTCGGCCTCGCGGTGCAGAGCTACATCGTCGGCCGCGTCCCCGTGTACGAGGCGATGGTCGGCGACCAGATCCGCGAGCGCATCGACGAGGTGCAGGCCGCGGGCGGGACGTACGAGGAGATCCTGAACGCGCGCGGCGACATGTTCTCCGCGCTGGGGTACAGCGCCGGGCGGCTCTACTACGGCGGCTACGTGGTCAAGGACGGCGGCATCGTCCTCGGCGCGCTCACGCCCGCGAACCGCGACCAGATGCGGCGCGCGATCGGCATCGACGACGACCCGACGGCGGACGAGGACTTCGACGCATTCGCGCCCGACGCCAACGCGCGGGTCGACGAGGTCTACGAGCGCATCCGAGCGATCATGCGCACTCGCACCATGGACGAGTGGATCGAGCGCTTCGACGCGGAGGGCGCGCCGGTGTCGAAGGTCAACATCCCCGACACCATGGCGGACGACCCGCAGGTGCGGGCGATGGGATACATGATGGAGGTCGAGCACGCGACGACCGGGCCAGAGCTCATGGTGGGCCCTGCCGTGACGTTGGCGGGGACGCCCTCGGACAACCGGCGCGCGTCGCCTCCGCTCGGCCAGCACACCGAAGAGGTGCTGCACGAGCTCGGCGTGAACGACGAAGAGATCGCGGACCTGCGCGCCTCCGGCGCCGTCGTCTAGCGTGCGGCCATCCGGCGGCCGGCCGTGACTAGAGGTCGAGGTCGGCGGGCGCCAGGTCGAACTCCTCGATCATCCCGGAGGCGTTGACCACGCGCCCGGAGAGCGTCGAGGGGTCAGCGACGGCGAGCTGGAGCGATGCCTCTGCCACGTCCTCGACCGGTGTGACCATGTCGCGGTTCTCGTCGGTGATCATGCCGAAGTACTCGACGCCCGGCGTGGCGACGAGGCCGGGCCGGATCGCGTTGACGGCGATGCCGTCGTCCCGCGTCTCGGTGGCGAGGCCGGAGCTGAAGCGCTCGAGCGCCGCCTTGCACATCCCGTAGATCGTGCCGTTGTTCACCCGCGCGTCGAGTTCGGGCAGGATCGCCGCGCCCGACGACATGTTCACGATCCAGCCGGACGTGCGCTCGCGCATGCCGGGCAGGACGAGCTGGGCCAGGTGCATGGCCGCGTAGACCTGCACCTCCATCATGATCTTGAAGCGGCTCTCCGGGAACTCGTCGACGGCGATGTAGTACGTGACCGCCCCGTTGTTCACCAGGATGTCCACGGGGCCGAGCTCGCGCTCGGTGGTGGCGACGAGGTTGTGGCGGTCCTCGGCGTCGCCGAGGTTGCACTGGACGGCCAGCGCCTGGCCGCCGGCGTCGCGAATCCGCGCCGCAACCCCGTTGATGCTGCCCGCGAGCAGGCGGTGGTCGCCCTCGTTCACCGTGCGCGCGGCGACGGCCACGCGGGCGCCCTCCATAGCGTAGCGGATCGCGATCGCCTCGCCGATGCCGCGCGAGGCGCCGGTGACGATGGCGGTCTTGCCCGCGAGAAGCCCGTCCGGATTGATGGTTGCCGCCATGGTGCCCGACCCGTCCCTGCCCGCGCTCCCACCCGACGCGGGGGCGCTCTACGTCGGCGGGAGTATACTCGCCGGACGGTTGCGCTTTGCGCTCGGCATCTCTGAGGTCACGGGGAGCGCCGCCGTGGTGCGGGAATAACGCGCCGCTCCGGGACCGGTCCTCTCCCCTGCCGGGGCATGAGGGGGCCACGGCCGTCGGGCCGGACGAGCGCGGGAGACAGCCCGGCGGGCTGTCCACGACAGTCGGAAGTGGGGTAGCAGGGTGACGTTGAGTACCGTAGCGAATGCCATGCGTACGCCGGCCAGGCCGCTGGTCAGGGGCTTCGCCCTGATCGTTGCGACGCTCGTGCTGGCCGCCTCCATCGGCTGTGAGGGCGTCGGCGGCGGGGCGCCGTCGCAGGACGACCCGGACGCGTACACCAAGTGGGTGGTTGAGCAGGCCATCGCCCGCTACGACGACCAGGGTCAGGCCCGCACGCTGCGCTACTACAACACCAGGGAGAGCGTCGACGGCCAGTGGTACGTCTTCATCATCGGCGAGGACAACACGATCCGCGCGATCCACCCGAACCGGCAGGACCTCATCGGCACGGACGTCCGCGGGCTCGTGGACAAGAACGGGTTCCCGTACGGGCCCGTCCTCGCCTCGGCGTCCGAGACCGGGCGCTGGGTGACCTACACGACGAAGAACCCCGCGAGGAGCCTCCGCGAGCAGACCAAGAACTCGTGGGTGGTCCGCCACAAGGGCCAGATCTTCGGCTCCGGGTGGTACGACGCCGACGCCGAGTCCTACCCCGTCCTCCCGCTGCCCACGGAGGAGCCGGACGAGGCCGCGGCCATGGAGGATGCCGCGCCCTCGCAGGACGAACCTGACACCTACGCGAAGTACGTGGTCCAGCAGGCCATCGCCCGCTACGAGCGAGACGGCCGCCAGGAGACGCTCGGCTACTTCAACCGGCCGGAGAGCGTCGACGGGCCGTGGTACGTCGTGATCGCCGACGAGCTGAACAACCTGGTCTCGCACCCGACCCGCCCCGAGATCATCGGCGACAACCTCCTCAATCCGTTGGAGTCCACAGACTCGACCGGGTACTTCTTCGGCGAGATCGTCGCGGCCGCCTCGGGGCAGGGGCGGTGGGTCACCGCCGTCTTGCCGAACCCGGTCAACGACCTCGAGCAGACCAAGCACCTCTGGGCGGTGAAGCACGACGGCCTCATCTTCGTCTCGGGCTGGTACGAGACGCCGGAGATCGCCGAGGTCGACGTGCCGGAGCGCGAGGACGTCGACGCCTACACCAAGTACGTGGTCACCCAGGCGATCGCCCGCTACGAGATCGAGGGGCGCGACGCGACCATTGCGTACTACAACACGGAGCAGAGCGTCGACGGCGAGTGGTACGTCTTCATCACCGACGAAGACAACATCATGGTCTCGCACGCCACCATCCCCGCGAACGTCGGGCTCTCGCTCATCGAGGACCTCGGTATCGACCGCACGGGGTACGCGTTCGGTCCGGTCATGGCAGCCGCCGGCGAGAGTGGGCGCTGGGTGAGCTACGTCTACCTGAACCCCGCAACTGGGCAGGAAGAGACGAAGCACTCCTGGGTCGTCCGCCGCCACGGGCTGCTCTTTGGATCGGGGT
Source organism: Dehalococcoidia bacterium (assembly GCA_965204835.1). Classification (GTDB taxonomy): domain Bacteria; phylum Chloroflexota; class Dehalococcoidia; order UBA2979; family UBA2979; genus VXMT01. The sequence continues at coordinate 1,060,194 of OZ242017.1, read as the reverse complement.
GGTACGAGGTGACGCCGGACATCGCCGCACCGGTGCCGTCGAAGTCCCAGCCGGACATCTTCACGAAGCACTTCGTGGAGCAGGCGATCGACTTCTACATCGCCAACGGGCGCGAGGCGACCATCGCCTTCTACAACTCGCGCGCGAGCGTCGACGGCGAGTGGTACGTCTTCATCGCCGATGAGGACGACATCATGGTCTCGCACCCGACGGTGCCCGAGCGCCGCGGTACCTACCTGCGCGATCCGGAACTGCGCACGGACATCACCGGCTTCTTCTACGGCGACACGCTCGCGGACGCCTCGGAGAACGGCCGCTGGATCACCTACGTATTCCTGAACCCGGCCATCGGGGATCTGCGGACGAAGCACACGTGGGCCATCCGCTACGACGGCCTGCTCTTCGCCTCGGGGTGGTACGAGTAGCAACGGGCAGCCACGCAGTACGTCGGGAGGGCGGCTCAGGCCGCCCTCCTGCACGTCTGGCCGCCCGAGTGCCGGCTACGGCAGCCCCGCGTGCGGCACGGCCACCTCGGCGACCTCGATGAACGCCGAGGAGCGGCCCGCGACGCGGTCCTCCTCCGTGCCGTCCGCCGAGCAGATGTAGAGCGTGGTCCCCTGCTCGCCGCCGAGCATGCACGCGTACGTGTTGTGCCCGGTCGCCACGCGGTCCGTGACCTCGCCGCCGTCGAGCACGCGCACGCACTCGGGCGCGGTGGGGTTGCTCACCCACACCCCGCCCTCGGCGTCCAGGCAGATGCCGTCCGGCACCACCGCGCCGAGGTCCGCGAAGACCCGCCGGCCGGACAGCCCGCCGTCGTCGCCGACGTCGAACGCGGTCAGCCGGCGGCCACGGCTCTCCGCCACGATCAGCGTGCGGCCGTCCGGGGTGATGACGGTGCCGTTGGGGAACTCGAGGCCGTCCGCCGCCATGCGCACCTCGCCGTCCTCGGTGACGAGCGCGATCGCCGCGGTGCTGACCCCGCCGTCGGCGAGGATGTCCGAACCGAAGTTCCCGACGTAGGCGCGGCCCAGCGCGTCGACGACCATGTCGTTGCAGTGCCACGTCGCCACCGACGACAGGTCCGCGACCTCCTCGAGGCCGCCGGGCGGGACGTGGCGCATGAGCCTGCGGTCCACCATCGAGACGATGAGCAGCGTCCCGTCGGGCCGCCAGCCGAGGCCGGAGGGCCGGTTCGGGACCTCCACGATCACCTCGGCGTTGCCGTCGGGGTCGACGGTCATGACGTGGTAGCCCCACATGTCGGAGAACCACAGCTTCCCGTCGTGCCAGCGCGGCCCCTCGCTGAAGCGCAGGTCGCCCAGGATCACCCGGGACTCGTAGTCGGCCATCGTTCGGCCCTCCTCGCAGTTCAGGCGGTCATGCCGCCGTCGATGACGAACTCGGAGCCCGTGCTGTACTCGCTGTCGTCCGAGGCGAGATAGAGCGCCAGCTTCGCGACCTCGTCCGCCTCGGCGACGCGGCCCAGCGGGATGCGCTGCACCATCTGGTCCAGGTTCCCGGCCTCGACGCCCGGGAGCTGGTGCAGCATCGCGGTGTCGATGAGGCCGGGGTGGATCGAGTTGACCCGGATGTTGTAGCGGCCCAGTGCGACCGCCGCGCCCTTCGTCATGCCTCGCACGGCCCACTTGCTCGCGGTGTAGCCGAAGGCGTTCCCACCGCCGCGCAGCCCGGCGATGGACGAGATGTTCACGATCGAGCCGCCACCCCGCTCGATCATCGGCGGCGCCGCCTCGCGCATCCCGAGGAACACGCCGACCTGGTTGACGTCGATGACCCGCTTGTAGTCGTCGAGGCTGCCGCCGATGAGCGGCGTCGTGATCCAGATGCCGGCGTTGTTGATGAGCACGTCGAGGCCGCCGTGCAGCTCGACCGTGCGGGCCACGACGGCGCTCCACTCGTCCTCGCTGGTCACGTCGTGGTGGATGTACGTGCCGCCCACCTCGGCCGCGACCTGCTGGCCCTCGTCGTCGAGGATGTCGGTGAGGACCACCTCGGCGCCCTCGTCGGCGAAGAGCCGGGCCTCGGCGGCGCCCTGCCCACGCGCGCCGCCGGTGATCAGCGCCACCTTGCCATCGAGCCTGCCCATGCGTGTCTCCCCTCGCGCGGCGCCGCTGCGCCCGTGCGCAGGCTACGGCACGCGTCGAGGGGATGGGGAGGGGTGGTGCGTGCCGGCTATGGAGCGGGGGCCGAAGCACCCATCTTCTGGCGGGCGACGTAGAGATCGTGATCGGACTGCAAGCTCAGCCAGAGGTACGCCGGCGTGCCGAATTCGCCTTCGAGTTGCAGCGCCGTCTCCGCGGTAATCGACTTGCGGCCCCGCACGATCTCGTTCACGACCTGGAACGGCCGCCCGATGCGACGCGCAAGCTCGCGCTGCGACATGCCTCGCACATCGAGTTCCTCGGCGAGCCATGAGCCCGGATGAGACACCGGCGCGTCAGACTCGACGTACGGATAACCGTCATCAGTCATGGTAGTCCACCACCTCTTCGACCATGAGCGTTCGCTCATCCTCGATCGTGACGATCATGCGCATCTGCCCGGTCAGCCGCAGCGCATACTGGCCACGCCGGTTGCCGGTGAGCGCATGAAACCGGAGCGGGACCAGGCGGTACAGATCCTGAACGCTCTGGACGCGCCGCAGCGTTCGCACACGGTCCACATACCGCTCCCCCGTCACCGGACCCCACTCCCGCACGGCGCGATCCCGCTGCTCGAAGGCTCGCTGCAGTCGCCGGGTGCGGAAGCGAATCTCCACTTAGCGAGTGTACGGACGAAGGGTGAATGCGTCAACGCAAGGGTGAATGCTGTCGGGAGCCGCTACAGCTCATCCATGATCTGCGCGCGCTGCTCCTCATACTCCTCGTCGGTGATGAGGCCCTCGCTGTGGAGGCGCTGCAGCTCGCGCAGCCGGTCGGCGTTCGACTGCTCCTGCATCGACGCGGCGTCGCGCGGGTAGTCCATCAGCCCCGACGGAGCAGGCGGCTCCGGGGCTTCGACGCGCCCCGTCGGGATCCCGTTCGACGCGGGTGTCTGCTGGCCGCGCGCAGCCAGATCGTTGGCGGTCGGTGGCCGGAAGCCTTCCGGCGAGTGGGCGACATACGTCGAGGCGACCTTGTCCCAGAGGCACTGTCGCTCGGCGTCCCACACGCACCACAGCGCGGGGATCACCCACAACACCTGCCCCGCGCCGCCCGTCATCGCGCCGAGGACCGCAAAGACCCCGCCGAACAGGAGGAGCTCGATGATCAGCTCGCGCACCCACGTGTAGGCGCCGCCGGCGCGGGTCCCGTCGTTGCGGATGATGTACATGCCGAGCAACTGCTTGCCCGGCGACTGACCCCTCGGCGCGACCAGCAGGAGCCAGACCAACCACCCGATACCGAAGCTGAGCACGAAGACGATCGAGTCCACCAGGTAGCCCCCGAGCCGCCGCCATTGCGTGGCCGTCTGGAGCTGCTCGGGGTGGTAACACGACTCGATGAACCGCTGCGGCTGCTGGACCATCTCGTACCTCTCGCGCGCGCCGTCACTCTACGGCACACGCGGGCGATCCGCCTCAGCGGAGGCGCCCGCGCCTGCTAGGGGATCGAGGGGTGGTACTCCGTGCCGATGTGGTTGAGCTCCTCGTAGCGCGCGTACTCCTCGGCCGAGAAGCCGAGCAGCTCGCGGTAGACGTACTCGTTGTGCTGGCCCAGCAGCGGAGCGTGCCGTCCGGGCGTCATCGGCGTGCCGCTCGCGCGCCACACGCGTCCGACGTTCATGTGGGTTCCCGCGTCGGGATGCGCGATCTCCTGGAAGAAGCCGCGCGCCGCGTGCTGGCGATCCTCGAACGCGATCGCCTCGTCCATCACCACGCCCGCCGGGATCCCGGCCTGCTGTAGCCGCTGCTGGATCCAGTACGCGTCGATATTCGCGGTCCACGCCCCGATCTCGGCGTCGAGATCGCCGCGGTTGGCGTGGCGGCTCGCCATGTCGGCGAAGCGCGGGTCGTCGGCGAGGTCGTTGCGGCGCATGACGTCGCAGAGCCGCCGCCACTCGTCCTCGTTGCGTACCGCGATGGTGACCCAGGCGTCCTCGCCGTAGGTGCGGTAGACGTTGTGCGGGGCCAGCCACCAGTGGTCGTTGCCCATGCGGTCCCAGAGCCGGCCGTTCATCGAGTAGTCGAGGATGAACTCGCCCACCATCGGCATGAAGTTCTCGGCCGTGGCCTGCTCGATCATCAGCCCGTGGCCGGTGCGCTCGCGGTAGCGGATGCCCATGAGGAACGCGAGCGCGGCGCCGATGCCGGACGCCGCGTCGGACGGCACCGCCGTGGGTGCGTACTCGAGGCTCAGGCCGGGGTAGCTGCGGATCGCGGGGTGCCCGGCAAGCGCCTCCATGTGGTGGCCCATGGTCCGGTAGCTGCGGTAGGGGCCCTCGATGCCGAAGCCGGGGATGCGCAGCATCACGAGGTTGGGGTTCACGCGCGACAGCCGCTCCCAGGTGACGCCCTGCTTCTCGATGTTCGGCGGGAGGTTGTTCTCGATCACCCCGTCGGAGACCGCGAGCAGGCGGTCGAGCACCTCCTGGCCCTCGGGCCGCGTCAGGTCGACGGTCATCGAGAGCTTGTTGCGTGCATGGCAGTTGAAGGCGGCGCCCATGTTCCACGGGCGCGGGCCGGCGTCGTTGTCCGGGTAGCCCATGCCGCTGTTGCCCATCGCGATCACCGCGTCGTGCGGCGGCCGGGCAAGCTGCCCGCGCGTGGCGGGCGCGAGGTGCATGATCGACTCGACGCGGATCACTTCCGCGCCCCAATCGGCGAGCTGCATCGTCGAGTACGGCCCCGCCCAGACCACCGTGAAGTCGAGGATGCGCAGGCCCTCGAGCGGCAGGCGCTTTGAGGAGGCGGCACGCGGGGTCGCCTTCGCGGGCGCGGGCGGCGCTGCCTCCAGCTCGGCCAGCACCTCCTCGGTGTGCTCGCCGAGCAGCGGCGCGCGGCGGCGCTCCGGCATCGGCCCCTCCTCGCGGTAGAGGCGGGAGTGGAAGCCGGGGTAGGTCAGCGGGCCGGTCTCGGGGTGGTCGATGGTCTGGTAGAAGTCGCGATACGTGAAGTTGGGGTCCTCGAAGGTGTCGGCGATGGTGTTGAGCGGGCCGCCGAGCACGCCGAACTCCTGGCAGGCGTCGCGGACCTCGTTGCGGGTGCGCTCGATCATCCACGGCAGCAGGATCGGGATGAACTCCTCGATGCGCTCCGGGGCCGACAGCGCGGCCGGGGTCGACCAGTCGGGATGGTCGAGGAGGTCCTCGCGGCCCACCATCGGCAGGATGCGCGGCATGTAGGCCGGGCCGCCGGTCATGAGGAAGAACCCGTCGGCGCACGGGAACACGCCCGTGCCGACCTGGGAGACGCGCCCCGCCCGCGGCGCCACGCGGCCCGAGTACTGGAAGCCCATCAGGCGTCCCAGCCGCATATCGATCGAGTGTGTCGCCGTCTCGAAGATGCTGACGTCGACGTGCTCGCCTTCGCCGCGGTCTGCGGCGGCGCGCAGCGCGACGCCAGTGGCGAGCGCGCCGACGAAGCCACCGTGGTAGCTCGTGATGCGCCCGGCGGTCTTCAGCGGCTCGTAGTCGACGTCGCCCTGCGCGTACATCGCCCCGCCCATGCCGAAGAGCGTGAGGTCGATGGCCTCGTAGTCGCGGTACGGACCGTCCTGCCCGAAGTTGGAGATCGAGGTCAGCACGATCATCGGGTTGACGTCGCGCAGGACCTCGTAGCCGATGCCGAGGCGGTCCATCGTGCCCGGCCTGAAGTTCTCGACCACCACGTCGGCGCCGGCGACCAGCCGCAGGAAGGTCTCGCGCCCCTCGTCGGTCTTGAGGTCCAGCACGACGCTGCGCTTGCTGGTGTTGAGGAAGAGGAAGGTGCCTGAGCGTTCCGGGTGGGGCTCGTCGCCGGGGAACGGCGGGAGCGCGCGCGCCGGGTCGCCGCCGGGGCGCTCGATCTTGATCACGTCGGCGCCGTAGTCGGCGAGGATGCGCGTGCAGAACGGTCCCGCGCTGGTGTGCGTGAGGTCGATTACGCGCACGTCGTCGAGCGGCATCAGCCCGGTCGTATCCCCGGTCATGTCACGGCCCCCCTCGCGCGGCACGCCCCTGCCGCGCGCCGTAACGATAGAAGCCTCGCGCCCGCCTTGCACGGCCGGGCGCTGCCGGGGCCGTCAGGAGCCGGCGGAGAGCTGCGCGGCGAGGCCCCCCGCGGGCCGGAACACGAACTGATTGCCGGCCAGGTGCCGGGCGAAGAGGCCGGCGGCCTCGAGGCCGAGCAGGTCGGCGCGCGCCGTCGCATACGCGACGCGGTGCCGCCGCTCGTGGGCCTGGATCGTGAACCACGCGTCCGGGTTGCGCAGGGCGTCGCTGATCACGACGTGCTGGTCGCGCTCGCACGTATCAATCACCTATCAGTTCCTATCAAATTGATAGATGGCTACGCTCCGGCCGCCCCCGGGCCCTCCACCTCGCTTCTGTTCACCATCCGCATCGCCACCGGCCGCAGCGCCGTCATGATCTCCGTCGCCAGCCGGTCGTCCGTCCCGGAGGCGTCGAGGGCCGCGCCGAAGTGCGTCAGCCAGCGCTCCGCGGCCGGCACGGTGATGGCGAACGGCAGGTGGCGACGTCGCATCATCGGTGGGCCGTACGCCCGCTCGTAGAGCGGCTCGCCGCCCAGCCACTGCTCCAGGAACAGCTTCTGCTTCTCGCGGCCCGGCACGAGGTCGGCCGGGAAGATGGGGCGCAGCTCCGGGTCGGCGTCGATGCGCTCGTAGAAGTCGTCGATGATGCCGTGCAGCACCTCGCGGCCGCCGAGGCGCTCGAAGGGCGTGAGGAATCGAGTGGTCATCGGCTCCCCGCTCCCATTCGCCCCGCGTGGCGGTCGCCGCATCCCGGCACCGATAGCATCATGCAGGACGGAACGTTCGCGCGAGGAGCGGCGACCATGACGACTTCACAGGCCGGCCAGGCCAGGCCGTTCGCGACCGGCCCCGAGATCGGCGAGCCACTGCCCGGCTTCGCCCTCCCTGACCAGCACGGCAACGCCGTCGACGTGCACGAGGCGCGCGCGGGCGGGCGCGCCTTCCTCGTCTTCGTGCGTGGCACCAGCTGGTGACCGTACTGCCGCACGCAGCTCGTGGAGCTGCAGGAACACCTCGCGGCGTTCGAGGCCGCGGGCGTTAGGGTCATCGCCGTCACGCCCGAGCCCGCCGAGGTCATCGCGCAATTCACCGAGCGCTACCGCGTGACCTTCCCGGTGCTGTCGGATGCGGACTCGGCAGTGATCGACGAGTACGGCATCCGCAACACCGAGGTGCCGGAGGACCATCGCCTGTACGGCATGCCGTTCCCGGGCGCGTACCTGGCCGACGCCGAGGGGCGCATCGTCCAGAAGCACTTCAACACCAACTACCGGGTGCGCGAGAGCGCCGAGACGATCATCCGCGGCGACCTCGGCGAGTGGTACGACCCCGAGGGCTACCCGGCGGCGGACGGCGGCGGCGCGGTCAGCGCCTCGCTCGGCAGCCCCGAGCTCAAGCCGTTCCGGCGCGTCGACCTGCTCGTGCGCATCAACCTGCCCGAGGGGCAGCACGCATACGGCGAGCCGGTACCGGAGGGCCTGGTCGCGACGAGCGTGATGGTGACGGGCCCCGAGGAGTTGCGCGCCGACGCGCCCGTGATGCCGCCGACGCGGCCGTTGCTCGTCGAGGCCGTCGGCGAGGAGTTGCAGGTCTTCGAGGGCGACATCCACATCCGTGTGCCGCTCTCCTACCGCAGCGCCGAGGCGCCCGACGGCGGGGACGGCGTCCCGATCGGCATCGAGGTGCGCTACCAGGCGTGCGACGAGCTGGTGTGCTTCCTCCCGGTCGAGGAGCGCCTGAAGCTCGACGCGCCGCTCGGCGGCCACCTGCGGCCCGAGCGTACGTAGCCGGCGGTGGTGGGCGTAGAACCGTGCGCCCGTCTATCATCGCGACGTGAACGAATCTCCAACCGAGGGCACGGCGCGCCTGCTCGTGCAGTGCCCCGACCGACCCGGCATCGTCGCCGCCGTGTCCGAGCACCTCTACCGCTACGGCGCGAACATCGTGCAGGGCGACCAGCACTCCACGGGCGGCGACACGGCGCGCTTCTTCCTGCGCATCGAGTTCGACCTCGCCAGCCTCGAGATGCCGGCGTCCGACATCGCCGAGTCGTTCGGCGAGGAGGTCGCGCCACAGTTCGGGATGGAGTGGCACATCTCGTACAGCGCGACGCGCCCGCGTATCGCGCTGCTCGGCACCCGTGAGCCGCACTGCGTGCTCGACCTGCTGTGGCGGTCCCAGTCCGGTGAGCTCGCCGCCGACATCGAGATCGTGATCTCGAACCACGACGAGCTCCGCTACCTGGCCGACCGGTACGGCGTGCCGTACCACCACCTGCCGGTCACCCCCGCGACGAAGCCGCAGCAGGAACAGGCGATCATCGAGCTGCTGCGCGGCCGCGTCGACCTCGTTGTGCTCGCGCGCTATATGCAGGTGCTGACGCCGACGGTGCTGGACGAGTTCCCACAGTCGATCATCAACATCCACCACTCGTTCCTGCCTGCATTCGCCGGGGCGAACCCCCGAGCGATGGCGTGGCGGCGCGGGGTCAAGATCATCGGCGCCACCGCCCACTACGCCACCGAGGAGCTCGACGAGGGCCCGATCATCGAGCAGGACGTCGAGCGGGTGACGCACCGCAACACGCTCGACGACCTCGCGCGGCTCGGGCGGGAGATCGAGCGCGTGGTGCTGGCGCGCGCGGTGCGCTGGCACATCGAGGACCGCATCCTGGTGCATGACAACAAGACGATCGTGTTCCGCTAGCCCGGAGGCACGCAGCCCGTCCGCCTATGCCGCAGGGGGAGACTTGTTATACTGGGGGTCGATGACGCAGTACACCGCGTCGCCCGGCCCGCAGAGCGCCGGGTTCCGCACTGTCCGCACACCGCTTCGGGTACGACGGCCGGACGCCGCTCCGGCGATCCATCATGCGCCCTCGCACACCCGTGACCACGAGGAGCGCCGGTGAGCCTGTTTGGCCGCATCCGTGATCTGCTCGCGCCGCCCCGCACCGCGGCCGAGCGCGCCCCGGCACCCTCGGAACCCGGCCGCAAGCGGCGTCGCGGCAAGCGCGGCGGACGCGGCCGCGGACGGCGCAACGGCGCCCAGCAACACGAAGGAGCTACCACGCAGACCCTGACCGACACCCGACCCCGATCCACCACACAGACCAACCAGGACCGCTCCGGCCGCAGCGACCGTGGCCGCAACGAGCGAGGCCGGAACGACCGCAACCGCGACACCCGAGGCCGCGACACCCGAGGCCGCGGGGACCGCTCGCGCCGCCCGCAGCGACGCAACCTCGACGACCCCCTGCCGGAGGACGTCGCGTTCCGCCCGGCCGCCGAGGGCGGAGACGACTCGATCCTGCCGGGCCGCCGCCGCCGACCCTCCGGACCGCGCACCACACCCCGCGTGTGGGTCGGCGGCCAGCGCAACCTGCCGGTGCTTGGCGAGGGCGACGCCGTGACCGCTCCCGACGCGCTCGAGGAGACGGCAGAGCCCATCGAGCCCGAGCCTGCAGCACCCCACACCGCCACCACCGAGGCCACAGCACCCACCACCGACGAGGAGCGCCCGAAGCGCCGACGCCGCGGCCGACGCGGGGGGCGAGGCCGCAACCGCTCCTCGGACGCGAACGGCAACGGGGCGGCGCCCGCCGAGGCCACGGATGCCGCCGAGACCGAGGCGGCCGAAGCGGAGGCCCCGCAGCCTGCCGCCGACGCCCCCACCGAGCTCACCGTCGACCTCGACGCTGCGCCCGAGGCGTTCCGCGCGCTCGGCATCTCCGACCGCTCGCTGGCGGCCGTGATGGAGATGGGCTTCACCGAGCCCACGCCCGTCCAGGCGCGTTCGATCCCCGTCCTGCTCGAGGGCCACGACGTCGTCGGCATCGCGCAGACGGGCACCGGCAAGACACTCGCGTTCGGCATCCCGATGGCCGAGCAGCTCGACCCCGCGCGCGCCGAGGCGCAGGCGCTGGTGCTCGTGCCCACGCGGGAGCTCGCGCAGCAGGTGCTCTCGGTGCTCACCGACATCGGGCGGCCGTTCGGGCTGCGCACCGTGGGACTGCTCGGTGGACACGCCCTGCAGGGCGACTTCCGCGCGCTCGACGCCAACCCGCACGTCGTCGTCGGCACGCCGGGGCGCATCAAGGACCACCTGCGGCGTCGCACGCTCTCGCTCAGCGGGATCCGCTACGCGGTGCTGGACGAGGCGGACCAGATGCTCGACATCGGGTTCCTGCCCGACATCACGCACATCCTCGGCCGCACGCCGCGCAGCCGGCAGACCGCGCTCTTCTCCGCCACCATGCCGCACAACGTGATGCGGCTCGTACGCCGCTACATGGACCGCCCCGAGACCATCGCGGTCGCCGCCGAGCTCGAGACCGTCGAGTCCGTCGAGCACGTCTACTTCGAGGTCGCGGAGCGCGACAAGGTGCGCGGCCTGCGCGAGCTCATCGACCGCGAGCTGCGGGGCCGCACGCTGGTGTTCTCGCGCACCAAGCGCGGGGTCGACCGCCTCACCGACCGGCTGCAGGGCGACGGCGTCCACGTCGGCGCGCTGCACGGGGACATGGACCAACGCAAGCGCGACCGCGTCGTGCAGCGCTTCCGCGACGGCCAGCTCGACCTGCTGATCGCGACGAACGTCGCGGCGCGCGGGCTCGACATCCCGGAGATCACGCACGTCGTGAACTACGACGCCGCCGACAACGCCGAGGAGTACGTGCACCGCACCGGGCGCACTGGCCGCGCGGGGCGCGAGGGCAAGGCGATCTCGTTCGTCAGCGAGGTCGACATCGACCGCTTCGACGTGCTGCGCGAGACCTTCGGCGAGCGGCTGACGCGCGACCGCCTCAACATCTACGCCTGAGCCCGTGCCCGTCGACGCTCCATCCGGCGAGGTGCTTCCGGAGTACGTCCGGGCGCTACTGCAGCCCGACGCATACCCCTCGCCGCCCCCGGACGTCGAGCTGCGGCAGACGCACGTCTCGTACGTCTTCCTCGCCGGCGAGGTGGTCTACAAGACCAAGAAGCCGGTCGACTTCGGCTTCATCGACCAGGTGGCGCCGGAGCGCCGCGAGGCGTTCTGCCACGCCGAGGTGCGGCTCAACCGGCGGCTCGCGCCCGACGTGTACCTCGGCGTCGGCCCCATCGTGCGCTACCCCGATGGCCGCATCGCCGTGCTGCCCGCCGGCGAGCCCGCGCCGGTAGGCGCCGAGGTCGTCGAGTGGTGCGTGCAGATGCGGCGACTCCCCGACGACCGGACGCTGCGCGAGCTGCTCCCCGCGGGCCTCGCCCCGCCCCGCGTCGCCGAGCACGTGGTGCGGCGGCTGATCGCCTTCCACGAGGCCGCCGAGGTCGTCGAGAACGACCCGGACTTCGCCGGCGCAGCAGGCGACCTCGCGTGGTGGACGCGCGAGTACGGCGAGACCGAGCACTTCATCGGCGACACGTGGTCGCCCGAGGACGCCGCGGCGACGCGCGCCTTCGTCGCCTCGCAGCTCGAGCGCGAGGCGGCGCTGTTCGACGCGCGGCTCGCGGCCGGACGGGTGATCGAGGGCCACGGCGACCTCCGCGCCGACCACGTCTACGTACTCGACAACGCCGCCGAGGACCTCGCGATCGTGGACTGCATCGAGTTCAGCGAGTGGTACCACTTCCGCTACCTCGACGCCGGGTACGACATCGCCTTCCTCGCGATGGACCTCGAGGCGCTGGGCTACCCGGAGCTCGGCGACGAGATCGCCGGGCGCTACATCGCCGCCTCGGGCGACGAGACGATGGGTGTGCTGCAGCCGCTGCACCGCGCGTTCCGCGCGTTCGTGCGCGGCAAGGTCGAGTCGATCGGCGCGCACGCACCCGAGGTCGGCGAGGAGCAACGCGCCGAGCTCGCGGAGTCGGCCACGCGGTTCTTCCGCCTCGCCGCGAGCTACGGGGAGCGGCGGGCCGAGCCGGCCGTCGTGGTGATGTGCGGGCTGCCCGCGACAGGCAAGTCGACCGTGGCCGCGACGCTCGCGGGCCGCATCGGGGCCGCGTACGTCTCGTCCGACATCGTCCGCAAGCAGCTAGCGGGGATCGACCCGCGCGAGCGGGCCGACGACGCGTTTCGAGCCGGCCTGTACTCGGCGGAGATGACCGAGCGCACGTACGAGGAGCTGCGTCGCCGCGTCCGTGAGCACCTCGACGCCGGGCGAGCGGTCGTCATCGACGCGATGCACGGGCGCGCCTCGGAGCGCGAGGCGGCTCGCGCCCTCGCCGCCGAACGGCGCGTGCCTTGCCTGGTCGCCGCGCTCCACCTCGCCGACGCGAGCGCCCGTGCGCGGATCGCGGGACGCGAGGACGACCCGCTGCGCACCTCGGACGCGACGGAGGACGTGTACGCCATGCAGCGCGGGCGCTTCGAGCCGGTCACGGAAGGCGAGGGCGCGTCAGTCGCGCTCGATGCGTCCAGGCCGCCGGGGACGCTGGCGCGAGAGATCGCGGAGGCGCTGGCGGACCTGGCGACCATCACGAATTGAATTGATGCGGAGTCAATAAAATAACAAACGGAATGTGACTTTCTGGTATACTATGGCGTGCGGATCAGGAAGGCCGTACGCCCATCAGGTTCCCAACACAGCGACCTGTGCTTGCCCTGATCCTGTTCGTGGCGTTGTTTGCCGCGGGGCTGTTCACGGTCCTCGAGCATTCGGGCTCCGGACTGAACCGAGTGGTGACGGGACTCGAGTCGTGGGTCCTCGTCAGCGCCGCCATGGTGTACATCGTGTTGGAGGGATCGGAGGTCGTCGTGATTGCAGCGCGATACCGACAGATATTGAAAGACGAGGGCCGCGTCGAGGGCCGCGTCGAGGGCCGCGTCGAGGGCCGCGCTGAAGGCCGTGCCGAGGGCCAGGCTGAAGGCCGCCGCCAACAGCAAGACCGGTGGATGGCATGGGAGCGCGCGCGCCAGCAGGCGCAGGACGAGGGCCGCGAGCCTCCTCCCGCCCCCGATGTTGACTAGCGGGTACCACCGTGATTGCAGCGCGATACCGCCAGATACTGAGAGACGAGGGCCGTGTCGAGGGCCGCGCTGAAGGCCGTCGCGAAGAACACGACCGCTGGGTGGCGTGGGTACGCGCGAGTCAGGACGCGAGGGAAGAGGGGCGCGAGCCTCCACCCAGGCCTGAGCTCGACTGACCGCTCCGATCATCGCGCCGCCAACGAAGCCCGATGTGATGCAGAGCGCCATCCGTCGACGCCTGCACGGGTCCGCGCTTGACGGCTCGCCACGCTGGTGGGAGCCTCGCGGCAACCAGTGAGGCCGCTGGGGGTGCCCGAACGGGCTGAGAGGCGCAGGAAGCGCCAACCCCTGGAACCTGATCACGTTCATGCGTGCGTAGGGATGCGGTTCAGTTGCCAGTACTCACCTCCACGGACACAGGCAGCGGTCTCCCCAGCATGGGAGGACCCCGATGCCTGCACGACGCCTGCCACTAGTCCGCAGCCTCGCACTGCTCGCCGCAGCGTTCATCGCCGCACTCGCCGTCGCCTGCACCGACGACGAGCCCGACGAGCCTGCCGCGCCACCGGAGCCGACCACCGCCACCGCGCAGACGGCCCCGACGACCGCCACCGCCACGCAGACCGCGACAGCGACCGCCACCGCTACGGCGACGGCAACGCCCACCGCGACCCCCACGCCACGACCCGATCCCACGACGCTCGTCGTCATCACCCACGACTCGTTCGACGTGAGCGAGGGGCTCATCGAGGCGTTCGAGGAGGCGGCCAACGCCCGGGTCGAGCTGATCGCCGGGGGTGACGCCAACGAGGTGGTCAACCGCGCGATCCTCAACGCAGGCAACCCGGAGGGCGACGTGCTCTTCGGCGTCGACAACCTCAGCTATAGCCGGGCCGTCGCGGTCGGCGTGTTCGAGGAGTACGAGGCGGCGCGCCGCGGCGACATCCCGGCCGACATCCGCGCGCAGTTCGGCGACTCACTGCTCGTCACGCCCGTCGACTACGGCTTCGTCAACCTCAACTTCGACCCGGCTGCCGGGGACCCGCCCGAGACGCTCGAGGAGCTCACGGAGCCACAGTGGCGCGGGAAGCTCGTGGTCGAGGATCCCGCAACCTCCTCGCCCGGCCTGCAGTTCCTCGCCACCACCGTCGCCTACTTCGGCGAGGGTCGCTGGCAGGAGTTCTGGCGCGGGCTGCGCGCCAACGACGTGCGCGTCGAGCTGGGGTGGAGCGACGCGTACTACTCGCAGTTCAGCGTCTACGGCGGCGACCGGCCGCTGGTGGTCTCGTACACCTCGAGCCCGGCCGCCGAGTTCTTCTTCTCGGAGGAGGAGCTCACGGAGCCGCCGACGCGCAACGTCATCCCCAGCCCGCTGTTCCGCCAGGTCGAGGCCGTCGGCATCCTCCGAGGCGCCGAGCACCCGGAGCTGGCAGCCGAGTTCATCGACTTCATGCTGAGCGACGCGTTCCAGCAGCAGATCCCGGAGACGATGTTCGTCTACCCGGTGATCCCGGACCTCGATCTCCCCGAGTGGTGGGACTGGGCCAACGTCGAGGTGGAGACCGCCTCGCTTGAGTTCACGGCCGACGACATCGACCGCTGGATCCGAGAGTGGACGGAGATCATGCGTCGATGATCGAACCCCGCGGGGTATCCCCGCGTCTGAGTGCATCTGCGGAGCGGGCCACGGGCGCCCGGGCGCCTGCGGGCGGGCCGAGGGCCTGGCCGTGGGCGCTGCCGGTGCTCGTGCTGCTCGCCCCGCTGCTGCTGTGGCCGCTCGCAACCATCCTCTGGCGGGGACTGGCGCCCGAGGGCGTCCCGGACGCCGCCGCGATCGCGGACGTGCTCGGCGACGGCTACTACTGGGAGCGGCTCGTCTTCACGACCGCGCAGGCAGCCGCCTCGACCGCCGTGGCGCTCCTCGTGGGGCTCCCGGCCGCGTACGTGTTCGCGCACATCCGCTTCCCCGGCCGCGCGGTGGCGAGGGCGCTCGTGACCGTCCCGTTCGTGCTGCCGACGCTCGTCGTCGCGCTCGCGTTCCAGCAGCTCGCGGGCCCCGACGGCCTGCTCAACGACGCCCTCGCGTGGTTCGGCCTCGGCCCCATCGAGGTGGTCGGCACGATCTGGGCGATCCTCGCGGCGCACGTCTTCTACAACGTCTCGATCGTGATCCGCCTGGTCGCCGGGGTGTGGGCGAACCTCGACCCGCGCACCGAGGAGGCCGCGCGCCTGCTCGGCGCGGGGCGATGGGCGACGCTGCGCGAGGTGACGCTGCCCGCGCTCGCCCCGGCGATCGCCTCGGCCGCGGCGCTCGTCTTCGTGTTCTCGTTCACGTCGTTCGGCGTCGTACTCGTGCTGGGTGGTCCGGGGCTCGACACACTCGAGGTGGTCATCTACCGCCTCGCGATCCGGCTGGTCGAGCTGCCGGCCGCGGCGGTGCTCTCGACGGTGCAGATCGCGGCGACCGTCGGCGTGCTCGGCGCGTACTCCCTGCTCCAGCGCCGCACCGCCCGCCCGCTCGCGCGACGCAGCGAGCGGGCGCGCCCGCTCCGCGACACCTCGTGGGCCGAGCGCGCGCTGGCGCTGGGCGTGGCGGTGGTGCTGGTGCTGCTCATCGCCGCGCCGCTCGCGGCGCTCGTACACGGCGCGTTCACCGTCGGCGCGGCGGGCGGCCTGACCGCGGGGAACTTCGCCCGCGCGTTCGAGGACTCCGGCCGCCTCTCGTTCGTCGAGCCGGTGAACGCGATGCGCTGGAGCGTGACCTTCGCGGGCGGCGCCGCGCTCATCGCGGTCGTGCTCGGCACGCTCGCCGCGACGGCGATCGCGCGGTCGCGAGGGCGCCTCGCGGCACTCGCCGACGGTCTGCTGATGGCGCCGCTGGCGGTGCCGGCGGTCGTCCTTGGCTTCGGGTTCCTGATCACCTTCAACCGCGGCGCGGTCGACCTCCGTGGGTCGCCGTGGCTGATCGTGATCGCGCACGCGCTCATCGCGTACCCGTTTGTGCTGCGCGCGGTGCTCGCCGTGCTGCGCACCCTCGACCCGCGGCTGCCCGAGGCGGCCCGCGTCCTCGGCGCGTCGCCGCTCGCCGTCTGGCGTTACGTCGAGTTGCCCCTGGCGTGGCGTGCGCTCCTCGTCGGCGCGGGGTTCGCGTTCGTCGTCTCGCTCGGCGAGTTCGGCGCGACGGCCGTGCTGCAGCGCCGCGAGTTCGCGACGCTGCCCGTCGCCATCTACACCTCGCTCGGGCGGCCGGGGCTCGCGAACCTCGGGCAGGCGCTCGCGATGGCGACGATCCTCATGAGCGTCACCGCCACCGCCCTGCTGCTCATCGAGCGCGTGCGCTACCGCGACATCGGCGAGTTCTGAGCACCCCGTGGCCACCCTCACCGTCCGGGACCTCACCCACGGCTACGAGGCCGCCCGCCGCGTCGTGGACGGCGTGAGCTTCGAGGTCGCCGACGGGCGCGTGGCGGCGCTCCTCGGACCGTCGGGCAGCGGCAAGACCACCATCCTCCGGCTCATCGCCGGCCTCGAGCGCCCCGAGGGCGGCGACGTGCTGCTCGACGGCGCCTCGGTGCTGGGCCGCGCGCCGCACCGGCGGGGCGTGGGGCTGATGTTCCAGGAGCTCGCGCTGTTCTCCCACCTCGACGTGCGCGCCAACGTCGCCTTCGGCCTGCGCATGGCGCGGTGGCCGCGTGACCGCCGCGAGCAGCGCGTCGACGAGCTGCTCGCGCTTGTGGGCATCGAAGCCCTCGGCAGACGGCGCGTCGACGCGCTCTCGGGCGGCGAGCGCCAGCGCGTCGGGCTCGCGCGGACGCTCGCGCCCGAGCCCGCCGTGCTCCTGCTCGACGAACCCCTCGGTGCGCTCGACGAGGCGCGCAAGCGCGAGCTGCGGCGCGAGCTGCGCTCGCTCCTCGACCGGCTCGAGACCACCGCCCTGCTCGTCAGCCACGACCTGCGCGACGCGCAGGCGCTGGCCGACGACCTGGTCGTGCTCGACGCCGGCCGCGTCCTGCAAGCCGCGCCGCTGCGCACCGTGCTGGCCGAACCGGACAGACCCGAGGTCGCCTCGATGGTGGGCTGGGTGCCAGTGATCGACGGGGTGGCGCGGGACGGGCGCGTCGAGGAGGACGGCGTCGGCGCGGTCGAGGCGACCGGCGTCCCAGGCGGCGGGCGCGTGGTGGCGATGGCTCACCCCTCGACGATGTCGGCCGTGCCGCCGGGCGCCGAGGGCGACTCGGGCGCGCACGGCACGGTCGTCGGTGGGCGGCCCGATGGGCCGCTGCACATGCTCGAAATCGCTGTCGGCGCGGGCGCCTCGGTACGTTATGTGGACTTGCGATGGGCGTCGCCGGACGAGCCACCCACGCCGGGTGGCCGCGTCGGCATCGCCGTGGACGGCGGGATGCTGCGGGTCTACCCGCGCTGAGCGCCCTCGCCCGCACCTCGCTGGCACACCCCCGGAGCGCGCGGTACGCTGCCGCCGAGGCCTCATGAAGCTCACCGACCGGCTCCTGCGACGTGACCCGGAGCGGCGCGCCCTGCGCGCCCTGGCGCGCGGCGTGAAGCGGCTCCCGGAGCGCCGTCGCCCCGACGAGTCGCTCCAGCTCGTCGTGGACCTCGCGCGCGAGATGACGAGCGCCAAGTACGGCGCGCTCGCCGTCACCGACGAGCACGACATGACGCAGGGGTTCGTCACCTCGGGGCTGTCGGCGGCCGACCTGCGCGGGCTGCGCACCCCGCCGCAGGCGCACGGCCCGCTCAGTTCACTGCGCGCCGACGGGCGGCCGGTGCGGTTCGAGAACGTCCAGCACTCGCCTCGCGCGTTCGGGTTCCCGCCCCACCACCCGGAGATGGAGGCGCTGATCGGCGTCCCCATCTGGAGTGCAGGCCACGTGCGCGGCTCGCTGTACGTCACCGACCGCGACGACGGCAAGCCGTTCGACGACCAGGACGAGCGCATCCTCGTCACCCTCGCCCGCCACGCGTCGACGGTGATCGAGCGGGAGTGGTACTAGCGGCGCGCCGTCACGGGGTGCCCGTGGGCCCACTCTGACCCTGGAACTGGGAGTCGTTGAGGGTCATTTCGAAGTCTATGGCGCTTCGAGCGGCGGCCGAAGAACCGCCACGCCTGCCTCCGGGAATCGCTGATCGAGCGTGTAGACAGCCGTGTCGGGTTGCGACCGTGCCGCTGCCCACACAAGGGCGTCGGCGACCGAGACGCGCCCGGACGGGCGGCACAACAGGAGCGCATCGAGCACGAAGCCTTTGTCCAACCTGAACGTGTCGATGTTCGCCTTGCGCAGGAGGTCGACCAATGCGTCTACCGCTCGTTCCCTCGGGACGCCGTAGACGGAGGTCAGCACGTACGCCGTCTCGGCGATGACGACATCTGTGATCAGCAGATCAGGTTCACGATCGATGATCTGAGCGCTCGCATCCGCCGCCTCCGGCGGGTCACCCGTCAGATACCGAACCAGGACCGAGGTGTCCAGGAGCGCAGTCACGGTGCGGCTGGTGCCTCGCGCTCACGTGTCGCCTCGCCCCAGGCCTGCTCGCGAGCGTCCGGCCAGTCCTGCGGAGCGACACGTGCGGTGGTGTGCGGGGCGAGGCGGCCCTTGAGCGAATCGTGGTGCTCGGGTGGAAGAAGGCGGATCTCGACGTGGTCATCCACGATGCGTTGAAGGGCAATCCACCCACGCTCCACGCCCAGTTGAGCGCGGATGTCCTTCGCGATGACTACCTGTCCCTTGGGTCCTACCACATGGATCATAGTCGTACCTCCACGTGGGAGTATAACTTAGACGGGAGTGTGTGCCCCTTACTCGCTCTCGCTGTGGACCACAAACTACATCGGAGCAACTGATATGGCTAGTTCGCATTTGTAATAGGCCGTGGCGTAGGACACGCGTTGCCACGCGCCCCTCGCCAGCCGTGATTGAGCGGGAGTGGTACTAGCAGGGCGCCGCTTCGCGACGCCCTGCCCCGAGGTCTCGGTCCGCGCGCGCTATGCCAGGTGGTCTCCGAACCACTGGAGCGTGCGCCCCCACGCGTCGGCGGCGGCCTCCGCGTGGAACGCCTCGCCCGCGTTGAAGAACGAGTGGCCCGCGCCGTCGTAGAGCACGATGTCCGTCGGCACGCTGCCCTCGAGGGTGCTGCGCAGCATGTCCACGTCGGCCGCCGGGATGCTCTCGTCCGTCGCGCCGTACGAGCCCATGACCGGGCACGCGATCGTCCCGAGCTCCTCGGCCGACGGCATCCCGCCGCCGTAGAAGACGTGGACGGCGTCCACGTTCGAGGTCGGCCGCATCGCCGCGGCGAGGGTCAGGCCGCCGCCCATGCAGAACCCGATGCAGCCCGTCTTCGCCACGCCGTGCTCGGCCTTCAGCCAGTTCAGGGCCGCGTCGACCACCTGGCCGGCGATGTCGCGCTCCAGCGCCATCGCGAGCTTCAGTGCCTCGTCGGGCTCGGTGGAGACCACGCCGTCATAGAGGTCGGGGGCGAAGGCGAGGTAGCCCTCGGCGGCAAAGCGGTCCGCGATGCCCTTGATGTCGTCGTTGAGGCCCCACCACTCCTGGATCACCACCACGCCCGCGCGAGGGGTGCCCTCGGGCTCGGACAGGTAGCCCTCCACGTGCTGGCCGTTGTGGTCGAAGGTCAGATCGCCGGTCATCGCTGCTCCTCATCCTGATGCGCGGACGGCAGTATACGACGCCTGCTCGGACACGAGGCAGCCGCGTTCACTCCTCGGGCAACTCGAAGGTCAGTCGCATCGCGTCGCCCGCCGCGATCCCGTTCGCCTCGTACCACCCCGCAGGCGCCTCGACGGCATACATGTAGCCGCGGTCGGGGCGGTGCAGGTCCTCGGTCTCCGCGGTCATGCGCTGGATGTCGATGATCACGAAGTTCGCGCCGACGAAGGCGATGTCGAGGTCGAAGTGCGTGTTGCGCATCCAGAAGGGGCGCGCGCGTTCGTCGTCGGGGAAGTGGAACAGCATGCCGCGCTCCCCGAGCTCGTACCGGCCGGACAGGCCAACGCTGTACTCCGAGCGCGGCGGCACCTCGACCGGCAACTCGACGACCGACCCATCGCCTCGCACGAACTCGATGACACCGAGATCCTCGATCGCGAGCGCGCCCGTCGTCGCCGTCGGCTCGACGGGTGGTGGTGTGGGACTCGGCGGCGGTGCGGCCGTGGGTGTCGGCGCCGGAACGGGCGCGGGGGTCGACGTGGCAACGGGGGTCGGCGCGGGAGTCGGCACCGGCGTGGCCGTGGGCTCCTCGGTGGGTGTCGCGGCCGGCGGCGGCGTGGGCGCGGGCGTCGAAGTCGCCACTTCCGTGGGCGCCGGTGTCGGCGTGGCGGTCTCGGCTGCGGGCGTGGGCGTCGCGGTCGGTGTCGGTGATGAGGGGGTCACCGGAGCGGTGGCGGTCGGGGTGATCGGCGTGATGGTGACGCCGCCCGAATCGGACGGGCCGCCGTCGCACGCGGCCGACGCGAGCACGAGCAGCCCGAGGCCGACGAGGACTCCTCGCGCGTGGCGAATCGTCGCGGCGTGCGGGAGGAGCGGCATGGAGCCATCGTATGGGGCTGCGGGCGACGGGGCCACGTCGCGCGTTGACACTGCCGGGGGCCGTTCGTAGCGTCGCGGGCGTGTCAGACACTCCCGTCCTCGATGCCGCCCTGAGGCTCTGGCCCGCCGCACGCGACGGCGGCTCCGTCGACGACCCCGACGAGCTCGACGCGCTGCTCGACGCGTTCGGGCAGCCCGGCGCGCCGGGCCACGACTGCGGCGTGTCGACGACGTTCGCGTGCTTCGCACCGGATGTCGACGCATCGCTCACGTTGCCGACCGGCGAGGCCAGCGCCTCGGACGAGGAGGCGCGGCTGATCGGGCACATCGCGGTGACGCGCACGCTCATGGCGGCCGGGCTCGGCGTCGACGCGCGCGTCGCGCAGGCGATGGCGACGGCGCACGCGCTCACGTGGACGACCGAGGGCGGCGGCAACTACCACACCACCCCGCTCGCCCTCGGCGCGGCGCTCTGGCTCGTGGCCCTCGACCCGCTCACCGGCGACGACCGCCCGCTCCCCATCGACTGGTCGCCGGGCTGCTTCGAGCGCGACTGGTGGGACCCCGACTACCGGCTGTTCTCGCACTACGACATCCGCGAGCGCGCGCTCGACTGGGCCGCCCGCGTCGCGCGCGAGCCCTCGAGGCACCCCGGGTGCTCGGGCTGGACGATCGCGGAGCCGCTGCTGCGGCTGGGCGGCGACTCACGCGTCGACATCGCGCTGCCGATGCTCGCCACCGGCGCCGAGTCGGCGACGGACGGCGGGGCGATCCGCGCCGCCGCCAGCCTCGAGCGAGGGCGTATCGCCGCGCTCGTGCAGGCCTACCTGCAGTCGGCCGGGGCCGGCGGTCAGGGCGGCGCACGGCCCGCGCCGGAGGCGTAGCGGCGCGCGGGAACGCCCGCGCCTACCTCAATGGCCGAGGCTCAGTCGTTCTTGAGCACGCGCTCCGGCGTAATGCGCAGCATCGCGCGGTTCCCCGCGTCGATCATCTCGCGGAAGGCGTCGCCCTCCTGCGGCAGCCCCAGCTCGCCACCCTTGCCGTGGGTCTGGGTGCGGTGCGCGCGGTAGCGGTCCACGCGCTCCGGGTCCTCGCTGACCTGCTCGGCCGTGCCGTAGATCACGACCTGCGCGCGGCCCTCGTTGACGAGCAACGCCACGCGCGGCTGCCGCCCGACGTTGTGCCACTTCGCCGAGTTGCGCGCGAGGCCGATGTAGATGCCGTCGTCCTGCACTGAGTAGTGGAGCGTCGAGAGCTGCGGCGTGCCGTCCCGCCTCGACGTGGCGAGGATGCAGAGCAGGTTGCGGTCGAGGTAGGCGCGCTGTTCGTCGGTGAGTTCCATGGCAGCCCTCGCTATGCGTCGTTGTTCGACTCGTCCACAGCCGTTGTGCTGCCGTCGGCGAGCGCCTCGATCTCCTCGAGCACGTTCAGCAACTCGCGGTCGTCGCGACGGGCGATGTCGGGGATGTGGTATCCGGCGTCGAAGGCGCGCACGACCTGCGGGTGGTCGTCGATCACGTAGTCCGGGACGATCGGGACGTCCATCTCGTCCAGCCGCTCGCGGTAGCGGTAGAGCGGCTTCACGAAGTAGTCGTCCACGTAGCCGTCGAGGCCGTGCAGGCGCATGTCGAAGCGGCGGATGCCGACGCCGGACCAGATGTAGATCGAGTGCCCGGCGTCCTTGAGGCGCTGGAACACCTCCTCGGTGTGATTGCGCAGCCGCCCGTCCGCCATGATCAGCGTGTAGTCGACGTCGAAGAAGACGTTGAGGCGGCGCTGGTCGGCCACGATCGCACCTCGGGCGCCCGCGGGCCGCGCGACCGGCGGGCGTTACGAACCGGCCGAGGCGGCCGGTCGGCAGGCAGCGTAGCAGCGCGCGACGTTATGACGTACCGGCCGACGCCCAACCCGGGGGGCGTCAGGCGTCCTCCGGCGGCGGCGCCACGCACGAGGTGAACGTGAACGCGAACGCGGCCAGCCCGTCCGACTCGGTCTCCACGGTGAGCGTGTGCCGCTCCACGTCGACGCCGCGCACGAGGCGGTACATGCGGGGCTTGTCGACGGTGACGACGCCGCCCTCGGCGTCCTCGCCGGCGGCGTCGCCCTGCGGAGGCTCGCCGTCCAACAGCACGCGCACCTCGCCGCTCCCGCCCATGATCGGCGGGTGCATCACGAGGTTCACGTCGGCAGCCATGTAGGTGAGCGTCATGCGGCTCGCGCCCTGCGCGCCGAAGGGCCGCGCGGTGTTCTCCCCGGAGACCATCCAGTGGCCGTCCAGGTACAGCGTGCCCTCGACGTGCTTGCCGGGGTCCGAGTAGCGGTGCGGGCGGTCCGGCTGCGGGCCGCCGAGGTTGCCGATGATGCCGCGCGAGTAGCCGCAGTAGAGCTCCGGCGTGACGCGGTAGCAGATCGCGCCGGGGCCGTCCTCGGGGCGCAGTGGCTCCATCAGGTCGGGCAGCTCGGCGTCGAAGCCCTGCTGCTCGCGCAGCAGCGCCTGCAGCACCTGCTCGGACTCGCCGTACGCGCCCTCGCCCGAGTGCTGCGCGCGGATCTTGCCCTCGGCGTCGACGAAGTACTTGGACGGCCAGAACCGGTTCGAGTACGCACGCCAGATCGCGAACTCCGAGTCGAGCACCACCGGGTAGGGCACCTCGAGGTCCGCGATCGCCTCGCGCACCCGCTCCGGGTTGCGCGCGAAGTCGAACTCCGGCGTGTGCACACCGACGATGGTGAGCCCGAGGTCCTCGTAGCGCCGGTGCCACTCGGCGAGGTACGGGAGGGTGCGCAGGCAGTTGAGGCAGGTGTAGTCCCAGAAGTCGACGAGCAGCGGCTTGCCGAGCCCGCGCACGTCGACCGGCCCGCCCTGCAGCCACTCGCCGCCGTCGAAGTTGGGCGCGTTGACGACGGGTGGTTCCTGGGGTGGCTGGGCGGGTCCGGTGGTCATCGTATCTCCTCGCTCCGGGGCGCCACGAGTGACCTCGCGGGGGGTTTCGCCGGGCCAGTGTAGCGCCTGCCACGGGGCGCAACAGTGCGAGGTCGTCCCGTGAGCATTGTCGTCTCACGCGCGGGGCCGTAGGCTGCGCGACCGTGAGTAGTGACGAGCCTGCATTTGCCGGCGGGGCCGACTACGAACGGCTGCTCGGGCCGTTCGTGGGCGACCTCGCGCAGCCGACCTCGCTCTCGCCCCTCGCCTACGACCTCAACGCGGGCGTCCCCGACCGCGACGCCCTCCCTGTCGACGCTATCGCCGACGCGATGGAGCGAGCGCTGCGCGACGACCCCGGCGGCGCGCTCACCTACGGCGGCGCGCAGGGCTATGAGCCGCTGCGCGCGTGGATCGCCGACCGCGAATCGGAGGCGAGCGGGCTCAGCCTCGACCCCTCGAACGTCACGCTCTGCTCCGGCAGCGCCCACGCCATCGACAACATCGCCGCGACGTTCCTCGGGCCCGGCGACGTCGCAGTCATCAGCGCGCCCGCCTACCCGGGCGCGATCCGCTCGTTCCGCGCCCGCGGCGCGCGCATCGCCGCCGTCCCGCAGGACGAGGGCGGGATGCGCGCCGACGCGCTCGAGGCGGTCCTCGACCGCATCGCCGCCGAGGGCTCGACGGCCAAGCTCATCTACCTCGTCGCCACCTACGACAACCCGAGCGGCGCGACGGTGCCGCTGGAGCGCCGCGAGCAGATCGTGGAGGTCGCCGCCCGTCACGGCGCGCTCATCGTCGAGGACGACGCCTACGCAGGGCTGGACTTCGACGGCCCGGCCCCCGATTCGCTGTTCGCGGTGGCGGGCGGACGCGGCGTGCTGCACGTCGGCACGGCCTCGAAGACCGTCGCGACCGGGCTGCGCGTCGGCTGGGTGGTGGGGGCGGCCGAGGCGGTCCGCCACGTCGTCTTCACGCGGCTCGACAACGGCAGCTCGCCGCTCGTGCTGCGCACGCTCCTCGCGTACTACGAGGGCGGGACACACGAGGCGCACCTGACGCGCATCCAGGACCTCTACCGCGAGCGCCGCGACATCGCCGCCGAGGCGGTGCGCGCCGCCTTCGGCGAACTGGCGACGTTCGTGCTGCCCTCGGGCGGGTTCTACCTGTGGATCCGCCTCGCCGACGGCATCGACGCGAGCGCTCTGCAGGCCGCGGCGGCCGAGCGCGACGTGGCGGTCACCACCGGCACGCTCTACGCGCCCGAGGGCACGGACGAGCGCCACATCCGCCTCGCGTACCCCACGGTGCCGCCAGACACGCTGCGCGAGGCGATCACGCGCCTCGGAGAGGCGTGCGCCGCCGTGGCCGCGCGACGCTAGAAGCGACGCCTGCGACCGGCAGCGGGGGAATTGCCGGCCGGACGACTAGCGGCCCGGCGGCCCGCGTTCGACCGGCTCTTGTTCGAGCGCCGACCGGCGGCCGGCCGGGAGCGCCGCGAGCGGCCTTCGCCACGCTCGTCGGTCCTGCCGCGGGCCGGTGCGCGGTCGCCGTGGCTGGCATCCGACGCCCGTGCCCGCGAGTGGCCGTTGCGACGCCGGCGACGGGAGCGCCGGGACGGTTCCTCGGCGGTCTCACGGGCGAGGCCTGCGTCGGCGAAGCTGGCGCCTGCCTCCGCGTCGATGCGCTCCATCGCGCCCTGCAGCGATACCGGGGCCGGCGTGGCCAGGTCGGCGCGAAGCCTCAGGTTCCGGATCAGGCTGCCCGCCTCGCGCACTTGGTCGTCGCCGATGAATGAGACGACCGTCCCCTGCGCGCCCGCGCGGGCGGTGCGGCCGGAGCGGTGCACGTAGGTCTTCTCGTCGACCGGCGGGTCGAAGTGCAGCACGCACTCGACGCCGTCGACGTGGATGCCGCGCGCGGCGACGTCGGTGGCGACGAGCGCCTCCACGTTGCCCTCGGAGAACGACTGTAGCGCCCGCGTGCGCTGATTCTGCGATCGCGACCCATGGATGGCCGCGGCGCTGGCTCCCGCCCGCTTCAGTTGCCGGGCGACGCGGTCCGCGCCGCGCCGGGTGCGGCAGAACACGATCGTGCGGCCCGCGGCCTGGATGAGGTCCGAGGCCACCTCGATCCGCCTGCTCGCGTCGAGCCGCCAGAAGAGGTGGCGCATGTCCTCGATGTTCGGCCGCGGGTCGCCGACCTCGTGGTACGCGGGATCACGCTGGTAGTGGCGGGTGAGGACGGCGACATCGCCGTCCAGCGTGGCGGAGTAGAGGAGCGTCTGCCGGTCGTCGGGGGTGCGGTCCAGCAGTCGCCGCACCTCGGGCAGGAACCCCATGTCGGCCATCCGGTCGGCCTCGTCGATGACGACGAACTCGACCTCATCGAGGTCGGCTTCGCCTTGCTCGATCAGGTCGGCGAGGCGGCCGGGGCAGGCGACGAGGACGTCGACGCCCCGGGCGAGCGCCTGCTTCTGGTGCTCGTAGCCGACGCCACCGTAGACGGCGATGATGCGCCGCCCGCCCGCGTGGGCAATCGGGTGCAGCTCGCGCTGGATCTGCTCAGCGAGCTCACGGGTTGGCGCGAGCACGAGGCCGAGCGGACGGCGCGGCTTCGCGCCCTCCACGCGCATGAGCAGCGGTAACCCGAATGCCAGCGTCTTGCCCGAGCCAGTGGGAGCGCGCGCGCTGATGTCCCGGCCGGCGAGGGCGTCGGGGATGGTCGCGGTCTGCACCTCGAAGGGTGTCGTGAAGCCGCATTCGTCGAGGAATTCGGCAAGGGCCCCAGGGATGCCGAGGCCGGCGAACGTGTCGGTCAAGCTGTCTCCTGCGCTACCCCGCCATCGCGGGGCGTGGTCACTCGTGCCGCACTGGGCACACGCGCGGCCATCCGATTGGCGGCCGTGAGCCCCCGCGCCGACCGGTGAGATGATCGATGCGCGGAGCAGGCTGGATGAGGCGGGTCCACCTACAGGAAAAGAAGCGTGCGTCGCAATCTGGTCACCGGGAAGCGTGTCTCAACGCTAGCCTCCACCGGTGTGTGCGTGACTCCATGCTAACAGCCGCTCCGTTGAGCGCGACTACGCGCCTCCGAGGCCGCTAGCGCCGGCGTCCCGTCTGCTCGGGGACCTGCTCACGGAACTCCTCATGCGGCGGGACCTCCTCGCCGACGACGAAGAGGAAGTAGTACGCCCCGAAGTCGCCGAGGAATTTGAAGTCCTTGCGCAGCATCCTGAGCGTGTCCCAGAAGTCGCCCGTCGAGCGCAGGTACTCGCGAAACGTGCCGTGCTCGTCCTCGAGCTCCAGCATGCGGCCAGCGTTGCTGACGATGGCGTTGAGCTTGCGGCGGTTGCGGATGACACGCGTGTCGTTCGCGAGGGCGTCGATCTCCGCCTCGTCCATCGTGGCGACGCGCTCGGCGTCGAAGCCGTGGAACGCCTCGCGGGTGGTGTCCCACTTGCCCTCGACGACCTTCCACGACATGCCGCTCTGGAACACGGCCTTGCTCATCACGTCGAGGTAGTCGCCAAGCTCCTGCGGCTCGATGCGGTCGGGTGCTTCCGGCATGGCCCCTCCTGGCTACTAGCGTCGCGGGACACGTCTGGCACGTCGAGCGTATCGTGTATGGAGGAGGCGCGACGTGCACGCCATCGTTGAGGCGACGCACGCAAGGCCGTCGGAATGGGCGCCTCGGGCTGGCGACGACGGCCGTCATTACGTTCGTGTTCGCGCTCTCCAGGCCGGGCCGGGTAGGGTAAATCGCCGCGCGAGGTTCTAGGCTCTATCCATGACAAGCCGAGGGCGGGGCCGCCCACCTCACCCGGAGATCCTGACCCCAGCCGAGCAGCGCGTGCTCGACGAGCTCCGCAAGGGCGGTACGAACGCCGAGATCGCGGAGCGGCTCGGCGTCACCCTCGACGCGGTCAAGTACCACGTCTCGAACATGCTCGCGAAGCTCGATCTCGAGAACCGCCAGCAGCTCGCCGCGTGGCGACCCGAGCGACGCCGCCTGCTCGGGATGCTCGCCGTTCCGGCCTGGCTTGACTCCTTTGGGCGGTCGCTGGTGTGGGCGGGCGCCGCACTGGGCGTGGCGGCAGTAGTGGCTATTCTGCTCGTCGTGCTCTCCACGCGTGGAGGCGTTGAGCAACAGGTTGTCGCCACGCCGACCCCGTCCGCGCCGGCGGATCCGGCCGCCTCCCCGACGCCGTCCGGGCCAGACGATCCGGCCGTCCAGTTGTTCGCTCCGAGGGATTTGATGTGCGCGGTCCTGGAATCCGGGGCACTGACTTGCTGGGTGAGCGGTTACGTCGTAGAGCCTTCCCTGTTCCCCACCGGCGACTTCCGTACCGCGGACTCGGGGGAGAGAGGCTTATGCGGTATCAGGCAATCGGGGGAGCTCACGTGCTGGGGCTTCGGTGATGACGGGGAGTGGGTTGAGCAGGACACGCCTCCCGGGACCTACCGCTCGGTGAGCATCGGGACCGAGCAGACCTGTGCGCTGGCTGAATCGGGCGAGATCACGTGCTGGCCCCACGTCGACGACCGGGCGGTTGTGCCCTCCGGCCGGTTTCGCGCGATCGATGCTGGCCCCAACCTCACCTGCGGGATACGGGAGTCGGGCGAGATCGCGTGCTGGGGATTCGGCAGCGGTGGCCCGGAGAGCCTGGGGGAGGTCCCGCCGGGGACATATCGCGCGCTGGACGTCGGGGAGTCAGACGTGTGCGCCCTCCGCGAGTCGGGCGAGGTCGTGTGCTGGGGGAGGAACGCCCACGGCCAGGCAGACGCGCCGCCCGGGACGTACAGCGCGGTGACCGTTCACACATGCGCGCTGCGCGAGTCCGGGGAGATCGAGTGCTGGGGCGACAATGCCCTCCAAACTGAAGCGCCGACTGGCCAGTTTCGCTCGGTGAGCGCGAGTTCCCGGATGGCGTGCGGGATCCGGGACTCGGGCGAGAGCGTGTGCTGGGGGCACCACTGGAACTGGCCTGGTCAGACCCAGGCGCCGCCGGGGAAGTACCGCGAGGTGAGCGTGTGGCATTCTCGCGCGTGCGCCATCCGCGATTCGGGCCAAGTCGTCTGCTGGGGGAACGAGGACCGCTGGGGTGAGACCGAGGCACCCCCGGGCGAGTACCGCTCTCTGACCACGGGATCCGGGTTCGCGTGCGCCCTCAATGAATCGGACGAGGTCGCCTGCTGGGAGTGGAACGCCCGCAGCGAGGCAGACGCGCCAGGGGGCTCGTACAGCGCAGTGAGTGCCGGTGCGGGTTACGCGTGCGCGGTCGGGAGCTCCGGCGAAGTCGTCTGCTGGGGCGACAGGTATCCCCTGGATCCGGACCTCTCCGGGACGTATCGGTCCGTGAGCGTGCTCGAGCAGATCTGCGCCGTGCGCGAATCGGGCGATCTCGTCTGCTGGAACGAGGACGGGGGCGAGACGGCGGTGCCATCGGGCAGGTACCGCTCGGTGAGTGTCGGCGAAGGCCAGGCGTGCGCATTGGGGGAGTCGGGCGAGCTCACCTGCTGGGACAAGGACGGCGTCGACGTCGGCGCGCCGCCGGGCAAGCACCGAGCGGTGAGCGTGAGCCGGGACGGGGATCGCGAGAGCCGCACCGCTGCCTGCGCGGTCCCCGAGGCGGGCGGCGTGATCTGCTGGAACACGTACGACCGGCACCAGCGCGATGCTCCGTCGGGGACGTTCCGCTCCGTGAGCATGGGGCGCTCTCACGCCTGTGCGCTGCGGGAGTCGGGGGAAGTTGACTGCTGGGGCAGGAACGACTCCGGCCAGGCAGACGCCCCATCGGGGACATTCCGCACTGTAGGCGTGGGCAACCTGCACGCCTGCGCCCTGCGGGACTCGGGCGAGGTGGTGTGCTGGGGCGACAACGGCGAAGGCCAGGCGGAGGCGCCGGCCGGGACGTACCGCTCGCTGAGCGTGGGCGACCGCCACAACTGCGCGATACGCGAGTCTGGCGAGATCACCTGCTGGGGGGACAGCCGGTACGGCGGGACGGACCCACCCCCCGGCGAGTACCGCCAGGTGAGCGCTCATCATGCCTGCGCCATCCGCGAGTCGGGTGAGATCGCCTGCTGGGGGGACAACCAGGACGGCCCGGCAGAGGCGCCCCCCGGAAAGTACCGCTCGCTCGGTGAGGTCTGCGCCATTCGCGAGTCGGGAGAACTTGCCTGCTGGGACAACGACGGCCTTGGCTGGGAGAGCGCGCCGCCCGGGAAGTACAGCGCCGTCAGCTTCGCCTGCGCCATTCGTGAGTCGGGCGAGATCACGTGCTGGGGCGACACCGAGATCCGGCCCGCGGTGCCGCAAGGGAAGTTCCGCTCGTTGAGCATTGGCTGGCCCCACTCGTGCGCGGTCCGGGACTCGGGCGAGATCGTGTGCTGGGGAACTGACTTCGATGGCCGGCCCGATCTGCTGTCGGGGGACTACGTCACGGTGGCGGCGAACAGGGACTTTGCGTGCGCGGTCCGTGCGTCGGGAGGCGTGGTGTGCTGGGGCCACATTGTCCCCGGGCTGACCGACGCCCCGTCCGGGCAATACCGCTCGTTGACCGCGGGCCGGCGGTACACGTGCGCGCTGCGGGAGTCGGGCGAGATCGACTGCTGGGGGCAGGACGAATACGGCGACACGCGTCCGCCCGAGGGAACCTACCGTTCGGTGCTCGCCCGTGGGGACCAGACCTGCGCGCTCCGGGAATCAGGCGAGATTGCGTGCTGGGGGTCGGCTGGGAGCTACTACCCCGTCGAGGCGAGCGTGCCGGAAGGCGCGTTCCGCTCGCTTGGCGGCCGGTGCGCGATCCGCGAGTCTGGCGAGATCGCCTGCTGGGCTGATGAGCGCTGGATCAGCGAGATGGACCCGCCCGCCGGACAGTTCCGGTCGGTGAGCACGGGCAGCGAACACGCCTGCGCGATTCGTGAGTCGGGCGAGATCGAGTGCTGGGGCGATCTGAGCATCTACTGGTGGGGCAGCGACCGCAGTGCCTCCGACTATCCCTGGTACCCCTACGAGGAGGGCGACAACGACCACGGCCAGCTCAATGCGCCCTCCGGAACCTTCCGCTCGGTCAGCATCGGCGCCTTCCACACATGCGCCATCCGCGAGTCGGGCGAGATCGCGTGCTGGGGCGGCAATCGGCTGGGAGAGACGGATGCTCCGGCCGGGAAGTACCAGTTGCTGCGGACGCTCGGTCACTCCTCGTGCGCGATACGAGAGTCGGGCGAGATCGACTGCTGGGGGCCCAGCGCGAATCCTCGCAGCATCTTCATCGACTCGGGGCCGACGGGTCAGATGAGCCCGCCCGGCGGCAAGTTCCAGGACCTGCGCTTTGGAGTGTGGCACGCATGCGGGATTCAGGAGTCGGGCGAGGTCATGTGCTGGGGCGCCAACGACTGGGGCCAGACCGACGCGCCCCCTGGCAAGTTCCGCTCGGTTGCTCCGGGGACCTGGCACACGTGCGGGATTCGCGAGTCCGGCGAGATCTCGTGCTGGGGCGGCATCGGCGTACCCGCGACGCTCCGTTGAGCCGGCCCGCTACGGGTTGAGGACGATCTTGCCGAAGAAGGTGGAGCCCTCCATCAGCTCGTGCGCCTCCGCGATCCCGGAGAGCGGGAACGTGGCGTGGACGATCGAGCGGATCGTGCCCTGCTCCAGCATGTGCGTCAGCCCCGTCAGCGTGCGACGGATCTGGTGCGGGCTCGGGCGGCCGATGCCCATGTAGGCGTGCCCCATCGTGAACAGCCGTCCGAGGTGGATGCTGGCGAGGTGGCCCGCCGTCACGCCGCACGTCACGAAGCGCCCCTCGGGCGCGAGCGAGTCCGTGCATGCGCGCCAGACCGGCGTGCCGACCGAGTCGCACACGACCTCGACGCCGCGGCCGTTGGTCAGCTCGCGGACGCGCGCGGCGATGTCCTCGTCGTAGTGGTTGATCGCCGCGTCCGCGCCGAGGTCCAGCGCCTGCTGGCACTTGTCGGCGGCGCCGGCGGTGGCGATGACGCGGCAGCCCGAGGCCTTCGCGATCTGCTGCGCGAAGCTGCCGACGCCGCTCCCCGCGGCGATCACCAGCACCGTCTCGCCCGCCACGATGCGCGCCTTGTCGATCAGCGCGCCGTGCGCGCTGCGCCCCGCCGTGGGCGCGGAGCCCGCCTCGTCGAACGAGAGGTTGTCGGGCATGGCGAACGTGCCGAGCGCGTTCGCCAGCGCGAGCTCGGCGTGCGTCGACGACGCGGTGCCGAACACCCGCTGGCCGACCTCGAACCCCGTCACCTCGCTGCCGAGCGCCTCGACCACGCCGGCGAAGTCGCGGCCGCCGATGTACCGGTCGCCGGTCACGCCCTGCCCGTGCGAGCCCTCGCGGGTGAAGACGTCGAGCCGATCCATCGAGGTGGCGTGGACGCGGACCAGCAGGTCATTCGGCCCGGGCTCGGGGTCGGGTACCTCGCCGTACTGGAGCACCTCGAGTCCGCCCTCGGTCTCGTGAAACGCCGCGCGCATCGTTGCCTCCTCGTCACGCCGCCGGGGGCGTGTGTCGGTCCGGCCCGCACGGCCGGTTCGGGGTTGCTCCCGGAAGTCGCTAGCCGTCGAGCTCCTCGTAGACCTCGCCCGCCACGATGGCGGCGTTGACCGCGCAGGGCCAGCCGGCGTAGGCGGCCATGTGGGTGATGATCTCGCCGATCTCGTCCCGCGTCACCCCGTTCTCGAGCGCCATCCCGATGTGGGCGCGGAGCTGTTCGGTGCGGTAGAGCGCGGTGAGCGTGGCGACCGTCATGAAGCTGCGGTCACGCTTCGAGATGCCGCCCTCGTGCTCCCAGAGCTGGTCCACGACCACCTCCTCGGTGAGGTCGGCGAGCCGCGGCGCGACGTCTCCCAGCAGCTCCCGGATCGGGGAAGGCTCGTCTGTCTGTTGCGTCATGGCGGTCTCCTGGTCCCCGGGGTCGCATCGCCCCGGCACGGGCATGATAGTCCGCGCCCGCCCCCATCCGGCGCGGGCGCCGAGGAACGAGGAGGCCACGAGCCGGCGACCGCGCGACCGAGCAGACGCGCCGACGACCGGGCGCGCTACGCGGCCGCGTCGCGGTCGTCGTAGACCTGCTTGGTGACGGTGGCCGCGTTCACCGCGCACGGCCAGCCGGTGTAGAACGCCATGTGCGTGATGATCTCCGAGATCTCCTCGCGTGTGACGCCGTTGTCGAGCGCGCGCCCGACGTGCGCCCGCAGCTGGTCGGTGCGATAGAGCGCCGTCAGCGCGGCGACGACGATCAGGCTGCGGTCGCGCTTCGAGAGCTCGGGGCGCTCCCAGATCTCGTCGAAGACGAGCTCCTGCGTGAGCTCGGCAAGCCTCGGCGTGATCTCGGCGAGCACGCTGCGCGCCTGCGTTCCGGTGTCTCGCGGCTGGGTCATGGCGGTCTCCGTCTCCTCGCGTCGAGTCGTCCGTGGGTGCGGGCATGATAGGCCGCACGGGCGCGACGACCCGCGTCGTGCCGTCGAGGAGGCGGAACGCCGGAGACCGCTACTGCATCGGCGAGTAGTCGGTGGCGGCGAGGATGTCGGAGCGGATGCGCGTGGTCAGCGAGCCGTCGCGGTGCGACTCTGTAACCACCTCGCGCCACTCCTCGTCGGCGCCGAAGGTGGCCCACTTGGCGGCGCGGTCCTCCATGCTGTCGAAGCGCATGAGGTAGACGAGCTGGTCGCTCCACCCGCCGTGGGCGTAGGTCCAGAAGCCGACGACCTCCATGCCGTGGTTGCCGAAGATGCGCATGGTGTGGTCACGGAAGCGAGCGTGCAGCGCGGGCATCTTGCCCGGCGCGGCCTCGTAGATGCGCAGCTCGTAGATCATGCGGCCCTCCAGCCCTCGTGCGTCGTCGATGTCGTCGAGGCGGCAGCGTACCGCATCGCGCCGAACTGCCGGTGCAGGTCAGACCGCATCTATGTACCGCTTCCGTGCAGTAGCGATGCTGTGCGGCAACCATATGTACCGGTTCGCAGTCCAACTGTAGATACACGGCAGATGTGTGCCGCTTGCGGCCACTGGCAGTTCACATCCGCAGGAACCGGCCTCCCACGTACTCGAAGGGGACGCTACAGCCTCGCGCCGCCTCGACGGCGACAGGTCAGAACAGCGCGATCGGGTTCACCGGTGAGCCGGTGCCCTGCGCCAGCCGCAGAGGCGCGAGGGTGAGCTGGAACTCCCACCGCCCCAGCTCCTCGCACGCATCGGCGACGCGGCTGAGCTGCATGTTGTCGATGAGGTGCACGCCGAGCGCCACGAGCGCGAGCGCGTGGATCGGCATCGCCCACTCCGGCAGCAGCGAGGGCAGCGCGTCGGAGACGCCGTCGCCTCCGAGCACCGCGACATCGCGTTCCCGCAGCCACGGCGCCGTCTCGGCCGAGAGCCCCGCGAGGCCGCCGGTCATCGGGTCCCAGCGGCCCTCGGCGGCGTTGCGCTCGTCGCGGCCGGTGCGCACGAGCAGGATGTCGCCCGGCGTGACCTGCACGCCCTGGCGCTCCTCGGCGGCCTCGAGGTCGGCGACGAGGATGCGTTCGCCGGGTTCGAGGTAGTCGACGCCGCGCACCGCCGGGATGTCGAGCAGGACGCCGCGGCTCACGATGCCGTCCTGGCCGGCCATGATGCTGTTGCGGCGCGCGCCGAGACTCGTGACGAGCGAGGCGGGGTACCCGTTGTACATCTGGTCGTTGTGGAAGATGTGGCAGAGCGCGTCGAGGTGCGTGGTCGCGTAGCCGTGGGGGTTGATCGCGATCATGTCGCTCGCGCCGCCCATGCCGCCGCGCGTCACGTCGCCCGCCCCCTGCATGGCGTGGACGACGGGCGTGGGGTTGTCCGGGGCCGGCCGCTTCGGCAGCTCCTGCGCGCAGCTGACGGCGACACCCTCGCGCACGAGCGAGGCGGCCTCGGCGCGCTTGGCGTCGGTGATCAGGTTGAGCGCGCCGCGCTGGTCGTCGTCGCCCCACCGTCCCCAGTTCGAGAGCGACTCGAACCACCCGTCGAGCTGGGCCGCGGTCACGGTGTCGGTCTTCGCCATCTCGCCCTCCCCTCGCACGCCCGGCAGGATACGCGATGCAGCGCGGCGGACCGGTAGAATCGCCGCCACCCGCCGCGGGCGGACGGAGGCGTCGCGCGTGACCGAGCCCATCACGATCCGACCCGCCGGCGCGCACGACGTGCCCGCGATCCAGCGCATCTACAACCGCGAGATCCTCGATGGTGTCGCGACGCTCGACGAGTGGCCGTGGACGGATGCCCGGCGTCGCGCGTGGCTGGAGACGTACCGCGACGAGATGGTGATCGTCGCGCAGGGCGAGGAGACGGTGGTCGGCTTCGCGCACTTCACGCCGATGCAGAAGTTCGGCTTCCGCTTCACGCGCGAGGTCACCGTCTACGTCGACCCTCGTCACCACCGCGGCGGCGTCGGCAGGCAACTCGTCGAGGCGCTGATCGAGGGCGCGCACGAGCGCGACCTGCACGTGCTCATCGCACGCATCACGCGCGGCAACGACGCGAGCGTCGCGCTCTTCGAGTCGCTGGGCTTCGAGCAGACCGGACTGCGGAGCGAGTTCGGCTACAAGTTCGGCCGCTGGACGGACGTGATCGAGATGCAGCTCACGCTGCAGTCCGCCGAGGAGTTCGAGGCGCGCGTGCGGCCCGGCTTCCGCGTCGCCGTGGTCACGACGCCCGAGGAGATGCAGGGGGCGCTGTCCGTCCGCCGCGCCGTCTTCATCGACGAGCAGCTCATCGACGAGGACGAGGAGATCGACCGCTACGACGCCGACCCCGCGACCGTCAGCGACGCCGTGCACGTCCTCGGACGCCTCGACGGGCGGCCCGTGGCGACCGCTCGCCTGCTCCTCGACCAGCATGATGGTGAGTACCCGCACATCGGCCGGGTCGCGGTGCTCAAGTCGGAGCGAGGGCGATACTGGGGCGTCGGCGTCATGGAGGCGCTGCACGACGAGGCGCGACGGCGGGGCTACCCCGGCGTCACGCTCGCCGCGCAGGAGTATGCGGTGGGGTTCTACGCGAAGCTCGGCTACGTCGCTCGCGGCGAGGTCTTCCTCGACGCCGGCATCGAGCACCGCTGGATGGACCTCGTGTTCGAGCAGACTTAAGGAGGCACGACATGACGATGCGATCACGCAGCATGGAGGGCGATGAGCTCCGCGACTACCTCGACGCCGGCACCGGCAGCGAGTGGGGGCTGCTCGCCACCCTCGACCGCGAGGGCTACCCGCACGTGGTGCCGCTCGGCTACTTCCGCGACGGCGACGACATCCTGCTCGGCACGCCGGACGGCTCGCAGAAGGTCCGCAATGCCGAGCGCGACCCTCGTGGCTCGCTCACCGTCACCGGGGCGAGGGCGGGCGGCGACCTGAGCGGCGCGCTGCTGCAGGGCGACATCGAGGTCGTGCGCGACCCGGCGGCGCGGCTGGAGCTGGAGCGCGAGGCACACCGCCGGCGCGGCGGCGCCGACGACGATGCGGCGACGGAGGCGCGCCCCGGCGCGGTGTACCTGCGCCTGCGGCCGAAGCGCACCATCACCTGGCGATACGACTGACGCCCGCCGCGCGGATGACCTCGCCGCCCACCCCGACGCCGTCCGCGCCCGTGCGCGACCCCGAGGTGCGCGAGCGCTCGCTCAGCGAGACGCTGCCGCCGTACCGCGTGGTGCTGCATAACGACGACGTGAACGAGATGGGCCACGTCGTGCGGGCGTTGCTCGACTCGGTACCGGAACTCGACACGGAGCGAGCGATGGCGATCATGATCGAGGCGCACCTCAACGGCCGCGCCGAGGTCATCGCGTGCCCGCGCGAGCGCGCCGAGCTGTACCGCGACCGCCTCGAGACGTTCGGGCTGACCGCCACCATCGAGCGGGTGTGAACGGGGCGCGGTGCGCCCCGTCCCGGGGACCGCGCGGCGCGGCTCTCCGTGGGGTTAGTTGCCCTCGACCTGCACCGTGATGACGTCGATGTCGTGGTACTTGTGGTGGCGTACCGACGAGGCGTAGTGGCGGAGCAGCCGGAACGAGATCTCGCGCTCGTCCTCGATCTCGGGCTCTTCGGGCAGGTACGCGAGCCTGTCCTCGAGGTTCTCGTCGCCCAGCACCGCCGAGAACTCCATCTCGGCGACCCCGTCGCGGAGGGCGAGGCCGACCACCAGCCGCCGTCCGTCACTCAACGCCGCCTCATCCTGCAGCAGGCTCGCAAGCGCCTCCTCGCCCGCCGAGCGCAGGCGGTCGGTCGCGGCCTGACCCCAGCCGATCCGTGCGGCGAACGCCTCGAGGAACTCGTCGAGCTGGGGCACGATCTCCGGGCTCAGCTCGAACCTCGCCCTCCTGCGCCGGCCCGACAGCCCGACGAACTGGACCAGGACGATGGCGACGAGGCCGCCGACCACCATGCCGTTGCCGAGGATGGTCCCCAGCGACCCGTCCAGCAGGTCGGGGAAGACGAACTTGTACTCGAACCCGATACCCAGCCAGAACGCCAGGCCGAGGATCAGCGTCTTCTGCTGGTCCAGCCCGTCGTTGGCGACGGTCTTCAGCCCCTCGACGAACACGAGGGCGATGAAGACCGTGATGTAGGCGCCCACCACGGGAGCCGGAATCGCCAGCAGCAGCGCGGCGATCTTCGGGAAGAACGCGGACACGACCAGGAGCCCGCCCGCGTACAGTCCAACGCGCCGGGCCGCCACGCCGGTGAGCGCGATCAGCGGGATGCTGGACGAGTACGTCGTGTTCGGCACGGTGCCGGCGAGGCCCGAGAGGACGTTGCCCAGGCCGTCGGCGTTGAGCGCGCCCTGGATGACCCGGAAGTCGGTCGTCCTGACCTCCCTGCGCGACACCTGCTGCACCGCGACGCCGTCGCCGACCGTCTCGAGCGCGCTCACCAGCGAGACGAGCGCGAACGCGACCAGGAGCGCCCAGAACTCGGCGTCCAACCCCAGGTGCAGGCCTTCCCACGCGGTCTCGGGGAGCCCGATCCAGGCAGCATCGAGGACGCCTTCGTAGTCGTAGAGGCCCCAGAACGACGACACCACGCACCCGGCGACCACGCCGACCAGGGGCGCCCACAGCTGCACCGTGGTCGGCGCGCGGAGCGCCAGCGGCGTGACGACGCACACCGTCACGACTGCGATCACGGGAGCGGCGACGTCCGGTGTGGACTCCGGGACGTTCGCCAGCATCCGGAACACGATCGGCGCTGCCATCGCGGCGAGGAGCATGATGACGACGCCCGAGACCAGCGGCGTGATGACGCGTCGCAGCATGGACAGCCGCGCCGCCAGCAAGAAGTAGGACGCCGACGAGACGACGACCAGCGTCGCCATCATCGGTGGACCTCCCGCGTCCAGCGCCAGGACGCAGATCACGAGGAACGTGGGGGACGTCCCCATGAACAGGATGTACCCGGAGCCGAAGCGGCCGAGGCGGGCCGACTGGAGCATGGTGATCGCGCCCGCGATCACCACCGCGGTGAACACCGCCCAGGCGAGGTAGCTCTCGGGCTGCTCGGCCGCCCGCATGATGATCGCCACGGTCACGACAATGGGAGCGAGCAGGATCGCAGTCGCCTGCAGCCCCAGGCCGGCGGAGAGCAGGTGCGGCGGGCTCTCATCGGGCTCGTACCTGATGTTCTCGTTGAGCATCGTCACCTGTGACCTGCGCCCTCGCGGGATGCGCGCACGACCGACTGCGCGACGGCCCAGCGACAGCACCTCGTATTACGAGCGTGTCTGGTACGCCGCCGCACTGTAGCCTGCGCCTATGACAGGCGCGATTGCCCGATGCCTCGTCCCGCTGCTCGCCGCCGCTGCGCTCGTCGTCGCGTGCGATGACGGCGATGGTGCGGACGAGGCGGCTGAGCCGCTGCGCATCGGCTACCTCGCGGACCGCTCGGGCTCCCTCGCCGAACTCGGCGACGTGATCAGCGTCGGCGTCGAGCTCGCCGTCCAGCACGTCAACGAGGCCGGCGGCGTCCTCGGCCGCGACGTCGAGCTGCTGTTCGGCGACACGAAGGTCAACCCCACGCAGGGCGTCGAGGAGGCGCGGAGGCTCGTCGACGTCGAGGGCGTCAACGCCATCGTCGGCGCGATCTCCAGCACGGTGACGCTCGCGGTGACTGAGAGCGTGATCGGCCCCTCCGGCGTGGTGATGATCACGCCGTCGGCGTCCTCGCCCGCGCTGTCGACCTCGAACGACAACGACTTCCTGTTCCGCAGCGCCCCCTCGGACGTGGCGAAGGGCGTCGTGCTCGCCGCGCTCGCAGAGGAGGAGGGGCTCGACAACGTCGGGCTGCTCTACCGCGACGACGCGTACGGCCAGGGGTCGGCCGAGGTGTTCACGAACAACTTCCCGGGCACCGTCACGGCCGCCTCGTACTCCGCGCTCGGGCAGCCGACGTACCTCGCGGAGCTCCAGCACGCCGCGAGCGGCGGCGCGGACCTGCTGGTCGTGATCGCGTTCCCCGGTGAGGCCGAGGTGTTCCTCCGCGAGGCGATCGAGAACGAGATCTTCACGAAGTTCGTCTTCGCCGACGCCACCCGCAGCGAGGACCTCGCCGCGAAGATCGGGCCCGAGCACATCGACGGGTCGAAGGGCACCGCCCCCGGCAGCAGCGCCGAGGAGCCCTCGACGGCGGCGTGGAACCGCGCGTACATCGCGCAGTTCGGCGAGGAGCCCGCGCGCGCCTACGTGCGCGAGGGCTACGACGCCGTGATCGCCATCGCGCTCGCCGCCGAGGCCGCGGGCTCCACGGACAGCGCGGCGATCCGCGACCAGCTCCGCAACGTCGTCCAGCCGCCGGGCCGCACCGTTATCGCGGGGCCCGAGGGCGTCGCGGCCGCCCTCGAAGCCGTCCGCAACGGCGAGGAGGTCGACTACGACGGCGCGGCCTCGCCGCTCGACTGGAACGCCACGGGGGACCTCCAGACGGGGTTCGTCGAGATCTGGGAGTACCGCGGCGGCAAGATCGTCCCGATCGAGTCGCGCCCGTTCGACCTGCGCTGACCGCGCTACCGCATCCGCAGCGACGAGAGCCCCTGCGCGCGGCGTCGCTCGTTCGCGGCGCGCCACACCGCCTGGTCCTGCCCCAGCAGCCGCCCGAGCGCGGCAGTCGACACGCCGGCGGCGCGCGCCGCGTCACCGACACGCCACCCGGCGGCCTCGAGCACGTCGAACAACGCGGCGATCGCGGGCAGGAAGCGCGCGTCGCGCCGCCCGACCGACAGCCGTCCGTCGCGCGTCCGCACCGCCTCGACCTCGGCGGGCGTCGAGTAGCCCTCGAGGTCCACGTGGGCGCGGAGCTGTAGCGCGAGCGCGCGGCGCAGCCGCCGCAGCGCGCGCGCCCGGTTCTCGTGCTGCGAGCGGGACTCGTTCGCCTCGGCGCTCACGCCGGAGGGGCGGTGGCGGAGCCGCACGGCCGAGTCGGTGACGTTGCGCTTCTGCCCGCCCGGGCCGCTCGCGCGGAAGCGGTCGAAGTCGCACTGCGCGAGCAGCGCGGGGTCGTCGAGGGTGAGGACGTCTCGCCAGGTCACGGGAGTTGGGGTGGTCACGCCTCGACCGTAGCACGTCGGCGGGTGTGGTGAGAGGCAACTGCTCATCAGCCTACCCTGTTTAAGCGGGGCTGATTAGCCGTTGCCGTAAGTTAAGTTCGTGTGACCGGACGTGAGTAATTGCGCTGCCCGAGTCCTGCGGGAACTGATCATCCGCTGATGCTATTTCAGTCCGCGATACCTCGCGATGGCTTTCTTCAAGTATGTGGCTCTATACTTAACTAGCGACGGAGAAGATCGCCGCCTGTGGACACCACTGCGTTCACCGATCCCGCCGGCGAACTCGTGACCAGGCGCCCGCTCGGCGGGGGCCAGTACGTCGCGTTCGTTCCAGATCCGCTTCCCCCGCCGCCCGAGGTCGAGCAGGCGGCCATCGCGGCGAACAGCGGCCTCCTCGCCGACGCCGAGTACAACCTCGGGCTGCTCGCCGGGCTGGGAGGCATGGTACGGGAAGCCGACGCGCTGGCGACCCTCTACCTGCGCCAAGAGGCCGTCGAGAGTTCGCAGATCGAGGGAACGCGAACGACGTTGCTGGA
The DNA here is from genome assembly GCA_965204835.1 of Dehalococcoidia bacterium. Classification (GTDB taxonomy): domain Bacteria; phylum Chloroflexota; class Dehalococcoidia; order UBA2979; family UBA2979; genus VXMT01. The sequence goes on along the minus strand of OZ242017.1, from coordinate 1,019,446 downwards.
GCTCGCCGCGATCGAGGCGCTTGGCGGGCCTCCGCCCGCGGACCACGACGGTCGGGAGACGCTCAACCACGTCACGGCGCTCGAGTACGGACTGAGCCGCGTCCACGATGGCGCGCCCGTCGACGCAGAACTCGTCTGCGACCTCCATCGCAAGCTGATGACCAGCACACGCGGCGAGGCAACCGCCGGGCCGGGACAGTTCAGGGACGTCCAGAACTACATCGCGGCGGGCGGCTCCGTGATCTACACCCCGCCTCCGCCGGCCGAGATGCGCGAGCGCCTGGCGAGCCTGTTCCACTACATCGAGACGCCGTGCGGGACGCCACCGTTGGTCGAAGTCGCATGGGTGCACTACGCCTTCGAGGCGATCCATCCGTTCCGGGATGGCAACGGCCGGGTCGGGCGGATCCTCATCCCGCTCATACTGGCGCGGCGAGGGCGACTCGAACCCCCACTGCTCTACCTGGCCGCGTACCTCCACGAGCACCGACAGGAGTACTACGACCGCATGCTCGCCGTCAGCGCGCGGAGTGACTGGGCCGGTTGGCTCGCCTTCGTGCTGCGCGCCGTCACCGCCCAGGCGCAGACCTCGGTCGACATCGCACGACGCCTCATGGCGCTGGACGACGAATGGAGAGCACGGCTGGAGCAAGTGGGTGCGACCCCCACGGCACTACGCCTCGCACCGCTGATCCGCCAGCGCCGGTTCGCCGTGAGTGCATCGACCGCGCAACGCCTGCTGGAGGACGCCGGCCGTCCAGTCAGCCCGCCCACGGCATATCAGGCCATCGCCGATCTCGAGCGCGCGGGCATCCTGACCGAGGTCTCGGGCCGCGCGCGCAGCCGCGTGTGGGTGGCGCTCGAACTCGTCCAGCTCTTCGACCGCGGCGCAGGCGTCGACTCGCCACCGGGCAGCGCGCCGAGTCACTGACCTCGGTTGCTTCTCGGAACGTGGCACGACACGCAGTGCGTCTTCCAGCACCCCTGCGCGCGCCCTATGCTGTCATCTCGACGCGATGCGGACCGGAGGAAGAGACCATGCCGCGCGTGCAACTCGTGGGGGCAACCGGCTACGGCGGACTCGGCATGATCGAGATGCTGCTCCAGCATCCCGAGCTCGAGGCATCCGCGCTCATCGCGCGTGACGACGCCGGCAGGCGCATCGCCGACGTCTACCCGCACCTCCACGGCCGCACCGACCTCGTCGTGGAGGGGCCCGACGAGGCGTCGATCGGCAGCGACTGCGATGTCGTCGTCTTCGCCACGCCCGACCGCGTCTCGATGGGCTACGCGCCCGCGCTCGCCGATGCGGGCGTGCGGTTCCTCGACTACTCGGGCGACTTCCGCTTCCCCGACGCCCCGTCATACGCGAAGTACGCCGCCGCGCACCCCTCGATCGGCGACAACGGGCACGCCGCCGAGGCGCTCCTGGAGCGCGCCATCTACGGGGTGCCGGAGCTCACCGGCGACGGCGTCGTCGACTCCCCGATCGTGGGCAACCCCGGCTGCTTCGCCGTCGGCATCATCCTCGGCCTCGCGCCGCTCTTCGCGGACGGGCTCGTCGAGGGCAACACGGTGGTGGTCGACGGGCTCACGGGCTCCTCGGGCGCCGGGAAGAAGCCGGCCGCCGCGCAGCACTTCTCGCACCTCAACGACAACGTCGTGCCGTACCGCGTGTTCAGCCACCAGCACGTCGTCGAGGCCGAGCACACGCTCGGGGGCCTCGCCGGCGGCGAGGCGAGCGTGCACTTCGTCCCGCACCTGCTGGGCATGACGCGCGGCATCCTCAGCACGATGCACATGTCGCTCACGCGCAGCGCGTCGCGCGAGGCGCTGCTGGAGCGCTACCGCGAGTTCTTCGACGGTGCGCCGTTCGTGCGCGTGCTCGACACACCGCCGACGCTGAAGGGCACCGCGGGGTCCAACTTCTGCGACATCTCGCTGCTGACCTCGCCCGACGAGAGCCGCGTGGTCGTCATGTCGTCGATCGACAACCTGCTCAAGGGGCAGAGCGGCAACGCGCTGCAGAACCTCAACCTGATGTTCGGCTACGACCAGACCCTCGGCCTCGAGCGCACGCCGATCTACCCGTAGCGCCGCTCCTCGCCTTCCGCGGTCGTCGGAGGCGCCGCGGGCCCCGCGTCGCCGCCTGACGTCTGCCTGCGCAGGCGCGAGACGAGCTGGTCGAGGCCGACGGCGATGGCGAGCAGGAACACCGGCGCGACGGTGATGACGGCGTCGACGCCGACGCGGCTGGCCACCGCGCCCAGTGCGAGCAGCGGGAAGATCGCGAGCCCGTCCTTGAGCACGCCGAGCAGCGCGAACGCGCGCCCCTGGATGCGCAGCGGCACCGTCCGGCTCACGTAGGTCTGCGTCGCAACGGCCGCGAGGGTCACCCCGAAGCCGAGGAAGATCGACAGGAATGCCGCCGTCTCGACCCTCGGACCGACGCCCGGGATGTCGACGGGGATCAGCCAGCTCAGCGCCTCGCTCAGCGGCGCAACCAGCCCCAGCGCCATCATCACGACGGCGACCAGCGCGAAGCCCGTCACCGCCACCGGCCGCTCGCCGACGCGCCCGACGAGGAACGGCGTGACCGCGAGGGCCGCGAGCAGGCCGATCGGCGCGGGCGCGAAGACGTAGAGCGCGTTCGCCGGGTCCACGTCGAGCACCTCGCGCACGTACTGCGGCCCGAGAATGCCGAGCACGACGTTGACGGTGCTCGCGAGCCCGGCGAGCACGAGCATGATCAGCACGCTCCGCTCGTCGAGCAGCCACTGCAGCGCCTCGCGCGTCGAGGGGGGCGGGACGGGCGTCGCCTCCGCGGCGCCGGGCCGCGCCGGTGGGCGCAGGTCGAAGACGCGGGTGGCGGAGAGCAAGAACAGCAGCCCGGCCATGATCGTCACCGGGTTCACACCGAACGCCCGCACGATCACCGGCGCCAGCAGCGCCTTTCCGATGAGCTCGCCCGCCGACGAGACGAGCCCGAGCATCGAGGTGGCCCCGGCGAGTTCGTCGGTGTTCGCGACGAGCGGCACCGTCGATGCCTCGCTCGGCTGCGAGACCTGGAAGAGCACGCGCACCAGGAACAGCACGAGCAGCAGCGAGCCGAACTCGGTCCCCAGCGCGAGCGGGATCGCGAGCGTGAGCGCGCCCATCCCGAAGTACGCGCCGGCGAGGGCGACACGCTTCGGCAGCGCATCGGCGACGGCTCCGCCGTACATGCCGAGCACGACGCCGGGGAGCAGGAAGGCGCAGCCGAGCAGGCCGGCTTCGAAGGCCCCGCCGCCCTCGCGGGCAATCGCGATCAGCGCGCCGAAGAGCAGCGCCTGCTGCGCCATGTCGGCGAGGAAGCGTGAGGCGAGGAGCGCCTGGAACTGCGTGTTGCGCGCCACCGAGCCCGGCGGGGTCCAGAACCAGAGCACGCGGAACGCGCGCTCCTGCCCTCGATCGATGGCTTCGTCGATCCGCTCCAGGGAGCGGAACGGCGGTTCGTCGAACTGAGGAGGTAACGCCATCGCGATCGCTATCGTACGCGCCGACAGGAGCTTCGCGGGGGTCGCCGCTACACTCGCCAGACCATTCCGTCTCCACCATCGATTGAGGGGCGCCCGGCGTGACCAGCAGCCCGGCCCGGACCAGCCTCGAACGGCTCGGCGCGCGCGCCGCGCTTGTGCTCGCCACCGTCGCGCTGCTCGTCGCCTGCGAGAACGGCGAACCCGCGCCGCTCCCCACCGTGACGCTCGAACCGGCGCTCGGCGGGGAGCGCTTCGAGCGGCCGCTCGAGGTCGGCGCGTACCCCGGTGGGCGGTTCTTCGTCGCCGAGCAGCACGGCCGGGTGTGGGTGGTCGGCGCGGACGGGAGTGAGCGACGCGTCCTGCTCGACCTCGCGTCGGAGATCGACGTCGAGCTCGGCGAAGGACTGCTCTCCGTCGCACTCGACCCGGACTTCGAGCGCAACGGCCGGCTCTGGGCGTACTACTTCGCCGCCGGCGAGCCGCCCCGGAGCGTCCTCGCACGCTTCGAGGTCGTGGACGACGCGGCCGACGCCGCGAGCAGCCTCGATGTGCTCGTGCTGCCTCAGCCCGGCTACAACCAGAACGGCGGAGCGATCCGCTTCGGGCCGGACGGCATGCTGTACCTCAGCCTGGGCGACGGGAGCGCCTCCACCGACCCGTTCGAGAACGGGCAGAACCTTGCGACGCTGCTCGGCAGCGTGATCCGCATCGACGTGCGCGAATCATCGCCCGAGCAGCCGTATGCCATCCCGCCCGACAACCCATTCGTGGGCGTCGAGGGAGCGCGTGACGAGATCTGGGCGTACGGGTTCCGGAACCCGTGGCGCATGACCTTCGACCCGGAGAGCGGCGCGCTGTGGCTGGGCGACGTCGGGTTCATCGACAACGAGGAGGTGAACCGCGTCGCTCGAGGCGGCAACTTCGGCTGGAACGTCGCCGAGGGGTTCGGATGCCTCGTCCCCGGCCGGGCGTGCGACACGACCGGCATGACACCGCCGGTGATGGCGTACGGACACGAGGCCGGACGCTGCTCGGTCACGGGCGGCGTCGTGTACCGCGGTGACGCCATCCCGTCGCTGCGAGGCGCCTACCTGTTCGGCGACTTCTGCACCGGCGAGGTCTTCGCGCTGCGCGACGCCGTGAGCGCGGAGCCGGCAGGCGAGCGCACCGAGCCGGTCGTGCTCGTCGAGCGTGCGGGCAGCCTCGTCTCGTTCGGCCTCGATGCGGACGGCGAGGTGCTGGTGGTCGACTACACCGGCGCGATCTGGCGGCTCACCGCGCGGTAGGCGGGCACCTGCCCACCCCGTTCACACGTGAAGCGGGCGTCGAGCGGAGCACGCCAAGCCATCGAAGAGACACTCCGTTGAGGTTAGGTAGGGAAGATGTACGTGCGCTCGGCCAGCAACTGGCCTTCCAGCGTCTCGGCCTCAGCCTTCGTCTCACATCCGCAAGTTCGGTACTCAACGTCTGGCAGGTGTTCGGCAACGTACTCCCGCTTGGCCATGCTATTGCGTGTTCCGCGCCCCCCGTGGGACTTGGGCAGGAGAGACTTCATCCGCTTGGCCAGCGTCTTGCTTTCGCCGACGAGGATGAGATCACCGGTGGAGCGATTCCGCAGTTCATAGACGCCCGGACCATCCGGAGCCTCCGGGAACCCTTCTGTCCTGAAATCGGGGAATCTTCGCCACGCGGACCAGTCTGTCATCACTCGGCCCTCCGAGATGGTCTTTCACCGGATGGGTCGCTCGTCTGGTGCTCAGGCTGTCCGTGCGCCGGGCTGATGCCCACTCGTGAATGCCGCGCAACCCGACTCAGGGACGAATCACGCCTCGGCGAGCCGCCGGGCATCGTTGATATAGGCGGCGGTCTCACGGATGAGACGCTCGATGCCCTCGACGGGTTCGCAGAGGCCGATGTAGAAGCACTCGCCGTGGAGCGCGCCCTGGCGCTCGTAGTAGCGCGCGCGCAGCGAGCCCGCGTCCGGCTCGTCACGCTCCAGCGCACGCAGTCCGCTGCCTGTGTCCGTGGAACGCCGAGGCTCCACGCCGGTACGGGCGAGGATGAGCGCGTCGGTAGCGCGCTTCGCGGCGCACCACGCCTTCTCCGCCGCATCCCGGATGTCACCCGCGGCCATCCGCTGCAGGGCGGACTCGTGCATACGGCGGGCATCGGCGAAGACTCGATCGGCGTTGACCTGGGCAGTGGTCATGGGCACGCCCCTCCCCGTGGGAACCGAGGCACGGATCGTAGCACGTGGCAGAGGCGGCGGTCGTCGACTACCTCGGTGCGATCTGGCGGCTCACCGCGCGGTAGCCCACGCTGCGCGCATGGACACCGCGTTCGAGCTGGCCGCCATCGCCGGCGTCGCGTTCACGGTCGGGCTCTCCGGCGCGCTCACGCCGGGCCCGTTGACCGTGCTCGCGATCCGCGAGGCGACGGTGTTCGGGGTGCGCGCCGGGCCCCTTGCGACGCTCGGCCACGCGATCGCCGAGGGCGTCACGGTCGTGGTGCTCGCGCTCGGCCTGAGCGCGGCCCTCACCGACGAGAGCCCGTTGACCGCGGTGATCGCGCTGGTGGGCGGCGGGATCCTCGTCTACCTCGGCGTCGACCTGTTCCGCACCCTGCCGCGGGCTGAGCTCACGCCCGCCTTCGTCACCGCGCCGGGCGAGACCACGGCCTCCGCGCGGCGCGTGGTGCTGCTCGGCATCCTCGTCTCGGTCGGCAACCCGTACTGGGTGATCTGGTGGGCGAGCGTCGGGACGAAGCTGACGGCCGACTCGCTCGACGCGGGATTCGCGGGACCGGTGGCGGTGTTCGGCGGACACATCGTCTCCGACCTCGCCTGGCTCACCCTGATGGCGTGGCTCGTCCACTCCGGGCGGCGCTGGTTCGGCCGCCGGGCGTCTCGAGGGCTCCTCGCGGTGTGCGGCCTGTTCCTCGTGGGGCTCGGCGCGTACTTCGTGGGCTCCGGGATCGTGTTCCTGCGGTAGGCAGCACAACGCCCCGCTCATGGCGGGGCGTTCTACGCCGCAGCGATGGGGACGACGAGGACTACTCGTCCTCTTCCTCGTCCTCCATCTCCTCGGCGGGGTCGTGGACGTAGCGCAGGTACCGGTCCTCGCGCTCGCCCAGGAGCACGAGCCGGCCTTCGGCCTCGTGCTCGCGCACCCACTCGGGCATGACCGCGCTGTGGCCCTGGATGAGGAACGTGGCGCCCTCGAAGCTGAAGCGCCGCCCGGCGACCTCGACGTAGTACGGCGGTGGCTCGTCGGTCTCGTTGAGGTTCACGACGAACACGTCGGAGCCGCCCTCGGTGAGGACGGTCATGTCATCGAATGTGACGGCAAGCTCGGACACGCGGCCCCCTCGGAAGTCTCGGCGCGGCGACGCTGAGGCGGATCATAGTGGTGGTCGCGCCCCGGAGCCACCCGTGACGCGCAGGTCCGGCACGCTCAGCACCGTGATCAGCGTCACGATCACCGCCGACGCCACGCACCACGCGCAGATCGCGTCGATCTCGAACAGCTCGAGGTACGTCAGGTACGCCGAGTAGAGCGCGCCGCTCAGCGCCACGCCGAACGTCGCGCTCGCCATCGGGCGGTCCACTCCCGCCTCGGCGGCCCGGGACCAGAACCGCCGCGCCGCCACGAGGGCGAGTAGCGTGACGTACATGCCGAGGCCGAGCACGGCGATGGGCACGCCGCCGATCTCGGCGAACTCGGAACTCTGCACCGCCTGGCAGTCGCCGACGCCGGAGCAGAACGGCGACTGCTCGCTGTCGATGGCGACCCAGCTCAGGTAGGCGGCCACGCCCGTGCCGAAGACGGCGAGGGCGAGCAGTATGTCGCGCCGCCAAGCGAGCAGGGCGCCCACGGCAACGCGCCTATCCGCCGCCGCCGGCGGCCAGTGCGGCGTCGATGGCCTCGCGGAACACCTCGAGCGGCCGGGCGCCCTGGACGGCGGGCTCGCCGTTGATGAAGAACGTCGGCGTCGAGGGCTGACCGCCCGCGCCGACGATCATCTGGCCCGCCTCCTCGGTCGCCGCGCGGACGGTGGCGATCTTCTCGCCCGAGTCCACGCACGCGTCGAACGCGTCGAGGTCGAGCCCGTCGGCGCCGAGGGCGTCGTTCATCTCGCGCGCGAAGCTCTTGAGGTTGTCGTCGGTGGCCCAGCCCTGGCCGCCCTGCCGCGCGAAGAGCAGGTCGTGGTACGGCCAGAACAGGTTCTGGTCCGCCGCGCACTCCGACGCGGCGGCGGCCCGCTCCGAGTCGGGCCCGAGGATGGCCATGTGCCGGAACTCGATCGCGACGCGGCCGTCGGTGATGTACTCCGCCTCGATCTGCGGCTTGGTGCCGCGCGAGAAGTCGGCGCAGTGCGAGCAACTGAAGTCCTCGAACGCCACGAGTTGCACCGGGGCGTCCGGATCGCCTAGGAGGCGGCCGTCGACCGCTGGCCCCGTGGGCGCGGCAGACTGGTCCTCCCCGGTGACCCCGGCGGCGTCGAGCAGGCGCTGAATCTCGACGCGGAAGGTCTCGATGGGCTGCGCGCCCTGGAAGGCGAGCACGCCGTTGATGAAGAACGTCGGTGTCGAGGTCCGGCCGCCCACGCCTGCGATCAGCCGGCCGGCCTCGTCGCTCGCGGCCTGGACCGTGATCTCCTTCACGCCGGCGTCGACGCATGCGTCGAACGCGTCGAGGTCCAGGCCCGGGCCCTGCAGTGCGTCGTTCATCTCGCGGGCGAAGTCCTTGAGATTGCCCCTCGATGCCCAGCCCGCGCTGCCTTGCCGGGCGTAGAGGACGTCGTGGTAGGGCCAGAAGAGGTCCTGGTCTACGGCGCACTCGGAGGCCGCGGCGGACCGCTCCGAGTCCACTCCGAGGATCGCCAGGTGCCGGTACTCGATGGAGACGAGCCCCTGGTTGATGTACTCACGCTCGATCAGCGGCTTCGTCTCGCGGGAGAACGTCCCGCACGCCGGGCAACTGAAGTCCTCGAACGCCACGATGCGCACCGGCGCGTTGGGACTGCCGAGGAGCCGCCCGTCGACGGGCGCGGTGGTCTGCGGCACGACGAACTCGGCGTCGCCGACGGAGCCGCTGCCGCCGGGCCGGTTGAGGATGATGAGCACGATCACCGCGCCGACGGCGATGGCCACCGCCCCGATCGTGAGGAAGCCCCCGAACGAGTCGATGGTGGAGCGAAGCCCCTGCAGCCGCGGCGGACGCGATGAACTCGAGCGCTCTCGTCGCGACGAGCCGGCGCCGCGCCCCGTGCGGGACTGCCGGCGAGCGGACGGCTCATCGGACTGCGACTGCTGCTGCTCCTGCTGCGATTCCTGCCGCCCCCGGTTCCCGCCTCGTCGGCGTCGACGGCGTCGGCGATTGCTGCCCAAGGTGGCCTCCGACTCGTGCTGCGGTGGGGAACGGCGGCGCGTGTTCGATTATCCGAGGGTGTGCGAGGGCGGGCAACGGCAAAGCGGTTCTATCAGCGGCGCAGTTCGATTACTCTCCGGCGATGCCTCCTCGCAAGTGGGTTGTGTTCGCAGACGATACGGGGGATCCCGGCGAGCGCGGCAGCCCCTACTTCGGCTACGCGCTGTTTGCGGTGGACCGCGTCCATATCCCGGAATTCACGAGGTTCCGAACGGAGTTTCGCTTCCAGATCAAGCTGTGGGCCGAGGCGAAGGGTGGAAACGTCAACAGCCCACGGTTCAGAGAGTCGATCGAGTGTCTGCAGCCTCTCCTCGACAGAGGACGTGCCACTATCGCTGCTTGTGTCATCGCGAAGGCCCGCTACGGTGGTCCGTGGCTGCGCACCACCGAGAATGCACCCGCTGACCCGACGTTTCTGCGGAACTACCTGGTTCGGAAGACACTGGAACTGGGCTTCGATGGAGTCGATTGGGGAGATGGCGACTCTCTCGAACTCGTGCTCGATCGAGTGGACTACAGCGACCGCCAAGTGCTGAATCTGCGGCGATACCTCGATAGCGACTTCGCCGAACTCGGGGCCTTTGCATTCCCGCGGGTCACTCACGTGACTCACGGAGACTCCACCTACATAGACGGACTACAGGTCGCCGATCACCTCGCACGGCTCTCTGGTGCTATCGCGGGTGGGGCTGCCCGACTGGAGTCCGAGAATCTCGCGCGGCGGTGGATGCGCATAGCGACGGTGATCGCAGGGCGCTCGTTCACCCTGTCGTCGGACGCACGTGGAGCGCTTTCGCGACGTACGAGGCCCGACCGACGGCAATGAAATGGCGGAGGACGGAGGCCATATACAGGCCACCCCCCTCCGCCGGGTTAGCAACGGCCCCGCCACGGCGCCTTTCGGAGCAGGACGGGGAGGATTGTTTAGATCCTCTGTTCGCGCTGCGGAGTTGTCAAGCGAGTACGCCGCATCCACTACAGCTAGACCGGCACCTCCTCGCGTGCCCGCTCCGCCGTGAACGTGTACGCCGAGCCCTCATCGTCGCGGTCGACGACGACCACGTCTCCCCCGTCGAACTCGCCGGCGAGGACGCGCCGCGCCAGTTCGTTCTCGACCCGGCGCTGGATCGTGCGGCGTAGCGGCCGCGCGCCGAAGTCCGGGTCGAACCCCTCGTCCACGAGCGCCGCCTTCGCCGCCTCCGTCACGCGGAAGTCGATGCGACGCTCGGCCAGCCGCGCCCGCACCTCGGCGAGCAGCAAGTCGGCGACCTGAGCGATCTCCGGCGCGGTCAGCGCCTCGAAGACGATGATCTCGTCGAGGCGGTTGAGGAACTCCGGGCGGAACGCCTGCTTCAACGCCTCGTCGACGTTGCGGCGGCGCGTCTCGCGCTCGCCGTCGGAGCGCGTGCGGCCGAAGCCGATCGTCCCCGTCGACCCGGTCGTGCCGAGGTTCGAGGTGAGGATGATCACCGTGTTGCGGAAGTCGACGGTGCGGCCGTGCGTGTCGGTGAGCCTGCCGTCCTCAAGGATCTGGAGCAGCGCGTTGAAGACGTCCGGGTGCGCCTTCTCGATCTCGTCGAAGAGCACCACCTGGTACGGCCGCCGGCGCACGGCCTCGGTGAGGCCGCCCGCCTGGTCGAAGCCGATGTACCCCGGAGGCGCGCCGACGAGCCGTGAGACCGTGTGGCGCTCCTGGTACTCGGACATGTCGAGGCGCAGCAGCGCATCCTCGTCGTTGAACATGTACTCGGCGAGCGCCTTCGCCAGCTCCGTCTTCCCCACCCCGGTCGGCCCGAGGAAGATGAAGGAGCCGATCGGGCGGCGCGGGTCCTTGAGGCCGGAGCGCGCGCGGCGGATCGCGTCGGCGAGCGTCACGATCGCCTGGTCCTGGCCGACGACGCGGCCGTGCAGCGCCTCCTCCATGTGCAGCAGCTTCTCCGCCTCGCCCTCGAGCATGCGGTCGACGGGGATGCCGGTCATCTGCGCGATCAGCGCGGCGATGTCGGACTCGGTGACCTCGTCGGATACGCCCGCCTCCGAGCGCCACTCGCTCTCGCGCGAGCGGTACTCGTCCTGGATGTGCAGGACCTCCTGCTTGATCCGCGCGGCCTCCTCGAAGTCCTCGCGCGCCGCCGCGGCGTCGATGCGGTCCGACGCCTCCTGCAGGCGCTGCTTGAGGTCGCGCACGTCGCCCGGCAGCGACTCGGCGAGGATCACGTGCCGCGAGGCCGCCTCGTCGATGAGGTCGATGGCCTTGTCGGGGAGGTAGCGCTCGGTGAGGTAGCGCGCGCTCAGCCGCACCGCGGCGTCGAGCGCCTCGTCGGTGATGCGCAGGCCGTGGTGCTCCTCGTAGCGGGCGCGCAGCCCGGCGAGGATCTCGACGGCCTCCTCCTCGCCCGGCTCGTCGACGTAGACGGGCGAGAAGCGGCGCTCGAGCGCGGGGTCGGCCTCGATCTTGCGGTACTCGTCGAGGGTCGTCGCGCCGATCACGTGCAGCTCACCGCGCGCGAGCGCGGGCTTCATCATGTTCGAGGCGTCGATGGCGCCCTCGGCGCCACCGGCCCCGACGAGCTGGTGGATCTCGTCGAGGAAGAGGATGATCTCACCCTTCGACTCGCGTACTTCGCGCATCACGGACTGCAGGCGCTCCTCGAACTCCCCGCGAAACTTCGAGCCAGCCACGAGCGCGCCCATGTCGAGCGCGAGCACGGACTTGTCGCGCAGGCGCTCCGGCGCCTCGCCGGCGGCGATGCGCTGCGCGAGGCCCTCGACGATGGCGGTCTTGCCGACGCCGGCCTCGCCGATGAGCACGGGGTTGTTCTTGGTGCGGCGGTTGAGCACCTGCATGACGCGCTCGCACTCCACCTCGCGGCCGATCACCGGGTCGAGCTCGCCGTCGCGGGCGAGCTGCGTGAGGTCCGTCGAGTAGCGGCTGAGCGCCTGGTACTGCGAGTCCGCGGTCGGCGAGTCCACGCGGGCGCTGCCGCGCACCTGCTGGAGGGCGGCGTAGATGCGCTCCTTCGAGACCTCGAGCTCGGCGAGGATGGCGGCGGCTTCGCCGTCCCGGATGTCGGCGATGGCGACGAGCAGGTGCTCGACGCCGACGAACTGGTCCTTGAGCCGGTCGGCCTCGGTGTTGGCCGCCTCGAGGAGCTGGACGATGCGCGGCGTGGTGTAGATCTGGACCACGTCGTGGCTCAGCTTCGGCGACTGGTCGAGGTGGCGCTGGATGCGCGCCACGAGCGCCGCGTTGTTCACCCCGAGCTCGTCCAGCACGTCGCGCGCGACGCCCTCGGGCATCTGCGCGATCGCGAGGAAGACGTGCTCGACGTCCCACTGCGCGTGGCGCTGGTCGCGCACGAGCTGCTGCGAGGACTGCAACACCGTCTGCGCCTGCTCCGTGAACCGGTCCTGTCTCATCATCGCTGCATCACCTCTGCGTGCTCGGTCTCGTGCCGGCGGTTGTTACGTCGTCTGTTGCTCATTCGGGTCGAGGCTCCGTGCGCTCCTCGAGCAGCGCGCGCATGCGCATGAGCTCCGCGCGCGTCGCGTCGAGCTCCCGCTGCAGGTCCTCGACGCGGCGGTTGAGGCGCAGCAGCACCTCGGCGCCGGCGAGGTTCACGCCCAGGTCCTCCATGTACTCGCGCAGGCGCAGCAGCCGGTTCACGTCGCGCTGCGAGTAGAGGCGCCGGTTGCCGCCGCTGCGCGCCGGCGCCACTAGGCCCATGCGCTCGTAGGTGCGGAGCGTCTGCTGGTGGACGCCGACCATGCGCGCCACGACCGAGATCTGGAAGACCGGTTCGTCCTGCGGGATGTTCGTCATCGTCTGTCTTCAATCCGTTCCGTTCGTCTCCCCGGCGCCCACTACGGGGCGACCGAGGCCTCCTCGTCGGTGGGTGGCGCGTCGCTATCGCCTTCCTCGATCGCCCGCAGGCGCTCGATCAGTTCGAGCTGCTCGTCGGTGAGCTGCTCGGGGAGCTGCAGCAGCGCGCGGGCGCGCAGGTCGCCGAAGCCGCCGCCGTCGCGCCGGGGCATGCCCTGTCCGGCGAGGCGGAAGGTGCGGCCGCTGCGCGTGCCCGCCGGGATCGTGAGCGCCAGCGCGCGTCCCTTGAGCGTCGGCACCCGCACCTCGCCGCCGAGCGCGGCGACCGTCACGGGCACGTCGACGTCGATGTGCAGGTCGTCGCCGCGGCGCTCGAAGTCCGGGTGGCGGCGCACGGTGACGACGAGGAAGAGGTCGCCGGGCTGGCCGCCCGCCGGGCTCTGCTCGCCCCTGCCACGCACGCGCACGCGCTGGTCGGTGCGGATGCCCGCCGGGATCGTCACCTCGATGCGCCGCGTGGCGCCGCCGCGCCCGCTGCCGCGGCAGCCGTGACACGTCGCGCTCGCAAGGCTGCCCGAGCCGCCGCAGATGGGGCACGGCGCGGCGCCGTCGGCGAGCTCGACCGTGCGCGTGGTGCCGTCGTACGCCTCCTGGAGCGAGACCTCGACAGGGTGCTCGATGTCGCGGCCGCGCCGCGGCGCGCGCGGGGCGGCGTCGCCGCCGCGGCCGAACAGGCCCTCGAAGATCCCGCCGAAGCCACCCGCCCCGCCCGGCCCGTCGCCGCCGAGGTCGCCGAGGTTGAACTCGAAGGTGCGCGCGCCCTCGCCGCCCCCGAAGCCGAACGGGCCGCCCGCGCCGAAGGGACCTGCGCCGCGGCGGCGCATCTCCTCGATCTGCTCCGCGTCGCGCCAGCGGTCGCCGTAGCGGTCGTAGGCGGCGCGCGTCTCGGCGTTGGAGAGCACGGCGTGGGCCTCGGAGATCTCCTTGAAGCGCTCCTCGGCGGCCTCGTCGCCGGGATTCACGTCGGGGTGGTACTGGCGCGCGAGCTTACGGAACGCGGAGCGGATCTCCTTGTCGGCGGCGCCGCGTGGCACCCCGAGGACGTCGTAGAAGTCTCTTGCCATGCCCGTACTATAGCAGGCAGACGCGGCTCCTTCCACGTTTCTTGAGCGCTATTCACTCATAATTATTGACATGCGATACCCCACGACCTATCATCTACTCACGCACAACAAGGAGGCAGCGCGGGGGATCAAGACCACGGCTCGGACAGCGGACCGATGGACAGCAAGCAGTGGGCCCGACGCACGGTCGGACGCCCAACAGGAGGAACGGTTTGAACCTGACCAGCTACATCGAGGCAGTACGGCGCGCGGACGGCTCGGCACGGCCGCAGGAGCTCTCGCCCGCCGACCTGCAGGTAGCGCTCGTGCGCGTGGGCGCGGCGGTGCAGAGCCCGCCCTTCGGCTTCAACTAGGCCGGCACGGAGCCGGGACGCAGCGCCCGGCGGTCATCAACAGGAGGCACTCCGAGGACACATCGGACGCCTTGCCGGCTGAGCCGGCGACAGCACAGCAACGAAGGAGAGGACACAGACAATGGCAGACATCATGGTTCGTCGCGACCCGTTCGTGGGGATGCGCCAGGTGATGGACCGGCTCTTCGACGAGTCGTTCTTCCGCCCCATCCACACCCACTCGTGGGACGAGGGGACGCTCCCCGTCGACATCTACGAGGAGGACGGGGCGCTGCGGGTCCGGGCATCGCTGCCCGGCTTCGACACGGACGACATCGACATCCAGGTCCACGAGGGCGTGCTCACGATCAACGCGAAGCACACCGCCGGGGACAAGACGGACGACGGGCGCTGGTACCGTCGCGAGCGTCACATCAGCTCGGTGAGCCGCCGCATCGCCCTCCCGGGCGTGGTGCAGGACGCCGAGGTGGACGCGGAGCTCACCAACGGCGTGCTCACGCTGAGCCTGCCCCTGCAGGAGAAGCCGCAGCCGCGCCAGATCGAGATCCGCACCAGCTAAGCCAGGCGGACCTCAGCCACGGCAGCCCCGGGGACTCCCCCTCCCCGGGGCTGCGGGCGTTCAGGGGCCCCGCGTTGCGCCTCATTCGCATCGCCCGTGATACTCCATCGCAAGCGATACTGCATCGCCACCCGCACGCACCTGAAAGGGCCGCCATGTCCACCGCGCTCCGCACCCTCCTCGCAGCCGCCGCACTCGTCGTCGCGACCGCCTGTGGCGGTGACGACTCGCCGGACGAGGTGGGCGCGACGGCTCGCGCGATACTGGAGGGCCCGAACGGGCACGCCATGGGCCAGGTCACGCTGACCCAGACCCACACCGGCGTGCTCATCTCGGCCGAGGTGGCCGGCCTCACGCCCGGCGCGCACGGCTTCCACATCCACGGCGTCGGCGCCTGCTCACCCGACTTCAAGGCGGCCGGCAGCCACTTCGCCCCCGGCGACGAGCCCCACGGCTACCTGCACGCGGACGGCCCCCACGCGGGCGACCTCCCCAACCTCCACGCCGGCGAAGACGGCGCCGCGCGCGCGGAGTACTTCACCGCCGCCGTCACCCTCGACGCGGGCCCCGACCACTCCCTGTTCGACGAGGACGGCTCGGCGTTCATCGTGCACGCCGACCCCGACGACTACCGTGACGTCGGGTCGGCGGGCGCGCGCATCGCGTGCGGCGTGATCGAGCGCAGCTAGGACGACCTGGGCTCCTCGACGCCCTCGCTCCCCTCGGGGTACGACTCGCGGTCGCCAGCCGCGCGCCACAGCACGTAGGCGACGAGCACGACCACGAGCAGCGCCGCGCTCGCGGCAGCGAGCGAGGAGCCGAGGCCGACGCGGTCGACCACGAGCCCGAGGCCGAGCGAGATCACGATCGTCGCGAACCACGCGGCGAGCTGGTGCACCGAGAGCGTGGTCGCGCGCTCCCCGTCCGGGACGCGCCTCGAGAGGTACTCGACGACGAGCGGGTGCAGCGCCTCGCGCACGAACATTGCGGCGGTGAAGACGGGGAACAGCCACAACATCCCGCTCGCGCCGCCGAGGAGGCCGAGGGCTGCGAACGCCGGCAGCACCGCGAGCGAGCGGCTGAGGCCGAAGCGCTGCCGCACCCGCCACGACGACCAGCCACCCGCCGCCGCGACCAGCATCATGCCCGCCGCCACCCAGCCGAGCGCCCACACCGGGACGCCCTCGCCCACGAGGATCGGCTGGAAGGTCGTGAACGCGACCAGCTCGATGCCCTGCACCGCCGCCGAGACCACGACGATCCAGCGCAGCGCTCGCGTGCGGACGATGCGGCCGGCCGCGCTGCGGCCGATGCGCATGAACGACTGCTCCGTGCGCTCGCGCGGCGGCTCGACGAGCAGCAGCGCGAAGCCCGCGGCCACGAGCGAAAGCGCGCCGCTGAGCACGATCGGCCAGGAGAGCGGCGTCCAGATCACCATCAGGCCGCCGGCGACCGTGAACCCGGCGATCCCGACCGTCATCCGGGCGTTGAACCGGCCGAAGACCCGGGCGAACTCGCCCGACCGGCCCACGGCGCGCAGCGAGTCGTAGAGGAACGCCTCGTCGGCGCCGCTCATCAGCGCACCGCCGATGGCGAAGAGCACGTAGGAGCCCATCAGCAGCGCGAGCGAGCTCGCCAGCCCGAACACCACGAACGCCACGGCGGAGAAGAGCGAGCCCAGCAGCAGGCTCAGCCGCCGCGTGTAGCGGTCCGCGATGACGCCCGTGGGCACCTCGGCGATCACGATCGCGCCGAACACCACGGCCTCGAGGAGCAGGATCTGGCCGAGCGTGAGCCCGCGGTCCTCGATCAGGTAGATGACCCAGATCGCCTCGCCCAGCCACGCCCAGCGCAGCACCCACCACCACGGCAGCAGCCGCAGGCTGCGCTCGATGCCGGGCGGCGGCGTGGTGACCTCGGCCATGCGATCGAGCGTAGCCGCCGTGCGTGTGACGCACACGGGCGCGCGTCGGCGAGCCACGCCCCAAGCGCGCATCCGCGCGGGGAGCGGTACGCTTGCACGACCGCCACACGGAGGACGCCAGCCGTGAGCCGAGAGACCGCCGCGCCACCCACACCGGCCGCACCCGCGGCGGGCGAGCGCGCGCGTCGCGCCTCGCGGCTGCGAGCGATCTTCGATGACCTCGGCGCGCTGCGGCACCCGCTGTTCCGTCGCTACTGGTTCGGCTCGCTGGGCGCGGTCGCGGGCACGCAGTTCGTGATCCTCACGACGGGCTGGCTCGTCGTCGACGGGCTCGGCGGCTCGCCGCTCGACCTCGGCTACGTGGGCGCCGCGACCGCCGCGCCGACCATCCTCGTGAACCTCTTCGGCGGCGTGCTCGCCGACCGCATGGACCGGCGCATGCTGCTGATCGTCACCTCGGCGGTGACGGCGGTGCTGATCGGCCTGCTCGCGGCGCTCGACGCGACCGGTCAGGTCGCGATCTGGCACGTGGTCGCCATCTCGGCGGCGCTTGGCCTCGTCTACGGCGTCGACTGGCCGGTGCGCAACGCGTTCTTCCCGCAGCTCATCGACGAGGAGCAGATGGTGAGCGCCGTCGCGCTCAACTCGGTGATGTGGCAGGCGACGCGCATCGTCTCGCCGGCCATCGCGGGCATCGCGATCGCCGTGTTCGGGACGGCGTTCGTGTTCGCCGCGGCCGCTGCCTGCTTCGGGATCATGGTCGCCGTGCTGGTCGCGCTGCGCGTCGAGCGCGTGGTGACCGGCCCGCGCGGCGCGATGGTGCGCGAGCTGTTCGAGGGCGTCGCGTTCATCGTCCACGAGCGGCTGTTCGCGGCCCTCATGGTGATCACCTACACGACGACGTTCTTCGCGATGTCTTACATCTTCCTGATGCCGCTGATGGCCGAGGAGCTCGGGATCGGGCCGGCGAGCTACGGGTTCATGCTCTCGGCGATCGGTATCGGGGCGGTGAGCGGGACGGTGCTCTCGTTCCGGCTGCAGCGGCGCATGGCGCTGGGTCCGATGATGCTCGCCGCGAGCCTCGGCTCGAGCCTGTTCGTGTTCCTGTTCGCCTGGTCGCCCGTGTACCCGCTCTCCGTCGCGCTGACCTACTGCGCGGGCGTGACCAACTCGATCTTCCTCATCACCTCGATGACCGTGATGCAGCTCCGCGTGCCCGAGGAACTGCGAGGGCGGGTGATGGGCATCCACGCGATCACGTTCAGCCTGATCAGCCTGGGCGGCCTCGTGGGCGGCTTCATCGCCAACGCGTTCGACGTGCGCGTGGCGATCGCCTTCGGGGCGTGCGTGCTGGGCGCGGTCGCGCTCGGCGTCATCGCCACGCAGCCCGAGGTGCGGCGCATCCGCACCCACGCCGCGCCGCCCGCCGCCTGAGGTGCGCGCCCGCTTCGCGGTCGCCGTCGCGCTTGCGCTCGCGCTGGCCGCCGCGGCCTGCGCGGGCGCTCGCGACGAGGCCTGCGGCGGGGACCTCGAGGCAGCCCCGCCGCCGGCCGTGCGCTCCGACGCGCCCGCGTTCCGCATCCTCTGGCTCGGGGACACGCTGCTCGCCGACGCCGCCGAGCCGCACCTCGTGGCGAACGGCTACGCCTGGGCGTTCGACCGCCTGCGCCCGCGGCCCGACGCCGACTACGTCATCGCCAACGCCGAGGGCCCTATCACGGCGCGCACCGAGCCCCACGACCCCTCGCAGCGCTGGAGCTACGCGGCCCGCCCCGAGGCCGCGCGGGCGCTGGCCGCGGAGAGCGTCAGCGCCGTCGGCCTCGCCAACAATCACGCGCTCGACCGCGGCCCGTCCGGCCTCGCCGACACCGCCTCGCACCTCGGCGCTGCGGGCGTGGCGAGCTTCGGCGCGGGCGCCGACCTGGACGAGGCGCTGCGCCCGCTCATCGTGGAGACGCCGCACGGGCGCGTCGGCGTCGTGGCGTTTGGGCAGGGTGGCGGCGTGCGCGCGAACGCGGGCGAGGCGCGGCCCGGCATCGCCGTGCTCACGCGCTGCAACGCCGCCGAGGGCGTACAACGTGCGCGCGAGGCGGGCGCGCGCTGGGTCGTCGCCTTCGTGCACTGGGGGGTGAACTACACCGGGGTGCTGCACTCGCAGCGCGCGCAGGCGGCGCTCCTCGCCGGTGCGGGGTACGACCTCGCCGTCGGGCACGGGCCGCACGTCGCCCAGCCGGTCGAGGTCGTCGACGGGATGCCGGTGCTCTACTCGCTCGGCAACTGGGTGTTCGGCACGCCCGGCCGGTTCACGCCCGACGCGCCGGGCTACGGGCTAATGGCGACGACGGCGTTCGGCCCAGACGGCCTCGAGGCGCTGCGCCTGCGCTGCATCCGCACCGACAACGACGAGGTCGGCTTCCAGCCGCGGCCGTGCACGGCGGCGCAGGCTGACAACGTGCTGCGCGCACTGCATGCTGACATCGCCATCGAGGACGGCGTGGGGGTGCTGCGGTGGCCGACCGAGTAGCCGCGACGGACCGGGGGCGCGCGTGGCGGCGCGTCGGGCTCCAGGTCGCGCTGTGGGCGGTCCTCCTGCTCCTGCTGCGGCTCACGGTCATCCCGGCCGAGTCGCGCGACCTCCAGACGCCCGACGAGATGCGGGCCTCCGCCACGGCGGGCCGCGAGTGGATCGAGCGCAACCTCCAGCCGGACGGTCGCTACCTCTACGTCTACGACGCCGACCTCGACGCCGTGCCAGACGACTACAACGAGGTGCGTCACGCCGGCGTCACGATGGCGCTCTTCCAGTCCGCCGGCCGCGACGGGGACGTCGAGGCGATCCTCGCGGGCGACGCCGCCGTGGCGTGGATGCTGGACCGCCTGCACCGGCACGAGGACTGGGCGGCGCTCACCACCCCCGACGGCGGGCGCGCGAAGCTCGGCGCGAGCGGGCTCATGCTCATCGCCCTCGCCGAGCGGCGGCTGGCGACCGGCGACACCCGCCACAACGAGGTCATGCGCGAGCTGGGCCGCTTCCTCGCGTCGATGCAGCGCCCGGATGGCGGCTTCCACGTCGCCTGGATCGTCGGCGAAGGGCAGCCCGACCTCATCGGCACCTCGCGCTACTACCCCGGCGAGGCGGCATGGGGCCTCGCGCTGCTGCACGAGGCGATGCCCGGCGAGGGGTGGGACGAGTACGCCCGGGCGGCCTCGGTCTTCCTCGCCACGCGCCGCGACGAGGTCGAGGACGTGCGCTTCCGCCCGCTCCCCGACCACTGGGCCGCGTACACGATGGCCGAGATGGTGGAGTGGGGGTTGAGCGACGAGGAGATCGAGTACGCTCGCCGCCTCGCGGGCCGCTTCGGGTTCCTGATCCGCGCCGAGTCGCAGCGCGAGCACGGGCTGTTCGGCGGCCCCGGCTCACTCATCCGCGTACACGTGCGCGCGGCGGCGTTCGGGACGTGGATCGAGGCGATGGGCGCGCTGTGGCGCATCGCCGCCCACGACCCGCGCATGGCCGACCTCAAGCCCGCCATCGAGGAGCGCCTGGAGGTCGGCGCGAGCCTGCTCGCCAACCGCCAGTCCGACGCCGCCGATGCGCGCGCCTACCCGCGCCCGGGTCTCATCGACGGCGCATGGGTCACGCGCGGCGAGACGCGCATGGACGACCAGCAGCACGCGCTGTCCGGCCTGCTCTTCGCCGCCGATGCGCTCGAGGGCCGCACGCTGCGCTCACCCGAGACGCCACTGACGATCCCGGACGCGCTACCGTGAGCACGCCATGAGCGACGCACTGCTGCTCCTCGCCGTGTTCTGGGCCGCGACGAACCCGCCGGCCTCAATCGCCTCGCTGCCCGAGGACTTCGAGGGCATCGACCGCGCCGCCCGCACCCGGCTGCTCGTCGCCGGGTGGTTCGCCGCCGGGGTCCTGCTCGTGGTCTCCGCGATGATGCACGGCCAACTCCTCGACCTCCTCGGCGTCGCCGCCCCGAGCTTCGACATCGCGGCGGGCATCGTCATGCTTGCCGGGGCCGCTCGCCCGCTGCTGCGCGGCCGGGCGATCGAGGAGTCGACCGCGTCGCTCCTCGACGCGAGTGACCGCGCCGCACTCATCCCGCTCGCGGTGCCGCTGCTGGCGAGCCCCGCCGCGCTCGCCGCGGCGATCTCCCACAGCGAGCGCGTCGGCGAGGGGGAGACGATCGTGGCAGCGCTCTTACTGGCTGGCGCCACGGCCCTTGCGATGCGCGCGGAGCCGCTGCTCCAGTGGCGGCACCGGCCGGTGGTGGCCAGGGTGCTGGCCCGGCTGACCGGCGGGCTGCTCGTCTTCGTCGCGGTGTCGCTGATCGTCGACGGCGTCCTCAGCGTCTGACGGCTACCCCAATGCGACCTCGTCGATCTCCGCGAGCAGCGCCGCCTTCGCCGTGGCGTCGAGGAACGTCGCCTCGATCGAGTTGCGCGCGATCGCGACGACCTCCTCGCGCGTGAGCCCAAGCGCCGCGGCGGTCTCGATGTAGTTCTCGCCGATGTAGCCGCCGAAGTACGCCGGGTCGTCCGAGTTGATCGTGACGCGCACGCCGCGCTTCAGCAGGCGCTTGAGGTTGTGGTCCTCGAGGCGGTCGACGACGCGCAGCTTCACGTTGGACAGCGGGCACATCGTGAGCGGCACGCGGTCACGCACCAGCCGCTCGAGCAGCCCCTCGTCCTCCTCGCTGCGGACGCCGTGGTCGACGCGCTCGACTTCGAGGATGTCCAGCGCCTCCCAGACGTACTCGGGCGGCCCCTCCTCCCCGGCGTGCGCGACCGCGCGCAGGCCCTCGGCGCGGGCGCGCGCGTAGACCTCCTCGAAGTCCTCGGGCGGGTGCCCGGCCTCCGAGGAGTCGAGGCCGACGGCCGCGATGCGGTCGCGGAACGGCAGCGCCTCCTCCAGCGTCGCCATCGCCGCCTCGGCCGGCAGGTGCCGCAGGAAGCAGAGGATGAGCATCGACGTGATGCCGAGGTCCGCGCGCGCCTCCTCGATGGCCGCGTGGAGCCCGTTGATGACCGTCGCGAACGGGACGCCGCGCTCCGTGTGGGCCTGCGGGTCGAAGAACAGCTCGGCGTGGCGGACGCCGTCGGCGTGGGCGCGCTCGAAGTACGCGCGCGCGAGGTCGTGGAAGTCGCGCTCCGTCTGCAGGACGGCCATGCCCTCGTAGTAGATGTCGAGGAAGGACTGGAGGTCGGTGAACGCGTAGGCCGCGCGCACCTCCTCGACGCTCCCGAAGCGCAGCGCGACGCTGTTGCGGGCGGCCAGCTCGAACATCATCCCGGGCTCCAGGGTGCCCTCGATGTGGATGTGCAACTCGGCCTTGGGCAGCGCCCGGATCAGCTCTTCCATGCGAGTGGTCCTCCGACTCGCCGCCCCCGGTGCGGCGCGCCCACGATACGATGCCTGCCCGCACGCGAGGAGGGCGCACGGTGGACCTCGAACCCCGCTACACCGAGGACGAGATCCGCGACGCCGTCGCGCGCGTCGCGCGCGCCATCGAGGACGACGCGCCGAGGCGGCGCAGCGCGCAGCCTTTGCTCCTCGTCGGGGTGCTCAAGGGCTCGTTCGTCTTCCTGGCCGACCTCGTGCGCGAGCTCACGATTGCGGCCGAGGTGGACTTCGTCCGCGCGCGCTCCTACGGCGCGGGCACGAGCTCCGCGGGCGCCGTCGAGATCACCAAGGACCTCGAGACCGACGTGACCGGCCGCGACGTGATCGTGGTCGAGGACATCGCCGACACCGGCCGCACGATGCGCACGATCTGTGCGCGCATCGCCGCCGGGCGCCCCGCCTCGCTGCGCCGGTGCGCGCTCCTCGTCCGCGAGGGCGGCCCGGCGGCCGACGACGAGCCGGACTACGCCGGGCTGCCGCTCGGGCCGGGCTTCGTGGTCGGGTACGGCCTCGACTACGCCGAGCTCCACCGCGGCCTGCGCGACATCCGCGCCCTGCCCGAGGAGGGCTCGACGGGTGAGCTGCCCGAGGAGGGCTCGACGGCTTAACCGTTTCCGGTCAGATCGCCATCGGCAGCGTCGTATCCTCGATCGCAGAGGTACCAGCGATCCGGGGAGGTGCGCCATGCCAGCCGCCGAGCACTTCGATGTGCTGATCGCGGGCCAGGGCGCGGCCGCGTACGCGGCTGCGCTGTACAGCGCCCGCTACCGCGTGAAGACGCTCGTCGCCGGCGAGCGCTTCGGCGGGGAGACGGCCATCGGGGGCATCATCGAGAACTACCCCGGGCACCCGGAGGTCGACGGCTTCGACCTCATGCTCCGCTTCCAGGAGCAGGTCACCCACTACGACGTCCCGATCCGCAACGCCGACGTGACCGCCCTCGCCACCGACGGCGACCACTTCATGGCCTCGCTCTCCGACGGCGAGCAGATCGACGCGAGCGCGGTCATCCTCGCCATCGGCCGCGAGCGCCGCATGCTCGGCCTGCCCAACGAGGTCGAGTGGACCGGCCGCGGCGTCTCGTACTGCTCGACGTGCGACGCGCCGCTCTACCGCGACAAGGTGGCCGCGGTGGTCGGCGGCGGGAACGCGGCCGTCGAGGGTGCGCTGCTCAACGCGCGCCACGCGGCGCGGACCTACCTCATCCATCGCGGCGACCGGCTGTGGCGCCCCGAGCCCGTCCTCGTCGAGCTGCTCGGCCAGGCCGACAACGTCGACGTGCTGCTTGAGACCGAGGTCGCCGAGCTGCTCGGCAGCGACGACGACGGCCTCACCGGCGTGCGGCTCACCCGGCCGCACGAGGGCGCCGACACGCTGGACCTCGACGTGCTGTTCATCGAGGCCGGCGCCGACCCGCGCGTCGGCCTCGCACGCGGGCTGGGCGTCGAGCTCAACGCCGAGACCGACGAGATCCACGTCGACCGCGAGATGCGGACGAACGTACCGGGGCTGTTCGCCGCCGGCGATCTGACCGACGGCTCGGGCGCGCTCAAGCAGACGGTGACGGCGGCGGCACAGGGCGCGGTCGCTGCGCTCTCCGCCTACCAGTACGTCACCGAGCACGGCCGCTGCTGCGAGTGGCACCAGTCCGGCTTCGTGCTGGAGGGCGAGGCGGCCCTCGCGGCCGGGTAGCCCTCGACGCTCCCGGCCGGTCGCATCGTGGCGTGTCAGCGACGCGCCGTTATGATGGGCTCGTGACGCGGCGCGCGAGGCGTCGCCCCGGAAGGCAGGACACAGCTATGGACTGGGCAGACACTCCCGAACAGGCCGCATTCCGCACCGAGGTGCAGGAGGCGTTCAAGGACGGCATCCCCGCGTACTACCGCGAGCGCGCCGCGCGCGGCCTCGACTCCGACTGGGGCCAGGACCGCCGCTCCGGCGACCCGGAGCGCGAGAACGCGGCCAACTCCTGGACCGACGCGCTCTTCGAGCACGGCTGGTTCGCCCCACACCTCCCGAAGGAGTACGGCGGAGCCGGCATGTCGCCGATGGAGCAGTTCATCTTCACGCAGGAGCGCGCCGCCGCCGGCGCCCCGCAGGTGGGTGCGAACGGCCTCGCGCTGCTCGCCCCGACGCTCATCGTGCACGGCACCGACGAGCAGAAGGCGCAGTACCTGCCGGGCATCCTCAACGGCGAGAAGCTGTGGGCGCAGGGCTACTCGGAGCCGGGCGCCGGCTCGGACCTCGCCGGCCTGCAGACGCGCGCCACGCGCGACGGCGACGAGTGGGTGATCAACGGGCAGAAGATCTGGACATCGAGCGCGCACGTCGCCGACTCGCTGTTCGCGCTGGTGCGCACCGACCCGGACGCGCCGAAGCACCGCGGCATCTCGTTCGTGCTGATCGAGGACATCCACACGCCCGGCCTGAGCGTGCGCCCGCTCATCAACATGGGCTGGGAGCACGGCTTCAACGAGACGTTCTTCGAAGACGTCCGCATCCCCGCCGAGAACGTGCTCGGCGACGTCAACCGCGGCTGGTACGTCGGCATGACGCTGCTCGACTTCGAGCGCTCGAACATCGCCGGCGCGATCAGCGCGAAGCGGCGGCTCGACATCCTGACGGACTACCTGCACAGCGAGCAGGGCAAGGAGACGACGCGCGTCTCGGACGTCACCCGCACGGAGATCGCCGACCGGTACATCGAGTCGGACGTCGGGTTCAACTTCTCGTTCCGCATCATCTCGATGCAGGACCGGGGGCTGATCCCGAACTACGAGGCGTCGATGACGAAGCTGTTCCTGTCGGAGGTGACGCAGGACGTGGCGCGCACGGCGGTGCACTGCTTCGGCCTGTACGCGAACCTGTGGGACGAGGACGACGAGCGTTCGCCGGCCCGGGCGTTCTTCACGCGCCGCTACGTGCTGGACATCCCGGGCACGATCGCCGCGGGCAGCTCCGAGATCCAGCGCAACATCATCGCCACCCGAGGGCTGGGGCTGCCGCGCAGCTAGCCTCGGGACACTGGTGGCAGACCACGAGGCCGGGGCGCGTCCCCGGCCTCCGTGATCCCGGCTCACTAGGCTAGATCAGTTCGCCCTGATCAGCCTGTTCGGTCGCTCGAGGAGCCTGCTGGTACTGAGGCAGCCCTCGCCTCGAAGGCATCTCGATCCCGCTCCCCGGACGATGTCTCCCGCAGTAATAAGCTGAATGCGGGGGTAGGTATTCCCGTCCCATGGCGACCGGTAGACTCCTGCGCCGTTTGCCTCGTTGACCATCGCTCTTGTCGGCGTTCTGGCTGTAGCCAGCACCCCAATCGCGGCGGCCTCGCGCTCGATGACGCCCCGGAGGTCTCGCACGTCGGCCACTCCCGTGCCACCGCCCTTGACTGAGATAATGACCTGCTTGTGCTGCATAGTCGGGCTCCCAGGGTCGTCGGGGTCGCGCTCTGGGAATGTGGTCACCCCATCGATTCCCTCGTCAGCGCCCTTGCGGTTGCGGCCCCCGCGCGGGACGCCGCCGAGTTTCGCGACTGCCCAATACTGGAACTGGAACTTGCTCCGCTCCGCCAGCGCAAGGGCGGCCGCCTCGTCGGCAGGCTCTCCGCCCACGGGTACTCCGTTACCAAAGTCGTTCGGGAATGTGCTGCGCAGTCGATTCTGCATGAGATCCACGGCGAGCCACGTGATGTCGATCCCTACCCACTGGCGCCCCAGCCGGTGCGCTGCAACGGTAGCCGTACCGCACCCACAGAAGGGATCGAGCACGAGATCGCCCGGATTCGAAGATGCCTCGATAATCCGCTCGAGGAGCGCTTCAGGCTTCTGTGTGGGATAGCCGAGCCGTTCCTTCGATTGTGAGTTGATGTATGGGATCTCCCATATGTCCCTCATGTTCACGAAGTTATAAACGCCGTCCTCATCTTCAAAGAACTCCGCCATGCCTGCCCCATAGTTGTGAGTACCTGGCCGCCTCCCCTTAGCCTTCGTGTAAGCCTTCTCCTTTTGCTGGTTGAACGTGTAGCGTCCGCCTTGGCTGTAGAACAAGAGCACGTCGTGCTTCTTCGAGAAGGTTCGTTTACCACTTCCGCCAGTTCGGTAAGACCACACAATCTCGTTAATGAAGTTCCGTGCTCCGAACACCGAGTCCATCAGGGCCTTCAGATAATGGCTCGCGGTCGGGTCGCAGTGAAGGTAGATCGAGGCGGTCGATTTCATCACGCGCCGTAGCTCTAATAGGCGCGGAGCCATCATCGTCAGATACGCCGTCATGTCATTATGGCCCAAGGCATCGACAAACGCTTGAAGGAGCCGTCCGGTATCGTCCCCCCGCCCAGCGACTTCGTCGAAGACAACGGCCGTGGTTGGCGTCCAATGCCAAGTGTCTCCGAATGCTTCGATCTGTGCCTCGGCCTCCGTACCTGCTGCTTCGCGGAAGATCACGTTGTACGACCGTTTGGAGTTGAACGGCGGGTCCAGGTAGACGAGATCAACGCACTCGGGCGGGAAATCCGGCAGCACCTCGAGGTTGTCACCGTAGTAGAGCGTGTTGGGTCGGAACTCAGCCATGGGCTCGAATGTTAACGCGTCAACGCCGTTGCGTCAGCGCCCAAGACCGCTGCGAGTGGCAATCAGCCCACGTCTCGCCGCACACTGGTCTGTGGAGGGGTGCCCGAGCGGTTTATGGGAGCGGTCTTGAACACCGTCGTGGCGCTTGCGTCACCGTGGGTTCGAATCCCACCCCCTCCGCCAACACCACCCCACCCGACCACGCACGTCGACGCTGGAGGCCAGCACGTCCATGTCCGCCATCTACGACCTCGCCGATGACTACGTCGTCCGCTACGCCGCGCTCTCGCCCAACGCCGCCACCAGCATGGGCATCCCCGGTCACGAGACCGAACTGACCGACTTCTCGCCCGACGGCCACGAGGCCCGCGCCGCGCTCGAGCGCGAGACGCTCGCCGCCCTCACCTCAGCGCCCATCGAGGACGACCGTGACCGCGTCGCGCGCGACGCGATGGCGGAGAGCATGCGGCTCTCCGGCGAGCTGCACGACGCGGGCGAGCGGTTCCGCTCGCTCAACATCCTCGCCAGCCCGTTGCAGTCGCTGCGCCGCGTCTTCGACCTCATGCCGCGCGAGACCGAGGAGCACTGGAGCAACATCGCCGCCCGCCTCGCCGCGCTCCCCGGCGGCGTCGCCGGCCTCCGGCAGACGCTCGACACGGGCATCGAGCGCGGGATGGTGAGCACGCAGCGACAGGCCTCGGAGTGCGCGAAGCAGTGCGCGACCTGGAGCGGCGCGGGCGACGCCCCCTCGTACTTCGACGGGCTCGTCGAGGCGTTCGAGGCGTCGGATGTGGCGAGCGACGGGCTGGCCGCACAGCTGCACAGGGGCGCGGCGGCCGCGAACGAGGCGTTCGCCGGCTTCGGCCGCTACCTCGACGAGACCTACGTGCCCGCCGCCGAGCCGCACGACCCGGTCGGGCGGGACCGCTACGCGCTCGGCGTGCAGGTCTTCACCGGCGCCTCGCCGGACCTCGACGAGACCTACGCGTGGGGCTGGTCCGAGCTGCACCGCATCGAGGCCGAGATGGAGGCGACCGCGGAGCGCATCGCGCCTGGTGTGGGCGTCGAGGGCGTGAAGGAGCTCCTCGAGTCCGACCCGGATCGCGCCATCGACGGCGTCGACGCGTTCCAGCAGTGGATGCAGAACCTGCAGGAGACGACCATCGCGGAGCTCAACGGCACGCACTTCGACCTGCCGGAGGAGGTGCAGCGCATCGAAGCGTTGATCGCGCCGCCGGGCGGCCCGCTGGCCATGTACTACACGGGCCCCTCGGAGGACTTCAGCCGGCCGGGCCGCACCTGGTACCCCACGGCCGGGAAGACCCGCTTCCCCCTGTGGGGCGAGGTCTCGATCGCGTACCACGAGGGCGTCCCGGGCCACCACCTCCAGATCGGGATGACGGTGTACCTGCGCGAGCACCTCTCGCGCTGGCAGCGGCTGCTGGGCGGCTCGTCGGGCTACTCGGAGGGCTGGGGGCTCTACGCCGAGCGGCTGATGGGCGAGCTCGGCTACCTCGAGAACCCCGACTACTACCTGGGCATGCTGCGCGCGCAGGCGCTGCGCTGCGCGCGGGTGGTGGTGGACATCGGGATGCACCTCGAGCTGCCGATCGCCGAGCACGACCACTTCCACCCGGGCGAGACCTGGACGCCGGAGCTGGGCCTGGAGTTCGTGCTGCAGCGCGCGCACTTCCCCGCCGACTTCATGGCGAGCGAGGTGGACCGCTACCTCGGTCTGCCGGGGCAGGCGATCAGCTACAAGGTGGGCGAGCGCGCGTGGCTCGACGCCCGCGAGGCCGCCCGCCGCCGCGACGGCGCCTCGTTCGACCTCGCGGCGTTCCACGCGCGGGCGTTCGAGCTGGGGCCGATGGGGCTGGACCAGATGCGGCGCGAGTTCGGCGGGTAGCCGGCCGGTCACCGCTTGTGACGACGTCCGGGCGTCGATAGACTGGTACTGCGGCCGGGAGGACTGCTTCGCGGTACCGCCTCCGACCTTGAGACTGCGTTGCGGTACTTGAGTCTCGGAGCTTGGCCGCCTTCACGCTCACTCATGAGGACTGGCCTACGTACCTCCTCTATCTGGACGAATCGGGGACACACGGCGGCAGCCCCTACTTCATCCTCTCCGGGCTGGCTGTCGCCGAGGGGGACGCTCGGCGGCTCCAGCAGCGTCTGACCGCCACACTCCAGGAAGCGCTGCCCGAAGGCGCCGACCCGGACGAATTCGAGCTCCACGCCACCGAGATCAAGAGTCCGGCGAGGCCGAGACGGGAGAGCCCCTGGCGTCGCGTTGGGCAGAGGGCCCGGCTCAACTTGCTCCACCGCACGTACGACGCCATCGGGGCGTTCGAGCCGCTGGACGCAACGCAGCCGCTCGCGCTGTTCGGGGTCGTGGTCGACCGGCGGTGGCCCGACCATCTGCGCACGGCCTACGAGAAGGTGCTCACGGATTTCGACGCGATGCTGAGCCGACGAGAGCATGAGACCGGTCGGCCGCAAACAGGTTTCGTCATTCACGACCGAAACTCCCTCGAACTGGACGTCCAGCGCGCCGTGGCGGACTGGCGGGAAATGGCTGGGAGGCTCGGGACGCTCGACCGTCTCGCCGACGTGCCGGTCTTCGCGGACTCGCATGTAAGCCGGCTCATCCAGGCTGCGGACTTCGTCTGCTGGGCCCTGTGGCGCTACTACGCCCTGCCGGGACAAGACGAGCAGTGGATTGGCCGGCTGTGGCGCCGCTTCGACTCCAGCGACGGCGTCATGCACGGGCTCACCCACCTCACGCCGGACTTCCCGCAGTGTCCCTGCCCACCCTGCTCATCGCGGCGCTAATGCCGTACGGCCCCTCGGCTCGCCTCGCGCCTTGAGCACCCCGCCTCAGGTGCTACCATCCGCCGCGCCGCCTCCAACCATCGAGGCGCCCACATCACACGCCCGCACCGGGAGCCCACCATGAAGCTGCACGAGTACCAGGCCAAGGAACTGCTGGCGCGCTACGGCGTCCCCACCCCCGAAGGCCGCGTCGCCCGCACCGCCGACGAGGCCGCCGAGGCCGCCGAGGCGCTCGGCGGCAAGGTCGTGGTCAAGGCGCAGGTCCACGCCGGCGGGCGCGGACGTGCAGGCGGCATCAAGCTCGCCGGCTCCGCCGACGAGGCGCGTGCGGCCGCCGAGGAGCTGCTCGGCACGCGGCTCGTCACCTTCCAGGCGCCGCAGGGCCAACCCATCGACGCCGTGCTCGTCGAGGAGCAGATCGATGTCGCGCGCGAGCTCTACCTCGGCGCGGTCATCGACAACGCCGAGGGCAAGCCCGTGATGATCGCCTCGGCGGCCGGCGGGATGGAGATCGAGGAGGTCGCCGAGGAGCACCCCGAGCAGATCCACCGCCAGGCCATCGACCCCATCACCGGCTTCCAGGGCTTCCAGGCCCGCGCACTGGCCTTCGCAACCGGCCTCGACGGCGACCTCAACCGCCCGGCGGTCGCACTCATCCAGGGCCTCGCCCGCGCGTTCGAGGAGAACGACGGCTCGCTGGCCGAGATCAACCCGCTGGTCGTGACCGGCGATGGCCGCCTGCTCGCCGTCGACGCCAAGTTCTCGGTCGACGACGACGCCGACTTCCGCCGCCGCGACCTCGCCGAGATGCGCGACCGCGCCCAGGACGAGGCGCTGGAGGTCGAGGCCGAGGACGCCGGCATCCAGAACTACATCAAGCTCGACGGCGACATCGGCTGCATGGTCAACGGCGCCGGGCTCGCCATGGCGACGATGGACGCGATCAAGTTCGAGGGCGGCGAGCCGGCGAACTTCCTCGACATCGGCACGGCGAACGACCCGGAGGCGATCGTGGCGGCGCTGCGCATCATCGGCGCCGACCCGGACGTGAAGGCGGTGTTCGTCAACATCTTCGGCGGCCTCGCGCGCACCGACGTGATCGCGGAGGGCGTGGTGCAGGCCCGCAACCAGGGCCTGATCCCGCAGCCGACGGTGGTGCGGCTGGCCGGCACGAACGTGGATGACGGCAACCGCATCCTCGACGACTCGGGCATCGAGCTGATCCGCGCGGACGGCTTCGCCGACGGCGCACAGAAGGCCGTCGAGGCGGCCTCGGGCGGCGAGTAGCGGCCACCCGACGAAGCACATCGACCGAGACACTCACCCGAACACGTAAGGGAGCGCGAACGTGGGCGTACTGCTGGACGAGAACACGCGAGTCGTCATCCAGGGCTTCGGCGGCGCCGGGCAGCGCGAGGCGCGCAACAGCCGTGCCTACGGCACCCAGATCGTCTGCGGCGTCACCCCCGGCCGCGGCGGCCAGGTCCTCGAGGACACCCCCGTCCGTAACACCGTGCGCGAGGCCGTCGACGAGTTCGGCGCGAACGTCTCGCTGATCTTCGTCCCCGCGCCCTTCGCCGCCGACGCCATCCTCGAGACCGTCGACGCGGGCGTGCCGGTCGCGATCTGCATCACCGAGGGCATCCCGGTGCATGACATGGTGATGGTCAAGCGGGCGCTCGACGGCTCGGGTACGACGCTCATCGGCCCGAACTGCCCCGGCGTCATCACGCCGGCCGCGCGGGCCCGCGCGGGCATCATGCCGCCCGACGTGTACCTCGAGGGCAATGTCGGCGTGATCTCGCGCTCCGGGACGCTCGTCTACGAGACAGTCGACCAGCTCAGCCGCCTCGGCATCGGGCAGTCGTCGAGCGTCGGCGTGGGCGGCGACCCGATCATCGGCACCACGCAGGCCGAGGCGCTCGCGCTGTTCGAGGCCGACCCGGACACGGCGGCCGTCGTGCTCATCGGCGAGATCGGCGGGACAGCCGAGCAGGAGGCCGCGGACTACATCTCGCAGATGTCGAAGCCGGTGACGGCGTTCATCGCCGGCGCCACGGCCCCTCCGGGCCGCCGCATGGGCCACGCCGGCGCGATCATCGCCGGCCGCGCCGGGACCGCCGACGCGAAGAAGGAGGCGCTGCGCGCCGCCGGCGCCGCCGTCTCCGAGTCCCCCTCGGACATCGGCGCGACGATGCAGCAGCAGTTGCGAGACGCCGGCCTGCTGTAGCCCCGCACGCGGGCGCGACCCCAGGGCACTCGCACGCCCCTGAGCGGCACGGGGCGCCGCGGCGCGCATCCCATCGCGTGCGCGCTTTCCTCGGTTGTCCGCCGAGGGATCCCGGCGACTGTTACCGTCGTACATACAGTTGACGGCAACTGAGCGCCGTGCCGCGAGCACGCAGGGATTCCCGGATGAGGCACAGGCTGATCGTCCTGGTCGCCGGCGTCTTGCTGATCGCAGGGTGCCTCGGAGGCGACGGGGACAGGCCTCCGACCACGCCGACGTCCGCCGTCAAGACGCCGCCGACGTCAGAGGATGCAGCCGCCACCCCAACGGACACACCGACGCCGGTAGCCACGGCCACGCGGACGGCATCCCCGACGCCAAGCCCTGCACCCATACCGACGCAGACTCCGACGCCGCCCCTGCTGACCTCATTCGGCGATGCGAAGTACTACATCGGAGCCCAGATCGAGCCAGGACTGTATCGCGCGAGCTCGGCCACCGAGAGCTGCTCATGGGCGCTCAATGACGGCCGGGAGCGACACGAGGGGCGGGCTACTCTCGTCGAGTTGAAACCGTCGGATGTCAGCTTCGTGAGCAGCGGCTGCGGGACGTGGGAGAGGTACGCAGCCACCGCGTCGCCGGGACAACCCTTCGGCGACGGCACATTTCGCGTGGAGGAGGAGGTCGCACCCGGGCGGTATCGTGCCCGGGACGCCTCGGAGGCATGCGTCTGGGAGCGGCTGTTGACCTGGCGCCATGCGCCCGCAGCCACCGGCCACACCTCAGTCGTGGACATCCTTCCTTCGGATGCGGGATTCCACAGCCGGGGCTGCGGGGAATGGTCTACTGACGTGGCGCCGGTCGGCGAACCGGCTGGCGAGTTCGGTGACGGCACGTACCTTGTGGGATCGGATATCGGGCCTGGGCGCTATCGGAGTACGGACACAGTAGGTGGCTGCATATGGCAGCGCCTGAGCGACTTCAGCGGTGAGGAATCTGCCCTGATCACCGCACGTGACACGCAGATCGCCGACATCGACCCCGCCGACACGGGTTTCCACAGCAGCGGCTGCGGCACGTGGTCGAGCGACCTGACACAGGGCGGCGAACCGGCTCGCGAGTTTAGTGACGGTACGCACCTCGTCGGAATCGACATCGAGCACGGGCGATATCAGAGTACCGGTGAAGCAGGTGGTTGCACGTGGGAGCGACTCCGCGACTTCAGCGGTGCGGAATCGGCAGTGATATCCGCTGGCGAGGGTCACTGGGTGACCATCGCCCCGGCCGATTCGGGCTTCCACAGCGCTGGCTGCGGCGCCTGGCAGTCCTGGCCAACCGCCTCCTTCGAGGACGGTGACCACCGGGTCGGCATCGACGTGCCGCCGGGCCGCTACCGTGCCGTCGGGGCGTCGGGGGAGTGCACATGGGGAACGGGGGCTGTTGCGCAGCCCGGACCATACGCCCCTGAGGCGAAAGATGGTGAGCAGCCGCCCCTGATGTTGCCCCTCACCGTCGCCGACATCGGTTCCACCGACGAGCGCTTCATGAGCCAGGGTTGTGGAACGTGGAGCGAAGACCTCAAACCGGTCGCTGAGCCGGGTCAGCCGTTCGGTGACGGGACGTTCATCGTCGGGATCGACATCGCGCCGGGTCGCTACCGCGCGGTCACCCCGTCCGACTCTTGTTTCTGGCTACGGCTGGCGAACTTCCGCATCTTCGGCGGCAAGTACGGCAGCACCGACATCCGTAGCACCGTCGGCGGTTGGTGGCCGACTGTGCTCGGCGGCGACCGCAGTAGCATCGTGGACATCAAACCGTCCGACGCCGGGTTCTACAGCAGCGGCTGCGGAACATGGTCGGATAACCTCACGCCGATCGTCGAGCCTGGGGAGTCGTTCCCGGACGGCACGTACATTGTGGACGACGAGGTCGCGCCCGGCCGGTATCGGGCGACCGGGCCGACGGGTTCCTGTTACTGGGAGCGCCTGGAGGACTTCAGCGGCGAATTCGGCGAGACGAGTGTTCCATGGCGTGCCCGCAGGAGCGGGCCCACCACAGTCGTGGATATAGCGCCCCAGGATGCAGGGTTCTGGAGCGTCGGATGCGGAACCTGGTCCGACGACCTCTCGCCGGTGGTGGAGCCAGGCGATCCCTTCCCGGACGGCACGTACATCGTCGGCGTCGACATCGCTCCGAGGCGTTATCGTGCGACTGCGCCAACCGAGGGGTGCCTGTGGTACAGGCTGTACGACTTTGCCGGCATCGGCGGTGCGTACGAGGGGGCGTTCGCCATTTCGATCGGATGGCGGATGCCAGTCGTTGACATCGGCCCGGCCGATGTCGGCTTCGTGAGCAGGGACTGCGGTACCTGGTCGGACAAATTGACGAGGAATCCAAAGGCCGCGCAGCCCTCCGAGGACGGGGTCTACATCGTCGGCGTCGATATAGAGCCTGGCCGCTATCGGGCACATGCTCCTACAGCCTCATGCTCGTGGTCCCGCCTGAACGGATTCCACGGGGACGGCTCGTTCGGTTACGCGCTCCCCGGGGACATCACGGCATACGGCGATGCGCGTTCAGCAATCGTCGACATCCAGTCGACGGACACCGGGTTGCGGACCTACGGCTGCGGGACGTGGAGCAGCCAACTCACGCCCATCGCGGAGCCGGGCGAGCCCTTCGGCACCGGCACGTACGTCGTGGGAGTCGACATCGCGCCCGGGCGGTATCGCTCGACATTGGAGCCTGGCCGCTGGTGCCACTGGGGCCGGATCGGCGCGTTCACCGGCGAGGACGGTTTTGAGTACCTCGGGAGTATCGCTTCGGGTCGCGCCATAGGCAGCGGCTCTCAACGCCCGCAACCCACCGTCATCGTCGATATCCTGCAGTCCGACGCGGGGTTCTCCAGCAGATACGGATGCGGAACATGGTCGGGCGACCTGACGCCGCGCGTCTCTCCGGGAGAGCTATTCGGTGCGGGGACCTACCTCGTCGGATCCGAGGTTGCGCCCGGACGCTATCGCGGAGCATCGAACGGAGACTTCGGGTGCTACTGGGCACGACTGAGTGCGTTCGGCGCGCCTGACGACGTGATCGAGTCCGGGTCCTTCCGTGGCCGGGGCACCATCGACATCGATTCAGATGATGTCGGATTCCGCAGCTGGGATTGTGGAGAGTGGCAGCTGGTCGCCCCAGAGGACGAATAGCCTGCCTTCGAGCGCAGCACGCTTGCCCCGCGCGACCCCACCCGCCTACGATCGAGGTGGAGGGGTCGCATAGTGGCCTAGTGCGGGCGCCTGCTAAGCGCTTATCCCTTCTTCGGGATCGTGGGTTCGAATCCCACCCCCTCCGCCATCAACAACCCGCACTACCCATCGAGGACGCACCGAGGGGCTCACCGTGCCGACCTACCACGTCTGGACCCTCGGCTGCCAGATGAACCAGGCAGACTCCCTCAAGCTCATCGCCGGGCTCGAGAAGATCGGGTATGCCGCCGCTGAGGATCCCGACCGCGCCGACCTCGCTGTCGTCAACACGTGCTCCGTGCGGCAGCACGCCGAGGACCGCGCGTACGGGCGGCTCCACCACCTGCGCCAGCGACGCGAGCGCGGCGAGGACATCCAGATCGCCGTCATGGGCTGCATGGTCGGACCCGAGGAGGACACGCAGCGCAAGGAGCTCGAACGGCGCTTCCCGTGGGTCGACGTGTGGGCGCGGCCGCAGCAGTTCGAGCCCGTGCTGGACGCGGCGCTGGAGCGCGGCGGCGGCGACCGCGACGTCTCCGAGGGCGAGTTCTGGGCCGAGACCTTCGGCGCGCCGACGGGCCCGACGGCCTACGTGCCCGTCGTCCACGGCTGCGACAAGTTCTGCACCTACTGCATCGTCCCGCTGCGCCGCGGACGCGAGGAGTCGCGCGAGCCGGGCGACGTGCTCGCCGAGGTGCGCCACCTCGCCATGCTCGGTGTGCGCGAGGTGACACTGCTCGGCCAGACCGTCGAGGCCTACGGGCACGACCTCGACACGCCGGCGGACCTCGCGACCCTCTTCGAGGGCATCGAGGACGTCGAAGGTGTGGAGCGCGTGCGCTTCCTGACCTCGTACCCCAAGGACATGACCGACCGCATCATCGACGCCGTCGCCGACCTGCCGAAGGTCTGCGAGCACTTCAACATCCCCGTGCAGTCCGGCGACGACCGCATGCTGGAGCGCATGCGGCGCGGCTACACCGTCGCCGAGTACGAGGAGCGCCTCGGGCGCATCCGGTCGCGGATGCCGGAGGCGACGATCGCCACCGACGTGATCGTGGGCTGCCCCGGCGAGACCGAGGACGAGTTCCAGAGCACCGTCGACCTGCTGGAGCGGTTGCAGTTCGACGTGATCCACGTCGCCGCCTACTCGCCGCGGCCGGGCACGTACGCGTACCGCAAGCTGGAGGACGACGTGCCGCGCGAGGTGAAAAAGGCGCGCCTCAAGGTCGTCGAGGAGATCCACTCGCGCAGCGCCGCCGCGAAGCACGACCGGCTGCTCGGCCGCACCCTCGAGGTGCTCGTGGAGCGCGAGGAGGACCGCGACGGCGCGATGGTCGCCACGGGCCGCGCGCGCGGCGGACAACTCGTCCACTTCGAGGGCCGCGACCTCGTCGGCTCGCTCGTCGACGTCGCCATCGCCGAGGCCACGCCGTGGTCGCTGCGAGGCAGCCGCGCGGCAGCGCGGCGCACCGGCGACGTGCCGCTCACGCTCGTCTAGCGCCGCACGGCACGTCATACCGCCGAGGACGACGCGATGACCTCCGATTCTCCCGCCGTCGCCACCATCGTCGTGATCTTCGCGATCATCGAGGAGCGCCTGCAGGTGCTGCTCGTGCACCGCGACGCCGACCCGGAGGCGGGCGCGTGGGCGCTGCCGGGCGGGGTGTGGGACGGCGGCCAGTCGCTCGACGCCGCGGCGGCGGCGAAGCTCGTCGAGGAGACGGGCGCGGGCGATGTGTACCTGGAGCAGCTCTTCACGCAGTCGGGCCTCGACCGCACGCAGCCCAGCGTCGCCATCGCCTACTTCGCGCTCGTCGACGCGAACGTGGTGCGGCTGCGCTCCGAGCCGGGCGACGCCTGGCGGCCGGCGTGGCTGCCGGTCGGCGAGCTGCCGCGGCTTGCGTTCGCGAACAACGAGGTGATCGGGCAGGCGGTCGAGCGCGTCCGCGCGAAGCTCGACTACACGAACATCGCCTACGGGCTGCTGCCTGAGCGCTTCACGCTGCGCGAGCTGCAGTCGACGTACGAGGCGATCCTCGGCGGTGAGTCCCTCGACCGCCGCAACTTCCGCAAGCGCATGCTTGGCAACGCGGTGATCGAGCCGACGGACGAGGTGCGCCGCGAGGGCGCACACCGGCCCGCGCGCCTCTACCGGTTCACGACGCGCGAGCCAGTGTTCCTGTAGCAGGCGGCCAGCGGTTGATGTACGCTTGACGTACATCGTACAGAGTCCTCGCGGAAGAGGCTGTTCAGTGGCGTTCAAGAGAGCTGTGCACCCGGGCGAAGTGCTCAGAGGTGAACTTGCGGAGTTCGGTGTGACGCCTACGGAGTTGGCCCGCCAGATCGACGTGCCTGCCAACCGCATCAGCCAGATCATCGCCGGCAAGCGCAGCGTGACCGGCGATACCGCCCTGCGGCTCGGACACTGGTTTGGTGTCGATCCCGAGTTCTGGCTGAATCTCCAGACCCAGTTCGATCTCGTGGAAGCGGACCGGCGGGCGGGCGCGGC
Organism: Dehalococcoidia bacterium; assembly: GCA_965204835.1. Taxonomy (GTDB): domain Bacteria; phylum Chloroflexota; class Dehalococcoidia; order UBA2979; family UBA2979; genus VXMT01. The sequence continues at coordinate 981,916 of OZ242017.1, read as the reverse complement.
CATCGGCGAACTGCCCACCGTCTACCGGGCCGACGCGGAGACGGACCCGCCCTAGCGTCCGGCGCCCGACGAGCGACCCTCGAACATCGCCCGGATCTCGTTGGCGATAGCAACGGGCCCGATCGTTGACGCCCTCGCGCGAGTAGGCGTACGATGTACGCGAAGTCTTAGCGTACCAGGTACACAAAGTACCCCCGGACAGCCATCGCGCCCGGCCGCGTTAGCCGTCCCGGTGATTGGATCCGCCGTTATGGTGACCACCATCGCCCCCGGCCTCATCCCGCAGCTCCAGTGCGAGTCGGACGTCGGCATCGACACGATCCCGCTCACGAGCGAGGTCTCGTTCGGCTCCTGGCAACGCGACATCCCCGACGCGTACCACGCGCTCGGCTCCGAGGAGCTCGTCGCGCGCATCGAGGCCGCTCGTGCGGCCCTCGGTGACCGTGCGGTGGTGCTGGGGCATCACTACCAGCGCGAGGACATCATCCGCTTCGCCGACGAGCGCGGCGACTCGTTCATGCTCGCCCAGTACGCGGCGGAGCGGCCCGAGTCCGAGTTCATCGTCTTCTGCGGCGTGCACTTCATGGCCGAGGCCGCCGACATCCTCTCGGCGCCCCACCAGCAGGTCGTGCTCCCGAACATGGAGGCGGGCTGCTCGATGGCCGACATGGCCGCGCCCGGCGACGTGCGCGCCGCGTGGCGGGAGCTCGAGGACCTCTTCGGCAGCGGCGACGACATCATCCCCGTCACCTACATGAACTCGGCCGCCTCGCTGAAGGCGTTCTGCGGCGAGCACGGCGGCGTGGTCTGCACCTCCTCGAACGCCGTCGAGGTGCTGGAGTGGGCGTTCACGCAGGGCAAGCGGGTCTTCTTCTTCCCCGACCAGCACCTCGGCCGCAACACGGGCCACGCGATGGGCGTCCCGCTGGAGGAGATGGTCCTGTGGAACTGGCGGCTGCCCGCCGGGAACCTCGGCGGCGCGTCCGAGGAGGACCTGGAGCGCTCGCGCATCATCCTGTGGCAGGGCCACTGCTCCGTGCACCAGCGCTTCAGCACCACGCAGATCGACGCGGCCCGCGAGCAGTACCCGGACGCGAAGATCGTCGTCCACCCCGAGTGCCGCTACGAGGTCGTCGAGGCCGCCGACGCGACCGGCTCGACGGCGTACATCGCGCGCTACGTCGAGGAGGCGCCGGCAGGCTCGGTGATCGGCGTGGGGACCGAGATCAACCTCGTCTCGCGGCTGGCGAAGGAGCACCCGGACAAGACGGTGTTCTGCCTCGACCCGGTGGTCTGCCCGTGCAGCACGATGTACCGCGTGCACCCGGCGTACCTCGCGTGGGTGATGGAGTCGCTGGCCGAGGGGCGGGTCGTGAACCGGCTCGTGGTGCCCGAGGAGGAGCAGGGGCACGCGCGTGTCGCCCTCGAGCGCATGCTGGCGCTGCGCCGTGCTGGCGCCTGACGCCGAGTACCGCCTCGAGACGCGCCTCCCGCTGCGGCACGCCGACAGCTTCGGCGGGACGCCGGTCGTCCACGGCGGCGCGCTACTCGCCCTCACGGAGATCGCCGACGCGGTCCGCGCCTACGAGCCCTCGATCGAGGGCGAGGAGTAGCGGCGTGGTGGACCAGGAGCAGGTCGCCACGCGCACAGTGAGCGCCGACGTGCTTGTCGTCGGCTCCGGCATCGCCGGGCTCTTCGTCGCGTTGCAGGCAAGCGAGCGCGGCGCGAGCGCCGTCATCGTCACCAAGGGCGCGATCGACGAGGCGAACACGCGCTACGCGCAGGGCGGCATCGCCGCCGCCATCGACGAGCACGACTCACCCGAGCAGCACCTCCGCGACACCATCGAAGCGGGAGCGGGCCTCGTCGACGAGGAGGCCGCGCGCGTGCTCTGCACCGAGGCGCCCGGCCGCGTCGCCGACCTCGTGCGCTACGGCGTGCGATTCGACACCGACGGCGGCAGCGTCGCGCTCGGCCGCGAGGGGGCGCACGCAGGCCGCCGTGTGTTGCGCGCGGGCGGCGACCAGACCGGGCTGGAGATCGAGCTGTCGCTCTCCTCGCTCGTGCAGCGCCAGCACATCACGGTCATCGAGCACGCGCCGGTCGAGCGGATCCTCGTCGAGGACGGCCGCGCAGTGGGTGTCGAGGCGATGCTCGCCGACGGCGCGACGCTGCGCTGTGAGTCGCCGCACGTGGTGCTGGCGACGGGCGGCGCGGGCCGCCTCTACCGCTTCACGACGAACATCGAGTCCGCGACCGGCGACGGTGTCGCCCTCGCGTTCCGTGCGGGCGCCGAGGTGCGCGACATGGAGTTCACGCAGTTCCACCCCACGGCGATGCACCGCCCGGACGCGCCCGTGTTCCTCATCTCCGAGGCCGTGCGCGGCGAGGGCGCGCTGCTCCTCGACGCCGGCGGGGAGCGGTTCATGCCCTCCGTGCACCCGCTGGCCGAGCTTGCGCCACGCGACATCGTGGCGCGGGCGGCCGTGGCGCGGATGCGGGCGACGGGCGTTGACTGCGTGTACCTCGACGTCACCGCCCACGACGCCGACTGGCTCGCGGCGCGATTCCCGAACATCTACCGCACGTGCATGGAGTCCGGCATCGACATGGCGCGCGACCCCATCCCCGTCTCGCCGGCAGCGCACTACACGATGGGCGGGGTGCGCACGAACACGTGGGGCGAGACCACCTTGCCCGGCCTGTACGCGGTCGGCGAGGTGACCTCGACGGGCGTGCACGGCGCGAACCGCCTCGCAAGCAACTCGCTGCTGGAGTCGGTTGTGTTCGCACGCCGCCTCTCCGAGCGCCTCTTCGGCGAGCAGGACGGCGAGGGGCCACCCGAGCCGTCGCCCGAGGCGCACACGCTGCCGCCCGCCGCAGCCTCGCCCGCGTCCCCGGAGCCGCCGACGCGCGAGGCGGTGCAGCGGCTGATGTGGGAGCAGGTCGGCATCGAGCGCGACGCCGAGGGCCTGGCCGACGCCGCGGAGCGCCTCGCAGCGTTCGAGGCGGCACTGCCGCCGACCGCCAGGCACGAGGACCACGAACTGCGCTCGATCATCACGAGCGGACGACTTGCGGCGGCGGCGGCGCTGCTGCGCGAGGAGTCGCGCGGTGCGCACTACCGGCGGGACTTCCCCGAACCGCGCGAGGCGTGGCGACGCCACCTCGTGTTCCGCGCGGGCGAGTAGCGAGGACCATCCATGGAGCAGCACATCGCACCCCCCGACCCCAGCGCCGTGCGGCGCGTCGTCGAGGCCGCGCTCGCTGAGGACCGTGCCCGCCAGGACGTGACGACGCGCATCACGGTCGCCCCCGGCCAGCGCGGGCGCGGGACGTTCCTCGCCAAGCAGCACGGCGTGGTCTGCGGCCTCGACGTGGTACGCGAGACGTTCGCGCAGATGAGCCGCGACCTCGCCCTCGATGTGCGTGCGCCGGACGGCGCCCACGTCGAGCCCGGCGACGTGGTCGCCGAGGTCGTGGGGCCCCTCGCCGCGATGCTGTCCGGCGAGCGGGTCGCGTTGAACCTGCTGCAGCGCATGAGCGGCACCGCGACGATGACGCGGGCGTTCGTCGAGCGGGCCGCCGAGGGCGGGGCGGCGGAGATCACCGACACCCGCAAGACGACGCCGGGGCTGCGCGAGCTGGAGCGCTACGCGGTCCGCGTCGGTGGCGCGCGCAACCACCGCGACACCCTCGCCGACGGCATCCTGATCAAGGACAACCACCTCGAAGCCGGCGCGCAGCGCGGACTCAGCCTCGCGCAGCTCGTCGCCGAAGCGCGGCGCGCCGCGCCGCACACGCAGCGTATCGAGGTGGAGGTGGTGGACGCCGCGGTGGCGCGCGCAGCCGTCGACGCCGGTGTCGACGCCATCCTGCTCGACAACATGACGCCAGCGGAGATGGCGGCGGTCGCGGCCGAGATCGGCGACCGCGTCATCCTCGAGGCGTCGGGCGGGATCACGCTGGACACGGTGCGCGAGGTCGCCGCTACGGGGGTGCACCTCATCTCCGTCGGGGCGTTGACGCACTCCGCGCCCGCGCTCGACATCTCGCTCCGCATCGAGCCGGTGGGGGGCGGGGCGTGAACCAGGTGCTGCTGGTCAACGGGCCGCCCGGCGCGGGCAAGACCTCGCTCACCCTCGCCGTGGCCGAGCGCTACGACCGCATGCTGCGCATCGAGGTGGACACGCTGCGCCAGTGGGTGTGCGCGGGCTACCGCCACCCGTGGGCGGGCGACGCGCAGTGGGACGAGCAGCGCCTGCTCGCCACGCGCAACGCCGCCGCCGTCACCCGAGAGACCATCGCCGCCCGCTACGCCGTGGTGATCGACGACGTGGCGTTCGCCGAGGACCTCGACGCGTACCGCGACGCCCTCGACGGCATCGACGCGCTCGTGCAGGTGGTGACGCTCCTCCCGGACGTGGTGACGACGCTCGCGCGCGACGCCGGCCGCAACGAGGCGGACCGTGTGCGCGAGGTGCACGCCCGCTTCGCCGCGGAGGCGGAAGCGGGCGCCTTGCCCGGCGCCCTCCTCGACACGTCGGGCGACGCGAGCGCGTACGACACGGCGGAGCGGCTCATGGACGTGCTGGCGACAGGGGCGGCGGTGTTGCTGGAGCCGGACGACTGAGCGTGTTGGTGTCGTCGCCACGGCGGCGTACGCTGGTTGCATGAGTGACGACCGTCCAGAGGACGACGACGCCGACGAGTCCGCCTCAACGGATCCGTTCGAGGAGCGCCTCGCCGAGCTTGAGCGGCGCGGGGAGCTCGTCCCGCCGACGGGGCCAATGAAGCCGCTCCGCCCGGTTGCAACAATCCCAGGTGCGCTCGAGCGCTTCCTTGCCGAGCGAGGCCGTTACTGGGAGCAGTAGGCCCGCTACGACCGTGCCTCAGCGCTCGGCGTTGCAATAGACTAGTCTGACTAGTTAGAATCGCCTCATGCCCATCACGTACTCCACCTACGAAGCCAAGGCACGCTTCTCGGAAGTCCTGCGCCAGGTGCGGGAAGGCGAGACCGTCACCGTGACCTATCGAGGGGAACCCGTGGCCGAGATCCACCCGATCCAGCCGAAACCGAAAACGATCGAGGAACGGATGGATGAACTTGAGCGGAGGGGCGAGTTAGTGCGGAAGAGGGGACCGCGCAAGGAGCCGCGTGCCATCGCGCACGTACCCGGCGCCCTCGAACGCTTCCTCGCCGACCGCGACGAATGAGCGTCGGCTACGTCGATGCATCGGCGCTGACTGCGATCGCCTTTCAAGAGCCGTCAGGACCGGCCGTCAGCCGCCAGCTGGCGGGGCTTTCCACGCTCGTGTCGTCGAATCTCCTCGAGGCCGAACTACGCGCAGCCTGTGCGCGCGAGCAGCGGGCGTTCGAGCCTGAGGTCCTTGATAGGGTCGAGTGGGTGCTGCCCGGCCGACCACTGACGCGGGAACTCGAAGCCGCAGCCGAAGCCGGGTATCTGCGGGGCGCGGACCTCTGGCATGTCGCATCCGCCCTGTACTTCAGCGAGGATCCCCGGCTCATCACCTTCGTCACCCTCGATCGCCGACAGGCCGAGGTGGCAGCCGCGCTCGGCTTCCAGACCTAGGCCCCTACCCCCGTCGCGGCCGCTCGCGGTCCGCGCTGTCCAGGACGATCGTCACCGGGCCGTCGTTGGTGCTCTCGACCTGCATCATCGCCCCGAAGCGTCCCGTGGCCACCCCGACGCCCTGCGCGCGCAGCGCGTCGACGACGGCGTCGACGAGCGGCTCGGCGACCTCGGGGGCCGCGGCGGCGGTGAACGACGGGCGGCGGCCGCGGCGCGTGTCGGCGAGGAGCGTGAACTGCGAGACGACCAGCGCCGACCCGCCCACGTCGAGGAGTGACCGGTCGATGGGGCGGTCCTCACTCGCGAAGATGCGCAGGCCGGCGATCCTGTCTGCGAGCCACTCCGCCTCGGCGCTCGTGTCGCCCTCGGCGACCCCGACGTAGACGAGGGTGCCGCGATCGATCGCGCCGACGACTTCGGCGTCGACGAGGACGCGCGCAGAGTGCACGCGCTGAAGGACGGCGCGCATCGCCGGGTGGGCTTAGCTGCTGCTCGCGGAGCTGCCGGAGCCGGCCTTCGAGGTGCTCGAGCCGTTCGAGGAACTGGACGAGGAGGACTTGCTCTCCCGCTCCTTCTTGGCGGCGGCGGCCTCCTTCTTGGTCTCGGACGCCTGCTTGGACTCGGAGGCCGGGGGCGCGCCGCGGCTGTCGGTCGCGTACCAGCCCTTGCCCTTGAAGACGACCGTCGGAGCGCTGAACTGGCGGCGCGCAGGCTCGCCGCACTCCTCGCACGGCTGGCTCGGCGGCGCGCCGAACGGCTCGCGCTTCTCGTAGTGGTGCCCGGCCTCACAGAGGTAGTCGTACGCAGGCACGGGTCGAGGACCTCCGCCGATCGCGACAATGCCGCAGCCACGCTGCGGCGCCGGTCAAGTGTAGGTGCGACCGTGAGCGGACGCCAACCGCCGCGACCGCCGCCCGCGCCCCATGCCCCGACGCTTGACGGGGCATGGGCGGGCCGCCTAATAAGACCCAGTATCAGATACGCCGTCGCGTGCACCGCGCGGGGACGCGAGGGGAGCCGCGCGAGATGACCCAACCTCCAGAGGGCCACGCACCCGATCGCGAGCGGATGCGGCGGGCGCTGCGCCTCGGCAACCGCGTCTTCCGGGACGTCGACCACGACGTCGCCGCCTGGCTCGACGTCGACCGCGACGCCCGTGTCCTCGACGCCGGCTGCGGCGTCGGGGGCATGGCGACGGTCCTCGCGGGGCTCGCCGGCACGCTCACGGCCGTTGACATCGACCCCGAGCACGTACGCGAGACCGGCGAGGGCCTCGAGGCGGCGGGCTTCGCCGCGTCTGCCGAGACGCGGGTCGCCGACATCACGGCGCTCGAGGACGCCGATGGCTCGTTCGACCTCGTGTGGTGCAGCCGCGTGGTGCACCACCTGTCCGACAAGCTCGCAGGGGTGAGCGAGCTCGCGCGCGTCACCAGGCCGGGCGGAACCGTCGCGATTCGCGAGGGTGGATTCGGGTTCCGGGTGCTACCCGACCTCGTCGGGATCGGCGGGCGGTGGTTCGAGGATCGCCTCGCCGCTGCCGGCGTCGGGCGGTTCGTCGGCTTGACCGCACACCCATCCGGGTGGTCGCAACTCCTCGCCGACGCCGGTCTGCGTGACATCCGCGCGAAGACGTTCACGTTCGACTCGCTCAGTCCGCTGACCGACGACGAGCAGGCCTGGGTCGAGTTCAACTGGCGACGCTGGCTCACCAACGACGAGTCCCGTGCGTCCCTCAGCGACGAGGATGCCGAGGTGCTCGAGACGCTGCTCGACCCGGAGTCTCCGCACTACGCCTTCGCCCGATCGGACCTCCACCTGCGGTCGGCGACCACCGTGTACACGGGCGTGAAGGCCTGAGGCGACGGCCTCTCCCACGACGGCGCCCGCAGCCGCGGACTGGGTCGTCCGTCCGCCGGGCGGGGCGCCTCCATCGCGTTGGCGCGGTAACTCGGGCCGGGCATATACTCGGTGACCGTGCGCGGCACGGGCGCCGGCCACGACCTGTGGCCGCGAGGAGCCCGTCGCACCAAGCCGCGCCACAGCGAGGAGGCCACCTTGGCTGCCGGCGTAACGATGAAGCAGATGCTGGAAGCGGGAGTCCATTTCGGGCACCAGACACGACGCTGGAACCCGCGCATGAGGAACTTCATCTTCACCGAGCGCCACGGCATCCACATCCTTGACCTGGCCCAGACCGTGCGGCGCCTCGACGTGGCGCTGCAGGCTGTGCGCGACACCGTCTCGGCAGGCCGCACCGTGCTCTTCGTCGCGACCAAGAAGCAGGCCCGCGACGTGATCCGCACGCAGGCCGACCGCTGCGGCATGCCGTACGTGACCAACCGCTGGCTGGGTGGCACCCTCACCAACTGGGCCACCATCTCGCGCCGCATCGAGTTCCTCCGGGACCTCGAGGCGCGCATGGCGGCCGGCGAGCACGAGTCGCTCACCAAGCGCGAGCGGCTGCGCATGGTCAAGCAGTACAACCGCATGCAGCGCGCCTTCGGCGGGCTCGCGCAGATGGACCGCCCGCCGGGCATGGTCTTCGTCATCGACCCCCGGCTCGAGGACATCGCCGTGCGCGAGGCGAACCGCACCAAGACGCCGATCGTCGCGCTCTGTGACACCGATGCCGACCCGGACCTCATCGACTTCCCGGTGCCGGCGAACGACGACGCGATCCGCTCGATCCAGCTGCTGACGGCCCGCATCGCGGACGCGGTGCTGGAGGGCGTTGCGTACGGCGAGGTCGAGCAGGAAGCCGCCGCCGCGGGCTCCGTGGTGGACCCGGCCGCCGAGGCCGTCGCCGCGGTTGAAGCCGCCGAGGCTGCGGCGCCGCCCGCGCCCGCTGCACCAGCCGCCGCGGCTCCCGCTGCACCGGCCGCCGAGGCTGCGGCGCCGCCCGCGCCCGCAGCACCGGCCGCCGAGGCTCCCGCAGCACCGGCTGCCGAAGCTCCCGCTGCGCCGGCCGAGCCCGCACCGAGCGAACCCACGCCCGAGGACAACCCCGCGACCTAGCCCGCCGCCCAGCGGGCTCAACCAGCATCACCGGGCGCACACGCGCCGCACCTACAGCAAGGGACAAGGGAACGACGTGGTTACCGTTGACGATGTGAGACGCCTGCGCGACGAGACCGGCGCGGGCGTGATGGACTCCAAGCGTGCGCTCGATGACGCCGAGGGCGACTTCGAGCGCGCCCGCGAGCTGCTGCGCGAACGCGGCATCGCCGCCGCCGCCAAGCGCTCCGACCGGGCGACGTCACAGGGCGTCGTCGAGTCGTACATCCACGGCGAGGGCCGCATCGGCGTCCTCGTGGAGATCAACTGCGAGACGGACTTCGTGGCACGCACGGACGACTTCCGCGCGCTCGCGCGGGACGTCGCGATGCAGGTGGCGGCGATGTCGCCGTCCGCGCTCGCACCCGACGATGTCGGCGAGGACGTCCCGGAGGGCGAGCGCGAGCAGGTGGCGCTGCTGACGCAGGCGTTCGTCAAGGACCCCTCGCAGTCCGTCCAGCAGCGTATCGAGGAGACGATCGCCTCCACAGGCGAGAACATCCGCGTGACGCGCTTCGCGCGCTTCGAATTGGGCGACCAGGCCGAGGAGTAGCGCACGACGCCGAGAGGCGGCGAGCGTACCCGGCGCGCCCGGAACGGGAGTACGGCGTGGAGGTCGAAGAGGTCCTCCTGGACGCCGAGGACCGGATGGACAAGGCGGTCGCCTCGCTCAGCCAGGCGCTCGCCACCGTGCGCACGGGCCGCGCGAACACCGCGCTGGTCGAGCACATGCAGGTGTCGCACTACGACCAGATGATGCCGCTCAACCAGCTCGCGACGCTGGCCGCGCCCGACCCGACGCTCATCACGGTGCAGCCGTGGGACAAGTCCGCGCTGCAGCCGATCATGCGCGCCATCCAGGCCAGCGACCTCGGCATCACGCCCAGCAACGACGGCACGGTCATCCGCCTGCCAATCCCGCCCCTCACCGAGGAACGCCGCCGCGAGCTGGTCCGACAGGTCCATGGCCGCGCCGAGGAGGGCAAGGTCGCGGTACGCAACATCCGCCGCAGCGCTATCGACGAGCTCCGCAAGTCGTTGCGCGCGGGCGACCTCTCCGAGGACGACGAGCGCCGCGCGCAGTCCGACGTCGACGAGCTCACGCAGCTCCACACCGCCCTGATCGACGAGGTCAGCGAGCAGAAGGAGCAGGAACTCCTCGAGATCTAGCGCAATCGAGCCGCCGCGGCGCGATCACGCATGCGCGTAAGCCCGGAGGCGGCAAGACTGCGAAGAGCGCCGCTCCCGACACTTCCGAGACCTCCGACGGCGCACGCACGGAAAGAGCACGCGCGATGGTGACGCCGCATGGTCGTTGAGCCGGCCGCGCCCGCCCTGCCGCGCCCCCACCTCGAGAACACGCCTCAGCACGTCGCGATCATCATGGACGGCAACGGCCGCTGGGCGAACGACCGCGGCCTGAGCCGCCAGCAGGGCCACCGCGCGGGCGCCGAGCACATCCGCGGCGTCCTCGAACGCTTCGCCGAGCACGAGATCCCGGTGCTCACGCTCTTCGCGTTCTCGACCGAGAACTGGGGCCGCCCCCGCACCGAGATCGACTACCTGCTGCGGCTCGCCGGACGCACGATCGACCGCGAGCTCGACGCGCTGCACGACGCGGGCATCCGCCTCCAGCACATCGGCGACCTCGACGCGGTGCCGGACGCACTGCAGCGCAAGGTCGAGGCGGCGGTGCGGCTCACGGCCGGCAACGACCGCATGACCGTGAACCTCGCCTTCAACTACGGCGGCCGCGCCGACGTGGTGCAGGCCGTGCGCCAGCTCATCGCCGACGGCGTCGCGCCCGCCGACGTGACCGAGGAGGCCATCACGTGCCGCCTCGCCACCGCCGACATGCCGGCGCCGGACCTGCTGCTGCGCACGGGCGGGGAGCACCGCATCTCCAACTTCCTGGTCTGGCAGGCCGCGTACGCCGAGTACTACTTCACGCCCACGCTGTGGCCGGACTTCGGGCCCGCCGACGTGGACGCCGCCCTCGTCGAGTTCAGCCGCCGCCGCCGTCGCTTCGGCCTCGTCCCCGGCAACGGCGCGGACGGCGGCTCCTAGCCTCCGAAGCGAGCGATCGCCGTGTTGAAGGCGCGCCTGGCCGTGGCGGCCGTCGGGCTCCCGCTCCTCGCGCTGCTCGTCGTCGCGCCGCCCACCGTCTTCGCCGTGGCCGTCACGCTCGTCCTCGCGGCCGCGACGTACGAGCTGGTCCGCGCCGCCAACTCGGAGTGGCCGCGCTACGTCCCGCTCAGCGCCGCCGTCGCCACGGCGATGCTCGTCGCCTGGAGCCGGCAGCTCGACGACTTCCCGCTGTGGGCGCTGCTGGCGCTCCCCGTCATCGCGCTCTACGGGCTGCTGCGGCCGGGCCCCGGCCCGCGACACTTCCGCGAGGCGTGGTGGCTTGGCGCTGTCATGTACGTCGGCGTCCTCGGCACCCACTGGGTGCTCCTCCGCGACATCGACGACGGGCGGTCGTGGGTGTTCGTGCTGCTCGGCGTGACGTTCGCGACGGACACGGGTGCGTACGCCGTCGGGCGGCTGCTCGGCTCGCACCTCATGGCGCCCGGCATCTCGCCGGGCAAGACGTGGGAGGGCTTCGCCGGCGGCTACGTCGCGGGCATCGGGGCCGCGGTCGGGATCCCGCTCGCGCTCGACCTCGAGCCGACCCCGGCGCTGCTCGCGCTCCTGGCCGCGACGCTGCCCGTCGCGGCGGTCGTGGGCGACCTCGCCGAGTCGGCGCTCAAGCGGCGCATCGGCGTGAAGGACACGTCGACGCTGCTACCCGGCCACGGCGGACTCCTCGACCGGATGGATTCGCTGCTCTTCGCCGGACCGTGCCTATACTGGATCCTGCAATGGGTGTAGCTCCCGCCGCCCAGGGATCGGCTCGACAGTGATCGGCCTCGCCGTCCTCGGCTCCACCGGCTCCATAGGCACGCAGACGCTCGACGTGGTGCGTGGGCTGTCCGACCGCTTCCGCGTGGTCGCGCTCGCCGCCGGCGGCAACGTCTCGCTGCTGCGCGAGCAGATCGAGGAGTTCCGGCCCGAGGCCGCCTGGGCGCGCCCCGGCGTCGAGGCCGACGCCCTCGCCTCCGAGTTCGGCCGCGACCGCTGGCAGCCCCTCGACGTGCTCGCGGCGCGCCTCGACGTCGACATCGTCGTCGTGGCCACCTCGGGGCGACACGGGCTGGAGCCGACGCTGCGCGGGCTCGAGGCCGGGAAGGTCGTCGCGCTCGCCAACAAGGAGGTGCTCGTCGTCGGCGGGCACGTCGTGCGCGCCGCGCTCGAGGGCAACACGCACCGCGGGGCGGAGCTGCGGCCGATCGACTCCGAGCACTCGGCCATCTGGCAGTGCCTGTGGGGCGAGCCGATGGAGACCGTCGACCGCCTCACGCTCACCGCCTCCGGCGGCGCCTTCCGCGACTACGACCTCGCCGCGCTCGAAGCGGTCACGCCGGAGCAGGCGCTGCGCCATCCCACGTGGGAGATGGGCCCCAAGGTCACCATTGACAGCGCCACGCTCTTCAACAAGGGCCTCGAGGCCATCGAGGCGCGCTGGCTCTTCGACATCGGGATCGACCGCATCGACATCGTCCAGCACCGCGAGAGCATCGTGCACTCGCTGGTGACGTACGCCGACGGCTCCATCAAGGCGCAGCTCGGCGAGCCCGACATGCGGCTACCGATCCAGTGCGCGCTCACCTACCCGGAGCGCGCACACCAGCAGCCCGCGCCGCCGCTCGACCTCGCCGCGCGCGGCGCGCTGCACTTCGGGGCGATCGACGAGGAGCGCTTCCCCGCGCTGCCGCTCGTGCTGGAGGCCGGCCGCCGCGACGACACCTCGGCGGCAGCGCTGTCCGGCGCGGACGACGCGGCCGTCGAGCACTTCCTTGCGGGGCGCTGCCGCTTCACGGACATCGCACGGCTGCTCGGCGAGGCACTCGAAGCGCACCCCGCGACCGCCGACCCCGACCTCGACGCGCTGATCGCGGCCGAGGCGTGGGGCCGCCACTTCGTCGACGGGCGCATCGCCGCCGGGGCGTCATGAGCTTCCACGACCCGCCCGACCCCGCACCCGAGCCGGAGCAGAAGCCGCGCACCTCGACGCTGCGACGCCTGAGCCTCGCCTCGACGGTGCTCGTCGCCGTCTTCGTCGCCTTCGCGCTGAACCGCGACGCAACCAGCGCGGCGCTGATCTTCATCGGGATCCTCGTGTTCCTCGTCGTCGCGCACGAGTTCGCGCACTTCGCCACGGCGAAGATGTACGGGATCAAGGTGCTGGAGTTCGGCATCGGCTTCCCGCCGCGCATGGCGGGCTTCCGTTACGGCGAGACCGAGTACACCGTGAACTGGCTGCCCCTCGGGGGCTTCGTGCGGCTGCTGGGCGAGGAGGACCCGGACGACCCACGGTCGCTCGCCGCCGCACCCCGCATGCATCGCTTCGTCGTGCTGGTCTCGGGGTCGCTGATGAACCTCGTCCTGCCGGTGCTGCTGTTCGCCGTCGCGTACACCATCCCGCACGACGAGCAGGTGGGGCGCGCGGTGATCGCGACGGTCGTGCCCGGCGCCCCCGCGGAGGCGGCCGGGTTCGAGCCCGGCGACGTCATCTACGAGATCGGCGGTCGCGACGCCCGCAACGCGGGTGACGCCGGCCGGCTCATCCGCCTCAACCTCGGCGAAGAGATCGAGGTGCGCGTCCGGCGCGGGCAGGAGTTCATCACGCTCACCGTCGTGCCGCGCTGGTCGCCCCCGGAGGGGCAAGGCCCAACGGGGATCACGATCTACCCGCAGTGCACCGTTGTAGGAGGCTACGGCTGCGTGCCGTTCACCGAGCGGGTCGCAGACCCGCCCTGGGTCTCGATCCCGCGCGGCTTCAACTCGACGGTCGACTCGATGATCCTCGTGCGCAACGAGGTCCTGTCGTGGTTCCGGGGTGGGTCGAGCCCGGAGGTGGCCGGCCCCGTCGGCCTCGCGCAGACGACGGGCGAGGTGGCCCGCGCGGGCGGCGTCACGACGCTCCTACAGCTCGCGGCGATCCTGTCGATCAACCTCGGCATACTCAACCTGCTCCCGCTGCCGATGCTCGACGGAGGGCGGGTGATGTTCCTGTTCATCGAGGTGTTGCGAGGGGGGCGGCGCGTGCGGCCGGAGCGGGAGGCGCTGGTGCACCTCGTGGGCTTCGTGCTGTTCATCGCGCTGGCGGCGATCGTGACGTTCTTCGACATCACCCGCATCGCCAACGGTGAGTCAATCTTCCGGTAGGCATGGTCGCGCCGCGCTGGGCGTGGCAAGATCAGGACGTGGTAGCAGGAGGACGGTCGATGGCTCGCAATCCCACCAGGGCAGTCCGCGTCGGGCCCGTCACCATCGGTGGCGGCTCGCCCATCGCCGTGCAGTCCATGGCCGCAACGAAGACACAGGACATCGAGGCCACCGTTCGCCAGGTCCAGCTCCTCGAGGCCGCCGGCGCCGACATCGTCCGCATCGCCGTCGACTCCCGCAAGGACGTCGAGGCGCTCGCTGAGGTGCGAGCACGCACGTCAGCAACGCTCTCCGTGGACCTGCAGGAGAACTACCGCCTGGCCGAGATCGTCGCGCCGCACGTCGACAAGGTGCGCTACAACCCCGGCCACCTCTGGCACCATGAGCGCGACAAGCCCACCCGCGACAAGGTCGCCTTCCTCGCCGAGATCGCCGAGCGCAACGACTGCGCCATCCGCGTCGGCGTGAACTGCGGCTCCGTCGACCCCGTCATGATCGAACGCTTCGGCGACGACGACGTCGGCGCGATGGTCGAGAGCGCGCTGGAGCACTGCGCGATGCTCGACGACCTCGGCTTCACCCGCTACGTCGTCTCGCTCAAGGACTCCGACTGGCTCAAGGTCGTCGAGGGCAACCGCCGCTTCTCGACGCAGCGCCCCGACGTGCCGTTGCACCTCGGCGTCACCGAGGCGGGCATGCTCCCCGAGGGGGAGATCAAGACGCGGCTGGCGTTTGAGCAGCTCATCCCCGAGGGCATCGGCGACACGCTGCGCGTCTCGCTCACGCTGCCGTTCGAGGAGAAGGGCACGGAGATCGACACCGGCCGCCGCATCCTCGACGACATCGAGTCCGGCCGCTTCCGCGGCATCCCGACCATCCTGCCCGAGGGGCTGAACATCATCTCCTGCCCCTCGTGCTCCCGAGTCGAGAACGAGGCGTTCATCGACCTCGCACAGGACGTGCGCGCGATGACCGAGTACGCGCGCGAGCACGACCTGACCATCGCCGTCATGGGCTGCCGCGTGAACGGACCCGGCGAGACCGACGACGCCGACCTCGGGCTGTGGTGCGGCCCCGCCGCCGTGAACCTCAAGCGCGGCTCGGAGACCGTCGGCGCCTTCCCCTACGACGAGGTGCTCGACCAGCTCCGCATCGAGCTCGACGCCCTGATCGCGCAGCGCAGCGGTTGAGCCCCGACGAACCCTCGGGCGCGATGCCCGTCGCGCTCAGCACCATGTGGGCGGTGCAGCCGCGCTTCGAGCACGACCTGCCCGCGTTCATGGAACGTGCCGCCGCGCTCGGCTACGACGCGATCGAGGTCAACCACTCGATGGACGCGCAGCAGATCGGCGCGATCCTTGCGGCCGACGTGCTCCCCGTGTCGGCCGTCCACGCCCCCGCGCCGCTCGAACGCGACCCGGAGCGCGGCTGGAATCGCGGCCTCAACCTCGCCTCGACCGACGAGGGTGAGCGCGAGGCCGCGGTCCGCTACACGCTTCGCTCCGTCGACGCAGCCACCGAGGCAGGCGCGACGGCCATCGTCGTGCACCTCGGAGCGGCGGGCGACCGCGGCGTGAGCGCCGAACGCCGCCTGCGCGACGCCTACAACCGCGGCGACACGGACACCGAGAAGCGCGCCGGACGAATCGCCGCGGCCCACCGCGAGCGCGCCGAGCGCGCGCCGGAACACCTGGAGCAGGCGCGGCGGTCCCTCGACGCGCTGGTGCAGTACGCGGAGCCGCGAGGCGTCGCCATCGGCCTCGAGTGCCGGCTGCACTTCCACGAGATCCCGCTCCCCGAGGAGGCGGCGGACCTGCTCGCGCCGTACCCGCCGCACGTCGCCGGCTACTGGCACGACGTCGGCCACGCCGAGGTGCTGCACCGCCTCGGCCTCGTCCCCCTCGAGGCGTGGTTCAACCTCCTCGGCGACCAGTTGATCGGCACCCACCTCCACGACGTGGCGGGCGTGCGCGACCACCGCGCGCCGGGCAACGGCGACGTGGACTTCGCGTGGCTGGCTGAGCGCATCCCCGCCTCGGCGGCGCGCACGCTGGAGATCGACCAGCGCGAGCCGGACGAGGCGGTGGGAGCGGCGCTCGACGTGCTGCGCCGGGCCGGCGTGATCGAGACTGCCGGGTCGTAGCACGATCCGGAACGGGGTTGTGACGGTCCGTCGACGCCAGCTACGATCCGAGGACGGTGGCGGGCACTGCCCGCGCCCCTAACCAGGCTGGTGACAAGAGCCCCTGGGCTCTTCCGGCGAAAGCCGGATAGCCGGCCTACCTCCGCCGCGGCAACAGTCGATTCGGAACGCGCATTGCGGCCCTCGTCGCCGTACAGCTACGATCGACGCACGCTTCGGGTTTCGGCCCGGAGTCTTCGCAAGGGCCGGTGACAAGAGCCCCCGGGCTCTTCCAGCTCCGACTGGATAGCTGGTCCAACGCAACCCCCCAACTCCACCGATGTGGGTACTGCGTGTTGCAGCGGTTGCAACGGCTCCGCTACGATCAACGCAAGGTGCAGGCTCTGCCCGCACCCCTGGACCGGGCCAGTGACAAGAGCCCCCGGGCTCTTCCGGCGACAACCGGATAGCTGGCCGACTCCCTCACTCATGCACATCAGTAGAACGTGCGCCGGCCGCGCCCGAACAGATCCTGTTCGATCGCGATGCGATCTGCGATCAGCCGGTATGACCGCCAGTCGTCACGTTCCCACTTCCGCTGGAACGCCCAGGCGCAGTAGTCCGCTGCCTGCAAGCACAGGTCGGCATCGGCAGGCCAGAACGAGAGCTGGGCGATCTCCGCGGTAGAGTCCCGCACCGCGCTCTCGACGGCCATCATGAACGGGCCTCGCTGCCGGCCGGTCCCGATCGACGCGGCTACAAGGTGGAGCTCGCTGCCTGCCGGGAGCAGCGAGGGCAACACCGCGCGCAGGTGGAACAGCCACGCCGCCCGGTAGAAGCGCTCGTCCGAGCTACGAATCCCGGGACGCGCTTTGGGCTTCTCCAGGATCGTCGCGTCGACGCGGAATTCGTGCTGCTGCAGCACCTCGAAGACCCGGTCGCGGACGTGGACCGTGTCGTCCGTCGCGTGGAACCCGCGACGCAGGTCGATGCCCTCCCACGCCAGCTCGAAGCGCAGCGCGCGCAACGACGTGGCGAGGGCGTCGTGGCCCTCGGGGAATGCGACGGTCGTGAGGATGAAGAAGCGGCTCGCTCCCGCCTTGCGGCTGAAGTCGAAGTTGCCGGCCTCGTCGGCGAACACGTGAATCCGCGCCACGGCCTGTCCCTGGCGGCGGATGGGAGCGGGCGCCGGGTCTCGGCGCGAGCCGCACTGTAGCACTCGCCGCGCCTGTGGGCGGCCCCGGCGCTCGCCGAACGTGGCTCGCTTTGCCCGCTCCGCCTGCCCTGCGTACCCTCGATGCATGCGCATGTCGAGGCTCTTTGGACGCACCCTCCGCGAGGCGCCCGCCGACGCGGAGACGGCCAGTCACCAGCTCCTGCTGCGCGCCGGCTTCATCGACCAGCTCATGGCCGGCGTCTACAGCTACATGCCCCTCGGTCGCCGCACCAAGCTCAAGGTCGAGCAGGTCGTGCGCGAGGAGATGGACGCCGCCGGCGGCCAGGAGGTGCTCCTCCCCACCATCCACCCCGCCGAGCTGTGGGAGCAGAGCGGCCGCGACGAGTCGATGGGCTCCGTGCTGTTCACCCTCCGCGACAAGCGCGACCGCCCGCTCGTCCTCGGACCGACGCACGAGGAGGTGATCACGCGCCTCTTCGCCGACCACACCAGCTCGTACCGCGACGTGCCGGTCACGCTCTACCAGATCCAGACCAAGTTCCGCGACGAGGCGCGCCCCCGCGGCGGGCTGGTCCGCGTCCGCGAGTTCACGATGAAGGACGCCTACTCCTTCGACCTCGACGAGTCGGGACTCGACGACTCGTACCGGGCGATGTTCGAGGCCTACGGCCGCATCTTCACCCGCTGCGGCGTGCCGACCGTGCCCGTCGAGGCCGACTCGGGCGCGATCGGCGGGAAGGGCTCGCAGGAGTTCATCTTCCTCACCGAGACCGGCGAGGACGTCGTCGCCATCTGCGACGGCTGCGGCTACGCCGCCAACACCGAGAAGGCCGCCTTCGTGCGCCCGCCCGCCGGCGACGCCGACCCACTGCCGATGGAGGAGGTCCACACCCCCGGCGCGCAGACCATCGACGAGCTCGCGACGTTCCTCGACGTCGCCGAGGAGGAGACCGCCAAGGCTGTGTTCTACATGGCCGAGGGCAGCGGCGAGCCGGACGAGCCGATCTTCGCCGTCGTGCGCGGCGACCTCCAGATCAACGAGGTGAAGCTCAGTAACACCCTCGGCGGCCGCTCGCTGCGCGCGATGACCGACGGCGAGGTCAACGAGTTCGGCCTCACCGCCGGCGCGGCCTCGCCCGTCGGGCTCGGCGACCGCATGAAGGTCATCGCCGACGTCTCGATCGAGGGCTCACCGAACCTCGTCGCCGGCGCGAACCGGCCCGACTACCACCTGGTCAACACCAACCACGGCCGCGACTGGACGGCGACCGAGGTCGCCGACATCGCCCTCGCCGAGGACGGCCACACCTGCGGCGTCTGTGACGCGGGCACGATCCGGCTGCATCGTGGCATCGAGATGGGCCACGTCTTCCGGCTCGGCCAGATCTACTCCGAGGCGTTCGACGTCGACGTGCTCGCCTCGGACGGATCGGGCGTGGTCCCGACCATGGGGTGCTACGGCATCGGCGTGGACCGCATCGTCGCCGCGGCCGTGGAGGCCGGCCACGACGACGACGGCATCACCTGGCCCGCCTCGATCGCCCCGTTCGACGTCCACATCGTCGCACTGGGGCTCGACCGCGACGAGGAGGTCGCCGCGGACGCCGAGGCGCTCTACGGCGAGCTCCAGGCCGCGGGCCTCGAGGTGCTCTTCGACGACCGCAACGAGTCGCCGGGCGTGAAGTTCAACGACGCCGACCTGATCGGCCTCCCGCTGCGCCTCACCGTCTCCGCACGCAACCATCGCCAGGGCGTCGTCGAATTCCGCCGCCGCGACAGCGGCGAGACCGAGCTCGTGCCACGCGGCGAGGTCGTCGAGCGCGTGCAGGCGCTGCGCGCCGAGGCGCTCGCGGCCCTCGCCGAGGCTGCGGACCGGGTGAACGAGGGGCGGTAGAGGTCCGCGTCGGGCCGCGTATAGCCCCAAGGCGGGTGCTACCTGGATGGGTCCCCTGCCGCACAACCCGTACCAGGTCTGGATGCGGGCCTTCGAGCCGGTCGTTGGCCGTCGCCTCGAGGATCCCGGTGCGAGAGGCAGGCCGTTCGCCGTCCCCGCCAGGCGTGCGGTGGGCACTCGCCATACTACCGTGGTAGTATGGCGCCATGACCGTGAGCAAACTCAGCATCTCCCTCGACAGCGACCTCGCCGACGCGGTCCGCGACGCGGCGCGCCGCAACGACCAGAACCTCTCGGCATGGCTCGCCGCCGCCGCCGCCGCGCGCCTGCGACGCGAAGGGCTGCGGGAGTTCCTCGACGCGTGGGAAGACGAGCACGGGCACTTCAGTACGGACGAGATCGAGCGGGCCAGAGCCGAGCTACGCTCCGCTATTGAAGGCGTGGCGCGCTGAGCGCGTTCGTCCTGGACGCCGGCGCCCTCATCGCCGTCGACCGGGGTGACCGCGCCACGATCCTGCGCCTGCGCGCGGCCTCCCAGGAGGGCATGGACCTCCGCGCTCCCGCCGTCGTCGTGGCGCAAGCGTGGCGCAACGGCCACGGGCGCCAAGCGCGACTCGCCCGTCTCTTGCGCAACGTCGAGATCGTCGACGTTGGCCTTGATCTCGCCCGCCGTGCAGGTGAGTTGCTTGGTCGCAGCGCAACCGCCGACCCGATCGATGCGATGGTTGTCCTCGTCGCAGAGGACGAGGATGCGATCCTCACCACGGACCCCGATGACATCGCCCACCTCGCCGCAGCGGCGCACATCCGCGCCGCGGTCATTGCGTGCGGGCCGTAGCCGGGCAATCCGGGCGCGTGCTATGATCCTTGAGACCTCGGCGTCCTCTCTCGGACAGACGTGGGCCACGTCCCACGTCTTTTTCGTAGCCCACCCCCAGCCAGGCCGTTTCGAGGTCCGAACCGGCTGTCATCCGAAGGCGCAACGGCTCCATGAAGAACGACTTCGTACTCGCCATCTCACAGCTCTCCGCCGAGAAGAACCTCGACCAGACCAAGGTCTTCGAGGCCGTCGAGGCGGCCATGGCGTCCGCCTACAAGAAGGACGAACTGCTCTACGCCGAGGTCGAGGTCAAGATCGACATCGCCACCGGCGACATCGACGCCTGGCGCGTCTGGGAGGTCCGCGACGACGAGGAGATCGAGGACGACGAGCTCCAGGTCACACCGGAGCGAGCCGCCGAGATGGGCTGGCCCGGCCAGGAGCCGGGCGCGCTGCTGCGCGAACCCCTCGAGGCCTCCATGGACGCGGGCCGCATCGCCGCGCAGACCGCCAAGCAGGTCGTGCTGCAACGCCTGCGTGAGGCCGAGCGCGAGGCCGTCTACGGCGAGTTCACCACCAAGCAGGGCGAGCTCGTTTCGGGCACCGTACTGCGCGTCGAGCCCGGGCGGCGGCAGGTCATCCTCGACCTCGGTCGCGCCGAGGCCGTGCTGCCCGCCTCCGAGCAGGTCAGGCCGGAGCACTACCGCGTCGGCCAGCGCCTGCGCGTCTACATCAAGGAGGTCTATCGCGCCTCGAAGGGGCCGCAGGTGGTCGCCTCCCGCGCGCACCCGGAGCTGCTGCGCCGCCTCCTGGAGCTCGAGGTGCCCGAGATCGCCAAGGGTGTCGTCGAGATCATGGGGATGTCGCGAGAGCCCGGGTTCCGCAGCAAGATCGCCGTCATCTCGCGCCAGCACGGCGTCGACCCCATCGGGGCCGTCGTGGGGATGCGCGGGGCGCGCATCCAGAACGTCGTGAACGAGCTCGGCGGCGAGCGCGTCGACATCATCCGCTGGGACCCGAACGAGACGGCGTTCGTCGCCAACGCGCTCAGCCCCGCCGAGGTGGTCTCGATCCGCCTCGATGAAGACGAGAACACGGCGTTCGTCGCCGTCCCCGACAAGCAGCTCAGCCTGGGCATCGGCAAGGAGGGCCAGAACGCCCGCCTCGCCGCCAAGCTGACCGGCCGCCGCATCGAGATCACCGCCGAGGGCGTGCTGATCCGCAACGGCGAGGACCTCTACCCGCCGCCCGAGCCGAACATGGAGGCGATTCCCGTCGAGGCGCCCGTCGGCATGCCGACCGTCGAGGTCACCCCGGCCGGGCCCGACTACGTCCAGCCGGGCCTGCCCGGCGAGCGCGTCGAGCCGCCGGTACCCGCGGTCGCCGAGGAGCCCGCGCCGCTCACGCCCGAGCAGGAGGTGCTCGCCGAGTTCGCAGAGCCCGCCGCCGCCGAGGCCGCCGAGGCGCCCGCTGCCGCAGAGGCAGCGCCGCCGGTGGCCGAGCCGGAGGTCGTCGAGGCAGCGCCGGAGCCGGAGCCCGTGGCGGCAGCGGCGCCGCGCACCGACACCAGCGGCCTGCGCTTCGCCGAGGAAATCGGCGAGCTGCGCGACATCGACGAGGAAGAGGAGCAGCGCCGTCAGCCGCAGCGCCGCGCACGCGGCCGCCGTCGCGGCCCGGCGCAGCCCGAGCGCCCGGCACGCCCCGCGCGACGCGGCTCACGGCGCTTCGAGGTCGACGAGGACGACATCGAGGAGGGCCTGGGCGACATCTTCGACGACTACGAGGACGATGACGAAGAGTATGACGAGTACAGCTAGCCCGCCCGCCCGTCGCACCCGGCGGCAGCCACAGCGCAGTTGCGTGGCCTGCGGCGCGCAGCGCGACAAGCGCGACCTGATCCGCCTCGCGCGGGTCGGCGAGGGCGGCGAGGCGCGCCTCGTCGTCGACGAGGCCGCGCGCGCGGGTGGCCGGGGCGCGTACCTCTGCGCCGAGCCGGACTGCTGGACAGGCGCCCTGGACGGGCCGGGCCTGGCCCGGGCGCTGCGGGGCGCACTCACCGCGAGCGAGCGCGAGACGGTACGCGCGTTTGCCGGGCAACGCTTTGGCGAGGAGCACGCACGATGACGCAAGCCCAGGCGCCCGGCGCCGGACCGCGGGTCGCGATCCCGCAGGCGGTGGTCGTCAACGACCTCGCGGACCTCCTCGAGGTCACGCCCGTCGACGTCATCAAGGAACTGATGAAGAACGGCGTGATGGCGACGATCAACCAGGTCGTCGACTTCGACACCGCCGCCGTCGTCGCCGCCGACCTCGGGTTCCTGCCCGAGGAGGAGGGCTCCGAAGACGCCGCGGCCGCTGCGGGCGATGACGAGAGCCCCGCGTCGATCTCGCTGCGCGTCGTCGAGGAGGGCGAGGACCTCGCGCCGAGGCCGCCCGTCGTGACCGTGCTCGGCCACGTCGACCACGGCAAGACCACGCTGCTCGACTCGATCCGCCGCGCGAGCGTGGTGGACAGCGAGGCCGGTGGCATCACGCAGCACATCGGCGCCTACCAGGCTGCCGGCCCGGACGGCCGCACGCTGACCTTCATCGACACCCCGGGCCACGAGGCGTTCACCGAGATGCGCGCGCGCGGCGCGCAGGTCACCGACGTCGCGATCATCGTCGTCGCGGCCGACGACGGCGTGATGCCGCAGACGCGCGAGGCCATCGACCACACGCGCGCCGCCGAGGTGCCGATCGTCGTGGCGCTCAACAAGGCCGACCTGCCCAACGCCAACCCGGACCGCGCCAAGCAGCAGCTCATGGAGGTGCAGGTGGTGCCGGAGGAGTACGGCGGCGAGACGCCCGTCGTGGCGATCTCCGCGCTCCAGGGCGAGGGCATCGACGACCTGCTCGAGAACGTGCTCCTCGTTGCGGACCTAGACGACCCGCGCGCGAACCCCGACCGCGAGGCGGTGGGCATCGTGCTCGAGGCGTCGACGGACCCGCGGCGCGGGATCTCGACGACCATCCTCGTGCAGACCGGCACGCTGCACACCGGCGACGTGGTCCGGGCCGGGCTGGCCTACGGCAAGATCAAGGCGATGACGGACCACACCGGCCAGCGCGTGCAGCAGGCCGGCCCGTCCACGCCCGTCACGGTCCTCGGCCTCAACGAGGTGCCGCCGGCCGGCGAGCGCGTCATGACCGTCAAGAACGAGAAGACCGCCCGCGCCAAGGTCACCGCGGACCGCCGGGCGATGGAGAGCACGGGCACGCCGCAGATGGGCGTCACCCTCGACTCGCTGTTCGGCGAGATCCACCGCGGCGCGGTCAAGGACTTCAACATCGTCCTCAAGACCGACGTGCAGGGCTCGATCGAACCGCTCGTGCGGGCCATCGAGAGCCTCGCGATGGACGAGATCAGCGTGAAGGTGATCCACGCCGCCGCGGGCACCGTGAACGAGTCCGACGTGAACCTCGCCGTCGCCTCGCAGGGCGTGATCGTGGCCTTCAACACGCGCACCGAGACCGGCGCGCAGCGCCTCGCCGACTCCGAGCACGTCGAGATCCGCGACTACCGCGTGATCTACGACGTGGTCTCCGACGTCGAGCGGGCCGTGCAGGGCCTCCTCGAACCGATCTACGAGGAGCGCCAGGACGCCGTCATCGAGGTGCGCGCGGTGTTCAGGCGCGGCCGCCGCAACTCGATCGCCGGGTGCGTGGTGCGCGACGGCGCCGTCAACAACCGCTCGCTCGCGCGGGTGCGCCGCGGGGGCGAGGTCATCCACGAGTCGCGCATCGACTCGCTACAGCGCTTCCAGGACCGCGTGAACGAGGTGACCGCGGGCCAGGAGTGCGGCATCACCGTCGACGGCTTCGACGACTTCCAGGAGGACGACGAGATCGTCGCCTACCACATGGAGCAGGTGCGCTAGCGCCCCCGGCGCTCATCCCCTCCTCACGCGCTGCGAGGACCGCACGATGTCTCGTCGCATGGAGAAAGTCGCCGACCTCCTGCAGGAGGAGATCGCGGACCTGCTGCAACGCCGCGTCCGCGACCCCAGCCTCGAGGGCGTCCTGATCTCCGTCACCCACATCGACGTCACGCCCGACCTCGCCCACGCGCGCGTACACGTGAGCGTCATGGCCGACGACCTGGAGCAGCGCGCGGTCATGGACGCACTCGGCCGCAGCTCCTCGTTCCTGCACCGCGAGCTCGTGCGCCGCATCCACATCCGCCGCGTGCCGCGGCTGCACTTCGAGCTCGACGACTCGATCGCCGAGGGCGCCCGCATGGCCTCGCTGCTGCGCGACGTGCGCGAGGGCGAGAGCGCCGAGCCGGACGCCGGCCCGTGAGCCCCGCCGACCCGCCGCTCGTCGGCTTCATCAACATCGACAAGCCCGCCGACATGGGGTCGTTCGATGTGGTGCGGGCCGTCCGGCGCGCCACGGGCATCCGCAAGGTCGGGCACGCCGGGACGCTGGACAGGCCCGCGACGGGCGTGCTCCCGGTCGCCATCGGCAACGCCACGCGCCTCATCGACTCCCTGATGGACGCGCGCAAGCGCTACCGGGCCACCGTCACGCTCGGCGTCGAGACCGACACCTACGACGCAGCCGGCGAGGTGCGCGAGACGCGCGACCCGGCCGGCGTGACCCTCGACGACGTCGAGGCCGCGCTGCCCGCGTTCCGGGGCGAGTTCATGCAGACGCCGCCGGCATTCAGCGCCGTCAAGCTCGGCGGCGAGCGCGCGCACCGCGCCGCGCGCCGCGGCGAGCAGCCGCAGCTCGAGCCGCGCCCGGCGCACGTCTACGCCCTCGACCTGCTCGACGTCTCACTGCCGCACCTGGAGATCGAGGTCGAGTGCGCCAAGGGCTTCTACATGCGCTCGCTCGCGCACGACCTCGGGCAGGCGCTCGGCGTCGGCGCCCACCTCGCCGAGCTGCGCCGCACGGCCGTCGGCCCGTTCGCCGTGGCCGACGCGACGCGGCTCGACGACGCGGTGCGGCTGCTGGAGGCGAGCGCCACCGAGGACCTCGTACACGCGCCGGACGCGGTGCTGACGGACTGGCCGGCCGTGATCCTCAACAGGCGGTCGGTGGCGCTGGCGCGGCAGGGCCGCGACACGCGCCCGCCTGCGCACGCGGGCGCGCCGCCGGCGCGCGTGGGCGTGAAGGCGCGCGGCTACGGCCCCGACGGCCGCCTCGTCGCGCTGATGGAGTGCGGCCCGATCCCGAGCGTCTGGCACCCCTACCGCGTCTTCCCGGCCTGACCAGAGCGACGAGGGTTACGAGACGGCGGGCTCCCGTTCCGTCACCAGCCGCAGGAACGCCTCGGCGCGCGCGTCGGGCGGGGACTGGGCGCGACGCGCGGCGAGGAGCGTGCGCTCCGCGATCTGATCGCGACGTGAGGCGGCCAGCTCCGGCGAGACGCCCTCGACCACGCCCTCGGGCAGCACGCTCCAGCCGAGGCCGAGCGCGACCATCTGGCCGAGCACTGCGGGGTTGTCGCTTTCGAGGGAGATACGAGGCCAGATCCCACGCGCGGCCAGACCCGCGTCGATGATGCGCCGGGTCTGGCGGCCCGGCGGGTAGAGCACCCACTCGCCGTCCGAGGGCTCCTCGGTCGTGCCGGGCGGAGCGTAGAGGTAGAGCGGCTCGTTGAGCACCTCGACCGCGTCGAACTCCGGCGCCACGGGCCCCACGACGAACGCCAGGTCGAGCTCGAAGCGCGCGAGGCGTTCGAGCAGCAGCCCAGAGCGGTCGACGACGAGCTCGAGCTGCACCTCGGGGTGGCTCTCGCGGAAGGCACGGATCGCCGAGGGCAGCGCGTACAGGCTTGCGGCGTCGATCATGCCGACGCGCAGCGTGCCCTCGCGGCCCTCGGCGTAGGCGTCGAGCCAGTCGCGCAGCGCCCCGGCGCGGGCGAGCGTCTCACCGGCGAAGCGCGCGACCTCGCGGCCGGCCTCGGTGAGCTGGCGGCGGCGGCCGTCGCGCTCCAGCAGCGGCACGCCAAGGCGGCGTTCGAGCTGCGAGAGCGACTGAGAGAGCGCGGGCTGGCTGACCTGGAGGCGTCGCGCGGCCTCGGTGAGCGTCCCGGAGCGTTCGAGGGCCCGGACGTAGGCGAGCTGCTGGAGGTGGAGGTTGAGCGGCGGCGCGTCGAGGTCGGCGTCCCGGTCGGGCGGCTGCGCGGCGGCTTCCTCGGCGGCGTCGAGGTCAGGTGTGGCCGGGGTGGTCACGAGGCCTCCCGTCTATCGGTAAGCGTATCTTATGCTATTCGGAAGAAACTTCCACTAGCCCACGGGAGGACCCGTGCGTACCCTCGATCGCGTGTGAGGCAGCGCGCCGACGACGAGCGCGCGCCGCGAAAGGGGCACAACACCGTGGGTGAGCCGATCAACGTAGCAATCATCGGGGTGGGGAACTGCGCGTCCTCGCTCGTGCAGGGCGTCGAGTTCTACAAGGACGCCCACCCGGACCAGGTGATCCCGGGGCTGATGCACCCGGTCCTCGGCGACTACCACATCAGCGACATCAACTTCACCGTCGCCATCGACATCGACGCCAACAAGGTCGGCCAGGACCTCTCCGAGGCGATCTACACCGCGCCGAACAACACCTACAGGTTCGCCGACGTGCCGCACCTGGGCGTGCCCGTGATCCGCGGGATGACCCACGACGGCCTCGGCAAGTACCTCTCCGAGGTGATCACGAAGGCGCCCGGCTCGACCGCGGACATCGTCTCGGTGCTGCGCGAGACCAACACGCACGTCGTGATCAGCTACCTGCCCGTCGGCTCCGAGGAGGCGACGAAGTGGTACGTGGAGCAGATCCTGGCGGCGGGCTGCGCCTTCATCAACTGCATCCCCGTCTTCATCGCGCGCGAGGAGTACTGGGCGGACCGCTTCCGCGAGAAGAACCTCCCGATCGTCGGCGACGACATCAAGTCGCAGGTCGGCGCGACCATCCTGCACCGCCTCCTCGCGCGGCTCTTCCAGGACCGGGGCGTCAAGGTGGACCGCACCTACCAGCTCAACTTCGGCGGCAACACGGACTTCCTCAACATGCTGGAGCGCGAGCGCCTGGAGTCGAAGAAGATCTCGAAGACCAACGCCGTGACCTCGCAGATCGACTACGAGATGCCGTACGCCGACGTGCACGTCGGCCCCTCGGACCACGTGCCGTGGCTGGAGGACCGCAAGTGGTGCCACATCCGCATGGAGGGCACGACGTTCGGCGAGGTGCCGCTCAACCTCGAGTGCAAGCTGGAGGTGTGGGACAGCCCGAACTCGGCCGGCGTGGTGATTGACGCGATCCGCTGCGCGAAGATCGGCCTCGACCGCGGCATCGGCGGCCCGCTGCTGGAGCCCTCGGCGTACTTCATGAAGTCGCCGCCGGAGCAGTGGCACGACGACGTGGCGCGCGACCGCCTGGAGGCGTTCATCGGCGGCGAGGTCGAGGCCGCGGCGGGCTCGTAGCGCAACCGGGCGTTGGGCGGGTAGCGCAGCGCGCGCGTAGACTGCCTGCGCGATGGCGGCGTACTGGGGCTTCCGGATCGCCTCGCTGCTCGCCCGGCTCGTCCCGTTGCGAGTGGCGTACGGCTGCGGCTTCGCCGTGGGGGTCGTCGCGTACTACCTGTGGACGGGCGGCCGCCGCCGCTGCATCGGCAACATGCTGCGCGTGACCGGCGGCGACGAGGGCGCCGCGAGGCGCGTCGCGCGCACCTCCTTCGGCAACTACGGCCTCTACCTGGTCGACTTCCTGCGCTTCGGCTCGCGCCCCCGCGAGGAGCTGCGCGAGCGCGTGCGCTACGAGGACTGGGACTACATCGACGGCGCGCTGGCCGGCAACGGCATGGTGCTGGTCACCATCCACTTCGGCGTGTGGGACCTCGGCGCCGTCGCGCTCAGCGAGCACGGGTACCGCATCTCCGTCATCGCCGACACGTTCGACGACCCACGGCTGAACGAGATGGTGCTCGGCTCCCGGCGCAGGCTCGGGATGCAGGTGCTCCCCGCCGACCGCATCGGCCCGCGGCTGCTGCGCTCGCTGCGGCGCAACGAGGTGGTCGCGGCGCTCATCGACGTACCGCAGCCCGGCCGCGGCGTGGAGGTCGAGTTCTTCGGTGACACCGTCGCGGTGCCGGACGCGCCGGCGCGCGTCGCGCTGCGCACGCAGGCCTCGGTGATGGCCGCGACCGTGCCGCGGCTCGACACCTGGAGCGACCGCGCCACGCCCGACCTCGAGCACATCCGCTACGAGCCGACCGGCGACATGGAGCGCGACGTGCACGGGCTGACGCAGGCGATCTTCCGGTCGCTCGAGGAGATGGTGCGGCGTCACCCGGAGCAGTGGTACATCTTCCGCTCGCTCTGGCTGGACGACGCGCGCGAGGAACGGGCCGCCTGACGCATGGTCGCCGCTACCGCCCTGCGGGTGTGGATCGAGGTCTTCGGACGGCTGCCGCTGTCCGTGCTGTACGCCATCGCGGACGTCGCGGGCACGCTCGCCTGGTTCGCCTCGCAGCGCCTGCGCAACGTCACCACCGACCATATGCGGCACGCCCACGACGGCGAGGCGCGGCCCGCCGACATCGCCCGCGCGGCCCGCGGCAACGTCCGCACGGCGCTGCGCTACTGGGCCGACATGGCGCACTCCGCCCACCTCTCGCCCGCCGACACCATCGAGCGCATCGAGGCGGTCGACGGGTTCGACCGCTTCTTCGACGCGTACGACCGGGGCTGCGGCGTGATGTTCGTGTCGGCGCACCTGGGCAACCCGGAGACGCTGATCAGCGTGATGGGGATGTTCGGCTTCGACGTGCTCGTCCTGACCGAGCCGCTCTCGCCGCCCGCACTGCACGACCTGGTGCACGAGCTGCGGCAGGCGCCGGGCGTGCGCTTCGTGCCGGCCGACCGCACGGGCGTGCGGCTCGCCATCCAGCAGCTGCGCTCCGGCAACGTCCTCGCGATCCTCGCGGACCGCGACGTGCTCGGCACGGGCCACCCGCAGCCGTTCTTCGGCGAGCGCGCGCGGATGCCGCGCGGCGCGGTCGAGCTGGCCCTGCGCACCGGCTCGCCAATCGTCACCGGCTTTGCGCGGCGCACGACGGGCGAGCGCATGCGCGTGGCGCTCGACCCGCCGCTCTACCTCGAGCGCGGCGACGACCGCGACGCGGACGTCGAGGACGGCATGCAGCGGGTGACGAGCGCGCTCGAGGCGGGCATCCGCGAGTCGCCCGAGCAGTGGTTCGCGTTGCAGCCCGTATGGAGCGGGCTGTCCACGTAGTATGCCGGGGCCGGAGTACAATGCCGCCATCATGGATACGGCGTCGACGGACGACGAGCCCACCATCCAGCGCTTCGGCCGCGCCGACCTCCAGGTGCATACCGCCTTCGGCGACGGTATGGCCGACGCACAGACCCTGCTCGACTACGTCGAGACCTCCACGGACCTCGATGTCGTCGCCGTCACCGACCACGACGACGTCGGGGGCGCGCTGCTCGCACGCGACCTGCACGCGCGCGGCAACTACCGCTTCGAGTTCGTCCCCGGCATCGAGATCACGACCCGCGCCGGGCACCTCCTCGCGCTGTGGGTCGACGAGCCGGTGCCCTCGCTGCGACCGCTCGCCGAGTCGGTCGAGCTGGTGCACCGCGCGGGCGGGATCGCGGTGGTGCCGCACCCCTTCTCGTGGCTCACGCGCTCCGTCGGCCGCCGCACGCTGGACCGGCTGCTCGACAACGGCGACCCGGCCACGCACCCCGACGGGATCGAGGTGGCCAACACCACGCTCGCCGGGCGCGTCACCGGCGCGCGGGCGCTGCGCCGCAACCGCGAGCGCTACCACCTCGCCGAGACCGGCGGCAGCGACGCCCACTTCCTCGAAGGCGTCGGCACCGCCACGACGCTCTTCCGCGGCCACACCGCCGACGAGCTGCGCGAGGCGATCGAGGCGCGCACGACGATGGCGCAGGCCGGCCGCGCACCGAGCATGCGGCGGCTGGGCTTCCGGCAGCTCGCGCTGCAGCAGGTGCGAGGGCTGTCCGTGACGCCTCGCAAGGTGATCGGCGGGCAGATCCAGAAGCTGCGCGCGCCGACGATCCCGCCGATCGGGGGCATGCGGTGAAGATCGCCTTCGTCTCCCCCTACGACTGGCTCACCCCCGGCGGCGTGAACCGCCACATCCAGCAGCTCACCGAGCGCTTCGAGGCCAACGGCCACGAGGTCCGCATCCTCGCCCCCGCCACCGGCGAGCACGACAACGAGCGCTTGATCTCGATCGGGCGGCCCGTGCCCGTGCCGGCCTCGGGCTCGACGGCGCGCATCGCGCTCAGCCCGCGGCTCGGGCGGCAGGTGCGGCGCGCGCTGGAGGAGCACCAGTTCGAGGTGGTCCACGTCCACGAGCCGCTCATGCCGACGCTGCCGATCCAGGTGCTGCGCGCCTCGCGGTCGGTGAACCCGAACGTCGTCAACGTCGGCACGTTCCACGCGACGAAGGACGGCGGCAACCGGCTCTACTCGTACGGCCGACGGCTGCTCAAGCGCTGGTTCCGCGAGATCGACGGCAAGATCACGGTGTCGCCACCCGCGCAGCGTTATGTCAGCCGCTACTTCCCCGGCTACTACAACGTCATCCCCAACGGCATCGAGGTGCCGCGCTTCGCCGACCCGGCGCTGGAGCCGATCCGCGAGCTCGAGGACGGCCTGCTCAACATCCTCTACGTCGGGCGGGCCGAGAAGCGGAAGGGCCTGGGCGACCTGCTGCGCGCGTTCGGGATCGTCAACGCGCGCGACCCCAACACGCGGCTCGTCGTCGTCGGTCCCGACTCGCGCATGAAGCGCCGCTACCGGCGCTCGGTGGAGCGCGAGGGGCGGCGCGGCATCGTCTTCGTCGACGACGTCTCCGACGCCGACTTGCCGCGCTACTACCGCACCGCCGACATCTTCTGCTCGCCTGCCACCGGCCACGAGTCGCAGGGCTACGTGCTGCTCGAGGCGCTCTCCGCGGGCACCCCCATCGTCGCCTCGAACATCGACGGCTACGCCTCGGTCATCACCGACGACGTGGACGGCCTGCTCGCGCGGCCGCGCGACCCCCTCGCCATCGCCGAGGCGCTCACGGCGCTGGTGCGGAGCCCGCAGCGCCGCGCGCGCCTCGCCGCGGCCGGCCGCAAGCGCGCCGACGAGTACTCGTGGCCGCGCGTGACGAGCCGCGTGCTCTCCTACTACGAGCGCCTGCGCGACGACCGCGCGGCCCACACGCGCTCGCTGCTGGCTTCGGCGCGGCGGCGTGACTAGTCCCCTCGGGCCGGGCCCCCACCGGCGGGAGCCCCATGAGCGGGAGTACCGCTGATGGCGCTGCCTTCCAGCCTGCTGCCGAACCGTGCGCCTGCCGCCGTGATCGACCCGATCGTGCGTCTCCTTGCCCGGCTCGGCGTCACGCCCGACATGCTGTCGTTCCTCGCGCTCGCCGGGAACATCGGCGCGGCGGCGCTCATCGCCACCGGCTCACTCGCCGCCGGGGGCGTCGTCATGCTCGTGTTCAGCGCGCTCGACTTCCTCGACGGCGCGCTGGCGCGCTCGACGGGGCGGGCGAGCAAGGCCGGCGCGATGCTCGACTCGGTCTTCGACCGCTTCTCCGAGGCGGTGGTGCTCTTCGGCCTGCTGCTGTACCAACTGGGCGAGGGCCACAACGAGGAGTCCGCGCTCGTGTTCGCCGTCCTCGCCGGCTCGCTGCTCGTCTCGTACGTGCGGGCGCGCGCGGAGGGGCTCGGCGTCGAGCTCACCTCGGGCTGGCTGCGGCGCGCGGAGCGCGTGGTGCTGCTGGGGGTCGCGCTGATCACGGGCGTCCTCGTGCGGCCGGTGCTGTGGGCGCTCGCGGTGCTGACCGTGCTCACCGCGATCCAGCGGCTCTACCTCGCGATGCGCTTGCTGCGCGCCGAAGCGGCGGAAGGCGACTGAACATGGTCAGCGAGTCCCCCATCCCGCGGGAAGAGCGGCCGGCGATCGCCGACCATCTCGCGCAGCGCGTCATCGGGCCCGTGGGCCTCGACATCTGGACACAGCAAGACTCCGCACTCGTCCGCACGGACCGTGACCCGTGCACGTTCTGCGACCAGGTGGCCACCGCAGCCCGCCAGTTCGCGTCGCTGCACCCGGGCATCTCGCTGACGCGCTACGACCTCGACCGCCACGCCGACCGGGCGCGCGAGGCGCGCATCGACCGTGCGCCGGTGACGGTCATCCGTGGGCGCGGCCGCGAGGTGCGCATCGTCGGGCTGTGGTCCGGGGTACTGTTCCCCGCGTTCATGGAGACGATCGTCTACGCCAGCTCGGGAGCCCCGCCGTTGGAGGCAAGCACCCTCGAAACGCTGGCGGCAGCCGACGAAGCCCTCGACGAGGACCTCGAGGTGGAGCTGCTCGTTGCGCCGTACGACCCCCAGTCCGCGGTGACGCTGCGCCTGGCCGCCGCGTTCGCGGTGGTGATGCGCCACCTGCGTGTCGAGGCGATCGAGCTGTCCGAGTTCCCGCTCCTCGCCGAGGCCCGCATGGTGACGGAGTTGCCCACGGTGAGCATCGGGGGCCGCCGGTTCACCGGGGGGTGGAACGAAGCGGACCTCGCCGAGCAGATCCGTCGCTGCGCGACCGGCGATCCGGAGACCGTGATCCGGGATCGCGTGCTCGTCTCGCCCTTCCTCACCATCGAGCAGGCCCAGGCGATGATGACGAGCGAGGCCCAGGCCCCGGACCAGCAGCCGCCGACGTTGCCCGGTGGCCTCGTGCTGCCTCGCTAGGACGTCCGCCGGCCGCGCCCGGCCGGCTCAGCTCCCGCGCCTCGCGACCATCAACGCCGCCGCGCCAAGCGCACCTCCGAGGAGCAGCGCGAGCACCCCGACGATGATTGCCGTGGTCGTCGTCGAGCCACCCCCGCCCGTCTCAACCGCCGCCCCATCGTCGGCCGGGCCGGCGGCGGTCGCGGTAGCCGCGGCGGCGGGCGTCTCGTCGGCCTCGCCGTCGTCGGTCTGGGTCGCATCGCCGCTGTCATCGTCGTCGTCGCCTGCAGCGGACGGGCGCGACGCGCCGCCCGTGGGAAGCTGCAGCGGGGCGCGCGTCGCCTCCGCCTGCGGCAGCGGGGTCGAGTCGACGCGCGGCCTGAAGTCGATGGGGTCGAGGCCGTTGTCCTCGCGCCAGAGGTTGTAGAGCCCGTCCTGGTCGAAGCCGTAGACCCGTTCGAGCGCCGTGTCCATGCGGGCGCCCTCGCGGACGTGCTGGTAGAGGTCGGCGAAGGCCTGCTCGCCATGGTTCTCGATCAGGTACAGCACGGTGGACCACGACTGCCCGTAGAACAGGTCGACCTGCGCCGGGTCGTTC
The DNA here is from genome assembly GCA_965204835.1 of Dehalococcoidia bacterium. Taxonomy (GTDB): domain Bacteria; phylum Chloroflexota; class Dehalococcoidia; order UBA2979; family UBA2979; genus VXMT01. The sequence goes on along the minus strand of OZ242017.1, from coordinate 948,627 downwards.
GAGGGTGAGTCCATGTTGCGCAGCCGCAGCGTGTTGTCGGTCTGGATGCGGAACGCGATGGCGGATTCGTACGGCCTCGGGCTGCGCTGCATGTAGACGGCCGTGCCTTCGTCCAGCCACGAGGGGATGCGTGAGACCGGTCCGTCGCCCGCCACGGCGGTCACGATGTGAGCCATCTCGTGCCGCACGACGTCCGAGGTGGCCGTGAACACGAACAGCAGGTCGGCCCCGGTGCGCTGGCCGCCCGTGCGGACGAGTTCGTCGAACAGCCGGCTGCGCGGCCGCATCGCCAGCTCGCCGTCGGCTTCGGAGGCCCAGACCATGATGCGCACGTCGTACGGCACCTTCACCTGGAGCAGCGCCTCGGTCTCCTCGAGCGCGGACTCGCCCGCCGCGAGCACGCGGTCGGCGAAGTCCTCGTTCCCGCCGTACCAGTAGACGGTGACGTGGCCGAGTTGCTTCTCGCTCCAGCGGTAGCGGCCGTCGAGGAAGAGGAAGGCCTGCTCCTCGCTCTGGAACGTCTGCCCCTCCTTGTCGACGAACTCCCAGTGGAAGCGGAACTGCGAGCCGACGGGGATATAGCGCATCGCGGTCCGCGTCTCCAGCGTGAACGAGACGTCGTTCTCTGGGCCCGGGCCGAATGTCGCCTCGCCCCGACCGCCGACGTCGCCTTCCTTGGGGTTGAGGACGCGATAGACCAGCATCGCGCTCTCCAGCCCGGCGGGGGCAGTCACCCGTGCGCCGAAGACGACGGACGTCGGGTCGCGCGACGTGGCCTGCACGTTCGTCACGCCGTTGTCGGCGGACGCGGGCGATGACCCCAGCGCGGCGAGCGCGCCGAGTGCGAGCGCCGCTATCGCGGCGAGTGCGTAGACCCACCTCGGGGCGTTCAACTCGCCATCTCCGCCGCCTCGACGCCCACCTGGCTGCGCAGCCATGCGTAGACGAAGTCGTCGAACTCGCCGTCGAGGACGGCGTTCGTGTCGCTGGTCTCGTGACCGGTGCGGAGGTCTTTCACCATGCGGTAGGGGTGCAGCACGTAGGAACGGATCTGGCTGCCCCAGCCGGCCGGGACGTGCTCGCCCTTGAGCGCCGCCATCTCTTCCTCGCGCTGCTCAAGCTCCATCTCGAGCAGCCGTGACTTCAGGACCTGCATCGCTGACTCACGGTTGCGGAGCTGGGAGCGCTCGTTCTGGCACGTCACCACGATACCAGTGGGAAGGTGTGTGAGCCGCACGGCCGTGTCGTTCTTCTGCACGTTCTGGCCGCCGTGCCCGCTCGCGCGGTAGGTGTCGACGCGCAGGTCCTCGGGGCGCACCTCGATCTCGATCTCGTCGTCCTGCACCTCCGGCATCACCTCCACGAGCGCGAAGCTCGTGTGCCGCGACCGCGAGGCGTCGAAGGGCGAGATGCGCACGAGGCGATGCGTCCCGCGCTCGGAGCGCAGCAGCCCGTAGGCATCGTCGCCGCCGATGCGGATCGAGACGGACTTGATGCCCGCCTCCTCGCCCGAGGAGATCGAGACGATCTGCGTGCTGTACCCGTGACGCTCCGCCCACCGGAGGTACATGCGGAGCAGGATCTCCGTCCAGTCCTGGGCGTCCGTCCCTCCCTCGCGTGCGTGGATGGCGAGCACGGCGTCGTGGTCGTCGTAGGGGCCGGCGAGCATGATGGAGACCTCGATCTCCTCGAACTGGGCTTCGAGCGCGGCAAGCTCACTCCGGATGTCCCCGGCGAGCGCGTCGCGCTCCTCACCCTCGGTCTCGTCGGCAAGCTCGGCGAGGTCCCCGAGCTCCGCCGTGCGGCGCTCGAGGCTGCGCCACGACTCGACCTGCCCCTCGAGGCGCGCGACGCGGCGCATCAGCGCCTGCGCGCGTTCAGGGTCGTCCCAGAGGTCGGGGGCGGCGGACTGCGCGCGAGCCTCGGTCAGCTCGCGCTCACGCGCGGGCAGGTCAAAGCCGCACCTGCACGTCGCGGACGCGTTCGAGCAGTTCGGCGAGGCGCTGTCGCAGGTCGTCCATGGATCGATGTTCGCACGAGCGGGGTCAGAACGCGACGGGGGACGGGCGCAGTACCACGATCCGGATATTGCCCCGCACGGGCGGGATCAGCCCTCGGCGCGTATACACTGGCTGCGCACCTGTCGCGGGTGGAGGGCGCGAGCGATGGGCAACAAGAAGCGGCTCACGGTGAACGTCGACGCCGAACTGATCACGGCGGCGAAGCGCCACGCCCGCGAGCAGGGCGTCTCGCTCTCCTCACTGGTCGAGGAGTCACTGCGTGAGATGGCAGGAGACGGTAAGTCCACCGAGCACAGATCAGCCAAGTCGTCGGTTGGCGAGCAGGCAACTGACGACGCGGTCGACGCAGGCACCGCATTCATCGAGCGGTGGGCTGGCAAGTTCAGACCCGCGGAGCGCCATGGCGACCCCCGGTACGAGCACCTGGCGAAGAAGTACGACCTCTGATTCTCATCGACACCGACGTGCTCATTGATGTCGCTCTCAGACGGCAGCCTCACTTCGCTCGCTCAGGAGCATTCCTCGCACAAGTAGTGCGCGGCGGCGAACGCGCCTGCATCGCGTGGCACACCGTGTCGAACTTCCACTTCGTCGTGCAGAGAGAGGATCCGGAGGCCGATACGAAGACATTCATCCTTGACTTGCTACGCTACGTAGACATCGCGCCTGCCAACGCCGACTGGGTGCGCTATGCCGCCTCACTGGAGATGACTGACTTCGAGGACGCGCTCCAGGTGGCAGCGGCGCGAGCGTGCGACGCGCAGGTCATCGTGACGAGGAACCTGCGGGACTACGAGGGCTCGCCGATCCGCGCCGTCAGTCCACGAGAGGCGCTCGAAACGCTGTAGCCGGGGCCGGCCCCGCAGCCCTACGCCACCCCCGCCGCCCGCAGCGTGTTCACCAGCAGCATCGCGATGGTCATGGGGCCGACGCCGCCGGGGACCGGCGTGATCGCGCCGGCCACCGCCGAGACGCCCTCGAACTCCACGTCCCCCGCCAACCGCCATCCGCGCTTGCGCGTCGCGTCGTCGACGCGGTTCGTGCCGACATCGATGACCACGGCGCCGGGGCGCACCATCTCCGCCGTCACGGTGTTGGGGCGGCCCGCCGCCACCACGAGGATGTCGGCCTCGCGGGCGACGGCGGCGAGGTCCGTGGTGCCGGTGTGGGCGAGCGTGACCGTCGCGTTCGCGCCCTCGGCCTTCTGCCCGAGCAGCAGCGCGAGTGGCTTGCCGACGAGCGTCGAGCGGCCGATGACCACGACGCGCTTGCCGGCGGGGTCGTTGCCGGTGCGCAGCAGGATCTGCTGCACCCCGGCCGGCGTCGCCGGCACGAGGTGTGGCTGCCCCTGCACGAGCCGTCCGAGGTTCACGGGGTGCAGGCCGTCCACGTCCTTGTCGGGGTCGACGGCCTCGGTGATGGCGCGCTCGTCGATGTGCGATGGGAGCGGGAGCTGGACGAGGATGCCCGAGACCGCCGGGTCGGCGTTGAGCCCTCGCACGATGTCGAGCAGGCCGTCCTGCGAGATGTCGGCCGAGGGGGTGAGCGTCTGCGCGTCGATGCCCGCCTCGGCGCAGGCGCGCGCCTTGTTGCGGACGTAGGTGGCGGACGCGGGGTCGTCGCCGACGAGCACGGCGGTGAGGTGCGGGACCGCCCCTCCGGCGTCGACGTGGGCGCGCACGCGCACGGCCACTTCGCCGCGGATCTCGGCCGCAATCGCGTTGCCGTCGATGATGGTGGCGGGCACGGGCGGAGTATAGCCGGGCGACCGTGCTAGAATCGCGCGCCGTGAGCACGCATGCCGTCGGCGTCGACATCATCGAGATACCGCGCGTGGCGCGCGTCCTCGAACGCCACCCCGAACGCTTCCTGAGCCGCGTGTATACACCCGAGGAAGCAGCGTTCTGCCGGGGTCGTGTGCGAGAGCTGGCGGCGCGCTTCGCGGCCAAGGAAGCCGTGATGAAGGCGCTGGGCACCGGGGCGCGCTCGGTGGCGTGGCGCGACATCGAGGTGCTGCCCGACCAACGCGGCAAGCCGCTGGTGTACCTCACCGGCGGGGCCGCCCGGCGCGCCGAGGCGATCGGCCTCGACGCCATCGACATCTCGCTGAGCCACCTCGACGAGTTCGCCATCGCCGTCGTGGTCTGCTCGCAGGAACGACGCGAGCAGGAGCCGGGTGCGGCGCGCAGGCGCCTGGTCGACTTCCTGAAACTGCGAGGACTACTGGGGTGAGGCCGTCATGAAACTCGTCACCGCCGAACAGATGCGGGCCATGGAGGCAGCCGCCGCCGCGCAGGGCATCAGCGAGGCGCAGCTCATGGAGAACGCCGGCGTCGCCGTGGCGCAGGAGGCATGGATCAGCATGGGCGCGGCCGAGGGCCGGATCGCCGTCGTGCTTGTCGGGCCCGGGAACAACGGCGGCGACGGCCTTGCTGCCGCTCGCAACCTCCGGGACTGGGGCGCCGAGCTCTCCGTCTTCCTGCTCACCCCCCGACCCGACGACGACCCGCAGTGGCGGGCGCTCCAGGCCGCGGGGATCGAGGCGTGGAGCGCCGAGGAGGACCCCGACCTCGAACGCCTCGAGGCGCGGCTGGGCGAGGCGCACGGCGTCGTCGACGCGCTGCTCGGCACGGGGCTCTCCCGGCCCATCGACGGCGTGCTCGAAGCCGTGCTCGACAAGGTGGCCGAGCGGCGCGCGCAGCGCATCTTCCGCCCGAGCCTGCTGTCCATCGACGTCCCCACGGGCATCGACCCGGACACGGGCCGTGCCGACCCGGCCGTGGTGCGCGCGGACACGACGGTGGCGCTCGGCTTCGCGAAGGTGGGGCTGTTCGCCATGCCCGGCCGAGCGATCGCCGGCGACGTGGCCGAGGCGGACATCGGGCTCCCGGAGGGCATCGGCGACGACCTCCCGTACGAGGACATCCGCCAGCGCGACCTGCAGGAGCGCATGCCGTTCCGCTCCGACGACGCACACAAGGGCACCTTCGGCACCACGGTCGTCGCGGCCGGCTCGCGCCGCTACCCCGGCGCGGCACGGCTCGCCTCGGAGGCCGCGCTGCGTGCGGGCGCGGGGCTCGTGGTGCTCGCCGCGCCCGACTCGGCGCAGGCGCTCATCGCCGCCGCCATACCGGAGGTCACGCACCAGCCGCTCCGGGACATCGAGGGCGCCGTGAGCGCCGATGCGGCGGCCGGGCTGCTGCGCGCGCTCGACGGGTGCGGGGCGCTGCTGATTGGGCCGGGCCTCTCACACACGCCGGAGACCGCCGCATTCGTCGCGAACGTGCTCGCGGGCCTCGACGGCGTCGAGGGGCTGCGCGCGGCCGTCATCGACGCCGATGCGTTGAACGCGCTGGCTGAGCGGCCGGGCTGGCACGAGGGGCTCGACGTCGCCCGCGTGCTGACCCCGCACCCGGGCGAGATGGCGCGGCTGCTCGGCACGACCGTCGAGGAGGTGCAGGACGACCGGCTGCGGCGGGCGGTGGAGTATGCGCAGCGCACGGACAGCGTCGTGGTGCTGAAGGGGGCGAACACCGTGGTCGCCTCGCCCGACGGGCGCGCTCGGCTTTCGGAGTTCTCGAGCGCGGTGCTGGCGACGGCGGGGACGGGCGACGTGCTGGCCGGCTTCATCGCCTCGCTGATCGGGCAGGGCATGGAGCCGTTCGACGCAGCGGCCGCCGCGGTCTACATGCACAGCGAGTGCGGCCGGGCGCTGGAGACGGCGATGGGGGCGGCGACCACGGTCGCCAGCGACCTCCTGCGCGTGCTGCCCGACGTGCGCAAGGCCCTCGACGGCTAGTAGAACCGTTATGTCGAACTGCCGGCCATCTGGGGAAGAGCGCGGCGAGGCCGTAGCATTGCAAGGCTCCCGTCCCGTACCATTGGCGGGCTGGCGCGCATGCCGCGCCGCTGCATGGGAGGCCGCCGCAGGGGGGATGAGCGCGCCTCCGTTGCGTCCCACGACCACCTGCGTGCAAAACCGCACCTCCCACGGAGAACCAGCGCCGTGAGCGAAGGCACTCCCACTCCCGAGAGCGATCCCGTCGCCATCGTCTTCCCCGGCCAGGGCTCGCAGCAGCCCGGCATGGGCCGTCTCGTCTACGAGCACTCCGAGACCGCGCGCCTCGTCTACGAGGAAGCGAGCGACCTCGCCGGCATGGACGTCGCGGAGATCTGCATCGAGGAGGGCGCCGAGGCGCTCGCCGAGACCACGTTCACGCAGCCGGCTGTGCTCACGACCTCCGTCGCGTTCCTCGGAGCCATGCACGAGAAGCTGAGCGAGGTCGGGCGGTCGATCCGCCCGCGGCTCTTCGGCGGGCACTCGCTCGGGCTGTTCAGCGCCGCCGTCGCCGCCGAGGCGCTCACGTTCCGCGACGCGATGCTCGTGGTCCTCGAGCGATCGAAGCTGATGAGCCGCTTCAACGAGGGCCGCCCGGTCGGGATGGCCTCGATCATCGGGCTCAACGGCGAGGTCGTGCAGCAGATCTGCGAGGAGGCGACGCTCTCCGCCGCGAGCCGCGTCGACATCGCCAACCACAACCTCGATACCCAGACCGTGATCAGCGGCGACGTCTCCGCGCTCGAACGCGCGATGGACCGCGCGCGCGACCTGCAGGGGCGCGTGATCCGGCTCAAGGTGAAGGTCTCCAGCCACACGCCGCTCCACGACGGGCAAGCCGAGGAGTTCGCACACCTCATCCGCGAGATCCCGATGGTGGACCCGGCGCGGCCGATCGTCTCCAACCGCACCTCGAAGCTGCTCCACACCGCCGACGACCTCCGCGAGGAGTTCTCCGAGCAACTCCGCGCCCCCGTCTACTGGTCCGACAACGTCCGCGAGATGACGAACCAGGGCGTGCGCACCTTCGTCGAGAGCGGACCGGGCCATGTGCTCGCCCGGCTCGTGCGGCGCACCGACCGCAGCGTGACGGCGGTCTCGCTCAACGACGCCGAGGTCGAGCCGATCCCCATCTCCGTGCTGCCCCCGGAGTCCACGCAGGCGGCGCCTTCCTGATGACCGAACCTTCCGGGCGCCGCGTGGTGGTCACGGGCCTGGGGGCGCTCACCCCCCTCGGCCTCGACATGGAGTCGACGTGGGAGGGGCTGGTCGAGGGGCGGTCGGGCATTGCCCCGATCACGTTCTTCGACGCCTCCGAGTTCCCGTGTCCCATCGCCGGGGAGCTCAAGGGCTTCGAGCCCGCGAGCTACGTGGACTCCAAGCTGCTGCGACGCATCGACCGCTCCTCCGTGCTGGCGATGGCCGCCTCGCGGCAGGCCGTGGCGGACGCGCAACTCGACCTCGAGCGGCAGCCGCCCGGCAGCGTCGGGATCGTGCTCGGGACGGGCATCGGCGGCGCCTACATGCTGGTCGAGAACCACGAGGTCATGGAGGAGCGCGGCGCGCGCCGCGTGAGCCCGTTCATGATCACCAACTCGCTGCCCGACACCGCCTCCGGCCTCGTCGCCATCGCGCTCGGCGCGCGCGGCCCCAACATGGCGGTGACCGCGGCCTGCGCCACGGGTGGCGCGGCGGTCGGCGAGGCCGCCGAACTGATCCGGCGCGGCGAGGCCGAGGTCATCATCGCTGGTGGCTTCGAGGCGCCCCTGCGCCCGCTCTACTACGCCGGCTTCAACGCCATGCGCGCGCTGGCCGACCACGACGACCCGAAACAGGCCTCGCGCCCCTTCGACGCCGACCGCAACGGCTTCGTGATCTCCGAGGGCGCCGCCGTGCTGATCCTCGAAGGGCTCGACCACGCGCTGGCGCGCGACGCCCACATCTACGCCGAGTGGAAGGGCGCCGCCACCGCGAGCGACGCCTTCGACATGGTTGCCTCAGCCGACGACGGCCGCGGCATCACGCAGGCGATGCGCCAGACCCTCGACGCGAGTGGTATCGACCTCGACACCGTCGACTACATCAACGCGCACGGCACGAGCACGCCGATGAACGACCGGGTCGAGACGCATGCGATCCGGGAGGTCTTCGGCGACCACGCGGAGCGCATCGCGGTCTCCTCGACGAAGTCGATGCTCGGCCACATGATGGGCGCGGCGGGCGCCGTGGAGGCGGCGATCGCGGTGATGACCTGCGACCAGCAGCTGGCGCCGCCGACGATCAACTACCGCACGCCGGACCCCGACTGCGACCTCGACTACGTGCCGAACGAGGCGCGCAGCACCGAGGTGCGCCACGCGATGAGCACGTCGGTCGGCCTTGGGGGGCATAATTCGGCCCTGCTATTCGGACGCTGGGAGGGCGGAGCATGACCCAGGACACCACGCAGCGCCGCGTCGTCGTGACCGGCGTCGGCATGATGACCGCGCTCGGCGTCGGTCGTGAGGCCAGCTGGGACGCGCTGCTCGCCGGCGACAACGGCATCAGCGATGTCACGCTCTGCGACGCCTCCGACCTCGAGGCGCGCATCGCGGGCGAGGTCACCGGCTTCGACCCGCGCGACTTCATCGACCGCAAGGAAGCGCGTCGCATGGACCGCTTCGTCCAGCTCTCGATCGCCGCGACCGACGACGCGCTCGAGCAGTCCGGGCTCGATGTCTCCTCGGCCGCCGACGAGATCGGCGCGATGATCGGCTCGGGCATGGGCGGGCTGACGTGGCTGGAGGACCAGTTCCAGGTGCTCTTCGAGAAGGGCCCGGGGCGCATCTCGCCGTTCCTCGTGCCCGCCTTCATCCCCGACATGGCCGCCGGGCAGGTCTCGATCCGCTTCGGCGCGCGCGGCCCCAACTACAACACCGTCTCCGCCTGCGCATCCGGCGCCGACGCCATCGGCACCGCGCTCGAGACCATCCGCCGCGGCGACGCCAAGGCGATGATCACCGGCGGCTCCGACGCCTGCGTCACCCGCATGGGCCTCGCCGCCTTCCACGCCTCACGCGCGCTCTCCACCAAGCGCAACGACGACCCCGAGCACGCCTCGCGCCCGTTCGACCTCGACCGCGACGGCTTCGTGCTCGCCGAGGGCGCGGCCACGCTCATCCTCGAGGACCTCGACTTCGCGCTCGCGCGCGGGGCGCCGATCCTGTGCGAGGCCATCTCCTATGGCCAGTCGGCGGACGCGTTCCACGTGACCCAGCCGTCCGAGAACGGCGAGGGCGCGGCGCGCGCGATCAACATCGCGCTGCGCAAGGGCGGCGTCGACGCCAACGAGGTGGGCTACATCAACGCCCACGGCACGAGCACGCCGCTCAACGACAAGTTCGAGACGATGTCGATCAAGACCGTCTTCGGCGAGTCCGCGCTCACCATCCCGATCAGCTCCAGCAAGTCGATGCTCGGCCACACGCTCGGCGCGGCGGGGGCGATCGAGTCGGCGGCGACGATCCTGTCGCTCCGCGACCAGCGCATCCACATGACCCGCAACATCGAGATCCCCGACCCCGACTGCGACCTCGACTACGTGCCCGACGGCGCCCGCGACGTGGACATCGAGTACGCGATGTCGAACTCGCTCGGCTTCGGCGGCCACAACTCGGCCCTGCTGTTCGGGAGGTACCACGAGTAGCGCGCGAAGCATCCACGGCGGGCCAGACCCGCAGGACCCCGGCGCTGCTCCCCCCGTCAGCGGATCCACCACCCCTCGCGCGCCGACACGCGACCGGTCGGTCGGCATGCCCGAAACACGGGAAGACCTGGCCGGGCGCGTCCTCGACGGCTCCGGCGGCCGCCGCTGGCGGGTTGCCGCCGCGCCGGACCTCGACGCCTTCACGGGGGCCAACTGGCCGCCGCTGATCTCGCTCCTGCTCGCGCGGCGCGGCGTGCGCAACGCCGTCGAGGCCGAGCACCACCTCGGCGAGCCCGGCGAGCTGACCGACCCCGCGCTCATGCCGAACCTCGACGTGGCCGTCGAGCGGCTGGAGCGCGCGTGCGCCGAGGGGGAGACCGTCGCCGTCTTCGGCGACTTCGACGTGGACGGCATCACCGCGACCACGATCCTGACCGAGGCCCTCAACGACCTCGGCGCCCACGCGCTGCCCTACATCCCCGACCGCTTCAACGAAGGCTACGGCCCGAACCCGGGCGCGGTGCGCGCGCTGCACGCGCAGGGCGCGAGCGTGTTCGTGACCGCCGACTGCGGCACCTCGGCCGTCGCCGAGGTGGACCTGGCGAACGAGCTGGGCATGGACGTGATCGTGATCGACCACCACACCGTGCCCGACGCGCTCCCCGACGCCCTCGCGCTCGTCAACCCGAAGCTCGCCGACTCGCAGTACGGCTCGGAGCCCGCCGCCTGCGGCGTCGCGCACAAGGTCGCGCACGACCTGTACGCGCGGCTCGGCCGCGCCTACGACCCGGCCGAGCACCGCGCGCTCGTCGCGCTCGGCACCGTCTGCGACCTCGCGCCGCTCGTCGGCGAGAACCGCGACCTCGTGCGGATCGGCCTCGGCGCGCTCGCGCGCTCACGGCGCCCCGGCCTGCGTGCCCTCGCCGCCGCCGCGAAGGTCGACCTCGCCGACGCCGACCCGGAGCTGTGCGGGTGGACGCTCGGCCCGCGTATCAACGCCGCGGGCCGCATGGACCACGCCCGCACGGCCCTCGACATGCTGCTCACGGACTCCGAGTCGGAAGCCGCACGCCTCGCCGGCCGGCTCGACGCCCTCAACCGCCAGCGCCGCCAGGACACCCTCGACGCGCTCGAACTCGCCGACGAGCTCCTGACGGCCGAGGAGCGCGAGGCCCCGCTCGTGATGCTGGCGAGCGAGTCGATCTCGCGCGGCATCGTCGGGCTCGTCGCCGCGCGGCTCGTCGAGCGCTTTGACCGCCCGGCGATCGCGATGCAGGTCCACGAGACGACCGACAGCGGGGGCGCCTCGACGCTCGTCGCGCACGGCTCGTGCCGGTCGATCGAGGCGTTCGACATCACGGCGCTGCTGCGGCGCCACGGCGGCCTCTTCCAGCGCTTCGGCGGTCACCGCGCCGCCGCCGGCTTCAGCCTCGACGCCTCGCGCCTCCCCGAGGCGCGCGAGCGCCTCGTCGCCGACGCAGCGGCGCGCCTGACCCCCGACGACCTCACCCCGACGCTCGACATCGAGGCGGAGTTGCCGCTGCACGCCGTCAACGGCGAGCTACTGCGATGGCTGCACCGCCTCGGCCCGCACGGACAGGGCAACCCCGTCCCCACCTTCCTCGCCCGCGGCGTGCGCATCGAGGGCTCACGCGCCGTCGGCGCGGACGGCTCGCACCTCCAGTTCACGCTGCGCGAGGGCCGCGTGACGTGGCGCGCCATCGCCTTCGGGCTCCTTGGCCGGGATCCTCGCGTACGCGAGGGGGCTCCACACGCCGTCCCGGACGGCGACCTCGCGGACATCGTGTACCGGTTCCGCCGTGACGGGATGCGGGGGACGCTGCAGCTGGAGGTGCTGGATCTGCGGGCGGCGGAGTGAGCGGCTCTACCCCTCGAGCAGATCGATCGCGGCGCGGACTGCGTCATCGAAGTCGGCCTTGTCGGCCGCGCCTGATACCACTGTCTCGGCCATCAAGGCGAGACGCTCAATGGTCGGTTCATCATCTGGCGGCGTCGAATCGGCGTCCGTCACGGAGACCTCCCAGGCACGAAAGTCATCGAGTGACTTATTGCCGGCAACGTAGGCGCGGAGCACCAACAAGAGTTCGTTCTGGAGCATCGTGAGTGCCATGAACGAGATTCCCTCCGTTCCGATCGTACCAGTCCGCGTCTCCGAGTCGCTGCTCAGCGAGGTCTTCGAGGCGCTCAGGGTCTGGCAGAAGATCGAGGCAGGCGAACTCACCGAATGGGTCGGACCCGATCCCCCAGCAGTCGCTACGGCTGGCTGGTGCTCTGGCGGGACATCGTACTACACGAGGATCGTGAACCAGGCCGGGTTCCGGGTCGGGAGAGTGCACTACCTCTATTGTCCCGAACGCGGAACCGTGCGCTTCCCCTCATACCTCATGCTCGGGGAGACACGGCTGTACCGAGTGGGCCACGACGAACCCGAGCCTCCCGCCTAGTCCGACCCCCGTCGCGCGGGGCAATCCCCTGACGATCCGCAAGAGGTGAACGCAGCGATCGGCCCCTGTCGGGCTGACCGGCTTCGCGATGTCGTGCCTCATGAGCAGACGGCGAGCACGAGGTTGCGAGTTGCGAGGCCGACTTGCCAGATTTCCAGCCTGCGGCGCCGTAACTGCCAGATTTGCGACCTACAGGGTGAGCGGCCCGCTCGCTACTCTCCGTGCCGAACGCAACGCAACCCCGAGAGCACGCTGGCCAGCGTCGAGACGCGCAGGTCCGCGACCAATTGAATGCAGAGTGCCATGACCCGACTCATCCTCGCCGCCGCCGTGCTTGCGGCCTTCCTCGCCTTCCACCCGGCCGACACGCAGACCGTGTCGGCGCAAGCGCCCGAGGTGTGCCTCAACCTGCCCGCCGGCGAGCACCAGTTCAAGGCGGCGTCCCGCGAGCGCGCGGGCGAGATCGTGTTCCGCATCGAGGTCGGCGAGGGCGGTCGCGTCACCGAGTTCTACGAGCCCGGCGGTCAGCCGATCGGCGTTGCCGGGTTCCTCCAGGTCTTCACGGGCGCCGAAGCGTACCCGTTGCCCGAGGGCGTCGAGATCGTCGACTGCGGGGCGAGCGCGGAGGGTGACTCGGGCGACGACGCCGGAGGGATCACGTACTGCACGGGCCTGGAGCCGGGGACCTACACCGAGACGGTCAGCGCCGGCGGCCGCAGCTACGACGCCACCATCAACATCGGCGAGGGCGGACAGCTGATCGACGTGACCGTGCTCGGCCAGACCTACGGCGCACAGGCCGCGATCGACCTGCTCGCCGGCTTCGGCGCCGAGCTGCCGGAGAGCCTCGCGATCGCGCCGTGCGAGGCAGCACCGGCCGGGAAGCCGAAGAGCGGCAGCGCCGGACTGCTCGGCGACGGCGGCGCCTCGGCGCTCGGATACGTCGCCGTGGCGGTCGCTGCGCTGGCCGTCGGCGGCGCGGCCGTCGCCTCCCGCAGGCGGATTCGCGTCCGCGACTAGCTCAACCATGCTCCGACTGGGCGCGCCACGCGTGGCGCGCCTAGTCCGGCGCACCCCTCGCGCGGTACCATCCCCCGACACGCGAACACGGGGGTGAACGCAACGATGAACGCCTACACGTCTGACCAACTCCGCAACGTCGTGCTCATGGGACACAGCGGGGCGGGCAAGACGGTCCTCGGCGAGGCCATGCTCCTCGCCTCCGGCGCCATCAACCGCCTCGGCCGCGTCGAGGACGGCAACACCGTCTCCGACTTCGACGACGAGGAGCAGCGCCGCACCTACTCCATCTCCCTCTCCATGCTGCCCGTCGAGTGGAACGGCCACCGCATCAACGTCATCGATACCCCAGGTTACGTCGACTTCGTCGGCGAGGTCGTCTCCGGCGCCGCCGCCGCGGACGCCGCGATCATCGCCGTCGACGCCGCGGCCGGCATCGAGGGCGGCACCGAGGTCGCATGGGAGATGGCCGACGCCAACGAGATCCCCCGCTTCGTCGCCATCACCCGCATGGACCGCGAGTTCGCCGACTTCGACCGCGTCCTCGGCGCGCTGCGCGACCGCTTCGGCATGGGCGTCGTCCCCCTCACCATCCCCGTCGGCTCCGGCGACTCCTTCGAGGGCGTCGTCGACCTCGTCAGCGGGCAGGCCCGCATGGGCGTCGACGGCACGCCGGGCGACGCGCCCGACGACCTCGCCGACACCATCGAGGCGGCGCGCGAGCAGCTCATCGAGTCGATCGCCGAGACCGACGACGAGCTGCTGGAGCTCTACCTCGAGGGCGAGGAGCTGCCCGGGGACCGCGTCGCCGAGGCGCTCTCGGCCGCCGTGGCCTCCGGTGACGTCGTGCCGGTGCTTGCGGTGTGCAGCGTCACGGGCGGGGGCCTGCGCCCGCTCATGAACGAGATCGTGCGGCTGCTGCCCTCGCCGCTCGGGCGCGAGCACGAGCTCGCCGAGGGCTCCCTCGAAACAGGCGAGGGCGACGTGGTCGCGCACGTCTTCAAGACCACCGCCGACCCGTTCGTGGGGCGGCTGACGTTCATGAAGGTGCTGCGCGGGACGCTCACGCCGACCTCGAACCCCTACAACGTCCAGCGCCGCACCACCGAGCGCCTGGGCCACCTCTACCTGCAGCGCGGCAAGGAGCAGATCGAGGTGCCGGAGCTGGTCGCCGGCGACATCGGCGTCGCCGCCAAGCTCGCCGAGACAATGACCGGCGACACCTTCGTCGCCTCGGCCGACTCGACCGTCGCGGCGCAGCCGCTACCGTTCCCGGAGGCGACGTTCCGCTCGGCGCTGCACCCGCGCACCAAGGCGGACGTCGACAAGCTCTCGACCGCGCTCCAGCGCCTGGTCGAGCAGGATCCGACGATCGAGGTGATGCGCACGCAGGACACGGGCGAGACGATCATGTCGACGATCGGGGACGCCCAGGCGAACATCGCCGCCTCGCGCCTCAACGACAACTACGGCGTCGAGGTCGACGTGTCGGTGCCCCTCGTGCCCTACCGCGAGACGGTCACCGCGAAGGCGAACGCCGAGTACCGCCACCGCAAGCAGACCGGCGGGCACGGCCAGTACGGCCACGTCGTCATCGCGATCGAGCCGATGGAGCGTGGCGCGGGCTTCAGCTTCGAGCAGAAGGTCGTCGGTGGAAACGTCCCCAAGCAGTTCATCCCCGCGGTCGAGAAGGGGCTGGTCGAGCAGCTGCCGGACGGCCCGCTCGCGCACTCACCGATCGTCGACATGCGAGTCACACTGCTCGACGGCTCATCGCACTCGGTGGACTCCTCGGAGATGGCGTTCAAGCTGGCGGCGTCGCAGGCGCTCAGGCAGGGCTTCCTGGACGCGCGCCCGATCCTGCTCGAGCCGATCGTGAAGCTCACGATCCGCGTGCCGAGCGAGCGCGTGGGCGACGTGATGGGCGACCTCAACAGCCGCCGCGGGCAGGTCCACGGCGTCGAGCCCACGGGCGAGGTCAGCATCGTGCAGGCAGAGGCGCCGCTCGCCGAGATCCAGCGCTACGGCCCGGACCTGCGCGCCATGACCAACGGCCGCGGCACGTTCACCGTCGATGTGGACCGCTACGCCGAGGTGCCGGCACACGTGCAGGACCAGGTGCTGAAGGAGCTTGAGGAGCTGGCCGCCGCCGAGGCGTAGCCGCCCGACCCATCCGGCCACAGACACACGGGAGCCCTCGCGATTGCGAGGGCTCCCGGTTGTTCCGACTGGGCGCGCCGGGGCCTCGTGAGGCCCTCGGCGGCTCGTGCGGTACGCGTGAGGCTTAGCGGCCCTGCCAGTTCGGGGCGCGCTTCTCGGCGAAGGCCTTGGGGCCCTCCATCCGGTCCTCGCTGTTGGCGACCTTCTCCTGCAGGTCCGAGTTGAGGTTGCGGAGGTGGTCGAGGTACGCGACACCGGCGGGCTGCGGCTCCGGCGGGTTCATGTTGAGGTGGACGCCGTTCTTCAGCGCCTGCACCGCCAGCGGGGCGCAGAGCTTCAGGGTCTCGGCGCGCTCCTCCGCCTCCGCCATCATGGCGTCGCGGTCCGCGGCCAGCCACTGGACGAAGCCGATCTCGTGGGCGCGCTGCGCGGTGATGTGGGCCCCCGAGAGGATGATCCACAGCGCCTCGCCGAGGGGCACGAAGCCCATCTCCAGCGTGTCCATCGTGTTGATCGGCGTCAGGCTGCGAAGCGGCTCCGGCATGCCGAAGCGCGACTTCTCGGTGGCGATGCGGAAGTCGCAGCGCGCCGAGAGCTGCATGCCGCCGGCCAGCGCGAAGCCGTCGATGGCCGCGATGATCGGCTTCTTGCAGTTCGTGGCGTGGCTGAGGCCGTTCTTCGCCTCCTGCGCGGCGCCCTGGCCGATGGTCTGGTCGCGCTCGGTCATCTCCTTGAGGTCGGCGCCGGCGCAGAACGCGCGGCCCCCGGCCCCGGTGAGGATGGCGACGAGCACGTCGTCGTCGTTGATCACCTCGTCGAACGAGTCGTAGAGGCCGTTCTGCACGCCCGTGCTCAGGGCGTTCATGCGCTCCTCGTTGTTGATGGTGATCCACGCGATGCGGTTGTTCTTCTCGTAGCTCACCAGCTCAAAGGTCTTCGAGACCATGCCTTCTCCTCCCAGCGTGTATCGCGGGCGACCCCCGCCCGGCATTGGCGGCCCGCCCTGTCGCGTAGAGCAGGCGAGGCGAGACTACGTCCTCGACCGCTGCCGGGTCAAAGCCGAAGCCGAGATATCCGGGGTTGCCCGCGTCACCGGGCCACGGACGCACGGGAGCCCCCGCGAATCGCGAGGGCTCCCGGCTGTTCCGACTGAGTGCGCCCGGAGCCTCGTGAGGCCCCCGGGCGGCTCGTTCGGTGTGCGTGAGGCTTAGCGGCCCTGCCAGTTCGGGGCGCGCTTCTCGGCGAAGGCCTTCGGGCCCTCCATCCGGTCCTCGCTGTTGGCGACCTTCTCCTGCAGCTCCGAGTTGAGGTTGCGGAGGTGGTCGAGGTACGCGACGCCCGCGGGCTGCGGCTCCGGCGGGTTCATGTTGAGGTGGACACCGTTCTTCAGCGCCTGCACCGCCAGCGGAGCACAGAGCTTCAGCGTCTCGGCCCGCTCCTCGGCCATGGCCATCATGGCGTCACGGTCTGGGGCCAGCCACTGGACGAAGCCGATCTCGTGGGCGCGCTGCGCGGTGATGTGGGCCCCCGAGAGGATAATCCACATCGCCTCGCCGAGCGGGACGAAGCCCATCTCCAGCGTGTCCATGAGGTTGATCGGCGTCAGGCTGCGCAGCGGCTCCGGCATCCCGAAGCGCGAGTTCTCGGTCGCGATGCGGACGTCGCAGCGCGCCGAGAGCTGCATGCCGCCGGCCAGCGCGAAGCCGTCGACGGCCGCGATGATCGGCTTCTTGCACTCGGTGACGTGGAACATGCCGTTCTGCGCCTCCTGTGCGGCGCCCTGGCCGATGTTCTGGTCGCGCTCCGTCATCTCCTTGAGGTCGGCGCCGGCGCAGAACGCGCGGCCCCCGGCCCCGGTGAGGATGGCGACGAGCACGTCGTCGTCATTCATGACCTCTTCGAAGCCGTAATAGAGGCCGTTCTGCACGCCCGTGCTCAGGGCGTTCATGCGCTCCTCGTTGTTGATGGTCAGCCACGCGATGCGGTTGTGCTTCTCGTAGCTCACCAACTCGAACGTCTTTGAGACCATGCTCTTCCTCTCAGCGTCCTCCCGGGCGACTCCCGCCCGGCATGCAGCGGCCGCTCGATCGCGTCGAGCAGGCGGCGCGAGCGTATGGCGAATGCCGATCCGCTGTCAAAACGATCAACAAGCCTGATCCGAAGCTAGCCCGCCGTCACCCGCAGGAACCGCCGACGCCCCACGCGCACCTCATCGCCGGCGCGTACCGGCACGTCGAACGCCTCGACGCGCTCGCCGTTGATGCGCACCGCGCCCTGCTGCACCATCCGCCGCGCCTCGGCGTTGCTCTGCACGAGCTCCGCGTCGACGAGCACGCGGTCGAGGCGGCCCTCGGCGCCGCCGGGGAGGGCGTACTCCGGCATCTCGTCCGGCGTCTGGCGGCGCTGGAACGTCGACTCGAAGTAGCGCTGCGCCTCCTCGGCCTCGGCGCGCGGGTAGAGCCCCGAGGTGACTTCGAGCGCGAGCCGCTTCTTGGCGTCGATGGGCGGCATCGCGCCGCCCTCGACGGCCCCGACGAGCTCGCCGATCTCGGCGGGGTCGAGGTCCGTGAGCAGCGTGAAGTAGTCGCGCATCGCGCCGTCGGGCACGGACATGACCTTGCCGTACATCTCGTTCGGCGAGTCGTCGATGCCGATGTAGTTGCCGGTCGACTTCGACATGCGCAGCCGGCCGTCTGTGCCGACGAGGATGGGCAGCGTCACGACGACCTGCGGGCGCTGGCCGTGCTCGCGCTGGAGCGTGCGCCCGGCCATGAGGTTGAAGAGCTGCTCGGAGCCCCCCACCTGCACGTCGGTCTCGAGGGCGACGGCGTCGTAGGCCTGCATCAGCGCGTACATGAACTCGCTGACGTAGATCGGGTCGCCGCGCTCGCGGCGCCGCTCGAAGTTGTCGCGCTCGAGGAACTGGGCGACGGTGAAGTTCGCGGCGAGCCGCACGACCTCGTCGAAGCGCAGATCGCCGAGCCAGTCGGCGTTGTACCGGATGGACGTGCGGTCGCGGTCGAGGATGCGGAACGCCTGGTCGGCGTATGTCTCGGCGTTCGCGGCGAGCTGCTGCGCGGTGAGCATCGGCCGTGTCTTGTCCTTGTCCGAGGGGTCGCCGACCAGCCCCGTGAAGTTGCCGATGAGGAACGTCACCTCGTGCCCCAGGTCCTGGAAGGTGCGCAGCTTGCGCATCGTGAGCGTGTGGCCGAGGTGCAGGTCGACCGAGGTGGGGTCGTACCCGCAGTAGACGCGCAGCGGGCGGCCCTCGGCGAGGCGCTCGCGCAGCTCGCGCTCCATGGTCTGGCGCGTGGTGTCGTCCCCGAAGTCGGCGCCGCGCATGATCGCGGCGACCTGCTCGTCGATCGATGCGTTCGAGGGGCTCATCGTTGCGTCCGCCTCATGCGAAGTACGCCCGGGTGGCTTCGAGGTCGCGGCCGATCTGCGCGACCAGCGCGTCGGGGCCGTCGAAGCGCTGCTCGGGCCGGAGCCGTTCGAGCAGCTCGACGGTGATGACGCTGCCGTAGACGTCCTGGTCGAAGTCCAGCAGGTGCGTCTCGACCATCAGCCGCGCCCCGTCGAACGTGGGGCGCACGCCGATGTTGGTGCAGCCCTCGTACTCCACACCGTCGATGTCCGTGCGGGAGACGTAGACGCCGTACGCGGGTAGCGCGAGGTCCGGGCTGAAGCCGAGGTTGAGCGTCGGGAAGCCGATGGTGCGGCCCCGCTGGTCACCCTGGACCACCGGGCCACGCAGCGCGTAGGGACGCCCGAGGAGCTGCGTGGCCTCCTCCATCTTGCCGTCGGCGAGCGCGTTGCGGACGCGCGTGGAGGAGACGGCGCCGTCTTCCAGCGGGAGCAACTCGATGGGCTGCACCTCGAAGCCGACGTCCGCGCCGATCTCGGCGAGGCGGTCGACGGTGCCCTCGCGGTTGCGGCCGAGGGCGAAGTCCTGGCCGACCATGAGCAGGCGCATGCCCGCTTCCTCGTAGAGCACGCGCGCGAAGTCCTCGGCGGAGACCTGCGCGAGCTCGGACGTGAACTGCACCACCGAGACGAAGTCGAGCCCGGTCGCGCGCAGCCGCTCGACGCGGGTCTCGAGGGAGGTGAGGTAGGAGATCTGCACGTCGGGGCGGAGGACCGAGACGGGGTGCGGGTGGAAGGTGACGAGCCCGGAGCCGAGGCCGCGCTTCGAGGCCTCCTCGCGGAGCATGCCGACGAGCATCTGGTGGCCGCGGTGGACACCGTCGAAGACGCCAATGGTGAGCGCATGCTCACCCGGCGTGACGGCAGCCCGCAGCTCTTCGCGGATCAGCAGCGTGATGGGGCGGTCCCTTCGAGGCTCGCTCGGCCCGTAGAGCATCGTGCCGATCGCGGCTCACGGCAAGCGCGACGGGGATACCCGGAGTTGCGGTGCGGGTAGGCCGGTATCATGGTGGAGTCGCGGGGCGGGAAGTACGCGTGAGGAGCGCATGATGGCAATCCGTCGCTCACCGGAAGAGACCGGCCAGCTCGGCGACGCGATCTACGAGCGCGATATCCGCCCGCACGTCGAGACCATCCACCGCGGCAAGATCGTCTCGATCGATGTCGACAGCGGCGACTACGCCGTCGGCGACAGCGTGATCGCTGCGACAGACCGTTTGCGGGAACGGCGCCCCGACGCTGACGTGTGGAGCCTGCGCATCGGCTACGGCGCGCTGCGACACTTCGGAGGCGGAACCCTGCGGAGGCCGGGGTGATAGCAGGGGTCGTGAACGCCTCGCGCGAGGCCGTGCTGAGGTTGGCCGTGCAGGGTCCATCGGGGCAGGCGCGAGACATCGAGGCCGTGATCGACACCGGCTACAGCGGAATGCTGACGTTGCCGCCGGAGCTCGTTGCCGAGCTTGGTCTCTCCTTCCGCAGCAGCGGCCGGGTCATACTGGCCAACGGGACCGAGGACGCGTTCAGCACCTATGACGCCACCGTGTCCTGGGACGGCGCGATGCGGCGGGTGGAGGCCGACGCTCTGGGCCCGACGCCCCTCGCTGGCATGGCCCTACTCGAGGGCCATGAGCTGTGCCTGAGCGTCACCGAAGGCGGACGCGTATCCATTGAGGCGGTCGACTGAGGTCTGCCGCAGACTGTCCGAACCACCACGCGACTACAGCCCCGGCAGCTCCTCGGCCACACGGGTCGCCGAGGGCGGCGCGGCGCCAGCGATGGCGACGAGCTCGATCTCGCCGAACAGGTCCGCCTGCCGCGCCTCCACGTACCCCGACCGCACCAGCTCCAGCACCGCGAGGAAGTCCACGATCACCGCCACGCGCGAGGGCGCCCCGACGATCACCTCGCGGAAGTTGAGCGGCGCGCCGCCCTCCAGCCGCATCACCAGCTGCTCGACACGGTCGGCGAGTCGGATCGGCTCGCGGGTGAGCGCGGTGGCGGGCTCCTCCTCCGGGAGCCGCGCCATCACCTCGCGGAACAGCGTGAGCAGCATGTCCGTCGTGACGCCGTCGAGGCCGGGGCCGGGCGGCAGTTGCGGCGGCGCGACCTCGCGGCGATACGCCGTGCGGTGCTCCTCCTCGAGCTCCCGCAGGTGCTCGGCGGCCGCGCGGTAGCGGCGGTACTCGCGCAGCGCTTCCAGGAGCGCCTCCGGGTCGCGTTCCTCGTCCTCGTCCGCTGCGTCCTCGTCCTCGTCGCGCGGGAGCAGCGCCCGCGACTTCAGCAGCAGCAGCCGCGCGCCGACCGCGATGAACGCCGCGATCGCGCCGAGG
This sequence comes from Dehalococcoidia bacterium, assembly GCA_965204835.1. Classification (GTDB taxonomy): domain Bacteria; phylum Chloroflexota; class Dehalococcoidia; order UBA2979; family UBA2979; genus VXMT01. The sequence goes on along the minus strand of OZ242017.1, from coordinate 927,682 downwards.
TCGATGTGGTCGCGGCGGTCGAGGTGCGCCAGGTACTGCTCGGTGACGGCCACGAGCGACACCTCGGTGATGTCCAGCTCCTCGCGCTCGATGAGGTGGAGGAGCAACTCGAGCGGCCCCTGGAAGACGGGCAACTCCAGCGCGAAGTCCTCCGCCCCCGGTGCATCGGTCGTGGGGGTGTCGGCGGACGGGTCGCCCGAGGTGGCAGTGTCGGCGGGCGGGTCGCCCGAGGTGGTGGTGTCGCTCATCGCTCCCCGGACCGGGCGGTCTGGGGAGACGCGTGTGTGCTGGACGTGGTCATTGCGAGCCGTACCCTCCACCGCCGCCGGGGGTGAGGTCGGGCCGCAGCCGGACGGCCTCGCGCAGGTAGACGTGGTTGATCTCGGAGAGCGAGCGGTCCGTGTTGACGTGCATGAGCAGCCGCAGGGTGCGCGGCAGGCTGCCCGGCACGTTCATCTCGTGGCCGCACAGCAGTGGCACGTTCGTCCACCCCGCGGCGCGGGCCGCGACGGCGGGGAACTCCGCGTTGAGGTCCTGCGTCGTGGTGAAGAAGGCCGACGCGACCTGCTCGCGGTCGATGTCGTTGGCCTCCACCACGGCTTCGAGGAGTTCTGCCGTCGCCTCAAGAATGGCTTCGCGCGTGTTCTCGGTCACGCTCGTCGCGCCCCGGATGCCTCGGACCATCATGGTTGCGACTCCGATTCCACTCGGCCGGTCAGTGTTTCCATCAGCGTGCGGGCGGCTTGCGCGCGCCCCTCGCGGGGCGCGGCGCTGATCGCATCGATGAGCGCGCTGCCCACCACGACACCATCGGCGACCCGCCCCACCTCCACCACGTGCTCGCGGCGCGAGATGCCGAACCCCACGGCCAGCGGGAGGTCGGTGTGCTCCCGCACGCGCCCCACGAAGTGCGGCAGCTCCGAGGATACCTGCGCCCGCGCGCTGGTCACGCCGGTCACGCTGACACAGTAGATGAAGCCCTCGCCGCGCTCGGCGACGGCCGCGATGCGTTCGTCGGTGGATGTGGGCGCCAGCAGGTAGATGACGTCAAGGCCGTGCGCACGCGCCGGGCCTGCCAGCTCGGCGGCTTCCTCGACGGGTAGATCGACGATGATGAGGCCGTCAACGCCTGCACTCTCCGCTGCCGCCGCGAATGTGTCGATCCCGGTGGCGAGCAGCGGGTTGAAGTATCCCATAAGCAGTAACGGCTCGGAAACGCCCGCCGCGCGGCACGCCCGAACAGCTTCGAGCACGTCGTCCGGCGTCACGCCCTGGTCAAGCGCCTGCTGGTAGGCGGCCTGGTTCGTCGGGCCGTCCGCCAGCGGGTCGCTGAACGGCACGCCGATCTCGACGGCGTCCGCGCCGCCGTCGAGGAGCGCGCGGACGATCTCCGGCGTCGAGCCGGGCTCCGGCCAGCCGCCGGGGACGAACGCGATCAGCGCCGGGCGGCCCTCGGCGCGCGTGCGCGCGAACAGCTCGGCGAGGCGGCTCATTCGAGCAGCAGCAGCGTGACGACGAAGGAGACGCCGTTGAGGCCGCCGTGCGCCGCGATGCTGACCCACAACGAACCCGACTCCTCGTACGCCCACGCGAACAGCGCGCCGATCAACGCGAACGGCACGACCACGCTGAGGTTGACGTGAAAGAGCGCGAACAGCAGCCCGCTCGCCCACGCGGCCGGCATGAACCGCCAGTACCCGCGCATCCCGCGGAAGAACAGCGCCCGGAACAGCAACTCCTCGCCGAACGGGGCGGCGACCACCACGGCCAGCCCGACCACCACGATCACGAGCGGCCCGAGCGCGGCGTCCAGCGGGATCGCGTTGCCCTCCATCAGCCCCTCGACGGGGAGTCCGAGGGCGTCCAGCAGGAGCAGGGTGGCCGTGTACCCGACCAGGATCACGTACGCGCCCACCCAGGCGAAGACGAGCGGCCGCCAGCGCCGGGGCGCGACGAAGCCCAGGTCGGCGAGCGTGAGACCTCGGTGCGACGCGAGCACGAGCACCGTCGCGACCAGGGTGAGTTCGAAGAGCAGCATCGCGCCCGCGACGGCGCCGCTGACGCCGGCGCCGCTGCTGGTGACGGAGAGCGTCGCGGCGGGCACGGCGAAGCCGGCGACCGTGACCAGTGCCCCGACCACGAGGTCGCGCCACTGCCAGAGCCGGGGCAGCAACCCGGGCCCCACCGGCGGCGGGACCGCGAGCGGCGCTGCGATGTGCGAACCGACCATGCGCGGAGCGTAACAAGGCGCCCGGCCCCGCGACACCCACGAGCGACCCGCGCCGCAACACACGCGAGCGCCCGCACGGCAACACACGCGCGCGCGCACGGCAACACCCACGCGCGCGCCCGCGCGGGGACGCCCGCAGGCGCGAACCTCGGTATGCTCCCGCGCATGTGCAGCCACGCCGGGACAGATCGTGCCTGAGCAGCCGAGCCCTCATCGCGGCCCGGCTGCCGGCCTGCTGGTACGACCTCCTACTCGGGGCCGCTTGCAGCGGAGGCTCGCCGCGGCCATCGGCCACGAGGGCGCCACGCTCCTGGCGGAGGCCATGCTGCGCGACGCGGTCGCCGCGGTGCGGTCGGCGCGCGGCTGGCGGCCCGTGCTGTTCATGGAGCCGGGGCCTGCCGCGCGGGATGTCGCCGCGCTCACCGGCGTGCAGGATGCGCGCGCGCAGGCCGTGGGTGGTCTCGGGCGACGCATGCTCGCCGCACTCCGCGCGCTCGCCGACGACGGGTACTCGCCGATCGCGGTGCTCAGCGCCGATGTCCCGCTGCTCTCCGCAAGACACCTCGACGCCGCTCGCGCGGCGCTCACTGAGGCCGACGTGGTGTTCGGTCCGGCTGCCCACGGCGGCTTCTACCTGGCCGCGATGTGGGAGCCGTGGCCCGAGCTCTTCGAGAAACGCACCGTGGAGTGGGGCGGCACGCGGGTGTTCTCCACCGTCGAGCGCATCGCCCTCGCGCGTGGTACGCGCTTCCAGAAGCTCGCCATGGAGCGCGACGTGGACTCACCCGCCGACCTGGAGTGGCTCCGCAGCCGCATCGCGGCCATCGAGGAGCGAGGCGACGCCGGGCCGGTGCACACCGCTCGCGCGCTGCGGGAGCTGGAGTCCTCGGTCGAGGCGTAGACCCCGAGCCGTCAGAGCGTGACGCCGAGGGCGCCGGCGACCGTGCCCATGTCCTTGTCGCCGCGCCCGCTCAGGCTGACCAGCACGATGTCGTCGGCGTCCAGCTCGGGCACGAGCTTCGCGAGGTGGGCGATCGCGTGCGAGGTCTCGAGGGCCGGGATGATGCCCTCGGTCTCGCTCAGCAGCTGGAACGCCTCAAGCGCCTCGGTGTCGGTGACCGAGACGTACTGTGCGCGTTCACTGACCTTGAGCCACGAGTGCTCCGGGCCGACGCCCGGGTAGTCGAGCCCCGCGGAGATCGAGTGGGCCTCGGCGACCTGGCCGTGCTCGTCCTGCAGCAGGTAGGAGCGCGCGCCGTGGAGCACGCCGGGCCTGCCGCCGCTCAGCGTCGCGGCGTGCCGCGCCTCCAGGCCCTCGCCCGCCGCCTCGACGCCCACCAGGCGGGTCTCGTCGTCGAGCAGCGGGTGGAACATGCCCATCGCGTTGGAGCCGCCGCCCACGCAGGCGACGGCGACGGTGGGTGGGCGCCCCTCTGCCTCGAGGACCTGCGCGCGCGCCTCGGTGCCGATCACGGACTGGAAGTCGCGCACGAGCATCGGGTACGGGTGCGGCCCGACGACGGAGCCGAGCAGGTAGTGCGTGGTGCGGACGTTGGTGACCCAGTCGCGGATCGCCTCGTTGATGGCGTCCTTGAGCGTGCGCGAGCCGGTCTCGACGGTGACGACCTCGGCGCCGAGGAGCTTCATGCGGAACACGTTGAGCGCCTGCCGCCGCACGTCCTCGGCGCCCATGTAGACGACGCATTCGAGGCCGAGCAGCGCGCACGTCGTCGCCGTCGCCACGCCGTGCTGCCCCGCGCCGGTCTCGGCGACGATGCGGTGCTTGCCCATGCGGCGTGCGAGGAGCCCCTGCGCGAGCGCGGCGTTGATCTTGTGCGCGCCCGTGTGCGCGAGGTCCTCGCGCTTCAGGTAGATGCGAGGCGCGTGCTCCCCGCCCAGGCGCTCCTCGAGGCGTCGGGCGCGGGTGAGGGCCGTCGGCCGTCCCGCGTAGGTGTGCAGCAGCTCGGCAAGCTCGGCGCCGAAGGCGTCGTCGGCGCGGGCCGCTTCGTACGCGGCCTCGAGCTCCGCGAGCGCGGGCATCAGGGTCTCGGGCACGTACCGGCCGCCGAACTCGCCGAAGTAGCCCCTGCCATCGGGAAGCGCCGAAGAGTCGATTCCGGTGGTCATGCGAGCCTCGGTCCGTGCCGCCGGGTTGCCCGGATCATACGTGCCCCATGCTCCGGGCGTAACTGAGACTGCATCTCTCTTGCGTACTCTTCGATATGTAGGTAGCATCTGATTACAGCCGGATTATTACGGAAGTGGAGCTAGCGATGGCAGAGACCGCCCATAACGCGCACGAGTGCGACGAGCACGAGCATCACGGCGAGCCAGGCCACGTCCACGACCCGCACGAGTGCGACGACCACGAGCACCACGCGCACGACCACGAGGCACACGACCACGCCGCGGGCGCCCACGACGTGCATGAGTGCGACGACCACGAGCACCACGCGCACATCCACGACGTCCACGAGTGCGACGAGCACGAGCATCACGGCGAGCCGGGTCACGTCCACGACCAGCACGAGTGCGACGACCACGAGCACCACGCGCACGTCCACGACATCCACGAGTGCGACGAGCACGAGCACCACGCGCACGCGGCGTAGACGACCCGAGCTGTCCGGGGCCCAGGTTTCCCGGTGGATGAGGCTCAACAGCGTGCGGAGCCGCTCCTCGGGGAGCGGCTCCACTGTTGTTACCCTGCCCGAGAGTACGGAGGCAGGATTCGTTCCGTCGGCGCTCACGCGTGGACTGTTCCGCCACGGGACACCGGCGAGAGCGCATGTGGCGCATCGGCGCCCGGGAACGAATAACCTCGGGAGTTGATGGAGCGGCCATGCCCGACGCTCACGACCACGACGACCACGACGACCACGCCGGGCACGACCACGACGACCACGCCGGGCACGACCACGACGACCACGCCGGGCACGACCACGACGACCATGCCGGGCACGACCACGACGACCACGCGGGGCACGACCGACCACGACGACCACGCGGGGCACGACCACGGCGCGCACAGCCACCACGATGACCTGCGGGAGGCCAGCCGCAAGAACCTGTTGATCAGCCTGGTGCTGATTACCACCTACATGGTGGCCGAGATCGTCGGCGGCATCGTGTCGGGCAGCCTCGCGCTGCTGGCAGACGCCGGCCACATGGCGACGGACGCGGGAGCGATCGCGCTGGCGCTCGGCGCGATGTGGATAGCGCAGCGCGAGGCATCACCGGAGCGCACGTTCGGTTACTACCGCGTGGAGGTGATCGCCGCGCTCCTGAACGTCATCGCCCTGTGGCTCATCGTGGCGTGGATCTTCTTCGAGGCGTACCACCGCTTCACGGTCGAGGAGACGCACATCGACGGTGGCCCGGTGCTGATCGTCGGCACGGGCGGCCTGATCGTGAACATCATCGCCGCCTTCATCCTGCACCGTTCCTCGGGTCACAGCCTGAACGCGGAGGGCGCCTTCCAGCACGTCCTCGCGGACCTCCTGGGCTCGGTCGGCGTCATCGTCGCGGCCGTCCTGATCCTCGGCTTCGGCTGGCACGTCGCGGACCCCATCATCAGCATGGTCATCGGCGTGCTGATCCTGTTCGCTTCGCGCGGCCTGCTGCTCCAGGTGTTCCACGTCCTGATCGAGGGCACGCCCGAGCACATCGACGTCTACGAACTCTGCAACGACATCGAGGAGGTCGAGGGGGTCACCCTCATCCACGACGTGCATGTCTGGACCATCACGTCCCAGAGCGAGTCGTTCAGCGCCCACGTGCTCATCGATCCCAACCATGAAGGCGACGTGGACGCGATGATCACCGAGATGCAGGACATCGCGCACGACCGCTACGGCATCGAGCACGTGACCATCCAGGTGGAGTCCACGCTGGACGGCTGCACTGAGGACCACCATGTGGGTCACCTCATGCACCGCTCCGCGCCCGAGCGCGACCAGCGCTCGTTGCTCGCCCTCTTCGAGCGCTGACGCCGGGCTGGACGTCCGGAGTTCGCTTCCAGCGGCGCCCGCGGGCGCCGCTGCTCATGGGCGGGGCGCTACGCGGCAGCGTCGTGCGTGCGCACGGCCTGTACGAAGGCGCGGACGAGGTCGTGGTCCTTGCGGCCGCCGGTCTCCGTCCCGCTCGACACGTCGACGGCCCACGGGTGGACCTGCTCGATGGCGCGCGTGACGTTGTCCGGGTTGAGCCCGCCGGCGAGGAACATCGGCAGCTCCGCCGCCACCGCGCGTGCTACCTCCCAGTCGAACGGCTGCCCGCTCCCGCCTCGGTACGGCCCGTGCGCCGAGTCGAGCATGAGGGCGACCGCGAAGCCCGGCTCGACGTGGGCGAGCGGGTCCGAGGGCGAGTCGAGCGGTGAGACGTGGACCACCTGGATGGTCTGCTTCGTCACGCGCAGGCAGTCCTCCCACGTCTCGTCGCCCGAGAGCTGGACGAGGTCGATCCCCGTCTCCTGCGCGATCTCGTTGACCTCGTCGATCGGCTGGTCGGCGAAGACGCCGACGGTGAGCGGGCGTTTCGCCTCCAGGTAGGCCTCGAGCACGCGCGCGCCATGATTGAACCACTCGCGCTCGTCCTCGCGGGCGCGGCCGCGCGCGGGCGGGGGTAGCGCGATCTCGTGGGCTTCAAGGGGGCCGCCGAGCGCACGGACCATCGCCTGCGCGGTCTCCACCTCCACGCGACGAGGGGCGTCTGCGAAGATGATGCCGACGAAGTCCGCGCCTGCCTCGGCGGCGGCGAGCACGTCGGCGGGCTCACGGTTGCCGCAGATCTTGACGAACGTCATGACGCCCCGGCCCGCTGTGTTGCCGGCACGAGCATCAGCTCGCGCGCCTTCCCCATCACATCACCTGTTCGCACCAGCGCCTCACCGACGAGGAGTGCGTGCGCGCCCGCGTCGCCCATGCGGCGCGCGTCGGACGCGTTCCCAATCGCCGACTCGGCCACGAGCGTGACGTCCGGGGCGGTCTCGCGGGCGAGCGGCGCGAGGGACTCGAAGGTCCCGAGGTCCTCGTCGAACGTGCGCAGGTCGCGGTTGTTCACGCCGAGCACCCTCGCGCCCACGTCGAGCGCGACCGCGAGCTCCTCGGCGTCATGCACCTCCACGAGCGCCGCCATGCCGTGCGACTCGATGAGCGCGAGCAGGTCGGCGAGTGCGGCCGGTTCGAGCATCATCACGATCAGCAGCACGGCGTCCGCGCCGTGCGCGCGCGCCTCGGCCACCTGGTAGGGGTCGAACACGAAGTCCTTGCGCAGCAGCGCCGGGCGGTCGGCGTCGCCGGCGAACGCGTCCGCGACGGCCGCGAGGTCCGCGATGCCGCCGCCGAAGAACGAGGGCTCCGTGAGCACGGAGACGGCGGCCGCGCCTGCGTCGGCGTACTCGCGCGCCTGCGATGCGGCGTCGAGGTCGGCGTCGATCACGCCCCTCGATGGCGACGCGCGCTTGATCTCGCCGATGAGCCGCAGGCCCGCTCCCGCGGGCGAGGCCGCGCGACCCACGCGCAGCCGGTCGGCGAAGTCGACCGGCGCGGGGCGGCTCGCCGCCATCCCCGCAAGGGCGTCCGCGGGGAGCGCGCGGCGGTCCTCGGCGAGTCGCAGCCGCCGGTCGGCGACGATGCGGTCGAGGACCGTGCCGGTCTGGCGCGCGGCGTCCGGTGCGGTGTCAGTCACTGCGCCTCGTCGCCTCGACGAACGCGCCCACACGCGCGGCCGCCTCGCCGTCGTCGATGGCGGCGAGTGCCTGCTCCGCGCCCTGCCGCAGGTTGGCGGCCAGGCCGCAGACGTAGAGCCCGGCGCCCGCGTTGACGGCGATGAAGTCACGCAGCGCGGCAGAGCCGTCGCCGCGCAGCACGCCGCGCAGCGCCTCGGCGTTCGTCTCGGCGTCGCCGCCGAGGAGGTCGTCGAGCGCGTGCTCGGCGACGCCGAAGTCGCGGGCCTCGACGCGTCGGCGCGTCACGGAACCGCCGCGCACCTCGAACAGCGTCGACGGCGCCGAGACCGAGATCTCGTCCATGCCCTCGTCGCTGCTCACGACGAGCGCGTGGCGCACGCCGAGCCGGTTGAGCGCGCCCGCGAGCAGCTCGGCGACCGCCTCGCTCGGCGTGCCGAGCACATGGCAGTTGGCCGAGGCGGGGTTGGTGAGGGGTCCGAGGATGTTGAAGACGGTGCGCACGCCGATCTCGCGTCGGAGCGGGGCGGCGAAGGCCATAGCCGGGTGGAACGACTGCGCGAACATGAACCCGACGCCCGTCTGCTCCAGGCAGCTCGCCACCTGCTCCGGGGCAAGTGCGATCTGCGCCCCGAGCGCCTCGAGGAGGTCGGCCGAGCCGGACTGCGAGGTCATCGCGCGGTTGCCGTGCTTGGCGACGTTCGCCCCGGCCGCCGCGGCGACGAACGCCGCCGAAGTCGAGACGTTGAAGGCGCCGAGGCCGGAGCCGCCGGTCCCGCACGTGTCGAGTAGCGGGCGACCCTCGAACGGGACGTGCAGCGAGTGCTCGCGCATGACGCGCGCCATCCCGACAACCTCGTCGACGGTCTCGCCCTGCAGGCGCAGCGCGAGGACGAAGGCGCCGAACTGCGCGGGCGTCGCCTCGGCCGTCATGATCTCCTCCATGACGGCGGCGGCCTCGTCCTCGGTGAGGTCGCGCCCCTCGTCGACCAGCGCGGCAATCGCTTCGCGGATCATGACGTGTCCTCTCGCCCTACGCCTCGGGGGCCGTGCGGTCCGGCCCCTCCATCTCGAGGAAGTTGCGGAGCAGGTCGTGGCCCGTGGTCGTCATGATCGACTCGGGGTGGAACTGCACGCCCTCGACCGCGAGCGTCCTGTGGCGGACTCCCATGATCACGCCGCTCTCCGCGCGCGCCGTCACCTCCAGCTCATCGGGCAGCGAGTCCGGCGCGATCGCGAGTGAATGATATCGAATCGCCTCGAACGGCTCGGGCAGGCCCTCGAACACGCCCTGCCCGTCGTGCGAGATCGTCGAGAGCTTGCCGTGCATGATCTCGCCCGCAGACTCGACGCGCGCCCCGAACGCCGCGCCGATGCTCTGGTGCCCGAGGCACACGCCGAGGAGCGGCACCTTGCCGGCCGCCTCGCGGATGAGGTCCACGGACACACCGGCCTCGGCCGGCGTGCACGGCCCCGGCGAGACGACGATGCGCTCCGGCTCCATCGCCAGGCAGTCCTTCGTCGTGATCTCGTCGTTGCGCACGACCTCGACCTCCGCGCCGAGCTCGCTCAGGTACTGGTAGAGGTTGTAGGTGAACGAGTCGTAGTTATCGATCAGCAGCAGCATGGTGCTCTCCTCGCTGTGACGTTCCCGGCGCTGTGCGCTCAGGCGCCGTCCTCGTCGTCGTCGGCTTCGGTCGCGGCGAGCATCGCCGCGAGCTGCTCGGCATGCGCGCGGTCGTGGCCCGCGATCAGCTGGATGCGCTCGCCGATGCGCACCGCGCCGCGCTCGGCGTGGTTCCCGTAGGCGGCGAGGCCGTCCGCGTCGAGGCCCTCGACCCACGCGAGCGTGTCGGCGCGGACCGCGTCCAGCCGCACGCGCGTCGCGCGGTCCTCGGGCCGCGGGAGCGCGGCGCGCCCGGCGGCGGACTGGTCCGGGTTGAAGGGGCGCCACGTGTGCCCCGGCTCCTCGGCCAGCCGCCTCGACTCCGAGACGTAGTACGCCTCGACCGTCGCGCAGTGGTCGAGCAGGTCAACCGGCGCCCACTCGCCGTCGAGGGTGACGTCGAGCCACGCCTCGTCGAAGCGTCCGTACGCGGCGGTCAGCGCCTCGCGCGCTTCCTCGAGCTCGGCCACGAGGTCATCGGGCGTCATCGACCACACCGCTGGAGGAGCGGCCGAGGCGGCCTCGCGGCGGATGAGGTTCTTCGGCTCGCCGGTGCGCGGCATCGCGACCGCGGGCACGGCGGGCGCCGGGGCCTGCGGGGTATCCCCGCGTGCAGGAGACTGCGGGGCGCCCTCCCGTGCGGGCGGCTCGGGCACCGGGAACGCGCTCGCGAGGTACGCGCGGACACCATCGGCGAGGTCGACGCCCCCCGGTGCGTGCGGTGCGGCCCACGCCGCGTCGGCGTAGTCGTCCGCCGAGTAAGCAGGGTCGCCGGACCACTCGGCGCAGGTGAAGACGTTCGCGATCGCGCCGGGCAGGCCGACGCTCTCGCTGAAGTCGACGCTGTCCGAGGCGAGGTGCAGCCGCTCCCGGAGCAGCCGCGCCAGCGCCGTCTCGACCACCTCGTCGTCCGCGACGGGCTCGGCGGGCAGCGTCCAGCGGCCCTCCGCGGCGCCGGGGTGGTCGGCGGCGGCGTGGCGCACGAGCAGCACGCGGCCGTCGCCGCGTCGGAGCGCGACGGCGGCGACGATGGGTAGCTCGTTGCCTTCGGCGACCATCAGTAGCCCAGGCTGCCGGGCACGCTGGTGCGCACGCCGCGCGCCTCGGCGTCGTCGATGGCGGCGAGGAGCGCACGCGACTTGTGCTGTGTCTCCTCGAACTCCCGCACGGGGTCCGAGTCGTAGACGATGCCACCGCCGGCCTGCACGTACGCCATCCCGTCGCGCATCACCAGCGTGCGGATCGTGATGCATGTCTCGACGTTGCCGGAGAGGTCGAAGAACCCGACCGCGCCCGCGTACGGCCCACGCCGGGTCGGCTCCAGCTCCGTGATGATCTCCATCGCGCGGATCTTGGGCGCACCCGAGACCGTCCCCGCCGGGAACGCCGAGCGCAGCGCGTCGTAAGCGGTCATGCCGTCGCGGAGCTGCCCCTGCACGTGGCTCACGAGGTGCATGACGTGCGAGTAGAACTCGAGATCCAGCCGCTGCGTCACATCGACGCTGCCGGCCGCTGAGACGCGGCCGACGTCGTTGCGGCCGAGGTCGAGCAGCATGACGTGCTCGGCGATCTCCTTGGGGTCCGTCTCCAGGTCCTCGGCGAGGCGCGCGTCCTCGTCGGCGTCGCCGGTGCGCGGCCGCGTCCCGGCGATGGGGTGTACGTCGACGGTGCCGTTCTCGACCTTCACGAGCAGCTCGGGCGAGGCGCCGACGAGCGTGAGGTCGTCGTACTGGAGGTAGTACATGTATGGCGAGGGGTTGATGGCGCGCAGCGAGCGGTACACCTCGAACGGGTGCGCGCCCGTCTCGCGCCCGAAGCGCTGCGAGATCACAGCCTGGATGATGTCGCCGTCGACGATGTACTGCTTCGTCCGCTCCACCGCGAGGAGGTAGTCCTCGCGCGGCCAGTTCGACTGGACCGCGCGCCCCACGGGGCCGTCGAGGATCACGTACGGCAGCGCCGCCAGCGGCGCCTCCAGCCGGTGTACCAGCGCCTCGATGCGTCCGGCGGCGCGCGCGTACTCCGCCTCGAGCGCCCCGTCGTCGCCGTCGAGGCGGACGTGGGAGACGACCTTGATGTCGTTGCGGACGTGGTCGAAGACGAGCAGCGTGTCGGCGAACATCAGCCACGACTCGGGCAGCCCGAGGTCGTCGTGGTCGACGGTGGGCAGCCGCTCGAAGTGCGCGACCGACTCGTAGCCGAGGTAGCCGACGGCGCCGCCGTGGAAGAGCGGCAGCCCAGGCACGGGGATCGACTGGTAGCGGCCGAGCTCCTCCTCGATCACGAGCAGCGGGTCGCCGTCCTCGTGCGCGAGCGCCTCGACGCGGTACGGCTCGGTGCCGATGAACGAGTAGCGCCCGACCTGCTCGCCGCCCTCGACGGACTCGAGCAGGAACGAGTACGGCCCGCGGGCGACCTTGAGGTACGCCGAGACAGGCGTCTCGAGGTCGGCGCGGACCTCGCGGTAGATCGGGACGATGTTGCCCTCGCCCGACGCCGCGAGGTCACGGACCTCGTCGAGGCTGGGCGTGGTGATGCTGGCTGTGGCGGACGTCATCGCGTCGCTCCTGGCGTGCTGCGAGCGTGCGGGTAGTGCGAGGTGGTGCGCCACCACCACGCGCGGCCCGTCGTCGAGACACGGCGCGTCGACGCGATGTAGTGGTGATGCACGTCGGTCCTCCCTCGCGGCCGGTCCGCCCGGTCCGCAGCGCGTGGCTCCCGCGTCCCCACGGGCGCGTGGCCATAAAGAAAGACCATCGCCCGGGGCGATGGTCCTCGCGGTGCCACCCAGTTCCGCGCGCCGCCCACGCCCATGGATGGGACACGGCGGTGCGCGCTCGTTCGGGGCACGGCCGCCGGCCCTCCCCGCTCAGGCGGGATGTGGGGCGGGGCGATGCCCTGGGCATGGATAACGGCGCCCACACCGTCGGCGCCTACTGGCCCCCTCGAACGAGTCGATGGAGGGCGTTCGGGCCGAGACTCACGGGTCCATTCGGCCGCTGCTGACAGGCGCCGGGCTTCCACCTTGCCCCGGCTCTCTGGGCCCCGCGTAGCGGCCTACTCCTCCCGATCACCGTCTGTACGTCTCTACGCCAGCGGTCGAATCGAGGCTACGTGCGGGGTGTGAGGGTGTCAACGCGCCGCGTTCGGCGCGTTATGACGAGTCCAGTATCGCCCTGAGTCCGCTCTCTGGCGGGTACATGGTCCGGATGCACACGACGGGCGCAGAGCGACCTTCCGCGGGATGCGGTCAGCTCCGTTCAAGCAGCGCTGCCAGGTACTTCCCGAACGCATCATGGAAGTCACTGACGGTCATCCCGAACACGATCTCGAATGCGTCCTCCCAGATCGAGGCCCTGGATTGAGGCCGGAAGTACTCGATGAACGCGTCGCTCTCTTCCTGCAGGTCGAGCGCGCCCGGGTCCAGCGGCGCGAAGTCGACCCCACGCGCGGAGGCTGCAACTCGACCGACCAACCACTCAACCGCCAGAGCGCCCACACGAGAGGTCCCAAGAGGAGCCGGCCCCCTGGTCCAACCGCTCTCGTCAAGGTCAACGGCTTCTGGAACAACTTGCGCCAGGCCCTTCACCCGCGCGGCCCTGATGTCATCGAACGTCCGTCGCTCTATATGCCGCTGGTACACGCCCGCGGCGTATTCAGGGACGCCCACGGACAGCCAATATGGCGAACCGACGCGATCCTCGAAGGGGGACCTGCGATCGTCGAAGTGGGCACTCAGCATGTGGAAGTACCAGCGGACAAGCGTCTGCCGGGAACTTGCCGCCAGTAGATCCAGCCAGATCGTGTCGGGACTCGCCGCGGACTGCCAGGGGGAGTCGGAGTCCAGTAGTACCGAGAACTCGGGGGGTTCGACGCCATACCGCTCAGCGAAGAACGTAACGATCCTCTCCATCTCCCAGATGAACCTCTCCTGAAATTCTGCCGGGATGTCGCCCTTGAATACGAACTGAGGTCTCCCCGTCCCTGACTGCCACCAGCGGCCGGCGCTCGACAGCTCGACCAGCAGCGCGTCGCCTTGGTCCAACTCCCGAACCTGGTCGAGACCCGCGTTCGGGTGGTACAGCCGGTACTCCTGCGCCTCCGCATTCCACGCCCATGCCAGTTCGAGCCGGTCACCGAGACGAGCTACGGCCCCCTCGGTCGGGGTGCCGTCGCGGCCAGCCCACGCGACCAGGTTTGGCCCCGCGCGGAGGTCGAGGAGCACGCTGTCCTCGGAGGCCTCGCGTGTCCACTCAACGGGCGACGTCCCGCCGATGTAGAGCCAGAGCCCATCGCCCGGAGCGAGCAGATGCTCGTCGCCCACCAATCCGCTGGAGGGCATCAGCCGCAGGTAGCGCTGCCCCTCGCCTTCCCACACAAAGATGCGTCCCAGCGCCGGAAGCTCGTCGAAGAGCTCGGACGCGGGCGTCTCCGGGCCGACCCACCCCACCATGTTCCAGCCGGGGTACAGCGTCGTCGTGATCGTGCTGTCGTCAGCGTCGGCGGCCGGCTCCTCGGTGGCCTCGACGCGCCCGAGCCCGAGGCCGGCGCACAGCGCCAGCACCGCGAGGGCCACGAGGAGTGCCGGGCGGAAGGGGCGGCCGTGCATGGCGCTCCGATAGCGAGACATCGCCCCGTGGTGAGATGATTGCGTTTCTCAACGAACGCAGGGAGCATACAAGAGCGAGCAGGAGCATGACCTCGGCGGCGGAACTCGTCCCGGCCCCACTCACGCCCAGGACTTCCCAGACGGCATCCGCCACGGCTCCGACGGCGCCACCTCCTCCACACCCTCGGCGACAAGCGTGCGCTGCACACCCGTGCGCTCGTCGAGGGTGCCGCGGGCGCGTACGAAGGGGGCCATGCGCACCACGTCGCGACGCGACTCGGTGAGCTCACGCGGGACCAGGATGTTCATCAGGCCGTACTCGTCTTCCAGCAGCAGGAAGATGATGCCGCGCGCCGTGAGCGGGCGCTGGCGGCAGACCACCAGCCCGGCCACCTCGACAGTGCGGCCCGCGGGCAGCGCCTGGAGGTGGCGGCTGGAGGCGACGCCCTCGCCGAGCGCGCGGCGCAGGAACTGCATCGGGTGGCGGTCGGGTGAGAGGCCGAGCAGGTCGTAGTCCGCCGCCATGCGCTCACGCTCGCCGAGGTCGGGCAGCGTCACCATGTCCTGCCCGGTCGGCAGCTCGAGCCGGAGCTGGCGGCCGTCGGCCTCGGGCGTCGGCGCCACCGCCCCCTGGCTGGCAGCTTCCCCTCTTATGCGGGGATACCCCGCAGGGCTCCCCGTGAACAGCCCGAGCTGCCACAAGAGCTCGCGGCGGCGCAGCCCGAGGCTGTCGAACGCGCCAGCGCGGATGAGCCGCGAGGTGGCCCGCCGGCCCAGCTCGGTGCGCTGCACGAAGCCGAACAGCGACTGGTACTCGCCGCCGCGCTCGCGCTCGGCCTCGACGCGCTCGGCGAGCGCCTCGCCGACGCCGCGCACGTAGCCGAGCCCGACGCGGACCGCGCCCTCGGGCAACTCGACGGTGCAGCGCGCGGTGCTGGCGTTGATGTCGGGCCGCTCGACGGGGACGCCGTGGCGCTTCGCGTCGTTGGTGAGCACATGCGGAGGGTAGAAGCCCATCGGCTGCTGGTTGAAGAGCGCGCACATGAACTCGGGCGCGTAGTACTGCTTGAGCCACGTCGACTGGTAGGCGAGCAGGCCGAAGGCCGCGCCGTGGCTCTTCGGGAAGCCGAACTCCGCGAACCCCGCGAGGTTCTGGAAGACGCGCTCCGCCACCGCGTGCCCCACCCCACGCTCCGCGGCGCCGTCGAGGAAGCGCTCGTGCCAGGCGTCGAGCTCCTGCTGCGCGCGTCGGCGACCGAGCGAGCGGCGGAAGCGGTCGGCCTCGCCGGCGGTGAAGCCGCCCATGTAGCGAGCTACCTGCAGCACCTGCTCCTGGAAGATCACCACGCCCAGCGTCTCGTCCAGCACCTCGCGTACGCACTCGTGGGGCGGCGGCGGGCGGTAGCGCGGGTTGCGGCGCTGCAGCTCGCGACGACGCACGTAGGGGTTCACGGCGCCGCCGACGATCGGCCCCGGCCGCACGATCGAGACCTGCACCGTGAGGTCCTCGAGGCTGCGGGGCTGCGTGCGCGGCAGCATCGCGATCTGGGCGCGCGACTCGATCTGGAAGACGCCGACGGTGTCGCCCTGGCAGATCGTGTCGAAGACCGCCTCGTCCTCGAAGTCGATGCGCGAGAGGTCGACGACGCGCCCGCGCCCGGCGGCGATGAGGTCCACCGTCTCCTCGACGACGGAGAGCATGCCGAGCCCGAGGAAGTCGATCTTCACCATCCGCGCGTCGCCGATGGAGTCCTTGTCCCAGTGGCAGAGGTAGCGGTTCGGCATCGCCGCAGGTTGGCATGGCACGCAGTCGACGAGCGGCTCCGAGGCGATCACCATCCCGCCGGGGTGCTGCGAGAGGTGGCGCGGCACGCCGACAAGCTGCGGCACCATCTCGGCCAGCTCGCGCCAGCCACGCGCGCCCGCCCCATCCCCGAACTGCGGGTCCTTCCCGAGCACCTCGAGGATCTGGTCGGGGCCCTCGAACGGCCCGGCCCGGCGCGCGAGGCGGTCGAGCTCGGCGACGGGCAGGCCCAGCGCCTTGCCGGCGTCGCGGATGGCGCCGCGCGTGCGGTAGGTGGCGAAGCTGGCGACCAGCGCGGCGTGCTCGCGGCCCCAGCGCGCATGCACGCGCTCGATCAGCTCGGCGCGGATGTCGCGCGGGAAGTCGAGGTCGATGTCGGGCAGCGAGTCCATCTCCTCGTTGAGGAAGCGCCCGATGAACAGCCCGTGGTGGATCGGGTCTATGTGCGAGAGCCCGATCAGGTAGCAGACGATCGAGGAGACCGAGGATCCGCGCCCGCGGCCGGGCGGCAGGTCGGTGAGCCCGCGCGCGATGCCGGCCGCGCGCACGTCGCGGGCCACTTCCTCGGCCAGCTCGAAGACCTCGTGGTAGATGAGGAAGAAGCCGGCGAGGTCGTGCAGCTCGATCAGCCGCAGCTCCTCGGCGAGCTGCGCCTCCGCCTTCGCGCGCTCCGAGGGCGATCGGTAGCGGTCGCCCAGCCGCTCGCGGCAGATGCGTTCGAGTTCGCCGAGCGGCGTGGCGCCCTCGGGCAGCGGGGGCGCGGGCAGCCGGTAGCCGAGGCCGCCGGTGAGGTCGAAGGTGCAGCGTTTCGCGATCCGCACGGTGTTCGCCGCCGCCTCCGGGTGGTAGCGCGTGAAGCGCTCGGCCTGCTCCTCGGGGCTCCGCAGCCAGAACTCGGCGTTCGGCCGCCGCTCGGCATGCGACTCGTCGAGGGTCGCGCGGTGGCGGATCGCGACCAGCACGTCCTGCAGCCGATGCCGCTCGCGCGCGTGGTAGTGCACGTTGCCCGTGCCGACCACGCCCACGCCGGCCCGCCCGGCGAGCCGCACCAGCGCCTCGTTGCGCGGGCGGTCGCCGTGGACGTCGTTGTCCTGCAACTCGACGAAGACCTGCTCCGCGCCGAACCAGCCGACGAGGCGCGCCAGCGCCGCGGCTGCCTCGGCGCTGCGCCCCGCCTGCACGAGCGCCGGGATGCGCCCCTCGCGACAGCCGGTGAGCACGATCAGCCCCGCCGAGTGGCGTTCGAGGGCGGCGAGCGGCGTCACGGGGTCGGTGCGGCGCGCCTCCTGCGCGCGACGGTCGGTCTCGCCCAGCCCGAAGGCGATGCTGGAGAGGCGGCAGAGGTTGGCGTAGCCCTCGCGCGTCTCGGCCAGCAGCGTGAGATGCGAGCGCACCGCGCCGTCCTCGTCGACCGTCGCGGGGTCGTCACCCGCGGTGGCGGGCTCGGCGACGGTGAGCTCGAGGCCGGTGATGGGCCGCAGGCCCTCGGCGCGGGCGGCGCGGGCGAACTCCATCGCCCCGAAGAGCCCGTCGTGGTCGGTCAGTGCGAGCGCCGCGTGGCCCTGCTCGACCGCGGTGCGCACCAGCTCGTCGGGACTCGACGCGCCCTCGAGCAGCGAGTAGTGGGTGTGGAGGTGGAGCTCGACGTAGGGGACGCTGTCCAGGACGTCGTCGCCGAGCGTGCCGACGGGGTCGCGGGGGGCGCGCGAGCGTGGCGTGTCCTTCATGGCGCGCGCCTGCCGCGCCTCGAACTCGTCCCAGCGCTCCATGAAGCCGGGCTGCTGATCGCGCCGTCCGCGTGCCACGGCGTCACCCCCTCGCCGGGCGCAATGGTATCAGAACGCGCGTTCTGATACCATTGCGCGCTCACGGGCGTGGACCGGTGCGGCTATACTGGTCGTGCCTTACCAGAGGAGCGTTCGAGTAAGGAGCAGGGCATGATCGTGAAGATCACGTCGAAGCGCCAGGTCACCTTCCCGGCGCAGGTGCTCGCCGCGCTCGGCGTGGGCCCGGGCGACCAGCTCGAGCTGGACGAGGGGCCGGACGGCTTCATCCTGCGCCCGCGCCGGATCCGCCACGACCGCCTCGCGCCGCTGCGCGACAAGCTGCAGGGCGAACACGAGCCCTTCGACCTCGAGTCGTTCCGCGACCGGCCGTATGACCCCGCGCTTCGGGATTGACACCTCGGTGCTCGTGCGGCTGCTGGTGGGCGAGCCGGCAGCGGACTTCGAGGAGTGCGTGCGCACGCTGAGCGCGCTGATCGAGGACGACGGCGCAGAGATCTTCGCCTCCAACCAGGTCATCGGCGAGGCCTACGTCGCCGTGCAACACCACTACGCCGTGCCCCGCGCCGACGCCCGCACGGGGCTCCGCGACGTGCTGCGCAGCGGCCTGATCGCGCCGTTGAACGGCCGAGCCGTCCTCGAAGCGCTCGATGCCACCGATGGTGCAGGCCTGTTCGACCGGCTCATCGCGGACGAGTACACGCGCGCCGGCATGGAGGTGCTGACGCTGGACCGCCGGATGGCAGCCTTGCCGGGAGCCCGACGCTTGTAAAGGGCGGCACGAACTTCGTGCTACACTGGCCTCGTGCGCAACGTGACCATCACCCTGGACGAAGAGACCGCCCGCTGGGCGCGCATCGAGGCTGCCCGCAACGACACGAGCGTCTCCCGCTTCGTCGGAGGCCTGTTGCGCGAACACATGCAACGTCGCGACAGCTACGAGCAGGCTCGGCGCTCCTACATGAGCCGTCGGCCAACCTCCCTCAGCGGTGGTGCGCCATACCCGACCCGCGACGAGATCCACGACCGATGAGTGTCTTCGTCGACACAAACGTCCTGGTGTATGCGCGCGATCCCGATCACCCCGAGAAGCACGAGCGCGCCCTCGCGTGGGTGGACCACCTCTGGACGTCCGGGGATGGGCGCGTGAGCACCCAGGTGCTCAACGAGTACTACGTGACGGTGACGCGCCGCCTCACGCCCGGCCTGTCACACGACGAGGCTCGAACCGACGTCGAAGACCTCTTCGCCTGGAACCCGCAGCCGATCGACAGCGCCATCATCCAGCGCGCGCTGGGACTCACGGAGACCGTCTCCATCTCCTATTGGGACGCGCTGATCGTCGCCGCCGCCCAACAGGTCGGCTGCACGCACCTCCTGACCGAGGACCTCACCGACGGGCAGCGCATCGACACCGTCACCGTGATCAGCCCGTTCACTCGCACGCCCGACGCGCTCCCATCGCCGTAACGCCGATAGGCGCCGTGGTCTGCCCTCGGAACTAGTATACGAACGCCCGTTCTGATACCATCCGTCGACCTCTTGGCGGGGGTGGTACTGATGGCTGCACGTCCCCTCATCGCGTGCCTGTTCGTGCCGGCGCTTGCGCTCGCGGCGGAGCTCGCCGCGCGGCCGGCGCTGCGAGGGCGCCCCGTCGCCGTCACCGACGACTCGGGGCTGCGCGTGGCCGAGGCCAGCGAGGCGGCGATCGAGCGCGGCGTGCGCGTGGGCCAGCGGCTTCCCGAGGCCATCGGCTGGTGCCCGCCGCTTGTGGTGATCGAGTTGCGTCCGGCGCGCGTTCACCGCGCCGGCGACCAGCTTGTGGAAGCAGCGGCTGCCGTGAGCCCGCTCGTCGAGGAGGCCGCGCCCGGCGAGGTGTACGCCGACCTGCGCGGCCTCGACGGCCTCTACCCGCACGAGGATGCGATCGCGCAGGAGGTGCTCGACGCCGCGCCGGATGCGCTCGGCGTGCGGCTGGGGCTGGCCGGGAGCCGCTTCACGGCGCGCGCGGCCGCCCACCTCGCACCGCCCGGCGCGTGGCTGCGCGTGCAGGACGCCGAGGCGTGCGAGTGGCTGGCGCCGCTGCCGACCGGGCTGCTGCCGCTCGACGACGCCTCGCGGGAGTGGCTGGGGCTGCTCGGCATCGCCACCCTCGGCGACCTCGCGGCGCTGCCGCGGCACGCCGTCGAGGCCCAGTTCGGCGCGGAGGGCGGCCGGGCGTGGCTCGCCGCGCGCGGCGAGGACGCCACCCCGATCGTGCCGATGGTGCGCGGCGAGCGCGTGGTGGAGCGCGCGCAGACGGAGCCGCCCCTCGTCGCCCTCGAGGCGATCCTGCACACCTACGGGCAGTTGCTCAGTCGCGCGCTCGCACGGCCGTCGGTACACGGTCGCCTCGTGCGCGCCGTCCGGCTCAGCGCGGTGACCGAGGACGAGCACGCCTGGGAGCGCACGCGCGTGCTGACCGAGCCGACCGGCGACCGCGACCGGCTGTGGACGGCGCTGCGCCCCTCGATCGAGGCGGCGGAGTTCGGCGCGCCGGTCGCGGAGCTGGCGCTGGAGCTCGGCGGGCTGACCGCCGAGCGCGGCAGGCAGGGTCGGCTGCTGCGCGAACGCAGCGGCCGGCGCCGCGAGCAGCTCGACGAGATGGCCCGCCACCTCCAGCTGCGCTACGGGCGGGCCGCGCTGCGCCACGTCGTCGCGCTGGCGCCGCTGAGCCGCATCCCGGAGCGTCGCTACGCCCTCGCGGACTACGAGCCGTGAGCGGTCGCGCCCGGCGGCGAGATGCAGGGCGGCGAGATACAGGGCGGCGAGATACAGGGCGGCGAGATGTGGGGCGGCCGGGTATCGGGCCGCCCGACGCGGGCGCGCTCAGCCCGCTCGGCCTGCCCCGGCCGCTCACGGTGCGCACCGGCCCCGGCGGCGAGCCGGGCGAGGTGCAGCGCCCCGCGCGCCGCGGCGCTCCCCCGGCGGCGCTCGCCGTCGAGCGCGTCGAGGAGACGTGGCGCATCGTCGACGAGTGGTGGCGGGAGGCGCCGCTGCGCCGCAGCTACTACCGCGTCACGCTCGCGGGCGGCTCCTCGCTGACGCTGTTCCACGACGACACGCAGCCGCCGGGCGAGGGCTGGTACGAGCAGCGCTACTGATCACACCTCGACCGCGTGCCTACCTGGTCGTTGCGGGTCGAGGCCCTCTTGAAGAGAGGAGAGAAGCAGGAATCAGGAGTCGTCGCGGTGCGGATGCCGATTGGTCAACCGGCCCCCACCGCAACGGCGCTCCGCGGGAACCCTGCCCCGAAGCGGTCGATCGCCCGGTATCCGATACGCTCGAACAGCACGTTGACCGCCTCCGGGCGCTCCTCCCGCAGGCGATCCCGTGCGGCGATCAGCGTGTCGCCGATTGCCCAGCACTCACTGTCGATGTCAATGGCGACGACCTCACCATGGTGGTCGGCTTCGACTTCCTGCCGGATGTCACGCTCGTAGATCGCGTCACCGAGGCGGGCGATCTCGTCGGTGGGTCGCTGCTTCACCATGGCGGTCTCCTGAGTGGGATTCTACCAGTCTGGTAAGGCCAGTCACGGGCGTCACCATCGGATGCAGCGCCCTTCTCACACCTCCACCACGCGACGCCCAGACCGCGCGCGCTCGCGCGCGATTAGCGCGCGCACGCGCTCGACCGTGCCGTCGAGGTCGCCCTCGATGTTCACGACGACGGCGTCGAAGGCGTGTTGCTGCTCCAGCTCCTCGCGCGCCGACCGCATGCGTCGTGCGACCTCGGCGGGATCCGTGCCGGACCGCGCGCGCAGGCGGCCTTCGAGCTGGGCGAGGCTCTCCGGGGCGATGAAGACGAAGAACGCGCCGTCCAGCGCCGCGCGCAGCGAACGCGCGCCCTGCACATCGACCTGGAGGAGCACGTCGAGGCCGCTCGCGAGGGCGTCGCGCAGCGACTGGCGCGGCGTCCCGTAGTACGTGCCGTGGACGAGCGCGTGTTCGAGGAGCTCGCCGGCGGCGATCGCCGCCTCGAACCGCTCCGGCGTCGCGAAGTGGTAATGCACGCCGTCGACTTCGCCGGGGCGCGGTGCGCGCGCGGTCATCGTGACGGGGCGCCAATAGTCGCTGCCCTCGAGCAGGTGCGTCATGACCGCGTCCTTGCCCACGCCCGAGGGTCCCGAGATGACGGTCAGCAACGGCGGCAGCCCGCCAGTGGATGCATCGAGGTCCGGCACGGATCCTCGCCGGTCACGCGCTATGCCGGCGCGGCCGCCGTCGACACACCGACGCGGACGAGGTCGGACCAGAACTCCGGGTAGGAGACCGACACGGCGCCGGCGCCGGTGACTGTGGTCTCGCCGTCGGCGAGCAGGCCCGCCACCGCGCCGAGCATCGCCAGCCGGTGGTCGCCGGCCGCCTCGACACCGGCCCCTCGGAGTTGTGCCCCACCCGCCACGGCGAGGCCGTCGGGGTGCTCCTCGACCTCCGCGCCGAGCGCGCGCAGCGTCGCTGCTGTGGTGGCGACGCGGTCCGACTCCTTCACGCGCAGCTCGGCCGCGTCGGCGATCACGGTGTCGCCCTCGGCGAGCGCGCCCGCGAGGGCGAGCAGCGGCAGCTCGTCGATGGCGCGCGGCACGATCGCGCCGTCAATGCGCACGCCGCGCAGCGCGGCGCTGCGCACGTGCAGGTCCGCGACCGGCTCGCCGCCGACGACGCGCGGGTTCTCCATCTCGATGTCCGCGCCCATCGCCTGCAGCACGTCGATGATCCCCGCGCGGGTGCGGCTCACGCCGACGCGCTCCAGCACGAGGTCGGCGTCGGGGTGCAGCGTGGCGGCGACGATCCACGCCGCCGCCGTGCTGATGTCGCCGGGCACATGCACGTCGATGGCCGCGAGGTCTCCCGCGGGCGGGCTGAGCGTCACCGACATGCCCTCGATGATCACATCGGCGCCCATCGCGCCGAGCATGCGCTCGGTGTGGTCGCGCGAGTGCGCGGGCTCGGTCACCTTCGTGGGCCCGTCGGCGGCGAGGCCCGCGAGCAGCACGGCGGACTTCACCTGCGCCGAGGCGACCGGCGTCTCGATGTGCTGCCCGCCCGCGAGCGGGCCGCCCTCGACGACGAGCGGCGGCAGCGTGGCGTCCGCGCGCGCGGTGATCTGCGCGCCGAGGGCGCGCAGCGGCGTCACGATGCGGCCCATCGGCCGCCGTCGCAGCGAGGCGTCGCCGCTGAGCACGGAGAGGAACGGGAAGCCGGCGAGCAGGCCGCTCAGCAGCCGGATCGTCGTGCCCGAGTTGCCGCAGTCGAGCACGTCGGCGGCCTCGGTGAGCCCCGCGCGGCCCCGGCCATGCACGACAAGCCGCCCCTCGCCCGGCTCGCTCACCTCCACGCCGAGGGCGCGCACCGCCTCGAGCGTGTCGCGCGTGTCGGCGGCGTCGAGGAAGCCGGAGACCGTGGCGTCGCCCTCGGCGATGGCGTTGAAGAGCAGGGCGCGGTGGGTGATCGACTTGTCACCGGGCACCTGCACGCTGCCGCGCAGGCGCGCGGGCCGGGACACGGTCATGCGGTCGACCGGGAGGTTGTACATCGTCATGTGCGCACTCTACCCGCGGGCGGGCTTCGGTGGGACTCCCCGGCCCGAAGCACGACCGGCTACCGCTACCGCCGGCTGTCGCTCTCTCGCGCGCGGTCGGTGAGCTGGCGCAGGCGGTCGGCGAGTGCGCCGCCCATGAACATGTCGGTGATCGAGATGTCGGGCAGGCTGCGCTGCTCGTCGATCTCGACGCGGCCGATCTGGCCTTCCTTGAAGCCGAGGTAGTCGAAGTTGAGCTTGGTGAACCACTCAAGCAGCTCGGCCTCGTTCTCCACGTCCTGCAACTGGTCCTCGAGCTCGTAGAGCGCACCGCGGTAGCGCTGGAGCCAGTGCACCACCTGGTCGCGGTTGGTCAGCGCGATGTCGTGGGCCATCTGCTCGTCGGTACCGGCGAGGCGCGTCGTGTCGCGGAAGCCGCTGGAGGCGAGCATCGAGAGCTCGGGCCACGCCTCGGAGTCGCGGGTCAGCCGGAACAGGGTGCCGGCGGCGAGCATCGGCAGGTGCGAGACGGCGGCGACGTAGGCGTCGTGCTCCTGGGCGTCCATGAACATCGGCTTGGCGCCGAGCCCGGCCGCGAAGCCCGTGACCGTCTCGACCGCGGCCTGCGAGGCGGCGCGGGTGGGCACGACGACCCAGCGGGCGTCATCGAAGAGCTTCGGGTCGGCGTGCTCGGCGCCCACCTCGGTCTTGCCGGCCATGGGGTGGCCGCCGACGAAGTGGACGGAGTCCGGCAGCAACTCGCGCGCCCAGCCCATGACCTCGGCCTTGGTCGAGCCGGTGTCGGTCACGACCGCGCCGGGGATGAGTGCGCTGCGGATGTCCTCCATCACCTCGCGCATGGCGAGGATTGGCGTGCTGATGATGACGAGCGAGGCGTCCTGCACGGCGGCGAGGGCGCTGTTCTCGCGTTTGTCGATGGCGTTGCGCCGCTCCGCGGCGCGCGCCCGCTGCGTATTGCGGTCGTGGCCGACGATCTCGATCGTCCTGTCGTCGGCCTGCTCGCGTAGCCCGAGGCCGATCGACGCCCCGATGAGCCCGGTCCCGATGATCGCAACGCGCGTCATGTGTCATCTCCATCGGCGCAGCCCCGTGAGGCGCGCCATCGTACCACCGGTGTCCACACCGTCCGGTCCGTCCACGCCCATTCAGGATAGTCGCCCGGACGGCGGTCCGGCGGACCGGGCATCGAGGACCGCCGTACGTCGCCTCGACTACCGGCGCAGGTCGGCCTCGATCAGCGCGGCGAGCTCGGCGTCCCCACCCGGCGAGGCGTCGTGGTGCCCGCGCACGAGCTCGAGCACGCGCGGGCGCACGCCGATCGCGGCGAGCGCCTCGGCGCCACGCGCGGGGTGGTCGCGCTGGGCGGCCATGGCGAGGCGGAAGCCGCGCCCGTCCGGCCGGGCGATGCGGTGAAGCAGCCGCGGCGTGAACATCGCGAGCAGCGTGTAGGCGACGCGCTCGTACAGGTGCAGCGGCCCCTTGCCCACGTTGTGCAGCAGCGCCGCCACCAGGAGGTCGTCCGAGGGCGAGCCGTGCGTGCGCAGGTGCTGCATCACGTCGACCGCATGGCGCTGCTCGCGGCCCTGCAGCGCGCGGAAGCACCGCAACTCCTCGGCGCCGAGGACCGCCTCGACGCTTCGCGCCTCCTCGGGGGTGAGTGCGCCGCGGAAGCCGCGGAAGAAGCGCCGGACGTGCGCGGCGAGGTCAGACCACACGCAGGTCGGCGCTCTCGACGAAGACGCGCAGCAGGAACTCGATCGCCGGCCCCATCACGTCGAACAGCAGCGACGGGCCGCCGATGAAGGGCAACAAGATCAGCACCAGCAGCGCGCCCGGCATCCACGGCTCCAGCCGCGCGACCGGCCTCGCGAGGTGCTCGGGCAGCACCCCGACGGCGACGCGGAAGCCGTCGAGCGGGGCGAGAGGGATGAGGTTGAACACGGCGAGGATGACGTTCAGCAGCACGACCGTCCCGAGGAACAGGCCGATCAGGTGGTCCGGGGAGTCGGTCCAGACCCGCGCCCAGTAGTCGGCCGACGAGGGCGAGACGAAGGGGTGGAAGAACGGCACGTACTGGAGCTTGATGGCCAGCCCCGCCAGGAACGCCACCACGAGGTTCGTCGCGGGACCGGCCAGCGCGATCAGCGCCGTGTTGCGGCCGGAGTTGGGGCCGATGGGCACCGGCTTCGCCCACCCGAACCCGACGATGAAGATGAGCGACGATCCCAGCGGGTCGAGGTGCCTGAGTGGGTTCAGCGAGAGCCGGCCGTAGCGCCTCGGCGTGCGGTCGCCGAGCGAGTCGGCCACCCAGGCGTGGGCGACCTCGTGGAAGACGAGCCCGACCAATAGCGAGGCGGTGAACGCTGCGATCAGGATGACGAAGGCGAGCGGCGACTCGGCGATGACGGCGAGATAGCGGAAGATCACGCTTCCAGCTTAGCAAAGCGCCTCCTGTGCGCCGCTCCGGCGTGAGCCTCCCGGCGGCGGCCATGCGTTGACACCCCTTTCGAGGCGTCTATCGTGGAAGCCGGGCGGCCTGCCCTGGCGGGGAGCGGGCCGGTGAGCCGCCATGACCGAATCCCGCCGCCTCACGAAGGCCGTCGCCGTCCTTGCCGCCTTCGGCGTGCTCCTCGCCGCGGGGTGGTTCCTGCTCGCCGGC
The DNA here is from genome assembly GCA_965204835.1 of Dehalococcoidia bacterium. Lineage (GTDB taxonomy): Bacteria > Chloroflexota > Dehalococcoidia > UBA2979 > UBA2979 > VXMT01. The sequence continues at coordinate 901,661 of OZ242017.1, read as the reverse complement.
CGCAACGGCGACGACGCTCCCGACGCAACGTACCGGCTGGTCTTCGCCGAGTTCGGGCTGCTGGCCGACCGCGTCTACGTCGCCGTACCCGACGCGCCCGAGGAGCGCACGCTGGTGGCGAGCGTGCCGCACGCGCGCGGCTGGGCGCTCACCCCCGCGCCCGCCATGGCCGGCGACCTCACCGCCTTCACCGTGCTGCCGCCGGAGGCGCAGCCGCGGCGCGATTCGCCCGCCGAGCTATGGCTCCTCGACGTGCGCAGCGGCGCGCTGACGCGCCTCGCCGGCGACGCCGACCTGCTCGCCGCGCCGGTCTTCGACCCCGACGGCGCAGCGCTGCTCTACCGCCGCACGCGCGCCGACGGCTCCCAGCAGCTCGTGCGCGTCGAGATCGCGACGCGGGCGCGCCGCCCGCTGTACGAGGTCTCGACGCAGTTCGGCGTCTATCCCGTCGCGCTCGAGGCCGACGGCACGGCGCTCTACGTGGAGCTGTCGACGCGCGGCACGGATCTGTACCGCGTGCGCGAGGGCGTCGAGCCCACGTTCGTGGCGCACGCCTCGGACCACATCGCGCGCGACTGGGCGCTGTCCCCGGACCGCGCGTCGCTCGCGTACCTCGCGCCCGAGGTCTCGGCCGAGCGGGTCGTGCATCGCGCGCAGGTGTTGGCGCTCACGTCCGGCGGCGAGGCACGCCCGGCGTCGCCCGAGCAGGCAGGGGCCGTGCTCTCCGAGCAGTTCTCGCCCGCCTGGACCCCGGACGGCGGCGGCCTGACCGTGGGCGTCGAGGCGTTCCCGGACATCAACGCCGCAGCCGTCACGCTCACCCTCGGCGGCTCCGGCGACGGAGATGGCATCCCGAGTGTGCTACCGCCCCCCGAGCAGGGGTTCGACGTACCGCTCGGGTGGAGCCCGGGCGGGCGCTACCTCGCCGTGCGCAGCTTCGACGGGCGCGACGCGGCCGAGCCGGGCCGGGAGGCGCTGGTCGTGATCACCGTCGGCGGCGAGCGCGTGACCGTGGCGGGGGAGTCCGAGTTGATCTTCATCGGGTGGCTGCGCGATGCCTAGCCGCACGCTCGCGTTGCGCGGCGGAGCGCTCGCGGTGCTCGTGCTCGCCGTCGCGTGGGTGGCGCTCGGCCCCGGGCCGGGGGCGCGCGACGTGCTCGGGTGCGCGTTCCTCCGCCACCCCCACACCTACGAGGCCGACCGCGCGCGCGCGACGTACCTCGACGCCATCGAGGCGGCCTCGGTCGACGCGCTGTTCCCGGGCGACCTGACCTTCGGCCTGCCGCTGATCGAGACGGGGACGCGCGCGAACCGCTCCGCGGGGACGACGCGGCAGGTACCGGCCACGCTGCTCAAGGCGATCGCATGGATCGAGTCGAACATGACGATGGCGTCGCGGTCGGTGACGTTCCACTCGGAGGGCGACGCGCTGGTCTCGTTCGACTGCGGGCACGGCATCATGCAGATCACCACCGGGATGACCGTCCCGCTGGGCAGCGCGCAGCAGCCGACCGACGGGCAGGTCAGCATCGCCACGCACTACGCGAACAACATCGCGCGCGGCGCGGCGATCCTCGCCGACAAGTGGAACCGCGCGCCCGAGGAGCGGCCGATCGCGGGCACCGACACGAACGGCGACCCGGCGCTCATCGAGAACTGGTACTTCGCCGTGTGGTCGTACAACGGCTTCACGGGGCCGGGCTCGCGGATGTCGAACCACCCCGCCGACCCCGGCTTCGGCTCGTGGCCGCGCCCGGCGTATCGCTGCGACGGGCAGCAGGCGCGCAACCGCTACCCGTACCAGGAGCTCGTGTGGGGCTGCATGGCGTCGCCGCCCGTGCTGTCCGGCGAGCCGGTGTGGGACGCGGTGCCCGCGACGCTCCCGGACCTCACCGACCCGCGCTACTTCGCCGCCCTCTCGCCCACGACGTTCCAGTTCCCGCACACGGGCATGGACATGCCGACGCCCCAGCCCGCCCACGAGGACATCGTGCCCGACATCGCCGCGAATTACCGCGCGCAGGCGCTCGGCAGCCCCGTCCTGCACGTCGAGGCGCCGAGGATCGTGCTCCGCACGGACGGACCGCCCACCGAGGCGCGCGCGACGATCCGCGTGCGCAACTCCGGCAGCGGCATCCTGTCGTGGGCGGTGCGGCCCCCGGACGGCTGGCTGGTGGTGGATCCGCCCGCTGGAGTCGCCCTCGGCCCGGGGCTCCCGTGCACCGACCCGTGCTCACGCATCGCCGAGGTGACGATCAGCATCAACCCGACCCTGCTCCCCGCCGCCGCCGCGACCGGCTCGCTGGTCATCACCTCGCCGAACTCAAGCAGCCGGCCGGTGACCATCCCGATCGAGGTGGAGGCCGACTTCGAGGTCGGCGCGCCGGGGACGAGCCGGGCGTACTGACGCAGGCGCGGGCTGCCCGATAGCGGCCAGGGGCGGCCCGGCCGCCGCGCACCCCTATACTCGGCATCGACCCGTTGCGGGCTCGCCTCGGGCGGAAGGAACGGCCGGTGATCCGGGGTTGGCTCGACGCGATCCGGCGCAACCACGCCCTCGAACACGCCACCGTGGCGGTGCTGCTCGCGCGGACCGGACCGCGACGCCTCGCCGGACGCGCGAGCGTCGACGGCTTCGTGATCGTGGGCGAGGTCGAGACCGACGCGCTCGACGCCGCCGCGCGCGAGGCGCTGGAGCGCCTGCAGCGCGGCCAGTCGGGCCTCGCGGTCTCCCCGCTGTGCGGCACGAACATCGTCGTCACGGCCGCGCTCGCGGCCCTCGGCGCGACGCTCATGCTGGCGTTCGGCCACGGCAGCCAGCGGCTGCCGAACGCGTTTATGGCCGCGATGGCGCTGGCCGTCGTCGGACAGCCCGGCGGGCGCATCGTGCAGCGCCACCTCACCACGCTCGCCGACCATGCCGACGTCGAGATCGTCGGCACGCGGTCCGTGCTCGGGCGCATGCACAAGGTGGAGACACGCCGCACCGGCGCGACGACGGGGCGCGAGTAGGCTCCGAGGGCCTCTCGAACCGCGCTGGAGGCTACGTCTCGGCGGCGGCCTGGCGGCGCTGCCAGTCGAGCACGAACGGGTTGTGCTCGCGCTCGAACCCGATCTGCGTCTCCTGCATGTGGCCGGGCAGCACGAGGGTCTCGTCGGGGAGGCTCAACAGCTTCTCAGTGATGCTGCGCATCTCCTCGTCGTAGGAGCCGCCGGGGAAGTCGGTGCGGCCGATCGAGCCGCGGAACAGCGTGTCGCCGCTGAAGAGCAGCCCCGCGCTCTCCTCGTAGTAGCTCACCGAGCCCGTGGTGTGTCCCGGCGTCACGATCACGCGCAGGCGCAGCCCGTCGACCTCGACGACGTCGTCCTCGGTCACGTAGCCCTGCGGCTCGGGCGCGCCCTGCTCGACGTCCATGCCGAGCTGACGTGCGCCGCTCGGCCAGCCGTCGCGGAGCAGGTCGAGCTCCTCCGCGTGCAGCAGGAACTTCGCGTCGGTGGCGCTCTGCACGCCGTGGACGCCCATGATGTGGTCCACGTGGGCGTGCGAGTTGGCGATGGTCTTGATGGTGACGCCCATATCGCGCGCCAGCGCCAGCACCTCGTCGTGGTCGCCGCCGGGGTCGATGCAGATCGCCTCGCCCGAGCGGCGGTTGCCGATGACCCAGCAGTTCTCCATGAACACGCCGACGACGATGCCGCGCACCATGAGTTCGTTTGCTACTTCCATGACGCCATTCTAGGCGAGCCTCGCGCCAGCCGCCCGCCGCGCGAGGTGCGTACTACGCGGCCGGCGCGGTGAGCGCGTCGACGAGGAACGCGTGGGTGGTCACGCGCACGTGCGGCGGGGTCTCGGCGTGGCCGCCGGGGTTGGCCACCAGCCGCTTGTCGGCCGAGCCGAGCGCGTCGTACAGCGCGAGCACCGAGTCGCGCTCGAACAGCTCGTCGTCCCACTGCATGACGAACAACACCGGGCAGCCAAGGCGCGGCGCGTCGGCCGCGATGCGTCCGTAGAGCCCGCCGTCCACCTCGCCGTCGCCGCGCAGCCCGCAGAGCCCGAGCACGGCCGCGCGGACGCGGCCGTCGGCGACGAGGAACGGCAGCCCGAACATCGTCCCCATCGAGACGCCGCCGTAGGCGACGCGGTCGCCGTCGACCTCGTCGAGCGCGGTCAGGGCGTCGAGGGTGGCGCGCCAGTCGGCGACCATCGAGTCGACGAGCGGCTCGTCGTAGGCGCGGTCGCCGGGCTCGGCGGGCGCGCGGTCGCCGTGGAACGGCCCGTCGATGGCCGCGGCCGCGAGGCCGCTCGCGACGTAGCTGTGGGCGTAGTCGAGGCGGCTGTCGTCGCGCTTGTGGCCCGCGCCGCCGTGGCCGAGCAGCACGAGCGGTACCGGGCCGGCCGCCTCGGCCGGCGTCCACAGCACGCCCGGCACGCGGCCCCCCGCGCCGGCGTCGTGTACGACGCCGAAGCGTCGCTCGATGGCCGCGTCGTCGCGGGTGGCCTCGCCGATCCATTCCAGCATGCCCTCACGTAACCCGATCGGCGCGAGTTCCGCAACGTCGCGGCGGACCCCCCGACCGAGGAGCGGTGATCCTGTATGCTCGATCACGGCGGGGTTAGTTCGTTGGAGTTGCTCCGGCGTGAGCCGCCTCGTCGCCCTCCTCGCACTCCTCACGCTTGTCGTTGGAACGCTCGCCACGGGCGCGCGCGCCGACGCGCGCGCCACCTCGACGCCGCCCGCAGTCCTCGAGGCACGGACCCCGGCCCAGCTCGTGCCGGGAACGACGGCCGTCGTCGCGACCGACGACGGCGAGTGCCTGCGCATCCGGCCCGAGGCCGGCATCGACAACGAGCAGCTCGAGTGCGCCCCGGACGGCTCTGAGGTCATGGTGCTGGACGGCGACCCCCGCTACGCCGACAACCACATGTGGCAGAGGGTCAGCTACGAAGGGACAGAGGGCTGGGCAGCCACGACGTACCTCCAGTCCAGCGAATCGACGACCGTCACACCGCCCGCACCCACCCCGGTCGTCCCTCCCGTGCCCGAGCCCGCGCCCGATCTGGTCTGCGACACGAGGGGTACCTCGCCGGGGCTGTTCGGCTCCATCCCCCCGCAGGGCGGCTCGGCGCTGCTCGTCTGGGGCGGCGGCACCGGCGCCGGCATCGTGCACCAGGCCGCGCTGCGCGGCGTCGAGCTGCGCTCGCTCTGGGTGCTCAACGACGCCGGCAGCTGGATCGCCTACGTGGTGGGCGCGCCGGACTTCGTCAACCAGCGCTGGTACGACCACTTCCCGAACGGCCGGGTGCCCTCCTCCACGGCGCTGTTCGCGATCGCGGAGCCACGGGGCAGCGGTAGCCCCACGGTCGGCAGCGGCAGCATCGCCCCCTCGGTCACCAGCGCGAACGCGCCACGGCACACCGGCGCGCCCGCGCCCGAGGTCGACTCGGGCGCCGCGATCGTCGTCGACGCCGCGTCGGGGGCGGTGCTGCACGAGCACAACGCGCGGGCCCAACTCCCACCGGCGAGCCTCACCAAGATCGTCACCGCCGTGCTCGCCATCGAGGGCAGCGACCTCGATTCCCTGGTCAGGGTGGACGGCGACTTCAGCATGCTCGACCCGGACAGCAGCCTCATGTACCTGGAGGAGGGCGACTGCTTCACCATGCGCGACCTGCTGTACGGGCTGATGCTCCCGTCTGGCAACGACGCGGCACTCGCCATCGCCCGTCACGTCGCGGGCTCCGACGAGGCGTTCGTCGCGTCGATGAACGCGTTCGTCGCGCGCCTCGGCCTCGCCGACACGCAGTTCGGGAACCCGCACGGCCTGCACGACGACTCGACGTACACGAGCGCCCACGACCTGGCAGTGCTCACGCGCTACGCGATGGCGCTGCCCACCTTCGAGACGATCGCAGGCACGCACTCGTGGCGGACCTCGGGCTCCAAGATCAGCCAATATCGCACGGGGAATCACTTCCTCTCGAGCTACGACGACGGAGACGGCGTGAAGACGGGCTTCACCGAGGAGGCGCTCTACACGCAGGTCGCGACCGCGACGCGTGACGGGCGTCGCGTCATCGTGGTGCTGCTCCGCCACCCGGAGCAGGGCACGCGCGCCAGCACGGCCGCCGAGCTCATGGACTGGGCGTTCGCGGCGCACACCTGGCCCCGGTAGCGCGCGACTCCCCAGCCCCTCGAAGACCGGAACCCGTTGCGGGGCAACGGGTTCGGCGGCCTCGACGCGGCGGCGCGGCGCTTGACAAATCCCGCCAGATCGTCAGAATCCCCGTTTTCCCCCGGCGGAACCGCGCCGCGGGAACTCGCCCCACTCGCCGGGCCTGCGCCAGCATGTGCCGATTCTGCACACGCGCGTAGGGGCCTTGACAAATCCCGCCAGATCGCTAGAGTCCCCGTTTTCCCCTCGGGACCAACCGGGGGGACCGGAGGGGCCAGGGAGCCCCGCCGGGGAGCACGGACGCACCGCCGCAAGGCGCCGGCCGTGGGCGCGGCGCCGTTGCCGCGGGCGACCGGGACGGGAGCCTCACCATGGGTTCGTACATCATCCGCAGGCTGCTCATCGCGATCCCCTCGCTCGTCCTCGTGAGCATCCTGATCGCCGGCCTGGTGCGCCTGCAGCCCGGCGACGTCGTCATGGCGCGACTCGCCGATTCCGGCCACGTCACCGATGAGGAGATCGAGGTGATGCGCCGGGAGCTCGGACTCCACCGCAGCTTCCCGGTCCAGTACGTCGAGTGGATCGGTGGTGTGCTCCAGGGCGACCTCGGCGAGTCGCTGTGGAGCGGCCGCGACGTGCTGGAGACGCTGGCGACCCGCTCGCGGGTCTCGGTGCAGCTGGCGGTCATGGCGATGACCGTGGCCATCGCGGTCGCCATCCCGCTCGGCATCCTCTCGGCGGTGAAACAGAACACCTGGATGGACTACACCGCGAGGATGTTCTCCATCACGGGCCTGTCCGTGCCGGACTTCTTCCTCGCGACGATGCTGCTCTACGTGCTCTCGGTGTGGGTCGGGTGGCTGCCGGACTTCGGCTACACACCGCCGTGGGAGGACCCCTGGGGCAACGTCCAGGCCTTCATCTTCCCGGCGCTCATCGTCGGCTACCGCTTCAGCGCGATCAGCGCGCGCATGACGCGCTCGGCGATGCTCGAGGTGCTGCGCCAGGACTACGTGCGCACCGCCCGGTCCAAGGGGCTGGTCGAGCGCATCATCATCGTGAAGCACGCGCTGCGGAACGCACTGATCCCCGTGGTCACGATCATGGGCAGCCAGCTCACGTTCCTGCTCGGGGGCCTCGTGATCATCGAGGTGGTGTTCTCGCTGCCGGGCGTGGGGACGCTGGGGTTCGAGGCGATCCAGGTGCGCGACTACCCGGTGGTGCAGGGCGTGGTGCTGTTCACGGCGCTGCTGTTCATCACCACCAACCTGCTGGTCGACCTCTCGTACGCGGTGATCGACCCGCGGATCCGCTACGCGTAGGGAGGCGCGAGGCGCGCGCCGGCGGAGGGGCCGGCGCGCGCCGCCAGAGCTACGCCAGACGGCGACGCCAACGATCCCGAACGCGGTCCGGAGCGTTCTCCACTGAGCGCTCCCGACCGGGATGGAGCCGGCCATGAGCCGCTACATCGCCCGAAGGCTACTCATCGCCCTGCCGACGCTGTTCATCGCGTCGGTGGTGACGGTGGGGTTCAGGGAGTTCATCCCCGACGAGTTGCTGATGGCACGCCTACTCGAAGGCGGTGACATCTTCGGGGAAGAGGCGTGGGCAGAGTTCCGCGCAGAACTCGGCGTTGGCCAGAGCCTCCCACAGCGTTACGTCGAGCGGGTCGGAGGCGTACTCCGGGGCGATTTCGGGACATCATGGTGGAGCGGACGAGATGTTACGGCCGAGGTCGCGGCGCGCTCGCGCGTCTCCATCGGCCTGCTGCTCGTCGCGCTCCCGGTCGCACTCGCCATGACCGCCGCACGCGGGCTACTCGCAGTGTTGAGACCCGGTAGCCGACTCGACCGCTGGTGCGCGCGGATCTCGCGGGTCGGAGCGGCAACACCGGAGTTCGTCATCGCGATCCTGGGGGCGTACGTGCTGTATGCGCTCGCCGGCTTGGAGCCTGGCTTGAAGCCTCCGTACGGCGCGCTCCCGCTGGAGCCTGAGTGGCAGTGGCCCATCGCGGCCCTCGTCGTAGGGGGAGTCGCAGCCGGTTGGTACGTCGGAGCACGCAGCGCGATCGACGCGGGCCCGGCCCGGCGCGATGGACGGGATCACGGCTACGTGCTGGCAGCGCAGGCGACGGGCCTCGGCGACGCGTCGATCGCGACGAGGCATGTGCTTCCCAACGTGACGGTGAGCACGCTGCGAGCAGCGGCGGCCGCGTTCCCGTTCCTGCTCGGGAGTGTCCTGATGGTCGAGGTCGCACTACGGCTGCCCGGGGTCGGACACCTCGCCCTGGAGAGCGCCGCCTACTGGGACTTCCCCGTGCTGCAGGGGGTGCTGTTCGCCGCCGCCGTGACCGTGATCGCCTCGAGGCTCGTGGTCGATGTCGCCTCGGCGGCCATAGATCCGAGGATTCGCAACGATGAGGGAGCCGCGGGGCCGGGTTACGCACCGGGATGGAGCCGGCCATGAGCCGCTACATCGTCCGAAGGCTCCTCGTCGCCCTGCCGACGGTGCTGGCCGTCGCCGTCGCTGCGACCGTCGTCACGACCTTGCCGGGAACCGAGTACGAGTACCCGACGCACTCGTTCTACAACACCCCCACCAACTGTGACTGGCTCGGCGCTTCGTTCACCTCCTCGCCGATGCTCGCCGTCGCGGCGGGTGGTGGGACCACACGCCTTGACCCGGGATGCTCATATGGGTTGGTGCGTGAGAAGAGCGCCGCCCAGCAACGGGTCGAGTTGGTTGTCAGGACCCTGCGCGGCGACCTGGGCAGATCATTCCATTCCTCCGAGCCAGTCAACGAGCTCATCACCCGGCGTCTGCCAGCTTCGGTGCAGCTCGCAATCATGGCGATGGCAGTCGCGGTGCTGACGGCCGTCCCGCTCGGGGTGTTGGCGGCAGTGCGGCACGATCGGTGGCCAGACCACGTCGCGCGACTGACGTCCCTGGCGGGGCATGCGGTACCGGACTTCCTCCTCGCGGCCACCGTCTTCTTCCTGCTCTCGTACTGGCTTGGCTGGCTGCCGGATCTCTCGTATCCCACCCTGTGGGAGCAACCGGTGACGAGCCTGCTCGCCTTCGGGGTCCCGGCGCTCATCGTCGGCTGGCGTATCGGCGCGATCAGCGCGCGCATGACACGCTCGGCCGTCCTCGACATGCTGCAGCAGGACTACGTGCGGACGGCCCGGGCGAAAGGGCTGACCGAGAGCGCGGTGGTGATCCGGCACGCGCTGAGGAACGCGCTGCTGCCGGTGCTGACGATCATGGGCAATCAGCTGCCGGCCCTCCTCGCCGGGCTGGTGGTGATCGAGATCGTGTTCGGGATACGCGGCCTCGGGACGCTGGGCTTCGAGGCAATGCAGGTGGAGGACTACCCCGTGGTGCGGGGTGTGCTGTTCGTCATCGCGCTGTGCGTGATCGGGACGAATCTGGTGGTGGACGTGGCCCGTGCGGCCATGGATCCGAGGATTCGGTACCAATGAGGGAGACGCGAGGCCGCGTTACACACTATGATGCAGCCTCGCCTATGATGGTGCCCCGCCGCCTCGTGGCGGGCACTTGGGGAAGGGCCTGACCTATGGGTCGATACATCATCCGCAGGATCGTCGTCGCGATGCCGTCACTGGCGATCGTGACCGTCCTCATCGCGGGCCTGCTGCGGCTGCAGCCTGGCGACGTCGTCATGGCCCGGCTCTCGGAGTCGGGCTACCTCACGCAGGAAGACGTCGACGAGATGCGCGCCGAGCTGGGGCTCGACAAGAGCTTCCCCGTCCAGTACGTCGACTGGGTGACCGGGGTGCTGCAGGGTGACCTCGGGGTCTCGCTGTGGACCGGCCGCGACGTGCTGGAGACGCTCGCGACTCGCTCGCGCGTCTCGATCCAGCTGGCCCTGATGTCGATGGTGGTGGCTATCTGTACGGCCATTCCCTTAGGCATTGTCTCGGCCGTGAGACAGGACAGCTGGATGGATTATGTAGCCAGGCTGTTCTCGATCACGGGCCTGTCCGTCCCGGACTTCTTCCTGGCGACCATGCTCCTGTACGTCCTGTCCGTGTGGGTCGGATGGTTACCAGACTTCGGCTACACGCCGCCCTGGGAGGACCCCTGGGCGAACATGCAGGCCTTCGTCTTCCCCGCCCTCATCGTGGGCTACCGCCTGAGCGCGATCACCGCGCGCATGACGCGGTCCGCGATGCTCGAGGTGCTGCGCCAGGACTACGTGCGCACCGCCCGCGCCAAGGGCCTGGTGGAGCGCATCGTCATCTTCAAGCACGCGCTGCGGAACGCGCTGATCCCGGTGATCACCATCATCGGCAGCCAGCTCACGTTCCTGCTCGGTGGTCTCGTCATCATCGAGGTGGTGTTCTCGCTCCCGGGCGTGGGCACGCTGGGCTTCGAGGCAATCCAGGTGCGGGACTACCCGGTGGTGCAGGGCGTGGTGTTCTTCACCGCGATCCTGTTCATCACCTCGAACCTGCTGGTCGACCTGTCGTACGCGATCATCGACCCGCGGATCCGGTACTCCTAGGCCGGCGCGGAACTAGCGCAGAGAGATACGGAGTGAGCGATGGCTTCAGCCGCGACCGTTGAAGACACCACCTTCTCAGACCTTGCCGCAAGGCAGCGTCACCCGGCGGTAGACGCGACGATCAAGATCGTGCAGAGCCCCGTGGGCCTCGGCTCCGGGATCGTCATCATGATCCTGATTGCCGTGGCGCTGGCGGCCCCCTACGTCTCGCCCTTCGACCCGCAGGCGATTTCGCGCGACAAGTTCGTGGCGCCGGGCGAGGCGGGGCACTGGCTCGGGTCCGACGGCATCGGCCGCGACATCCTGACGCGCATCATGTACGGCGCGCGGATCTCGCTGTACGTCGGGTTCCTGACCGTCGGGTTCGGCACGCTGGCCGGCGCGGTCATCGGGCTGTTCTCCGGCTTCGCCGGCGGCTGGATCGACCTGGTCATCCAGCGTGTGGTGGACGCCATCCAGTCGTTCCCGGCCATCCTGCTGGCGATGGCCATCGTCAGCGTCATCGGGCCCTCGACGACGAACGGAGTGCTCGCCATCGCCCTCATCGTGGCGGTGAACAACTCGCGAGTGATTCGAGGCGCGGTCTTATCGGTGAAGGAGAACACCTACATCGAGGCCGCGCGTGCGATCGGTGCGAGCCCGCTGCGCGTGATGATGCAGCACATCCTCCCGAACGTGGTGGCGCCGATCCTCATCCTCGTCTCGGCGGGGTTCGGCTCGGCGATCCTCATCGAGGGAGCGCTGAGCTTCCTCGGCCTGGCGACGCAGCCGCCCGACGCTTCGTGGGGCCTGATGCTGAGCCGTGGCCGTGAGTCGATCGAGACGTCGCCGTGGCTGGCGCTGTTCCCCGGCCTGGCGATCGCGGTGACGGTGCTGAGCTTCAACCTGCTCGGCGACGTCGTGCGCGACGTGCTGGACCCGCGCCTGCGAGGCTCGCGCTAGCAGCCACGCTCCAGTCGCACCAATGCAGACGCCCGCCATCCGGCGGGCGTCTTGCTGTGCGCCGCTGGGAGTGACGCCGCCCCCTCGGCTTGCGTAGGCTTACCTGGCGGGGAGCAGCCGATGCCCAACGAGATGATCTTCACCGTCGAGCCGGGCCTGGCGAAGCCTGCCCGGACGGTCAGTCTCGCCGAAGCCGGCCTGCGCGAGCGCTCCGACCTGCAGGAGTGGGTGCGCAACAACCCCGGGATCCTCGGCGACGATGTCCTGATCGTGACCTTCGAGTTCGACCGCTGGCAGGCGCGCGGCGGGCGCGCGGCGGACCGCCTCGACCTGCTTGGCCTGGACGGCGATGGGCGGCTGGTCGTGGTCGAACTGAAACGCGGCCCGGCGCCCGACACCGTGGAGATGCAGGCCATCAAGTACGCGGCGTTCGTCAGCCGCTTCACTCCCGAGACGCTCGGCGAGGCGCACGCCGCTTACCTCTCGCGCGACGGCGAGGCAGTGTCACCCGAGGACGCGCTCGCCCAACTTGAGGAGCACGCAGGTGGGGCACTGGATGCGGACAGGCTTCGCGAGCCGCGCATCGCGTTGATGGCAGCGAGCTTCCCATCACAGGTCACCGCGAGCGCGGTGTGGCTCACTGAGATGGGCGTGGAGGTCGCGCTCATCGAATTCAACGCGTACCGCACCGCGAACGACACAGTGCTCGCCGTCTCGCAGGTGTGGCCCGTGCGCGACGTCGAGGACTTCACAGTCTCACCCCGACAGGTGGAACGGCGGGACGCAGATGCACGTGCACGTACGCGGCGCGAGACGAACGCCGTGACTACGCTGGTCGCCGAGGGCGCCCTCGATGAAGGTGCGCCACTCGAGATCGCCGTCGACGCCCTTCGGCCGGCCTCTGCGCGCGAGCCCGTAGCCACCTGGATCGCCGCCGATCCGAAGCGTGGCCGGGCCAGTTGGCGCAACGTGCGGGGCCAGCCGCTGATCTGGGAGGGCGACGGCGCAAGCTACAGTCCAACCGGGCTCGCGAAAGAGATCGTAGCGCGTGCAACGGGCGAACGCCCCGATGTCCTGGCAGGTCCGTCCATGTGGCGCACAGAGTCCGGCGACACTCTTGCGTCGCTGGCGGGCTTCCGGCGTAGCCGCTTCGCGGCGAGGTTCCGTACCGACCTGCACACGGTGGTGGAGCTCGTTCAGGCCGGAGAGTGGACCACGTACGGAGATCTCGCCGAGGTGATCGGCAGTTCCGCGCAAGCCGTGGGTCAGCATATCGCCCGCTGCACGGAGGGGGCCTGTCAGATCGGATACCGAGTACTCGACGCAAACGGCCAAGTCTCCGGAGGCTTCCGGTGGGGCGACCCTGACGACCTCCGCGATCCGGCCGCAGTGCTCTCGGCAGAAGGAGTCCTGTTCACCGATGAGCACGCCGATGCCTCACGCCGTCTCGACGCCAGTGCCTTACGTGAGCGGCTGTAGCCTTCGGCAGCTCGTACGCCCGCACCCTCGGCCCGGCCGCCATTAGCGTTACGAAAATAACGCGCGCCACTATTAGCGTTTAGAGTTCTAAACGCTAATAGGCGTGGACTCGGGAGCGAAGCGCGGCTCCTCCTCCAGCAGATCGAGGACGGCGCCCGCGCAGTACACGCGGTTGCGCTGGGCCTCGTCGATGCGGGCGACCATCCCCGCGCCCTCGAGACGGTCGACGGCGCGCTGGGCCGTCGTGAACGCGACGCCGAGACGGTCGGCCACGCCCCGCACCGACCAGAACGGGTTCTCCGCGAACAGATCCAGCGCCCGCGCGGGGTGCGGTGACCGGCTGGCGGACAGGTCCTGCCTCCACGCGCCGAGGAGGTCGTCGAGGCGCTGGAGCCGCGCGATCGCGTCCTCGGACAGGCGCACGACGCCGCGCAGGAAGTAGGTCAGCCACTCCTCCCACTCGCCTCGCTCCGTCACGGCCAGGAGGCGCGCGTAGTACTCGTCGCGCGTGGCCTCGAACCAGGCGCTGAGGTAGAGCAGCGGCGACGGGAGCACCTCGCGCGCGACCAGCGAGAGCGTGATGAGCAGGCGCCCAACGCGCCCGTTGCCGTCGAGGAACGGGTGGATCGCCTCGAACTGGACGTGCGCGATGGCCGCCTGCACCAGCGGCGGCAGCGTCTCGTCGTGCATGAAGCGCTCCCACGCGTCCAGGCACTGCATGAGCTCGGTAGGCGGCGGCGGGACGTAGGTGGCGTCGTTGAGCGTGGCGCCCGGCGGCCCGATCCAGTTCTGGCTGCGCCGGAACGCCCCGGGCGTCGCCACCTCGCCGCGGACCCCGCGCATCAGGCGCTCGTGCAGCTCGCGCACCAGCCGCAGCGACACGGGCAGCGTCTCGAGGCGGGCGAGCCCGTACTCAAGCGCGACGACGTAGTTCCCCACCTCACGGAGGTCGTCGCGGCTGCGCTCGACGGACGCGCCCGCCTCCGCGGCGAGGAGCTCGCCGAGCGTGGCCTGCGTGCCCTCGATGCGGCTGGAGAGGACGGCCTCCTTGCGGACGAACGGGCGGATCAGGATGTGCGGGTTCGCCAGGCGACGCCCCTCGCCGGCGAGTCGCCCGATCGCGAGGTCGGCGGCCGAGAGGCTCACCGCGAGGTCGATGTCCCACGTCAGTGGGGGCGGGGCGGGCGCGGGCACGTAGGCGCGATAGCCGTCGAGGCCGGCCACCACGCGGCCGTGTGGCCGGCGTACCCGCTCGGTCGATGCTGTCACGGCCATGTCCCCCGCGCGCTCTCGTCCACGCTATTAGCGGTTTCCGTTGTTCTTGCAAATAGTATACGGTGTCCGCTGCGCCGCAGGGAAACAGGAGTGCCCTTTATTTTCGTCTGACGAGTATTCCGATAATACCAGTCGCCTCACCGCGTCCTTGTTAGCGAAACGAAAACAACGATCCGAGCTATTTGCGCAAACGGGCGATACCGCGAATAACGCGCCTCGTACCACGCCCCCGCCGCGGGCTACCCTCGCCACGATACAAGCACCACGGGCGGCGAGACCGAGGAGGACACCCCATGACCATGGCGCTGGAGGGCGTTCGCGTCCTCGACCTGTCCCGCACACCGCCCGGCCAGTACGCCTCCATGCTCCTCGCCGACTTCGGCGCCGACGTGCTCATGGTCGAGGTGCCGCCCGGCGCCGTCGCGCGCTTCGAGGTGCGCCACGGAGCGCCCGAGGACGAGGACGCGGCGCGCGCGCTGGCGCACAACGCGCTGCGGCGCAACAAGCGCGGCGCCGCCATCAACCTCCGCGACGAGGACGGCCGGCGCATCTTCCACGCGCTCGTCGAGCGTTCCGACGTGGTCATCGACGGCTTCCGGCCGGGCGTGACGGCGCGCCTCGGCATCGACTACGCGAGCCTCGAGGCCGTCAACCCGCGCATCATCACCTGCTCGGTGTCCGGCTTCGGGCGCACGGGGCCGTACGAACCGCGCGCGGGGCACGACATCAACTACATCTCGGTCGGCGGGGCGCTGGGGTCGATCGGGAACGTGACGGGGGAGCCGGTGCTCCCGCTCAACATCATCGCCGACTTCGCCGGCGGCGGGCTCATGGCCGCGTTCGGCATCCTCGTCGCGCTACAGGCGCGCGAGCGCACCGGCCACGGCCAGGACGTCGACGCGGCGATGTCGGACGGGGTGGCCTCGCTGATGATCTCGCACGTCGCGGGCATGCTCGCGGGGGCGGGCCCGCCGCAGCGCGGCGCCCACGTGCTCTCCGGTGCTCGCTGCTACTACCAGGTCTACGAGTGCGCCGACGGCCGCTGGATCAGCGTGGGCGCGATCGAGCCCTACTTCTTCGAGGAACTCTGCAACGCGCTCGGCTTCGAGGAGTTCATCCCCCACCAGGACGACCCCGACCGCCAGGCAACGATGCAGGCCGCCTTCGCCGCGCGATTCCGCGAGCGGCCGCGCGACGAGTGGTTCGCGGACCTCGGCCACCTCGACGCGTGCCTCACGCCGGTGCTGGACCTCGACGAGATGCTGGACGACCCCCACCAGCGGGAGCGCGAGATGGCCCTCGCCGTCGGCGGGGGAGAGGCGGGCACGGTACGGCACGTCGGCGTGGCGCCGAAGCTGCTCGGCACGCCCGGCGAGGTGCGCGGGATGCCCGCCTACCTCGGCCAGCACACCGACGAGGTGCTCGCGGAACTCGGCGAGTCTGCCGAGTCGATCGCGGCGCTCAAGACGAGGGGCGCCGTCGCATGACGCCGCCCCTCGATTGAGTCGGTCCGCTACAGCTGCTACGCGAAGGCGGTGTCCACGACGACGTTCATCGTCTCGCGGGCCGAGCCCCACCGCAGCGAGGCTTCCTTGCCGCGCCGCGTGAAGAAGTGCAGGTCGTACTCCTGCATGTAGCCGATGCCGCCGTGCAGCAGGTGACAGTCCTGCAGCACCTGCGGCGCCATCTTCGAGGTGATCGCCTTCACCATCGCCACGTCGCGGCGCGTCGCCTCGCCCTGGTCGAGTTTCCACAGCAGCTCGTTGGCGAGGAAGCGCGAGCCCTCGACGATCGTCGCCATGTCGGCGCAGCGCATCTGCACCGCCTGGAAGGCCCCGAGGGGCTGGCCGAACTGCACGCGCAGCTGCACGTACTCGACCGTGACGTCGAGCGCCTTCTGCGCGTACGCATAGGCCTCGAACGCCGTGAGCGCCGTGCCGATGTCGCGCAGGGCGTCGACGGCTTCCGCGCCGTCGATCCAGCCCTGGACCGCCGCGCCGTCGTAGCTGACGTGCGCCTGCGGCAGCGCGCCGATGGTGCGCACCGGCGTGACCTGCACGCCGGCCTGGTCGCGCGAGACCACCGCGATGCCCTGCGAGCCGTTGCGCGAGGCCGTCACGAGGTGGATGTCGCTGGTGGCGCCGAACTCGACGAAGCGCTTCTCGCCGCTGACGGTCGAGCCGTCCGAGGTGGTCTGCGGGTCGCCGTAGATGGCGTCGTCGGCTTCGAGCACGGCCGATGAGATGGCGATGCCGTCCGCGAGGCGCGGCAGCACGGCGTTCTTGACGTCGTCCGAGCCGTGGGCCTGCACCGCGAGTGCGCCGATGAGCGTCGACGTGAACGGGCTGGGCAGCGCCACGCGGCACGCCTCGTTGACGAGGATCGAGGTGTCGAGCAGGGTGCCGCCCTGCCCGCCGTACTCCTCGGCGATGGGGAGCGAGGTCCAGCCGAGCTGGACCATCTGGTCCCAGAGCTGCGCGTCGGGCGTGTCGGCCGCCTCGATCTCGCGGATGCGCTCGAAGGTGACCTCGCGTTCGAAGAACTCCTGCGCGTTCGCGCGGAGCAGCTCCTGTAGTTCGCTGAGCCGGAGATCCATGTCGCCCTCCTAGCGAGGCAGCCCGAGGCCGCGGTTGGCGATGATGCGCCGCTGGATGTCGTTGGTGCCGCCGCCGAAGCGCCCGACCGGGGCGCTGCGCCACGTGCCGTCGAGCGCGCCGTCGAGGGGTGCGCCGTCCGTGCCGGCCTGCATGCCGCCGGTGCGTCCGAGGAGGTCCATGAAGACGTCGTTCACGCGCTCGCGCGAGTCCGTGGTCCAAACCTTGCCCATCGAGGCTTCCATCGTCGGGATGAGGCCGCTGTGCACCATCGCCGCGTTGTTCGTGGCGAGGGCGCGGGCGACCTCGACGCGCATGAGCGCGTCCGCCACGGCCTGGCGGGCGAAGGCATCGTCCCGGAGCTCGGGCCGCTCGTCCTTGATGTGCCCGACCATGTCCTCGACGGTCTTCTCGAGCGGGCGGTAGGTGCCGATCGCCACGCGCTCGAGGTCGAGCGCGCCGCTGACGATGTACCAGCCGCGGTTCTCCTCGCCGATCAGGGAGTCGGCGGGGATGCGCACGTCCTCCCAGAAGGTCTCGTTCGTGCGGCCCTCGCCCATGACCCACAGCGGCCGGACGGTGATGCCCGGGGTATTGAGCGGCAGCACGAAGGTCGAGATGCCGCGGTGCTTGGGCGCCTCGGGCTCGGTCCGCGCGGCCAGCCAGACGTGCGTCGCGAGGTGGGCGGACGAGGTGTAGATCTTCTGCCCGTTGATCACGTACTCGTCGCCGTCACGCGTGGCGCGCGTCTGCATCGAGGCGAGGTCCGTGCCGGCGTTCGGCTCGGTGTAGCCGAGCGCGAAGTTCATCTCGCCGTTCAGGACCTTCGGCAGGATCTCCTGCTTCTGCTCCTCGGTGCCGTTGCGCATGATCATCGGGCCGACGGAGATGAAGGTGAGGTTGTCGAACGGCACGCCTTCGCGCGCGCACTCCTCGGCGAGGGTCCACAGGAAGAGCGCGCCCTTGCCCTGGCCGCCGTACTCCTCCGGCCACGAGACGGCCGCGAGGCCCTCCTGCGCCATCGCCTGCATGAACGAGCGCGCCGCCGGGCCGTAGCCGTGGATGTGGTGCTCGGCGATCTCGGCGTCGAGCTCGGGTGTCCGGTGCGAGGCGATGAAGTCCTGCACCTCCTTGCGGAAGTCGAGCACCTCCTGGGGCATCTCGTAGTCCATGTCGCCCTCCTTCTCCGCCCCGGGGTGTCCGGGGGCGGTCGCCGCGCTCAGGCCCGTGCCGGCGCGTCCTCGGTTCCCGGTCGCGTGTCCGCTACTTCCGGGAGCCCTACTTCCTCGACCATTGCACGAGAGTGTAGGGCGGATCGTGATCGGGGTGGTGCTCGAACACCGCCTCGACCTCCGTCCCGATCACGATCTGCTCCTCGGGGTCGCCGAGGAGGTTGCCGACCATGCGGATGTTGTCGGCGTGGGGCAGCTCGATGAGCACGACCACGTACGGCACCGCCTCGGCGAGGTCGGGGTGGACGGGGTGCCAGATCCGCTCCCACGAGAAGATCCGGCCCTCGGCGGCCACTTCCCGCCAGTTGACGGCGGAGCTGAGGCAGCGGTGGCAGATCCACTCCGGACCCCACTGGTGCTCGTTGCAGTCGGCGCAGTGCTGCACCCACAACTCGTCGCGCTCCTTGCCTTCGTAGTAGGGCGCGTCGAGGCCGTCGACCATCGCCACCGGGAGGGCGACCGGCGTCGGAAAGTAGCTGCCGCCGGCCTCGATCTCGGCCTTCGTTGCGTTCGCCATCGTCGGCCCCCGCCCTACGTCTGCGCGGCGAGCATCAGGTTGCTCGTCGGCTCCACCATCGGCCCGCCGGCCACGAGCGAGACCTCGACGTCGTCGACCTGCGCGGTCGACTCGCCGCGGACCTGCCGGGCCGCCTCGATCACCAGCTCGAAGCCGTGCATGTAGCACTCGGCGAGGTTCCCGCCGGAGGTGTTGAGCGGCAGCTTGCCGCCGTCGAAGCGGAAGTTGTCGAGCGTGAACTCCTCGTTGGCCTGCTCCACCGGGATCAGGCCGTGCTCGATGATGCTCATCACGACGCCGCCGGTGAAGTTCTCGTAGACCTGTGCCACATCGACGTCCTCCGGCGTGACCTGCGCCATGTCGTAGAGCGACCGGGCGTTGTTCTTGAAGTTCGAGGTGGCGTAGTCGGGGGCGTTGTGCGCCCACGCCGACTGCCGGAACTGCGAGCCCTGTCCGCCGGCGAGGATGTAGACGGGCCTGTTCTTCATGTCGCGGGCGCGCTCGGCCGTCGTCACGATGACGGCCGCGGCGCCGTCGTTCTCCTGGCAGCAGTCGAAGAGGTGGAACGGCTCGACGATCCAGCGCGAGTTGTCGTAGCGCTCCTCGTCCAGCGGGCGGCCGTACATGACGGCCCGCGGGTTGCGCTGGGCGTGGTAGTAGCTCGCGAGGGAGACCGCGCGCAAGGCGCTCTGCTCCACGCCGTGGTCGTGCATGAAGCGCGTGACCTTCATCGCGTACGACTGCGCGGGCGACATCTGCCCGTACGGCTGGGTGTACGCCGCTGCGCCCTGCAGCGCGCCGGTCGCGCTCGCCGCGCCGAAGCGGCCGAACTGGCCCTGCGCGAGCGCGCGGAACACGACGACGTTGTTGGCGATCCCCGCGTGCACGGCCGCGGCGGCCATCGCGACGGCCCCGGCGCACCCGCCGCCGCCCCCGCCCCACACCATCGAGGACCACTTGAGGTCCCGCAGTCCGAGCGCGGTGTGGAAGCGCGTCGGGTCGTTGCGGTCGTTGCTGTAGGAGCAGAAGCCGTCGATGTCACGGACGTTGATGCCCGCGTCTGCCGCGGCCGCGAGCACCGCCTGGAGGCCGAGCTTGAACTCGGCGTCCTCCGCGCCGCCGCGCTTGTAGTAGGTCGTCTCGGCGAGGCCGACGATCGCCGTCGTGCCTCGCATCGTCCCCGCCATGGGTCCTCCTCCACCTGCCGCCGCCCTCGATGCGGCGTGAAGCGTCCGCTCGCCCGATTCTAGCGAGCGCCGCTACGTGAGCGCGCCGCTCTCGGCGAAGCGCGCGACATCGTCGGGACTCGCGCCGAGGAGCTCGGTGAGCACGTAGTACGTGTCCTCGCCGAACAGCGGCGCGGCCTTGCTGAGCCTGCCCGGCGCCCCCGAGTACTGCGTCGCGAGGCCGTCGTACGGCGTCGGCCCCATCGCCGGGTGGTCGAGCGTCACGAAGAACTCGCGATGCGCAAGCTGGGCGTCCTCGTAGAGGTCGGTGGCGCGCAGCACCGCCGAGGCGGGCACGCCCGCGTCGGTGAGCCGCGCCGCGAGCTCGTGCCCGTCCTGGTCGGCGCACCACGCAGACAGCGCCGCGTCGATGCGAGCGCGGTCGGCCTGCCGGCCCTCGTACGTCTCGTACTGCGGCCCGTCGAAGCCCTCGAGGCCCGCGAGGCCACGCAGCGCGTGCCACTGCCCGGTCGTCGCGCATGAGATGGCGACGTAGCGCTCGACGCCGCGGCAGGCGTAGACGCCGTTCGGCGCGTCGGTCATCGAGTTGTGCCCGGCGGGGCCCGCGACGCGGCCGTTCGCCACGTAGTCCAGCACGAGCGGCGCCTGGAAGTGGATCGCCGTCTCGGCCTGGGAGAGGTCAATGAGCTGTCCCATGCCGCTGCGCCGCCGCTCGTAGAGGGCGGACGCGACGGCGAGGAGGCCGAAGCGCGGGTTGATGAAGTCGGTGTAGGCGCCGTAGGGGCCGATCGGCGCCCGGTCCGGCCAGCCGGTGACGGCGTGGATCCCGGCCAGCGCGGCCCCCTGCATCCCGAAGCCCGTGTACCGCCGCTCGGGCCCCGTCTGCCCTCGCAGGCAGGTCCGCACCATGACGAGTTCGGGGTGGTCGGGGCTGAGCACGTCCCAGTCCAGGCCGTGCCGCTCCATCGTGTCCGGGGTGAAGCTCTCCACCATCACGTCGGCCCAGCGCGTGAGGTCGCGAGCGATCTCGCGGCCGACCTCGTGCGAGAGGTCGAGCGACATCCCCAGCTTCGAGGAGTTGAAGTTGGCGAAGAACTGCGCCTTGTTGATGTCGATCTCGCCATCCTTGAACGGGGGGCCGAGGCGCAGACCGTCGAAGCGCCGCTCGGACTCGACATGCACGACCGTCGCGCCGTGGTCGGCGAGCGCCTTGGCGATGAGCGGTCCGACCCCGTACCACGAGAAGTCGGCGACCTTGAGCCCCTCGAACGTCCGGGGGCGATGCCCATTCGAGCCGTTCGACGTGGCTGCGCCGTTGACGGCGGGGATGCGGGGTGCGTCGAGCAGCGCCGCGCCCTCGTCAAGCATGGGGGCCGGCTCAAAGGCGCCGACCGGCGTGCGCGAGAAGCGCGCGACCGGGCCGGGCACGGTGTGCCCGCCGACCTGTTGCCAGTAGTCGCGCGCCGCCAGCTGCGGATCCTCGATCAGGTCCTTCGCGTTCGAGATCTTCGCGACGAGCGCCTTGGTCTCCAGGGACCACGGATGGAGCTCGGCCTTGGTCTTGGAGCGGAGGAAGTCGAGGACGTGCTGGAGGGCCTCGTTCACCAGCGGGGCGCTCTCGGGCGCAACGCCGGGCTCCACCCAGTCCTCGTGCCAGTGCTCCCAGTCGATGCCCTGGAGGTGTTCGGGCAGCCCGGGGCCGTCACGCATGAGCCACGCGACGGCCTGGTTCGTCGTGTTGAGCATCGCGGGGTGGGTACCCATCGTGCTCGTCGTGTAGCCGTCGGCCACCTCGATCATGGTCGGCGTGTCGAGGCCCGGTGTGCGGGGCGGGGCAGCGTCGGCGCGGTCATCGCCGTAGCCGGGCTTGTCGCCGCCCTCGTTCGGCGGGTAGCCGGTCGCATCGAGCAGCGTCCAGACGACGCACGCCTGCATCGAGGTGTCGAGGTGCTGGCCGAGGCCCGAGGCGTCGCGCTCGTTGAGCGCGACCACGATGTCCGCCGCGGCCTGCACCCCCGCGTGCAGCCCGGCCTGCGGGAAGCCCACCGGGATCGGCGGCCGGTCGGGGTCGCCCTGCATCGAGACCAGCCCGCCCGCGGCCTGCAGCGTCAGGTCCGTCGCCGGGCGGTGCGCGTGCGGGCCCGTCTGCCCGAACGGTGTGATCGACGCGTAGACCAGCGCCGGATTGAGCGCGCCGAGGTCCGTGTAGCCCAGCCCCAGCGCGTCGAGGGCGCCCGGCTCCAGCGACTCGACGAGCACGTCGGCGCCGCGCGCCAGCTCGCGCAGCCGCTCGCGGTCGGCCTCGTCGTCGAGGTCCAGCACGACGCTGCGCTTGCCGATGGCGTAGGCGGCCCAGTGCAGCGAGCCGTCGGGCTCGCCCTTGCGGCCGTCGACGAACGGCGGGTGACGGCGCGAGGGGTGGCCGCCGGGTGGCTCGATCTTGATCACCTCCGCGCCCATGTCGGCGAGCAGCCGACCGGCGATCTCGCAGTAGCCGGTCGCGAGGTCCAGCACGCGGATGCCTTCGAGAGGCTTCGCCTGCCCGCTGGTGGCCTGTCTGTCGGCGGATGGTGTGGGGGGTGATGCCGTCATGGTTCCGTCCTCAGGCGCTGTCGAGTTCGGCGAGCACCTCGGCGGTATGCTCACCCGGTA
The DNA here is from genome assembly GCA_965204835.1 of Dehalococcoidia bacterium. Classification (GTDB taxonomy): domain Bacteria; phylum Chloroflexota; class Dehalococcoidia; order UBA2979; family UBA2979; genus VXMT01. Next base: position 879,081 of record OZ242017.1, on the reverse strand, counting down.
GCGGCGGGCGTCGCGTGATCGCCCATGGCGAACCCTGGAAGGCGTACGGCGCGCCGGGGTAGACGAACGAGCGCCCCAGCTCGGGGTGTTCGACCTCCGTGCGGAAGCCTCGCGCGATGAAGTGTGCGTCTTCGATCACATCCTCGGGTGCGTAGATGATGCCGACCTGGAAGCCGCGCTCCTGCGCGCCGTAGAAGTAGTCGTACGCGTCCATGCGCTCCACGAGGAAGATCATCGCCTCGCGCCCCGCGCTGAGCAGCGCCGCCTCCTCCTCGTCCTCGGCGGCCCGCCCCATGTCGAGCATGCGGTCCATGCCCGCCGCGACCTCGAGGAGCGCCGACTGCTCGTACGCCTCGAAGAGGCCGAGCTCCTGCATCCACTCGATGAGGATGCGGAACTCGTGCGGGCGGCGCGGGAAGAGGCCGGTGTTCATCCACACCCCGTCCTTCGCCTGCACCTGCGTCGGACCCGACGCGCGCACGCCCGCGTGGCGGCCGGTCTGGCGCTGCACGGTCTCGCCGGCCACCAGCCACTGGTAGCTCCCGGCCTCGGTCGTGACGTTCGAGGCGGCGTGCAGGCTCACGTCGATGAACTGGCCGCCCCCGCCGTTGTCGCGGTAGAGCAGCGCGGTGAGGACCGTGATGAGCGCCCAGTGGCACCCCGTCTGGTAGCCCTGGTTGCCGCCGCCGCGCACCGGCGGGATCGAGTGGTCGTCGTAGCCGCACGACCACACGGGGCCGGCGCCCGCGAGGATCGTGAGGTCCGTCGCGGGGTCGTCCGCGCGCGGACCCGAGCGCCCGAACGGCGTGATGGCGCAGTGGATGAGGCCGGGGTTGTCGCCGCGCAGGTCCTCGTAGTCGAGCCCGCGCTCGGCGAGCCAGCCCGGTGCGCGGTCCTCGACCAGCACGTCGGCCCCGGCGACCAGCTTCCGGAACGCCTCGCGCCCCTCGTCGCCGTCGAGGTCGAGCGCGACCGAGCGCTTGCTGGTGTTGTAGTGCCAGAAGTAGAGGCTGCGGTCCGGGTGCGGCTCGTCGTCGAGGAACGGCGCGTACGAGCGCGTGCGCGACCCGCCGGGCGGCTCAACCTTGACCACGTCCGCGCCCATGTCCGCGAGGAGCTTGCCGGCGAACTCGCCGATCTCCTCGCACAGCTCGACGACCTTCAAGCCGTGCATCGGTCCCGCGGGGGCGGATGGAGTGGTCAAATCACGCCCTCCTCGCGCAGGCCCGCGATCTCGGCGGCGTCGAGGCCGAGCAGTCCGCCGAAGACCTCCTCGTTGTGCTCGCCCAGGTTCGGCGCGCCGTGCGTGAGCTCCCACTCGGTCTCGCCCAGGTGGGCGGGCACGCCGTCGACACGCACGTCGCCCATGTCGGTCTGCTGCACGGTGGGCCACAGCCCCCACGCGCTCGTGTTCTCGTCGCCGTCGATGCGCTCGCCGGGGCGCTGCACCGCCGAGGCGGGCACCCCGGCCGCGCGCAGCCGCTCGGCCGTCGCGAACTTGTCGCGCGTCGCGGTCCACTGGCCGAGCGCCTCGTCGAGCGCGGCTTCGTGCTCGATGCGGCCGTCGAGGGTGGCGAAGCGCGCGTCCCCGGTCCACGGCTCGGCGACCTCGGCGGCCAGCGCGTGCCAGTCGGCCTCGTGGCGGCAGGCGACCGCGATCCAGTTGTCCTCGCCCTCGGCGGGGTAGACGGCGTGCGGGGCCATCGGCGGCCAGCGGTTGTGGTTCGAGTCGGGCAGGCCATCGCGGCGCGTCGGGCGTCCGTTGGCAGTGTAGTCGAGGATCGCCGGGCCGGTCAGCGTCGCGCCGGCGTCGGTGCACGACATGTCGACCCACTGGCCCTCGCCGGTCACGTTGCGGTGATGCAGCGCGGCGAGGATGGCGATGCACATGTAGTAGCCGCCGGTGTGGTCCATGTAGGAGTAGCCCCACCCGGCGGGCTCCAGGTCGCGCAGCTTCGAGGTCCACGTGAGCCCGGACACCGCCTGCACGATCGGGCCCCACGTCTTGTACGTGCCGTACGGCCCCTGCTTCCCGAAGCCGCTGTTCGAGACGTAGATGATGTCCTGCTTGATGGCCGCGAGCTGGTCGTAGCCGAAGCCGAGGCGGTCCATCACACCCGCCGAGAAGTTCTCCGAGACCACGTCGGAGACCCGCACCAGCTCGGTCAGCAGCTCCTTGCCGCGCTCGGTGCGGAGGTTGAGCGTGATGCCGAGCTTGCCGACGTTGTGGTTGTTGAACGAGCCGCCGAGGTTGATGCCGCGCCGCTCGTCCCTGTACGGCGGCTGGCCGCGCAGGATGTCCCACCGGCCCTGGTTCACGGGGTCCTCGATGCGGATCACCTCGGCCCCGAACGCCGCGAGGTGGCGCGTCGCGCCGGCCCCGGCGAGCTGGCCGGTGAAGTCGCAGATGCGGTAGCCCGCGAGCGCCTTCGGCATCGGGGCTCCCTACTCCTCGCGGGAGGCGCGGATCGCCGCGCCCCACTTGTGCTCGATCGCGTACACGGTGGCGACGTCGTCGACGCCCTGCAGCATCTGGAGCGCGATCTTGTTGTTGCGCACGACCACCGGGTCGTAGGTCGCGATCTCGCGCGCGATCGCCATCGTCTCCGCCTCGAGCTGGTCGTCATCGACGACGAGCGCGATGGCGCCGCACTGCTGGAGGTACTCGGGCGGCACGCGGCGGCCGGTCAGCATCATGTAGCGCAGCACGGGCTCGGGCAGGATGCGGCGCGCGTGGCCCGCGCCGCCAATCGCGCCGATCTGCACCTCGGGCAGCCCGAAGCGCGCGCTGCGCCCCGCCACGACGATGTCGCACAGCGCGGGCATGAGCAGGCCGAGGCCGACGGCCGGGCCGTTCACCGCCACGACGATCGGGATCGGGATGTCGAGCAGCGCCGTCTGCGCGTTGCGCACGCGCACCGTGCGCTCGCCCGGCATGTGGTGGATGGCGGTCGGGCCGGAGTCGGCGAGGTCGAAGCCGCCGCTGAAGATGTTCGGCAGCCCGCTGCGCCACACCGCGACGACGATGTCCGGGTCGTCGGAGGCGTTGTGCAGCTCCTCGGCGAAGGACTCGAGGAGGTCCAGGCTGAGCGCGTTGACGCGCGGGCGCGTGATCGTGAAGGTCGCGACCCCGCCGTCCTTCTCCACCGTGAGCGCCTCGTGCATGGCGGTCCGTCCTTCCGGGGTGGCGGCGTACGTCTGCCGCCGTTCCGTTCAGCCGCATCGTAGCGGCGCGGGCGGGGCCTTGCACCGCGTGGCGTCGCTCCCGCGCCGGACGCCTTGACGCCGGGCGCGCGCGCTCCATACGTTCGTGGCGACGCGAACGGAGGCGTGATGCAGGTAGGAGTGCAGCTACCCCAGCTCGGCGAGCGAGCCTCGCGCGACCTCGTGATACGGCACGCACGGGCCGCCGAGGACGCCGGGTTCGACGCGCTTTGGGTCAACGACCACGTCATGTTCCCACGCGAGTGGCGCTCCCCGTACCCCTACGCGCCCGACGGCGAGGTCCCGCCCCGCACGTACGTCGACTACTCGATCATTGAGCCGCTGGCCGAGCTGACGTTCGTCGCCGGGGTGACCAGCACGATCCAGCTGGGCACATCGGTGCTCGTGCTCAACTACCGCTCCGCGGCGTACACCGCGAAGCTCGTCGCGAGCATCGACCACCTCGCCGGCGGCCGCTTCCTGCTCGGCGCGGGCATGGGCTGGGCGCGCGAGGAGATGGAAGTGCTCGGCATGCCCACCAACCGCCGCGGCGACCGCTTCGAGGCGAGCGTGCGCGTGATCCGCGCGCTGCTGGACGAGGAGTGGGTCGACGGCGTCGAGACCGAGTTCCACACCGTCGACGGCTGGACGGCGCGTCCGCTGCCGCCTCGCCACGTGCCGATCTGGATCGGCGGCGACAGCGAGCAGCAGATGCGGCGCATCGGCGAGCTCGGCGACGGCTGGCTCGCCCACGCGGGCTACATCAGCCGCGCCGAGGAGGCGATGACCCCCGCCCGCGAGGCGGCCGAGCGCGCGGGCCGGGACCCGTCCGCGCTCCGGATCGCGATGAACAACGTCGGGGTCCTCGCCGCGGACCGGCTGGAGCAGACGGCCGAGCGGCTGCACACGGCACGCGAGTCGGGCGTGAACCACGCCATCATCGGGCTGCACCCGCGGCAGATCGAGGACGCGCCGGAGCTGGCGCAGCGCTTCGCGGAGGACTACCTCGCCGACGTGCGCGGCGAGTGACGCTGGAGGGACCCAGCAGGCACCGGCGCACGCTACCCTGAGTGCGCACGAGGGAGAGGACCGATGACCACCGGAGCCGTGCTCGAAGCGACCGACGCCACGTTCAACGACGTGGTGGTGCAGCGCTCGCACCAGATGCCGGTCATCGTCGACTTCTGGGCGCCGTGGTGCGAGCCGTGTCACATCCTCAGCCCCACGCTCGAGAAGCTGGCGAACGAGTACGCCGGCCGGGTGCAGCTCGTGAAGGTCAACATCGACCAGAACCCCGGGGTGACGCAGCAGCTGGGCATCCAGAGCATCCCCGCCGTGAAGGCCTTCGAGGGCGGCGCGATGACCAGCGAGTTCGCCGGCGCGCAGCCCGAGGAGCAGGTGCGGGCGTTCTTCGACATCCTGGTCCCCTCGCAGACCGACCACGCCCTGACCGCCGCGCAGCGCTTCCGCGCGCTCGGCGACGACCTGGCCGCGCGCGAGCAACTCGAGGCTGTGCTCGCCGACGACCCGAACCACGTCGACGCCACGCTCGAACTCGCCGACATCCTCTCGGCGAGCAGCGACGCTGCCGATATCGCGCGAGCGCGCGAGCTGGCGGAGAACTTCGAGCACGACCCCCGCGCCCGCCGGGCCCTCGGTCGCATCGGCCTCGCCGGGCTGGCCGCCGGGAAGGACCGCGCCGCCCTCGAGGCCCGGGTCACCGCCGACGACAGTGACGCCGAGGCGCGCTACCACCTCGGTGCTGTGCTCGCCGTCGCGGGCGAGTGGCAGGACGCGCTGGAGCATCTGCTCGCGACGGTGCGCCTGGACCGCGAGCTCGACGAGGACGGCGCACGGTTGCGCATGCTGGACGCCTTCGCGGTCCTCGGCGACACGCACGAGTTGTCCGTCCGCTACCGCGGCCGGCTCATGAACGTCATCTTCTAACCCGAGGGGTTAGTACGCAGCTGCGGTCGACACTAGTGGAGTCAGCCGATGCACACCGCCGAACTCGATCTGCGCACCGTCCGAGTCGCCTGCGAGGACGGAGCCGACATAGCCGTCGCCCAGGTGCGTGGCGGATTCGTCGCGCCCGTAGGCGATGACGAGGCACCATACGCCCCCAAGGAAGGACCGCTATTCGTGACCTGTGAGAAGCACGGGGCGTACCTGTTGCTGTTTCAAGGACTCCGCCGTTCGGCCAGCGGCGCTGGCGTGCTCGTGCCTGTGTTCCTTCCGTTCCCGAGCGTCGACTGGGGGCCTGCAACAACGGTGACGTTCGGGTTCGCTGACCAAACGTAACACCCTCTATGCCGGCATCTCGGCACGACGGGCGGGCGGGACACGATGGCTGAAGAGTCTCCCGACGGGATCGACTGGCGGGCGGTGCACGCCGAGGCGCTCGACATCCTGCAGCGCTACATCCGCATCGACACGTCGAACCCGCCGGGGAACGAGGCGCCCGCCGCGCGCTTCCTCGGCGCGATCCTCGAGGCCGAGGGCTTCGAGTGCGACTACATCGAGACGCACCCCAACCGCGAGCTGGTCATGACGCGCCTGCGCGGCGACGGCAGCGGGGGCGGCGCGCTGCTGCTCGGCAACCACCTCGACGTCGTGCCCGTCGAAGAGGAGTCGTGGCACGTGCCGCCCTTCGAGGGGGTGATCCAGGACGGCCGCATCTACGGTCGCGGCGCGCTCGACATGAAGGGCTCCGGGGTCATGCAGCTCATGACCGTGCTGCTGCTGCACCGCCTCGGTACGCCGCTGCGACGCGACGTGATCTTCCTGGCCGTGCCGGACGAGGAAGCGGGCAGCATCCGCGGCATCCGCTGGGTGATCCGCCACCGCCCCGACCTCCTCGACGACATCGACTTCGCGCTCAACGAGGGGGTCGGGGGCGTCACGGAGTTCGCCGGCCGCGAGGGGTCGATCTTCATGCCGACGGTCGACGAGAAGGGCGTCGCGTGGCTGCGGCTGCGGGCGACCGGGCCCGGCGGCCACGGCAGCCTGCCGACCACGGAGAACCCGGCGGTGCGGCTGCTGGGCGCCCTCATCCGACTCGCCGAGTGGGACCGCGGCCTCACCTTCACCCCCGGCACGAGGGCGCTCGTCGAACGGCTCGCCGAGGCCGACATCCTGCCCGACCCCGCGGACCGGGAGGCCCTCGCGGCGGCGCTGCGCTCCACCCCCGGCTCACATGCCATGTTCATGCACACGCTCAACGTCACGATGGTCGATGCGGGCATCAAGGCCAACGTGATCCCACCGCGCGCGGAGGCCGTCCTTGACTGCCGCCTGCTCCCCGGCGAGGACATCGAGGGCTGGATGGAGTCGGTCCGCGAGCAGATCGGCGACCCGCTCGTCGAGGTCGAGCCGGAGGCGCGCGATGTTTACGGCACCAACCCCTCGGACTGGGACAGCGAGCTGTTCCACGCCATCCGCGACACGATGACCTCGGCCGTCGAGGACGCCGTCGTCGTGCCGGGGCTCGCCACGTTCGCGACCGACAACCGCTTCCTGCGCGAGTTCGGCATCCCGGCGTACGGCTTCATCCCGTGCCTGCTCAGCCCGGAGGAGCTCGCGGGTCTGCACGCCCATAACGAGTTCCTGACCGTCGACAACTTCGAGATGGGCACCGAGCTGACGTACGAGATCGTGCGCCGCGTCGTCGCGTAGGACGGAGCGCGTGACCACCTCGCCTGCCCGCGACCGGCATCCCCTCGCCGACGCCTGGCCGCCCATCGAGGCGGCCGTCTTCGAGCTATGGGGCGTGGCGCGCCCGGCCATCGACGCGCTGGCGGCGGAGCGCGGTATCCCGCTCGCCCTCTACAACTACGCCGAGCTTGGCCTCGACACGCTCTCGGTCGCCGGGGCGCTCCGCCGCGACCCGTACTCGCGGCCCGAGGGCTTCGCCGAGGAATTCGCGCTACTCGCCGCCGACGGCTGGCTGGAGCCGACCGGCGGCGACGACCCTATGACTACTCGTTACGTCGTGTTGCCGCACGCGCGCGAGGCGGTGCGCGCGCTCGACCGGGCCGGCGACGCCCGCCTCGGCGAGCTCGTCGCGACGCCGGATGCGGAGCTTGAGCGCGTACACGAGCTGCTGGCCGCCATCCACGCCTCGAACCTCGCGACGCCCGAGCCGCCCGCGCGGTGGGCGGCCGAGCGGCGGTTCCGCTCGGCCGGTGAGGCGACGCCGCTGCCGGGGCGGATCCGCGAGGCGGGCCTGGACGTGCTCGCCTACCGCGACGACGTGCACCTCGCCGCGTGGAGCGCCCACGCGGACCCGGCCACCGAGGGCGGGATGTGGAACGCGTTCTCGCACGCGTGGTCCGGCGCTGCGCGCACAGCCCCGGAGATCGCCTGGGCGGCCGCGTTTCGCGGATACGATGCGGCGTTCTACGAGCAGGCCCTCGCCGACCTCGAAGCACGGGGCTGGCTCACCGCCGACGGCGGCGCGTACCGCACGACGGCGGAGGGGCAAGCGCTGCGCGACGCCGTCGAGCGGCAGACGGACGAGTGGTTCTTCGCGCCGTGGGCGGTGCTCGGCGCGGAAGCGGTAGCCGAGCTGAGCGAGGGGGTCAACGCGCTGGTGCGCGGGCTCCCGCTCCTCCGGGACTAGGCCATTCGCAGGAGCTCCATCGCGCTGCGCACGACGAGCTGGTGCAACTCGACCCGCCGCTCCAGGGGCTGGGCCTGCTGCCCCATCTCGACCAGCACCGGCAGCGCTCCCGGCACGAAGCTGCCGAGGGAGAGGGAGCTGCGCCCTCTCCCTGGCCGCCAGCGCGTCCGGGCGAACGCGGACGCAGTGGCGGCCTCCGGGATGCCCTCGCCGATCTCCGCGTCCGTGACCACGGCGGGCCATTGCGTCCAGTCGCGCGCGATGAGCAGGTCGCGCTCCACCTCGATCTGCCGGTTCACGCGCTCGGCAATGAGGCCCGCCAGGGGCGTGCGGTCCTGCGCCGGGCCGGTCGTGATGGTCTGGCCCAGGTACGCCGTACCCTGGAGGTCTCCGCGCTCGGCGTAGAACGCCCACGACTCATGCAGGTCGAGCACCACGTCGACCTCGTGGCGCCGGGCGGCGTCGACGATGTGCGCCGCCATGCGCGCCATCGGCAGCTCGGCGTCGAACGCGCCGGGATACAGGCGGTTGAGGTCTCCGAGCTCCTCGGTGGTGCGCTCGTGGAGCGCGATCGCGGCGACGTTGGCGCGGGGGACGACGAGCAGGCTGCCTCGGGCGGGCTCCCATGCCGCGATGGTGTCGGCGGCGAGCCAGCTGCCGGGCTCGTTCCCGTGCACGCCACCGAGCACGAGCAGCGTGGGCCCAGCCACGCCGCTGTGGGTGATGACGAGGGGCGTCTCCCACTCCGTCCCCTCCATCAATGCGACCTCCTCGTGGCCGTGAGGTGGGGGCGGGGCGGGCGTGGGTACCGGAGTCGCGGTCGGCGTCGGCTCGACGGTCGGGGTGGCCGCCGGTGGGGGGTCGGGTGTCGCGGTCGGCGCGGGTGTCGACACGAGCGCTGGAGTCGCGGACGGCTCACGGGCCACGGGTGGCGCCTCGTCCCCTGGCGAGGTGGTGGAGCGCGTACATGCGGCGAGCAGTGCGACGCCGCTGAGCGCGCCAAGACGCAGTGCCTCACGGCGCGAGCGCAGCCGGTAGCGAGGTTCACTCATCGCGAGCACCCTGTGGGAGCAGGTTGCGGGATGATCTTACAGGAGCCGCGCCTGCCCGGAAGGCGCGGCCGGCTCGGCGGGCTCGGGATCGAAGCCGGGAGTGGTATCGAGGCCGACCTCGGAGAGGCGCTCGGCAAGCAGTCGCGCGTTGACCGGCCCCTGGTCGAAGTTGTTCGTGTTGACCACCAGGTGCACCTCGCTCGCCTCCTCGGCGAGCGAGCGGATGCGGGGCGTCCACTCGTCCATCTCGGCGGCCTCGTACCAGTAGTCGAAGCGCTCCGAGGAGGTGCGCGTGCGCTCCTCCCACATCGCCGCATTGCGGCCGTGGAAGCGCACGAACGCAAGGTCCGTCGTGGCGGCCGCCACGGGCGGCACGGAGCTGTCGAACCCCTGCGGCTCGTCGACGCAGATGAAGGTCAGTTCGAGGTCCCCGAGCAGGTCCAGCGTGGACTCGCGGTGCTCGGCGTCGAGCCAGCGGTGGTTGCGGAACTCGACTGCGCCCCGGTAGTGGCCGAGACGCTCGCGCACCTCCTCGAGGTAGCGGTGCGTGCGGCGGTTGGGGGTCACCCAGCGCGGGAACTGCAACACGATCACGCCGAGTTTCCCGGCGTCGTGCAGCGGGAGCAGGGCGTCGAGATACGTCGCCCAGCACAGGTCGACGAGGTCGTCGGGGGCGTCGCGACGGTAGAACTGGCGCTTGAGGCGCAGGTCCGGCGGCAGCTCCGCCTGGATCGCCTTCGGTAGCCGCGCGACGGGCGTCGGGTGCTCGGTGAACAGCGAGTACGCCTTCACGTCGAACGTGAAGTCCTGCGGCGTGCGTTCCACCCAGCGCTCGGCCTGCGAGACGGTGGGGAGCCCGTAGTACGGCGCGTCGACCTCGACGAGCGGGAACTGCGTCGCGTAGTAGCGCAGGCGCGCCTCGGCGGACTTCGCCTCGGGTGGGTAGAAGCGCCCGCCCTCGATGAGCGGCTTGTCGGTCCAGGACGCGGTGCCGGGCAGGAGCTTCGTCACGCCTCCAGCTTAGCGGGGCGCGAGGCGGGAGCGGGCGTCAGCCGAGGCGAGCGATGGTCGCACTGGCAACGATCCCCGCGAGCACGGCGCCGATCATCCAGCGGAGCAGGCGCGCCTCCATCTGATGAATCTCGGCCCTGAGCTTACCGATCTCCTCTTTGAGCTCCGCCAGTGCAGCCGAGAGATCGGCCTTCGTGGCGAAGACATCGCTTGCGTCGAATGCGTCGGTGGTCACGTCGGGTCGTCTCGCTTCACGCTCAGCCGATGCGAGGGCATCGGGCGTCAGCCGATGAGGCGAACGATAGTCGCGGCGGCGGCGATCCCGCCAATGAGAGCGCCGGTCATCCAGCGGAGCAGGCGCGCCTCCATCTGATGCAGCTCACCTCGGAGTACGCCGATGTCCTCTTTGACCTCGACGCGCAACTCGGCGATCTCTTCCTTGAGTTCCGCCCTTGTGGCGAGGAGGTCGGCCCTCACTCCCGCGATCTCTTCCTTGAGCTCCGCCCTTGTTGCGAGGAGGTCGGACTTCACCACGCCGATCTCCGCCCTGAGCTCGGCCTGCGTTGTGAACAGGTCGGCTTTCGTGGCGAAGACATCGCTTGCGTCGAATGCGTCGGTCGTCACGTCGGGTCGTCCCGCTTCCCGCTGCCGTCGAGCGCCAGTGTACACGAGACTCGCATAACGTTACAACGAGCAACAATATTACGTTTAGATTATCGCAATCGGAATAAAGTCCCCTGCCGCCGGGCCTGCATGGCGCACTTCGCCCCACCCCGAAACGCACGACAGCCCGCCGAAGCGGGCTGTCGTGGTCAGCTCGAAGGAGGCGTCAGGTCGTCGTGTGCAGGCCGCACTCCAGCTTGTCGAACCCCGACCAGCGGCCGGCGCGCGGGTCCTCGCCCGGCTGCACCGCGCGGGTGCAGTTCGTGCAGCCGATGCTCGGGAAGCCGCGGTCGAGGAGCAGGTTGTACGGCAGGCCGCGCTCGAAGATGTACGACCAGAGCAGCTTCTCGCTCCAGTTGATGAGCGGGTTGACCTTGACCAGCCCGAACTTCTCATCCCACTGGATGGCCGGAGTCTCCTCGCGGCCGGTCTGGTCGCGGCGGAGGCCGGAGACCCACGCGCGCTTGCCGCGCAGGGCCTCGCGGTTCGGCTCGACCTTACGGATGTCGCAGCACAGGTCCGGGTCGCGATCCCACAGCTCGGGGCCGTGCAGCTCGATCTGCCCCTCGGTGGTGAGCTCCGGGCCGTAGCCGATGATGTTGGCGCCGGGCCAGTGCAGCCGCGCGGCACGGATCGTGTCGTGCGTCTCCGGGAACAGGTAGTCCGTGTCGATGTAGAACACCTCGGTCGAGGGCTGGAGGCGCTGCACCATGTCGACCAGCACCATCCCCGACGTGCCGCCGAAGGAGCAGGCGAGCGTCAGGCCCTCGCCGTAGCGGTCCACGGCCCACCCGAGGATGTCGCCGGGACCGGCGCGGTCGAGCTCTTCGTTCGCGACGCGGATGACTTCCGCCTCGCCGTAGTCGATGGGTACGGCGAGGCGGCCGGTAGGCGTTTCGCCGCGACTGCCTCGCACCACCTGGTGCTCACCCGCTGATGTCGTCACGACGCCGCCTTTCCAGCCGTGTGCTGTGTCCGCGCTAGACCGCGCACTCGCCCTCGCCACGTTCCAGGACGTAGATGCGGTCGCGCTCCCAGTCGATGAACTCGTTCATGGTGTCGATCGAGAACTCCGGCGGGAGCGTGAGGTCGCGCAGGGAGTCCTCGAAGTGGACCTTGCCGGCGCGCTCGAAGAACGCGTTGAACTCCTCGCCGTCCTCGCGCTCCGCCTCGTACATCCGGACCAGCCGCTCGACGGCGTCGGGCACCCGCTTGGCGGGGAGCCGCACCTTGAGCAGCGTGCCGAGCTCGAGGTCCGCGCCGGGCCGGCGGTTGCCGCCGACGAAGACGTGGTAGGCGGGCACCTGGCGCTCGCCGGACTTGATGGCGGCGCCGTGGAACCCGATGTTCGCGATGTGGTGCTGCCCGCACGAGTTGGGGCAGCCGCTGGCGTTGATGAGGATGCGACGCGTCAGCGGGTCGGTCACCGCCATGTCGCGGACGCGGTCCGCGATCGCGCGGTTGAGCCCCATCGAGCTCGTGATGCCGAGCTTGCAGCTGTCCGTGCCGGGGCAACTCACCACGTCCTCGATCTCGAGGATGCCCGAGCCGGCGAGTTCGAGGTCCACCAGGCCCTTCCAGACGGCATAGACGCTGGCGTCCGGGATCCAGCGCAGCACGATGTTCTGCCACGGCGTGGTGCGCGCCCGGCCGGAGCCGTACTCGCGGAGCAGCGTGGCGAGGCCGCGGAACTGCTCGGGCGTGAGGTCGCCCTGCGGCACCTTCACCTCGATGGCCGAGTAGCCCGCCTGCTTCTGCGCGCGGACCGCCGTGCGCGCCCACTCCTCGAACGCGTCGCGGTCGGCGGGGGTGGGCTGCGCGGGGTTCGCCGGGGCGGGCGGCGCCTCGGCCTCCTCATCGTCGAGGAAGAGCAGCGGGTCGGGCGAGGCGTCGCGGCCGGCGGCCCAGTCCTTCGCCAGCTCCTCGTCGACCATGCCCCGGAACTCCGCCTCGCCCACGCGGTGGACCAGGAACTTGAGACGCGCCTTGGCGATGTTCTTCCGCAGCTCGTCGGCGGCGTCGAAGATGCGCAACACGGCCTCGGAGACCTTGAGGTAGTCGTCGACGGAGACCCACTCGCGGAGTACCACGGCGTGGCGGGCCATGATGGAGAGGCCGCCGCCGGTGACCATCTTGAAGCCCTTGGTGGGCACGCCGTCCACGTCGCGGATCTCCGGGATGAAGCCGATGTCGTGGATCTGCGTGAGGGCGGCGTCCTCGTCGCTGCCGGAGAACGCGACCTTGAACTTGCGTGGCAGCAGCTGCGTCAGCTCGCTGCGCACGAAGTAGCGCACGAAGGCGCCCGCGTACGGCGTGACGTCGAAGGGCTCGTCGTCGCGGATGCCGGCCCAGGCGTCGCCGGTGACGTTGCGCACGGTGTTCCCGCACGCCTCGCGGGTCGAGAGCCCGGCGTCGCCGAGGATCTGCATGATGTCGAGGGTGCGCTCAAGCGGGATGTGGTGGAGTTGGACGGCCTCACGCGTGGTCAGGTGCCCCTTGCGGAGCGGCGTGTAGTCCTCGGCGACCGTGGCGAAGGCGTCCAGCTGGTCCGCGGTGGTGCCGCCGAAGGGCAGCTTCACGCGCATCATCTGCCGGTCCGGCTGGCGCTGGCCGTAGACGCCCTGGCGCAGGCGGAACTTCGTGAAGTCGTCGGCCTCGCGGTTCTCGGCGAGGAATTCGGTGGCCTCCGTGCGGAAGTCCTCGAACTCCTCCTCGAGGATCGCGATCACGCGACCGGGGCGGTCCGTACGTGTGGCGGTGGTCATAGGGCGCTCCATCCTCGAACGGGCAGCACGGTGTCTGCCTGTCCGCATCAACCTCAGCCGGGCCCTGTCCGGCTAATGTCGAGTAACTAGGTCAAGTTTCTCGACAATGCAGGGATCGTAGCATCCAACGCCGTCATGTCAACGCTCGCGGGCCCGTGTTGGCCATAATGGGCGAACCATGACCGAAGCCACACCCCCCACGCCCCCGGGCGAGCGCTTCCAGCGCGCGATCGCGGCCATCGACGCCGCGAACGCCGACGACCCGAACCGCATCGAGGTCGACGGCGAGGCGCGCCCCAAGGAGCTCACGCACGCGCGCATGATGGACGCCTGGGTGCGCCGACTCGACGCGGACGCGAGCGAGGCGCTGCTGCTGGCCGCGCGCGCGCACCACGTGCGGCGCTGGACGGTCCCTCGCGGCTCGTTCCCGGAGGGGCGCAGCGGCTACCTCCGCTGGCGCGCGCACCTGCGCGCGTTCCACGCCGACGAGGCCGAGCGCCTGCTGCGCGGCGCCGGCTACGACGACGCGACCGTGGAGCGCGTGCGCCAGATCGTACTCAAGCAGGGCCTCACCCGGAGTCCCGAGACCACCGACCCCGACGTGCAGACGTTCGAGGACGGGCTCAGCCTCGTCTTCCTCGAGACGCAGTTCGCTGAGCTGACGGCGCGGCTCGACGACGACGAGAAGATGGCGCGGATCGTCGCCCGCACGCTGCGCAAGATGAGCGCGCGGGGCCGCGAGGCGGCGCGCGGCCTGGCGTACGACGACCGCTCGCGCGCAGTGCTCGAACGCGCCGCGACCCTCACGGGAACGTAAAGGGGCGGTACACTACCGCAATGCTCACGTACGTCACGGAGCGGCATCCGTCGCTGCTGTACGCCGACTTTCGCCGGGTCTTCTGGAACGCCTTCTTCGCGTCGGCGTCGTTCTGGACCATGCTGCTCGCCCGCGGATGGCTCGTCTATGAGCTGACCGGTCAGGGCCTCTGGGTCGGCGCGGTCACCTTCGCCGGCATGATCCAGATGACCGTGTTCGGCCCCATCGGCGGCGCGCTCGCCGACCGCGCCGACCGGCGGCTCATGGCCATCATCGCCGACGCGGTCGGCATCGTCGCCGCGGTCGCCCTCGCGGCGATCACCTTCGCCGGGTTCGTCGAGGCGTGGCATGTGCTCGTCTTCGCGATCATCGGCGGCATGGCGCGCGCGTTCGGGACGCCCGCGGAGCAGGCGATCATCCCGAACGTCGTCCCGCAGGAGCACCTGCTCAACGCGGTCGCGCTGTCCGGCATCACGCGCCACGGCTCGCGCATCGCGGGGCCGCTCCTCGGCGGCGCGCTGCTGACCACGTTCGGTCCGGGGGCGGTCTTCATCCTCTCGGGCGCATTCCTCGCGCTCGCCCTGCAGCAGCTCGTGCGGCTCGAGTACCGCAGCCCGGCGAGGCCTGCCGGCGCCGAGTCCGCGTTCGCGATCGGCGGCGTCTACCGCGACGTCATCGAGGGCGTGCGCTACATCGAGCGCGACCCACGCGTGATGGTCATGCTCGTGCTCGTCGGCTTCCACTGTGGCGCGACGATGGCGTTCGACTCGATGATGCCGACGCTCGCGACGCTCGTCGGAGGCGCCGAGGAGACGTACAGCGGGATCATCGTCGGCATCGGGGTGGGTTCGATCATCGGGACGCTGATCGTCTCGATGCTGCGCAGCGACGCGGCGATGGGGCGCATGTTCTTCATCATCGGCGTGGGCAGCGGCCTCGCCATGTTCGTGATCGGCTTCGCCACCACGCCCTACCTGGCCGTCACCGGGGGCGTCCTCGCGGGGGCGACGCAGGCGAGCTACATGGCGATGTCGGCGACGTTCGTGCAGCGCATTACGCCCGACGAGTTCCGCGGGCGGGTCATGTCGCTGTACGTGGTGCTGGCCGCGGGACACATGGCGTTCCTGAACTTCGGCTTCGGCTGGCTCTCGGACGGCATCGGCGTGCGGCTGCTGACGATCGTGCCGGGCGCGATCTGGACGGTGGGCTTCGTCGCCGCGGCGATGCTGCTGCCCGAGGTGCGTGCGCTGGTGACCACCGGCAACTTCCGCGAGCGCCCCGAACCCGTCGCCGTCGCCTCCGAGGCCTAGGTGCTGTCGAAACTAGGGCCCTGTAGCAGGTCCGTCGACATCGACCCCTGGCTGAATTGTGATGCTTAAGCTATCTACGAGGCTTTTTCGTTCCTGCCTCATCTTCCACCACCGGCTAGGGTGACGGAGCCGAGTACCGCGAGGGGTCATGTCGATCGCGAGCCCGATCAATCGCTGTGAGCGATAGATGGACTCGATCGCTAACTCTAACCAGCCGCGGTCGTCCCCTTCCAACCAGTGCTGCCACCACAACGGCGCGAAGAACAGCCACATCCCGAGCGCCTGTAGCTCCTTGATGCTGAGTCGGTTGTCGAGTTCGAGAATGTGGTCGTGGACGATCGGCCCCCCGATGATCTCAGTGACGCGAGTGTTCTCGGCCTCAGTCAGTTCCATGGTTCGCGCGTTCTCCGCGATCACCCTCGCGCCGGTAAGCCTCTCCTGAAGGCTCAGCAGCGTAGCTAGCGCCTCCCTCCTTCTCCGCTCACCCGCGAGGAAGTGCGTGAACCAGACGGCGAAGACGGCACCGGCAAAGGCGGCCCCGACCGTGACGATCGTGAGGGTGTCGCTCGACTTGCCGGGGCTTTCGAGAAACACTTCCACGGTGGTGACTACCTGACCATAGCAATGGTCAGTTTTCTCTCGAGTTCTTGCATCCGGCGCTGGAGGAGAAGTTCGCCCGAGCCCCCGGCGCGCATCGGCTGCACTTGGAGTAGCTCATACAGTCGGGCGAACTCCATCCACTCAAGCGTGCGCGTCTGTCGGTCGATCGCCTGCAGCAAGGGGTTCAGATCCGTCATTTGGCTGGTCCTTCGCTAGTCCCTGCTTGTCACAAGGATCGCCAAGGTGAGCGCGTAGACCAAGGCCGACACGCGGTCAGCGCTCACCATTCTGCCAATAGCGGCCTCGCGTGAACGTTGAATGTGCAAAGTTCCTCGGCATCCGGCAACTCCGTCGCCCCAATTTGCCGATACGACGAGCCCATCGGCGCGCATCTCGCCAAGGAATCCACACGCCGTAAGTGTGAGCGCTGGTGGAGGGATGCGGTAGTGAGCTTGCGGACTATAGCAGGGTCAGTCAGCGCCTGCGGAAGGAATGGCCGAGTGCCCCGGTCGGGTGACCGGGGCACTCTCCAGGCGAGGCCAGCGCCACCAGTCGCGCCGGAAGTTCCCCTACCCAGCGCGGAGCCTACACTTCTTCCGCCAAGTTTAGGCAGGACCTAACCCGGCGCGCCCTCGGCGCCGTCACCGGCGGCGGCCGTCCCGTCGGCGCGTGCGAGGGTGAAGCACAGCGTCGCGCCCGGCGTGCGGTCGGCCACCCAGATGCGCCCACCCTGCTGCTGCACGAGCCGCCGCGCAATCGCCAGCCCGAGGCCGGTGTGCGAGCCCCCCTCGCGCGAGGCGTCGCCGGTGTAGAAGCGCTCGAAGACGCGGTCGCGCTCCTGCGGCAGGATGCCCGGGCCCTCGTCGCGCACCTCGAACCGCACGGCCCCGGCGTCCGGCCCGTCACTTGCGAAGGCGGCGAGGGTGATGCGCGAGCCCGGCGGGGTGTGCCGCAGGGCGTTGTCCAGCAGGTTGGCCAGCACCTCGCCGGCGCGCGCGGGGTTCGCCTGCACGGCCTCCGAGGCCGCCTGCTCCACCTCGATGCGTACGTCCTGGCGGCCCGCCACGGGGCCGAAGCGCTCGGCGGCTGTCTCGAGGAGCGACGACGGCGCGACCGCTTCGAGGTCGAGCGGCTCGCGCTCGGACTCGAGCTGCGCCAGCCGCAGCATGCGCTGGACCAGGTCGCCCATGCGCTCGAGCTCCTCGTTGAGGAGCCCGAGGAAGCGCTCGCGGTCCGCGGGGTCGTCGGAGGCGGACTGGAGTGTCTCGGCGATGGCGCGCGCTCCGGAGATGGGGGTGCGCAGCTCGTGCGAGAGGTTCGCGACCAGGTCCGTCCGGGCGCGCTGCGCGTCGTACAGGGCGGTGACGTCCTCGATGCACAGCACGAGGGTGGCCCGGCCGTCGAGCACCGGCAGCGAGAGCGGCGCGACGCGGACGCGCACGTGCCGCCCGCCGGCCAGCTGCACCTCGCGCTCCCCGGCGGGCCGCTCGCGGGCGGTGGTCACGAGGTCGTACTCGCGCGTGGCGCGGATCAGCGACGCCCCGATCACCTCGTCGAGCGGGTGACCGACGAGGTCCGCGAAGGCCGGGTTCGCGCTGAGCACCGTCAACTCCTCGTCGAGCAGCGCGATGCCGAGGGGCAGCACGTCGAGGACGCCACCCCACGCGGCCGCCGGGCTGGGCTGGGCGGGCACGGGCGTGCGAGGCGGCAGCGGGTCTGCGGCCGGCTGAGCACCGCGTGCGCCCGTGCGCAGCGTGACGCCGAGCAGGCCGAGCACGGCGATGATCGCGATCACGGCGGCCGGACCCTGGGGGAGCGCGAACGTCCCCACGACGGCGACCGTGGCGAACGTGAGGGCGATCCAGCGCGCGGTACTCACGCGACGAACTTGTAGCCGACGCCTCGCACGGTCTGGAGGCGCCGGGGGCTGGAGGGGTCGTCCTCGATCTTCTCGCGCAGCCAGCGGATGTGTACGTCGACGGTGCGCGTGCCGCCGCCGAACTCGTAGCCCCACACGCGTTCGAGGATGGTGTCGCGGGACAGCGCCTGCCCGGGGTGGCGCATGAGGTACTCGAGCAGCTCGAACTCCTTGGGGCGCAGCGCAACGGCCTCCCCGTCGCGGGTGACCTCGCGCGCGTCGGCGCGCAGGTCGATGCCCGCGCCGCTCAGCACCCTGCCGCGCGCGGGCCCGCCGCCCGCCGCTCGCGACAGCTCGTCGCGGCGCAGCACCGCGCCGACGCGTGCGAGCAGCTCGCGCATGGAGAAGGGCTTGGTGATGTAGTCGTCGGCGCCGAGGTCGAGGCCCACCACGGTGTCCGCCTCGGTGTCGCGCGCGGTGAGCACGACGATGGGGACCGGGCGCTCCTCGCGCACGACGCGGCACACGTCGAGGCCCGACATCCGCGGCAGCATGAGGTCGAGCACGATCAGGTCCGGCTCGACGGTGCGCGTGAGTTCGAGCGCCGAGACGCCGTCCTCGGCGCGCACGACCTCGTGCCCCTGGCGTTCGAGGTTGTAAGCGACCGCTTCGAGGATCGCGGTGTCGTCCTCGACCACCAGCAATCGCGCCATGTCGCCAGTGTGGGCTCCGCGAACGGGCGCCGCAAGGCGCACCCGTTAAACCCGGTTAACCCAAACGGGCTAGATCGCGCGGATCTGCGCCAGCCGCAGGATCTCCGTCTCGCCCACGCCGAGCTCGCCCGCGTAGACCTCGTGGTTGTGCTCGCCCAGCATCGGCGCGCGGCGGCGCACCTGGCGGGTGACGCCGTCGAAGCGGTACGGGGCGGTCGGCACGCGCACGGGCTCCGGGTGGCCGGGCACCTCGACCTCCGCGAATGTGCCGCGGTCGGTCCAGTGCGGGTCGTCCAGGTTGTCCTCGGGCGCGCGGACCACGGCCCATGGCTGGTGCAGGTCCTGCGCGCCGCGGTAGCTGTCCTCCGCGTTCAGCGAGCCGATGAAGGCCTGGATCGCCTCCGAGAAGTGGCGGCGGTCCGGGTTCGGCGACATCGGCGAGGCGTGGATCGCCTCGCGGTACTTCGGGTCGCGCAGGTCCCCGACCTGGCCGAGCCGCTCCATCCAGTCGAGCACGTCGTTGAGCCCCTGCTCCGAGCGAGGCAGCCCGCCGCCGATGACGTTCATGTATGGCCCGTCGGCGCTCGGGAACTGCCACGCGGGCGTCGGGTCCGGCGAGGAGTGCCGCCCGGTCTGGCGCTGCACGAGCCGGCCGTCGTACTCCCAGTTCGGGAACGCGCCCTCCACGGTGCAGCTCACGCACTCGTGGATCGAGAGGTCGACGAGCTCGGGCCCGTCGGCGAGCCCGGCCTCGAAGCCCGCGGTCGCGCCGAGGATGGCGATGGTCGCGTACTCCCCGCCCATCCACAGCGAGTGGTCGTAGCCGCCGCGGATCGGCGGCAACTCGTGGTCGTCGTAGCCGGTGCTCATCATCGGCCCGCCGAGGGCGATCTGGACCAGGTCGTTCGAGGCCCAGTCCGCCCACGGCCCCTCGCGCCCGAACGGCGTGACGGAGCACCAAACGAGCCGCTTGCCGTCGAAGCGGCGCGCGGCCTCCTCCCAGCCCGCGCCCGCGGCGTCGAGCGCGCCGTGACCGGCGCCGTCGATGACCGCGTCGGCCCCGTCGACAAGCTTCCACCACAGCGCGAGGCCGTCGGCGGTCTCGATGTCGAGCGTGATGCCGCGCTTGCTGGTGTTGAAGTGCGCCCAGTGCAGCGAGCTGTTCGTGTCCGGGCGGTCGCCCGGGAACGGGCCGGTGTGGCGGGCGGGCGCCCCGCCGGGCGGCTCGACGCGGATCACGTCGGCGCCCGCGTCGGCGAGCAGCTTCCCGGCGACCTCGCCGAGGTCGCCGATCTCGATGATGCGCAGTCCTTCGGCACCGGTGCTCATATCGCCAGCTCCTCGCGCAGCCGGGCGATCTCGTCCTCGTCGCAGCCGAGCTCGGCGAGCACCTCGTCGCTGTGCTCGCTGAGCAGCGGCGCGCCGCGGCGCACCTGCCAGCCGAAGCGTTGCATGTGGAACGGGAGCGCCTCGTAGCGATGCTCGCCGAGGATGGGGTGCATGGCGCGTGGGTAGAAGCCGCGCGCGGCGAGCTGCGGGTCCAGCTCCATCTTGTCCTCGGTGGTCTGGGCGACGCCCGCCGGGACGCCGCGCGCCTGGAGCGCGTACATCAGCTCGCGCGTGTCCCAGCCGCGCGTGAGCGCGTCGATGGCCGCGTCCAGCTCCTCGCGCGCCTCTACGCGCCCGCCGTTGGTGCCGAAGCGCGGGTCGGAGGCGAGGTCGTCTGCCCCGAGCACGTCGCAGAGCGCGGCCCAGTGCTCGTCGGTCTCGACGGCGAGCGCGATCCAGCGGTCGTCGCCTGCGCAGCGGTAGGTGTTGTGCGGGGCGATCTCGGGGTACGGCAGCAGGTTGCCGGAGCGCTGCGACGGCCGGTTGTTGACCTGCGCGTCCAGCATCTGCGCGCCGGTCATGACCATGCCCGTCTCCGCCTGCGAGAGGTCGACGCGCAGCGGGCCGCCCTCGCGCGACCGCTTGCGCAGCGCCAGCAGCAACGCGATCGCGCCGTAGTAGCCGGCCGAGTGGTCGAGGTAGGAGTAGCCCCAGCCCGCGGGCGGCTGGTCCGGGAGGCCGGAGAGGTAGGTCAGGCCGGAGATGGCCTGCGCCGTCGGCCCCCACGTCACGTAGGACGCGTCGCGCCCGAGGTGCCCGAAGCCGGACAGCGACATGTAGATGATGTTCGGGTTGAGCTCGCGCAGGCGGTCCCAGCCGAAGCCCATGCGCTCGAACGCGCCGGGGCTGAAGTTCTCCGTGACCGCGTCGGCGCCCGCGATGAGTTCCTCGAGGAGCTCGCGGCCGCGCGGGTGGAAGAGGTTGACGGTCAGGCTGCGCTTGTTGCGGTTGAGGTTGTTGAAGAGCCCGGAGACGTTGAAGCGGTGCGACTCCTCGGCCGGGTTGCCGCCCATGCGCACCGAGTCGAGGTGGCTCTCGTTCTCGACCTTGACGATGTCCGCGCCGAAGTCGGCGAGGATTCGCGTCGCCTGCGGCCCGGCGACGATCCACGTGAAGTCGACGACCCGGACGCCGGCAAGGGGTAGCGGCCGCCCGTCGGCCGTCTCGGTCGGCAGCGACGAGGTTCGCTCGGTCGAGATCGTCATGTGGCTCCTCCTCGCGCGTGCGAACGCGCCATGGCGGGAGCCTCAACTGCGGCGGCGAGGCTGTCAAGCATCCCGAGCCGCTGCGGGCGGCCACGGGCGCCGGAACCGGCGACGAACACGTCGATACCGTCTAACGAGCCGTTAACGAGCAGGGATCACCCTGCACGTGTCCGGCGCGCACACCGCAACGGACACATGCACTCCGCGCCTCCCCCGGCGCGGCCCCGTGCAGGGGATGCGGGGCGAACGCCCCTGTTGCGCCGCATCCCAACCCCCGGTGGACGGCGGGGCCGAACCCTTCGGCCCCGCTGTCCCAGGCCGGACGGCTTACTCCTCGTCCTCGACCTCCACCGCCTCGTCCTCGTCGTCGCCCTGCTCCGACAGTCGCTCGATGATGTGCGAGGGCAACTCGGCGAAGAAGTCGCGCTGCGCCCGCTGGTCGGCCTTGTGCTCGTTGACGACGAGGACGGCGTGCAGCACCCCGGGCAGCCAGCCTGCGAGGGTGAGCGGAATGTTGAGGATCGCCGCCGTCTTGCGGCCCGTGAACAGCACGGCCAGCGGCGGCAACACCATCGCGAGGAAGTAAAGCACCGCAGACTCCTCGTCCGGGCGCCGATCGTACCACCGCCCGCCCGGTGGACAGCCCTACGTCACGCGGCTCCCGTATCCCACGACCCGGAACGCGAGCGCTCGCGCGATACCGTCGCGTCGGCGGCGCGGGAGGCGGCCGAGGTACTCGCCATAGTCCGCCTCGATGCGCTGCGCGATGCTCGCCTCGGCCGCCGCGCTGAGTGAGACGTGGAGCTCGAGGATGACCTGCGTCGGTGGGGCGCCTTGGTCGTCGGCGTGGCCGGCGTCCTCGATGCGGTCGCGGTAGCCGAAGGCGAGCGTGGCGCCGGTGCGGTCGCGGGGCAGCGCCTGCCCGACGCTCGCCACGAGCTGCTCCAGCGCGGCCCACGCGCCGGGCACCTCGAACAGCAGGTCGACCGCGCGGGGGTCGGCGGGGATCTCGAGGCTGGCGGGCGAGGCGATGCGGCGGTCCTCGGTGAACCAGCGGTGGAACAGCGCCCCGAGCGCCGCGACGACCATGAGGCTGCCGATCACCCACAGCACGAAGCCTGCCGCGTGCTGGTCCTGCATCGCCGAGACGTCGTCGAAGACGCGCGGAGCCGTGGTGTAGACCGCGTACAGCGGCTCGTCGGCGAAGACGAAGAACGCGCCGGCGATCTTCGGGAACACGAACGGCACCGCGAGGAAGACGAGCGCGCCGAAGTACGGCAACCGGTGCCGTCCCGCGAGCGGCCCGGCCAGCGGCGTCCACAGTACGACCGCCGAGACCAGCCACGTCGTGGTGATGGCCGCCGACCCCAGCGCGGTCGGGCGCAGCGCGTCGACGACGTCCGGGAGGTGCGTGACCATCAGCGCAATGCCGAAGACGGCGGCGGCGATAATCGGCTGCCCGAGCAGGCTCCGGGCTCGGCCCACCACGCTCAGCGGCTGGCGCTGGCGATCCCTCGAAGGCGGCAGGCCGAGCAGCATCAGCGGCGCCGCGCCGAGCGTGACGAGCAGGTCCTGCGCCGCGTTCGCGGTCGCCAGGTAGCCGGCTGCCATCGGCCCCAGCGGCCAGTCGAGCGAGACCCACAGCAGGGCCAGCCCGCCCGCGAAGCAGGCGATGCGCAAGCCCTCGACGCCGGCTTCGCCGCGCCGGCGCGCGCGCGCCTGTTCGGCGCGGATGATGAGCACGTATCCCGCCGCGATCGCGCCGACGAACAGCCAGACGCCCGGGTAGGCGCGCCACGCCCACGTCCACGCCTCGCCGCTCGCGACCGGCCACCACTCCACGGCGTGCGCCTCCCCCGGGTGTGCGAGGGCTAGGGTACCGGGATTGCGTGGGGCGGCGGCATGTCGGTCACCCGTCGGCGGGCCCGATGTTCGCGTGCGCGTCAGAGTTGTGATGCCATGCCGCGAGCACCATACTTGCCGCATCGGGGCTGAGTTCTCGTCGGCCCCGGAGGGGGTTCGGGACGAGGAGGACGATCATGGGAGTGCTCCAATCGGTAGGCCGAGCGTTGGGAGGCCACGGCTGGAAGGTCGCCGACCAGGCGGCCGCGCAGGCCGCCCAGAAGCTCGAATACCCCGCCGTCCTCAACCTCGACGGCACTGAGATCACGCTGCGGTTCTTCGAGCGTGGCGACCGGGACGCCATGGTCACGTTCGCGCGGGCCCAGCCCGTACACGACCTACTGTTCCTGCGCCGCGACATCACGCAGCCCACAGTGGTCGACGCCTGGTTGCAGGACATCGAGGACGGCTTCAACACCACCGTCATCGCCACGCACGACGGGGCGATCGTCGGTTACGCCGGCGTCAACTCGGACCGCATGAGCTGGACGCGGCACATCGCCGAGCTGCGCGTGCTCGTCGACGCCTCGATGCGCACGAAGCGGCTCGGACGGCTGCTGGTCGAGCAGGCATTCGCGATCGCGCGGGAACGCGACGTGAAGAAGATGATCGCGCAGATGACCACGGACCAGGGCGCCGCCATCAAGGTGTTCACGCGCATGGGCTTCCAGCGCGAGGCGCGGCTGCGCAACCAGGTCATGGACCGTGACTCAGTGCTGCACGACCTCCAGATCATGAGCCTGGACGTGGACGAGTTCCAGGCGAAGATCGACGTGATGATGCTCAGCGCGCAAAGCGAGTTCATGGGCATCTAGCGCCGACTCCACGGCAACCCGCCCCGGCTCCGGCCGGGGCCACCACCGTCAATACCGCTGCCGAAACGGCAGCGGTATTGCGTAGAAGAGGCGTCAAGCCGCTGCCGTTTCGGCAGCGGCTCTTCGTTACGCACGGCCGTGGATTCGGTGCTGCTACGTCACGGTCAGCGGGACGCCGTCGCGGCAGAGCGGGCACTCGTCCGGCTGGTACGTCGCGAGGTCGAGCACCATCGAGGCGTGGAGCGGGAGCCCCTCGAACGTGACGCGGCCCGCGGAGCGGTCCACCAGCACGCCGACGGCGACCGGCTCGCCGCCGGCGATGCGCACCGCCTCGATCGTGTCGCGCACGGAGCCGCCGCTGGTCAGCACGTCGTCGATGACGAAGACGCGCTCGCCGGGCTCGAGGCGGAAGTCGCGCTGGATGCGCCGTCCCTCGCCCTCGGGGTTGCGCTCGGCGATCACGCCGCGCACGCCGAGCTGGCGTGCGAGCTCGTACGACAGGATCACCCCGCCGGTCGTGGGACCCACGACGGTGCTCGGCGAGAACGCGCGAGCTGCCTCGGCCAGCGGCCGGCACGCCTCCTCGGTGTGGCCGGGCCACTGCAGGAGGTTGAACTTCTCCAGGTAGCGGTCCGAGTGCACGCCGGAGGCGAGCTGGAAGTGGCCTTCGAGGAGCGCGCCCGTCTCGCGGACGGCCTCGAGCACGGCCGGGTTCGGCGCGTCGTCGCTCACTGCATCACCCTCCCCGCCCGCTCACTGCGTCGATGGCGTCTCGCGGCCGACCAGCCCGGCGCGGTCGACGGGCCAGTAGCGCAGATCGACGCGGCCGATGATGAACGACTGGTTGAGCATCCCCCACGAGTGCGAGTCGTACGAGTTGTTGCGCGCGTCCCCCAGCACGAAGACGTGGTCCGGGGGCACCGTCTCCGGGCCGTAGCTGTAGCGCGGGAGGTCGGTGAGATACGGCTCCACCAGCATCACGCCGTCGACCAGCACCTGCCCGTTGGTCACCTCGACGGTCTGACCCGGCAGGCCGATGACACGTTTCACGAAGTCGCGGTCCTGGCCGTGCGGGAACTCGAAGACGATCACGTCGCCGACCTCCAGCACGCCGAAGGGACGCCAGTCGTCGGAGCCGACGGCGGGCACCCAGCCGAGGTCGAGCTCGGAGTACGCGAGCTTGTTGACGATGAGCATCTGGCCGTTGCTGAACGTCGGCTCCATCGAGCCGCCGTCCACGACGAAGTTCTGCGCGATGCCGCGCACGAGGACGAACATGAGCAGCGCGAGCGCGACGACCTCGAGGGTGTCGGCGAGCCCGCGCAGCCCCCACGGCCACAGCGCCGCGGCAGCCGACGGCCGCTCGCGGGCGACCGGGACGGGGATCCACGGGTCGACGTCCTCGAGGCCGACGTGGGAGAGGTCGTAGAGGGGTGGTACGAGGCGTCGGGCCGCCGGGGGGACCCCGGCGGCGCTATCGCGTTCCGATGCGTCGGCGAAGCCGCGCTGGGGTCGGTACGAGCTGGCCATCCTGTCGAGTATAGCCGCGCAACCCGGTGCCGGAACCTTCGCGGGACGCGGCGCGCGGGCTCAGCCGCGCAGCGCCGAGCCGAGCGCGTCGATGCGCAGCGAGGCGGCCGCGGCCACCGCGTTGCGCGCCTCGCGGAGCGCCGGGCGCGGGTCGGAGCCGCTCGCGCCCGCCACGGCCTGCGTGAAGGCCGCGTGGATCTCGGTGCTGACGTTGAGCTTGCGCACCCCGGCGCGGACGGCGTCGCGCAGCGCGTTCGGCGCGACGCCCGACCCGCCGTGCAGCACGAGTGGCAGCCCGCGCGTCGCCGCCCGCAACTCGCGCACGAGCGCCACGTCGACCGTCCCGGCGAGCCCGTGCGCCGTGCCGACCGAGATCGCGAGCGAGTCGACCTGCGTCTCGTCGACGAAGCGACGGGCGGCGGCGGGGTCGGTCAGGACCGACTCGGAGGTGGCGACGCCGGGCTCGCGGCCGCCGACGTGGCCGAGCTCGGCCTCGAGGGCCACGCCGTACTCGATGGCGATCGCGGCCGCGAGGCGCGTGTCCTGGATGTTGCGGTCGATGGGCGTGGTCGAGCCGTCGAACATGAGCGAGGTGAACCCGGCCTGGCCCGCCCCGCGCAGCAGCGTGACGTCGGGGCCGTGGTCGAGGTGGACCGCGACGGGCGCCTCGGCACGCTGCGCGAGCGCGCGCGCGGTGGCGCCTGCGACCTCGATCCCGCCGAAGTGCTCGATGTTGGAGGGGTTGAACTGGAGCAGGATCGGCGCGCGTCGCGCCTCGGCGGCGTCGATGACGCCGAGGGCGAGTTCGATGTTGGAGACGTTGAACCCGGCGACGGCGTAGCCGCCGCGCTCGGCGCGATCGAGCAGTTCCCTGCCTCCGACGAGTGGCATGCCGCGATCCTCGCACGCGGCGGGTGGGACGGCGAGCGGGGCGCACACGACGTTTGGGTGCTGGAGGACCCGCCGGGATCAGGAAGCCCCCACTGCGTGGGGGCTGAAGTTGTTTGTGAGCCTGACAGTGGATCTCCGGAGAACCGCAGGTTTCGTGCCAGGCTCAGTTTATCCGCTAGCCCCAAGTGCTCGGAGCCACGCAGACTTGGCTCTCGGATTATCGTATGGTTCGCAGCGCACTTCAAGGTGCCGAGTGGCGCGCGCGGGCCGGTAGTGTAACGGAAACACACGCAGACTTGGCATTTGCTAGCTGAGGGTTCGAGTCCCTCCCGGTCCACCATCCCCGGCCTTACCGGGCCATCGTGATGCGAGAGAGAGGCTGATGGGCGACGTAGAAAACCGGTTTCCCCCCGGCTGGGACGAGGAGCGGGTTCAAGCTGTCATTGCGTACTACGACGCGCTCACTGAGGACGAGGCAGTGGCGGAGGACGAGGCCGCCTTCGAGGACAGGTCGCACACCGTGATGGTGATTCCGAACGATCTCGTCCCGGCCGTGAGGGCACTCCTCGCCGAGTCGCCCGATCCACAGCCCGCCGCGGCGGACAGCCCATAGACGCGCTGGATTGGCGCATGCCCCGACGTCGGGGCATGACCGTCGTCAGCGAGCCATCACGCAGCGGAGTGTTCGCACTACACCACGCGTAGACTCCCACTCGGCGCCCCGGCACGGGCGCTCCCACTACCCGGACCCACACGGAACATCGCGGCGTGCGCGGTATCCTCGCTGCGAGGAGGACCGCGTGCCCGCATCGGACTTCATGACCGCCGCGCTCGCCGAGGCGAGGCGCGCCCTCGGCTGGACCTCGCCCAACCCGGCGGTCGGCGCGGTCGTCGTGCGCGACGGCGAGGTCGTCGGCGCCGGGCACACGCAGCCACCGGGCGGCAACCACGCGGAGGTCGAGGCCCTGGCCGACGCCGGCGAGGCGGCACGCGGCGCGACGGTGTTCGTGACGCTCGAACCGTGCTCCCACCACGGCCGCACCCCGCCCTGCATCGATGCGCTGATCGCGGCGGGCGTCGAGGCCGTCCGGTACGCCGTCGCCGATCCCGATCCCAACGTCTCGGGCTCCGGCCACCGCCTGCTCGAAGAGGCCGGCATCACGGTCGAGGCGGGCGACGGCGCCGAGGAGGCGTCGGAGCTGCTGGAGGGGTACCTGCACCACCGCCGCACTGGTCGGCCGTTCGTGATCGTGAAGTACGCGGCGTCCATCGACGGGCGCATCGCCGCCGCCTCGGGCGACTCGCGGTGGGTGTCGGGTCCCGAGACGCTGGAGTGGGCCCACCGCCACCGCCCGCACCTCGACGCCATCGTGGTCGGCTCCAACACCGTCGTCGTCGACGACCCGCAGCTCACCGCCCGCCCCGGCGGGACGACCGAGGGCGTCCCGCAGCCGCTGCGCGTCGTCGTCGACTCGCGCGGGCGTGTGCCGGACGACGCGCGCATCCTCGAAGGCCCCTCCCCCACGCTCATCGCCACGACGGAGGCGTCCGAGTCGGCGTGGCGCGACCGCATGGCGGCGCGCGGGGCGGACGTCGCCGTGCTCCCCGCCGACGAGGGCCGCGTCGACCTCGACGCGCTGCTTGAGGCCCTCGAAGCACGGGGCGTGCTCACCGTGCTGTTCGAGGGCGGCGGGGTACTGCTCGGCTCGTTGTTCGACCGTCGCCTCGTGGACAAGGTGCACGCGGTGATCGCCCCGCTCGTCATCGGCGCGTTCGACGCCCCCGCGGCCGTGGCGGGCCGCGGCGTGGACCGCATGGCGCAGGCGCCGCGGCTGCGCGACGTGACGGTGGAGCGCCTGGGTGAGGACACGCTGATCACGGGCTACCCCGTATGGCCCGAGGCGTGATACGCGCACGACGAATCTGAGTCTGCCCCCCGCGCGTAGTAGAACAACAGGGATGGCTGGGGCATCCCCCCTCGGCGGCGCGAGAGCGGTCGCGCGGTGCGCCGCCGAGAAGCCGCCTCAGAGGGATGTGCCGTGACCCGCACCAGGACCCTCGTCGCTGCCATCGGCACGGGCACACTCGCGGCGGCCATCGTGGCCGTCGTGGTCGTCGTCGCAGGATGCGGCACCGGCGACGCCACGACGGACGCCGTCCCCGCACCCGTAATCGTGGAGCTGCGCGTATACCAACACATCGACGACCCCGACGACCTCCGCGTCAGCGCGCGCCTGCGGGGCGACGGCGTCGACGCGCTGTCGATGCTGTCCTTTGGCGACCTCGACCGAACCGGCCGCTCGGAGGGATACGCCGATGTCTCGCACCACCGCTACGGCGACGCGGTACTCGGCGGCGTCGCAGTGCGAGTGTGGCAGCGCGAGACCGCGCCCGAGTCGATCTTCGTGCAGGCCTGCCCCAGTACGAGCTGCCGCGCTGGACGCCCAGGCGGGACTGTCCGCTGGCGACCGCTCGGCATGAATCCGCTGCCGCTCGACGACGGCATCAGCGAGGACGGCCGTTACCGCTACGGCGACCTCACCGTCGCCATCCCGCGCGACAATGCCCGGCTGCTCATCGACCGCGAGCACCTGCTGGCGCTGCGCGACGTGCTCGAGGGCGGCGCGACGGAACTCGACTGGGACGTCGGCGCCCCGACCACGGAGTGGGAGGGTGTGACCGTGAGCGGATCGCCACCGCGCGTGACCGGACTGGACCTATCGAACCGCGGGCTCGCGGGCGAGATCTGGGGCTACCTTGGGGATCTCGCCGAACTGACCGAGTTGCGCCTCGACGGGAATGCCCTGACGGGCACGCTCCCGTTGAAGGTGGGGCTGCTCGGCAAGCTCGATGCCGTCTACCTCGGTGGCAACGACCTCGCCGGCTGCATCCCGCCCCCGCTGCGCCGCGCTGCCGACCACGACCTCGACTCGGACTCGGTCGTCCTGGCGGAATGCGCGATCGATCAGCGACCCCGGCTGGTGTACGACGCACCGCCGGGCCTGTCCGTACGGTCCAGATCAGCAGCGAGCAGCGTCCTGTGCGACCTCGCCGGACCCTTCGAGAGCATCTGGGACGCGGTCAAGTGCGGGCAGCAGTCCGGGGTGTACTTCCGTGATAGCCGAGACCGCGATACATGGCTCTTCCTTGATGACGCCTATAGCGAGCTGGAACGCAGCCCCTACTCGGGCTGCATCTACGATTGCGATGGAACCCCGTCTCAGGCCGCGCTGGTCGAGCAGTTGGCGGCGTCGGTGTGGCTGAACCACGCAGTCGGCGAGGATCGCCAGTGGGTGTGGCCGTGATCTGCGCCTCGCTTCTCTGAGCGGGCGGGCGACCGGGCCGAGGACGCTTCGTTCTCGTGTAGCCAGCAGCCGCGCACGACGGGGCTCGGAGCGGTAGGCTTGTCCGCACGGCGGCGGAGGGGCGCGCATGTTCACTGGCATCATCGAAGAGGTCGGCACCGTACGGTCGCGCGAGGGCGGCGAACTCGTCATCGAGTGCTCCGAGATCATCGAGGACACGCAGCTCGGCGACTCCATCGCTATCAACGGCGTCGACCTCACCGTGCGGACCATGGGCGACGACTCGATGACGTTCGACGTCATGCCGGAGACGTTCCGGCGCTCCAATCTCGGGAACTGCGCGGCGGGCGACCGCGTCAACCTCGAACGCTCCGTGCGGCCGGTGGACCGGCTCTCCGGGCACATCGTGCGCGGCGTGGTGGAGACCACGTGCGAGCTGGTGAGCATCACGCCGGAGGAGGACGCGGTGATCGTCCGCTACCGGCCGGACCCCGACTACCTGCCGTACGTGCTGATGAAGGGCCCGGTGTGCCTGGACGGCGCCTCGCTGACCGTGATGGCGAAGGACGACGAGACGTTCTCCGTCTCGCTGGTGCAGTACACGCAGGAGCACACCAACCTGACGAGCCGGGAGCCGGGTGATAGCATCAACCTCGAAACCGACATCATCGCCCGGTACATCGAGCAACTCCTGGATGCCCGCTCGGCCGGGGACGCCGGGAGCACTGCGTGAGCGACCAACCCACCGCCCCGGAGCGCGAGGCCACCGACGCCTCAACCCTCGGCGCCCGCGATGTCGTCGAGGTGCCCGAGGCGATCGAGGAGTTCCGCCTCGGCCGCCCGATCATCATCGTCGACGACGAGGACCGCGAGAACGAAGGCGACGTCTGCTACCCGGCTGACGTGGTGGACGCCGACGCCATCAACTTCATGGCGATGCACGCGCGCGGCCTGATCTGCATGGCCATGACGGGCGAGCGGCTGGACGCGCTCGGCATCCCGCAGATGACCTCGGAGAACACGGCGCCGCTCGGCACCGCCTTCACCGTGAGCGTCGAGGCCGCCACCGGCGTGACGACGGGCATCTCGGCCGCCGACCGCGCCCGCACCGTGCAGGTGCTGGCCGACCCGAACTCGCGGCCCGAGGACCTCACGCAGCCGGGGCACATGTTCCCGCTGCGGGCGCGCGAGGGCGGGGTGCTGGTGCGCGCCGGCCAGACCGAGGCCTCGGTCGACCTCGCGAAGCTCGCGGGCCGCACGCCCGCGTCGGTGATCTGCGAGGTCATGGCCGATGACGGCACGATGGCCCGGATGCCGAGCCTGATCGAGTTCGCGGCCGAGCACGACCTCAAGATCGTGACCGTCAACGACCTCATCAAGTACCGACTGAGCGTCGACTCGCTGATCGAACGGGCGAGTGAGACCGAGTTGCCCACCGCGCACGGCGTGTTCCGCGCCATCCACTTCAGCACGCTCATCGACGAGAAGGTGCACGTCGCACTGGTCATGGGCGACGTCGGCACGCACGAGCCGGTGCTTGTGCGCGTGCATGACCAGTGCGTGACCGGCGACGTCTTCGGCTCCCAGCGCTGCGACTGCGGCGAGCAACTCGACGAGGCGATCCGCCGCGTCGCCGTCGAGGGCCGGGGCATCGTGCTCTACATGGACCAGGAGGGTCGTGGCATCGGCCTGCACAACAAGATCCGCGCCTACAACCTCCAGGACCGCGGCATGGACACCGTCGAGGCGAACGAGGCGCTCGGTCTGCCCGCCGACAGCCGCGAGTACGGCATCGGCATGCAGATCCTCGTTAACCTCGGCGTCAAGCAGATGCGGCTGATGACCAACAACCCGGTCAAGCGCTCCGGCCTCGAAGGCTTCGGCCTCGAGATCGTCGAGCGCGTGCCGATCGAGATGGCCCCCAACCCGCACAACGAGGGCTACCTGCGCACGAAGCGCGAGCGGATGGGCCACCTCCTCGAGTCCGAGGAGCTGGAATAGCGTGGCGGAGATCACGGGCGGCCTCGACGGTTCCGGACTGCGCGTCGCCGTTGCGGTCTCGCGCTTCAACGAGATCGTGACCGAGCCGCTGCTGAACGGCGCACGCGCGACCGCGAAGGACCTCGGCGTCGCCGACGACGCGCTCGACGTGGTGCGCGTGCCCGGGGCGTTCGAGCTGCCGCAGGCCGCGCGGCGGCTGGCCGGCAACGGGGGGTACGACGCGATCGTGCTGCTCGGCGCGGTGGTGCGGGGTGAGACGCCGCACTTTGATTACGTATGCAGCGAAGCGGCCCGTGGCGCTACACTGGTCTCCCAGGAGTTCAACCTCCCGGTGGCCTTTGGCGTCCTCACCTGCGACACGATGGCGCAGGCCCGTGCCCGCTCTGGTGGCTCGGCGGGCAACAAGGGCGACGAGGCGATGCGAGCCGCCATCGAGATGGCGAACCTGTTCCGCGCCCTCGGAGAGCGCGCGTAAGGGAAGGCCCTCCCAGCCGGGCCGCAGCAGGGACGATTACCCGTGAACCTCATACCCGACGACCTCAAGCACCCCAGCGGTGGCGAACGCGTCACGCACACGGCCGGCGACGCGATCCGCCTGGCCCACAGGGCGCTGGAGCGCTTCCCGGACGTGGTGCGCCGGCACAAGTTCATCGCCGGCGGGGCCGCGATCTCCACCTCGCTCGTCGCGCTCGCGGGCGTCGCGATCACGCGGCGCATGCGCAGCGGTCAGTCCGAGGAGGAGGCGATCGCCTCGCTCACCGAGGACGAGCTGCACGGTCGTCGTGTCGAGCTTCCCGAGGAGTTGTCGGCCAACGGCGCCGGCCCCCACGACGACGAGGCCGTGGAAGACGAGAGCGCCGTCGCGATCGAGGCCGTTGCGCAGGCGGGCGAGGAGCCTACGCGAGCGGCCCCAGACGGCGAGCCCACCGAGGGCAATGGCCGTGCGCCGTCGGACGCGGGGCAGTAAGGCGCACGTCCGATGGTCAGCATCACGGAGATCCAGGAGGCGATCCTCGACCTACCCGACACCGAGTACGCCCGGCTGCGGCAGTGGCTCAGCGACCTGGATTGGGACCGCTGGGACAAGCAGATCGAGGCTGATTCGGAGGCGGGCAAACTGGATTTCTTGAGTGACGAGGCTCGCGAGGTCGGAGAACACGTCCCGCTCCAGGATCTGTAGGCGCGCCGGGAGGACTCCCGGAGCACCCATCGACTGAGCTTCCAGTACACTTGTTCCCGACCTGACCTCCCCCTCACGTGGAGCGCGATGATGACGCGCCCGACCTCGACAGACCACTCCGAGCAGCGCGATCGGGATGCGACCGATCGACTCGATCGGACGCTGCCGAGGCGCATCGCGCACTTTGACCTCGACACGTTCTTCGTCTCCGTGGAGCGGGCGCTCGACCCATCGCTGATCGGGAAGCCCGTGCTCGTCGGCGGGGCCGGGGGGCGGGGCGTCGTCGCGTCCGCGTCGTACGAGTCGAGGGAGTGCGGGTGCCACTCGGCGCAGCCGATGTCGCAGGCGCTGCGGCTCTGCCCCGAGGCTGTCGTGGTGCCGCCGCACTTCGACCGCTACCAGGAGTCCTCGCGCGCCTTCCACGCGATCCTGCGCGACGAGAGCCCGATCGTGGAGCCCGGCGGCATCGACGAGGCGTACGCCGACCTCACCGGCCTCGGCGAGGGCGGCACGGGCGCCCGCGCGGCGGCGGAGCGCGTGCGCACCCGGACGCGCGAGGAGCTGGACCTGCCCGTCTCGGTCTGCATCGCCGGCTCACGCACGACCGCCAAGGTCGGCAGCGACCGCGCGAAGCCCGACGGGCTGCTCGAGGTGCCCGTGGGCGAGGACGCCGCCTTCCTCGCTCCGCTGCCGCTCCGCGAGCTGCCGCTCGTCGGGCCGCGCTTCGGCGAGCAGCTCGCGGCCCTCGGCCTGCGCACCATCGGCGAGGCGGCGCGCGCTCGATCTCGCGCGAGGTGACGTTCGGCGAGGACGTGACGGACCTCGACAGGCTGCGGCGCACGCTGCGCGACCACGCCGAGCGCGTCGGCTCGGACCTGCGCGGCCAGCAGCGGCGGGCGCGCACGGTCACGCTCAAGCTGCGCTGGGCGGACTTCACCACGCTCACCCGCAGCCGCACCCTCGACCGCCCCGTGCAGGGCACCGACGACCTCGCGGCGGCCGGCCGCGCGCTGCTCGACGAGTTGCTGGCGCGCGAGTCGCTGCGGCCCGTGCGGCTCATCGGCCTCGGCGCGACGAACCTGGTCGAGGACGCCGTGCAACTCGGGTTCGACGACGAGTCGGCGCGCCGGGCGGAGCGCGTCGACCAGGCAGTCGACGAGATTCGCGGACGCTACGGCCGAGACTCGGTGACGCGAGGGTTGTAGGGATGCACTCTACCGTCGTTTGGCGATGGCCTTCCGGAGCCGATCCTCGATTTGGGGATTCGGGTTCGGCCTTGGGTGCGGAAAGAGGACGTAGCGCTTGAGGATCGCGATCTCACCATCCGAGTCGCGCATCTTCCGGAGCACGATCGCGAGTTGTTCGTAGTACCAGGGAGGTGGGCTCTCCCCTAGATGCTTCGCCTCTTCTTCGGCGGCATCGATGATCTCGAGCAACAGCGCGGAGCATTGCTCGTGAGCTTTGTGGCGCTTCAGGGATGCGATGTCATCCACCCACTCCGTGTAGTGGCGACCGCGGACTATCCCGTTTGTGGTTTCGGGACTCCGGCCCGAGGGACGGACTCCCTTCGTCGACGCGCGTCTCGTCTTCTCTTGCTCATAGGCCTCAAGAGTCCGCGGTTCCTCGTCGCCTCGCGGGACGATCACGCCCGGATCGTCCAGGTGAAGCCTGATGCCGAGGGATGCGACGCCCCCCGGAGTGTTTTGGTCAGAGAAGCCGCCAAGAATCACAGCATCACAAGCGCCGCCATCGTAGCCGTTACTTCGGAGATTCTTAAAGTCCGCGACGTAAGCTGCCGCAAGGGCGCGCGGGAGGTGACCGACCTTTGTGTAACCGTGTGCCGTACCTACGAGCACAGCGATCGCGTTCGAGTCGAACTGGTTGTCCGGCTCGTGCCTCAGCACCGCTCGAACAACGTGGCTCCGGTGGTCGACAGGCTCGCGGGATCCAACGGCGTCCCACAATGCGTCCTGATAGTGGGACTCGCCGACTACCTCGACGGGGAATGGATCGGTCCGCCCGGGCGCGGGACCGTGAAGCGCGGCCACACTGGCGACTGTCGGCTTGTGATCACTCTTTGGCGCTAACATCCGTCGGAAGAAACTCATGCATCCCTCTTACATTATGTGTGTTGATCACCGTCGATGAGCCTACCACCAAGGCGACTCAATCGCCGGTGCGGGAGGGCCACACTCGCGAACCCGAGTGTTGTAGAGCCTTCGTGCCCTACGCCCCCGGCTGGCCGACCCGGACCGTGATGATGTCGGTGTCCTGGTACTGCTGGTGCTGCACGGACTGCGCGTAGCCGCGGAGCAGGCGGAGCGAGAGTTCCTGCTCCACCGGCGTCTCCTCATCGTGCTCCTGGAGCTGCCGCAGGCGGTCCTCCAGGTTGTCCTCGTCGCCGCCCCCGATGAACTCGAGGTCCGCGACCGGGCCCTCGCTGGAGGCGAGGACGATCAGCCGCCGCTCGGGGCCGGCGTCGCCGTCGCCGTCGTCGGCCATCAGCGCCTCGAGGTCGAGCGGGGCGAGGGTGAGCAGCGTCTCCTCGGCGACGGCGCTGAGACGGTCCTTCATCGCGTCGCCCCAGCCACGGCGGTCGGCGAAGCGGGCGATGAAGGCGTTGAGGTCCGGTAGCGCGTCGATGTGGAGCTGCGACTGGAAACGCATCCGGCGAGGGTTGGTGAACTCGAGGTAGAGGATCATGACGATCGCCGCGAGGCCGCCCGTGGTGATCCCGCTGTCGAGCAGCGCGTTGCCCACCGCGCCGATGTCGGGCCTGGTGAAGAGATTGAACTGGAACGCGGCGGCGATCCAGAAGCAGACGCCTGCGACGGCGACGCGCTGGTTGTCGCGCTCGTTCTGGATCACGGTCCTCGCACCGTCGACGAAGAGGCCGCCCGTCACCATCATCAAGTAGCCGGTCATGACCGGCCCCGGGATGCTGCCGAGCAGCCCCGACACCTTCGGCACGAACGCCACGACGATGAGGATCAGCCCGATGGCGTACCCGACGCGCCTCGATGCGACGCCGGTGATCTGGACGAACGAGACCATCACCGGGTTGATGGAGTTCGGCACCGAGCCCGCGAGGCCGGCGAGGAAGTTGCTGGCGCCCCCGCCCGCGATCGCGCCCTGCACCTGGCGGAAGTCGACCGCGCGCTGGTCGCGCCACGCGACACGTTGCATGGCGATCGCCGCGCCGTTCGCCTGGATCGAGATGATCACGCCCAGCGCGACGAACGCCGGGACAAGCGTCCAGAACGAGAGGCCGAAGTCGAGATCGAACCCCGGCCAGCCGCTCGGTAGCCCCACCCACGCTGACTCGGTGATGCGCCGCGTGTCGTAGATGCCGAGCAGCCCAGCCACGATGCACCCCACGACGATGCCGACGACCGGCCCCCACAGCCGCGCCAGCGCCGAACCGCGCAGCAACAGCGCCGCCGCGACGGACATCGTCGCCAACGCGGTGAGCGAGGCTTCCTCGGGATCCTCGATCGTCGCACGGTCGAGCAGGTCGAAGACGACCGAGGCGAGGGTGATGGAGAGGATCATGACCACCGTGCCGCCGACGGTCGGCGTGACGACCCGGCGTACGAGGAAGAGCCAGCGCGAGACGGCGAACTGCGTCGCCGCCGCAACGAGCAGCAACGAGGCGAGCGTGGCCGGCCCGCCGTCGCCCTCCAGGGCGTTGATGCAGAACGGGATGGCGAAGGCGGCCGTGGTCATCGGCAGCACGGCGCCGGCGCCGACCGTGCCGACGCGGCGCACCTGCAGCAGCGTCGAGAACCCGACGACGATGAGCGCGACGAAGATCATCCACGTCACGTAGTCGTCGCCGCGCCCGGCGCCGCTCGCCACGATGACCG
This sequence comes from Dehalococcoidia bacterium, assembly GCA_965204835.1. Taxonomy (GTDB): domain Bacteria; phylum Chloroflexota; class Dehalococcoidia; order UBA2979; family UBA2979; genus VXMT01. Next base: position 842,383 of record OZ242017.1, on the reverse strand, counting down.
GGGTGACGAGCAGGGTGGCGCCCGCGATGGCGCTGAACTGCGCGCCGAGCGCGAGCGAGTTGAGGACCGTGGGATGCTCGTCGGCCTCGTAGCGCGGGGTCCGGGCGGCTTCGGCGGTCAGGGCTGTCCTCCCGGATCGATCGAGCCGCGGGCCGCGGACTGAAGCGACGCCGGGGGTGTCGAGTGCCTGGCGGACGTCATGGCGGCAACCGTAGTCGCGGCAGCAGGGGGTTTCAATCGCGACACGTCAAAGTACCCGAAGCTCCACTTCTCTCGGCGAATGTCCGTAGCCGCTGACACCGCGATCAGGGACAGTCTGCGCGCTCGCGGCGACACGCCATCCCTGGAGAGTGCAGCGAGGGGCGCTCGCCACGACGTGGCGGCGCTGGTACACTCCGCGAAACCTCGCACCATGTACACAGAAATAGGTAGTTTTCGTGGCGAACGGCCGATCCCGCACGACCCGCGGCGCCACCTCCGCGCGCCCTCCCGCCGACAACACGAGCGACGACAGTCCGCGCTGGGTCAACCTCGGCCGCGCCTGCGAGATCCTCGGAGTCAACGAGTCGACCGTCCGGCGCTGGGCGGACTCGGGCGAGATCCGGTGCTTCCGGACGCCTGGCGGCCACCGGCGTTTCGCCGAGGAAGACCTGCTCAGCCTCATCCGCGGCGACAACGACCACGCGCTCGAGGCCGCGGCCGTGCGGCGCATCCGTCGCCGCCTCCACGCCGGCACCAAGGACGCCGGCTGGTACGGCTCCCTGGACGCCGACGAGCGCGAGGCCCTGCGCCCGCTCGGGCGGCGGCTCGTCGAACTCGTCGGCGACTACATCTCGCACCGGCAACCGCGCGGGGCGATCGAGGCCGAGGTGGACGCCATCGGCCACAGCTACGGCGACCTGCTCGTCAAGCGTGAGACGCCGCTGCTGCGCGCGATGGAGGCCTTCACCTTCTTCCGCCGCTCGCTCGACGAGACCGCGAAGCAACTCGCCGAGCGCGACCAGATGGACGCCGAACAGGCTGCGCTCGCGCGCGAGCAGATCGGCGGCCTCGCCGACCGCGTGCTCCTCGGCGTGACCGCCGCGTACGACGACCACTAGGTACGACGACCACCAGCAAGGGGCGCTCGTGGGGTACTACCCGATCTTCGTGGAGATGCAGGGGCGGCGCGTGCTCCTCGTCGGCGGCGGCAACGTCGCCCACGAGAAGATCGGCAAGCTCGTCGACGCCTCGGCCGACGTGACCGTGGTCGCGCCCGCGCTGATCGAGCCCGTGCGCGCGATCGTGCGGGAGCACGGCTGCGAGTGGCTCGCCCGCCCGTACGAGACGGGCGACGTCGAGGGCTACGAGGTGGTCATGGTCGCCACCGACGACGGCGAGGTGAACGCGCAGGTCGCCTCGGAGGCGCGCGCGCTCGGCATCTGGGTGAACGCCGCCGACGACGTCGCGAACTGCGACTTCATCCTCCCGTCGCTGGCGAAGCGCGGGCGCATCGCCCTCGCGGCCTCGACCGGCGGCGCGAGCCCCGCGCTCGCGCGCTGGCTGCGCGAACGGCTCGAGGAGTTCCTGGACGACGAGGTGGTCGCGCTCGGCGACCTGCTCGCCGAGGTGCGCGTGCTGGCGCGGCAGCGCGACCGCGAGTGCGCGGCGGGGTGCGACCGCACGCGGACGCCGCCGCCGCTGCTTTGCACGGAGTGCCCGAACCGCGTCGCGCCCGACACGTGGCAGGAAGCGATCGACACGGAGCTGCGGTCGCTGCTGCGCGGCGGAGAGCACGAGGCCGCCCGCGACCGCATCATCACGAGCCTCGGACTCGACCAGCCGCTGACGGTCCCCGCGTGGCAGGGGCAGCCCGCATGACGGCGAACGAGCACGCCTCGATGCTGACGATGGTCGGCCTGAGCCACCGCAACGCGCCGCTCGCGGTGCGCGAGCGGTTCGCGATCCCCGCCGACGGGCTACCGGCGGTGCGGCGCCAGGTCGCCGAGCGCTTCGGCTCCGGCGCGATCGTCGCGACCTGCAACCGCCTCGAGCTCTACGTGCCCGGCGACCACGCACCCGCCGAACTGCGCGGCTTCCTCGCGGATGCGGCCGACGTCGCGCCCTCGCTCGGCGAGCGCTACCTGCTGCCGCGACGCGACGAGGAGGCCGTGAGCCACCTCTACGCCGTCGCCACGGGCATCGACTCGATGGTGCTCGGCGAGTCCGAGATCCTCGGGCAGGTGCGCGGGGCGTTCTCGGCGACGGTGAGCGCTGGCGCCGACACGGCGCTGCTCTCGCGGCTGTTCCACACCGCCATCCGCGTCGGCCGCCGCGCCCGCAGCGAGACCGCGATCGGGCACGGGGCGCTCTCGATCTCCTCGATCGCCACGCAGCAGGCGCGGGCGCTGGTCCCGGACCTCGCGCGCGCGTCGGTGCTGGTCATCGGGGCGGGCGAGGCTGGGCGGCTGGCAGCCGCCGCGCTCGCCGAGCACGGCGTGGGCTCGATCGCCGTCAGCAACCGCACCGCGTCGCGCGCCGAGGCGCTGGCCGAGGAGCTCGGGGGCACAGCCGTGCCGTACGAGTCGCTCGGCGCCGCGCTCGCGAGCGTCGACGTGATCATCGCGGCCACCGACGCGCCCGAGCCGGTGCTCAACACGGGTCGCGTTGCGAGCGCCCTCGTGCGCCGCGAGGGCAGCCCGATGCTCATCGTCGACATCGGCGTGCCCCGCGCCGCAGAGCCGGCGATCGCCGCCGTGCCGGGCGTGACGTACCGCGACATCGACGACCTGCAGGAGGTCGCCGCGAGGCACGCGCAGGCGCGCGCCGCCGAGGTCGCCACCGTCGAGGCCATGATCGAGGCCGAGACGGCCGACTTCCTCGAGTGGTGGGAGCACCTGCGCATCGTCCCGACGATCAGCGACCTGACCGAGAGCGCCGAGCGCATGCGGCAGGCCGAGCTGGACCGCACGCTGCGCCGCTTCAACGCGACCGACGAGCAGCGCGAGCAACTCGACGCGATGACGAAGGCGCTCGTGCGCCGCATCCTGCACGACCCGATCGCGACGCTGCGTGAGCGCGGCGACCGCGACGTATACCTCGACGCCGCGCGCAAGCTGTTCCGGCTCGATGAGCCCGGGGAGCCGGACGGCGACGCCGACGGGACGGCGTAGCCCAGGCCGGGCGCACGACGATGACCTCCCTGCGGCTCGCGACCCGTGGCTCGCAGCTCTCCATCGCGCAGAGCGACCTCGCCGCGGACGCGCTCCGCGCCGCCGACCCCACGCTCGACATCGAGTACGTGGTCGTGCGCACCGAGGGCGACACCGACCGCACCTCGCCGCTGCACGCCATCGGCGGCCGCGGCGTCTTCGTGCGCGCCATCGAGCAGGCGCTCCTCGACGGCCGCGCCGACATCGCCATGCACTCGCTCAAGGACGTGCCGACCGCTCCCGTCGAGGGGCTCACGCTCGCGGCGATCCTCACCCGCGGCGACCCCCGCGACGTGCTCGTGGCATCCGGCGGCCGCCGACTCGCCGAGCTGTCATCCGGGGCGCGCGTCGGCACCGGCTCCGTGCGGCGCAAGCTGCTCCTGCACCTGCTGCGACCCGACCTCGACGTCGTCGATATCCGCGGCAACGTCGACACGCGCATGGCGAAGGTCGCGAGCGGCGAGTACGACGCCGTCGTGATCGCGGCGGCCGGCCTCGCCCGCCTCGGACGCCTCGAGGAGGCGACGCAGGTCTTCGAGGCGCTCGAGTTCCTCCCGTCGCCCGGCCAGGGCGCAATCGCGGTGCAGTGCCGCCAGGACGACGGCGATACGGTCGAGCGGCTGCTCGCCGTCGACGACCCCGCCACGCGCGCGGCCGTCGAGGCCGAGCGGGGCTTCCTCGCCGAGCTCGGGGCGGGCTGCACGCTCCCCGTCGGCGCGTTCGCGCAGGTCGACGGCGACCTCGTCGCGGTGCGCGCGATGCTCGGCGACGACGCGGCCGAGCACGCGCGCTTCGGCGACGCGGCGGGCCCGTCCGCCGACGGCGCCGACCTCGGCCGCGGGCTCGCGCGCCAGCTCCTCGCACCCCCGCCCACCGACGGCGCGCCATGACCGGGTCGACGCCGGGCCACGTCTGGCTCGTCGGCGCGGGACCCGGCGACCCCGGCCTCGTCTCGCAGGCCGGGCTGCGCGCGCTCCGCGACGCCGACGTCGTGCTCTACGACCGCCTGGCGCCGCCTGAGCTCCTCGACGCGTGTCGCGACGACGCCGAGCGCACCGACGTCGGCAAGGCCCCGGGCCGCGCGGCGATGACGCAGGAGCAGATCAACGCCGCGCTCGTCGAGCACGCGCGCGCTGGCAGGCGCGTCGTGCGGCTCAAGGGCGGCGACCCCTTCGTGTTCGGCCGCGGCGGCGAGGAGCTCGAGGCGCTCGCCGAGGCGGGCATCGAGGCGAGGGTCGTGCCCGGCGTCACCTCGGCGATCGGGGGGCTGGCCGCCGCCGGCATCCCGGTGACACACCGCGGCGTCGCTGCGAGCTTCGCCGTGGTGACGGGCCACGAGGACCCCACCAAGCCGGCCGCGCAGGTGCGCTGGGCTGAGCTCGCGACGGCCACCGACACGCTCGTCGTGCTCATGGGCGTGGGCCGCCTCGATGGCATCGCGCGCGCGCTCATCGACGGGGGGCGCGATCCCTCGACGCCCGCGGCGCTCGCCGTCGAGGCGACAACGCCGCGTCAGCGTGTGGTGGAGGCGACCCTTGGCGGCATCGCCGAGGCCGCGCGCGAGGCACACGTCGAGCCGCCCGCCCTGCTCGTCGTCGGCGACGTGGTAGCGCTGCGCGAGCGCGTCGCGCCGGCGCTGCGCCGCCCGCTCGCGGGGTGGCGCGTGCTCGTGACGCGCACGCGGCAGCAGGCCTCGACGCTCGCCGAGGCGCTGAGCGCCGAGGGCGCGCAGCCGGTGCTCCTCCCCGCCATCGAGATCGCCCGCCGCGCCGACCCGCGCGCCGTCCGCGCGGCCATCGAGGGGCTGAGGGCGCGAGACTACCGGTGGGTCGCCTTCACCTCCGCGAACGCCGTCGAGGCCTGGTTCGACCTCGTGCGCGAGGCGGGCGAGGACGCCCGGCTCTTCGCGGGTGCGCGCATCGCCGCCGTCGGGGCGGCGACAACGAGCGCGCTCGAAGCACGCGGGCTGTCGGCGGACCTCGTGCCCGATCGCGGGAGCGGCGACGGCGTCGCCGACGCGCTGCTGGAGCACGGCGTCGAGCGAGCACGCATCCTCGTGCCGCGCGCCGAGGGCGCCGACCCGGCGCCCGTCGAGCGGCTGCGCGCCGCCGGCGCAACGGTCGACGAGGTCACGCTCTACCTCGCTGCGCCGCCCGCCGCCCCGCCGCCCGAGGTGCTCGCCGCCGTCCGCGCCGGCGAGATCGACGCCGTGACGTTCACCTCGTCCTCGACGGTGCGGAACCTCGCCGCCCTGCTCGACGGGGACCTCGACGCGCTGCGCGGTGCGGTGGTGGCGTGCATCGGCCCGCAGACGGCGGCGGCGGCGATCGAGGCGGGCTTCCGGCCGCAGGTGGTGTCCGAGGAGCCCTCGGTCGACGCGCTGGTGGGGGCGCTGCGAAGATACGCGGCGGAGGCGTAGCGGGAATCGCCTACGCCGACTCCGCCCTCGTCCGTGCCAGGTCCTCGGTCTCGCGAATCACTTCATCCATGTAGGGCAACCGGTCATGGGGCACCACCGTGCGTCCGGCTTCCGTCCCATCGGGGTTGAAATGGTGACGGTGGAGCGTCGAGAGATCCTCGCCGTAGTTGTCGTAGCGGAACAACTCGATGCTCACGCCGGGGCGCGGCTGCCACAGCGCCATGTACCGATATGCGACCGTGCGGACTCGAGGATCGGGGTCACGCGCGTCGCCGACGGGCCGCAGAAGCTTGCGTACATCGAGCACGCCACCGCTCCTGGTGCGCACCCGCCCGCGAAGGCGCATGCCGCCGCCGTATGGCTCGAACGCGAGGGTGTCGGAGACTACGGTCCCTTCGGAACGGAGGCTGTCCATGCGCCGCTCGTGGACAAAGACGTAGCGCCCGTACCGTTGGGGTCGGCGGCGGCGGCGATCTGCTTCAGGCGGTAGTAGTCCATCAGCCACAGGCAGATCTCGTCCGTCTCGCGCTCAGTCCCCGCGAGTACGGCGTTCCACATGTGCTCCGACGTGCACTCGTAGCGAAGCTCCATCTTCTGGATGTTCGCCCGCAACTCCTCGAGTTCCACATCTGGTGAGGCGATCCTCCAGTGCGAGGCGAGGCGGGCCTGCTCGGCGCGCTCCGCTTCAGCTGCCGTTTCGTCCTTCGTGGGGTCGTCGGGCGGGATGAGGCCGTCGAACGCCGGGTTCGCGAGGATGTCCCGCAGGAGGCGCCAGTTCATCATCCAGTCGAAGATGTCGTCCTGGCTGGATTCGTCCTCCGGCTCATCACCGGCCTGCCAGCGGTCCCACATCTGCTCCGACGGGCAGCCGAAGCGGCGCTCCATGCGGCGCATGTGCGCTCTCAGCTGCGTGACCGTCGCAGCCACGCGTTGTCCTCGCTCGGCGGGGTCCATCGTCGCGCCTTCCGCTGGCCCTGACCTTGACTATCATACCCACGACGCCCTCGCAGCCACCAACGAGGAGGCCACGCCATGACCATCGCCACGCAACGGGCGACGGGGTTTGCCCGCACGCGACGGCTGCGCTCCAGCGAGGCGCTGCGAGGGCTCGTGCGGGAGACGCGAGTCGACCCTGCTTCCTTCATCTACCCGCTGTTCATCGTCGAGGGGCGCGGGGTGCGCGAGCCCATCGGGTCGATGCCGGGGCAGTTCCGGCTCTCGACCGACATGCTCGCCGCCGAGGCCGCCGAGCTGAGCGAGCTCGGCGTGCGCGCCGTGCTGCTGTTCGGCGTGCCCGACCACAAGGACGCCGAGGGCAGCGGCGCCTGGCTCGCCGACGGCATCACGCAGCGCGCCGTCGACGCGCTCAAGCACGCCGACCCCTCGCTCGCCGTCGTCGCCGACGTCTGCCTCTGCGAGTACACCGACCACGGCCATTGCGGTCCGCTCAACGCGCGCGGCGAGGTCGAGAACGACGCCGCTATCGAGCTGCTCGCGCGCACCTCGGTCTCGCTGGCCGAGGCGGGCGTGGACATGGTGGCGCCCTCGGACATGATGGACGGGCGCGTCCACGCCATCCGCGGGGCGCTCGACGAGTCTGGCTTCGCCGAGCTGCCGATCATGGCCTACAGCGCCAAGTACGCCTCGGCGTTCTACGGGCCGTTCCGCGAGGCGGCCGACTCGGCCCCGCAGTTCGGCGACCGCCGCGGCTACCAGATGGACCCGCCCAACGTGCGAGAGGCCATCCGCGAGGTCGCCATCGACATCGAGGAGCAGGCCGACATCGTGATGGTGAAGCCCGCCCTCGCCTACCTCGACGTGGTGCGCGCGGTGCGCGACTCGACCGAACTACCCGTGGCGGCGTACAACGTGTCGGGCGAGTACGCGATGCTCAAGGCCGCGGCCGCCCAGGGGTGGATCGACGAGGAGCGCGTGATGATGGAGACGCTGACGGGCATCCGCCGCGCCGGCGCCGACATCGTCATCACGTACCACGCGAAGGAGGCGGCCCGCTGGTTACGTCAAACCTGATCGACGTACCCCTCGAGCCCGAGCCGTTCGAGCCCACTGCCATCCGGGCCGTGGCGTTCGACGCCTACGGCACGCTCTTCCACTGGGACTTTCGTGAGGTCCTGGCGCAGGCGCTCGACGACCAGGGCCTCGCGGTCGACGACCTCAACGCCGCCGCGCGCAGCTTCGAGGCGGCGTGGAACCGCGTCAGCCCGTGGGCCACGCGCGACGACGGCAAGCTCGACCGCCAGCAGATGTTCGCCGGGCCGCCGCCCGAGTTCATCACCACGTGGGAGATCTGGCGACGCCAGTTCACCGGGCTCTTCGAGGACAGCGAGCTCGAGGGCGACCCGACGCTCGGCGCGAACCTGTTCCGCGAGGTGCTGAGCCACGCGCCCGCCTACCCCGACGCGCACGACGTGGTCGACGCCCTCGACGCCGCCGGATACCGGCTCGGGCTGCTCTCGAACGCGGACGAGGACTTCCTGCAGAGCGCGGTGTCGCACAACCGCCTGCGCTTCTCCGTGATCCAGTCGTCGGAGTCGCTGCGCGTCTACAAGCCCAACCGCGCGGCGTTCGAGGAGCTGTGCCACCGCCTCGGCTGCGAGCCCGACGAGGTGCTCTACGTCGGCGACTCGGCGCAGGCGGACGTGGCCGGGGCGCGGCACGCGGGGCTCCGCGTCGCGTGGCTCAGCGAGCGCGCGGGCCACGAGCTACCGGACGGCTACCCCCGCCCGGACTTCTCGGTCCCCTCGCTCACCGCCGCCGCCGAGGCCCTCGGCGTCACCGTGCCGACAGGCGCGACAAGCTAGGGCACGATGACCGACGCGCCGGGCCGCAGCTACGACGGCTCGCGCGCCGTGATGGAGCGAGCGCGCGGCGTACTCCCCGGCGGCGTGAACTCGCCCGCCCGCGCGTACCGCGCCGTGGGCGGCGACCCGGTCGTGATCGCGCGCGGTGAGGGCGCGATCCTCACCGACGTCGACGGCAACGAGTACATCGACTACCTCGGCTCGTTCGGGCCGCTGATCCTCGGCAGCGCCCACCCCGACGTCGTCGCGGCCGTGCAGGCGGCGGCCGCGGGCGGCACCTCGTTCGGCGCGCCGACGGAGGCCGAGGCCGACCTCGCCGAGATCGTCACCGGCGCGCTGCCATCGGTGGAGATGGTGCGCTTCGTCAACTCGGGCACCGAGGCGACGATGTCCGCGCTGCGCCTCGCGCGCGCCGCGACCGGGCGCGACCTGATCGTGAAGTTCGACGGCTGCTACCACGGCCACGCCGACGGCCTGCTCGCCTCGGCCGGCTCGGGCGTGGCGACGCTCGGCCTGCCCGACTCGCCCGGCGTCCCCGCGGCCTTCGCCGCGCAGACCATCGTGGTCCCGTTCAACGACGCCGGGGCCGTCGCCGCGACGTTCGAGGCGCACCCCGGCATCGCTGCGGTCGTGGTCGAGCCCGTCGCGGGAAACATGGGCGTCGTGCCGCCCGCGCCGGGCTTCCTCGGGGCGCTGCGCGAGCTGTGCGACGCGCACGGCGCGCTGCTCGTGTTCGACGAGGTGATGACGGGGTTCCGCGTGGCATGGGACGGCGCGCAGGGGCGCTACGGCGTGCGGCCGGACATCACGGCGCTCGGCAAGGTCGTCGGCGGCGGGCTACCCGTCGGCGCGTACGGTGGGCCGCGCGCGCTCCTCGAGCGCATGGCGCCGGCGGGCGACGTCTACCAGGCGGGCACGCTCTCCGGGAACCCCCTCGCGATGGCCGCCGGCCTCGCCACGCTCCGCGCGCTGCGGGCCGACGAGGGCGCGTTCGACCGCCTCGAAGCGCTCGCGTCGCGCCTCGAAGCCGGGCTGCGCGAGGCGGCCGAGCAGGCCGGCGCGACAGTCGCCGTCGGCCGGGTCGGCTCGATGCTGACCGTGTTCTTCCGCGATGCGGCGCCGGCGAACTACGCCGAGGCCGCAACGAGCGACACCGCCCGCTTCGCGCGCTTCCACCGCGCGCTCCTCGACCGCGGCGTGATGCTGCCGCCCTCGCAGTTCGAGGCGTGGTTCGTCTCGCTCGCGCACGACGAGGCGCTGATCGACCGTACGGTCGAGGCCGTGGGCGAGGCGCTGGAAGCGAGCGCGGCCGCAGCCTGAATCCCTGGCTGGCCTGTCCGTGAACGACCGGCGCACCACCGCGTGCGCCCTGGCGGCCAGCCTCGCCGCCCGCCTCATCTCGTCGATACGACTCCTCCATTGCGACGAAGCCGGATCGCCCGCAATATTATCTTTGTGATCTCCGTACGTAATATCAGGGGCAGCGATGCGCCCTCCCATTCGCTTCCCGCTTGCCGTTGCGCTCCTCGTCGGCCTGCTGGTCGCCGCGCTCGCGGGGGAGCCGGCACGCGCCTCCGCGGAATCGGACGAGTCGGGCGACGACGGCACGATCACCACGGTGCTGCAGCCCGGCTGGAACATGGTCGCCTGGGTCGGCCCCGAGGCCCCGGTCACCGACGTCTTCGACGCGATCCCGGCGCTGCGACGCGTCTCGGCGTGGGACGCGGAGAACGAGCGCTACCAGCGCCGGACGCGCAACAGCATCCCCCTGCACGCGCTGCGGACGCTCACGCCCGGCATGGGGCTGTGGCTGGAGATGGGCGGGAACCAGCCCTTCGAGTGGACTCGCCCGGTCGCCGAGGACGGCGCGGTGGTCTCGCTGCGCGCCGGGCGCAACCTGGTGGGCTGGGCCGGCCGCGACCGCGCGGCTGTCGAGGATCTGCTCGCGCGCTTCGGCGCGTCGCTCGTGTCCGCGTCGCGGTGGGACGCGGAGGCGCAGGGGTACACCAACTATCGGCCCAATGCCGCGGCTTCGGCGAACACCCTCGTCGACCTGGAGCGTGGCGACGGCCTCTGGGTGGAAGTGACGGAGGATGCACGGTGGTGGCAGCCCACCGCCGACCGTATCGAGTTCACGTTCCCGGACGAGTTGCCGGCCGAGCAGCAGGCCGCGATCCGCGACGACATGGCGGACGTGATCCGGTTCTTCGCGGAGCGCTACGGTATCCGGCCGCCCGAGTTCGAGGTGATCGTGGACTTCAGCCTCGACATCTTCGCGGGCGCCCGGTCACGCGAGATCCTGCTCAGCCGTGACGCTGTGGACTACGCCTACCTGGGCGATACGCTCGCGCATGAGTACTTCCACGTCCTGCAGCGCCGGCTCGGGGGCTACTCGCCCGCGGCCCACGACCCGTCACCACGATGGATGACCGAGGGCTCCGCAACGTACGCGGGCGGTCTGTACCGGCAGGAGCGATGGGGCACCACGGCCGAAGAGCTGCGGCTGGGCCGGCTGCGCTATTCCACCTCCGTCACGGAACAGCTCGACGACCTCACGCTGTCGCGGCTCTTCTACGCCGGCGCCGGCCCCGCCTACAGCCTGGCCGCACTCGCGGTCGAGTGGCTGTCCGGCCACGCCGCGGCGGCCGACTCGGCCGGTACGTTCGATCCGACGCCTCGCGGCTGGTCCAACGGGCTCCCCGACCACGCAACGTACATCGACTACTACGAGCGGTTGTCCTCCGCACCCGACTGGACCGCAGCGTTCGAGGCGACCTTCGGGCTGTCGTCCGCGGACTTCTACGACGGGTTCGGGTCGTACCGGGCCGCCCTGACCGCCTCGCGTATCCCCCACCTCGCCGACGAGGAGGAGGAGCCGGTGCTCCTGTTCGTCGGGGATGCGTCGGCCGAGGTGGAAGCAGCGGTGCGGGCCGCGTTCGCCGACGTGCAGGCGTTCTTCATGGAGCGCTTCGGCACCGGGCCCGCTGACTACACCGTCTACGCGGCGGCCGACACCGCGTCCGCCACGGAGGCATACCGGCTGGCGTTCGGAGGCACCCCGGCCGAGGAGTTCTGCAACGCCGTAGGGCGCGGCGGTGCAACGGTGATCGTCATCGACCTCGAGTGCCGCCCGGACGCCCCGCACCACCTCGATCGCCACCACTTCGACTACGTGCGGGACCGGCTCGCCCCGCGATCGTCACTGCCGCCCGCGGAGGGCGGGCTCGACGGCCGCGGCCCGTGGTGGCTGCGCAACGCGGCGAGGAGCTACGCCGACCACGCCTACAAGGCGACCGCCGAGGACGCGACCATCGAGGAGATCCGGGCCGAGCAGGCGAAGCTTGCGAAGCGTGTCGCGTCCCCGCTCGCCGACCTCGAGCACCACGACGACGCCACCGCCGCCGGATACTGGGACGCGCGGGCACTCACCTTCCTCGCGGGCGACTGGCTGGCCGCGCATGCCGGCGAGCCGGCGCTCATCGAGTACTACCGCCGGCTGCCCGCGTCGACGAGCTGGCGAGCGGCGTTCGAGGCTGCGTTCGGGATGACCGTCGCCGACTTCCTCGAGGCGTTCGAGGCGCACCGCGCCGAGGTCGCCCCGCCGGATTCCGGCGGCGCGGCGTAGTCCGGCCGCCCGGCCCGCGCCGGGGGAGCGCAGGGCGCGTCGCCTCCGCGGCTGCGGGTGACGTCCGAACATTGCCCGCGGGACAGGGGGGCTCGTATACTCGCGGCGGGCCTGAGGCTCAACAGCGCAGCGCTTGAGCGATTTCGTGCTTCGGGGGCCACTGTGCAACTGACCGTCCAGCAAGAGGACCTGAACAGAGGCCTCAGCGCCGTCGCGCGCGCCGTTCCCACCCGCTCGACCCTCCCCATCACCAACAACATCCTGCTCGAGGCCGACGACGACCAACTCACGCTCTCGGCCACCGACGCAGAGACCATCGCCATCACCTACCGGATCGCGTCGGGCATCACCGAGCCGGGCACCATCACCCTGCCCTCGCGGCTGCTCTCGGACTTCGTCGCCACGCTGCCCCCGCAGCCCATCGAGATGGCGCTCGCGGAGCGCTCCCGGCAGGTCAGCCTCTCCTGCGCCCGCAACGAGGCGTCGATCGGCGGACAGGCCGCCGACGAGTTCCCGCCCATCCCGCCCGTCGAGGACGGCGACACCATCCAGATCGATGCCGACGCGTTCCGCCGCTCCATCAACCAGGTGGCGTTCGCCGCCGCCACCGACGACTCCCGGCCCGTGCTCACCGGCGTGCACTTCGCGCTGCGCGACGGCTCACTGCGCCTCGCCGCGGCCGACGGCTTCCGCCTCGCCGTGAACACCATCGAGGTGGGCGAGGACGGCGCGGACCGCGAGGCGATCGTCCCGGCGCGCGCCCTCAACGAGCTCGCCCGGCTCCTCCCCGAGGTCAGCGAGCACGTCTCGGTGACCTTCAACCCGGCTGGGACGCAGGTGCTGTTCGACCTCGGCCACGCCACGCTCATCGCGCAGCTCATCCAGGGGACGTTCCCGAACTACGAGCAGCTCATCCCCAGCAGCCACGCGACCAGCACCGAGGTGAGCGTCGGCGAGTTCATGCGCGAGACGCGCATCGCCTCCATCTTCGCCCGCGACGGCTCGGGGATCGTGCGCCTCATCGCGAGCCCCGGCGAGGGCTCGACGGGCCAGCTGACGGTGACGGCGCGCGCGGAAGAGGTGGGCAACAACGAGGGCGAGATCGACGCGCTGGTGGACGGCGAGGAGGCGCGCATCGCCTTCAACAGCCGCTACCTCATCGAGGTCCTCGGCGCGCTCGACACGGACCGCGTCGCGATCGAAACGAGCTCGCCCTCAAGCCCCGGCGTCCTCCGCCCCGTCGGCAACGACGACTACGTCCACGTCGTCATGCCCATGTTCGTGCAGTGGTGAGAAAAATCCTCACCAAATCTACCTATTTCATGCGGGATCACGCCCTCAAGCGCACCTGATGCGCCGTCGTCCGTCCGCGCGACCGTGACCGAGACTTGCATCGCCTCGGCGACATCCTTGAGCCGGCCTGCCTCGACTTCCTGCGAGACGCGCTCCCGGAGCAGCTCGCACGTGGCGGCGAACTCCTCGGGGTTCGCGGGACTGCAGGGTGCGGACCCCGAGCCGTTCAGGCGCGCGATGGTCGCCTCGGCCGGCGAGCGTCGGGCGCGGAGAGCCTCCAGCTCCTTCTGCAGGTACGCCTCGTCGACCTCGCCCATCTGGAAGAGCTTGAGCAAGCGCTGCCGCTGATTGTCGAGAGACGCGAGGAGTTGCTGAGCACCGGCCAGGTCATCGTTGCGCGCATCGATCGAGGACGCGTGCTCCAGCTCGGCCAGCACCACCTCGGGCGAGGCAAGCACCGTGGTGAGCTCGCGCACCACCGCGCGCTCGAGGTCACCCGCGCGGATGTAGCGAGTCGGGCAGCGATCGTGGCGCGGACCGGCGTAGGCCCGGCGGCAGCGGTAGTAGCGGTACTTCTTCATTGAGGTCTGGCCGACCATCGCCCCGTTGCAGCGGGCGCAGCGCACGAGCCCTCCAAGGGGGTAGTCGTTCTTGCGCTGTGCCTGGCGTCGGCGCTCCGGGTCCAGGAGGCGCGTCTGCACCGCGTTGAACAGGTCCTCGGAAATGACCGGCGGCGTCGCGTCGGGGATCTCGATCCACTCGGACTCGTCCCTCAGTACGACGGTGCGGCGCCGCTTGCCGGTGAGGGGATCGCGCCTGTGGCCCGTCCTGGTTCGGTTGAAGATGGTGCGCCCGGCGTACGCGGGGTTCCGCAGCATGTTCTTCACGGTCCATGCCGACCACGCCCGCCCCGTGAAGCTCAGGGTCCCGGCCTCGTTCAGCGCATTGGTGATGCCGAGGATTGATGCGCCGCCGGCGAAGTCCTCGAAGACCCGGCGGACGACGGCTCCCTGCTCGCGGTTGATGACGCGACGGCCGGTGTCCGAGTCGTAGTGGTAGCCGTACATGCCGCGGCCCGTGGCCTGCGGGATTCGGCCGCTCCGGGCGCGCTCTTCCTTGCCGCGCATCGTGCGCTCGGCGATCTTCTCCCGCTCGACCTCGGCGATGAAGGCGCGCGCGGCGAGGATGAAGCGGCCAACTGCCGTGTCCTCGAAGCGCTCGGTCACGAACGCCATCGTCACCCCGGCGCCCTCGAACTCGTCGAAGAGCAGTCCGATGTGGTTCTGGCTCCGCGACAGGCGGTCGACGGCGTAGGCGACGATCACGTCCGCCGTCCCGTGCCGAAGCGTCTCACGCAACTCGGTGAGCCCGTCGCGTTCGAGCAGCGCGCCGCTGTCCGCGTCCCGGATGCGGCGGACGATCTCCCAGCCCTGATCGGCTGCGTAGTCCGCGCAGGCACGCTCCTGCGTGTCGAGCGAAGTTCCGTCGCGTTCCTGCGCGTCCGTCGAAACGCGCGAGTAGATGATCGCCTTCATCATTTTCCCTCCGGGAGCTGGATCACAATACGGGGGCCGTCAACTGCAGCCGCGCGAATGTGCTCGATGCGTGGTTGCTCTATACCGAGTGACTGTCGTCGTTGGTGCTGGAGTCTCCGTCTGGTGCAAAGGGCAGGCCGTCGAGGAGCCGGCGCCAGAGGTCGTCCCAGGCTCGCGTACGCGACCCGGTCCGCCAGTCGGTCGTGAGGGTGACGGCACTGGACGTCGCGTCCGGTGCATCCGCTCCCGAGGCCGGCCGGCGCACAGCCTCTCCCTCGTGATCTCTGCCGTTTCGCATGCTGCCACTCGCGTCCCTGATGGGGCACGCCGAACCGCCAGCACGGTGGTGGATGTCCGGCGCATCTGCGTTCCGCAGCATCGCGAACCGGGAGGCTGGACGTAATCCGATGGAACGGACTTCACGGATGAAACGTCGGGTGGGACCGGCGCAGGCACGACTACGCGGGCGGCGGCGCGGGCTCGCCGCCCGGCAGCAGGTGAGCGAGGCCGAGGTCGGCGGCGAGCTTCTGCAGTGCGAGCAGGTGCTCCATGTTGGGACGCACGCCGTTGCGCCAGCGCCAGAGGTTGAGGGTGCTCGTGCCGAGCCGCCGCGCCAGTTCCTTCCAGGGCAGCCCGGAGGCCTCCTTGAGCCGCTCCAGCGCCTCGGCGAACGCGTCGGCGTGGATCGAGGCCGTGTGCGTGCTGCCCCGTGGCATCGCCTTAGCCCTCCCGGACCCGGTCGACGAACGCCTCGCCCATGAGGATGGCGAAGCCGTCCGGGATGCGGCTCGCGAACTCGAGGAGCGCATGGTAGGCGCCGCCGCGCGGCTCGATGCCGTGCCGCCAGCTGAGGACGCGCTTGACGTCGACGCCGAGCGTCTCGGCGAGCGCCTCCCAGGTGAGGCCGCTGAGCTCCTTCAGGCAGTCGAGGCGCCGGGGGAAGTCCGAGGGCAGTCGGCCGCTGCCGCAGGGGAGGGCGCGTCCGGCGACCACGGGCTGGCCGCCGTGCCGCGGCAGGCGGGGCGCGGAGCGGCGGATCGGGGGGCTGTGACGGGGTGGTGCCGACTGCATGCGGCGCTCCTGGCGATTTATCCCTGTACCAGCCGAAACTATATGCTAGGATACAGCGCGAGGTCAAGAACTATGGTTCTAAAATGGCCGTGGCGGGACCGAAGGGAGCAACCACCATGACCAGCACCGACGGCGACCCCCGCAGCGGCCTGGGCGAGAGCATCCGCGAGGCGCGCAAGGGCGTGGGACTCACCCAGCGCCAGCTCGCCGAACGCGTTGGCGTCTCCGCACACACCGTCTGGGCCTGGGAGGCGGGACGCATCAAGCCCACCCACGCCCACCTCGTCGAGATCGCGTTCCATACCGACACCAGCCCGCTCCAGCTCGAGGCGCGCGAGCGGCTCACGTCCGAGCTGCTGCTGGAGACCGAGGTCTCCTTCCACGACGCCGTGCAGGGCCTCCCCGACGAGGACATCGAGGAGATCCGGGAGTTCATCCGCTTCGTGCGCTCGCGGCGCCGCCGCCAGGGACGAGCGGAGCGGTGAACCGGGCGCGGCGGCGGGCGGGGACGCTGCGGCGGAGATTCGGGCTGCGCGGGCGGGTGGACGCCGAGGCGGTGGCCAACGCGCTCGGGCTGGAGGTCTGGCTGCGGGACTTCGAGGTCCAGAAGGAGATGCAGATCGACGGCAACATCGCGGTGGCGCGGCGGCTCGGGCCGGAGTGGCGGCGCTGGGTGACGGCGCACGCCATCGGCCACCGGCTGATGCACCCGGGCAACCACCTTGAGCTGCGCGCCCACACGGAGCTGCCGCAGCCATGGGAGCGGGAGGCGGATGAGTTCGCGCACGCGCTGCTCGTCGACGAGGAGGAGGCGCTGGACGCGGGCTTCGTCTACGCCTGGGAGGTGGCCGAGCACTTCGGCGTGCCGCTGGAGCTCGTGCACGTGCAGGCGCGGTTCAGCGAAGAGGAGGTTCGCTCGTGAGGGTCACCATGCGGCGGGAGGAGCGGATGCGCGCGGTGATGGAGGCGATCGCCCGCTACCACGAGGCGCGCGGCTTCGCGCCGAGCGTGCGGGACGTGGTGGACGAAGCCGGGCTCAGTTCCAACTCGGTGGCCGTGTACTGGCTGCGGGCCTGCGAGGAGGCCGGGCTGCTCGTGCGGGCTCCCGGTCTGTCGCGCGCGATCGCGCTCACGCCGGCGGGGCATGCGCTCCTCGGGGAGTCGATGGGGCGGGAGGCAACGGCGGCGCGCGTGAGCCCGCCGCTGGCGGGCGTGCGGCCTAGCGGGGACCCGTCGCTGCTCCGGGCGACGGGTGCTTAGCCGCGCACAGCGGCGTGATACGGTGAGGCGAGATGGCAATTCACAAACGAGCATGTTCTCCCCCGGTGAGGGCACGATTGACGAGCGCCGAACGAAGCTCCTGCCAAGTTCGGCGAGAGCGCTGGCGTGTGAGTTGCGCGCGGCGAATCGCAGTCGGTAGGCGGTACCCGTCATGAGCAGGGTCATGGTGTTCATCGACGGCAGCAACCTCTACCACAACCTCCGCGAGCATTACGGGCGTACGGACATCGACTTCGAGAAGCTCTGCCAAGCTCTCTGCGGCGAGGGCCGCGAACTGATCCGGGGCTACTACTACAACGCGCTCGTGGATCAGGCCCGGGAGCCGGACGCCTACCGGGGCCAGCAGCGCTTCCTCGATCGGCTCCGCCGCGTTCCGAATCTGGAAGTCAGGCTCGGCGCACTCGTCTATCGAACCCCGTCGGCACCCCCGCTTGAGAAGGGGATCGACATCCGCATCGCGACGGACATGCTCGTGCATGCGGCGCGAGGGAACTACGACGCGGCGGTGCTCGTGAGCGGGGATACCGACTTTGCGGATGCGATTCAGGCGGTGAAGGACTTCGGACGGAAGGCGGACGTCGCTCTCTTCGGGGCCTCGAACTCGTCGCGGATGCTCAGGGACGTTGCCGACGGCGTGATCTCGCTCGCGCCGCCCTTCTGCGACGACCTGTGGCGCGACCCGTAGCCGGAGAAGCAGGAAGGGGTCGCGGTGCGACCCCTTCGTGATGATCACCGCACGGTTGAACGGGCAACCGGCGGGCGTTCAGTAAGAAAAGGGTGGCACGGCGTCCGAGTGGTTGTCAACGCGCGCCTCCGCCGGCGAGCGACGCGCAGGAAGTCGTGGGCGGCGAGTTCGTCGTCGAAGACGACGAGCACGTCGGGCCGCATGCCCATCGTCCTGGTGAGCAACATCGAGGACCGGTGCGGCCCATTCACGTGCGGTTGTCAGGGAGCACGCGGGGGCGACGGGCAAGCTCGTTCTGGGAGATGTCTCGCTCCTCGAGGAAGGCCCAAACCGGAGTCGGTCTGAGGCTGACGCGCAGCGGGCTGCGACGGTGCGTCACGGCGACCTCGCCCCCCCGGCCGGCCTCGGAGCGCCCCCTGTCGCTTGCCGGGGCGGTCAAGGTGGACAGCCCCTAGCAGTAGGCCGCGCGGAACAGCCGGTATGCCTGCGACTGGTCGATGGCCCGCAGGTCGACATTCTGGATGCGAGTCGCTCCAGCCATGCGCTCATCCTGGCTGATGCAGCCGTCGTCGCCGGCGAGATCGGCGATCAGCTTCTCCTCGGCGGTCTGCTCCTCGGCGTCTTCGGCAGGCGGCTCCTGTTCGTCCGGCGGCGCCACGCCTGAAGGAGGCGGGTCGCCGTTTCCGCGATTCCCGTTCCCCTCTCCGGAGTCGGGAGCCTGACCGGCCGTGCCGCGGGGCGCTCGCCCTGTCTGCTGGTCCGGTGGCGAGGCGGGAGGCTGCCGCCCTACGGCACCGTCTCCGATGCTTCCGGGTGAACCGCCCGGCTTCGTGTAACCCGGGACCACGTAGTCGGTCGGGGCTTCCGTCACGCGCAGACCGAAGCTCGACATGTCATCGTCGACGGTCACGTGGATGCCGGCGTAACCGTACGGGTCGCCTTGCTCCCGGGGTATCGATGTCCGGATGACGATGATGACCTGCTCGGGGGTGCCGTCATCGTCGATCTGCGAGACGAGGTTCACGGTCTGCGTGGTTGACCAGTTGGTCGCCGTGAAGGTGAGGGTCCGAGGCGAGACGGACACGGCCTGCCAGTCCCAGGTATAGCCCGGCCTGCCGTACCCCGCTGACTGCACCATCGTCAGGAAGTCGACGGTGATGGTGCCGCTGGGCTGCTCCGCCAGCCGGTACGAGAAGGTCCTGGACTCGTCCTCGCCCGTAAAGTGCATGGAGAGGTACCGGGCGGTGCCGCCGTCAACCTTGTTGACGGTCTGGACGCCCAGCGAGGGACTGGTTGTGGTGCCGCCGTGCCCCGTGTACGTGCCAGACGGCCTTCTGATGGTGATGGTGACGGTGTCGGTCGAGGTGACGCCATCGTGCGATATGGTGAGCCGGAACGTGAGCGTCCGGGGCGTGGACGGCGCCGTAAAGGTGGGCGACACCGCCGCGCTGTTTGACAGGGTTACCGAGGTCCCGCCGGTCTGCGTCCAGGCGTATGTGGGGGTCGCGCCGGAGGCCACGAACGAACCCGAACCGTCCAGGGTGACCGTGGCGCCGGTTGCTGTCGTCTGGTCGGGGCCGGCGTCGGCGGAAACGGTTGACGGATCGAACAGTCTCAGTTGCACCGTGTCGCCGACCGACCAGCTCAGGCCAGCGCTGGGCCAGCTTGCACTGCTGCCGGTAACGCGGGCACCCGCAAGGGCGAACTGGCGGTTGTCGACGCGCAGCGTCAGGGCCGACTTGAGGCTAGCCGGGATCGCCTTGTCGATCTCTATGGCGAATGCGCCAGAGGAGGCAAGACTACGGATTGCGGTAATGTGATACACAGTGCCGTCGTACGTGAAGTCGTCGTCCGTGAGCACACTTGTCGTCCTGCAATCAGAGGAACCACCAAGTGCATTGTCACAACCAAGGAGCGACGTTCCAATGTCCATCACAGCCAGCGTGGCGAGCCAGACGGTGGTGGTCTGGGCCTGAGCGGGCTGTCCGCCGGGCGCAAAGAAGACCGCCAGCGCGGCGAGCGCGGCGGCCAGGAGGAGGAGCGGGGAGCGGCGGCGGGCTAGTCTAGAACGTCGGTTCGGGGGGGGGGGGGGGGGGGTACCGGGCATCGCCGCCCGGCGGGACGGCGCGTCCGTGGCGGCGGAGCTGCGGAGGTTCGTCAGGAAAGCCGGTGCGCGCATAACAGTGCCCCTTCCCGGATGGGTGCGAGCATAGCCTACTCGACCGCGCGTGAAATGTGCATGGGAACAGCGCCGCGGGCCGTGCAAGCGTCTGTGGAGGCGCGCATCGCTCCGGGAATCACCGTCCGCACCGCCCGAGCCCGCGGGCATCGAGGTCGTCGCGACGCGCCTCGCGCCATCGAGCCGCTCCGCGGCTCCGTCGAAGGCAGGGTGATCGTCGCGTCCACGCGCTCGCCCCTGCCAAGGACGTTATGTCGGTAGGGAGTACCCATCCGGGTAACACCCCGATTTGAGGCTATACGTCCCAGGTGCGAGGAACCGCTGGAGCGCGCCGATCAGGCGAGCACCTCGAGCCTGTCCAGGAAGCGCCGGACATCTCCAAGGCCGTTCGCCACGTGCGCTGCGGTGTCGACATCCTCGTAGAAGTTGATGTGCAGGTGGTTGGCAGTGCGGAACAGACGATGAATCTCCTCGTCGTCTGATTCGGTCGCCAGCCTGTTGACCGCCCGCCAGATCAATCTGTGGCTTCCGTGATCCCAGCCACGCTCTTCGGCGATGGCCTTGACCATCTGGGCCGCCGCCCCCCAGCCCTTCTCCGACGCCTGACGAACGTCGCCGCGTGCCAGCTCCGACTCCGCCTGTGCAAGCAACGCTCTGCTGGCCTCGTGATAGGTCCGGGTAGTCATGATGCAATGATACGCCGCCTGCCACTCATCCGGGAGCGACGGGCGCCCGCAGGTTGTCAGGGAGACCCGCTCTGTTCCGTCTCGCCGGCGGGTGCGCGCCGGGATGAACTCCTTCCGGGTGCCCTGGATTGGTAGCGGTGACGACGGGCAGCCGGACCGCACCCGATGCATCCGGCATTCTCCACGCTGTGCCGAGCGGCCCCTCTCGATCCAGCAACGCGCGATGTGAGACCAACAGCGGGATCTCGACGCGGGGGCGCTGCATCCGCCCGTGCGCGACGCGCAGGAAGTGGGTGGCGGCGAGCTCATCGTCGAAGACGACGAGCACGTGGGGGCGGACGCCGTGGTCGTCGGTGGGGCGCTGCGAGGCGTAGTAGCGCAGGTAGGGCGCGAGGCGCGCGGCCATCGTCGAAGGCCTGACGGCGCGGCGCTCCCACTCCAGGAAGAACGGCCACGGCCGCCCGTCGCGGCGGAGGACGCCGAAGGCGTCGGGGTTGACCGAGCGCAGCACGCCGCGATGGCGGAAGTAGCGCGAGGCGCGGTGCGGCGGGTCGAGTTGGACGACCTCGGTCCCGGATGAGCGCGCCTGCCCGGCCAGCGCGGCGAGGAAGCCGTGCACGGCCTGCGTGTGCTCGATGGTGCGCAGCAACTGGCGGCTGCGACGGCCGGCGACGTTGCGCCAGGTGGGCGGCGCGTCGGGGTCCAGCGGCTTCGCGCTCCAGCGCTTGAGGGCGAGGTTGGCGGCCGAGCGGTCGCGGCGCGCGAGCAGCGCCAGCCCGCGGTCGGCGAGCACGAGCCGCCCCGCGCCGCGATCCGCGAGCCCCGCGCCCTCGAGCGCATGCACGAGCTGGGCGACGCGGCGGTCGGAGACGCCGAGCAGCCCGCCCAGGTGCGCGGGCGCGAGCCACGGCCAGTCGGCGACGAGGCCGAGCACGCGCTTGTGCGCGGGCCCGAGCAGCGCCGGCAGGAGCCAGTCCGAGGCGTCACGCGCATCCCGGAGCCTGATGTCGCGCGGGACAGTCGCCCGGGTCAGCGGCTCCTCCTCCGGCCAGGCGCGGCTACCCGCCACGTGCGAGAGGACCTCGCCGAGCGAGAGCCAGGGCGAGCCCGCTGCGGTGCGCCACACGCGGGCGCCCGTCCCCGCGCCGATCGCGTCGCGCTCAAGGGCGAGAAAGGCGGGAGCGGGCGCACGCGCCATCAGGCGGGCGGTGTGGCGCAGCCGCACCAGGTCGGGGACGAGCAGCAGGTACGCGCCGGGGCGCGGCCCCTCGCGCAGCCGCCAGAGGCGCTTGCCGAAGGCCGTGCGGTCAGCCGTCTCGCCCTGGCGGACGACGAAGAGGCTGCGCCCGTCCGGGAGCGCGACGGCGGCGTCCATCGGCTGCGCCCGGTACCAGCGGAAGCGCAGCGGCCAGGCCGCGTCGGTGATCGCCGCGGCGAGCCGGTAGATGACGGCGACCGCGTCGAGCCGCTCCAGCAGGAGCCGCCGCCAGTGCGCGGTGAGGGGGCGCGAGCGCAGCAGCTCGTGCGTGCCGAGCCCTTCCTCGTCCGCCAGGCGGCGCAGCCCGGCGAGCGTGAGTTGGTAGCGGCGGGTCGGGGCGATCCGCGCGGAGGCGTGGGGGAGCGAGGCGATGAGCCCCGTTCCCTCCAGCGCCTCGCAGTTGGCGTAGACCGCCCCGCGCGACCAGCCGGAGAGGGCGGCCAGCTCCAGCCGGTCGGGGAAGGGCATCTCCCCCAGTAATCGCAGCAGGTCGCGTTCGACGCTCACGCCGCATCGCCCCCGGAGCCGTCGCGGGGCGGCTGGAAGTGCTTGCTGCGCTGGCCCTGTCCGCGCGGCGTCCCGCCGCGGCCGCCCTTCTTCGGCTCCGTGCCGTGCTTGTTGCGCTCGGCCTCCAGCCGCTTGCGGAACTCCTCGACGCGGCGGCGGCCCTCCGCCTGCTGCGCGGCAACCTCCTCCTCGGTCAGGAGGTAGGAGGCCGCCTCGTCGCGGATGCGCGCCGCCGTCTCCGCGCTGCCCTCGTCGGGCTTGAGCACCTCCATCGAGAAGGCGGGCGTGCGCTCCGTGCCGACCGTCGCGCGTACGTAGGCGTGGTGCACGGGCAGGGAGACGACGTCCTCCTCGGTGACCCGCTCGCGGTCCAGCTCCCAGACGAGCTGCCGCGCATCGGAGCCGGCCACCTGGAAGACGGCGAGGCAGCCGATGTTGGCGAGCACGGTGGTGCGCATCGTGGGCGAGAGCTCGTCGAGCTTGTCGAGGCTCTGGGTGGCGAGCACGAGCGAGGCCCCGAACTTCCCCAGCTCGCTCAGCATCGACTCGTAGTCGACGCCCGGCATCGACTGCATCTCGTCCACGACCACGAGCGCGCCACGCCGCTGCTCCGGCGGCAGCTCGCCCTGCTCGCGGATCACGGCGTCGACGAGATTGAGGATCGAGGAGCCGATCAGGGCGGCGACGTCGCGCCCGGCCGCGCCCTGCGCGGTGGAGACGAGCAGCACGCCGCCGTCGAGGATCGTCCTGCGCAGGTCGATCGTGGAGCGCGGCTGGCCGAGGATGGCGCGCGCCCGCCGCGAGGTGGCGTAGTAGGAGAGCCGCGTCTGCACGGGCGCGAACGCCTCCGCGCGGTACTCCCGTCGCCAGCCCTCGAGGTCGCGCTCCCACCACTCCAGCAGGTAGGGGTCGCTTACCCGGGGCAGCACCATCGGGCGGAAGACCTCGTCGCTGGTGAGCAGCGGCAGCCCGTCGAGGATGGTGAGCTGCTCGTCCTCCGGGGTGTCGGGGTGGGCGTTGTACTCGTGCATGGTCTTCACGACCTGCTCGAGGATCGACTGCATGCGCGGCCCCCACTGCTCCCAGAGGCCACGCGCCACGCGCACGACCGAGTCGGCCGTGCGGTCGCGGTCGGCGAAGACGCGCGTGTCGAGCAGGTTGACGCCGGGGTAGCCGCCGGCCCCGGCGAGGTCGACGAGGCGCACCTGCTCGGCGAGCGACTCGGGGACATGTTCGAGGATGCTCTCGACGAGGTCGGCGTGGGGGTCGATCACGACGATCGCGTCGCGGTCGCGTCCTGCCGCCTTCTCGGCGAGGCGGTGGGTGACGAGGTGCTGCATGAGTGTCGACTTGCCCATGCGCGTGCGCGCCACGTAGAGGTGGTGGCTCCGCGTGAGGCCGTCCGGGAAGCGGATGTCCTTCGGGCGGCCCGTCGTGGTCCGGCCCACGAGCGCCCCGCTGGCGACGCTGCTCGCCGCGGGCAGCAGCACGCGCGCCCCCGAGCGCGCCACGAGCGGCGTCTCGTCCTTCGCCCCCGGCGGGTGCCAGAGGCAGGCCGCCTCGCGCACGCCAAGCACGCTGCGGCGCCCGAGGAGCCCGGGAGCGGGCGGGGCCATGGCCGCCGGGTCGGGGAGGCCGGGCCGCACCTTCCCGACCTCGAAGCGCGCGCCGGCGGGGTGGTCGTAGTGGCGGTAGGCGGCGGCCACCTGGCCGAGTAGCTCGTGGGCGCGCTCGCGCTGGTCGTCCCCGGGCAGGATGGCGGTGACCTGCAGCTCGGCCTCGAAGGCGATGCGCGAGACCTTCTCCTCGATCAGGCGCGGGTCGAAGACGCGGTTGCGGGAGCGATTCCAGCGCGCCCAGGCCCAGCCGGCCGCCCCGAGCGCAAGGGCGATGCCGGCGCCGAGGGCGATGGTCTTCCACTCCTCGCCCGCCTGCCACCACTGGTAGCCCTTGATGGCGGGGAAGGCCGCGACGGCCAGGAGGGCCAGTCCGGCGATGTCCAGGCGATGGCGGCGCGACTCGCTGATCTGGTAGGAGTCGGTCCGCTCCGGCAGGGGCCGCTCGTGGGCCTTCGCCTGGTGCGGCCGTGACCAGTCGGGGCCGAGCGAGCGGAGTAGCAGCCGCGAGACGACGCGCTCGCCCGGGCGCAGCGCGGAGAGCGCCCCGAGCAGGGCGATCAGCGGGTCGGAGCCGGGGTCGAGCAGGTCGTCGTCGCGGAAGACACGCAGGGGCACGTACTCGGGTCCGCTCGCGCGCAGGCCCATCTGCCAGGCCTGCTCGCCCTCGGCCAGGGAGAGCGGGTCCTCCTCGGGCTCCAGCTGCTGGATGCGGGCCTGCGGGTAGTGCGCGGAGAGCTGCTGGCGCACGACCTCCTGGTCGTGGCAGCGCGCCAGCAGCGTGACGCCGTCGGCGTCGCCGGCCAGTTCGAGTGAGAAGGGCTCGGGCACTGCGATCGAGCCGAGCAGGTTCTCGACGCCGAGCACGGTCCGCTCGGCGTTGCGCGGCGGCGTGATCGCCAGCAACACGGGCTCCTTCGGGGTGGTCGTGAAGGGGTTGAGTCGCATGAGTGGGTATTCCTCTCTTCGGTGTGGTGTTGGTGTGTCGGGCCGCGTTCAGGGGCGGGCCGCGCCGGTCACCGCTCTCCGCCCTCCTCGTGCTCGCCCACGGGGTTCCGCTGCGAGCCCGGCCGCCACTCGATCAGCTCCGCCTCCTCGGGCGTGGCCTCGATGCGGACCGGGAAGCGGTTGCCGCGCGCGAGCAGGAGTCCGTCGCCACGCGGGCAGGACAGCAGCCAGCGCTGCAGGTCCTCGGGGAGGTCGAAGGCGTCGCCCACCGTGCTGATGGCGGCGGCGTCCTGCTGGAGCAGGAGCTTGAAGGCGGCGTTCTGGAGCAGGGCGCGCCCGCTGTGGCCGGTGATGGCGCGCGAGGGGTCTTCCGAGAGCAGGTCTTGCACGTCCTGGGTGATGAACTGGAGCCCGAGGCGGTGCTTCCGGGCGCGCTTCGCCATCGACACCATGAAGGCGGCGCCCTCGGGGTGCTGCATGATCGACCACACCTCGTCGACGACGAGCAGGCGGGGACGGGGGTCGCGCGCGGCGGCGGCCCAGACGGTCTCGGTGCAGACCATCGTCGCGGCGGGCCTCAGCTCCGGTTCGAGGAGATGGAGGTCGAAGACGGTCACGAGCGCCTCGTTGCGGAGCAGGTCGTCGCCCTCATCGGAGAGCAGGTGGCGCAGGCTGCCGGTCGCGAAGGGCCGCAGGAGCCTCGCCAGCGCGGGGTCGCCCTCCGAGCTGTCCTTCAGGTACGTGTAGAAGTCCCCAAAGCCGGTGCGCTCACGTGGCTGGTCGTAGTAGGCGGCGAGGGCGTGGTCGAGGGCGGCGCGGCGCTCCGCTCCCAGCGACTCGCCGACCATCACCTCGATCAGCCTGCGCAGGCTGCCGATGCGCTGCAGCAGTTCCTCGGGGTCCCTGGCGTCGATCACGAAGGGGTTCATGCCCTGGCCGTCGACGCCCGGTGAGAGCACGCGCCCGCCCGCCGCGCGCGCCATGTCGGCGTACTCGCCCTCGGGGTCGATCACGTAGGCGACGACGCCACGCGTCACGCCCCTGAGCACGCCCAGCTTGGTGGCGAATGACTTACCGCTCCCCGAGCGCGCGAGCACGGCGGTGTTGGCGTTGAGGTGGGTGCCGTCCCAGGGGTCGTAGACGACCGGGGACGAGGCGCGCATGTCGATGCCGTAGAGCGAGCCCCCGCGCGTGTCGAGGTCGGGCGGGGAGAAGGGGAAGAGGCGCGCGAGGCTCGACGTGTCGAGGGTGCGCCAGGCGGCGACGGCGTTGAGGGCGAGCGGCAGCGTCGAGAGCAGCCCCTCTCGCTGGCGGAAGGGGAGCGCGTCGAGCTTGCCGAGCGAGGCCGCGAAGTGCGCCTTCGCGCGCTGTGTCAGCTCGTCCAGCGTCTCCTCGTCGGGGGCGTGGAGCGTCACCGAGAGCGAGGCGTGGAAGAGCCGCTCGCGTCCCCGCTGCACCTCGTCGCGCAGCCGCATCACGTCCTCGAGGGCGATCTCCGCCTCCGACGACATCGAGCGCCCGCGCTTGAGGGAGAGGCTCTGCGCCGACTCGAAGCGGACCTTCTGCCACTCCAGCGTGCGCGCCGCCACGGAGGCCGGGATCGGCCCGAGATGGAGGGAGAGGTCCATGGGCGCGCCCGTCGCCATCAGCGCCTGCAGGAAGCCGGGCGCGAGCGAGCGCGGCCACTTGCCGAGATGCAGCGCGCGGGCGAGGCGGTCGCCGACGCGAACCTCGCGCCGGTTGACGGTGACCTCGGTGGGCGTCGCCTCGTCGATCTCGCGCGGGGAGCCGCCGAGGGCCGAGGCGAGCACGAGCATCCGCAACTGCCGACCGTCGAGTGCATGCACGGAGAGGCCCGCGCGATGGAGCAGGCCGCGCAGCTCACCCGCGTGCTCGCGCGCGCAGACGGCGTAGAAGCGGCGGTCGAGGATGCCGTCGCGGCGCTCCAGCTCGCCCAGCAGCCGCCGCGTGGACTCGGCGGCCGTGCGCGTCTGCGGGGGAAGCGTGTCCGGCTGTGCGGCCTCGAGTTCGTCGCGCAGCTTGCCGAGACCGGGCGGGTGCTGGCGCACGAGCAGTTGCAGCGGGAAGTCGCAGGCGTTGAGCGCCCCCGCGAACGCCCCCAGCTTCGGCTCGTCCAGTTCCAGCCCCAGCACCTCGCAGACGGCCACCTGCACGCCGTCGAGGCGCACCGGCCCGTCGTCCTCGAGGTGCGAGAGCATGAAGGCGAGGGGGAGGCCCGGCGGGGCCTTCGGTTCGGGGGTCTCCCCGTCCGCCGCTGGCGTGGAGGCGGCGGCCCCGCCGGGCAGGACCGCCGCCGCGCGCTTCGTCAGTTCCAGTAGCTGTCTCATCGTGATCCGTTCCCTGTGTCCTCAGGAGATGGGGATGACGCCCGCGCGGAGGAGGGCGGCGACGCCCTTGGCCGAGAGCACGAGGGCGAGGCCGGCCACCGCCAGGAAGACGGCGCTGCGCGCGCGCCCGCCCCCGCGCTCCTCCGCGCCGTCGGCCATGAGCAGGAAGCCCGCCCAGACCAGCGCGAAGACGCACAGCCCGGCGGCGGCGTAGGCCATCGCCGTGAGGACCGCGTCGAAGGCGTCGAGCATGGCCTGCTCCTCCTCCGGGGCCGCGCCGGTCGTGACCAGCGCGACCCCGCAGAACAGCAAGGCGGTCGCTATGCGCTTCACCACGGCCAGTCCCATCCGAGGTCGTCGAACCACTCGCGCAGGTCGTCGCCTGTCGCGGGCGTCTGCGTGGAGGGGTCGGGCTCCGGCTCGGGCTCCGGCGCGCCCAGCGAGCGGTAGGGCTCGTCGCCCCGGACGCTCGACGCGAGCGCCAGCCTCTCGGAGCGGGTGCGCGTCACCGGCGCCCGAGTGACCACCTCGGCCTCGACGCGCTCGTCGTGGACGACCGTGAAGACGACGTCCTGGCTGACGGTCGAGGCGGGGACGTAACAGCTCGCGGTGATGGTGTGCTCGGTGAACGTCCCGCTCTCGCCGGGCACGCTGACCGTCTCGGTCACCGTGTCGCCGTAGGCCGGGATGCTCACGAGCGCCGTCTCCGTGAGCCGCTCGCTGCGCCCGGGACGGTGGGTGAGCTCCACGAGCGGCGGCAGCGCGATGCGCAGCGACGCCTCCAGCGCGGCCTCGATGGCGACGCTGTGGACGCCCTCGCCCGCCACGACCGGCAGCCGGAAGCGCGTCTCGCCGCCCGCGACGAAGGGGATGCTCGTCTCTCGCACGCCGGAGGTGACCGTGACGGTCCCCCCGACGGCGAGCACCTCGGCCGCGAGCCGGGTCGCGGTCGTGACGCTGGCGTGGCCGGCGACCATCTGGAGGTCGACCGCGTGCTCGATCGTGGTCGCGCACGTCGAGGCGACGGATCCCTCGATGGCGTCCGGCGTCCAGCCCAGCGAGGTGACGCGCAGGCTGCACAGCTCGCCCGCCGCCTCGGGCAGCGGCCAGGGCAGGCCCTCGCCGTCGATGCTGACGGCCCCCGCCTCGCCCGGCCCGTCCTGCCAGGAGAAGACGAGCGAGGGCGACGGGCCGTGCAGGGGCAGGTCGTAGCTGGCGCGTTCCCCCTCCTCGAGGGACGTGCTCTTGTAGTAGCGGAGGGACCGCCCCTCGGGGCCGCCGTGCGCCCGCACCCGCAGGTGCAGGTCGGTCGCCGCCCGCAGCTTCACGGCGGCGCGGTCGCCAGTGACCGTCAGCTCCTCGATGAAGATCCGCCGTCCGGTAACCGGCGGCGGCGGCTGGAACTCGATCGCGTCCGAGCTCCAGCCCTCCCGTTCGGGTTCCTGGGCGAACGCCCCCGCGAGCGGCAGCGCGGTGAGCACGACGAGGGCGAGCGCCGCCGCCGGCAGGAGCGCCTTCCAGAAGCCGCGGCGTCCGAGCCGTTGCTCGCGGCCGTCGCGGGGCGTGGCCCGCTGGCCGTCCTCGGCCTGCTCGCCTGCGTTGCGCCGCCGCTTGCCGAAGAGGCGATGCGGGCGGAAGGGCAGGCGCCCGTTGCGGCGCTCGCCCTCCCGGCGCCGGGCGCGCTTCGCCAGCAGCCGCAGCGGGCCGGACTCACCGCCCGGGGGCGGGGGAGGCGGCTCGCTGCGCGCCAGTTCGGCCGGCGGCCCGGCGAAGCGCCGCGCGCCGAGCCAGTACCTGAGCAGGTCGGCCGCCACCAGCGGCAGCCGCCTGCCCCCGATGCGGCCCGCCACGACGGCGAAGCCGCAGAGCCCGAACAGCACCGCCGCGGCGATGCGCACGCCCTCGGGACCGACTGGGGCGTAGTGGTAGAGACCGTAGGCGAGGGCGCAGACGGCCGTCATCGCCACGATCTGGGGAAACGTCAGCCACAGCAGGACGCGGTCCTCGGCCTGCACGTGGGTGGGGACTTCGTGCGCTCGCATCGTCTACCCGCCGTCCTCGGTGGTGGTGGTGCCACCGGTGGGGTCGGGCACGTCGCCGACGTCGACGGCGGGGTTGACGACGGCGTCCATCACGAGGTCGACGACGCCGAACGCCACCATCGCCAGCACGATGCCGGCGAGGGCGGTCATCATCGCGCTCTTGCCGCGCTCCATCTGGTGGGGCGCGCCCGAGGCGGTGAGGTAGAGGTAGGACCCGTAGATGAAGAAGCCGACGCCCACGGCGCCGACGACCCCGAGCAGGATGCCCGCCAGGTTGGAGATGGTCTGAACCAGGTCTTGCACTTCGTTTCGCTCCTTGCAGTTGCGTGTTCGTTCGTCTCTCGGTGCTGCCGCTCGCTCGCCTACCGGCACATCGCTCCGCTCCTCCGTCTCCGTCGTCTCGCGGTGGGTTGGGGGGTTACTCGCCGCTGCTGCGCGGCATCCCCGATCCGGGCGCGGCGTTGCCGCCACCCGCTGAGGGCGTCGAGGTCTCGGCCGCCGAGCGCACGCCCGAGGCGGCGGCCGACGCTCCCGCGCCGATCGCTCCGCCCGCGGCAGCCGCACCGGCCGCGCCGACCGGGCCGCCCGCCGCGCCGCCCGCCATGAGCAGCCCGACCGAGCGCGCCGAGCGCGACATCGAGCCGGGCAGGGACATGCCGAAGTAGAGGGTGTGGAGCCAGGCGTCGAAGGTGCCGGGGTTGCCCAGCAGCGAGGGCACGCGCGTCGCCAGGTAGATGAAGGCCAGCGACATCAGCAGCTTCCAGACGAGGTCCTGCCCGCCGTCCGCGCCGCCGATGGCCGCGTACTCGTTGAGGAAGCCGATCCCGAGGGCGAGCGCGACGAGCTGGACCGCCTGCTGGAAGACGGTGGTCATGAAGAGCCGCAGCCAGTGCCGGCCCCACCCCGCCGTGTGCGGGAGGATCCAGAGCCCGAGCGCGATGGGCGCCAGCGCGAGCAGGATGTCGATGAGCGCGAGGCGCAGCACCATCTGCACCACGAGGTAGAGCACGAAGAAGGCGTAGACGAGGTAGATCAGCGCCAGCACCAGGGCCATGCCGACGCTGCCGACCTGCACCGCCGTGAGCAGCGTCCGCAGGGTGGTGCGCAGCATGTCCCCGGCGGTCACGCCCAGCTCGGCGGCGATGAAGCCCGAGACCGCGTCGGCCACGTCGATGACGAGCGCGCACCACCACAGCGAGGCGGCGGCGGCCGTGAGCCCGAGCGCGAGGCGCGGGACCAGCTCACGCCAGCCCGCCTGCGCCCTCCCGACGTGGTCGCCGACGATGAGGCTCAGCCCCATCCAGGCGACGATCACGACGAGCGCGCCGGAGGTGACGACCCAGACGGCCATCCACGCCTGGCGCACGATCTCGTGGTCGTAGGTGAGGCCGGCTGGGGTGCCCGTGAAGATGTCGCTCACGGGGAGGCCTCGCAGGTCTCCGCCTCGGCGCCCGAGGCGCGCTCGACGACGCCGCAGAGTGCGCCGTGCGCGCCCTCGATCAGCCACGTCGCGATCGCCCGGCCCCAGCGCGGCGGGTCGAGCGCGCGCAGCACCTTGTTCCAGATGCCGCCGGGCTGGTGGGGCGGGATCACCGCGTAGAAGTGCGCGGTCTCCTCGGCCCAGCTCTTGGCGAGGATCACGAGCAGGTAGGGGCGGTCGGGGTCGAGCTCGGTCTGGCCGTCCTCGAAGGGGTACTCGAAGCCGTACTCCCAGCCGTCGCGGCGCTCCTTCTCCCCGCCGCGCACGCGGTACATCGGGACGATCCACTCGCCCGTGTCGCCGTCGCGCACGCCGTAGTAGAGGGCGGGCAGCTCCTTGTTGAAGACGGGGCGGGCGATGAAGCGCCCGTCGCCCTTGCGGTCGACGAGGTCCTCCTCGTGCTCGTTGACGAGCACGATGCCGTCGCCTGAGGGCGGCTCCTGCGCGAGGGCGGTGGTGCTCGAGGGGATCGCCCCGATCGCCGCCAGCAGCAGCGCCGCCGCCAGCGCCCGCAGCCGCCTCCACCTATCGGATGTGTTCGAGAGTCCGCGCATGGTCGCCTCCGGTGACGAACGTCGGTTCTGCCGGAGGCGGAGTGTCGGGCGCGGTGCGGGTGAGCACAGTCCCATGAATCGGACTTCACGAATGAAGGCTTCACGAATGAAGTTCGATTGATCGGACTGTCACCCGCGACGGGGCGCGGTTAGATGCCAGCGGGCTGTACAGGGAAAAGACGAAGGTGACAGTCTGTCGCCCCTCCCGGAATACAAGGCATTCGTAAGGAAAACGCCCCCTACAGGCGGTCGTGGGGGAGATTCCTGCGGCAAGCCCCGTTCCACCAGGGCGACAGCCTGTCGCGGGGAGATGCATGGCATGAGCGAGGCCTTGGCGCACGGCGCCGCAGACGGGAGCTCCGACGACGGGCTGCTGCTGGAGTCGCTCCGTGAACTGATCGCCGAGCAGGGCGTGTCGCTCACGGCGGAACTGCTCGAGGTGAGCGAACGCACCCTCCAGCGGACGCTCGCCTCGGGCCGGCTGACCGTGCACATGCGCGACGCCCTCAAGCTGCGTGGGGTGTCCGCCGCGCACGAGCAGGCGCTGGCGCACATCCGGACACTGGAGGAGCGCGTCGAGACGCTGACGGCAGAGTTGCACGAGGCGAGGGGCGGGACGGAGGAGCAACCGGCGTCGGCCGCGCCGCCGCGCACACCGCCGGCCGGGGGCGCGGACACACCCGCTCCCTCGCCGGCGCAAGGGGCGCTCCGAGCTCGTCCCCCGGGTGCGAGCCCCGAACCCGGCGCACCCCGTGATGGGACCGTCCGGGGCGACGATGGTCCGGAAGCGGCCCCGCCACCTGCGGTGCGGGATACGCCAGAGGCGGTCATCGGTCAGCCGAAGCGCGTCGTCACGCCCCGGCGCGCCCACCCCGACCTCGTGACGCTGGAGCCGGAGGAGGGCGAGGAGTTGGTCTACGGCGAGGCCACGCCGCTGATCGTCGAGTGGCGCGAGGCGCGGGCCTGCTTCGTCGACCGGCGCAACAACCGGGTGGAGCGGGCGACCGGCTGGGTGCGCATGTGCGAACGCGCGATCACGCTCATCGGCGAGTACGAGCTGACGCTGCCGCTGGCCGACTACCCCTGGGACACGTTCGAGCGCCGGCGGGAGCTGGAGCGCAGCGAGCAGTCGCTCCGGGACGCGCGGCGGGAGCTGAGGCGGGCGTTGTGCTGGCGCTTCCTGCGGCGCGTGCTCACGCTCGGCATCCGGCGGAGGTAAGGCCGGCCCGGGGCGGGGCTTGACATCAGAACGCGCGTCCTAAGACACTCGATCGCAGTTTCTGGCTTCGCCGGGTTCATGCCGCAGAACCCGGAGGGTCCATCCCGGACCCGGACGACCCGAAGGATCGAGCCCTGCTCTCCCGACGGTCGGCCAGTGAGGGAGAACCGCTTCCCGCAGCGGGAGGCAGCCGAAGGGTCGAGCCCTGCTCCCCGGAGGCCGTCTCGAACGCCGGGAGTTCCGCGTGGCGAGTGCCTTCGGCGCCCGGCCCCGGAGTCCCTGGGCAAGGTGCGTCCCGCACCCGGCCCGTCCCACACGCCCGCCGCCTCCGCACCGCGTCGGCCCGCGAGTGATTCGCAGGCTGGCCGCTTCGCATGCGCGCGGCCCAGTCACCCCGTTCCCATGGTCCGGCATCCGACCGTGGGCGGAGTGCGTCCAGCAACAACCCAGCCACGACCCGCGCCACGGATGCCGGCACGGGTCACCAGCAACGAGCACGAGCAGTGACAGGGAGGTCACCGGAATGCACGCAGACCACGGAGACGTCATGGAGATTCGGGCCACGACGCAGCAGTACACCGGCCCCAGCGCCGGCCGGATCGCGAACCTCATCCCGCAACGGGTGAGCTTCGCGCGGGACTGGTTCTGGACGAGCACCGCCGTCTGCCACGGCGGCGAGTCGGACGGGCTCGCGTTCCGGCAGCGGCCCGACGGCAACGGCATCGACGTGCGCTGCCACACCGGCGGCTGCACGCGCGCCCACGCCGTCACCGCGATCGAGGCGCTCATCGGGCTGCCCATCTGGACGGCCTACGAGCCCGTGGCAGAGGCCGCCGCGCCTCGACCGCAGGGCCGCTGGCGCGGGTTCGCGGTCCTCGCGGGAGTCGCCGCGTTGCTGGCGGCGCCGCTCGCGCTCGGGCACGGCGGCGAGGTCGCCGTGCTCAACGCCGCCGGCCTCGGGGCCGGGGCGCTCATCGCCCGGCGGGTCATCGCGGGTCGCCGGCGAAGGGGGGCGCTGCGCCGCTGACGGTCGGAGGCTCCGGCCCGCTACATCCACCCGGCATGGGGCCGCCTCTCCGGAGAGGCGGCCCCCCTTCTTTGCCCGCGAGGGCGCACGACAGCGGCAACGAGACCACCACAAGGAGGACGGTCATGACGATGGCAACGACGACGATCGGCACGGGCGCGACCACGGCGGGAGACCGCACCGGCCGCACCCTCGAAGAGCTCGTGGACCGGGTCTTCGAGGCGCTCCTCGGAGCGGCCCCGGAGTCCGAGCAGAGCATCGCCCGCAGCGTCCACGAGGCGCGGCGGTTGAGGCGGCAGGGCGAGCTCGACAGTGCGCTCGCGGTCCTCGCGAGCGCGGACCTCACGGAGACGGCCGAGCGGGAGACGCGCTGGCTCTACGGCGAGTGGCTCGGCGTCGCCAGGCGGCGCTTCGGCGACCGCGAGGCGGTCGTCTACAGCCCCTCCACGGGGCGGGCCGCAGTGCTCGCGCCGCACCCCGGCGGTGCGCTCGAGGTGCTCGCCGTCCTAGGGATGCGCTGGGAGCCCGGCAAGGTCGTCTCGCGGCGCAGCCTGCGCGGCCTCCGGCCCCTCGCGAAGGGCGGCTCCTGATGGTCGCCGCGCACGCGCGGGTCGACATCGCGGCGCTCAAGGAGCGCCACCCGCTCGGCGGCGTGGTGGAGGCGGCGGGCGTGCGGCTGCGCGGCAGGGGCCGCGTCCGCCAGGGCGTCTGCCCCTTCCACGAGGAGGCCGAGGGCAGCTTCACGGTCTACGCCAACACCCAGCGCTGGTACTGCTTCGGATGCGGCGCGCGCGGCGACGTGCTGGACTTCGTCCGGCGCATCGAGGGCCTGAGCCTGCCGGAGGCGATCCGCTGGCTCGACGCCTCACCGCCCACGACCTCCCCCGTCCGGCACACGACTCGCGAGCGGCGCGACCGCATGGCGGTTGCGCCGCCCGACCCCGCGCTGCTGACGGCGGCTGCGCGGTACTACGCGGACGAACTGCGGCGCAGCCGCGAGGCGCGGGACTACCTCGCCTCACGGGGCGTCGGCCTCGGCACGGCCCTGCGGCTCGGCCTCGGCTTCGCGCCGGGGCGCGGGCTGCGCACAGCACTCGCCTCCGCTGGCTTCGACGCCGGACGGGTCCGCGAGAGCGGGCTGCTGGCCGGTAGCGGCGAGCGCTTCGCCGGGATGGTCGTCGTCCCCGAGGTCATCGGCGGTACCGTCCGCTGGCTGGCGGGGCGAGCGATCGACCCGGAGCGCTCGCCGCGCTTCCAGGCGCTGCCCGGCCCCAAGCCCGTGCTCGGTCTCGGACGGCTCGGTCACGCCCCGCCGTGGGCGGTCGTGACCGAGGGCGTCTTCGACTGGCTCCTGCTGAGCGAGTGGGGCCTGCCCGCCTGCGCCGCCCTCGGCACACAGGGGATGGAGCGGATCGCAGCCGCCCTGCGCGGCTGCCCCCGCGTCTTCCTCGCCTTCGACCACGACGCTGCCGGGCGGGAAGCCGCGGCGGTACTCGGCGGCCTGCTCGGCCGCCGCGCCGCCGTCGTGACCCTGCCCGAGGGCGTCGCCGACGTGGCCGAACTGGCCACACACGCTCACGGGCGCAGGGTCTTCCCGCGCCTCCTCGAACGGGCGGCCCGCGCCGCCCGCTGACCCACCCAGCCCACCGGCGAGCACACGTCAGCTCGGCTCCACGCGAGCCGGGCTGCTTCCGCGTGCCCGCCGGACCAGCCGCCACCGGGAGGAGGCGCGATGACACGAGAGCGACGGGGCTCCGCCCCGCACACGGGCCTCCCGTCGAGGGATCCGCACCAGTCCACCCAACACATGCACAGCACGAAGGAGAAAGACACATGACGAACGCAGCACCGACCGTCAACGGCCGCAACGGCGCCAGCCCCGGCGGCGCGCACCCCGAGCCGATCCGCGAGCCCGACCTGCTGTGGGAGAGCCTCCCGCCGGCGGTCACGCAGCGGCTGGCCGACCCCCTCGACGAGGGACTCGTCTCGCAGCGCCGGGGCCGCGGCAACCGCAGCTTCGCCTACCTCGAGGGCAGCACCGTCATCGAGCAGGCGAACAAGGTCTTCGGCCACGGCGGCTGGGGCTACGAGCTGGTCGGCGACGTGACCGTCCGCGAGGGCGAGAGCGTCGACCGGGAGACGGGCGAGGCGAAGCCCTGGCGGGCCTACGCCGCGACCGTGCGGGTGACCGTGCCCGGCTCGCAGCCGCGCACCGATGTCGGCTTCCAGGCCCTCGCCGACGACACGGTCGAGGGCCACGAGACGGCCTGGAAGGGAGCCGTGACCGACGCGCTCAAGCGGGCGCTCAGGAGCTACGGCGACCAGTTCGGGAACGGGCTCTACGGCGACGGGACGACGGGCGACCTCGCGCCGTCGCTGCGCAAGACCCTCGTCGACCTCGGCGAGTGCCGCGGCTTCGACGAGGCCAAGGTGCGGTCCGCCGTGCGCGAGCGCACGGGCCGCGACCTCGACGAGCTGCCGGTGGCGAGCCTCACCCCGCTGGTGGAGGCCGCCGCCCGCAAGCTCCAGCAGGACAACGCGGGCGAGGAGTCCGGCGACGAGACGCCGCAGGCCGCCTGAGCGGCCGGGAGGCGTACGAAGGAAGGAGGAACGCATCGAAGGATCGCGAACAGCCAACCGAAGAGACGCTCCCTCCCGGGAGCGCGAACGGGGCCGCCTCCGACGAGGCGGCCCCGCTGCATCCAGGACCAGGTGCGGCACGCCGCCGCACCGCCGGTGACAACCACATCAACACCGAGAAGGAGAACGAAATGTCACGCACCATGAACCGCGTCGAGCTGCTGGGCCGGGTCGGGACCGACCCCGAGCTGAAGTACAGCCAGAACGGGACCGCCGTCTGCACGCTGCGGATGGCCACCGACCGCCGCCGCCAGAACGGCGAGAGCGAGCCCGACTGGCACTCGGTCGTCTGCTTCGGCAAGCTCGCCGAGGCCGTGGGCGAGTACGTCCAGAAGGGCAACCGCGTCTTCGTCGCGGGCTCGCTGGCCCACAGCAGCTACGAGACCCAGGACGGCCAGCGCCGCTACCGCACCGAGGTGCAGGCGCAGGAGGTCATCTTCCTCGACTCGAACGGCAACGGCCGCTCGGGCGGCAACGGCAACGGCGGCCAGCAGGCCGCCGCCGAGGTCGCGGACGACCAGCCCTTCTAGCCCATCCACGGCACCACAGACGCCGCCCGCCCGAGCGCGGGCGCACACGGGGCCGCTCCCTCACGGGGGCGGCCCCGCTCTCGTTTCCGACCACTGCACGAAGGAGAACCGAACATGGCACCCACGACCGAACGCGACGCACTCCCGACCTGGAGCGCGCACACGCTGGTCATGACCTTGCTCGAGGGCGATGAGCCCTTCAACGGCCACTGCACCTGCGACCGCTGGTCGTACCGCACCGACGACTGGGCCGACCTCGGGACGAAGTGGGCCTGGCACTACGCCGCCGAGTCCGGCGGACCCGGCGGCCACCCCCCCGCCGCGACGATCGTGAGGCGCGAGCTGGAGGCGAGCGGCGAGTACGGCGGCGACTGCGCCGGCTGCGGCTACCCCATCGTGCGGGGCCGCACGCACTGCCTCAGCTGCGAGCCGGAGGGCGCGGTCGAGTACGACCACGAGGTGGTGGCGTGACCGCCCCCGCGCACGCCGACGCACTGCTCGCGGCACTGCGCAGCAACCTCGACGTGCTGAGCGAGCTGGCC
Organism: Dehalococcoidia bacterium; assembly: GCA_965204835.1. Lineage (GTDB taxonomy): Bacteria > Chloroflexota > Dehalococcoidia > UBA2979 > UBA2979 > VXMT01. Next base: position 804,885 of record OZ242017.1, on the reverse strand, counting down.
GTGCGCTACGAGGTCGAGACGCGGCCCGACCGCGACCCCGACGCGCCGGCGGTGAACTCCCCCGAGGAGGTCTATCGCCTGCTGGGGCCGGAGATGGGGACGCTCGCGCAGGAGCAGCTGCGCGTGCTGCTGCTCGACCGCCGCAACCGCGTCGTCGAGCAGCGGGTGATCTACCAGGGCAACTGCTCCTCGGCGGTCGTCAGGCTCGCCGAGGTGCTGCGCCCGGCGGTGGTCGCCGCCGTCCCCAACCTGATCGTCGTCCACAACCACCCCTCCGGGGATGCGACGCCGAGCACGAACGACGTCGACATCACGAAGGCGCTGGCCGAGGCGGCGACGCTGCTCGGGATCGAGCTGCTCGACCACATCGTGATCGGCGACGAGGCCGTCAGCCTCCGCGAGCGCGGGCTCTTCTAGCCCGCGCATCGCTCCCCGACCGGGCGGCCCTCCGGCCGTCCCGGCCCGTACGCGGGGCGACGCCCCGCGCGTCCGTCGATCAACCCGGAACGCTTCGAAAGGAGACAGTCATGCTCGACGCCTACCAGGAGATCACCGATCGCATTATCGCCGCGCTGGAGCGCGGCACCGTGCCGTGGCGCACGCCGTGGCGCGCACGCGGTCACCGCAACGCCCGCACGGACCGCCCCTACCGCGGCATCAACATCTTGGTGCTGCAGATGGCGGCGCTGGAACGGGGCTGGAACGACCCCCGCTGGCTCACCTACCGCCAGGCGCGGGCGGCGGGCGGGCACGTCCGCCGCGGCGAGCACGGCACGCGGGTCGTGCTCTGGAAGTGGGTCGAGAAAAAGGACTCGCCGGACCCGGAGCGGCCGGAGCGCTACCCGCTGCTGCGGCTCTTCACGGTCTTCAACGTCGCCCAGTGCGAGGACCTCGGGCTCCCCCGCGCCGAGCCCGAGTCCGAGGAGGGCTTCGACCCCATCGAGCGGGCCGAGGCGGTGGTCGCCGCGTACGCCGGCGGACCGCGCATCCACGAGGACGCCGACAGCGCCTACTACGTCCCCGCTCGGGACGAGGTGCACCTGCCCCCGCGCGACGCCTTCGGGGACGCGCACGGCTACTACGCGACGCTCTTCCACGAGCTCGCGCACTCGACCGGGCACCCGAGCCGCCTGGACCGCGAGAGCTACCGCACGGCGGCGCCCTTCGGCTCCGAGCACTACTCGCAGGAGGAGCTGGTGGCGGAGTTCGCGGCGGCCTTCCTCGGCAACGAGGCGGGCATCGACCCCTCGCGGGTCGAGCAGTCCGCGTCGTACATCGCCTCCTGGCTCAAGGCGCTGGAGGACGACCGCCGCCTCGCGGTGGTCGCCGCCGGGCAGGCGCAGCGCGCCGCCGACCACGTGCTCGGGCGCGTTGCCGACGCCCCGCCGGAGGCGGTGCCGCAGGCGGCCTGACGCGCACTCGACCGGACGGCTCCCGGCCGCCCGGCCCTCACGCGGGCTCGCGCCCGCGCACCCACCCATCCCTCTACCGGAAGGAGAACCCCATGCTCGCGGCCGACGCCGCCATCAACCCGGACGACCTGTACACGATCAGCGCGAACGGCTTCTCGGCCACGGCCGACGCCTTCGCGCGCGACCCCGACTCGGAGGGGCTCTGGTTCCTCTCCATGGTCGGCGCCCAGTCCGCCCTCAAGGCCATCTGGGCCGCCATCCTCAAGCGCCCGCCGGAGAGCGCCCACCTGCTCGCCGGCGCCGACGGGATCGCCCTCTCCGGCGGCTTCCACCGCTGCGAGGTGCCCCACGAGACCATCGGGACGTGGACGACCAAGATCGCGCGCCTGCCCGTCTCGGGCGGCTACCACGGCATGGTGTACACCCGCCTGGCGGAGTACGCCTTCGAGCGGGACGCGTTCCTGCTGCTCGCCCCCGGCGAGGACGAGGCTCCGGCCCTGCATCACCGCTTCCTCGACCGCCGCAGCCCCCTGCCCCTGCACCGCAGCTGGGCGGAGTGGCTGTGGAAACGGGGACTGGCGGAGGGCGAGATCTCGCGGCTCCAGTCGGCGGGGATCGCCGCCTGGCGCTGCGCCCCGGACGCGGAGGCGCTCCGGGACGACCTCGCCGCCGCCGTGGCGGCGGGCACGCTCACGCTCCCGCGTGAGCACGCAACCAGCGAACGCACGGAAGGAGACACGAGATGAGACTGGCAGCCCAGGCGAAGGGCGGCTTCTACCCGACGCCGCCCCGCGTCACCGAGCTGATCGCGAGCCTCGCGCAGGCTCGCAGCACCGCCCGCGGCGAGACCACGCTGCGCATCCTCGACCCCTGCTGCGGGGCCGGGGAGGCGCTGCAGCAGCTCGCGAAGCGGATCGCGCGCCCCGACGGGGCCACGGTCGAGACCTACGGCGTGGAGCTCCACGCCGAGCGTGCGAAGGAGGCGGAGGAGCGCCTCGGCCGCGTGCTCGCCACGGACCTCTTCCAGACGGCGATCGCCAACGGGGCGTTCGGGATGCTCTTCCTGAACCCGCCCTACGACGATGACGCCGCGGACGACGAGAAGCGCACGGAGCATGCGTTCCTGCGCCACTCGACGCGCTACCTCGCGGAGCAGGGGCTGCTCGTCTTCGTCATCCCGCGCAGGCGGCTGGCGGAGTCGGCTCGCTACCTCGCCTCGCACTACGCGCGGCTGCGGGTCTGGGCCTTCCCGGAGCCCGAGCGGGAGGCCTTCGACCAGATCGTCGTCACTGGCATCCGCAAGGCGGAGGTCCAGCACGACCAGTACGAGGCCGTGCGGCTGCAGGAGGCGCTGGAGGGCAACATCGAGGAGCTCACCCGCCACCGCTACCCCGTCTACAACGCGCGGGCGACGGCCGGCGGCGAGGTGCTCTTCGCCACCCGCACGATCGACCCCGTGGCCGCGGCGGCCGAGTCGCGGCGCTCGGGGCTCTGGGTGTCGGCCACGGTCACCGACGCGCTCTGGCCGTCCGAGGATGCCCGCACCAGGCCGCTCATGCCGCTGCGGCGAGGGCATCTCGCGATGCTGGTCGCGGCGGGCTTCCTCGACAACCTCCAGCTCGAGGCCGACGGCCGGCGGATTCTCGTCAAGGGCCGCACCAGCAAGGAGATGGTGCTGGTCGAGACCACGCGGGAGAAGGAGGTGCACCGCGAGCGGCTGCGCACCACCGTCGTCGCGCTCGACCTCGACCTCGGCGAGATCACCGACATCGCCGCATGAGGGAAGGAGACACCTCGATGCAGATGCCCCTCGACCGGGAGACCTGCGTCCGCTGCGGTCTCCCGATCCGCCCCGGCGACCCCGTCGAGCGAACCGCGTCCGTGGACCTCGCCGGCGGAGGGGCCGTCTCCTCAGCGGTGACGGCCATCCATCTCAAGGACGGCTGCGAGCGCGCCGCCGAGCGCGCATAGACGGCCCCTCTCCGGAGCCGCATCCACGAGGCCCCGCGGTCATGTGATCGCGGGGCCTCGCCACGTCACGACACGAAGGAAGGAAGGGATCCCATGGACCTGGCAGGATTCATCGACACGTACCGGGAGGCCATCGCCCAACGGGTGGTGGAGTCCTACCCGCCCCGCTACCGGCCCTCCGAGCAGGGCCGCCCGCTCCCCCGCCTGCTGCGCACCCCGCTGGGCGCGCAGGCCGACGCCATCCGCGGCGCGGCGCTCTCCCTCGAGGCGCAGCGCGGCACGACGGTCGTCGGCGAGATGGGGACGGGCAAGACCTTCATCGCCGCCTCGGCGGCCTACATGGCGGGCTTCGAGCGGGTGCTCGTGCTTTGCCCGCCCCACCTGACCCGCAAGTGGAAGCGCGAGGTCGAGGAGACGGTGCCCGGCGCCCGCGCCGTGATCGTCGCCTCGATCACCGACCTCGAGCGGCTGCGCACGCTGGCCGGGAGCGGTCCGCTCTTCGCGGTCATGTCGCGCGAACGCGCCAAGCTCTCCTACCGCTGGCAGCCCGCCGTGGTCCAGCGCTGGGCGACGGCGGGCACGAGGCTCGTGCGCGACGAGGAGACGGGCGAGCCCTTCCGGGTGCCGTGCTGCCCCGACTGCCACGAGCAGATCGTCGACAAGGACGGCGTGCCGCTCCTCCAGCGCGACCTCGCCCGCCGCAAGCGCTGGTGTCCGGAGTGCGGCTCCGCCCTCTGGCAGGCCGACCGCACGGGGCCGAAGCGCTACCCGCTCAGCGACTACGTGAAGCTCCGCCTCAAGGGCTTCTTCGACTTGCTGATCGGCGACGAGATTCACGAGTTCAAGGCGCGTGGCTCCGCCCAGGGCATCGCCGCCGGCGTCCTCGCCGACGCCTGCGGCAAGTCGCTGAGCCTCTCGGGCACGCTCATGGGCGGCTACTCCTCGACGCTCTTCCACCTGCTCTACCGGTTCAGCCCTGAGATCCGGGGGGAGTTCGGGCGCGGCGAGGAGAGCCGCTGGATCGACCGCTACGGCTTCGTCGAGCACACCATCGGGCGCGACGACGGCATCGCCGAGGAGGACGGGCGCACCAGCCGCCGCAAGAAGTTCCGGAAGGTGGTGCGCGAGCGGCCGGGGCTCGCCCCCGCCGCGCTCTTCCACCTCATCGGCAACTCGGTCTTCCTGCGGCTGTCCGACGTGGCCTCGGGGCTCCCGCCGTACGAGGAGCGCGTGCTGCTCTCCTCGATGGACACGGAGCCCGGCCCCGACGGGCTCTCACAGCGCTCGGGCTACGACGAGCTGTACGGAGCGCTCCGGGCCGCGCTCGCGGACGCGCTCTCGAAGGGCTCGCGGCGGCTGCTCGCCACCTACCTGCAGACGCTGCTCGCCTACCCCGACGGCTGCACGCGCGGCGAGACGGTCTTCGACCCGGAGAGCGAGGAGCTGCTCGTGCAGGTGCCGCCTCTGCCCGAGGGAAAGCTCTACCCGAAGGAGCAGGCCCTCGTCGACCTCGTCGCCGCCGAGCGGCTGGCGGGACGCCGGGTGCTCGTCTACGTCACGCACACGGGCACGCGCGACATCACGCGGCGGATGGAGGACTTCCTCTCCCGCCACGGCTTCCGCGTCGCCGTCATGAAGGCCGACGCCGTGCCGCCCGAGCGCCGCGAGGCGTGGGTGGCGCAGCGGGTCGAGGAGGGCGTCGACGTGCTCGTCTGCCACCCCCGGCTGGTCCAGACCGGACTCGACCTCGTGGAGTTCCAGACGGTGTGCTGGTACGAGACGGACTACAGCGTGTACGTGATGCGGCAGGCGTCGCGCCGCTCGTGGCGCATCGGCCAGACGCAGCCCGTGCAGGTCGTCTTCATGGCCTACCGGAACACCCTGCAGGCGGACGCCCTCAAGCTCGTGGCGCAGAAGCTGCAATCGTCCCTTGCGGTCGAAGGTGAGCTGCCCGAGGACGGCCTCGCCGCCTACGGGGACGAAGGTGACGACCTGATGCTCACGCTGGCGAGGAAGATCGTCGCGGGCGCGGAGGACGCGGACTCGGTCGAGGCGGTCTTCGAGCAGGCGCGGCAGGTCGCGGCGGAAGCCGAGGCGCTGCTCGTCGACGAGGGCTGGCACGCGCCGGAGCCCAAGCCGGTGGTGATCGAGGTGGAGGCCGCCCTGGTCGGGGCTGCCGCCGACGACCGCCGCGAAGACGCCGGCGAGCGGCAGCGGACGCTGGTCTCGTGGGCGGAGTTCATGGCCGGGGAGCAGGACGCGCCGCCGAAGCGGGGGCGGCGTGACGAGGCTCCGACGCTCTCCCTCTTCGAGTGGGCGCTGGAGCAGGAGCAGGAGGCGGAACTGGCCGCCGCCGGCTGATTCGCGGGCACGAACGGGGGCGTCGTCCACGAGGCGACGCCCCCCTCCCCCGTGTGTGGGGCCTTTCGTGCGTTAACGAGGCAGCGAGGGAGGCGACGCCGAGAGCCGGCAATGGATCGAGTTCTCGGGTAGTCAATTGTGCGCGGGGCACTGCGGAGCGTGCAGTGACCTCCCCAACTGCTCCTCATGTCGTATGCGGGCCATCTACCGGGCGGCGGTGGGAGCACTCGATGGAGGTGACTGGCCCCCGTCCGCCGGTTCGCTTAGCATTCGCGAGAGGGCGCGAGCCCACCTTGACTGGCGCCGCACCAGCCGGTGTATGACCGGGAGTGGGTATGGCGACGGCTATCGCTGACCGGCGGACGAGTTCGCCTTATCGACGGTTCCGCCCGCGACTCTCCTTAGGGTATCAGCAGAACCTACAGGATCTCGTTGCTGACTTGTCCGCGATGTCGGCCGGAGATGCCGCCGACGTCTTGGGTTCGGCGATCGGAGACCTCGATGCGCATGAACAGACCCTTCACGCTTTCGGGCTGACTGGCACGGATCTCGATCCGACCGTTCGTTATGCCGCAACGCTCCGTGTGCTGCGAGACCTCGTCAGCCAAGGCTGGACGATCCGCGAAGACGACGAAGGCATCATCCTCGACGCTCCCGGACGCGGGGCCTTGAGGCTAGCCGATCCCGAAGCCGCAAAGGAGCGAGTCAGGCGGTCCTTCTCATTCGCGCGTGACGCGCAACTCCGTGAGGCATCCACCTCTAAGTTCATCGCAGCCATGGAGCGCCGTGGAATCGATCGGCTCTTCGCGAACGGCGAGGAGTTGGCATCGAGGCTAACTGCGGGAGGGGTCGAGTCAGTCCGACCAGAACTCGAACTGATCGAGCAAGGCGCACGCGATAGCACGACAGGCCTGCTGCTTCAGGACATCTGGCGGTACGCCCGCCACTTCTGGTCGATCCCCTACCAGAGCACGCCGGGGCGGAATGTGTTCTATTTGGTTCGCGACGCCGCTCTTCCAGGGCGCCCGTTGATTGGTATTGCTGCGCTCGGCAACCCCGTGCTCGGGATGGCGTCGCGCGACGATCATTTTGGTTGGTCGGCTAAGGGTCTTCAGCGCAAACTACCCGATCTAAGTGAGCGCGAGAGCCAGTCGGTCGCCGGCCACCTGTTCAGTACGCTGCTTGAGGCGATCGAGGGAACATACTCCGGTGACCTCGATCTCCCACAAGACCCCTTCCATGTCCCGCGAGAAGCGATAGTTAGACTCGAGGGGATCGAGCAGCGCAGTGCGGCCGAACGCATCACGAAGCTGGACGCAGCGGGTGAGAGCCGAGACGGTGACTACGTCTTGATTCGCGAGGCACATAAGGCGGTTGGTCGAGGTGAGACGGACTCGATCGATTGGGAGGGTGTGGCACGTACGTCACTCTACCGGCGAAAGCGGGCGGGAACGCTAGCGCGACTATATCGAGCGTTCATGACTCTTTCGGACTTGGGCTTCACCGCTCAGGGTGGCGATCTCGAGCGAGCGTTTGCGGATGCCGCCGGTCAAGGTGCTATCGAGATCGCGTTACGGCGAATCAAGCAGGAAGCGCTCGCGTCGAACGTGATGGAACTGATCACGTGCGGGGCTCTGCCGCCGTATCGTGGGATCCTGGGTGGGAAGCTCGTAGCGCTGATGATGCTAAGTCGTCGCGTGGTAGCGGACGTGGAGCGCCGCTACTCAGGCCGTGTCAGCATCATAGCGTCGGCGATGGCAGGGCACCCTGTTTCGAAGCCTGCGAAACTGGCACTTGTGACAACATCGAGTCTGTACGAAGCGTTTGGTTCTAGCCAGTATAACCGCCTAAAGGTCGAGACTGAGGGCGGGGCACTGGCATATCGTCGCGTGGCTCGAACTGAGAGCTTCGGCACGGTCCAGTTCGCGCCCGATACTGTTCGATCCCTGAGCACCATCACTCGTTATGCCACATCCAATCGACGTGAGGTCAACAACCTCTTCGGAGAAGGGACGAGTCCTAAACTACGACTTGTTCGGGCAGGGCTTGATGCTCTTGGGCTGGATCCAAGCAGCTTCTTGCGCCATCACTCCCGGCGGCTGATATATGCTGCTCCACTCTGCGCCAATTATGACGACGTGGTGCTTCGAATCAGCTCGCGCCCGCGCTACCTCCTGCCGCCCGGGGATACTGGGACCCAGCAATTGGTCGAGTATTGGCGTACGCGTTGGCTCGCGAGACGAGTTGGGCGCCCTGATGTCCTCGAACGGGTGCGCAGCGAGTCGTTCGAGAGTTTCCGACTGAGTTTGGAGACAGAACGGGCTCAGGCGGAAAGTACGATTCCGGGAGCGCGTGCGGACGCTCGGCTGCGGCGCGGCGGAGTTGTTGGAACCGCCAGTGAGGCTGGCGCCTCGAACCAATCAGGGGACGGCCATGACCACACATTCATCGAGCGGCTCTACCGAAACACCAACAGCTACGCGGACCGACTCACACCAGAAGATCTCGGGGCGATACACGTCGACCTGGGTGTCGCCGACTATCTGTTAGAACAAGCCGAGTCCGGCCGACAGATCGTCGTGACCGGGAACCCGGGGGACGGAAAGACGCACCTTATTGAACGGTTGAGACCGGAGCTCGAAGCACTGCACGCACGGGTCATCACCGACGCGAACGCGTTGAGTGATGCGGAGATCTTAGAGCAGTGGGCGCAAAGCTCCGACGACGGTAGGCCGTTTGTGCTGGCCATAAACGAATGGCCGCTCTACGTGCTGCAACGAGTCGCGAGCGCGGATGGATTTGGGCCCGTGCGCGAGGCGCTCCGTCAAGTCACGACAGCACGGTTCTTCGTCGAGGCACATCGGCCGGACGACGCGATGGAGAATGTTGTGGTCGTCGATCTGAGCCTTCGTAACCTCCTCTCCGGTGGCGTCATCGAGCGTGTGATCGATCGGCTGACACAGGAACGATTCTTCGTCGGGGTCAGTGAATCTGACCCGGCCGTCACTAACCGAGAAGCTCTGAGAAACCCCGAGGTTCAGGGTCGGCTCATCGAGCTGCTCGAACTGGTGAGGACACGCATCGGTCACGTCACAATGCGTCAGCTTGTGGGCTTCGTCGCGTACCTGATCACAGGGGGCCAGTCTGCGGCTGACAGAGTTCGGGCGGGTCAGGACACGCTCGGGTTCACGTACTCGAACCTGGCGTTCGACGGCGGAGTTGGCCAGCTATTTGAAGCTACTCGAGCCGCGTTCGATCCGGCAGAGGTGACTCACCCCGACTGGGATGATCGCCTCTGGCTCGGGGATACCGATGCTCGCGACTGGTGGCGGTTGACGAAGCCGCCAGGCCCGGTGACGCTCAACGAGTCGGAGCGCGATGTCGCGTATCGAGCGATCAAGCGGCAGTTCTTCTTCGAACACAGGGACGGCCAGGAACTTCTGAGGCTGGTGCCCTCTGACGAACGGGAGTTCCAGCGTACCCTTGAGTCTGGAACAGGCGGGGCTCATGCGCTCGTCCGCGACTTGGTACTTGCGCTGAATCGATTCTTCGAACCTGACTCGCCAGAATCAGAGAGGAACCACGTTCAGTTGTGGCAGAGCCATCGTTATGATGTGCGAGCTCCGTCGACATTCGTCTCGTTTCATGCACTCTCATACCAGAACTTGAGGATCGAGCCCCTTCGTATGGCGTCATGGGTCAAAGCATGGCTACCTCGGGAACAGGTCGATCGCCGGAGCTTCGCCCTCGTGGCCAGTTCCGAGGGTCGCGACGTGGCAGTGCTAGAGGTGGATCGAGACCTGTACCTCACGCTTGTCGAGGCTGAACGTGGACTCGGTCGATCGAGCTGGTCCCGGACCGCGACTCGACGAATCACCCGGTTCATCGATCGGATGCACGGAGCCGTCGAGCGCGAATCGCCGATCGAGGATCTGCGGATCCGTAACGTAGACAACGACCTCGACATGCAGGTCGCCATTCAGCGTGAACCGGCAATGTACGAGTTGTAATCGTGGTCGACACCAAGCAGTTCCTCCAGACTATCTACGATGAGGAGTTCGGCTTTTGGCTGTCTAATTTCTCCATCAAGCCTGTGCACGTCGCGAACGGACTGGCGCGAGCGCTCACTCGGCGAACCTACGATACGAGCGCCGTGACAGAGTTTGTGCGCCATTACGTGCGGAATCAGAGGTTAGGCGTAGACGAGGAGCGAAACCCAAGCGAGGAAGTAATATCGAGTTACCGCGGTGCGTTCACGCCGGGAGGGGAACCGGATCGACTTCGAGTGACGCGGCTTCGTTCGTTGGCGTTCGATGTCTTGGGTGCAGACGGGGCAGTGTTTCCCGCTCAGCAGTCATTTACGCTTTCGAATGAGCGGCTCGTCACACGGGATCCGTCGGACTTTCGGATGGGTCGCTTCCTAGCGCGCCTGCTCGAGGCTGAACCTGTCGATCGCTCGGACGCGGCGTCCTATTTGCGCGAGCTCCTCGAGTCCGAGAACGATCCGTTAACGACTCTTGCATTGCCGATGCTGGAGTTCGGCGAACCTCAGGAGGAGTCCTTAGGAGCCGAGGTTGCCGGCCGCATCGCCAAGAGTGACCACCTGTTTGCGGCGGCCGACGAACAACTTGCGTCCGCAACTCTTCGGGAACTCCGCGATGCTTACGATCGCCTCGCCAGATTCGAGCAAAATGCTGGTTCAAAGTTGAACTCGCTACGGCGGCTAATGCTCTTCGGGTGTTTCGTTCTGCATGTCCACGCGATTTCGCGTTGGGCAGATCGCGATGATCATGCGCCTCAGCCTCCGATTCTGCTCGACCTATTCGACGGAACAGTTGTGTCCGTTGCTGACGCGAGCCGAGCGATGCTGCGCGCTGCAGGCGACGCCATAGATGGCGTGATACGGTCACGCTTCCACGAGTACGTCGTCTCGGAAATCGGAACAACGAGCAACCAGATCGAGGCTGCTGTTGGGTCTGCAGATGTGACCGATCGCGTGACCGATCTTTATGGCGCGTACCTTGTCGGTGATACGGAGCCGGCGGACGCGCTTGCTCGCGCCTTCGCCGAGGACGCTATCGATCAAGAGCGTGAAGCACCCATAGGCTCACTCATTGAATTGGGCCGCCGCGCGGGATTCCTGAGTCCATGGGCAAACCAGGGACGGGGCGGGAAACTCCGAAAGCGGTACACGGCCACCGCGGAGTTCCTTGAGACTCTGGTGGCGGCCTCGGTAGAGCCCGACGCGCCCCTCGAGTTCCCGGAGTTCCTTGATCGCCTGCGGAGTTCGTTCGGGATCGTGATCGGTCGCCCGCAAGACGACGCGATAATCCGGCGCGCGAGCCTGCGAGACCAGTCATTCTTGGGAGCCGCTGTGTCGATCAATGAGGAAGATCTCCGCCGAAACGTTGAGGAATTCCGTAATCTACTCGTCGAATCGGGGTACGCGAAGGCGTATGCCGACGGACGTACCATGGTCACGACCCGTCCCGAAGGAGGTCTGTGAGGTGATGGCGGACTTGGCACCCCCGGACGTTCTTGCGGATCTCATCGCGGAGAGTGTTCGCACGCGGCATGGGGCGGTCGGCGCCCTGGTACGCGACGTTCCTGCGCCGGATCCGGGCCGCCTCCTCAGTGCTTTAGTTGGTCTGCGTGACGAAGGCCTAGCTCTTCGTGTCGCGTATCTGCGTCCTGGCGGTCAGGCTGCCGCGGCCGTCGTCGGTCTTGATGCGGGTGAATTCTCAACTGAGGTCGAGCAGGCCGAACGATGGCGGAATGAGCGCGGCCTCGAGGCGCTGATCGTGGTGATAGCGCACGGCGACGAGCCAAAGCTCTCGTCGCTCGAGGACTTCAGTGCGATCGGCTCGCGAGACCTCAAAGAGGTGCTTGTACGTCGGGCCCTGGGTGAAGAGGCTGGCCAGAACGAAGTCCAAAAGCGTTGGTGGCAGATGCTCGAGCGTGACGATAGCGTCGGGCTCGCACCTCTCATCGACTACTACGTGGCACTCGCGGGCAAGAGCGGCCAAGAGTTCGTAGACGCCTCCAGCCGCGAGGTACATCACTTGGGGCTACTCCCGGACCCAGAGTTCTTCAACGATCGTCGTGAGAACGCCATCCGGCGCAGGCTCGAACGCAATCGGGAACTGTCGACCCGGATGCAGACGTTGAATGCCCAGGACCGTCGCCGGATCACTCAAGTACTGAAGGCGGAGGTCGACGCTAACGCGCGAGGGGCGCTCCAACAGGCTCTGAGTCAACTTGACAGGGTCCGAATGGTGGGTGTCGAGGAACCGATATCGTTCCAAGCGGCTGAGCGGCTGGTCCAAGCGCGACTAAAGAAGACGAGCAACAACAAGCCGACGCGAGCGCCGACCGAGAAGATGATGTCGATCGCCGCGGAAGCCCTAGTGAGCGAGGACCGCGAAGGTGATGTGGCGGCGATTGTCGAGGCCCTCCAGGAGCAGTTGAACGCCCTCGACGAGCGGAACCTCAAGGCGGAAACGATGCGGCTCGGGTTACCTGAGAGCACTACCGAAGCCGTGGCAACCGCGCGCCTTGACCTGCTCAACCTGCTCGGCAAGGTGCTCTCGGAGGAGATGTTCGGCGGCTACGTTAAGGTGGAGGCTCCAAACTTGGAGAGTGCATTGCGGCGGTTCGACGTCGAACAGCACTTGGTTGCGCGCTGGGAGGGGAGCCGCATCGGCAAGTTCCTCGATCATCTTGCCGATGATGACTTTGGCGCCTCGCTATCGAAGTGCTTCGACGACTATGTCGAGGCGCGGCAGGTTATCTTGCCGCTTCTTCGAGCTCTCGCCGTCGAGCCGATGGTAGTGGCGGCGCATTCGCCGAGCAGAAAGAACCTGCTCGAGTTCATAGCGGCGTACGAATCGCTCAACGCCATGCTCCAGGAGGGGTTTGAGAAGCTCTACGAACGCTTCGGCCAGGATGCGAACGAGGTCTTGGGCCACCTACTCTTGCTTGAGACCGTCGTTCTCCAGGTCGGCGAACGCCTCTATGCGGTCGCTGCCCCAACGCATCCCTTGTACCTCTGGCACTATGCACGCTACGCAGACATCGTGAAGACCCAGAGCGCCCGACTCGACGAAAGGGACCGAGAGTTGGTCGCCGCGACTGCGGAACGCCTGCCGTTCTTCCTAACCTCGATTCTGATTCCATCCACGGCTGTGAGCACACCATCAGTCCTGACGTACTTGGGTCGAGTGGGTCCGCTACCTTACTTCGGTGAGGGGGCGGAGGGAGGTGTATCGAATGATGGCGTGGAGAGTATTCGCGCCCTAATCGAGGCGCAGTTGTCTCTCGATCCTCCTTCGCAGCGCGGGTATCGCCTAGGCTTGATTGATCCGCCAGATGCCGGGGCGTACCTGACGATGCTTGCCGACCTAGCCGAAGCTGGGAAGCTGAGTGGCGCGCACCTCACCACTTATCGCCACCCGGAGAACGGTTCGGTCGGCGCTGAACTCCGCCTAGATGCGGCGGAGGAAGATCGGATCGCGCGCACATTCCGCGCAATTGCGCCTAGCCGGCTGTTCAGTTTCCAAGTCCGGGACCTACCGCGTCAGGACATCGGCCCACCGGAGGAGGACTTGCACCATCTGGTTGTTGCATTCGATCAGAGTACGGGACAGACGAATCCTGCCCGTGCAGCCTTGCACCCCATTCAGCCTCTAGCAGTACCGCGACGTATCGCCTATCGCGAACTGCACGAGACAGTCGAACTGGAACCGACCTCGGGCGGCCCATTCAAAGATTACGACAGTTTGGTGAGGCGACTCGCTCCAGCGGGAACCTCATACTTGGCAGTTCACCAGCAAGAGAAGTTGCGTGGAGCCCTCCATGAGATCGCCATGCGTACCCCTTGGACAGCCATCGCTGATCGGCAGGTGGATCGCGACCTTGCTATTGGGGGGTTGCGGATCATGACTTCGAGGGACGGCGATCGCGATGTCGCGGGTTTTGCTCGCACCGCAGTGCCATTCCGTCGCCCGCTTCGCGATGTCGTGCGCGAATACAACGCATATGTGAGCAACGAGGATCTCGACGACCTGCTAGCGCAGCTCAGTGAGCTGCTGGACGCCGGCGTTTTGAGTCTACGCCCGGACAGGTCTGGACGAACAAATTTCAACAGAATCAAGGGGCTCCTGGGTACCTTGATCGCGGCGCGCTGGTTCCGAGCTTCTGGGGACGCTCCTAAGCGGCTGCTGATCAGCCTCGACGGCCCTGAGGCTCGACGCTGGCTGCATCTCGGCAGTGAACCGCTTCGCGCGGATCTCGTAGGATTCACTTGGAGCAATGACCATTGCACAGTGAACGTCATTGAAGTAAAGGCCGTGGATGCGAAGGGCACCGAGTACGCTGTTAATGGAGGTGTCGCGACGGGAGTCGCGATTGACCAGATGCTCTCGACCCGGCGCCTCCTTCAGCAAGTCTTCGCTAAGGATCGCGATGACGAGTTGATCACCGCACCAGCGCGACGCGAGATTCTACGCGAGCACCTGTACCGAGAGCTGACGAAGGGTACGTACACGGCCGACGAGCGCAAGCTCTGGGCAGACAGAATTCAGCGGCTTCTTGATGGAGAGGTCTCGGTCGACCTGCGGTGCCAGCTGATCGACGTTCGTCTCGGAGTCGATTCCTCGTCCCTGCAGGACATCAAGGCCATCGCACATGAGGGCGCCGATGCTGTTCCTGTTGAAATCGTTGAACTGAACGAGCGGCTCATTGACGTTCTAGTGCCCAATGAGCCAGTTGAGCCGGAAACACACGGGGTGGCGGCACCTGATCCTGAGCGGCTGGAGGAGCAACCCCCGGCAACAACGGATCACTCTGGCTCTTCCGTTGAGGTGGCCGGCCAAGACGGGGCACGAGCGTGGGAGGACGCTGCCCAACCGTCCGAGCTCGAGCGTCCAACGCCTGCCCGGCCTCGGGCATTGCTCGGCATGGCTCCTGGAGAGTATGGCAAGGCGCGGGAGATCTGGTTCGATCCAGCTGCGCCCGATGATCGCCTTCCGAATCCTCATCTCATGATCACTGGCGAGACTGGGAGTGGGAAGACACAGGCAACGAAAGCCATCCTCGCCGAGTTGCGCCCGTTCGATGTGCCAGCACTGATTCTCGACTTCAAGGATGACTACTCTGAACCTGAATACGCGACCGCAGAAGGTTTGAGTGTCTACGACCCGAACAATGCGCCTTTGCCATTCAATCCGTTAGCGCCAGCTCTTGACCTAAGAACGGGCAACGCTAACCCTACCCACCATATGCATCAGTTGAGCGACATCATCAAGCGCATCTACCGGCTTGGCGATCAACAGGCGTACCGGCTACGTGAAGCGATGAGAGCCGTTTACGAAAGTGCCGGGATACCCACCCGCTCATTCAGCCCTAGCTCGGGACAGACTTACCCTCCCTTCTGGAGCCTCCAGCAGGAACTTCGGTCAGAGAAGGATAATCAGGCACTGCTCGGACGATTGTCTCCGATATTTGACCTCGAACTCTTTGATTCGGGGACGCAGATCACAGACTTGCAGACCGTTCTGCAGGGGGGTGCAGTTATTAGACTCGCTCAACTCCCAGGAGACGAGGTGAAGAACTCAGTAGCTGAGTTCTTCATGATGGCATTCTACAATCAACTGATTAGGCAACCACAGTCACATGAACTCGCTCGCCTGCTCGTACTCGATGAGGCATGGCGGCTCGTGGAGTCTCCGTTCCTCGAGCCTCTCATGCGGGAAGGGCGTGCTTTTGGGTTAGGAGTGGTTATTGCATCGCAGTTCCCAACGGACTTGCCAGTTGCTGTGGCTGGATCGACGGCCACAAAGATATACTTCTCGCAAACAAACGTCGATCAGATTCGTGACATCCAACGAACTGTCCTTGGTAAGACTTCTGGGGCGGATGCCGATCATCTCTCTAATGTTGTGCGAGGGCTCCCGCCACTGACATGCGTTCTGTACAGCAAACAGTTTCAGCGGTTCCCGCGCGTGTCCGTCAGGCCGTATTTTGAGCGAGCTCGAGTGGCAGCCGAGCCGGACGAGTCGATGCCCTGACCGGTTGACTGGCGCGGTTTGGCTTCTGGCCGGCCGCCCTGAGCCTTAACGTGTGGCCGCGCGCGCATAGCCCGCGTGCGAGGGCTACTCGAGTCCGCTCATGGCCAGAGAGGCCAGAGACCAAGAGTGTCGCCGCTGTGGGGACGAAACTGCAGTTCGTCGCTCCTCGAGCGGGCGTTCGACGAGGAGTCCGAGGGGGGACCTGATCGGCGCGAGCCCTAGACTGGGTTGACGCGAGCCTATCTCAAGGTGCGCAAAGTAGGGCGGTGGCACCGACAAAGTGAGGATCGGAGCCTCGGCGCTCTACCGGTCCCGGCCGAAGACCCGCTCGCGGCGCTCCCTCCTCTTGGCGGCATCACGCATCGGCTCGAACAAGGCAATCCCGGCCGCTACGATGCGCTCGCGTCGAGGATCGTCCGGGTGCCCCAGGTGGCCGTGGCGCAGATCCTCGAACGCTTCGATCTTTCGCTCCCAGTGCTGACTCTCAGGACCGGACCATCCTCGGTCGAAGTGTATCGTCATCTCGAGAATACGCTCAGGGCTCCAGCCACGATCCAGCGCCAAGAGCGCCCGGCTCATCCAGGCCTCGTTCGGGCCACCGGACAGGGCGGCCCGATGCAGCTCAGCGAGGTCTGAGCGGTCGAAGAGCACTGCGGCCACTTCGAGGTCCTCAGAAACGAGGCAGCGGACAGCGGATTCCAACAGGTAGGAGCGCGTGCCACTCGGTACGTCGCCGATCAGCTCGGACCGGACGTGCGTGGGAAGTTCGGAGACCGCTGCTCGGACCCGCTCTGGAAGGTTCTCGTCAGTTCGCCGATCACGTGCGCGCTTGAACCACGCCCGCAGCCAATCAGCGCAGAGTTCTGGATCGCGACGCAGGATCTCGGAGAACAGCCCATCCCCCGCCGGACTGGCGACAATGATCTCGCGCCAGCGCTCGAGCATGGAGGTAGGCAAGGTCTTGAGCCGTTCGCCAGACCACATGGTGCCGAGCGCAACCGCCGCCTCTCGTCGGACGAGCGCATCGGGCGCGTCGAACAGGAGGGCGAGCGTAGCGTGGTCGAGTTGCTCCCAAGAGACGAGGTCACAGATGAGCGGAAGCCGCGCCGCCGCCTTCTGGATCGCGAGTCGCTTCAGGCCATCGTCGCAGGGGCGCACGAGCGCAACGCGAGTCGCCGCCCCGGACGCACCTGGATGGGCGAGCAGCCGTTCGAGTTCGATCTCCCAGCCTGGACGCTGCAACTCGGCGGTCCGATCCAGGAGCGGGAAGATGAGGTCGGGAGACGCGCCGCGCTCTTCCAGCGCGGCGAGCAGGGTCTCGGGCTCGTCCTCGTACTTGGCGAGGGCTTGAGCGAGCAAGGGGGTGCAACGCGGATGGTCGATGCCCGCCGCATTGGCCTCGGCGTCGGCGCCGGTGATGAGTGCAGCGATATCGTCGGCAGACCGGCGCCGGACCTCATTCGCGAAACCCTGAACCCGATCGCGATTGCGACGCTCCCATTCATCGAAGCCGGTCCCGTCGCTGGAACCGTCCCAGCGTTCAGGAAAGAGCATTGCGAATTCCTCGGGCACCTCGATCGAGACCGGGAGTTCACCAGACGTTCCGTACTCTCGTAGACGGCGGAGCGCTCCGGGACGAGCCTTGAGGATGTCGGCCAACTGCGTGATCACTTGCGTGGCGACTTCCCGAATCGCCTCTCGAACATCTTCGTCCGGGCCGCTGCCGGGCAAGCCAATCGTGCCGGGGTACACCCACGAATGCAGTGCGTCGATGAGCGGTGCCGGTCGAATGCCCGTATCTCGCTCCACGATCGTGAGAATCGAATCCCAAAGAGCTGCGAGTTTTTCGATCCACGGCTGGGGCACAGCCGCTCGCATGATTGTGACCGTGTCGCCGAGGCCGGGATCGAGCAAGTGGGCGCTTACTTCCAGCCCGACAGCGTGCATCAGCACGCGTAGTCCGACATCGGGATCGCCACCCTTGCCTAGCCATGCGTCGGCGGCGGCGACGGCGAGTCGTCGTTCCTCGATCCCTGTGTCCGGGAGTGCGAGGTAGTCGCCGATGATGCGAAGGGGGTGGTCGGGCGCGCTGTGTTGCAAGCGAGTGTCCCCGACCGCCAGATCCATGAGAATCTCGATCGCGATTTCCGGCGCGACGCCCGCACAGTACCCAACTTCAGCGATACGGAGTCGGTGAGTAGGAGCCTCATCGAGAGCGGTCTTCAGCTCAGCCGGGCCGAGGCCTGCGTACTCCGTGGCCGCCCTCTCGTCTGTCCAGTTCATCGTTGACTGGAGCAACCCGCGGTGCACGGGGGCACCACGGTGGGCCGCTCCGATGAGCGAGATCGAAGCAATCGAAGGATGGTCCAGGCAAGCGATAGCCCTAGCAGGGTCAAGCGCGCCGGGGCCGCCAAAGAACACATCCTGCACCAGCGCGTAGCGCAGCGCATCGGGTTGCACACGCATTCGCTGGGGGCGATGCGGACGGTCGCCACTGACGATTTCCTCCAACGTCAGTTCGCGTGGCGCGTCGTCGATCGTCCCGCCCGAAGCCAGGCCGCGAACGAGTTTGCTACCTTGAGCAAGTGACAGCCCGAGAATCTCGCAGGCCTGATCGAGAGTCGCGCCACGGTCCCCAGCGAGTGCAAGCACACCCAGCACCTGGCGGCTCTCCGAGCCCAGCGTTCGCTCGTACCAGCGGGCGAGATCGTCGAGCAGGGCCTCGCCGGTTGCGACATCGCCGACCCGACCGCTGACACAGGCGCTCGCGAGCGTGACCGCCAGCCCCGCGCAGCCATGCGCCTGGTTGACGATAAGGCGCTGCAGGTCGGGCGGGCCCGCGACGCCGACTTCAGTGATCACCTGGAGGATCTTGTCTCGCTCCAACTCTTCAATGTCGACGCGATCTGCTTCCGGCAGGCTCCCCTGCACCACATCCGCCTGACCGGGCCACGAAACAGCCACGATGTCGAAGTCGACATCCATCTCTCGTTTGAGCCGCCCAGCCTCTGTGAGGCGGTCCACAGCGAGGTGCGCGTCGTCGATCACTACCCGCTTTGGTCGCAGTTCTCGAACGGCGTCCTCAAGGTCGGTCATATCCCATCCAGCATCGAACAGGCCCCATTCCTCGGACACCAACCGTTCGAGCAGAAACGTCTTGCCGACCCCCGGCCTCCCCACCAGCAGGATGTCCCCGCGGGCATTCCGCAGTTGTTGGAGATCGTGATCGCGTCCGATCAACGGGATCGCCGGAGTAGGGCGGGCGTTGGCGGAGAAGCGACTGAGCGCTCTTGCTGCTCCGGGGACGCCAAGCAGATCCTTGCGCCACTGCGGATGGTCGTATAGCAACCGGGTGAAGTCGCCCCGGTCATAGACTTCATGAAGCTGCACGCCGAACTCGTCCATCAACTCCTTCCGCAGTTCGAGACGCCGTGCGTTCGTGACCTCGCGCGTCGTCGCGAATACGAAGCGCCGGCCTGGGCCATCAGCTGCCAGATAGCTCCTGATGCTCTTCCGGAGGTTGCGCGCGTAGTCCGCTTGGGTAGTCACGACGAGAATGAAGTCTGGTTCAGCGTCTGGACCCGAGACGCCATCTACACCTGCGTCGCGTTTTGGGGGCGTAGGGCGCAGGTCGGGGTAGCGGACCATCTGCAGCAGGTCGACCGCGCACCGCTCGAACAGCGTCCCGTCCAGCGGCTGTCGGAGGGCCTGTTCGATGGCGTTGTAGAGAGGATCGGGCATGGGCGGCCTTCACTTCGCTACCTACACCCTAGCTCTGTGTCCGCAGAGCTCCCAGCGGTGGGCAACTCGTCGATGATCGGCCTTCCGCGCTCAAGCAGCGCGATAGACCGGCCACGGGCTACGCGTGGCGCGTTCGCCCTCGGGGGTGGCAGTTCGACCCATCGGGACCAGTTCAACCGCGTGTCGCCGCTGGCGGTGCCACGGGATCACTCCTAGGCTCTCACCCTCAGAGGGCGAGCGCCACGCGGAACCGAGCGCAGCCCTTTTCGCACGAGCGGGTCGTCATGCCGATGTTTGTTCAATGGTGACAAAATCTGCCCCATCGAACCCCTCGAT
Organism: Dehalococcoidia bacterium; assembly: GCA_965204835.1. Taxonomy (GTDB): domain Bacteria; phylum Chloroflexota; class Dehalococcoidia; order UBA2979; family UBA2979; genus VXMT01. The sequence continues at coordinate 784,997 of OZ242017.1, read as the reverse complement.
CATGGGCACCTCAACGCGCACGTCTACCTCATGAGTGGCAACCTCCCCGCGCTCATCAGTGGCAACCTCCGCGCGCACGTCCAGGGCCTGAATCAGCAGCTGGAAGTCGTCACCGTCGGCCTGCCGGACCCACTCGCGGATGAACGCGAGCACCTCCGGGATACGCTCGCGGAGCAGTTCGGGATCCGGCCCGGGCTCTGACTCCGCACGCAGCTGTGCGCGCTCGCGCTCGAGGACGCCCTTGCGCCGCATGAGGGTGTCGTGCTTCGCGTCGAGCCGGCGGCCCGCCCGACCCGATGACAGTCTGGCAGCGCTGCAGGATCCACTTCATGCACAACCTCCTCACCCGGGTGCCGAAGTCCGCCGACCAACGGCCCCCGGGAACGGAGCCGCCGGGAGACCGCCTCTCCCGCCTCAGCCAGGCCCGCCTCCGCATCAACGAGAAGCCTGGACGTGGACACGGCCCTCCAGGCCTGCCGGGGCAGCCCGCGGTTCTCTCCCGGCTCGACCTGGGTCAGCGGCTCCCCGTCGTCGCCAGCGAGGGGACCGAAGGCGGCTCGCTGCGGACGACGAGCGGGGTGAGCGGGGGCACGCCGTCGGCGAAGAGCGTGGCGAAGGAGCGGTTGACGAACTCCGGCGCGCCTCGGATGTACGAGACCCATTCGCCCTCGTGGAGCGCCCAGGCGGCGACGACGGCGTCGCCCCGCGCGCAGGCCGCCAGCTCCTCGACCGTGCCGCCCTCGTAGAGCACGAGGCTGAAGCCGTCCTCCACGAACTCGCCCCGCAGGCAGCCGGGCCAGTCGCCCGGGGCGGCGAGCTCGCCCACCGGATCCTCGCTCGCCGGTCCATCGCTCGCCGCCACCAGCGGCGTGAGCGCGGGCACGACCTCGGGGTAGAGCCCGGCGAAGGCCTCGTTGACGAAGCCCGGCGCTTCGGGGAGGTAGGCGACGTAGCGGCCCTCGTGCAGGGCGTAGAGGCCCCGCACGCCCCGGCTCTCCGCGCAGGCCGCCAGCTCCTCGACGCTCCCGCCCTCGTAGACGAGGAGGCTGAAGCCCGCCGCCACCGCGCCCTTCAGGCAGTGCGCCCAGGGCTCCTCGGCGGTGACCTCCAGAGCCACGCGGTAGACGCGCGTGCGGCTGCCGTCCGCCGACGTGACGGTCACGGTGATCTCCGCGACGCCCTCGAGGGCGACCTGGTGGCCCGCGGTCCGCTCGTGGGCATCGGGCGGCTCGACCACGACGGTCGTCCGCCGCTGCGCCGTCTCGGCCGTCACGACCGTCGTCGTCACCCCCTCGGCGGGTACGCCCGCGTAGTCCGTGCGCAGCGGCGAGAACGCACCGATCGCGACGCCCTCCAGCGCGAGCGAGGCGAGGCGCGCGTCGATGGCGTCCGGTATGTTGTAGGTGTAGACCTTGCCGTCGTTCGCATCGGCGACGTACATCAGCGCGCCGTCGGACCAGATGCCGCGCGGGCTGCTGTTGCCGACCCGGCCGAGCTCCGTGAAGTCCTCGTCCCCGACCCGCTCGAGGCTGGCTCCCTCACCTGCCGCTTCAACCTCCTCGCGGGCAGGGAGGCGGTAGGCGAAGAGGCGCGGGGGACTCGAGGGGTCGGAGACCCAGAGCGTGACGCCGTCGGACCAGATGCCCTGGGGGGAGCCGTTGGCGGGGTCGAGCGCGTACTCGGCGAGGAGGGCGCCGCTCTCGAGGTCGTAGGCGAAGACGGCGTTGCGGCGTTCGTCGAGGACCCACATGGTCTGGCCATCGGACCAGATGCCACGGGAGTGGGCATTGCGCTCGCGGAGCTCGATGTCACGGTCATCGAGGCGCTCGCCGCTGCTGAGGTCGTAGGCGAAGAGGCGCTCGCGGCCGCTGTCGCCGACCCACACGCGCCCCGTGCCGTCGGACCAGATGCCGCGGGGCGCGCGGTTGCGCTTTTCCAACTCGAACTCGCGCTCCTCGGCGCGCTCACCCGTCTTCAGATCGTAGGCGTAGGCGGCGTCGGCGGCGCCGTCGGCGTTGTGGAGGAGCCAGAGCACGGCGCCGTCGGACCACATCCCGGTAGGCGTGCTGTGATCGCCGTCCAGCGCCTCGATGTCGTGCTTCCCGGTCCACTCGAAGTCGGCCTCGCTCGGCTGGGGAGGGGCCGTGATGGCGGGCCCGACCGGCTGCTGTGGCGGGTCCGGCGGGTCCGGGTCCACGTTGTTCTCCGGGGGGTCCGGGGGGTCCGGCGGCTCCGTGTTCTCCGTGTTCTCGGTGTTCTCCGGGTGGTCCGGATGCGCGAACGCCTGCTGGGGCAGCAGCAGGGCCAGGCCGAGGGCCGCCGCAGCAAGCACGAGCAGCAGGGCCGGAGCGGGGGAACGCCGGGAGAGGAAGGAGGAGGCCCACTGCACGGCTAGCCTCCCGGCGGGGGAGGGAGATGGGTGGGGGCGAGAGGTTCGGGGGGGCGTCCCCCGCGCGGGCTCGGGGGCAACGCGAGCCGCCGGACCCAGGCCGGATCCGTTCGAGCGACAGGAGTCATGCCCGGTATCCCACGATCACCCCTTGCGGCTCAGTCGGTAGCGCGTGATGCCGGCGCCGAGCGTGGCGATGGCGACGACGAGGGCGATCATTCCCGCGGACACGCCTGCGTCCTGGCCGTTGACCAGTCCGGCGTTGCCGGTATCCGCGACCGCCGGGGCCGCGGCGCTGCTGGCCAGGATGGTGAGGGTTGCGGTTGCAACGCGGTCCCTGACGCCGCCGCCGAGGCCAACCGTGCCGCAGGGCGCGACGCCGTCCTCGGGGTAGTACCCGTCGGGCCCGGCCCAACACGAGATCGCGACCAGGTCGTGGTCGCCGGCCGGCAGGTCGTCGGGCAACACGAATGTCGCGCTGAAGGCGCCGTCGGGCGGGGTGCCGGACGGGTCGATGTCGATGTGCTCGGCGATCCACAACCCGGAGTCGATGGTCCTGCCCGCGTGGAGGAAGCCCGATGCGGGGTCCACGCTCGTCACGGCCGCGATCGGCGTCCCGCCGATGGTGATGGTCGAGGTGTAGATGTAGGACGCGCCCGTCTCCGCCCGGAAACCGGAGCCCTCAACCGTGATGGTGTCGCCCGGCCGGGCCTCGCTCACGCTCAGGGTCAACTGCGCTCGCGGTTCCTCGCTGTCGCCCTCCGCCTGGGCTGAGCCGGCCAGGATGGTGAGGGTTGCGGTCAGCATCGCGGCCACGGCCAGCAGCCAGGTCAGGACGCGGACTGCCCACACCGGTAGTCGCATACGTACTCTCCTGTCGTGACCGTGTGACTGAACCGCATGTTCCTGCATTGGCCGGAAACCGTGGGTGTGCGTCCGCGCAGGTATTCGTGCAGTTGAGTATACCGATTCACGGATGAATTCAAGGTGACGTCCTGCTCCGATCCAATGAAGTAGTGATGAATTCCGCCCCGAACGCTCGAATCATCGCCCGGCAGGCCCGCTCCCGGGGAGGTGACGAGTTGGAGAACGCCGACCAACGGCCCCGCGCAACGGAGCCCCCGGAGACCGCCTCTCCCGCCTCAGCCAGGCCAGCCTCCGCATCAACGAGAGTCTCGACGTCGCCGCCGCCCCCGAGGGCGTCCTCGAGGCCGACACGGACGCAGGCGCGGCGCTCGCCGCGACCGTGAACGAGACGCGTGGCGAAGGCGCGACCTACTTGCGCCGGATCAGCCGGACGACTCGCGCAACGCCGCCCAGGGTCACCGCGTGGCTCGCGAGACGGTGAGGTCCCTCACGAACCGTGGCCGGTGACGCCTGGGCCTCGAGGCCGGAGCCTGGTTGCAGGCGAACATGGTCCGGACGGACGCGTTCGGCGTGGGCGCTTCGGCGGTGCGTCCGTCCGGGTAGCGGATCATCGCGGTTACTCCTCCGCCTCGGGCTCGGCGGACTGACCGCAGTAGTCGAGCACTTCGACGACGGCGAGATCGCTGATGCGCGAGACGTCCGCATCGGCTACATGCCACGACCGCTCGCCGAAAATGACGACGTGCAGCTTTGACGAGTCGCGAAGCTCGGCCCACAGGGATCTCGGCTCCGGCGCCGAGGCGTAGAAAAGGTCGGAACTGGTGGACAGCTCCTCGGCGTCCCACAGCTCGGCGCGCCGGTACTCGCTGTTGTCGGTCCACCAGACGACGGCATGCTGTCCGTCCAGCATTGCGGCGTCGGAGGTCAGGCCAAGGTGCAGCACTCCATCCGGGGAGCACTGCACGCTCAGGAAAGCGCGCCGGCCTCCCAGCGAACGAACAGGTCCAGCACGGGACTGTAGCCCTGCAGCACCCCGCCGGCCAGCTCCTGGAGCTCGACCGGGAAGTACGAGCCATCCACCAGCCGGTCTCCGCCCAGCCTCGCACCGTGATGTTCGCCCGTCGCGTCGAACCGCCAGTACTCCGGAACGCCGAGGGCGGCGTAGTCGTCGCGCTTCTCCGTCACGTCGACGTGCGCCGTGCTGCGGGAGGCCACCTCCAGCACCAGATCTGGGGGCTTCCCCTGCTCCGAGATCACGTAGGCGTTGGCGGCCCGGTACGCCTCGGGATCCACTCCGAAGGCCACCATCACGTCGGGGTAGCGCAGTCGCGCCAGGCTGCGCGTGGACTGCGGGGCCAGGTAGAGTTCGCCGCCCACCAGGGTCGTCTCGGGTTCACCGAGATACACGGCCAGGAAGTGAACCGCGCCGGTGTAGGACAGGTGGTCGAAGCTGGCCGCCTTGTCGTCGTGGTCTTCGGGCGGGTCCGGGAACACAATGTGCTCGGGGACCGCTGCCGACCCGTTGGAGGTCTCCGGCGCCGTCATCGTCACTCGCCTTCCGGCCCGGAGCCCTCGGGCCGACCCTGACTGCGACATCCTACTACCGGGCGGGGCGGGTCGAGACGCCCTCGACGTAGGCCCGCTGCACCACCGAGAGCAGCGCGCGCTCGGCGCGCCGGCGGGGCTCGAGCAGCGCCGGGAAGTAGCTGCCCTGGCGCAGCTCCGGGATCTGTAGCTCGATGGTGCCGGGGCGCGTGTCCCAGCGCCTCGGCCGGTAGCCGTTGCGCCGGGCGGTGCGCCCGCGGCTGAGCTCGCCGTGGCCGGCGCCGATCTGCTCCGCGACCTCGGCCTCCATCACCGCCTCGGCGAGCACGGCGACCGCTTCACACAGGAAGTCGAGGTCACCCCCGCCCGCCTGCTTGTGGAGCAGCTCCAACAAGTCCACGCTCTCCTTGACCACCGTCGTCCTCCCTCGCGTTCTGTATGTCCTTCGTGAGGATGGCGCGGTGGTCTTCTATGTCCACCCTTCTGCTCCTAGACCATGTCCGGGGACTCTACTTCGGAATTCCTCCGTGATGAGCCCGACGCGCCATCCGCGCGCAGCAGTTGCCCGCCGCCGGCGCTCGCGCTGCTCATGGGCGCGCTGGCAACCCATCACGACATGGCGACGCTCTCACTGGAGGCGTCGCTCGCGCGGATGCTCGTAGAGGACCGCGAGCGGTGGAGCGGGCTCATGCGCCGCGACGAGGGCGCGCGGAACCTGTAGGCAGACAGCCGGACAGGCGCCTGACGAGCTACTTGCTGGCCGGTTCGAAGATGAGCACCTGCCCGCCATCGCTGTGCAGCGTGAGCTGCGTCCCCGATAGCTCGAAGCGCTCGACTCCCAGCAACAGGTCCTGGATGCGCTGCTCCTGCTCGAACAGGCCCCGCGTCTGACAGCCCGCCTGCGTCCACGTCACGTGGTCGAGGTGCAGGCCAGTGCCCTCGACGCGGTAGATCGCGCCATACGCATTGCAGCCCATCCACCCCGTCATGTCGGTGTCGGTGGTGAACCGGGTGGTCGGGTCGCCGACGACCACCGCGGAGGGAGCGTCGGCGTCGCCCAGTGCGACCAGGCGCCAGTCCGTATGGGCCAATGGGTTCTCTTTGCTACCGCATGCCGCCAGGAGCAACACGAGACCGGGCAGAAGCCAGCGCATGGTGATTCATCCTCCGTGGGCGGCGCGGGACTGCGCCGGGCCCTGGTGCGCCTACCCCTGGCTCTTCCTGTCGCGCGCGAACGCAAGGGCTGCGATGGCCACGGCCACGATGATGAGCAGTCCGAGCACGAGAAGCGCGGCCACTACGGCGATCGCGGCGCGGTCCATGCCGCCGTCATTATCTGCCGCCACCGGCTCCGGTGACGCCGTGGGCGGCGTGGTGCCCGGCGTAGCTGTCTCCTCGCCTCCGGTGAGGCCCGTGACGGTAGCCATGGTCGCGGAGGCGGCCAGCCGGCCTGTCTCCCGGGTCTGATTAACCGGCTCAGAGAACAGCCGGTAGCCCACCCTCCAGCCGGTGATGGTGACGCCGGAGCGCGCAGGGCCGTGGGTCCACGTCACCGTGACCTCCCCCGGGTCGGCGGGCCCAGCCGACCGCAGCACGGCCGGGTTGGCAATGTTCCGCCCGAGGGACTCGGCCGTCCAGTTGTAGGCGAGGTCATTTACGTCGTCGTGCACGGACCATTCGCTCTGCTCACTGCCGCTGGTGGCCCGTATCCTCCACTGGTACCTGGTCCCCGCGGTCAGGCCGGTCACTGTTGCCGGTTGAGTGGTGCCGGTGTAGCTGATGCTGGACCAGCTTCCCCACGTACCGCCGGACTGGGAGCGGGTCTGTATCTCGTAGCCGTCCGCCCCGGAAGACTCGTGCCAGAACAGATAGGCGCCCAGGTGCAGCCTGACTAACTGGGCGGCTTCGGGCTTCTCGTGGGTCTGCGCCTCAGCCGCGGGCGCGGAGCCGTGGAAGAGCAATGCGCCGTGCAGCGCGGCGACCAACAGCAGCAGCGCGAAGCCGCCCAGGGAGGCGTGGATCATGCGGGGCCTGCGGCAGAAAGGCGGTCCGCGGCCGACTCTGTCTGCGCAACCAGCACGACGGCCAGAGAACGGGATCCAGAGATGCGGCGGGCGTGATGGGCGAGGCACGTCTCAAGTACGGCGCTATTGCGTTCGGCTCTCACGAACGAGCACCAGCGCCGGCAGGGCGGCGAACAGGACGAGGAGCAGCGGGGGGCGGCGGCGTGCCGGGTGAGCACGCAGGTCCGGGGCAGGTGAAGACATGGAGGCCCCCGGGGGCGCTCCGTGGCGGGTCATCTGCTCTCTGTTACCGGACATGGCTGCGGCATCCTCCTTCCCTGGCGCTTCGAACTGCAGCCAGTGAATAGTCTAGCGATCTGATAATGAATTCAGGGTGAAGTCGAGCCCCGATTCGATGACGTATTGATGAAGTAGTGATGAAGTAGTGATGAAATCGCCGTGTACGAGGGCCTGGCAGGACTGACGCGGAGGGCCTCAGCCTGAACGTCGACGTAACCCGGAGGGGCTCTCTCCCCGGCTCGGGCTGGAGTTCCACCGGCCGGCGGAATGGCATGACCTGGACCACTCCGGGTGGAATGAGCTGATCGACCGGCTCGAGGAGCAGGGCTGGTGCCTGCCCGACAAGGCCGAGGGACTGAAGGCCTGGCCGCGAGTCGAACAGGTCTTCGATCAGGCGCGGGTGTACCGGCTTCGGCAGAGCATCAACCACGTCAAGGTGGTTGTGGACCGCGGGACCACCGCGGCCAAGGCCTACGCCGGCACACTCGCGCTGCAGGCCGCCTGGCCTTACTACGAGCCGTCCGAAACGTACATCCAGATGAACACGCCGCCGGCGACCTTCTCCATCTCGGCCTCGGTCAACCTGGGCGAGGGCGGCAGCACGAGGTGAGCGGTGGTCGCGCCGTCCTCGTGGATCACGATGTCGAACCCGTCCGGTATGGCCTGTCCGGTCTCGGCCGAGATCGTCGCCTTCGGGTCGGCGATGAGGCGTGCGCGGAAGTCGTCGTCTTCAGCCGCCTTGCTCAGGATCTGGGTCTTCATTTCTGTCGCTGTGGTCATGGTTCTACTCTCTCTCTCTCTCGAAGCTGCTTGTTGGCTCAAGCCGATGGGCGCCGTTACTGAGCCCGTCGACAATGACTGGATCGCTTCATGAGCGACGTTGACAGCTGTAGAACCCCGGCGTCCCCTTACCAATTTGCCGGCATAGAGATGGACACCCCGCCGCTGACCAACTCCAGTTCGGCGTCCGTGAGTGCCGGCGATGGAGGCAGCACGAGGTGGGCGGTGGTGGCGCTGTCCTCGTGCACCGCCACGTTGAAGCCGTCTGGTATGGCCTGTCCGGTCTCGGACGCGATGGCCGCCTTCGGGTCGGCGATGAGGGCGTGCGCGGAAGTCGTCGTCCTCAGCCGCCTTGCCCAGAATCCGGCTCTTCAACTCGGTTGCCGTGGTCATGGTTCTACCTACCCTGTCTTACTCGTACCTATGAAGCTCTCCCAGCCACCCCCGCCGGAGACCTCTGCAAGCTCGGCATCCGTGAGCCGCGGCGAGGGCGGCAGCACGAGGTGCGCGGCTGTGGCGCTGTCCTCGTGGACCGCCACGTCGAACCCGTCCGGTACGACCGTGCCGACCTCGGACGCTATCGCCGCCTTCGGGTCGGCGATGAGGCGTGCGCGAAATTCGCCGTCCTCCGCGGCCCGGTCCAGAATCTGGTTCTTCATCTCATCTGCAGTCGTCATGGTTCTGCCTCTTCCTCTGCTGCGGTGACCCGAGTGGCGCCTGTGGAGCGGCTACTCGAGGTCGCCTCGCCGCCTAGCCCCAGAGCCCGGTGTGGTGGCCGCCGGTGACCGTCTCCAGCTCGGCCTCTGTCAGTGCCGGCGAGGGCGGCAGCACCAGGTGGGCCGCGGTGGGGCTCTCCTCGTGCACGACGACGTCGAAGCCGTCCGGTATGGCGGTCCCGATCTCGGCTGAGATGGCTGCCTTCGGGTCGGCCATGAGGGATGCGCGGAAGTCGTCGTCGCCCGCCGCCTTGTCCAGGATCCGGGCCCTCAGTTCGGTTACTGTAGTCACGCTGGTTCGCCTCTCTCTCGAAGCTGCTTGTCGGCTCAAGCCGATGGGCGGCACCGGGCGAGGCTGTCGAGCCTCGCGTCCCCGCTAGCCGTTGCCGCCCATGTGGCCGGGCATGGTGTTCTGCCAGAGGTTCCCGCCACCGGCGACCATCTCCAGTTCGGCGTCCGTGAGTGCCGGCGAGGGCGGGAGCACGATGTGGGCCGTGGTGGCGCTGTCCTCGTGCACCGACACGCTGAACTCGTCCGGAATGTCGGCCCCGATTTCGGCCGAGATGGCCGCCCTCGGGTCGGCGACGAGGCGTGCGCGGAAGTCGCTGTCGTTCTCCGCCTTGCTCAGGATCCGGTCCCTCATCTCGGTTGCTGTCGTCATGGTTCTCTTTCCTTTCGCGTGCCGCTTACGCTGGTTCGCCTCTCTCTCGAAGCTGCTTGTCGGCTCAAGCCGATGGGCGGCACCGGGCGAGGCTGTCGAGCCTCGCGTCCCCGCTAGCCGTTGCCGCCCATGTGGCCGGGCATGGTGTTCTGCCAGAGGTTCCCGCCACCGGCGACCATCTCCAGCTCGGCGTCCGTGAGTGCCGGCGAGGGCGGGAGCACGATGTGGGCCGTGGTGGCGCTGTCCTCGTGCACCGACACGGCGAACTCGTCCGGAATGTCGGCCCCGATCTCGGCGGAGATGGCCGCCCTCGGGTCCGCGACGAGGCGTGCGCGGAAGTCGCTGTCGTCCTCCGCCTTGCTCAGGATCTGCTCCCTCATCTCGGTTGCTGTCGTCATGGTTCTCGTTCCTTTCGCGTGCTGCTTCTGTCCTCGAATCCGCAAGTGAACAGGTCAGTGAACTACCAGTAATACCCCTTGTGGGATCCGCCACCGGCCACCAGCTCCAGCTCGGCCTCCGTCAGTGCCGACGAGGCCGGGAGCACGAGGTGGACGGTGGTGGCGCTGTCTTCGTGCACCGACACGGCGAACTCGTCCGGAATGTCGGCCCCTATCTCGGCCGAGATGGCCGCCTTCGGGTCCTCGATGAGGCGAGTACGGAACTCGCCGTCCTCATCCGCCCTGGTCAGGATCTGCTCCCTCATCTCGGTTGCAGTGGTCATGCCTGCTCCTTTCACCCGCCGCGTTGCCCTGGATTCCCGTGTCCGATAACGCGACTGCGCTACCAGATGATCAGCGCGATACCGCCGGTCGCCTGCTTCAGCTCGGCCTCGGTGAGCCGCGGCGAGGGCGGCAGCACGAGGTGGAAGGTCGTGGCGCTGTCCTCGTGCACCATCACCTCGAAGCCGTCCGGGATGGCGGTCCCGGTTTCGGAGGAGATGGCGGCCTTCGGGTCCTCGATGAGGCGTGCGCGGAAGTCGCCGTCCTCATCTGCCCTGGTCAGGATCTGCGTCTTCAACTCGGTTGCTGTCGTCATCGTGGAATCCTCCTTGAACCTCAGCCTTCTCGGCCCCATCCGGGGCTACAGCCCGTGTTCACTACCAGGGGAACGTGTGCTGGCCCCGGTAGCCGCGCCCGCCGGCGACCTGCTCCAGTTCGGCTGCGGTGAGCTGCGGCGACGGCGGCAGCACGAGATGGAAGGTGGTGGCGCTGTCCTCGTGCACCGCCACGTCGAACCCCTCGGGAATGTCGGCCCCGATCTCGGCCGAGATGGCCGCCTTCGGGTCCTCGATGAGGCGTGCGCGGAAGTCGCCGTCCTCATCTGCCCTGGTCAGGATCTGGCCCTTCATCTCATCTGTGGTCGTCATGGTTCTGCCTCTTGCGCTGCCGCCGTGAACCGAGTGCAGCCTGTGAAGCTGCCACCGGCTCGGCGCCCTAATCCCAGAACCCGAGCCCGGCGTGGTGGCCGCCGGCGACCGTCTCCAGCTCGGCCTCTGTGAGTGCCTGAGAGGGCGGCAGCACGAGGTGGAACGTGGTGGCGCTGTCCTCATGCACCGCCACGTCGAACCCATCCGGAATGTCGGCCCCGATCTCGGCCGAGATGGCCGCCTTCGGGTCCTCGATGAGGCGTGCGCGGAAGTCGCCGTCCTCATCTGCCCTGGTCAGGATCTGGTCCCTCATCTCGGTCGCGGTGGTCATGGACTTCACCCCTCTCAGGGCTCGCGGAATCACGCCGCCTTAGACGGCGAACGGTCCCCAGTTGGCGGTTCCGGCGATCGACTCGGGCTCGGCGTCGGTCAGTATCGGCGCGGGCGGCAGCACCAGGTGGGCGCTGGTAACGCTCTCCTCGTGCACCACGACGTCGACGCCGTCGGGTATGTCGGCTCCGAATTCGTGCGAGATGGTGGCCTTGGGATCGGCGATGAAGCGGGCGCGGAACTCTTCGTCTTCCGAGGCCTTGGACAGAATCCAGATCCTCATCTCAGTTACAGAGGTCATGGATTACTTCTCTTTCTTCCCTTTTCGCACGAGCGAAACTGCACTCGGGACCGTGAACGGCACTCCTGTGTGCTCTTCGACAGCATCTACAGCGAGCGCGGGCGGCATTGGCGGCCGGAACCGTCCCTCGGCCACGGCTGCCCGGCCCCACGGGGCGTACTGGCGAACTGCAGCCGGTGAATAGTCTAGCGATCGATGAATGAATTCAGGGTGAAGCCATACCCCGCTTCGATGAAGTGGTGATGAATTCGGCCCAGAACGCTAGAATCTTCCCCGGGCAGGCACGTACGTTCCCAGGGGAGGTGACGAATGGAGAACGCCGACCAACGGGCACCGGGAGCGGAGCCGCCGGGAGACCGCCTCTCCCGCCTCAGCCAGGCCAGCCTCCGCATCAACGAGAGCCTGGACGTGGACACGGCCCTCCAGGCCGTGATGGAGAGCGCCCGCTCCCTGACCGACGCGCCCTACTCCGTGATCATCACCCTGAACTCGTCGGACGCGATCGAGGACCACCTCGGCCTCGGCTTCGACCCGGGCGACATGGAGCGGCTCTGGCAGGCCCCCCAGGGGCGGTTGTTCTTCGAGTACCTCAACGCCCTGCCGGGTCCCCTGCGGGTGGGACACCTGGAGGAGTTCACCAAGTCCATCGGTCTCGGCGAGTTCCGCTTGCCCGTCGAGCTCACCGCCTTCATGGCGGCCCCGATCCTGCACCAGGGGGTGCGCTCGGGCCACATCTACGTGGGGCACGGCGAGCCGGGACGGGAGTTCTCCCGGGAGGACGAGGAGACGCTCGTGATGTTCGCCTCGCAGGCGGCCCTGATCATCGCCAACGCCCGCACCCACCGGGAAGAAAGACTGGCCAGGGCCGACCTGGAGACGCTCGTCAACACCTCGCCGGTGGGCGTCGCCCTCCTGAACGCCCGGACGGGGATGCCGGTGTCGGTCAACCGCGAGGCCATGCGCATCGTGGACGGGCTGCGGGACGAGGGCCAGAAGCCGGAGGACCTCCTGGACGTGGTGACCTGCGTGCGCAGCGACGGGCGGGAGGTCTCGCTGCGGGAGTTCCCCCTGGCGGAGCTGCTGGACTCGGGGGAGACGGTGCGGGCGGAGGAGATCGTGCTGCGCGTTCCAGACGGGCGCAGCGTCAGCGCCCTGCTCAACGCGACCCCGATCCGCGCCGAGGACCGCGAGCTGGCTTCCTTCGTCGTCACGCTCCAGGACATGACGCCGCTCGAGGAGCAGGAGCGGCTGCGGGCCGAGTTCCTGGGCATGGTGAGCCACGAGCTGCGCATGCCCCTGACCTCCATCTGGGGCTCGGTGATGGCGATGATGGAGTCGCCGGAGCCGCACCCCGCCGTGCTGCGCCAGTTCCAGCGGATCATCCTCGACCAGGTCGGCAGCATGCGCACCCTGATCGACGACCTCCTGGACGTGGCCCGCATCGAGACGGGCGCGCTGGCGGTGGACCCGGAGCCGGCCGAGGTGGCCGTGCTCGTGGACCGGGCCAGGAACGCCTTCACCAGCGCCGGGGGCCGGAACGAGCTCGCCCTCGAGGTGGAGCCGGACCTGCCCCTGGTGATGGCCGACCGCAGGCGCATCGTCCAGGTCATCGGCAACCTCCTGTCCAACGCGGCGCGGCACTCCCCGGAGTCGTCCGTCATCCAGGTGTCCGCCGTGCGTGAGGGCGGTCACGTCGAGGTCTCGGTGACCGACCAGGGCCGGGGGATACCGGCCGATCACCTGCCGCTGCTGTTCCGCAAGTTCTCCCGCCGGGAGGACATCGACGTGGGGGGCGACACCGGCCTCGGGCTCGCCATCTGCAAGGGCATCGTGGAGGCCCACGGGGGCCGCATCCGGGCAGAGAGCGACGGGCCCGGCCTGGGCGCGCGGTTCGTCTTCACCCTGCCGGTGGTCGAGGGGGCCGGACGGGCCCGCCGCCCCGCCGCCCGCGCCCAGGACGAAGGTCAGTCGGCGGGAACGGTCCTGGTGGTGGACGACGACCCCGTGGTGCTCCGGTCGGTGCGTGAGATCCTCGCCGGCGCGGGCTTCCGCGCGGTGGTGACCGCCGACCCGGAAGAGGCGCTGGCGCTGGTGGCGGAGCACAGCCCCCGCCTGGCCCTGCTGGACCTGATGCTGCCGGAGCGGGACGGGGTGGAGCTGATGGGAGACATCCTCGCCGCCTCCCGCATCCCGGTGATCTTCATCTCGGCCTACGGCAGGGAGGAGGTGGTCGCCGGGGTGCTGGAGCAGGGCGCCACCGACTACATCGTCAAGCCCTTCTCGCCCACGGAGCTGGTGGCCAGGGTGCGGGCCGCCCTGCGCCGCGCCGGGGAGCCGCAGCGCGTCGCCCCCGAGGAGTCCTTCGTGCTGGGCGAGCTGCGCATCGACTACGCCACGCGCCGGGTGACGGTCTCGGGACGCCCGGCGCCGCTGACGCCGACCGAGTTCGACCTGCTGGCAGCACTCGCGATGGAGGCGGGACAGGTGGTGCCCCACGAGCGCCTGCTGCGGCGCGCGTGGAGCCCGGGCAAGCCGGGGAACCTGCGCGTGCTGCGCACCCACCTGAAACACCTGCGCCGCAAGCTGGGCGACGACGCCAGCAACCCCACCTACATCTTCGCCGAGCCTCGCGTCGGCTACCGGATGCCGGCTGGGGAGACGGAGGCGGCCAGCGAGGGTTGAGCGTGCCCCCAGCGCCGCAACGATTCCGCGCGCTCCCTCGGCTTCGGCGGCTTCACCATCCCCTGCCCGTAGGGGTGTTCCGCTTGCTCGCGACGCCCATGCGCCACTGAGGCGCGCGCGCGGGCCACACCCGTTGGGGAAGAGCTAGACCCTCCTCCTGTGGTGAATCCTCTGTCTCGGCATGGCGCGGCTCTTCCACGGAACTCATCGGCTGCCGCCATCGCCCGACCGTCCATCTGTGCGGCCCTTTTGGCGTTGCAGGACGTCGTGAAGAGAGCACTTCGACCGGCCCGCCCCTACTCATCCCGGCTCCAGCCGGCGCCCGTTCAAACGGCGGGGCCGCCACGGACGCCTGCCCGGCGCTCGCCGCCGCCACCATGAGCGAAACGCATGGCGAAGGTTCGGTTACCCGAGCGGCCGTGATCAGCCGGAGCTGAGGTGGACCCTGACGACCTCCAGGAACTCGTCGTAGCTGATCTTGCCGGAGAGCCAGTCCTTCTTGACCTGCTGGTACTCCGACCCATCGATCGCGCCGTCGCCGTTGGCGTCATAGCGGGCCGCGATGCTGGGAAGCGTGGACTGCGGGGCGGTGACCGTCACCTCGAAGGCGTCGCTGACGCGGTTGCCGTCGGCGTCCTCGGCGGTGACCGTGACGGTCGCCGTGCCCTCGGTCACCCCGGTCAGCGTGAGCGTGGACTGGTCCGCCGACACGACAACGGCGGCGACGGCGGCGTCCGAGGAATCGGCCGTGATGGTCAGCGCGTCGCCGTCGGCGTCGCTGAACACCCCGCCCAGGGATACGTCCCGGGTGGCGTTCGCCTCGAGGCTCACGTCGCCGATGGCCGAGGCCACCGCTGGCGCGGACTTCACTGTGCCGGCGTCGTCGTCGTCGGTGATGGTGAGCGTGATTGTGTCTTCGAGGACGGCCGTGCCCAGGTCGAACAGCGCCGAGATCACGACCGTTTCGTGCGCTTCGTCCTCATCGTCGTCGGTGATGGTGATGGAGGCCGTCGCGGGCCGCTGTCCGCCCGGAATGAAGAGCTCGAGCGGCATGGTGAAGTCGATGCCCTCGGACGCCGTGCCGTCGGCGCCCGCCAACAGGAACCCGCCGATGCCGCCGTCGGGGGCCGGCGCGTCCAGCGTGGCGGTGAGGGTCACCGTCCCGGCGCTCTCGCCGACCGCGGCCGCGTCCAGAGAGAGGGTCACCGAGGTGGGCTGCGCGGCCGCCTCCTGCTCCGGCGGGGCATCACCCGAGCCGCTCACCGTGGGAGACTGCCCCTGTTCATCGATGGCGCCGCTGGCCCGCAGCTCGGGGACCCGGACCACGGGCTCCGGCAGAGCCGGGTCGCCCTCGGTGATGGTCACCCAGACGATGGCCGGATCACCCGCCCGCGCCTTGTCCCGGCTGGGGATCGAGCGGATCAGCACCGCGAAGGTCTCGTCGTCGTTGTCGCCGTCCCGGTGGGTCTGGACCGTGGCCGAGGCCCTGTCCGTGTACTTGCCGATGCTGATGCGCTCCAGCGTCCCCACGTCGCCCGCCTCTGCCGTGCCCAGATGGGTCGTCAGCAGGATGTCCATGTCCTCCTGGATCGGCGACGGCCGGCCCTGGTACCTGACCGTGGCCGTGATGGTCACGGCGCCGCCCTCGCGCACACGGGCCGCCGAGGCCGACAGCGTCACGGTGCGGGGCGCCTGCAACGGCGTGCCTTTGCCCACGGCCCAGGGGCCGATGCCGTAGCTGTTGTGGGCCCGCACCCGCACCCGGTATTCCTGGCCGGGGTCGAGGTACCCCATGCCGTATTTGGGTGCCCTGTCGCTCTTGGGGAGCGTCACCCACCCCCGGCCCGGGTGCCGGTTGATGATCCGCCCCGCGCGCGGGTGCTGGTAGTAACCCACCTCCGCGTCGTCGGCCAGGTCGTCTGCCGACATGGTCGTGAAATGCACGTCGTAGCCATGCACCGACACCCCCGGCGGGGTCCAGGTCGCGCTGAGCGAGTGGGAGCCCGGCGTGACCGTCAGGCCGTCCGGCGCGGGCGGGGTGCCGTCGACGTTGATAGTCACGCTGTAGGTCGACGGGTTACTGCTCGCCTCCGTGACCCGCACCATGATCTCGTTGGCGCCCCGCTCCAGGGGCATAGCCCCGCTGGCCGAGCCGCTGGCCACCGTGGCCATGGTCGTGCCCCGCATGCCCACCTGCACCGTGGCGCTGGTGTCCTCCGCCGTGGGCGTCACCCTGGCGTGGGTGATGTCGGGGTCCACCCGGATCGAGTAGGCCCCGGTTTCCCTGTCGAAGGCGGGAGCCATGGTCAGCGCCGAGTACGCGCCCGTTTCGCTGGTGGCGCCGCTGGCCGTCAGCGCCGAGAGGTATGCCGAGTGCTGCCGGATGCTGATGGACGCCGTGCTGATGGACCCGGCTGTGACCCCGGTGGGGAACGTCCCGAAGCCCAACACGACCCACTCCCCGTCGTCATCCACGTTGTCGGAGGTCGCCGAGAAGGTGAAGGACTGCTCCGTATCGGTCGCTCCGAAGGTCAGGCTGGCGGGCACCCCTGAGTAGTCGGCGCTGGTGGCCCCGCTCTGGTTGGACCTGGTGATGGGGATGGTGATGCTCCGCTCCGGGGCAACGCTGAGCTGCACCTTCACCGTCACGTTGCTCCCCTCGGTCACGGTGTACCAGCGCTGCCCGAAGGCCACGTCCACGTCGGCCGGCAGGTCGTCGTCGGTGATGGAAACGGTGGTCTCGTCGGTGGATCCCGCGCTCACCCCCGTGGGTAGCGTGCCGAAGGTCAGCTTCACCGACTCCCCGTCGTCGTCGATGGCGTCCGCCGTCGCGCTGAAGGTGAAGCTCCTGGAGGTCTCGCCCGAGTTGAAGGTGACGCTGGCTGGGACGCCGGAGTAGTCGGAGTCCGATGCCCCGCCCTGGTTCGTCCTGGTGATGGGGATGGTCACCGTCCGTAAGGGGTCGGCGCTGAGGGTGACGGTGACCGTGGCCTCGTTCTCCTGCACCGTCGTGGTGGTCGTGTCGTCGGTCTCCTGCACGGTGTGGGTGGCCGACCCGAAGGCCACCGTCACCGGCAGCACGTCGTTGTCCTCCACGTTCACGGTGACCGAGTCCGGGGTGAGGCCGGAGTACGTGGAGTCGGTGCTGGTGACGCTGTGGCTGATGGTCACCGTCTCGTCGGCGTAGTCGCTGTCCTCCACCCCGCTCACGGTGAAGGTCCTGGCCGTGTTCCAATTGCTCGTGGTGAAGGTCCACGAAGTGGGCGCCACGGTGACCGCCCCGGTGTCGGGGTTGGCCAGGGAGACGGTCACGCTGGCCGCGGGCCTGGTGTCCGGGACGACGGTGTAGGTCTTCGACGCCCCCTCGCTGACGTTCAGCGTCGTCGGCGTCACCGTGAAGCCCGCCGTGTCGTCGTCGTTGATGGTGATGGTGGCCGTGTCCTTGCCGTCCCCTGCCTTCACCCACGGCGAGACGCTGGTGGCTATGACCACCGTGAAGGTCTCCGCATCCTCGTCCAGGGAGTCCTCCGCCGTGGGGATGGAGATGGTCCTGGTGCTGGTGTTCTCGGCCACCGTCACCGGCGTGGTGATCGTCCCCACGTCCGCGGCCACGGCGTTGCCCGTCCCCGTGGTGGAGTACTGCGCCGTCACGCTGAACGCCACACCTCCCCTCGGCGCGTTCGTGCTCAGCGTGATGGTCAGCGACGCGCTCTCACCTTCAGCCGCGCTCGCCGTCGGCGTGATGGAGAAGGTGGGCGGCGACCGGGTCACCGCTATCGTGTAGGTGTTGGTGGTGACTCCGTCCTGCGCGGTCACCACGACGTTGACGTCGTTGGACTGGCCGGCGGTCAGGGATATTGCCTGGCTCGGCGAACCGGAGGTGACGCCGGAGCCGTTCACGGCCACCGTCGCGTTGCTCTCGTTGACGGTGGGAGTCACGGTGACGCTGGCGACGCTGTAGGCAACGGTGGCCGTGTACGCCGTCCTGGACGAGTCGAAGGCCGGGGTGAGCGTCCCGTCGGAGATGGTGAGGCCGCTCAGCGTCGCGTCCGAAGACCCCGCCCGGGTCACGCTCACCGTGTAGGTCCTGGTGACGGACGTGTCCTCCGCGGTCACCACCACCAGGATGTCATTGGCCTCGCCCGCGGTCAGGGAGACGGCCGGGCTCGCCGTACCGGAGTTGACGGTCGTGCCGTCCACCGTGACCGAGGCGTGGCTCTCGTTGACCGTGGGCGTCACCGTCACGCTGCCGACGCCGTGCTCCACGCTGGCCGTGTAGCTGCCCGTGTCGGAGTCGAAGGCCGGGGTGAGCGGCACGTCGTTCGTGCCGTCCGACACGGTCAACGCCTGCAGCGTAGCGTCGGTGAAGCCTTGCCTCGTCACCGTGACCGTGTAGGTCCTGGTGGTCATCCCGTCGTGGGCGGTCACCACGATGTCGATGCCCTTGGCCACGGTAGGCGCGGCGAGGACGACGGCATCGCTGTCGAGGGTGGCATGCCCCGAGCCGACGGCGCCCTCCACCGCATAGGTTGCGTTGACCTGGTTGACGTAGGGGATCACGATGATGTGGTCGAGGTCCCTGGGGACGGTCGCCGCGTACTGCGTGGTGTCTGAGTCGAAATCCGGGGTGTACTCGTACGTCCTGCCGACCGCGAAGAGGATGATGTCGCTCAGGGTGGCGTCGGAGGACTTGACCGCCGCCTCCCTGGGCGAGCCCGTCGCCTGGACCCCCCGGCTCTCATAGTCTTCACCCCAGTCGGTGAGGATGGCCGAGACGGTCACGGTGGCGGTCGCTCCGTTGGGGATCCCGGTAATCGTGTATCTGTGCCGGACGTTGGTCCCGATCTCTCTCCCCTCGACTTCCACCTCCGAACCTCGCGGGTTGCGGCTGACGCCCTCGTGCGTCCATTGCCAATCGATGGAGTATTTGGTGGGGGTGGGGCCTCGGGACGGGAGCCACGAGACCTGCACCCGCCCGTCGCCTGGCGTGACCCTCACGCTGAACGGCGGGTCTGTGCGGTCGTTCGCGGCTGGGACGTAGGCGCGGTAGGTCATCCACTCGCCGCCGTCCCTCCTGATCTGGACCTGGTACATATTGCTGGCAAGGCCGGAGATCCTGTAGGTCCTCACGCCGGCGCCCCGCTCGAGGCCATCCGACCCGCCCGAGTTCTCCCAGGCTGTCGTCAGGATCCTCCGGGTGGCGTCCCGGTACTCCCTGCGCCAGCGTATGTAGTGCTTGACGTTCTGATCGGTGTTGGCCCAGCTGACGTCGATCGACGTCCGGTTGTAGATCGACAGCTCGACGCCGTTGACTTCGCCCGTCTGGGCCTCCGCGGGCCGGGCAAGGAACAGCAGCAGCGCGAGGAGCACTAAGGCGGCAGGGACAGCTCCGGCGCGTGGACCGATGCGGACGCCTCGTCTGCAGCGAAAACGGTCATCTACCCCATTGCAACTCAGTTCCTCCTACAAATGCAGCCTGCTCAGCAGAGTAGAAAGAAGTGCGAGGGGGACGGACTGCGCGAACCTGACAGGGCCTCGGTCAAAGTCACCAGATCACGACCTCCTCGGCGTTGAAGTAGCGGGCCGTCTCGCCCGCTCCCTCAGATGCCGATTCCCGGTCGTGCCCAGCCCTCTCGAATTCGACCCTGCCGTTCTGCTATCGATATGTCCCATACATAGGGCAGCATAACAGTTGTGATGACCGTTGGGAGTGAAAATACGCACAAATGGTCGTGTGAAAAGGCACGCAATCACACAGTTCGATCAGCCCAGCGTGACCTGGCCCGCCGCGCGCGGGTCGAGGAGGGCGTCGACGTGCTCGTCCGCCACGCCGCAGCCGCATCGAGGGCAACGTCCTCCTCGAAGGCCCGAAACAAGGCGTTGTGCTCTATGGGCGGTCCTGACCGCTCAGCCGATGTGCTCCGCTGCCTCGAGTTCGCGCGCCGCGACCTCCGCGTCGTCCTTGAGCCAGCCCGCCTCGATTTCCTCCGAGACGCGCTCCCTCATCGACCTCGCCCATCCTGGAAGAGCTTGAGCGCGCGCTGCCGCTGGTGATCGAGCGCCGCGAGGAGCCGACCACGCTCTCGCCGCGAAGCCCAGGGGCCGCGCCTCGTTCAGTGCGTTGGTGCATCCCCGAAGCGTCGGTCGTCACCGACGACTTCTTCCGCACCACGTTCGGTGTGGGCCGTGCGCCACCCGGTTCGATTCAGCGCTCCCTGCGGACGGTGGGAAGCGCGGGCGCCGGGCGCGCGGGGGAGGACACGGCTGTGTCGCCGGCGACGCTGGCAAGGCCGCGCTCGAACTCCGTGAAGGCGTCGACGATCTCCGGGGCCTCGAACGGTCGTCGGGCGGCGCGTTTCCTGCGTCTCAGTGGCGTGCCTGCAATCCGGGCGATAACCAGGGGGCTTATATCCAAAGGTTGACAGCCACATGCGAACGCCCGTTCTGGTACGATAAGTGCGTGCACCGCGTACTCCGCGTCCCCCTGACGACCGACGGTCGCGCCTTCGAGGCGCTGTGGACGTTGCGCCGCCAGCAGAGCCAGACCTACAACCTCGGCGTCGAGCTGGGACTCGCCACGGAGTCCGCGCCAAGCCCCTACGACGGCTTCAAGGAGCTCACGCGCCGCCGCGCGGACGGCCGCCTGCCACGCCACTCGGTGGCGCTGCAACGCGGCGGCCTGCGCCTCGGACTCGAGGCGGTGAAGCGCCACCGCGACTCGCGCCGCCGCCTGGAGTGGATCGTGAACCACTGGTCCGGGGAGTGCGAGCAGGGGAATCCGAAGGCGGCGGCCAGGCTCGACCGTGCCCGGCAGCGCCTCGAGCGCCACGTCGCGCGCGGCACGCAGCGGCTGTTCCGCACGCGCAAGTCCGCCGAGCGGACCCGTGGGCCGGCGCTGGTCTACCACGAGCGAGTACGCCTCGACCGCCGCGCGCTCGTCTTGCCGGGCGGGCTTCGGTTCGAGGCCGTACAGGCCGTCGAGATCCCCGAGGGCTGGACGTTCAGCGGGGCCGTACAGCTCGTCGACGTCACGCAGCGCATCACGCGCCGCACCGGGCCCCGGCACCGCCGCTACGTCGCGATGCTGAGCCTCAAGGCCCCGGACCCGCAGCCCGAGCCACCCGCCTGCCGCGAGGACATCGTCGGCATCGACGCCGGCGTGTCCGTGCCGGTGATGACCTCGGAGGGCGTGGAGCACCACCTGCCCGACGAGTCCGACCTCGATGCGAAGCAGCGCTCCGCGGGGAGCGCGCGGTCGCGCCGGCGCCACGGCTCGCGCCGCGGAAAACGCGCCGCGCGGAAGCTCCGTGCGATCGGGCGCCGGCTGAGCGGTCGGCGGCGCAACGCGAGCCGCCAGGTCGCCGCGCGGGTGGCGGCGACGCCTCACACGACGGTCGCGGCCGAAGACCTGCAGGTCGAGAACATGACTCGCTCGGCGCGCGGGACGGCACAGCACCCGGGCAAGGGCGTGGCGCAGAAACGGGGGCTCAACCGCAGCCTCCGCCGTGTCGCGTTCAGGCGGCTGCTCGATGATGTCGAGCGGGCCTGCCGGCGCAACGGCACGGGCTTTATCCAGGTTCCAGCAGCGGGCACGTCCCGCGCATGCCACCGGTGCGGGGCGGAGGGGAGGCGCGAGACTCAAGCGTTGTTCGTCTGCCCGGGTTGCGGCTGGTCGGGCAACGCCGACCTGAACGCCGCGCTCAACGTGCGGGAAAGGGCATGGGAAACGGCGGCCGGGGCGGTCGTCGAGAGACGGTCGGCCGGGGGAAACCCGGTCATATCCCAGGGCCGTCAGGAATGAATGCGGGGCGGGCGCCGCGCGCGTCGACCTTCGTATATAAGCCCCATAACCAGGATTATCGGATCTCAACATGGGCGCGATCCGCGCCTTCGCTCAGATCGCCGTCTGGCGTTGCGGCGTAAGGCAAATCGCGCTCACCGGACGGCCCCGGTACAGCGCCGATAACACCGGCCTGATCCGATGCGGTTAATTATCGGCGCCCGCGATGGGCCAGGGCGGCCGTCCTCGTGGGGACCCACATACACGCCCTGCCAGACCCCGCAGGCACCGGATCTGAGACGCCGGAGCTGGGGCGCCCGATCTGGGGCGCCGACTGTGGACTGGCGCGACTACATCACCGTCGACCCGCATGTCCCGGGGCGTCGCGTCCATGGGTTCGCTCGTGTGTCGGACGGGCGGGTTCAGACGCCGCGCACGTGAGGTCGACTCCCCGGGCTCGAGTGCCTCAGCGCGATCCCTCGACCAGCACCGTGACAAGATCAATCCCGTGGTACTTCTGGTGGCGGACGGACGCTGCCTGGTGACGGAGCAGGCGCAGCGATATCTCGCTGGCTTCGGGTAGCCGGATCTCGTCGCTCAGGCATGCGAGTTGGTCCTCGAGGTTCTCGCAGTCGGTCGTGGCGACGAACTCCAGCTCCACCGAGCCTCCCTCGGGGCGAGCCGTAATCCGCAGGCTGGGCGCCTCCCCGACGGGCTCGTCTTCGTCGCGCTGCAAGAGGCTCAGCAACGTCTCTCTACTAACCTGCCCGCGTTCCGGTAGGTGTAGAGTGACCACGCGCGGGAGCGAGAGCGATGACGACCACGACGACGACCGAGGCGAGGCTCATGACCGCTGATGACCTCCTGCGGTTGTACAGCGAGGGCGTGCGCGGCGAACTGATCCGGGGGGTGCTCTGCGAAACCATGCCAGCGGGACAGCGACACGGGCAGATCGTCATGAGGCTCGGGGCGGCGCTGTTCACCTTCGTCGAGTCCCGCGCCTTGGGGACGCTGGTCGCACCCGACTCGGGAGTATGGCTGGAGCACGACCCTGACACCGTACGCGAGCCCGATGTCGCATTCACCTCGGTCGAGCGACTACCGCTCGGTGCCGACGTTGAAGGCTATGCGGAGGTCGCGCCAGACCTCGTCGTCGAGGTCGCCTCCCCCAGCGACACCCGCCGCGCGGTGCACGACAAGGCCCACATGTGGCTCAACCACGGCGTGCGCCTCGTCTGGGTTGTGCAGCCGCAGACACGCACGGTCGACGTGTACCGGCCGGACCAATCTGTCGTGACGGTCGGCGATCAGGATGCCTTCGACGGGCTGGACGTGCTGCCTGGCTTCGCCTGCGACGTAAGTGCAGTCTTCGGCCCCGATGCGGAGCACCCGGTACACGACGAAGAGTCTCGCGAACGCGACTGATCGAAGAGTCGCGGGCCGGACTCGGCTCCGGCACTTCTGGCCACACCCCGAATAGCCTCAGGATAGGGTGTTACCTGGATAGGTGCGGCCTGCCTCACAACCTGCTGCCGAGGAACTACGCCACTTCGCGCGCTCGACTATGGAGCCGGTAGAATAAGTGGAGGAGGCTGCGTCGTGCTCCACCCAACGGACGTGCAACCACGCGAAGGATTTCGGATCTGGCTCCGCTACTCGGACGGAGTCAGTGGCGAGATCGATCTGTCCGACCTGGCGGGCCGCGGCATGTTCGCGGCCTGGGCCGAGCCGGGGGTCTTCGAGTGCGTACACATCGCGCCGCATCGAGCTATCGCATGGAGCGACGACCTCGAGTTGTGCCCCGACGCGCTCTACATGGAACTCACCGGGAAGGTGCTGGGCGACCTGCCCGATTAGTGGCTCCCCTGCCCCGGCCTGATGCCTGAGATCAGCCGCTTCTACGGCATCATCATTCGGATGTACGGAGGCGACCATCCGCCGGCGCACCTGCACGCCATATACGGAGAGCACGAAGCTCTCATTGATATCGGGAGCGTTGAGGTGATCCGGGGGCGCCTACCATCGCGTGCTCGACGACTCGTCTATGAGTGGGTGCGTCTTCACCAATACGAACTGCACGATGCGTGGGAGCGCGCCCGACGGCTGGAGCAACCCGGGAAGATCGAGCCCCTCCCGTAGCAGGCACGTCCACCGGCTGTGGGGAGCCTCTCGTCCGTCGTACATCCTGCGGCGCAACGCGTAACGCCACCCCAACGACACGAGATCGAGCAACGCGCCGAACGGGCGGTGCCCGACTACCTCAAGCATCACCGGGACGACGCCGCGCGCGAGCTGCGCGTCTATCGGTCGATGCCGAACCTCGCGCGGGCGATCCGCCGGGGTGCTCGCGCGTGCACCGCCGACGGCGGGAAGCACCCGCACCAGTGGCGTATCCCCCGTAGCGCGCTTCGCACGTTCGGGGCGCGGCTCGCGCGCCGCGAGCCGGCGCTGAGCGGGGCTGGATCCTTCGCTGAGCTGCATCGAGCCGTTAAGGACGTCGGGGACAGAATCCACGGCGTCGGCGAACTCGCGGTCTACGACACGGCGCTCCACATCGGCGCGCGGCTCGGCCTCGATCCCGAGCGGGTCTACCTGCACCGGGGAACCCGGGATGGAGCGGCAGCCATCGGTGTCGATCACCGGCGCTCCACCATCGCCGTCTCCGAGCTGCCCTCGCCGTTCGCGCGCCTCGCACCCCACGAGATCGAGGACTGCCTCTGCATCTTCAAGGGGCTCCTGTCCGGCACGCCATCCCCGGGGCCCACCGGCTGCCGATGCAACGGCGGGGACTGCGCTCGCCGGCTCGCCGGAACGGCTCGAGTACGCTGCTGACCTGCTCCGAACGGTCGCTCGTGGACGGCGCCGGTCGCCGGTCGAGGCCGACCCCGTCGAGCGCCGCCGCTACTGGCTGGCGCGGGCGCCGACCACCGGCGGGGGGCAGCGGCGCTGAGCGAGAGCGCGTCGCCGTAGGCGTCAGCGAACACACCCGCCGCTGCGGTATCGGCGCCCGCGATGGGCCAGGACGGCAGCGGATCCACGCGCCAGGCGACGAGATCCGTGGGAACGAGCAGTGCTGCGGACTCGTCACTCGTGATGCCAGCGCTGAACGCTTCGCCGACCAGCCTCAGAGCATCTCCGCCGCGAGGGCGTCTGCCGCCCGCCCGCCGAGGCCCGGCTACGTGCCCTCAACCCTGGTTCGAGCAGACGACGACTCGGTCTCGCCGTATGCCGGGATAGCGCGGAGTGCCTCTATCACCTCACGCGCGTGCTCGGCGTCCTCAGGGGTCTCTATCTCGGCCGGGAACTCCACTTCGGTATTCACACCTCCGTACCGCTCGGCCACTCGTGCAGGTAGCTCGTCCCAGGTAGCAATGATGGCGAAGTGGTCGATAAAGTCGTCGCCGATGAGCTGTTCCATGTCATCCCACCGCTGCTCGGCGGAGAGGAGGTACAGCATCGTTGATTCCCGCCCGAATCCGATGTGCTCCATCTGCTTGTAGTGCTCCCGGGCGGACGCGTATGTCGCCATGACGCGCCGCGTGCGAGCTATTGCGCGCTCGAGCCGTTCCTCATCACGCGCGGTGATAATGAAGCCACCCCCGGCAATAATGAGTTCGCCCGGCTCCCTGTTCGAAGCGCGGGCCTCCTCTTCGAACGCTGGCAGCAGGACATCATCGCGAAAGGCCCAGCTCACGATCCGTGACCATACGACGCCATCCGCCGTCCCCGCGGCGAGTCTTGTCATGCGAGGCTGGGACGCGCCGAGCATGATCAGCGGATCCGGATAGTTGATCGGGCCGGCGCTGTAGAACGGGCCCTCGAGCGTGAAGCGGTAGTGTTCGCCCTCGTAGGAGGGAGGCTCCCCGGTGCGCCAGCTGTGCCAGATGGCACGCATCGTCTCGATGTACTCGCGGAGTCTCGGGATTGGCGGGCCCCAGGGGACGGAGTACCGCCGTTCGTTGTGGGCGCGAACCTGCGGACCGAGGCCGATGAGAAGCCGACCCTTCGAGTACTCCTGCAGATCCCAGGCGAGCTTGGCAGTCACGTACGGCGATCGCGCAAACGCGATAGCTACGCCCGTACCGATGCTGATTGAGTCGGTCTGCTCGGCGGCGACGGCCATACACATGAAGGGGTCATGCGCCAGCTCAGGGAACCGTAGCGCATCGAATCCCAGCGCCTCCCGCGTGCGTGCCCACTCCGCCGCGGCCCCCATCTTGCCCTGCAGGTCATACAGCGCCGTGACTTCCATCGATGATCCTCCTGGCCCGCCATTCAGGCTACCGTGATGAGCACGACCGGACGTCGAAAACGCGCGTCCTGATGATCTTCAGCGTCAGGATCCCTGCAGGTTGCCATCTCGCTCGAGGAACTCGCGCATCGCCGCGACGCATTCGCGTGGCTGTTCCAGTTGCAGGTAGTGCGACGCATCCGGGAGAAAGTCGTAGTCCACCCCGATCATGTCGCCGAGGTCGAGCGTGGGGAGGTACGAGTACGCGAGCGTCGGATCCGCGCCAATGACCTTAATCGGGCACCGATATGACAGCAGGTCGACGGTGATTGCGAAGATCCGTGCGTACTCGAGGAGCTGCGCTTCGTAGCCCGCCGGGCATCGCAACTGGTACCCATCGCCATCCGGCGTCTCACGTAGCGTGGTCTCCGCCATGAGTTCGATCACCCCGGGGACAAAACTCCGGAAGTTCGGAGAGAGTCCCGCCAGGATGGCGAATTCCTGCCGGGTGGCGAAGTACTCGGTTCGCCGTCGGGCGAGATTGGCGGTCCGGATCGCGGCATCATCCCATTCGTCGTGGGTGATACCGGGTCTGCGCAGCGGAGGATCGAACAGGACGAGACTTGAGAACGCGCTACCGTTGCTCGGCGCGAGGAGCGTCGCCAGCGCCGAGACCGAGTGGTACACGCCCACGGTTGGCTTGCTGCCGAAGTGCTCATCGATCGCCAGGAGGACGCGGTCCACATCGCGCGCCAGCGCCGGAACGTTGTGGCCGGTCCCTGGACCGACGGGGTTGTGCCCGTGATTCCGCAGGTCATGGACGATGACGTCGAACTCATCAGTCAGCAGTGACCAGAACGGGTAATAGAGGTCTATTGCGAGTCCATTGCCGTGACTCATCACGAGTCGTGGGCCGTCGGGATTCCCATGACGCCGCAAGGCTATAGCGGTGTTCGCGTCCGTCGGGACGTATACCGTCGAGATTGGCTCAGGCACGCGCCACGTGGGTTCGGGGTTCGTCACTGCACTGGTCGCCCATCTACCTTCAGGCCCTCGGGCCCACCTCTTGCGCAAGGGCGGCCGCGAAGCGCTCGTCACTGAGGTCTTCCAGGCGCCACGTGACGCCAGGCGCCTCGGGTAACTCGACCAGGCCGCTCGTCTCGCCTCGGCGCATCGAGGTGGGGATCTGGAAGGCGCTCGGATCCAGCCGGAAGCCCTCGCCGTGAGCCTTCAGCAGCGCTTCTTTCATCGCCCAGAGTCTGAAGAACAGATGGAGCTTCTCGGTGCCTTGCTTCGACGCCAACTCGGCCCGCTCCCGCTGCTCAAGGGCGGCCTCGACGAGGAGGTCAAGCCTGCGGCGGGTCGCGCGCTCCTCAACGTCCACACCCAGCCGACCGCGGGGTGCGACGGCAATCAAGCCGTGAGCGCCGCCGTGGCTCACGTTGAAGCTGATGGCGGCGGGGTGGTCCCGCACCATGGCGAACGGCTTGCCGTATGGCGAGATTTCAAACGCCAGCTCGTCGTTCCTGCACCCGAGTTCCTTGCTCAGAACGGCGCGAAGGGCAGACCGGCACAGGACGAACTGCCGCCGGGCGCCGGCATACTCAAACCTGCGCCAACGGCTGACTTCCCCCTCGTCCAGCGAGGTCAACGCGGCCTGCTCGCGCTCCGGGTCCGGGGCGAGATCTACGTGGAGAACCGTGGCCGAGCCAACGGTCCGGAAGGGTTGCCACCACGGTGCGGAGACAGCGGGCACTCCAGCCCACCGCGCCCCGTCGCCGTAGACAGGTTCCGAGCGACCGCGAGGGTCAGGCCGCGTTGGCGTCGAGGAACTCGAGCAGGCTCCGCGGCGTGAGCAGGTCGCCGCAGTCGCCAAGGGAAATCGAGACGTCGAACTCCTCCATGACGAGCTTGAGGAACGCGATGACATCGCCCGACGGAACACCAGCGTCGGCGATGTTGCGGTCCAGGTTCAGCGGATCACCCGTGTTCCGACCCTCGATTGACAGGTTGTCGTCCACGATCTTGATCAAGCGTTCCTCGTTGGTTGCCATTGCCCGTACCTCCTCCGGGGGCCGCAGCGCCATCCGTCGTCCTGGCGTAGCGGTGACGCGATTCACCGTACACGATGCCCCAACACGACGATCTCTGTCTACAGCTACCTGTGCCACGGGACACAAGCTCCCGATGTAACCCACGTCGTGAGAGCATTGCCCTGACAGGTATTCCAGTCTGAGCGGCCAGCGGCTCCCGCAGCTCAACGGGTAGCGTGTACCCGGCAGCGATTCCGGAGAACCCTGGTCGTGCGGCGTGATTCTCGTAGCGACACCCGTCCGGGGGGTGACGCTACAGCAGTCCCTGCTGACCCAGGAATGCAACCATCAGCTCCGCGCACTCCTCGGGCTGTTCCAGCTGGAGGAAGTGAGTGGTGTCAGGCAAGAAGTCGTAGTCCACTTCCAGCATCTCGGCAAGGTCGAACGTGGGGAGGTACGAGAACGGCAGCGTGGGATCCGCGCCGATCACCTTGATCGGGCAACGGTACGATGCGAGGTCCACCACGGAGGCGAAGATCCGCCCGTACTCGATGATCTGTGCCTCGTATGGAGCCGGACATCTCAGCACGTACCCGGAGCCGGTCGGGGCTTCGCGCAGCGTCGTATCCGCCAGCAGTTCAACTACACCCGGGACGGCGCGCTCGAAGACCGGAGCAGAGCGCGAGCGCTCGATGAACTCTTCCCTGGTGAGGAACCATTCTCTCCGCCGCCGCGCCGCATCGGCGAGCTGAACGCCCGCATCGTCGTACGCGTCGCGGTCAACGTTGGGTTTCCTGATCGGCGGGTCGAAGAGGACCAGCGCCGAGAGTCCGGCACCGCTGCCCGGTGACAGCAGCATCGCGAGCGCGCCCACGGAGTGCTGCACGCCCACCTTGGGCCTCGGGCCGTAGTGGCGATCGACGGCTTCGAGCACGATGTCGTGATCCTGCGCGAGCGCGGGCAGGTTGTGGCCCGCTAACGGGCCGAGAGGATTCTGGCCGTGGTTGCGCATGTCGTAGACGATGACGTCGAACTCCGCGGTGAGGCGCGACCAGAACGGGTAGTAGAGGTCAATGGCCAGGCCGAGGCCGTGACTCAGCACCAGGCGGGGCCCGTCGGGGTTGCCGTGACGGCGAAGGATCACAACGGTGCCGTCGTCCACCGGGACGGCCACAGTCGAGAGCGGCTCAGGCACCTGCCATTCCATCCTGGGTCTGGCTCCAAGTCGACCGGGCTAGCGGTAGCACACGCTGGCGAAGATGCAGCCCCGGCACCGAGGGGTCAATCGACGGTCCCGGTCAGGCGCGATTCCGTCGTCCAGGGCGCCCGACTTCCATCAGAAGTAGACACAGGACGCGCGAGTCTGCTGCAGTGAGCCGGTGCACCACATCTCCCTCACGCGAGCCCGCCGCGAGGAGGCTTCAAGACAGGAGCGGCGCGGCGAGATTGCCGGGAGCGAACGAGATATCATTGCGCCGACGCCGCCACTACGCGTCGTCCGTGCGGCGCCAGAGGTACTGCGGGACCGATATCATTGCTGTGGTAGTCGAGCGAGCGCCGTAGTCGCGCGAGCGGTCAGGGGGCGGTCACGATGTGCGCAGCCAGAGAACCCGTCCGCGCCACGAGCGAGCCGGCCGACGAGCCAATCGCCATCGTGGGAATGGCGTGCCGGTTCCCCGGCGCACCGGACCTCGACGCGTTCTGGCGTCTGCTGGACGCCGGCGAGAACGCAATCACGGAAGGCGAGCCCGGATCCGGAGTCGGGCGGTTCGGCGAGATCTTCCCCTACGCCGAGGTCGCCGGCGACGCCTCTCGCTTCGCCGGGCTGCTGGATGACATCGATCAGTTCGATCCTGCCTTCTTCCGCATTTCGCCCATCGAGGCGGAGACTCTGGACCCACAGCACCGGCTGATGCTGGAGACAAGCTGGCGCGCCCTGGAGGATGCGGGAGTGGATCCCGACGGGTTGAAGGGCAGCCGCACCGGCGTCTTCACCGGCATCAGCAACATGGACTACCGCCACTTGGTGCTGGAGTGGCTCGAGGAATCGGCCGAGCAGCCGGACCCGGCCGTCGGCCTCTACGCAGGCATCGGCACGAACCTCAACGGCGTCAGCGGCCGCGTCGCATTCGTGCTGGGCCTCGAGGGCCACACGACGGTGACGGACGCGGCCTGCGCTTCCTCGCTGGTCGCCATACACCAGGCCGTCACCGCGCTCCATCGCGGAGAGCTGGACATGGCGATTGCCGGGGGCGTGAACGTCATCCTGGATCCTCGCCTCTTCGAGGCCCGCACGATCGCCGGCATCCTCTCGCCCGACGGCCAGTGCAAGGCCTTCGACGCCTCTGCGAACGGGTTCGTGCGCGCGGAGGGATGCGGCGTCGTCGTGCTGAAGCGCTTGAGCGAGGCGCTGGCCGATGGCGACCGTATCTGGGCGGTGCTGCGCGGCACAGCGGTGAACCACGGTGGCGCGAGCACCGGGTACACGGTCCCCAATGAGCCCGCGCAGATCACCGTGCTCCGTGACGCCCTCGCGCTGGCGGACCTGGCTCCCGCCGACGTCCAGTACGTCGAGACGCACGGCACCGGGACGGCCGTCGGCGATCCGATCGAGATGGCCGCGCTGGCCGCGGTGTACGCGGAGGGCCGTGACGCCGACAATCCGCTGCTGATCGGTTCGGTGAAGACCAACGTCGGCCACATGGAGTCCGCGGCCGGCATGGCGGGCCTGATCAAGACCGTGCTCGCGATGCGTCGCGGCGTGATCCCGAAGCACCTGCACTTCAGCAACCCGAATCCCGACATCGAATGGGATCAGCTGCCCGTGCGCGTGACCGCCGAGGCGACGCCGTGGCCGGCGACCGCCGGGCCCGCGCCCCGCGCGGGGGTCAGCTCCTACGGCATGTCCGGCACCAACGCCCACATCGTGATCGAGGGAGCCGCGCGGACAGACCACGCTGGCGGTCCGGTGGGGAGCTGGATCACCGGCTCCGGGCGGACCGTTACGACGGCCCTGCGTGAACCGTTCGAGGATCTCGCCCTCCCCGAGGCGGAGCTGCAGCCTCGGCCGACTCGGATCCTGCCGCTGTCTGCGAAGAACGACGCGGCACTTCGCGAACTGGCGCAGCGTTACCGCGCCCTGCTTGCAGACGGCGAGTGGTCGCAGGACCAGCTCGCCGACCTGTCGTGGACGACAGGCGTCGGCCGGAGCCGCTTCAACCACCGCGCGGGCCTGGTGTTCAGCGGCGCAGAGTCGCTCCGCGAGCGCCTGGCCTCCCTCGCGGACGCCGATGCCGGCCCGCCGCCGGGGTCCTCGCGGAAGGTGGCGTTCGCCTACTCCGGCCAGGGCGGCCAATGGGTGGGGATGGGCCGCGAGCTGTACGAGACCGAGCCCGTGGCGCGGGCCGTGTTCGACCGCTGCGAGGCGGTGCACGTGGAAGAGACGGGCGACTCCATCCTCGACGTGATGTTCGGCCGGAACGACGCAGACCTTGACCTGAGCGAGTGGACGCAACCCGGCCTCTATGCGCTCGACTGCGCGTTGAACGCGCTGTGGGCCAGCGTCGGCGTCCGGCCCGACGTGGTCATCGGGCACAGCTTCGGGGAGCTCCCGGCAGCCCAGGCGGCAGGTGTGTTCAGCATCGAGGACGGGATGCGCATCGCGATCGCTCGCGGGCGCCTCGTCGCCGACACGGAGCCGGGCGCGATGGCGGCCGTCTTTGCGCCGCGCGACCGCGTCGAATCCATGATCGCCGATGTCAACGCGGTCTCCGAGCGCCGCGCGCTGGGGATCGCCGTCGATAACGGCGTCAACCAGGTCGTCACGGGCCTCGTCGACGAGGTCGACGCGCTCACGGAGCGCTTCGAGGCCGAGGAGGTCCGCGTCCGGCGCCTGACCATGAGCCGCGTGTACCACAGCGCATTGCTGGAGCCGGTGCTGCCCGCCCTGGAGGCGCGCGCGAACGAGGTCACGATCGCTCCGCCGAAGGTCGACTTCATCAGCAACGTGAGCGGTCGGCTGCTCGAACCCGATCAGCCACTGGATGGGGCGTACTGGAGCCGCCACGCACGCCAGCCGGTCGCCTTCGCCGACGGCGTCAAGACGGCGGCGGAGATGGGCGTCGACACCGTCATCGAGATCGGCCCCCACGCGGTCCTCGGGCCCATGGTGAGCATGATCTGGCCGAGTCCCCCCGGCACGCCCGGGGCGGCGGTCGTCATCCCCAGCATGCTGCGCCCCGCGGAGCGAGGCGGGACGCAGGCGGAGAGCAGCTTCCCCGAGGCCGTGGCCCAGGCGTTCGAGGCCGGGCTCGATGTTGCGTTCGAAGGCCTGTTCGAGGGGGAGCAGCGCCGCCGGGTGGGTGTCCCGGGATACCCGTTCCAGCTGAGCCGGTACTGGATCGAGGGTCACAGGCGGCGCCGGTCGGACATGGGCCACCCGCTGCTTGGTACGCGGCATGAGTCGCCTGCCGGGCAACTCTCGTTCGAGACCGAGCTGGACCCGTCGGAGCCCGCATGGCTCTCAGACCACCGCGTGTTCGGCCGGGTGGTCGCGCCCGGCGCGCTCTACGGAGCGATGGCCGCCACGGCAGCGCTCGCCGAGCGGTCAGACGTCGTCGTCGACGACATGCAGCTCCACAGCCCGCTGATGTTCGGCGAGGGGACAGACGATGGTGACCCCGGCCGGCGGCTGCAGCTCGTCGTCGCGCCACCCGACGCAACGGGCGCCCGACACTTCGAGGCGTTCAGCAGGGGTACGGACCCCGACTGGACGCTGCATGTGGACGGCCGCATCTCCGAGGGCTCCTCGATGGCGGGCGAGGGCGGGACGCTCGATGTAGCGACCGTGAAGGCCACGATGACACGCGGCGATGCGATGGCGCTCTACCGCGCGCGGAGCAACACGGGGGTCGCACTCGGCCCGGCGTTCCGGGGGCTGACGGACGTGTGGCAGCGACCCGGTGAGGCCCTCGGCGAGATCGCCCTTCCGGGTCACGTGGAGCGGAACGGTATCGACGTACACCCACTGCTGCTCGACGCCTGCTTCCAGGTGGTGGCAGGTGCGCGCGGCGCAACCGAGGAAGACACCGCCGCCTACATGCCGTTCGGATGGGAGCGGCTCTGGCTCAACGGCCCGCTCCCCGAGCGCCTCGTGTGCCGCGCGCAGATGCGCGATGGAAGCACCGCCAGCCCCGACTCCGCCGCACCCGAGGTGCTGAAGGCGGACCTCTGGATCTACGACAGCGATGGCGTGCCGATCGGCGGGGTGAGCGGGTACACGGCGAAGCGTGCCACGCGCGCCGCGCTCCTGTCGTCCGTCGACGCGCTGGATGACCTGATGTACGAGGTCGTCTGGCGCGACCAGCCCTACCCGGACGGCGGGGAAGCCCCGGACGAGCGCGCCCGGGAAGTCAGCGATCCGCCGGGCCTGTGGATCCTGTCGCCGGACCGCGGGGGCGTTGCGGACCGCATCGCCGCCGGCCTGACCGCGCGGAATCAGACCGTCGTCGTCGCGAGCGACGCCCCGTCCGGGGACGAGCCATCCGCGATCCAGCCGGGCCCCACGACGGCCCTCGTCGACCCGCATCTTCGCGAGTCATGGCGGGCGTTGGTCGAGGAGTGCTCGGGCGATATTCCCTTGCGCGGTGTGGTGCACATGGCGGCCCTCGACGGGCACGGCGCGGCGGGGACGACGGCGCAGGTGAAACAGGACGTGACGCACGCCACACGCAGCGCCCTGGCGCTGGTCCAGGGGCTACTCGACGCCGACGCCGAGCCAGAACACGGCCTCTGGTTCGTCAGTCGCGGGGGACAGGTGCTGGAGCACGAGCACACCGGTGCGCTCGCCGGCGCCATGCTGTGGGGTCTCGGCAAGGTAGTGACGCGCGAGCTGTCCCGGCTCCCTGCGAGGGTGATCGACCTCGACCCTGATAGCGACCACCTCCCGGACGGCCTCGTCGACGAGCTACTCGCTCCGGACCGCGAGACGCTCGTGGCCTACCGATCCGGCAACAGGCGCGTCCCCAGGCTGGTGCGCGGCGTGCACGGTACCCCGCAGCTGACGCTGCCGGACGAGGCCGACTGGCACATCATCCGCGACGCGGGCGGAGACCTCCGCGTGGAGCCGACGGTGCAGCGTCCCCTCGAGGCTCGAGAGGTGCGCGTGACGGTCGAAGCCACTGCCGCCGGGGACGGGGTTCGCCTGGTATGCGGCCGAGTCGTTGACACAGCGTCCGACGTGGACGCGTTCGCCCCGGGTGACCGGGTGGTCGGACTCGCTGCCGGACCCATCGGCCCGGCGGCGGTGATGCACGCGGATCTGGCCGTATCCTCGCCCGCCGGCGTGCCTGCGGCGGCGCTCGCCGCCGTCCCGTTGTCGTCCGTGACGCCCGCACTCGGCGCCGGGGACGGCACTTCCGCCCTCGCCGACCTCATGGAGAGCGATCCCGCTCGAGTGGGCGTCGCGCTCGCCGACGCAATCCGACGGGTCGAGGCAGGAGAGCTACCGCCGCCACGCCCGCGCCGCCGGCCCATGGCTGAGGCAGCGGCCGCAGCGGACTTCGTGGCGTCTGACTCCAACGGCGACGTTGCCGTCCTCACACCGTCACCGGTCGCGACCGGACAGCTGCGCGAGGACCGCACGTACCTGGTCACCGGTGGCCTCGGGGGCATCGGTGGCGCGGTCGCCGGATGGCTGGCCGACCGCGGCGCCGGCACGATCGTGCTGAACGGCCGTCGACAGCCCGATGAAGCAGCGCAGGACGTGATCCGATCGCTGCGCGACCGTGGCGCGACCGTGCAGGTCGAGATCGCCGACGTCGCCGATGCGGGAGCGCTGCGGGATATGCTCGCGCGCATCCAGGAAACACTCCCGCCTCTGGGGGGAGTGATCCACAGCGTGGGGGCGCTCTCGGATGCGGCCCTGATCAACCAGAGCTGGGACCGGTTCGAGGAGATCGTGTGGCCGAAGGTGCTGGGAGCCTGGGAGCTGCACCGCGCGACCGAACACCTGGACCTCGACCTCTTCATCCTCTTCTCAAGCATGTCCGGCGTGCGAGGTAACCCGGGGCAAGCCAACTACGCCTCGGCGAACGCGTTCCTGGACCAGCTCGCCCGCCACCGTCGTGCGCTGGGATTGCCCGGCCAGGCCGTCCAGTGGGGCGCGTGGCTGGGTATCGGCGAGGCCGAGCAGCACCGGGAGCGGATCGAGTCGACGCTGGCGGCATCGGGGGCCGAGTGGATGACCCCCCAGCAGGGCGTGCGGGCGCTGGATCGCCTCGTGCGCCAGGACCTCGCAGTCGGCGCGGTGACGTCGATGGACTGGCCGACGTTCGCGGCGGGGCTCCGCAGCGTTCCTCCACTGATCGAGGAGCTCCTGGAGGGCGCCCCTGCGGACTCCGGCGAGACGGACGAGCTGGCCGGGAACCTGGTGTCGCGCATCCGGGAGGCGCCGGAAGGCGAGCGGCACGGCATCGTCGTCGCGTCCGTGCAGGACCTGCTGCAGACGCTGCTACGACTGCCATCCCGACCGGCCGCCAACGTGGCGTTCTTCGAGCTCGGCATCGACTCCCTGATGGCGTTGGAGCTGCGCGCGCGGCTGAACGACGCGCTGGGAGGGGTCTACACCGCGTCGAACACCATCGCGTTCGACTATCCGAACGCGCAGGACCTCGCCTCGCACCTCGTCGAGGCGCTGGAGGCGGCGAGTGGCGAGACGCCGGCGCAACCCGTGGCGGCCCCCGACCCGCGAGAGCCGGCGCCCGCGGCGGCAGTAGCCGAGGACGGAGTCGCCATCGTGGGGATGGCGTGCCGGTTCCCCGGCGCTCCAGATGTCGAGGCCTTCTGGCGCCTGCTGGAAGCCGGCTCGAGCGGCGTCGGCACGCGCCGCGAGGGCTCCGGGCCATGGACGGGGTTGCTGGGGGATGCGGATGCAGGCGAGCCCCTCTATCGGCAAGGAGGGTTCGTCGAGGGCCTCGACCAGTTCGACGCCTCGTTCTTCCGTGTCTCGCCGATCGAGGCGCGCAACATGGACCCGCAGCTGCGGCTGCTCCTGGAGACGAGCTGGCACGCCATGGAGGACGCCGGCGTGGACCCGGGCCGGCTCAGGGGCAGTCGCACAGGGCTCTATGCAGGCGTCGGCCTCACCGAGTACCAGGACGTGATGGGTGCACAGGGCATGCCCATCACCTACCCGGGTGTCAACGGCGGCCTCGGCGTCGGGCGCGTGGCGTTCGCACTCGGGATCGAGGGGCCTGCCCTGCCATTCGAGGTGGCCTGCGCGTCCTCGCTGGTCGCGATACACCAGGCCGCGGCGGCCCTTCGCCAGGGCGAGGTGGATCTCGCGTTGGCCGGCGGCGTCAACGCTGCGCTCTCGCCGCGCGCAACGCAGAGCATGGCCGAGTTCGGGATGCTCGCCGCCGACGGCCAGTGCCGGACCTTCGACGCGGCCGCGGACGGCCATGTGCGCGGCGAGGGCTGCGGCATGGTCATCCTCAAGCGCCTCGACGATGCACTCGCCGACGGCGACCGTGTCTGGGCGACGATCCGCGGCTCGGCCGTCAACCAGAACAGCGCCGGGGCTTCGCCGACTGCGCCCAACGGGCTGGCGCAACGCCGTGTCATCGAGGACGCCCTCTCGGCGGCTGGCATCGGTCCGGTGGAGGTCGACTACCTTGAGGCCCACGGCGTGGCTTCCGGTCTGGGCGACGCCATCGAACTCGAGGCGGCCGCGGCCGTCCTCGGCCCGGGTCGCGAGCCGGACCGGCCGCTGCTGGTCGGCTCGGTCAAGACCAATATCGGCCACCTCGAATCCGCCTCCGGGGTGGCGAGCCTGATCAAGGTCGTCTTGTCCATGCAGCATGGTGTGATCCCCACCCAGCTGCACTACGAGAACCCTTCGACACACCTCGACTGGGAGAGCCTCCCGCTGCGCGTCACGGCATCAGCAACGCCGTGGCCATCGAGGCCGGACCGCGCACCGATCGCAGGCGTGAGCGCGTTCGGCCTCTTCGGCGCGAACGCCCACCTGGTGGTCGAAGGACGTGTTGGAGCCATCCCGGAGCCCCAGACCGACGACACATCGGTGAGCGGCGCCCCGCAGATCGTTGACGTGGACGGGCTCCCGTCGCCTGCCGATCATTCCGTTCCGGTGTTGGCCGTTGGAACACGGACCGCGCGGTTGCTTCCCCTCTCCGCGAGGACGGGAGGAGCACTGCGCGACCTCGCACACGGTTACATCGGGTGGGTCGACCGGCAGGCAGACCGCAATGGGACGGCGAGTGATGTCGACCCTGTGTTCGCGGACGCCGCGCGCACGGCGGGGATCGGGCGGAAGCACTTCGCGCACCGGGCCGCGGTCGTGTTCAGCGACTCCACCACCCTGCGCGAGGGATTGGCGGCAGTCGCCGAATCGAGCGAGAGGCCGCCACCGCCGGCCGGCGGGCGAGTCGCCTTCGCCTATGGCGGTGATGCGAGGGTGCGACCAGAGGTCGCGAGGTCCATGTACGAAGCCGAGCCGGTCGTGCGGGCCGTCCTCGATCGCTGCAACGAGGTCTTCCAGGCAGAGACGGGGGACTCCCTCCTCGACACGATGCTTGGTGACGGCGATGGGCAGGACGGCCTCGAGAGTCGTGCATGGGACGAGCCAGCGCTCTACGCCTTCCAGTGCGCGTTGACGTCGCTCTGGGCCAGCATTGGGGTGCATCCCGTTGTGGCCATCGGGTCCGGTGGAGCGAGCGACCTGGCGGCAGCCTATGGGGCCGGCGGCCTTGAGCTCGAAACCGGCCTGCGGATCGCTATCGCGCTCAAGCGTCTGCCGACTGGTGACGGCCCGGGTGACGCGTCCGCACCAGCACTGGCCGAGATCGACGCGGCCTTCGGCGACGACGCGCCTTCACGACCCTCCGTGACGCTACTGGACAGCGTGAGTGGCCGCCCGGTGGGCACGGAGCACGCGTTGGACGCCGCGTACTGGCTGCGTCACTCGCAGCCGTCGGCGCGGTCCGTACTCGAGGTAGCCGCGCGCGAGGAGTGGGATGCGGGCGTCGTCGTGGAGATCGGCGCGCACCCGTCGTCTGCCGGGCCGACGGCGGATCGGTCGC
This sequence comes from Dehalococcoidia bacterium, assembly GCA_965204835.1. Taxonomy (GTDB): domain Bacteria; phylum Chloroflexota; class Dehalococcoidia; order UBA2979; family UBA2979; genus VXMT01. The sequence goes on along the minus strand of OZ242017.1, from coordinate 746,913 downwards.
GAAACGGGTCATCCACGGACACCGAAGCGGGGCCGGTGATCATTCCGGGAGTGCTGCGCGCGGATGTCACGGATCTCTCGGACGAGTTCGTACGGGCCGTCGCCCGGGTGTACGAGGCGGGAGTGGATGTCGCGTTCGATGGGCTGTTCCTCGGTGAGCGACGGCGTCGTATCGCACTGCCGCGTTATCCGTTCCAGCGCAGCCGGTTCTGGTTGGAGCCGCGAAACCCGGTTTCGCCAGCCGGTGTGTAGAGCCACCCGAGTGTCCCCGGGTCGTCGCGTCCACGGGTTCGCTCGTGTGTCGGACGGGCGGGTTCACGTGCCGCACACGTGAGGTCGACTCCCCGGGCTCGAGTGCCTCAGCGCGATCCCTCGACCAGCACCGTGACAATATCAATCCCGTGGTACTTCTGGTGGCGGACGGACGCTGCCTGGTGACGGAGCAGGCGCAGCGAGATCTCGTTGGCTTCGGGTAGCCGGGTCTCGTCGCTCAGGTACGCGAGCTGGTCCTCGAGGTTCTCGCGGTCGGTCGTCGCGACGAACTCCAGCTCCACCGAGCCTCCCTCGGGGCGAGCCGTGATCCGCAGGCTGGACGCCTCCCCGACGGGCTCGTCGTCGTCGCGCTGCAAGAGGCTCAGCAACGTCTCCTCACCGGCTGCCCGCAGGCGGCTGCCGGAGGGCTCGTCCCACTCGAGCTCGGACGCGAGCTCGCTCAGGAACTCGTCGATGGCGGGCAGCTCTGCGGCGGCGAGCTCCGCCTCCAGGCGGCGGGGCCGGGGGCCCGTGTAGTCGAGGAACAGCGTGAGGAGCACGGCCACGATCGCGCCGTACATGACGCCACTGCCCAGAGCGGGGCCCAGCGCCTCTCCCAGCAGGATCGTGATGATCTCGTGGTTGTTGAGGCCGAGCCCCACCGTAAGTGCGAGTCCCACCACGAGGGCTCTCTGCGGGTCGAGGCCGTCGCGGAAGATGGTCTGCATGCCGCCGACAACGATGAGCCCCAGCGCCATGATCAGGTAGGCACCCATAGCGGGGGCCGGGATCGTGAGCAGGACCGCGCCGAACTTGGGGAACAGGGCCACCCCCAGGAACAGGATGGCAATCGCGTATCCCACCCTGTGCGACGCTATCCCCGACAGGCTGATCAGCGCCGTACTGAACGACCCGACGCTCTGGACCGGGGGTGTGCCGGCGATCCCGGCGAGGAGCATGCCCAGCCCGTTCGTGCTGACCATCGCCTGCATATTCCGGAAGTCGATCGCCCGCGGCTCGCGCTGCCCGGCGCTCTCGATGAGCGTCCCGTCGCTCACGACCTTCGTGCCGAGCACGAGCGTGAGCACGATGAAGGTGGGGAGCAGTCCCCAGAACTCCGCACCGGGTGTGACGTCGAACCCGGGGAACCTTGCCTCGGGGAAGCCAAGCCAGGGGGCGTCCGCCACCGGTTGCAGATCGTACTGACCCAGCAACGCGGCCATGGCACACCCAGCAAGGATGCTGATCAGGGTCGACCACAGCCGCCAGGGGCCGGACCCCCGGAATGTCAACACGACCCCCACCACCAGGGTCACTGCTGCTACCGCTGGTCCCGCCGCGCCCGGCGCCCCTTCGGGCAGCCTGGTCACCTGGTCGGTGGCGACCGGCAGCAGCGTGAGCGCCACCAACATCAGGACGGTACCCGAGACGAGCGGAGTGACGATCCGCCGCAACAGCGGCAGCACCGCAGCCATCGCCAGCTGCACGAACGAACTCACCACCATGAGGGCGGCGAGTGTCTCAGGCCCGGCTCCAGAGACGGCCGCCGCAGACACGCCGACGAACTGGACGGTGGGCACGACAAGGACGATCTGGCCTGAACCCAGGTACCACGCTCGGGTGGCATGCAGGAACACCACCACGGCGTTGATGATCAGCGCCGCGAAGACAGCCCAGTGCAGGTCCGCATCGTCCCCGCCCGAAGCGCGCACGGACACGGCCACGATAAGCACGGTCGGCGCCAACGAGAGCGCGACGCCCTGCAGGCCCACGCCCACGGCGAGCAGCGGTGGGCAGCCCTCGTCGGGCTCGTAGCGGATCCCCTGACCGGTCTGCTGTGCTGTCATCGAGCCACGCCCGCTCGCACGCTGCTACACCCTGTGAGGTATGGAGCCACAGTCCACGGGCACGCGCGTCCTCTGCATCTTCAGGGGCCGGGAGCTCGGCCGGGAACTCCACTTCAGTGCCCGCGCCACCATAGCGCCCAGCCGCCTTCGCCGGAAGTTCATCCCACGCGGCGGCGCTGATGCGTGTGTGAGTAGATCAGGCTTTCCGCGGTTCCGTTGCGCGGGGATCTGACGCTGGGGCCGCGTCTGGTAGCGAGCCGGCTCTAGCTCGCGCCCCAGGCGATTCGCGGGTCGACTCGTCGTTGAAAGACGGTCATCAGGGGCTTGAATCCCATCTTCTGCCAGAAGCGTCTTCCGGAGGCGTTCGCCGGTGAGTAGTTGAGCACGGTGTGTTCGAAGCCATCCGATCGCGCAGCCCGCAGCAGGGCACCGACGAGCGCCTGACCGATGCCACGTCCGCGGTGGGCCGGCGAGACGGCAGTGCTCCCGATGTAGAGACTGCCGGCCGGACGAAGCAGCGGGCGGCCGGCTCCCATCGCGTTCGCCAGGATCCCGCCGACGAAGTCACCGTGTGTGAAGGCAAGGAATGCCATCCGGTCGTTGGCGTTCACGAGCTCGGCCGCTGCATCCAGGGCTGCCTCCCGGTAGTCCTCCGGGAGGTCCGGCCGGAACACCGGCGAGGCCTGGTGGTGGCGTGCCTCGAGCTCACCGACCGCCACGACGAACGCCTCGTCACCGGCCCGCGCGCGGCGGATCTCCGTCTGGCCGGTCTCCAGCTGGCCGGTCTCCATCTGGCCGGCCGCCCCTGCGTGATGCTCCGCCGGCGCCGCGCCTCCAACGGGGAGTGCGGCGTAGACGCTGCTCCTCGTGTACCCCAGGTCGAGGAGCCAGCTCTCCGCCGGGTCCCCGACGTTGACCTCGACCTGGTGGTTCAAGTACCCCGCGCTCACCGCATCGCTCGCAACGGCGCTGTACAGCGCCTCGAACGCCGCCCGGGGGTCGCAGTCGTCGCCGACCGCCCAGGCCTGCGTCGGCGTCCACGTCGAGCGCGGCATCACGTACGCACTGGACGGGTGTGCCGGCGCGGGGAGGTGCCGCGTAGCCAGCAGGAATCCGACGAGCCGTCCGTCCCGGAACGCGCTGTAGCCGGCACAGCTCGGCCGATCGGCGAACGCCCCGATGGCCGCGCGGGCCTCACCTGCGGCGCTGAAGGCGCCGGGCAGCGAGGGCAGCTCTGCGGATCGACGTTCGTGCGCCCTCGCCAGCACTCCCGCCGCGCCGTCCAGGTGCGCGGGTTCGTACGGCCGGACCTCCATCAGGGCTCGAGGCGGGTGTGCCAGACGAGCTCATGCTCGGGGAGCAACTCCGGGTGGAACACGCTGACCAGGTCTCGCAGCAGGATGTCCACGCGGAAGCTCTGCCCGGTCGCGAAGATGTCGGTCCCGCGGGCGAACTGATGGAGGGCCTGCCCCTCGCCCAGCGCCTTGAATGAGGCGTTGAGCGGCTGGTAGGCGAGCGAGCCGGCGACGGTATCACCCAGCCGCGTGTCCGCGAAATAGGTCGTGTCGATCCAGATGTCGGCATCCGCGGCGAGGTCGATCACTCGCTCCAGCGGTAGCGGCGAGTTCAGCGGTACGTCCGTGATCTCGCGCTGGATGATCGGGATGCCACCAGCATCCTCGATCAGCCGGACATCGATCCGGTTGGCCGGCTTCGTCGCCCACAGGCCCGAGCTGTTGATCCCACCGAAGAGCACGGTCGGCGCCTCCGTCGCGGAGTCGGCGACCTGTTGCCGGAGGGCCTTGTAGTTCGCGATCACCGGCTCGAGGACCTCGTTCGCCCGTGCCTCGGCGTTGAAGAAGAGCGAGACGAACTTGATCTCCTCGGCGCTCCCCAGCGGCGGCTCCCAGAACGAGTTGTAGGCGACGGCGTTGAGGCCCAGCTCCCGGGCCTGATCGGTCAGGTCGTAGCTGAACGCCACGTGGAAGAGCTCCGGGTCGGCGTCCAGGATGGGCTCGAAGCTGTTCGACGCGCGTGCCGGAATGGCGAGGCCGTCTTCGAAGCGGCGGTTGATGTTCGGCAGGTACTCGAGCCCGGCGGCCCGGACGTTCGCACCGAGCACGGTGTCGGAGAGGCCCAGGGTCTCGAGCGCCACGAACCACCCGCTGCCCGAGGCGGTCCAGAACGTGCCTGCGGGGATCGGGATGACGTGTGCGCCTGCGAGATCACCGGAGAGGTCGGGCTCTGGCGTCCCGCACTGGGCAAGGACGTACGTCTCCTGCCTGGCGTTCTGGACGTTGGGGACGGGCTCGACCGTGAGGACCTTGTAGTGCCCGTGGTAGCTCACGCTCCAACCCTCGGCGTAGATCGCCTCGGCCTTGTCCGGGAAGTAGTCGGCGCCCGACTGGAAGTCGGTCACGCACTCGCGGGGGTTGCTGGTGATGGGCGCCGGCGCGGCGGCGGCTGGGGCCGTCGCGGTTGCGGTCGGGGTCGCCGCAGTCGCGGTCGGAGTCGCGGCGGTGGCGGTCGGGGTCGCCGTGGCGGCGGTTGTTGTGGCGGCGGTTGTTGTGGTCGCTGTGCCTGCTGTGGCCTGGGCCGCCGGTTCAGGGGGGCTCTCGTCGTCGGTACAGGAGATCGCGAGTCCGAGCAGCAGGACGAGGCCGGTCAACAGCAGGAGGGGTGAACGCAAGGCGGACCTTCTTCCGTCTCGGCGCGACTTGCGCCAGCAGCACGATGACCTTATTGATACCAACTATCAATACGCCGATCCAGTGGGCAGGGAGTGGTTCAGTTGAACCAGTCTGGGTTCGGGGACTTGCTGCGCGAGTTGCGCAAAGAGCGCGGTATGACGCTCAGCCGGCTGGCCGAGGCCTCCGGCGTCTCCGACGGACACCTGTCCAAGCTCGAGCACGGGCGAAAGCCGCCGACGGTCGAGATGATCGGACGCCTCGCACTTGGACTCGAAGTGGACGCGAGGATCCTGATCGAGCGCTCCGGGTTGCTGCCGAATCCAGTGATGGAGCGGCTGCTCTCCCCGGGTGAGGTTCGCCCGGAGGACGTGCCGCTCGCGATTCGCGGTCTCGCCCGCGAGATCTCGAAGCTCGAAGCGGGTGGGCTGCCCTCGCACGAGGTCCGGGCGGTCCAGGCGGCAGTCACCGAGCTGCTCGACGAGTCCGTGGCGAGAGACGCCATCCTGGAGTTCACGCTCGGACTGCTCCGTCCCCAGTCATCGCCGTCGGCGAACCTGGACGGACCAGTCGAGCGCTTCGACGCGGCGGTCGACTATTTCCCCGACCATGTCGCTCCGCAGTACGCGACCCGCTGGCGTGTCCGCTACGAGCGCAGCTACAAGGTGCTCACCGTGAGCAGCGAGATCGAGCGGCCGGGGATTCGCCACCCGGACGTGTACGTGCTCGTGCAACGCGGGACACCGGCGCCCCGGCTCGTGGGCGCGCTCAGGGGCGCCACGGTCATCGAGGTCCCCGTGCGGCGAGTCTGGCACGACGAGGCCCGCCTCCTCGGCGCGATCGAGTTCCTGGAGGTCTCGGACGCGCTCCTCGGGTGGTCGAAGCGCCCCTCCGGGATCGACCACCTCGGCGCCCTCTCAGCGCGGGTCGAGGAGATCGTGGCGGAGTCGGACCTGCCGGGAACCGAGGACGAGCGAGTCGCCGCCATCCGGGGCCTCGAGCCCGATGTGTACTTCTACGGGCTCAACCGTGAGTGGCGCCGCCATCGACGGACCGGTGGGCTTCCGACCGTGTTCTTCCTCCCCGCCGTCGAGCATCCGCTCGCGTGTGCGGAGCAGCTGAAGTTCGTCTCCCTGTTCTTCAACCTGGAGTCGAAAGCGAATCGCCAGTTCGCTGCGATTGAGGCCCGTTACCGGGATCTGAAACAACGCGCGCGGCGAAGCCGGCAGAGACCGGCTGTGCTGATCGGGCACCCGAACGACCGCGGCGCCTGGGATAGCTTCTGGCCACACTGGCTCCTGCCCGGCCTCGTGCGCGACGCCGGCGGCGTGGACGTGTTGGGCGAAGCCGGCATCACACCCCGCCTCAACGAGGCTGGCACGCTCGGGGAGGTTGGGCTCGACGAGGCGTTGGCGTTCGGAGCGGATGCGGACTTCTGGTACAGCTCGATCTGGGAGACGACGACCCCGAGCGACACGGCCAGGCGGGTCTACAGCCAGATCGCCGCAACAGGGCGAGGTACAGCGTTTCGCCGGTTCAGACGCGGCCGCGACGTCCTGCACACCGGGGGCGTCCGCGTCGACCTGATGCTGGCCGACCTGATCGCGCTGATATCACCGACGGTGCTGCCGGAATACGAGCCTCTCTTCCACGTGCGAATGGGGCAGCAATGACCTCTGCAGCGGGCACCGCTTCGCACCGTCAGCCGCCGGGCATCGAGGGCGCCCGCTCGCGTGGGCGCACCCGGACGCTCGTCGCGTTCTCGCTCCTCATCCTGGTGTTCCTGCTTGCGGTGCTCGTCTCGCTCAGCTGGTCGTCGGTGCGGCTCCCATTGGACGAGGTAGCGCGCGTGCTCCTGGGCGGTGAGGCGGAGCGGGACGCGTGGACCACGATCATCCTGGACGTTCGGCTCCCTCGAGTGATCACCGCAACGCTGGTTGGGGTCGCCCTTGGTCTCGCGGGCCTCCAGATGCAGGCCGTCTTCAGAAATCCGCTCGCGAGCCCCTACACCCTGGGCGTGGTCTCCGGCGCGAGCCTGGGTGCGGCACTCGTCATCATCGTCCTGCCCGGGCTGACCGTTGGGCTATACCGCGACACGGCAACGGCGAGCGCCGTCGCGCAGGCCGTCTCCGGCGTCGGCCTCGTCGTTGGCGCCTCGCTCGGGGCGGGCGCCGTCCTGCTCGCCATGCTGGTGGTCGCGAGCATCGTCCGTGACATGGTGATCGTGCTGTTGCTCGGGGTGGTGCTGTCCGCCCTGATCGGCGCGCTGGTCACCGTGCTCGTCTTCTTCGCCGATCCGAATCAGACCCGGCTGTTCGTGGAGTGGGGGTTCGGCAGCTTCCATCGAGTCCGCTGGGATGACGTCACGCTGTTCGTCTTCGCGGTCGGTATCGGGGCGGCGGTCGCCGCGCTCTCCATGAAGCAACTCAACGCACTGTTGATGGGCGAGAACTACGCGCGCAGCATGGGGCTCAACGTGCGGCGTGCGCGCACGCTGACGCTGACGAGCGCGTCGATCCTGGCGGGAGCCGTCGTCGCGTTCGCGGGCCCGATCGCGTTCCTCGGGATCGCCATACCGCACATCACGCGCGGCATCTTCGGTTCCGCCGACCATCGGATCCTGGTGCCGGGCAGCGCGCTCACGGGGGCCTCGGTCGCGCTCGGCTGCGGGGTGCTGGCGGAGATGCCGCACAGCAATCTGACGCTCCCCGTCAACGCGGCAACCGCGATAGTCGGCGGTCCGATCGCGTTCTGGGTGCTCCTGCGGATGCGCCGCGGCTGGGGCCTGTGATGACGACGCCGTCGCCGGTGCTCAGCCTGTCATCGCTCGAGATCGGCTACCGGGCGCGACGAAGACGCCGGGTCGTGCTCAGCGACATGAGTGTCCAGCTCGATCGAGGGGAGTTCGCCTGTCTCCTGGGTCCCAACGGGGCGGGGAAGTCCACACTGCTGCGGACGCTCTCGCGCGTGCAGCCGGCGCTCGCCGGCGATGTCTCCCTCGACGGCGATGACCTCCAGGCACTGACGAGCGGAGACCTCGCCCGGCGACTTGCCGTGGTCCTGACCGAGCGCGTGCAGATCGCGAACCTCTCTGCCTACGAGCTGGTGGGGCTCGGCCGGTTCCCTCACACCGGGTACTTCGGTCGCCTCGGTCCGGAGGACCACGAACGGATCGAGTGGGCGATGGAGGCGACCCAGTCGGGTCACCTGGCCAGGCGGGACGTCACCGAGCTGTCCGACGGAGAGCGCCAGCGCGTGATGATCGCCCGGGCACTCGCCCAGGAGCCGAAGGTCCTGCTGCTGGACGAGCCGACCGCGTTCCTCGATCTCCCATCCAGGGTCGAGCTCACGGCCCTGCTTCGGAGGCTGGCGGCCGAACGGGGGCTGGCGATCCTGATGACGACCCACGACCTCGATCTCGCCCTGCGAACCGCTGATGTCCTGTGGCTGATCACCGACGATGGGTCACTGGAGAGCGGGGCGCCCGAGGACCTGGTGCTCAACGGGCTGCTCGAGCACGCGTTCTCGAGCGATGAGGTGGTCTTCGACCGCGCCACCGGCCACTTCACGCCGAACCGTCACACGGGCCGCCGGGCCGTGGTTGCGGGCGACTCCCTGGAGCACCACTGGCTGCGCGAGGCGCTGGTCCGGTCGGGCTTCGACGTGAGTCGCGACGACGACAGTGAGGGTGACGCAGAGCTCATCCACTGCGGGGTGACATCCGAAGGCGAGGGCCGGGCCGCCCGATGGTGGGCCGTGCAGCACGGAGAGCGACATCGCTTCGCGTCGCTGGCCGATCTCACGCGATGGCTCTCACGGCCGCGGCACACGCTCCGGTAGCGTCGCAGCAGCCGGGAGGCAGCCCTCGACGCGTGGCGTGACGATGCGGTCGGCGGCGGGATGACCATGGGAACAGGGCGTGGAAGCCGTTCCCGGAGCGCATGGGCCCGCCCGGGTGTCCTGCCACCAGGATCTGGCGACGCATCGAGCTGTGTCGGGACCGTAGCCTGGTCTTGCCGATCACTCTCTCGGGGGTGCGGCCGCGGGTCCGGCGGCCGGTGTGGGCGCGGTCCGGTTGTAGTGCCGCAGGTAGCGCTCGAGATCGCGACGCAGCCGTGTCTGCCCGGGGATCAGGTGGCGCGCGGAGGCGGGCTTCCAGCACTCCCGGAGGATGTGCACTGCACCCCGCTGCACGCGGCCGTTGGTCACGCCCTGCCCGCGTGGATAGAGCGCTGCTCCGTCCTGCTCGACTCCGACATTGATCCATAATGCGAACGCGCTGCTCCTCGTACTTGCTCGTGGGTGATCAGCGCCTCGGCGACGCCGGCGCTGTACCTGCCGCGGGCGGTCCGTGGCCGAAGGGCTGGTGTCTCCGTGAGCAGGCGCTTACTCCAGGCCTTCTTGATCAGCGGCCTGCTTGCACTCGCCCCTGACCCGGCTGGTGCGGCGTTCGGCTGGAGCGATCCGTTCCCCATGCGCACGGCGTACGCGCACCTGGGCGGCGCCATGGATCCATCGAGCACGGCCGAGCCGCTCCAGGTCAGGTCGGCGCACTCCATCTCATCGATCGCCGTTACGAGCCGGGGGAGGACCAGCGCACTGGTGACGCTCACCGTGAGCGGCGACGGCGACTACTACGTGCGCTTCGCGCCGACGGGGACCATGGACTGGTCGGATGTCGTCACGCTGACACTGGATGCGGGGAACGGCACCAGCGAGCTGACGCACACCATCACCACCGGGCTCGCGCCGAATGCCAGCTATGTCGTGCAGGCCGGCGTCGAGACCACGTTCCCCGAGGCCACCAGCGTCAGCACCCCATTCACGAATCGCCCGGCACACCTCGACTTCGAGATGGACGGCAGCGGTGGGTTCCAGGCTCACGGTATCGCCGCGAACGCCAGCACGATCTGGGTTGCCAGCGACGGCCCCGCCGGCTCGGAGCAAGCGAACGCGTACACGCGTACGCCAGCAACCGACTACGGCACGCTCGACACCACGAAGCAGATCGACCTCGCGACACACGGGATCTCGAACGCGAAGGGCGCGTGGACCGACGGGTCCGACCTCTACGTTGTCAACTCGTTCCCGACGCGCGTCCATGTCCTGGACCTCGAGGAGGGGATGCTGGACGCGTCGAAGGGATTCCTACTCACCGACGTCGGCTTTCCATGGGGGATCTGGGCCAGCGCGGACACCTTCTGGGTGGCGAACTCGAACGACCCCGATCAGCAGATCGTCGCCTTCCATCGCTCCGGGTCGCGCTACGGCGAACGCGACAGCACAAAGGACATGCGTTACGAGTCTTCCCTTCCGCGGGGGCTGTGGTCGGACGGTACGACGCTCTGGGTCCTGACCCAGACCAACAAGAAGCTCTCGGCCTACCTCCTGGACACCGGCACCCGTCTGCCGACGCTCGACATCGATGTGCGCGCCCTGAGCCATCCCGGCGGCGTCTGGGGCGACGGTGACACGCTGTGGGTCACCAACAACGCTCCCGGCGCGCCGGAAGTGGTCGGCTACTACCGCCCGATCGCGGAGCCGCTGGTGGCCCGGATCGAACTGCAGGACGCCTCCTCCGCGACGGCCGCCACCGTCCGGGTGCATGTTCCATTCCTGGAGGACGGCCACAGCGAGATGGTGCATCTGCGCCATCGCTCCTCCCTGGCCGACGCCTGGACGACGGCGACCGCGAAGGCCGCCGCCGGAACGGTCGACTTCTCGCTCAGCGGGCTGACCGCGAACGCCACCCTCGTCGTACAGGCTTCGATCGAGAGCACCTTTCCGGCGGCATCGACGGTCACCAGCGAGTTCGCCCTGCGGCCGCTCGGCAAGGACATCCCGCTGACGGAGGGCGGAACCGTGCGCGGGCTGTGGGCGGACGACGACACGCTCTGGGCGGTCAGCGCCGAAGCCGGCCACGTGCACGCCTACGACCTGGACACCAGGGCCCACGACGCCAGCAAGAGCTTTGCCCTGGACAGCGCCAACAGCGACCCGCGAGGCGCCTACGGCAGCAGCAGCACGCTGTGGGTTCTGGACGGGAACGGCACCGTCTACGCCTACACCATCACCGCCGGTTCCTCATTCGGCGATGCCGACACGGCCAGCACGTTCGACTCGACGCTCGGCGGCGCGCGGCCGGAGGGCCTTGCCTCGAACGGGACGAGTCTCTGGGTGGCCGAGCACATGCAGCAGCACGTCCACGCCTACAACGTGCGCACCACGGGAACCTTCGGCGCACGTCAGGAGGCGCTGGAAGGCGCGCTTGCGACTGCCTACGGCGCCCCGCAGGGCATGTGGACCGACGGCTCGACCCTCTGGGTGGTCGATGGCAGCTTCCTGAGGGTGCATGCGTACGGGCTGGGCTCAAGCGGCGTGGGCGGCGTCCGCCTCTCCCGGGAGATCGAGCTCGCCGGCGGCAACCAGGCTCCCGGCGGCATCGCCGGCAGCAGCGGGCTGCTGTGGGTGGCGGACACCGAGCAGGATACGGCGTACGCCTACTTCATCCCGGCGGCGCCGAGCGGAGACATCACCGGCGTGTCACTGGACGGCCTGGGCCGCACGACGGCCGAGATCACGGTCAGCTTCGCCAACCCCGACAGCTCGGAGCTGACGGTGGGGCTGAAATACCGGACCGCCGGGCGCGACGCCGTGACGAAGTCCGCCACCAGCAGCGGCACGGATGCGACCTTCAGCCTGACCGGCCTGAGCGCCGGGAGGCTGTACGACCTGCAGGTCAGCCTCGGCACGACGACCACGCTCGTCACGCCGCCGTTCCGCGCCCTCACCGAGGGCCAGCAGCGCGGGCAGTTCCTCAGGGAGAGCATCGTGGAGGTCTACGAGGACGACCATGCCTGGCTGCGCGCCACCTATGACTTCCTGCGGAAGCAGGACCGGGAGATCGATCCGACCAGTGGCGGGGCGGGGCACGTGGTCACGGGTTGCCGCACGCAATCCCTCGGCTTCGACGAGTGCGTGCTGGCCGGGATCGGCATTGCGCGCGCGGCCTCCACCTCGCTCCGCACCTACATCCATGAGCTTGCCCATATCTGGACCCTGGTCACGGCCCTCAACGACGAGGACTCCGGGCCGCTCGGCATGGGCTGGCTCTACTTCCATCAGCTCGCGAGCGGCGGGACCAACTGTGACTTCTCCGAGCTGTATGCGGATGCACTGGTCTGGAGCGTCGCTCCGAGCATGGGCTCGTACACCTACTACGCGTTGTGCAGCACCACATCCCCCGTGCCCGGTGCGGACACGCAGGCCCTCATCCGCAGCATTTCCGCCGGCGATGTTCCCGCGTGGCTCGCCACGCAATTCTCGGCCGACGACCTGCCCTACCAGACCTCCAGCGACGACCGCTACGCGCACGACTACGACCTCGAGGCGTTGCTGGGCGCGGCCAGGCCGCTCCGCTCGCAGTATCTCAGCGCGACGATGAACGCCCTGGGATATGCATTCGGCGGCTATTGCAACGAGGAGCGCGCGTACCAGGCGGCGGTCCGCGGGCGCACCGCCACGCGCAATCCGTGGCGAGCCGGCGGGTGCGTGCCGCACGCGGTGGAGTCGATCGTCTTCAGCTCCAGCGGCCTCCTGACATGGGAGGCTCCGCTGTACGACGGGGGCGAGGCGATCACCCGCTATGAGGTGCAGTGGCGGGGGCCGGGCGAGGAATGGGAGGAGGAGTTCTCTGGGCCTCGAAGCGCCACGGTTCCCGCCGGCGGCGTGCCAGCCTACGAGGTGAGGGGTGCGACCGCGGGTGCGACGGCGCGCGTGCGGGCCGTCAACGCCAACGGGGCGGGCGAGTCCGACGAGTCCTCCCAGGAGTCCGGCCGGCCGGCGGCTCCACTCAACGTGCGGCTGAGGGGCGAACCCGGAGAGCTGGTCGTGACGTGGGACGCCGGCCCCGACGGCGGGTATGCCATCACCAGCTACGATCTCCGCTACATCGCTGAGACCGCCGACAGGAGCGACCCCGCTAACTGGACCGAGCTGGCCGAGGCCTGGACCTCCGGGGCTCTCACCTACACGATCACCGGGCTCGAGAACCGGCGTGGCTACTTCGTGCAGCTGCGGGCGAGGAACAGCGCCGGAGAGAGCCTCTGGTCGGACGAGCAGATCGGCGGCACGGGCTCCTCCGACGCCACGTTGCGCGAGCTCGTGTTGTCGGGCGTGGTGCTCGAGCCGGCGTTCGTCAGCACCCGGGAGTCATACACGGCGTCCGTCGCTCACGATATCGCGCAGGTCACCGTGAGCGCGGCTGCCACGCATTCCCGTGCGAGGGTCGGCTTGCCCGCCGACGATGAGCGCGGCACCGCGGGAACCCAGGTCGACCTCGATGTAGGCGCGAACGTCGTTTCCGTGACCGTCACGGCCGAGAACCGCGTCACCACCAGGACCTACACGGTGACGGTGACGCGCGCGCGGTCGGGCGTCGTGCAGGAACCGCAGGAACCACCACCGGATCCCCTCGAGACCTCGACACCGCCGGACGCGGCGGCGCTCGGTTGCCTGCCCGGCCAGTTCGTGGAGACACGGGTGACTTCGACCGGCGGCACGCTCTTTGCCTGCGAGTGGGCGATCGGGGCGCTGAGCAGGCATTGCACGTCCCGGACGCTCGATCTCTCCACGAGCCTCCGTACAAACGAGAACGACGAGTACGTGGACGGCTTCGGTAATCCCTACAGCGAGAGCCAACTCGCCTCGCTGCGCGAGCCGCTCCATCTTGTCTACGACTCGCACGGGCAGGCGTACTGCGGCACCCGTTCGGTCTACGACTCGACCGCGTCCAGGGGCCACTCGGTCCCCGTGGTCTTCGAGGATGGCTCGCAGGGCTCTCTTGGGGCGCTCCTGCGCGGTCACTACGGCGGCAGGCCGACTCCGTCCGTGTATGGCACGACCCGCTCCGACCGGGTCCGCCTGCGGGCGATCGTCGGTGAGTCCATCGGGGATCAGTTCCGCTGCTCGTGGTACGCAACCGACCCCTTCGACAGCGAGGCGGGCGACTCCCTGCTGGGCACGGCGCTTGCGGTCACCATTCCCGAGACGTTCACCAGCGGCGGCCGTACGTACGAGCACCGCTCGGGCATGGTCTACGGGCGCTGTACGGCCGACGGAGTGACGCTCAGGGTCGTTGCCGGTCGTGAAGGCCATGCCGACCCGAGCCTTCGGCCGGAGCTGGTCCCCGCACAATCTCAATGACGCCCGGCACGCCGGTGCTCACCCGCTCAACTCCCCGCAACCGGCGGGAGGCGCCAGCGGCTGGTCCGGGTCAGTCCCGCCTGGCGACCAGAGGCGTGGCAGCGGGGACGCCGCCCGCGAACAGCGCACGGAAGGCGTCGTTCACGAACGCCGGGGCGCCAACGATGTACGGGAGCCAGACACCATCACTGAGGACGTAGAGGGACGCGGCGCCGAGTCCCTCCGCACAGGCCACGAGGTCGTCGACGCTGCCGCCCTCGTAGACCACGAGGCTGAAGCCCTCGGCGAGTTCGCCCTGTAGACACGTTTCCGGGGGCTCGGTGGCCGCGGCGGCGACCGGGGCCTCCGTCGCGGGGCCAGCGCTGCCGACGATCAGCGGGGTGTGCGCCGACACGCCGTCGGCGTGGAGCGCGGCGAAGCGCTCGTTGACGAAGTCCGGGGCGCCGACGATGTAGGACACGTACTCGCCGGCGCTCAGCGCGTACAGCGCCGTGACATGGCGGGCCTCCGCGCAGGCCACGAGGTCCTCGACGCTACCGCCCTCGAAGACGACGAGGCTGAAGCCGACGTCGATCGCTCCGCGCAGGCAGCCTCCGGTGCCTCCGTATCCCTCCTCGTCACCGAGAACCACGCGGTACACGCGGACGCGACTGCCATCGGGCGAGGTCACGGTGACGGTGATCTCCAGCCCCGGGAGGAGCCGCAGCTGGTGCCCGTTGGCGGGGTCGCCGTCGTGGTCGGCTGGATCGACCTGCACGGATGCGCCGTCCTGGGCCGGAGTGGCTGCGAGGGTCGCGATGTTGCCGTGGGGGATCGTCTCGCTCGCGTAGTCGCGGCGCAGCGGCGAGAACTCGCCAATGTCGACGCCCTCGATCCCGAGTGAGGCGAGGCGAGTGTCGATCGCATCGGGCATGTTGTAGCTGTAGACCTTGTCGTCGTTCGCGTCGGCGACGTACACGACGGCGCCGTCCGACCAGATACCCCGAGGGCTGTTGTTGCTCACGCGGCCGAGCTCGTCGAACTCCTCAGCAGAGACGCGCTCGAGGGCGAGGTCGTCGGCGCCCTCGTCGTCTGCGGGTACGGGCAGCCGATAGGCGAAGAGGCGCTTCGGGTCGTGGTTGGAGACCCAGACCGTGAGGCCGTCGGACCAGATGCCGTGGGGCTGGCTGTTGGATGGATCGAGGGCATACTCGGCGAGCAGCGCGCCGCTCGCGAGGTCGTAGGCGAAGAGCGCGGTGCGGCGGTCGTCGAGCACCCAGATCGTGACGCCGTCGGACCAGATGCCGCGTGGATCGTGGTTGCGTCCGGCGAGCGCGAACTCGCGCTCCTCGAGACGCTCGCCGCTCTCCATGTCGTAGGCGAAGAGACGCTCTTGGCCGCTGTCGGACACCCACATGGTCGTCCGGTCCGACCAGACGCCGCGCGGCGCACGGTTGGCGGGGTCGAGCGCGAACTCGTGATCCCTGGTCCGTTCGCCGCTCGCGAGGTCGTAGGCGTAGGTGCCGTCGCCCGCGCCGTCGGGGTTGTCGGCCACCCACAGGCCGCGTATCTCCGATATCGGCCATCCCGAGCATCGGTTGTACTCCCCTTGGCGGCCTTCCTGGCCACTTCCTTGGCTCAGGGAGTACGCCCTCGCATCTCTCCGGGCTAATCCATAACTCCCGGGTATGCACCCCTTTTTCATGGTTATAAGCACTAGTCTGTGGACGGGGTTATTAGGGCCAGTCATAGGCAAATGACTATTAGTGATTGAGTTCCAGGAACCTAGTGCCTTCCTGCGTGCTTGGACTACGGTTTAGCGGGTGAACGCTGCCGCATGGTACCGGACCTAATCGTCATGGATGTGTTGATGCCGAGTATGCGTCCTACGACGGTGCGCAGCACCATCTACGGGATCGAGGACAAGCTGGGATTCAATAGCAAGCCGGAGGTCGTTATCGGGGCCGTTCGTCGAGGCCTGCTGGACGACATGGTGAAGGGGATTGACTGCCATTTGGCGGCGACGGGTGATGACCCGTGTCGATTCGGCTCGGCGAGGCTCGCGGTACCTCCTCGCGTTCGGCCTCCTCATCGGCGCGATCGCGGGCGCATGTGCAGCACTGGCCCACGGGCACGGCGGAGACCCGACAGCACACGTGACGGCGCAATCGACCTCGGTGCGATGAGCAGACTGGATGAGCCACGGTTCCCCAGGAACGAGCTCGACGGCCTCGACGACACGGCCGACTATCACGCGTTCCAGATCGCCCGCCCCGCGACGGTTGGCCTCGGTCTGAGGCAGCTCGACTTCGATGCCGATCTGTACCTCGAAGGTCTGGGGGCGTTCCGGGGACGGCGGTAGAGGCGTGCGCGTCCAGGGCGGGCGGCTGTACGCCGGCGCCGCGGCGCTGCTCCGTGGAGGGGCGTTCCTGGGTGTTGCCGTGCTGGCGCTGGGAGCGTTGCTGACGGGGGATGCGGATCTCCAGCGGGAGGTGGCAGCAGCGTCCCCGCAGACCGTGACGGTGCCGAGCGACGGGCCAGCGGGCAGTGTCCGGCTTTCAGACAGCATCCCCGGTGCGGCCCGAGACATGCCTCTGCACGGCAGCGCCACCGCCTCCGCGGGGCTCGATGGTACGCCGCAGCACCTCATGGCGCCGTCCAGCGGTCCCGCCGAGACGGGCACTGTCTCCCAGTCCAACTCGCCCGACCTGACCACCAGGGCGGTAACGACGATCAGCGTGATGTCCACCAGTGCTACAACCGCCACCGCCACGGTGACTGTGGACGCCGCGGGTACGTACCATCTCCGCTTCTCGGAGGTCGGGCAGGCAGCCTGGCAGACGGCCCCGTCTGTTACTGCATCAGCGGCGGGGGACATCACCTTCTCCCTGACGGGGATGAAGTGGAGCAACCCTCGGCACGATGTCCAGGTGTCGGAGAGTGCGGATTTCGCCACGATTGCGAGGAAGGCGCAGTTCTTTCACCGGCCTGCGAGCCTGGACTTTTCGCTGGACAGTTCGCACCGCGCGGCGCACGGCATCTGGGGAAACACCAGCACATTCTGGGTGGCGAGCGACGGAAGCGGCACCGACAACAAGCTCCTCGCCTACAAGCGCACAGCCGGGATGGACTACGGCACGCGCGACTCAAGCAAGGATCTCACCCTTCCCAACACGAACCGCGACCCGCGTGGCATCTGGTCGGACGGAACCACGCTGTGGGTCGCGGACAACCGGGACTACAAGCTCTACACCTACACGCTCGCGGACAGGACCGCGACGGATCCCAGTACGGACCTCATGTTCGACAGTGCCCACGAGTCCGCACCCGGCCTGTGGGGAAACGACGACACCCTCTACGCGGTGACCATCGGACGTACGAGGAACGATGTCGTCGCCTATAGCAGGGCGGACGCAACGTACGGGGATCGCGAACCGGCGAAGGACATCGACCTGGACGGCACGGTCAGGGCCAACGCGCGGGGCATCTGGTCCGACGGCTCCATCATCTGGGTCGCGAACGACTCCGATAACAAGCTCTACGCATTCGACCTGAAGACGGGAGCCCGCTGGCAGAGCGGCGACATACCCCTGGTCTCAGGCAACGGTAGCCCCTACGGGGTGTGGGGCCATGAGAACACGATCTGGGTCGTGAACAACCACTCCGCGGGGAAGCAGGTGTTCGCCTACTACCGTCCGCAGCCCGGGCCGAGCGTCTCCGGCATCGAGTTCTCCAGCGCGACACAGTCCGCCACCACTATCTCGGTGGGTACCGTCTTCGCCAGCGCCACCGACACGCTCTACCTGCGCCACCGCGATGTCTTCGACACCACCTGGTCCAGCGCGGTCAGCAAGACCGCCGCCGCGACTGTTGAGTTCTCCCTCACGAGGTTGCGCGGCGGGCGCTTCGAGTTCCAGGCCTCCTTCGACAGCACCTTCGCCGACGGAACGGAGGTGACGAAAGAGCTGTTCGTGCGCCCCCAGCAACAGGACTTCACGCTCACCAACGGACCTGAGGCGCGAGGGCTCTGGACGGACGGCACTACGCTCTGGGCGGTCATCGACGAAGATGGCGCCAGGCGTGTGGACGCCTACAACCTGACCACCAAGGCGTACGACGCCGCCAAGAGCTTTACTTTCGACGGCGACAACACCACGCCCCGCGGGGTGTACGCCAACTCCAGCACGATGTGGGTCGTGGACGGGGACGACAAGGTCTACGCCTACACCATCACGTCGGGCGCCTCCTTTGGCTCCCTGGACAGCAGCAAGACCTTCACGCTCGAGCCGGCGGGAATCCAGCCAACCGGGGCATGGTCCGATGGATCCACGCTCTGGATCGCCAGCCACGTCCACGAGCGGGTTTACGCCTACAACATCAGCACCACCGGCACGTTCGGCGAGCGTGATGAGACGAAGGAAGGGGACCTCGACACCGGTTACGGGGAGCCGTTGGGGCTGTGGTCGGACGGGACCAGGCTCTGGGTCGTGGACGGCCGCTTCGATAGGGTCTACGCGTACGGCCACGGCAGCACTGTCGGCGCGCGGCTGCCTGCCGCCGAGATCCCGTTGCCGGACAGGCCGGAGCACGCGTGGGGCATCGCCGGCAACAGCAGCTTCCTCTGGGTAGCCGACAGCGAGACCGGCGTCGTCTACGCGTACCTCCGGCCGGCTGCGCCGAGCGGCGACATCACCGCCGTGAGCTTTGACCGGATCGATCGCACCGAGGCGGACATTACCGTCACGATCACCAACGCCAGCTCCACCATGCGGACGGCGAAACTCCAGTACACCGCGCCGGGTGGAACAGTGACCGACACCAGCAAGACGACGGACGGCACGTCGTTGGAGTTCGAGCTGGCGGGCCTTGCGACGGGGACGCACCACGACGTGCGCGTCACGCTCGACGACACGGACACGTTCCACACGGGGGGATTCAAGACACTGACTGAAACGGAGCAGAAGGGCTACTTCCTCAAGAGTGTTGTTGAAGAGTACGAGGAAGACCACGGATGGGTGCGCGAAACCTATGACGGGATGCGCCGGCTATACATTCCCGTGAGTGCAAGTGCAGGCGGTCTTGGAGGTCTTGTGCTGGTCTCCTGCGTATTCAACGCACAGAAACCGACAGTCTGTACCGTGGCGAGCTATGCCGTGTCTTCCGACAATGCTACCGATAAGCATGTCTACCTGCATGAGCTCGGGCACGTCTACGGGCGCGGAGACGAGTTCCTGGACGAATATGCGGGCATCGGCTGGCTGTACTTCAAGAAGCTGGCAGCGGGCGGCTCGAACTGCGACTTCCGCGAGCTGTACGCCGACGGGCTGGCAGCGAACATCACATCGTCATTCGAGACCTCGTTCATCTACTTCAACCAATGCAGCAAAACTGGGGACACACCTTCGGCAACGACCAAGGCAGTCGTCACCAGCATCACCGCCGATGAAATACCTGACTGGTTCGACACTACGTACACTGACGATTCCGTCCCGTACGACACGTCCGCCGATGACAGGTACTCAGCGAAGTACGACCTCGAAGCGGTCTGGCGCGACGTCAAGGCACCTGGGGGCGGCCGCAGCGAACGGGCATCCATGCTGTCAGCCCTCGGCCACGCGTTCGGGGGCTACTGCGACGCCGCGCGCGCGCATAATTCCAGCAGCGTGCGCAACCCGTGGCGCCTGGGCGGGTGCAGCCCCCAGGCCCCGACCGTCACGCTGGCCGCGAACGGCCGGGCGACGTGGGTGCCCGGCTACGACGGCGGAGAGAACATCACCGGCTGGCGCGTGCACTGGCGAGCGGCCGACCAGGGGTTCGATGACGCCCGCAGCACCAGGATCACGAACGGCTCCACCAGGAGCTACCAGACAAGCGTCAGGGGTCCAGGTACCGCCGTGCGCGTCAAGGCTATCAACCGCCACGGCGAAAGCGACTTTGGTGAGGCCTCGGTGCCTCTTGCCGCGCCCGGGCCCCCCTCGATCATCTCGGTGACCGGAGAGGACGGCGGCCTCCTCGTGACCTGGAACGAGCCGACCTCCACCGGGGGAACCCCCATCACCCGTTACGACGTGCGCTCCATCCTTACCGCTACGCTGAACGACGGGGATCCGAACAACGATACCTGGACAGAGGTCACGTCGGCCTGGACCTCCGGCGACCTCTCGTACTCCATTATGGGGCTCACCAACGGCCAGCAGTACACGGTGCAGGTGCGGGCCGCCAACAGCGTCGGCCCGGGCGCCAACTGGTCGGCCGGCAGGACAGGCACTCCGGCCTCGGCCGACGCCACCCTCAGCACCCTCGCCTTGAGCGAGGGGCGGCTCAACCCTGCGTTCGCAGGCGACACCGAGACGTACTCGGCCTCCGTCGGCTTCACGGTGACCCAGCTGACCGTGACCGCCACGGCGACCGAGGCCGACGCGACCATCAGCTTCACCGGCGCGGCGGCCGACGGGCGGGCGAACCTGGCCGTTGGCGGTAACAACGTCATCAACGTCAAGGTGACAGCCCCGAACGGCTCCACCACCAGGACCTACACGGTCACGGTGACGCGCACGCAGCGCGACACCGGGTTGACGCCCGCGTCGAGCGACCCGAGGGCCCCGTTCGCCTCGACCGCCACGTACACCGTGCGGTTCACCGGCTGGTGGAACACGACGGTGACACCAGGCGGCTTCCCCGGCAGTCCACACTTCTCGCCCCTTGTAGGGGCCGTCCACAACGTTGGTGTGAGCTTTCTGCGGGACGGCGCTATGGCCAGCGCCGGGGTGGAGTCAGTGGCCGAGATTGGGGCCACGACGCAGCTGAAGACAGAGGTGCAGACCGCCATAGACAACGGGCAGGCCAGCAGCATCCTGGAGCGGGCGGGCAACATTGGACGGCTGGCGAGCGTGTCCTTCAGCGCCACGCTACCCACGACCCACCCGCGGGTCACGCTGATTTCGATGATCGCCCCCAGCCCCGACTGGTTCGTGGGCGTCTCCGGTCGGCCCCTGCTCAACAGCAGCGGCCGCTGGCTGCGCTCCCACAGCGTCAACCTCTATCCCTGGGATGCGGGCACCGAGGACGGGACCGAGTTCTCGCTCTCCAACCCCGAGACCGACCCCAGCGGAGTCATCACGAGCATCAGGGGGACGGGCAAGTTCACGACGAACCGCATCGCGGCCCTCAGTTTCGAGCTGCAGGCAGTCACCACCACGCGCACGGTGGCCGAAAACACGCCGGCGGCCAGGAACATCGGTCCGCCCGTCGCGGGTACGGACGTGACCGGAGATGTGACCTACACACTGGGCGGGACGGATGCAGACTCGTTCGTCATCGTGGCGACCACGGGGCAACTGCGGACCAAGGCCGCCCTGAACCATGAGGACAAAGGCGAGTACGAGGTGGTGGTGACGGCCACGGACGACGACGACGCCACCATTACGACGGACACGACGGTCACGATCACAGTCACCGACGTGCCGGAACCTCCGGAGATCGGAGGGGAGGCCACGCGCACGATCGAGGAGAACGGCCCAAGGTTCGTCGGGAGCTACACCGCGACCGATCCGGAGGGGACAGACACCACCTGGCTCGATCCCACAGGGACCGACAGGGGGCACTTCACGTTCGACCCGGACATGGGCGAGCTGAGCTTCGTCAACACGCCCGACTACGACCGCGCCACCAACGGCAACCACGGCCCCGTGTACCGCGTGACCCTGCGAGCCTCGGACGCGAGCAACCAGGTCGGCACGCTTCCCGTCACAATCACCCTCACGCCTGTCAACGAGGGCCCGCTCATCGAGGGTGGCACGGCCTTCGACGTCAACGAGGGTCAGTCGCGCACGCTCGGCACGTACACCAAGCGCGACCCCGAGGGCCAGACCACCAACTGGGGCCTCAGCGGGCAGACCGAGGCGCTCACCGGCGACGATGCGGACGCCTTCAGCTTCGACAAGTCCAACGGCAGACTCACCTTCGCGGCCCAGGATTACGAGGCGCCGACCGACGATGGAGGCGACAACACCTACGAGATCACCCTCAACGCCAACGACGGGTCGCTGAATGGCGCCCTCGACATCACCGTCACCGTCACGAACATCGAGGAAATCGGGGCGCTCACGGTGATGCCGCAGACGGGTGTCAACGGAGAGCCCCTCCAGGCGACGCTGACCGACCCCGACATCGTCTCCACGCAGACGTGGAAGTGGCAGCGCTCGTCGAGCACGTCGGGCCCGTGGACGGACATCGCCAACACCAATGCCAGCACCTATACGGCAGAGCCCGACGACGTCAACCACTACCTGCGTGCGCACGTCACCTACAGGGACGGGAGTGGGACGGACGAGGTCACCCTCACGGCCGCCACCTCCTTCAGGACGGTCAACGACGCCTCGGCGAACGCTCCCCCTGTGCCGCCGGACCCGCTGCCCCAGGTCGCCGACGTACCGGAGAACGCCCGCCCCGGGAGGAACGTCGTGCTCGTGAGATTCACCGACCCGGAGGGAGATCGGCTCACCTACTCGCTCGTCTCGGACCAGTTCGCGATCGACTCCAGGGGCCAGATCACCGTGAAGCAGGGAGCACAGCTCGACTACGAGACGACTATGAGCTACTCGGTCACCGTCCGAGCCACCGACCAGTTCGGGGCGGTTGGCACGGCCACCCTGACGATCGGGATCAGCGATGTGAACGAGGCGCCGACGGCGGAGGACGACGCGGCCTCGCTGTCCGAGGACAGGTCAGTCACGATCGACGTGCTCGCCAACGACACCGACCCCGAGAACGACGACCTGACCGTCACGTCGATCAGCCGGCCATCCAACGGCTCGGCCACGTTGAACAGCGACGGCACGATCACCTACACCCCGAACGCCAACTACCACGGCTCGGACAGCTTCACCTACAGGGCCAGGGAGGACCACGATGGGCAAGGCGTGCCGGAGCTCACGTCCGCCAGGCCGGCCGCCGTGTCGCTGACCATTGACGGCGTGAACGACGCCCCGACCTTCGCCTCCGCGACGGCGGAGCGCAGCGTGCCGGGGAGCGCCCAGGAGGGTGACAGGGTGGGGGCCCCGCTGACCGCCACCGACATCGACACCGGCGACACGCTCAGCTACGAGCTCCAGGGTGCCGACGCGTCCTCGTTCGACATCGACAACAGCGGCCAGATCACCGTCGCGACCACGAATATCGCGAGTCAGGACACGTACAGCGTGACGGTCGAGGCGCGCGACAGAGCGGGCGAGACGGCAACCATCGAGGTGACCATCACCGTCATGGCCAGTCCTGCCGCACCTCCGACCTTCGTCGGCATCCCCGGCGGGGGTGGCGGGCCGCCCCCCGGACCGACCCCGAGCGAGGAGGACTTCGAGTGGACCGTCGATCGCGACATCGAGGCGTTGGACGAGAGCAATGCCGCACCGGAGGGCGGCTGGTCCGACGGCGAGACGCTCTGGATCCTCGACAACGCGGAGGGCGCAGGCGACGCCGTCTACGCCTACGACCTCGAGACGGGCGAGCGCCTCGAGGACCGCGAGTTCGCGCTGCACGAGACCAACCGCGCGCCGCGCGGCGTCTGGTCAGACGGCGAGGGGGCGCTGTGGGTCTCCGACAGCGGCCATGAACGGCTCTTCGCCTACAGCCTGGAGAGCGGCGAGCGCCTCGAGGAGCGCGAGATCGTGCTCGCGAGGCGGAACGCGGACGCGCGCGGCATCTGGTCCGACGGCGAGACGATCTGGGTGCTCGACGGCGGCAAGGACAGCCTCTTCGCCTACGACCTGGAGAGCGGCGCGTTCATCGCGGAGTACGCCCTCGCCGACGCGAACGGCGACCCGCGTGGCCTCTGGTCGGACGGCGTCACGATCTGGGTTGGCGACCACGGCGCGAAACGGCTCTTCGCCTACCGCTTGCCCGTGTCGGCGGATGGCGACGGAGGAGCGAGCGAGGAAGACGAGGCCGAGGATCTCGTCCTCGAGCGGGTGAGCAAGGAGGACTTCACGGAGCCGGGGCGCGTGGGCAACAACAGCCCTCGGGGCATCTGGTCGGATGGCGCGGTGATGTACGTCGCCGACGCGAACGACGGCAAGGTCTACAGCTACAACATGCCCGACGCGACCGACGCGCGCCTCGAGGCGCTCGAGATCGGGAGTGTCGACTTCGGGGAGTTCTCGCCGCTGCGCCACGACTACGCGAGCGAGACGATCCCCCACGGCAACATCTCAACCGTCACGGCAACACCCATCCAACCCGACGCCGGCGTTGGGATAGAGCCGTCCGACCACGACGGCGACCCCGCAAACGGGCACCAACTGCGACTGATCCCGGGGCTGGAGGTCACCGTCACGGTGACCTCGCCCGATGGCAGTCGCATGCGCATCTACCGCGTGGTGCTCGGTGAAGAGGAGGCGGGCAAAGCCGCCCCGGACTGCCTGCGCGGCGCGATCGACATCGGCTTCAGCCTCGTCGTCTCGGGGGGCGGGAGCCTCGAAGGCCTCGTGAGCTGCGCCGAAGGCCGCCACGTCACGGCGCTCTACGCGCTGAGCGGCAGCGAGTACGTGCCCTACATCGTCGGCGCGCCCGACTTCGTGAACGAACGCTTCGCCGGGCTCTTCGCCGACGGCGTGCCCGCGCTCACGCCGCTGACGGTGAAGAGCGAGGGTCCGGCGACGGCGGCCCTGGCAGCCTCGACGCCCGTCGGGCCGTTCGCGACGTGCCTGCAGGGTGAACTCGCGGAGGGCTTCAGCCTCGTCATCTACGAGGGCGGCAGCGTCGATGAACTCGCGGTCTGTGCGGAAGGACTCGGCATCACGTCGCTCTACGTGCTCAGTGACGGCGTCTGGGTCTCGTACATCCTCGGTGCGCCCGGGTTCGTGAACGACGACTTCCGCGAGCTGTTCGAGGAGGGCGTCCCGACCGCAACGCCGCTGACCGTCAGGCGCGGCTGAAGCCCGAGCTGCGGACATACGTCGTCTGTACCGCAAGCACTACGGAGCGTGTCCTTCGAGCGCACCGCCTGATGTGGTGCAGTGGGGCGTGGTTCGTCCCGCGCGTGGTCGGCGCAACGCGCTGGATGGGGTCGCGATGAACTCCGGCGGGTGTGCCGCACTCTGCGTGCTCCGCTGCGGCTCCGTGGTCTCCACCAGAATCTGCAGACGCCAGCCGCGTGACCGCCTCGGGCTCAGAAAGTTCCGGCAGCAGGTAGTGCGCCAACGTACGGGCCACAGGACTTGCATCAACGGTGGGCGCGTCTCAGACCGAGGCCGACCGTCGCGGGGTACGCGAGCTGGAACGCGTAGTAGTCGACCGTGTCGTCGAGGCCGTCGAGCTCGTTCCGGGGGAACTGCGGTCCATCCAGGTCGCTGATCTCACCGAGGTCGGTGGCGCCGTCACGTGTGCTGTCGGCGTCCCTATCCTGCGCCTGGGCCAGTGATACACATGCGCCGGCGATCGCGCCGATGAGGAGGCCGAACCCGAGGAGGCGCCGCAACCCCGGCCGAGCGGAATCAGTGGCTAACACAGCAGTGTACGCACGCCCCGCGCTCGCTCGTCACTGCGCGGCGAGCTGGGGGTCGTCCGCCTCCACCATGTCGTCCAGCAGGCCTCGACGAACGGCCCAGACAACGACCTCCTGCTTGCTGTTGAATCCCAGCTTGTCCTGTATGCCGTAAATGGTGTTGCGGACCGTCGTAGGGCGGTTGCCCCGGGATTCGGCGATGGCGGAGTACGACATGCCTCTGGCGAACTGTACGAGTATCTCCTGCTCCCTCTGCGTGAGTTTCTTCTGCATTGGCGGGTCATGCTGTCCGGGAGTGTTGCGCAGACGCGCGAACACCCGTCGCATGGCGTCCCGGGGCATCCTGTATTCGCCCCTGGCCACGTCCCTGACCGTCGTGAGCAGATCTTCCGTCGGGGTGAACTTCTGGACGTAGCCGGCTGCGCCCGCGGCCACCGCCTCCAGGACCGCATTCCTCTCGGTCGACGCGGTGAGCATGACCACGCTGGTGTCCGGATGCGTTTCGCTGATTTCCCGGCAGGCCTCGATGCCGTCTTTGCCCGGCATCAGTACATCCATGATGATCAGGTCGGGTACCACGGACTTGGCTATCCGCACCGCCTCATGCCCGTCGCCGGCGTGTCCCACCACCTCGAACTCGCCGGAACGTTCCAGCAGTTGCTGGAGCCCGTCCCGGACGAAGGGATGGTCATCCACGAGCAGCACCCTGACCGGTGGCATTTCAATCCCCTTCCATGGCAGGTCCGTAGGGCGCTACACAGGTCACGGCGGTCCCGCCATCGGCCACACTCGGTTCCACGATGATCGTTCCGCCGACACGCTCGGCGTCCTCGCTCATGTTCTTGAAGCCCTTGCCCCGCGTTGCGTAGTCAACGGGGAGACCCTCGCCGTTGTCCGAGATCGACATGCGAAGGGCGACCGCGTCGAAGTCCAGGCGGACGCGCACCTGATCCGCGTTCGAGTGGCGGAGCGCGTTGGTCAGAGCGTTGTGGGCGATAGAGAACAGCGCGCCCCGCGTGGAGGTGGACAGGGATGGTTCGTCCCCCGTCTGGATGAACTCGGCGGGAGTTGAGGAGATAGACGAGAAACTCGCGACCAATGACTCCAGCACACCACCCAGTTCCATGCCGTCGAGGATGTCCCCGAGTTCAATCGGGTGTCTCAGCTCCCACATCGCCGACCGGGTGAGGCTGGAAGTCTCCTCGAGAGCGGACATCAGATCATCATTTGACCTGTCTGCAAGCTCCCTGATTCTGTCCAGTCCCAGCCCGATCATGTAGGCAGACTGGGCCATCGTGTTGTGGATCGTTCTTGACAGCTCCGTGCCCTCACGCAACAGCGCCTGTTCGCGCGCCACCGCCTGCCTCCACCGCCTTCGCTCGAACCTGGAGATGAGATTCACCAGGGCGACGACCATATACATGACGACTATCCTCATCAGGAGCGGCTTCTCATCACTTGCCTCGAAGTCCAGACCATCGCCCGCCGTGAGGCTCAGCCCCAGGTAGATGACGGCTACCAGGGTCGCCAGGGCCATGTTGAGCCTGAAGGAAGTGAACGTCACAGCCAGGAAGGCCAGCGGGGGATAGTAAAGCAGGTGGAAGTAGTAATGGCCGAAGCCATCACTTATCGCGATTGCCGCCGAGAGCAGAGCCACGTCCAATGTGCAGAAGGCCAGGACCCAGCGCCGCGTCACCGTCTTGTTCGACAACACCAGGTGGTGGAAGTACCCGTTAAACGTGATCAACAGCGCGAGGATCGCGAAGTACGCGACAAAATGAGCGGACCAGTACCCCTGTGAAGGTCGATACAACAGCTGAAAGAACCCCACGGCAACCAGGGCCCAGTGCATCCAGGCGAGTATATTTCCAATATTTCTCAGGCCCTCAGGGTCGATCTGGTTGAGGGCCCAACCGCGCAGCCCGACGGCGTCGATCGTCTTCTCTAACAGGTGGAGGCTCCGTCTGCTGGCTCCGTCAGACAAGGCCACCCTCCAAACGGGACCCATCGTCATGTGCCTGCCGAACAAGTTGCCCGCCATTGCTCAAGGCAGGGATCAGATTCGAGGGTGGGAATGGACAACGGTCCGGGCTGACCGCATAGAAACCTCCGTCCGGGCGACAGAGGACCTTCCGGAACGGTAGTCCCGGAGGCTGGGGACATCAAGGGTTCTATGACCCCAACGGCTATGGGCATATGCCCATAGCCGTTGGGTCAACTCCTCGAAGCCTGGTGTCAACGAAACGCACGCGCAATGGGCGCAGGAACCTTACGGGAAACGTAGGTGCGGACGTACCTTACGAGTTGAAGACGCGCGGCCCACCGGACGGTCAGGAGCCTGAGAACCGGCGAGGGCGCCCACGATCAACTCGGTAGGACATAGTCCTGCCGAGACAATTCTTAACGAGCGAGAAGCCTCCGGGAAATGGGGTTGATATTACGGGCATGAATAGCCGAATGGCGATTCCCGGAATCATCGCTGTCGCCGCGTCGTTTGTGTTGTCTCAGTGATGTTCGGGCAATCAACCGCTCAGGTCGACTCAAACACAGCGCCGGGGCGCCGACGCACTTGTCTGCGACGCCTGGCGACTCAGAAGTCACCCTCACGTGGCAAGAGCCACTCAGCGACGGCGGCTCCGCAATCTGCACCGAGGATGGCCGGATGCTGTCTCGCCAGCTGTCACTGACCGTCC
Organism: Dehalococcoidia bacterium; assembly: GCA_965204835.1. Classification (GTDB taxonomy): domain Bacteria; phylum Chloroflexota; class Dehalococcoidia; order UBA2979; family UBA2979; genus VXMT01. The sequence goes on along the minus strand of OZ242017.1, from coordinate 718,752 downwards.
CCGGACCGGAAGTCCCCTAGCCACCTGCTCCATCCGCAGCAGTCCCCCAGCGCCGAACCGGGAGCATGTGGTCCGGGACGGCGTGCCTCGTAGCGCACGGTGAAGAGGTTATAGTGCAGTTGTCTCCTCACACCTTCCCTGGACGCAACAGTGCTCGCATCAGCAATGGGGAGCCAGCGAGTGGCGGGTGAAGGTTGGTGGCGCGCTGCTCTCTACAGCCTGTGCGGGGCTGTGGCGGTCGTCGCAGTCGCCACTGCGGCGTGCGCTGATGGTGGATCCAAGGCGATGGCGGCCGAGCCCGCCGGGGCGGCGACGTCCTGGTCGGCGGACCGCCGCCTCGAGCTAGCGACGGCCGACCGGGCGGCCTGGAGGACGGGCGCCTACGCCGCGACCGCGGCGGGGCCAGTCCACGGGGCCTCCTCGCGTCCGGTCAACTCCGCCACTGCCCTGAGCGACGGGGCCAGCACGGACGTGGCGTCGGTCAACCAGCCGCCGACGTTTCCCGCCACGACGGACACACGCAGCGTCGACGAGAACACCGCCGCCGGCCAGCCGATCGGCGACGCGTTCGCCGCGACGGACCCGGAGGGTGGCTCGCTCAGCTACTCGCTTGGCGGCCCTGACGCGGGGACGTTCGCCATCGACCGTCTGTCGGGCCAGCTGCGAACGAAGGGCGCCCTCGACCACGAGGCGAAGTCCGAATACGACGTCACGGTGATCGCCACGGACGCGGGCGCGCTCACCGCCGAGCTGCAGGTGACGATCACCGTCACGAACGTCGATGAGCCGGGGACCGTCACCTTCTTCCCCGTCCGGCCCCGCGTGTGGACGACGCTGCGGGCAACACTCAACGACCCCGACGGGAGGCTGCGATCGGTGACCTGGGAGTGGCAGCGGTCCCAGGACCGGGTCCACTGGACCCGTCTGACCGGCGTGGGCGCCAGCTACATCCCGGCGAGCACACACGCCGGGATGTACATCCGCGCGCTGGCCTCCTATCGGGACGGGCACGGCGCCAACAAGAGCGCCAAGGTCGTCTCGAGTCACGTGGTCGCCGCGCGCGAGGCCGCGCCCGGCATCACCGTCGTTGACGTCGTGACCGGGCTCGACATCCCCTGGGACCTCACCTTCACTCCCGACGGGACCATCCTGTTCACCCAGCGGGCGGGGGTGCTCAGCGCCCGGCTCGCCGACGGAACGGTCCAGGAGGTCACCGCCGACCTGGGCGACCTCTACGCGGTGGAAGAGGCAGGCTTCATGGCGATCGTGGCCGACCCTGCCTTCGCCACGAACCGCCGCTTCTACACCTGCCAGAACGATAGCGAGAGTAGCGCCCAGGTCGTCGCGTGGACTATCGACGAGGGGTACACGTCAGCCACGAGGGCGAACGACCCGCTCGTCGGGGACATACCGGCTGCCAGGCGTCACAGCGGCTGCAGGCTGCTCTTCGGCCCGGAAGGCTATCTCTGGATCGCGACGGGTGACGGAAGCTCGGGGACGGCGCCGCAGGATCTCACGTCGCTTGGTGGGAAGGTGCTGCGCGTCGACGCCTCGACTGGCGCCGCCGCCCCGGGCAACCCCTTCGGCACGCGCATCTACACCTACGGCCACCGCAACCCGCAGGGCCTGGCGCGCCGGCCCAACACGAACGAGATATGGGCTGTCGAACACGGCCCGGCCATCGACGACGAGATCAACCTGCTCACTGCCGGCGGCAACTACGGCTGGAACCCCGTGCCCGACTACAACCAGAAGGTCCCCATGACCGACCTGGCGGAGTTCCCCGACGCCATCGAGGCGAAGTGGTCGTCCGGTGACCCCACGCTGGCCACTGCCGGCGGGGTGTTTCTTCACGGCGCCGACTGGAAGCAGTGGAACGGGCGGATGGCGGTGGCCACGCTGAAGGAGGTGTCGCTGCGCATCTTCCAGTTCGACTCGAACGGTGCGTTCGTGAGCCAGGTCTTCGTGCCCGATCTCTACATCACCTACGGGCGGCTGCGGACCCCGCTGCTCGGACCTGACGGCGCGCTGTACCTCACCACGTCCAGCGGCAGTTCGGACCGCATCATCAAGGTTGTCCCCAGCCTGCGACCGGCGTTCACCGCGGCGACTGCTGAGAACTCGGTGCCGGAGAACAACCGCCCGTCGACGGTTGTCGCTACTGTCTCCGCCACCGACCCCGAGAGCCGGCCACTGACCTACACGCTGAGTGGAGCCGACGCCGAGTTCTTCAGCCTCGTGAGTACATCCGGGGGGCAGGTCCGCGCGGACACCTCGTTCGACTACGAGGCGCGCGACTCCTACGAGATCATGGTCACCGCCTCCGATCCGTATGGCCTGACTGACAGCATCACCGTCACCGTCACCGTCACCGACGTCGACGAGCCCCCCGAGGTCACCGGGCAAGCCGAAGTCACCATCGAGGAGAACAGCACCACCACCGTCGGCACGTACACCGCCAGCGACCCCGAGGGCGGCGACAGCACCTGGCTGAGCCTGACCGGTGCGGATGCGCGCTACTTCGAGTTCGACGACCTCACTGGTGAATTGAGCTTCATCGACACGCCCGACTACGACCGGGAGACCAACGGCAACCACGACGAGACGTACGACGTGATCCTGCGCGCCTCCGACGCCGGCAACCGCGTCGGCACGCTCGCGGTCACCGTGACCCTCACGGACGTCAACGAGGAACCGCTCATCGAGGGAGACACGGTCATCGACCTCGACGAGGTGGTTCGTCCCAGCCCGGGCCAGGTCGTCCGCGTCGCCACGTACACGAAGCGGGATCCGGAGCGCTCGGCAACAAACTGGGGCGCCGTTGGCAGCAGGACGGCGCTCAGCGGCGCCGATGCGGACGCGTTCGAGTTCAACCAGCCGACGGGGCGGCTGACCTTCGCCAGCCCGCCCGACTTCGAAGACGGCGGGGGCGCCTACCAGGTCACGTTGAGCGCCAACGACGGCGTGCTCAGCAGCCACCTCGACATCACCGTCAACGTAGCCAACGTCGATGAGCGCGACACCCATCCGGTACAGCTCGACGCGCAGCGGGGCGTCATCAACGTCCCGCTGACGGCGACGCTGACGGACCCCGACAACGTGGTCAGTGCGACCTGGCAGTGGCAGCGCTCGACGAGCCGCACGGGCGCCTGGACGGACATCGCCGGCACGAACTCGCGCGCCTACACCCCAACGGGCGAGGACCGCGGCCAGTACCTGCGCGCGACCGTCGTCTATGAGGACGGGCACGCCGCGGGCAAGAGCGCAGACGCCACCACGGAATTCACGACCCGGAACGAGTGCGTCTCAAACACACCTCCGGTCCTGCCCGACACCCTCGATGACATCACGATCCCCGAAGACACCCCGCCCGGGCGGAACGTCGGCCGCAGGATCCGGGCAACCGACAGCGAGAACGACCCGCTCGTCTACTCGCTGAGCGGCGCCACGGAGTTTGTGATCGGTCGTACGACGGGCCAGATCCGGGTCGCGGCCGCCGCGGCGTTCGACTACGACCAGGGACAGCGCAACTACGTGCTCACCGTCACCGCCGCCGACGGCTGTGGCGGCAGCGTGGACACCGTCGGCGTCACCATCCGGGTGACCGACGTGAACGAGGCGCCGGTCGCCACCGGCGACGCTCCGACGCTCGACGAGGATGGCTCGATCGAGATCGACGTCCTCGCGAATGACCGCGACCCGGAGGACGGCGTGCTGTCCCTCGTGAGCTCGTTGCCGAGCCTGCCGCGCCGGGGGTCCGCAACGGTCGACACCACGACGAACCGCATCACCTACACACCGCGGGCGGACTACCACGGCGCCGACAGCTTTACCTACCGCGTCCAGGACGACGGCAGCCCCCGGCTTTCCAGCACCGCCACGGTCTCCATCACGATCAGGCCTGTGAACGATGCCCCCACGTTCGGCGCGGCGACGGCGCGGCGCTCCGTCGCCGAGAGCGCGGGCGAGGGCGATCCCGTCGGGGACCCCGTGACCGCAACCGATGTCGACACCGCCGACGTGCTGACCTACCGCCTCTCGGGCGCCGACGCCTTCGCCTTCGAGATCGACGACGACGGCCAGATCACGGTGGCGTCGGGCGTGACGTTCGACGCCTCCACGCAGGACACGTACACGGTCACGGTCGCAGCCGATGACGGCAACGGCGGGACGGCGAGCGTCGACGTGACGATCACGGTCACAGCCAGACCAACGCGGGCGCCGGCCATCTTCGCGGGAGGTGGCGGCGGGCCGCCCCCCGGCCCCGAGCCGAGCGACGAGGACTTCGAGTGGACGGTGACGCACGACCTCGACGCGCTCGACGACGGCCACAGCTCGCCCACCGGCATGTGGTCGGACGGTACGACGCTCTGGCTCGCCGACAACGCCGCCGGCGCCGACGACGGCGTCTACGCCTACGACCTTGCCAGCGGGGCACGCCTCGAGGCGCGTGAGTTCGCACTGCGCGAGCAGAACCGCGCCCCCCGCGGCGTCTGGTCCGACGGCGAGACGATGTGGGTCTCCGACAGCGGCCAGGACAGGCTCTTCGCACATGACCTCGCCAGCGGCGCGCGCCTCGAGGCGCGCGAGTTCGAGCTCGCCCGCCGCAACCGCGACGCGCGCGGCATCTGGTCCGACGGCGAGACCATGTGGGTGCTCGACGGAGGCAAGGACGGCCTCTTCGCCTACAAGCTGGAGAGCGGCGAGTTCATCAGGGAGTACGCCCTCGCCGAGGTGAACAACGACCCGCACGGCATCTGGTCGGACGGCACGACGGTCTGGGTTTCCAACCACGACCCGAAGCGGCTCTACGCCTACCGCCTGCCGGTGGCCGAGGCGCCGGAGGGCACGGAGCAGCCCGAGATCGCCGAGCTCGAGCGTGCCCCGGGCGAGGACTTCAAGGAACTCTCGAAGGCCGGCAACAACAGCCCGCGTGGCATCTGGTCCGACGGCGACGCGATGTACGTCGCCGACGCGAACGACAGCAAGGTGTACAGCTACAACATGCCCGACGCCATCGACGCCCGGCTTGCCTCCCTGACGCTGACCGCCATCGACATCGGTGCGTTCGACCCGGGCCGCACGGACTACGAGGGCGCCATCGACGGGGGCGTGACGGAGACCGTCGTGACCGCTGAGGCCATGCAGCGCCGAGCGGAAGTCGCCATCGATCCGCCCGACGCGGATGGCGACGAGTCGAACGGCCACCAGGCGGCGCTGGCGGAAGTGAGAGCGATCACCGTCACCGTGACCTCGGCCGACGGCACCCGCCAGAACGTCTACCGGGTGAGCCTCGACCCCGCCGAAGACGAGCCGTGGCCCCACTGCCTGCGCGGCGAGGTCGCAGTGGGCTTCAGCCTCGTGCTCTACGAGGGTGGCAGCGTCGAAGCACTGGCCAGCTGCGCGCAGAGCCGCGACGTGGCCGCGCTCTACACCCTGCACGAGGGCGTCTACGTGGCGTACATCCTCGGGGCCCCCGATTTCGTCAACCAACGATTCCGCGACCTGTACGCCGATGGCGTACCGGCCCTCACGACACTGGTCGCCAGCAGCACCGGGCCGCCGAGCAACGACCCGGTGGGCGAGCTCGCTGCGCCGCAGTCCTGGCCCGACTGCCTGCGTGGCGAGATCGCCGGCGGGTTCAGCCTCGTGCTCTACGAGGGCGGCAGCGTCGAGGAGTTGGCCGCCTGTGCGCAGAGCCTCGGCGTCACCGCCGTCTACGCTCTCACGGATGGGGAGTGGGTGTCCTTCATCCCCGGGGCGCCGGGCGTCGTGAACCGCGCCTTCCGTGAGCTGTTCCCCGATGGCATGCCGGCCGTCGTGCCCCTGCTCGTCTCGAGCGAACGGCTACCGGGAGCAGGCTCGGGCGAGGGCGGCGAGGCAAGCGACTGATACCTGCGGGAGCGGCTCCTCGCCTGACGCGACGCCGCCACGGCCGCGACCGCGCTCACCACAGGGAGGAATCTTCTGAGTGAATATGATCGGGCAGTGTGTAGCTGATGCCTGTGTCGTCATAAACCGCCGCTCCGAGCAGGTTGATGAAACCATCCCCCCTCGCCGCGCGGTCCTGCCCGCGCAGTTTCAGCATCGCCCTCTGCAGGCGGTCGTGTAGCCGATAGAAGAACAACAGGCCCAGTGTCCTCGACGCTGGAAATCTCAGCAGGTCCGCCCTGGAGTTCCCTATCAACGCCCTCGAGAGGCGATAGGCGAGCTCCCTGGTCTGCTTCTGCATCTCTCTGTCTTCGATGTCCCCGATCAGCGGAGCGGAATTGATCATGGCGTTCGCTGTAATGATGGAATCCTCGTCGGGAGGCGGTTCGCACAGGTGAGCCACTCTGTACATCTCGACGGCGCCCTGTTCGTCCCGGAACAGGATCGCGTCCGGTACCCCCATCAGGCGGGCGGTATGGCTCCACACGCTGACGAACGAGGCGCGTTCCTCCCGGCTGAAGCTGGCTCCGAGTTGTGTGGACCGGCGCAGCAACTGGCTGGCAAAGCAGGCCGTGGCGTAGCCCATGTGCGCTGCGCTGAGAGGCGTCCCCCAGGCCGCCTCGTCCCACTCGTTGGAGGCTCTCAACAGGCGTCGCATTTGTGCGTGGACCAGCCGGATGCGCACGGTCAACTTCCAGCCGTCGCCGTGCCGGCTCAGGCCGCCCGGCATGAATATCTCCACCAGGTGGCGGTTGTTCTGCCTGAATCGCCTGACGCTCTGGTCATATACCCCACGGCCAGATATCACAATGGACTTACTGATAAGAGTAGAAAAGCCCTCTATCAGCACTGCGGTGACGAACGAGACGAGCACAGGCGTGAGATTCGCATGAAAACCCCGAATGCCGGGCATGAAGCAGTCCTCGTCGGGAGTAGGGGCAAGGCTGTCGAAGAAATCTCGCAATACCCGGGGAGCTGAGCGTGCTTCCGCCGTCTGGTCCATGCATGCCTTGAGATATGCCTGTAGCTCCGGCATCGGCACATCGGCAAGCTCTTCGAGCACGGCGTCCAGCGGCGGATCGCCGATGACGGTGTGAGCTATGTAGGCGTCTACCGCGTTCCTGTCGTAGTCGGCCGCCCGGATGTAGCCGTCCCTGTAGGCCGATGGCACATATGGCATTGCGTACCCCCTCTCAGAATCCCGGGGATACGGTGCTGACTGTTTCGGGCTCGTCGGCTTCCACGTGAAGCGTGGGAATCCACTGCAGCGGGCGAGGCAGGTACCAGTTCCATCCGCCGAGCAACTGCATGCTCGACGGGACCAGGATCGAGCGCACCAGCGTGGCGTCGATGAAGATGGCGGCGGCGAGGCCGAATCCTATCTGTTGGCTCAAGACCATGTCGCCGGATGCGAAGCCGGCAAACACCGCAACCATGATCAGCGCCGCACCGGTGATCATGCTCGCCGTCGAGCGCAGGCCAAGAGCAACGGCCTCGGCAGTGTCCTGAGTCTGGATATAGCGTTCCCGGATACGGCTCAGGAGAAACACGTGGTAGTCCATGGACAGACCGAACAGGACAGCGAAGAGCACGAGGGGCACCCAGACGTCTATCGTGGGGGTCCGCTGGAATCCCAGGAGGTCCGCGCCAATGCCGTCCTGGAACACAAGCACCACGAGTCCGTAGGCCGCGCCCACGGAGAGGAGGTTCATGAGAATCGCCTTGATCGCGATGACAATCGATCTGAAGACGAGCACCACGACGATGAAGCTGAGCGCCAGGATCAGAGCGATGACGATCGGCGAGAAGGTATTGACTATCTCCCTGATGTCCACGTAGGCGGCGGACCGCCCGCCCACGAAGACGTCCACGGGTGCGTCGCCGAAGGCCTCGAGGGTGTACTCGTCACGCAGCCGGCTGATTGCGTCGAGCGCGATTTCGCTGCCGGGACCCCCCGACACGGGGACCAGAAACAGGGCAAGATTGTCGCCGGAACGCCCTGCCGGTACAGGCACCCCCATCGCCGGGTCGGCGTCAACGCGCTCTCCAAGGGACTGTACGGCGGCCTGCACCCGGGGATCCGCAAGGTCTCCGTGGATCACGACCCTGGCGGGGTTGACGTAGCCGAAGGTGAACTGCTCGTCCAGAACCTCGAACCCGTCCCTGGTGCGTGACTGCTCCGGGAGGATCTCGACTCCGTTGAAGCCGCTCTTCATATCGAGATAGTGCGCGGCTATCCAGATCAACAGTCCGGCGACGACAATGACGCTCAACACGGAGAAGCGCATGGCCTTGCGAGTAACCGTGTCCCAGAACCCGTCCTGGGTCCTGTGAGCGCTTGCTTCCCTCCCCTTCCGGTACCAGGGAAAGCGCAGGAGATCGACTCGTGGCCCCAGGAGCGCGAGGATGGCTGGCAGAAGCGTGAGCGTCGCAAGGACGGTGACCGCGACTACGAGAATCGCGCCCAGACCCTGGGAGAAGAACAGCGAATACGGGATGATGAGCACGCCGACGAGTGCGATGATGACAGTCATGCCACTGAACAGCACGGTCCGTGCTGCCGTGGCGCCTGCCCTGACCACCGCTGCCTGAGTATCCAGACCTCGCGCGTACTCCTCCCTGAAACGCGACACGACCAGCAGGGAGTAGTCGATGCCGACGGCCAGGCCGATCGTGGTGACCCAGACAGTGACGTAGAGGGACAACTCGCCGAACGCGCTACCGATGAGGGCCACTATCGCCAGCGTGATTCCGATGGAAAGAACTGCCAGCCCGATGGGTATCAGCGCAGCGACCACGGCGCCGAACAGCAGGAAGAGAATGAGCAAGGCCAGCGGCAGGGCGACCAGCTCCCCTCGCTCGAGGTCATCCTTCACCAACTGCCCGCCTTCGTAGATGATGCTGGCGTCCCCCGTGAGCAGCACACGGAAGCCGTCCCGGCCATCCGCCTCCAGGACGAGGTCGAACAGTTCCTCCAGGTGCTCGTGTACCTGCGCAAACTCGCCAACAAACGGAAGCAATAGCACCGTGGTCATGCGGTCCGCTGATACCAGCCGTTCGTCCCCCGACTCGTAATAGGAATGGACACCGCCCAGAGTGTCGCCGCCCAGAAGCCGAACGGCGCCTGTCAGCTCATCTACCTTCTCCCTGAAGGGCGCAGCCTCGACCGTGAGCGTTTCAGACTGAACGACGACCGCCTCGGTGAACGAGGCGGGAATCTGCCCTTCTTTCAGCAGCTCGTCGGCCCTGTCCGACTCCACATCGGTAAGTGCCGTTATGAAGCGCAGCTCGGGAGTGGTGGCGCCGGGCAGCAGGAACAGATTGAGCGCACCCGCAATCGCAGCGAGAGCCACCCAGACGCCAATGACCGTGACTGGCCTGCGCGCAGCCATCCTGGCGAGCGTTCCGGTCATCTGACTCCCAGCTCTCCGTCTCCCGGCCCGCAGGCAAGGGGCGTGTTGGCGTCACGCGTGACGCGGGCACGGTCGTGACGCTCGACTCCGCGCCCTGCAAGGTGATCCGGTACGGCTGACCACATCTCTCGCCGCCCAACCAGCTACCGTGAACCGGTGGCCGTCGCGACTGATTGAGGTCTCGACTCCGGTGACCGTCACCTGAGCGGCAGCCGAAAGCGGGGCGCCAGCAGGTTTCGCACCCCCGGAGAACGTGCACAGTGCAGGTGATCTAGAACCTGCGATTCTGTGAATCCGGAGCCAGTCACTCGATACAGTCTAGGCACGCCCCTGCGAGTCCAGATAGGTTCCTGTGCCCTGTTTACTCATGGTCATACGCACTAGTTATTGAGCAGGTATGTGCGACGGATATGGGCATGTGCCTATAGCGATACGAGGCGTAAGAACCTAGCGCCCTCCTGTACGTCGAAGTTAGTGTCGGTACAGTCCCGGCGTAACACGTGCGATCATCGGGGATCTGAATTGTCAGCCGCACTCATCGACACGGAAGTCACGAACCACGTTTCGCCAGTTCATCCCAACAAGTATGGGCATTTGTCCCTTGTTTGCGTTCGTGGCGCCTCTCCGTGCTCCTGGGAATGGCTGACGGGCGAGACGCTTCGAGCAACCGCACCTGCGACGGCCTAGGCACACAGGTCGTCGGTCCGCTGACGTTCGCTGGTGGGAGAAGCGGCTGTGACCCCGGTGCAACGTTCCCGCTCCACACGCCGCGGCGCGCTCGTCCGTTACACGCTCACCCGTTCGCTAGCCCAAGCCCGTGCCTGCGTTTCCGTGAGGCTGTCCGTGCCCGTCTCCGCTTTCGTCCTCGTTCTGCTGACGGCGCACTGGCCTGCTCAGGCCAGCGGACCCACCGTGTCGGGTGTTTCGGTCGCCAGTTCCGCCGGGAGCGCCGCCGCCGTCACCGTGACCGTTACAGAGTCGGACACACATCACCCGCGCCACCCTCACAGGGACGAGGGTCCGTCGACGACATCCTCGGAAGGAGTAGCAGCGAGGTCGGAGAGCAACACGACCGGGAAGCCGCGGATCGAGGGCACGCCCAAGGCCGGACACGTCCTCACTGCCGACACGTCGGGGATGGTGTTCCCCGCCGGGATAACAAGCGCGGATTTGTTATATCAATGGTCGATCGCATTGGAGGGAAGTCGCCAGGGCATTCCCGGAGCGACGGGCCGCACCTATAGGCTGACTGGAGACGAGATCGGCAAGAGCCTCGTAGTGACGGTTGCGTTTATCGACGGTGGAGGCATTCCGACGAACGTGACGAGCGAGCCCACGCTCGAGATCGCGACGGCGTGGCCCTACGAGGAGGCGCAAGTTCCATTCAACATGGCGCAGATTACCTGGCGCTGGTGGGCAGACGAACGCTGCGCGGCATCCGACGAGAGGTTCAGTGCCCTCACGATTGACTTCACGATTCACAACAGCCACGACTATTCGGGCGCACGAGGTCTGTTCCTCGGGCTGGCGAGCGGCTCGATGGCGGATACGGTCGGATTCTACTTTGGCTTGCAGACCGAACTGCTGCCTCCCGATGGAACGTTAGGGAAGAAGGGCGCCTTGTTCGTGCGCTGGCAGACGCAGGATCTGGCCGATGCTGCTGCCAATCCCGAGCAGGGCTGGGCACTGGCTAGTGCCAACGAGGGAGACGCTGTGAGCGTGCGTCGCTCGTATGAGTGGTCTGCGGGAGACTATCGCGCCCGCATCGCCCCGGATACGACGAGAGGGACCACTGAGGCCGGAGCATGGTACGGGCTGTGGATCACGGACCTGGACACCGCTGTCGAGACATGGATTGGGTCACTACGATTCCCGCTGGTTGAGGTGCGCACCTTCATTCCCGGCTCCATCATCACATTCGTGGAAGTCTATGGTCCCAGGCTCGTCACACCGATCGAGGTGCCTTCGTGGCATGTCAGTGTCGGACCTCCGGCAGGGGCGACAGGAGATGACTCGCAAGCAGCAGTGTGTGGCGTCAGCAGCTACCCACCAGTGGAAGACGTCACCTCGAATGCCCGATACGACGATGGGGACGGGCGGATCCACTTCGAGGTCTTCGGAACGACTAGCAGGCGAAACGATGCCGGGCACATGTTCTTTCTGGGCCCGCAGCAGGCTGGAGTGGTGGACCTGTCACCAGACACACCGAGGGTTGGGGACAGAGTCACGGCCAGACTAAGCGACCCGAATGGCAGTGCGAACGAGCAGTGGCAATGGGCGCGAGGGACGGGGCTGGGTGGCTTCCGTGACATCGACGGAGCGACGGAGAGCAGCTACACGCCGATGCCGGCTGACGTTGGCTCTCTGCTCAGAGCCAGCGTTGTATACGACGACGGGTACGGGCCGCAGCACCAGGCCGAGGCTGTCAGCCTCGACGTGGTGCGAGAGGCGGTCACGAATCGGGCTCCCGCGTTCGTCCGCTCGGTTGTGCGGCTGGTGCTCGACGCCACCCTCCCCCCGGGCAGCGTGTTGGGGTCTGTCCTCGCCACGGATCCCGACGAGGATCTTCTGACCTACCGGCTCTCCGGCCCAGACGCTGTCTACTTCGCCATTGATCCTGCGACGGGCGAAGTCAGCACCGCAGAGCCCACCACCTTCGATCTGGCCACGAGGTCGGAGTACCGCATGCGAGTTCACGTTGACGACGGACGATCAGGCACGGACGAAGCAGAGGTCGTGGTCACCGTCACGGAGAGACCGGTCCTGCCGCCGATCACCACCGGCGGCGGCGGTGGCGGTGGCGGGCCGACCGGCCCCACACCCAGCGACGTCGACTTTGAGTGGACGGTGAAGCACGACATCGAGCAGTTGGACGGCGGCCACGAGACGCCCAGCGGCGCCTGGTCGGACGGCAGTACCTTCTGGCTGCTCCAGAACGGCTCCGGCGCCGACGACGGCGTCTACGCCTACGACCTTGCCAGCGGGGCACGCCTCGAGGCTCGTGAGTTCGCACTGCGCGAGCAGAACCGCGCCCCCCGCGGCGTCTGGTCCAACGGCGAGACGATGTGGGTCTCCGACAGCGGCCAGGACAGGCTCTTCGCCCATGACCTCGCCAGCGGCGAGCGCCTCGAGGCGCGCGAGTTCGAGCTCGCCCGCCGCAACCGCGACGCGCGCGGCATCTGGTCCGACGGCGAGACGATGTGGGTGCTCGACGGCGCCAAGGACGGCCTCTTCGCCTACGACCTGGAGAGCGGCAAGTTCATCAGGGAGTACGCCCTCGCCGAGGTGAACAGCGACCCGCGCGGCATCTGGTCGGACGGCACGACGGTCTGGGTCGCCGACCACGGCGCGAAACGGCTTTTCGCCTACCGCCTGCCCGCGCTTCCGGCAGACGCGCCTCCCGATGAGCATCTCGCGCTCGATCGTGTCCCGGACGAGGACTTCGCGGAACCGGGCCGCGTGGGCAACAACAGCCCCCGCGGGCTCTGGTCGGATGGTGCGGTGATCTACGTCGCCGACGCGAACGACAGCAGGGTGTACAGCTACAACATGCCCGACGCCATCGACGCCCGGCTTGCCTCCCTGGCGCTGACCGCCGTCGACATCGGTGAGTTCGAACCGGGCCGCACGGACTACCAGGGCGCCATCAGCGGGGGCGTGACGGAGACCGTCGTGACCGCTGAGGCGATGCAGCCCCGCGCGGAAGTCGCCATCGATCCGCCCGACGCGGACGGCGACGAGTCGAACGGCCACCAGGCGGCGCTGGCGGGAGTCAGAGCGATCACCGTGACCGTGACCTCGGCCGACGGCACCCGCCAGAACGTCTACCGGGTGAGCCTGGAACCCGCTGAAGACGAGCCGTGGCCGCGCTGCCTGCGCGGTGACATCGCCGTGGGCTTCAGCCTCGTGCTCTACGAGGGTGGCAGTGTCGAGGAGTTGGCGGCCTGTGCGCAGAGCCGCGACGTGGCCACGCTCTACACCCTGCACGAGGGCGTGTACGTCGCGTACATCCTCGGGGCCCCGGATTTCGTCAACCAACGATTCCGCGAGCTGTACACCGATGGCGTACCGGCCTTCACGACACTGGTCGCCAGCAGCACCGGGCCGCCGAGTGACGACCCGGTGGGCGAGCTCAGCGCGCCGCGGTCCTGGCCCCACTGCCTGCGTGGCGAGATCGCCGACGGCTTCAGCCTCGTGCTCTACGAGGGCGGCAGCGTCGACGACCTCGCGGCCTGCGCGAGCAGCCTCGGCGTCACCGCCGTCTACGCTCTCACGGATGGGGAGTGGGTGTCCTACATCCCCGGGGCGCCGGGGGTAGTGAACCGCGCCTTCCGTGAGCTGTTCCCCGATGGCGTGCCGGCCGTCGTGCCCCTGCTCGTCTCAAAGTGACCGCCTCGTCCCACTCGCTGGATCCCCGTCTGTGCGTCTCGACGCCAGCGGTCGGATCGACGCTACGTGTGGGTGCGAGGGTGTCAACGCGCCACGCTCGGCGCGTCATGACGCGTCGGCGTCCTCGTCCGGCGGCGCGACGCGGGCACGGTACGCCTCGAACTGCTCGTAGAAGTCGTCGACGGCGATGCCAAAGGTGGCCTCGAACGCCTCCTCCCAGGTCTCGGAGTCGGCGAGCAGGCGGTAGTAGTCGAAGAGCGCTGCCTCGCCGGCAAGCTCGGCCAGCAGCTCCACCGCGAGGAAGCCCAGCGCCCGGGACTGCCAGTGGTCGACGTTGAACCCGGCCGACGTCGACGTGCTGCTCAACAGCCTCGTTGTGTGTCTTGCCCGGGCCGACTCGCGGTTGCGGCTTGCATCGAGGTCATCGTGCCCCTGTGCAACTCGATACATGTGCCGCACGTAGTCGTCCGCCCCATACCTGAGCCACCAGGGACCTCGCTGGTCGAATCCCTCCGGCCTGGCCGGCAGCGATCGCCAAGGCGCCAGCTGCTCGCGGAGCGCGATAAAGTGCGACCATTCCAGCGTGTACGGAGCGGCGCTACGGCAATCGAGGTTGATGATCCCCACGCCCCCCGTCGGCGTCCGATCGCACAGTCGCTCCGGTGGCTGACTGCCGAGGGCGCGCACGTAGGTGTCCACGAGAGCATCCTGGTTCGCGCCGACGTACAGCGTGTAGTCCGCCGTCCCTGCCCCGAGTTGCCGCCGGAAGAGCCTCTGGACGGCATCGAACTCCGCGCGGACGGCAGCCCTCGTGTCCGCGGGAACCTCCCCCACGAACACGAGCACCGGCGCAACCCGGCCGTCGGTCATGTGCGGGAACGGTGGTGCGATGCGGGCGACGTGCGTCTCGAACGCCTCGTAGAAGTCGTCGACCGTGATGCCGAACGCGCCCTCGAACGCGTCCTCCCAGCTCCTGGCCCCGGGCAACCGCCGGTAGTACTCGAAGAGCGCCGCGTCGCCCGCGCGCTGAGCCAGCAGGTCCAGCGCGAGGAAGCCCACCGCCATTGACTGCGAGTAGTTCACACTGAACCCGTCGTTCGTCTCCATGCTGCTGAGTGACCGGGTGTTGTAGGTCGCCCGGGTGAGGTGCAGATTCCATGCGTCCTGAGCCTCGTCGCGGCCCGCTGCAAGCTGGTACGCATACTCGATGTACGGCTGCGCGGGAGAGTCCAGCCAGTAGGGGCCGCGACGGTGCAGGCCCGAGAGCGGACGCGGCAGCGAGTCCGTCGGCGCCAGGCGCTCGATGACATCATCGAAGCGCACCCGTAACAGCGCGGCGGCAGCGCCCTGCTGGTCGCAGTCGAGGTTCAGCACGGCCACGTGTCCACGCGTGTGGCGGCTGCAGAAGTCCTCGGCGGGGGCCTCCCCGAACGCCCGCTGGTGCGCGGCCGCTACCGACGCCTCATCGACGCCCGCGAACACGGTGTAGTCGGCCACCCCCGCGCGAAGCCGCCGATCGAAGAAGGCATGGAGGCTCTCGAACTCGTTGCGAATCGCGCTACGGGCGTCCGGGGGTACGTCCCCGACGAGTATGAGGAGCGCCTCGTCGCGGTCGTCCGCCAGGTGCGGCAGCAGAGGGACCGCCGCCGCGCGGTACGCCTTGAAGTCCCGGTAAAACTCACTCACCTCCATGCCGAACGCGCCCTCGAACGCCTCCTCCCATCTCTCCGAGTCGGGGAGCCGGCGGTAGTAGTCGAAGAGCGCTGCCTCGCCGGCGAGCTCGGCCATGAACTCCACCGCGAGGAAGCCCAGCGCCCGGGACTGCGAGTAGTTGACGTTGTAGCCGGCCCACGTCGACGTGCTGCTCAGCGACCGCGTGGTGTGCGCCGCTGGGCCAGTCACCCTGGTCCGGATCGCCTCGGCCTCCTCGATGCCCGCAGCAGTGCGATACGCGTATTGCGCGTACGTGCCGGCTGCAAGGTGAAGCCAGAACGGGCCTCCCACACTGAATCCACGCGCCATGCGCGGAATCTCATGCACCGGCGCCAACTGCTGTCGCACAGCATTGAACTGCGCCAGATCGAGATGGTGCGGAGACCTGTCACGGCAAGCCAGGTTGATCACGACAACTGAGCCCGTTTCTTCCGAGCGACTACAGAAGTGCGCACCCGGATCCTCGCCGAACGCCCGCATGTGAGCGGCGGTGATCGACTCGGGATCGGCGGCCGCGAGAACGGTGTAGTGCGCTGTCTCCACCTCGAACGTCTCGCGCAGGAACGCCTGCACGTTGTCGAAGTCCTCGCGAACCGCCTCCTCGATGGCTGTGGGGACATCGCCCACAAACACCAGGACCGGCTCGTCACTATCGTCCACCAGGTGTGGCAAGGGTGGCGCGACCTCGGCGCGATACGCCTCGAAGTGTTCGTGGAAGTCATCCACACTCAGACCGAAGGCGCCTTCGAACGCGTCTCTCCAGTCTTCCGCATCACCCATCCTTCTGTAGAAATCGACGACGGAACGCTCACCCGCGTGTTCGCTCAGCCAGACCACCCCAAGGGATCCCATGATGTAGTGGAGACGAGGCGAGTATGTAACTCCCTCGACTGGCCGTTCTGCTGCTGACAGCGGCGGCCAGTCATTGATGCCGATCGAGGCAGCCTGCCTCGCCGCTATCCGGTCGATTCGCTCTTCGACCGTCTGAGACGCTGAGACGGCCCCCTCGTAGACGGCGGTCGCGAAGATCGCCGAGCCCTCAGTCATCCACCGGGGTCCCCACCCACGCAGCGGCCCGATCAGGTGGTGCTGGATGGCATGGAAGTACTCGTGCGCGTGGGCAGGCGCCGTCATGCCGCCTTCGGCAAGGAACATCGCCTGGACGCTGGGAACGTACACCCCGTTGTACCAGGCGCCTGGCGGCCGGCCGGTTACCCGGCGGTAGGTTGCCTCCAGGGAGTCCCAGCCGCCGATGTACGTCGTGATCGGAGCCTCGACACCCCAGCGCTCCGCGAAGAAGCCCCGTTGGTCGTCCATCCATTCCCGCACGTCCGCCCGTCGCTCCTCCGTGAACTCCCCGACGAACACGACCGGGGGCGGCGCCGACCCTGAATGCCACCACCGGCCGCCGCTCGACAGTTCGAGCAGCAGGGCGTCTCCGTGGTTCAGCGCCTGGACCTGGTCAAGACCCGCGCCCGGGTGGTACAGCCGGTACTCCTGCACCTCCGCATTCCACGCCCATGCCAGTTCGAGCCGGTCACCGAGACGGGCTACGGCCTCCCCGGTCGGCGTGCCGTCGCGGCCCGCCCAGGCGACGAGGTTCGGCCCCGCGCGGACGTCGAGGAGCACGCCGCGCCCGGACGCCTCGCGTGTCCACTCGACGGGCGACGTCCCGCCCATGTACAGCCAGAGCCCATCGCCCGGCGTGAGCAGATGCTCGTCGCCCACCAAGCCGCTCGAGGGCATGAGCCGCAGGTAGCGCTGCTCCTCGGCGTCCCACGCGAAGATGCGTCCGAGCGCCGGAAGCTCGTCGAAGAGCTCGGATGCGGGCGTCTCCGGGCCGACCCAGCCCACCATGTTCCAGCCGGGGTACAGCGTCGTCGTGATCGTGGCGTCGTCGGCGTCGTCGGGCGGCTCCTCCGTGGCCGCGGCGGGCGAGGGTGCCAACCCGGCGCACACGACCACCACGACGACGAGGGAGGCGAGCAGCGTCCGCGGGAGCCACGCGACGCGCATAGTGCCTCCGCCGCGATACGTCGCCACCCGGACAGGGCGCGACAGCACCAGGCCACCCGGAAGGCGGGAGTATACAGGGAGCCGCTACAGCATTACCTCACCGGCCCGACGAGCGCCCCGCGCGTCATGACGCGCCGGCGTCCCCGGCGGGCGGGGCAACCCGGGCGCGGTACGCTTCGAACTGCTCGTAGAAGTC
Organism: Dehalococcoidia bacterium; assembly: GCA_965204835.1. Taxonomy (GTDB): domain Bacteria; phylum Chloroflexota; class Dehalococcoidia; order UBA2979; family UBA2979; genus VXMT01. Next base: position 701,094 of record OZ242017.1, on the reverse strand, counting down.
ACCGACCTTCAGGCCGAAGGCCGTCTCGAACGCGTCTTCCCAGCGTGGTGACTGGTCCAGTGAGCGGTAGTAGTCAAACAGCGACGCATCACCGGCGTGCTCCAGCAGTCGCTCGACCGCGAGGAAGCTCACGGCGCGAGCCTCCCATGCCTGCGATCCCTGGAACGGGTGCGGAAGCTCGAGCTGCTGGAGCGACAACTTCGTACGCTCCGCGCTCGATCGCTCGCGCGACGTGCGGCTCTCCAGAGTCTCCGTGCCCTGGGCGTGCAGGTATCTGGCCGTCACATACGACTCGGCCCCCTCCAGCAGCCACGGTGGGCCGCGCTCGATGCGCACGCCGCCCGCCAACGCCCGGGCAAGTTCGAAGTGGGACCGAACAACGACAAGTGCCGGGTCGGCGCGATAGCACCGCGCATTGATGATCATCGCGCTCGCCAGCAACTGCGACGTGCAGCTGAATCGCGCTTCGTCGGTTCCGAACACCCGGTTGTGTGCCTCGTTCGCCGCATCGCGACCCCACGTGACGTACAGGGTGTAGTCGACGGGTCCCGAGCCGAACTCTCCGCTGAGGAAACGCCGGACCCGGTCGAGTTCAGTATCGAAGGCAGCCCGCGTCTGTTCTGGAACGTCATCCATGAACTCGATGACAGGCTCATCGCTCCGATCCAGCCGGTGCGGGAAGGTCTCGACCCGCTCGGCTCGGTATGCGTCGAACCGCCGGTCGAACTCGCCACTGGTCATGCCGAAGGCCGCCTCGAACGCCTCTTGCCAGTTCGGCTTGTCGGCGAGATGTCGCCAGAACTCGACGACGGACTGATCGCCGGAGTGTTCGGCAAGCCACGCGATGCCCAGGAATCCGAGGTCGTAGTAGACCTCCCGGGGGAATCGCCCGGTGACGACCGGACCGCCTTCGGTCTCGGACAGCGACGGCCAATAGCCGTGCATGTCCAGCCTGGCCCGCTGCATGGACTGTTGGACCCCCGCCTCAATCGTCGGCGGTGCCGGCCCCCACCGCGGGTACAGCATCCGGGCGAAGGGCGTTACCCCGAACACGACCCCGGCGTAGGTCGCTGAGCCCTCGATAATCCAGGCTGGTACCGGCTTCTCGGTAGTCTCCATCAGATGGTGCTGGATGGCGTGGAAGTACTCGTGTGCGTGGACAATGCCATGCACGCCGCTTCTGCTGGCAAGGAAGATCGCTCGTTCGTTGCTCGAGTAGATCCCATCCCACGCACCCATCCCCCATCCCGTAACGCGCTCGTAGACCGGTGCGAGGGACGCCCGGTCGCCTGCGTACGTCTGGACGCGAGCTTCGACGCCCCAGCGCTCGGCAAAGAGACCGCGGTTGCCGTCCACCCATCTTCGGATCTCGGCCCGCTCCTCCTCGGTGTATTCGCCCACGATCTCGACGGGCGTCGGTGCGGTTCCCGACTGCCACCAGCGCCCGTCCTCGCTCACTTCGACCAGCAGCGCGTCGCCGTGGCTCAGCTCCTGGACCTGGTCGAGACCCGCGCTCGGGTGGTACAGCCGGTACTCCTGCGCCTCCGCGCTCCACGCCCACACCAGTTCGAGCCGGTCGCCGAAGCGAACCGTGGCCTCTCCGACCGGGGTGCCGTCGCGGCCCGCCCAGGCGACGAGGTTCGGCCCCGCGCGGAGGTCGAGGAGCACGCTGTCCTCGGAGGCCTCGCGTGTCCACTCAACGGGCGAGGTCCCACCGATGTACAGCCAGAGCCCATCGCCCGGCGTGAGCAGATGCTCGTCGCCCATCGACCCGCTCGAGGGCATCAGTCGCAGATAGCGCTGCTCCTCGGCGTCCCACGCGAAGATGCGCCCGAGTGCCGGAAGCTCGTCGAAGAGCTCGGAGGCCGGCGTCTCCGGGCCGACCCAGCCCACCATGTTCCAGCCGGGATACAGCGTCGTCGTGATCGTGGCGGCGTCGGTCTCGGCGGGCGGCTCCTCCGTGGCCGCGGCGGGCGAGGGTGCCAGCCCGGCGCACAGCACGACCACCACGACGACGAGAGAGGCAAGGAGCGTCCGCGGGAGCCACGCGACGCGCATAGTGCCTCCGCCGCGATACGTCGCCACCCGGACAGGGCGCGACGGCGCCAGGCCACCCGGAGGACGGGAGTATACAGGGAGCCGCTACCGGCTTACCTCACCCGCCCGAGCTCGTCCCGGCCCCACTCGCGGGCCCCTGCTCGCATGCCTCCAGGCCGAGCTCGTCCAGGTCGTTGTCCGCCACGCCACCGAGTCCGGTTCGGCCTCGCCGCTGCTCGCGCTCGCGCTCGGCGTGCTGGCCCTGGCCGGCGTCGCAGGCGCGCGGACCGTGACCGGCCGCGTCAGCTAGCCAGTCTCTAACTCTCGGCGACCCGCGGAGCGCACGCTCCCCAGAGCGCTGATTGCAGGAGGGCCCCCATCACGGGGGCCCTCCTCTTTGCTGTTTGGTTTGCTGTTTGGCCTTCACGCGGGGATACCCCGCGGGTTGGCCTTCACGCGGGCAGGACCCCATCTCCTCGGAGAGCTGTATGTCGCGACGGAGCAGTTCCTCGGTGTGCTGCTCGTCACGGCGCAGGAGCTCGAGGTCCCCCGGGTCGCGTACTCGCTGATGGTCTCGTCGGCGGCCGTCACGCGGTGCTCCTCCAGCCCGTTCCTCGCCAGGTGTCCCCACCATCAACGGGTGGGGGCGCCTGCATGCCCCCTCGGACCGAGGGGCATGGGAGGAGCAGCGAGGTTACCACCAGGGCGGCTACAGCGGGACGGCACGCGCCGGCTGCGGGGACCTTCCCCGGCGTCGGCGCGCTTGCGGCGTCCAGCTCGAGCGGCGGCACAAGCCCGTACCGCTATCGCTCGCGGCGGAACCACCAGCGGAGGAGGGCGATCGACCAGCTCGACGCGAGAGCAGACAGTAACCAGGTAACTCGAAGGAAGAGAGAACGATTTTGAGTTACGTACGAAAGATGGGCGCATCCGCACTCGTGGTCGCCGCTGCCTTCGCAGTGGCGTTCGCCGTGCTGATGTCCTCGGTCGAGGCCATAACGACGGCGAGTCCCGACCCGGCCAAGCCGGGCGCGACGGTCGACGTGGCCACCGACCTCCCCGAATCCGAAGAGTACGTGCGGTTCACGATCACGGGCGAAAGCACGGCGAACGCCAGCTTCGTCTCAGGCGGCGGTCAGACGTTGCTGTGCCGTGACCGCACGACGACCACCACCTGTGACAAGGACGAGACCGACGCAGCGATCACTGTGAAGCTCAAGATCGACGCCGATTCGCCTGACGGCATCGTCGTCGTGAGCGCGCAGGACATCAACAGCGATGAGACCGAGACGGTCGTTTTCGAGGTCTCCTCGGCTAACGTCGTCACGTCGCTGACCGCGAAGGCCAACCCCGGTGCCGCCCCCGCTGACGGTTCGGCCGGTACCTCGGCTATCACAGTCACGGCCAAGAACAGCAAGGGCGTCGGCGTCGCCACCGTGGACGTCAGAGTCGTCACGACGGGTGGGATCCTGTCGAGCGAACAGGCGAAGACGGGCACCACCTGTGCCGTCGGTGACTCGACCCAGTCGTGCACCCTGACGACTCGCGAGGACGACTCCGGTACCACCGACGTGAATGAGGCGGGCACAGCGATTGTGACGCTGACCGGTGCCGACCGGCCCGGAGATGCCGTACTGACGTTCACCCTTGGGTCGTTGACGACGACCGCGACGGTGACGCTCTACGGCGCCGCCGACAAGATCAGCGTTAACGCTGAGCAGGGCTCCGCCGAGATCGGCGGCAGCACCAACCTCGTTGTGACTGTCACGGACTCGGCCGGCAACGTCGTTGCCAACAAGAAGTTCGAGCAGACCGACGTGAAGGTGACTGCTCCGACCAGCGCAGGGGTCAAGGTCCTGGCACAGGTTGGCTACGCTAAGGACGTGGCTGGCACTGCCAACGACCTGCCGTCGTGTGGCGAAGACCTGAGTACTTCGACGACTACCGACGGAGGCACGAACAGCAAGGGCCAGTGCGTCATCAAGGTGTTCGCGGGCAAGAAGGGCGCAGACCCGGACGGCGATGAGATCACCGGTGAAACCGGCTCCAACCCGTTGGACGAACAGGCCGCCGACGCCGAGCGCGGCGTGCACAGCATCGAGATCACGCTCAACGCCACCACCAAGGCCACGGCCATGGTGAGCGTGTCGGGCGCCCCGGCTACGGTCACGACCGACGCGCCTGACTCGGTCGACCCGCTGAGCCAGACCAAGATCACCGTGACGGTGCAGGACAACGAGGGCGTCAACGCCGGTGCGACCAAGGTCAAGGTGACCAAGGTCGACGGCGGCGGCATCCTTGAGGACCTCGGCGACGACCGCACGAACACCACGGTGGACGGCGTCACGAGCTTCACGCTCTTCGCGGGCGGAAACGTGGGCGAAGTCACAATCGTGATCGACGCCAACCCTGGCAAGAACCAGGTGCGTAGGGTCCTCACGATCATGGTCGGCATGCCCGAGCCCGAGCCCGTGCCCGAGCCCGAGCCCGTGCACGTGCCGGCTCTTGACCGCACGCCTGCCTCCACTGGCTACACGCTGGTGGTCTTCAACGGCGGCACGGTTGCCGAGCTCGACGCGGTCCTCGCGGACGTGTGCGGCGACAGTGCGGCTGCGTACAGCACCAACCTGGGCGCGTACGTCAGCTACCTGGTCGGCGCTCCGGCAGTCGTGAACCGGGCGTTCAACGACCTGTACGCGGACGGCATCCCGGCCAGCACGCCGCTGCTCGTCGGCGGCTGCAGCTAGGAGCTGATTCGCACCACGGGTAGTGCAAGCGTCCCCCGCGTCCCGGCTCCGGCCGGGGCGCGGGGGCAACGCTCGTCTACCCCGCCGCACTCCCCCTGAGAAGGAGCGACCGGATGAGCAATGCGAAACGAGCGGCCTTCCCTGGCTTCCTCGTCGCGCTGTTCGCGCTGGCCCTGGCGCCCGCACTCGTGGGGCCCGGCCCCGCCGTGGCGCAAGTGACGCCACAGAAGGCCGACCTCTACGGCGGCGGACTCCAGGAAGGCGACGTGGTCGTCGCCTCGATCGGGGGGGTGGAGTGCGGTACCGACACCGTGTCCGCAGAGGACAACGGCGAGTGGTACATCGAGGTGGGGGCCGGCGCGTGTGGCGGCGCAGCCGTCGAAGGCGCCCGGATCACCATCACGGTGAACGGCAACACGGCCGACCAGTTCGTGACGTGGTCGGACGGCTACACGCCGCCCGACCGCGCGAACGGCATCGCGCTGACCTTTGAGGGGTCCAGCGTGTCGGCCGACCCCGAAGGCCCACCGCCGACCGCGACGCTCAGCCGCTCGCAGGGGCTGGCGATCTTCAGTGGCGGCTCCCTCGACGAGCTCGAGGCTGCCGTCCTGTACGCCTGCCCCGGCGGCGCGACCGTCTGGGCCAACGACCCGAGCGGCGACGGCTACCTGCCGTTCGTCCCGACCGCGATCCCACTCGTGAACGCACCGTTCAGGAGCGTGTACGCGGACGGCTTCGACGGCCCCGAGCCGGTCATCGTCAACCAGTGCTCGCAGTCGGCGGGGTCGTAACCTCGGGGTGAGCATCTCCGCAATGGACGCCCGGAGACGGGCGGACCAACCGGCGGGCTCGGAACCCTCCGGGCCCTGTAAGGGAGACAACTGAATGAACATGATGAAGCGAACCGCACGGCTCGGCTTCGTCGCGGCGCTGTTCGCGCTGCTGCTCGGACCGCTCGCATTCAGCGCGCAGTCCGCGCTCGCGCAGGCCCCGCCGGCCCTCTTCTACGGGACCGGCAACGCGGGCTCGACCATCAGCGCGTCGATCGACGGCGAGATGTGCGGCTCCACGGACGCAACCGACGAGGGCTGGGCCCTCCAGATCGCGCAGGGCGACTGCGGCGGCAACGCCGGCTCCGGCGCGACCGTCCACTTCTACATCGACGGTGCGGCAGCAGCCGAGACCGCGACGTGGGAGTCTGGCCACCAGGAGCTCAGCCTGACCGTGGCCCCGTCTGAGCCGGACGACGGCATGGACGACGATGCCGACGGCATGGACGACGGCATGGACGACGGCGACGGCATGGACGACGGCATGGACGACGGCGACGGCATGGACGACGCCGACGGCATGGACGACGGCATGGACGACGACGGCATGACCACCGACGACGACGCCATGGCGACCCCGGGCGACAAGGGCGACACCGGCAACGCCGGCTTCGCCACCGGCTCCGGTTCGACCTCGCCGCTGCTCGCGCTCGCGCTCGGCGTGCTGGCCCTGGCCGGCGTCGCAGGCGCGCGGACCGTGACCGGCCGCGTCAGCTAGTCCGACCTCAGGCGGGGATACCCCGCCGGGCTAACTCTCGGCGCCCCGCGGAGCGCACGCTCCTCGGAGCGCTGATTGCAGGAGGGCCCCCATCACGGGGGCCCTCCTCTTTGCTGTTTGGCCTTCACGCGGGGATACCCCGCGGGTTGGCCTTCACGCGGGGATACCCCGCGGGTTGGCCTTCACGCGGGGATACCCCGCGGGTTGGCCTTCACGCGGGGATACCCCGCGGGTTGGCCTTCACGCGGGGATACCCCGCGGGGCGCGGGGGGCGTCGTCGCGCCGGGGCGTGGGGCGCCGGGGCCGCGCGGGCTCGCTCGGGGTTACGGGGCGCCCTCGCCGCCGGGGTCGGGCGAGGCCGGGCCGTCACTCGCGGGCCCCTGCTCGCATGCCTCCAGGCCGAGCTCGTCCAGGTCGTTGTCCGCCACGTCCAGCAGCGCGGCCGGTACGCACCCCGTAAACTCGTTGCTGGAGAGGTACAGCACCGCGAGGTCGGCGAGGTCGGCCAACCCGGCGGGGATCGCGCCGGTCAGCTGATTGCCATCCAGGTGCAGTTGCTCCAGCTTGCTCAGCTCGCCCAGCACGGGCGGGATCTCGCCACTCAACTGGTTGTTGTCCAGTCGCAACTGCTCGAGGTTGGCCAGGCTGCCCAGCTCCGGCGGGATCGGGCCGCTCAACTGGTTGCGGTTCGTGCTCAGGTACGTCAGCTCGGCGAGGTTGCCCAGCTCCGGTGGGATCGCACCGGTCAGCGAGTTCTGGTCCAGGACCAGGTACTCGAGGCTGCCGAGGTTGCCGAGCTCCGCCGGGATGGCGCCGGTCAGCCCGTTGCGGTGGAGATACAGCCGCTCCAGGTGCTCGAGTTCGCCCAGCTCCGCCGGTATGCCTCCGGTCAGTCGGTTGCCGTGGAGATACAGCCGCTCCAGCCCGGACAGGTTGCCCAGCTCCGGCGGAATCTCGCCGGTCAGGTCGTTGTCGTTGAGGTACAGGCGCTCCAGCCGGGCGAAGCTTCCAAACGCCGACGGAATCTCGCCGGCCAGGCGGTTGCCGTCCAACGCAAGGACGACGAGGTTGGACAGGCTGTTCAGCTCGCTCGGGATCTCGCCCGTGAACTGGTTCTGCCTGAGCCACAGGAACCGCAGGCTCGTGAGGTTGCCCAGCTCGCCGGGGATCGTCCCGGTCAGCTCGTTCGCGTCGATGTCGAGGGTCCTGAGGTTGACGAGGTTGCCCAGCTCGGCGGGGACGGCGCCGGTCAGTTCGTTGTCCCACAGCTCCAGGTTCGTCAGGTTGGTCATCGCGCCGAGCTCGACGGGGATGGCGCCGCTCAGCATGTTGCGGTTGAGCGACAGCACGCGCAGCTCGGGCAGGCCGGTCAGGGCGATGGGGATCGCGCCGGTCAGCTCGTTGCCGTCGAGGTCCAGCACGCTGAGCCTGGCCATACCGCCCAGCTCGCTCGGGATCTCGCCGCTGAGCTCGTTGTTCACCAGCCGGAGCACCCGCAGGTCGTCCAGCCCGGCCAGCTCCGGCGGGATCGTCCCGGTCAGGTCGTTGTTGCCCAGGTGCAGCGCGCGCAACCGCGACAGCCCGGCCAGCTCGGCGGGGACCGTCCCCGCCAGGTCGTTGCTGTCCAGGTACAGCACGAGCACGCAGCCGTCACCGTCGGTGGACACGCCGAACCACTCGTCGAGGGGCGCGCCGTCGCTGAGCCAGTTGACGCTGTTGCGCCAGTTGGGGCCGTCGGTCGCGTCGTACAGGGCCGTCAGCGCGTCGCGGTCGGCGGCGCACGCCGCCGGGCCGCCGGGCAGGGTCAGCAGCTCCGACCACGGCGACCACCGGGGATCGCCGTAGCGCTCCGCGCTGCTGCCGACGATGAACCAGTACGACGCGCCCGGCGCCAGGTGCGCGACGGTGTGCGACGTCTGACCGTCGTTGGCCACGCTCACCGAGGTGAACGCGGCCAGCCAGCTCCCGCCGGCCTCGAGGGCGGCGTGATAGTCGCCGCGGGAGACCCAGCCGATGCGGTAGAAGTTCGCATCCTCGACCGCACTCCAACTGACCACGGCCTCGCCGGGGTCGGGTCCCGCGACGACCGTGGGCTGCGCCTGCACGGTCGGGTCGGACTGCGCGGCGGCCGACGTGACACCGGCGGCGACGATGACCAGCACGACGGCTGCGAGGAGCGTCGAGGACAGGGGGCCGAACGGTCGCCGCCTGCCCGACCCGGTGCGTGTGCGATGCATACAGGAGCCCCTCCCCGGTCGGTCGAGGGTGCTGCCATCCGTGCGCGCGCGCAACACGCATGCAATCGACGTGCGCGGGCGCAAACACGCATGCAATCGACGACTGAGCCGCGAGGTGGGTCGCAGACGGCCCGGCGCGCCGACGCCCCCCGCGCCCTGACGCCCCGCACGCAAAGAGGAGGGCCCCCATCACGGGGGCCCTCCTGCAATCAGCGCTCCGAGGAGCGTGCGCTCCGCGGGGTGCCGAGAGTTAGCCGGCGGGGTATCCCCGCCTGAGGTCGACTAGCTGACGCGGCCGGTCACGGTCCGCGCGCCTGCGACGCCGGCCAGGGCCAGCACGCCGAGCGCGAGCGCGAGCAGCGGCGAGGCCGAACCGGACTCGGTGGCGAAGCCGGCGTTGCCGGTGTCGCCCTTGTCGCCCGGGGTCGCCATGGCGTCGTCGTCCATGCCGTCGTCCATGCCGTCGTCGTCCATGCCGTCGTCCATGCCGTCGTCGTCCATGCCGTCGTCCATGCCGTCGGCGTCGTCCATGCCGTCGCCGTCGTCCATGCCGTCGTCCATGCCGTCGTCCATGCCGTCGTCCATGCCGTCGTCCATGCCGTCGCCGTCCATGCCGTCATCCGGCTCAGGCGGCGCGACGGTCAGCGTCAGCTGGTGGTCGCCGGATGCCCACGTTCCGGTCTCGGCTGCGGCTTCGCCGTCGATGGCGAAGTGGACGGTGGCGCCGTCACCAGCGTTGCCGTTGCAGCCGTCCGAGGCGATCTGGATGGCCCAGCCCTCGGCCGTAGCCGTGGTGGAGCCGCAGTCCTCGCCGTCGATGGACGCGCTGATGGTCGAGCCCGCGTTACCGGTGCCCCAGAAGATGGCCGGCGGGGCCTGCGCGAGCGCAGACTGCGCGCCGAACGCGAGCGGGCCGAGCAGCAGCGCGAAGAGCGCCGCGGCGAAGCCGAGCCGCGCGGGTCGCTTCATCATGTTCATTCAGTCTTCTCCTTGCCGGGCTTCTGCCCTTGGCTCTCCGAGTTGCACCCCAGGGGTTATGACCCCGCCTCCTGCCTGCACTGGGTGACGATGACCGGTTCGGGGCCGTCGAAGCCATCCGCGTACACGTTCCTGAACGCAGCGCTCAGGATCGAGATCGCGTGCGGGGCGAACGGCAGGTAGCCTTCGCCGCTCGGCTCGTTGGCCCAGATGGTCACGCCGCCGGGACAGGCGTACAGGGCGGCAGCCTCGAGCTCGTCGAGGGAGCCGCCACTGAAGATCGCCAGCCCCTGCGTGCGGCTCAGCGTCGCGGTCGGCGGCGGGTCTTTCGGGTCGGCCGACACGCTGGACCCGCCAAAGGTCAGCGCGATGCCGTTCAGGCGGTCGGGCGGCGTGTAGCCGGCCGTCCACGTCACGTACTGGTCGGCCTTTTCGCCGTTGACCGTGATGTTGATCACGGCGCCTTCGACGGCTACGCCGCCGCATGGGCCGACTCGTATCACCGGGCCGGCCTCGATCGCGACGTCCCACCATCCGTTGTCCTCGGCGGACACGGTGTGGGTTTCGCACACCACCCCATCGATCAGGGCGGCGACCTCGTCGCCTTCCTGGAGTCCGCTGCCGTAGAGGGTGGCCACCTGCGGCGTCTGCGCCACAACGGGACCAGGGCTCACGAGAGCGGGCGCCAGGGCCAGCGCGAACAGCGCGACGAGGAAGCCCGGGAAGGCCACTCGTTTCGCATTGCTCATCCGGTCGCTCCTTCTCAGGGGGAGTGTGGCGGGGTAGATAAGCGTTGCCCCCGCGCCCCGGCCGGAGCCGGGACGCGGGGGACGCTTGCATTACCCCTGGTTGCGAATCAGCTCCTAGCTGCCGCAGCCGCCGACGAGCAGTGCCTCACCAGCAGGAATGCCGTCCGCGTAGAGGTCGTTGAACCCGCGGTTCACGAAGTCCGGGGAGCCAACGAAGTAGCTCACGTAGGCGCCCAGGTTGGTGGCGTAGATGTCAGCCGAGGGGCCGCACACGTCCGTCACCACTGCGACGAGCTCTTCGATCGTGCCGCCGCTGAAGGTCACCAGGGTGAAGCCGGTGCTCGCCGGAGTCTTGTTCAGACTCGGAGCGGGCTCGGGCTCGGGCACAGGCTCGGGCTCTTCTTCACCGAAGTGGACCGTCAGGCGGTGAGGCGTTGCCTTACCGGCCGTGATCAGGATCTCGATCGAACCCGGGTTCGACGGCGCGATGAGCGTGAACTTCGACTGGCCGTCGGAGGTCTTCTCCGTGTCGGGAATGGCGTTGCCATCCGCATCCTTCGCGCCAGCGTTGTCCTCGATGAGACCATCGCCGCCGACCTTGCGGACCTTGACGGAGGTGATGCCGACGAGCACGTCCTCGTCGTCCCACACCGAAACCGTGATCTCAGTCGAGCTCTCGGTGTCGACGCGCTCCGCAGCGTTCGTCGTGATGCTTGCCGGCGCACCCGCAACCTCGATCATGGCCGAAGCCTTGATCGTGCCGCTGACGCCATCGCCGGTGGCCTGGAAGTTCAGCGTGTGCACGCCGCGCGTGGCGGCCTTCTGCGAGCCCGCGGCCGCGGGAGCGGTCACGTGGACGACACACTGGCCCTTGTCGTTGGTGCCTTCGCTCGCGAAGAGCTCCTGTAGGCCGCCCTCGGTGGCGTTGATGTCACGGTTGTCTTCACCACACGCAGGGATGCGATCCGCCGCCTTGGCGGCGTTCTTGTCCATGCTGTAGCCAACGCCGGCAACGTCTTCAGTGCCAGTCCTCGCTGTCGTGGCCTTCTCGGTCTTGACGAGCACCGGGTTGTCGACGCCATCGGGGCCAACGATTTCCTTCGTAGTACCCGTAGTGATGGGTGCGATCTGCAGGCCCGACACGGGGTTGCCCGCGTTGTCGGTGACCGTCAGCACGACGAAGACCGACCCACCGATCTCGACGGAGCCCTGCTCCGGCGAGGCCGACAGGTTCTTGGCCTTGCCGTAGAAGGTCACGTCGGCCGTATCGGTGAGGCTGCCCAGGGTCGCCGTGACGGTGGCTGTGCCCTCGACTCCGCCGCCCCGCAGGATGACCGTCGCCCAGCCGGGCTCGGTGTCGTCACCACTTACGAACCCGGGAGTGGTGTCGATCACGCTGGTGTCCGTGGTAACGGAGCACGCCTGCGTGAAGTCGGTCCCGTTACAGGAGATCGTGCCGAGCGTCGTGATGAGCGTCACGCTCTGGGTGTTCAGACCCGCCGGCTTAGACGCAGCGTTCTTCACGTTGACCGAAATCAGGGTCGCATTCGGGCCAGGGGTCGCGAGCGTCGGAGCGACAGTGTCGTCGTCATTCGCCGCGATCGTCTTGGAGACTGCCTTGATCGTCAGCGAACCCACCAGGGTGGACTTGTTGACGTTGATGACCTTCGAGATCGGCGTTGCGCCGAGGCCGCCGACGCTCAGCAGGATGTGTCCCTCGCCGGCGTCCTTGTCGACCGTCAGATCGACCGACACCGACGTGGGGACGTCGTCCTTGTCGCATGTATTGCCGTTGCCACACGCGATGGACTGGCCGTCGTTCGCATCGAAGCTACCGCCGACGCCGTCGGCCGTGCCCGTGATGCTGACCTGCGCGAAGACACTTTCCACGACGATGCGGACGGTGTCTCCCGGCGCGACGTTATCGACGCTGACAGCGGTGCTACCCGCCGCCAACGTGTGGTCTGGCGCGGCCTGGGCTTCGACCGTGGGGGTCGCGGACATCAGCACGGCGAACGCCACCGCGAAGGCGGCGGTGATCACGAGTGCGGATGCGCCCATCTTTCGTACGTAACTCAAAATCGTTCTCTCTTCCTTCGAGTTACCTGGTTACTGTCTTGCTCTCGCGTCGAGCTGGTCGATCGCCCTCCTCCGCTGGTGGTTCCGCCGCGAGCGATAGCGGTACGGGCTTGTGCCGCCGCTCGAGCTGGACGCCGCAAGCGAGCCGGGTGCGGGGAAGGTCCCCGCAGCCGGCGCGTGCCGTCCCGCTGTAGCCGCCCTGGTGGTAACCTCGCTGCTCCTCCCATGCCCCTCGGTCCGAGGGGGCATGCAGGCGCCCCCACCCGTTGATGGTGGGGACACCTGGCGAGGAACGAGCCGGAGGAGCACCGCGTGACGCCGCCGACGAGACCGTCAGCGAGTACGCGACCGGGGGGACCTCGAGCTCCTGCGCCGTGACCAGCAGCACACCGAGGAACTGCTCCGTCGCGACATACAGCTCTCGGGGGAGATGGGGTCCTGCCCGCGTGAAGGCGCGGGGTATCCCCGCGTGAAGGCCAACCCGCGGGGTATCCCCGCGCGAAGGCCAACCCCGCGGGGTATCCCCGCGTGAAAGCTAAACAGCAAAGAGGAGGGCCCCCGTTACGGGGGCCCTCCTGCAATCAGCGCTCCGAGGAGCCTGCGCTCCGCGGGTCGCCGAGAGTTAGAGACTGGCTAGCTGACGCGGCCGGTCACGGTCCGCGCGCCTGCGACGCCGGCCAGGGCCAGCACGCCGAGCGCGAGCGCGAGCAGCGGCGAGGCCGAACCGGAGCCGGTGGCGAAGCCGGCGTTGCCGGTGTCGCCCTTGTCGCCCGGGGTCATGCCGTCGCCGTCGTCGTCCATGCCGTCGCCGTCGCCGTCCATGCCGTCGCCGTCGCCGTCCATGCCGTCGCCGTCGCCGTCCATGCCGTCGCCGTCGCCGTCCATGCCGTCGCCGTCGCCGTCCATGCCGTCGTCCGGCTCAGGCGGGGCAACGGTCAGGCTGATCGAGTGGCCGCCGGACGCCCACGTCGCGGTCTCGGCTGCGGCCGCACCGTCGATGGCGAAGTGGACCGTCGCGCCCGCACCGGCGTTGCCGCCGCAGGCGTTCTGCGCGATCTCGATGGCCCAACCCTGGTCGGTTGCCTCGGTGGAGCCGCACTCCACGCCGTCGATCGACGCGCTGATGGTCGAGCCCGCGTTATCCGTGCCATAGAAGATGGCCGGCGGGGCCTGCGCGAGCGCGGACTGCGCGCTGAACGCGAGCGGTCCGAGCAGCAGCGCGAAGAGCGCCGCGACGAAGCCGAGCCGTGCGGTTCGCTTCATCATGTTCATTCAGTTGTCTCCCTTACAGGGCTCGGAGGTTCCGAGCCCGCCGGTTGATCCGCCCGTCTCCGGGCGTTCCGTTGCGGGGATGCTCACCCCGCGGTTACGACCCCGCCTCCTGCTTGCACAGGTTGACGATGACCGGCTCGGGGCCGTCGAAGCCGTCGGCGTACACGATCGTGAACGCAGCGTTGATGAACGCGGGCGCGTTCGGGATGAACGGCAGGTAGCCGTTCCCGCTCGGCTCGTTGGCCCAGACGGTCGCGCCGCCGGGGCAGGCGTACAGGGTGGCGGCCTCGAGCTCGTCGAGGGAGCCGCCACTGAAGATCGCCAGCCCCTGCGTGCGACTGAGCGTCGCGGTCGGCGGCGGGCCTTCCGGGTCGGCCGACACGCTGGATCCCTCAAAGGTCAGCGCGATGCCGTTCGCGCGGTCGGGCGGCGTGTAGCCATCCGTCCACGTCACGTACTGGTCGGCCGTGTTGCCGTTGACCGTGATGGTGATCCGGGCGCCCTCGACGGCTGCGCCGCCGCATGCGCCGGACTCCACCACGATGTACCACCCACCGTTGTCCTCGGCGGACACGGTGTCGGTAGCGCACTCCACCCCCCCGATCAGGGCGGCGACCACGTCGCCTTCCTGGAGTCCGCCGCCGTAGAGGTCGGCCCGCTGCGGCGTCTGCGCCACCGCGGAACCGGGGCCCGTGAGCGCGGGCGCCAGGGCCAGCGCGAACAGCGCGACGAAGAAGCCCGGGAAGGCCACTCGCTTCGCATTGCTCATCTGGTCGCTCCTTCTCAGGGGGAGTGTGTCGGGGCAGTTGAGCGTTGCCCCCGCGCCCCGGCCGGAGCCGGGACGCGGGGGACGCTTGCACTACCCCTGGTTGCGAATCAGCTTCCCTAGCTGCCGCAGCCGCCGACGAGCAGCGGCGTGCTGGCCGGGATGCCGTCCGCGAACAGGTCGTTGAACGCCCGGTTCACGACCGACGGAGCACCGACCAGGTAGCTGACGTAGCTGCCCAGGTTGGTGGCGTAGGCCGCCGCGCTGGAGCCGCACACGTCCGCGAGGACCGCGTCGAGCTCGGCAACCGTGCCGCCGTTGAAGACCACCAGCGTGTAGCCAGTGGAGGCAGGCGTGCGGTCGAGAGCCGGCACGTGCGGAGGCTCGGGCTCGGGCTCCGGCTCAACCGGAGCCTCACCGATCTGGAGGCTCAGGCGGTGATCCACGTCACCAGCGGTGATCAGGATCTCCGACGTTCCAACGCTCGAGGGAGCGATGAACGTGAACGTGGCCTTGCCGTTCGTGGTCGACTCCTTGGCGTCCTCGATGAGGCCATCGCCGCCGACCTTGCGGATCTTCACGTCCGTGATGCCGACGAGCACGTCCTCGTCGTCGAACACCGAGACCGTGATCTTGGTGACGCTGGACGGGTCAACCATGCCCGTGACGTCCGTGGTGATGCTCGCGGGCTTCCCGGCGACCTCGATCATGGCCGAAGCCTTGATCGTGGCGCTGATCTGGAAGTTCAGCGTGTGCACACCGCGGGTCGCGTTCTTGGTCGCGTCCGTCGTGTCCTCCGGCGCCGTCACCTGGACGACACACTCGCCCTTGGCGTTGGTGCCCTCGCCGGCGTCACCGGTGCCGTCGTCCGGGCCGAACAGCTCCTGCAGGCCACCGGTGTCAGCGTCGGTGTCCGTGTTGTCGTCACCGCACGCGGGAATGGCTGCGGCCTTCCCAACGGCGGGCTTGTCCTTGCTGTACCCGCGGCCCTCGAGGCTATCCCCGTCTGCCGCGGTGGCCTTCTCGGTCGTGACGAGCACGGGGCTGTCGACGCCCTCAGGGCCTTCGACTTCCTTCGCCGTGACGGGCGTGATCATCTGACCCGCCACCGGGTTGCCGGCCCCGTCCGTGACGGTCAGGACGATGTACGTGGATCCACCGATCTCGATGGAGCCCTGATCCGGCGCGGCCGCCAGGTTCTTCGCACTGCCGAACAGCGTCACAGTCGCCGTGGCCTTGCGAGTGCCCAGGGTCGCCGTAACGGTAGCGACGCCTTCGACGCCACCGCCGGTCAGCAGGATGTCGACAATGCCTTCTGTACCCGTGGTAACGGAGCATGCCTGGGTGGCGCCGGCGACAGCGCTCCCGGCGGCGTCAGCGCAGCCGACCGTGCCGTGCGTCGTGATGACCGAGACCGCCTGGCCTGCCAGCAGTCCAGCCGGGGACGAGGCGTTCTTGACCGTGACGGTGAGGTTCGAGGTGCCTGCAGCCGCAGGAATCGTCTTGTCCGACGCAGCGTCGGTCTTGATCGTGAGCGAACCGACCAGCGTCGCCTTGGAGACGGTAATCACCTTGGTGACGTCGGTGGCAGTCCCGCCGATACCGTCGATGTCGAGCAGGATGTGCCCCTCGCCGGAGTCAGCGTCGATCTTCAGTGCGACCGTGACCGAGGCAGCCACGTCGGCGTCGGCGTCACATGGAGCCTCAGTGCTACACGCGACCGACTGGCCGCCGCCGTGGGCGAAGCTGGCGCCAACACCGCTGGCCGTGCCCGTGATCGCCACGGTCGCGAACGCGTTAGCCACCACGACGTTCACCGTGTCGCCCGGCGCTGCGGACACAGAGGCGTCGGCAGCGGGCAGCTCGACCGTGGCAGCCTCGGCCGTGTCGTTGGAGTTGGTCGACACCAGCACGGCGAACGCCACCGCGAAGGCGGCGGCGACCACGAGTGCGGATGCGCCCATCTTTCGTACGTAACTCAAAATCGTTCTCTCTTCCTTCGAGTTACCTGGTTACTGTCTTGCTCTCGCGTCGCGCTGGTCGATCGCCCTCCTCCGCTGGTGGTTCCGCCGCGAGCGATAGCGGTACGGGCTTGTGCCGCCGCTCGAGCTGGACGCCGCAAGCGCGCCGGCGCCGGGGAAGCTCCCCGGTCCCGGCGCGTGCCGTCCCGCTGTAGCCGCCCTGGTGGCAACCTCGCTGCTCCTCCCGTGCCCCCGGCAACGCTTGAGGGGGACACAATCGTGTCCCCCACGCGTTGATGGTGGGGACTCACTCGTAACGGGCAGGAACAGCGGCTATCATCCGCTTGGGAACACAGGGTTTTCTCAGGGTTGCGGCAATGGTCGTCCGGTCGGTCTGCCCGAAATGGGGCCCTTTTGGGGCCGTCTCAGGGACGGGCGCGTCCGATCCCGGGTTCAGCACCGAGGGCCGCCTGCGGAAGCGCGAAGTCGAGGACCCGGCCCTCCGGTCGGGACGAGCGATCCGGGTGCTCAAGACCGATCTCATCGCCGTCCCCGCGGCGCATGCAGGCGGAAGGCGACCATGAGCAGGCGTGATTGGGGATCGGGCTCGCTCGAGCAGCGCTCCCCGGGCCGCTGGCGGGTCACGGTGCCGCTCTCGCGCCATCCCGTCACGGGCAAGCGCCGCCGCCGCCGCTTCACGGTCCGCGGCACCAAGCGCGACGCCCAGGCTGCCCTGATCAAGGCACTCCACGAGCGCGATCACGGCGGCGTCGATCCGCACGAGGTCACGACGGGTGAATGGCTGGCCCGCTGGATCGACCAGCACGCAGGCGACGGCGCACTTGGCCGTGAGACCGCGTATAACTACCGCGGCATCCTGAAAAACCATCTCGTTCCCGCGCTGGGCGGGGTGCGCCTGCAGGACCTCAACGCCCAACATGTCAGCTCGCTCAAGGACGAGCTCTCGAAGTCCCGCGCACCCGGAACCACCGCGAGGGTCCTCGGCGTCCTCAACACGGCGCTCGCGGCCGCGGTCAGGCAGAAGCTGCTGGCGAGCAACCCGGCATCCGACGTGCCCCGCCCCTCGCTCGCTCGCGGGCGACGGGAACGGCGGGCGCTCAACAAGGACGAAATCGCCGAACTGCTGAGGGTGGTGGACGGCGGCCCGTACGACACGATCGTGCGTTTCGCGCTGGCTACCGGTGCGCGCCAGGGGGAACTGCTCGGCGCCATGTGGGACGTCGTCGACCTGGACGCCCGCTCCTTCCGTGTGATCCGGGCACTGCACTACATGGACGGGGGGTTCGAGTTACGGCCGCCGAAGACGGACCGCTCGAGCCGCACGATCCGGCTGTCGGCCAGCACGGTGGCGCGGCTCCGGGAGCACCGGGAGCTCCAGGACGCGGAACGACTCAGGTCGGGCGCGACGTGGCAAGAGCACGGCCTCGTGTTCCCCAACCGGCACGGGGGCTACTGGAGCCGCAATCTCTTCACCCGCGGCCTCCGCAAGCTCGTCAGCGGGAGTGCTATCGACGCGCCCCACGAAGTGAACTTCCATACGCTGCGACACACGGCCGCGAGCCAGCTCATCCTCGCGGGCGTCGACGTCATGACGGTGTCGCGGCGCCTCGGGCACACGTCCACCGCGTTCACGATGGACGTCTATGGCCACCTCGTCGCCGGGCAGCAGGACGCCGCCGCCGAGGCGCTCGACGACGTGCTCGGGTAGATGGCCCCAGAAGGGCCCCATTTCGGGGTCACCCGGCCTGCCACCTCGGCCGGCCACCTGCACGAATATTCACTTTGTTATAGGACAAGTGTTGCGTGATTGGACAGGTGTTGCCACGGGGCCCTACGATAGCCCCATGACGCTGCTCGACACCCTCCAGGCATCGCTGCAACTCCGGGACGGCGGCATCGAGGCCTCGCACGCCGACGCCATCGTGCGCCTGTTAGCCGACGAGTTCGCGCCGCGGCTCGCGACGAAGGACGAAGTCGACAGGCTCCGCGCGGCCGTCGAGGAGCTGCGCGCCGCAGCCGACGAGCTGCGTCTGGCGATAAACGGGGCTTCATCGCGGCCATCGCGGCCGCCATCGTACAGATCGTCGGCTGACCGATGGCGCTAGACACCGAACGCGCCGCCCGACGCCTCACGGACGCAGGCATGGAGGAGCGCGCGGCGAATGGCGTCGCCGACTTGATGGCCGATGCCACCGACGGACTGGCGACGGAGGCCGGCCTGGAGCGGCTCGAGGCGCGCATGGAGGCCGGCTTCGCGGAGATGCGGGCCGAGATCGCGGAGTCCCGGGCCGACGCCGCGGACTTCCGGGCCGACATCTACCGCGCGCTCTGGATCCAGGGCCTCGGCATCCTCGCCGGTACCGCTGCCATCGTTACCATCATCATGGCGCTGGACTGATCGTCCGCTGACCGATGGCACTAGACACCGAACGCCCCGCCCGACGCCTCACGGACGCAGGCATGGAGGAGCGCGCGGCGAATGGCGTCGCCGACGTGATGGCCGATACCACCGACGGACTGGCGACGGAGGCCGGCCAGGAGCGGCTCGAGGCGCGCATGGACACCCGCTTCGCCGAGCTCGTAGGGCGCATGGACACCCGCTTCGCCGAGTTCGAAGGGCGCATGGACGCCCGCATCGCGGAGTGGAGACGCGGATGATCAAGTGGACGGTCGCCGCCGTCGTCGGCGGCATGACCGCCGCCGCCGCCATCGCCCGACTGATCGGCGGCTGACCCGACACCCCCACCCCCTCGACGCCCCCCACACACCGGCCTTCCGGGGCGGGAAGCCCGTACGGGCTTCCCTTGACGCGGGGATACCCCGCGGGCCGACGCCCCGAGGGGGCCCCGAGGAGCCCGCGAGGACCGCGCGGCGAGGGGCCCCGAAGGGGCCCGGCGCTCGACCGTTGGGCGGGGGGCTGCTATCAACACATACGGCGAGATCGCGGGCGCGCGGGCACGTTTCGCGTGCCCGGCGGTCGGGCGGTCATCCGGGTTGCGGCGTCATGTGGCCACATAGCGCCGCCCTCCCATTAACCCGGGGCCGCTCCGGCGCGTTACTCGCTATGTGTCCCCACCATCAACGGGTGGGGACCTGGGTGCCTTCTGCAAGTGTTGCGGGGGGCACGGGAGGAGCAGCGAGGTTGCCACCAGGGCGGCTACAGCGGGACGGCACGCGCCGGCTGCGGGGACCTTCCCCGCACCCGGCTCGCTTGCGGCGTCCAGCTCGAGCGGCGGCACAAGCCCGTACCGCTATCGCTCGCGGCGGAACCACCAGCGGAGGAGGGCGATCGACCAGCTCGACGCGAGAGCAAGACAGTAACCAGGTAACTCGAAGGAAGAGAGAACGATTTTGAGTTACGTACGAAAGATGGGCGCATCCGCACTCGTGGTCGCCGCCGCCTTCGCGGTGGCGTTCGCCGTGCTGGTCTCGTCCACCTCCACACAGACGGCCGAGGCCGCGCCGGCCTTCCTGGGTGATACCGCCAACCCGACCGCTGTGACTGTAGCGCCTGGCGACACGGTCAACGTCATCGTGCCTAGCACGTTTGCGCGGGTGACCATCACGGACACGGCCGACGGCGTTGGTGCCAGCTTCGCTGCGGGCGGCGGTCAGTCGGTCGCATGCAGCAATGCCAACGCTGCGTGTGACACGGGCGACTCCGATTCCGCTACCGACGGCAAGCAGAACACTGCCAGCGAGGTAGTCGTCGTTCTGAACGTCGACGCAGACTCCGACGAGGGGCACATCCTGCTCAGCGTTGTGGGGATCGGCGGCACCGCCACCGATGCGACCTGGGTCATCACCGTCTCCAAGGGGGGCCTGGTCGGGTCGCTCGCGATCAAGACCGACGCGGCGGCGGACAAGACGATTCCTGCGACTGCAGGCACCTCGAACCTCACCGTCACGGTGAAGAACGCCTCGTCCCCGGCTGGACTCCTGGCGGGCCAGGCGGTCCAGGTCATCACGACGCACGGCACGGTCGGCTGCGCTGCCACTGCCGGGTCCGCTGCGGCGGGCCCCACCCAGGCATGCACCGCCACCACGACTGCTGACGGCATTGTCGATGTCCTGCTTACCGGCGGTGGCGTCGAAGGAACCGCCACAGTCACGGCGAGGCTCGGCACCCGGACCGCCACGGCCACGGTGACGCTGTTCGGCACTGCCAAGAACCTGACGGCCGCGCCGCAGCAGGACTCCGTCGAGATCGGCGGGTCGGTCTTCGTCGTGCTGACGGTCACGGACGGCGCCGGCAACCCCGTCGCTGGCCAGGTGGTCAATCCGGTCGGTTCGAAGGAAGTGGTCGGGCCCGACGACGACGCGGTGAAGGTCACGACCTCGAGGGACGCGACGCCGGACGACACCGCTGATGGCAGCGGGTACAACGTCGACTACATCGCCACGAAGGCGGCGGACAGCATCCCCGCGTGTGGTGACGACAAGGATCCGGTGACGGACGCTGGCGCGACTCCGCCGACCACGGAGAACTTCACCACCAACGGCACGAACGCCGCTGGCAAGTGCGTCGTCGAGGTGAACACCCAGAAGGCCGAGGGCACCACGAAGGCCACCACGCGCGGTGAGCACACGCTCAACTTCGCGATTGGCACGCTCAAGGCTTCGGCCACGGTCGAGGTTGCCGGTGCGCCTTCGAGCATCACCACGGACGTCACGGGCATGGTTGACACGTCGAGCGTCACCAAGATCACGGTCTCGGTGTGGGACGACGAGGACGTGCTCGTCGGCATCACCGACGTGAACATCCGCAAGGTCGGCGGCGATGGCCTCATCGAGAAGGCCCAGACGGCGACCAAGAACGGCAAGGCCACGTTCACGTTCATCGCGCCTTCGAGCGTGGGCATGTCGGAGATCCTGATCACCGCGGGCACGGTGGACCACCGCCTGACGCTCCAGATCGGTGAGGCTCCTGAGGAGCCCACTCCTCCGGCGCACGTTCCGGCTCTGAACAAGACCCCGGCGAGCACCGGCTTCACGGCCGTGAGCTTCAACGGCGGCTCGGTCGCTGACCTCGTGGCAGTGGTGACGGACGTGTGTGGCCCCTCGGCCTCCATCTACGGCACCAGCCTGGGTGAGTACGTGGGCTACTTCGTTGGCTCCCCGGACTTCGTGAACCGGGCGTTCAACGACCTCTACGCGGACGGCATCGACGCTGGTGAGGCCTTCCTCGTCGGCGGCTGCGGCAGCTAGAGGTAGCCAGGAGAGGATTCGCATCCACGGGTAATGCAAGCGTCCCCCGCGTCCCGGCTCCGGCCGGGGCGCGGGGGCAACGCTTATCTGCCCCGCCACACTCCCCCTGAGAAGGAGCGACCGGATGAGCAATGCGAAGCGAGTGGCCTTCCCGGGCTTCCTCGTCGCGCTGTTCGCGCTGGCCCTGGCGCCCGCGCTGATGGGGCCCAGCCCCGCCGTGGCGCAGACGCCGCAGCAGGCCAACCTCTTCGGCTCGGGACTCCAGGAGGGCGACGTGGTCGCCGCCCTGATCGGGGGGGTGGAGTGCGGTACGCACACCGTGGCCGCCGAGCACGACGGCTGGTGGGACATCGTGATCAGGACCGGCGCGTGCGGCGGCGCAGCCGTCGAAGGCGCCAAGATCACGTTCACGGTGAACGGCAAGACGGCCGACCAGTTCGTGACGTGGACGGACGGCTACGTGCCGCCCGACCGCGCGAACGGCATCACGCTGACCTTTGAGGGATCCAGCGTGTCGGCCGACCCGAAAGGCCCGCCGCCGAGAGCGACGCTCAGCCGCACGCAGGGGCTGGCGATCTTCAGTGGCGGCTCCCTCGACGAGCTCGAGGCTGCCGCCCTGTACGCCTGTCCCGGCGGCGTGACCATCTGGGCCAACGAGCCGAGTGGCGAGGGCTACCTGCCGTTCGTCCCGCACGCGATCCCGATCCTGAGCGCTGCGTTCAGGAACGTGTACGCGGACGGGTTCGACGGCCCCGAGCCGGTCATCGTCAACCAGTGCAAGCAAGAGGCGGGGTCGTAACCCCGGGTGAGAACCCTCGCAACGGGACGCCCGGAGACGGGCGGACCAACCGCAACCGGCGGGCTCGGAACCTCCGAGCCCTGTAAGGGAGACAACTGAATGAACATGATGAAGCGAACCGCACGGCTCGGCTTCGTCGCGGCGCTGTTCGCGCTGCTGCTCGGACCGCTCGCGTTCAGCGCGCAGTCCGCGCTCGCGCAGGCCCCGCCCGCCATCTTCTGGGGCACGGGCCACGAGGGCATGACCATCAGCGCGCACATCGACGGCGCGGAGTGCGGCTCCACCACGGCTACGGCCCAGGGCTGGTCGATCCAGATCGACGCCAACGGCTGCGACGGCAACGCCGGTGACGGCGCCACCGTCGGCTTCCACATCGGCGACGATGCCGCAGCGGAGACCGCGACGTGGGCGTCCGGCGCCCAGCAGGTCACGCTGACCGTTGCCCCGCCTCCGCCGGACGACGGCATGGACGACGGCATGGACGGCGACGGCGACGGCATGGACGACGGCATGGACGACGGCATGGACGACGGCGACGGCATGGACGACGCCGACGGCATGGACGACGCCGACGGCATGGACGACGGCGACGGCATGGACGACGACGACGGCATGACCACCGACGACGACGCCATGGCGACCCCGGGCGACAAGGGCGACACCGGCAACGCCGGCTTCGCCACCGGCTCCGGTTCGACCTCGCCGCTGCTCGCGCTCGCGCTCGGCGTGCTGGCCCTGGCCGGCGTCGCAGGCGCGCGGACCGTGACCGGCCGCGTCAGCTAGTCCGACCTCAGGCGGGGATACCCCGCCGGGCTAACTCTCGGCGCCCCGCGGAGCGCACGCTCCTCGGAGCGCTGATTGCAGGAGGGCCCCCATCACGGGGGCCCTCCTCTTTGCTGTCTGGCCTTCACGCGGGGATACCCCGCGGGGGGCGTCGGCGCGGGGGGCGTCACGCGGTGCTGCTTGCCTGCGGGTGGCTAGTCGAGCGCGACGATGACGGAGGTGGCGATGGCGATGACGGCGGTGAGGAAGGCGGTGACGCCGCCGAGCGCGAGGTAGGCGCGGTTCATGGCGCGCTGCTTGGCCTCGCGGATCTCGGCGCGCAGCCGGGCCTCGGTCTGCTGCAGCTCGTCGCGTGTCGCGAGGCGCTCCCCAAAGCTGGTCTTCCAGGCGGGCAGCCCCGTGGGTTCCCCACGGGCCTTCACTCGACGCGGGGATACCCCGCAGGCTGCAAACGTCGCGACGAGCGCGTCGGCGTGATGGAGGGTCACCCGACGAGCTGTGCGAGAGCGACCGCGACGGCAGCGGCGACGCCCATGCCGGCGAGGAGCGTGGCGACCATCCAGCGTATGAGCCGGTTCTCGAGCTCGTGCATCCGGCCGTTCAGGCGCTCCTCGGTCTGCTTGAGCTCGGCGCGGACAGCCGCGATCTCAGCGTGTAGCTCATCGCGGGTCGCGAGGCGCTCCCCGAAGCTCTGGGAGAACGTCGCGACGAGCGCGTCGGCGTGACCGGCCTCGATGCCGGCTTCCTGGAGCTGCTGCGAGGCGCGGAGCGTGTCGAGCATCGCCATGGCGCCATCGTACGCGACGCGGCAATACTTGTCCAATAACAAAATGGATATCACAAAGAGAATACCCTACGGGACTCAGCCGGAGCGGATGTGGACCCGGACGACCTCGAGGAACTCCTCGTAGCTGATCTTGCCCCCGAGCCAGTCGTGCTTGACGTACTGGTACTCCGCCCCGTCGATCGCCCCGTCGCCGTTCGTGTCGTAGCTGGCGGCGAGGCCGGAGAGCGCGGGCGGGGGGTCGACGACCGTCGTGTCCCGCCCGGTGGCGGCGGGCGTGGGCGTGGGCGTCGGAGCCGCCGGGGGCGCGGGCGGGTCCTCGCCTCGTGGCTCGTCGGGCGTCGGGCCCGCTGGTGGTGGGGCTGCCGGGGGTGGGGGCGGCGCCTCGCGTCGTGGCGCGTCGGGCTGCCGGCCGAGCGCCTGCGCCTGCGCGCCGCGCGGGATGGCGATGCGGCCCGTGTCGCCTCCTCGGGCGCAGGTGGGGCACACCAGGTCGCCGGCGTCGTCGTCGATGATCGTCACGACCACGGACTGCTGTGCGGTGGTGGGGCTGTCGCAGGCGCCGACGCAGACGGCCGTGTTGGGCGCGAAGCCGCCCTCGAACGACTGGTCCAGCAGGTAGATCGTCACGGTCTCGTCGTCCTCGGGGACGTCGTCGGCGCGGAGCAGGAACTCGAACTGCATGTCGTTGCTGCCGGCGCTGTAGGACACGCGGCGTGCGAGCAGCCACTGGGCCACGTAGTCGATGTTGTACTCGGCGCTGGTGGACGCGGGGAACGGGCACGCGCTGACGCCGTTGCAGTCGGGATGCGGCACGTACCAGACCACGTGCCCGGCGCTGCTCGGCGCGGGCGCGATGTCGAGCCGCACGATGAACCGGTGCAGGTTCGAGGCGTCGACCGGGTAGCGGGAGGCCAGGTTGGAGTCGCCCTCGACGATGCGCATCGAGGCGTGGAGGAAGCGCACCACGGGCGTCGAGTCCGCCGCGCTCACGGTGAGGGTCACGGAGGGCACGGTGACCCCGTCGTAGTCGGTGTCGTCGGACGTCGCGGTGTGGGTGATGGTGACCGGGCTCGGCGTGGCGGTCACGCCCTTGACGCAGAAGGCGCGCCCGATCTTGCGGTCCTCGTCGCCCGACGTGCCCCAGTCGCCGGTGTCGGGGTCGAACGTCGTGGCGTAGGTGACGGTGCTGCCGCCGATCTCGGCGGAGAGCGCGGCGGTGTTCGCCGTGATGGTGACGGCGGCGGCCGGCGGGGTGGTGGGGCTGACCAGGTAGCAGGCCCTCGAGCCGACGGGGACGGTGAGCGTCGACGGTGTGACCGTGAAGCCGGGCGCGACCGGGGCGGCGCTCTTGACGATCCAGAAGCCGGGCACCTCGTCGCTGGGGTCGCCGGCGGGCGCGCTGACGGCGCGGATGCGCAGGTGGTACCTCGTGCCGTTGGTGACGGTGTGCCTGTAGCTGTGATTGACGCTGTTGCGGAAGAGCCTGCCGGTGAACGTGTAGCTGGTGGCGGTCGCGTCCGGATCGGCGAGCGCCTCCCAGTCGCCGTGGGTGTTCTCCGGGGGGTCGGCGCTGCCGTACCAGCGACCCGCGGCGACGTCGATCTCGTAGCCCTTCGCCGGGAGGCTGCCCCATGAGGCGGGCGCGCGCCAGGTCAGCGTCAGCTTGCCGTCGCCGGCGGCGAGCACCACGTCGCGCGGCGGTCCGGGCACGTCGCGCGACTGCGCCTGCGCCGGGGGCGAGCCGTCGAGGAGCGTCGTGAGCGCCGCCAGCGCGGCGACGGCGAGCAGCAGTGCGCGCCGGGCGGGGGTGGGGGGATGCGTCGGGCGCGTCGGGCGTGAGGTGCGGGGCAGGGATCGGCCACGGGTGTGCTGGGTTGGGGAGTGCACGGGCGTCCACCTCTCCACCCCGCAGGGGGTGAGTCTACGGAAGAGTTCTATGAATAAAGTGGTACGTGACGGGGGAGTTCTATAAAGTCCCGCATAATCCTCGGCATAGCTGGGTCGAGAGGGGACCGATGAGCCAGCCGGAGCCACACGACCGCGACTTCGACGCGCTCCGGGAGCGCCTCACGCTGCTCAGCGAGGCCAGCCTCCGCATCAACGAGAGCCTCGACTTCGACGCCGTGCTGCAGGGCGTCCTCGACTCTGCGTGCTCGCTGACGGGCGCCCGCTACGGCGTGATGACGCTGTTCGACGAGCAGGGCGAGCTGCGCGACTTCCTCTCCTCGGGGCTGACGGCGGAGGAGGCGGGGATGCTCTGGGCGATGCCGGACGGGAAGCGCATCTTCGAGTCGCTCGCCCACATCACCGAGCCGATGCGCGTCCCCGACTTCGCCGCGTACGTCCAGGCGCTGGGCTTCGACGCCTTCACCATCCCGCTGCCGGGGGGATTCCTCCGCGCGCTGACGGCGCCGATCCTCCACCGCGGCGCGCGCGTCGGCCACGTCTTCGTGGGCAACCAGGAGGACGGCGCGGAGTTCACGCAGGCGGACGAGGAGACGCTCGTGATGTTCGCCTCGCAGGCAGCGCTCGTGATCGCCAACGCGCGCACGCACCGCGAGGAGCAGCAGGCGCGTGCGGACCTCGAGACGCTGGTGGAGACCTCGCCGGTGGGGGTCGTGGTGCTCGACGCGCGGAGCGGCGCGCCGCTGCTGGCCAACCGCGAGGCGTCGCGCATCGTGGAGGGCCTGCTCGACGAGGGCCAGGGGCTGCCGGAGATCCTCGACACGCTGACCTGCGTGCGAGGCGACGGGCGGGAGATATCGCTCCAGGAGTCGCGCCTGGCGGAGCTGCTGAGCGCGGGGGAGACGGTGCGCGCCGAGGAGATCGTGCTGCGCGTCCCGGACGGGCGCAGCGTCGGCGCGCTCCTCAACGCCACCCCAATCCACGCGGAGGACGGCGAGATCCCGACGTTCGTCGTCACGCTTCAGGACCTGACGCCGCTGGAGGAGCAGGAACGGCTGCGGGCGGAGTTCCTCGCGATGGTGAGCCACGAGCTGCGCACGCCGCTGGCGGCGGTCAAGGGATCGATCACCACGCTCCTCGAGTCCCCCGGCGAGCTGGACCCGGCCGAGGCGGCGCAGTTCTTCCGCATCATCCGCGACCAGTCGGACCAGATGCGCTTCCTCATCGGCGACCTGCTCGACGTGGCGCGCATCGAGACGGGCGACCTGCCGGTGGACCCCGAGCCAGCCGACCTGCGCCTGCTCGTCGACGAGGCGACGGACCGCTTCGTGGGCGGGGCCGCGACCAACCCCCTGCAGGTGGAGTTGGCCGAGGAGCTACCCCTCGTGATGGCCGACCGGCGGCGCATCGTCCAGGTGCTGGGCAACCTGCTCGCCAACGCCGCCGCCCACTCGCCGGACAGCACGCCGATCACGCTGGGCGCCGAGCGCGAGGGCGTCCACGTCGCGGTCTCGGTCGCCGACGAGGGCCGGGGCATCCCGGCGGAGCTGCTGCCGAAGCTGTTCCGCCGCTTCTCCCCCACCTCGGCGGGCGAGGGCTCGGGCCTGGGCCTCGCCATCTGCAAGGGCATCGTCGAGGCGCACGGCGGCCGCATCCGCGCCGAGAGCGGCGGCCCCGGGCTGGGAGCGCGCTTCACCTTCACCCTGCCGGCTGCCGAGTCGACCGCCCCCAAGCCCGCCCTGACCCGCTGGCAGCCGCCCGCGCGGCACCGGGTCCGCGTGCTCGCCGTCGACGACAACCCGCAGGACCTGCGCTACGTCCGCGACGTCCTCACCAGGGCGGGCTACGCGCCGATCGTCACCGGCGACCCCGCCGACGTGCCGCGGCTGATGCGCGAGGAGAAGCCCCACCTCGTGCTGCTCGACCTCGTGCTGCCCGGCAGCGACGGCATCGAGGTGATGAACGACATCCTCAGGACGGACGACGTGCCGGTCATCTTCCTGTCGGTCTACGGCCAGGACGAGACCGTCGCGAGGGCCTTCGACCGGGGCGCGACGGACTACGTGGTCAAGCCCTTCTCGCCCACGGAGCTGGCGGCGCGCATCCGCGCGGCCCTGCGCAGGCGGCTGGAGCCCGACCAGGGTGAGCCCTCGGCCCGTTACGCCGTCGACGGGCTGGCGATCGACTTCGGCGCGCGCCGCGCGACGCTGGACGGGGAGCTGCTGGAGCTCACGGCCATGGAGTACGCGGTGCTCGACGAGCTGGCGTCGCGCGCCCCTCGCGTGCTCACCTATGCCTTCCTGCTGCAACACGTCTGGGGGCCGGAACGGGTGGGCGAGCCCTGGCTCGTCCGCGACGTGGTCAAGCGGCTGCGCCGCAAGCTGGGCGACGACGCCCGCCGTCCTCGCTACATCCTCACCGAGCACCGCGTCGGCTACCGCATGGCCGGGAACGAAGCCGACGGGGCGGGGCCGCTCCCCGACTCCCCGGGTGCGGGCGTCTCCCCCGGCGGGGGCGACTGACCGGCGCAGCTCGGCGGCCTCCCGTTGTGCTGAGCCCGACGCGACACAACGCGAGGTCGATCCGCTAAGCTCCTCGTTTCGCATGACGGTGGAGTGTGCGATGGGCAAGGCGACGGCGATTCGCTCGTTCGGGATCAAGCGCGGGGCGGCGGCTCGCTTGCTGTCCCGCGCCCTCGCGTCGGGTGTGCTCGTGCTGGCCGCCGCCGGCTGCACCGGCGGGACCGAGGATGCGAGCCCGACCGCCGACAGCGCCTCGCCCGAGCCGGTGCAGACTCAGCCCGCTGCCCGAATCGCCACTCCCACACCGACCGCCTCCCCCGCCCCGGCTGCCGACGCCAGTCCCACACCGACCGCCACTCCCGACCCGGCCGCCGACGCCACTCCCACACCGACCGCCACGCCCGCCCCCGCGGCCGACGAGGCTCCCACGCCGACGCCGACGCCGACCCCGGCCGCGCTCACCGCGCCTGAGCCGACCGAGGCGAGCCTGGCCGCCTGCGCCGCCGACGGGGCGGTCCCGGACGCCGCCGCTCGGCCCGGCCTGGTGCGTGACTGCGCCGTCCTCCTCGATGCGCTCGACGCGCTCGTCGGGGACGGCGACCCGCCCAACTGGAGTGCGGAGCGGCCGATCACCGAATGGGCCGGAGTGAGCGTCGGGGGATCTCCGCCGCGCGTGGTCGGGCTGTTCAGACACTCAATCTTCGCGGGACACCTGCCGTCCGTGCTCGGGCAACTCTCGGCGCTGGAAAGCCTGGACCTGCATTCACAGGAACTCACAGGCGATATCCCGGCAGAACTGGGCTTGCTCGCAAACCTCCGTTCGATGGATCTCCAGGCGAACCAACTCACCGGCGAGATCCCCTCGGAACTCGGGCGACTCTCGCAACTGCGAGTGCTCAACCTGAGATGGAACCGAGTCACTGGCGAGATCCCTCCGGAGCTCGGGCGACTCTCGCAACTGAGGGAGCTTCACCTGGGCCGCACTGCGCTGACCGGCGAGATACCGCCGGAACTTGGCCGGCTCTCAGAGTTGGAGGTGCTGGACCTCGGTACGTGGAGTGGCCGGTTCCCCGTTGAACTCGGGCAGTTGACGAAGCTGAGGTACCTCAACCTTCGGGTGGTCTCCATGACAGGCTGCATCCCACCCAGCCTGGCGCCGTTCTCGCTCTACTGGGATCTCGCCTTCTGCCGCGAGTCCGCCGCCGAGTCCGCCCTGCCCCCGCCCGATGCGGCGCTCGTGAACGCATGCTCGAACGACGGCGCCGTGGCCGAACCGGACGACCACCCCGGGTTGGTCCAGGACTGCGCGGTCCTGCTGGAGGCAAAGCCAATCCTGGCCGCCGACGAGTCGCTCCTGAACTGGAGCGCGGACCTCCCCATGAGGCTCTGGAAGGGGATCACGGTGGAGGGGTCGCCGCTGCGGGTGACGGATCTCTGGCTCACATCAGATGATCTCGGCGGACGGATACCGGCCGGGCTCGGACGGCTGTCGCACCTGCGGGAGCTCTGGCTGAGCGGCAACCAGCTGACCGGCCCGATCCCGCCCGAGCTCGGTCAACTCTGGAACCTCAGGAACCTCTGGCTGGGCGACAACCGCCTGAGCGGTGAGATACCAACCGCACTGGCCGATCTCAGGTTCCTGCGCGAAATGCGGCTCGGCGACAACGAGATCACGGGACACATCCCCGTCGCGCTCACCTCGATGTCGACGCTGACCCACCTGGGGCTCCGTGACAACCGGCTCAGCGGGCCCATCCCGATCGAGCTTGCCAACCTCACGAACCTCGACTACCTGCAACTGAACGGCAACCGCCTGACGGGGCCGATCCCCCCGGAACTCTTCTCGCTCCAGGAGCTGGGCGAGCTCGACCTCCGCGACAACCTGCTGACCGGACCGCTGCCGCCGCAGCTCGCGACCTTCGACGGCAGCGGGTGGGGGCTCCGGCTGGGCGGCAACCTGCTCACCGGGTGCCTGTCGTTCCACGCTCGCGACGTGATCACCGACTTTCACGACCTGGGCCTCGCCTACTGCGAGTGTCCGGCACTGCTGAGCAGCGGCGCCTCGCCGGAACCCGGGGTGGGGGGCGACGGCATCCCGTTGATGCCCCACGACACGACCGCAGTGGCCGGGACCTACCGCGTGACGTTTGCGCTCGTCCTGGACCTCCCCGAGGGAGGCGAGTTCAGCCTCGGCTGGAAGGAGCGGAACGACGCCGGCAGGATCATCGTCACCATCACCGAGGAGTTGAGTCGCTCCACGCTCGTCATCGATCCGTTCACGGGGGAGGAGCTCACCCGCACCGTCGTCGAGGGGCCGCCCGATTGCGCAGTCCGGATCGCCGACCTGTTCGACTCGATCGTCGCGTCAGCGCGGTCGCAGCCGCTCGACCCGCCGGAGGGGCCCGACGGCGTGCGGAGCCTGTACCTGCTGCAACCCGCCGAAGGGGGCCGGGCGTACCGGCCGGCTGGCTGGAACCACGTCTTCGATGTCCCCGACGGCGTCCGCATCACCTTCGACGGATACCGCTACGTCTGTAACAACCCCGGCGGCTGCCACACCATCCTGACGCTGCGCGACGAGGACAGCGCGTCCACGCTGCTGCTCGACGCCGCCACCGGCGAGGAGTTGACCCGATACGTCGCGGAGCCGGGGAGTGAGCCCGGCGTGGACGCTCTCTTCGACCGGCTCGTCGGGTCCATCCGCAAGGACGCGCCGCTGTCGTGTGATCTGCCCGCGGCCGCGCCCGACTGCGCGGTCCTGCTCGACATCAAGGCCACGCTGGCCGGGGGCGGCGATCCGCCGAACTGGAGTACCGAGGAGCCGCTGACGGCCTGGGATGGTGTCGGCGTGCACACGCTCACGGGCCGCGTTGTCCACCTGAGCTGGAGAGGCGACGGCGTCAGCAGCCGAATCCCGGCCGCGCTGGCGCAACTCTCCGCACTCGAGATGCTCGACCTCTATGGGATGACGGGGACGATCCCGCCGGAGCTGGGGCGGCTCGCGAACCTGCGCGTGCTGGACCTGAGATTGAACGACCTGACCGGAGGCATCCCCCCCGATCTGGGGCAGCTCTCGAGTCTCCGGGTGCTGGACCTCTCCGTCACTGGATTGAGGGGAGAGATCCCTCCGGAACTGGGTTCGCTGGGGAAACTGCGCGAGCTGGACCTGAGCGTGAACAACCTGACAGGCGGCATCCCGCCGGAGCTGGGACGGCTCTCGAACCTCCAGGTACTGGATCTCTCGATCAACGAGCTCACAGGCGAGTTCCCGACCGAGTTGCTTGACCTCACCAACCTGCAGCACCTTCGGCTGGACGGGCTGACGGGCGAGATTCCCCGGGGAATCGGCACACTCTCGAACCTGCAGGAGTTGGAGCTGTCCGGGCGCATTGAGGGCGAGATCCCGCCCGACCTGGGTCGTCTCTCCCGCCTGCGCAGACTCTCGCTGGACCGCAATCAGCTCACGGGCGAGATACCACCCGAGCTCGGCATGCTCTGGAACCTCACCTCGCTCGGGCTGAGCGACAACCAGCTCACGGGCGGCATCCCGCCGGAGCTGGGCCGGCTCGGGCGCCTCGAGTTGATCCGGCTCGATGGCAACCGGCTCGAGGGCTGCATCCCGCCCGCCCTGGAGCGCTACGTGCACCCGGCGCCGGACAGCAACCCCGACCTTCGTGTGTGCACACCGGGCGAGTAGGCCCTCGCACCCCTGGTCGGCATGGGATTGGTCGGCCTGGGAGGCAGTTCCCCGACAGCACGCGACACAACGCGAGGTCGATCCGCTAAGCTCCTCGTTTCGCATGACGGTGGAGTGTGCGATGGGCAAGGCGACGGCGATCCGCTCGTTCGGGATCAAGCGCGAGGCGGCGGCTCGTTTGCTGTACCGCGCCCTCGCGTCGGGCATGGTCGTCCTGGCTCTCGCCGGCTGCACCGGCGGGACCGAGGATGCGCGCCCGAGCGCCGGCAGCCCCTCGCCCGAGCCGGTGCAGACTCAGCCCGCTGCCCGAATCGCCACTCCCACGTCGACCGCCTCGCCTTCCCCGGCAGCCGACGCCACGCCGACGCCGACCACCACGCCCACCCCGACGGCCGAAGCCACCCCCACACCAACCGCCACACCCACCCCGGCTGCCGACGCCACTCCGGCACCGACCGCCACGCCCGCCCCCGCGGCCGACGAGGCTCCCACGCCCACGCCCACGCCCACGCCCACGCCCACGCCCACGCCGACCGCCACGCCAACCCCGGCCGCGCTCACCGCGCCTGAGCCGAGCGAGGCCAGCCTGGCCGCGTGCGCCGCCGACGGGGCGGTCCCGGACGCCGCCGCCCGGCCCGGCCTGGTGCGTGACTGCGCCGTCCTCCTCGATGCGCTCGACGCGCTCGTCGGGGACGGCGACCCGCCCAACTGGAGTGCGGAGCGGCCGATCACCGAATGGGGCGGGGTGAGAGTCCACGGATCTCCGCCCCGTGTGGTCGGGCTGTACGAACACTCACTCGGTACCGTCTTCGAGGGACGCCTGCCGCCCGTGCTCGGGCAACTCTCGGCGATGCGGGGCCTGCACCTGGAACGACAGGAACTCACGGGCGACATCCCCGCGGCACTGGGCTTGCTCACACACCTCAGCTCGATGCTCCTCTACGGGAACCAGCTCACCGGCGAGATCCCGCCGGAGATCGGGCGACTCTCGGAACTGCAGCTGCTCAACCTGCGAGGGAATCAGCTGACCGGCGCGCTTCCTCCGGAACTCGGTGGACTCTCGCAACTGAGGGAGCTTGACCTGGGCAGCACCGCGCTGACCGGCGAGATACCGCCGGAGCTGGGGCGGCTCTCCGAGTTGGAGCTGCTGGACCTCGCCGTGTGGAGCGACGGGTTCACGGGTGTGTTCCCCGTCGAACTCGGGCAACTGACGAAGCTGACGTACTTCGGCCTTCGGATGGGCGCCATGACGGGCTGCATCCCACCCAGCCTGGAGCCGTTCGCCCTCTACTGGGACCTCCCGTTCTGTCGCGAGTCGACGGACGAGTCGGCTCTCCTCCCGCCCGATCCGGCGCTCGTGACCGCATGCTCGAACGACGGCGCCGTGGCCGAGCCGGACGACCACCCCGGGCTGGTCGAGGACTGTGCGGTCCTGCTCGAGGCAAAGCCAATCCTGGCCGCCGACGAGTCACTCCTGAACTGGAGCGCGGACCTCCCCATGGGGCTCTGGATGGGCATCACGGTGGAAGGGTCGCCGCTCCGCGTGACGAATCTCTCGCTCGTCTCGGACGATCTGGGCGGACGGATACCGGCCGGGCTCGGACGGCTGTCGCATCTGCGGGAACTCTGGCTGAGCGGCAACCAGCTGACCGGCCCGATCCCGCCCGAGCTCGGTCAGCTCTGGAACCTCAAGGACCTCTGGCTGTACGACAACCGCCTGAGCGGTGAGATACCGCCCGCACTGGCCGACCTCGGGTTCCTGCGCGAAATGCGGCTCGGCGACAACGAGTTCACGGGGCCCATCCCCGTCGCGCTCACCTCGATGTCGACGCTGACCCACCTGGGGCTCGGTGACAACCGGCTGAGCGGGCCCATCCCGACCGAGCTTGCCAACCTCACGAACCTCGACTACCTGCAACTGAACGGTAACCGGCTGACGGGGCCGATCCCCCCGGAGCTCTTCTCGCTGTGGGGGCTGTTCGAACTCGACCTCCGCGACAACCTGCTCACGGGACCGCTGCCTCCGCGGTTCGCGGGCTTCGACGGCGACCCCTGGGGGCTCCGGCTCGGCGGCAATCCGCTCACCGGGTGTCTGCCGCTCCACGCGCGCGACGTGATCGCCGACTTCGACGACGTGGGCCTGCCGTACTGCGAGTGCCCGGCGCTGCTGGGCAGCGGAGCCTCCCCGGACCTCGATGTGGGGGCGGACGGCATCCCGCTCATGTCCCACGCGGCGACCGCCGTGGCTGGGACCTACCGCGTGACCTTCGCGCTCGTCCTCGACCTCCCCGAGGGCGGCGAGTTCAGCCTCAGCGTGAAGCAGCGCGACGACGCCGGCAGGATCATCGTCACGATCACCGAGGAGCTGAGTCGCTCCACGCTCGTCATCGATCCGTTCACGGGGGAGGAGCTCGCCCGCACGGTCGTCGAGGGGCCGCCCGACTGCACAGTCGCCGTCGCCGACCTGTTCGACGTGATCGTCGCGTCTGCGCGGTGGCGGCCGCTCGACCCGCCGGAGGGGCCGGACGGCGTGCGGGGCCTGTATCTGCTGCAACCCGCCGAGGGGGGCCGGGCGTACCGGCCCGGTGGCTGGAACCGCGTCTTCGATGCCCCCGCCGGCATCCGCATCACCTTCGACGGGTACGGCTACGTCTGCTACAACCCCGGCGGCTGCCACACCACCCTCACGCTGCGCGACGAGGACAGCGCGTCCGCGCTGGTGCTCGACGCCGCCACCGGCGAGGAGTTGACCCGCTACGTCGCGGAGCCCGGCCTGGGCGCGCTCTTCGACCGGCTCATCGGGTCCGTGCGCGCGGACGCGCCGGTGTCGTGCGACCTGCCCGCGGCCGCGCCCGACTGCGCGGTCCTGCTCGACATCAAGGCCACGCTGGCCGGGGACGGCGAGGCGCCGAACTGGAGCACCGAGGAGCCGCTGACGGCCTGGGAAGGCGTCGGCGTGCACCGGCTCACGGGCCGCGTCGTCCACCTCGAGTGGAGCGGCGACGGCGTCAGCAGTCGCATCCCGGCGGGGCTGGCGCAGCTTTCCGCACTCGAGGTGCTCGACCTCGACGGGATGACGGGGACGATCCCGGCGGCGCTGGGGCGGCTCGCGAACCTGCGCGAGTTGGACTTGAGCAGGAACGACCTGACCGGCGGCATCCCGGCGGAGCTGGGGCAACTCTCGAGTCTCCGGGTGCTGGACCTCTCCGTCACCGGAGTGGGCGGCGAGATACCTCTGGAACTGGGTGCGCTGGGGAACCTGCGCGAGCTGGACCTGAGATGGAACGACCTGACCGGCGGCATCCCGCCGGAGCTCGGACGGCTCGCGAACCTCCGGGTGCTGGACCTCTCGGTCAACGATCTCCGAGGCGAGTTCCCGACTGCGCTGCTCGACCTCGCCAATCTGCAGCGGCTCCGACTGAGCGGGCTGACGGGCGAGATTCCCCGGGAGATCGGCGCACTCTCGAACCTGCAGGAGCTGGACCTGGGAGGCTACATCGGGGGTGCGATCCCGGCGGAGATCGGCTCGCTTCGGAACCTGCGCGTGCTCTACCTGGGTGGCTCCTTCGCGGGGGGCATCCCGCCCGAGCTGGGCTCGCTCCGGAACCTCGAGGAGCTCCTGATCGGGAGCACCCTCAGCGGCGAGATCCCGTCCGAGCTGGGCCGCCTCTCGCGGCTGCGCAGGCTCGAGCTGAGCGGCAACCAGCTCACGGGCGAGATACCGCCCGAGCTCGGCACGCTCTGGAGCCTCACGTCGCTGGGTCTGGGGAACAACCAGCTGGTGGGCGAGATCCCGCCGGAGCTGGGCCGGCTCGGGCGGCTCCAGTTCATCCGGCTCGACGGCAACCAGCTCACCGGCGAGATGCCGCCGCAGTGGGGCGCACTGCCCGATCTCCTCAACATCGACGTCGACGGCAACCGGCTCGAGGGGTGCATCCCGCCCGCCCTGGAGCGCTACGTGCGCCCCGCGCCCGACAGCAACCCCGCCCTCACGGTGTGCACGCCGGGCGAGTAGGCGTCGAGGGGCCTGCGCACGACCTCGCGGGCGCCGCGGCTTCGCCAGCGGGCTGCCTTCAATCCGGGCGGTCAGCCTTCACCATAGCCAACGGCACTTCGGATCCTCGTCAGACTTCCACGAAACGCTGTGCTCTCTTATCGGAGTCCATCAGGCGCCGACAGGGTCTGTTGGGACGGCCGTTGACGAGGTAGCCCCCGGTCCCTACGTTCGAGCCATGAGGTCGGTCGGCATCAAGGTCCTGAACAGCAAGTTGAGCGAGTACGTCCGGCTCGCCGCATCCGGCGAGACGATCCTCGTGACGGACCGCGACCGGGTGGTGGCCGAACTCGGCCCCCTCCGCGAGACCCGCAGTCCCATCCTCGCCGACGCCTTCCTGGCCGATGCCGTGCGCTCCGGCGTGATGACGCCGCCCGCGCTGGCTGGTTCGGGGCCGCCGCCTGCGCCGCCGGGGGTCGCACCCCTGGAGGAGGTGCTAGCCGACCTGGATGAGAGCCGAAGCGACCGCTGATCTACCTCGATACGTCGGTCGCACTCGCGCACCTGCTGGCCGCTGACGGTGTCCCTGTCGCCACTCCGCTGGTCGCCGGGCGCGGCTGCCCCTGAGGGGCCACCACCCGTGCTGCCGTATCGCCATCTGCGAGAGACCGCCGCGCCGATAAGAGCGATTATCGGATCCCGTTCTGAGGGCGATCCGCGCCTTCGGTCAGATCGCCGTCTGGCGTTGCGGCGTAAGGAGCATCGCGCTCACCGGACACCCTCAGTGCAGCGCCGATAACACCGACTTCATCCGATACGCTTTATTATCGGCGCCCTCGATGAGCCAGGGCGGCTGTCCTCGAATCGCGTTGGCGTCGGGAAGCGCGGCCGGTTCTTCGTCGCACTCGAGCAGCCCCGCGTGGCCCCCTCGCGGAGAACCCGCGCCGTGAGGCCATGCGCTGACGACCGCCGCGAAGCAATAAAATACAGGCGTAGGGATGTGCTTAAGGACTGGGGAGGACGAATGAGAGACGCCGGAACACCGACCCGCCAGCGCAGGCCCCGCAAAGAGGCGGTGCGCCTGGGCAAGGAGATATATCAACGGGACATCCTGCCCCAGGTCGAAACCGACCACTTCGGTGAGTACGTCGCCATAGACGTTGAGACAGGGGACTGGGCCGTGGCCGACACCACTCGCGTCGCTGTCGAGCGTCTGCGGGAGCAGCGCCCGGACGCGGTTGACGTCCTATGCGAGAAGGTCGGCTACCGGGCGCTTCGCAGCTTCGGGGCTGGCTCTCTGCGGAGGGCCGGGTGATCCAAGGGGTCGTGAACGCCGCCAACGAAGCCATCATCACCTTTCCCCTTCAAGGTTCGGAGGGTCGGACACGGGCCGGCTGATTGCGGCCACTCACCGCTCTACATGGACCTCGCCGGGCCGTCGCTGGGGCACGGGGCGGGAGCGTAGGCAGTGCCCATCACCACCGACTACCTCGTCCGCTGCATCGACACGCTGGAGGCCGCCTTCGAGCACCTGCAGGAACGCGAAGGCGGGGACACGTTCTATGACATCTTCCGGGCGGCGTCCGTGAAGGAGTTCGAGATCGTGCTACAGCAGTCCGGGAGCCTGCTCCGGAAGCGTCTGCGACCATACTTCGCCAGCAACCGCGCGGCGGACCGGCTGACCTTCAAGGACCTGTTCCGGCACGCAGCCAGGCACGGCCTCATCTCAGTGGATGCCTCGGAGCGCTGGCTGCGCTACCGCGACAACCGCAACGACACCGCGAACGACTACGGAGAAGAGTTCGCGGCGACGACGCTCGTGCTGCTGCCGACATTCATCACCGACGCCCGGGAACTGGCGGCCGTCATCGCGGAGGGCGGCGATGACTGACCGACTGTCGCTCCGGCCCCGTCACCGGCGCATGGTCGAGGACATCCTGCGCGAGCACGTGCCCGACGCCGAGGTGTGGGCCTACGGCAGCCGCATCAACGGTCAAAGCCATGAGGGCAGCGACCTGGATCTCGTCGTGCGCGCCCCCGGCCTGAAACCCCTGGGCATCAGCTACGGGGAACTGACCGAGGCATTCCGGGAGTCGAACATCCCGATCCTGGTCCAGCCGCACGACTGGGCGCGGCTGCCCGAAGCCTTCCATGAGGAGATCGAGCGGGACTACGTGGTGGTGCAGAGGGCGGGGACGCACGCGGACTGGCAATAGACGAAACTCGGCTCGGCAGCGTTGTCCGTCTGTTGTCCGGGGCACTCCGTCGAAGCGCGAAGCGCATTACTGGGGCGGGACTCTGCCGTGGGTTTCCGCGAAGGACATGAAGCAGTTCCGGCTCTCGGATACGGAAGATCACCTCACCGAAGATGGTGTCGCCAGCGGTGCTCGCGTCGCTCCCGGTGGAAGCGTGCTGCTTCTCACTCGCGGCATGACCGTGCTCAGCTCCCTTCAAACCGGGAGGTCGAGGGTTCGATGCCTTCCGCCCGTGCCAACAGCAATCTCAGGCGTCCCTGCCAATCCCCCGCTCCGGCGGGGCGGCCTCGGGCGATACTGATTCGTGGACCGAAAAGGAGGCGCACATGGCCTACAGCGACTACGCCGGTTACGCGTACCTCGACGGTCAGCGCGTCCCGGAGCGGAGCGACTGCATCCTCACCGACGCGATGTTAGCGTCGTTCGCCGCCAGTCATCTCGGCGCGGCTCGCCCGGCCTCAGCCGGCCCCGAGTAGCAAGACGCGACTGGCGCAATTCGCGCCTGGCAGGAGAAGAACCATGACCTCGGACGAACTGGGCATCTCGCTCGACTCCGACCTGGCACGCTCAATTCGCGATGCCGCGAAGCGTAGCGGCAAGGATCTGTCCGACTGGCTCGCGGAGGCGGCTATGGACAAGCTACGCAACGACGCGCTTGGTGAATTCCTCGATGAGTGGGAAGGGGGGAACGGTCACGTCCCGCAAGCTGGTGTAGATGTGCGCCATCCTGATCAGTTCTCAGCTGGCAGCCTGCAGCAGCACCTCCTCCCCCTCTGAGACGACCCCCGCCACGGCCGCGGGCAGCAGCGTCACCGCGGCCATGTAGCGCCTCGCCACCGCCCACTCATCGTGCTGCTCTGCGAGCACCGCGCCGACGAGGCGGACCACCGCGGCGCGGTTGGGGAAGATCCCGACCACGTCGGTACGGCGGCGGATCTCGCGGTTGAGACGCTCCTGCGGGTTGTTCGACCAGACCTGCTTCCAGTGCGCGACCGGACAGGCGGTGAAGGCGAGGACCTCGGGCGCGGCCTCGTCCAGCATCGCCGCGGCGTCCGGGAAGCGGTCCTCAAGCTGCTCCACGACCCGGGCGTGCTGGGCATGCACCTCGGCGGCCGAGGGCTGCTGGAAGATGGTGCGCACCGTCGTCGCCACCAGCGGCTCGGCGCTCTTCGGCACCCGGGTGAGGAGGTTGCGCATGAAGTGGGTCCTGCAGCGCTGCCAGGAGGCGCCGGCGAAGACCGTCGCGATCGCCTCGCGCAGACCCTGGTGGGCGTCCGAGGTCACGAGCTCCACGCCGGAGAGGCCGCGCGCGACCAGGCCGCGCAGGAACGCCAACCAGAACGCCCCGTCCTCGGAGGTGCCGACGTCGATGCCCAGCACCTCGCGCTTGCCGTCGGCGTTGACGGCGGTGGCGACCACGACGCTCACCTGGGCGATGCGGCCCTCCTCGCGGACGCGCTGGGTGAGCGCGTCGAGCCAGAGGTAGCGGTAGGGGCCACCGTCCAGCGGCCGCTCGAGGAACGAGTGCACGACCGTGTCGAGTTCGGAGCAGATGCGCGAGACCTGGCTCTTCGAGATGCCCTCGCAGCCGAGCGAGCGCACGAGGTCGTCGACGCGGCGGGTCGAGACGCCCTCGACGTAGGCCTGCTGCACCACCGACAGCAGCGCGCGCTCGGCGCGCCTGCGGGGCTCAAGCAGGGCCGGGAAGTAGCTGCCCTGGCGGAGCTTCGGGATCTGTAGCTCGATGGTGCCGGCGCGCGTGTCCCAGCGCCTCTGCCGGTAGCCGTTGCGCCAGGTGGTGCGCCCCGGGCTGCGTTCGCCGAGGCCGGCGCCGATCTGCTCTGCGACCTCGGCCTCCATCACCGCCTCGGCCAGTACGGCGACCGCCTCGCGCAGGAAGTCGAGGTCACCCCCGGCTGCCTGCTTGCGGAGCAGCTCCAACAAGTCCACGCTCTCCTTGACCACCGTCGTCCTCCCTCATGTTCGTCAGACCTTCATGAGGATGACGCGGTGGTCTTCTACGTCCACCCTTCTGCTCCTACACCACGTCCGGGGACTCTACTGGGGGAACGGCCCGATCACGGTCGAAGAGCTCTACCGGGTGCGGGTCGAGTTGGGTCTCGCTGGGGAGCAAACCTCCGGCTGAGTGCCTTCGTGCTCGACGCCGGTGCGCTGATCGCCGTTGATCGAGGTCAGCGCGAGATGATCACGCGGCTGCGCGCTGCTCACGCGCGCGGGATTCGGCTCCGCACCACCGCAATCGTCATCGCGCAGGTATGGCGCGACCCAGCCGGCCGGCAGGCGCGACTGGCAAGGCTGCTCTACACGATGGATGTCCGTGATGTGGACGAGCGCCTCGGGCGCGAGGCCGGGGTCTTGATGGGACGCAGCGGGACCACCGATGCCGTCGACGCGACGGTAGTCCTCATTGCCGAGCCCGGCGACGAGATCATCACGAGCGATCCCGTGGATTTGCGACGCCTGGTGGGCGCCGCGGGCACTCGCGTCGCTGTCATTCCGTGTGCCGACACAAGCTCTGCGGGGTTCCTGGTCGGGCACCGCTCGCCTGGTACCAGTGGGAGGCGTTGGACGGAGGGCGCAAGTGAGGGCGGCGCGAATCTCACGACGTCCCTGGTCAGCTATGCATGACCTCCAGCCACCACATGTGTCGCGAATCGCGCGGACCTGGGATGTAGCTGGCGCCCGAGCGCATCCGCTCCAGCGCGGTCCGAAGCTCCACGAGAGGCACAGACATCGTTTCCGCCCACTGGGCCAGAGGTCCAGCGTGGAGACGAGCGGGACTGTCGGAACGCGCTCAGACAGGATGCGGCGAGCCTTGCGGTCGTCGGTTGCGACGGAGCATTCACGGTGCACGGCGAGGGCGGCAGTCACCGCCTCACCGTCGTCGATCATGGCAGCCAGAGCCACGAACGCGGCTTCTTCGTCTGGGCTCGCCAGACGCATCACTTCGACCAGGCCCTCGGACACAAGCGGAGACAGGTCCACCACGATCTGGTCGTAGTCCGCGACGGCGACCTGCTCGCGCAACAGGGCGGCGATGTCCCGGCAGCGTTCTGTGGCAGAGAGGTTGAGCAGGCAGCTCGCGTCGAGAATGCGGCTGGCCGGTCCCCTCTCCACGGCGCCTCGACCCTACGAGTCCAGCTTCGTCACGCTGCCGGCGAGGTCGATGGGAAGGGACGTCACCTCCCCTCCCTCGAGCACATGCAGCGCATTGCCCAGTCTCTGGAGGTTCCGCCGGGCCGACACACGGTCGGTCCGCAGGAGCCGCGCCAGCTCCCCTTCAGTCAGCATCCCGGCTTCGTACGCGCGCGCGGCCAGGAACTCGTAACGCGACGGAAGGAGCCGACCATCGCTCGGATGTGGTGGCAAGCCGAGGTGCTCCTGAGCCTCTCGGGCCTTCAACCCCCTGTCGCGCAGGCGGTCCCAGGTACCCGCCGGCAGGACGCCAAGTTCTTCGAGGCGCAGCGTCATCGCATCGACCGAGACGAAGTAGTAGTGCGCAACCCGGCAGACATCTGCAGCCGTGACGTTACCGCCACTGGCTCTCACCACTTCGTTGAACCTGCGGCGCAGCCCGGATTCCGGCATGAGCAGACAACGGGCGAAGGCGTCGGCGAACCGCTCGGTGTCTGGGACGCGGCTGCGCGAGCCGAGGAAGGACACGCCCGAGCGGTAACGGCTCGTCAGGAAGTGAGCGTACTCGTGAGCCAGCGACCAGCGCCGCCGTTCACCAGGATGGCGAGCATTGACGCCGATGCAGCCGCCTAACTCGTCGGTGTAGGCGAAGATGCCCGCCACTCTCGAGGGCATCTCAATCGAGAACACGCGGAGACCTACATCCTGCTCAAGCGTCTCCGTCAGGCGCAGTATCGGTCCATCCCCAAGACCTAGCCGGTTGCGTTCGAATGAAGCGACGTCCCGGGCGGCCTCGTCAGGAGCCGTCCCGGTGGTCGGATACTGGGGCGGATAGGTGGGTCCGGGCGACACTTCACTCAGCTGCTCGAGGTACAGGTAGTCCTGACACAGGTCCTGAAAGTCGCTGAGCGCCTGGTTCATGTCCTCCTGGAGATCGTCGGCGGCGCGACGGACGGCAGCAGTGCGGAACTGGGCGGCGAAGTCCGCGATGGGCTCTCTCGGGCCGACGAGATCGCTGACCCGCCTACCGTAGAGATTCGCCAGCCGGATGAGCTCTTCCGGCCGGGCCTGCCGGTCACCCTTCTCGATCGCGGTCATCGTCGTCCGAGCTACTGCGAGCGAGTCAGCCGCAGCTTGTTCCGTGAGCCCGCGAGCCT
The DNA here is from genome assembly GCA_965204835.1 of Dehalococcoidia bacterium. Classification (GTDB taxonomy): domain Bacteria; phylum Chloroflexota; class Dehalococcoidia; order UBA2979; family UBA2979; genus VXMT01. The sequence continues at coordinate 658,436 of OZ242017.1, read as the reverse complement.
TCCTTGCCTCCTGGAGCCGTCGGCCCAGTGAGCGAGGGTCGAGAGCGATCGTCTCGTGCTGTGGCATAGGGACCCCCGGAGGAGTGAGCTGGAAGGTGGCATGAGTTGCCGCCACTCGTAGACGTAGGTCTGGAACGGCCTGACGAACCTGGCGCCGACCTCCATCGTGTCCAGAGCACCATACCGTCCGAGGTCGGCGCTAGTCCGCGCGACTTCGAATCCCCCGACGAGCCGACTTCGAGTTGCCAGCCGGGCCGGGCGTGCCACGTAGGAGACATCCGTTGATTAGTCTTGCTAATATGACAACTGTGAGTTGACCCCGAGGCGAAACCTCCCGGTTGACTAGGGGCTTACTTTGGGAGGTGCCGGGATGCTGGGCGAACGGCTACGCCAGGCGAGACTGGCGGCGGGGCTATCGCTGGAAGCCCTCGCCGAGCGGCTGGATCGACCGCTCACCAAGCAGGCGCTGTCGAAGTACGAACGGGGCCTGTCGCAACCACCCCCAAGCCGACTCGCCGACATCGCTGCAGCGCTGAACGTGCGGGCCTCGTCGTTGCTCGCGGAATCCGATGTTGAGATCGAGTGGATCGCCTACCGAAAGCTCCAGCGGCTGAGCAAGTCCCGGCAGGAGCAGGTCGCTGCGGTCGCCAGGCAACGACTGGAAAGCGAGGTCAGGCTCCGGGAGCTGTTCCATCTTGCGGATCGCCACGACTTACCCGGTCCCATCGAGGTGCAGAACTTCCAGGACTGCGAGTACGCCGCGGCGGTGCTACGGATGCGGTGGAACCTCGGGGACCGCCCCGTCGACAGTCTGGTCGAACAGATCGAAGAGCACGGCTGCGCGGTTGTGGCATGGCCGGAGGAGTGGGGCTTAGACGGGCTGTCGGGATGGGCGAATCGGACGCCGGTGCTCGTGCTCAATGAGGCGGCGCCAGCCGATCGTCAACGATTCAATGCCGCGCATGAGATCGGTCATCTCGTCATGAAGCGGACGGGAGACGAGAAACAGGATGAGGCGTTCGCGCACCGCTTCGCTGCTTCCTTCCTCGTGCCGGCCGAAGGGGCACGTCGGGAGCTCGGCTCGCGCCGTCGCGGGCTCACCATCGATGAACTGGGTCTGCTCAAGCGACGGTGGGGACTGAGCATGCAGGCGTGGATTCGACGTGCGTACGACCTTGGGATCATCGGTGACCATCTGTACCGGAGACTGAACATGCGGTTCCGTCGGGAGGGATGGCATCGTGAGGAACCGGTCGAGTACAGGCGGGATGAGTCACCCACGCTGCTGAGGCGGCTCGTCCTGCGGGCGCTGGCCGAGCGCATGATCACGTCAGACGATGCGGAGCGTATCTACCCCGGCTCCGCAGGCATCGTGGAGCCGACGCAAGCGGGTCGCCAGTCACTGCGCGAACTCGCCAGGCGGCCGCTGGAGGAACGCCATCAGGCGATGCAGGCGGCGGGGATCGTCATCGACGCTGATGAGATTGATGCCTGGGACGAGACGGCGGGCGACGGTCTCGAAGAGTGAGCGGACCTGGTGCAACCGGCGGGCACCCTACTCGCGGCGAGGTCTGGCTGGTCCGCCTGCCTCGAGCTATGGGAGTGGAGCTTCAACGGGTACGACCGGCCATCATCGTGAACTCTCCCGCGTTCGATGGGGTACCGGTGCGTATCGTTGTGCCGCGTGGCAAGCGGATTTCCAGAACTCCGGCAACAAACCGGATCGCATAACAACAGCTGTTACCCAGGAAAGGCCTGCGCGCATCACAGTGGGTGTCACCGAACCTCCGGCGAGACGGCGTGAGCGGACACGCCCCTCACCCGCCGAGTGCGCCGGGCGCCGGGGGCGGCGCCGATTGTTCCCGCTGGGAGGATCGACATTCAGAAGACTGATGGCCCCCGCCGCAGCACCCCTCCGCCACGCGCACCGAGCGCTCCGAGCCGTGCATACGGACGGGCTGTATTCCCGTTTTATGAGCTATCCTGTGATATGGAGGCGTGATGGCCCAGTTCGAGGCGCGACGCTGGTACGGCAATCCCCAGGGCGCGACGCGCGCCGATCGCCAGCCGTGCTGCTACGACGTCTACCTCCCCGACCAGCTCGGCGACCGGCGGTTCACCCTCGAAGGGGACGTCGCGGCCGACGTCGGCGACGCGGAGGTGGCGCTCGCGCGCCTCGACCGCTCGGCGCACGCCCTCACGGACAGCGAGGCGCTGGACCGCATGCTGCTGCGTGCCGAGGCGGTTGCGTCGTCGCGGATCGAGGGGCTGGAGGTCGGCGGCGGCCGACTGCTGCGCGCGCAGGCGGTGCGGGATCTCGGCGAGGAGAGCCGCGACGCGACCGCGCTTGAGGTGATAGGGAATATCGAGGCCATGGCGGCGGCGGTGGAGGCGGTCCCGCCGGGCGGCGCCATCACGCTCGAGATCCTGCTGGAGTCGCATCGCCGCCTCCTCTCCGGGACCAGCCTCGACTCCTACGGCGGGAAGCTCCGCACGATCCAGAACTGGATCGGCAGCAGCGGATACAACCCGTGCGCCGCCGACTTCGTGCCGCCTCCGCCTGAACTGGTCGACGGCCTGCTCGCCGACCTCGTCGACTTCTGCAACGACGACGGGCTGTCGCCGGTCGCGCAGGCCGCCGTCGCCCACGCACAGTTCGAGACGATCCACCCGTTCGTCGACGGGAACGGGCGGGCCGGGCGCATCTTGATCCAGCTGGTGCTACGCCGCCGCGGGCTGGCGCCGCGCATCCTCCCGCCGGTCTCGCTGGTCCTCGCGAGTTGGCGTCGCGACTACATTCACGGCCTCACCGGGACGCAGTACGAAGGCGCGCCGGACGGCGCCGCGGCGAGCGCCGGCCTCAACCGCTGGATCGCGCTGTTCGCGGGCGCGTGCCGTCGCGCCGCGGCGGACGCCGAGCGATTCGAGGCAGAGCTCGGCGCGCTCCAGGCGTCCTGGACAGAGCGCCTCGGGGTCGTGCGACGCGACTCGGCGCTGGCCCTGCTCATCCGCGCGCTCCCAGGCGCTCCGGTGGTGACGGCCAACTCGGCGGCGGCGCTGATCGGACGCCCGTACCAGGGCACGAGCCAGGCGATCGCGCGACTGGTCGAGGCCGGGATCCTCCGTCAGATCACGGTCGGGCGCCGCAACCGCGCCTTTGAGGCTCCCGAGGTCATCGCGGCCTTCACCGCACTCGAACGCGGGCTCGCGAGCCCAGCGGGCGACATGCAGCGCTCGCCGCCGGCCCGGCCCGTCCCGCGCAGGTTGCCGTAGCCCCGTCCCCGCCGGCGAAGGCAACTGGTGCAGATGCCCAGAGGATCTACGCAAACTCTGATCGAGGCCAACGATCGCAACGGTCTGGACGCTGCAGCGGACTTCCTGCAGGTCCGCAGTGTGTCAGTCGGCGCTGGCGTCTAGCTCGACTGGGAGGCGCTCGGGGGCTTCGAGCGCCCGCAACGCGCCCAGCTCGCGACCTGCGAGTTCATCGAGCACGCCGAGGACATCGTGATCGCCGGGCCGATCGGCACCGGTAAGGCGCACGTCGCCATCGCGCTCGGCGTCGAGGCCGTACGCCGCCGCCACCGTGTCGTCTTCGTGCGCGCGGCCGACCTCGTGCGTGAGCTGGCCGAGGCGCGTGACGAACTCACGCTCTCACGGCTCCATCAACGCTACCTGCGGGTCGCGGCGCTGATCGTCGACGAACTCGGCTTCGTGCCCTTCGAGCGCACCGGCGGTGAGCTGCTGTTCAACCTGCTGGCCGACCGCTACGAGCGGCGCTCGACGATCGTCACCATCAACCTCGCCTGGCGCGTGATGCAGGCCGGCGTCCTGACGTCGGTTCTTACAGGGCCGTGGCTCGCAGAGGCGGAACCTCAATCTCTACCAGCTCGAACCGCGCCGAGATCGTGGGGGCAGGCTCGCCGAACTCGTGGTACGAGGCGAGCACGTCCTCCGGGATGGGCTCGGCGTGGTACGCGATGGCGTCGTCGATGGACATCGTGGGCTCCGGTACGGGGTCGCCGTCCTCGATCATGAGCTCGATGTGGAAGCTGAGGGCCTCGCGGATCATCGCGAGCATCTCGTCCCAGGTGTCGCCGACGCTGACGCACCCCGGCACGTCCGGCACATAGGCGCCGTAGTTGTTGGGAGTCTGCTCGAAGACGACGGCGTACGTCAGCTTCATTCCTGCGAATGCGCCTTCTGGTTGCGGTCGTGGCGCCGGAGAGCATCGAGCGTCAGCGGCCGGCCAGCGCGCTTGGCCTCGAGCCAGCGCTGCAAGGACTGCTGGCTCTCAGCGGACGGACGGCCGGCAATCAGGTCCTCGACGCTGATGTCCTCGTCGAGGTCGGGCCAGTGGATGCCTTCGCCGCCGCCGATGAGTCGCCAGTTGCCGCGCTGCTCGGGCGTGGCGTGGGTCAGACGCGGGTACCAGTCCAGCGGCACGGAGATCGTGCGGCCGTCGGAAAGCTCGGCCGCCAGTGTATCGCCCGAGACGGTGATGGCCTCTGCCTCTGGGACGCTCACGAGGCCCACCCGGCCTGGACCGTGACCAGGCTGCTGGTCGTGTGTGGTTCCGGAATCGCGTCCCCCCGGCTCCCGCAGCATTTCGAGGTGGTACGTGACGGCCTCTTGAATCAGAGCCTCGGTCTCCTCGCGAGTGTCCCCGGCGGCAACGCAGCCGGGGAGGTCCGGCACGTAGGCCGAGTAACCGTTGCCCGTCTTCTCGATGACCACGGTGTAGGTCATTCCAGTGCGCTCCTGCCGTGGCCGGGCTGTCCTGACATGGTACCAACCTTCCTGTTCCACCAGCCGGATCATCTCTCGTACCTTCGGCATGCTCAGGCGACTCAATGCATGCGGGTCGGTGCGCCCCAGCCGCGCCGTCAGCTTCGCACGACGTCCGAGAGCAGGTCCGTGATCTCCTGCTCAGCGCCTGCAGGTCCGACTCCAATCTCCTCGAGCGGGCGCGGCGGCTCGGACACGTAGCAGCGGCGGTTGCACGCGCATGCCCCTTCCGGCTGCGATCCGCTGTTCCTGAATGTGCGCCGCTCATCACTAGGGGTGTCCGCGTAACCGTGCCGCCAGGGTCTCGGCTACTCCAGCGCCTCAAGGCTCGACAGGAAGCGGGGCGCGTTTGCGATCGCGACCCCGTGGTGCGTGCCAAGCGGCAGCAAGTGGCGGCGGTCGCCCGTGACGAGGAAGTCCGCGGCAGCCTCCACAGCGCACTCCAGCACGCGGTTGTCGCCTTCGTTGGCCTGCACTGCGGGTGGACGCCGGGTGGGTTCGATGACCGTCGCCACGTCTCGGAGGGCCCCGAGTGCAACCGCAGCCTCCTCATCGCTCCACCCGAACTTCAGGACGAGTACACGGGAGGCCTCCCCGATGATGAACGCCGAGAGATACAGCTCGAAGCGCTGCCTGAGTGCGAACTCGAGCACCAGCCGCTCGTTGCCGGGGAAGTTGAGGCCCGAGACGATGACGTTCGTGTCCAGCACGACCCTCATGCGGAGAAGGACGCGTCGGCCTCTGCGCGGTACTCATCGACCAGCCGCTCGACATCCTCTGGGCCGATGCCGAGCGCGCGTGCACGCTGCTCGCCGTAGTCGAGCAAGCGCCGCCATTCTGCGTCGTCGATGTAGCGGCGCAGCGCCTCGCGTACAAGCTCACTCCGTGACCGCCCCTCCCGCTCGACCAGCTGGTCTACCTGCGCCGCCATTTCCGGCGGGAGTGAGAAGGTGACGGTGGTCGTGGTCCTGGCCATCAGGGTGCTCTCTCACGGTTCTTACTGAGTATCAACGCTGGCCTGTACGGCCGCAACGCCCCGGATGTTGCGATCGCTCTCGATCGTGGCATGCACAGGTGTGGCTACGTTCTGGTGCTAGGCTCATTGCGAGCAGCACCAGAGTGGTCTTGGTCACGTCGTTCCTGCAGCGTAGAAGACTCTTGAGTGGCCAAGAGCCGTGAACGTCCCTGCAGCGCGTTCCACGCGGCCCTTGGCCTGTGGTGAGCGCTGTCTACCATGCGCGCTCTCGGCCAGGCATGTGCTACATTCGCACATGAACCGCCCCGCTCGTAGCCCACGAGGTTCACACATACCGATCGACCCACTTCCGGACTGGCAGGCGGTGGGCGCGCGCGTCGCACTCGCGCGGCGCGCCCTGGGACTGACGCAGGCCGACCTCGCTGCCCGGGTAGCACTGGGGCGGTCCGTGCTCGCCAAGGTGGAGAGCGGCGCGCGCCACCTCAGCGCGCTCGAACTCGCGGCGCTTGCACGTGAGACGGGATTGCCGATCGACTGGTTCGTCGCAGACTCGCCGCCGGCGTTCGCCAGCCGCCGCATCGGCGACCTCAGCGAGCCTACTATCGTCGACGTGCGTGTCGACGTACTCGCCCGCGATGTCTCGCAGCTGATCGAGATGCGCCTCCTCCGACCGAACGGCCAGCGGCCCGCGCTGGCGATGCCGCGCGATGTCGGCGGCGCGGAGGCGGCCGCGGCCACCGTCCGCGCCCACCTCGACGCCGCCCCCGACCACCCCATCGACCTCGCCGACGCGGCCGAGCGCCTGGGCGTCTTTCCGTACTCGCTTGCCCTGCCGCAGCGCGACGTCGACGGGGGCTACGTGGCGCTCGACGAACAGGTCGGGGTGGCATTGATCAACGGCGCGCAGCCGTCAGCCCGCCGTCGTTACACGCTTGCCCACGAGATCGGCCACCACGTGTTCCAGGACGCGTACGCCGTCGACATCGACGTTACCGGCCGCTCCGAGGCGGAGCGCATCATCGGCGCGTTCGCCGTCCATCTGCTCCTGCCCCGGCCCACGCTCGATCAGAGGTGGCGTGACCTCGGCGGCGGCCACGAGCCACGCACCGCGGCGCTCATCATTGGAGCGCGATACCGCATCAGTTGGACGGCCCTCTGCGCCCAGCTCATCAACCTTGGCATCGTCGACCGCTATCAGGGTGAGGTGATGCGAGAGGCCACTCCGGTCCGAGGCGAATACGCGGAGCTCGGCGAGGAGATCGTGGAGGAGCTCGAGGCACCCTACGTCCCGCGCGCCGTGGCGCGTGCCGCCGTCAGCGGCTATCGCAGCCATCGCCTCGGCCTGGGACGGACCCTTGAGTTGCTCCACGGCACGCTGGGCGAGGCGGACCTGCCCGACCGCCACGAGGTTCCCCTCGACGCGCTCGCCGGCGAGCTGCGTAGCCCGTGAGCGATGAGACGTACGATCTCGCGGTATTCGCCGAGTACGCGCGCGTCCTTGGCTCCTCGCTTCAAGGCGATGTCGCGAAGCGGCCACGCTCGCCTGGGCCGAGACGCACAGGGCCATCGCCATCATCGACGATCAGGCGGCGCGCAACGCGATGCACGATACGCGCTTCCCCATGCGCGCTCGCGCCTGATTCCCAGTCTGCGACCTCGGAAACGTCGAAGCTGCCGGGTCGCAGTACAGCTCCGAGCCTGCTGCTTGCGAGATCGCGTTCAAGGCCGTGCGCGCCATGCGCGGAGCGTTGGGCGCGGAGTGGCCGCAGGCCCGCGAGCACCTGGCGCTGGCCGCAATGGGCTCGGTCTGCGGCATGGTTCCGCTCCGCGGCGAGCAGCGCGACCTGGTGCGCACGGGGCTTCCGCTCCTGCGGCGCTCTACGCGAGCCGGGCTGCGCGCCATCGCGTCCGTCGGGGATTTCGCCCTGGAGCGCGTGACCGAGCACGAATGCGGGCGCCGGCTGCCGGCTCCTCGTCTCTGGTCCGGTGACGGCGCGGTACGATAGGTGCGGCGCGTGACGGGAGGATCAACATGAGTGCACCTGTGAAGGCACGGTACGCCAACGGCGTGTTCACCCCGCTCGAGCCCGTGGACCTCGATGAGGGGACGGAGGTGCTGGTGTCGGTGGGCGACACGGCTGCCGAGCTGGCGTCCGCGGAAGAGGGACATGGAGATTCCCTCGCGCATCTGATCGAGGAGTTGCACTCGTCCGCCCTCGTCCGCGAGCCGGGCGCCCGGCCCGTTGATCTCGCCGAGCACTACAAGCACTACCTGTACGGTCACCCGAAGGACGAGACTCTGTGAGCGAGGTGTTCGCCGATACCGGGTACTGGGCCGCGGTGCAGGATACCCGGGACCGGCTGCACGGCATGGCGCTCGCCCTGACGAGAGAGATCGCTATCCCGGTTCGATAACTTCTGAGGAACAGCGTCGGCAGGCCGCAGGATTTAGCTGGATGGTAGGAGCCCGTCGTGCTGCCTGATAACGCTCGGAGGGGGCGAATCCATGGCGGAGCGAACGTACGAAGCCCGGAGCGCCACACTCGAGGAACGCACCGCCCATCTCGTGACGCGCGGCGATCTGCACCGGGCGCTGCTCATTCAGACACTCGCGATCGCCGTAGTTGTGGGCGGCATGCTGCAACTCGCCGGATAAGGGGCCGCGCGCTTGGGCCCTAGGTCCGGCGGCCGCCCCCCGGCCGATCGCCCGGACGGCCGCAGGCGGCGAGCACTGCGTCGGGCTCGATCAGGCCGTCCTCGACCACCGTGAAGTCCAGGTCCTCGGAGAAGCGGCTCGTGACGTTGTAGCACTTCTTCAGGCACGTCCCGCCCTTGAAGATCCATGTCCCGCCGAGCACCGAAGCGACGCCGATGCTCCACAGCACCCAGCCCAGCACGCAGTCCTTCTCGACGACGTCTTCACGGAGACCCCAGGCCCGCACCCGGTCGTGGATGTCGGCGCGCCCGATCATCGCCGCGCATCGCCGTCCGGCGCGAGCCGGGCGCTGTTCACGCGCAGGTTCCAGCGCGAGACGATCCGGCCGCCACGGGGTCCTGCGGGGTCGAGCTGGCTGACGCCGCTGCTGATCCGCCGGCGGCACTCGTCGATGAAGCTCTCGTCGGCCAGCCCGGCGCGCTCCGCCAGGAATCCCAGCCGCTTGAAGATCGTGCCGCGGCCGAGGCGGTCGCCGTACTCGACCAGGCGCTCCGGCGCGGCGTCGGAGCGCTCGAAGTACGCCTCGAGCAGCTCCCAGGCGTGGAGCACGCCGCCGACCGCCGCGGGTACGTCGAGCGCGTCGACGATGGTGCGGTGGGGGTCGGACACCTCGACGGCGACCCGGCCGCGCCAGACGCGCTGCGTCCCGAACAGAGCGTCCGCCGGCACGCTGCGGATCACGAAGTCCGTCCCCTGGACGGTCTGTCGCCGGGAGGCGACCCGCCCGGCCGTCACGACGTAGACCCCGCCGAAGAGCTGCTCGGTGAGCCCCCAGTGCTCGGCGGCGCTCCAGCCTCCGATGTAGGCGGGCGCGAAGAGGGCGCCGGCCACGGCCCAGGGGTCCGCCCGCCACTCGCTCGGTTCGGACGCGTCGAGCGGAGGCGCGACGTACCAGCCCGATCGCACCCGCGCCAGCCACCCGCCGGCGGCGAGCGCCGCGAGCAGCTTGCGGGTCGGCTCGATCGCCGTGTCGAGGGCCTCCGCTGCCTGCGCGGCGTTGAAGGGCCCGGGGAACGCGCGATGGAGCGCCGCCAGCTGCGCGCGCCTGGGCGCCTCGATGCCAGCGAACGCTTCGCGGCGTGGCGGTGCGGAGTTGCCGGCGGCCGGGCTGGCCATTACGGTTCCTCGCGGTGCACGACCAGTATAGTGTGCACCAGATGTTTCAATTTCGGTCGGTAAGTATCGTGTTGCGAGATATCGCGCACGCGGCCCGGATCACATCTCAGGCTCAGGACGCAGCCCGCAGCGCTGTCGGCGTAAGGCGGCGAACGATCTGGTACTTCTCGTAGAGCTTCGGACCGCGCTGGAGCGGATGCGCTCCGGTGCCAGTTACGTGCTAGGTCGGCGCGATCCGCGATACATGTGGTGGCTGGAGGTCATGCATAGCCACCAGGGGCGTCGTGAGATTCGCGCCGCCCTCACTTGCGCCCTCCCTCCAACGCCTCCCACTGGTACCAGACGAGCGGTGCCCAACAATGAACCCCGCGGAGCCGATGTTGATCCTCGATCCGGTGTCCGACGTCTACCTTGCTGGGCATCCGTCCGTCTCCGTGTGGATCAGAGGGCGATATGCGCCAGAAGAGAAATCACCCCTGAGGACGCCGCTCGACTTGTGTAAATAGTGTACCTTGTGCAACTGCGCAACAGAGGCCATAAAGGGCAGACATGCAAGTCCCGCGTGAACGAGTGGCTATCCGGCAGGCGGCGGAGCGTCTCGCCGAGATCCTGGGTGCGCCCGGCCTCGCCGAGGACGCCAGGTTCAGGGTGCGCGCCAGTAGCAACCGCACGTGGGATACGGGATTCAGGGTTCGAGGTCATTGCTTCGTTCTGGAATGGAAGAGGTCCGGATCGGTCAGCATGGTTGCTGGCGCGATCCACCAGTTGAGTATGGCCCGGAGCAGCTTCTCCCGCGAGGTGATCCCACTCCTCGCAGTTCCTCATATGGGAGAGGCAGCGCAGGAACTGTGTGCCCGGGCCGACCTTGCCTGGCTGGACCTCTCGGGGAATGCCAAGATCGTGACGTCGGGCATCTTCTATCAGAATCTTGGGAATCCCAACCTCTTCCGCAGGCCCGGGCGGCCGGAGAGCGCGTTCGGACCAAGAGGGTCTCGAGTCGCAAGGTTCCTGCTGATGGAGCCTTCCAAGACGGTGAGGCAGCGCGAGATCGCCTCTGGATCCGACCTGAGCGAGGGGCACGTCAGTCGAGTCGTGCGGAAGCTGATCGAGACGGGTCTCGTCGAGCGAAACGAAGACGGGATTCGCGTCGCCGACCGGGGCGCGCTACTCGATGCATGGCGGGAGGACTACAGGTTTGATCGACATCATGTGATCCGAGGGCACATCTCGACTCGGGACGGCGAGTCCCTGACTCGTTCCATCGTCGAAGCGCTGGACACGGCCGGCTCGGCGTACGCGGTGACCGCGCTGGCCGCGGCCTGGTTGTGGACGCGACACGCCGGGTTCCGACTATCGACCGTCTACCTCGCAAGCCCCCCCTCGACAACGGCGAAGCGGGATCTCGGCTTTCGTGAAGAAGCCAGGGGAGCGAATACGTGGCTGGTCGTGCCGAACGACGACGGCGTGTTCGACGGAGCGGAGCCTGTGGACGGCGTGCGGTGCGTGCATCCCGTGCAGGCCTATCTGGACTTGAAGGACCATCCAGAGCGGGCCGCGGAGGCTGCCGCAGAACTCCGCAACAGGCTTCTCGTGCGGGGAAACGATGACATCTAAGCCATCGACGGGCGATGACCTGTCCCGCCAGTGGTACTCAGTCTGGAGTTCGCTGATGTCGGCGGTCGGCGTGGCGACCGTGGGCGCCCGCACTCACGAGCAGAACTTCGGCTTGTTCGGGTAACCAAGGAGACCGAGATAATAGAGTTCTATCGGGCTGGTCAGTGAGTCCGGGACGCAACTGCCGAGCTTGTTCCCGCTCAGGCGGTTGTTCTCGAGCGACAGCGCGTCCAGGCTGGACAGCCTGCCCAGCTCTGCCGGCACCTCCCCGCTCAGCTGGTTGTCCTGGAGCAGCAGCACATCCAGCCGAGCGAGGTCGCCCAGCTCCGGCGGAATCTCCCCACTCAGTTGGTTGTGGGGGAGCAACAGCCACTGCAGGCTGGTGAGGCTTCCAAGCTCCGCCGGAATCTCGCCGGTCAACACGTTCTTCGCGAGTAACAGCCATCTCAGGCTGGCGAGGTCGCCCAGCTCCGGCGGAATCTCGCCGCTGAGGTTGTTGCCGTCGAGCCACAGGTATCTCAGATTGGCGAGGCCGCCGAGCTCAGCCGGAATCTCGCCGCTCAGCCGGTTGCGGCTGAGGTACAGGCCGGTGACGCGCCCCTCCGCGTCGGTGGTGACGCCGTGCCAGGACCGGAGCGGCAGCTCGCTCGTCCAGTTGGCGTTGTCCCGCCAGTTCTCGCCGCCGGCGGCTGCGAAGAGCGCTTCCAGCGCCCTCCGGTCCTCCGATGAGTCCGCTGTTGCGCAACTGCCCCCGTGGAGGGAATCCACGCCCGCGAGCCACGTCTGAACCGCAGCATCGATCGGGGCGCAGAGCCCCGCGTTGCTGTGGAACTGCAACCACGTCAGGGAGGTCAGGTTCGACAGGTCACTGTGCAGGGAGCCCGTCAGGCGATTGCCCCAGAGATCCAGCACCTCGAGGTTGCCCAGGTCGCCGAGCTCGGCCGGTACCCCGCCGCTCAACTGGTTGCCGTCGAGCCACAGCTGCTGGAGGCTCGCCATTCCGCCCAGTTCCGCCGGGATCTCGCCGCTCAGTTCATTGTCGTTGAGCCACAGCTCGGTAAGGTTGGCCAGCGCTCCCAGCTCTGGTGGGATCTCCCCGGTCAGGGCGTTCTCGTGGAGCCACAGCTCCTCCAGCCTAGAGAGATTGCCCAGTTCGGGTGGTATCTCGCCGCTCAGTGCAGTGCCGCTCAGTCGCAGCGACTTCAGGTTGGAGAGTCCGCCCAATCCTGCCGGAATCTCCCCGCTCAATTGGTTGGTGCTCAGGTGGAGCTCCGTCAGCCGGGAGAGGTTGCTCAACTCCGGCGGTATCCTCCCACTCAACTGGGTCGAATTGAGTCTCAGTGATACCAGGTTGGTCAGGCCACCTATCCACGCCGGAATCTCACCCCCGAGCGGGTTGCCGAAGAGTCGCAGGTCGGTCAGGTTCGTCAAGCTGCCCAACTCTGGCGGTATTCCCCCGCTCAGCTGGTTTCGCTCGAGCCCCATGTACCTCAGGTTGACCAGGCCACCCAGCGCGGGCGGAATCGCTCCGCTCAGCTGGCTACGGCTCAGCTGGAGGTGCGTGAGGTTGGAGAGATTCCCCAGGCTCGGGGGAATCTCCCCACTCAACCGGGTACTACCAAGCTCGAGGCTTGTCAGGTTGGAGAGGTTGCCCAGCTCCGGCGGAATCTCCCCGCTGAGCTGGTTGCCGGAGAGCCGCAGGTCGGTCAGGTTCGCGAGGCTGCCCAGCTCGGGCGGGATCTCGCCGCTCAACTGGTTGCCCTGGAGCCGCAGCAACTGGATGTTGGCGAGGCCCCCCAGCTCGGGCGGGATCTCGCCGCTCAACTGGTTGTTGGCGAGCCGTAGGAACCGGATGCTGGCGAGGCGGCCCAGCTCCGGCGGAATCTCCCCGCTGAACTGGTTACCGGAGAGCCGCAGGTCGGTCAGGTTCGCGAGGCTGCCCAACTCGGGTGGGATCTCCCCGCTCAACTCGTTGCGGTTGAGCGAGAGCAATTCCAGGTTGGCGAGGTCAGCCAGGTCAGGCGGTATCTCCCCGCGCAGCCCGTTTCCGATGAGTGCCAGCCCGACGACCCGTCCGCTCTCACTAACAGTCACCCCGTGCCATTCGCCGACCGGAACGTCGGACAGCCAGGCAGTGCTGTTGGTCCAGTCAGGGCCGCCGGTGGCGTGGTAGAGGGCGACCAGCGCTGCCGTTTCGAGCGAGGTCTCCGGGATGGGCGGGGGCGTGGGCGTCGGCGTCGGCGCCGGAGTGGGCTCCTCCGCGGGAGTGGACTCCTCCGTGGGGGTGGTCTCTTCCGTCGGAGTGCTCTCCGGCACGGGCGTGGTCTCGGCGGTGGGCGTGTTCTCCGCCACCGGGGTGGTCTCGGCCGTGGGTGTGCTCTCCGCCGTGGGCGTGTTCTCCGCCACTGAGGTGCTCTCGGCTGCCGCCGTGCTCTCCACCGCCGGAGTCGCCTCCGCCACCGGCGTGCGCTCCGCGCTGGCGTCCGTCTCCGTGCGGGGGGCCGCCTCCGTGCTGGGCGCCCGTTGCGCGCTGGGGGTCGGGTCCGGGATCAGGACTGGCGCCGGCGTCGGGATCGGAGCCGGTGTGGACGTGGGGTTGGGCGTGACCTGGCCGCAGCCGACCACCAGCGCCATGGCGAGGACCACCATCACCAGGGTCCTGACCACGCCGGCCGCCTGGACCCGGTATTGGTGCATTAGGTTATGTCGCACCGGGCGCCCGACGCCGCGTGCCGCCCTCGGCTGAGGCGGCGTGCGCCGGGTTTCGAGCCCACGTATGAACGCAGTCAGTGGCCCTGGAAGCAGCCTGTACCCGCGCCGCCGCAGGACCGTCACGGGGACACGACCCGGAGCACGGCCCCACCAAAGGTGAGGATGTATACCTCGCCGCGGTCATCGACGCCGAACGACGAGGCGGGCGGCGGAATCAGGGCGAGTTCGACCGCTTCGCCGCCATCCGGGGGAAGCGCCCAGAGCTGCCCGCCGCAGTAGTCCGAGAACAGGTAGTGTCCGGCGAGCGCCGGGATGGCCTCGCCCCGGTACACCACGCCGCCCACGACCGCGCACCCGAGCCTGTGGCTGTACGTCGCCACGGGCGGGGCCAAGCCGTACGGATCACACCCCGCGGCGGGATCGACGCAGCGTGTGCCCTCGACGAGGTTCCAACCGTAGTTGCCGCCGGCCTCGACGTGGTTGATCTCCTCGAGATCCGCGCGTCCGACGTCGCCTTCCCAGAGCACCCCGGTCACAGGGTCGAACGCCATCCGCCAGGGGTTGCGGAACCCGTAGGCCCATATCTCGGGGCGGGCGATCGGGAAGCCGACGAACGGGTTGTCGCGCGGGACGGCGTACGGCGACGCCTCGGAAGCCGCGCTCACGTCGATGCGGATGATGCTGCCGAGCAGGGTCTCGAGTCTCTGCGACTCGGCGGGTGCATTGCTGTCGCCCAACCCCAGGTACAGCATGCCGTCGGACCCGAAGCGGATGGCGCCGCCGTAGTGGCTGCCTGCCGCCTGCTCGACCTCCAGGACGATGAGCTCGGAGCCGAGGTCCACGCGCCGCGGGTCATCGAGGTCGGCGACGAAGCGTGAGAGCCGCGTCTTGCGCGGCGTGCCGTCTGGCGTGTAGTCACCCGCCGTGTAGTACAGCCAGAGGTGGCCGGTCTCCTCGAACCGCGGGGCGATCGCGACGCTGAGCAGCCCTTCATCGCGAGCCACCCTCCCTACACGGTCGCGGATGTCGAGCAGCTCGACGGCCTCGTCGCTATCGGGGCGCAGCAGCAAGATGAGGCCCTCCAGCTCGGCCACGAACAGGCCGGGTGCGGCGCCGCCGTCGGGCCCGACGGGGTACGCGCCAACTTCTACCGGCCGGTCGAAGTTCCGCCCGCCGAACACCGTTTCGAGGGAGATGGCCGGGCGGTCCTCCGGAGCAAGGGAAGCCGCGCTCGCGGGAGCGATCCACGCCGGGGCGGGGCGTTGGAGGTCGAGCGGTATCTCCCCGATCAGCCGGTTCCCCTCGAGCCGCAGGTCCATCAGGTTGGGCAGCGCAACCAGTCCCGGCGGAATCGCTCCGCTCAACCGGTTCCAGTCGAGGGACAGCGACTCCAGCCTGGCGAGGCCGGCGAGCTCGACCGGTACCTCGCCGCTCAACCGGTTGTGGCCCAGCAGTAGCGTCGTCAGGTTGGTGAGGGCGCCGAGTTCGGGCGGGATCGCTCCAGTCAACTGGTTGGCCTGGAGTTGCAGCTCGGTCAGGTCGGCCAGGCCGCCCACCTCCGGCGGGATCTCCCCACTCAGCCGGTTCCAGGCGAGCGACAGGCGCGTCAGGTTGGGGAAGGCGCCGAGTTCCCGCGGGATCCCCCCGCTCAGCTCGTTCCGCTCGAGCAACAGGTGCGTCAGGTTGGAAAGGGCGCCCAGTTCCGGCGGTATCCCTCCACTGAGCTGGTTCCTGCTGAGCCCCAGGTACGTCAGGTTGACCAGCCCACCCAGCTCAGGCGGAATCTCCCCGCCGAGCTGGTTCTGTTCGAGTGACAGCTGCGTCAGATTCGTCAGGCTGCCCAGCTCGGGTGGTATCGGCCCACTCAACTGGCTACGGCCAAGCTGGAGCTCTGTCAGATGCGTCAGGCCGCCCAACTCGGGCGGGATCTCTCCGCTCAACCGGGTGCTGCCGAGGAACAGCACTCGGAGGTTGGAGAGGTTGCCCAGCGCGGGTGGTATCGCCCCGCTCAACTCGGTGCCACCGAGGAGCAGATGCGTCAGGTTCGCCAGGCGTCCGAGCTCGGGCGGTATCTCTCCACTCAACTGGTTGCCGTGGAGCCGCAGGTCGGTCAAGTTCGCGAGGTTGCCCAGCTCCGGTGGGATCTTCCCGCTGAGCTGGTTTCCAGCGAGCCGCAGGTCGGTCAGGTTGGCGAGGCTGCCGAACTCCGGTGGTATCTCTCCGCTCAGCTGGTTGCCCTGGAGCAGGAGCGACTGCAGGTCGACGAGGTCAGCGAGCTCGGGCGGTATATCCCCGCTCAGTTCGTTCCTGTTCAGCCGCAAGACCGTCAGGTCGGTCAGGGTGCCCAGTTCCGGCGGAATCTCGCCGTTCAACCCGTTCTCGGGGAGTTCCAGCCCGATCACGCGTCCGTCGCCGTCAACGGCGACGCCATACCACTCCCCCACCGGCGCGGTGGTCAGCCAGTTGGCGTTGTCGATCCAGTCGGGACCGCCCGTGGCGCGGTAGAAGGAAGAGAGCGCTTCTCGTGCGTCGGGCGTCCCCTGGGCCGGCGTGGTCGTGGCGGCGGGAGTGGCCGCCGGGGACCCGCCCTCGCATCCGGCGGACAGCAGCGACACTGTGGCGAGGAGACCGCCGACGGCCGGCATCAGGCGTTCCATCACCGTCATGGGGCTCCGGCTCTCTATGGGCCGAGCCTCAACTCAACCTCGATCGCCACGGGGCCGCCCTGGTGGAAGCGTCCCGAGGTGCTCAGCGCGGAGAGGTCGAGGGCCGTGTTGTGGGTGGTCCAGCGCTGGTCCATGGGGCGGGTGCTCACGTAGTAGTGCCGGGGGAACGACACCGAGCGCCACACGACCACATCGATGGTCAACGGCTCGGTGCCCTCCACTTCGACCGTCACCGACACGCGCTCGCCCTGGTGGAAGCGTCCCGAGGCGCTCAGCGCGGAGAGGTCGACGACGGTGTCGTGGGTGGTCCAGTC
Source organism: Dehalococcoidia bacterium (assembly GCA_965204835.1). Lineage (GTDB taxonomy): Bacteria > Chloroflexota > Dehalococcoidia > UBA2979 > UBA2979 > VXMT01. The sequence continues at coordinate 641,537 of OZ242017.1, read as the reverse complement.
CTGGCCCATGGGGCGAGTGCTGACGTAGTAGCGCTCGGGGGAGTCGACCGAGCGGGACACGGTGACGTCTACCCGGTAGCTCGCGGGCGGAGGCGCGTACGCGGGCGGGCACGGGCCGTCCCGCAGCACCGTCCGTCCGGCGCGCACGATGGAGTCCGGCAGCCCGGCGAGCGAGCTGTCCAGTTGTGGGTTGCCCTGTATGGCCAGACCGGTCAGCGTGGTGATCGCGCCGATGCTCGCCGGCACCGTCCCGCTGAGGTCGTTGCACGCCAGATGCAGCTGCTGCAGCGCAGAGAGCGAGCCCAGCGCCGAGGGGATCTCGCCGCCCAGCCGGTTGTTGTACGCGTGCAACTCGAGCAGGGTGGCGATGTCGCCGAGTTCCCCCGGAATCGAGCCTGACAGCCGGTTGTCGCGCAGGTAGAGGTACCGGAGCTTCGGGAGACCACCCAACTCGGACGGGATGGGGCCGGTCAACCCGTTCTCGGAGAGGGACAGCACGCTCAGGTTGCTGATCTCGCCGAGCTGGGGCGGGATGGTGCCGGTCAACTGGTTGGTGTTCAGGCGCAGATCCACGACCCTGCGCTGGAGGGTGGCTTCCTCGCTACCCAGGTTGCCGAGCTGCCACGGGATGCCGCCGGTCAGCCGGTTGTCGCTCAGGGCCAGGTGCTGGATCTTGCCGAAGCGTCCCAGTTGCCAGGGGATGTTCCCCTCCAGGCTGTTGCTGTACAGGTTCAGCACTTGCAACCCGGGGTGGTCACCCGCGCTGACGTTCTTGCCCAGTTGCCACGGGATGTGGCCCGTCACGCCGCGGTTGCCGCTGATGCTCAGGTTGCGCAGGGGCAGGTCGCCGAACTCAGTCGGGATGGGCCCCTGAACGCCGGTCTCGTGCAGGTAGAGAGACGACAGCTTGCCGTTGTTAGCCAGCTCCGGCGGGATCGAGCCCGAGAGGTCGTTGCGGCTCAGCGCGAGCACGATCATGTTGGGTGGCAGGCCCAGTTCCGGTGGGATCGGGCCCGTGAGCCTGTTCCGCCTCTCGTCCGGTGACGTCCTGTAGTCGTCGCCGAGCACCAGGTCCAGCGAGGACGGTGCGACCAGGTGGCCCAGAACGGGTGGAATCGAGCCGTTCAGGCCGTGCCCGTGGACTTCGATTCGTCGTATCTGTTTCCAGTCCGTGTGGAACTCGGTCAGCCCGTCCCAGCTCTCGATGGGGGTGTCCGTCGCCCAGTTCAGGGTGCCGGCCTCGCCGTTCAGGGTGTCCCGGGCGGCCAGCAGCACGTTGCAGTCCTCGACCAGCCCCGGCGGCGGCTCGTTGCCGGCGTCGAACCAGGTGGTTCGCGTGGGGCCGCACACGTCGTTGACCACAGCGACGCTGACCAGGGTGGTCGCGCGGCGGCCGAAGCGGTCGCGGGCGGTAATCGTGTAGCGGGTGGTCAGCCCGGCGTCGGGAACGTCGACGGCGGCCGGGGCGGCCCCGGTCAGCCGCCGGGTGGCCGGGTCGAAGGTCAGCCCGAGCGGGTTGCCGGGCGGCTCGGTGCCGGTGAGTGCGTAGGTGACCGTGCCACGGGCGAGGGTCTCGTGGATCGCCTCCTCGACGGCGACGGATACCGGCTGGTCCGGGTAGGCGAGGCTGCCGTAGATGGACCTGGGGAACGACAGATACGGTCCGTCTTCGATGATCAGGTCCGTCGGGGCGACGACGGCCCCGGCCTCGGTCGTGCCGGTCAGGACGACGGCCTCGTCGCCTTCAACGCGGGTGTCGTAGGTCGGGTCGATGGCAAAGGTGGTCGCGCCGGTGAGGCTTCCGGCGGCGACGGTGATGGCATGGCCCTCGAATGTCGTCCGGTAGTCCGCGCCGGGGACGGCGCCCCTGGCCACACCCGGCGTGAGCAGGGGGGAACGCCCCAGCGCCAGGACGACCGTGGTGCTCTCCGGTGACGGCTCCCGCAAGACGGCGGTGACGGTGACGTCCGTCGCGCCGTCCCGTTCCGTCAGCGACATGACCGATATCGACAGCGTGATGTCGGGGAGGCTGCCGGAGGAGGTCCGGGCATCCGCCGAGTGGGCCGGGAGGAGCAGCAGGAGGCCCGCCGCGAGGGCCAGCAGGAGGGCGGCGGCGCGGCCGCGCAGGGCGCGGCTCCGCTCACGCACCACGGGGCCCCAGCGTGAGGTCGGCGCTAGAACATGTATTCGGGGGGGGGGGGGGGGGGGGGGGACGTGCATGACGGCCCCGACAGGACGCGCGGCGATACCGTCGGAGGCGGGCAGGCTGTTCAAGGACACCGATTCACGCACGCAGAAGCCCCTCCCCTTTGTGGGAGCCGGACAAGTCTACGGCACGGCGCGTGTATCGCAAGCGAAACCAGAGACGATTTGCGTACAAAGCCCTGTGGATGGGCGTTCAGACTTCGTGGTGGCTGGAGGTCATACATAGCCGACCAGGGGCGTCGCGAGATTCGCGCCGCCCTCACTCGCGCCCTCCATCCAACGCCCCCCTGGTACCGCGCGAGCGGTGCCCGACCGGGAACCCCGCGAAGCCGGTGTCGGTCATCGGTCTGGTGCCCGGCGTCTGCTCTGCTGGGCATCCGCCCGTCTCCGCGTGGATCAGCGGGCGATATGCGCCAGAAGAGAGATCGCCCTCATGAGCGCGCGGAGACAGAATTCAGATCACCTTGACCCGACCTGCAGCGGCAAGGGTGGCGCCTTCGAGGGTAATGAGGGCGAAAGGCGCGCAGCGGCTGGGCGGTTCTGGCGCAAGCCGTACATCTCGCCGACAAGGGCACGCGCCAGAATCCGGGGTGCATCGGCGCGCCATCCGCTACGATAGGACGGCACCGGAGCGACGGGCCAATCCCAGATGCGAGAACAATGTCAGTACCGTTCGAGTTCGTCATCGGTGGGCCTGCCGTGTCGCAGCAGACTCGGCGCGCGGAACGACGGGAGCTGTGGAAGGAGGAGGTGCGAAGCGCCGCTCGCGACCGCTGGACGGCGGGTTCGCCGGTAGCCGGGTCGGTCGCCGTGACGATCACGTATTTCTTCGACGGCGGCGAGCCGGACGTCGACAACGTCCCGAAGCCCATCCTCGATGCTATGAAAGGGCTGGTCTATTCCGATGACGCTCAGGTCTTCGACCTGCTTTGCCGCAAGAGAGACCTGACTACGGACCTGCTCATTCGGAATCCGTCGACGGACTTGCTGGGGTACCTTCGCGAGTCGAGGCAGGTTGTCCATATCTTCGTCGAAGAGGCGTCGAATCTGGAGGTGGCGTTCTGATGGGTCATGCAACCACCGCCGAGTACCAGCTCGCTCGCAAGACGGCCGAGGAATACCGAAAGAAGGGGTACGCCGTCTCCGTCAAGGCGCCGCTCGACTTCCTCGCGGGATACCGTGCGGACCTGGTCGTGCAGAAGGACGACCAGGTGAAGGTGATCGAGGTCAAGACACGCACTTCGCTTGCTGCGAGTTCCCGGGTCGACGATCTCGCCCGCGCGATCGATGCAAAGCCCGGCTGGAGTTTCGAGCTGCTGCTGGTCGCGGAACCGGAGAAGCTCGAGCCACCCGAGGAGGCTCAGTCGTTCGAGCGCGAGCAGGTCCTTGAGCGGCTCGAAGAGGCTGAGGCAATCCTGGCGACGGGACACGTGGAGGCTGCGTTCCTGCTCGCATGGTCGGCCTGTGAGGCTGCGCTGAGGCTGGCGATCGCAGGTCAGGGAGCATCGAACGAGGGCATCACCACCGCCGCCCATACGCTTGGGCAGGCTGCCTACCTCGGTGTCATCTCAAGGGCGGAGTACGGGCAACTGACCGACCTGCAGCGGCACCGCAACGCCATCGTACATGGATTCAGCCACGGGGGCTTTGGCGAAACATCCATGCGAGATCTGCTTGAAGTCGTACGAGGGATCACCGCAACAACCGCCAACGGTTCGGGGCATCAGGGCTAGGGGGCTACCACCCCTCACGGGGTGCCCGCGCGCGTGAGTGCATACCGGTCCGCGAGGCCCACGAATCTCGAAACACCGACGCCGGTGGGGTGCCGTACCCGCATCATCGCCGACGTGGTGACTGGTACGCTCGATGTACGGGATGCGGCGGCGCGGTTGCCGGACGGGGAAGACGCCGACGACTGGCTCGAGGCCGACCAGCCAGAGGACTCCATTGGTGGCGGCCATCACGCTTCTCGGGCGCCCAACGAGGACCCGGCGATCGAGAGTGAGGTGGCGAGATGACGGACTGGGAGAGCTGCACGGCGGTTGAGCGCGAGCCGGGCAGGGTCAGCGGCGCCCCCCTCTTCAGCGGGACGAGGGTGCCGGTCTCGGCCCTCTTCGAGAACCTGGCGAGCGGGGCCACGGTGGAAGAGTTCCTGGACTGGTTCCAGGGCGTCGAGGAGTGGCAGGTGCGGGCTGTCCTCGAGCACGAGGCGCAGGCCCTCCGGGCGCCTGCCTGGTCGTGAGGATCTAGTTCGACCAGGGCGCACCCACTCCTCTCCGGCGACACCTCGGCGACCATGACGTCGACACCGTGGCGGAGCGAGGCTGGCCCCGAGCTCGTGCGCGAGCCGCGACCAACGCCCGCCCACGCGTCGGTCTGTGGCGCGGGCGTGGCCAGTTCCCACGGGGTATCCTGTAGCGGCGACGGAGGTGGCCGAGACGTGGGCGTTTTCCATTGGCCCGTTCGACTCGAGAGCATGGACGGAGCGCGCTCGCTCGACCTTGATGCGATGGTCGACAGGGGCGCCAGCTACACGATCGTACCCGCCAGCTATCTCAGGGGACTTGGCGTCGCGCCGGTGGACACCATCGAGTTGGTGCTGGCTGACGGCAGCTCGGTCGAGTACGAGATCGGCGAGGCCAGGGCCACGATCGACGGGAGGAGTATCCCGACGCTTGCCGTGTTCGGGGCCGACGATGCGCGGGCGCTGCTCGGGGCTTACACGCTGGAGGGCCTCAGGCTGGCGGTGGACCCGACGCATCGTAGGCTGATTCCGGCCACCACTGCATGGGCTTAACCGGGGCCGGACGTTGGCCGAAGGCGGTGCCGCCTCCGCTGCCCGTGGTCGGCGGCGTCGCGCAGGAGGGAGTCCGCGACGCGATGGATGGTCTTCACCGGACTAGGCGGTGTTTACATACGGGTGCAACGGGGCTAGCGGTCGGGCGCAGGCTCACCTACGAGCAGCTCATCGCGTGAACCCTGTCCACCTTGTCAAGTACGCTCTGTCGGGAGCATGATAGGTTTACATAGGTTTTGTTCCGGCAGGAGCGCCTAGACTTGACACGCGCCACGGAACGGTGGTGAGCACTCCCCATGGGAAGGGCGGCATTGGAGTTCAGTCGGTACGCGCGTCAAAGGATGGCCCGCTACGGTCTGACCCGAGATCACGTCGAACTCGTGGTGAGACAGAACTCGCCGGCCGAATACCAGACACGTGGCGCGGATGTCTACGTCGGTACCCTGCCGGATGGACGGGACGTGAAGGTTCAAGTGCACGATGGCACCGTCAAAGACGCCTTCATCCCGAAGTAGACGAGGGGAAGGAGAGGAGACCGTGGTACTCACAGTACTGATGGACGCTGATCTGGACTCCATCCTGATTGAACTCGAGGCTGGCACCGCAGGCTACGCCAAGGAACTCGATGATGATCGCATCATCGACTACTCCCTAAACCCTGGGACGCCCATTGGCGTAAGCCTTCACAATGTCAGCCAAGGGGTGAATCTCGATGGGCTCCCGGAACCTGAACGCATCGGTGCGATTCTGAACGGACTCGGGGTGGAAACACGCAACAAGTCCGTCTGAACGGAGGCCGTAACAAACAAAAGCCCCCGGCCTGCGCCGGGGGCTTCTTCGTGCCCGGCGGCCCCGCCGTATTGCGCCTGTGAAGCTCTGCACTAGGGCGTGTTTACATTTACGCGGCGGTGGTAGACTCCCGCCTGAGAAGCACGAGCGCCCCAGCTTGCACCCGGAGCGCTCGCAGTGGTCACGGATGCACCCCGCGACCGCGCCGAGTCTAGCAGGCCCACCACCTCACTGCGGGGGCTCGCATCCGTGGCCGGGAAGGCCCGGACGCATGGCTCGCACCCAGCTCACAGACGACCAGTGGGAGCGGATCGCTCCGCTCTTGCCCGGCAAGGCCGGCGACCGTGGACGCACGGGAGCCGACAACCGCAACGCCCTCGAAGCCATCCTCTGGATCGCGCGCACCGGAGCGCCGTGGCACGACCTCCCCGCCGAGTTCGGCAAGTGGATGACCGCCTACCAGCGCTCCCGGCGCTGGGCGCGCGGCGGCGTGTTCGAGCGCATCTTCGAGGCGACGAACGGCCACCTCGACCTCAACTCCGTCCAGGTCGACGGCACATTCATGAAGGCCCACCAGCACGCGACAGGTGCCCAAAAGCGGAAGCCCGCCAGAGCAGTCCCGGAAGCGGCAGGCGATCGAGAGGAGCCGAGGCTGGCTCACCACGAAGCTGATGGCGCTGGTCGACCATTCGGGGCGGCGGGCGAGCTCATCACCGACAAGGCATACGATTCGAATGCCGTGCGCGCCGATCTCGCGAGCCGGGGGGGGGGGGGCGACGACAGATCCCGTACGACACGAACAGCTACCGCAGGCGACACCTCGTCGAGAACCTGTTCGCCGACCTGAAGCAGTTCCGGGGGATCGCGACGCGCTACTGCAAGCTGGCCGCGCACTTCCGCGCGATGGGCTGCCTCGCGGGCTGGGTCATCGCAACACGGTAGGGGGTGGCGCGTCAGGGGAACAGGGCGCGCCCAAGAAGCATGAGCACGGCACCCAGCAACGCCACCAGCACCCAAATGAGGTTCTGACCCAAGTTAGATGCCATCGCTAATTTCCCCGCGAAGGGTGCTTACCTCCTGTGATACGGCCTTGCGGACACCTTCTAAGTCAGCGGAGGTAGCAGCCTCCGCCTTTGTGGCGAACTGTTCGAGTTGGCCTTCGATGTTCGCTACTCGGCTGACCAACTCCGTGGTCTCATCGTGGTAGCGACTGAAGGGAACCGGGGATTCACCGCCCTGGTTCACGGCCCCGACTCCTCAGCGTTGAGCCAATCCCATAGGCTCTCGTAGTAGAACCCGCTGTAGGACGGGGCCACGACCTCATCATGAGCACCTCCGACGTTCGCGTCTGCCAGCTCACGGAGGCCCAGCTCGAAGCCAAGCACGCCGCAGGCAACCCGGAGGGCACCTGGTGCGTCGGGCACCGCACCGGCCAGCTCCGGGTGCCGGCCGGGGAGTAGGCCGCATCCGGGACAACCGCCGCACCGCGGAGCATGCGCACTCCTCCCGGCACACACCCGTCGACGGCGATCCCACCGAGCCGCCCGGGGAGCGGCAGGCCTTGCGGATCACCGGCATCGCGGCCGGCCCGCATCACAGCGCGGCGAGGTCGCCCGCCGGGTTCAGCTCGTCTCAACGACCGCGGCGACAACGCCGATAATTTCAGCCCGTCGAGCTCCATCCGCCGGGGACGACACCCACAGAGACCCCTTACGCAGCAACGCGATTCGGGGTCCGCTGCCCCGGCCAACCGAGGGCTCCGATAATTCCGCTTATCACTGGCGCCGCAACCCCCCGATCCACCCTTGAGCCACTCCCTGATCCGCTCGGGAGACGCGCGAGTGTGCCATTTCGCCCAGCACCCGCTCCTTCCCGTCCCTACGCTGGAGATGAGCGAGGAGCGCCCCGGGTGCCGTCCGCGTGACCGGCACGAACATCGCAATCGGGAGCGCCTCGGGAGGGATGGCTCGGACAGATGGCTCGGAGAGTGAGCGCACTCGTCACGACGACCGAGGTCACCAGCAGCGCCGTCCTCGGCGTACGCCGCGAGCACGCCGAGCGCATCGAGGCGGCCGCCGAGGAGGTGCTCAGCGCCAACACACGACGCGCCTACGAGTCGGCCTGGAGGGCCTGGTCGAAGTGGTGTGCGTCCGAGGGCGTGGAGCCGCTGCCGGCGGAGCCCGTGCAGGTCGCCGCCTACCTCGCCGAGCGCGCCGAGGCCGGCGCGGGGATGTCGACGCTGCGCATCGCCGTCGCCGCCATCGCGCACGAGCACGCCTCGCGCGGCGCGCTCTCGCCGGCCACGCACCCGGGTGTGCGGCGCGTGCTGCGCGGGCTGAGCCGCAAGCAGGCCTGGGACGGCCGCACGCCGCGCCAGGCGGCCGCGCTGACCGCAGAGGCGCTGGCCGCCATCCGCGCCACCGCGCACCGCCCTCGCACCAGCCCGGGCGGCCGCTCGGAGTCGGCGGAGCAGGCGCGCCGCCGCGGCGACATGGACGTCGCCATCATCTCCGTGATGCGCGACGCGATGCTGCGCCGCTCCGAGGCCGCCGCACTCACCTGGGCCGACGTGGAGCGCCAACCCGACGGCACGGGGCGGGTCATGGTGCGCCGCAGCAAGGCGGACCAGTTCGGCGCGGGCGCGGTGCTCTTCATCGGCCACGACGCGGTCAAGGCCCTGCAGCGCATCCGCCCCGAGCTGGCCGCCCCGGACGACCCGGTGTTCGGCGGGCTAGGCGACCGTGCCATCTCGGACCGCATCCGCAAGGCGGCCCGCGCAGCCGGCCTCGACGGCGACTTCTCGGGCCACTCCCCGCGCGTTGGCATGGCCCGCGACCTCGCGGCGTCGGGCGCCAGCACGACGGCGCTGATGCTGGCCGGCCGCTGGCGCTCCGAGCACATGCCGGCGCTCTACGCGCGCGGCGAGCTCGCGGGTCGGGGGGCGGTGGCGCAGTTGTATGGGGTGGCGTAAGCAGAGACTACGACCGCGGCTGGTGCAGCTTGTCTTCAGAGAGGGTTGACTAGCGTGAACAATCTAGCGGTCGTCTATCGTCCCACAGGTATCGCACCGAAACGTACCCTTGTGTGGGAGCCAGTGATGGTAACGCTGCATTCCCTTGATAGAAGGGACGCACAGGAGGCGTTCGGGCGTGCCTTCCGGGGCTTCGCCTGTGATAGCTGGGTTTCCGAATTCTTTCGACATGTGCTACAGCGTAGCCGTTGCCAGCGAATCTGGACAGGCCTCAGCGCCGCTAGCGAATTCAGTGTTGTGGGGAAGTTGAAGTGTCGGGCGGTTGGCGAGGGTCGGCGTCGGTCGTATCCGCGGCTGCGGCCCCTGCCGTGTCCTAGGGCTCGCAATCCTCTGTGATGACCCGCATGAGGTGAAGGGCGACGGCCTCGGCAAGCGGTGGCGGAACGGCATTCGCCACCTGGAGAGGCTGAGTGGAACGGGGTCCGCAGAAGCGGTAGTGATGCGGAAACCCTTGAATGGTCGCTGCCTCACGAACCGAGATGGTCCGGTCTAGCCATGGATGAACCGGAAGGGCGCGGTGCCCGGCGATCAGGGTACGGGCTTCATCGTCCTTGAGACGCCTGTAGGAGATGGGCCCCTCACCAGGCTTGATCGCCCTGATCTTGGCCACCACACGCTCCGAATGGGCCATCGTCTCAACGTTGAAGTACTCCTTGCCGTCCGGGCCCGTTACCGGCTCTCCAGTGGCTCCGGCGGGAAGCTGGGGCAAGGTCGCCATGACGTCGCGGAGAGCGGGGACCTCCGGCAGGTGGCTCATTGAGTCCTGGCCGTGGGAGCGGTGCGTTGCAGGCGGTCTGAGAGGCGCCGACGCCTCTTCGCCGCGGTGCCCGAGGAATAGGTAGCGTGCCCTGTGCTGCGGGACTCCGAAGTCGCAGGCATTCACAAGGTGGGCGTCTGTAGCGTAGCCCGCGTCGCGGAGGCTCTGGAGGATGTCGTCGAGGAAGCCATGGTTTCTGACACGCCGCACCCCGGGAACGTTCTCAAGACAGACAGTGTCCGCGTGAAGCTCCGCAGCCAGCCTCGCGACTTGCTCGTAGAGGAGGTTTGTCTCGGCATCAGGGTCACGCGCGCCCGCTGCTGAGTATCCCTGGCACGGCGGCCCTGCGAGGAGTCCCCTGATCTTTTGGACACCCGGCATGAACCTGCCTAGCTGTTTCGCAGAAGTACCGGCATCGATCTGCGCCTCTATCACCGGCACACCTGGGTTATTCAGGCGGTAGGTCTGAGCTGCGTGCCGTTCAGACTCCACCGCCAGGGCCACCCGGAAACCCGCTCTCCTGAAGCCGTAGCCGAGGCCACCTGCTCCAGCGAATAGATCCACGACGACGGGTCGCGGGTCGTTGGTCACCGTCTTGCGTCCTGTCTGGCAGAACGACACAAGGACGCAATCCGCGCATTTGGGCCTTGCGGCCCGGCAGACTGCGCGCCCGTGGTGGACGAGGTTGATGTGGAACCGCTTCCGCGCATTCTTGGGGACTGCATCCTGGAAGGGGTCGTGATCCTTCTTCCTTCCGGCTGGGGTCACGAGCCCAAGCCGAGAGAACACCCGATGAACGTGCGTGTCGACGGCGAACGCCGGACGGTTCAGCGAATAGGCGAGAACACAGCGGGCACTCTTAGGGCCGATGCCTGGCAGTTGGAGTAGGAACGCTTCCGCCTCCTCGTCACTGAGCGCACGGAGGAAGTCGAGAGTCAGGTCGCCTGCCGGGGTGTCGGCTGGCCCGACGCCCCGCCGCCAGTTCTCCTCCTGCACTGCTGCGAGTAGGGCGTGTATCTGCCGAGCTCGCTGCTCGTGAAGCCCCGCTGGGCGCAGCAGAGCGGCAAGGTCCGCTTCGGGAGCTTGGAGTACATCGCACCAGGTCGGGTAGCAGCGCCGGAGATCCCGGTACACCTGCCTGTAAACAGATTCCTGCGTCTGTCGGCTTAGCAGGATGTACAAGGTTTCGGCCAGGGGATCTTCCATGTTCCCCAGGTCAGCGGAGCGGTAACTGGCCTCCAGCAGCTCGTCGATGCGGGAGATCAGCCCAGCGCCGACGAGCGATCTGACTTGCATCCAGTCCCCAGCATCCCGACCGCGCGGAGGCCCGAGTCATGATACGCACAACTGAGTCGCTGATGCGTGTTCCTCGCGCTATTCCCTTGACGGAGTTGCTCGACCCGCGAGAGCGGCTCCCACGATGACCTCGAGCCAACGTGCTCGAGGTTCGCGTTCGACAACGCCAGGGCGTCTCCCTCATCCGGCAGAGCCGACACTCCTCCCGGAAGGGCTCCTGTCTACATCGTTCGCTGTAGACTGGGGTACGCGGCTCGTGGTCCGGGGGGCATGTGCGGCACGAGGTCCAAGCAGAACGGCGATGCGCGTCCGACCTCCAAGGGCCGACGCTGGAGGGTCTTCCTATTGTCGCGAAGACCGGCGGTACCCTCCTAGTCAGTCCGAGCGATCCAGTGCGCATTCGGGGACGGCGGCGACGGTTCGCCGGTCTCTATGATGACAACGGGCACGACAGGTGAGCCCGCCCGACGAGCCGCGAGGCGAGACGGACGCCGACCTCGCCGCCGGGATCGAAGATAGCTCCAGCGAGTCCCCGTTCAACACCATCCTCAAGACAGACGAACGGGTTCTCGCCCGTGTCACCGATGGGATATACCGGCAGCCGGGTTCGGCAATACGAGAGCTTGTGTCGAACGCCTACGACGCGGATGCGATGAAGGTGGTCATCAGGACCGATCGACCGCGGTTCCGAACACTCTCCGTCGAGGACGACGGCATTGGCATGACTCCTGCCGCCCTTGCCCACATGCTCCACCACATCGGGGGCAGCGCGAAGCGCTCACCCAAGGGAGCCGGCCTGGGAATCGCGAGTGCCGAGGATCCGACTCGGAGCCCGTCAGGGCGACGACTCATCGGGAAGATCGGGATCGGCCTCTTCTCCGTCTCGCAGCTGACGCATAGGTTCCAGATCATTACGAAGACAGCGGGGGACCCCTTTCGGACGATCGCACTTGTAGTGCTACGCCAATACTCCGACGAGAGTGTGCCCAAGCCAGACGGGGACGGGGAGTACGAGGCTGGATTAGTGACGATCTGGCGCGAGCCAGCTGTAGATGTGGGCTCACAGGGTACGACGATTGTCCTCACCGACATCCGGCCGCAGACCCGCGACACGCTCCAGAGTCGAGATCTCTGGGAGGCGATCGATACCGTTCCCACATTGGCGGCTGACGAAGCGAAGGACCTCAGGGTTGAGCGTCCTGACTTCCACATCGGGCGCGTGAGGATGGATGACGCCAATGTTCTCGAGGGTGACTCTGACGCCTATGACAGCCTCCCGTGGTCTCGGGAAGATGGGCCGGGAGTCGCTTACGAGAAGCTGGTCCAGGCGGTGTGGAGGCGGGTTGACCAAGGCACGCCCAACCCTCAGATCGAACGCATCTTTGACTACTACCTTCGGATGGTATGGCAATTGAGTTTGGCCATTCCGGCACCGTACGTCTCGGGCAACCCTTTCGACCTTCAACTTCAGGACAAGCTCTACCTCTACGAAATGCCTCAGGCCAGCAGAGCGACGCCGGAGGAATTCGAACTCACTGATGAAGAGACCATTCGCACGAGCAAGTCGATCGGCTCTGCATCCGATGTCGGGAGTGACTTCACGGTGCTCGTCGACGATCTGCAGCTCGCACGTCCCCTCGTCTTCGCCGACCTGCCCGAGACGAACCACGCGGTCAAGAAACCTATCATCTTCGCCGGACGGTGCCGGGAGGAATTCGGCGGGGTGCAGCGCGAGCTTACTGGCGGCCCCTTGGAGTTCGAGGCATACCTCGTGTGGGCACCAAAGATCGCTCCTACCGAGCACCAAGGCGTCCTCATCCGGGTCCATGGATCTAGCGGAACGCTATTCGATTCAACATTTCTCCGGTATCAGGTATCGGAGCAGACACGACTGAGGCAGATCTCGTGTGAGATCTTCGTCTCGGAGGGTCTGGAAGCAGCGCTGAACATCGATCGTGAGTCGTTCAACTACGCGCATCCACACGTCGTCTACATCACAAGGTGGCTGCACGCGGCACTCAGACGCGTGGCAACCGTTCAGAAGCGCATCGCGGGTGAGATCCGCGCCGAGGCACGGGAAGCCGCCGCGGCCGGGGAGCAGGAGACTCTCTCGAGGATCGCAGCCCGGGCATGGCGCGACGAATCCGACGATCCGGGCGCGGAGCCTCCGCCGGTCCAGTTTGCCGATACGGTGGACGAACCGGTGTCATCAGAGTCTGGAACGTACTGGTTCAGGCGAAGTCCGGTCTTCGGCGAAGGCGAAGCGCGGCGCAGGTCGCTGGACAGATCAAACGAACGGAAGCTGGGCGCGATGGTTCAACTCCTGGCCGCCTACGGAATCCTCGACTCTCTGACCGGCGAGCAACAGGAACGGTTGCTCGCCGGCATGCGGCAGATCCTTGAGGCATCCGACGAATGACGGGCCTACCGGTTGGTCAGGACGATCTGGCCTCGGAGATATTCGGTGATAGCGAGTATGTGCTCCCGCAGGCCGAACCGAAGGAGTTCAAGCCGTGGCATAAGCCGCGCAAGCAGTTCGTCCGTCGCGTGCAGTTGTCGACCTTGCTCCACCGCCTCTATAGGAGGCGGGAGTCCGCAGAGCCACTTCGTTACCTCGGGCTGCCCGGGACCGACCTGATTGACCTGCGGTTTCTCTATGAGCAGTTCTGCGCGGACGGCCGTCCGCTGAGCTTCCTTGGATTCAACACGGAAGCCCAGCCCGGCAATTCCGCGCACGTCCAACTGAGTGTCTCGCTCGACGAGGTGCGTCGGCTGCCAAACGTCGATGCGCAGTCCGAGGTGATCCACGACGACTTCAGGCGCATCGGCGATCCGGATTCGATCGCATGGTCGAGAGCTCGACGGCTCGGTCCGTTCGATGTCGTCAACATTGACCTCTGCGACGGACTTGCGTCCGATCCGCCACAGAACGACGGATCGATATACAAGGCGCTGGCCCAGTTGATGGCCCTTCAAGGCCGATACTCGAACCCTTGGCTCCTACTCATTACGACAAGGATAGGGCACGGGATGTTCGATGCAGATGCTGAGCAGCAGATCATCGGTCACTTCCGTGAGAATGTTGCCCAGTGCGAGGGATTCGCCGAAGCGTGCCAGGATCTCCTGGAAGCAGACGCCGGGTCCATCGATCCTTCGACGTGCAACGAGCACGACCTGCTCATTCTGATGACCACCGCCATCGGCAAGTGGCTGTCGGAGCTGGTGCAGGTCTATGGCCCTAGTCGCGTCCAGCTCGCAAGCACACATGGGTACCGGATCGATCCGGTTTCAGTCAGCGAGGACTTGGTCTCACTCGCCCTTCGCTTCGACCCGGTCCTAGCCGCGGTGCCTGACGCACTATCCCCGACCGTGCCGGCCCCCGTGGATGAGTGCGCGATCGCGAAGGCCATCCTGAGGCGCTCAGACCGGCGTCTAGATGTTGACACCATCCTTGAACAGCGGCCGGAATTGCACGAGGAGCTCGTCAGCGAGACCGTAGGACTGTTAGAAGCGGCTAGGTACGATGCGCAGAGTTACCGTGCGTGGCTGACACCATGAGTTCGTTCAGATGCCGACTAGGCACGAGGAGAGAAGCGCTAGGCTGACATTGCGGACGGACTACGCGGTGTGAGCTGAGGCAATGCTGCAGGTGTGTGCAGGGGATGTCGACCACCTCGAACTGTCGACGCCGCTCCGCACCGCCGGTGGATCCGAAAGCGGTCGATTTCCGTCATCGAGCTGGGGCTATTGGATCGAGGTGGCTCTAGAGTCCCCGTTGGCGGGCTGGCACATGCATGTACGCATTGACCGAGCAGCACCACTGTCACCCCCTGCTCGCTGGCTGGGAACTGACAGAATCGCCGCTCTGTTAACTACTGACTGCATCGCTGACCATCGACGATGACCGGATCAGTTTCCGACCGATGAGTACAACGAGGCTCCAGGACGAAGACCTGGACCCCAAGCGCCCCGCTCTCAGCTCATGGCGCCACGGTGTGCCACGCGACGCACTGGGTACAATACGACACTACTACGAGGGGACCTCATCTCGCACGCATCTTCACGCCAGGAGGCACCAGGGAACTCGGGGCCGTGGCCTGGCCCCGATTCGGCCTTGATCGAATTCGTCCTTCGGGAGTCCGATACGCGCCTCGAAGGGTACCGGCTCAACCCCGGTGACATTGAGGAGCACGCCGCGATCGAGCAGTCGGTCATCGACGGCGGCTATGGCCACCGCCAACTGTTCGAGTTGATCCAGAACGCTGCGGACGCCATCCGCGCGGCAGACAGCACCGGTCGTGTCGAGCTCCGCCTCACCCCCGAATCGCTCTACGTCGCGAACGAGGGTAGCCCGGTCGACGAGGAGGGCGCTGACTCCATCCTCCGCTCGCACATCTCCACCAAGCGGAGCCATGAGATCGGACACTTCGGGCTCGGCTTCAAGTCGGTCCTCGGGATCTCCGAGCGCATCGCGGTCTTCAGCCGGCTCGGCTCGTTCGGCTTCGATACGACTGCGGCGAGAGCGCGGATCCTCGCCTCCGTTCCCGGCTACGCGAAGCAGACACCGGGGCTCAGGATCGCGCACGCGCTTGACGCCGAAGCAGAGCGAGCACGCGATCCGATCCTGGATGAGCTGGCTGAGTGGGCCAGCACGGTGATTCGACTCTCGCGCGATCACCCTCGTGCGCAGGAGCTCGGCCGTGACCTCGCGGGCTTCCCCGCGGAGTTCCTGCTGTTCTCCCCGCACGTGACGAGCCTGCACATGGAAGAGCGGGCCGGCGACTTCGCCCGCCTCATCGTGCTCACCGGCAGCGAGGACGGACGGATCGAACTCGACGACACCGCCGGCGAGCCCACCAACTGGGTGGTGTTCCGCGACGAGCACACGATGTCCGAGGAGGCGAAGCGCGACGCCGGGGAGATGACTGCCCGCGACCGGGTCGAGATCGCCTGGGCCGTCCCGTTGGCCCGGAGGTCGCGTCGAGGCCGGTACTGGGCGTTCTTCCCCACGACCTACGAGAGCACGCTGAGCGGGATCCTGAACGCACCGTGGAAGACCAACTCGGACAGGCAGGGGCTCCTCGAGGGGCGCTACAACAGCGAGATCATCGAGGCGGCTGCAGAGCTCGTGTCGGGGCGGCTCACGGAGCTCCACAACCCGGAAGACCACGGGGCACACCTCGACCTGCTGCCGGCGCGCATCGAGGACGCGGCAGGATGGGCCAACCGTGAGCTGACGGATCAGATCGATCAGCGGGCCGCGAAGCTCCCCATCCTTCCCGACTCGGAAGGAGTACTGCGGCAGCCCGACAGGCTCACGCTCATCCCGCCCACGGCCGGTGAAGTGGCTCTCGACATCTGGAGGGGACTCGAGCGGCGCCCCGGCGGGTGGGCACACGAACAGCTCAACTCGCGTGAGCGGCGGCCCCGTGCAATAAGACTCGGCGCCCACGATGCGGACGCCGACACATGGCTGGCGGCGATCGCGGAACCAGCCACACCGGCGATGTCGGTCGCGGCCATCCGCGCATCGGCCGGGTGCGCCCGTGAACCGGGACGAGGCACCGAGCTCGCCGGTCGGCGCGCGTCCATTGTCCTGACCGAGGATGGCCGCCTCGTCGCCCCGGATTCCGCAAGAGTGTTCTTCAGCGGCGCCGACCGCAGCGAGGTCGCCGACCTGCTGCTCGTGCATCCCGAGGTCGCGGCGGATCCGGGCGCCCGGCGGATCCTGACCGAGCGGTTCGGATTGAAGGAGGTCGACTCCGTCCGGGAACTCGAGGTCTTGCTGGCCGAGAGCGCGACGCTGGGGTTCTCGGAATGGGACCGGGTCTGGGCCGCCGCCCGGAGAGCGTCGCTATCCGACATCACTCCGAACCTCCGGCAGCATATGCGGCGGATCAAGGTGCGCACACTCGCTGGCGCCTGGAGACGGGCATGGGAGGTGCTCCTGCCCGGGCCGATCGTGCCCGGCGATGGGAGTCGCGACAGGGACGTCACGGTCGACCTGGCGTATCACCGCGACGACGGCGAGGCACTCTCGTTGCTCGGAGTCGTGGATTCGCCGGCCGGCGACGGCCTGGCCCGACCCGAGCTGGCCGAGACGGCAGTGCCGAACTGGCAGTCCCGGTACCGGAACCTGCGAGTCGAAGCGTTCCAGCAGGAAGCGCACCTCGCGTCGGGCCGCACACCACAGGCGCAGCTGATCACGAGCCGTGACCAGGTAACCGCCGGACCGCTGAGCCCGTACTTCAGACTGAGCAACCTGGGCCGGGAGCTGTTCGTGCAGCTCCTCCTGCCCCTCGCCGCCGCCGATCCGGCGGTCACCTGGCGCCACACAGGGACGACGAGTGAATACCCGGAGATGGAGGCGGAATCTCCTGCTCGGTGGCTCATCCGCGAGTCAGATGAGATTCCGACCACCCTGGGTCCGCGGCCGGTCGCCCGATCCGTCGACTCCCACCTCGATGCGTGGTCCGGGCTACTGCCGGTCGCGCCCGCAGAGTGCGCCTTCCTGTGCCTGCCAGGCGAGCTACCGGCCATCCCCGCGGATGTCCTGGGCGAGGCCCATGAGCTCGCGCTGAGCGACGACGACCTGCCAGAGGCGCCGCGGTTCTACGCCGAACTGGCCCTGGAGCAGCTGTCTGCCCCGGCGCGCATCCGCGCCGCCGGACCAGACGGGCCGAGCCGGCTGCCGCCGGGCGAGGTGACCGTGACCAGCGACCCAGAGCTCGCCGGTCTCCTGGTGCAGGACGGCCCGGTGCTGCTCGTGTCCACAGGCGAACAGGCCCAGGCGCTCGTCACCGAGTGGGGCCTGAAGCCGGCCACGGAGAGCGTGGAGCGGAGCGTGCAACACGCGCCGTCCGGCCCGGCGGTGCCTCTCGCGGACGCCTTCCCGGGGCTTCCCCGGGCGGTGCTTGCCGAACACGGAGATGTCGACCTGGTGCCGTGCGGCGCGCTGTGGAGCGAGGTTCGCACGGCCCGGGGCGAGGTTCGCTCCGACCTCGAGTCGCACTACGCGGCCCATGAGCGGGCATTCCTGTACAGGGATGCCCGCGACGGTGACGACGATGGCCACCAGTTCCTGTCCGCGTTGCTGTCGGCACTGTCGGTCGAGCTGCCCGAAGGGGCCGTGACCGTGGCGGACGCGATCTCGCACAACATGCAGGCCGCGCAGAGCAAGCGTATAGCCGCGATCAAGGCGATCTCCCTGATTCCAGGGAAGCTCGCCGAGATGTTCGGCGAGGCCGGCCTGCGGCGCCATCTGCCCCGGGCTGTCCTCGACGCCGAGTCCGGGTCCCGGGCATTCCGGCCCGACGAGCTGGCCGGCATGATCCTGGCCGTTCATGGGTCCGCGGCGCTGAGGATGATGTACCGCGACGACTACACGCACACTGCCCCCACGCCTCCGCGCCGGTGGGCTGGCAGCGACCCGGCTCTGCGATTCGTCCGGGCCCTCGGCTTCCCGGACGAGTTCGCCGGAGCGCCCGCACGGGCGCGGCCCCCGTTCATCGAGGTCGACGGTCCGGTTCAGCTCGGTCCGCTGCACGATTTCCAGGAGGAGATCGCCGGCAATATCGCCGAGTTCCTCAGAGAGTCTCCACCGGGCCGCGGCCTGATCTCCCTGCCGACCGGGGCCGGGAAGACGCGGGTCGTGACCGAGACCCTGACCCGCTCGTTCGTGGAGGGGGTGCTCGACGGCTGCGTCCTCTGGCTCGCAGATCGGGAGGAACTGTGCGAGCAGGCCGTGCAGAGCTGGCGGGAGGTCTGGATGACCAGGGGGCCCGCCGAGCCGCTGCGGATCAGCCGGCTCTGGGGCAGCACGAACGACCGCGTGGAGGACGTCCAGGAGAAGAACCACGTCGTGGTCGCCACGTTCCAGTCACTGGTGCGGCGCATCGAGCGCACGAACTTCGACTGGCTCACCCGGGCGGCGTGTGTCGTGATCGACGAGGCGCATGGCTCCGTCACGCCTTCATACACGACCATCCTCAATCAGTTCGGACTCACGCCTCGCGATACCCGGATCCCGCTGGTCGGGCTGACCGCGACACCCTTCCGCGGGGGCGCCGAGGAAGGGGGCGCGGAGACCACCAGGCTCGTGAGGCGGTACGGCGGCCGCCGGTTCGACCACAGCGTATTCGGCGACGACGGCTCGTACCCGCGACTGCGGCAGATGGGCGTCTTGTCCGACGCGGAATTCGATCGGCTCGAGGGTGTTCCGTTTGAACTCTCGGAGCCCGAACTCGAGCAGTTCCGCCAGTTCGATCGCCTCCCCGCCAACGTCGAGGCGCGCATCGGGCGCGACCACGGTCGGAACGACCGCATCATCGAGCGGATTGCCACGCTCCCGCGCGAGTGGCCGGCGCTGGTGTTCGCTGCATCCGTCGATCACGCCGAGTGGCTGGCCGCGGAGCTCTCCGTGCGCGGCATCACCGCCCAGGCAGTCTCGTCGCGGACCGATCCCGTTGCCCGCAGGCACGCCATCGAGGGGTTCAGGCGGAACGAGATCCAGGTGCTCACCAACTTCGGGGTCCTGACCACCGGCTTCGACGCACCGAAGACGCGGGCTGTGTTCGTCACACGGCCGATCTACAGCCCCGGGCTCTACCAGCAGGTGGTGGGCCGAGGCCTGCGTGGGCCTGCAAATGGCGGCACCGACTCCTGCCTGATCGTGAACGTCGCAGACAACCTGGCGCAATACGGGACCGAACTCGCGTTCCTCGAGTTCGAGAATCTCTGGCGACGCGTGCGCGGCGCCTTGTACTGATCACTGGAGCCACAGGATCCCCGACGAGCGTTCTCAACCCAACATGGCAGCGAGCCCCATCGCTCGCTCACCGTCTCGGGCGAGCTCTCCCCAAGACGACCACCCGGACGACGGGCATGAAGTGATGGGCGCGCCGGCGAGAAAGACCTGTCGCAGGCGAGGACTACACTCGGCTCAGTCGAGGCGGTGTTCGTCCGGGTGCAACAGGATCGCGGCAGGGTCGAGGCACTGCCGGTGGATGCCCGTCACAGAAACGTTTTCCATTTGCGCCGGGCACGCCGGATGCGCACTAAGTACGAGCCCAGAGTTGCCCATCGGGAGGTGAAATTGCTAGGATGCATCTGCCCCTGAGCAGAATGTACCGTGATGACGACGGCTACCACTCAAGCACCCCATCATGGCGATCTCGACTTCCTCGGGTACCGTGGCGCCCGCGTGCACCCCTACCCGGCCACCATGCCCCTGCCAGTCGCCCAAGTTCTCCTAGAGAGATACACAGGACCAGGGGCGCGAGTGCTCGACCCCTTCTTGGGGTCTGGTACAACCCTCAGGGCCGCCGCCGCGATTGGTCGACCGGCGATCGGGATCGACATGAACCCGTTGGCATGCCTGATCGCACGCGTTAGTACCGCCCCCTTCCATCCAGCGTGGTGCGGAGGCACCCTGTGGGATGCTCTGGCACAGGTCGGCGATCTCTTCTCAAACGAACAGAGGCTGGACCCTCCATCGGCATGGGCCCCATGGGTCGAGCGGTGGTTTGAGGAGGGGGCAGCTTCCTCGCTCGGGAGTATCGCCTCGGCTATCGATCGAACGGATGCGGTGGACAGCGAGCGAGATTTCTTGCTCACAGCATTCAGCCGTACGGTGCGCAAGAGTTCGCTGGCGCGACTGGGGGAACTGAAGCTCTGGCGCCGCCCCAGTCCAGAACCGGTTGATGTGCTAAGCCTCTTCCGCGACGAGGCACTCGACCTCTTGGCCACTCTCCACGGCATCCGCAGCGAATCGACAGCCTCGTCGGCCCGCCCCGACGTCATTCACGGGGACTCCGCAAACGTGCTCGACTCGCTCGACCCGGTGGACGCTGTCCTCACTTCCCCTCCCTATGGCGATTCATGGACCACTGTGGCCTATGGGAACTTCACGATGCTCAGCTGCATCTGGCTGGGAACCATCTCAAGAGAATTCGTAGATGAAGACCCAACCCGCGCCGATCACCGCGCACCAGGTGGCTCCGACCGCGAACCTAAGGCCGCCGATAGATACAGAGCACTCGCCGTTTCCGAGACCCTGCGCGAAGCGCGCCGGGCCATCAACACGTCGAGTGAACAGCGCGCTGACGATCTGGCGGCATTCTACGGGGACCTCCTACCGATCCTGGGTTCCATCTGCGGCCGTCTGGATAGGGGTGGTCACCTAATCCTAGTAATGGGCCCTCGGCACATGGCCGGGACTCTCATCGACGGTGGCCGGATCGTGTCCGAGATTCTGTGCTCGCTTGGCTTAAGCTACGAGACGCGCGAGGTTCGTCTAGTCTCCGGCAAGCGCCTCCCGTCCAAGACCGTCCAAGGGCGGCGAGGACGGGCAGAAACGATCAACCGCGAGACGATCGACGTACTGTCGAAGCGGTAGTCCTCCCCCCTAAGCGGTGACCATGGACTCGAGCTGCACCGTAGGGGACACGAGGAGCGCGAGGCTCGTGGTCAGCCCATTAGTTCAGGCGAACGCGGAGACGCGTACTCCGTAACCAGGGTGCCGCGCGGGTCCGTGGGAAGAAGCCCCGCGCAGCTGCTCGGTCGGCTGACGAGACGCTTGACGCTCCCACGCGCAGATGGAGCCGCCCTGCCCATCGCCACTTGTTCGAGACGGGAGCGCGGTCTCAATCGGGACCACGTGTCAAAGGCCCTTGCGCGGAACCAAGCGTAGAGAGCGCGCTATTACAAACGGCTTGCTCTGCGGTATTCTCCCATGCGCGAGACGAGGATCCATGGAATCCCTCGAACCCCTTCGCCCTTACGTAGTCGAAGTGCTCCAGGGCGCGGAGCGCCCGCTCCTCGCAAGAGAAATCGTCTCGATGCTGGCCGGGAAGGCGAAACAAGCGACTCGGTCCGAGGTCAACTCTGTCCTCTATAGGGGGCTCGGCAGCGACTTCGAGCGGGATTCCAGTTTCTGTTGGTCGCTGCGGCCTGGTGCGGCGAACGACATGAGCGTTAGCAAAGCGCAGTCATCCGCCGCAAAGCAAACGCGACGCCGATGGACTGAAGATGAGACAGTTCTCGCCTACTGGGCGCTTCCCCTGCTGCGCGAGGTCAGTGCCTTGGCTGGGCGGGATTTCTCAGCGATGGCCATGAAGATGGCGAACCTACTGTCGGTTGAGACTGACAGCCGCGAGGGACTCGCGAATGCATCACGTCTCGATCGAGTGGTCGTTCAGAAGTACTCGAGCAATCGCGAACGGCTTCAGGAGCGCGTCGCCCAGATCATGTCGAGCGGCGAAATCAGCCACAGCCGAGCGGACGAAGTCGGTCTAAAGGCCGTGGCAGTCCTTCAGCGGACCAAGGTCCCATTGCACCACGAGGCCGTCGAGCGTCTCATCGTAGCGGACGATCCACTAGCGACTGTGACTACGTCGCTTGTGCGTGAGGCTCTTGCCAAAGCACCGAGCGTTAAGGAAGGACCCGATGGAGTGTTTCGCTGGGTCGGCGATGGGACACGATGAGCGATCCGCGGAGTCTCAGCGTCGAGCAACGTTTTCATGATGAGTTAGTCGCCTTGCCGACGAGCGCCCAACGTCAAGTGGCGAGAGTGCTGCGCGACATTCGCAGGGATCCCTTCCACGACGCTAAGCGGGTCTCCACCTATCGCACGATCTGGCGACGCCGCGCCGGGGCGTACCGAATACTCTTTACTCCGACCGATCGCTCCATTCACGTCCATTCCGTTCAACCTCGGCGTAGCGTCTACCAGCGAGCGATACCCGAAGTCGAACCGCCGGCAGTCGTACCTCCGCATGAGGTACTTCAAAATGTTCTTGAGGAGACCACGCCAACGACCGGGCAGGTGGTCACACAAGCACTGGGGCTCGAGCAGTATCAACTTGGCGAAGAGCTCATGGATGCGATCTCACAATGCGAGACCACCGAGGACTTTGCCGATCTGATAAGCCTCGGCGTCCCCGACTACATCTTCGATCTACTCTGGTACGAGTTCGAGCGGCGCGGAGCTATGCCGCAAGTGTCAACGTCGTGGACGGTTCGTCTCCTGACCAGGGGGATCATTGACGAGTTCTTCGAGGGAGTTTTTGGCCTCCGAGCGTCATCACCGATCGCCGAACTGAGTATTGTAGCCCCGTGGATCACGGCATGGACTGGGTCAAGGTCGTCGCTCGATGCACTGGAGCGCTTCATCAGAGAGCGTAGACTGAGGGTTCATGTGATAACCCGGCCGCCAACGATGGGAAGCCACCGGGAAGCCATTCGCCGGTTGAACGCGCTCCCTATGGTCAGAATATTCTTCCTACAAGATCTCCATGCGAAATTCATGATATGTGATGTTGCCCCGATCCCGTTTGCCCTCATCGGCTCCGCGAACGTGACAACGAGATCTCTACAACGGAATTATGAGCTGGGCGTGATGGTCCGAGGCGCCGGCGAAGCAGAGACTGTGATTCGGGAACTGGAGAGTCTACGAGTCGAACTCCAGGCAATTAGTACGTACAAGGAGCAAGAATGAACACACTACAGACCCAATTCTCCCTCAAGCGACCCAATTTCCAGATAAACCCCAAGCAATCAATTGAGGATGCTCGATTGTTTTTTGGCGCGGACCGTAATGAAGAGATCATCGAGAAGATCAAGCTGGGGTACATGGCGGGCTACGTACCGCGCCACTACCTTTTCGGCGACTATGGCACTGGGAAGACCCATCTCATTTACCACATAAAGCACTATTTCGAGCGCCTTCATTCCGAAATAGCTGTCGTCCCCTTAGTCGTTTCCATGGAGGCGGAAAGTAAAACTCGATATCAGGCTCTGCACAGGCGTCTGCTCGATGCGATTACAATCGATGCGATAGAGCACGCATACGTGAACTACTCGCTGGAGCTTCGCCAGGATGGGGAGGATCGCGAGGAGCGCTTCAAGGAACTCTTTCGCAGCGCGAATGTCTACAACGTAATGCAATTGCTAGCTACGGGCCCGGCCAACAAACTTGTGGCATGGCGTTGGCTGACCGGCGAGAGGCTGTCCTCGTCGGAGCAAGACCAGATCGGTGTCACGGGCAGTCTTGTCGAGACAGGCGACCTCGTGGACCTCCTCGTCACCATTGGCGATCTTTTCAAGAGAGTCGGAACGAATCTCTTGTTCCTCGTGGACGAGTCCGAGGTCCTACACAACGTTAACAACGCGGACGCCCAGAACTCCTGGCATGATGCGTTCCGGCGCCTCGCTGATTCCAACGACAATCAGTCCGTAGGATGGATCTTAACGTTCTACACGACGATGCAGGATGAGGTTCCGCGGTTCATGTTCGAGGGGGACATCACAACTCGGCTCGGCAATGAGGGGATAGTCCGCCTCGAAGCCCTCGAGACCGTTCAAGTCCGGACTTTCTTGACTGAGCTGCTCGGCGAGTTCGTTGATGGGAAGCAGGGCGTCGAGCGTGCGGCGTCACTCGGTCTTGACGTCCAGGAGGACTCGTACCCCTTCACCGCAGACGCATTCGAGGCCTTCGTCGAACATGCGAGTGCCATGCAGCACAACGCGATCCCGCGGACGATCCTTCGGGCTCTGACCAGTTGCGCGCTCGAATCGCTTTCGCGCGACAGTATCGTCATCGATCGCGATACAGTCGATCAGATCACCCCAGCGGAGTTCAGCGGCTAGACGAATGCCTCTCTACAACATCACGCCCCCGCTTGGACCCCATATGGACCGCCGACCTGTGGTGGTCGGTTTCGATCCTGAAGGCGCGGAATCGCTTCTGCTAGGTCGTCTGAATGAGGGAGGTCCGCTCAGGAACGTACGCATTGACACGGGGTCGGAGTCAGTGATCGCGATCTTTGGCAAGCGCGGTTCGGGCAAGTCGTACACGCTCGGCGTGATTGCCGAGGCATTGGGGGCAGCGAATTCACAGCACTCGTCCATATCGTCTGGGAGTGGTGTCCACGGCGCGCTTCTCTTAGACACGTTGGATATCTTCTGGTCGACTGAGGTTCCCCTTACCGAAGACAACGAGACACATCGCGCCACGATCGAGCAGCTCCATTCATGGCGGATTGACGTTCCAGAATTGTCCGTGCGCGTGTGGGTACCGCAGGGGTTCCGCGCCCCCTTTACGCCGGACAGGTACAGCGACTTCAGCATCGCTACATCGGAGTTGTCGGGGGACGACATCGCAGATCTGATGGATGTTGACCCACAGCGCGATCCTCAAGGTCAACTGATAGTCGAACTCGTCGACAAGGCGCGGGAGAATGTGAGGGGCTTCAATTTTGAGACGATGCTCGAGGTCCTCGAGACTGACGACGACATCAGCGAGTACTATGCGCCGCAGTCGATCAGGGCAGCCCGCCAGAGACTTCGCCACTTCGCCTCAATGCCGATCTTCAACGACGAATCCGGAACAGCCTTGACCGAACTCGTAGCTCCTGGCCAGCTGTCGGTACTCGAACTTGGGCAGCTCCCAAACTCACTCCGAACGGTCATCGCGTCGGTATTGCTACGCAGGTTGCACCGCGAGCGCGCTGCGGCCTCGTCGGCGGAGAAGCAGTTGCGGCTCAATGAGCGCCTGACTGAAGCCGAGCGCGAGCGGATCGGGGACTTTGTGTCCCGCGCCCTACCCCCAACGTGGGTCCTCGTCGATGAAGCCCAGAACATCCTTCCCGCTGAGCGGGCCGTTAAGTCGACCGATGCGGTCGTGCGGTTTGTCCGAGAGGGCAGGAACTTCGGTCTCTCGTTCGTATTGACAACTCAGCAGCCCTCTGCGGTGGACCAGCGCATCCTTGCACAAGCCGACACGGTGATATGCCATAAGTTGACAGTCGCCGCAGACATAGCGCGGATGAGAGAAAACCTCAAGTGCGCGGAGCCATCCGCCGTAAGCGAAGGCCAGACTGCGCTCGATCTCTCAGCGTTTCTGCGACGCCTTGAGCGTGGCGAAGCGGTTGTGACCAACTCGGAGACCGAACGGCTCTTCGCGCTCGCGGTTCGGCCAAGAGTGGCTCCTCACGGGGGTGGCGGCTTCGAGTAGGAGTGAATCCCTAGTGCCCTATCTCGTTCGGACGCTGCACAAGAACCTGCACCGCATCGCCTCGCTGGCCGTGTGCGCCAGCGTACTACCAACATCGAGATCATCTACCCCGAATGCGGTGGCCGACGCGTATCGCGCACTGCTGACTCGGAGGGTATCGGTCCCGGAAGAACGGCAAGGCGAGGTTCTGTCCTACGTGCGAGAACGAGCTATGACGCGCAAGTACCCGCATGCCGCGGACGAGGGTGCGCTAATCGAGATACAGGACTATTTCTTGTCTGACGGGGAGCTCAAGTCGCGCTCGGGTGCCGAACGAGAGCAGACCGCCTTGCAGACCGTGCAGGTCGTCCGAGAACTCGGCTTGGCCCACCCTGAGACGCTTATCAGGTCCACATTCGGCGACTTGTTGGTGGCGGTGGCCGAGCGAACGAACGTTGTTCCGTTTCCACTGGGTAGCGATGGCCTAAACCCATTCAGCGCAAATCCCCAACTGGCGATATCTGCGTACTATCAGCTCGCAAGGAACGACTGGGGGCTCCAGGAGGCCCTATTGGGCTATTTTCAGCAAGCTGAAGGGGCGCTGAGTTTCTATGCTCATGTGTGTACGGCAGCACCCGCGTTGCTCCGAACGGCCTCGGGCAGAGTCCCGAGCACCGTTGCGAACCGCGTTGAACGGGACTGGGTCACGAGGCAGATCGCCGCCGCAGATCGCTTCGACCGCGAGATTGGCTCTGGGGGAAGGACAGCATCGGAACAAACACTCCGGCGCCCGCTCGAGGACCTATTCCTGCCGCGACTCGAGCTAATGGTCGACGTTGGTTTGCTCATCAAGCCCGACGCCACGCGGTTCACGTATGCCCATGCTCCTACGGCCGCTACAATGTCCACCCTCTTCGATCGCGGACCAGAAGAACTGGATCGGGGTTACTTCGCGGCGATCGCCAGTGCCCTTAATCGCAACACCGTATCTGTCGCTCGTGGTGAGTTGCTGGAACACTTGACCTCAGCATACGAGGTTCTAAAGAACGAAGCCGGGTATGCTTCGATCCGCGAGTCGGCTATCCTCGCGAACTCTTTGAGCTGGAGTTCGGACCCGTGGCGAATCGTAGAAGTAGCGGAGGCGTTCCAGGCGCTCTCAGAGTTCGCGCGTGAGTCCGGGCCTCGAGTGAGGATCAACGCCGACCGGTACCGGCGGCCGTTCACCTTTAGGCTTGTCGGCTCATGATCGACCTCAAGGACCTAGGCTTCACACAGGATCCCTTCACCTTGGTACCACCGTCGGGCCCGACAGTGCGGTGGCTCGGACGCCCACGAGTGAAGGAGCGCCTGAAGGCCATCAGCACTCTCTGGTCGCTCTCGCCAGCGTCTTCGATCTACCTCGTGTGGGCCGAGCTTGGCGCGGGAAAGACGCACGCACTCCGCTACCTGCAAGGACTCGCGGTTGCGTCCGACAGTGACAGCGTTGTCGTGTACGCGTCAATGCCCAGCGCCGCGAACGGGTTCGCTTCTCTGCATAGGACTATTGTCGAGCGGATCCCAGAGGGCACACTGGTCGATGCCGTCGAGAGCCTCCGCTCTACGCATGGCTCCTCGTGGCTGCTCGCGCCTGAGCTCGATGGAGACCGGGAGACGGCGCGCGTGCTGTGGCATCTCCGAGAAACACTCACGCAGGAGGCCAGCGACCTTGCGAGAAAGTGGCTTCGAGGGGAGCGTCTCTATGCCGCTGAGACCCGACAGCTAGGCGGGATGCCGTGGCTCCGAACGGACGAGGACGCAGTCCGCTGTCTCTCTACCATCACGCGACTGCTCAACGCCTCTGGCCATCGACTAATTGTCCTCATGGATGAGTTCCAGAGGATCGGGGAGTCGAACTCGGCCGATGCCCGACGAGTGAATACCGGCCTCCACTCGCTTTACAACGCGTGCCCGACCGGGTTCGGGCTCGTCCTCTCCTACTCCATCGGTGATGCGTCGGCGATGGACCACCTCATCTCACCCGAACTGCGGAGTCGAGTCAGCGACACCTTGAGTCTTCCGGGGATGTCGACTCACGAGGCAGCTGAGTTCGCAGAAGAGCTGCTAGACGAATGTCGGACGAGTGAAGGCCAGCGACTCTTCAATGAGGACGCACTTGCTAATGCTCTCGCGTCAGCCGCAGGTAGCGAGGAGGCAGGATTGATACCACGCGAGATTATCCGCGCCCTGCAGCGTCCCTTTCACCGTGCGCTCGTTGAAGGCGATCTGACCTGGATACCGATAGATTCCGAGGTTCTCCTGCGCTTAGACGACTCTGGTCCGGCGCCGTGAGCGCATGTGCAGGTACTTCAGTGACTCGCAGTGCCGAGGACCCGCGAGGACCCACGACACCAGCCTGCCTGCGTCGGCGAGCAACCCTCGACACAGTTCTGCTGCACGAAAGCGCGGGTCAATAGTCTCAGCTCCAGCATCGCCAGCGGGCCGGGCGGTACGCACCCAAAACCCTCACGTAGCAACGGATTACGGGAACCGCAACCTCGGCTAGCCGCGCGCTCCGATAGTTGCAGATCACCGGACGCCACGTACCCAGACGACGCACGCCCATTGCGATGGTGTGCTGCGCTGATCGTGTTCTCGATAGATGAGAGTCGACATGAACCTCAGGGCCGCCTCATTCCCAAAGGGCTGCTCGACCCGCGACGCCGGACCTGAGATTGGCCATCACTGGGGGGCCAACCATCTGAGGAACGACGGGTGTGCCATCGCGCCCAGCCCACCCTGGTTCGCTTCGCTACGGTGATCTCAAGGACGCCCGCGAGGGCGTGACGGAGCCGACAGGCCGAGGCACAACACAGGAGGACACGCGTATGGCTCACACGGAAGGTCGGTGCGGGGCCGCGAGCGTGATGTTGGAGGAGCGGCTCCGGGCGTTCGCGTGGGAACTGGCCCCATGGCTCGACATGGGAGCCGCACCCGCCTTCCTGTACGTACTCACGACCGGCGGCAGTCCCCGGGACGCGCGCATCTGGTCGCTGTGGGCGCTCAGGATCGACGAGTGCGGGAACGCATCGCGCTTCGGCGCGCTGATCCACCCCAACGCAGAGGTGCCGTCAGACGCCGCTGTCGCTCACCGCATCCACCCGGAACCCCTCCCCGGCTGCGAGACGTTCGAGCAGGTCCGGCGCCGGCTCGACGCCTTCCTGGCGGACTCCCCCGTCATCTCGGTCGACCCTGCGCGGCTCGACACGGAGGTGCTCGCCGCGGAGTACTGGCGGGAGCTGTGGAGGCATGAGGGCTGGACGACCACCCGGACGCCGGCGCTCCCGAACCTCGAGCGCGCCGCGTCCGGTCGCTCGCTGCTCGACATCGGGCGCAGGCACCTCGCGGCAGCGTGGCGTCTCGAGTGGTGGTCCCGCCCCGGGCACGCTGCGCGTCGACGGGACGAGGAACGCGCGGCATGACGACCTTCCGGGTGAGCATGGACGAGTACGACGCGGCGAGCGCACGAGTCGTCGGGGCGACCCCAGGCTCGGGGAAACCTCACCTGGGCGCAGGCGGGGTAGAGAGAGTTCCCGCCTCGGACACCTTGTTCCCCGGAAGGCGACGAGTCCCGATCGGGACGGCGCCTACTCAGCCAGCGGCGGCGGCCGACAACCTCGGAACGTGCGCTGCTCGGCCGAACAACGCATAGTGCATTTGAGCCAATATAATCGTGTCTCTGTCGAGAGGTGCCCGCGTGCTTGGACGACCGACGTTCGACGAGGTTGTGCTCGTGGCGCTCGCCCTCGTCGTGCTCCTTGGCGTCCAACTGGCTGCCGGCGGCGACGATTCGGGTACGGAACGCGTATCCGGTACCGCCACGCCCGAAGCAACCACGGTCGCGTCGATCCCGGCTACGTCACCTACAGCGACTCCAACACCTGAGTCCGCCGCTACATCCACGCCCACCCCGGATCCCACCGCGACTCCGGCCGACGAGGCCGATAGCCCCGACGAGTGCAACTTCCGGGACGAGTTCGAGCGCGTGCGCGGTGCCGTCGTGCGCATCCGGTCGCCGATCGGCCCACTGCATGCCGCGGTCGGCACGGGCTTCCACATCGGCGACGGGCGGTACGTGACGGCGGCGCACGTCGTGCAGGACGAAGACGGGAATACGTACACCGAGATCTGGGTGGAGTCCGCAGTGAGCGGCAGGACCGAGCTGGCCCAGATCGCCCAGCTTGGGTCGTTCAACCCCGAGGGGACCACCCAGGAGCGCGATCTCGCGGTACTGCGCGCTCCCCCGATCGAGCACTCGATCCCGTATCGCGTGCCTTCGGCCGATGACATCGACCTCGACGTGCGAGCACTGGGTTACCCGTGGTCCCAGGCGCGGGACGAATCCGCGGACATCCCGCCGCCCGTCGTGGTGCGCGGCGTGCTGGCGAACACGGCGGTGCGGGATGGCATTGCCGTCGTCCAGGCCGATGTGCAGGCGCAGAGCGGTATGAGCGGCGGGCCCCTCGTCGATGCGTGCGGCGACGCCATCGCGGTGGCCTCGGCGCAGCCGCAGGCGCGAGAGGGTCAGACCGGCGAAGGGCTCACGGTGTTCATCTCGATGGCCGAGCTCGAGAAGCTTCGGTAGGAGTTCAGGAGCGGTTCATGGGAGCAGTCAATATCTTCCTCGGCGGCACAGGGAAGCACGTTGCCGAGGACATACAGGACAGCCGTGACTTCTACGGCCTCGCCATCAGTGAGCCTGTCGCCTTCGACCTGAACGCCAGGATCCGCGATGGAGTGCGGCTCAGCCTGGTCGCGCCCGGTAACGACGCCGCTGCCGGGATCGCTGAACTGGCGCAGGACTGGTCGACCCGCGATCCCGGTGCCGGACTGGGACCGGCGGCGGGAGCCCGAGAGCCCGGACCGCAGCGCTCGCCCGAGCACTCGCTGCTCGTCAAGATCGGTGAGGGCATCGCGCGCGACCCGGCACCGAGCGCCGGCCTCTTCGCGCTCCGCGCACATGGGCTCGCCGTCTTCTCGATGCTGTTCGACCCCGCGAGGGCAGTGGCCGGCGCCGGCGCGGGCAACGAGCTCCGCAACCACATCGAGAGCCGCGTCAGCAGCCAGACCTTCGACGGCCGACCGCCGCGTATCAACCTCGTCACTTCGACGGCGGGCGGTACCGGTGCGGGGACGGTCATCCCGCTGGCGCTGTGGCTGCGCCAGCACTACCCGCGGTCCGAGTTGAACCTCGTTGCAGTCACTCCCTCGGCGTTCACTCATGTGCTGCGCGGGAACATGGACCTTGCCGAGCTCGCCGCGAAGGGGCGGTCGGGCACGTACGCGATCCTGCGAGAGCTCGCCTTCTTCTCCCCGGCCCCCGACCCGCAGACGACGTTCTCACCGCGCGGCCTGCCCGTGACGCAGGGCGACCTGGCCTACCGTCCCGGGCGGCAGGAGCGCCAGATCTTCGACCGCGTCTACTGGTTCGGCGGCCGGGGCGGTGGCCCCGAAGACGCCTTCGAGGAGTCGGGAGCGCTGGTGCGCCTACTCAGCTACGACAGCAGCGCCGAGGACCTCGCCGCCGAGACGGGCGGCAACCCGATGCAGTGGGTGGGGGCCGTGACGGCGATCGAGTACCCGAAGCTCCGCTATCAGCGGCGCATGATCTCCAGCGTGCTGCAGGCGGCGTACAGGGCACTTCGGGAGGCGCCCGAGCAGTTCGAGGGCATGGTGCCGGATGCCACGACGCTCCTCGAGTACGTGAGCGACCAGACGACCCGCACGCTCGGCGGCTGGTTCCATGCCAACCGCCACGGTCCGCTGGCCCTGGGCGGGGGCGCCTCGCCGATAGACAGCGACGCGGCGGACGCCCTCGCAGGGCGCATCCGCGGTCGCGCGGGAGCGAATGCCGCGCTTCGTGAATCCGTGCCGCACGGCACGCAGATCCAGGGTGCCAACTACCGCTCCGACACACCCGGCTGGCGTAGCTATGTCGGCACGGTTTCGGACAGGCTGGACCAGGAGGCGAGCCGCCGCCAGGACGCCATCCAGCGGACGATCCGCGAAGTACGACAGGAAGAGGAGCGAGCGTTTGGCGCGTGGCTTGCCAACGACGTACTCCAGAGCCGCCTGAGCGCGAACGGCAGCGGGCCAACCCCCACGGACGAGGTCGATCGCTCGCTCGAGCGCCTCGAGGAGAACGCCACGGACCTCGAACGGCACTTCGCCGAGAATCTGCTGCCGGCCGAGAAGACGCTCGACGCGTGCGAGGAGGAGATCAGAGCGGCGAAGGACCGCTTCGACAACCCGCCGCCCGCGCGGGCGGCGCTGTCGGGGCCTGAACGCGCCATCACGATCCTCGCGGGTCTCGGCGCCTTCGCCGTCATACTCGGCGTGGCGAGGCTCATCCCCGGCTTCGAGGTCGCCTCGGTCGACTCAAGCTGGATCGCATGGGTGGTCGCGGCGATCTCAATGCTCGCCGTGTACCGGGGCGCGCGTTGGCTCTTGCTGAGGGGCAAGCAGGAGGCGGCATCTGAGCACGAGCGACGACGGCGCGCCGAACAGGCGTTGTTCAACGCGTACGAGGAACGCGACCGCGTCCGAGCGTTGCGATGGATGCACCAGGAGCTGCAAGGGGGCAGCGGCGGGACGCCGTTCTTCCGCGAGTTGCGTCGGCAGGTCGCGGCTGCGCGCACAGCCGTCCAGCGCCTCGCCGAGGTCTACGAAGCGCTCGAGGACAGCGCCACGGCGGAGGCCAGCCAGGCCGCGGAGAGTCCGCCGCACGTCGTCGCCGAAGTCGGCGAGTGCATCGTGACCGACTCTCAGGTCGCGGAAGATGTCGTCGGCGAGCTGCAGCACCGGCTGCGCGTCGACGTACACGCGAGCCCGGAGCCGCGGGTACAGGATGTGACGGTTCGACTCGTGCACGCCGACGAGGACGAGGCGAGTGAGTTCGATCCCGCGGCTGGCGACGCTAGCCAGCTCCTGCTGGCCCTGCAGGCGGAGGAGCAAGCCGGCCTTGTCGATGCACAGCGCGTCGAGAGCCGATGGCGCGAGTCGGTGTGGAAGCTCATCAACTGGAGGCTGGGGCAGAGCTTGCCCGACGACTTCGGCGCCGCCCTCGCCCACTGCGAGGGGGATATGCAGAGCGCGACACGCTCGCTGGCCACGAAGCTCGCGGGCGTCAGCCTGCCGCGACAGCCCTCGGTGGAGCTGAGGACCCCGGCCACTGCGCCGGCCCGGAGGCGCGTCTACGTCGGAAGCGGCGCGATCGAAGGCGAGTTCAACCGCGCGCTACAGGCCCCGGAGCTGGGATCACTGCAAACCGTGTTCGCGGGCTACGACGGCCCCCACGTCGTACCCGCCCTCGGCGAGCAGATCGTGTTCCTCGACCTGTGGGTGGACCCCGGCGACCAGGAGTGGGCGCCCGGCGTGATCGGCAGCGCGACCGACGCCAGCAACGCCATCGCTACGTACTACGCCACAGATCCCGGCGTGCCCGCGGAGGCTACCGCGGCTGAGACGTGCTTCACGGTGATCCCGGAGTTGCTCGCCGCCACGAAGCTCGAACTGGGCGGCGTTGTCGCCCCACTCGCGCCTTCTATCGTCGCGCGGCTGCTGGGTTCGGACCTCGACACTCGAGGTCCCACGTACGCCGAGCTGTTCTACCTGCTGCGCGCCCGCGGCTGGCTGCCGTCGGCCTCGGAGGGAGACGGCCCCGAGGCTCGCGACGTCACGTCCGTGGTGGACGGCGGCGCGGGCGATGGACGTGCCGCCAGGCTTGTCGCGTGGCGCCGCGGCGTCCTGACGGACGACCGCTTCGGCGCGGGGCGCGAGGCGGTCGTGACGTTCGACGCATTCTGCGAGTTCATGCGCTTCAGGGGGACGCCGGTAATTGCCGGCGCCACATCGGACGGCTACGCCTACCCTGGAGCAGAGCTGTTCACAGGAGACTGGGCAGGCGACCCGGAAGGCGTCGCGGCGCTCCAGCGCGCGATCGTCATGCAGTGGTACCAGGGCAGCGTCGACAGTGACTGCGCCGCAATGATCGAGGTGCTGGAAGGCGACCTCGCGCGGATGGCCGAGGGGCCCGATCGCTCGAGCTGGGAACGCGCGATGCGAAGGCTACTCGCGGGCGAGGAGCGGCGCACGATCCGGGCGACCCACCTCGCTCAGCCAGGTAGCTAGCAGGCAGCGTGCCGGTGCCGCCACTCGGTCGCTTGCCGCTCGGGGCGGCGCTGACCATCGCGCTCTCCGTGGTGGCGCTGGCGGGCGTCACCGGCCTGCTCCGCGAGCCGCACGACGCGACCGCCCAGGCGCCCGGGCCACCCGTGACGAGGGTCGTCTTCGCCATCGACAACTCGGGCTCGATGTTCGGGATCGGCGGCGAGCGGGCGAGCGACCCAGACCAGCAGCGGATCGCGGGCGTCCGGAGCCTGATCGACGTGCTGCAGGGGTTCCTCGACACCTCGGGCGAGCAGCGGGTCGTCGAGCTCGCGGCGCTGTCGTTCGGCGGTGAGGAGCCGCAGGTCCTGAGCCCGCTCGAGAGTGTGCTCGGTGATCGTCTCAAGGGGCGGCTGCAAGCCAGGCAGGAGGAAGGAGGCACCGACTTCAGGGGTGCGCTCTGCGGCGCCTGGACGCTTGCAACGCGCGAGAAGCCACCCACGGGCGCAGGCTGTCCGGAGCCGTCGCCCACGTTCATCAGCGCGGCCGGCGAAGGTGGCGACCCGACCTCAGGCACCGCCAACGAGCGCCTGCTCGTCGTCCTCATTACGGACGGCAGTCCCGCGCCTGCCGGCAGCGACCTCGCGTTCGACGGCAACCCGCCTGCCAGCGCATGTGAGCGTGATACGGCGCGGTACGACGCCAACGACGGCGACGCCTACCTGTGCGCGCTCGCCGAGACCTGGCGCGCACTGCGCGCCGAGCGCACGGCGGAGCTGGCGGTCATCGGTCTCGACGAGCCAGGGCGGTGGTTCTCGGCCGCCGAGCCGTACTGGCAGCGCGTCGCCCAGTGCGGAGGCGATGGGCAACCCGACTGCACGGACCGGGTGGTTCGCAGTCTTGACCCGGATGAACTGGCCGAGTGGATCCTGCGCACGTTCCCCGGGGTCGACCTGTGCGAGGCCATCCGCGGCGAGACCTTCAACTGCGACGTGCCCGGCGGGCTCGTCTCCGTCCGCTTCCAGATCGTGGGCCTTGCGGCAGGCGCCACCTCGGAGGTCATGAACCCAGACCGCGATCGGTACGACTCGAAGGACGACCCGGCTGAACTCACGCGGTTCGACGCTACAACGCACGTCTGGCGCTTCGAGCAGCCCGGCGCGGGTGTGTGGGCGGTTACGGGCGCCCTCGACCCCGCACGGCAGGCGCGGGTGATCGTCGCCCCCGACCCGGCACACTTCGACATCACGGTGCAGCGCTGGGACAGCGGCGGCCTGGCGCTGGAGCTCACGCTGCATCCGACATCCTCGGGGCGGGTCGCCGTCCCATCGCTCCTCACGCAGCCCTACCGCGTGCAACTGCTCCGCAGCGGGGCGACGGTGCGCGAGGAGGCTGGGCGGCGGCTTGAGCACGCCGGGGGCGATGCCTTCACGTTGACCGCGGCGTCCTTCGCGGCGACCGACGACGAAGAGGCTGTGTACGAGGTGGAGCTCTACCTGCGCACGCTGCTCGTCGGCCGCACCAGCCTGAGTGCTGGCGACGCTGACGACGGTGGTGGCGACAACGGCGAAGGCAACGGGGGAGGCGACGACGGCGACGAGGACGAAGACAACGGCGACAACGGCGACAACGGCGACGACGGCGACGACGGCGATCCGCAAGTGGCGTGCCTTGCCGAATGGGCTGGCGAGCCCGGCGTCGCACCACGCTGGCGGCCCGCACTCCGGCTCGGGTTCCCGCTCCCCCTCCGCTTCCGTGACTCGGCGATCTGGAGCGCGACCGTGGGCCCGGCAGAGTGCGCCGCCGCGATCGAGGCCGACGCAGACGTGCTCGGATGCGACGGATGCTCCGCAAGCGGCACGGGGCCGCCGCCACTGACGCTCGATGTGCCGACAGACGGCCTGCCCGGCGGACCGGTCGAACGCCGCGTGAGCTGGTACGCGCCGTCCTCAGGCGTCGAGGATGCAGCGACCGAGGAGGTGCGGCTCAGCGATTCCGTGTTCCTGAGCACGGAGCCCTACTGGGCGACCGCGCTACACCTGCTGGCGCTCGCTCTGGTCCTCGGCGGCATCAGCGCCTTGGCCGTCCGGATGCCGCTCCAGTGGCGCCCGGGCGAGGAGCCCGCGCGGCCGATCGACCTGGTCGTCCCGGACGAGCGCTTCCGCGAGGTGCGAATCGTGCGTCTCGGACTCATCGTCTGGCGGCGCGTCGGGCACCACCCGGATCGTGACGAGCCCGGGAGGCTGCTGACGCTGCGGTCGGTCTTCTTCGGACCGCTCGTCGTACGCGACACGGGCGAGGATGCCCCGGCCCGCGCGCGCTGGGTCGGCACACCTACCGCCGAGGTCACCACCGCTGAAGCGAGCCGCCTCGATCTCCGCCGCGCTCCGAGCCGTCGCGGTTCTTCGTGACGTGGCGTTACACTGCGCCGCTGGCCGCGACGCTCATTCGCAATCTTCGTCGTCAAAGGGCTTCACGAAGTAGAGGTTGATCCGCACTTCGCCTGGATCCAGTGCTCTGGTGGCCAGGTAGTCACCGAACCACTTCCAACGTTCGTCTCCGGCCCCTGATAGATGGTCTGCATCCCTCAGAATGTCTATCCCGGCACCCCTCAGTCCCTTGAAGAGAGCATTATTCACGTTCTGCGATAGCTCGACCGATCTGTCGCCAGCATTCGAGAAGGTCTCGACAAGAGCGATACGCAGTCCCTCGCGCCGCTTCTCGCGGAGAAAGGCCTCCGCTCCCGTATCCGCCCACCCTTCATCGATATCCCGGAGCCTGTCTAACTCGTTGGACTTAATGACATCCTCGCGCACCCGACCCCGCCGGATATCACCCCAGGCGACGTCATCAGGATCGGCACCCTGCAGCACGATTTGAGAGAAGCGAAAGTCTGTCTGCACGTCGGAGCATTCTCGTTCCGTATCAACCACACGGGAGAGCGGGGCGAGCACTGCGAAGGTTGCGGAGTGCTCGCCGCTGTCGTTCGAAACGGTGAGCCGAACCGCCCCTGGCTCATCGAAGGTGGCAGCGAAATAATGGCTGTGCCTGGAGGTCCCGCGGCTCCCGCGGTCGGCCTCCCAACGGTACGAGGCGACCGCGCCCCCGCCGATGTCCGGCTCGCACCGCACGGCAATAGACTCCTCGCGGCCGGCGGTGGCCGCGCAGCCAATGTCGAGGATGACCGGAGAGGCGACGGTGGGCTCAGGCATCGGTGTCGGCGTCGGCGTCGGCGTCACCTCGACGAACTCCGAATCGTCTGTCAGAGCGGCAGGCGTGAACGCGAGGAAGACGATCGCGAGTACGAGCGCGAGGTCTGCGAGGAGCCACCCGGCAATCCCGACGCCTTCGTCGTTCAACGTCGCCCGCCTCCGCCGTCGAGGTCATCGAGGACGCGCGTCGCGACCGCGTTCATCGAGGTGGCCGCTTCGCGGAGGTGCCCGGCACTGGAGTCGAGACCGGAGTCGAGCTGTGTCATCGCGCCGGCCATCGCCTCGGTCATCCTGGTGAGTTGCTCGGCGAGTTGCTCGAGCGTCACCGCCGCGCCGGCGAAGTCGCGCGCTGAGGGATCGAGACTGTCACGGATGCCAGCCAGCGCCTCGGCGCTCAGCCTGGCCGCGCCCTGAGCCTCCTCGAAGTCATGCTGGAGTGCACCAAGCTGGTCGCCGATCTCGGCGACCCGGCCGAGGCGCTCGACGACCTCCGCGAGCTGGCGCTCTTGCCGCGTGACGGCGTCTGACATCTCTCGCAGCGTCTGTTGCGCGACGCCGACCGAATCGGCGAACGGGGTCACCGAGCGCTCCAGCGACGCTCCCACGGATCGCAGGTTCGAGGAGAGCTCGTTGCTCGCGAAGACGAAGCCTTCGAGGGCGGCCTGTGGGTCGGCGAGTCGTCTTGCTGCGCCGGCGGTCTCCGCGCCCGCGAGCGTGGCCGCAAACTCGTTGGCGATCCGCGCTCCGCGCGTCGAGGTCCGTCGGCGCCACAAGCCGAGGGTCACGTTCACCGCGATAAGCAAGACGAGGATGTAGGCAACCTCCAGCGCCGCCTGCGCCAAGGTTCCTCCTCCCGGAAGGAGGCCCGCGCCCCCATCCCGTACCCAGAAATTGAAGAACTGCTCTTCTTCGAGACGCCCACCTGGGTAAGCGGTGACTGCGGTCTGGAGCTTGAGCCACGTCCACAGCACCGGGACGAAGATGAGGGCGTTGCGGATGAGCTCTATCGCTGCCTCGATGCGGCTCCGTGCGAGCGCCGCCCCGACCATGGCAGGGGCGATGGCTGTGGGCGGCACACCCATCGACGGCGGCAAGTCGCCGCGCTCGACGGCATCCACGCGGTCGGCATACGCGGACACTGCATCAGCGAGCGATCGCTCTCGCGCCCTCGTGAGTCGCCGGGCGTAGCCGTCGAGCTGGGCCGCGACGGTGCTCCGGCCCGCGTCGGTGTGATCGGGCGGGTCGGAAACTCGCTCCTTCTCGCTTTCCGCCGCCGACGGCTCCTCACCTGGTGACTGCGATCCGGTGGTGTCGTCATCCTCGGCGGACGGGGCGATCTCGCCCGGATCCTCCTGGGGCATCTCTGGCCCATCGTCACGTGCCTCGTCGGAGTCGGCTGGCTCGGGCTCGGCCCCTGTCTCGGGCGGAGGCGATTCGTCACTCACATCGGGCTCCGTTCGTTCATCGCGTGGCTCGGGTGGCACCTCGGAGCCGCCGGGGCCCGGCGCGGTGGTCGATTCATCTGGCTCGACCTCAGCGCGGACAGCGTTCGTCGGCGCGTTCTCAACCGCGGCTCGCTCCCCCGTGGAGTCCGTGGGCTCATCTGGAGGAGGTTCCGATCCGGCGCCTGCCGCACTCGACTCCGCACCCGTCGATGTCTCGCGGCGAGCCTGGACTTCGGCAGCGGTCGGGCGACCTCGGGTCGTGGGGGCGCCGGCGGCCGTCCTTGGCCCTCGCCGGCGTTGCCGACGTCGCCGTCCACGCGCGGGGCGCTCTTCCGGCGCATCGTCCGGTGATTCCTCGGTCTCTCCGGAAGGCGGGGCTTCGTCGGGCCTGTCCGCTTCGTGTGCAGCGCGGTCTCGCTCGGCTTGAGCCTCGCGCCGGATGCGCTGCGCATGCTCATCGTGCTCCTCGTCGGTGATCAGCCCCTCCTCAAGCAGGTTCTGGAGCTCTGCGAGCCGGGCATCGAGGCTCTGCCCTTCCCGGGATGCGCCGGTCATCGGCCCCACCCCGGCCAGAGCGTATCGAGGATTGTCCGCATCAGTTCGCTGCTCCCGAACGCCCCCTGCCCGTTGCTGCCGCCCGAGTAGGTGAACAGCGGACTGCCCGTGCCCCACGTGAAGGCGGACTGGTGATCACGCGTGAGCTGACCAAGCTCGAGCGTCTCTGCCAGCTCCCTCCGCGCCCTGACATCCATGCCTCGCACCTGCTGGTGCCAGCCGGGGCCAGGCTGCAGCGGGAGATCGAGCAGCGCGGGGTGGACGGAGAGGCGCAGCAAGTCTGACTTGGTCGCAACCGCCCACACGACGCAGTCGTCGCGCATCGAGTCCGCGAGCTGCAGGACGGCTTCGTTCGCGTCGACCCGGGAGTCGCCCCTCAGCACGCTCGGAAACGAATCGGCGATGGGCGCGTGCTGCACCGGGTCGATCGTGAGTACGGCGGCGTCGAACTCTTCGAGGGATGGCAACCGACGGCTGCGCGCCCCGAGCGTTGGCGCTTCCCATATCCGGAGCTGGCCTACGCCTCCCACGGGATCCTGGACGGCCACCTGGGTGACCCGGAGCGCGCCATCCCGCGCGTTGCGCACCGGGCCCATGAGTCGATCGGGCGCGGCGCCCATCATCTGCGTGACGAGTGCCGTCTTCCCCGATCCTGTTGGGCCGGTGACCAGCACCCACCGGTCCGCGCGTGTCTTCGCACGCCGCAACTCGGCGTCGGACAGCACATCGCCCGCTCCCGCATCAGCGCGCTGGCCGAGCCTCCTGTACACGAGCGAGTATCCCGAGGCGCCGATCCCCGACGCGACGGCCGCGGCAAGCAGCACCGGCTGTTCGCGAACCACGATTGTGCCGAAGGCAATGCACCCGGCCACCAGGGCGCTCAGCCCGAGCAGCGCGCCGATGCGCGACGTGCGATACCGTGCGAACGGACGCAGCGTCGTCACCACGTGAGCCGCAACCCCACCGAGGAAGGCCGCCAGCACCACCGTGAGCGCGACCGCACGCTCGATGGCGGGCAGCGCAAGTTCCACCGGGAGTTCCGGGATATTCACCTTCCCGCCTCAATTCGAGCGTGATATTACGCTTCTAATCGCTATGCGCTGCACTCTGGACGTGCTCTGAGTGTCTGGCTATCGGCGCACCGTTCGGACGCGCGTTACGATGTGGCACGAGAGGCTCTTCCCCTGCTACGGGTGCCTTACTACACACACAGCAGCAGGCAAGGACGAATCCCGTCCAGAGCCCTTACGCAGCAAGGCATTTCTGGGGAACGTAACCCCGCCGAACCTGAGCGCCGATAGGTGCCGCGACCCGCGGCCCCGGAGAATAGGCGGCGCGCGGCGTCTGCACGCGCGAGGTAACGAGGCCGCCGCGAAGCGCCCGACCGTCACCTGGTGGCAGCGGCTCTACCAGGTCTTGGAGCCAGCGCACGAGCTCCGCGAACCGGAACGTGTTCGTCTCGAACAGGCGCATGAAGAACTCGTGGGCCACGCCGTCGTCGAAGTCGATGAAGTGGTCGTTGCCGCGCAGGAAGACATCCGTTACGAGGAGCGCCGCGCTCTTGTTCCCCTCCAGGAATGGATGGTTCACGGCGAGGCTCTCCATGAGTGCCGCTGCCTCCTCGGTCAGGCTCGCGTAGTACCCGAGTTGCGGGCGCATCACTGCAGCCGCGAGGGCGCCTTCATCACGGATCCCGTGCGTGCCTCCGAATTCATCGACCAGGACGACCTGCATCGCCACGACTTCCTCGATCGTCGGGAAGTCGTGCGTCACTTCGCCAGGAGTTCACCAAGCAGACGATGCCGCTCAACGCTCGCGCGGAATCGCTCCATCACCTCCGGGCGGATCGTCTCGCGGGCCTTCGTCTCGAGGTAGCCCCGCATCGCGTCTTCAAGCACCGACTGGAAGTGACGCCCTTCTTCGCGGGCAGCCTCGCGCAGCGCGGCGAGTAACTCGGGCGCCGCCTGGCTGGAGAACTTCTCGCGCGTCTGAGCCATCGGGCGCTCCTCCCGGCAGCCGTGATCGAGGCGCACTGCCGCGAGCTGAAGATGCCCTCGGTCCGCCGTGACTATCCCAAGCTCATGCGCCACGCCACGCACGACGGCTGGAGCTACGAAGAGTTCCTCCTGCAGCTGCTCGAGGGCAAGGTGCTGAGCCGCCGTGACAGCGCCGTGGCGCCGTTGATGCGCCAGGCGCGATTCCCCGACGTCAAGACCTTCGAGCAGCTCGACTGGCAGGCGCTTCAGGGCGTGGAGCGCCCCCAACTCGCCCAGCTCGCGACCTGCGAGTACCTGGAGCGCGCCGAGGACGTCGTCATCGCTGGGCCGATCGGCACCGGCACACCGATCACAAGCGCGCCCGGTACACGCAGGGGTGACACTTCCCGCGCGGCATGGTTCGGTCTGCCGGCGCGACGCGTCGGGCGGAGGGCCACAGAGGAACCACGCGCCAGGTGTCCGGCGGGCGCTCCGCCGCTCAATGGGATGGGCGGGTTCAACTCGTGGCCGGGGGCGCTGGCGCCTGATACGGGCGGCCCCGAGTCCGGGATCCTCGGCGCGATGGCCGATCCGACCGGCCGCCGAGAGTCCGCGCGCAGGACGCTGCAGCACGCGATGGACGGCAACCTCGAGGCCCGGGAGGAAGCAGTCGGCCTCG
Organism: Dehalococcoidia bacterium; assembly: GCA_965204835.1. GTDB lineage: Bacteria > Chloroflexota > Dehalococcoidia > UBA2979 > UBA2979 > VXMT01. The sequence goes on along the minus strand of OZ242017.1, from coordinate 599,661 downwards.
CGCAGCTTCGGGATTCCCGGTTCGATCGTGCCCACGCGCGCGTTCCGGCGCCGCGGCCGCTCCTTCGCGAGGGAGGGCGCGACGGTGGTCTCCCACGTCCAGCTCAGGCGCCGGCTCTGCTGCTAGACAGTAGAGTCCCCGGACGTGGTGTAGGAGCAGAAGGGTGGACGTAGAAGACCACCGCGTCATCCTCATGAAGGTCTGACGAACATGAGGGAGGACGACGGTGGTCAAGGAGAGCGTGGACTTGTTGGAGCTGCTCCGCAAGCAGGCAGCCGGGGGTGACCTCGACTTCCTGCGCGAGGCGGTCGCCGTACTGGCCGAGGCGGTGATGGAGGCCGAGGTCGCAGAGCAGATCGGCGCCGGCCTCGGCGAACGCAGCCCGGGGCGCACCACCTGGCGCAACGGCTACCGGCAGAGGCGCTGGGACACGCGCGCCGGCACCATCGAGCTACAGATCCCGAAGCTCCGCCAGGGCAGCTACTTCCCGGCCCTGCTTGAGCCCCGCAGGCGCGCCGAGCGCGCGCTGCTGTCGGTGGTGCAGCAGGCCTACGTCGAGGGCGTCTCGACCCGCCGCGTCGACGACCTCGTGCGCTCGCTCGGCTGCGAGGGCATCTCGAAGAGCCAGGTCTCGCGCATCTGCTCCGAACTCGACACGGTCGTGCACTCGTTCCTCGAGCGGCCGCTGGACGGTGGCCCCTACCGCTACCTCTGGCTCGACGCGCTCACCCAGCGCGTCCGCGAGGAGGGCCGCATCGCCCAGGTGAGCGTCGTGGTCGCCACCGCCGTCAACGCCGACGGCAAGCGCGAGGTGCTGGGCATCGACGTCGGCACCTCCGAGGACGGGGCGTTCTGGTTGGCGTTCCTGCGCGGCCTGGTCGCGCGCGGCCTCTCCGGCGTGGAGCTCGTGACCTCGGACGCCCACCAGGGTCTGCGCGAGGCGATCGCGACGGTCTTCGCCGGCGCCTCCTGGCAGCGCTGCAGGACCCACTTCATGCGCAACCTCCTCACCCGGGTGCCGAAGAGCGCCGAGCCGCTGGTGGCGACGACGGTGCGCACCATCTTCCAGCAGCCCTCGGCCGCCGAGGTGCATGCCCAGCACGCCCGGGTCGTGGAGCAGCTTGAGGACCGCTTCCCGGACGCCGCGGCGATGCTGGACGAGGCCGCGCCCGAGGTCCTCGCCTTCACCGCCTGTCCGGTCGCGCACTGGAAGCAGGTCTGGTCGAACAACCCGCAGGAGCGTCTCAACCGCGAGATCCGCCGCCGTACCGACGTGGTCGGGATCTTCCCCAACCGCGCCGCGGTGGTCCGCCTCGTCGGCGCGGTGCTCGCAGAGCAGCACGACGAGTGGGCGGTGGCGAGGCGCTACATGGCCGCGGTGACGCTGCTGCCCGCGGCCGTGGCGGGGGTCGTCTCAGAGGGGGAGGAGGTGCTGCTGCAGGCTGCCAGCTGAGAACTGATCAGGATGGCGCACATCTACACCAGCTTGCGGGACGTGACCTGCTAGACTCACCGCCGACCATACGGAGGCATCAGCGGGTCCGTCTCCGCCTCTGAGCAACCTCCGTGGGCAGAATGGCTGGCACCCGTCCCGGGCATCCGCAGGAAGGTGAGGCATGACCACCGCGAGCACTGAAGACCGCGACCGCGTCGCGCTGATGGCGCTCTACCACGCCACGAACGGGGACGGCTGGGCGCGACGCGGTGGTTGGGGGACGGACGTTCCCCTTAGCGACTGGCACGGCGTGACCACGGACGCCTCATCCGCGATGAGCCGCGCCGTGCGTCTAGCCAAGATCGAGATGGGCGAACCGATCCCCGAGGAGCGCGTCATGGGCTTGCGTCTCGGAAACAACCAGCTGAGCGGGCCGATCCCCGATGCCCTCGGCGGCCTCACCGCGCTCACGGAGCTGGACCTTCACGAGAACCAGCTGAGCGGACCGATCCCCGATGCCCTCGGCGACCTCACCGCGCTCACGGCGTTGAACCTCGCCGGAAACCAGCTGAGCGGACCGATCCCCGATGCCCTCGACGACCTCACCGCGCTCACGTTCCTGGGCCTCTCCGACAACCAACTGAGCGGACCGATCCCCGATGCCCTCGGCGACCTCACCGCGCTCACGTTCCTGGGCCTCTCCGACAACCAACTGAGCGGACCGATCCCCTTGGCCCTCGACAACCTCACCGCGCTCACGTACCTGGGCCTCTCCGGGAACCAGCTGAGCGGATCGATTCCCTGGGTCCTCGGCAACCTCACCACGCTCACGTACCTGAACCTCTCCCGAAACCAGCTGAGCGGGCCGATCCACGCGGCCCTCGGCAACCTCACCGCGCTCACGCACCTGTACCTCTCCCGAAACCAGCTGAGCGGATCGATTCCCGATGCGCTCGGCAACCTCACCACGCTCACGTACCTGGGCCTCGCCGACAACCAACTGAGCGGGGCGATCCCCGATGCGCTCGGCGACCTTACCGCGCTCACGCACTTGGACCTCGCCGGAAACCAGCTGAGCTGGGTGATCCCCGATGCGCTCGGCGACCTTACCGCGCTCGCGTACCTCGGCCTCGCCAACAACCAGCTGAGCTGGGTGATCCCCGATGCGCTCGGCGACCTCACCGCGCTCACGTTCCTGGACCTCGCCAACAACCAGCTGAGCGAGGCGATCCCCGATGCGCTCGGCGACCTCACCGCGCTCACGTACCTAGGCCTCGCCAACAACCAGCTGAGCGGGGCGATCCCCGATGCGCTCGGCGACCTCACCGCGCTCACGTTCCTGGACCTCGCCAACAACCAGCTGAGCGAGGCGATCCCCGCGGCGATTGGCGGCCTCACCGCGCTCACGTACCTGAGCCTCGCCAACAATCAGCTGAGCGGGGCGATTCCGCCCAGGTTGGCAGACCTTGAAAGGGTGCGCCTGGTGAGCCTCGAAGGAAATGAGGACCTCGAGGTCGCTGACCGGCCCGCCGGGAACCGGTTCGATCTCCGTATCGGCACCCACGACACGCCCGCTTTCCGGCTCCTCGGTTACGTTCCTGCCAGCGGCGAAACCTTGGAAGAGTTCACGAACCCCACCCGTCCCCTGCCCGAATTCCTAGTCGCTGACGGCGCTCAGGCATGGCCGGAGCGCGCCTCCCCTCGCCTTTCCAACGTGGGCGTCGACGAGACGTTCCACCGCTACGCGGTGGCCCCGATCGACCTCTACGGAGAGCACGACGGCGCGGTGCAGAGCCAGGGCAGTCGGCTGAAAGACACACTCGACCTCAATGACCACTGGGAGAGAGTCGGGGTCGAGAATCTGCGTTCGGTGTTCGATAACGACACGCTCAGTAGGCTGGGTATGCGCTTCGAGGAGGCGTACAAGTATGTCCGCCCTCATGAATTTCTGGAACCTGAGAAGCGTGAGGCCTACGCGGTGCTGTTCGGCGCCCGCGGCGCCACGGGCCAGGAAGACGACAAGGGCCAAGAAGACGGCAAGGGCCAGGAGACGCTCGCGGTGATCCGCGGATGGCTCACCTTCCTCGTTGAACGCACCAAGAGCCAGGGAGACGGCAAGGGCGGGGAAGACGGCAAGGGCGAGGAAGACGACCCCCGGCTGCAGCTCTCGCTCGTGTTCCGCGAAGAGGTCCCAATCGTAGCGACCGATCCCGAGCCCGGGATGTACCAGCGGATCAAGTGGGCAATGTCGCTCGCCGAGGAGCCGCCGGAATGGATAGGCAAGCGCTCGCCGCTCAATCCACCGGCCGCGCTCGCGCGGGCCGTCTGGATATGGTGGCACCAGCGGCACCTCCGCCAGGAGTGGCTCGACGAGGCCGCGGGGTTCGTCCGGGATTGCCATGAGCAACTCCGGACCGAGCTCAACCTGCTCAGGGCCGATGAACACATCTTCACGTTCGGTGCTCTGCAGATGCATCCGACGGAGAAGCGTTTGGAGGGGGAGTGGCGCGAGCATTTCGCCACCACCACCGTACTCGCACTCGATATCCTCAACGCCCTCGACGACGATATCCCGCTCACCTTGGGAGCCATGAAGGCTGAAGAGTTCGGGCATGGCGTATACCGCAAGCTCATGCGGACCCACCTTCGCCTCCGGGCTGCCGCGCCGGATGACAGTGACCCGAGCGGCCTCCAACAGCGGGCCCTGGACGAGGCCCTGGAGGAAATCGCGGGAATCGGCCGCGAAGGGATGTCGGCGGGGACACTTGCGTCCCTTGATCTCGAAACGGTGCGACGAGGCCTTGAGCGGCATCTCGCCATGAGCGGTCCGCTTCGATCCGAAGGCGGGGCGCGGGCAGGCCAGGGGGTTGCCCAGGTCGGCAGCCAGCCACGCGGAGCGACAGGCTTCGGGCTGGACTGGCACGATCTGGAGGACGACGAGCACCACCACGCGCTGGTGGCGGTCGAAGCCGACACCGCCACGCTCACCACCTCAAGGGAGAGCCATGTGCTCGAGATGGCGGCGCTGGAGATCGCGCTGCACTCCGTCGCCAGCGAGTTCGCGGCAGCGTCGGGTGCAATCCTTGAGAACCATCAGTCAGAGCAGTCCGAGGAACGCGACAAGGCTGAGGACGATCTGCTGGACTCACTCTCGGATCAGTTGCTGCGCGTGACAAGGTGGCGCACTCAGCTGACCGGATGGCCGCGCGCTATGTACGAGCGCCTGCAGGCCACGAGTCGGCTGGACGAGAACATCCAGGCCTTCTACGACGCATCGCGGGAATCGGTGCAGCGCGCCCAGATCCGCAGACAGAAGGACGACCGCGAACGCGAGAGCAACTTCCAGCGGGTGGTGACTGTCGCAGGCGTGGCATTCGCCGCCGTCGTGCTCGGCGAGATCACGATCAGCATCGGCCAACAAACGGAGGTCGGGAACACGGTCGCGTTGCTTCTGGGCGCGGCGGCGGCGCTCTTTGGCGTGTGGCTCGCCTGGGCGCTAAACGATGATAGCCCCCGGCTCGAGGGCCGGTTCCGCACCGGACTCGTCTTGTTGGGGAAGGGTGGGCTGGCCGCCCTCACCTTCGTCATGCTCGCGGACTACTTCGACTGGCTGTCTATCCCGCACTTCAGGGAGGGATGGTGGCCGTGGCCGGGGCTCCCGCTCCTGGGCGCCTTCTTTGGCGCAACCTCTGTGATTCTCTTCCTTTGGCTTCTGCGGCTCTTCGGGTTTGCATGGTCCCTGAAGAAGGACACGCGCGCGCGCCAGTAAGTGGAGCACTCGGCTCGCCCCCTCTGTCCTCAGCGTTGGCATGCTGGTGACCGGCGTGCGGGCCGGGGTTGCCACTCCTTGGTGTCTGCTTCGGCGCAACCGCAGTAATGCTCCTCCTTGAAGTGCGCCATCAGGGGGCGCGGTGCACTCATCGCTCTAATACTGATCCAGTCATCGCTCTAAAAGTGATCCACCTCCGGTCAGGGTCCAGCATCTCCAGTGGCGGGGGCCACGGGAGGGCTGGAGGAGGGAATGCTCCAGGTGCGAGAGGTGCACGTCCTGCGTCACAAGGTCCTGATCGAGGGCAAGAGCCAGCGCGCGGTCGCCCGGGAGATGGGGATCAGCCGGAACACCGTGCGGCGCTACCTGGCGGAGCCGGAGCCGGTAGCGCGGAAGCGGGTGCGCGGCCGTCCAGCGCTCGAGCGGGTGCGGCCGCGCCTCGATGAGCTGCTGGCCGAGTGGTCGGAGCGCACGACGCCGAAGCAGCGGCTGACGGCTACGAGGCTGCACCGCCAGCTCCTCGAGGAGGGCTACGAGGTCGGGGTGACGCTGGTGCGGGGCTACCTGCGGGAGTGGCGACGGCAGCGCGCCGAGGTCTTCGTACCGCTGGTGCACCGCCCGGGCGACGAGGCCCAGGTCGACTTCTTCGAGGTCACCGTCGAGCTGGACGGTGAGCGCCGCAAGGCGTGGAAGTTCCTGATGCGGCTGATGTACTCGGGCCGCGACTTCGTGCGGCTCTACGACCGCCAGGACCAGCTCGCCTTCCTCGACGGCCATGTGCGGGCCTTCGCCCACTTCGGCGGGGTGCCCCGCCGCATCGTCTACGACAATCTCAAGCCGGCGGTGCGGCGGCTGCGCTTCCCCCGCCGCGAGCTCACCGAGCGCTTCGCGGCGCTGGCCAGCCACTACCTGTTCGAGCCCTGCTTCGCCCGTCCCGGGGAGGGCCACGACAAGGGCGGCGTGGAGGCGCGAGGGAAGGCGATCCGGCTGCAGCACCTCACGCCGGTGCCGCGCGGGAGGTCGCTCGCCGCGCTCTCGGAGTGGCTGCAGCGCGAGGTCGACCGGCACGCCGCGCCCCAGGTGCGGGAGCGCTTCGCCGAGGAGCGGACGCTGCTGCGCGCCGTGCCGCGGCAGGCGTTCGACCCGCGCCGGGTGCGCGCCGTCTCGGTGGGCCGCAGCGCGCAGGTGCGCGTCGAGGGGGCCTGGTACTCGGTGCCGAGCCGCTGGGCGGGGCTCGAGGCGACGGCCTACATCGGCGTCGACGCGCTGACGCTGCGCTACCGCGGCGAGGAGGTCGCGCATCCCCGGCAGCGCTTCGGCGGCCGCAGCGTGGACTACCGTCACTACCTCGACGAGCTGGCGCGCAAGCCGCAGGCGGTGCGGCAGGTGGCGCCCGAGCTGGTGGCGGCGCTGGGCGAGCCGTACGGGCAGCTCTGGACGCTGCTGCAGCGCGAGCAGGGTGCGCACGAGGGCGCGCGCAGCCTGGCGCGGCTGCTCCGCGCCGTGGACGAGCACGGCGAGGAGCCCGTGCGCGGGGTGCTGGAGCAGACGCTCGCCGGCGGCTCCTTCGACGAGCTGGCCGTGCAGCGGCTGCTCGCCGCGGCCCGGACGCCGGCCGTGGTGACGGTACCGGAGGCGCTGCGCGGCTACGAGGTCGAGCGCACCCCGGCCAGCATCTACGACCGCCTGCTCGCGGCGGTCGCGCCGTGAGCGAGGCGGCGCGGGCGGCCGTGATCGAGGCGCACTGCCGCGAGCTGAAGATGCCCTCGGTCCGCCGTGACTACCCCGAGCTCGTGCGCCAGGCGACGCACGACGGCTGGGGCTACGAGGAGTTCCTCGTGCAGTTGCTCGAGGGCGAGGTGCTGAGCCGCCGTGACAGCGCAGTGACGCGGCTCCTGCGCCAGGCGCGATTCCCCGACCTCAAGACCTTCGAGCAGCTCGACTGGGAGGCGCTGCGGGGCGTCGAGCGCCCACAGCTCGCCCAGCTCGCGACCTGCGAGTACCTCGAGCGCGCCGAGGACGTCGTCATCGCCGGGCCGATCGGCACCGGCAAGACGCACCTCGCGATCGCGCTCGGCGTCGAGGCCGCCCGCCGCCGCCACCGCGTCGCCTTCATCCGGGCGGCCGACCTCGTGCGCGAGCTGGTCGAGGCGCGCGACGAGTTCACGCTCTCGAAGCTGCACCAGCGCTACCTGCGCGTCACGCTGCTGATCGTCGACGAGCTCGGCTTCGTGCCCTTCGAGCGGGCCGGCGGCGAACTCCTCTTCAACCTGCTCGCCGACCGCTACGAGCGGCGCTCGACGATCGTCACCACCAACCTCGCCTTCAGCGAATGGGTGCAGGTCTTCGGCGACGAGAAGCTGACCACCGCGCTGCTCGACCGCCTCGGGCATCACGCCCAGATCCTCACGACGCGCGGCTCCTCCTACCGGACAAGGCACAGGACCGACCAGGGAACGGAAGACTGAGGACAGACAACGTCAGCAGAGATCGAGGGACCGGGGTGGATCACTTTTAGAGCGATGACTGGATCACTTCATGAGCGACGTTGACACGCGGCTCTCGATGTGGGTCGGTGCCCTTTGCGGGTGGCTTCGGCGGCCATGGCCCTGAGGGCCGCGCTCGGCACGCTTATCGACCGCGATTCGCCCAACTCGCGACCTGTTCAGACCATCCCTAGAGCCCGCGCCGACCACGCACACGACACGGCACCGCCCGCAGCCCGGCGGGCGTTAGGCCTCCAACGCTTAGGAGACAGCGGCACTCGTGGAGGGCCTCGCCGTAGTACCCGAGTTGCGGGCGCATCACTGCAGGAGCGAGGGCGCCTTCATCACGGATCCCGTGCGTGCCTCCGTGGGCCGAACCCCGTACTTCCACCACCGTCGTACCGTGAGGGGATCGACGGCGAGACTGCGGGCGATCCTCGACCGCGTCAGTCCGGACTCCTCCTTGAGCATGCCTCCTAACGGGCGGCTTGAGCCGCCATCGCCGCCAGCGTGAGCTCCTGCGCCCGCACGAGTTCGTCCTCCGTGTAGCACAAGAATACCGCCCTGGTGCCCTCGGCAATAATGCGCAGAGCAGCGGGTGGCAGCGCCTCTATGGCAGCGGGGTCGGAGGAGAGGAGGGGCAGGAACTCGGAGTGCTCCACGGCGTAGTTGGCTATACAGCTGGCGGACTCCGCAGTGAGTTCGCCGAGGACGCCCTCGATGGATGCTACGTAGAGCGACGCGATGGTCGCGGGTGAGAGGCAGTCCGCTGCGGGAGCGGCAGCCCTGACTCCGTCCAGCGGCTTGGCGGTGAGCAGAGTATTGATCTGCTGCTCGGAGAGCATCTCACGCATGCACGCTGCTTCGGCATCAGGAAGCACAGCGACAAGGTCCGCCCCCGTCAACGAGGAGGTGCTGTCGATGGCGGCGTACGCCTGTAGGCCGAGTCGGAAACTCTCGGCATCCGTCAGGCAGTCCCAGTAGGCAAGGATGAATTCCTGCCTCTTACTGGTGTTGGTTGTCTCTTCTCCCTTCCACTCAACTCCCATCTGGATGTAGGCGTTTTCAGGGTGTTGGAGCGAGAGGTCCGTGATGCACGTGCGACTGTCCTCGGAGCGTCCACCAGCGAAGTAATCGTTGGCCGCGACAACGAACAGCACGACGTTCTCCGATTCCATGCAGCCGACCAGGGTGGCGGTGGCTTCGGAGCTGCCGGTCTGCAGGAGCGGTACGCCGAGGAGTATCCCGTAGATGGCTTCACCGACGGCGGCTCGGATGCAGTCCGTCTCCTCAGTGGAGAGCCGGTCCATCAGGTCCTTGAGGGTGGACGACTCGTCGATCACGAAGTCGCGCATCGATAGTGTCGATTGCGCCACGTCCGGGGTCGGGGACGGCGCAGGGGTTGGCGTAGGAGTAGGCTCCGGCGTCGGGGACGGCGCAGGGGTTGGCGTAGGGGTAGGCTCCGGTGTCGGGCTCGGCGTGGCAGTGGGCGGCGGCGGCGTGGCGGTGGGCGCAGGATCAGGTTCGCCCGCGCAGGCGGCGCTCACGGCAATCAGCGTGGCGAAAGCGACTACCAGGATAACGAGTCTCGGTTTGACTGCGTGGGTCATCGTTGTTTCCGTATTTCTGGCAACTACTCGAAGCGACGGTTTCGGAGCGGCGCGTACCGCCCTATGGCTCACTGCTGCCAGCCTACCTACTCGCCTTTTCGGGTGAATTCGGGCGTAGCTTACTCGACGGCGCGTGAATTCTGCATGGAATCAGCGCCAGAAGCCATACAAGAAACCGTGAATTCGCGCATCCCTCCCGGCATCACCGTCCACATCGCCCGAGCCGACGGCCATCGAGGCGGTCGCCGCGCGCGCCGCGCGCTCGATCCGCTTCGCGCCGCCTGGGTCCGGGGCCACCGTCCCCAGCGGTCGCCGGTCGGCTGCCCGTCACTCTGCGCCAGCTGGACGCCGTCCGCCGCCGCGGGCAGGGTGATCATGTCCTTCGCGTGCTGGCCCCTGCGGGGGGCGTTCGGCGCCAATACCCGGAGCCGGTAGCAGGTCTGTGCGGCAGGAGGTGCCCATCCAGGTAGGACCCCATTGCGAGGCTCTACGGTGTGCGATCGCCAGTGGCTGCTCAGCCTCGTCCGAGACGGGCTCAGAACGGGAGCACAACCAGCTGAAGATGGACTGCAAGACGCCGATGATTTCAGCTCGTCGACCCCGGACGCCCGTAGAGCCACGGCACTGCGTGAAGGGCCGATCTCGGTACCGACGCCAACGCGATTCGAGGACAGCCGCCCCTGGCTCATTGAGGGCGCCGATAATTAAGCGGATCGGATCAGGCCCATGTTATCGGCGCTGCACCGGGGGCGTCCGGTGAGCGTGATTTTCCTTACGCCGCAACGCCAGACGGCGATCTGACCGACGGCGCGGATCGCCCGCAGGTCGAGCTCCGATAATTGCAGTTGGCGGCGCTCCCACGAGCCGCCCGCGCGAGGCAACGAGGCCGCCGCGAAGCACCGACCGTCATGCGGCCGTCGACGAAGCAGCGCTGGCGTCGACTCCCGCCTGTCCGCGCGCTCCGCCATCGAGGCGTAGCCGCCCCGCCCTGAGCCGGCTCCAGCCGGTCGAGGATCGCCCGCACCGCCGGTTCGGACTCGCACAACGCCCGGACCGCCCGAGGGGCATCGTCCACCTTGGCGTCGTACCTGAAGTCGACCCGTCGCGCCGCGGGCGGCTCGGCACCGTCGGTCGAGTCGATGAGCGCTTGCAGGCCGTCGCGGACGGCCTCGCGCGACCCGGGCGACAGCGGCAGGACGCGCGCGCCGGTCCGCCTCGCGGCCGCGGCTGGAGACGGCCGCCGAGGCCTCGAGTTCGATCGGGGTAGTGTCCTCCCGGTTCGAAGGGCTGCTACCTCCTCGGGCTGGAGGAGATGGTCCGACGCTCCGTCAGTCGGCCCGCTTGCCCCAGGCAACGAACTGGCGAACCGCGCGGACGACGACCGAGTGGTTGGTCCCCGCGAAGTGGGGCTCGATGAGGTCGGTGAAGAACTCGAGCGGCGGGCTCATCATCCGGTGGACGCCGCCGTCATCGTGGTAGTCCCAGTGCACTCCATCGGGCGACCGCAGGGAGACCCGGGCGCCCGTTTCCGCCGCGAACTCGCTGTCGTTGAACTCCTCCAACAGCTCCGGGACGGTCAGTTCCAGGTAGAGGGCGCCGCCGGGCGCCGTCCAGCGGACCAGCTTCTCCACCAGCTCGCGGATGGCGTCCTCGTCGTTCAGGTAGGAGTAGGCGCTCCAGAAGTTGCTGACGAGGTCGAAGCGCTGCCCCTCGGGAGGCTCGTACCGGGTGATGTCCGCCTCGATGAAGGGGACGCCGGGGTTCAGCGCCCTCGCCTGCTCGAGCTGGGCCGCACTCCAGTCGACGCCCATCCGGCTGTGGTGGGGGAACTGCGCCAGGTGCCACCCCTGCCCGCAGCAGGTGTCCAGCCAGTTGCCCAGTGGCTTCAGCAGCCTGCTCAACAGCGCGACGTTGCACTGCAGTTTCGGCTCCCACAACGGGTGGTCGATGTAGAGCGCCGCGTACGGCTCCACATAGCCCTCGCCGTAAATCGCGTCTGGCGTGGCGGCCCCCTGGTCTGGCAGGGCTGCCTCGTTGTCCGGTGTCGGCCGATCCATCTGAGATCACCTCGATGCGACCGCGGAGGCCCTCCTCCAGGGCCGGAGGGTCCGGCGCTAGCCGAGGGGGAGTATGCCAGCCTCGGCGGGGAATCACAACAGGTCACGACCGCTCTCGGACAGATCACAACGAGGTCATAACCCCGTGATATAAGCAACTGCGAACGTGATGAGGAAGGGAAACTCATGACAACGGCTACTGAGATAAGAGATCGAATTCTCAGCAAGGCTGAAGAGGACAGCGAGTTTCGCGCGCGCCTCATCGCCGACCCCAGGGCCGCCATCTCGGCTGAAGTCGGGACGGCCATACCGGACGGCTTCGACGTCGTCGTGCACGAGGAGAGCCCCACCGCGGCCCACCTGGTGCTGCCGCCCTCGCCGGCACTGACAGAGGCCGAGCTGGAGACGGTCGCCGGCGGCCACCACGGGTGGCTCTAGTAGGGCGACGAGGCGACCTCGAGTAGCAGCTCCACGGGCGCCACTCGGGTCACCGCAGCAGCGGAAGAGGCAGAACCATGACGACTGCAGATGAGATGAAGGGCCAGATTCTGAGCCGGGCCGAGGAGGACGCCGAGTTCCGCGCGCGCCTCATCGCCGACCCCATGGCCACCATCTCGCACGAATTCGGAGCCGACATACCCGACGGCATCGACGTCGTGGTGCACGAGGAGAGCGCTACCAGTGCCCACCTGGTGCTGCCGCCCTCGCCGGTACTGACCGACGCCGAGCTCGAGTCGGTCGCCGGAGCCGCCAACTGGGGTCCGTTCCAGGTTCCGGGAACCTAGCTAGGGCACTCCTTCAGGGGGCCAGAACTGCGGGAAGGGCGATATTCATGACCACGGCGGCCGAGTTGAAGGCTCAGATTCTCACCCGGGCGGACGAAGACGGCGACTTCCGCGCTCGCCTCATCGAGGACCCGAAGGCGGCCATCTCGGCCGAGATCGGGGCCGACATTCCGCATGGGTTCGACGTGGCGGTGCACGAGGACAGCGCCACCACCTTCCACCTCGTGCTGTCGCCCTCGCCACAGCTCACCCAGGCCGAACTGGAGCAGGTCGCCGGCGGGCGCGGCTACCGGGGCCAGCACTCGTTCCCCTGGTAGTGAACACGGGCTGTAGCTCCCGATGGCCCCGAGACGTCAGAGGCCCAAGGAGGATTCCACGATGACAACAGCAACAGAGTTGAAGACGCAGATCCTGACCAGGGCAGATGAGGACGGCGACTTCCGCGCACGCCTCATCGAGGACCCGAGGGCGGCCATCTCGGCCGAGATCGGGGCCGACATTCCTGAGGGGTTCGACGTGGCGGTGCATGAGGACAGCGCCACCACGTTCCACCTCGTGCTGCCGCCCTCGCCACAGCTCACCGAGGGCGAGCTGGAGCAGGCGACCGGCGGTATCGCGATGATCATCTGGTAACGCAGTCGCGTTATCGGACACGGGAATCCAGGGCGAAGCGGCGGGTGAAAGGAGCAGGCATGACCACTGCAACCGAGATGAGAGACCAGATCCTGAACAAGGCGGCGGAGGACGGCGACTTCCGTACTCGCCTCATCGAGGACCCGAAGGCGGCCATCTCGGCCGAGGTCGGGGCGACCGTACCGGACGGCTTCGACGTCGTCGTCCACGAGGACAGCGCCACCACCTTCCACCTCGTGCTGCCGCCCTCGCCGGAACTGACGGAGTCGGAGCTCGAGACGGCGACCGGCGGCCTCTCAGTCATTGGGAACTGGAACTCGTAAGGCTCATTCGGGCGCGGGGAAGCCCGCGCACACCTCATCGAGGACCTGAAGGCGGCCATCTCCGCCGACATCGGAACCGAGCTGCCAGAACTGCGGAGAAGAGGAACACCGTGACCACAGCAACTGAACTGAAGACCCGACTTCTGAACAAGGCGGCGGAGGACGGCGACTTCCGCGCCCGCCTCATCGCGGACCCGAGGACAGCAATCTCGGCCGAGGTCGGGACGACCGTACCGGACGGCTTCGACGTCGTCGTCCACGAGGACAGCGCGACGACGGCGCACCTGGTGCTGCCGCCCTCGTCGGCGCTCACGGAGGCCGAACTGGAGCACGCGGCCGGTGGGTTCGGCGAGGGTTACGGGAGTGGTTCCGGCACCACCTGGTAGGCGACGCGAGGAAGCCATGACCACAGCAACAGAAATGAAGACCCGGATCCTGAGCAGGGCGGAAGAAGACGGCGAGTTCCGCGCTTCCCTCATCGCCGACCCGAGGGCTGCCATCTCGGCCGAGGTCGGGGCGACCGTACCGGACGGCTTCGAGGTGATGGTGCACGAGGACAGCGCCACCACCTTCCACCTCGTACTCCCGCCTTCGCCGGCACTCACAGACGCCGAGCTGGAGACAGTGGCCGGCGGCGGCCCAGGGTACATCTGGTGGTAATGCACTGACCTGTTCACGTGCGGATTGCAGGACAGAAGCAGCAACGCGAAAGGAAGAGAACCATGACGACAGCAACCGAGATGAGGGGCCAGATCCTGAGCAAGGCGGCGGACGACAACGACTTCCGCGCACGCCTCATCGACGACCCGAAGGCGGCCATCTCCGCCGAAATCGGGACCGAGATGCCCGACGGTTACAACGTCGTGGTGCACGAGGACAGCGCCACCACCTTCCACCTCGTGCTCCCGCCCTCGCCGGAGCTGACGGAGGCCGAGCTGGAGGCGGCGACTGGTGCTGCTTCCTGGTGGTATGGCGGGATGTCGTAAACCGCTCGGACGCGGACTCCCGGGGGCTTCCCCTGGGCCCACTCCCGGAGGGGGTAGAACCGCGATACGGAGGTGAACCATGACGACAGCAACCGAGATCAGGGACCAGATCCTGTCCAGGGCGGATGAGGACGGCGAGTTCCGCGCTTCCCTCATCGCCGACCCGAGGGCTGCCATCTCGGCCGAAACCGGGACGGCCATACCGGAGGGGTTCGAGGTGATGGTGCACGAGGACAGCGCCACCACCGTCCACCTCGTGCTCCCGCCCTCGCCGGCACTGACGGAGGCCGAGCTGGAGACGGTGGCCGGCGGCGGATCCCACAAGGGGTATTACTGGTAGTTCGCTGACCTGTTCAGTTGCGGATTAGAGGACAGAAGCAGCACGCGAAAGGAACGGGAACCATGACGACAGCAACCGAGATGAGGGGCCAGATCCTGAGCAAGGCGGCGGACGACAACGACTTCCGCGCACGCCTCATTGCGGACCCGAGGGCGGCCATCTCCGCCGAAATCGGGACGACCGTACCGGACGCGTTCGACGTCGTCGTCCACGAGGACAGCGCCACGACGGCGCACCTGGTGCTGCCGCCCTCGCCGGCGCTCACGGACGCCGAGCTGGAGATGGCGACGGGCGGAGCGAACTGGATGACTCCTGGCTCGCCAACGAATCCTAATACAGGCCGGCCTGTTGAGTAGCGGTCACGGAGGTCCAGGGACGCAGCAGCACGCGAAGGGAACGAGAAACGTGACGACAGCAACCGAACTGAAGGCTCAGATCCTGAACCGGGCCGCAGAGGACGGCGAGTTCCGCGCCCTCCTCGTTGCCGATCCGGGAGCGGCCATCTCGACTGAAACCGGATTGGCCATCCCAGACGGCTTCGACCTGGCAGTCCACGAGGACAGCGCGACGACGGCGCACCTGGTGTTGCCGCCCTCTCCGGAGTTGACGGACGCAGAATTGGCACAGGTCTCCGGCGGAGTGGACTGGGCGTCCGAAGCTCGGCCCGCCTGACCTCGCCCCGCTAGCCGACAATCGGCCCAAAGACAGGGAGAATCGGCGTGACCACAGCAACCGAGATGAGGGACCAGATCCTGAGCAAGGCGGCGGACGACAACGACTTCCGCGCACGCCTCGTCGCGGACCCGAGGGCGGCCATCTCCGCCGAAATCGGGGCCGACATTCCGGACGCGTTCAGCGTGTCGGTGCACGAGGACAGCGCCACCACGGCCCACATCGTGCTCCCGCCCTCGCCGGGACTCACGGACGCCGAGCTGGAGTTGGTCGCCGGTGGCGGGAGCCTCTGGGAGAACAGCATGCCCAGCCACATGGGCGGGAACGGCTAAGCAGGGGACGCGGGGCCGTACAGCCTCGCTCGGTGCCGTTACTGGGCCATTCGACGGGCTCAGTAACGGCGCCCATCGGCTTGAGCCGACAAGCAGCTTCAAGAGAAAGGCGAACCAGCGTGACCACGGTAACCGAACTGAAGGCCCGGATCCTGGACAAGGCAGCGGACGACGACGACTTCCGCGCATCCCTCATGGCCGACCCGAAGGCAGCCATCTCGGCCGAGACCGGAGTGGCCTTCCCCGACGGGTTCGAGCTCGTGGTCCACGAGGATGAGGCCACCACCGCCCACCTCGTGCTGCCTCCCTCGCCCACGTTGACGGAGGCCGAAATGGAAGCCGTCGTCGGCGGAGTGGGGTACGCGGACTGGAACCCGTTCCCTCCGTCGTAGCAAGGCGGCCGGGGGCTGTCACGACAGAGGGAACCTTGACCACGGCAACCGAGTACAAAGGAGAATCGACATGACGACAGCAACCGAACTGAAGGCTCAGATTCTGAACCGGGCCGCAGAGGACGGCGAGTTCCGCGCCCTCCTCGTTACCGATCCAGGAGCGGCCATCTCGACTGAAACCGGATTGGCCATACCAGACGGCTTCGACCTGGCAGTCCACGAGGACAGCGCGACGACGGCGCACCTGGTGTTGCCGCCCTCTCCGGAGTTGACGGACGCAGAATTGGCACAGGTCTCCGGCGGAGTGGACTGGGCGTCCGAAGCTCGGCCCGCCTGACCTCGCCCCGCTAGCCGACAATCGGCCCAAAGACAGGGAGAATCGGCGTGACCACAGCAACAGGTATCTGGGGCTACGTCTAGGCGGCCTGCAGCGCGAGTGTGCCGGCGTAGGCCTTGGCCGCGGTGGTCCCGCGGTCCACGACCACCTTTACGTGGTTGATGCTCTGCCGAAGCCGGTACACCCGCGCCTGATCGAAGACCTGCTCGACTCGCGGCCAGGCCTTGAGTCCCTCGGCCTTGTCGGGCAGGCACCAGCCCTGCTCCGCCATCCGGTCGATCAGCTGGTTCCACCCGGAGTGGTCCAGGTCATGCCATTCCGCCGGCCGGTGGAACTCCAGCCCGAGCCGGGGAGAGAGCCCCTCCGGGGTTACGTCGACGCTCAGGCTCAGGCCCTCCCGCGTCAGTCCTGCCAGGCTCTCGTACACGGCGACGACGTCTGCGAGCGATCCGGACCATCCCAGCCGCTCCAAGGTCTCGACGGCGCCTTCGCCGGAGTGGGCGCCGACGATGAGGCGCACCGCCCGCTGCGTGCGCCCCGGCAGGATGCCGGCCTGGGAGACCGGAACAGGCGGCGGCATGAGCCGGTAGACACGTTGCATCTGCCGCAGTATCTCCTCATCCGGTGTCCATCCCGCGACGGCCCAGAGCGCGGCCGCCAGGCGCTCCGGTTCGCCGAACAGCGTCTCCCTGCCGGGCTCGTCATGCATGTCCCCGGGCACAATGAAGATCCCGGGCGAGGCCGGCTGCTCCGAGGAAATCCCGACCAGGTCGTACTCGAGGATCACCCCGCCGCCCCCCTGCGCGAGCAGCGCCTGCGGGTCCGCCGCCTGTTCGGCGAGGAACGCCCCCAGCGCGGCCTCGGCCGACTCCGGCGGGGCGAGGTCGCCCTGGGCGGAGTAGAACGCGGCGAGCCGCTCGCCCGGGGCCGGCACCACGCAGAAGTCCGCCGCCGGGTCGGGGTCGATCAGGTCGAACTCGAAGCCGAACCGGTTGTCGATCACGCTGATCGGCAGGCGATGCGCGAGGGCCAGCAGCCGCTCCCAGCCGGAGCCCTGGATCAGCGCGGGCGGAAACAGGCTGTGCAGCCCCGCCAGGAACTCGCCAAAGGAGCCGTACCCCGGCCCGTCTCCCGTCCCTGTCTCGATGTCCTCCATGGGATCCTCGTCGGCGCTCATCGGTCTCCCGCTGTATGTCCGCCGCCTATCGGGTGAGGCGGCCGGTTCACGCCAGTTGCCGCTGGACCAGGCCCTGGAACACGCCTTCCTGTTCCATCAGCTCCGTGAAGGTCCCCGACTGGACGACCCGGCCGCCCTGCAGCACATAGATGCGGTCGGCCCGCCGGATCGTGGACAGCCGGTGGGCGCTGACGATGCGGGTCGCGGAGAACTGCTCGAGCTGTTCCATGACGTCGGCCTGGGTGCGGTTGTCGAGCCAGTTGGTCGCCTCATCCAGCAGCAGCAGCCTGGGATTGCGAGCCAGGGCGGCGGCCAGCATGAAGCGCTGCACCTGCCCGCCGGAGAAGGCCGCGGAGCTCTCGCTGCTGACCGTGTGCATGCGCATCGGCATCGCCGCGATGTCGGCGTCGACGCGGGCCAGGCGCGCGGCCCGCCAGGCGTCGTCCTCGCTCAGTACCCCGTCGATCCCGATGATGTTGTCGAGCACGGTCTGGGGACGCAGGTGGGCGTCCTGGGGGACGGTGCCGATCTTGTTGCGCACCGAGCTCCAGTTGAGCCGGCTCAGGTCGTGGCCGTCGAAGTAGACGGCGCCAAGCTGCGGCCTCTCCAACCCCAGGAGCAGCCGGAATATCGTGCTCTTCCCCGCGCCCGACTCCCCGACCAGGGCGATGAACTCGCCCGGCATGGCATGGATGGTGACCTCGTTCAGCACCAGCGGCCCGTCGTCGGTGTAGCGGAAGCTCACGCTGTCCAGCAGCACCTCGCCCTTCAGCTCGGGAGCGGGAAGGTCCGAGGAGATGTTGCGGGGGCGTTCGGCGAGGATGGGCTGCACCTGCTGCACCGCGGGGAGGATGGCGGCGACGGCGGAGAACGCGCCGCCCAGCTGGACCACCGCGGTGTTGAACACCATGAAGGCGGTGTACACCACCAGGAACGTGCCCACCGCCAGGGCATCCCCGCCGACCGTCAGCGCGAGGGCGAACAGCGCCGCGGTGGCGAGGAGGGGCACGGCCATGGTGAAGGCCATCAGGTGCTCCTGGTACGCCCCCACCCTCATCTCTGTCTGCTTCTGCTCCCGGTAGCCTCGAGCCCACATGATGAAGGCCATGCCCTCGGCGCCCGCGGTGCGCAGCTTGGCCACCCCGGCAATGAGCTGGAGCAGGGTGCCTGCCAGGTCTCGCATGACGGCCAGCCGCCGCCGATGGTGGGGCGTCTGCATCAGGCCCAGCGCGAGAGTGACGCCGATGGAGACCACGCCCAGCCCCAGGCACAGCCAGCCCAGGGCGGCGTTGTAGAGGAAGAGCAAGGCGAAGGTGGGGAGCAGGAAGAGGACCGACAACAGCGCGCCCACCACGACGCCCGAAACCTGGTCCCGCAGCTCATGGAACGCCATGGCCCGCGTGGCCAGGTCACCGGCCGTGTAGCGGCGGAAGAAACCAGACGGCAGGTCGAGCATGCGGTGCCACAGGGCCGCCTCGGCGCGCGCCGCCACCCGGCCCTCGACGCGCATCAGCGCCGTGCCCTGGATCATCTGCAACACGCCCAGGAGCAGCGCGATCAGCACGGCGCCCAGGGTCAACGCCCACAGCATCTGCAGGGAGTCGGAGGGCAGCGCCTGCCCCACGAAGACTCCCAGCAGCACCGGGGGGACCAGCATGGCGATGCCCGCAAGCAGCCCGGCCGCCACCAGCCGGCCCACGTCGGCCCCCACCCGGTTGAAGGACAGCCTCGAGAGCTGCCGGGCTCCGACCGGGCCGTCGTCGGGCAGCGGACAGTAGAAGAAGTGGGCCTCCGGCTCCAGCGACTCCGCCCGACGGGCGTTGACCAGCCGCAGGCGGCCGGAATCCGGGTCCACCATCCGGTAGCGCCCCAGGGGGCCCGGGAGCAGCGCCACGGGTGCGCCGTCGTCCCTGCGGATGGCAAGCATCGCGCCGCTGTCACCGAGCCACCAGCGTTGCTCCGGGCGCAGCGCGACGCGTCTCATGCGCACTCCCGAGGCCACCAGGACGTCGACCAGATCCGGCGGCTCGGCGTCGGGCCCCGAGCGCTGCGCGGGGCCGTGGGGCATGCGGAAGGTGATGCCCTCGTGACGTCCGACCCACTGCAGCGCGCCCGGGAGCGCCAGCTCATCGCCGTCTTGCCAGGCGCCCCCTTCCAGCACGCCAAAGAGGCGGCGGCGGGCTTCCTGCTCACCCCTCTGGCGGTACTGGGCGGTGCTCGTCTGCAGGTTGGCGATGTCGGCCAGGAGCAGACGCCGGTTGAGGTCATCGGCGCTCAGGGCCAGGTCGTTGAAGGCCGCCAGGGCGGGCATCAGGCGCCCGTCCCGCTGGAGCTCTGTCGCGGCGACGCAGCGCACGGTGGCCGCCCTCGGCGATGTCACCCAGCTCGCGGGCGTGAGCGGAACGACGCCGGACCCGTCCGGCTCCCCCTCCTCGGTGTCCAGGTACGCAAGGCTCGTGTCTCCGCTGGATACCCACACCACTTCGCGGCGCACCGACAGCGTCTCCCCCGCCTCCACCGGCTGCTCCGCGACCTCCGATGACAGGAGCCGGTCGATACGCGGGCGGTAGGTGAACTCCCGCGTGACCGCCTCGGAGACCTCGGAGACCCAGGCTTCCGCCTGCTCGACGACGGCTTCATCGCACCCGGCGCGCTCGAGCGCGTCCAGCGGCATCATGCGCAGCGTGGAGCCGGGAAGGCCCTTGACCACCAGCACGGTCCCGGTCAAGCCCTCGGCGGCGGGGAAGAGCAGCCGCCCAACGCCGCCCCGCAACAGATGCTTGAAGTCTTCCGGCACCCCGTCGGCGCGGCGGCGCGCCACGAACACGTCGACGGATCCTTCCGCCACGAAGCACACGACGCCGGTGTCGGAGAGCTCGATCGGGCGGTTGGCCCCGCCGGCCAGCGGCTCCCCACGGGCGACCGCCAGTTCGGCCAGGCGCTCCCGGGCCCGGGCGTCACCGTCCAGTACCGGATCGATGGTCATTCCGTCTCCATCAGGTGGCGGTAGAGGCCGTCCGACTCCGCCATCAGCTCCGTGTGCGTGCCCCGCTGTATCTCGCGGCCGCCGTCCAGGACCACGATCAGGTCGCAGTCGCGGATGGTGCTGAGGCGGTGCGCCACGATCAGACAGCTGCATCCGCGCCGCCGCAGGGCGTCGTCGATGCGCACCTCGGTGATCGGGTCCAGCGCGCTCGTGGCCTCGTCCAGGATCAGCAGGGACGGATTGCCCACCAGGGCGCGGGCGATCTCCAGGCGCTGGCGCTGGCCGCCGCTGAAGTTGCGCCCGCCCTCGTCCACGGGCGCGTCATAGCCCTGCGCGCGCGCCATGATCTCGTCGTGGATGGCGGCGTCGGTGGCCGCGGCCACCAGGTCCTGCTCGGGGATCTCGGGGTTCCACAGGCTGAGGTTCTCGCGCACGGTCCCGGCGAACAGGAACACGCGCTGGTCCACCATCGCCACCGAGCTGCCGAGCAGGCTGCGGGGGAGTCCGTCGCGCGGGTGGCCATCCAGCGAGATCACCCCGGACCAGGGCTGGTGGATCCCGGCCGCAAGCAGCGCCAGCGTCGACTTGCCCGAGCCGGTGGGGCCGACCACGGCCACCCGTTGCCCGGGCTCGATGGTCAGGTTGAAGTCCTGGAGCATCGGCTCCCGGTTCGCCTTGTGGCCGAACTCCACGTTGCGCAGCTCAAGCTGCCCGCTCAGCCGCACCGTCCGGCTCAGCCCGGCGCGGCTCGCGGCGGCCGCTCCGTCCTCCTGGATGGAGGTGTCTTCGGGGGCGTCCAGCACGTCCTCGAGCCGTTGCAGGTTCGCCTCCAGCACCTGGAACAGGTCGGCGAACATCGCGAAGCGGCCGATGGGCAACAGGAAGTACGACGCCAGGACGTAGCATCCCATCATCATGCCCAGGGACATGTCGCCTTCCATGACGCGCCAGCCCGCCACTCCCAGCACGACGGCATTGCCCAGGATCGTGAACACGCCGGGCAGCGCTGCGATCAGGTGCCCGACCTCCGTGAAGCGCTGGCGGGCCAGCAGCTCCCGGGCCTGGTAGCCGCTCCAGTGGGAGAAGAACCCGACCTCTCCCGAGGTCGCCTGCAGGGTGTCGATGTTGCTCAGGCCGTACATGCCGACGCCCTGCAGCTTGCCCTGCTCGCGTTGCAGGCGACGGTTCTCGCCGACTCGCCCCCGGGTGAGGAGCTGCATGATGTAGAGGTTGACCGCGCCCAGCCCCGCCACCACCACGGCCAGCACCGGGTCGTAGAGGAACAGGAAGAACAGGAACACGGCGCTCGTGACCAGCTCGATGAGGACCCCGACGAACTGCTCGGTCGCTACCACGGCGATCTGGTCGATCAGCTGGATGCGGGAGGTGAGATCGCCGCCGTAGCGGTTCGTGAAGAACCGCATCCTCAACCGGAACAGCCGCCTGATGAAGCGGTCTGCGTGGTCCACCGAGAGCCGCACCGCCAGGAGTCTGAGGCAGCGCTGCCGCAACCAGGTCAGCAGGTACACCAGGCCGCCGGCCAGGGCCACTCCGCCCGCCAGCGCGGCTCCCCACGCGGGCTCCTGCCCGCTCAGGACATGGTCGACGAACACGCTCAGCAGGAACGGCAGGGCGGCGAGCGGGAGCGACATCAGCAGCCCGCAGAACAGGGCGAACGCCAGCGGCCCGGTCTCGTCCGAGAGCCAGGGCCACAGCCTGCGGAGGACGCCGGGGCGGGATCCGCCGGTAGTGAATTCCGGTCCAACCTCGAAGCTGAGCGCGACGCCGGTAAACCCCTCGTCGAACTCCTCAGCGGTCAGCGTGCGGTGGCCGTTGGCCGGGTCGTTCACCAGGTAGTTGCCGCCCCGGAACCCCTCCAGCACCAGGAAGTGGTTGAACTCCCAGAAGATGATCAGCGGCATGGTCATGTCGTGGAGCTGTTCCGGCTCCCGGCGCCAGCCCTGCGCTTCCAGCCCGTAGCCGCGGGCGGCGCGCGTGATGTCGGCGGCGTCACAGCCGTCCCGGTTGACGGAGCACGCCTCGCGCAGCTCCTCCACCGAGACCCAGCGCCCGAAGAACGCGAGGACGATGCCCAGGCAGACGGCTCCACACTCGGTGTCTTCCATCTGCAGCATCAGGGGCGTCCGAGCCCGCCGCGGTCCGCGGCGCGCCCCCACCAGGGACGGAATCCGCATCACGAGCCGCCGCCCGGCGCGAGGAGGGAGAGGAATGAGCTTCGCCCCGTCACCACGCGCAGCGAGCCCATGGAACCGTCCGCCACGCCATCGCCCACGCCGGCGTCTTCAAGCCGCACTCGCACCAGGTGGGACCCCGGCGGCGCCGAGATCCCCAGGTCCTCCAGCCACTCCGGCGGTGTGACGGCCCGCTCCGATACGGCGGCGACCTCCGCCGGGTAGATGCTGGCCTCCCGGCCGCCGCCCGCCACGCTGAGCTGCGCCGTCATCCCCGCCTCGAGCCGCCAGGCATCTTCGGCCGGCACCAGCGCGAGGACCTGCCACGGGCCGGAAGCTTCCGCCCGCACCAGCGCCACCGGCTCACCTGCGCTCACCGACATCCCCGGCGCGAGACCAAGCGTGACGATCTCGCCCCCGGTCACACTGACGACGCCGACACCAGCCTCGGTCCCGCCGACGTCCTCCGCGCCCGCCAGTGCCCGCAGGAGCGAGAGCAGGTCCGTCGCCGTTCCGTCGTCCTGGCCTGCCTGCTCAGCCAGCGACTCAAGGAGCCGGCGCGCGTCTGCATCCCCCTGCTGCTGGAGGGGCGGGCGCACCCGGGCGATGACCTGCCCCGGCTCGACGGTGTCCCCCACCTCCGCCAGGACCTCCACCACCGTGCCCGACACCGGTGCGGACACGGGGAAGCGCTCGCCGGGGAGGACCACGACCGCCTCGTAGGAGAGGCTGCGTTCGATGCTGCCAATGGCGCCGTATACCAGTAGCGCGAGGAACATCACGCCGAGCCCGGCCACCAGGAGCCACTCGTGGGGGGCCGTCACCTGCAGCCGGTCGTCCAGCGGCTCCTGCCTCTGGCGCCGTGCGAGAGCCCGTTCACGAAACAACCTGTTGATGAACACTGTGTCTGACCCCTACTTCGTCAGGCTGACCCCTGCACCGCGCGGATGGATGGTCCGGCACCGCGCCTGGATCCCCGGCTGGAACGACGGCCAGCGCGACGGCCGAGGGGAGGAGCGCTCAAGCAAGGGCCCGCGTGATTGCCGAGCCGCCGGCGCCCAGAACGGGAGACTCGGGGAGGTGACAGCTGTCTCGCGCCGGTCCGGGCTGTGTCGTTCGAGTGACAGGCAAAGACCTCCCTGCTCCCGGGTAGAACACGTGCGAGATACCTTAGCACGTCGATATGATATTGGAGTGACTTATTGCTGGTTATACGTGACCTGTTGTGATTTAGCGCTGAAAACAGCATACTCGCCCCGACATATGCCGATCCCGGCGACCCGAGGGCCCGCCTCGTGGGTCACAGCGAGGTGAACAGTTGAACCCACCGCAGGAGCCGATGGCCGAGAGCGAGGCCGCCCTTCGGGAGCGGCTCTCCAGGCTGAGCGAGGCCAGCTTGCGCATGAACGAGAGCCTGGACTTCGACACCGTGCTCCAGGGCGCCCTGGACTCCGCCCGCTCGCTCACCGCCGCCCGCTACGCCGTAATGACGCTGCTGGACGACGCGGGCGGGGTGCAGGACTCCCTCTCCTCGGGGCTGACGGCGGAGGAATCCGAGCGGCTGTGGCTCATGCCGGAGGGGCCGCGCATCTTCGAGTCCCTGACCAGCGTCTTCGAGCCGATGCGGCTGCCCGACCTGGAGGGGCACGTCCACTCCCTGGGCTTCAGCGCCTTCCGCATCCCCCTGCCGGTGGGGACGTTCCGCTTCCTCGCGGCGCCGATGTTCCACCGCGGCGCGCGGGTGGGCCACCTCTTCGTCGGCGACAAGGAGGGTGGCGAGGAGTTCAGCCAGGCCGACGAGGAGATCCTGGTGATGTTCGCCTCCCAGGCAGCGCTGGTGATCGCCAACGCCCGCACGCACGGCGAGGAGCGGCAGGCCCGGGCCGACCTCGAGACGCTGATCGAGACCACCCCGGTTGGCGTGGTGGTGCTCGACGTCCGGGCGGGAGCGCCGAGGTTCCTCAACCGCGAGGCGCGGAGGATCGTGAACAGCCTGCGGGACCCCGGCCAGTCGCCGGAGGTGCTGCTGGATGCGATGACCTGCATACGCGCCGACGGGCGGGAGGTCTCCTTGCGGGAGCTCCCCATCGCCGAACTGCTCAGCGAGGGGGACACGCTGCGAGCCGAGGAGATCGTCCTGCGGGTCCCCGATGGGCGGAGCATCACGGTGCTGCTCAACGCCACGCCCATCCGCTCCGATGAGGGCGTGGTGGAGTCGGTGGCCGTGACCATGCAGGACATGGCCGACGTGGAGGAGCAGGAGCGGCTGCGCACCGAGTTCCTGGCCATGGTCAGCCACGAGTTGCGGGCGCCGCTGACCTCCATCAAGGGCTCCGCCGCCACGGTGCTGGAGTCACCGGCGGACCCGGACCCCGCCGTGATGCGTCAGTTCGTCCGCATCATCGGCGACCAGGCCGACCACATGCATGGCCTGGTCTCCGACCTGCTCGATGTGACCCGCATCGAGACGGGCACGCTGGCGGTCGATCCCGAGCCGGCGGCGCTGGGCATGCTCGTGGAGCGGGCGAGGAGCGCCTTCGGCAGCGCGGGCGACCGCAACAACCTGGAGACCGACATCGAGCCCGACCTTCCCCTGGTGATGGCGGACCGGCGGCGGATCATCCAGGTGCTCGGCAACCTGCTCACCAACGCCGACCGCTACTCCCCGGAGTCGTCGGTCATCACGCTGAGCGCCGTGCGGGATGGCGTGCACGTCGCCGTCTCGGTGGCCGACGAGGGGCGGGGCATCCCGGCCGAGCGCCTTCCCCACCTGTTCCGCAAGTTCTCCGGCGTCCAGTCCGGGGAGCGAAACGTGGACACGGGCCTGGGCCTGGCGATCTGCCGCGGGATCGTGGAGGCCCACGGAGGGCGCATCTGGGCGGAGAGCGATGGCCCGGGCCTGGGCGCGCGCTTCACCTTCACCCTGCCCACGGTGGGAGACATCGGCAGCGCCCCGCAGTCGCCGGCGCTCTCCTTGCGGCCCGAACAGGACGGGACAGGAGAAGGGGTGCGGGTGCTGGCCGTCGACGACGACCCAGGGGACCTGCGCTACGTCCGCGACGCCCTCCGCGAGGCCGGCTACACACCGATAGTGACCGGGGATCCGGAGGAGGCACTCCGGCTCATGGAGGAGGAGCGGCCCCGGCTGGTGCTGCTGGATCTCATGCTTCCCGGGACTGACGGCATGAAGCTGATGCAGCAGATGCAGAAGACGGCAGACGTGCCGGTCATCTTCCTCTCGGCCTACGGCCGGGACGAGTTCATCGCGGAGGCGCTCGGCATGGGCGCCGCCGATTACGTCGTGAAGCCCTTCTCGCCCACCGAGCTGACGGCGAGGATCGGGGCGGCCCTGCGTCGGCAGGCGGTCGCCGAGCCTTCGGCGCCGTACGTGCTGGGCGATCTGGCGATCGACTACGCCGAGCGTAGCGTGACCCTTGCGGGCCGGCCGTTGCAGCTGCTTCCGCTGGAGTACCGGATGCTCGCCGAGCTCTCGGTCAACGCCGGGCGCGTGCTGACCTATGAGCACCTCCTGGGCCGCGTGTGGGAGAAAGAGGCCGGCAGCGACCTGCGGCCCATGCGGACCATCGTGCGCAAGCTCCGCCGCAAGCTAGGCGACGACGTGGCCGACCCCACCTACATCTTCACCGAGCCCCGCGTCGGCTACCGGATGCCGAGGGGGGAAACGCAGTAGGAGGCAGGACCTGGGGAACGACAGATACGGTCCGTCTTCGATGCGATGTGGACTCGTTCTACGGGCGCGTCGTCTACTTCAACGAGGACGTCCCGGAGTGGGATGCGGCCTTCCTCGCTACGCTGCGGTCGTACATGGGGAGGGGATATGTGCCCGTCCTGGTCGACTATCACTGCTGAGCCAGCCGCGACCCTCGACGTTGTGTCGACCTCACGACGACGACATCCTGGGAGCGGTGCGGCTCGCGCCGTCCTACAGGCGGACGAAGGAGTCGCGTATGACCGATGAACGCGACGACCTGGCGCCGCCTCGCCTCGACGGCCTCGCGGAACTGCTTCCCGCCTTCGAGGCCGCCGACGCGGAGTTCGGAGAGTGGAAGGGGGGTGACGAGTTGGAGCCCGGCTCCATCACAGCGCCCTGGTTCTCGCCTTCCGAACTCACGTCCCGGCTCGTCGAAGTGGCCTACCGCGACGGCTGGGTGCGCCCCGACTTCGACTGGGTCGAGTGGGCCGCGACGCCGGAGGCCCAGCGCCTCCGCAACGACCGTGGTGCGCTCGGGCAGGCAACGGCGCCCGACCTCGCGCGCCTGCTCACGGTGGTGATCCGCGGCGACCGCTTCGTCGAAGGCGCCCTCGCGGAGGCGATCGGGGCCGGGCTCGTCACCGCCGTGTTGCGGCGGGTCGAGCAACTCCGCGGCGAGGAGCCGTAGACGCCACTCCCCGAGTCGACGGCGAGCCACCCCTCGTCGCGGGCGCGTACTCGATGTGCAAGAGCCATACGGGGTTCAAGGCATCACAGTGGCGGGTCGAGGTGCAGCAGCCTCCCGGATGCCGATGCTCGTCCTTCCTCGTTCGCGCGTGTTGCCTTGCGGAGTCCGGGTGGGCGCGGCAACTTCATCCACACCGGCTGGCCGTCGCGCGTCATCCATTTCGGCCAGTCATCCGCCTGCAATTGCTGCGGCCGGTTCGGAGACAACAGCACGAAGTGCGGGATGACCGGGCCGGTGCCTGCTGATTCCCCGAAGATGACCCGCAGCCGCTCAGCCTTCTCGGTCGCCTGCCTGTTCGTCCAGCCTGTCTCCATCTTCGCCTCGAGGAGCACGACGTGAGTCGTTTCGCTTTCGTCGAAGGCCACAAGGAGATCGACGTCGATCTGGGTGGCGCTGAAGCCCTCGGGCTGCGGGATGAGCCTTGGTGGGTCAGGGGTGGCCGACAGGTACAGCGCTACCTGCAGCCAGTCGAGGTGGTAGTCCATCGCGACGAACGCCTCGCCAGGGACATCGAGGCGTAACTCGCGTCCGAGGCGCTCGCGGAAATCCTCGTCGAGCGAGAACGTGCCCGCTCCCAGTGCGTTCTCGAGCAGGATGTAGCGCTCTTTGCGGTTGAATGACCGCAGGTGGTCGATCAGATCGGACAAGGCAGGTCTCCCTCAACTCGTTGACCGCGCGGGTGTCACGCTTCGTGCGGACAGCGTACTGCGCGGATTTCGCGGCTGTGAGATAGACTCGCCCTGCCACGCCGTGTATCATGTAGTACACATGACATTCGGGACCCACGTCCGCGCAACTCGCGAAGGCCTCCGGCGTGACGACCGTTCCTACTCCGTGCGCCAGGTCGCACGACGCATCGGCGTGGAGCCCGCGTACCTGAGCAAGATCGAGCGCGACCAGGTGGCGCCGCCGTCGGAGGCCACCATCCGGCGGCTCGCCGACGAGCTGGGCGAGGACCCCGACGTGCTGCTGGCCATGGCCGGCAAGGTGTCGACCGACCTGCGGGACATCGTCATGAGCCGGCCGCGGCTGTTCGGCGACGTGCTGCGGCAGCTCCGCGACGTGCCCGACGACGCCATCGTGCGGGTCGTCCGCGAGATCCGGGACGGCGACTGGTAGACGGCCGTCCGCCGGGACACCACGACCACCAAGAGAACCACTCACTGGAGAGGGAGAGCACTGTGATCGAGCTACACGACAACCGACTGGTATTCCGGTTCCCGGAGGTGCACGAGCACGCGCGGCTGGAGGTCGAGTTCCAGCGCACGCTGCGCATCCCCGACGACAACCGGAGCTACCCCCTGCCGCCGGGCCTCGGGGCGTTCCCGCTCAGCCACGTCGACGACCACATGGAGCGGCTGCCCGCGGAGTGGGGCCAGCGAGGCGGCGTGTTCCTGCCGATGTACCAGGCCGAGGCGATGTGGCTGCACTTCGCGGGAACCTACCCGATGGCGGTGAAGGTGGCTGCGGGGAAGGTCAACGCGCTGACCGGCGAGCCGTGGGCGGATGAGCTCGTCGAGGAGCCCCAGGACTACCTCGTGGTCCCCGAGCAGCCGTGGCTCGACGGCTTCTGCGTCGAGCAGGGCCTCGTCCGGCAGTTCGTGGCGATGCCACTCGGGGCGGGCTACTCGGCCGAGGAGCAGCTCACGGGCGAGGCGCAGCACGGCGGCCTGCAGATCGCCGTCTACCCGATGAAGCGGTCGCGCTACGAAGAGATGATGCAGGTCGCGTACAGCCCCGCAGAGCAGCCAACCCTCATGCTGTCGGCCGCACCGGCTGACGAGATGGGACTCGCCCCCGGGGGCCTCATGGAGCAGGAGATCTACGAGGACCCCCACGGCTTCGACGCCTGGGAGGGATCGGTGCGGTCCCGCTGCTTCGTGCACATCCTCAATAGCGCACAGTTCCTCGGCGTGACGGGCGGCGCACCTCCCCACGAGCCGGTGAGCGCGCAGGACTACTCGGCGGCCGGGCTGCCGTGGTTCGAGTACTACGGCGGCGACCTGGAGGCCATCGAGGGCGCCCCGAAGCTGGCCGGCATGGACAGCGTTGCAGCGAAGAGCGTCAAGGTCGGCGATGGGGTGATCGAGGACAACGAACCGGTGAGACCCGTCGTCGTCGGCCTCTCGGGCCGGCCGGTCCGGGAAGGCGACTTCTAGCGATGGGCGAGCACCAGGGCACGCCACCACCAGGCCCGGGCGCCACCGAGCGGCCCATCCCCAACAGCTACTGGCTCGTCCCCGGTCGATTCGCGGCCGGCGAGTACCCGGGCGAGAAGGACCCCGCGCAGGCGGCGGTCAAGCTGCGGACGCTGCTCGACGCGGGCATCGACCACTTCATCGACCTGACCGAGGAGCGCGATGGACTCGAACCGTACGCGGCGATAGCACATGCCGAGGCGCTCGACGCAGGCCTGGGCGTCGCCCACGAGCGGCACCCGATCGCCGACCTCGACGTGCCGCGCAGTGCGGGCGAGATGACCGCCATCCTCGACGCCATCGACGAGGCGCTCGAGGACGGCCGCACGGTGTACCTGCACTGCTGGGGCGGCGTCGGCCGCACGGGCACCGTCGTCGGCTGCTGGCTCGTGCGACACGGGCGCACGGGCGACGAGGCCCTGGCGCAGCTCGCCGAGTGGTGGCGGGGCGTCGCGAAGGTGCGCCGCAAGCCGGAGTCGCCGGAGACGCGCGAGCAGTTCCGCTACGTCCGCGAGTGGACGGAGCCCGCACTGGAGAGCGCCGGATGAGCACGCCCACCACGCTGGACCGATTCCGGGGCTGCCTGCTCGGCCTCGCCGCCGGCGACGCTCTCGGTACCGCGCTCGAGTTCAAGCCGCCGGGCGCCTTCGAGCCCATCGCCGACATGGTCGGCGGCGGGCCGTTCGGCCTGGAGCCCGGCCAGTGGACCGACGACACCTCGATGGCCCTCTGCCTCGCGACGAGCCTGATCGAGCACGGAGGCTTCGACCCGGCCGACCAGATGCGGCGCTACGTGCGCTGGTGGCGCGAGGGCTACCTGTCCTCGACGGGCCGCTGCTTCGACATCGGGATCACCGTGCAGGGCGCGCTGTCCCGCTTCGAGCGAGACGGCGACCCCTACGCCGGGTCGACCGACCCGAACAGCGCCGGCAACGGCTCGCTGATGCGGCTCGCCCCGGCGCCGATGGCGTTCTCGGGCGACCCGTCCGAGGCCATCAGCATGGCCGCCGCCAGTTCCCGCACGACGCACGGCGCACGCACGGCCGTCGACGCCTGCCGCTACTTCGCCGGCCTGCTCGTCGGCGCGCTCGCCGGCGTCGACAGGGAGACGCTGCTCGCGCCGGGCTACTGCCCCGTCGAGGGCCTGTGGGAGCGCGAGCCACTGGTCGAGGAGATCGCCCGCATCGCTGGCGGCTCCTTCAAGGCGCTCAACCCTCCGGACATCCAGGGCACCGGCTACGTCGTCCGATCGCTCGAGGCCGCGCTCTGGGCCTTCCACCGCTCCGACACGTTCCGCGACGGCGCCCTGCTCGCCGCCAACCTCGGCGACGACGCCGACACCACCACCGCCATCTACGGCCAGCTCGCCGGCGCCTGCTACGGCGTCGAGGGCATCCCCGCCGAGTGGCGCGAGCAGCTCACGATGGCCGACGAGATCACCGCGATGGCGGATGGCCTCTTCGAGCTGGCCCACTGAATGCCCGTGCTTGAGTTCGACCTGGAGCCGGGGGACATCCGTGAGGTCGGGACCGTCACCGAGGAGTCGCTCGAGATCGCCGGGGTGCGGATTCGCCTGGTCAACGTCGTCGTGTCCGGGCACACCGTCGAACAGCTCCTGTCCTACGACGTCGCGGAGGCGGAAGTCGTGCTCGGCCGCCCGTTCGACGACGAGATGGACAGCGGGCTGCGGATGGCAATGTACTCGGCGGACCGTATCTGGCTGGACGAGACGCTCCACCGGGTCGCCTCCGCCCCGAGCTACGTCCTCGACGGGAAGTGCGTCAGGACGGCGAAGATCGAGCACTGCAGCGAGATCGCGCCGGCCAGCTCCTACTGGTCCATCACCCGCGCGGACGGCACCCCGGTCGAGACCGAGCCGTGGAGCTGCGTCCCGGGCACGCCGCCGATCGCACACAGCGAGCTCACGGGACACGCATAGCGTGACGATCGGCGCGGCGCGCGCAGGTCGAGTGCAGCTAGGCGCTCACGTCCGGGCGCTTCGCGCGAGGGTTAGTGATCGCGTTGCGCTGGTAGTGAAACGCGTAGGCATCCTGGACCGCGGCGCGGACCGTCGTCGGCTCGAAGCCAAGCTCCTCCCTCGCCCTGGTGGTGTTGGCGCGACGGCGCTGCTGCAACAGCCGGATCGCGCCGGGCGTGAGTCGCTGCGGGTAGCTCGGGTACAGCCGGCTGAGGGTGTAGCTCGTCACCTTCGATAGCGCGAGCATCGGCCCGGCGGGCAGCCGCAGGCGCGGTCGGGGCACCCCCGAGACCTCCTCGAACAGGTCCAGGAGCTCGGTGATGGTCTGGTACTCGCTGCTGAAGATGTACTTCTCCCCCGAACGCCCTCGCTGCATACAGAGCACGTGCCCCTCGGCGATGTCCCGTGCGGCGACGAACTCGCACCCGCCATCGACGTAGGCGGGCAGTTTGCGGTTGGCGAAGTCGCACAGGGTCTGCCCCAGTTGCGAGGGGAAGAAGTCGTTCCCCCCGAGCACCGCGCAGGACGTGGCGATCACGACGTCCTGACCGGCCGCCGCGGCCCGCCAGCACTCGGTCTCGACCATCGCCTTGCTGCGCTCGTAGGGCATGACGTGGTCGATGGGGTAGTAGGGCATGGACTCCGTAGCCGGGGCGGACGGGTCGTCCGGATCGTACCCGGCGGCGCTGATGGAGCCCGTCACCACCACCCGCCCCGCCTCGACCTCCCGCGCCGCCTGGAGCACGTTGCGGGTGCCCAGCACGTTGGACTCGAAGATCTCCCGGCGATGGGCGTAGTTGCCATCGATGGTCGAGACGAGCGCCGCGCAGTGGTAGACGCCGTGGCAACCGGCGAGGGCTTCCCGGGTGGCATCCAGGTCGCGAATGTCGCCGTACACGCGCTCAACATCGAGCCCATCCAGGGCCTCGTTGTTGTCCTCGGGTCTGAGCAGCACCCGGACTCGCGCACCGTCGGCAAGCAATCTTCGTACGAGGTTAGCCCCTACAAACCCGGCTGCGCCTGTCAGGAACACAGGAGGCGCCGATCTGCCGGAGGGGCTGGCAGATGACTGTGAGTCCATACGGCGCCCAATGCTACAGCATGCGGTGGCGTGCGCTGTCCGCGGCAGTCGTGGAGCCGCGACGCCCGAGGCCCCCTGGCGCCCGGGTCGGCGACACCGGCGATGGCGCACAGGCAGATCGACGCTGCGCGGCTGCGCCGACGGAGGTGACGAGACCACCTGGCGGTCCCACGCGCGGGGCCTCCTGTGGACCGGCGGGCTGGCGGAGAGACCGGCGAATCTGGTGGCAGCGCCTCGGACGCTCACGTATCATTGCCATAACCGTTGCCCCGGGGGACGTTGGTTGATGACGCAAGCAACCGCAACCGAGACGGCCCAGGAGTCATATCCACTCAGTCTGCCCGAAGCGCTCCTGCTGGCGCTGCTGAA
Organism: Dehalococcoidia bacterium; assembly: GCA_965204835.1. GTDB lineage: Bacteria > Chloroflexota > Dehalococcoidia > UBA2979 > UBA2979 > VXMT01. Next base: position 567,063 of record OZ242017.1, on the reverse strand, counting down.
CGAGGAGAGCGGTTACTTTCACCAGGTGCCCGGCTGGAACCTGAACTGTGCCGTAGCCGGTTCGATACTTGCTGAACTGTCGCTGATGGGTCGCATCGACACCGACCTCGAGTCGCTGATTCTGCTCGATGCGACCGAGACCGGCGACCCGCTGCTTGACCCGTTCCTGCGAGAGATCGCGACCGAGACAGACCAGCACGATGCCCGCTACTGGGTCGAGCGGCTTGCGCCGCACTCCGAGTCGGCGATCCCCGAGGTGCTGGACGGGCTCGTCCAGCGAGAGATCCTCGACGAGCACGTGGGCGAGTTCTACACCCTCTCCAGGCGCCATCGGCGCGAGATGGCGCTCGGCGACGAGTACACGGCGGGCGACATCGTCAAGGCGCGGTTGACCAAGATCATCTTCACGGACTCGATTCCGAGCCCGCGCGAAGTGATCATCACCGGCCTCCTCAACGCCTGCAACGTGTTCCCCGTGCTGTTCCAGATCGACGAGGAGGTCGAGGAGCGCATTGCGTTCGTCAGCCAGATGGACCTCATCGGCCAGGCGATCGCGGCGGCGGTGGGCGAGAGCATCATCATCGGGCCCGCGCTGCGCCGGCCCTCGCTGACGAAGCCGATTCCCGCCGTCTCCATCCGTGACCTGGTGTCCAACCGCGATCTGCGGAAAGGCAGGCTGCCGGCCGGGTTCGCCAAGCTGGCGGAGAAGTACGGTCCCGTGTTCGAGATCCGGATTCCGTTCCGGAAGAACCTGATCATCCTGGCAGGCGTGGAGACGAACAGGTGGGCCCAGAGCAAGGGGCGGCTGTTCCTGCGGTCGAAGGAGTACTTCGAGGGCGTCGACAAGGCGTACGGCGTCTCGCGCTCCATGCACTCGGTGGACGGCGCCGATCACTTCCGCTTCCGCAAGTCGTTGCAGCCCGCGTACGCCCGGAGCGTCCTGACCCGGCGCCTCGACGAGGTCTACGGCCTGGCCCGCACGCACATGGCGACCTGGGACGTCGGCGACACGATGCCGGTGCAGAAGATGCTGCGACCATTCCTGAACGCGCAGGCGTCGCCGCTCCTGGCCAGTATCGACACCCAGGACGAGATCGCCGATGCGCTCAAGTACAAGATGCGGGTGCTCAACGTCGGCATCGCGAAGATCCTGCCGCGGTTCATGCTCAAGACCCCGTCCATGCGCCGCCGGGCGAAGGCCACGGACCGGATCATCGATCGCATGCAGAGCACGCATACGGCCGCACAGCGGATCGGCATGCCCCCGGACGTGGTGGACGCGTATATCGCCCTGCACGCGTCGGATCCCCAGTTCCTGCCCGAATCGGACCTCGCGCTCCCGCTGGGGGCGATCCTGATGACCAGCATGTACATGGGCGACCAGCTCGGGTTCGCCCTCTACTGGTTGCTGCAGCACCCCGAGCTGTACGAGCGCGTCACGGCCGAGGCGGACGCCCTGTGGGCCGATGGCGATCCCAGCGAGGACGACCTCAGCCTGGACCGGATCGACGTGACCCACCGGGTGCTGATGGAGTCCCTGCGGATGTCGCCGATCGTGGCCATGTCGATGCGCACGGTGATGAACACCTGCGTGGTGGAGGGTTACGAGCTACCGGTCGGGTCGCAGCTCGTGATTGCGCAGACGGCCTCGCACTACCTCGAGGAGGCGTTCCCCGACCCGCAGACGTTCGACATCGACCGCTACGTGCCGCCGAGGAACGAGCACGTCGGGCCGGGCTACGCGCCGTACGGCCTGGGCACGCACGCCTGCCTGGGATTCCGCTGGGCAGAAATGCAACTGGCGATCAACATGCTCATGCTCACGCACTACTTCAAGATCGAGCTGGCCCGTCCCTACAAGCATTTGCCGATGGATCCGCTCCCTTCGCAGTCGCCCAGCAACAAGCTGAAATTCAAGCTCGTTGAGCAGCGGCACGAGCTCCCCGACTAAGTCCTCGCCCTCGGCTCCTCTAGCCATCGGCCTCCGTCCACCCGGGCTGCCTCTCAGACGGGCGGCGACGTCCGCCGGAGCGCGACCACGGGAATCTGGCGTTCCGTGCTCGCAGCGTAGCCGACAAAGCGCGAGTTCGTACCTTCCACCTGTTCGTACAACGTCGCTCGTTCCTCACCCTCGGTGATACGAGCCTCGGCGGCGAAACGTCCGCCGCCGATCTCGACGAATACGTTCGGGTCATCGGCCGCATTCAGGAACCACGCAGGGTGGTGATCCTGCCCGTAGTTCGAAGCGACGACAATGAGGTCGGCTGATCCGTCGAACTGAAAGTACATCAGCGGCGACGACCTCAGCTTGCCACTCTTGCGCCCCCTGGTTACGAGTATGAGCATGCTCACTCCTTCCAGGCGGCCCAGCAGGCGACCCCTGGACAGGCGGAGCAGGAACCGGTGCACAGGTACGAAGAACCACGCGATGATGAGTCGCTGATAGGTCGGCATGGTGGCTCCTCCCGGGAGGCGCAACTATAGGCGCGCTCGCGCGACGCCTGTCAAGAATCCGGCTCGCCGTGCAGCGGCAGCAAGATCCGCCCCCTCGAACGTCCCAATCGTGGGCACGACGCGGGCCCCGCCCCGCGAATTGCGCCCGAAGCACCCACGCTCCAGCGCGCGGGTCTGACCGCCTCGCGGAGGTTTGCCGAGGAACGGGCCGAGATGCCGCTTACGCGCGCCCGACCATCGCGGCGCGTCGCGCCTCCGGCTGGAGCCGCCGTGCTAGCGTGAGCCGGCGCCGCCGACACGAGGTGTACTCCAGTGACGAGCACGGCCGGCCTGCCCCGGGATCCCGCTGTGCGCAAGGCAGGCGTGTTCCTGCTGCTCACCGCGGTTGCCACCGTCGTGATGGCGTTCGCGCGCGTCGCGGCGGATGCCGACCGGCCGGAACTGCTGGAGTCCATCCGCGCGATCGCCGCCAGCAAGGCCATGTACAGCCTGGGCGGCGCCGCGCGTCTCGTCTCCGCGCTCACCTTGATTGGCGGGGCATGGTTCCTGTGGCGCACCTGGGTCGTCCGGGAACGATCCGGCTCGCCCGCCGTCCCCCTCCTGCTCGCCGCCTCGGGCGCGTTCACGGCTGTATCGGGCGTGTGCGCCATCGCACTGGCCGCGTCCGCGCCTGCCGCGTCGGAGGCCGCGGCGCTCAGCGTCGTCGACGCCTCGACGGAGACCATCGACGCCGTCCGCTGGGTGACCGGCAAGCTGGGGTTCGCGGTCGCGGGCCTGGCGCTGCTGGCGGCGGCGGAGCGACAGTGGAGGGCCGGCGGCGCGATACGGCGCATCGCGCCGGTCTCGGTGGCGCTCGGCCTCGCCATGCAGGCCATCTGGGTGGACGCCGCGACGATGCTGCACCGCGTCAGCGGCGTCGCCTTCGTGCTGTGGCTCGTCGCCATCGCCCTGATGCTGCTGACAGGCCGCGTCGAGCGTCACTTCGCCGCGATGCAGGGCTCGCCCCCGGAGGCCGACCGCTAGCTGTCGCCGTGGAGCGGCTCGCGAGCACTCACTCACCCCTCGCGACCAGCGGCGCGAGGCGGCTGTGCGCGTGCAGCGTGAGGGCGCTCAGCCCGGACGAGGGCGCTACCGAAAGACGTGCTGCGCGTGCCACTCGAGCGCCTGCGCACTCGGAACCAGGTCCGGTTCCCGCGGCACCCGCACCCTCTGGCCTGCCATGTCGTAGTAGGGCTTCCCGTTCTCGAACTCGTCGCGCAGTCGGGAGCTCACCTCCAGGCGCAGTTCGGGCGTCACGGTCACGTAACCCCTGTCGTAGAGCCGGTGCAGGTCTGACCGAAGCACGATTCCGTTCTGGGGGTGGTTGGATGCCGGACCCAGGTAGGGCTGGATGTGCGCAGCCTCGAGGACCGGTACGGCGTGTTCGCCCGTCACCGCGCACTGCCCGTCGTACGCGCGAAGCAGCCGTAAACGGAACGTGCCCTGTCCCAGTCGCTCCCGGCGGGTCACCTCGACAAGGCCCCGTTCGTCGTCCTTGAGAGGTTCGAAGGCTGAGTGCAGGTCGGGCACCGGGGCTGGATGGGTGCTTTGCAGCATGGCGCCCAGGGATCGACCGGGGCCGGTGGCGAGGTCGTAGCCCTTGTACGCGACGATGTTCCGGCTCCACTCCTCGTCCGATCCCCATGGCAGCCACCGGTTCCGCGGAAGGAGCACGGCGTCACGGAGAACGAGACACCTCAGCGGTGCATCGGTTTCGCGCCCGTGTCGCAGCCGGTACTCGCAGAGGCGCCGCTGAAAGTCGCCTTCAGTGGCATCTCCGTTGCGGTCACCGAAGATCTCCCAGGCGAGCTCGATTGTCATGAGAGAGGAGACCGCGAAGAACCCAAACCCGGCGATCACGTTGTACGGCTTCTTCAGGCGGAAGAAGATCGGCTCGCCCGGCTGGAGCTTGCGAAACTCGCTCTGTGCGGCCGGACGCCAGAAGTTGACCTCGTCAACTTCCGTGATTCGGTCGTCGGGCCGGAAGTGGAAGAACCAGCGTTCATCAGTGTTGAAGACGACGGCTGGGAGCGACATGGCCACTTCGACTGCAATGCGCCGAAGGTCACGGCGCGTACTGGCTTCTGCCCCGACTGCGGTTCACTCGCGGTATTACATTCGCGATCTTCGTGGTCAGGGTGGACGAGCGGGCCCCGCGATGCAATAGACGATCGACGGTGACGCGGTCAGCCGCTGAGCCAGCGGTAAACCGTCGGCGGTACCCGCCTATGGGACGCCGGGGCGGAGCTCCGGGTGCTTGAGGCCCGTGCCCGTGTTGAACAGCACGATCCGCTCGTGCGGCCGGATGGCGCCGTCCGCCAGCAGCAGCTCGAGGCCGACGAGGGTCGCGGCGCCCTCCGGGCACGCGTCGATGCCCTCGGTGCGGGCGAGGCGGCGCATCGCCGGGACGATCGACCCATCCGGGACGGCGACGGCCGCGCCGCCGCTCTCGCGCAGCGTGCGCAGGATGAGGTCGTCGGCGAACGGGGCGGGCACGCGGATGCCGGGCGCGACCGTCGACGCGTCCTGCCACGGCTCGGCGCGCTCGTCGCCGTTGCGCCAGGCGCGCACGATCGGCGCGCAGCCGTCGGACTGCACCACGCACATGCGAGGCCGCTCGCTGCCGATGAGCCCCATCGCTTCCAGCTCCTCGAACGCCTTCCACATCCCGATCAGCCCGGTGCCGCCGCCCGTCGGGTAGAGCACGACGTCCGGGAGCCGGCCGTCGAGCTGCTCCCAGAGCTCGTAGCCCATCGTCTTCTTGCCCTCGACGCGGTACGGCTCCTTGAGCGTCGACATCTCGAACCAGCCATGCTCGCGACAGCCCTCGGCGATGAGCCGTCCGGCGTCGGTGATGAGCCCGTCGACGAGCTGGAGGTCGGCGCCGTAGTGCAGCACCTCGTCGATGATCGCGGCGGGCGTGTCGGCGGGCATCGCGACGTGGGCGGTGATGCCGCTGTGCGCCGCGTAGGCGGCCGCGGCCGAGCCGGCGTTGCCCGCGGTCGGCATCCCGATGTCGGTCACGCCGAGGCGTCTCGCCATCGCGATGGCGGCGGCGATGCCGCGCGCCTTGAACGACCCGGTCGGATTGCCGCCCTCGTCCTTCACGAGCAGGTCTCCGCACCCGAGCTCCGAGCCGAGCCGCGGCGCAGCGAGCAGCGGGGTCATGCCCTCGCCAAGCGAGACCGAGCCCGCCAGATCGCTCGCCGGCATGACCTCGGCGTAGCGCCACATCGAGGCCTCGCGACCGCTCAGCGCCTCGCGCGTCAGCGTCCTCCTCGCGGCGTCGAGGTCGTAGCGCGCGAACAGCGCGCGCCCGCACGCGCGGCAGACCGTCTGTAGCTCCTCACACTCGTGGGGCGCGCCGCAGATCGAGCACTCGAGGTGCGTGAGCGTGGAGGCGGGAGCGCGCACGCTACGCCGCCGGGAGGCGATCCTCGAGGCCGAGCTCGGCGAGGATGCCGTGGAACCACTCGACCACCTCGGGGTGGTAGGGGATGCCGAGCTCGCGGCGGGCGGCCTCCTCCTCGTGCTCGGGCAGGCCGGCGTAGTAGACGCGCTCCTCGCCGGGCGCCGTCTTCGCGTCGCGCAGGCGACGCAGGTAGACGTCCATGTCGTCCTTGAACTGCTCGACGTCCGTGAAGGCGTCGATGCGGTACGCGAGCAGGTGGTGCGCCTGGCGGGCGCGGCGGTCCGGCCCTCCCGCGCCGCCCGACAGCAGGCTCGTAAGCACCTCGACCATCACGGCGAGGCCGTACCCCTTGTGCGAGCCGATCTCGCGCGTGCCGCCCAGCGGCAGCATCAGGAACGGGTCGGGGATGGGCTGCTCGTCCATGATCGGCGCGCCGTCCTCACCGGCGATCCAGCCCGGCATGGTGTCGCGGCCGAGGCGCTGCACGAGCCGCACCTTGTTGCCGGCGACCGAACTCATCGAGCCGTCGAAGATGAACGGCGGCTCCTCGCGCGCGGGCACGGCGATGGCGATCGGGTTGAGGCCGATGAGCGCCTCGGCCCCGAAGGTGGGCGTCACGCTGACGCCGCCGGCGGTCATCGACACGCCGATCATGTCCTCGTCGAGGGCCATCGCGGCGGTGTAGGCGGCGGCGCCGTAGTGACCGCCGTTGTACACGGCGACCGAGCCGATGCCGTACTGGCGCGCCCGCTCGATTGCGATGCGCATCGCCTCGGGCCCGATCACGCCGCCGTGCGCGCCGTCCGAGTCGATGGTGCAGGCGGCCGGGCTGTCGTGGGTGATGCGCCAGCGCGGCTCGAGGTTGATGCGGCCCTGGCGGATCCCGTCCACGTAGGCGCGCAGCATGTTCGAGACGCCGTGCGAGTCGATGCCGCGCACGTCGGCGTACAGCAGCACGTCCGCCGACTGCTCGGCGTCGCCGCGCGGCATGCCGAGCGCCACGAAGAGGTCCTCGACGGCGTCCCGCATCACGGCCGGGTCGACTCGCACCTCGATCTCTGGTGGGACGTGGAAGCGTTCGAGCATGGGAACCGCCTGACTGGCCCGCGAGCCCGTGCCGTCGGGCCCGCGCGCCGGGGTGCCGGGCGATGGTACGACCGCGGCCGCAAGGTCTGCGCGCCGGGACCGCCGCAGCCCGTGTCGGGTGTCACGGACCGAGCCCGGCGGCATGGCGTCGAGCGCGCTGGGTCGGCCTCAGGCCGCCCCGCGCCCGCGATGAAACGGCGTGATGGGCCGGGACGCGTTCCGCGAACAGGTCGCCAGGGGCGCGGTTCACGAACTCCGACTCAGCTGGCCGGCGGCAGGCGAGGTCCCTTGAGCGCCGTGAGCGTTACCCCCCGCCGAGCCCGTCGACCAGGGCGTTCGCGTTCTCACGCATCAGCTTGACGTAGCTGTCGACCTCGTCGGTGAAGGCGGCGGAGTAGAGCGTCAGCACACGCACGCCCGCCTCTTGTGCGATCGCCTCGATGGCTTCGGCGGCGAACTGCGGCTCGCGGTAGACAGCGCCGACCTGGCGGTCACCCACGATCTCGATGATCTCGGCCACGGCGGAGGCGCTTGCCTGCTGCGAGGGGTTGCCCGGCAGCAGGGTGGCGGCCAGCTCGAGCCCGTACTCGGCGGCGAAGTACTGGAATGCGTCGTGGTAGACGATCAGCACGCGACGGTCCTCCGGGATGCTGGCGATGGTGGTCCGGACCTCCTCGTCCAGCGCCTGTAGCTCGGCGAGGTATGCCGCTTCGCGCTCGCGGTAGGCGGCCGCGTTGTCCGGGTCCGCGGCGACGATCGCGTTCGCGATGTTGCGCACGTAGGCCATCGCGTTCGGGACAGTGAGCCACATGTGCGGGTCGCCATCGGCGACGGCGAGCCCGTGTTCCGCGGCGACCGTGATCTCTTCGTCGTCGTGGTGGCCTTCTTCGTCCTCGTCGTGGCCGTGGCCTTCTTCGTCCTCGTCGTGGCCGTGGCCTTCTTCATCCTCGTCGTCGTGGTGGCCCTCTTCGTCCTCGTCGTGGTGGCCCTCTTCGTCCTCGTCGTGGCCGTGGCCTTCTTCGTCCTCGTCGTGACCCTCCTCCTCGTGGTGGTGGTGGCCGCCTTCGAGCGGGGCGATGCCGGCCGTGGCGATGACGAGCTGGGCGTCGTCACGGAGCTGCTCGAAGATGGTGGCCAGGGTGGTTTCCTCGAGGTTGTAGCCGTTGACGATCACGAGGTCGGCGGCCGCGACGGCGCGGATGGCGGCGGTGGTGGGGCTGAAGGTGTGAGCATCCGCGCCCGGCGGGATCACGGGCACGACGTCGGCGTCGTCCCCGGCGATCTGCTCGGCAAAGTGCCCGATGATGCCGGTCGACGCGACGACCTGGAGGCGTTCCCCGCCTTCATCCACGGTCTCATCGCCATCGTCGTCCCCGTCGGTGCACGCAGCCGCGACGGCGATCGCAAGCGCGAGCAGCAGGGCAGTCCAGAGCGTCCGCAGTCCCATGATGTTCCGCACGAATCGACCCCTCCACGTCAGACGATTCCATTGTAATGAGACGGCGTCTCACCAGCGCGATACCGTATCACGGCGCCGCCCGGCCGTGCAAGAGACTGGGTATCGGGTCCGCGGGCGCCGAACCGCGGTAGCGCGCCGGCCCGACCGGGTGGCGAGACCATCTCCCCCCACGCGGCGTTGGTGGGACAATGCCGGCATGGGCCCCGAGGAGCCCCGGACACCCGCAGCTTCTTGAGGAACACGGTGCGACCGACCGACGCGGCACGCGGACTGATGGACCTCGCCCGACGGCGACCGGGCCTCGTCGGCGCGACGGTGCTCTTCGCCCTGCTCGTCGTCGTCTACAGCACCTCGATCGACATCCGGGCGACCCGAGCCGCTTCGATCACGGCCGATGAGCCGTTCTACCTGATCACCACGCAGAGCCTGCTCCGGGACGGCAACCTCGACCTCCGCAACCAGTACCGGACGCGGTCGTACGAGGTGTTCTTCGACCACCGCGTGGGGCTGTGGTCGCAGTCCGTGCCCCTCGCCAACGGGCAGGTGCTGAGCCCGCACAACGTGGGGACGTCGGTGCTGCTGCTGCCGGGATTCGCCATCGACGGGCTGGTCGGGGCACAGGTGCAGCTCGTGCTCATCGCCGCGCTGACGTGGGCGCTCGCCTACCTCCTCGCGCTGCGGCTCACGGGCGCGCGGCCGTGGCTGGTGTGGCTCGCGACGGCGCTCGTCGCGCTCAGCGCGACGGGGTACATCCACTCGTCCGAGGTGTACCCGGAGATCCCCGCCGGGCTCGTGATCGTGACCGTGCTGCTGCTCACGATCGGGCCCGAGCAACCCTCGGTGCGTCGCGTCGTAGCCGTGGTGGTGCTGCTCACCATGCTGCCGTGGCTGGGCACGAAGTACGCGCCGCTCGCCGCGCTGCTGGCGCTGTACGTGCTGTGGCGCGCCGACGCGCGAGGGCGCGGAGTGCTCCTCGCCGGTGGCGGCGTCTCTGCGCTCGCGTACGGCGCGTTCCACCTCGCGACGTACGAGTCGCTCACGCCGTACAACGTGAACCTGGTCTACGCCGGCGACACCGCGGCCGGGACGCTGGTCCGCCACGTGGAGTTCGGCGACCGCGTCTACCGGCTGTGGGGGCTGCTGATCGACCGCCGGTTCGGCGTCGCGCGCTGGGCGCCGGTGCTGTTCCTGGTGCTGCCGGGCCTGCTGCTGCTCGCGCGCGGCGATGCGCGCATGCGCCTGGTGCTGGGCCTCATCGCCGCGCAGGCGCTCATCGCGGTGTTCGTCGCGATCACGATGATGGGCTACTGGTTCCCGGGACGGACGCTCGTGACGGTGTTCCCCCTGCTGCCGGTCCCGCTCGTGCTCGTCGCGTCGAGGAGCCCGGCGGCGTGGCGCGTGGCGCTGGTGGCGCTCGGCGCGTACTCGCTCGCGGTCACGGCCGCGCTGTCGCTCGCGGGGCGGTCACGCGAGGTGGTGATCGCGGTCGACCCGTGGGAGATGGACGCGGCGCTGTTCCGCGTCTTCGACGGTATGTTCCCGCAGTACACCGCGTGGACGACGGAGACGTGGGTGCTCACCGTGGCGTGGCTCGCGGCCGGCGGCGCGGTGCTGACCGCGTGGCTCACCCTCGGCAGGCCGGACACACCCGACCCGCCGAGGGCGCCCGATCAGTCGGGCGCTTCGGCCAGCAGCCCCAGCGCCGCGAGCGTCTCGCGGTAGACCTCGGGAATCTCGCTCTCCGCCGGAGCGGCTTCCGCGGGGCGGTCCGTGAGCTCCTGGAGCAGGATCGGCAGCCCCGTGCGCTCGGCGAGGAGGAGTGAGACGCCCGGCTCGCACTCGATGTCAGTCTCGCCGGCGCCGCCGACGCGCAGGCGCACGCTCACGCGCCGGCCCGCGCCCTCGGTGACGACCACGGCGCTGGGCTCCCGCCCGGCCTGGCGCATGACCGCGGTGATGCCCTGGAGCAATCGCGTGACGCCGGTCTGTTCCGGGTCGAACCACTCGCTCAGCTCGGTGTGCACGCGCAGCCCGACGTGCGCGCCGCCCTCGTCCTCATGCAGGAGGAGCCAGACGTGCTTGCCGCACTCGCAGCCGCGCATGCTCCCGATCGACATACGACGGCCGGTCATGGCGTCGACGCCTCGAGGGCGGCCTCGGCTGCGCCGGCGCCCTGTACGCGGTGCCACTCGTTGGCTTCCTGGACGGCCTCGAGGATCACCATCGGCGCCCCCACCTCGCGGCCGGTGGCGCTGACTGCGGCGGTGTCCTTGGGGAGGCACTGCCCGCCGTAGCCGCGCTCCTCGGTGACGAGCGTGTGGCTGGCGTTGATGCGGTCGTCCTGCAGCCAGAGCATCCGCACCCAGTCGTAGTCGACGCCGACGGCCGAGCAGAGGTCGAAGAACTCGTTGCAGAACGCGACCTTCGTGGCGAGGAAGGCGTTCTCCATGTACTTGACCACCTCGGCCACGGTCGGCGGCACGCGGAAGTGCCGGACGCCCGGGCCGTAGGCCTGCTCGTAGAGGGCCTGCACGGCCGAGACTGGCGGTTCGTGCCCGCCGTAGATGAGGAAGTCCCGGTTGGCGGGATCGCGCAACGGGTGGTCGTTCTTCTCGCCGGCGTACTCGGGCATGAAGACCAACGGCTTGCCGGTCTCCGCTATCAGGCGCTCGGTGGTCCCGATGGCGACCGTGCTGTGACAGACGATCGCCACCCGCGGGTCGGCGAGGCCCACGACCTCCTCGACGATCGAGGTGTCGCACGCCCCGGACGGGAGCTGCGGCGTCGGCACGCACACGACGACGAAGTCGGTGTCGCGCAGGTCGTTGACGGCGCCGAGGCCGAGCGGCGGGTCGTAGAGGGTGGGCTCGATGTCGGCGAAGAGGCCTGCGACGTAGCTGCCGACCGAGCCGTACCCGGCGATGGTGACCTTCATGGTGCGGTCCTCCGTGGTGAGGAGCGTGGACGGCGAGTGAAGGGGCTTACCCGCCGCCCACGCTCTGCGGGACTTACTGCAGTGTGCCGACGTCGTCGGCGGTCCCCGACATTAGTAGCTCGTCACCAGGTCGCTCTCGTTCAGCAGGAGGGCGGCAGCCGTCCCGTTGAGTGCGCCCAGGGCCGCGTCGCGCGCCGCAGCCGTGAGTTGGTCGGGCTCGGCCGTGAGATAGGCGACGATCGTCTCGTCGGCAGCCGGGTCGGCCTTGGCGACCTCAGGCTGGATCGACTGGTAGAACGCCAGCGCCTCGACCTGGTGCGTGCCGGGGTCCTCGCCCTTCTGCACGTCGTCGTGCGAGATGCCGATGTAGCGCACGGTCGCCAGGTAGAAGATGGCGTTGAACCGTGAGTAGACATCTTGGGCCGCGGCTGCGTAGGCGGCTTCGTCCCCGGCGTCGGCCGCCTGCCGGGCCCGCTCCATCGCCTCGCGGAGCGGAACGTCCAGCGTCCCTTCCCTGCCGAAGTTGCCCTCGCGCGACCGGGCCAGCGCAGCCAGGGAGTCCGGGTACTCGTCGTCGACCTCCTCGCCGACGTAGATGGCCCACGCTTCGTCCACGAGGCCGGACCTCATGAACTCACCGCCGATGATCATGTAGAACTTGGACCAGTGGTACAGGACGCGGAGCATGCCCTTGTTGATGGCCTGACGCCGCTGAGCATCGGTGTACTCCGCCGCGTCGCCGCGCTGGCTCACCGCGTTCCGGATCGGTGTGTCGAGGAACCTCGCCGAACCGTAGAACTCAGCGGCATCCGGGAAGTACGTGCCCGGCGTGGTGCCGGCGGCGAAGCTGCGCAGCGTCCGGCTCTGGTTGCCGATGCGGGTGTGCGATCCGGCCTCATAGAGGAGCCAGATCTCCGCCGCGGGCAACGGATGGCCATCCGAGATCACGTTGGTGAGCGCGACGATCTCCTGGTAGTCCGAGGGGATCTTCTGGTAGATCTCCCGGTTGGTCGTCGGGCTGTAGTAGCCGTCCGACTTGGTGGGCCCTTCCGTTTCGGCCTCCTGGCCGACCGGGATGAAGAGGCCCCTCACGCCCGTCCCCGTCACGGTCGCCGAGCCCGGCGCGCTGACGCTGCCGGAGACGCCCGAGACGGAGCCCGTCACGGAGCCGCTGGCGGTGCCCGTCACTCCGGACACCGAGCCGGTGACTCCCGATACGGAGCCCGTCACGCCGGAGACCGACGCCGACACGGAGCCTGACGCTCCGTCGGTGTTGATCACCTGCACCGAGCCGGGGCGGTCCTCGCCGCTGTCGCCGTCGAGGGCAACGACGAGCGCGACCACGGCGACGACGAGCGCACCGGCCGCCATGGCGGCGACGATCGCGGATCGTGCTGTCTCACTGAGTTGCATGGAGTTTCCTCTCCCGAGCGCCCCTCGGGGCGCGTTTATGGATGGCTGCCCAACAGCTCTCGCGCCATGCCGAGCGGCACGCGCCAGAGGTAGTGGCCGTTGATGAAAGAGCGACCGCTCGTGCGGCCGCGGTAGGAGACCGGCACCTCGGACAGGCGCATCCCCTTCTGCAGCAGATCGAGGGTCAGGACCTGCGCGTAGTTGTAGTCGTGGATGATCTCGGCCACGTTCAGCGCCCGCGCGGAGAAGGCGCGGAACCCCGTCTGGCCGTCGGAGATGCGCCGTCCCGCCGCGCAGCTCAGCACGAGGGTGAAGACGCGGTTGCCGGCCGCGCGCCACCAGACGTGCCCCTCGCGCTGTCCCATGAAGCGCGAGCCGAGCACATAGTCCGCCTCGCCCGCCTCGATCGGGGCGAGTAGTCCCGGGATCTCCGCCGGGTCGTACTCGAGGTCGGCGTCGAGGTAGACGGCGCCGCGGGCGTCGAGCCCGCGCGCCGCCTCGAGGCCGGTCCGCAGCGCGGCGCCGAGGCCGCGGTTTGCCGGGTGCCGCACCACGAGGTCGGCCCCGGAGCGCTCGGCCACCTCGGCGCTGCCATCCGTGGAGCCGTCGTCGACGACGATCACGGCGGTCTCGCCGAGCTGCGCGCGCGGAATGCGGGCGAGGACGTCCGGCAGCACCTCGGCCTCGTTGTAGGCGGGGATCACCACGGCGAGCGGGCCGTTGTTGTGCGTCTCGACGCCGTCGGGCGTGAACAGCACCTGCCCCACCGACTGGTCCGGCGGCGGCGTGCCGAGGTAGTACGCGAGCGTGGGCGCGACGTCGAGCAGGCTGCGAGTCTCCTCGATACGGACGCCGCGCGGGACGCCCTCGCCCCAGGCCATGAACGGCACGCGCTTCTCGGGCTCGGTGAGGTGGCCGTGCCCGCCCGCCGATGCCGCGGCCCTGCCCGTGGTCGGAGGTCACCATCACGGTCGCGCCGTCGAGGTAGCCCTCGTCGCGGCACCAGCCGATGAAGTCCTCGATCAGCCGGTCGGTCGCCTCGATGCGCTCGAGATACTCGGGGTAGTAGCTGCCGCGCGCGTGGCCCGTCTGGTCGACGGACAGCGTCTGCAGGACCAGCAGCTCCGGGTCGTCACCCACGAGGACCTCGCGGGCGCGGGCGACCAGCGCGTCGTCGATCTCCTCGTTGGGCGTGACCGCCGTGACGGTCTGCACGGTCTCCTCGCCGAGCGAGTCGACGAGGTGCGCGATCCCGGCGAGGCGTCCGCACAGCCCGTGCCGCTTGAGCACGTCGAAGATCGAATCGCACTTCGCGCCGAGCGAGGGCACGAAGTTGCTGCGCATCCCGTGCACGCGCGGCGTCGCGCCGGTGAGCATCGAGGTGAACGCCGTCACCGTGCGCGCGGGGTAGACGGTGCGCATGTCGGCGGCCACGACGCCCTCGGCGGCCATGCGGTCGAGGAACGGCGTGCGCGCCTCGCCGAAGCGGTCGAGGCGACAGCCGTCGATGACGATCAGGATGACGCGCCGCGCGAGCGCGTCGCCGGTGTTGCGCAGCCGCGTCGACGTGAGCGGGTCGGGCGGGGTCCACGTGAACCACCACTGGTGGGTGAGCACCGCGACGACCGCGACGCCGACCGTGAACGCCTCGACGGCCGCAATCGAGAGCGCTCCAGGGTGGTCGACGAGGAAGCCGGAGAGCAGGATGAGGATCAGCAGCTTCGGGACCTGCTCCAGGAAGTTGCCGCTCGTCGGGTCGGGGTTCTCGAGGACCAGCCGCCAGAAGCGCAGGCCGTTCGTCCACGGCGTGCCGATGCGGAGGTGGTAGTAGATGCTGCCCCAGAGCACGACCGTGAAGCCGAGGAACAGCGCGAGCACGAGCGCGATCGCGGCCACATCGAAGACGCGGAACGCGACGATCGCGACCGCGAGCAGCACCCACAGCGCGGCCCGCAGCTGCAGCGGGAACGCGTAGCGGTAGAAGACGACGAACAACGGCACGAGCGCGACCAGCGCCACGAGCTGTCGCAGCCAGTAGCCACCGTCGGTGAGGTGCGGGAGGCCGAGCAGCGCGAGCGTGCCGAAGACGAAGACGGGCGTGAACGGCTTGCCCTCGTTGAGCACGTTCCAGAGCCGGGCGGCCACGATCTCGAAGCGCCCGGCGCGCCTGGCGTCCTCGCGGCTGGCGCGGATGCGGCTGAGCGAGGGCATTCCCGTCAACGCGGGGACCGCGAGCAGCGCGCCGGGGCCAAAGGCATACGCGAACTTGAGGCCGTGCGTGAGCACGGCGAGCGTGAGAGCCTCGCTGCCGGGCATGCCCTGCGCCTGCAGCGCGGCCGTCATGCTCGCCTCGTACACCCCGATGCCGCCGGGCGTGAGGTGGACGACCTGGAAGAGGATGGTGAACGCCGTCACCGCCGCGGCCGCCGTCAGCGACAGCTCGAGGCCGAGCGCCTGCGCGGCGCCGTACAGGACGACGGATTCGAGGAGCCAGCTCGGCACCGTGAGCGCGAACGCCCGGAGCACGTCGCGCGACGGCATCGCGCGCAGCGCGTCGCGCGCGCCGGCCCAGGCGCGGTCCACCACCTCGACGCGCGTGCGGGGCGGCGTCCCGGAGCGGAGCCACAGCAGCGTGGCAGCGGCGAGGCCGAGTAGCAGCGCCGGAACCGCGAGCACCACCGGGCTCTCGCCACCGGCGGTGGTCAGCGGGAGGAGTGCGGTCGCGATGGCAAGCAGCGCGGCCACGTCCAGCATGCGCGCGACGACCGTCGAGACGGTCGCCCCGGCGATCGGAACGCCCGCGCGCACGGCGAGGGCGGGCCTGAGCACCTCGCCGGCCTTGACCGGCAGGGCGTGGTTGGCGAAGAGCGCGCCGTGCAGGATCGCGACGAGCCGGCCGACGCCGGTGTCAGAGCCCGCACGGCCCAGGAGCGTGCGCCAGGCGAACGCGCGCAGCACGAACGCCGCCGCGTACGCGCCGAGCATCACGGCCAGCAGGCCGGGGCTGCGGACCAGCTCGCCGACGCCGTCGCGCAGCAGCGCCCCGTCGGCCGCGCGGATGATCAGGGCCGCGCTGACCGCGACGAGCACCGCGGCCGCGATCCAGCGCAGCCGGCGATGACGCGCGACCGAGAGCAGCGACGCGGAGGCGTCGGCGGGGGCGTGCGCTGGCTGGCTTCCCGAGCGGGTGGGGGCGGCGTTCGGCAGTGGAGTATCCGATCCATGCGCCGGCGCCGTGCGCCAGCATGGTCGATATCGTCGTGTGAAGCGACTCCGTGACGTGCGATGTGCTGCATCACGAAGTTAGCTTGCACTAATATGCTCGTGTAGGGTTTACTGGCGATCAGGAGCAGTGTCAACGCGTCACCACCTACGGTAACGACGAAATCCGAGGAGTAGCAGTGGCTTTACCCAGATTCGGTGCGGAGCTACGGCGCATAGCGAGTCCACACACATCGATGCGCATGCGGCTTGCGCTGCTCGTGGCGGGCGTGGCCGCGGCCTTCGCCCTCTTTGCCGCGAGTTGCGGCGACGACGGCGATCAGCAACTCACGATCTACTCGGGCCGCAGCCCGGAGCTGATCGGCCCGTTGCTGGAGCGGTTCGCCGAGGACACCGGCATCCACGTCGGCGTCCGCTACGGCGGCACCGCGCAGCTCGCGGCCCTGCTGGTCGAGGAGGGCGACCAGAGCCCGGCGGACATCTTCATCTCCCAGGACGCCGGCGCGCTCGGCGCCGTGCAGGCCGCCGGCCTCTTCACGACCATCGACGACGACATCCTCGAACGCGTCGCGGCGACTTACCGCTCCCGCGAGGGCCAGTGGATCGGGCTGTCCGGCCGCGCGCGCGTGGTCGTCTACAACACCGACGTGCTCTCGCCCGACGACCTGCCCGACTCAGTCCTCGAGTTCACCGACCCGCAGTGGCGCGGCCGGGTGGCGTGGGCGCCGACCAACGGCTCGTTCCAGGCGTGGGTGACCGCCCTCCGCGTGAGCGAGGGCGAGGACGGGGCGCGGGCCTGGCTGGAGGGCATGCTCGCCAACGACCCGCCGGAGTTCCCGAACAACGTCTCCATCGTCAACGCGGTGGGGCGCGGCGAGGTCGACGCGGGCCTGGCCAACCACTACTACCTCAACCGCTTCCTCGCCGAGCAGGGCCAGGACTTCCCCGCCCGCAACTACCACACCGGCCCCGGCGACATCGGGACGCTCGTGAACGTGGCCGGCGCGGGGGTGCTGCGCACGTCCGACCAGCCGGACACCACGCGACGCTTCCTCGAGTTCATGCTCAGCGAGGCGGCGCAGCGCTACTACGCCGAGACGAACACCGAGTACCCGCTCATCGCGGGCGTCGAGGGCGCCCCGGGGCTGCGGTCGATTGCCGACCTCCAGCCGCCCGCCATTGACCTGAGCGACCTGTGGGACCTCGAGGGCACGCTCCGCCTGCTACGTGAGACCGGCGTACTGCCGTAGCTGCGCGGCGCGCACCGGGCCTGCTGCGACCCGAGCGACCCCCGGGGCGAGGCGCTACTCGTCGATCGTGACCCGCCAGATCGCGTGCTGCCCCTGATCCGACACCAGCAGAGAGCCGTCGGGCATCACGAGGACCGCTACCGGGCTGAAGTGCTCGTGCTCATCGAACGCATCGCGGTCGAGCAGGATCGACACGGTTCCATCGGGTGCGATGCTGACCAGGCGGCCGAAGACCGAATCCGCCACGTAGAGGGTTCCGTCGCTTGCCACGGCAAGGCCTTCGAGACTCTCGGAGAACACCCCGCCGTAGCGGCCGGCGATGTCGCTGAACACCACGGAGACGACGCCGTCCGGCGATAGCTTCATGATGTCCGCCGTCTCGCCCGGCCTTGGCGTGCTCGTGAAGAAGGCTGAGCCGTGTGGGCCCACCGCGACCGCCTCGATGAACGCGGAGCCGCGGTGCACAAGCGCCACGGTCCCGTCGTCGAGGTTGAGGCGCCAGAGCGCCTGGCTGCTGGCGATGAGCAGGTCGCCGTCGTCATCGAGTGCAACGGAACGGGGGAGGTGCAGTCCGTCCGCTGACGTCGCGAGGGTCGTGACGGAGCCGTCCGTCGCAACCTTGCGAATACGGTGGTTCTGCCGATCCGCGACATAGATCGCGCCGTCAGCGTCCACTGCGACGCCCCACGGGAAGTCGAAGCGGGCCTGGTCGCCCGGTCCATCGGCGAAGCCGTAGCGGCTGCCTCCGGCGATGGTCGTCAACGTCCCGTCCGGGGCGAGCCGCCGGATCGTCCCGTCCCACGTCGCGATGACTACGTTTCCGCGGCCGTCCGGCGCCAGCCCGGTGGGCCCGTGGAAGTAGACCGGGCCAGCAGTCCCGCTGGCGACCCGGCTGACGCTGACGCCCTCGACCCGCGGCAGGGGCTGGTGCCCCACGACATCCACGCCGCCGCTCCGGGGCGCGGCCCCTCGGGGCACCAGCACGCGCACGACGCTGTCGGCCTGGTCGACCACGAAGAGCGCGCCGTCCGCTGAGAGTGCAAGCGCGCCCGGAAAGCGGAGGGCTGCGTCCTCACGCGGACCGTCGAGCTGAGCGGGCACGCCGGTGCCCGCCACCACCCGCACGGCGCCGTCCGGTGTGACCGCGAGGACCTGGTGCCGGCCCGTGTTCGAGAGGTAGAGGGTGCCATCTCCCGTTACGGCGAGGCCCTGCGGAGCCGCGAGGATCCCGCCGAAGCTCGGCGCGTCCCACCGGAAGAGCGTCCGTACCTCTCCACTCCTGTCGATCGTCCGTATCGTCGCCCCGCGTCCAGGGAGGTCGGTCGCATAGGCACTCCAGCCCATGACATAGACGGTGCCCTGGTCGTCGACATCGATCCGCTCCAGGTGGTGGAACCTGGCTGCGGCCCCGTCACCGTCCTGGTATCCGGACGACCCATCTCCCGCGATCGTTGTCACCAGCCCGTGACGCGACAGGCGCCGGACACGGTGCAACTCCAGGATGAAGAGGTTCCCGTCCCCGTCGAGCGCGAGCCCCTCGGGCCACCCGAAGCGCGCCTGGTCCGCGGGTCCGTCTATGACGTCGCCCGGATGGATATCCGAGGGGTCACCTCCTGCCACTGTCGTGACTACCCCGTCCGGGGAGATCTGGCGAATGGCGTGGTTGCGGGCGTCAGCCACGTAGATCGTGCCGTCGTCCGCCACGGCCACGCCCGCCGGTCCGGACATCTGCGCCGTCTCCGTGGGACCGTCGCGGAAGCCCAGACCCGTCCTTCCCCAGATGGTCGTGACCGTCCCGTCACGCGCGACGCGGCGAACGGCGTTGTTGTGATAGTCCGCGACGACGGCGTCCCCGTTGGGGTCGACGTCCAGCTTGATGTCCCCGATCCGCTCCTCGCGCCCGAAGCGAGCCTGCGCCCGCGCGCCGTCGGCGTATCCCCACACGCCGGCCTGGCCCGCAAGCGTCCTCAGACCCGACAGGAGGATTGGCGCCTCGATCAGCAGTGCACCGTAGCGCTCCCGCCCGTCGAGGCTGAAGCCATCGTCCAGCCGCAGCCTCACCGTCCCGAGGGTCGACCAGGAACCGCCCTCCGAGCGAGCGCTGACGTAGATCAAGTCGTCGTTGCGCACGGCCTGCCAGACGCGCACGTCGATGCCCAGTGGGGAGTCCCACTCCGGCCTCGGAATGCCCACCGTGATGTCCCCGTAGCGGTACTCGCCGGTCGAACTGAGACCGTCATCGAGGGCGAGCGGGATCGGCCTGGGTGTGTACCATCCGTGCGTCGCCACCCAGGCGGTGATTGCGATCTTCGAGCCATCCTCGACGCCCTGCCAGACGCGCAGCTCGACGCTGACGCGAGCCGTGCCGCCTGCGCTTGCGCCGGTCTGCGCGTCCGTGTCGCGAGACGCGACCGCGCCGAGCACGGCCGCCCCGACCACGGCCACCGCCGCCGAGACAACGAGCGTCCTCACCCAGGCTCCCGTCTCTCCGAGTGGGTGCGCTCCGAGATTACGCTCAGTTCATGGACTCCGGGGCGCGTACCGCGCCTGCGTGTGGCCCTACGGCGACCAGACGAGCAGGATCAGTGGGACGGCGACGACGGTGATGAGGGCCTCGAGGGGGAGGCCGAGGCGCCAGTAGTCGCCGAAGCGGTACCCGCCGGGGCCCATCACCAACAGGTTCGACTGGTGCCCGATCGGCGTCAGGAACGCGGCCGAGGCGCCGACCGCCACGGCCATGAGGAACGGGTCAGGCGAGGCGGACAGCCCGCCCGCGACGCCGAGGGCGATCGGCGCCATGAGCACGGCCGCTGCGGTGTTGTTGACGATATCCGAGAGGAACATCGAGATCACCAGCACCGCCGCGACGCTCGTCCAGAGCGGGAGGTCGCCGCTCACGGCGACGAGCACCGAGGCCGCCTCGGCCGCCAGCCCCGTCTCCTCCAGCGCGCCGCCAACGGGGATCATCGCGCCCAGCAGCACGATCACCCGCCAGTCGATCGACTCGTAGACCTCGCGCGGCGAGACAAGGCCGACCAGCCCCATCACCGCCGCGGCGCCGGCCATCGCGACCTGGATCGGGAGCAGCCGGAGCGCCGCCGCCGTCATCAGCGCGCCCCCGAAGATCGTGACCGCGAGGAGCGCGCGACGCTCTCGGCGGCCCACGCTCAGCTCGCGCTCCGCGAGCGGCAGGCAGTTGAGCGCCTCGAGCGTACCGGGCAGCTCGTGGCGGTTCGCCTGGAAGAGCAGCACGTCGCCGACCTGCAGCACGGTGTCGCGCATGCGGACGCGGGACTGCCGGCCGCTGCGCGAGACCGCGAGCACGTTCACGTGGTGCCGCCGCCGCAGGTCGGCCTGCACCACGGTCCGCCCCGGCAACGACGAGCCGGGCGCGATCACCGCCTCGGCGAGGACCACGTCGCCGTCGCCGAGCCGGGCCGCCGCGCCGTCCCGTCCCCCGGCGGCCTCGAGCCCCGCCTCGGCGACGAGGGCGTCGAGGGCCTCGCTGCTCGCCTCGACGACCAGCTCGTCGCCGGCGTGCAGCAGCTCGAAGCTCGACGGCAGCCCGATCCTGCGCTCGCCGCGCTCGACCGCGACGACGACGAAGTCGGCGTTGGACTCGGTGCCGAGCTCGGCGATGCTCTTGCCGTCCGTCGGTGAGCCCTCGGGGATTCGGAGCTCGAAGAGGTAGTCGCTGATCTCGAACAGCTCCTCGCTCGCCGCCTCCTCGCGCCGCGGGATCAGCCGCCACCCGACGAGCGAGACGAACGCCAGCCCCGCCACGGCGATGCCGAGCCCGACGGGCGCGAAGTCGAACATCGCGAACGCCTCGCCCGAGGCGTCGGCGCGGAAGGTGGCGATCACGATGTTGGGGGGCGTGCCCACCAGCGTGACGAGGCCGCCCAGCAGCGAGGCGAACGCGAGCGGCATCAGGACCGCCGAGGGCCGGTTCCCCGCCTGCCGGGCCAGCCGGATCGCGGTCGGCATGAGCACGGCCAGCGCGCCGACGTTGTTGATGAACGCCGAGAGCGTGGCCGCCAGCCCGGAGGTCGCGGCTATCTGCCGCGTCGGCGACGTGCCCGCGACGGTGAGCCAGCGGGCCAGCAGGTCGACGGCCCCGGAGTTCTGCAGCCCCCGGCTCACGACGAGCACGGCGGCCACGGTCACCACGGCGGGGTGGCCGAAGTCGGCGAACGCCTCGTCGCCCGGGACGACGCCGCCGAGCACGAGCGCCAGCAGCGCGAGGAGCGCGACCGCGTCGTACCGCCATCGCCCCCAGACGAAGAGGACGAACGTGAGGGCGAGCACGAGGAGGACAAGTACCTGATCGGTTTCCACGGCCTGCACAGGATAGGCGACCGCCCGGCGGAAGCGCCCCCCGCGCCGATCAGCCCGCCAGGGCTCAGTCCATCACGAGCACGCTGCGCGCCACGTCGCCGCGATCGAGCGCCGCGTACGCCTCGTTGATCTCCGGGAGCGGGTAGGTACGGGTGACCAGCGAATCGACGTCCAGGCGGCCGCCCATGTAGAGGTCGACCATCTTCGGGAGGTCGATCCACGGACGGGCGGAGCCGTACCACGAGCCGCGCAGCACCTTCTCCGTGCGCGGCAGCGACAGCGCGGGGATGGCCATCATGTCGTCCTCGGACGCCATCCCCACGACCACCGTGGTGCCACCGGGCCGCGTCGACTCGTAGCAGTCGACGATCGTCTGCGAGAAGCCGATGGCCTCGAACGCGTAGTCCACACCGCCACCGGTCAGCTCGAGGACGCGGGCCGCGGTGTCACCCTCGCTCGCATCGAGGACGTCCGTTGCGCCGAACTGGCGGGCGTAGTCGAGCTTGTTGGCCTTCACGTCCACGGCGATGATCCGCTCCGCGCCCGCGAGCACGGCGCCCTGGATGCAGTTCAGGCCGACGCCACCGCAGCCGACCACCAGCACGGAGCTCCCGGCCTCGACTCGCGCGGTGTTGATGACGGCGCCCACGCCGGTCATGACGGCGCAGCCAATGAGGGCCGCCCTGTCGAGGGGCACGTCCTGACGGACGGGCACCGCGCCCGACTCGGGCACGACCGCGTACTCGGCGAAGGCCGCGACCCGTGCGAAGTGGTGGAGGTCCCGGCCCTCGCTGGTGTGCAGCCTCGTCGTGCCGTCGAAGAGCAACCAGCGATCGCTGTCCGCCCCGTTGCAGAGCACGGGCTCGCCGCGGGTGCAGTGGTCGCACCAGCCGCAGTTGGGGCGGAAGTTGAGGATCACGTGGTCACCCGGCCGCACACGCTCGACGCCCGCGCCGACGCGCTCGACGACGCCGGCGGCCTCGTGGCCCAGCACCATCGGCAGCGGCGGCGTCCACTCGCCCTTCATCACGTGGTAGTCGGAGTGACAGACGCCGGCCGCGGCGATGCGCACGAGCACCTCGCCCGCCTTCGGGTCGTCGAGCCGCACGGGTTCGACGACCAGCGGTGTGTTCGCCTCGTAGAGCACCGCCGCGTTGATATCCATGACGAACCCCCCGGCCCCGAATCGCGCTTCCGGCAGCGATGATAGGACGCGGCGCGCCCCGCTGCGCGGTTCGAGCGGACTACGTCAGGAGCGGCGACGCGGGGCGAGCCGTCAGGCCGCGCCCGCGGCCGGGTCCAGCCGCGCGAGGAGCGCGGCGAGCATGTCCATGCGCGGGGTGGGGACGCCGAGGGCGCGCGCACGGCGGGCGGGCTCGGCGAAGATCGCGTCCACCTCGATCGCGCGGCCCTCGAGGTAGTCGATGAGCGTGCTGGGGCGGTACGGGCCCATCACGTCGGTGAGCTCGAACATGCGCGCGATCACCGCGTCGCCGTCGATGCGCTCCGGGCTGCCGGCGGCCGCGAGGTCGGCGTTGCCGGCGGCCACGACCTCCTCCATGAGCGCGCGCGCCTCGGCGCGCAGGCCCGGGTCGGTCACGATCACCTCGGTGTGTACGCCGCCGGCGGCGACCGTGAGGCCGTTGAACGGCACGTTCCAGCAGAGCTTCTCCCAGCGCGCGCGCAGCAGCGGGGCGGCGGCGCTGATCTCGGCGGTCGCACCCTGCCAGAGCGCGACGGCGTGGTCGAGCTCGGCGGGGTCGTCGCCGAGGTGCGCGATGCCGACCTGGCCGTACTCGATGTGGTGGATCACGCCCGGCTCGCCCCGGTTGATGCACGTGAAGGCGAGCCCGCCGAAGACGCGCTCCGTGCCGAGCGAGGCGGCGAGCCGCTCCTCGATGCCGAGGCCGTTCATGATCGCGAGCACGCGCGTCTCGGGCCCGAGGCAGGGGCGGATGAGGGCGGCTGCCGCGTCGAGCGCGGTGGTCTTGAGGCCGCACAGCACCCAGTCGACCGGTCCGATGTCGGCGGCGTCGCGCGCGATGGCGGGGCGTTCGAGGACGAAGTCGCCGTGGTGCGACTCGATGCGCAGTCCGCGCGCGGCCACGGCGTCGTAGTCACGGCGGAGCAGAAAGCGCACGTCGTGCCCGGCCTGCGCGAGGCGCGCGCCGTAGTAGGAGCCGACTGCCCCGGCGCCGATGACGGCTACGGTGGCCACGGGCCGGAATCCTAGCACGCGGCGCAGGCGCGGCGCTCCGCGGAGGCGTTCAGCGAGCGGGCTGGTTCGCCGCGCCGGGGGTAGGCTCGTCGACGGTCTCGAAGTCCCCCGTGCCGTCGGGCCGGCGGGCGTAGCTCGTGCCCTCGTCGGCGTCTCCCTCGGCCCAGTCGACCTCGTCGACGAGCGCGCCGTCGGCCGTCCAGACGCCCAGCTCCTCGTCCCGGCCGAGCGCGAAGCCGGGCCACGCGTCCTTGTCGAGCTGCACCTGCAGGTAGCCGCCCGGCGGCACGATCAGGCCGGCGGGGAACGCGACGCGCTTGTCGCGGTCCGCGAGGTCGTCGGCCACGACGAAGTCGTCGAGGGACAGCGGCGAGTCGGACGCGTTGTACAGCTCGAACCAGTCGAGGGGGTTGCCCTGGGCCGCGACCTCGTTGATGACGAGGCCCACGTCCGCGCGGCCCGCGCCGGCGCTCGCGTCCCCGCCGGCCGGAGGGACGCCGCCGAAGACGCCCGAGAAGGCGCCGGAGATGGTCGCGCCGTCGTCGGCGCTCGCCTCCGAGAGCGTCAGGACGCCCTCGCTGAACGGGACGAAGCTGTCCGGGACGGCGGCCCCGGCCGGGATCGACCACACGCCTCCCGCGATGCGGTCCTCGCCGATGACCAGCCGCGCGCCGTCGGTGAGCGCGGCGACGGGGAGCACGATCGTGAAGCCCTCGATGGACCCGTCGTCCCCCACGCTGATGAGGGCGAGGGAGGCCGCGTCCGGGATGCCAAACCCCTCGGTCTCCTCCTCGCTGGCGCGCCCGGCGATCATGCCGAGGCCGCCGGTGGGCACCGTGGTTCCGTCCACCTCCAGCGAGGTCACGTTCCCCTCGCCGAGGGGGTTCACGCTCCTGTTGCTGCCCCACGTGGTCTCGAAGCGCACGTCCACCGTGCCGCGCTCCGGCTCCGCGGCCTCGTCGGGGGCGGGCCAGTCCGGGGGCTCCGGGGTGAGGTCGTCGAGGATCTCGGCGCGCCGCTTGCGGATGAACTGCCGCACGCGCTCGGCGTCCGCTGCAGCGGCCGGCCGGGCCGATGGCTGCGCGTGCTGCCCGACGACGGCGGCCAGCTCATCGACGCTCGCGAGCAGCGCGTCCTCGTCCCACGCGGTCTCGAGCAGCTCGCGAAGCCGGTCGACGTAGCGCGCCCGCCACTCGTCATCGTGGTAGAGGCGGTTGGGGATGGCGGTGAGGGCCAGCACCGACGGCGGTGGGTTGCTGATGTCGTCGAAGGCGTTCGGGTCGTCCTCCAGGTGGAACGCGTCGTCGACGCCCCAGGGCATGAAGACGAAGCCCCCGCCGGGCTCGGCGTAGAAGCGATAGTTGTTGCGGTTGCCCGCGTAGCCGTCCCAGTGGCCGATGAGCACCTCGACGGCCCAGAACGTGAGGAAGCGGTCGAGGTCGACGACCTCCCCCAGCGCCGCCAGCCCGGCGTCCGAGGGGTCCTGCAGCGCCGCGACGACGGCGTCGACGTCCGACCAGTCGTCCTCGTCCTCGTTGGTCTTCTTCTCGATGGTGCCGCGGTACTCGGGGGTGAAGTCGCTGACCGTGCCCTCGTAGAGGTTGCCCTCGGTGCTCGCGAAGTGGCGGGCGAGGAAGGGCGCCTTGATCTCCTCGACGTGGAGGTAGAGGCCGAGGTCCCGGCCGTTCACCGAGACGGTGGCGTAGCTGCAGCGCGAGGCGGGTATGCCCGCGCTGGTGAAGACCTGGTGCGCCAGGCAGGTGTTGACCATCGAGGGGTCCTGGAGGCTGTTGTTCAGGGTCATGCGCCCCATGACGCCGCCCAGCGCCTGGCCGTCCACGTACTTGTCGAAGCGCAGCTTGAGCGACGGCCTGGTGTCGCTCTGGGAGCCGAGGAACCCCTTCTTGCGGACGCCGACCTCGGCGTGGGTCTCGCCGTCCACCGTGACGGTGGCCGGGAACCATGTGTAGATGTCGGCGAAGGGGCGGGAGAGCTGGTAGCGCTCGATCTCCGCCATCAGGTCCTCGAACGTGCGGGTCTGGTGGCGCAGCGTCTCCCAGTCCGCGGGCGCGATCTCGATCGCGATGTCCAGGACGCGCCCGAGGTCGAAGTAGGCGTCGGTCGGGTCTGCGGGCGTGGGCTGGGCGGCGGTCGGCGTGGGCGTCACCGGAGCCGGGGCCGGCGCTGCGGTGGCGGACGTCGCGGGCGTCGACTCCGCGGCGGGTGGCGGCGGCTCGGGGTCGTCCGAGGTACACGCGGCCGCCCACACCGCCAGCGCGATGGCGGTAACCGCTAACCCCACGCGCCGCGCCGGGCGCGGGCGCGAACGGCCACGGCGCATGGCGGCGACGCTGTGTCTCACCGTGCGTCCTGCATGCACCCGGCCTTCGCTGGCGACGCCTCGCACGAGCCGCTAGACGGGCTCGGCGCGGAAGAGCGGGATGACGCGCTCGGTGCGCTGCTGGTAGTCCTCGTAGTCCGGGTACGCCTCGACGGCGAGACGCCAGAGCCGCGCGCGCTCCACCGGGTCATCGACCAGCCGGGCGCGCATCGAGGTGACCGCGGCGCGGTCGCGCAGCTCGATGTCCGGGTCGGCCATGAGGTTGTAGACCCACACGGGGTTCTGCGGCGCGCCGCCGAGCGATCCGACGAGCACGTAGGCGTCGCCGTCGGCCACGCGCATGAGCGGCGTCTTGCGGACCGCGCCCGTGCGACGCCCGCGGTGGGTCACGATCACGACGGGCATCCCGCGCAACTCGGCACCCTCGGCGCCGTCGGTGCGCTCGTACAGCTCGACCTGGTCCCGCACCCACTCGGCCGGACTCGGCACGTACTCAGCCACGCTCGCCCCCGCTCCGTCGCACGACGCGACCGTCGTCGCCCCAGTCTCGCCTCGGCGTGTTCGGGTGTCGAGCGAGTCACGCACGGTACGCGGTCGGCGTACAGTGGCGGAACCACGCGACACGGACTGGAGTTGCACATGGCATTCGCGCACCCGGAGTTCCTCGTCTCCACCGACTGGCTCGCCGAGCACCTCGCGGACGACGACGTCCGCGTCTTCGACACGAGCGTCTTCCTGCGTCCCCGCGACGGCGGCGGCTACCAGGTCGAGTCGGGGCGAGGCGAGTACGAGTCCGGTCACATCCCCGGATCGGGGTTCCTGGACCTGCAGGGCGACTTCTCCGACAACGACCACGAGCTGCGCTTCATGATGCCCTCGGCCGATGCGTTCGCCGCGGCGGCCGGTCGGCACGGTATCGCGAAGACCTCGAAGCTCGTCCTCTACGACCGCGCGGGCTCGGCGTGGGCGGCGCGGCTGTGGTGGATGTTCCGCTCGATGGGCTGCGCGGGCGCGGCCGTGCTCGACGGCGGCTGGCGACGCTGGACCGCCGAGGGCCGCCCCGTCTCCACCGAGGAGGCGACGTACACGGCCACGACGTTCACGCCGACGCCGGACCCGGCGCGGTTCGCCGACCTCGACGAGGTGCGCGCGTTCATCGACTCGGCGGGCTCGGGGAGCAGTTGCCTCATCAACGCGCTCAGCCGGGAGCTGCACTCGGGCACCGACAGCGGCGGGGCCTACGGGCGCCCGGGCCACATCCCCGGCGCGACGAACGTGCCGTCGATGGAGCTGACCGATCCCGAGACCGGCCTGTTCCGTCCGGCCGGGGAGCTGGCGGCGCTCTTCGAGCAGGCGGGAGCGGACAGGGACCAGCGCGTGGTGACGTACTGCGGCGGCGGCATCGCCGCGTCCAACGACGCCTTCGTGCTCGCGATGCTGGGCTACGGGAACGTCGCGGTCTACGACGCTTCCATGTCCGAGTACGCCGCCGACCCCTCGCTGCCGCTCGAGGTGGGCTGAAGCCGGGCGGGCGCGTCGGGGTAGAACTGGGCGCAGTACGCCCGGAAGGTCGTGATCTCGCCGTCGGAGCGGTTGAGGCGCGGGCGCGCGAGGTGGCTCTTGCGGCTCCAGATGATCACGTCCTGCATGACGTCCTGCACCTCCTGGGCCGCCAGGAACTTGCCCATGAGCGGCGCACGCCACCTGCGGGGGAGGAAGCCGAGGCCGACGATCTTCCGCTTCGGGTTGCGGATCTCCCGCACCTGCGTGGCGAGCGTCATGTCGATGAACGTGCCGTCCACCGGCGTCGCCAGCACCCACAGCCGCACGTCCATGTCGATGGTGTGCTCGTGTACCTCGACGCATGAGTAACCGAGGCCGTAGATCTGGGCGTTGGCCGAGAACCGCATCGTGAGGCTGCCGACCTTCGCGATGTCCCGCACGCTGGTGAAGTTCCAGCGGCTCTCGAAACGCGCGCCGTCCACGACCACCGGCGCGATGCGTCCGACGCCGTCGTAGCCGTGGACGTAGCGCAGGTGCGCGATGTCCACGGAGTTCTCGGTGGTCTCCTGCGGATGGCCCTCGAAGCGGAGCGTGCGGATCGCGATGTTGGTCCAGCCGTCCTGGTCGGGCACGGCCTCGGGCAGGCTCCACTGCGGCTCGCGGTCCTCGATGCCCCACCACGCGAAGATCATCCCGAGCATCTCTCGGGCCGGGAACACGCGTAGCCGCGCGGCCCGCGGCGGGGCGGCGAACGGGGTGTCGACGCACTGGCCGGTGGTGTCGAACTCGAAGCCGTGGAAGGGGCAGACGAGGCGGCCTTCGCAGACCCGCCCGCCGGCGTCGGGGCCCAGGTCGGAGCCGAGGTGCGGGCACACGGCCTCGGCAACGCACGGGCGGCCGTCCTCGTCGCACCACACGACGACGTTCACGCCCATCCAGGTCTTCTGCACGATCTGCGCGTCGGCCTTGCGCACGTCCCGGCGGCTGGCGACGTAGAACCAGCCCTCGGGAAACGGGGGCAGCGGAGTCACCGTGAGGTCTTCGTGTCGGATCGGCATGGGTCGACGCTCCTCGCGCGCCGGCGCCGGTGACCACCTTCCTGGCAGCCAGCATGCACCCTAAGGATACGAAACCCGCCCACCCCACGACATCCGCGGCGCCACGAGTCCCGAGACGGCCCGTCCCCGACGCCAACGTGGGGCTGCGAGCGTCCCATCCGGGCCCGGCGCGACGCTGGGGGGCTCCGATCGGCGGTGATATAGTCGCGCAAGGCCGCACCAATCACCGGCTGAGCGCAACGGGCTGCCTGGTAGATGCTGGCCTGGCACTGGGTTGGTCGGACAGCGGGTCGGCGGTGTGGGCGGACACCACCTGACGACTCCCGAGCGAGGTGATGAGCCGTTGATGGACGGACCCATGACATTGCCCCTCCGGCTGGCGCTCGCCGTGCTGGTGATGGGCCTCCTGATCCTCGCTCCCGCGTGTGGCTCCGAACCCGACCCCGCCGTCGAGCCCACACCGACCGCTACCCCGACACCCGAGCCGACGCTCGACGACAGGATCGCCGGCATGAGAGCGGGACTGGAGGCCGTGTCGACCACGAAGCTCAAGATGGTCGACGAGCTGGAGACGGGCGCCAAGTTCTTCGGCACCACCTTCAAGAGCCTCGAGGCTGACCTGCGGGCGCCGGACAGCTTCCGGATGGTGGTGGACGTGGTGGCGCCGGGGCTTGGGTTCGTCGAGATCGAGATGGTGGGGATCGGCGACGAGGCGTACATGAAGTTCTCCGCCGATGCACCGTGGACCCCCGTCCCGGCGGACCAGATCCCCTTCAACTTCGTGGGCGTGGGCATCACGTTGAGTGGGATCATCTCCCTCATGGAGGACGCTGTCGTAGCGGGCACGGAGTCGATCGACGGAGCAGAGACCATAAAGGTGGACGGAAAGGTGACGTCCGGCGACCTCGCAATCCTGGTACGGGATGCGAACCTCGGTCATCCGATCACGTTGTCGCTCTGGATCGACGAGGCCGACCATAGGCTCCGGCAGATGCGGATCGCGGGCCGCATCTACGATGACGACGGGGCTGATACGAAGCGCCTGTTCACCGTCACCTTCGACGTTCCCGTCGATATCGAGCTTCCGGAGATAGCCTCCCAGCCATGAACGCGGCCAGGGCCGGGCTGACATCCCTGGGTTCGTCCCAGACGGTCGTCATGTGGATTCTCTGCCTGGGCGTCTTCTCGACTGCCCTGGACCAGACGGTCGTCGTGGCGGCGCTTCCCAGCGTCATGGTCGACCTCGAGATCCCGCTCACGGACCTCGACCGGGCGTCGTGGATCGTGACCGGCTACCTGATCAGCTACACCGTGGCGATGCCGCTGGCCGGCCGCCTCTCGGACGTCTTCGGCCGCGTCCGCATGTTCCAGGCGGCGCTGCTGCTCTTCGCCATCGGCTCGGCGCTGGTGGCCGTCGCGCCGAACTTCGAGTGGATCGTCATCGCGCGCGTGCTCCAGGCGGCCGGAGGTGGCGCCACGGTCCCGATCGGGCTGGCCATGGCCGTGGGGACGGCGTCGCCGGCGCAGCGGGGAGTCGCGCTGGGGCTCGTGGCCGCCTCGGCCGAGGCAGGCTCGGTGCTGGGTCCGCTCTACGGGGGAGCCATCATCGAGCTGGTCGGGTGGCGCTGGATCTTCTGGCTGGACGTGCCGCAGAGCCTCATCCTGATCGCGCTGCTCGGCATCCTCCCGAACCGCGTCAACCGCGAGGCGAAGATGGACTACCTCGGGGCGCTCGCGCTGGGCGGTGCGCTGACCGTGATCACGATCGCGCTATCGCAGCGGAGCATCTTCTCGCAGGAGTCCTTCGTCCCGTACCTGTTGCTCGTCATCGGGATCCTGCTCGTCGCCGCGCTGATCCACGTGGAGCGACGGGCGGTGCAGCCCCTGCTCGCGTCGTTCCTGTACAGCTCGAAGGCCTTCCTGTCGTCCAACATGGCCCAGTTCCTGGTGGGGGTCGCGCTGATCATCTCGCTGGTCGCGGTGCCCCTGATGTCGGGCACGGTCATGGAGAAGGGCGTATGGGAGAGCGCGTTGCGCCTGATCCGCCTGACCGCCGCCATACCCGTGGGCGCCGTGATGGGTGGGTACCTCCTCCGCGTGACGGGCGTGCGGACGGTGTGTATCGCCGGGCTGGTGCTGATCGGGACCGGCCTGCTCGTGATGAGCACGTGGGAGACCGAGGTGCATGAGCCGCGGCTGACCCTGCCGCTCGTCGCGGCGGGGCTCGGCTTCGGGCTCGTGATCCCGCCCATCGGGGTCAGCGCGCTCAGCGCCGCGCCGAGCCACTACTGGGGCGCGGCGGCCTCGCTGGTCACCGCGTCGCGCATGGTGGGGATGGCGCTGGGGCTCGCGGCGCTCTCCGCGTGGGGCATCGAGCGCTTCTACAGCCTCACCGCGCACGTGACGGTCGGGACCACGTACGAGGAGACCGAGGCGCCCCTGATCGAGGCCGGGGTGACCGTGTTCCAGAACATCTTCACGATCGCGGGGGTGCTCGCCCTGCTCGCCATCCTGCCGGCCTTGCTGATGGAGGTGGAGGAGGTCGACGAGTCAGAGGGGCTCTCGGAACCTCGGTACTCCGTCCTCTGACCCGGCCCCGGCAGTGGCAGGCTGCGGGACGCCCGAGCTCCCCGCTACGACTGGGCCTGCTCCTGCTCGCGACGCTGGTAGACGCCCTCGATCGCGAGGTCCAGCTCATCGGCCATGCGTCGCCCCATCGAGCGCAGCCGCATGTTCTGGTAGGCGCCCCAGACGGTCATCGCCGGGGGCACGAGCACCGTGGACATGATCAGCGAGTAGACGATGGTGATCGCGGCCGTGATGCCGAACTGCTGCGAGGCGGCGATCGGCGAGGCCACCAGCACGCCGAGCCCCAGCGCCGTGGTGAGCGCGGAGCCCAGCAGCGCCGAACCCGTGGTTGCGAGGGTCCGGGAGGCGGCGACCTCGGGATTGCGCACGCGCGTGAACTCCTCGCGGTAGCGGTGGATGACGTGGATCGTGTAGTCCACGCCGATCCCGATCGAGAGCGCCGTGATGATCGAGGTGATCAGGGTGTAGGGAATCCCCAGCAGCGCCATGGTGCCCAGCACCCAGATGAGCACGAGCACGATCGGCCCGACCGCGATGAACGCCAGCAGGGGCTGCCGCAGCGTCAGCCAGAAGAACAGCGCGAGAATCCCCAGCGCGACGGCAATGGTGGTGCTGATCGCCTGCGTCTGCCCGCCTGTGATCTCGTCGGTGACCGCGACCGACTGGATGCCTTCCGAGGTGGCCGTGACGGCGCCGTCGTCGCCGAACCACAGCGCCTCGAGGTCCTGCTGGAGGGCGCGCGTCGCGGCCGGGTCGCCCGAGAAGGTCGGGAACTGCACCAGCAACGAGTCGATGCCGTCCGGGTCGTCGACCAGCGCGTGCCCGGTGGCGGGCTCGAGTTCCTTGAGCCGGTCCAGGAACTGCTGCATCAGCACCGGGTCGAGCCGCACGCCGGCGCTGGCTTCGCGGAAGAGGGCCGCGAGCTCCGGGTCGTACCTGTCGCCGGGCTCCCCGCTGTCCTCGGTCCAGTCGTTCACGAGTAGCTCGTAGGACGTCTGGACCGGTCCCGCCACCGACCGCGGCCGGAGTTCGGGGTCCGCGAGCGCCACCCGGAGGTCGTGCAGGTTGAGCAGGGTGCGCGTCTCCGTGGCCTCGGCCCGGATCAGCACGCTGGCCATCTCCGTCGAGCCGCCCACCGTCGCGTCGAGGGTGTCGATGTCCTCGAGCACGGTGCCGCCGCGGGGGAGGATGTCGCGGATGTTGAACCCGGACTCGAGCCCCGTCGCCGCGTAGCCCAGCCCGACCGTCACGGCAATGACGGCGACGAAGTACGGCACGGGCGTGCGCGTGACGGACCGCCCCAGCACCGCGGCCAGCCCCCCGATGCCCGGCAACGCCGTCGCGACGAGCCGCGGCTGCGTCAGCGTGCCGCGCGCCTCGCGCCGCCGGTCGATGATGACGCGGCCCGCCGGGATCAACGTCAGCATCACGATCAGGCTCATGCCGACGCCGAGGCCGGCGACGACGCCGAAGTCGCCCACCACCCCGAT
Organism: Dehalococcoidia bacterium; assembly: GCA_965204835.1. Classification (GTDB taxonomy): domain Bacteria; phylum Chloroflexota; class Dehalococcoidia; order UBA2979; family UBA2979; genus VXMT01. The sequence continues at coordinate 534,256 of OZ242017.1, read as the reverse complement.
CGGGGAGAACAGGTTCGCCAGCAGGCTCGCGATCGTCGTCGCCGCGGCCAGCACCAGCGGGAGGGTGACGTTGCTCAGGCCCATGCGTACCGCCGCCAGCACCGGCTCGCCCTCGGTGCGCTGCTCGCGGTAGTGCGAGATGCCCTGGATGGCGTAGTCCACGGTGAGGCTGATCACGATGATCGGCACCAGCGCCGTCAGCGAGCTCGGCGGGCCGATGACCCCGAGCGCGTTCGGCCCGAGCCAGCCCTCGGCGCCCACGACCCAGATCAGCGACAGCAGCAGGCCGAGCAGGGTGAGCAGGAGGTCCGACAGCGTCCGCAAGAAGACGAGAAGCAGCACCGCGATCAGCAACAGCGCGAGCCCCACCAGGGGCGCCATCCCCTCCTCGGTCGCCTTGCGGTACTCGTCCTCGACGACCGTGGGCGAGATGCTGCTGACATTCAGCGGGCCATCGTTCCCGACGGCCAGCTCGTGGATCGTCCGCTCGGCGTCCTGCAGCCGCTCGTCGCCCGTGTCGCGCAGGCGGATGGTGGCGATGGCAATCGCCGTGCCGTCCGTGTCGGTCCCGGTCATCGCGGCGAGCGCGCCGCCGATCTCGGGGATGCCCATGGCCCCGTCGATCTCGGCCTGCGTGATCGACGCGACGCCGTCGGCCTGGAGCGCAGCCTGGACGATGAACGAGGGCGCGACGACGGCATCACCGGGCGCGAGCAGCCCCGAAACGCCGGGATCGGCCAGCGCGGCGCCCAGCAGGGCGTCCATCTGGGCGAGTCCGTCCGGCGTCAGGGTCTCGCCGCGGAAGAGGAGCGTTACGACGCTGACGTCGCCGGTCTCCTCGAACAGTTCGTCGATCTGCTGTACCGCCTCGGCGACGGCGTTCCCCGGCGGGAGGAACGCCAGCGCCGCACCCTCCACGATCGGCGCGCGCCGGCCCGCTCCCGCGGCGAGCACGACCGTGACCGCCAGCAAGAGGGCGATCGTGATGTAGGGCCGGACGGTGACCAGCCAGCTCAGCCTGGGGAGGATTCGGTTCATCGCGCTCGATTCTAGCCGAGGATCCGTGGGACGCGACGCGGCGCACCCCGCGCGCTTGCCTCCCTAATGGGGGCGTCCAGTAGAGTCGGAGCCGTCGCGGCCGAGCTGGATCGAGGGCCCAACATGGTGATCGACCTGCGATCGGACACCGTCTCGCGCCCCGGCGAGGCGATGCGCCAGGCGATGGCGCGCGCCGGGGTGGGCGACGACGTCCTCGGCGACGACCCCACCGTGCAGCGCCTCGACCAGGCAGCCGCCGAGCGCGTCGGCAAGGAGGCCGCGCTGTACGTGCCGAGCGGCACCATGGCCAACCTGCTCGCGCTGCTCGTCACCTGCGGCCGCGGCGACGAGGCAGTGGTCGGCTCCGAGTCGCACATCCTCCACCACGAGGCGGTCGGCGCGTCCGCCCTCGGCGGCATCAGCCTCCGCACCGCCCCGAACAACGAACGAGGGCGCATCGACCGCGCCGAGCTCGAAGGGGCGATCCGCGCTCCGGGCGCGGTGCCGCGGACCGCGCTGGTCTGCCTGGAGAACACGCAGAACCGCTGCGGCGGCGCGGCGATCCCCCTCGAGAGCATGCGCGCGGCGACCGAGGTCGCACGCAGCGCCGGCGCCGCGGTCCACCTGGACGGCGCACGCATCTTCAACGCGGCGCACGCGCTGGAGACGGACGCCGCCACCATCGCCGGGCTGGCCGACACCGTCTCGTTCTGCTTCTCGAAGGGCCTCGGCGCGCCGGTCGGCTCCGTGCTCACCGGGCCGCGCGAGGTCATCGACCGTGCGCGCGTGCTGCGCCGCCAGCTCGGGGGCGGGATGCGGCAGGCCGGCGTGATCGCCGCCGCGGCGCTGTACGCCCTGGAGCACCACGTCGAGCGGCTCGCCGACGACCACGCGCACGCGTCGCACCTGGCGGAGGGGCTCGCGGCGCTCCCGGGCGTCCTGCTGGACCCTGCCTCGGTCGACACGAACATCGTCTTCTTCGAGCTCGACGACTCCCTCGACGGCATCGAGTTCCGCGAGCGCCTCGCCGCCGAGGGCGTGCTCTGCAGCGGCACCGGCCCGCAGCGGGTGCGGATGGTCACCCACCTCGACGTCGACGGCGCGGACATCGATGCCGCGGTCGCGGCCGCGGAGCGCGTAGTCGACTCGATGCGCGCCGCGTAGGCGGCCGGAGGGACCGGGATGACGTCGGCGGGCATCCAGGTGCGGCGCGGATTCGTGCTCGGCCCCGACGGGCACATCGAGTACCGCGAGGCCGGCCCGAGACGCGAGAGCGGCAAGCGGCCCCTGCTGCTGCTGCACGCCCTCCCGCAGTCCTCGCGCATGTACCTGCCGCACTTCGACCGCCTCGCACGGGAGCGCCGCGTGGTCGCGTGGACGATGCCGGCGTGCGGCGACTCGGACCGGCCGCCGACGCCGTACACGTCGCTCGACCAGTTCGCGCAGGCCGCCGCCTGGCTCCTCGACGGCCTCGGGATCGAGCGCGCCGACCTGTTCGGGACGCACACCGGGGCGCACATCGCGGTCGCGATCGCGGCGAACCACCCGGACCGCGTCGGCGCGATGGTGGTGCAGGAGGTCTACAACTACGGCGCGACCGAGGCGGGCCGCGAGCGGATCCATCGCGTGCACCACTACACCCCGCTGCGCCCCGACGGCGGGCACCTGCTCGAGCTGTGGGAGCGCCACGGGGGCACGGAGCCCGGCGCGGACCTCTACCGCGTCATGGAGACGCTGGTCGAGCACCTCAAGCTCAACTCGGACGAGGGTGTGCAGGAACTCTACGGCGACACCGGCTGGGAGGGCTCGGCGCCCTACGGGATGGTGCGCTTCGACTACTGGGCCGCGCTGCCGCGCATCCGCGCGCGCACGCTGATCCTCCATGGCTCGGGCTCGCCCCTCGGCGAGCAACACGCACGGTTCGTCGAGGGCATCCCGAACGCCACGGGGATGCGGCCCGAGAGCGAGGCCCTGCTCAACATCGACGAGGACCCCGAGCGCTTCGTCCGCATCCTCCTCGACTTCCTCGACGCGTAGGAGGGGAACGATCGGGGTGTCCGTCGCGTATCTCTCAGCAGGGCCGGCACTGTGCAGCCCCGAGGTGAGGAGCCCTGCGTGCCACGGCTGACGCGGATCTGGCGAGCGTTGTACTGGGTCGCGGCGATGGTGCTCATCGCCTCGGCGGCGGCGTGCTTCGGCGACGGTGAGCCCGAGCCCGAGGTGACCCCGACACCGGTCCCGGTCGAGGAGACGCCGACGGCGACGCCCGTGGTCGCCGATCCCACCCCTTCCCCCTCACCCACGCCCGTCGCCACGCCCACGGCGACCGCTACGCCGACCTCGACGCCCACGGCGACGGCTACGGCGACAGCCACGGCCACCGCGACTCCGACCGCGACCCCCACCGCTACGGCGACCGCGATCGCCACAGCCACCCCGACCCCGACTGCCACGGCGACCGCCACCGCGACGGCGGCGCCCACGCCGCCTCCGACGGCCACGCCCTCGGCGGCTATGGCGGCGACCTCCGAAGATGGCGAGGAGTCCGACGCAGCCCTCACCGACGAGGCGCCGGGCGTGGGCGGCGACGACGCCGGCTACGACGCCTCCGACGGGATGGACGACGGCGGCGGGCGCGGCGGCGATGGCGACGACGTTGCGTACGAGGCCGAAGAGTCCGCCTCCGAACCCGCCGATGGCGGCAGCGACTCGGCTGACCGTGCGCCCGGTTCGTCGGCCGGCGGCGCGAGCGAGACCCAGCGGACCGCGCTGTCCGCCGGCGAGGTGAACGACAACGAGCTCTGGGACGAGTACCTGCTCTACCGCCGCGAGTACGCGGGCGACCCGGTCCACGACGTCGACGTCTCCGAGCGGTACGTGGTGACCGTGACGGACGCCGACGACCGGCCCGTCCACAACGCCCTGGTCACCGTCTCCTCGGGCGGGACGATGCTGTTCGAGGGTCGCACCTACGCGAACGGGCAGACCCTGTTCTTCCCCCTCGCCTTCCCCGGGAGCGAGGGCGCGGAGTCGTTCACGCTGCACGTCGCGCGCGGCGAGGTCAGCGAGGAGCTCGCGTTCGACCGCGGCGGCGACCGGAACTGGGATGTCACGCTCGACGTGGAACAGTCCGTCGCCGAGGGCGGTGTGCCGCTCGACATCCTGTTCCTGCTGGACGCGACGGGGAGCATGGCCGACGAGATCGAGCAGATCAAGGACACGCTCCTCTCGATCGCCTCGCGGATCAGCGCGCTGCCGTCGGAGCCCGACCTGCGCTTCGCGATGGTCGCCTACCGCGACCGCGGCGATGAGTATGTGACGCGCGTCTTCGACTTCGAGCCAGACGCGGAACGCTTCCTCGAGACGATCCGTGGCGTGGTCGCCGACGGCGGGGACGACTACCCCGAGTCGCTCAACGAGGCGCTGCACGTGGCCGTCCACCAGCCCGAGTGGCGGGAGGGGGACGCGATCCGGCTGATGTTCCTGATCGCCGACGCCCCGCCGCACCTCGACTACCCCGACGACTACAGCTACGCGGCCGAGATGGTCGAAGCCCACCGGCGCGGCATCAAGATCTTCTCGATCGCCTCCAGCGGGCTGAACCCGCAGGGCGAGTACATCTTCCGCCAGATCGCCCAGTACACGATGGGTCGCTTCATCTTCATCGTGTACGGCGAGGGCGGCACGACACCGCACAACGTGAGCCGCTACACCGTCGAACAGCTCGACGACCTCGTCGTCTCGCTGGTCGAGGAGGAGCTCGCGTTCCTCGACGAGTGACGAGCGATCACGGATGAGGCGCACCCCAGCCTCGCTCGGCCCGGCGCTTCTACACATATGTTATAGCTAACGGATGCCGCGCAACGATATTCAGATTAGAATGAGTATGAACAACCGCACCCCCACCAGGGAGTCGTCGGGCTCTGGCCAGCATCGTCGCTCGGGCGCTCCGCGCCGGCCGGCGAGCCCCGGGCCCGGCGGGACGCTCCCGACGACGCCAGTTGAGGTGATGGTTCGGGAGGTGGACCGGCGTGCCTGCACAGGACATCTTCGCGCTGCTGGACGAGGCGGGTGTCGGGGCGTACTGCGTCACGCCCGACCAGCGCGTGGTGTTCTGGAGTCGCGGCGCGGAGCGGATGCTGGGCCACACGCGTGACGATGCGATCGGGCGGCGCTGCTTCGAGTTCCTCCAGGGTCGCGCGCCCGGCGGCCTGACCCCTGCGTGCACGGAAGGGTGCCCGTCCGTGCACTCGCTGCGAGACGGGCGGATTCCGGCCTCGGTCGACCTGCAGATGCTCGACTCGTCGGGCGAGCGACGGGACGTCACCGTCACTCCCATGCTCGTGGGCAGCGCGCCGGGCGACACTCCCCTGCTGATCCACGTGCTCGACCACCCCCGGGGGGCGTCGACCGCTGCGGCCGCGGAGTCAGCCCCGGCCGAACGCGGGGGCGAAGCCGCCGGCACGCCGAGGATCGCCCCGCGGGAGCTCGAGGTGCTGCGCCTGGTGGCGCAGGGCCGGGGTACGCACGAGATCGCCGACGACCTCGGTATCAGCCCGCACACCGTGCGCAATCACGTCCGGCACTTCCGTACGAAGCTCAAGGCGCGGACCAAGCTCGAAGCCGTCCTCACTGCCGTGCGGCTCGGCATCCTCGATGACGTCTAGGTGACCGCACGCCCCGCAAGATGATGCCCCGGGGCGTCGCCGCCGCCGGGGCATCACGCTGCGAGAACCGCATCACCCGCGGAGCGGGTGCTCGTGCCAGGTCGGGTACCCGGCACGCGGGCCGGCATCCGGCCCGCCCTAGTTGAAGCCGAAGTACTGGTAGGGCACTCCCGCGCCCGGGCGCGCCAGCGCCACCTGCAGGTCGGCCGGCGAGAGCTGCTGCACCGGCGCGGACCCGTCCGCGCGCCGTACCGCCTCGATAATGCTCGTCATCTTCACTGCTGGTTCCTTTCGTCTCGTCGCGGTCCCGCCCGTAGGCGGGCACCCTTTGTTGGCTCCGATGTCGGGAACGTCATCGCGCGGCGCCTCCCGCTCTGACGTCCCTCCACATCCAGCGTCGGGAACGTCTGTTAAGCCCGCGTAACGCCGGCGTTAAGCCTCGGATACAGGTACGGGATCAGCCTCACGAGCGCGTCGAGGGCGGGCTCGTCGGCGCAGGGGATAGCGGCGCTACGGACCGGCGCGGGCGGTGTGTCACCTGGCCTTTCGCAGGTCCGCGGACGAGGCCGCGACGGCCATCGTGAGCACGCCGAGCACCACGCCGGACACCGCGGTCGTCGCCACGACGCCGATCGAGGACGCGACCGCGCCCTGCACGAGCATCGCGGCCGGCAGCACGCCGATCGAGAGCATGAGCACGCCCAGCACGCGGCCTCGCGCGTCGGCGGGCGCGAGCAGCATGGTGAGCGTGCTCTGCATCACCCCGAAGCCCGCGCTCCCCGCGCCGGCGATGAAGATCAGCAACAGCGCCAGCGCGTAGACGCCACTCACCGCGAACGCGGCGAGCATCAGCCCGAACACGGCCGTCGCGACCAGGTAGAGCATCCCCTTCCCGCGGAAGTCACCGAGCGAGGCGATACCCAGCGCGCCGAGCAGCGCCCCGAGCCCGTTCACGCCGACGATCAGGCCCAGCCCCGCGGCGCCGACGTCGAAGACCTCCTCGGCGAAGACGGGGAGGAAGCCGAGGATCACCGGCCAGGCAAACATGTTGGCGAGCACCGTCACCACCAGCAGCGCGCGCAGCGCGCGGTTCGCGAGGGCGTAGCGAAACCCCTGCGCGATCTCGCCGAGCGCGGGCCCCGGCGCGGACGCGTGCTCCCTTCGGTCGTCCCGGACACGCAGCAGCGGCCACGAAGCGGGGATGTACCACGCCGCGCTGAACCACAGCGCGGCGTCCGCACCGAACGTCGCGATGAGCGCGCCCGCCACCGCCGGGACGACCATGCGGCTGCCGAGCATGCCCACGGCGTTGACGGCGTTCGCGCTCGAGACGCGCTGCTCGCCGACGAGGTCGATGGTGAGCGTGAACCGTGTCGGCATCAGCGGCGCCATCGTCAGCCCGACGATTGCCGCGGCCACGACCACGTGCCAGTACTCGGCGGCATCGAGGGTGACGAGGAGCGCGATCACCGCCCCGGTGAGCAGGGCGAGCAACTGCGCGCCGATGAGCAGCCGGGGGCGGTGGATACGGTCGGCGAGCAGGCCGCCGAGCGGGCCGAGCAGCATCGGCGCGAAGCCCGCCGCGGCCGCCGCCGAGACCGCGAGCTCGGAGCCGGTGAGGTCGAACGCCAGCCAGGCGAGCACGACGTTCTGCGCCCACCACGCGCTGGAGGCGTAAAGGGTGCTCCACCACAGCGCGCGGAAGTCCGGGTAGGCCCGCAGCGGCGTGAGCGCGTTCGCGACCAGCGTCGCGCCCTGCGGAGGGATCGCCACGCTCATGCGGCGTCGCCCCGCCGCCCATGCTGCCTCGCCGTCGCGTCGTCGTAGCGCACGACGTTCAGTATGCGATGCTTCCCCGTGGGTGTCCGATCCGGCCGGGCCGGACCGCGCGCAGCGGATGGAGCGAGCGATGGAACACGGCTACACCGAGGTACAGGGCCTGCGCATGCACTACCGCGAGTGGGGCGACCCTGCCCACCCAGACCTGCTGCTCGTCCACGGCTGGACCGGGCACGGCGGCAACTGGGACACCGTCGTCGCCGCCTTCGAGGACCGCTACCACATCATCGCGCCCGACAACCGCGGCCACGGCGAGACCGACAAGCCGCACACCGGCTACCACCTGCGCGACTTCGTCACCGACCTCGTCGAGCTGATCGACAACCTCAAGCTCGACCGCCCGGCCTACGTCGGGCACTCGTGGGGCGGGAACATCGGCACGATGATGGCGGCGACGCACCCCGAGGCGATCTCGCGGGCGTTCCTGGAGGACCCGGTCTACTGGAAGATGGTCAACGCCTTCGTGACCAGCCTGCGCCAGGCGATGGCGCGCCACGAGCGCCCCGAGGCCGAGATCCGCGCCGAGGGCGAGGCCGACGGCCTCTCGCCGGAGGAGATCGACGCGGCGGTCTACGCGCACCACCACTTCTCGCCGCACGCGGTGACGCGCCTGCTCACCGACAACCGCGACTGGGCGTTCCGCTGCGAGGACCACATGCGCCGCGTCGCCGTCCCGACGCTCGTGCTCGTCGGCGACATCGACGCCGGCGGCTACATGCTGCCCGAGGAGCTCGACTACTACCGCACGATCGCCTCGCCGGACCTGTCGTTCCGGCTGTGGCCGGACGTCGGCCACATGATGCGGGGGACGCTGCCGGAGCAGTACAACGAGGAGCTCGCGGCGTTCCTGGCTGGGTAGCGGGAGTGGTGACGGCTGAGCCGTGCGGCGGGGTTCCGGCTCAGCCGTGCTGTCCCTGTAGATACGAAATGTAGCGCTCCGCGGATTCGTGGACGGCGGCCTTGCCGCCCTCCACCACGTCGCGTCCCCACCACCCGCCGTAGATGCGGTCGAACGCGTACGGCTCCACCGAGGCGACGATGGCCCGCACCGTCTCGGGCGAGGTCGGGATGAGGTTCGGGTAGCTGTACATGAAGCTCACGTAGCGGCGGTCCGGCACCACCGTGATCGAGTCGCCGACGAGGAGCGCACCCCGGCCCCCGGCGCCCGCGGCCCAGTGCAGCACGGCGCTGCCGGGGAAGTGCCCGCCCGTGCGGATGAGCGTCACCCCCGGCACGACCTCGAGGGGCTCGCCGTCCCAGTACTCGATGACCGCGTCGGGGCGTGTCACGAAGTCGCGGTCGTGCTCCGGGACGTGGACCGGGCAGCCGCCGAAGGCGTGGCTCCAGCTCACCATCGCGTCGTAGAAGTGCGGGTGCGAGAGCGTGATCGCGTCGAGGCCCCCGCGCGCCTCGATGGCCGCGCGGGCCTCGTCGTCGAGCAGGCTCACGCAGTCGTAGAGCACGTTGCCGGCCTCGGTCTGCACCAGCAGCGCGCGCTGGCCGATGCTGAACGGCGGCGTGATGCCGATGCCGGTCAACCCCGGTTCGAGGTCGCGCACGTCGTTGCGGTGGCCGCTCGCGAGCAGCTCGTCGCGCGTGGTCCACTCCTGCCCAGCCCAGCCGACGTACTGGCGATCGTCCTCGCAGATCACGCAGTGCGCGGGCGGCTGCGGCGCATCGGCGTACTCGACGCCGCACGTGCGGCAGATCCACAGCGTCACGCGGCGCTCCCCGCTCCCGGCGGGCCGCCCGCCTGCGGGGGGCCTCGACGCCAGCGCAGCACGGACGAGACGAACAGCGAGAGCAGCGCGACGATGAGCGCGCCGAAGACCGCCGACGCGAAGCCGTCGACGCGGAACCCGAGGCCGAGCTGCCCCGCGATCCACGCCGTCAGCGCCAGCATGAGCGCGTTGATGACGACGATGAACAGCCCGAACGTCAGCAGGATCACGCACGCCGAGGCACAGAACGCCAGCGGGCGCACCAGCGTGTTCACGAGCGCGAACAGCGCCGTCGCCGCGACGAGCGAGGGTACGTCGTCGATCTGGATGCCGGGCACGACGATGGCCGCGAGCCACAGCCCGACGGCGTTCACGACCAGCCGCAGCAGCAGCTCCCAGAGCTCCGGCTGTCTTCGCTCGGGCGTCCCGCCGCCGGCTACCACCATGCGCATCGCCGCGCCCTCGCCGCCCCCTGCCTAGACCTCGGCGATGTCGACGGCGCGGCCCTCGGACCAGCTCCGCCACGTGCCCTCGATGACCTGCATGTACTGCACGCCGTCCGCGAAGTTCGTGAGCTCGACCGGCGCGCCATCGCGGATCGAGTCGATGAAGTCCGCCTCGACGCGCCACGAGCCGTCGGTGCCGGGGTCCGGGTCGAGCGGCCGTGGCTCCTCGCCGCGCGGGGCGAGCTCGAGGCGGTCGCCGTCGGCCCACCAGTGCAGGGTCGCCTCAGTGCCGTGGATGGCGATGCCGTTCGCCACGCGTGGTGTGTCGGTGACGGCGCTCACCACGTAGGTCGCGCGTGCGCCACTGGCGAGGCGCGCGAAGACGCCGAGGCTGTCGGGGATCTCGATCGCATAGTCCTCGCCGGTCTCCTCGTTACGTCGAGTCGTGGTGAAGGTCGCGGCGTCCGCGAGCACGCGCTCGGTGGGGCCGAGCCAGCGCTGCACGATCTCGGCGACGATGCCGAACTCCATGGCGTTGAACCCCGAGTACTCGCTGTGCTCGCGCCAGTGCAGCGGCCGCGAGGGGTTGAGCGCGCCCCCGGCGAGCCGTGTCACGTGCACCTCGCGCAGCTCGCCGAGCGCGCTCTCGTCGAGGAGCCGCCGCACGGTGCGCCAGCTCCGGAAGTCCCACGGCGCCGGCACGAGCTGCGCGACGAGGTCCGGCCGGGCCTGCGAGGCGATGAGCATCGCCCGCGCCCCGGCCACGGCGGTCGACATGCGCGCCTCGCACAGCACGTGCTTGCCGGCGTTGAGCCCTCGCACGGTGAACTCGCTGTGGCGGTACGGCCATGTCCCGACGCAGATCGCGTCGACGGTGTCGTCCGAGTAGATCTCGTCGGGGTCCGTGACGACGCGCGGGATGCCGAAGTCGTCGGCGACGCGCTGCCCGCTCTCCATCGAGCGGTTGCAGACCGCGACGACCTCGACGCCGTCGATGGCCTGGAAGTTGGGGATGTGGAGGAGGCGCGTGTTCGCGCCCGCCCCGATCAGGCCGACGCGGATGGGTTGGTCGCTCATCGGATGCTCCTCCCGGCCCCGGCGCGTGCTCGCGCGCCTGCTGCTGCCACGGTAGCGGGCGCGATCGTCAGCGGCAGCCCCTCGCGCCCGGCCCAGCCTCCCTTCCCCGCCCGGCGCAGCGCTCGGGCCGTGATGCGGGCGATAATCGGGGCGGCTGGGAGCCCTGCATGCACATCGCTCGTCTCGCGCTCACGAACGTCCGCACGTTCCGGCGGCTCGACGCCCCGCTCGAGCCCGGCGTCAGCGTGGTCACGGGACCGAACGGCGCGGGCAAGACCAACCTCATCGAGGCCATCTCGCTGCTCGCCACCACCCGCAGCGGGCGCGCGGGCGCGGACGCCGAGGTGATCGCGCAGGACGCCCTGCGCGAGGAGCCGCTGCCGGCCGCGACCCTCCACGCCGAGGTCGTCACGGCCGCGGAGCCGGTCACCGTCGAGATCGTCGTGAGCAGCCAGGAGGTGCGCGGGCGCGAGGCCGCCGAGGACGGCAAGCTGCCGCCCACGAGCCGGCGCTTCCGCGTCGACGGCGCGCCGCGGCGGGCGTCCGATCTCATCGGGCATCTGCGCGTGGTGATGTTCTCGGCGGCGGACCTCCAGATCATCGACGGCTCACCGGCGCGGCGACGGCGCTACCTCGACATCACCATCTCGCAGCTCGACCGCGAGTACGTGCGGGCGTTGCAGCGCTACCAGCGGGTGTTGCAGCAGCGCAACAGCCTGCTGCGCAGCCTGCAGGAGCGCCGCGCCCGCCCCGGCGACGAGCTCGCGTTCTGGGACCAGGAGCTCACCACCGCGGGCGCGGTCGTCCTCCACGGGCGGGCACAGGCCGTGCGGGCGCTCGCCGAGGGCGCCGCGCAGCACTACGCCGACCTCGCCCCCGGCGTGGAGCCGCTGGCCGTGTGCTACGAGCCCGCGCTGCCCGAGCCCGCCGCGTCGGCGACGCTCGACGCCGGGAGCGTCGAGGGCGTCGAGGCCACGTTCCGCGAGGTGATCGAGGCGCGGCGTCGCGACGACCTCGTCGCCGGCATGACGCGCAGCGGGCCGCACCGCGACAACATGCGCTTCGAGATCGCGGGCAACGACGCCGCCGCGTTCGCCTCGCGGGGACAGCAACGCACCGCCGGGCTGGCGCTGCGCCTCGCCGAGGTCGCGCTCTCCCGCGACCGCACGGGCGACGCGCCCGTCCTGCTCCTCGACGACATCCTCTCGGAGCTGGACGAGGAGCGCCGCGAGCGCGTGCTCGCGGCCGCCTACGGCGTCGACCAGGTCGTGATCACCTCGGCCGACGAGGACCGCCCGAGCGTCGAGGACCTCCCCGGCGCGCGCCGCTTCCGCATCGAGGACGGGGAGCTGCAGCCCGCCGGGTGACCGCCTCGCGCGCTACGGCTTCGCCTCGGCGGTGAGCAGCGGGTTGGGCTCGGGGGCGAGCAGCACGGTGAGCGCGCGCGGCTCGACCGTGACCGTGACGGGCGTCTCGCCGATGTACTCGCCGTCGGCCTGCACGGGCAGCGGGCGCTCGGGAGCGATATGCACGCGCGCTCCCCGCGTGTAGTCGATGGCCCCGCCCGAGCGGCGGTCGAGCCCGCCGCGCAGTGCGCGAGCGACGAGGGCGAGCCGGCCGGCGCGGCGCCGGCCCGAGAACGTGACGGCGTCGAGCGCTCCGTCGTCGGCGCGGGCGCCGGCGGTGAGACGCACGAGCCCGCCGTAGAGCCGCGTGTTGCCGACGACGGTGAAGTAGAGGTCGCGCTCCGCGCCCACGCCGTCCACGTCGATGACCGTGGGGGTGGACGGGGTCCGGGCGCCGAGGACGAGCCCGGTGGCGGCGTAGACCGCGCCACCGGCGAGCCGCTTCGCGCGCCCGCCCGAGCCGACGCGGCGCACCACCTCGGCGTCGAGGCCCGCGCTGCACATCAGCAGGAAGCGCTGGGACGAACCGTCCTCGAAGGTCACGCGGCCGACGTCGATGCGGGCCGTGCGTGCGCGCGGGAGGAAGGTGAGCGCCTGCCGCGCGCCGCGGGGCACGCCCGCTTCCCTGGCCCACACGTCGGCGGTGCCCGCCGGGACCACGCCGAGCGCCGTCGACGTCCCGGCGAGGGCCTGCACGGTCTCGTGCACGGTGCCGTCGCCGCCGACGGCGACGACGGCGTTGTAGCCGCGCGCGACGGCCTCCGCGGCGATCCGGGTCGCGTCGCCGGGGCCCGAGGTGGACTCGATGTCCACGCGCCAGCGGCGCTCGGTGAGCGTCTCCGCCGCCTGGCGCAGCGTGTCTTCGGACGGCGCGCGGCGAGCGTTGGGATTGCGCAGCAGCAATACGGCACCGGGTACCATCGGGCGATGCTAGCCGGATGAGGCACGCGGCGACCACCTGTGCGAGGCTATAGGCCGCCGTGTCGTTATGATGGGCCTCAGAACCGAACGTTAACGCACACTGGGAGCGCACCGTGGATATCGAGCGGATCGATCGCATCGGGATGGTCGTGGCGCAGCTCGAGCCCCAGGTCGAGTTGCTCGAGGGCCTCTTCGGCTTCACCACCACCCAGCGAACGCGCGACGACGCGCTCGGCGTCGAACGAGTGCAGATGGCGGTGCCCGGCATGTCGGACATCGACTGGGAGGTGTCCGCGCCGACACGTCCCGACTCCTACCTCCAGAGCTTCATCGACGGCCCCCTCGGGCCGGGGCTGCAGTACATCCTGGTCCACGTGCGCGACCTCTCAGCCGCCGTCAACGACCTGCGCGGCCTCGGCATCGAGCCGTGGAGCGAGCAGCAAGGGACGGCGGAGCAGCCCGTCGAGGAGATCCTGATCCACCCGTGGCGCGGCGGGCACGGCTTCCAGTTCCGCTTCCGCAGCGCCAACGGCGCCGCGCCGCGCATGGGCCCGCCCCCGGCGCGCGAGGGCGCCCTGGGCATCGTCGCGGTCAACCACCTCTCGCACGCGCACGGCAACCGCGACGAGCTCGCGGGCTGGTACGGCAGCGTCTTCGGCATGCAGAGCTTCTACCGCTCCGACGACCCCGGCCGCGAGTTCGTGACCGAGGTGATGGAGACGCCTACGCGCCAGATGCGCTGGGAGGTCATCCAGCCCCTCGGCGACCCCTCGTTCATCGCGGCCTTCCTGGAGCGCCGCGGCCCGACGATCCACCACATCACCTTCGAGGTGGCCGACTGGGAGGCCGCCGTCACGGCCTGCGCCGCCCGCGGCATCCGCCCCTTCGGCGAGCGCGAGGGCGTGACGGACGGCGCGCGCTGGATCGAGGGCTTCATCCACCCCCGCCAGACGGGCGGGATGCTGGTGCAGTTCTTCTGGCAGGAGCGCCCCGGCGTCTGGGTGTAGTACCCGCAACCCGAGCCCACCACCAGCGCCCGAGGCGGTCACCCGCCTCGGGCGTTTGCGTGTGCGCCGGGCGCGGGGCCTGTCACGCGCTCGGCGGCAGGCGATACGGCGCGCCCGACTATCATTGACCCGCGTCGGGCCGCTCCATACGGTGAGCGCGCCAGGCGGGCCCACCGAACGCATGCAGCCACGCGCGAGGAGCACGGTTTGCTGCACTTTGCGCTGGCCATGGCGAGGCAGGTCCTCGGCGCCGTGCGGGACTTGCTGCCCATCATTGCCGTCATTGCCTTCTTCCAGATCGTCGTGCTGCAGCAGCCCTTCCCGGACATCGCGAACGTCCTCGTCGGGCTCGTCTGCGTCGTCGTGGGGCTCGCGCTCTTCGTCCAGGGACTGGAGAGCGGGCTGTTCCCGCTCGGCGAGGCGCTGGCGCAGGGGATGGCGCGCAAGGGAAGCTCGACGGCGCTGCTGGCGCTGGCGTTCTGCCTCGGCTTCGGCACCACCGTGGCGGAGCCTGCGCTGATCGCAGTGGCCGCTGAGGCTGCCGACGTGGCGGGGCAGGCGGGGTTCATCGGCGGCAGCCAGACGGCGAAGAACCAGTACGCCCTCGAGTTGCGCGTGGTGGTGGCCGTGGCCGTCGGCCTCGCCATTGTGCTGGGGGTGCTGCGGATCCTGAAGGGATGGCCCATCCACCACTTCATCATCAGCGGCTACGTGCTGGTGATGGTGATGACCCTCTTCGCGCCCGAGGAGATCGTGGGGGTGGCCTACGACTCCGGCGGGGTGACGACCAGCACGATCACCGTGCCGCTCATCACCGCCCTTGGGGTGGGCCTCGCCTCCAGCATCCGCGGGCGCAACCCGATGCTCGACGGCTTCGGGCTGATCGCCTTCGCCAGCCTCACGCCCATGATCTGCGTGCTCGGCTACGGGATGGTGGCGTGATGCTGGAGTCCCTCAGGCACTTCGGCGAGGCAGTCCTCGACGCGCTGCGCGGCAGTGGTGCGATGGCCGAGTCGCTCGCGCTCTTCGGCGAGACCTTCCTGTACACGCTGCGCGACGTGACGCCGATCGTGGTCATCCTCGTGGTGTTCCAGCTGGGGGTGCTGCGGCGAGGGCTGCCCAACCTCCGCGGGATCGCCACCGGGTCGGTCATGGTGTTGGTGGGGCTGGCGCTGTTCCTGATCGGGCTGGAGCAGGCGCTGTTCCCCATCGGCGAGACGATGGCGTGGCAGCTCACCGAGACGGCGGGGACGCTGCGAGGAGCGGTGCGGTGGGAGGACTACTGGCTGGTCTACGTCTTCGCGGCGGCCATCGGCTTCGCGACGACGGTCGCCGAGCCCTCGCTGATCGCCGTGGGGCTGAAGGCGCAGGATGTGTCGGGCGGCGCGGTGAACGCGTGGGGGCTGCGCATCGCCGTGGCCGTGGGCGTGGCCATCGGGGTGTCGCTGGGGTGCTTCCGCATCGTGACGGGCACGCCGCTGCCGTGGTACATCGTGGCCGCCTACATCGTGGTCATCGTGCAGACGTACCTGAGCAGCCGCACGATCATCCCGCTGGCCTACGACAGCGGGGGCGTCACCACCTCGACGGTCACGGTGCCCGTGGTGGCGGCCCTGGGGCTGGGCCTCGCCGCGAACGTACCGGGGCGCAGTCCGCTGATCGACGGCTTCGGGCTGATCGCCTTCGCCAGTGTATTCCCCATCATGTCGGTATTAGGCTATGCCATCACCGCGGATCGGGTGGAGCGCTGGCGCAAACGGAGAGAGCGTCAGGAGGTCGAGCTATGAAGATGGCGCTGGTCGTCGCGCTGGTGAGCGACGAGAAGACGAACCAGATCATCGACGCGGCTCGCGCGGGCGGCGCGACGGGCGACACCATCATCAGCAGCGTGCGCGGCGAGGGGCTGAACCCGGGAAAGACCTTCCTCGGGCTGGACCTGGCGTCGAGGCGCGACATGGTGCTGTTCCTGGTGGCGGAGCCGCGCGCGCGCGACATCCTGGAGCGCATCGCGGCGGCCGCCGGCATGGACCACGAGCACGGCGCCGGCGTCGCCTTCCAGATCACCATCGAGGACGCCGTCGGCCTCTCGACGCAGTTGCCCACGCTGATGGAGGAGTTGGAAGGCGCCGTATGAACGACCAGGGCGACGACCGCGCGATCCGCGTGTCCGACATCATGGGCACCGAGGTACACACCATCGACGGACTCGCCACGGTCGCCGAGGCGATGGCGGCGATGAAGCGCCTGCAGATCAGCTCACTCGTGGTCAACCGCCGCGACGACGACGACGAGCTGGGACTGATCACGGTGAGCGACCTGGCGCGCGAGGTGGTCACGCGCGACCGGGCGCCGGACCGCGTCAATGTCTACGAGATCATGTCGAAGCCGGCGCTGACGGTGCGGTCGAGCATGCTCGCGCGCTACGCCGTGCGGCTGCTCGTGCAGTTTGGCGTCTCCCGCGCGCTGGTGATCGACGACGCCGGGGAGCCGTGCGGGCTGGTCACGCTGCGCGACCTGGTGCTCGGGCTGACCCCGGCGTAGCCGTCGCCACGGCTCCTCGTACGTTCGAGGGTGCGGGCGCGAGCCGCGCGCTTGGTCAGGCG
This sequence comes from Dehalococcoidia bacterium, assembly GCA_965204835.1. GTDB lineage: Bacteria > Chloroflexota > Dehalococcoidia > UBA2979 > UBA2979 > VXMT01. Next base: position 517,531 of record OZ242017.1, on the reverse strand, counting down.
CTGCGGCCGATGTGCTGCCGCTTGTGCTGCACGTAGTCGACGAGGATGTACTCGCCGAGCTTGTCGGGCGTGGTGAAGAAGACGCGGCCGCCGTTGATCTTCGCGAGGTTGTTCACGAACTCCTTCAGGTAGTAGTTGCGGTCCAGCATGAAGGTGTTGATCGTGATGCCCTCGCGGGTGCAGCGCCGCACCTCCTTGAGGGTCTCGCGGATCGTCGTCGGGCTCGGCGGGTAGGAGAACTGTGAGCGGCCGCGCTCGAGGTGTGCCGTCGGCTCGCCGTCCGAGATCATGATGATCTGGCGCGTCCCGCCGGTGTGCTTCGCCAGCAGCCGCCGCGCCAGCATCAGCGCGTGGTGCATGTTGGTCCCCAGCACCGACTCGTCCCAGCGCACGTACGGCAACTCGGAGATCTCAAGCTCCCGCGCGTACGCGGAGAAGCCGAGGATGTAGAGCTGGTCGCGCGGGTACTGCGCCTTGATCAGGTTGTGCAGCGCCAGCGCCACCTTCTTCGCGGACTGGAACGAGCCGCGCAGCGCCATCGACCACGAGAGGTCGACCATCACCGCCGTCGCGGTCTGCGTGAGCAACTCGGAGCGGAACACCTCGAAGTCGTCGGGCATCAGGCGCACGGGCGTCTGCGGCCCCTCGCGCTCGACGGCGTTCATCAGCGTGCGGCCCATGTCGAGGTGGAACGGGTCGCCGAACTCGTACTCCTTGGAGTCGTCGATGCGCTCGCCGTGGCGGCCGGACTCGGGCACGGGGTGGTTACCGATGCCCTGGCGCTTGAGCTGCGCGTAGATCTCGGCGAGGGCGCGCTGGCCGATCATGCGCGTCCCGCGCGGCGTCAGCTCCCAGGTGTCGCCCTCGCGGCGGATGTAGCCCGCCTGCTCGAGGATGTCGAGCAGGTCGCCGAGCTGGTCGATGGCGTCGGACGCCTCGTCGCCGAGCAGCTCGCGCAGCTGGTCGAGGTCGATGCCGTCGAGCTCGCCGTCGTACTGCGCGCGCTCGAGCTGGCGCTCCAGCGAGTCGATGTCCTGCATCTCGGACATGAGCTGCATGGCGGCCTGGAGGTCGATCTCCTCGTCGCCGCGGAAGGGGTAGGCGGGAGCGCGCTCGGCGCCGGGGTTGAGGTACTCGAGGTTCGCGGCGAGCTGTCCGAGCTCGCCCTCGAGCTCCGGGTCGCCGAGCTTGTCGGCCATCAGCGACTGGAGCTGCTGGCGCTGGTTCGACGGCAGCGACTCCATGAGTGACTGCATCGCCTGCGTCTGCGCCTGCATCTGCGCGATGAGCTCGTCGAGCGACTGCGGCGGGTTGTCCCCGAACATGTCGCCGTACTTCTCCATGAACGAGTCGAAGTCCGGATCCTCGCCGCGCATGCGCTGGATGAGCATGTCGTTGAGGTCGCGCAGCATCTCCTTCATGCGCTCGATGTCGCCCTCGGACATCTCCTCGACCATCTGCTGGACGTCGTTGAAGAACGACTCCGTCATCGCCTGCTTGAGCTGGTCGACGAGCTCCTGGAACTTCTGCTGCGCCTCCGGGTTGAGGAACTCGTAGTTCTGGAGGTCCTTGACCTGCCCCGCCGGCTCCGGCGGCAACTGGTCCAGGAACTCCTGCTTGCGCTCGACGATGCTGCGCAGCATGTCCGAGAAGTCGTCCTCGCCACCCTCGGACGCGCCCGGCTGGCCGCCGCCCTGCTGGCCGCCGCCCTGCTGGCCCGCCGGCGAGCCGTCCTGCCCGCCCGACGCGCCACCCGGGGCCTGCTGGGCGGCCATCTCGCCGTCCTGCTCGCCCTCGCCGTCCTGCTCGCCGCCGCCCGCGAGGCCCGAGGCCTCGTCGCCGTCGGCGCCCTCCTCGGCGCCCTCGGCGCCGGGCTGGCCCTCGGCCTGTGGCTCCGGCTCGCGTGGACCGCCCGCCTGCTCCATGCGCTCGTCGAGCGTGGAGCGTTCGAGGTCCAGGATCTCCTCGAGCTGCCGCGCGATGTCCTCCATCACGCCGCCGAGGTCGAACTGGTCCAGGCGCTCGCGGCGCTGCTGGCGGAGCTGGTGAAGGAGGTCACGCAGGCCGGGCGTGCGCATGCCCTGCGGGCCGCGCATGCCGCGCTGCATGAGGTTGCGCAGCGCGTGCTGCAGGTCGCCGAAGTTCATCAGGTCGTCGGACAGGGCTTCGAGGATGTCGCCGGCCTCGAGGTCGCCGATCTCCTGGGTGCCGTCCCAGGCGGAGTAGCGAACGGTGAATGGCATGTGCTACCCCCGGTAGTGTGCGCCTCCGCCGACGGCGTCCTTGTTGAGCCGCTTGTTGAGGTGCAGCCCTTCCAGCACGAACTCGACCGCCGCCGCCTGCTCGCCCTCGGAGCCGTTGGTGCGGATGTCCGCGATGGCGTCGGCGAGCGGTGCGATGCGCCCGACGATCTCGGCGTACGTGTCGGCGCCGACATCCTCACCGACCTCGGCCGTGGTGCCGGTCTTGAACTCCTCGATCAGCGGCTCCATGTCCGTGATCGAGCAGTAGCGGTTGAAGACCGCGACGACCGCGCCCTGGATCAGGCGGTCGATGATCTGGTCCTCGCGCCCCTCGTCGACGGTCTCCAGCTCGACCTTGCCCTCGAGCGAGGCGCGCAGGAAGCCGAGGTCGGAGATGCGCGGCACGGCGTCGGGCTCGTCGAGCCGGATGGCGCGGCGCAGCGCGTTCGCCAGCATCGCCTCGTAGTTGGAGATCGAGGCGCGGACGGAGACGCCGGAGCGCTGGTTGACGTCCGGGGAGCGGCGCGCGAGGCGTGTGATCTCCGCGATGATCTCTTCCATGTAGCGCGGCACGACCTCGTTCTTGCCGGCCATGTCCAGGTGCGCCCGCTCCTGCTGCACGATCTCGAGCTCGTCGTCGATGCTGCGCGGGTAGTGGGTGCGGATCTGGGAGCCGTAGCGGTCCTTGAGCGGGGTGATGATGCGCCCGCGGTTCGTGTAGTCCTCGGGGTTCGCGGTGGCGAGGATGAAGACGTCGAGGTCGAGCCGGATCTTGTGGCCGCGGATCTGGACGTCGCGCTCCTCCATGACGTTGAGGAGGCCGACCTGGATGCGCTCGGCGAGGTCCGGGAGCTCGTTGATGGCGAAGATGCCGCGGTTGGTGCGCGGGATCAGGCCGTAGTGGATGGTGAGCTGGTCGCTGAGGTAGCGGCCCTCGGCGACCTTGATCGGGTCCACCTCGCCGATGAGGTCGGCGATCGTGATGTCGGGGGTGGCGAGCTTCTCGCCGTAGCGGTCGTCGCGATGCACCCACTCGATGGGGGTGTCGTCGCCCTGCTCGTCGACGATCTGGCGGGCCTGCTCGCTGATCGGCGCGAACGGGTCCTCGGGGATCTCGGCGCCGGCGATGGCGGGCACCCACTCGTCGAGCAGCGCGATGAGGCTGCGGATCAGCCGCGACTTCGCCTGGCCGCGTTCGCCGAGCAGGATGATGTCGTGACCGGAGAGGATCGCGTTCTCGAGGTGCGGGATGACGGTGTCGCTGTAGCCCTGGATGTGGGGGAACAGGTCGACGCCGTTGCGCAGCGCCTCGATGAGGTTCGCGCGCATCTCCTCGCGGACGGGCCGGACACGGTAGCCGGACTGGCGCAACGCTCCGAGGGTGGTCGGGTGATCGCTAGCCAATGCCGCCTCCTTGCTTCGCGTGCGACGGCCACGGCGGGGAAGTCGCGCTGCGGCTCCAGCCTGCCGGGGGCATCAGCCGCGGCAGCGATCGATCCACCGGGGGACCCACCGGGGCGCAACTAGTATACGGGTGCGCGGCGCACGTGGTTCGGCGCGCGGCGCGGGCGCGGCTCGCCGCAGCCGCTCGCTGGTCCTGGCCGTCGACGACGTTACCGCGCTACCTCGACAGCCTCGCTGTCGATTTCCTCGCCGTTGATCACGGACTCCAACAGCTCCGGCGAGTCCATGAGCGCACGCACCGCGTTGGCGATCCTGGAGTCGCGGAGCACGATGATCTCGGGCGTCTCCATGAGGTCACCGAGCGAGACGTCGAGCGCGGCAGCGAGGTTCAGGATGGTGGAGAGGGGCAACTCGCGCTTCCCGGTCTCGTAGTTCGAGAGGGATGCCTGGGTGATACCGGCAGACTGCGAGACCTCGGACTGCGAGAGGCCGCGCCTGCTGCGCGCCTCCCGTAATCGCCGCCCGACCTCGATCCGGCGGCTCATCGTCGGAGAGTCCCTCATAGTGCTGTGTGCCCTTCCAGTGGTCGTGCCACACCGCAGTGATCATCGCCCGAATCTACGCTTGAGTACCAGTGTCCTGCTGGGCCACACCTCCGGGATCGTCAGCGTCGGCACGCTCGTCTTCCGCGTCGGCACTCTCGCCCTTGGCGCGCTCGTCCTTGCCGTCGGCAGTCTCGCCTTCCTCGGCGTCCTGCGCTGGGTCGCCCTCGACGCTCTCGTCCTCGGCGCCGCTGGCCTCACTGTCGGCGGCGGCACTCTCCTCATCGGCACTGTCGCCGTCGCCGACGTCCTGCGCGGGGTCGCCCTCGGCACTGTCGCCGTCGCCGGCGTCCTGCGCGGGGTCGCCCTCGGCGCTCTGGTCCTCCGCTTTGGTGGCCCCGCCCTCGGCGTCAGCGCTCTCGGCGTCGTCGGCGTCCTGCTCGCGCGGCTTCGCTCTCCGCGGCCGGGGTGGTGGCGGGGGCCGCGGCCCCACGATCGAGTCGAGCACCTCCGGTGACCGCACCAGGATGCGCACTGCCTCGCGCATCCGCGGGTCGCGCACGATCAGGATGTGGTCCACATCCAGCACTTCGCCGATCGACAACTCCAGGGCGCCTGCCACGCTCACCAAGAGCACGGCGGGTATGTCGCGGCTCCCCTTCTCGTAGTTCGAGAGGGTGGCCTGTCCCATCCTGGCTGCCCGCGCGAGGTCGGCCTGGGTCAGGCCGCGGTCTCGCCGAAGCGCACGCAGCCGTATCCCGACCTCAACGCGTCGGGCTCGCGCTCGCGGATCGTCCCGCATCGCCAGAGCCGCCCTTTCGTCGCTGTGGGAGCGGCGACACGCGTGTCCCTGTCGGGGGACACGCGCCGGTGGGCTTGCGATGGGAACAGATTATCGAGGTTGGCCCTGTGCGCACAAGCACAAGCACCTGGCAGGGACCTAGTTCACGATCTGGATGACAACGCTCCTGCCGACCTCGCGCTGCCAGCTCCACCCCTCGGTGTTCGTGCGGAACCAGATATCACGGTGCAGTCCGTGTACGGCGCCCCCCGTGTCGTTGCACGTGTAGACGCGCCCCGTCGGGTCGCCTTCGATGCGGAACTGCTGGCCGAGGTACGTGTAGTCGCAGGCGGCGGCGCCGGGGTAGACGACCGTGCCGTCACGCATCGCGCCGCACCACGCCCCGCCGTCGCCCGGGTGGCCGGAGCCCGCCGCGCAGTAGTAGAAGCTCACCGTCGCCACCACGCGGTCACCCGGCGCCAGATCCGGCGTCGATGTCGCGTGGACCACCGACGCCAGGCTCTCGCGGCCCTGCGACACGGCCGCCAGGCCACCCGCCGAGCGGGCCTCGAAGGTCGGCGGTGCGACCGGCTGCGAGGGAGCGACCGTCAGTCTCTCCACCCGGTCACCGTCGCCCGGCGACGCGGACGCATGCGCCGAGGACGCACCCGGCGCGGTGGCTGGAGCGGGCAGTACGACGACCTCGTGCGGCGCGACGGCATCGGGTGCGGCGGCGGGGCTGGTGGCGACCGAACCACGCGAGACGCCCGCGCGGGCGGACCGCGACGCGCCTGGAAGCACGCCGTTCCCGGGCGTATGTGCGACCAGCGATCGCACGGCCTCGAGCGAGTTCTCCGCGCCGCTCGCGTCAGAGCGCGTGACGGCAGACGGCTGAACCGGCGACATCGTGCCGTGCCAGACGGCGGCCACAGCGACGAGCAAGGCCGCGAAGGCGACCACGAGTTGACCGGGGTGGCCCGGCCTCAACACCTGGGGAGCAACCATGCGTCAGAAGGCGGCGCGTGTCGGCGGCGCGCAGCCACTCCTTCCGGCGCGCACCCCGCCAGACGCGCAAGGTCGGGAAATCTACGCCCCGGCGTGCTTAGTGTCTATATCTTGTGGATAACGTGTGGAATCGAACCGGCGGCAGCAGCGAACCGTCCGAGCACCGAGCGGGCGACTACGCCTCCAGCAGTCCCTCGGCGCGGAGGTCCTCGATCGCCCCCGCGAACGCCTCGACCGTGTCGGCGATCTCCGCCTCGCCGTGCGCCGAGGAGACCATGCCGCCGGTCCCCATCAGGTCAACGCCGCGATTGAGCAGGGCCTGCTTGAGCGGCTGCACCAGCGCGGCGTCCACGCCGCGCGGCTCCTCGGCGGCGTCCCACTCCACGTCCGACGGCTGCGGCGCGTCGTAGCCGAGATTGAGGTGCCACATCGACGAGACCGCCCACGCGGAGCCCGGCACCGAGTGCTCCTCGAAGAGCTCGTTGAGCCCGCGCACGAGGTTCGCCGCGGCAGCGTCGGCGCGTTCGACCTCGCCGCCCGCCTCGATGAGGCGGAGCGCGGCGATGCCGGCGGCCGCGGCGGGCGGCTGCGCGTTGTACGTGCCCTGGTGCGAGACGCGACGCCGCGTGTTCCACGCCGCGTCGTCCTCGCGCATCTCGATCATCTCGATGAACTCGGCGCGCCCGGTCACGCAGCCCCCCGGCAGGCCGCCCGCGAGGATCTTGGCGTGCGTCGAGAGGTCCGGCACCACGCCGTAGCGCTCCGAGGCGCCGCCCGCCGCCATGCGGAAGCCCGTGATCACCTCGTCGAAGACCAGCGCGGCGCCCGTCGCGCTCGTCGCCTCGCGCGCCGCGCGCAGGTACGAGGGGTCGAGCGGGTGCGTGCCCCAGTGCGCGCCGGTCGGCTCGAAGATCACCGCCGCCACGTCACGCGGCGCCAGCGCCTCCTCGAGCGCGTCGACGTCGCCGGCCGGGACGATCGTCAGGTCCTCGTAGAACCCCGGCGGGACGCCGACCGACTCCGGGCGCGCCTCGTCGACGCCGACGTGGCCGACGGCGAGGTCGTGCCAGCCGTGGAAGTGCTCGACGAGCTTCACGACGCGGTTGCGGCCGGTGAAGGCGCGCGCCAGCCGCAGCGCGATCATCGTCGCCTCGGTGCCCGAGGAGGTGAAGCGCACGCGTTCGCCGCACGGCACCATGCGCAGCACCTGCTCGCCCCACTCGACCTCGAGGTCATGGGAGGAGCCGAAGTGCGTCCCACGCTCCAGCACGCCGCGCACGGCCTCGATCACCTCGGGGCGGTTGTGCCCGAGCAGCAGCGCCCCGTGCCCGCCGATGTAGTCCACGTACTCGTTCCCGTCGACGTCCCACTTGCGGGCCCCCTCGGCGCGCTCGACGTAGACGGGCCAGGGCCAGAAGGCGCGGATGTCGTGGGTGACGCCGGAGGGGAACACGCCACGCGCGCGTTCGTGGAGGGTGCGGGAGGTGGGGTGGAGCGCCTCGAAGGCCTGCAGGATGGTGGTCACGTTGGCCGTCTCCCTACTTGCAGTTTCCTACCAGTCGAGGGTGATCTCGCGCTCGGAGATGCATAACAGCATGAGGTCGAGTACATCGCGGCCCAGGAGCGATGGAACTCCTTGAGCGATGGGATCGAGTGCGATGTGTGCACGTGCCTCGAGAGACCAGAGGGCACCATCGTCCTCCGCGAAGACGTACTCCGCCTCTTCCTCTGCATAGTCGAGCGTTTGACCGCCGATGCCCAGCACGCGGGCACCTGGCGTGAGCCCCGAGCCTGCGCCCGGGGACCCTCCTTCAAACCTCAGGAGATCGCGTCCGTGGATGAGTGTCCGATCCGCTCCCGTGTCGAGGAGGAAGTCGATGACCAACTCCTCACGCAAGCCGGGGAGTCGCACTGCCGTACTCACGCGCGGACGCCCGACCGTGTCGCGGAACCCATGGATTGTCGGCACAGCCTGCGTCTAGCCTGCGAACAGCGGCGGGTCGGGGTCGAGGTACTCAAAGTGGAGCCTGTTCCGATCCGTACCCGATTCGGCTACGTATTGCTCGAGGAGGCGCTCGAAGTCGTCGGCGTCATCAGCGTGCACGACGACGCGGTCCCTGTGCAGCGCGATCTCCTCGCCGGGGTAGTGCTCGAGTAGTTCGGCTCGGCGAGCGTTGAGGTACGCCCAGGCCGCATCACGATCGGCCTTGACGAGCCTCCAGCGCTCGCCGTCGGGCGTGTCTCCGTTGAACGTTCTCTGCGTCGTGTCGACCACGTTCGCTTCCCGTCAGTTCTCGAGGTGCGATCGTAGCATGCCGGACGGTCGCCTCAGGCGCGCCTTCGCAGCCCCTTGCACCCCTCGCCCCCACACTCCTACGCTCCCCGCACACGACGCGGAACGAGGTGCCACATGCCGGCGAACAAGCTCAACGATGCCGAGATCGAGGAGGCGCTCGCCGGCCTCGAGGGGTGGAGTCGCGAGGGGGATGAGATCGTGCGCGAGGTGCAACTCGCGGACTTCGTCGCGGCCATGGGGCTGATCACGCAGGTCGGCATCCTCGCCGAGCGCATGAACCACCACCCCACCCTCACCAACACCTGGAACCGCGTCCACATCGCGCTCAGCACCCACGACGTGGGCGGCATCAGCGACTACGACATGCGCCTCGCCGCGGAGATCAACGAGCGTATCGGGTAGCCAGAGCCCACTGCCCGAGGGCTCACCGACGCGCCGATCACGGTCGGCTACGTCCGCCCCTCCACCTCGTCGATGAACGCCAGCACCGCGGCGTTCCACGGCTCGGGGCGCTCGAAGTAGGCGGAGTGGCCCGCGTCGGCGACCTCGGCGTAGCGCGAGCCGGGCGTGAGCTCGTGCGACATCCGCACCAGCTCGGCCGGGATGACGCGGTCGAGCGCGCCGACGATCCACAGCAGCGGCACGCCCGACTCGATGAGCCTCGTCGCCGACGAGCCCCGGAAGTTGCGCAGCGCGGGCGAGGGGGCGAGGAAGTCCGGCGGGCGCGGCGGGTTGATCGAGCGGATCTGGCGGTAGAGGTGCCACAGCTCCGGCTCGCGCTCCCGGAAGTCCTCGGGCAACGCGCGCTGAAGCAGCGTGCCCGCCGTCACGCCCGAGGCGGCGCGCTCGGCCTTGCGCTCCCGCAGGCGGTCGTCGACGCACCCGGCGTTCGAGCCGGAGACGGTGAGCGAGCGGAATCGCTCCGGGTCGAGGCGCATCAGGCCGATGGCCGTGCGCGCCCCCATCGAGTGGGCCACGAAGTGCACCTGCCCCAGGCCGAGCGCGTCGAGGAGCGCGAGCACGTCGGCGCCGAACGCGTTCCGCCCCGGGCCGTCCTCGACGTCTGGTGAGCGGCCGAAGGCGCGGTGGTCGAAGGTGACGACGGTGTAGCGCTCGGCGAAGACGGGGACCTGCCGCCACCACGACATGGCGTTGCCGCCCGCGCCGTGCGCGAAGACCACGGGCGGCCCCTCGCCGTGGCGCTCGTAGTACAGCCGGAAGCCGTCGTCGAGGTCGAGGAGCGGCATCAGGCGCCGCCCCCGGCGGTGTCGTCACCTTCGTCCCACGGGACGCCCGTCGCCTTCGCGACCACGTCGAGGATGTCCTCGATGTCCCCACGCAGGCCGGGCTCGGGGTCGCAGTCCAGCGCGCGCAGCATGACCTCGGTGGTGAGGGCGTAGAGCGTGGCGGCGTCCTGCTCGACAGGCTGGTGCGGCGCGCGCGGCTTCTCCAGCGCGTTCGCGACGAACTCGCGGCACCAGCCGAGCGTGTAGAGGATGGCCGCGTCACGCGGGCAGAGGGCGGCCGCGCGCTCAAGCGCGGCGAGGCCGTCGGAGAAGCGGCGCCTGCGCGTGACCAGCGTGTTGCCGAGGTAGGCGTGGGCCTCGCAGAAGTCGGGCACGCTCTCCACCAGCGTCTCGGCCGCCGCGATCGCGGCATCGACCTCGTCGCGCGCGTGCAGTCGCATCGCCTCGCGCAGCGCGGCGCGCTGCTCGGCGGTGGCCTCCCCGGCGCGTGGCTGGATCGAGGGCTGCTCGATCGTGGGAGGGGTCACGCTGCGTCCATCAGTCGATGGCGTCGTAGGCGGCCATCATCTCGTGGTAGCGCTCCTCGACCGGGCCGCGCTGGTCGGCGTGGGTGAAGATGTAGAGCCGGTTCGCCCGCACGCCGTCGAGGACGCGCTCGCCCACCTCGCGCGGCTCCATCGGCGGAGGCCGCCGCCTTCCTTGATCCGGGGATACCCCGGTGGTGGCTCGCTCCCGGCGCCGGTCGGCCACGTCGGGCGCCTGCTCGATGGGGCCGCCGAGGGCGTCCGGGCGGTTGCGCCCGGCCTCCTGGATGCGCGTCGCGACCCCGCCGGGACACAACACCGAGACGCCGATGCCGTCGGGCTCGAGCTCCATGCGCAGCATCTCCGAGTAGCCGACGACCGCGTACTTCGAGGCGGTGTAGACGCCGATCGGCATCCCGCGGATGGGGAACGTGCCGGCCACCGAGCCCGTGTTCACGATGTGCGCCTCGTCGCCGGGCTGCTCGCGCATCCTCGGCACGAACGCGCGCACGCCGTGGATGGGACCCATCAGGTTCACGCCGAGCGTCCACTCCCAGTCCGTCTCCGGCGTCTCGACGAGCGGCGCGACGCTGAGCACTCCCGCGTTGTTGCACAGCAGGTGCACCGCGTCGAACGCCTCGTAGGCGCGGGCGGCGAGTTCCTCGAGCGACTCGCGCGAGGAGACGTCGGCGCGGACGGCGATGGCGTCGCCGCCGAGCTCGCGCACGTCGTTGGCGACGCGTGCGGCCTCGTCCTCCTCGACGTCGCCGAGGACGACGCGCATGCCGGCCGCGTGGCAGGCGTGGGCCAGCCCTTCGCCGATGCCGCTCCCGCCACCGGTGATCACGGCCACGCGGCCTTCGAGTTGGTCCATCGGCGTGTCCCCTCCCGGCGGGGTGTCCCCGCACTCCAGGCTGCCCCGGCCGCGGGCACGCCGCCGGCGCGCTTCGCCGGACGGGCTGCGTCGTCGGGTCGTTCAGGCGACCGCGAGCCGCGCGACCGAGTCGATGGCCTCCCGGATCAGCGTGGCGTCCCCCGGCTCGATGCCGTCCAGCGCCACCCCCGCGCTGACCGACAGGAACTCGTACGCGAAGACGCGGTCGGCCCGGTCGAAGTGGGCGTAGCGGCGCTCGTCAATGCGCTCGCCCCCGCTCTCGCCGCCCTCGGGCTCGCGCAGCACGACAAACACCACGTCGGCGTCGGAGTCGTACCGGACCCTCATGCCTGCCCATCCTACCCGTGTCGTCTGCTGGAGCAGACCGCGGGCGGCCGCCCGTCGCCAGCATATCGGCGAGAGCGGCCGCGCGCAGGAATGGTCGGACTACGGGAAGAGGTCGGGGTAGAGCAGGCGGGCGATCTCCTCGAGGCCCTCGACGACGCGGGGGCCGGGGCGGCTGGTGAGGTCGCCGTCGACGGGGTGCACGCGCTCGTTGATGCACGCCGAGGTGGCGTCCCAGCCGGGCCGCGCGCACACGGTCTCCAGGCTCTCGCCCCAATCGCCGTCGGCCAGCAGCACGACCTCCGGGTCGGCGGCGATGACCGCCTCGGCGGTGAGCTGCGGGAACGGCGAGCTCGCCCCGGTCGCGACGTTCTGCGCCTTCGCCAGCGTCAGCACGTTCCCGACGAACGTCTCCGGCCCGACGGTGTAGAGGTCCGCCGTCAGCTCGAAGAACGTGCGCGGGCCCTCCTCGACGCTCGCGATCGCGTCCGTGACCGCGTCGATGCGCGCGCGCATCGACGCGACGAGCTCGGCGGCCTGCTCGCGGTTGCCCGTGATGCGGCCGAACTGCTCGATGGTCGCGAAGACCTCGTCGAGCGAGTTGCCGGAGTCGATGAAGAGCACCGTCATGCCGAGGCCGCGGAACTGCTCGACCTGCTCGCGCTGGCGGCTGGCCATGATGACGAGGTCCGGATTGAGGGCCAGCGCGGGCTCCGGGTCGGGGCTGGAGTAGGCGAGCTTCGGCAGGTCCGCCGTCTCGGGCGGGTAGTACGAGAACTCGTCGGCCGCGATGACGCGGTCACCGGCGCCGACGGCGAACACGATCTCGGTCGCGCCCGGCGAGTAGGAGATGATGCGCTGCGGCGGCCCGTCGAGGGTGACTTCGACGCCGTCGGAGTCCTCGATGGTGACGGGGAACGCGGGCGGCGCGGTGGGCGTGGGCTCCGGCGTGGCCGTGGCGGTCGCGGTGGCGGTCGCAGTCGCGGTGGGGGTCGCGGTCGCCGGGGCCGGCGTCGCGGTGGGCGCGGGCGGCGTCGAGGCCGCCTCGTCGTCATCGTCGCCGGTGCAGGCGAGGACGGCGGACGCCGCGAGCAGCGCCAGCACGACCAGCAGTGGTCGCAGCAGCGGGATCGGGAATCGGTGGGTCATGGCGCGCCTCCCAGCACATGCGGGGACGCGCTTCGCCGCGCCCCCGGTCGTGCGAGGGGGCAGGCAGTGGACGATGCCGCAGGTGGGTGGCGTCGCGGACGCCGCTTGCAGCATGCCGTCGCCTGTCCTCGCAGGGTCTCGACATGGCGCAGGCCGGTCATCTGGCTTGCCGCCGGGCGCCGGAGGCGTGGCCTCGGGCGGGGCGGCTCACAGTTGCGGGACAGCGCCGGACTTGCACCGGACTTCCCCGATCGCTGCGCCGGGGCGGGACGCTAGCACACGCGCACGATGTGGGCGACGAGGTGCATGGCGGAACTCGCAAATCTGAGCGGTACGCCTGTAATCAGCCAGCAAGAAACTCGCTAGACTGCGCGCACACATGATGCGCAGTCGCAGTTGGATGGAGGGCTAATCACGATGATGGTGAAGCGTCTGGCCGGGGTATACCTCGCCGTCGTGGGAGCGGCCGTGGCCGTCCACTTCGTGCTCGACCCCCTGCTCTACGAGTGGGAGGCCGGCGAGGGCGTCCCGACCCCCTGGATCGTGCTCGACTGGCTGATGGCCGCCGGCCTGCCTATCGCGCTGTACGTGACGTTCATGGCGAAGCGGGCTGCGGACGGGGAGTCGGACCTGCGCGCGTACCTCGTGGCCAACACGAAGTTCTTCGTGGCCGTGGCGGTGACGCTACTTTTCCTGTGGAACGCCTTCCAGATCGAGTGGTCGGCGGGCGACCAGACGCCGGACTCGCAGGTGTGGGTGTTCATCGACGTGGTGCTGCCCATGCTGTTCGTCACCGTGGGCTTCGACCTGCTGAACGCCGAGGAGATGTAGCTCACTCACTGCGACCAGCACGAGGGGAGGCCGCGTTGTGCCGATGCTGAAGCGGCTGCTGGCCGTGCTCTTCGTCCTCGTCGGTGCGGGGCTCGCGGTCCACTTCGTGCTGGACCCGGTGCTGTACGACTGGGAGGGCGACCAGCCCGTCCTCTGGCACGTCTTCGACTGGGCGCGCGCGGTGAGCCTCCCACTGGCGGTGATCGTGACGTTCGATGCGAAGCGGCGGGTGGATGCCGGCGCGGATCTGCGCGACTACATCACGTCGACGCTGCGCTTCTACGGCGCGACGACGCTGCTGCTGCTGTTCTTCTGGAACTGGGTCCAGGTCGACTGGGCGGCAGGCGATCAGCGGCCGGACGGCCAGGTGTGGGTGTTCATCGACGTGGTCCTGCCCCTCATCTTTGTGCCGCTCGGCATCCAGCTCTGGAACGAGGCGGAGACGTAGCGCCGGACTGCGTGACGACGCAAGACAGGCAGAAGGGGCGCCTCACGGCGCCCCTTCGCGTGACCGAAGCATCCGACGCAGGGGTTTACGCCGGGTCGCCCACGGCGGCGGCGGCCTTCTTGCCGCCCGACCAGCCGCCGTCGCGGGAGCCGTGCCGGTGGTAGCCGCCCCAGCGCCCGTGGTGGCCGCGGCCCTTGCCCGCGTCGCGGAGCAGCGCGGCCTGCTCGGCCGTGATGTCGCCCGCCTCCTCGGCGGCGTCGATGGCGGCGTCGCGCGCGTCCACGAGGGCTGCGACGAGGGCAACGCGGTTCACGCCGGCGAGCCGGTCGCGCAGCGTGCCGCCCTCCTTCGCGGCCTCGACCTCCGCGCTCGTGATGCCGAGCACCGAGGCGTAGACGGCCGTCACATCGACGGTGACCGTGCCGCGCAGGCCCTTCAGCGTCTCGACATCGCTCTCGGTGAGTTCGCCGCGCTCGGCGGTGACGACCGCCCGGAGGCTGTCCGCCTGCGTCGAGGTGATCGCGCCGGCCTCGGAGGCGTTGTCGATGGCCTCGGTCGCCTCGTCCTGGTACGCCGTCCGCAGGTCGTCGCGGGAGACGTCGGCGAGGAGGTCCTTGAGCGTGCCGTCCTCCTTCGCCTGCTCGACCTCCTCGGCGGTGATGCCGAGTGCGCGGGCGAGCACGTCGACCCTGTCGACGAGCCCGCGCGGGTGCGCCAGCGCGCTGCCGACGAGCAGCAGCGCCGCGAGCCCGCCGAGGGCCACCGCAACCATCGCTTTCGTCCGTGTCATCCATGCCATCCTTCGCTGCGGTGGGAGATGTTGATGGCCGCAAGCTAGAGCGCCGCGCGTAAGCTCCTCGTAAGCTCCCGGTCTCCTCCGCGTGTGCGTCTGGCGGCGCGGCGTTACGTTCCGGTTAGCTCCGGCCCGCTACGCTGGATCGCGTGCGGCCGGAGCGAGGAGATCGCGATGCGCGTGCTGCTGGTCGAGGACGAACGAGACCTCGCGAACGCGATCGCGCGCGGGCTGCGTCGCGACGGCCTCGCCGTCGATGTCGCGTTCGACGGGGCCGAGGCGCTGGAGAAGGCCGCCGTCCACCCCTACGACGTCGTCGTGCTCGACCGCGACCTGCCCGCCGTCCACGGCGACGACGTGTGCCGCGAGCTCGTCGCGGGGGAGGGCGAGTGCCGCATCCTCATGCTCACGGCGGCAGCCGCCGTCCACGACCGCATCGACGGCCTCGACCTGGGCGCCGACGACTACCTGGCCAAGCCCTTCGACTTCGGCGAGCTGCGAGCGCGCCTGCGCGCGCTCGGCCGGCGCGCGCGGCCGGCCGTCCAGCCGGTGCTGGAGCGGGGCGGCGTGGGGCTCGATACAGCCCGTCGCAGCGCGAGCCGCGAGGGGCGGACGCTGGACCTGACCCGCAAGGAGTTCGCCGTCCTCCAGGTGCTCCTCGAAGCCGAGGGCGCGGTCGTGAGCCCCGAGGAGCTGCTGGACCGGGCGTGGGACGAGCACACCGACCCGTTCACCAACGTCGTGCGCGTCACGATCATGAAGCTGCGCAAGAGCCTGGGTGACCCGCCGCTGATCGAGACCGTGCGCGGCGTCGGCTACCGCATTCCGTGATGCGCCGGCTCCCCGGCGCGGCCGGGCGGCCGTCGATCCGGCTGCGCCTCACGCTGTGGTACGGGGCGCTGTTCCTGCTGGCCGGGGCGGTGCTGCTCGCGCTCAACTTCGCGCTCGTCGCGCGCAACTTCCCCGGGGGTGGCGAGGACCTGCGCGAGGACCTCGAGGAGCGGCTCGACCTCGAGGCGGGCGAGCTGCGCGGCGAGTTCACGTTCCTGGTGCAGCGCCCCACGCGCGGCAGACCGGACGTCGTCCGCGCGGTGCCGGCCACGTCGCTGTTCAACAACCTCGTCTCGCAGGTGCGCGACGACACGCTGCGCGAGCTCCTGTCGCGCGGGGCGTTCGCGCTGGGGCTGATGGCGGTCGTCTCGGTCGGCCTCGGCTGGTTCGTGGCGGGACGCATGCTGCGGCCGGTCCATGAGATCGCCGACACCGCCCGGCGCATCAGCGACGAGCGCCTCGAGGAGCGCATCGACCTCGGCGGGCCGCCCGACGAGCTCAAGGACCTCGCCGACCAGTTCGACGCGATGCTGGACCGGCTGCAGACCGCGTTCGAGGCGCAGCGCGAGTTCGTCGCGAACGCATCGCACGAGCTGCGCACGCCGCTCACCGTGATCCGCACCGAGATCGACGTCACCCTCGACGACCCGGACGCGGGACGCGAGCAACTCGAGGCGACCGCCGAGGTCGTGCGCCGCGCCATCGAGCGCACCGAGGGCCTGATCGACCGGCTGCTCGTGCTCGCTCGCGCCGAGGGGCCGCTGGAGCGCGGCGACGCAGTGGACCTCGCGGACGCAGTGCGGCGCGCGCTGGACGCGCGGGCCGCCGACATCGAGGAGCAGGGCCTGCGCGTCACGCTCGACCTCGGCGAGGCCTCGGTCGCGGGCGACCCGATGCTGCTCGACCGCCTCGCCGGCAATCTCGTCGACAACGCGGTCGACCACAACGAGGCGGACGGCTGGATCGAGGTCACCGTGGCACGGGAGGGCGACGCCGCGACGCTGCGTTGCGCCAACGGCGGCCCGCTCATCGACGCCGAGGATGCGCCGAGGCTGTTCGCGCGCTTCGCGCGGCTGGAGCGCGCACGCACGCGCGGGCGGGGCGGGTACGGCCTCGGCCTCTCGATCGTGCGCGCCATCGTGCGGGCGCATCGCGGCACGGTGACGGCGCGGGCGCTGCCCGGCGGCGGGCTCGCGGTCGAGGTCGCGCTGCCTCGTGGCGAGCAGTCCGGGGCGGGGTAGCCGCGGCTACGCGCTCAGCAGCTCCCGCAGCCGAAACGCCCCGACGCCCGAGAGCGCACCAAGCGCGATCGAGGCGAGCGCGATCCACGCGGCGCGGTTCACTCCGTTGCCGCCGTTGCTGGCCATCCGCTCGTCCGGGGCCGGCTCGGTGGCTGTTGCCGTCGCGGCGCTGGCATCGGACGGCGTCGGCGTGCGCGTCACCACCTCGACGGCCAGTGCGGGGGGCGACGCGGTCGGCGCTGCCTCGGTGGGCGCTGCTGCCGCCGCGACCGTGGTGTCGTCCTCTGTGGCGCCGTCCACGGGGGCCGCGTCGTCAGCGGCGACGACCACCGCGACCAGCGCCCCGTTCTGGGCGAAGCGCCGCCGGAGCAGCTCCCCTGCGCCCGGCGCCACGAGGGGCGGGCCGTAGCGGCTGGTGTCGTCGCCCCACGACAGCGAGTCGACGACGGCGCCCTCGCGCGTGAGCAGCACGAGCCGGTCGCCGGCGTTGGCGAGCCCGTTGAACAGCCCCGAGTCGAGCCGGATGGTGATGACCTCGCCCACCTCGGCCTCCGCACCGGCGACGACGACCGAGCTGCGCGCGGGCAACTCGATGTCCGGCAACGTGAGCGTCGCCGTGTTGTCGCGGAGCTCGAACCCGCCGATGCGTAGCGGCGAGCGGCCGACGTTCGTCAGCTCGACCCACTCGAAGCGGGCGTCGGGGCCCTGCTCCACGGGGTCGGGCAGCAGCGCGGTGATGCGCAGCGGGATCTCGAAGGCCGTGGTGGGTGGCGGAGCCACCGCGGCCACGGTGGGAGGACTGGCCGTCGGCTCCGCGACCGTCACGCCCTTCCCGGCCGGGGGCGTCGAGGCTTGCACGGTCCGCGGCGCCGGCGTTGGCGTGGGCGTGGGTTCCGGCGACGCGGTGGGGGCGGGCGTGGGTGTCGGGGTCGGTGGCGCCGGCGCCGGGGTTGCAGTCGGGGTGGGCGTCGCGGACGGGGTGGGCGTCGGGCTCGGCGATGGCGATGCCGTGGGTGTGGGCGTGGGCGTCGAGGTCGGCGCGGGCGGTGGCGGCGCGGTGATGGGTCCGAGGTAGGCGTCGTCGGCGACGAGCGTTGCGAGCGCGCTGCCTCGCGGGCGGAGCATCAGCCGCAGTTGCGCGCTGTGCGCCGACTGCGGCGCCTGCACCGCGCCGGTCGCGACCTCAGCCGCGCGCGCGGCTCCTCCCTGCACGGGAGGCGAGTCGACCGTGGAGAGTTGCCTCCCGCTCGCGTCGTCCGACGCGTACCAGGCGACGCGCACCAACGCGGCCTCGGCCTCGTCGCGGGCCTCGAGCCGCGCGCCCGCCTCGTACCACCCGCCCGGCGTCACGGGGACAACCTGGTAGAGCCACTTCGTCGCGGAAGTACGGGACGCCAGTTGCGCCGTGCGCGAGCCGTCACCGTCCGTCGCGACGCGGGCCGAGCCGCCACGGCTACCCCACGCTGCCAGGCTGCCCGCCGCCTCGAAGTCGGCGTTGCGGAGCAGGTTGCCGGCCCCGTCCGGGTCGCCGACCACGGTTGGCGTGGCCGTTGGCGTCGAGGTCTGCACGGGGGGCGGCCCAGCCACTGACGGCGTGACCGGTTCGACCACACGCGCGGCCGTCACCGTGGTGGGTGGTGGCTCGGGCGTCGGCGTCGGGGTCGGGGTCGGGGCGGCCGCAGTGGGCGCGGGCGGCGGCTCCGGCGGGGTCTCGTCGGGCGGCTCGGCCACGGTGGGAGGGGGTGGTGGCTCCTCGGGCGGGGTCTCGTCGGGCGGCTCGGTCACGGTGGGAGGGGGTGGTGGCTCGGGCGGCGGGGTCTCGTCGGGCGGCTCGGCCACGGTGGGAGGGGGCGGTGGCTCCTCCGGCGGGGTCGCGTCGGGCGGCTCGGTCACGATGGGCTCGGGTGGTGGCTCCTCCGGCGGGGGCGGCGTCGTGGCGATGACCTCGACGGCGTCGACGTACAGCGTTGCCCCGGCGGATGCAGCCGTCCCGCTCACCACGGCGCGAACGTGCTGAGCCCCCACCATCGGGTGCAGCGATCCCACGCTGAGCTCCTGCCAGCGAGCGCTCATCGTTGTCGGGGCGATCGCGGTTGCGAGCACGATCCCGTCCGCGTCGAGCACCTCGAGCGCCACGATCACCCTGCTCATGGAGGAGTCCACCACGTACACCCAGACCCGCATGGTGTGCGAGGCGAGCTCGCTCGTCTCGGTGAGCCAGAACTGCGAAGCCACGTTGGTCGTCCCGGGCCTGGTGGCGGTCATGCGACCGACGGCGTTCCCCTCCCGATCGGGCGCGCTCTCGTCGACGGTGAACACGACGTCGTCTGTGTCGGGTGACCAGCCGGAGGTGCCCTGATCGAAGCCGGCGTTCGGGAGGAGGTGCCCGGGAGTGAGCATGTCCGGGGGCGCGGGGGCAGGCACGGCGGTCGCGGTCTCCGTCTCCGGGGGCGTGGGTGCCGGCGCGTCGGTCGCGGTCTCCGTCTCCGTAGGCGTGGGGCCCGGCACGTCGGTCGCGGTCTCCGTCTCCGGGGGCGTGGGGCCCGGCACGTCGGTCGCGGTCGCCGTGGGTGTTGCGGTCGCGGTAGGCGTTGCAGTTGCAGTCGGAGTGGGGGTGGGGGTTGGTGTTGGCGTTGCGGTCGCCGTCGGCATGGCGGTCGCCGTCGGCATGGCGGTCGCCGTCGGCATGGCGGTCGCCGTCGGCATGGCGGTCGCCGTCGGCATGGCGGTCGCTGTGGCCGTCGCCGTGGCCGTCGCCGTGGCGGTCGCCGTCGCCGTGGCCGTGGCCGTCGCCTCCGCCTCCGCCGTCGGTTCCTCGCTGACGACCGTGACGGACGCGGAGTCGATGTGGAGTGTTGCGCCGGCCGTCGCAGCCGTGGCGCTCACCACGAGGCCCACGTACGCGCTCCCGGCGGGGGCCTGCAACGGCCCGGCGGTGATCTCCACCCACCCGCTGCCCACGCCGGGCAGGCCTCTCGCGCTGTCGAGCACCACGCCGTCCTCGTCCAGCGCATCGATGCGCGCGGAGACGTTGCTGATACCCGCGTCATCGGCGTAGACCCAGATGGTCATGCTCAGCGGCTTGAGCTCATCGATCGGCGTCCACCAGTACTGCGAGTCGAGCGCGACGGTCCCCGGCCCGTCCGCGACGAGGTGCGCGGCCGCCGCCCCGGCATGGACGGGCTCCGATCCGTCAACGGTGACCGTGGCGTTCGTGGCCCACGGCGACCACCCGGCGCCGCCGTCCTCGAAGCCCCCGTCCGGGAGCAGGTTCTCGGACTCCGCGGACCTGGCGGGCGAGGCGGTCGCGAGCGCTGCCACGAGGAGCAGGATGCCGACGCACGCGAGGTCGGCGAACGACCCGCGTGCTGCCGTGCTGCGCCATGCGATCACGCCGCACTCCGACTCGGCCGCCGTCAGGCGGGCAGCGACGGGCCACCGGGCGGCCCCGGCCATGGTGATGGGGGCTCATTATAACCACTGTGTTAGAAGAAGCAACTATATAAGTGATTGGAATTACATTCGTGAAATCGGCCGCGCCCGGGCGCCACCGGGCATGCGGGCGCGGTACGATGGTTCGGCCACTGTCGCCTCGCACATCGCCCCTGTAGCTCAGTGGACAGAGCAACGGACTTCTAATCCGAAGGCCGGAGGTTCGAATCCTCCCGGGGGCGCCATCCGCGCGACACCGGGGCGCGCCCTCAGATCGGCAAACCCGGACCCTGCTCCGGCCTTGGTCGACTACGACGAGAGCGCCTACCGACAGGTCTTCCTCGTGCTGAACCAGAGCGGCTGCGACCGCGGCCCGGAGAGGAGCTTCGGCCTCACGGCGTCGAGAGGGGAACCTCGCGTTCCTCGAGTCTCCAGGCCGCGTAGGCGAGTGCCTGGTCGATGTCCTGCCGTTCGAGGTAGGGATAGGCGCTGAGGATCTCCGCAGGCGAGTGGCCTGCCGCCAGCAACCCAACGATGGTCGCCACCGTGACGCGCAGCCCGCGGATGCAGGCCTTACCGCCCATGACCTCGGGGGCGACGGTGATCCTGTCAAACGTCCTCATGGTCATCACCGCTCACAGCCGCCGCGGCGCCTCGCCCGTTACGGGATCGAGGGGATGAACTCGTCGCCGATGTGCCCCATCTCCTCGAACCGCCGGTAGTCGGCGTCCGAGAAGCCGAGCAGCTCCTTGTAGACGTACTCGTTGTCCTGGCCCAGCAGCGGCGCATGGCGCGGCGGCGGGTGGGGCGTGCCGCTCGCCGTCCACGCGGGACCGACGTGCTGATGTGTGCCCGCCTCGGGGTGCGTGATCTCCTGGAAGAAGCCGCGCTCGTGGAGGTGGCGGTCCTCGTACGCATCGACCTCCGACATCACGGCGCCCGCGGGGATGCCGTCGAACTGGAGGCGCTGCGCCACCCAGCGAGCGTCCCGCTCCGCGGTCCACTCGCCGATGATGGCGTCGAGCTCACGGCGGTGCTGGTAGCGCGCGGCCATGTCGGCGAAGCGCGGGTCGTCGGCGAGGTCCTCGCGGCGGATCGCCTCGCAGAGCAGCGGCCACTGCGCCTCGTTGGTGACGGCGATGGTGACCCACGCGTCGTCGCCGCGGCAGCGGTAGACGTTGTGCGGCGCGAGCCACCAGTGGTCGTTGCCCATCTGCTCCCACAGCCGGCCGTTCATCGAGTAGTCCATGATGAACTCGCCGATCAGCGGGACGAAGTTCTCCGCCGTCGCGACCTCGACGAGCAGCCCCTTGCCGGTCCGCTCGCGCTGGCGCAGCCCCATCATGAACGCGTACGCGTTGCCCATCCCCGACGCCGCGTCCGAGGGCACCCCGAGCGGCGCGTACTCCAGGCTGAGACCGGGGTAGCTGCGGATCGCCGGGTGCCCGGCGATCGCCTCCATGTGGTTCCCGTACGTGCGGTAGGCGCGGTACGGCCCGTCGATGCCGAACGCCGGGATGCGCACCATCACGAGGTTCGGGTTGACCGCCGACAGCGCGTCCCAGCTCACCCCCTGCCGCTCGATGTTCGGCGGCAGGTTGTTCTCCATCAGCCCGTCGGAGATCTCGACCAGCCGGTGGAGCACCTCCTGGCCCTCGGGCCGGGTCAGGTCGACGGTCATCGAGAGCTTGTTGCGGGCGTGGCTGTTGAAGACGGAGCCGCGGTTCCACGGGCGCTCGCCAGCGGTGTTGTCGGGGTAGCCGATGCCCGCCCCGGCCTGCGCCATCGCGTCGACGAACTCCTGCGGCGGACGCGCCAGCAGTCCCCGCGTCGCCGAGGCGAAGTGCTGCGTCGACTCGACGCGGATGACCTCGGCGCCCCAGTCGGCGAGCTGCATCGCGCCGTAGGGGCCGGCGAGGACGACCGTGAAGTCGACGATGCGCACGCCCTTCAGCGGGAGGTCGCCCGAGGTCCACCCGGCGCCCCGGCCCGGCGTGGCGGCCGGGGTAGGACGTCCGCGCGGCAGTTCGGCGAGCACCTCGTCGGTGTGCTCACCGAGCAGCGGCGCGCGGCGGCGCTCCGGCATCGCGCCCTCGGGGCGGTGTAGCCGGAAGTGGTAGCCGGGGTACTCGAGGGGCCCCGTCTCCGGGTGGTCGATGGTCTGGAAGAACTCGCGGTACCGGAAGTTCTCGTCCTCGAAGAGGTCGGCGACGCTGTTGATCGGTCCGGCCATCACGCCGTGTACCTCGCACGCCTTGCGGATCTCGGCGCGCGTGTGCGAGAGCAGCCACGGGAAGGCCAGCGCGTTGAACTCGTCGATGCGGTCGACATGCGAGCACGCCTCGACGGTGGACCACTCGGGCGTCTCGAGGAGGTCCTCGTAGCCCATCATGCGCAGCGCGGTGTGGATGCGCTGCGGGCCGTTCGACATCAGGAAGAAGCCGTCG
Source organism: Dehalococcoidia bacterium (assembly GCA_965204835.1). Lineage (GTDB taxonomy): Bacteria > Chloroflexota > Dehalococcoidia > UBA2979 > UBA2979 > VXMT01. The sequence continues at coordinate 495,098 of OZ242017.1, read as the reverse complement.
GCGCACGGGTACACGCCGCTGCCGACACCCGCCGCGAGCGTCGGCCGCGTCACGTACTGGCCGGTGTACTGGTACATCATCAGCCGCGCGAGCCGGATGTCGATCGAGTGCAGCGCGGTCTCGTAGAGGTTGACGTCGACGTGCTCGCCCTCGCCGCGCAGCTCCGCGCCGCGGATGGCCACGGCGGTGGCGAGCGCGCCGACGAGCCCCGTGTGGTAGCTGGTCATGCGCCCGGCGGTCTTCACCGGCTCATAGCTGGCCTCGCCGGAGGCGAGCATCGGCCCGCCCATCGCGTACAGCGTGAGGTCCGTCCCCGCCCAGTCGCGGTACGGCCCGTCCTGCCCGAAGTTGGAGATCGAGGTGAGCACGAGCCGCGGGTTCGCCTCGCGCAGCGTCTCGTAGCCGATCCCCAGCCGGTCGAGCGTGCCCGGCATGAAGTTCTCGACCACCACGTCGGCGCCCCGGGCGAGTTCGAGGAAGCGGTCGCGGCCCTCGTCGGTCTTGAGGTCGAGCACGACGCTGCGCTTGTTGGTGTTGAGGAACAGGAACATGCCGCTGCGGTCGGGGCCCGGGTCGTCGCCCATGAACGGCGGGAGGCGTCGGGCGGGGTCGCCCTCGGGCGGCTCGATCTTGATCACGTCGGCGCCGTAGTCGGCGAGCAGGCGTGTGGCGAAGGGTCCGGCGGCGTGGCGCGTCAGATCCAGCACGCGCACGTCGTCGAGCGGCATGGTGTCGGTCATGGGAGTCCCCCGGCGGCGAGGAGCCCTCGCTGGCGCGGAGCATACACGCGCGGGAGCGGCCTCGCGCCGTCCGAGGGCCTCCGACCCGTCGGGTGCGCCGAGGGCTCATCGGGCGCTGTATCGTGGCGGCCACTCCCGCGACCACACGATCGGAGGACGCGATGGGCGTCGACACCAACGTAATCCGGCATCTCTACCGCTACGACCGCACCCTGCCGCTGCTCCCGACGAGCGAGCGCGACGCCGTCATGGTGGTGCGCGACGGCAACTTCGAACCGGTCGACAGCCTCGCCCGCGAGCGCGTCACCTTCGGCACGACGCACGACGACCGCGTGACGGCGACGCTCACCTACCCCGCCGAGGGCGGCCCGTTCCCGGCGATCATCCTCCAGCACGGTTCGACGGCCATGGGCCGCCACATGTGGGCGAGCCGGCCCGTCGACGTCGAGTGGGCGCTGGCGCACGGCGTGATGTGCGTTGCCGTCGACGCGCCGGGGTTCGGCGCGCGCGAGCAGGCGGACAACCGCGGGCGGCTCATGCGCGACCGCCCGGACCTGATGTTCCGCACGCGCGACCAGCGCATCCAGAACGTGCAGGACCTGATGCGCACCGTGGACTACCTGTGCTCGCGTGACGACGTACTCGACGACGCCATCGGCTTCTGCGGCGTCTCGATGGGCACGAGGGTCGGCGCGCCGTTCTTCGGGCTCGACGAGCGCGTGCGCACCGGCGCGTTCTTCATCGGCGGCTCCGGGCCGTATTCGGGCTTCGAGGTGGCGGGCACCGAGTTCGCCGACCTCGCCGCCGAGGAGCGCATGATCTTCGACCTCACCGACCCGATCGTGTTCGCGCCGATGTCCGCGGGCCGCGAGGTGATCGTGATCAACGGCACCCGCGACACGGTCGTGGGTGAGGGTGCGGGCGAGCGGCTGCAGGAGGCCTTCGGCGAGCCGAAGACGCTGCGCTGGTACGACGGTGATCACGGCGACGTGCCGGCCGCGCTCTACGACGAGGCCGGCGCGTTCCTCGTCAGCCACTTGCGCGTGCCCGCGTAGCGCGGAGGCGCCCCAACACCTCGAGCGCATGCTGTGCTCGCGCACCGCCGCGAGGAGCATGCACTGGAAGGCCGCTCCCGAGCAGGCCGCGCTTCGACAGGAGTGCGGGCGCTCACCGATGCGCATCTCCCGGACCCGTATCCGGCGCCTGCGCGACGACGGTTCGAGGACGTCTACGCGGCCCGGCTATGCGGGTGGCTGGACCACCGACCGGGCCACCGACGACACAGAACGCCAGGGGCTTGCAGTGGACTCGCGAAGTGATACGACATATCATTACTTGCTCTGTGAGACCGGGAATCACAAGTACGACCTCGGGAGGAACGGCGCATGCGCGCGACTGGCACACTACAGCAGCGGGACCAGGCCACGGGCCTCCACCAGGTCGCGATCGTGGGCGCCGGTGCGGCCGGGATCGGATGTGCGGCCGCCCTCAAGGAGTTTGGCGTCGAAGACGTCGCCATCCTCGACCGCCACGAGGTGGGCGCCTCGTTCCGGCGATGGCCGCGCGAGATGCGCTTCATCACCCCGTCGTTCACCTCGAACGCGTTCGGGCTGCTCGACCTCAACGCGGTCGCGCCCGGCACGTCCCCGGCCTTCTCGCTCGACCGCGAACACCCCAGCGGAAGCGCCTACGCGCAGTACCTCGAGGCCGTTGTTCAGTACTACGAGCTCGAAGTGAAGTCCGGCGTCGATGTCTGCTCCCTCACGACCGAGGACGACGGAACGTTCACCCTCGCGACGGCCGACGAACCGGTGCGCGCGCAACATGTCATCTGGGCGGCCGGGGAGTTCCAGTACCCGGAGCGCCACACGTTCTCGGGCTCCGACTGCTGCTGCCACTCCGCCGACGTGGGCACATGGCGGGAACTCGAGGGCGACCGCTTCACGGTGATCGGCGGCTACGAGAGCGCCGCCGACGCGGCCGTCTCGCTCGTGCAGCTGCAGAAGAACGTGACCGTGCTGGCGCGGACGCCATCGTGGATGAGCGACGACCCGGACCCGAGCATCTCCCTCTCCCCGTACACCCGCGAGCGCCTCGCATGGGCGCACACCACGGGCTCCGTCGAGCTCGTCGGGGATGTCGACGTCACGTCGGTGCACGAGAACGGTAACGCCTGGGTCGTCCGGGCCTCGGACGGCCGCGAGTGGGCGAGCGAGACGCGCCCGATCCTCGCCACTGGCTTCAAGGGATCGCTCAGCCAACTCGACGGCATGCTCGAATACGACGAGGACGGCGAAGTCGTCGTCACGGAAGAGGCCGACGAATCCACGCTCGTGCCCGGCCTCTTCATCGCCGGCCCGATGGTCCAGCACCGGGGCGTGAACTTCTGCTTCATCTACAAGTTCCGCCAGCGCTTCGCGGTCGTCGCCGACGCGATCGCACAGCGCTTCGGACTGGACACCACGGAGGCCGTTGAGGCCCGCCGGGAGGCGGGGATGTACCTCGACGACCTCTCGTGCTGCGTGGAATCCTGTGCGTGCTAGACACAGTGACACCGACGTTGCGGCGCCTCCCACCACGCTGCTCCTCGGACGTGCGAGCGTCGGCAAGTCCGCGCTGATCCATGCCCTGACGGACGAGCCCGGGCGGAACGTTAACTTCCGCGGCACCGCCGTACCCTGCAGCGAGTACACGACCCCCGGCCGGGTGTTCGTGGACACGCCGGGGCTGCACCGCGCCTCCGATGCCGACACCGTGCGTCGCACGCTGGAGGCGCTCGCCGACGCCGACGAGGTGCTGCTCGTCGCCTCCGCGACGCAACTCGACGAGGACCTGGACCTGCTGCTGCCGCTCGTGCAGGGGAGGCGGGCGAGCATTGCCGTGACACGCTGGGACCTCGTCGCCGACCATGCCCCCGCTCGCGAGGCGATCGCGCGCATGTCGCTGGCGACCGGACTGCCGTTCGTGGTGCTCGACGCGCGCAGCCCCGATGCCGCGGCGATCGAGGAGCTGCAGGCCGCCGTCGCGGCGCCCGGCGACGTCCGCCATGAGCGGACGCCGGTGCGGGCGGGTTGGCGGATCGAGCCGCGGCCCGGACTCCTCGACCACAGGGTCGCGGGGCCGGCGATCGCGATCATCCTCCTCATCGTGCCGGCGGTGATCGCCGTGCTCGCCGCGAACCAGGTCGCGGCGTGGCTCGATCCGCTGGCCGCGGCGGCCACGACGCCCCTGGCCGGGCAGGTGCTGGGCTGGCCGGGACCGCTCGGAGCCGTGCTCGCCGGCGACTACGGGCTGCTCACGATGGGGCCGCTGCTGTTCGTGTGGGCGGTCCCCACGGTGCTGGTCTACTCGGTGCTGATCAGCGCCTACAAGGCGAGCGGCCTCGCGGACCGCATCGGCACGGCGCTCCACCCGCTGTTGCGGCCGGTCGGGCTGCACGGGCGCGACGTGACACGCGTGCTGATGGGCTTCGGCTGCAACGTCCCGGCGATCGTCTCCACACGCTCATGCTCTGCCTGCACCCGCCCGACGACCGTCGGGGCGATCTCCTTCGGGTCCGCCTGCTCGTACCAGATGGGCGCGACGCTCGCGGTCTTCGCCGCCGCTGGCAGAGGCGGTCTCGTCGTGCCGTACCTGGTGCTGCTCGTCGCGACGACGCTGCTCTACACGCGCCTCATCAGCCAGCGCGAAGCGCGGTCGACGCTGAACGCGCTGCTCATCGAACCGCGCACGTTCCTCACCCGGCCGTCGGTCGCGGCAATCGGTGCGGAGACGCGAGGGACGGTCTGGGCGTTCTTCCGCACGGCGCTCCCGACCTTCTTCGCGATCGCCATGGTTGCCTCGCTCCTCGACTGGTCGGGCGTGCTCGACGCTGCGGGGGGCCTGCTCGGCCCGGCGATGGCCGCGTTCGCACTGCCGGTGGAAGCGGCATTGCCGACCGTGCTCGCCGCCGTCCGCAAGGACGGCATCCTGCTCCTGGCCGAGGAGGGCACCGTGGCCTCGTTGAGCGCGAGCCAGCTGCTGGTGGCCACGTTCCTCGCCGGGACGGTGCTGCCATGCCTGGTCACCGCGATCACCATTGGGCGCGAGCTCGGGCTGCGGTTCGCGGGCAGGCTCGTCGTGCAGCAGGCCGCCTTCGCGGGCGCGGTCGCCGCCGCCGTCGGCTGGGGCGCGGCCGCGTTCGGCGGGTAACGATCCACGTCCCTACCGCGCCTATAACGCGTGCTATGTTCCTCGCATCACCGCAAGGAGGTGAGAGGCATGGACTGGAGCGACACACCTGAGCAGGCCGCATTCCGGCAGGAAGTGCAGGCCCTGATCGACGAGCACCTCCCTGCCCTCTATCGCCGCATGCGCGACGAGGGCACCGAGGAAGGCTACGAGGGCGGCTGGATCGCCGACCGCGCCTCCGACGACGCCGAACGCAAGGACGCCGCCGAGGACTGGACCGACGCGGTATCGGACCGCGGCTGGTTCGCCCCGCACTGGCCGGAGGAGTACGGCGGCGCGGGCCTCAGTCCCATGGAGCAGTTCATCTACAACCAGGAGATGGCCGAGGCGGGCGCGCCGATCGTCGGCGGCTCCGGCGTCAGCCTCCTCGGACCGACGATGATCGTGCACGGCACCGAGGAGCAGAAGGACAAGTACCTCCCGAAGATCCTCTCCGGCGAGACCGTGTGGGCGCAGGGCTACTCCGAGCCCGGCGCGGGGTCCGACCTCGGTTCGCTGCAGACGCGCGCGATCCGCGACGGCGACGAGTACGTGATCAACGGCCAGAAGATCTGGACGTCGAACGCGCACTACTCCGACGCCATCTTCGCGCTGGTCCGCACCAACCCGGACGCGCCCAAGCACCGCGGCATCTCGTTCCTGCTCATCGACGACATCCACACGCCGGGCCTGAACCTGCGGCCGCTCATCAACATGGCGTGGCAGCACGGCTTCAACGAGACGTTCTTCGAGGACGTCCGCACGCCGGCCGACAACGTGCTGGGCGAGGTCGACCGCGGCTGGTACGTCGGCATGACGCTGCTCGACTACGAGCGCTCGAACATCAGCGGCGCGGTGACGCTGCGCCGCCAGATCGGGCAGCTCATCGAGTTCTCGCACGGCCGGGACGCCGACAAGGTGCGGATGCTGCCCTCGGTGCGGGGGGAGATCACCGACCGCTACCTGGAGGCCGACGTCGGCGCGAACTTCTCGTTCCGCATCATCTCGATGCAGAACGCGGGGGTGATCCCGAACTACGAAGCCTCGACGGCGAAGATGTTCATCTCCGAGTCGCGCCAGAAGCTGGCGCGGACCGGGATGAAGACCTTCGGGCTGTACGCCAACCTGTGGGACGAGGACGACAAGTACGCGCCGGCGAAGACCGCGTTCACCCAGCGCTACATCACGACGATCCCCGGCACCATCGGCGGGGGCAGCTCGGAGATCCAGCGCAACATCATCGCCACGCGCGGGCTCGGCCTTCCGCGCGGCTAACCCTCGCGCCACGGGCGCGGGCGAGCGCACACGAGGAGGGGGCCTGCGCGGCCCCCTCCCTCTGCTTGTGATGGCGTGCACAACTAGTGCCGCGCGAGTACACTCCTCCCATGACGACGGACGCGCCGCGCTACCACGCCACGGGCCACGAGTTCCTCGAGCGCGCCCGCACGTACCTCGACGAGGAGGACCTGCTGCAGGCCTCCGAGAAGGGGTGGGGCGCCGCCGCGCAGATGGTGAAGGCCGTCGCGCACGCGCGCGGCTGGCGCCACCAGAGCCACCGAGACCTCTACGCGGCGATCGATGGGCTGGTCGAGGAGACGGGCGATAACGACATCGGGCTGGCGTTCGGTTCGGCGGGTCAGCTGCACATCAACTTCTATGAGGGCTGGCTCTCGCCCGAAACCGTGGACCGGTACCTCACCCAGGTGGCCGAACTCGTCGAGAAGCTGGACGCTCTTACGGAGTAGGCGCCGCTCGATGCGGATTCTCACGGGCAGTCCCGACGATGACACGGACGCGTTGCTACCTCAGGCCCGCGACTGTCTCGTGTCAGGTGATCTGCAACAGGCCTCAGGCCGCGCGTGGGATGCCGCGGCACGTACGCTGATCGCCTTCGCGGAGTCCAGCGGTTGGCCTCATCGCACCCATCGCGATCTCTTTGTTGCGATTGAGCGCATCGCCCGGGAGACAGGTGACCGGGAGTTGGTCAGCCTGATGGGGTCCGCGAGCGTTCTCGACACGAACTTCCACGAGGGATGGCTTCCCCACGAGACCGTCGAGCGGAACCTCTCGCGGGTGGCCACGCTTGTCGAGAAGCTCGGCGCCCTCCGGGCTTGAGCCGGAGGGACGGCGCAACCACGCGACGAGGGGGCCGTGTGGCCCCCTCGCTGCGTTCGACCGTGGTCGTGGTGCTACGCCTTCGGGAGTGAGACCACCACCGGGCCCGGGCCGACTGAGACGCCCTTCGGCGTCTCCGTCCACATCTCGATCTCGACCAGGTGGTCGCCGTCGTCCTCCCACTTGCGGGTGACGCGGCCCTTCGTCGTCGAGGTCTCGCCGACGACGTTGAAGATCTTCATGCGGAACGGGCCGACCTTCCTGATCCGCCCGTCGAGGCCGATGAACTCGCGCGTGCAGCGCTCCCACCAGCCCTGGATGAAGACGTTGTTGGCGTACATCTCCGGTGCGCCCTGCGCCTGCGCCACCTCCGTGTTGTGGTGGATCTGCGCGAAGTCGCGGTTCGCGCCCGCCTCCACGACGAGTCGATGCACCGTGATCGGGATCTCGACGGGGTCGAGCTCGTCGCCCTCGTTGACCTCGTCCCACGTCCGCTGCCTGGTCCAGTCCGCCATTGGTTCCTCCTGCGCTGGTCCGCTTGCTGGGTGTGTGCCGTACCGCGCCCTACTCGAACGGGACGTACGAGTAGAGGCCGCGGCGCACGGTGGCGATCAGCTCGCCATCCTGGTTGTGTACGTACGACTCGAAGATCTGGAACGCGCCCCGGCCGACTGAGGTCTGCTTCGGCAGGCACGAGATGAGCCGGTTGCCGGAGTTCGTGAGCCGGTCACCGACGTAGGCGTCCCTGTGGTACTCGATCTCGATGTCCGTCGCGAAGGCCGCGGTCGTCGGCGGCGCGGGGACCTCGATGGCGTCCTCGGGCCCGGGCGCCCGTGGGGGCGGCGCGTCGCGGTCGTTCGTCGGCCAGGCGCGATCGCGGTCCGCGGTCCAGACGCCGGTCTCGATCCATGTCTGCGAGATGCCGCTGGTGGGAGCGGGGATGCGCTCGTAGCCGTGCTCACGCGCCACGGCCTCGTCCACGAAGATCGGGCAGTCCATCTCGAGCGGTTCGACGTACTTGCGGATGGCGCCCCGCTCGATCTCGTCGATGGCGCTCCTGCCCGCCGGGCTGAAGTCCGTGCCGATGGCGTCGATGAGCGGTTGCCAGGCCTGCTGCCAGTCCTCGGCGTGCGCCCAGTCGGTGTCGCTCATGTGTGCCCCCTCCCGCTGCAAGGCCGGGCCGTGGGCCATCACTAGCGATCGGCGTGCGGGCTGTCAAGGATCAGCGCGAAGTTGTGCCACCGGGAGGGATACGCAAAGCCGGAGCCGTGCTATCCTCCGTGCGCTCGAATCACGCCAAAGGCGTCCTGAGAACACGTCCCACGCGGAGTCAGAGCGATCGAGGAAGTGCCGGCCAGCAGGCCGGCGTAGCAGTCCCGGACGTGCCGGGACCAGGAAGTTGTGGACGTTGGCTCAGAGGATCTACGTAGGAAATCTCCCTTACTCGTCGACCGAGGACGAGGTGCGTGAGCTGTTCGCGCAGTACGGCGAAGTCGTGTCGTGCGCACTGCCCACCGACCGCGAGACCGGCCGCCCGCGCGGCTTCGGCTTCGTCGAGATGTCGGACGAGGACGGACGCAAGGCAATCGAGGGGCTGGACGGCCAGACCTTCGGCGGCCGGCAGCTGCGCGTCAACGAGGCGCGCCCCCGCGAGGACCGTCGCGGCGGCGGCGGCGGTGGCGGCTACCGCGGCGGCGGTGGTGGTGGCTACGGCGGCGGCGGTGGCCGCGGCGACTACGGCGGCGGCGGTGGCCGAGGTGGCTACGGCGGCGGCGGTGGTCGTGGCGACTACGGCGGCGGCGGTGGCGGTGGCCGTGGTGGCTACGGCGGCGGAGGCCGCGACCGCTACTAGGCCTCCGAGGAGCACACCCGCCCGGGCGCTCTCCGCTCAAACCGGATCATGGCGAAACGGCGTCGCGCGTCTCGTACGCGCGGCGTTTCGTCGTGTCTGCGCTGCCCGCCTGGGCCGCGCGGGCAGCCGGCCCGGCCTGCGTTGACACCGCGGCCCCGGGGGCGGGAATCTGGAAGCCGGAACGCGCCGGTAGCTCAGGGGACAGAGCATCAGACTTCGGATCTGACGGTCGAGGGTTCGAATCCTTCCCGGCGCGCCACTCACCCCACATCTATCGAAACCTCTGACACCGCACAGCGCCGACGCCCAGCGGGGCGCCGGGGCCGGGCGCTGGTCGTGGGCGGGGTGTTGGCAACTGCGCCGGAACGGAGTAGAAACACACATGCAGGCGGGGCGGTCGCGTCGCTTCCGCTTACGCGAGCAGCGATCGCCGGCGCCAGAGTGTGGCGCTGGAGGAATGGAGGAGACGTGCCGAAGCAATCCCCAGTACCTGACGAGTTGACCAAGCCCTTCTTCGACGCATGTAACGAAGGCCGGCTGGTGGTGCAGCGGTGCAACGAGTGCACCGAGCGCGACGGCCTGCTCATGCTGCAGCACCCTCCCGCGGAGGAGTGCCGCCGCTGCGGCCCGAACGGAACCCTTGAGTGGCACGAGGTCAGCGGCCGCGGCCGCATCCAGTCGTACGTCACCATGTACGACACGCCTGTGGCTTCGCTGCAGGAGGACCAGCCGTTCAACATCGCCGTGATCGAGCTGTGGGAAGACAAGAACGCGCTGTTCCTGTCCCACCTCCCCGGCACCCCGGTCCGCGAGGTCCCCATGGGCGCCGAGGTTCGGGTCGTCTTCGAGGAGACTCCGGCCAACGGCCAGAAGGTCGCCGAGTGGGAGGTCGTCGGGGACTAGCTCCCCGATCGACAGGTAGCACACCAGGGCGTAACGCCCAGGAAGGGCAAAGCAAGTGACTGAAAACGCACCTGCGGACTTCTACCGGACGCAGGAAAACCCGGGTCTCTGGGAGCACCGCGGCAAGGTGGCGGCGGTCGGCATCGGCCACTCCCCCACCGCACGGCGCTGGGACGGCCAGGCCAGCACGAGCATCGGCGCGTGGGCCATGGTCGCGATCCGCAACGCCATCGAGGACGCCGGCATCAGCCCGAGCGACGTGGACGGACTCGTCCTCGACCGCTCGACCACGACCGGCGCGTGGTGGCCCGAGGGCGACCCGCTCCCCGAGGACGTGATCTCGCAGTTCCAGCCCGGTGTCGAGCCGTTCGACGGCATCGCCGCGCTCAGCTCCGAGTGGATCCTCAACAACATGCCCGAGCTGGACAACGTGTCCTTCACGATGTACGGCCCCGGCTGCATGTCGAACGTCATCTGTGTCGCAGCCGAGGCCATCGGCCGCGGGCTCGCGAACACGGTCGTGCTGCTCAAGGCGTGGCACAACTTCCCCGGCCGCTACTACCAGGGCGGCGCCAACGCGCGTCCGCTGGTTGAGGGCGCGGCCGTGTGGCGGAACCCCTGGGGCGTCAGCGCCGCCACCGGCGACGGCTGGACCTTCCAGGAGTACATGGCGAAGTACGGCAAGACCCACGACATGATGGCGCCGTTCATCGTCGAAGAGAAGAAGAACGGCCTCATGTTCCCTGAGGGCTTCTTCGCACAGCACCGCCCCGACGAGGTGACCGTTGAGGACTACGTCAACGCTCGCTGGATCGTCGAGCCGATGAACCTCTTCGACCACGACATGCCCATCCACGTCGCGGTGGCCTACGTCTTCACGACGTCCGAGCGCGCTCAGGACATGGCCCAGAAGCCGGTCTACATCATGAACCACGGGACCACGCGCCCGAAGTTCGGTCTGACCCAGGGCCTGGACAACGCCGAGGCGTCCACCGACTCCACCGGCCGCAAGATGCTCGACGGCGCCGGCATCACCGCCGACGACCTCTCCTTCGAGAACATGTACGAGGGTTTCACGACCTTCCACAACTACTTCATCGAGGGTCTGGGCTTCGCGGGGATCGGTCGCGGCGAGGCACTCGACCTCTACGCGGGTGACATCAGCATCACGTCGGACAAGCCCGTGTCGCCCAGTGGCGGCAACCAGGGTGGTGGCCGCACGCGCATCTGGATGCACACGGACACGATCCAGCAGATCCAGGGCCGCGCGGGTGACCGCCAGATCCGGGTTCCGGCCGACGTCGGCATCTCCGGTGGTCCGATGCCTCAGGGCGGCGACTTCACCATCTGGAGCGCCACCCCCGACTAGGCCTCGCCTACGCTCGGAAACCAGGGCATAACGGAAGCCCCCTCCTCGCGAGGGGGCTTCTGCTTGCCCGTTCCCGGTTGGCTGTCGTTCCCGGTCTTAGCCCGACCGCACTGCCAGGTGCAGCGCTACGGTCCCGACGCCGAACGTACGCACGCGTTCGACCTCGAACCCCGAGCGGGCGAGGCGCGCCGAGAGCTCATCGACCGACATGAAGTGCTCGGCGGAGACCGGCAGGTAGCTATACGCGTCGCTGTGGCCGCCGAACAGCCGGCCCATCAGCGGCACCACGCGGGCGAGGTGGAAGCGCTTGAACGGCGCCAGCAGGCCGCCCTCGATGCGCGGGATGTCGAGCACCGCCAGCCGCCCGCCCGGCCGCAGCACACGGTGCGCCTCGGCGAGCAGGCCGTCGACGTCCGGCACGTTGCGCATCACGAACGCCGCGCACCATGCGTCGGCGGCGCCGTCCTCGAGCGGCAGCCGCAGCCCGTCGCCCTGCACGAACTCCACCCCGGTCGCTCCTCGGCGTCCCGCCTTGCGGCGCGCGATGGGGAGCATCGGTGCGGCGAAGTCGACGCCGAGCACCGAGCCCGCGCCGGCGCGGGCGCACGCCAGCGAGAGGTCCCCGGTCCCGCACCCCACGTCGATGACGCGGTCGCCGGGGCGCACGAGGGCGCGCGCGGTCGCGGTGCGCCACGCGTGGTGACGCCCGCCGGTCATGATGGTGTTCATGAGGTCGTAGCGCCCGGCGATCTCGCCGAAGATGCGCCGCACGTACCCGGCCCGGTCCGCCGAGGCGTCGTATAGCCGCTCGACGTCCGCGGGCGCCTCGCGCCGCTCGGATGGTGGTGTGCCGCTCACGGGTCGAGCCTACGGCGCGGGGGCGCTAGCGGCAGTACGGGCGTCAGCCGCCGCGTGACTCGTAGATGATCTCGCGGAGGTCCTCCCACGAGTACGCTTCCAGCGGATCCTCGTCCTCCGCCATGCCCACGCTGAGGTCGGCGAGGCGGTAACGGGGGCTGCGGTTGCCGGAGGCGTCGCGTGGGCGACGGTCCTGTGGTGCGCACCGGGGCGTTGTGCTCGAGTCCATGGATCCACGCTACCGGTTCCGGTGCCACTCGGTCGAGCTTCGGGCTCATCAGCGGGTTCAATCGCGTGCGTAGTACGGATGTACTGACGTATACTGCGCTGCGCCGGAAGGCACTCCCCGCCGGAGCCACCGCCACAGCGATGCCGCTTCGCCTCGTCCCCTGGTCCCCCGAGTACGGCAGCGGCATCGAGGCCGAGACCGACGCTGCCGCCGCCGACGGCGCGTCCCTCGTCGACGCCGATGTCGAGGGAGCCTGGCGCGCCATCCGCCCGGATGCTGCGCCCCTCCCCGCGGTGCAGATCGTCGACGGCGTGCGGCGTGTCGAGGCGCACGCCATCGACGACCGCGCGGATGGAGCGATCGCTTTCGGGCTCTTCGGCTCGTACGCCGTCGGGGCCGTGCGCTGCGAGGGCACGAGCGCGCGGATCCTCGATGACGAGCGGGTGCTGCGCGTGCGTCGACGCTACCTGCAGGCCGGCGACGGCGGGGCTGGTCGGACGGTCGCGGTCGGTGCCGCCACGCTGCACTTCCGCGCGGAGACACCCGCCGGGGCGCGCGCCCCGGCCGACCTCGTCGCCGTGCTCAACCGGCTGATGCTGGACGAGGAGGCGCGGCTCGCCGAGGAGCTGTCCGAGGACGCCTCGACGCTCACGATCGTCGACGGTCCGCTGCGCCTGCGCGCGCCGGGCCCGCGGGTCGTGGGCTACATCAAGCGCACGCACCGCTGGTACCTCGGCGCCGACCGGCTCGCCCTGCTCGGCGAGCTCGCGGTGGGTGAGCGCACGCCGCTATTCCGCATCGCCGAGGAGAGCGGGCAACGCGACCGGCTCGCGTGGTACCTGCGCATCGCCGACATGGGCACGCAGTACCACCACCTCGCCGGCGTCGTGCGGCTCGAGACGCCGGGCGCGGTGCCGCGGGTCGACGCGGCGGCGCTGGCCGACCAGACCGCGCGGGTGGTGCCTCGACTCGCGTCGTCGCCGATCCGTGACCCGCGCGCGCCCCAGAACCTGACGCCCGTCGGGGCGCTCGAGCAGCTCCTGACCCGCCGGCTCGGCGACCGGCTGTGGATCCGCCGCCGCATCGCCGCGGCGCTCGATCCGGCCGGCGCCACCTTCGCCACGATTGCCGAGGCCTCCTGATGACCACGAACCACGACACGGACGGCAACGCGCCGGCGCAGGCCGAGGTGCTCGAGGCGCCCGCCCTGGCGGCACAGGACCCCTCGACGCCCGCCGGGCTCGTACTCGGCATGGAGAACGCGGCGGCGACACCGCTCGGCTTCTCCGTCTTCGTCGACCGCGACCGCTACCTCCAGCTCGACGACGTGGTCCACGCACGCTCGCCGCTGCCGCCCGGCAGCCCTGCCGAGGCCGTCGACTTCTACGGCGTGGTCGACGAGGTGCGCGCGGTGCAGGAGGGCGTGCGCTTCGACTCCGACGTGGCGCTCGCCAGCGAGGGGCTGCTCCCGGCCGAGCCCGCCGTGACCGCACATGTCTCGGTCACGCGCGTCGAGCCCGAGATCTTCGTGCCGCCGCGGCCGGGCCAGCCGGTCCAGCTCGCGCGCGGCGATGCGCGCGACCGCGCGCTGTTCTTCGACCAGATGGCCGAGCGCGTCCCGTTCGGCCTCTCGCGCGACGGGGAGCGGGTCTACGCCAACCTCGAGTTCCTCAACGGGACGCGCGGCGCGCACGTCAACATCTCGGGCATCTCCGGCGTCGCGACCAAGACCTCGTACGCCATGTTCCTGCTCCACGCGCTGTTCGAGAGCGGCACGCTCGGCCCCGAGGCCGCCAACACGCGCTCGCTGATCTTCAATGTGAAGGGCGAGGACCTGCTGTTCCTCGACAAGCCCAACTCGCAGCTCGCCGACGATGACCGCGAGGACTACGCGCGCCTCGGGCTGCCCGCCGAGCCGTTCCGTTCCGTCTCGTTCTACGCACCCGCGCGGCGCGGCACGCCCGCGCCGGAGACCGGTTCGCGCATGGAGGGCGTGACGGGCTTCTACTGGACGCTGCGCGAGTTCTGCGCCGAGCGCTACCTGCGCTTCCTGTTCGCCGACGCCGACGATGAGCGCTCGCAGCTCGGCCTCGTCGTGCAGCAGGTGGAGGCGCAGCTCGCGCTCGCCGCGCGCATCTCGCTCCCCCTCGACGCGCCCACGGTGGAGATCGGCGGCGAGGTGGTCACGGACTTCGACCAGCTCGTCGACGCGATCGGGCTGATGACCGACCCCGAAGAGGGCGGGACGTGGGCCGGCCGCGCGGCGGCGGGCACGGTGCAGGCGTTCCTGCGCCGCCTCGACGCCGCCAAGCCGTACGTCGGCCACCTCGTGCGCGGGCAGGCCTCCGAGGACGACGCCGCGCACGCCATCGACACGGGCCACGCGCAGGTCACGGTCGTCGACATCCACCGCCTGCACGACCGCGCGCAGCGCTTCGTCGTGGGCGTGATGCTGAAGCGCGAGTTCGAGCGCAAGGAGGCCAGCGGCTCGCCGCGGCCGCTCATGCTCGTCGTGCTCGACGAGCTGAACAAGTACGCCCCGCGCGAGGGCCGCAGCCCGATCAAGGACGTGCTGCTCGACATCGCCGAGCGCGGCCGCTCGCTCGGCGTCGTGCTGATCGGCGCGCAGCAGACGGCCAGCGAGGTGGAGTCGCGCGTGGTGGCGAACTGCGCGTACCGCGTGGCGGGCCGCCTGGACGCCGCCGAGGCGCAGCGCGGCGAGTACGGCTTCCTGACGCCCGCCGCGCGCGCCCGCGCCTCGCTGCTCAAGCCGGGCTCGATGATCCTCGCGCAGCCGGAGATCCCGGTGCCGCTGTTGCTGCGCTTCCCCCACCCCGCGTGGGCCACGCGCCCCTCCGAGGTCGCGCAGACCACGGACCCGTTCGCGAGGTTCGAGTGAGGCTGCTCCACACCGCCGACTGGCACGTCGGCCGCACCATGCGCGGCCGCAGCCGCGTCGCGGAGTTCGAGGCCGTGCTCGCCGAGGTCATCGACATCGCCCGCCAGGAGCAGGTCGAGGCGATGCTGGTGTGCGGCGACATCTGGGACCATCATGCCCCCTCGGCGGAGTCGGACCGGCTCGTGTTCGAGGCGCTGCGCGAGTGCATCGGCCACGACATCCAGGTGGTGCTGCTGGCCGGGAACCACGACAACCCCCGCAAGCTGCGCGCGCTCGGCCTGCTCTCCGAGCTGCTCGGCGTGCAGACGCAGTGGGAGGTGCGACGCCCGAACGCGGGCGGCGTGCTCACCATCGAGGGCCGCGATCACATCGCCCGCATCGCCGCCGTGCCCTTCATCACCGAGGGCCGCTACGTGGACGCCGCGGGGATCATGGGGCTGGAGGAGGACTGGCTCAGCGCCTACGCGGACGGCGTCGCGGAGATCCTGCGCGCGTCGTGCGACCCGTTCGTGGACACGAGCACGGTCAACATCCTCGCGACGCACATCTTCGTCGACAACGCCCGTATTGCGCGCGTCGACGGTTCCGAGCGCAAGCTGCACATCGGCCAGACCTACGGCGTGACCGCCGCCAGCCTGCCCGCGACGCCCCAGTACATCGCGCTCGGCCATGTGCACGAGCCCCAGGAGATCGAGCACAGCATCCCGACGGCGTACAGCGGCTCGCTGCTGCAGCTCGACTTCGGCGAACGCGGCCAGCAGAAGCTCGTGCGCATCATCGACGCGGAGCCGAACCGCCCAGTGACGCCGACGACCGTCCCGCTCACCAAGGGCCGCCCCCTCGCCGAGCTGCGCGGCACGCTCGACGAGGTGCTCGCGCAGGCCGAGGAGCACCGCGGGTCGCACCTCCGCGTCCGCCTCGATGTCGAGCGGCCCGAGCCGGGCATCGCCGAGCGCGTCCGCGCCGAGCTTCCAAACGCCGTCGACGTCCAGCTCGAGTACGACGCGCCCGAGGACGACCAGGCGGTCGAGGCGATCGCCAACCTGAGCGACGCCGAGCTGTTCACGCGCTACTACCAGGCGCAGCACGGCGCGGACCCCGCGCCGGAACTCGTCGGGCTCTTCGAGGAGCTGCTCGTCGAGGGCGACGAGGCGCGCGCGGCGGAGGCCGCGGGCGAAGCGGCGGCGCTCCGGTGAGGCCGCTCCGCCTGGAAGTGCGCGGCTTCACGTCGTTCAAGGAGCCCGCCGTCCTCGACTTCGAGGAGCGGCGCCTGTTCGCGATCACCGGCCCGACGGGCGCGGGCAAGTCCTCGCTGCTCGACGCGATGACGTGGGCGCTCTACGGCCAGGTGCCGCGCGTGGGGCGCGAGACGCGCCAGCTCATCACGCACGGCTCGAAGGCGATGGCCGTCCAGTTCGACTTCAGCGTGCGCGGCGACCGCTACCGCGTGAGCCGGCAGGCTCCCGGCAACCTCGGCGCACGGCTGGAGCATCAGCGCGTCGACGGCTCGTTCGAGCCGCTCGAGGACCGCTCGCGCGAGGTCACCCAGCGCATCGAGAACCTGCTCGGGCTCGACTTCGCGACGTTCACCAAGACGGTGCTGCTGCCGCAGGGCGCGTTCGACACGTTCCTGCGCGGCGACGAGCCGCAACGCCGCGACATCCTGACGCGCCTGCTTGGCCTCGGGCGCTACGAGGAGGCGGGGCGCGCCGCGCGCAACCGGGCCGCGGGCGCGCGCAGCGCCGGGGATGCGCTGCGCGAGCAGATCGAACGCCTCGACATCGCCACGCCTGAGACGATTGCGCACCTCGAACGCGAGCACGCGGCGCTCGCCGCGCGCGCCGAGGCGCTTGACGGTCGCACAGCGCTGCTCGCCGCGCTCGCCGAACAGGCGTCGGCGAGCACCGAGGCCGAACGCACGTCGGCGCTCGCCGCCGCCGCAAGCGCCGAAGCGACCCGTGACGCCGAGGCCGCCCGCGACGCCCTCGCCCGCGACGAGCAGGGCCGCGAGCAGGCGCAGGCCGAGCACGCACGCCTCGACGCCGCGCGCACCGAGCTCGCCTACGACGAGCCGGAGCACCGCCGCCTCGAACGCGAGGTGCAGATGCTCGACCAGCGCGAGGCCGCCCGGCGTGCCCTCGACGCCGCAGAGGCCGAGCAGCGTGAGGCGATCGAGGATGCCGAGCGCGCGGCAGATGAGGCGACGCGCCTCCGGGGCGAGTCGGACGCCGCGGACGCCACACGCGGCCGGGCCGAGGCGACGCAGCAGGCCGCCCTCGCGGACCTCGCGGCGGCGGCTGCCGCGGCGCTCGCGACGGAGCGGGCGCTCGGCGAGGCCGCGAACACCGCCGACGACGAGCGCGTGGCCGCGGAGCGCGCCGCCGCGGACTACGACGAGCGGGCACGCCACCTCGCCGCGCTCGACGAGCGGCTGCGGCAGCAGCAGGCCGTGCTCGTCGCCGCCGGACGGGAGCACGAGGAGGCGCGCGGGGCGCACGAGGCGGCCGGGCAGGCCTCGGACGCTGCGGGCACACGGCTGAGCGACGCGGAGTCGGAGCGCGAGACGCGCGCCGACGCGTTCGAGCACGCGCAGCAGCAGGACGCGGCGCTCGCGCTCCAGCGTGGCCTCCAGCCCGGGGACATCTGCCCCGTCTGCGGTGAGCCCATCGAGCACATCGAGCTGCAGGACGCCCCCGCCCTCGACGCGGCAAAAGCAGCCCTCGAAGCCGCCGAGGCAGCGCTGCGCGAGGCCCGGGCGGAGCAGGCGGTGGCGGCGACGAGCCTCGCAGCGGCCGAGGCGAACGCCGCGCAGGCGTCGGCCGCCACCGACCGCGCGACCGCCGACCTCGCGGCGCTCCGCGACGAGGCCGCGCAGTCTGGCGTCGAGGCCGACGCGCTCGCGGCGGCCGTCGCCGCGGCATCGGCTGCGGGTGGCGAGGCGCGCGACCGCGCCGAGGCTGCCGAGGCCGCACGCACCCAGGCGGGCGAGGCGGCAGCCGCGCTTCGCATCTCGCACGCCTCCATTGGCGACGCGCTTGGTGCGGTGGAGGGGCGCGATGGCGAGGCGGGCGAGGCTGACGCGGTGCGGGCTGCACTCGACGCGGCGATCGAGCGCCATCGTGGGGCGAGCGCTGACGTGACGGCTGCCGCCGAGCAGGCCCGCTCCGCAGCCGAGCGATCGCGCGCAGCGGAAGCGGATGTGACGCGCGCGAACGAGCGCCGCACGCGGGCGGACGCCGAGCTGGCACGCGCGCGGGAACACCTCGCCTCACTCGGCGCGGCGGACGTCGACGCGGACGCCGCTCGCGCCGCGCTCACAGCGGCGCAGCAGCAAGCCGCACGCCACCGCGAGATCGGAGACGCACTCGGCGCCGCCGCGCAGGAACTGGCCGGCGCGGATGCGCGCGTCGAGGCGGCCCGTGAAGCCCTCGCACGTGCCGAGTCCGCCGTCGAGCGACGCGCGGGCGACGCCGAGACAGCGCGCGGCGCAGCCGTCGAGGCGCGCCAACGACTCGACGAGGCGTGGACGGCCGCCGCCGTCGAGGGCGTCACCGACGCCGGGCGCGTGCCCGGCATCATCGAGGAGCACCGGGCAGCCCTCGGCGCGTCCGAGCGCGAGCGAGACCTCGCGGCGCAGCGACTCCAGACCGCCCGCGCCGACGCCGAGCGCGCCGAGCAGATGCGCGGCGACGCCGAGACGTACGACGGCAACGCACAGCTCGCCGACTCGCTCGCCCTCGAACTGCGCCGCGACCGCTTCATCGCCTACGTGCAGCGCGAGGCGATGCACCTCCTCGCCGTCGACGCCGGCGAGCGCCTGCTCGCGCTGTCGAGCGGGCGCTACCGCCTGGTCGTGGAGGGCGAGGCGTTCTCGGTGGTCGACCGCCTCAACGGCGACGAGCGCCGTTCGGTCAGGACGCTGTCGGGCGGCGAGACGTTCCTCGCGAGCCTCGCGCTCGCCCTCGCGCTGTCCGAGCGGCTGCCGGAGATCGCCGGGCGCGGCGGCGCGATGTCGCTCGAGTCGCTGTTCCTGGACGAGGGCTTCGGGGCGCTCGACCAGGACTCGCTCGACACCGCCATCGGGGGCCTCGAGATGCTGGCGGGCGGACAGCGGCTCGTCGGCGTGATCTCGCACATCCCGGAGGTCGCCGAGCGCCTCCCCGACCGCGTCGAGGTGGTGCGCAACGGCGCGACCAGCCGCCTCGTCACGCCGGGCGCGCCCGCCGAGGCCGAGCACGAGCCGACGATGGTCGCTTCGCCGTAACATGGATGGGGGCGGTCCGGCCGCCCGGCCCGACGGACGGCCACCCGCCTCCCAGCGAGGTGAGCCATGTCCAACATCCTGGTCCTGGGCGCGAGCGGGTACGTGGGGACGCACCTCGTCCCCGAGCTGGCCGCGCGCGGCCACCGCGTCCGCGCCTCCTCGCGGCGACGCGACACGCTCGAGGCGCGCGGGTGGGAGGGCGTCGAAATCGTCGCCGCCGACGCGCTCGACGGCACGTCGCTCGACGCCGCGCTCGATGGCGTCGAGATCGCGTACTACCTCGTCCACTCGATGGCCGCGGGGCGGCGCTTCGCGGAGATCGACCGCGTCGCCGCCACGACGTTCCGCCAGGCGGCCGAGCGCGCGGGCGTGCAGCGCATCATCTACCTCGGCGGCCTGCAGCCCGAGGGCGAGGCGTCCGCGCACCTGCGCTCGCGGCGCGAGACCGGCGACCTGCTGCGCGCGGGCTCCGTGCCCGTCACCGAGCTGCGCGCCGGGATCGTCGTGGGCCCCGGCTCCGCCGCCTTCGAGGTGATCCGCGACCTCGTCTACCACCTGCCGGTCATGGTCACGCCGCGCTGGGTGCGGTCGCGCAGCCAGCCGATCGCCCTCGACGACCTCATCAACTACCTCGTGCGGCTGCCGGAGCACGAGGAGACCGAGGGCCACACGTACGACGCGGTCGGGCTGGAGACGCTCACCTACCAGGAGCTGATGCAGCAGTTCGCGCGCGTGGCGGAGCGGCCGCTCTTCATCCTGCCGGTGCCCGTGCTCAGCCCACGCCTCTCCTCGTACTGGCTCGACCTCATCACGGCCGCGCCCGCGAGCGTCGCGCGCCCGCTCATCGACGGGCTCGCGCACGACCTGGTGTCGACGAACCCGTGGCCGCTGCGCGAGGCGATCCCGATCCGCCTGCACACCTACGAGCAGGCCGTGCGGGCCGCCCTCGACGAGGAAAAGGAGACGGCCGGGCCGCCCGCGCGCTGGACGGAGGGCGCGTTCCGGTTCCGCCAGCAGCGCCACGACATCTCGTTCTACGACAAGCGCTCGCGGTCCGAGGCGCGCGTCGACGCGCCGCCCGAGGCGGTGTGGGCGCAGGTCGCGTCCATCGGCGGCGACCGCGGCTGGTACTACGCCGACCGCCTGTGGTGGCTCCGAGGGCTCCTCGACCGCCTCGCCGGCGGAGTCGGGATGCGGCGCGGCAGACGCCACCCGCACGACCTGCGCGTCGGCGACACGCTCGACTGGTGGCGCGTCGAGGCGGTGGAGCCGGGGCGGCGGTTGACGTTGCTGGCGGAGATGAAGCTGCCGGGCTCGGCCGTGCTGGAGTTCGTCGTCACCCCGGTCGGCGAGGGCGCCAGCATCGCCACGCAGGCGCACTTCCACCCCGCGGGGATGCCGGGCTTGCTCTACTGGTACGCGCTGTGGCCCATCCACGTCCGCATCTTCGACGGCCTCACCCGCGCCATCGCCGAGCGCGCCGAGGCGGCATGGCGCGGGTCAGACGGCCACGCGGACACGGCCGCCTCGGCCTGACGCCGCGGCGACGTCGGTCTGGCCCCCGCGTGTCTCTCCGGGTCCGACCACCCTCGAGGGTGGTCATGGCTCACTCCCGGATTCGGATCCGTGAGTCTTCGACGATCCAGAGCTGACCCTCCGGGGATGACTCTCCCAGCCGTTCAAGCAGGACGGCGTCAACGTTCAGGACAGCGTCGCGATCCGCCCTCGGGAGCCGGAACACGACGATGCCGGGGTGCGCGGTCGGCGGGTACGTCCGTATATCTGCGAAATCCAGGTCCAGCGTGATCAACACGCGTTCTTCGGTGATGCAGGCCGACGCGATCGCCGCGTCGTGCGCTCCACCCAAACCCTCGTCGACGACCGTCGCCGCGTCATGGCCGGACTCAGTGAATAGGGCCTTGAGCTGGACCGGCAGGTTCTCGTCGAGCTTGACCCGCATCGAGCGTCGCTATGCTCCCAGTGGCACAGTCCGCTCGCGAGCCAACTCGGCCGCGTACTGGAGGGCCGCCCTGACCGCATCGACAGACATGGACGGGTAGCTCTCTGCGATCTCCGCGGGCGTCAACCCCGCAGCGAGGTTGTCGAGGATCACGGTGACCATAACGCGAGTGCCCGTGAGGCAGGCCTGCCCGTGGCAGACGTTCGGGTCGACGGTGATGTAGTCGCGCCAGTCCATGGTCAGCGCCTCCGGGACGCCGTCATGATCCTCGTGCGTTGCTCAGGCTGTCAAACTGACACCCCCCACCCCAGCATCGCGCCGAGCACTCCGTGCATCACGCGACGGCGTGTGTTCGACGCGCCGCCCGCGCGTGCGATAATCGCCGCCTCGCAGACCGAGGAGTGAGTGATGGTGGACCTCCCGCTTTCGGATGTGCGCGTGCTCGACCTGAGCTGGCACGTCGCCGGCCCCTACTGCACGCGCGTGCTCGGCGACTACGGCGCGGACATCGTGAAGGTCGAGCGCCCCGGCGAGGGCGACCCCGCGCGCCTCATGCCGCCGTTCTTCGAGGACGAGCCGGGCATCGAGCGCTCCGCGCTGTTCCTGCACCTCAACACCAACAAGCGCTCGATCGCCATCGACCTCGCGTCCGAGGGCGGCCGCGAGACCGTGCTGCGGCTCGCCGGGTGGGCCGACGTGGTGATCGAGAACTTCAGCCCCGGCACCCTCGACGACCTCGGGCTGGGGTACGAGGCGCTGAGTGCCGTGAACCCGGCGATCGTCGTGACCTCGATCAGCAACTACGGGCAGAGCGGGCCGTACCGCGACTGGAAGGGCTCCGAGCTCACGATCTGGGGCATGGGCGGCCCGATGCTCTACACGGGCAGCCCGGACCGCGAGCCGCTCAAGACGGCGGGCCACACCCCCGCCTACCAGGTCGGCGCGACCGCCGCGGCGGCGACGAACATCGCGCTCTGGGGCGCCGACGCCAGCGGCGAGGGCGACCACCTGGACGTCAACTTCTTCGAGACGTTCATGGGGCTCATCGACCGTCGCACGACCAGCCTGCTCAACTACCAGTACACCGGCGAGACGTCGGGCCGCCCGCCCGCCGGCCAGACGCCCGGCTCCGGCATCTGGCCGACCGGCGACGACGGCTTCTTCTTCACCACCGTCGTCGGCCCGCGCTGGCCCGCGATGGCCGAGATGATCGGCCACCCCGAGCTCCTCGAGGATCCCAACTGGCTCGACCCCGCGTGGCGGGGCCAGGAGGAGCCGATGGCGCAGTTCCAGGCGCTTGTCGGCGAGTGGATGCTGAGCCACTCGAAGCGCGAGATCCGCCAGGCCGTCGAGGACGCCGGCGTCTACGGAGGGCCCGTGAACACCATCTCCGAGCTGCTGACCGACCCGCACTTCAGCGAGCGCGCCTTCTTCCAGACCATCGACCACCCGACCACCGGCCCCCAGACCTACGCGGGCCGCACGTACCGCTCGAGCGCGCACGAGTGGCCGCCCCCACCACGGCAGCGAGCCCCGCTGCTGGGCGAGCACACCGACGAGATCCTCGGCGAGACGCTCGGCCTCGACGCCGCCGCGATCGCCGAGCTGCGCGGGTCGGGGGCGGTGTCATGACCACCGGGAACGGCTCCGGCAAGCGCCTCCCCCTCGAAGGCATCCGCATCCTCGACTTCACCGTCGTGTGGGCCGGCCCGTACGCGACCCAGCTGCTCTCCGAGTGGGGCGCCGAGGTGATCCGCGTCGAGTCGACGAAGTTCTTCCCCTCGACGACCCGTGGCGGCCTCGCGCGGCCGAGCCCGGAGCTGGTGCGCCAGGGGGGCGTGGGCGGCTACCCGGACCATGAGCCGGGCGACCGGCCATGGAACCGCGCCGCGCTGTTCAACGTCCACGCGCGCAACAAGCGCTCCGTCACCATGGACCTCACCCGCCCCGAGGGGCAGGAGGTCTTCGAGCGGCTGCTCAAGGTCTCCGACGGCCTCGTCGAGAACAACGCGCCGAACACCATGGACCGCGCGGGCGTCTCGTGGGAGCGGATCTCGGAGATCAACCCGCGGTTCATCCTCGTGCGCCTGCCCGCGTTCGGCCTGACCGGGCCGTACCGCGCGTACCGCACCTTCGGCAGCCACATGGAGGCGGTGTCCGGGCACTACTCGGTGTTCGGCTACCCCGGCGCGCTCGCCGACGAGAGCGGCACGAGCCTGCTCGCCGACCCCGCCTCCGGGGTGTCGGGCGCGATGGCGTTCATGGCCGGGCTGCGTCACCGCCGC
Organism: Dehalococcoidia bacterium; assembly: GCA_965204835.1. Taxonomy (GTDB): domain Bacteria; phylum Chloroflexota; class Dehalococcoidia; order UBA2979; family UBA2979; genus VXMT01. Next base: position 471,415 of record OZ242017.1, on the reverse strand, counting down.
CGCACCGGCGAGGGCGTCCAGCTGGAGTGCGCGACCGCCGAGAACTTCACCGGCTACCTCGGCGAGTACATCCTCGACTACTCGATGAACGGCCGGCTCAGCGGCTACCGCGGCAACCGCGACCTCGTCTACGCGCCGCAGGGCGTCTACCCCTGCGCCGGCGAGGACCGCTGGCTCTCGATCAGCATCGGGACCGACGAGGAGTGGCGCGCGCTCTGCGGCGTCATGGGCCGCGACGACCTCGCCGCGGATGAGCGCTTCGCAACCGCCGAGGCGCGTCGCGCCCACCACGACGAGGCCGACACGGAGATCCTGACCTGGTCGATCTTCCAGGACCCGGTCGAGGCCATGCAGCAGCTGCAGGCGGCGGGCGTCGCAGCGGGCGCGATCCTCAACGAGGCCGACGCCTACTCCGACCCTCACCTGCGCGAGCGCGAGTACTTCCAGACCCTCGAGCACCCCGAGGCGGGCGCCCACGAGTACCCCGGCGTGCTGTGGAGCGCCGAGCGCACCCCCAACCGGCTGCGCCACGCCGCCCCGCGCCTGGGCGAGGACAACGAGTACGTCTACAAGGAGTTGCTCGGCTACTCCGACGAGGAGTACGAGCACTTCGTCGATACGGAGCACGCCGGGATGGACTACGACCCCTCGATCCCGTAGCGGACCGCCGCGCGCACAGGACCTGAACCCGGATTCCAACTGGCGAGTTCTGTCCCGTTACGTTCAGAAACAACAACAAATGTTATTCCGAGAAGTGTAGGATGACTCCGTGCTCGCGGGAGCGGCCCACAGGCGCAGCCTGCGCCTGATCCGGGCCATGTGCGCGGGCGGCCCTTCCGCGGCGCCGCGGAAGGAGGGCCTTCATGGCCAGCGATACACGGTACACAGACGAGTGGTGGGCGACGGCGCACGGCCGGCGGACGCTGTTGCGAGGTGCCCTGCTCGGAGGAGTGGGTCTGGCTGCGGCGGCCTTGATCGGCTGCGGCGGCGATGACGACGATGACGACGACGCGGTTGCGCCCGCGGCCCCGGCCGAGACGGCCACGCAGGTCGCGGCGGCCACCGAGGCGCCCGCGGCCGACGAGCCCGAGGGGCTCGTCACACCCGCCGGCAACGTGATCCCGTTGCAGTTCCCGGAGCCCGAGGGCGCCACGCCGAAACCGGGCGGCGTACTGAAGCAGGCCGTCGCGTGGAACGTCGGGCCGATCGACCCGACGGTCTCGGCCGCGGGTGGCACGATCGCCCCCGGTCGCGCGGCCTACAACCGGGTGATCGGGTTCGTGTCCGGCCCGGACGCCGACCCGTTCAAGATCGAGTTCCGGCCGGAACTGGCGGAGTCGTGGGAACGGGCGGAGGACGGGCTGTCCTACACGTTCCACCTCAACGATGGCGTGAAGTTCCATAACGTGGACCCGACGAACGGCCGCGACCTCACCTCGGCCGACGTGAAGTTCGCGTGGGACCGCTACGCGGCGGGTGGAGCGCAGTCGCAGTACTTCACCGCGGTGAGCAGCATCGAGGCGCCGGACGACCTGACGGTCGTGGTGAACATGAAGTCGCCTCAGCCGGACTTCCTCACGCCGATCGCCAGCCGATATCTCACGATCCACCCTCGCGAGATCGTCGACGATGGGACGATCGAGCAACGCGCCATCGGCACCGGGCCGATGATCATGCAGGAGTCGTCGCCGGGCGAGCGCGTGCTCTACGCCAAGAACCCGGACTACTTCCAGCAGGAGGTGCTCCTGGACGGTCTCGAGCATCTCGTGATGCAGGACCAGCAAGCCCGGCGCGCGGCGATGCGCGTGAACCAGGTCGATCACGCGATGATCGTGACCAGCACCGTCGCGGACCTCGACGCGCTGCTGGAGACGAACCCGGACGTGAAGGGGACGTGGAGCCCGACGGTCAACTCCGGGACGCAGATCGCCTTCAACATGAAGACCGTCTCGACGTACCAGGACGAGCGCGTGCGCCGGGCGCTGTCGCTGGCGCTGGACCGCGACTTCATGATCGAACTCGCCTACGAGGGCTACGGAGCGCAGGTCTCGACCCTGCCGTGGTTCTTCCTCTTCGACGAGGAGCCCACGCCGGAGTCGGGGCTGCTGGGCGAGTGGTGGGGCTACCGGCCCGACGAGGCGAAGAAGCTGCTGCAGGCAGCGGGCGCCGAGAACCTCTCGTTCGAGATGATCTACCACAACTACGCGGCGACATGGGATCAGCTCGCCGAGATCCTGCAGGAGCTGTTCGGCGCGGTCGGCGTCAACGCCGAGGTCACCAAGCTCGACTACACGTCCTACAACTCGCAGCTGATCCAGGTCACCTACGAGGACGTGATCTACGGCTGGTCTGCCAACGGCTTCGACGCCGACACGTTCTTCTTCGCCCAGGTCCACTCCGAGTCCGCGGCCAACCGCTACAACATCGAGGACCCGCAGATCGACGCATGGGCGGAGGCGCAGAAGGTCGAGCTCGACCCGGAGGCGCGCAAGGAGTTGCATCGCAACATCTGGGATCGCATGCACGAGCGGGTGTACCGCATCGACATGCCGGCTCCCCAGTACTGGAGCCTCTACCAGCCATGGCTGCGAGGCGTCCGGTTCGTGGGTCCGCTGGGCATCAACTACTCGTTCACCGAGATCGCTGCCCAGATCCAGGACGCCTGGCTCGACAAGTAGGCGGCGAGGGAGCCTGCGCGAACGGCTCGCCACATCGGGACAAGACCGGGCCCGCTCCTCACGGAGCGGGCCCGATGCCTTCGTGCCGTTGGGCGTCGAGGCTACGCCTCATCCTCCAGCATCTCGAGGATGCGCTGCGGCGAGGCGGGGATCTCGGTCGCACGCACGCCGATCGCGTCACGGATGGCGTTCGTGACTGCCGCGAGCGGCGGGATGATGCCCACCTCGCCGACGCCGCGCACGCCGTAGGGGTGGCCGGGGTTCGGCACCTCGACGATCAGCGCCTCGATCATCGGCAGGTCGAGCGCCGTCGGCATGCGGTAGTCGAGCAGCGTCGAGTTGACCATGTTGCCGTCGTCGTTGAAGAGGTACTCCTCGGTCAGCGCCATGCCCGCGCCCTGCGCGGCGCCGCCCTGGATCTGCCCCTCGACGTAGTCGCGGTGGATGGCCGTGCCGACGTCCTGCGCCGCTGTGTAGCGGAGCACGTCGACCTTGCCGGTCTCCGGGTCGACCTCGACGTCCACGACGTGCGTCGCGAAGGCGGGGCCGGCGGTCGCCGGGGAGACGTCGGCGCGGGCCTGGATGAGGCCGCCGGTCTCCTGCAGCTTGCCGGCGAGCTCGGTGAGGCTGATCTCCTGCCCGTCGGGGCCGCGCAGCACGGCGTCGTCGTCGTAGCTGACGTCGTCCGCCGCGCACTCCCAGATCTCGGCCGTGCGCTCCTCGAGCTTGCGACGCAACTCCATCGCTGTTTCGTAGACGGCCCAGCCGCCGGCGAACGTCGTGCGGCTGCCGACGGTCGGGAGGGTGTAGCCCACCGAGTCGGTGTTGACCGTCTGCGGGACCACGTCCTCGTAGGCCACGCCCATCGCCTCGGCGAACTGCATCGCCAGCGAGGCGCGGCTGCCGCCGATGTCCGCCGAGCCGATGTTCAGGCTCAGCCGCCCGTCGGCGTTGACCGCCGCGAACGCCGAGGACTCCATGCCGACGTTGAACCAGAAGCCCGTGGCCACGCCGCGGCCGCGGTTCTCGCCGCTCAGCTCGGAGCGATAGTGCTCGGAGTCCCGGATCGCCTCGAGGCAGGCGACGTTGCCGATGGGGCCGAACGCGACGCCGTCGACGCGGCGTCCACCCTCGACCATCGCGTTGTTGAGGCGCAGCTCAAGCGGGTCGATGTCCAGCTCCTGCGCGAGCTCATCCACCATCGACTCGACCGCCCACTCAGCAGCCGGGGCTGCCGGGGCGCGGTACGCCTGCACGCGTGGCTTGTTCACGACCACGTCCCACGCCACGGCGCGGTAGGTCTCGATGTTGTAGGGGGCCGTGGCGCACATCGCCCCGGCGCTGAACGCCGAGCCCGGGTAGGCGCCGGACTCGTACGCGCCTTCCCAGTCGAGGGCCGTGATGGTGCCGTCGCGCTTCGCGCCGATGCGCACGCGCATGTGGGTGCCGGAGGTGGGGCCGGTGCCCTCGAAGACCTCGTCGCGGCCCATGTACATCTTCACCGGACGGTGGCCGCTCTCGCGGGAGAGCATGGCGGCCAGCGGCTCCATGTAGACGGAGGTCTTGCCGCCGAAGCCGCCGCCGATCTCGACGGGGTTCACGCGGATCTTGGAGACCGGGTAGCTCAGCAGCTGCGAGAGCTGGTCGCGGACGCCGAAGTACGCCTGGGTGCTGACCCAGACGTTGATCTGGCCGTCCTCGCTCCACAGCGCCGTGCCGTTGTGCGGCTCGATGTAGCCCTGGTGGTACATCGGCGTGTCGAACTCGCGCTCCAGCACCACGTCTGCCTCGGCGAAGCCGGCGTCGAGGTCGCCCTGGGCGAACTCGATGCGCTTGGCGACGTTGGAGGGGCGGTTGCCGTACTCCTCGGAGCCCTCGGCGCCGAAGAAGCCGAAGACCTGCTCGGTCGTGATGCTCTCGTGGATGACCGGCGCGTCTTCCTCCATCGCGTACTGCACGTCCATCACCGCTTCGAGCACCTCGTACTCGACGTCGATGAGGCCGATGGCGTCCTCGGCGACGTGCGGGTCGTTCGCGGCGACGGCGGCCACGGCGTGGCCGCGGTAGAGCGCCTTGTCGGAGGCGAGGACGTTGTCCAGCACCCAGTGCGCGGCCGCGGTCTCGCCCTCGCCCATCACGAGCTCGGTGTCGTCCTGGCGCGGGAAGTCCGCGTTGGTGATGACCGCGGTCACGCCGGGCAGCGCCTCCGCCTTCGACGTGTCGATGGACACGATGCGGGCGTGGGCGTGCGGGCTGCGCAGCACCCGGCCGTAGAGCAGCCGCGGCATCCGGATGTCGGCGCCGTAGATCGCTCGTCCGTTGACCTTGTCCACTCCGTCGGGCCGCACCGGGCTGCCGCCCACGACCTTGTACTCCCGGCGTTCACCAACAACCACGCGATGACTCCTTGCGTACGCCGCGACGCACCGCGCGCGGCAGGCTGCTCCAGACTCTCTCGACCCTACGCCCGCTCCGGCGCTTCGCGCCAGCGATGGGCGGGCGAGGTTACGCGGACTTCGTGAGCTCCATGAGCACGTAGTTCGACGACAGCGGGTGCACCCAGATCGCCTCGGTGTTCGGGACGCGGGTGACGCGGCCGCCGCCGGCCTCGATCTGCTGCGCGAACGCCTCCGGGTCGTCGACCTCGCACACGAGCTGGTAGATGCCCTCGCCGTGCGGGTTGAGGGGGTTCACGCGGTCCTGCATCAGCCGGTAGATCGGGCTGTTCTCGTCCACGGGGGAAATGAGGTGCATCGCGGTCTCGCCGTTGTAGCCCATGACCACGAACCGGAAGTTCCCGATCGCGTTGTGGGCCGGCTCGCCCATCGGCTCCATGCCGAAGCGCGCCTTGTGGTTCTCGACGGCCTCCTCGAGGTCGTGCACGGCGACGGTGTGGTACTTGACTTTGAACATCGTGGCTTCCTCTCTGCGCAGCGGGGCGTAGTCTACGGGACGCGCGCGCCACGGGCTTGCCCCGGCCGCGCTTCGCACGAGGAGTGACCGCATGACGACCCTGCTCACCGAATCCGGGCCCGCCGAGATCGAGGCGCGGACCGAAGGCGACGCCCTCTGGCTCGACGTCGCCGAGGCCGAGCGCGTGACCGGCTGGGAGCTGAAGCCCGAGGGCTTCTGTTACGGCCCCGTCTGCATCCCCGTCCCGTACGGCCGCGAGGAGGAGTTCGTCGCGCCCGGCTCGGTGAACATCGCCGCGTTCTGGCGGCACATGGGCAAGCCCGTCCTCCGCGACGACGCGAGCGAGGTGTGGGTGCTGGGCCAGGACGCAGCCGCGCGGTCCTACGAGATGCTCTCGCTGGAGGCCCCGGACTTCGCGTTGCCCGACCTCGACGGCAACGTCCACCGCCTGTCGGACTACCGCGGCAAGCGGGTGCTGCTGGTGACGTGGGCGTCGTGGTGAGGCTGCCGCTTTGACCTGCCCGTGTGGCAGCGCCTCTACAGCGAGCTCGCCGACGAGGACTTCGTCGTGATCACGGTGGCCATGGACAGCCGCGGCACGGACGCCGCCCGCGAGTGGATCGAGGCCGCCGAGCCCGCCCACCCGAGCCTCATCGACCGCGACCATGTGATCTCCGAGCTGTTCAACATGGTGAACGTGCCCATGGCCGTGTGGATCGACCGGGACGGGCGCATCGTCCGGCCCGCCGAGTACGCCGGCACCAACGACGCCTTCCGGGGACAGGACCGTGAGACCGGCGCGTGGTCCGACGATGCGTTCCAGGAGATGCGGCGCGCGCGCCTCGTCTACATGGACGCGATCCGGGACTGGGCCCGCAACGGATCGGCGAGCGAGTTCGCATGGGACGACGCCGACGCGCGCGCCCACCTGCGACTGCCCTCGGACGAGACTGCGCTGGCCAACGCCCACTTCCGCATCGGCCAGCACCTGCGCCAGCGGGGGCAGGTCGAGGAGGGCGACCGCTTCCTCGAGGAGGCGAAGCAACTGGATCCCGATAACTGGAACATCTGGCGGCAAGCCTGGAACCTCGAGGACGCGCCGGTGAGCGCGTTCTGGGAGCGTGTCGACGCCCTCGGCGATCGGCGCTACAGCCTGCCCATCGACATGCCGGGAATCGAGTAGCGGTGCGCGGTTTCACTTGCGCTCGGGGGCGCAAGGGAGTACGAAGTGACGACGCATCGGCCGATCGCGCCCTCCCCAGGGTCGCACAGGCGGATGCGAAGCACCTGGACCCAACCGAAGGGGGCATTACATGACGGAATATAGCGACGAAGGTCGCGACTGGACGACGTTGTTCGGCAACGTCACCAGCCGGCGCACGCTACTGCGAGGCAGCGCCATCGGAGTCGCGGGCCTCGCTGCGGCCGCCCTCGTGGGCTGTGGCGGCGATGACGACGACGACGACAGCGCCGGCTCGACTTCGGGCGGCGGTGGCACATCGACGACGTCCACGACGACCACCACCACGACGACGACCACGGCGGCCGCCGATGACGGTGACGACAACGGCGACGCCATGGTGGCGGACTTCCCCAGGGGCGAGTTGATCCAGGACGCGAACCTGCCGTTCCCGTTCAACTTCCCCGAGCCGGACAAGACGCCGAAGGCCGGCGGGACCATCATCTCCAGCGCGAGCACGGACATCTCGACGTTCGACTCGACGAAGACGGCGGCGAGCGGCACGGGCCGCTACGTCAACATGGTCTACAACCGGATCCTCGGGTTTAACCGCGGCGTGAACCTGCACCCCGCGAACATCGAGATCGAGCCGGAGCTGGCGCACTCCTGGGAGCGCTCGCCGGACGGCCTGTCCCTGACGTTCAACCTCCGCGACGACGTCTACTGGCAGAACGTGGCCCCGCTGAACGGGCGCCAGTTCATCGCCTCGGACGTGAAGTTCGCGTACGACCGCTACGCGGTCGAGGGCGTGCATACGGGGTACTGGCTCAACTCGGCCGGCGTCGAGGCGCCGGACAACCAGACCGTGACGATCACGCTCTCGCGCGCGGTCGCGGACTTCATCCGCCCGCTCGCGAGCTGCTACCAGTCGATCCACCCGAAGGAGTTGGTGGACAACGGCGAGATCGAGAACACCGCGGTGGGCACGGGCCCGATGATCCTCGACGAGGCCATCCAGGCCGAGAAGGTCACCTACGTCACGAACCCGGACTACTGGGAGCGCGACGTGCTGGTCGACGGCGTCGAGTTCCGGCACCTGCCGGACGGCGCCGCGCGCCTCGCGGCGTTCCGCGCCGAGCAGGTCGCCACGGGCGAGGGCATCGTCGGTAACCTCCGCGAGGTCGAGAACCTGCTGGAGACCAACCCCGAGACCCAGATCAACCTGACCGCGCTCACCAACGGGACCGGGTTCGCCATGAACCTGCAGAACCCGAAGTACATGGACGAGCGCGTGCGCCAGGCGATCTCACTGGCGATCGACCGCGACCTGCTGATGACGATCCTCTACCAGGGTCTCGGGCAGGTCATGCACGCCATCCCGTGGCTCTTCGTCTGGGACGAGCAGCCGACGGTCGAGAACGGCCTGCTCGGACCGTGGACGCGGTTCGACCCGGACGAGTCCCGCAAGCTGCTGGCAGCCGCGGGCGCCGAGGGCCTGGAGATGGTCAACATCTTCTTCCCGTACTCGTCCGCCTACGAGCAGACCCCGGACATCCTCACGGACATGTTCCGCGACGTCGGGATCACCATGACGGGCGGCGCCGCCGACTACACCGAGTTCAACTCGACGTGGGTCGGCCGCCAGCTCGAGGACGTGTCGACCGCCGGATGGGGCACCATCGGCTTCGACGCCGAGAACTACTTCTACAACTCGATGCACTCGACGGCTCCGGGGAACCGCTGGCGGTTCAACGACCCGAAGCTCGACGAGCTGACCGAGGCGCAGCAGGTGGAGCTCGACCCCGAGGCCCGCAAGGCGATCTTCCAGGAGATCTGGAACTACGAGCTGGAGAAGGCCTACCGCCCGGTCATCGGCGGCGGTGGCGGCTTCTTCGTCTACCAGCCGTGGCTGCGCGGCATCCGCTTCGGCGGGGCGCTCTCCACGACGAACATCTACCAGGACTGGGGCGACATCATCGCCTACGGCTGGATCGACAAGTAGTCGGAACCCCTTCGGGGGACCGGAGACCACAACGGGAGCCGGCCAACTGGCCGGCTCCCTGCTTGTGTCCGTGCGGGTAGCGGGGTCCCCAAGGGCTCCCGGCTCCCGCTGAGCGAGTCCCGCTGACCGGGAAGCGAGTGCGATGGGGCGGCTGAGACGCGTCTACTTCGGCTACTACGTGATCGCGGCGCTGTTCATCGCCGAGATCGCCGTGACCGGCGTGAGCTTCTACTCGTTCAGCCTCTTCATCACCGCCTGGCAGGACGATGCGACGCTCGGCTGGTCCCTCACCGCCATCAATGGCTCGTTCCTGATCGGGCTCCCGCTCGCCTTCACCAGCCCGCTGCTCGGCCGCTTCATCGACGAGCGCGGCGCGCGGCTGGCGATGCTGCTCGGCGTCCCGCTGATCGGCGGGACGTTCCTCCTCGAGGCGTTCATGACGGAGATCTGGCACCTCTGGGTCGCCCAGGGGCTGCTGATCACCGGCCAGTCCGCCGCGTTCCTCGGCACGGGCAAGCTCGTCGGCCTGTGGTTCGACACGGACCGCGGGCGAATGATGGGCATCGCGCTGGCCGGAAACAACGCGGGCGGCGTGATCATGGCGCCGATGTCCGCGATCTTCATCGACGCCTTCGGGTGGCGCACCACGGTCTTCGTCTTCGGCCTCGCGATCATCGTCATCAACTCGCTGCTGATCTGGCTGTGGGTGCGCGACAAGCCCGAGGACGTGATCGCGGAGGCGCGACGCGTCGGCCGTGACCGCGAGGCGCAGACCGCGCAGGCGCTCCTCGTGGCGACGCGCTCCCGCTCCGACGACGGAGCGACGCCGCCGCCGAGTGGGAGCCAGGGCGTGACGTGGCAGGAGAGCCTGCGCATGCCCGCGTTCTGGCTGCTCACGCTCGCCTTCGTCGCCACCTTCGCCTCGATCTTCGCGGTGCTGAACCAGCTCGGGAAGCACCTCGAGATCGTGGGGATCAGCACGGCGACGGCCGGTGGGGCGCTGGGCCTGCTGGGCGCGTTCGGGTTCCTCGGCAAGCTGATCTTCGGGTTCGCCTCGGAGCGCTTCCCGTCGCGCTACGGGTTCGCGGCAATCTGCGTGCTGCAGATCTTCGGCATCGTGATCCTGTTGCTGCTGCGGAGCCCCTCCGAGGTGTGGCTGCTCTGGCCGTTCGTCGCGGTCTACGGCATCGGCTTCGGCGCGGTGGGGGCGTTGATGCCGCTGGTGGTGGCCGACACGTTCGGCCTGCTGGCGTACGCGACGATCTTCGGGGCGCAGCAGCTCATCCTGCGCATCGTGAATGGCGGGCTGCCGCCGGTCGTCGGCTGGTCGGTGGACTCGACCGGGACGTACGAGGCGGCGTTCCTCGCCACGATCCTCTCGCTGGTGATCGGCGCGGTGGCGGTGGTGTTCGCGCGCACGCCGGCGCAGGCGAGGTGAGCGGCCGGGCGACGCCGTTCCGATCGTCGTTGGACACTCGCCTCGCGGCTGCTGAGACTGGTCTGGGAGGCGCCATCGTGGCGATGCAGGATCCACCACACCCGGGCGAGATCGTCCGCGCCGAGTGTCTCGAGCCCCTCGAACTGACCGTGACACGGGCCGCCGAGGGGCTGGGCGTGACGCGCCAGGCGCTCTCCGACGTGGTCAACGGGCACGCCGGCATCTCGGTCGAGATGGCCATTCGGCTCTCGAAGGGGTTCGGGTCGTCGCCGGAGACGTGGCTCGGGATGCAGATGGCGTACGACCTCTGGCAGGCACGCGACCGCGCAGCCACGCTCACCGTCGAGCGCTTCGCGCCCGCGTAGCCAGCGGCAAGCCGCGACGCACCATGCAAGTCCGCTACGACCCCGAGGCCGACGCCATCTACGTCTCGCTCCGGGAGCCCGACGGGCAGTTGCGGTCGCGCAACGCCGGGGACTGGCGTCGCGTCGTCGACTACGACGAGGCAGGCGAGCCGGTGGGCGTGGAACTGCTGGCGGTCAGCACGGGCCTCGACCTCGACGGCCTGCCGGAGGCCGATGCGATCAGCGCAGCGATCCGCGCGTTCCCCAGGTTGGAGGACCGGCTCTAGCTAGGTGCCTCGCAGCCGCGGGTCCAGCACGTCGCGGATCACGTCGCCCAGCAGGTTGAACGCCAGCACCGTGATCGCGATCGCCAGGCCGGGGAAGATCGCCAGCCACGGCGCCTCCTCCATGTAGCGACGGCCCGTGCCGGACAGCATCAGGCCCCACGACGGCTCCGGCGGCTGCGTCGAGAGTCCGAGGAAGCTCAGGCCCGCCTCGATCAGGATCGCGTTCCCGAGCGACGCGCTGATCAGGATCAGGATGGGCGCGACCACGTTCGGCAGCACGTGCCGGAACATGATGCGCTGGGGCGTCGCCCCGATGGTCTGGGCGGCCTCGATGTAGACGTTCTGCTTGACCGACAGCACGGCGCCGCGCACGACGCGCGACTGGAACGGGATGATCACGATCGCGATCGCGAGCAGCGCGTTCGTGGTGCTCGTGCCCAGCACCGCCACGAGGGACATGGCGAGCACGATGCCGGGGAAGGCCAGCACGGCGTCGACGACGCGCTGGATGACCATGTCGATCCAGCCGCCGGCGAACCCGCTCACGAGGCCGACCAGCGCCCCACCCAGCGAGCCCAGGCACACGGCGAGGAAGCCGACGTAGAGCGAGATGCGGGAGCCGTGCAGGATCCTGCTGAACATGTCGCGTCCGAGGTCGTCCGTGCCGAAGAAGTAGGTGGTGTTCGGCGCCTGGAACGTCTCGATGGAGATGGCGATCGGGTCGAACGGCGCCACGTACGGCGCCAGCAGGGCGGCGGCCACGAGCACGCCGATGACGAGGGCGGAAGCCAGCCCGACGGGCTTCTTGAGCACGCGGATCGAGGCGTCCAGCAGCCAGTGCCGCTGGCCGCGCACGTTCGAACTGGTGACGATCACGGAATCTGCGAGTGAGCTCATGGACTACGCTCCGTCTGTCCCAGGCGCGCTACTGGTAGCGGATCCGTGGGTCGATGACCGCGTACGAGAGGTCGACGATCAGGTTGGCGGTCACGAAGATGATCGCCATGACCATGACCGTGCCCTGTAGGACCGGGTAGTCGCGCAGCAGCACCGCGTTGAGCGCGAGCCGCCCCATCCCGGGCAGCGCGAAGATGGTCTCGATCACCACCAGGCCACCGAGCATGAAGCTCAGGAGGCCACCGAAGATGGTGATGACGGGGATGAGCGCGTTCTTGAGCGCGTGCCGGACGATGATCGAGCGCTCCTGGAGCCCCTTGGAACGCGCCGTGCGCACGTAGTCCTCGCGCAGCACCTCCAGCATGGAGGAGCGCGTCATGCGCGAGGCCGTGGCCGAGAGGCGGTAGCCGACGATGAGGGCCGGGAAGATCAGCGCCTGCAGGTTGCGGCTCGGATCCTCCCAGAGCGGGAAGTAGCCGAACTCGGGTAACCAGCCGATCCATAACGTGAGCGCCAGTAGCAGCATGGTCGCGAGCCAGAAGTCGGGCATAGAGAGCCCGATGATCGCGAAGAGCCTCGCCGCATAGTCGGGGACGGTGTCCTGTTTGACCGCTGATATCACCCCCATTGGGATGGCGATACCAATCGAAATCACGATGGCCATGATGGCGATCTGGATCGAGACCCGCATCCGCTGCGCGATGGTCGGCAGCACCGGCTTGCTGTCCCACAACGACTCACCGAAGTCACCGCGGATGGCGCTGCTGGCCCAGTCGATGTACTGCGTGACGAACGGGCGGTCGATGCCCAGGTCCGCGCGCATGGCGGCGAGCTGCTCCTCGTCCGCGTACCCGCCCTCGGCGAGCCGCGCCATCACCACGTCGCCGGGGACGAGCCGGACCAGCGAGAAGATGATGACGGAGACGAGCACCAGGGAAGGGATCGCCGACAGCAGCCTGCGGATGATGTACTCGGTCAAGAGGCGCACTCCTCGGCGGCCGCAGCCCCCACGGTCCGACGGGTCGAGTAGACCGGCATTGTATGCCCAATGGGAAGCTGGCGCGATGGGCCGCGGCGAGGGATGCACCGGCCGTGGAAACGATCGGTCGGGGCGGGCCGGGCGCGGAGGCGACTGCCGGCGGACGCACATCGGGCCCCGTGTCACGGGGCCCGATACGGGTTGTTTGCCTGGATTCGCCGGACGCCGTCTCCGCGTCAACTCCGGCTGGCTGCGGTGGTTGGCGGCCTTCGCCGCCTGTCACCGCTGGAGGGTGACGCCCGGCTAGCCCTGGCCTGCTCTGTCCAAGGGTCCGCTCCTCCCGGTTCAGGCGCGCTGCGCGCTCCCGAGGAACATCCTGATCGACTGCACGATCAGCCTCCATTCCCCGTGTCTGCATCCTGATCATGCTCCTTCCGATCAGGCTTTGCAAGCGCCGAGGGCGCGCCGATAGGCAGGCACGCGATGCGCGTCATTCGCCCGGGGTGGTCGCGACGGATGGAGTGGGGTGCGGTATGGCGCGCCTGAGAGGATTTGAACCTCTGACCTCAGCCTCCGCAGGGCTGCGCTCTATCCCCTGAGCTACAGGCGCGCGAGTGGAACTGGCTGGTGCCGAAGGTGAGATTTGAACTCACACGGGGTTAAACCCCACTGCGCCCTGAACGCAGCGCGTCTGCCGTTCCGCCACTTCGGCACGGTACGTGGCCCTGCCCTGCCGCCGGAAAGCGGCTGCGTTCCACGTCCCGCTAGTATACTGCACGACCCTGAGACCCAATCCACCACCCGGTACCTGCTTCGAGGGGCGTGACATGCTGGCAGCGGTGATCACGTTCGGGGTGCGGGTGAGCCGGTTGAGCGTGGTCGTCGCTGCGCTCGCCTTCGGCGCGCTCGCCCTGGCATGCACATCGGACGACGACGAGCCAGAGCCGACGCCGACCGCCACGCAGGCGCCCACGGCCGCCACGCCGGCCCCCTCGACACCAACCCCGACGCCCACACCCACGCCGACCGCAACGACGACCCCCACGGCGACGGCTACCGCCACGGCTGCCGTGACCACCACGCCGACGCCCGAGCCGGCCTCGGCGCCGACCCTCGCGGACTTCGTGCTCACCCCACAGACGACCGGGAAGGACCTGCTGGACCGGCTCTCCGAGGGGGAGCGCGCGTGCATCAAGGAGGCGTTCGGGGACTTCGTCTACGCGGCGATGCAGGGCATACCGATACTCGCGGCCGGCAGCGACCCCGCGCAGGCGGCTCCGCTGTTCGGGTGCCTCGAGATCGGGAGCATCGTGCGCTTCGGCGTCGCCTACCTCGACGCGGCCGCCGGGGGGTGGGGCCGCGACACGCGCGAGTGCATGGTCCAGGTCGGCCTGGAGTACCCCGACGCGGTCCTGCTGGCGCTGGGTCTGCCGCCCAGCTCGGCGGCGACCGCTGGCTCCGCGGCGCACCCCTACATCGTCGAGCTCTACAGCTGCCAGACCGCCGACGAGCAGATTGCGCACCTGTTGAACGCCCAGGACGTGGTCGACACCCACACCAGCGCCGAGCGCGACCTGGTCGGCGCGATTCCCGACGCCGACGTCGCGTGCATCCGCGAGGCGCTGACGGGTGGAGAGTACGCGTCACTCCTCGCCGGCACGGTCCGCGAGGCGTTCGACGTCTCGGACGCGGTGTCGGGCTGCATGTCGGACGAGGCCTATGTCCGGGCCTACGTGAGCATCAGTGAGGCGACGATCGGCCCGATGACTCCCGACACCCGGGCGTGCATCGAGGAGTTCGCACGCGAACACCCGCACTACACCCTGCTGCTGGACCCCCACTCGTACGAACTTCCCGCGGATCGGGACGAGCTGGCGGAGGTCGCGAGGGACGGTCTCGAGCGGTGGCAGTGCATGACCGACGAGGAGATCCAGCGCTCGCACGCGCTCTCGCAGTAGCGTCCCATCCCGGGCTACCACGCACGGTGAACCGCACCGGCGCCGCGACGACGGGGTACGTCAACGCGCACCACGCTGAGCCCCGACTGTGATACACAGTCCATTGCTACTCGTAACCGTGTCATTGCGCATATACAGGGGCCGCCATGAACGACGCGCTGGGCCGGTGGAGCCGCCTGGTCACGGCCCGGCCGTGGGTGACGCTCGCCGTGCTGCTCGTCGTCACCGTCCTGCTCGCGGCAGGCGGCTCGCGGCGTGCGCCCCCGCCGGACACCGAGGCGACACTTCCCCGCGACAGCGCGGTCGCCCGGGCGCTCGTGGAGATCGATGCGCTGTTCGGGGAGTCGGGCGACGTGCGGGTGGTCACGCTCCTGTTCCGGGGCGATGCGCTGACGCCGGACGGGCTCGCCCAGGTGGCCTCGCTGCTCGACGAGGTCGTGCGCGCCCCGCAAGTCGGCGCGCTCCTCGTGCCCGACAACCCCGTCATCTCGCCCGCATCGCTCCTCCAGGCCGTGTTGCAGGTGGACGGCTTCGAGTCCGTCACGCAGGCGCAGATCGACGCGGCCCGTGGCGCACCGGGGATCGGCGAGTTGCTCGCGGCGATGACCGGGACCGACGCCGACGGCACGCCCATCGCGACCGCCGGCATCCGGCTGATCGACACGTCCGACGAGCGCGTCGCGGACGCGGAGCGGGCGATCGACGAGATGGCCGCCGGGAACGAGGGTCCGCTGCGCGTGAGCAGCGTCTCGTTCGCGGTGATCGAGGACGAGTTCCACCGGGCCACGGAGACGGCCATGGCGCCGCTGATCGGGCTGGCGCTGCTGCTGATCCTGGCGCTGCTCCTGCTCTTCACGCGCTCCTTCTCCGACCTGCTGCTCGCGTTCGCGGGGCTGGTGGTCGCGCTGATCTGGATCATCGGCGCGGAGGGCTGGGTGGGGCCGAACGGGCTGGGCCTGACCGGTCCGCCGAACGCGCTCACCGCGATGGTGCCGATCATCATGATCGGCCTCACCGTGGACTACGCGATCCAGACGGTCGCCCACTACCGCGAGCAGCGGGCCGAGGGTCAGCCCGTGCTGGGCGCGGTGCGGACCGGGCTGCGGAACGTCACCGTCCCGCTCGTGCTGGCGGCTGTGACGACGATCGTGAGCCTGCTGGTCAGCCTGTTCTCACCGCTCGAGATCGTCGGCGACTTCGGCGTCATCGCGGGACTGGGCGTGGGCCTGAGCCTGATCGTGATGCTCACGTTGATCCCCGCCGGCCGGACCATCATCGACCGGCGGCGCGAGGCGCGCGGCACGTTGCCGCCGCCGCGCCTGATCACGAACGCGCTGCCCGGCGTCGAGCGGCTGGCGAACCTGCTGGGGAGGCGACTCACCCAGAGGCCCGCGCCCTACATCGTCGTGGTGGTCGCGGTGACGGTGGGGCTGGGATTCGCGGCGACGAACCTGGAGTCGGAGTACAGCATCCGCGACCTCCTGCCCCGCGGCGGGAGCGTGCTCACGGACCTCGACACCCTCGACGCGGCCGTCGGCGGCTCGACGGAGCTGGCGAGCGTGCTGCTGCGGGCGGAAGCCACGGAGACGCGCACGCTGCTCAACCTGCGAGACCTCCGCAGGGCCTTCGAGGACGGAGAGAACCGCCCGCCCGCGGCGGCAGGCCCGATCCAGACCTCGTACGAGCTGCTGATCCGCGACTGGACGCACGACAGCGGGGAGCCCGGCGACAGGTACGACCCGGAACTCGCGGCGCTGCTCCGGGAGGCGTCGACGGGCCTCGAACTCGACCCCGGGCGCATGCAGGCGTTCCTCGACCGGCTTGGGGCGAAGGACCCCGCGCTCGCTCGCAGCCTCGTCAACAACCCGGACGGCGTCGACGCGATCCTGATCCAGTTCCCCGCCTTCACGGGCGACCCGGGGGCGTCGAGGAGCCTGCAGGACGACATCGAGGGCCTGTGGCAGGGCGACGACTCAGCCCTCACGGCCACCTCGGAGACCATCATCTCGTTCGCGGTGACGGATGCGATCCGGGACCGCCAGACGGACTCGATCAGCACGACGATCGCCGTGGCCCTGGGGGTGCTCGCGGTCTTCTTCTGGCTGACCGTGCGCCAGCCCGCGCTGGCCTTCATCGCCGTGGCGCCGACCGCGCTCGTCCTCGTCTCCGTGCTGGGCACGATGGCGCTGCTGGGCATCCCCTACACGATCGTGACGTCGATCATCACGGCGCTCTCGATCGGCATCGGGGTCGACTACACGATCCACATGATCCATCGCTACCGCGAGGAGTTCACGCGCGTCCGCGACCCCGAGCAGGCAGCCGTCCGGACGCTCGCCGCCACCGGTTCGGCGCTGCTCGGCTCCGCGATGACGACCGCGCTCGGCATCGGTGTGCTGGCGGCGTCACCACTCGCCGCCACGCAGCAGTTCGGGATCACGGCGGCGATCACGATCGCGTACTCGCTGATCGTCTCGGTGCTGCTCGTGCCGCCCGCGATGACGGTCTGGGGCGCTTACCGCAACATGCGGCTGCGCTCGATGGTGCAGCGCACCTGGGACGAGCTCGACGAGGCGATCGAGGGCATCCACCGGCGCCACGGCGACGAACCGGCCTGACCTCCCCGCGGGGACCTCGACACGAAGGCGACGCCACGCCCCGAGTCGACCGCAGTGCGGTCGACCCGGGGGGGAGGGTGCGGCTGCCGGGTGGGCCGCCCGGCGCGGAGCGTCGCTACGCGCCGTCGTCCGCCGTGAGCTCGCTGCGGCCCTGGTACATGCCGATCCCCAGGACGAGGAGGCAGATGGAACCGAAGGCCAGCGCCATGTTGTTGACGATGAGGAGCGTCTCGACGGTCGACGTGGGGGTGAACAGCGCCACGACGAAGTTCACGAACCCCACGACGCCGACCACGACGAGGCCGTAGCAGGCCAGTTTCAGGAGGTCCGTGCCCTCGAATCGTGAGACGAGACCGAGCCCGGTCAGGGCGGACCCGAACGGGTAGATCGCGATGAACCCGAGGACGAGACCCGCCATCTCGATGTGGCCGGTGAGCGCAGCGGCGTCGAAGAACTCCTGCAACGCAGCGGTCTCCTCGATGTCGGCGCGCTGCGTGAGGTGGATCACCATGAGCCGCTTGGCCATCGCGAGGACGAAGAGGCCCCAGCCGAAGAGGCTGAGGATGATCCCGAACCGGAGCCCGGGACCGCTGAACCCATCGCCGCCCCGGGCGAGCCCGAAGAGCGCGAGCAGGCCGTAGCCGTGGAGGAGCATGCCGACGATCACCATGAGCGTGGTGACGTGGCCGAGCCCGGGGTTCCCGGCCAGCGCTCCGATCGCGGCCTCGAAGTCCGTCTGGTCGACGCTGTCGACGATCGGCCCCCCGGGGAAGATCATCGAGCCGACCATCGCGAGGATGACACCCACGACGAGCGCGAGTCCTGCATGCCTGGTTGGAGCCATCGCCATCCGGATCCTCCTTCGCGCAGCGAATACGAACGACGGGCGCGCGCGGCGAGCCCGATTGCGGACATATTAGCGTGATGTGCACCACAGTGTTGTATAACAACTACTAAGGTGTGCAATCACCGCGTCGAGGGCTGTGCGTCGAGGGCTGAAGGGGGTGGTGGGCGGTACTGGACTTGAACCAGTGACCTCTCGCGTGTGAAGCGAGCGCTCGTACCAACTGAGCTAACCGCCCGAAGGACTTCCAGCCTACCGACGCCGCTCGCCCGCTTCAACCGGATCGAGTCCCAGGTCCGCGCCGTGACGGAGCGTCCGCACCGCGACGACCTTCGGCCACGCGAAGCGCCGCACGAACCCGGGCTCGCCGGCCTGCGGGCCGTCGAGGCGCGAAAGCAGCGCCTTCAGGGACCGCTGCCCGGGCACCGTCGGCCCCAGCTCGCGGTGCAGCGCGCGTGCGAGCGCCGGGCCGCCGTCGGACGCGGCGAAGGCGACCTCGGGGCTGCGGGCGGCGGCGAGCATGGCGCCGAGGCCGCCTGGGTCGGGCTGCGCGACCCCCGGCGGCAGGCCCGCGCGCCGTAGCGCGGCTGTGATGGGGTAGGTGCTGCGCGAGTCGAAGAGCGCGAGGCTGTTCCCGGCGAGGAGCGGCGCGACGAGCCACCATGCCGCGTCGGGGCCGCTCGCGTGGAGGAGGCCGACGCCGCGCGGCGTGTCGTAGCGCAGCTCGGTGCGCTGCCCGGCGACGGGGATGGTCGGCTGCGGCCGGCCGAGCTCGCGCCTCGCGGCCTGCGCGGCGGCGAGCAGCGCGCCCGCTTCGTCGTACCGGCCGTCGTCGCCGAGGAGCACGGCGGCGCGCTCGACCACCTCGACGCGCTCGTCGAGCGGTGCGTCCCAGCCCTCGGCCGGCAGGTCGACCGCCGGAGCAGTGCCGTCCGGCGGGGCGGGCGGATGGACGGCCGGGTCGTCCGAGGGAGCATCGGTGCGGCGCACGAAGGCCCACAGGTAGTCGTCGCCGCCCGCCTTCGGCCCGGTGCCGGACATCTTCATCCCGCCGAACGGCTCGACGCCGACGCGCGCCGCCGTGATGGGGCGGTTGGCGTAGACGTTGCCGGCCTCGATCGCGCGCGCCGCGCGCTCGATGGTCGCGGGACTGCGCGAGAAGATGCCGGCGGTGAGGCCGTAGTCCGTCCCGTTCACCACCGTGTACGCCTCCTCCTCAGTCGCGAACGGGACCAGCGCGAGGATCGGGCCGAACAGCTCCTCGGTCGTCGTCCGCGCCACGCGCGCCCGCGCCGCGGGCAGCTCCACGACGAGCGGCCCGAGCAACAACGCGCCGTCCGCGGCCGGCTCCTCGAAGCGGTCGAGGAGCACGTCGCACTCACGGCGGGCGAGCTCCGCGTCGCGCACCAGCCGGTCGCGGGCGTCGGCGTCGATGACCGGGTTGACCTGCGTCGCGGCTGCGTCCGCGGGCCCGACGCGCAGGCTGCGGGCGGCCTCGACGAGGCGGTCGCGGACGGTCTCGTATACCGCCTCGGCCACGAGGACGCGCGAGGCGGCCGAGCACTTCTGGTTCGCGTGCCCGAACGCCGACCGCATGACGCCCTCGACGACCTCGTCGGGGTCGGCGTCGGCGAAGACGATGATCGCGTTCTTGCCGCCCATCTCGGCGACGAGCGTCTTCGTGACCGCCGCGCCGGAGGGCTCGACACGCGAGACGGCGTCGTGGAGCAGCGTGCCGACATCGCGCGAGCCGGTGAACGCGACCATCGCCACATCGGGGCTCCCGGCGAGCGCAGCCCCTGCCTCCTCGCCGCGACCGGGCAGCGCGATCAGCGCCTCGCGTGGCACGCCCGCCTCGTGCAGCAGCGCGACGAGGCGATGCCCGAGCAGCGGCGTCTGTTCGGCCGGCTTGAGGATGGCCGCGTTTCCGCAGGCCAGCGCCGCGGCCGTCATCCCGCACGGGATGGCGAGCGGGAAGTTCCACGGCGGGATCACCGCCACGACGCCTCGAGGCGCGATGCGGCCGCCGAAGTCCCCGAACAGCGCCTCGGCCTGCGCCGCGTAGTAGCGGAGGTAGTCCACGGCCTCCTCGACCTCGGTCCACGCGCCGGCGCGGTCTCGTCCGCCCTCGTGCACGATCCACGCGGCGAACTCGTGCCCCCGCGCCTCGATGAGGTCGGCGGCACGACGCAGGATCGACGCGCGCTCAGCCACCGGCGTGGCGCTCCATGCATCGAGGCCCAACGTGGCCGCCTCGATAGCCCGCCGCGTGGCCTCGGCGTCCGCGAGCTCGGCGAAGCCGACGGGCTCGCCGTCGGGGTGCGAGGGGCTATGCACCGCGACCGTCTCAGCACCGCCCTCCGCCCTGCCGACGGACAGCGGGAAGCGCCCGCCCCAGCGGGCACGGGTCGAGTCGAGCGCCGCCTGGAACGCGTCGCGGAACCCCGGCTCGAACCAACGCGCCTCGGACGCCCGCTCGAACGCGCCCGGTGACGCGGCCCGCGGCGTTGCGGGAGCCGCTGCGAGCACGGGCGGGGCGCGCAGCAGCTCCTCGGGCGCTGCGCCGGTGCGCCCGGCCAGCAGCACACCGGCCTGCGAGGAGTTCTCGAGCACGCGCCGCACGAGGTACGCCATGCCCGGCAGCAGCTCGCCCGACGGCACGTAGTCGCGCGCCGCCCAGCCGAGCTGCGCCAGCGCGCGGCTGGTGCCCTCGGCGGTGCGGAACAGCGTCTGGTGCTCGACGGCGCGCTCCGGCAGGCCCGAGGCTTCGGCGAGCGCCTCGGCTAGCGCGTGGGCGCGCGCGTTGTGGCTGCCGACGGCGACGTGCAGCGCCGGGTGCGCGCCGACGAGGCGCGCGAGCACCCCCTCGAACGCGGCGTCGGTCTCGGCCTTGCGGGTGAACACCGGGGGCGCCCAGCGCGCGGCCTCGGCCACGATCGTCTCGTAGTCCCAGTACGCGCCCTTCACGAGCCGCACCTGGAACGGGACGCCTCGCGCCTCCGCGAAGCCGGCGAACGCCTCGGCATGGGCGTCGGCCTCGCGCAGGTACGCCTGCAGCACGATGCCCGCGCCGGGCCACTCGTCGAAGCGCTCGCCGCGCGCGAACGTGCGCGTGAACAGCTCCCACGTCAGGTCGCGGTACTCGAACTGCTCCATGTCGACCGTGACGCCCACGCCCGCGCGGTCGGCCGCCTCCACGATCGCCTCGAGGGGAGGCCGGGTGCGCGCGATCGTGCCCTCGGGGTCGACGGGGCTGAAGTGCGGCGTGAGCGAGGAGAGCTTGAGCGAGACCTGGAGCGCGAACACACCGCCCGGCGTCACCTCGCCCGCCGCAGGGTCGTGGGCGAGCCTCCCGATGAGCTCGAGGTAGCTCGCGAGGTACGCCTCGGCCTCGCGCCCGCTCAGCACCGCCTCGCCGAGCAGGTCGAACGAGGGGTACCGCCCGTCGTCGCGGAGCTGGCGGACCGTGTCGGCGAGCGTCTCGGCGCCCGGCGGGGTGATGAAGCGCCGCGCGAACAGCTCGGCGGCGCGGCGCGAGGACTCGCCCATGACGCGCGCCGGCACGTGGTCGTTGCGGGCGAGCCGCAGCAGCCAGCGCAGCCCGCGCGGCAGCTCGGGGAACTCGTCGCCGAAGTACTCGGCGGCGAGCCGCTTCGCCTCGGCGCCGCTGCTGTCGTGGTCGAGCGAGGCGAGCACGTCGAGGTAGCGGAGGAGGCGGCCGCGGAAGCGCTCGTTGGCGGCGGTGAGGCCGAGCAGCCAGTCCTGCACGCGCTCGGCGGGTCCGGGCCGGTAGCGCGCCGCCTCGTCGAGCAGGGAGCGCCCGAGCTGCTGCGTGCGCTCCTCGACGTCGATCGTGCTCACCGTCCGCCTCGACTCCAGGATGCAAGGGGTACCTGCACCCCTCCACTACCATTGTCGCGGAAGAGGTGGAGCCGGTACCGCTCCAGCGGTCGCGGACGGAGTCGGGATGAGACACAGTAGCGGCCCCGAAGTCCCCGAGGACCGCGTACGCGACATCATGGCGTTGATCGAGCGCGCACCGTGGCGCGAGGCGGTCACCTACCGCGATACGTGGCCCCACGAGTACGTGGTGGTGAAGAAAGACGGGCAGCAGGCGCTGCTCGCAGCGTTCTGCACGCGCATTGCGCGCGGCGAGGGCATCGAAGGCCGCTTCTTCGGCCAGACACGCGACTACCTGTTCCTGGGCGCGCACAAGTACTGGACCATGACCGACTGCGGAGACATCGACCTCGACGCCGACGACTACGTGCTGAACCGCGCGCTGCTCTACCGCGACCGCCGCGACTTCGAGGTGCGAACGGGTGACAGTGGCATACGAGAGAGGTAGACGCCGATGAGTGCGTCCTGGGACGAGGCTCAGCGGGTCCACATGCGTTCACAGTGGCCGCACGAGGCGCACGATTTCACGCCCTGGCTGGCCGAGCGCCTCGATCTCCTCGGCGCGGAGTTAGGTCTGACCCTCGAGCGGCTGGGCGAGGAAGTGGCGGTCGGCCCGTACTTTCTGGACATCCTGGCGCGAACGCCCAGCGACGATGGTGACGTGCTGGTAGCTATCGAGAATCAGCTTGAGTGGAGCGACCTCCAGCACCTCGGCCAGTTGCTCACCTACGCGACAGGGCTCGACGCGCACGTTGCGGTGTGGGTCGCGCCGGAGTTCCGACGCCAACTCGCCCTGGCGCTACACCGACTCAACGAGTGGACGCTCGACGGGATCAGCCTCTACGCAGTCCAGATCGACCTATTACGCAGGGATGGCTCAGCGGATCTCGAGCCGCGGTTCCGCAAGATCGTCTGGCCGGGCGGGTGGGACGAGAACGCCACAGTCCCGGAGGGAGCCCAGTCTGAGCGCGGCCGACTCTACGAGGACTTCTTCCGGCCACTGATTTCCCAACTCGTCCAGAGTGGCTTCGCCACAGGAGCGCGTCAGCACTTCGACCAGACGGGGAGGTTCTTCACACCGGGGATCACAGAACGAACCGGCTACGCTGCGTCTCTCCAAGGACAGAGCGATGCATGGGTGACATTCCATGTGCGCGCCAGCAACGTCGAGCGAGCCAACGGCGTTTTCGACGAACTGCATGCCGACCGCGAAGAGATAGAGGCGGAGTTCGCCGACCGGCTGGCAGACGGCGAGCTCAGCGACGAGGATGCCAAGCGCCCGGAGTGGAACTGGGGCAGGTTCAGCCCGCATGCCTTCGCCAGTATCAGCATCCGGCGCGACGGCGCGATCCACGATCCGCCCGAGGACCTGGAGCAGATCAGGAGCTGGATGCTCACCCACCTCCCGCTGCTCAAGGCGGTCTTCGACCCGCGTATCGAGGCGATCCTCAGCCGGTTGCCTGCTGACGACGGCCAATAGGGCGCGTCCGCCTCGCCGCCATCACGGCAACGTCCGCTACCATAGCGAGCGAACAGATCGGAGCCCGGGATGCCCCAACCCATCCAGTCGCTGGACAGCTTCGGCGCGCGCGCCAGCCTCGAGGCCGGCGGCGCGACGCACACCATCTACCGCCTCGACGCCGCCGCCGACGCGCTCGGCTGCGACCTCTCGCGGCTGCCGTTCACGCTCCGCGTGCTCCTCGAGAACCTGCTGCGCGGCGAGGACGGCACGGCTGTCACGCGCGAGCAGATCGAGGCCGTCGGGGCGTGGGAGGCGCAGGCCGCGCCCTCGCAGGAGATCGCCTTCCGGCCCGCGCGCGTCCTGCTCCAGGACTTCACCGGCGTCCCCGCCATCGTCGACCTCGCCGCCATGCGCGACGCGATGGCCGAGCTGGGCGGCGACCCCGCGCGCATCAACCCGCAGCAGCCCGTCGACCTCGTCATCGACCACTCGGTGCAGGTCGACGAGTTCGGCGGCGACGCCGCCTTCCTGTTCAACGTCACGCGCGAGTTCGAGCGCAACGGCGAGCGTTACCAGTTCCTGCGCTGGGGCCAGCAGGCCTTCGAGGGCTTCCGGGTGGTCCCGCCGGGCACGGGCATCGTCCACCAGGTCAACCTCGAGTACCTCGCGCCCGTCGTGTTCTCCGCCGACGGCGCTGCCTACCCCGACACGCTCGTCGGGACGGACTCGCACACCACGATGATCAACGGGCTCGGCGTCGTCGGCTGGGGCGTCGGGGGGATCGAGGCCGAGGCGGCCATGCTCGGCCAGCCGGTCTCGATGCTCATCCCGCAGGTCTTCGGCGTCCGCCTCACCGGCCGCCTGCCCGAGGGCGCCACCGGCACCGACCTCGTGCTGCGCGTGGTCGAGCTGCTGCGCGAGCGCAACGTGGTCGGCAAGTTCGTCGAGTTCTTCGGCACGGGCCTCACCGCGCTGCCCCTCGCCGCGCGCGCGACCATCGCGAACATGTGCCCCGAGTACGGCGCGACCGTCGGCTTCTTCCCCGTCGACGACGAGACGCTCAACTACATGCGCTTCACCGGGCGCTCCGAGGAGCAGATCGCGCTCGTCGAGGCGTACTGCCGCGAGCAGCAGCTCTTCCGCACCGACGACACGCCCGACCCCGAGTACAGCGACGTGCTGGAGCTCGACCTCGGCACCATCGAGCCGAGCCTGGCGGGGCCGAAGCGCCCGCAGGATCGCATCTCGCTGAGCGACGCACAGTCCTCGGCGCGCGCGACCATCGCCGAGGAGATCGAGGCGGGCGCCACCGCCTCACCGGTCGCCGTCGCGTCCAACGGCGACTCGTACGAGCTGTCGAACGGCTCGGTCGTGATCGCGGCGATCACGAGCTGCACGAACACCTCGAACCCCGAGGTGATGGTGGCGGCGGGACTGCTGGCCCGGAACGCGGTGGAGCGCGGGCTGCGCACGCCGCCGTGGGTCAAGACCAGCCTCGCGCCCGGCTCGCGCGTGGTCACCGAGTACCTCGACGAGGCGGGGCTGACGCCGTACCTCGACGAGCTCGGCTTCAACCTCGTCGGCTACGGCTGCACGACGTGCATCGGGAACTCCGGCCCGCTGCCGGGGCCCGTCTCCGACGCCGTCGACGGCGGCCCGCTGGCCGTCGCCGCGGTGCTCTCCGGCAACCGCAACTTCGAGGCGCGGATCAGCAACCAGGTGCGGGCGAACTACCTCGCCTCGCCGCCGCTCGTCGTGGCCTACGCGCTCGCCGGGCACATGGACGTCGACCTCGCCACGCAGCCGCTCGGCACCGACGCCGACGGCGCGCCGGTGCACCTCAGCGACATCTGGCCCGACGAGCAGGAGGTCGCCTCCGTCATCCAGTCCTCGATCCGCTCGCAGATGTTCCGCGAACGCTACGCCGACGTCTTCACCGGCGACGAGCAGTGGGCCGCCCTCGACTCCGGGGACGGCCAGCGCTTCGGCTGGGTCGACGACTCGACGTACGTGCGGCACGCGCCGTACTTCCAGAACCTGGAGCGGGAGCCGGCGGCGCGCGGGGACATCGAAGGCGCGCGCGTCCTGGCGCTCCTTGGCGACTCGGTCACCACGGACCACATCTCGCCGGCGGGCGCGATCGCCGTGGACAGCCCGGCGGGGCGCTACCTCGCCGAGCGGGGCGTCGAGCGCCGCGACTTCAACTCGTACGGCTCACGCCGCGGCAACCACGAGGTGATGGTGCGCGGCGCGTTCGGGAACGTGCGGCTGCGCAACCAGCTCGTCGAGCGCGAGGGTGGGTGGACGCGCCACCTCCCGGACGGCGAGGAGATGGCGATCTACGACGCCGCCGAGCAGTACCGCGCCGAGGGCGTCCCGCTGATCGTGCTCGCGGGCCGCGAGTACGGCTCGGGGTCCTCGCGCGACTGGGCCGCGAAGGGGCCGTCGCTGCTCGGCGTGCGCGCCGCCATCGCGGAGTCGTACGAGCGCATCCACCGCAGCAACCTGATCGGGATGGGCATCCTGCCGCTCGAATTCGCCTCGGGCGAGTCGGCCGCCTCGCTGGGCCTGTCGGGCGAGGAGTCGTTCGATATCACGGGCATCGAGGGCGGCGTGGAGCCGGGCCAGGACGTCGCGATCCGCGCCGTCGCCGCCGACGGCACGGAGACCTCGTTCACGGCGCGGTGCCGCATCGACACGCCGGTGGAGGCGGAGTACTACCGCCACGGCGGGATCCTGCAGTACGTGCTGCGGGGGCTGTTGGAGGAGTAGCGGTAGGCCTCGACAAGCCTCGACTGCCCCCGACGTCATGAGCGTGACCGACGACGAGGTGGCGCGTGTGTTGGCTGCGCCCAAGCACATCGCGGGGCGTGTCGAGTGGACTCTGCGGGCTGGTAGGACCCCGAAGTACGAGTCCGATTTCTCCGTACACGGTCCGGTTCGCGGGGACCCGCAGCCGACAGTCGTTGGGAGGATCGTGGCGTCCTCCGACCAGTACCGAACCAGGCGCGCGTTCATCTACAACGGGGTCTGCATCCGGCGCTGGGAGAGCACCGGTCGGCACCGCAACCCGGACGGTGAACTCATACTCGGCGAACACAAGCACGGGTGGGACGAAGTGCACGAGGACCGCTCGGCCTACGTACCGGACGACATCGATGCAACTTCACGTCACAGCGCCCTCGACAGCTTCATGGTTGAGTGTGGGATTACGATAGAGGGGACGGACGGTTGGGACCCTGAGCCGTCCGGGAGCGAGGCTGACGCGTGACTACGCAGCAATCCCGCGATGTACGCCTGGCGCTGGCAAGGAAGCACATCGCTGCCGAGTTCGACACATACGAGGAAGCTGGCGCTTGCTTCGTCGCGACGCCTTTCCTGCGGCGCGACAACGATGCCGTGGTGCTGCGGATCGAGGAACTAACTGACGGTCGGCTTGTGATCACCGACGACGGGGAGACCGTCGACTACCTTCGGCTGAGCGGATACGCGGTTCGGCGAAACGCGGCATTCCAGGAGCAATTGCAGGGAATTGCTGAGTCCCTGGGTGTGCGCGTTCAAGACGAAGAGCTCTTGCTAGAGACCGATGAGGGCGGGTTCGCGGAAGCACTGACCGCCGTCGCACGCGCCGCGCAGCACACCTCGTACCTGGTATACCGCGGTCGGGGGCGCGCTACGGGGAGGTTCGAGGAGCAGGTTCAAGATGCGCTGCTCCGCGTTGGGGTGCGATTCGAGCGCGGCCCGCTCGTGCCCGGCCGGACCGGCTTGCAGCAGTTCGCCTTTCACGTGAACGGCGATGCGAGCGCACTGCTCCAGCCGATCAGCGGCAGCTCGCGAGAAGCCGTCAGGAACAAGGCCGAGCGGTTCGTCTTTCGTGTCGTAGACGTGCGGGCGGGAGCGAGCGACGAGGTCGCGCTCCGAGCCCCGTATCGGTTCTTCCCGATCCTCGACGACGCCGGCCGCGCCGCCGAAGTATGGGATGCGCCGACTATCGAGATGCTCCACGCCTACTCCGACGGAGTGATCCGATGGTCTTCGCCTCGTGTCCTCGATGAGTTGGGCGCGGCCGTCGGCGCCCAGGACCTGGCTTAGTCCTCCGCTTCGCCCAACTCCCCCACGATGAAGTCTCGGACGAGGGGGAAGACCGGGCGCTGCCACCAGCCGGCGAGGTCGGCGGCCACCGCGCGGATGAGGAAGGCGAAGACGTAGCCCTCGCTTGAGGCGTCGGCGGGGCGGGCGAAGCCTGCCGAGACGCGGTAGCCGATCGGGCGCGGCGAGGTCCAGTAGCCGGCCTTCTGCCCGTACTCGTAGCCCTCGACGCCCCACTCGGGTGGGAACGGCCAGAAGTACGGCCCCAGCTCGGGCCGCGTGGCGAGGTCGAGCAGGTAGGCCGTCCACTCCTCGTCGAGCTGCTCGCCGCGCACGAGCGAGGTCCAGACCCGCGCGAGGTCGTGCGGGGTGAGGTGGGCGTAGCGCCAGCTGTGCTCGTACCTCGACGCTTCCGAGGCGCCCACGCGCTCCAGCACGTGGGCGATCTGCTCCGAGGTCAGCTTGTCGTTGAGCCGGTCGGAGTGGGCGTCGAGGGACTGCGCCATGATGGTCTCGACGTCCTCGCGGACTTCCCCCTCGAAAGCCAACTCGCCGTCCTGCACGGCTCGCAGCGCCGTGATCACGATCACGATCTTTCCCGCCGACGCCGGGTACTGGCCGTGCCCGGGGTGGACGAGGATGGCCTCGTCGCAGTCGAGGTCCACGAGGGCAAGCCCCCACCCGCCGACGTAGCCATCCATCGCCTCCTCGACGTCCTCGCCGAGGGCGGCGCCTCGCTCCTGGAGCCCCTCGCAGCGGACAGGGCGACGATCAGGGGTTGGTGTGGGATCGGGGGTTGGCGACGGGGTGGGAGTGGGCGAGGGGGTGGCCGTCGCGGTTGGTGTCTGCGTTGGTGTCACGGCCGCTATCGGGCTCGAGACGGCAGTGGCGCTGGGCGAGGGCGTGGCAGTCGGCGACGGTGAGGCGGTCGGGGTGCGCGTCGGCGTGGGGGCGGGAGGCTCGGGGGTCTCGGCGCAGGCGGCCAGCAAGATGGCGACGAGCAGCAACGGAGAGGCCGACAGACGCATCGATTACCCTTGTCCACCGCGAGCGCGTCGAGGCTCCCTAGCGGCGGCAGGCTCCGTCGGCAATTGCAGCGTCCATCTCATCGAGCGTGACGGGTGGGCCGTCGTACTTCGCGGCTCCGTACAGCCGGTGGATAGGCCGAACCGGCACGATCCGCACCGAGTCTCCCTCGCCGAAGTAGCGAACGCGGTCCCCGCGCTGCAGGCCGAGGGCATCGCGCACGCCCTTCGGGAGCGTCGTCCGACCGTCGCGACCGATGATCGACTCCAGCATGGCTCTCTCCTCGATCCAGCCCTAGCGCGACGCCACCGGCTGCGGCTCGGCGGCCCCCATCAGCGCGTGCGTGACCGTCGCCGGCGCCTGCGTGCGCAGGCTCGCGGCCGGCGGGCGTGCGAACGCGAACAACAGCGCGCCCGAGGACGCGAAGACCGCGAGCACCAGGAAGCTCACCCGGTAGCTCCCCGTCTGGTCGTACATGATCCCCGCGAACGTCGGCCCGACGATCATCCCGGACATGATCACGAGCGACGAGAAGCCCATGATCGTCCCGAATGATCTACGTCCGAAGTAGTCCGCCCGGATTGCCATCTGCAGCGGCGCGCGCAGCCCCCACGCCGTCCCGTTGATCCCCACCGCGAGGTAGACCAGCGCCAGCACGGGCGCGATCGCGAGCATGAAGATCGCGAGGCCGTGGCCGAGCAGCGCCGCCACGATCAGTGGGCGCTTCGGCCAGCGGTCGCCGAGGTACGCCCCGGCGAACTGCCCGATGATCTGCCCCACCGTCTGGATCGTGATCGCGAACGCCGCGAGCGCGAGGCTGTAGCCGAGGTCCTCGTGGATGTAGATCACGAGGTGCACCATCAGCGCGCCGATCACGAGCAGCGCCGCCGCCTGGCCCATCGAGATCAGCCAGAACGCCGGGGTGCGCAGCGCGTCGCGCGTGCTCATGCCCCACTCGTCGCCCTCGTCGTCGGGGTCGTCGGAGAGTTCCGAGTACGACGCGGCGCCGTCGGGGAGCATCCCGTGGTCCTCGGGGCGGTGGCGCACGACGCGCGCGAGCGGGAGGCCGATCACGAGCACGGCCACGCCCGAGGCGAACGCCGCCGTCCGCCACCCGATGCTCTCGATCACGAGCGCCATCGGGGTGGCCGCGAAGCCGCCGACCGCGAAGCCCATCGAGAGCATCCCGAGGGCGAACGAGCGGCGTCGCCGGAACCAGTTCACGACGGCGACGACGAGCGAGAGGAAGCTGCTGAGCGAGGCGCCGATCGCGATCAGCATGAAGGAGATGTAGAAGGTCCAGATCTCCTGCACGAAGCTGAGCATGATGAAGCCGATCGCGAACAGCACCATGCCCGCGTACATGATGATGCGCGGCCCGTAGTTGTCGATGGCCCAGCCCTGGATCGGTCCGAGGATCCCGCTCTCCGCGCGCTGCATCGCGAAGGCGATCGAGAACGTCGTGCGGCTCCAGCCGAAGTCGGCCTGCATCAGCGCGACGTACGTCCCGAACGAGTGGAACATGAGCATGCCGAGCATGAGCTGCGTCAGGAAGCCGGCGCCGACAATCCACCAGCCGTAGAAGACCGAGGTCGGGCGTGTGAACGCCCCGGTGCTCACGAAGGGCCCGTCACGACGCGGCGAAGGCGCGACAGCGGATCGCTCGCTCCAGGTCGTCGTTGGCCTCGCGCAGCGAGCGGTCCAGCAGCGGCTGGCGGTCGCCGATCTCGTCGAGGAGTGCCCGCGAGCGCTCCAGCACGCGCTCCTCGACGCGGCCGTGCGGGAACAGGCTCGCGAAGTAGGAGCGGGTGAACTGGTTCTCGCCGGTCTGGAAGACGCCCGCGACGCGGTCGAAGAACTCCATCGTCCACGGCTCGAGCATCTCGCGCTGGACGTGCCAGTGGAAGCCGGCCATCGCCGCGGCGGTGAGGTGCAGCGAGCCGTAGCCCTCGTCGTGGAAGCGCCGCCACGCCTCGGCCTTCACCGCGGCGTCCGGCACGGCCACCTCGGCGCGCAGCAGCGCGCGCTGCCCGCGGTCCGAGGGGTCACGCTCGCGCTCGGCGGCGATACGGTCGGCAGCGCCGTCGATGCCGTGCGCGACAGCGCGGATGGCGATCTCCCAGCGCATGTCCTGATCGATCGTGAGGCCGTCGACGGCGAGGTCGCCGTCGGCGAGCGCGATGACGCGCGCGATGTCCTCCGGCGTGATGGCCAGCCCGACCAGCGTGCGCGCCCAGATGATCTGGCCGTCGCTCGTCGAGGCGCCGGGGGCGCCCTCGGAGAGCGCGCTCCACGCGAGATCGGAGAAGCGGTGGGCCTGCTCGTCGCGCTGGTCGTCGGGGACGTAGCGCGCGATGGCCGCCGTGACGGTGGCGAGCACCGTCTCGACCAGCTCGATGTCGCTCTCGTCCGCCACCTTCGAGGCGGCGAGCGGCAGGTAGTCGGTCGACTTGAGCTGCTGGTCGCGGACCATGTTCCACAGCGCCTGCCAGATCAGCTGGCGCAGCAGCGGGTCCTCGACGCGCTCGAGGTGCTCCCGCACGTACTCGATCGAGCGGTCGTCGAGGGCGACCTTCACGAAGGCGTGGTCGCCCAGGTTGGGCATGACGAGCACCGGCTCCGGGCTGCCGACCGCGGCCGACACCTCGGTGCGCTCACCCTCGACGGAGACGGGGACGCCGGCGACATCGAGCGAGCCGTTGGACTCGGTGATGAGCGCGATGTCGAGCTGGTGCGGGCGGATGGTCGGGTACTCATCGGGCGCGCTCTGGTCGAGCGCGAACGAGGCGATCGAGCCGCCCTCGGCGTGCCAGTCGGCGCTGATCGTGTTGAGCGAGGGCGTCTCGAGCCACAGCGCGGCCCACTCGTGCAGGTCGCGCTCGACGCCCTCGTCGATGGCGTCGAGGAACTCGGCGAGCGTGGTGTTGCCGAAGGCGTGGCGCTGGAAGTAGCGCCGCATGCCGTCGCGGAACGCCTCCATGCCGACGGCGGCGACGAGCTGCTTGAGCACGGCCGCGCCCTTGCCGTAGGTGATGCCGTCGAAGTTCAGGAACGTCGCGTCGGTATCGGGCACCTGGCCGGCGATGGGGTGGGTGGTGACGAGCTGGTCCTGGCGGTACGCCCACGCCTTCATGCCGGAGTTGAACGCCAGCCACGCCGCCTGGAAGCGCGTCGACTCGACCAGCGCGAGGTAGGCCATGTAGGTGGCGAAGCTCTCGTTGAGCCAGAGGTCGTTCCACCAGCGCATCGTCACGAGGTCGCCGAACCACATGTGCGCCATCTCGTGGAGGATCACCTCGGCGCGGCCGAGCCGCTGGTTCTCGGTCGGCGGGTCGCGGTAGACCATGCGCTCCGAGTGGGTGATCGCGCCGACGTTCTCCATCGCGCCGAAGTTGAACTCGGGCACGAAGACCTGGTCGTACTTGTGGAACGCGTACGGGTAGTCGAAGAACTCGGCGAAGAAGCTGAGGCCCTGCTTGGTCACCTCGAACAGCTCGCCCTCGTCGAGGTACGGCGCGAGGGAGCTGCGGCAGTAGAAGCCGAGCGGGATGCCATTGTGGTCGTCGCGCACGACGTGGTACGGGCCCGCGATCAGCGCGAACAGGTACGTCGAGAAGCGCTCGGTCTGCTCGAAGCGGCGGCGCAGCCGCCCGTCCGGCAGCTCCTCGCGGTCCGCCTCGCTCGTGTTGGCCACGAGCTCCCACTCGGAGGGCGCGTCGACAGTCAGCGCGTAGCTGGCCTTGAGGTCGGGCTGGTCGAAGCAGGGGAAGAGGCGGTGGCAGTTGTAGGGCTCGAAGTTGGTGTAGAGGTACTCGCTGCCGTCCTCCGGGTCGATGAACTGGTGGAAGCCGTCGCCGGTGTGGTCGTAGTCGTGCTCGAAGACGATCCGCACCTCGTTGGAGGCCGCGAGGGCGTCGCCGGGCAGCGTGAGCCGGTACTCGCCCTGGTCGGGCTCGACC
Organism: Dehalococcoidia bacterium; assembly: GCA_965204835.1. GTDB lineage: Bacteria > Chloroflexota > Dehalococcoidia > UBA2979 > UBA2979 > VXMT01. Next base: position 438,841 of record OZ242017.1, on the reverse strand, counting down.
GCCGCGCCGTTGACCTCGAGGCGCTCGATCCCGCCGCCGGTGTGGTCGACGAAGACGTCGCCGTCGCCGTCGGCGAGGGTGAAGCGGATGGTGACGTCGCCGCGGTAGCGCTCGGCGCCGCCGGTCAGGTCGAGGTGGAGGTCGTAGGAGACGTCGCTCACGCGCTCGGCGCGCGCGATCGCCTCATCCTGCGTCAGGCTGTCGCGCACGGCGACGGGCTCGGTAGTCATCGGTACCTCTCGGAGCAAGCGATGGGTTGCGCCCACGCCAGGGCGAGGCGCTGACCATCGAGTATACCGAGCACCGCGTGACGGGCGACGCCCGCCGGGGCCTCACCGCGTGGGGTGAGCCGGGCGCGGCTACATCTCCTCGGTCTTCTCGCCCGAGAGGTAGGCGTGCGGGTCCTCCTCGAAGCCGAGGCGGCAGCCGCGGGCGCAGAAGTAGTACGTCGTGCCCTCGTACTCGTACGAGCCGCCGGGTGGGTTGCTCGTGTCGACCTCCATGCCGCAGCAGGGGTCGATGGCGACGCTGTCGCCGCCGCGCAGGAAGTCGATGACCTTGCTCACCATCGTTGTTGTCCTCAATCCTCCGTGCCGCCGGACGGCGGCTCCGCGGGCCGGCTCTCGGCGCCGCCGCGCCACACCCGCACACCGGCGGTGACGAGCATCGCGGCGGCGAGGCCGAACCACGTCAGAGCGTACTCCATGTGCGGCGTCGTGTTCTCGTAGCCCTCGTAGAGCGTGACGGGCCGCTCCGGCGGCGCGCTGCGCGGCAGGCGCTCGACGAGCGTCCCCGCCGTCGCCCGCCACGTCACGACCTCGTACGGCAGCAGGTCGGCGATCGAGGCCACGTCGAAGCGCGTCCACGAGCCGTCGGGGCCCTGCGTCGCGCGCAGGCTGCGCCCGACGCGGATGAGGCCGTCGAGCCCCTCGTCCTCGGCAGCGAGGACCGCGAGCACAGCCTCGCGCTCGGCGGCGGGGTACCAGCCGCGGTTCACGAGCACCGCGGGGCCGCCGTCCGCGGGGCGCAGCGGCACCACGACCTCCTCGCCGCGCTGCCCGTAGCGCGTGCGGTTCGCGATCACCTGCAGCCGGTCGTAGTCCCACTCGCCCTCGAGGGCGAGCCGCCGGTAGTTGATGTCGTCGTCGGGCATCGCGACCGCCTCGGCGGGCGTGATCGGGGCGGCGGCGATGCGCGCGGCGAGCTCGGCCGCGAGGTCGTGCTTGTGCTCGTTGCGCATGAGCTGCCACGCGCCGAGGCCGGAGAGCACGATCGCGCCCGCGACCGCGAGGGCGAGCAGGACCACCGTGAAGCGCGGCATTCGCATGCCGCGATGCTACCGCGCGCGCGTCGGAGCGGCTGTCGGTCCGGAGATCCGGCTGTCGCCGCGTTTCGTTGGTAACGAGAGGGCATGGGCCGGAGCGACGTCGGCCGGCGGCAACGCGTGCCCGGAACCATGTAGCATCCCGCCTCGCAGCCGCGTGGCGACGCCAGACCGCGCCCCGGGGCGTGTGGGGCCGGGGAGACTCGATGAGGACGCTCGCTGCTGTGCTTGTGGTTGGCGGGGCGGTCGCTGCGTTGCTGTACTTCGGCGTCCTCGGAGATGGAAACGGCGAATCGGAGTCGCCGGGCAGCCTGCCGCGCGAGCGCACCCTCGAGCGCGTCATCGAGCGCGGCGAGCTGAGGTGCGGCGTGAAGCAGACGCAGCCGCTGTTCGGCTTCCGCGAGGTCGACGGCACCGTCACCGGGTTCGACATCGAGTTTTGCAAGGCGATCGCCGCCGCGGTGCTCGGCGACGCGAGCAAGGTCGAGTATGTGGACACCTCGGACGCCGCGACGCGCTTCGAGGTGCTGAACAGCGGCGAGATCGACGTGCTGATCCGCACGACCTCGATCAACGCGGGGCGCGACCGCGAGCTGGGCGTCGACTTCGCGCAGACGATCTTCTACACCGGCCAGGGCTTCGCCGTACGCAGGGACTCGGAGTACGAGACCACGGCCGACATGGGCGAGGCCGTCATCTGCGTGCAGACGGGCACCACGACCGAGCAGTACCTCGCCGACCACTTCACCGAGATCGGGCTTGAGTACGACCCGAAGGGCGGGCTCAGCACGGACGTCGCGGACGCGTTCTTCTCGGGACGCTGCGACGTGCTCACGGCGGACACGTCCGACATCGCCTCGCGCCTCGCCGTTCGGGACGACGCGGCCGACTACGTGATCCTGCCGCAAGTCATCTCGAAGGGACCGCTCGCGCCGGCCATGCGCGACTACGACAGCGAGTGGAAGGACGTGGTGAACTGGGTCGTCCACGGCCTGATCGCCGCCGAGGAGCTCGGCGTCACGCAGGCCAACGTCACCGCGCTCTCGGCCGACCCGCCGAACACCACGATTGCCCGCCTCCTCGGCGTCTCATACGAGGGTGGCGCTGTCTCCGACCTCGGCTTCGGCCGCGTCGGCGCGGCGTTCATCCAGCGGGCCATCGCCGCGGTCGGCAACTACGGCGAGATCTACGAGCGCACGGTCGGCGACGCGATCCCGCGCGCCTGCACGCTCAACGCGCTGGCCTCGGACACCTCGGCGCCCTGCCCGCCCGGGCAGGGCGGGATCATGTACGCGCTGCCGTACCGGTAGGGGCGGCCTGCGTCGCGCTTGTAGTCGTTGCGCATGGGCTGCCACGCGCCGAGGCCGGAGAGCACGACGGCGCCCGCGACCGCGAGCGCGAGCAGGACCACCGTGGAGCGCGGCATTCGCATGCCTCGATGCTACCGCGCCCCGCCTTGAGCGGGCGCAGGGCCGGCTTGTTGCCCAAGAGATCCTTATGGACCGTTCCGAGAATCGGATTTGTTCTGTACCCAGTGGCTCTGCGCACGCTGGTAGCCTGTGAGTTGCGCGCACATTCCGGTCTCGCCGGCCCGGGCGGGGCAGCCTGGAGCCGACGGGACCACGGGCGCGGATGCAGGCGCGGGACCTGGCGGCCCCGATAGCCATCGCCGCGAGGAGGGGTTGATGACCTCCCCGGAGACTGCGAGGCCCTTCGGCTGGTGGGGCCAGTTCGTCGAGCGCCTGGGGACCGCAGCCCTGCTCCTCAGCGTCGCTTTTCCAGTACTGTGGGCCGGGTTCTACTCCATGCTCGGGGCAGGCGTAGACCACACCCTTCACACGTACAACACGCCGCTGCTTGGGATTGATTTCGTGGTCTTCCCCCTTGCGGCCATCGCCGCAGCCTGGCTGCATTGGGGCGCTGCCTGGATCACCGCACCCCGCGTACCTCGCGCGATTCGCGCCCGTTCGCGTTGGGGCGAGGAGGGGACGCCGCCGCCCGGCGCGAGTCCCGTTCGCCACCTGCTCCCGTTGCTTGGTGCCTCCGTGGTGGTTGGGATGTTCGTGTACCTCATGTGGTCCTGGAACACCCCCAGGGACCTTCTGGGGGGCAATCCGCAGATCGGTGTGCAGCGGTGGATCGGCATGGCGCTCGTGGCAGGCGTCGGGTATTTCGGGATGATCCTGTTCCCGCGCCTGACAGCATGGATGGCCGGGGCGATCGCCGGGCCGACCCTGTTCGCCATCGTGGGCTACACCCTCTTCCCGTCGTTCATGCGGGATCCAGAAGGGCGGGTCTTCGAGAGGCTGACCGACGTTTTCGCGTGGGGCGCCCTCGCGTTGGCCATCGCCGCCATCGTCGCGATGGCCCTCTCGCAGCGCCTGCGTCAGCAGCCCTTGAGCTACGCGCTCTGGATGGGCGCGTTCATGCTCTGCCTGGCCGTGTCCGGGACGTTCAACGGGGCGTACCCCGGACGGTGAGGGCATGCCGACGGGCGCGTCGGAGGCGAGCGCGCCCAGGCGGACGGATAGCAATCGCCACGAGGAGGAGTTCATGAACTCACCAGAGACCGACAGGCCCTTCATCCGGCTCGTAGAGCGGCTGGCAACCGCCGTCCTGGTCTGTGTTGCGGTCGGGGCAATGGTCGCGGCCTGCCTGCATTTGTTCGGGGCAGGCATCCATCACATGCTTGACGACTACCCCTATTGGTATTGGACGTTTGACCCGGAGACCGGACAGTATTCGCACAGCCTGGTGCTGCCGCACATTGATTTCGTGGCCATCCCGCTTGCGGCCATCGCCGCCGCGTGGCTCCGCTGGGGCTCGGACTGGATCGCCGCACCCGGCGAGCCCGGCGCGAGTCTCGCCCGCCCGTTGTTCCCGCTACTTGCGGCTGCAGTGCTGTGCGCGGTGCTCTGGTACTGGGGGTGGTGGGGGCTCAACCCCCACGATCTTCTCGGAATCCATCCGCTGTTCGGCGTGCAGCGGTGGATCAGCGTCGCGCTCCTGGCGGGTGTCGGGTACGTCGGGATGATGCTGTTCCCCCGCCTGACCGCGTGGCTGGCGGGTGCAGTCGCCGGGCCTGCGTTCTTCGCCCTCGTGGGCTACACCCTCTTCCCGTCGTCCATGCGGGATCCCGAAGGCCGCCTCATCGACATCCTGTCCAACGCCTTCCTCTGGGGTTCCCTCGCCGTGGCCATCGCCGCCATCCTCTCGATAGCCATGTCGGAGCGCCTGAGCCGGCACCCCCTGAGCTACGCGCTCTGGATGGGCGTGTTTATGCTCTGCGGAGCCGTGTCCGGGACGTTCAACGGACTTGACGGGACCACGTAGCGCGAGGGGTGTGCGGGCAGGGGCGGACGGATAGCAATCGCCGCGAGGATGGGTTCATGAACTCAGCAGAAACCGACGGACCCTTCGGCTGGCTCGCAGAGTGGGGCTGGCTCGTAGATTGGGTGGGGACTGCCGTCCTGCTCTTTATCGCGGCCGGTGCAATGGGCGTGGCCTTCCTGCTTTTGTTCGTGGCAGGCATCCACCACATGTTCAACGATTACCCCTATTGGACGTTTGACCCGGAGACTGGAGAGTATTCGTGGATCCTGCTGCTGCCGCACATTGATTTCGTGGCCATCCCGCTTGCGGCCATCGCCGCCGCGTGGCTCCGCTGGGGCTCGGACTGGATCGCCGCACCCGGCGAGCCCGGCGCGAGTCTCGCCCGCCCGTTGTTCCCGCTACTTGGGGCTGCAGTGCTGTGCGCGGTGCTCTGGTACTGGGGGTGGTGGGTGCTCAACCCCCACGATCTTCTCGGAATCCATCCGCTGTTCGGTGTGCAGCGGTGGATCAGCGTCGCGCTCATGGCGGGTGTTGGGTACGCAGGGATGATGCTGTTCCCGCGCCTGACGGCATCGATGGCGGGTGCGGTGGCCGGCCCCGCGCTCTTTGCCCTCGTGGGCTACACCCTCTTCCCGTCGTTCATGCAGGATCCGGAAGGCCGCCTTGCCGACATGCTGACCGACATCTTCGGCTGGGGCGCCCTCGCCGTGGCCATCGCCGCCATTCTCGCGATGGCCGTCTCGAAGCGCCTGCGTCGGCACCTCCTGAGCTATGCGTTCTGGATGGGCGCGCTCATGCTCTGCCTGGCCGTCTCCGGGACGTTCAACGGACTTGACGGGACCACGTAGCGCCCTCGTCGGCCCGCTCGCCCCTAGTTGAACATCAGCACCGTGCGGGCGACCTCGCCGGCCTTCATCGCGCGGAACGCCTCGTTCACGTCCTCCAGGCGGCCGCGCACCGTGATCATCTCGTCCAGCAGCAGCTTGCCCTGCAGGTACCAGTCGATGTACGCGGGCATGTCGATGCGGAAGCGGTTCGACCCCATGCTCGAACCCTGCAAGGTCTTGCCGCCCAGCAGCGAGGGCCCGTCGATCTCGACCTTCTGGCCCTGCGGGATCATGCCGATGATCGTCGCCGTGCCGCCGCGCCGGATCGCCTCGTATGCCGACTCGGCCGCAGCCTTCAGCCCGATCGCCTCGAAGCTGTAGTCGACCCCGCCGGGGACGATGCCCTGGATCGCGCCGACCGGGTCGCGCGAGGAGGCGTCGACGGAGTGCGTCGCGCCGAGCTCGCGCGCCGTGGCGAGCTTCGACTCGTGGATGTCGACGGCGATGATCGTGCGCGCGCCGCCGATGCGCGCGCCCTGGATGGCGGCCAGGCCGACGCCGCCCGCGCCGAACACGGCGACCGTCGAGCCGGGCTCGATGGCGGCGGTGTTGAGCACCGCGCCGAGGCCCGTCGTCACGCCGCAGCCGATCAGCGCGGCGCGGTCGAGCTCGATCTCGTCGCGCTCGATCTTCACGAGCGCGTTCTGGTGGACGAGCATCTCCTCGGCGTAGGTCGCGAGGCCAGCGAACTGCTGCACGCGGTCGCCGCGCCAGCTCAGCGCCGGCTCGTCGCCGGGGCCGCGCACCGGGCGGCGCGAGCACAGGAACGGCTCGCCACTCAGGCAGCGCTCGCACGTGCCGCAGAAGATCGAGAGGCACGCGATCACGCGGTCGCCGGGCTCGAACTCCGTGACCTGCGAACCGACCGCCTCGACGACCCCGGCGCCCTCGTGGCCGAGCACTGCGGGCGTCGGCATGACGTAGAGGCCGTCGTAGAAGTGGACGTCGGAGTGGCACACGCCGCTGGCGGCGACGCGGACCACGACCTCCTCGGGGCGCGGCTCGGCGTGGTCGATGTCCTCGATGGTGAGGTTCTCGTGGGCGGCGTGGAAGACGGCGGCCTTCATGTGACTCCTCCTCGTGCGCCCCGCGTGTCCCTGCGAGGCATCGCGGGCATGTTCACGCAGACCGCGAAGCGATGTCCACTGAGCAGGCTCCATCCGCGTTGGTGCCGCCCGTCGGAGCATGAACCAGGCGGATCAGTCTCGCTCTTCCTTCATCTGCTGGCGCCGAATCTCGGACTTCGTCGGCCTGCGCTCAGCCGGCATCTGGCTCCGAGTGGGCGCTGGCAGCGGGCGGGGAACCTCTTCCCCCGGCGAGTCAGACTCAGGGGACGGGCCGAAGGCTTCATCCAGAATGTGCTGACGGCGAGTGGTGTACTCGTCGTCCGTGATCAGCCCGGTTTCGTGCAGGTGGCCGATCTGCCGAAGGCGGCGCTCAGCTTCGCTTTCGGTCGGCTGACTGGCAGCGGGAGGGGCTGGCGTCACGACTTCCGCGCTCGCACAAAGCGGACATATCTCATCTGGGCGCGTCTGGTGGAGTCCTCTATCGTGGCTCCGACGCGCTGCCGCAACTGCGCCGGCGGACGCGGTGACTGATCTCCTCGGGCGGGTTGGTCTGTCGTTGTGCAGCGCGCCTTGAACGCCGAGGGCGGACGGCTTTTCCGCTTGGACGAGTATCACGCACGCCGCGATGACGGCGCCGATCCACCCCAGAACGACGGGCCACCACACGTAGTGAGCACTCCGCCCGCGTGAGTCGGCTACAAACCAGACAAGCACCACCGGCAGCAGCCAGAAGATGAGCACCAGAACGAAGAAGACTTCCATCGCCGTACCTTTCTGAGATCACGATTGTCACATAATAGCTGCAAGGGCAGGCCCGACCAGGGCCCCGAGTCACATGACTGGCCCCGACGGTGCCCCTGCGCAGCTAGGTTGAACGGGTAAGCCCTCAGCTTGGGAGCTGCGCCACGAACTCCTCGACGCTGGTCGCCGGGAGGTTGCAGACCAGGTTCTCGCACACGTACGCGGCAGCGCCGTCCTCCACCGCGCGGCCCTCGAGGACCGGGAGGCCCTCGCCGTCCGCGGGGGCGAGGAGCACCGCGGGCAGGTAGCGGCTCGCGATCTCGCGCTCGAACGGGGCGCGCGACGCGGCGTCGCCGACGACCGCGATCTCGCGCGGCGGCGCGAGCAGCAGGTCGACGACCTGCAGCACGCTGCCGAAGCCGCTTGCCGCCTGCACCAGGTGGTCGCGCACCAGTGCGACGACCTCGCGGGCGAAGTCCTCCCACTCCGGCCGCCCGAAGTAGCGGCCGAGCCAGAACGCGAGCAGTGCCGCCGCGCCGTTCCCGCTCGGCGAGGCCGCGTCGAACATCGGCTTCTGGCGCAGGATCAGCCGCTCGGCGTCGGACGCCGCCTCGTAGACGCCGCCGCCCTCGGGGTCGCGGAAGCGCGCCATGACCACCTCGAGCAGCTCGGCCGCCCAGTGCAGGTGGTCGAGGTTGCCGGTGGCGCGGTACAACTCGACGAGGCCGAGGCCGTAGTAGGTGTAGTCCTCGATCATCCCGTCGATGCGCGCGCGGCCGTCCTTCCAGGTGTGCAGCAGCCGGCCGTCGCGCCACATCTCGGCGCGCACGAAGGCCGCGTTGCGCTCGGCAACCGCGACGTACGAGGCGTCCCCGAAGACGCGGCCGGCCTCGGCGTACGCCGCGAGCGCGAGCCCGTTCCAGGAGGTCAGCACCTTGTCGTCGAGGCCGGGGCGCACGCGCGTCTCGCGCTCGGCGAGCAGCCGCTCGCGCCAGCCGTCGAGGCGTTCCTCGATGTCCTCGACGGTCGTGCCGCGCGAGGTGGCGATGTGGTTGAGCGGGGCGCGGCGGCTGAGCACGTTGCGGCGGCCGAACTCGGGGTGGTGCGGGTCCTGGAAGTTGCCCGCCACGGTGACGCCGAAGACCTCGGCCGCGAGCGAGCCGTCCTCCGGGCCGAGCACGGCGGCGAACTCCTGGGGCGTCCAGACGAAGAACTTGCCCTCGATGCCCTCGCTGTCGGCGTCTTGCGCGCTGTAGAAGCCGCCGTCCGGGTGCAGCATCTCGCGTTCGAGGTAGGCGAGGGTTTCGCGCACGACGCGCTCGAAGACGGGGTCACCCTCTACCTGGGAGGCGTGGGTGTAGGCGCGGACGAGCTGCGCGTTGTCGTAGAGCATCTTCTCGAAGTGCGGCACCAGCCACTCGCGGTCGACGCTGTAGCGCGCGAAGCCGCCGCCGAGGTGGTCGTACATCCCGCCGAGCGCCATCGAGCGCAGCGTCTCCACGGCCATCGCTCGCGCGCCCGGTCGGCCGGCGTCGGCGACCGTCGCGGCGTGGTCGTGGAGCAGCAGGAACTCGAGGGTGCCGGGGTTCGGGAACTTCGGCGCGGCGCCGAAGCCGCCCCATGTGGCGTCGTACGCCCCGCGCAGGCGGTCGACGGCGCCCGCGGCCAGGTCAGCCGTGACCGCGCCGTCGCCCGAGGCCGTGCGCTCGGTCGCGGCCTGGAGTTGCTGGGTGATGTTCGACGCCGAGGTGAGCAGCCGCTCGCGGTCGGTGTCCCACGAGTGGCGCAGCGCCTCCAGGACACGTCGGAAGCCGGGGCGGCCGTGGCCGTCGTCGGGCGGGAAGTAGGTGCCGGCGAAGAACGGGTCGCCCTCGGGCGTCATGAACACGGTCATCGGCCAGCCGCCCGCGCCGGTCATCGCCTGCGTCGCCGTCATGTAGACGCTGTCGACGTCGGGGCGTTCCTCGCGGTCGACCTTGATGTTGACGTAGCCCTCGTTCATGACGGCGGCGATGGACTCGTCCTCGAAGGACTCGTGCGCCATGACGTGGCACCAGTGACACGAGCTGTAGCCGACGGAGAGCAGGACCGGGCGGTCCTCGGCGCGCGCGCGCTCGAAGGCCTCCTCGCCCCACGGGTACCAATCGACCGGGTTGGAGGCGTGCTGGAGCAGGTAGGGGCTGGTCTCGTCGGCGAGGCGGTTGCGGTGCGCGGGCTGCTCGTCGCTCACGAGGTGCTCCCGTCGGTGCGTGGCCGCGCTGCCCGGCTCGTGCGGCCGCGCGCGGGCTCACGCCGTCATCGTAGCGCGCTACGCCGTGAGCACCTGCAACACCGCGCCGAGGATGACGCCGTACAGCACGTGCGCGCCGACGAGCATCGCCGTCCGTTGCGCGCGGGCGCCGGGCTCCATGGCGTCGAGGCGCTCCTGCAGGCCGATCACAGGGGCCCAGAAGCCGAGCCCGAGGATGGCGAGGAGCAGGCCGTAGAGCAGGCCGGCGACCCACAGGCGCTCGTCCCACGCGGGCACGCTCAGCGTCCAGTCCGGGAGCGCGGTCGTCCACTCGGAGACGCTCACGCTCCAGCCCGGCACGCGCGCGGTGACGTAGGCGAAGACGCCGCCGAGGACCGCGCCGTAGCCGAGCTGCACGAGCCCGCCGAGGGTCGGGTAGTCGCGCGCGTCGCCGCCGCTGATGCGGGCCAGCAGTAGCGAAGTGTCGGGGGGCTCGGTGCGCATCTCGGGCGTGCGCGCGGCGAACATCGCCGCCGCCCCCGCGAGCCCGCCGATGAGTCCCACGATCACCACGAGCATCGGCTCGGCTCCCTAGAACAGCCGTCGCAGGTTGGAGAGCACGTCCCGCGCGTCTTCGACCAGGCCGCGCCGCTGCGCGGGTGCGCGACGCTGCGGAGCCTCGCGCGAGGCCTCGTCGGAGGCCGGCTCGGTGGCGTCGGCGCTCTGCGCGTACACGATCGACTCGGCCGTGCGGCGGATGCGCGGGCGCGCCGAGGCGCCCGAGGCCGACTGCTCGGCCGACTCCGGATCCTCGAGGTTGTCCGCTTCGTCCGCGGGGGGCGGGAGCTGTATCAGCGACTGCACCTGGAGCTGGGCGTTGCCGAGCAGCCGCCGCAGCTCCGCGCGCTCCGTGGCGGCCTCGCGCTGTGCCTCGATGGCCGTGTCGAGCTGGCGTTCGAGCCGCCCGATCTCGCGCTCGAGCCCGACGCGGCGCTCACGCGCGGAGAGCAGGAGCTGGTCGCGGTGCGCGATCTCGAGCCGCAGCCGCTCGATCTCCGCCGACGCCGCCGTGACCGACTCGGGCTCTGGCGGCGGCGAGGCGAAGACGGGCGCCGGCCGGGGCTCGGGCGTCGGTGGTGGCGGGGCGCTGGGTTCGGCGGCGGGCTCCGGCTCGGGCTCGGGTGGAGCTGCGACGGTGGGCTGCGAGGGGGGCTCCGGCTCGGGCGGAGGTGGGGGCGCGGCGAAGACCGGAGCGGGCCGGGGCTGGGCCGGGGACGGGGGAGGAGCGATGGGTTGCTCCGCAGGCTCCGGCTCGGGCGGAGGTGGGGGCGTGACGGGACGCGCCCACTCCGACTGGGCCCCGGGCTGCTCGGTGACGGGCTCGGCCGCGCCCGGCATGCCCGCCGCGGCATCGGGCTGCGTCGGGTGGTCCGGCGCGGGCTCGGGTTCGAACTCGACGCTGTCGTCGGGGAGGTCGTGGGGGAGGCTCTCGCGGTCGGTCATCTCGGCCGCGATGGTACACGGCCCTCACGCGTCCGGGTGCGCCTCCGCGATGACCTCGCCGAATCCCGCGCCCTCGGGCCTCGCGAGGGCGTCCATGGTGCACTCGGCGGGGTCCTTGTCCGGCCGCCAGCGCTCGAAGCGCGCGGCGTGGCGCAGCCGTCCGCCGGTGATCTGGTCGTAGCTGACCTCGACCACGACATCGGGCTCCACGGGCACGAACCCGGCCTCGCGGCCCTGCGACCAGCGGCTCTCCATGCCCGGCCGCCGCGCGTCCTCGTCGAAGCTCTCCTCGACTCGCATCGCCTCGAAGCGCGCGAGGAGCGCCACGCGCTCTTCGTCCGCGAAGCCCGAGATGTGCCCGACGAAGTGCATCCGCCCGGCCTCGTCATGGAGGCCGAGCAGCAGCGAGCCGATGCGGTCGCCTTCCTTGTGTACTCGGTAGCCGCCGACGACGGCGTCGAGGGTGTGGCGGTGCTTGATCTTCAGCATCTCCCGCTTGCCCTCGATGTACGTCCCGTCGAGCCGCTTCGCGACGATGCCGTCGCACCCCGCCGCCTCGAAGCGGGCGTGCCACGCGCGAGCCGTGGCGAGGTCGTGCGTGGACGGCGTCAGCGACCATGGGGCGTCGAGGCCCGCGAGCAGCGCGGTGAGGCGCGCGCGGCGCACCTCGAAGGGCTGCGGGCGCAGGTCCTCGCCCTCGATCGCCAGCAGGTCGAATGCGACGAGCTGCGCGGGCGTCTCCCCCGACAGCCGCTCGATGCGCGACTCGGCCGGATGGATGCGCTGCTGGAGCGCGTCGAAGTCCGTCACCTCGCCGGTCACCACGACGATCTCGCCGTCGACGACCGTGCCCGCCGGGAGCGCGTCGAGGGCGCCCCGGAGCTCGGGGAAGTAGCGCAGCAGCGGGCGCTCGTTGCGGCTGTCGAGGCGCGGTTCGCCCTCGGAGCCGGCGCTCCAGGCCAGGGCGCGGAAGCCGTCCCACTTCGGCTCGTAGGCCCAGCCGGGCGGCTCCGGGAAGCGCTCGCGGACGCGCGCTTCCATCGGCTTGCGAGGCGGGTCGAACGGCCAGTCCGGCATGTGCGGGACGGTAGCACGGCGCCCGCCCGTACGCCCCTGTGCGCGGCGTCACAGCATCGCGACCGTGTTCCAGCTAGAATGCTTGTGGCAGACCGTCATACCCGGTGCTGAAGGAGCCACGACGAATGACCATCGAGCGAGTTACCCCCAGCTATCACATCGAGTCGTTCGGAGACCTCGACGACTACATGGAGGAGCCCTACGAGGCGATCAACCTCCACAACTTCGAGCAGGTCCCGCAGTTGGCCGCGCTCCCGGCCGACCTGCGCGAGGAGATCCGCGTCGTCGGCAACGTGCTGCCGTTCAAGTCCAACAAGTACGTCATCGACCACCTCATCAACTGGGACAACGTGCCGGACGACCCGATGTACCGGCTCACGTTCCCCATGGGCGACATGCTCACGCCCGAGAACTACCAGCGCATGGCGTCGCTGCTGGACGCGGGCGTCTCGGACGAGCAACTCAAGCAGGCCGCGGACGAGATCCGCTGGACGCTCAACCCGCACCCCGCCGGCCAGATGGACCACAACGTGCCCGCGCTGGACGGCCGGCCGCTGAACGGGATGCAGCACAAGTACCGCGAGACGGTGCTGTTCTTCCCGAGCCAGGGCCAGACCTGCCACGCCTACTGCACGTTCTGCTTCCGCTGGCCGCAGTTCGTCGGCCTCGAGGACCAGAAGTTCGCGATGCGCGAGGCCACGCTGCTGCGCGACTACGTCGAGGCACACGGTGACATCTCGGACGTGCTGTTCACCGGCGGCGACCCGCTGATCATGCGCACGCGCGTGCTGCGCCGCTACATCGAGCCGCTGCTCGAGCCGGGCGGCGCGCCCAACCTCTCGACCATCCGCATCGGCTCCAAGGCGCTCGCCTATTGGCCGCAGCGCTTCGTCTCCGACGACGACGCCGAGGACCTGCTGGCGCTGTTCAAGGAGGTCGTCGACTCCGGGCGGCAGCTGTCGTTCATGGCGCACTTCAGCCACCCGGTCGAGCTCGAGACCTCGATCGTCCAGGAGGCGATCCGCAACGTGCGCGCGACGGGCGCGCAGATCCGCACCCAGACGCCGGTGCTGCGGCACATCAACGACGACGCCGCGACGCTCGCGCGGATGTGGCGGCTGCAGACGCAGCTCGGCTGCATCCCCTACTACCTCTTCGTGGAGCGCGACACCGGCGCGCGGCACTACTTCGAGCTCCCGCTCATCGAGTGCTGGAACATCTTCCGCGAGGCCTACTCGATGGTCGGCGGCAACTCGCGCACGGTGCGCGGGCCCAGCATGTCGGCGACGCCGGGCAAGGTGCAGGTCCTCGGTGTCTCCGAGGTCGCCGGCGAGAAGGTGATCGTGCTGCGCATGCTGCAGGGCCGGAACCCGGACTGGGTGGGCCGCCCCTTCTTCGCGAAGTACAGCGAGACCGCCCGCTGGCTCGACGACCTCGAGCCCGCGTTCGGCGAGGAGAAGTTCTTCTTCCAGGACGAGCTCGACGAGATGCTGTCCGTGCAGGGCAGCCCCTGGTCGCGCGACGACCTGGCGCTGCCGATGGCGATCCCGAACTAGGGAGCGAGCCTAGGCGGGAGCGCCGTCCGGATCGTCCAGTCCGGAGACGCCGGGGAGGTTCAGCACCACCTCGGCGTCTCCCGTATCCAGGCCCCGCGGGTCGTGGTGCTCGAAGCGGCTGATCGGGACGGCGGGCAGCGTCTCGATGTGCGCGCCGGCGCGCACGCCGTACTCCAGCGAGAACTGCGCGACCGCCTCGTTGTCGTCGGCCTCGACCATGCTGATGAAGTCGTAGTGGCCGAGCACGCCGTAGAGCCCGAGGCACTCGACGCCCGGCCCCTCGGTCTCGCGCTCGATGCGCAGCAGCCGCGCCGGATCCTCGAACGAGGCCGCGCGCCCCTCGGGCGTGAGGGTGATCAGCAGGAAGTACGTCGCCATCATCGTGCTCCAGGACTCGCGCGACGCCACCAGCGCGCCGCACCCGTGCTCGCGCGCATTGTGGCACCCGCGCGCGTCCCATGCCGCCCCGCCCCGGCTATCATGCGAAACGCGCGAGGAGGCCACCCATGACCACCGTCGTCACCGGCGCCACGCTCATCGACGGCACGGGCGCCGACCCCGTCCCCAACGCCAGCGTGGTCATCGAGGAAGGCCGCATCGCGGCCGTGGGGCGCATCGACACACTGCCCGATAACGCCGAGGTGATCGACGCGGGCGGCGCGACGGTCATGCCCGGCATGATCGACTCGCACGTCCACCTCTACGGCTCTCGCAAGACGATGCAGCAGCGCGCGCTCACCCCGCCGACGCTCAACGCGTTCGAGGCGGCGGAGAACGCCCGCGAGACCCTCGAGGCGGGCTTCACCACGGTGCGCGACGCGGCCGGGACGCCCGTCGGCTTCAAGCTCGCGGCCGAGCGCGGGCTGATCCCCGCGCCGCGGATGCGGCTCGCCATCGTCGCGCTCTCGCAGACCGGCGGGCATGGCGACGGCACGATGCCGTCAGGCGGGACGCTCAGCGGCGACCGCGGGCCGGAGTGGCCGGAGCACATCTGCGACGGCCCCGACGAGGTGCGCAAGACGGTGCGCACGGTGCTGCGAGCGGGCGCCGACTTCATCAAGCTGCACGCCACGGGCGGCGTGCTCTCCCCCTCGGACGAGCCGGGCTCGCCGCAGTTCACGCAGGACGAGATCGCGATCATGGTCTACGAGGCGCGCATGCACGGGAAGACGTGCATGTCGCACGCGCAGGCCACCGAGGGCATCAAGAACGCGCTGCGCGCCGGCGTCGAGTCCATCGAGCACGGCTTCTACCTGGACGACGAGGCGATCGCGATCATGCAAGAGCAGGGCTCGTTCCTCGTGCCCACGCTGCACGCCCCTCGCAGCGTCGTGCTCAACGCCGAGGCGTCGCCCGAGTCGGTACTGCCGCAGTCGCTGCGCAAGGCGCACGAGGTGATCGAGGCGAACGCGCGCAGCTTCCGCGCGGCGCACGAGGCGGGCGTGAAGGTCGCGATGGGGACCGACTGCGGGGTGGGTACGCACGGCACCAACGCGTGGGAACTCGAGCTCATGGTCGAGCACGGCATGACGCCGATGGAAGCCATCGTCGCGACCACGAAGACGGCCGCCGAGTGCGTTCACATGGACGCCGAGGTCGGCACCCTCGAACCCGGCAAGCTCGCCGACCTCATCGTCGTCGACGGCGACCCGCTGGCCGACATCACGCTGCTGCAGCAGCGCGAGCGCATCTGCCTCGTCATGCAGGGCGGCAAGACGGCCGTCGACCGCATCTCCGGCTAGCCCGCCGCGACTCGTGTCGACCTCCGAGGCCTCCACGGTCCTGCTGTTCGACCTCGACAACACCCTCCTCGACGCCGACGGCGCGCGTGCGGCGATCGACGCCGGCATCCGCGCGTCGCTCGGCGAAGCGACCGCGGGGCGCTTCTGGGGGTGCTACGAGGAGGTGCGCGAGGCTCTTGGCTACGTCGACGTGCGCGAGGCGATGAAGCGGCTCGGGCGCGAGCGCGGCGACGCGTCGCTGCTCCCGCCGCTGGCGCAGGCGGTGTACGGCGTGGACTACGCCGCGCTGCTGTTCCCGGGCGCCCTCGACGCGCTTGCACACGCGCGCACCCTCGGGCTCCCGGTGCTGGTGACGGACGGCGACTCGGGGTTCCAGCGTCACAAGGCGCGCGCGACGGGCGTCGACGCGGCCGTCGAGGGCCGCGTGCTCGTCTACGCCCACAAGGAGCGCGAGCTGGACGACATCCGCGTGCGCTACCCCGCCGGCCACTACGTCGTCGTGGACGACAACCCCGCGATCCACGCCGCCATCAAGGCCGCGCTCGGCGAGCGGGTGACGACGGTGCTCGTGGAGCAGGGGCGCTACGCGCGCGCGGGGGAGGCGTCACCGCCTCCCCCTGACCTGCGGCTGGCATCGATCGCCGCGTTCGCGGCGCTGGGCGCCGAGGTGCTGCGCCCCGGCTAGCGCTGGCCGAGCCCGAAGCCGCCGAGGATGGAGCCCTCGCCGCTGGAACTGCCGCCCGCGCTCGGGGCGTTCGCGATGATCCGGTTCGCCAGGCGCGAGAACGGCAACGACTGCAACCACACCTTGCCGTGACCGGACAGCCGCGCGAGGAACAGGCCTTCGCCGCCGAAGATCATCGACTTGAGGTTGTCGGCACGCTCGATGGAGTAATCGACAGAGGGCTCAAAGGCGACGATGCAGCCGGTGTCTACGGAGATCGCCCCGCCCTGCAGATCCTTCTCGATCACCGTGCCGCCGACCGAGACGAAGGCCAGCCCGTCGCCCTGGAGGCGCTGGAGGATGAAGCCCTCGCCGCCGAAGAGGCCGGCCATCGGCCGCTGGAAGGCGATGTCGAGCTTGGTGCCGAGTGCCGCGCAGAGGAACGCGTCCTTCTGAGCGATGATCTCGCCGCCGAGCGCTCCGAGGTCCATTGGGACGATCTTGCCGGGGAACTCAGCCGAAAAGGCCACGGTCTGCTTGCCGCGCCCCTCGTTGGTGAAGTGCGTGATGAAGAACGACTCCTGCGACATGACGCGCTTGGCCGCGCCCCAGAAGCTCCTGAGCTTCCCTTGATCCGGGTCACTGCCGTCGCCGAGCTTGGTCTCGAACTTCACGCCCGCGTCGAGGAACATCATCGCGCCGGCCTCGCCGATGACGGTCTCGCCGGGGTCGAGCTCGACCTCGACGAACTGCAAGTCGTCGCCGTGGATGCGGTAGTCGATCACGTGGCTGCGCATGGTCATGGCGGATCCCTCCGTATGTGGACCGAGGCTGCACCTCCGCCCGGCCCTGCCCCACCGCTTCCATTGTGGCCCAGGGCGCGGTGCTGTGCGCCCTGTTTGAGCCCTCGAACGCCACGGATTTCGCAACGCGCCGGTAAACGAGTGTTCACGCGCCGTTCACGCGAGCTTCCCGGCGACGTAACGCGCGCTCGCCACCCTGACCGCGGAGGAGGACGCCCATGGCTCCCAACCGCATCGAGGCGATCAAGGACGCGAAGGACGGCCTCGACGTCCTGCCCGACCTCTACCGCTACGCCGTCGAGGGCGTCGACGCCATCCCGGCCGACGACTTCGAGCGCCTCAAGTGGTACGGCCTCTTCCACCGCAAGGCGACGCCGGGCTACTTCATGCTGCGGATGCGCATCCCCAACGGCGTGCTCACGTCGGAGCAGATCACGGCCATCGGCGAGATCGCCAACCGCTGCGGCCGCGGCACGGCCGACATCACCACACGCCAGAACATCCAGCTCCGCTGGATCACCATCGAGGACGCCCCGTGGGTCCTGCAGCGCCTAGCCGCCGCCGGGCTCAACTCGCAGCAGAGCGGCATGGACAACGTCCGCAACGTCGTCGGCTGCCCCCTCGCGGGCCTCGACGCCGACGAGCTGATCGACGCGCGCACGCTCGGCGAGCGGCTCCAGCAGGCGATCATCGGCGGCAAGCGGTTCAGCAACCTGCCGCGCAAGTTCAACCTCTCCATCACCGGATGCCGCGAGGACTGCACGCACGCCCAGACGCACGACCTCTCGTTCGCGCCCGCGACGCGCGTCGAGGCCGGCCGCGAGGTCGCCGGCTTCAACGTGCTCGTCGGCGGCGCACTCGGCGGGCAGCAGCCCGAGCTGGCACGGCCCCTCGACGTGTTCGTGGAGGCCGAGGGCGTCGTGCCGGTCGCGCTCGCGATCCTCGAGGTGTTCCGGGACCACGGGCCGCGCGAGCAGCGCAAGCAGGCGCGGCTCAAGGTGCTGCTCGGCGAGTGGGGCATCGAGCGCTTCCGCGCGGCCGTCGAGGAGCGCATGGGCGTCGCGCTGGAGCGCGCGGCCGAGTCCGCGACGACCAGGCACGGCGGCGACCACATCGGCATCTCGCCGCAGCGCCAGCCCGGGCGCAGCGTGGTCGGGTGCCTCGTGCCCGTGGGGCGCGTGAGCGGCGACGACCTGATCGAGTTCGGGCGGCTGGCCGCCGAGTACGGCAGCGCCGAGCTGCGGCTCACCGTGCAGCAGAACGTGCTCATCCCCGACGTGCCCGACGAGTCCCTCGGCGCGCTGCTCGCCGAGCCGCTGCTGGAGACGTACAGCCCGAAGCCCTCGCCGTGGGTGCGCTCGATGGTGACGTGCACGGGCAACGACTACTGCCACTTCAGCCTCATCGACACCAAGGCCGAGGCGCTGAAGCTCGCCGGCGCGCTCGAGGAGCGCTACGAGATCGACGAGCCGGTGCGCATCCAGATGTCGGGCTGCCCGCACGCCTGCGGCCAGCACCGCGCGGGCGAGATCGGCCTGCTCGGCGACCGCCAGCGCGTCGACGGCGAGATCCTGGACGCGGCGGACATCTTCGCCGGCGGCTGCCTCGGTGACAGCGCGCGGCTCGGCGATCGCATCGCCGAGGGCGTGCTGACGCCGGACCTGCCGGAGGCGGTGGCGGCGCAGCTACGGTCGCTGCGTGGGGCCGGGGCGCTGCGCGAGCGCGCCCTCGTCGCCGTCGGGTGATGCGACGTGGCAAGGCTGCCGCTGCTCGCGGGTGACGGCTGGCGACGCTCGGTCTGCTGCTACTGCGGCACCGGCTGCGGCCTGCTCGCACGCGCGAAGGACGGCGTCGCGCTCGAAGTGCGAGGCGACCCCGACCACCCGGTCAACAAGGGCAAGCTCTGCGCCAAGGGCGCGCTGCTCGGCCAGGTCTTCGACACCGGCGACCGCCTGCTCACCCCGATGGTCCGCGACCGCAAGGGCGCGCACACCCGCGTCACCGGCTGGGACGAGGCCATCGACCGCGTCGCCGACGCGATCCGCCGCAACGTCGCCGAGCATGGGCCGGACTCGGTCATGCTCTACGGCTCCGGCCAGCTGCCGACGGAGGACTACTACCTGTTCGGGAAGCTCGCGAAGGGGTTCATCGGCACCAACAACCAGGACACGAACTCGCGGCTGTGCATGGCCAGCGCCGTCGCGGCCTACAACCTCGCCTTCGGCGCGGACTCGCCGCCCGCGTCCTACGAGGACATCGAGGCGGCCAACACGTTCCTGATCCTCGGCGCGAACGTCGAAGCCTGCCACCCGATCCTCTTCGACCGCATCAAGGCGCGGAAGCGCGCCGACCGCGACGGCGTCAAGGTCATCGTCGTCGACCCGCGGCGCACCCGCACCGCCGAGATCGCCGACATCCACCTGCCGGTGCTGCCCGGCACCGACGTCGCGTTGCTGCTCTCGCTGCTCTTCGAGGTGCGCCTCGCGGGCGGCCTCGACGCAGCGTTCATCGAGGAGCACACGAGCGGGTGGGCGGCGGTCGAGCAGGCGCTCGACGGCTGGTCCGCCGAGCGGGCGTCGTCGGTGACGGGGCTCGACGCGCAGGAGATCGTCGACGCGGCGCGCATCATCGCGACGAACGGGCCGATGCTCAGCCTGTGGACGATGGGCGCGAACCAGAGCACGTCGGGGGTCGACAAGAACCTCGCGCTGATCAACCTCTCGCTGGCCACGGGCAACATCGGGAAGCCGGGCGCGGGGCCGTTCTCGCTCACCGGCCAGCCCAACGCCATGGGCGGCCGCGAGTGCGGCGGCCTCGCCACAACGCTGCCCGGCCACCGCCTCGTCGCCGACGCCGGGCACCGCGCCGAGGTGGAGCGCGCGTGGGGCCTCGATCCCGGCTCGATCTCCCACCGCCCCGGCCTGACCGCGATCGAGATGGTCGAGGCGCTCGAGCGCGACGAGGTGAAGGTGGTGTGGATCGCCGCCACCAACCCCGTCGCGTCGCTGCCCAACGCCGAGCGGGTGCGCGCCGCGCTGCGACGCGCCGAGCTGGTCGTGGTGCAGGACGCGTACTACCCGACCGAGACGGGGCGCATCGCGGACGTGCTGCTGCCCGCGGCGCAGTGGTCCGAGCGGCCGGGCACGATGACCAACAGCGAGCGGCGCATCTGCCTCCTCGAGCAGATCGGGGAGGCGCCCGGCTCGGCGCTGCCGGACTGGCAGATCATCTGCCGCATCGCCGCCGCGCTCGGCCACGGTGACGCCTTCGACTACGAGGACACCGAGGCGATCTTCGACGAGTACCGCGAGCTGACGCGCGGCCGCGACCTCGACATCACCGGGCTCAGCTACGACGTGCTGCGCGAGGCGGGCACCGGCGTCCAGTGGCCGTTTCCCGAGGGAGCGACCCTCGACGGGGGGGGCGGGAACGGCGTGGAGTCCTCGCCGCGGCTGTTCGAGGCGGGGCGGTTCCCGACGGCCGACGGGCGGGCGCGCTTCCACGCGCCGGGCTACCGCAAGCCCGCGGAGATCCTGAGCGACGAGTACCCGCTCGCGCTGCTCACCGGGCGGGTCAAGGACCAGTGGCACACGATGACCCGCACCGGCAAGGTGCCGAAGCTGATGCGCAGCGAGCGCGACCCCTTCCTGGAGATCCACCCCGACGACGCCGGGTACCTCGGCGTCCGCGACAAGCAGCTCGTGCGCGTCACCTCGCGCCGAGGCAGCCTGGAGGTGCGGGCGCGCGTCACCGACGCGATCCGCAGCGGCGCGGTCTTCGCGCCCTTCCACTGGGGCGAGCTCTTCAACCGCCACGCCATCACCAACAACGCCACGAGCGAGGCCATCGACGCGCGCTCGAAGCAGCCCGAGCTCAAGTTCGCCGCGGTCCGCGTCGAGCCACTCGCGGCCTGAGCGGGCAGAGCGCGGTCGGAGCGCGCGAAACACCGCGTTTACGTCGCCGACAACCCGCCGTCACGCCCCGGCAACCGGCCCGTCTCCCGAAGTTCACGCCGATGGCACGGCGCGGTAACGCGCCGACCCTAGCCTGCTACTCGACCGCACGAGGCGAGGAAGGAGACCCGGCTGTGAACTCGGCGCAGATCCAGAACAAGGCGACCAGCATTTCCCTGTTCTCACTGAAGACCGTGCAGATGCGCGCGTTCCACATGTCGTGGTTCGCGTTCTTCCTCGCGTTCTTCGGCTGGTTCGGGATCGCGCCCCTGATGGTCATCGTGCGTGACGACCTGGACCTGACGCAGACGCAGATCGGCAACACCATCATCGCGTCGGTCGCGATCACCATCGTCGCGAGGCTCGTCATCGGCTGGCTGAGCGACCGCATCGGTCCGCGCCGCGCGTACACCTGGCTGCTCATCATCGGCTCGCTGCCCGTGATGGGCATCGGCCTGGCGCAGAACTACGAGTCGTTCCTGCTCTTCCGCCTCGCGATCGGCGTCATCGGCGCGGCGTTCGTCATCACGCAGTACCACACCTCGGTGATGTTCGCCCCGAACGTCGTCGGCACCGCCAACGCGACGACGGCCGGCTGGGGGAACCTCGGCGGCGGCGTGACGCAGATGGTGATGCCGCTGCTGCTCGCGGGCGTGCTGATGCTCGGCGTCGGCGAGACCGTCGGCTGGCGCGTCGCGATGGTGGTGCCCGGCGTGGCGCTGCTCATCACCGGCCTCGCCTACCACCGCTTCACCCAGGACGCCCCGGACGGCAACTTCGACGAGCTGCGGGCGCAGGGCGCGCTCGACTCCGCCGAGGCGGCGAAGGGCTCGTTCTGGGAGGCGGCGCGCGACCCGCGCGTGTGGGCGCTGTTCGTCATCTACGGTGCGTGCTTCGGCATCGAGCTGACCATCAACAACGTCGCCGCGCTCTACTACCACGACCACTTCGGGCTGAGCGTCGGCATGGCCGGACTCATCGCGGGGCTGTTCGGGCTCATGAACCTCTTCGCGCGGACGCTCGGCGGCGTCTTCGGCGACTTCGCCGGCGTGCGCTTCGGGCTGCGCGGGCGGGTGCTGTTCCTCGGCATCGTGCTGCTGCTCGAGGGCATCGCGCTCATCGTGTTCTCGCGGATGGACGTCCTGCTGCTCGCGATTCCCGCGATGATCGTGTTCAGCATCTTCGTGCAGATGTCGGAGGGCGCGACGTTCTCGGTCGTGCCGTTCGTGAACCGCAAGGCGCTCGGCTCGGTGGCCGGGATCGTCGGCGCGGGCGGCAACGCGGGCGCGGTCGCGGCGGGCTTCCTGTTCCGCGCGGAGAGCATCACGACGCAGGACGCGTTCATGTTCCTCGGCGGGTTCGTGGTGCTGGTCTCCAGCCTGGTGCTCGTCGTGCGCTTCGCCCCCGAGGTCGAGGCCGAGGAGCGCGGGCGCATGCTCGAGGCGCTCGCGCTGCGCCGCGGCGCGGCCCCCGTCCCCGTCACCGCCGAGGCCGGCCGGTAGCCTCGACGCGACGCACACAGGCACGCGGCCCAACGCACGGGCGGCGCCGGAACCCGGCGCTGCCTTCGCGTGGGCGGACTGGCCGCCGCGTCCGTACAATCGGCGTCGATGCCAGCGAACGACGACCGCCCGCGCTTCCGCCCGGAGCCCGACCACTTCGCGCTGCGCGGCCGCATGGCGCCCGAGGTGCCGACCGAGATGATGGCGCACATCGCGCGCGTCGTCGGGCTCACCGAGCTCTTCGCGCGCCGCCACGGCGCCGACCTCGCGGCCGCGCTGCGCGCTGCCCAGGGGCACGACCTGCTGCGCGCCCTCTCGAAGCAGGAGTGGCTGCGGCGGGCCGATGAACGCGGCCTGCCGATGCTCCCGCTGGAGCGCGAGCGCCCGGTGCTGCTGCACGGCCCCCTCGCCGCCATCGAGCTCGAGGAGCGCTTCAACGTGCAGGACCCGCGCGTGCTCGACGCGATCCGCTACCACACCACCGGCCACCCCGACTACGGCCTCGAGGCGTGGTCGATGTTCGTCGCCGACAAGGTCGAGGAGAAGAAGCTCGCCGCCTGGCCCGCGCTCCAGCAGGTGCTCGACCTCGCCGACGACTCGCTCGAGGCGGCGGCGCTCGCCTACCTCACCCTCACCGAGCAGCGCGACCGCGCGATGGGCCGCGAGATCCACCCGCTGGCGACGGAGACGCGCGAGCACCTCGCGCGCAGGGTGAGCATTCCGGCGGTCGTCCTCTAGATCCGGACGATCCTCGTTTATCGGGTTTGTTGTAAATGCCGATTGTGACTTGGCTGCGCACGAACGGGTGTTCTACCCTCCTTCCCACGTGGCCCGCTCCCGGCCACCGGGAAGGGAAGACCGTGCATCCATTCTGGTCCGCCGTCACGTTCGCCGAGCATGCCGCCATCGCCGGCACCGGCGCGGCGAACGCCGCCTACTTCGCGCACCGCGCGTTCCGCGCCGGAGGAGCGCGCCGGCTCGGTGCGCTCCTGCTCACGGCGCTGTTCGCCGCCATCAGCCTCGACGCCCTCGCGGCGGTCGGGCTCTCCGAGCCGGGCGCGGCGGGCGCGCTGCTGCGCGCACCGCTACTGCTCGCCAACGCCGCCACCGGCGCGGTGATCGCGATGGGGGCCGGGCGATGAGCGCCCTGGACGCCGCGCTCCGCGAGCAGCGCTACGAAGCGGCCGCGCTGCGGCTCGTGCTCGGCGTGCTGCACGCCCTCGACGTGGCCGCACCCGACACGCGCGACGAGATGGTCGCGCTGCTCAGCGTGGAGCGCCGGTGAGCCCCGCCGAGCGCCCGACGCGCGCCAGCTTCTACGACTCGGTGCTCGACGCCGCCGACCGCCACGACTTCCACGTCGCGCGCGAGGTCGAGGGTCTCGACGACGAGGTCGCGCTGCTGCGGCTGCAGCTCCGTCGCGCCCTCGCCGACCGCGACGCGGACGTCGACCCGAAGGTGCTGCAGAGCGGCGTGCGCCTGCTGGTGCAGGCGCTGCTGGCGCAGCACCGCCTCTCCCCGAAGCAGGCCGAGCACCTGGGCGACGCCGTCGCGAACGTGCTCGAGGAGTTCGGCGAGGTGCTGGGAGCGCCCCGTGAGTAGGCGCCGCCCGCCCCCCGACCGCCTCGCCCGCGCCGTGCGCAGGCTCGCGTCTCCGCGCGGCGGCGCGCGACGCGAGGAGCCGCCTCCCCCGGCGCACGACCTCGCGGGCCGCCTCGACCGTGTCGAGCGCGAGCTGTCCGAGCTGCGCGGGCGCATCACGGCGCTGTTCCTGACCGTGGTCGGGGTCGGCATCACCGAGCTGCTCAGCCGGGTGGCGGGCTGATGAGCGCCACCGCGACGGCCGCACGCGCCGAGGAGCGCTCGCGGGCGCTGCCGCAGCTGCGCCCGTACCAGGCCGAGGTCGCCCGCGCGATCCTCGGGCTGACCGCAGCGCGCGAGGGCGGCTCGATCTCCGTGCTGATCGCGCGCCAGGGCGGCAAGAACGAGATCTCGGCGCAGGTCGAGCTCGCGCTGCTGCTCACGCGCGCCGTGCGCGGCGGCACGGCCGTGAAGTGCGCCCCGACGTTCTCCCCGCAGGCCATGCTCTCGCGCGACCGCCTGCTCGCCCGCGCCCGCGAGGCGGGCCTCGAACGCGTCGTCGCGCGCGAGGGCGCCGCGACGGTGCGCTGCGGCCACGCGAGCGTGCGCTACCTCTCCGCCGAGCCCGGCGCGAACGTCGTGGGCCACACGGCCGACGTGCTGCTCGAGGTCGACGAGGCGCAGGACGTGCGGCCCGACAAGTTCGACCGCGACTTCCGCCCGATGGCGGCGTCGACGAACGCGCCGGTGGTCTACTACGGCACGCCGTGGGGGCCGCGCTCGCTGCTCGCGCAGGCCGAGGCACAGCACCTCGACGCCGAGCGCGCCGGCGGCCCGCGCCGCCACTTCCGCGTGGACTGGGAGCGGGTCGCCGACGCGAATCCCGCGTACGGCGCGTATGTCGAGGGCGAACGCGCGCGGCTCGGCGAGCGCCACCCGATCTTCCGCACGCAGTACCTCCTCGACGTCCTGCACGACGAGGACCGCCTGCTGGACGCGGCGGTGCGCGCGCAGCTCGAGGGGCGCCACGAGCGGCTGCGCTCGCCCTTCCCCGGCGAGCACTACGTCGCGGGCCTCGACCTCGCCGGGCCGGCCCTCGACGGTCACACGCACGCGCGCGACCGCGACTGGACCGTGCTCACGATCGCGCGCGTGCGCTCGACCGCCGGTGGGCTCCCCACCATCGAGGTGGTCGAGCACCAGGCGTGGCGAGGCGAGGCGACCGACGCGATCGTCGAGACGCTGGCCGACCGGCTGCGCAACACGTGGCGCGTGCGCCGCCTCGCCGTCGACGCGACGGGCCTCGGCGCGCCGATCGCCGACCTGCTCGCGCGCCGTCTCCCCAGCGGCCGCGTCGACGCGGTCGTGTTCAGCACCCCGCGCAAGTCGCAGCTCGGCTTCGGGCTGCTGGCGGCGGCGCACTCCGGCCGGCTCCGGCTGTACCGCGCGGACGGCTCGGCCGAGGCGGCCGAGTGCCGCCGCCAGCTGGAGCTGGCCCGCGCCGTCTACCGCGACGAGCGCACGATGCAATTCCACGTCGACCCCGCCGACGGGCACGACGACTACCTGATGAGCCTCGCGCTGGCCGTCGACGCCGCTCGCCACGGCGGCGGCTCACGCACGGCGCGGGGCCGCGGCGCGCTCGGCGCGCCTGCTTCGATGGAGGTCACCACATGAGTCTTGCTTCACCGAGCCCGACGCCCGCCCTCGACGCACCCGCGGCGCCGCCGCGGCTGATCCGCGAGGACGCGCTGCCGGAGCATGTCGACTACCGCGACCGCGGCTGCGACCTGTTCCCCTCGTGCCTGAGCTGCCCGCTCCCACGCTGCCGCTACGACGAGCCGGGCGGCGTGCGCGCCATGCTCAACCGCGTGCGCGACCGCGAGATCCGGCGCATGCGCCTGGACGGCGGCGTCGCCGTGAACGAGATTGCGCGCCGCTTCCAGGTCTCGCGCCGCACGGTGTTCCGCGCCCTGGAGGGCGCGCCCCGCGACCCGGCCCGGGCGGCCGCCACTCCGCGACGCAGCATGGAGGAGATGCCTCGATGACCACGACCGCCGCAAGCCTCGGCATCCCCTCGGCGCCCTCGGCGGCCTCGTCCGCCGGGCACGTCGCGTTCCCGCGCGCGCTCGCGCAGCGTGACCGCGACCGCTTCGCACGCTACCGCGAGCTGCTCGACTTCTTCGAGGGCCGGCGCGGCGCGGCGCCCGGGTCGCGGCGCGAGCGGATGCTGCACTTCAACTACGCCCGCGCCTTCGTCGAGAAGGGCGCGGCCTACCTCGTGAGCGACCACCGCCCCGTGGTCACCGCCGCCGAGGAGACGCCCGAGGGCCGGCGTCGCGCCGCCGAGGCGGAGCGCGCGCTCCTCGAGATGTGGGAGGCGAACGACCTGCTGCGCCTCGACCTCGACGGCGAGCTGGACACCGCCGTGCTCGGCGACGGCGCCTACAAGGTGACGTGGGACGAGCGCGAGCAGCGTGTCGTAGTCTCCGCGCCCGACGTGCAGGGCCTCCACGCCTGGAGCCTCGGCGACGACGTGCGCCGCATCTGGCGCGTCGCGTCGCGCTACGAGGTGGCGCCCGAGCAGGTCGAGGCGCGCACGGGCCGGCTCCCGCGCGGCGCGGGCGGCCGCCCGCCGGCCTCGGTGCAGGTCACCGAGGTGTGGACGGCCGAGCGCTTCGAGTTCTGGGTAGAGGAGGAGCTGGCGGAGGCGCGCGCCAACCCGTACGGCGTGATCCCGTTCGTCATCTACCCCAACGTCCCGCGCCCCAAGCACCTCTGGGGCGTCTCCGACATCGAGCCGCTGCGCGAGTCGATCGTCGAGCTCAACCGCGCGCTCACGCAGCTCAGCCGCATCATCGAGCTGTCCGGGAACCCCATCGCCGTCCTCGAGAACGTCGAGGCGTCACGCGACATCGCGGTGCAGCCGGGCGCGGTGTGGGAGCTGCCGGAGCAGGCGCGCGCCTACCTGCTGGACCTGCTGCAGGGCGGCGGCGTGCGCCTGCACGTCGACTACGTCGACCTGGTGTACCGCACGCTGCACGACCTGGCGGAGACGCCGCGCGTCGCGTTCGGCGACGGCGGCGGCGACCACTCCGGCGTCGCGCTGCGCATCGAGCTCGACCCACTGCTGCGCAAGGTGGCGCGCAAGCGGCTGATCCGCACCGCCGCGCTGCGGCAGCGCGACGCGCTCACGCTGCGCGTGCTCGCCCACCACACGGGCCGCACGTTCGACGGCGTGCGCACGGACATCTCGTGGGCGCCGGTGTTTCCTCGCGACGACACGGGCCTGCTGGAGGCCGCGACATGAGGGGTCGCCCGGCTACTCGGCGGGGGCGGGCGCCCCGGCGCCGAACAGCCCGCCGATCCGGAACGCGACGCGGACCGTCATCTCGCGGCCATCCCGCCGCAGCGTCACCTCGGTGTCACCGGCGAGGGGATTGAAGCTCGTCATGAACTCGTTGAGGTCGTCGAGCGTGCGCATCGCGCGGCCTTCGATCGCAAGCACGTAGTCGCCGGCGCGCAGTCCAGCGGCGTCTGCGGGCGAGCCGGGGAACACCGCGAACACGCGCAGACCGTCCGGCGTCTCCTCCATCAGCTCGCCGAGCAGCGACGGCGGCAGCGCGAGCCCGCCCGGGCGGTTCGCCAGCATGAGACCCAGCGCGAGCGTCCTGAGCATGTCCGAGCGCCAGAACGACTCCTCCGAGGACGGGCGCACGACGCCGATCATGCGCGTGGCCCCGCCACGGTCCAGCGTGAGGACGAAGACCTCGCTGGCCGTCATGGCCTGCACCGCCGCGCGAAGCTCCGCGCCGGAACTCACCGGCACACCATCGATCGCGACGATCACGTCGCCGGTGCGGAGTTTGGCCTGCTCGGCGGGCGAGCCGGCGAACACCACCTCGACGGCCAGGCCGCCACGCGCCTCGTTCACGGCCGCGCCGAGCAGCAGGTCGATGCCGAGCGCCTCGAGTAGCGCGCGCAGCTCCGGCGGGAGCGCCTCGGGCGGCCCCCCGAACGGATCGGTCCCGCCACCGCGCATGCTGCCGATCAACGCCTGCAGCGCCGCATCCAGCGACTCCGGCGACGGCATGTCGAGGGTCGGCGCCGCAGTCGCCGTTGCGGTCGCCGGTGCGGGCGCGGCCGGGGTTGCCGTTGCCTGCGGCGCCTCGACGGGCGCGTCGTCTCCCTCGCGCCCCGTGCAGCCCGCCAGCGCGACGCACGCGAGCGCCACGGCGAGCAGCAGCCACGCCGGCGCGTGCCGGGGCCGCAGCAGATGCCGGACAACGGGTAAGCCCATACCGCGCCCTCTATAAGCAACGTGATTGTACGACGAACATGATGATTACGGAACGACGGGCGGTCGCGTGCTCGATAATTACATTCGGACTACGGGAGCCCACCCGCCCTTAACGTAAGACGTGAGGTAGAATGGCCGGGGTGACGGTCTCAGAAATCACACTCGTCTACAGAGAGCGCGGCCGCCTGTCCGGCCCGCGCTGGCCCGTGCAGATACGGCTCATCGGTCGTGCGCTGCGCTACTGGCGCGCGTTCATCGCCGCCCTCGTGGTCGTCGCCGCGGCCACCGCGCTCAACGTCGCCGCCCCATGGCTGACCGGCCTCGCCATCGACGCCGGCCTCGACATCGCCACCGTCGAGGGCATCGGGGGCATCGAGGAGACCGTCGCGCGCGGCACCATCGGCACGCTGCTGTTCGCCATTGGGCTGCTGGTCACGGTGGGCGTGGCGCGCGGCGTGTTCATGTACGCGCAGACCTACCTCGGCGAGCACATCTCGCAGCGCGTCGCCTACGACTTCCGCAACGACCTCTACGACCACCTCCAGCGGCTCAGCTACGCCTACCACGACAGCTCGCAGATCGGCCAGATCATGTCGCGCGCCACGCAGGACGTCGAAGGCGTGCGCATGTTCGTCTCGATGGGCGTGATCCGGCTGCTGTTCGTCTTCGCCCTCCTCGGCGGCGTCTACGGCCTGATGATCTCGACGAACCAGAAGGTCGGGCTGATCGCGCTCGGCTTCGTGCCGTTCATCGCCATCCAGGGGACGTGGACCTCGGCGCGGCTGCGGCCGATCTGGCTCAAGGTGCAGGACCTGCAGGGTGAGATGTCGAACGTCCTGCAGGAGAACCTCACCGGACAGCGCGTCGTGAAGGCCTTCTCCCGCACCGAGTTCGAGCAGGCGAAGTTCGACGAGAAGGTGGACGAGCTCTTCAAGTGGTCCTACTCGACCAGCAAGTTCCAGGCCTTCAACGAGCCGTTCCTCCAGTCGCTCTGGCTGCTCTCGCTGGCGGTCGTGTTCTGGGCCGGCGCCACTGAGATCCAGGCCGGGCGCATGACCGTGGGCGACCTCGCCGCGTTCCAGCTCTACCTCACGCTGCTGCAGGTGCCGGTCCGCTCGATCGGCTGGATCATCATGATGTTCGCGCGCGCGCACTCCACCGGCTCGCGCATCTTCGAGATCCTCGACGCCGAGTCCGCCGTGCAGGAGCACCCCGACGCGCGGCCACTCGGCGAGGGCCGCGGCGACGTGCGTTTCGAGCACGTCTCGTTCGAGTACAGCGGGGCGGAGCGCGTGCTCCACGACCTCGAGGTCCACGCCAGGCCCGGCGAGACCATCGCGCTGCTCGGGCCGACCGGCTCGGGCAAGTCCACGGTGGTGAACCTGCTGCCGCGCTTCTACGACGCGAGCTCCGGCCGCATCACCATCGACGGCGACGACGTGCGCGACGTCACCCTCGAGTCGCTGCGCGACGCGATCGGCATCGTCCAGCAGGACCTGTTCCTGTTCATCGGCACCGTCCGCGAGAACATCTCCTACGGCGTACCCGACGCCACCGACGAGCGGATCGAGGCAGCCGCGAAGGCGGCGAAGATCCATGACTTCATCATGGAGATGCCCGAGGGCTACGACACATGGGTCGGCGAGCGCGGCACCACGCTCTCGGGCGGCCAGCGCCAGCGCATCTCGATCGCCCGCACGCTGCTGCGCGACCCGCGCGTGCTCATCCTGGACGACTCGACCGCGTCGGTGGACATGCGCACCGAGTACGAGATCCACGAGGCGCTGCAGGCGCTCATGGAGGGCCGCACCACCTTCGTCATCGCGCAGCGGCTGCGCACCGTGAAGGCCGCCGACCAGATCCTCGTGCTCCGCGACGGCGAGATCGTCGAGCGCGGGCAGCACGACGAGCTGCTCGCGGCGGACGGCTTCTACCGCCAGATCTACGACCTCGAGCTGCGTGACCAGGAGGAGGCCAGCGCCTCGCTGCTGCTCGCCGACAACGGGGGGCGCGGCTAGTGGCGTACTGGGGCGGCGGACAGGCGGGCGGATGGTCCGGCGACCAGCGCGGCGTGCGAGGCGGCCGCGCCGTCGACGGCTGGGACTACGCCGAGCTTGGCCGTGTCTACGAGCCGGACCTGGTCAAGCGGCTGTTCCCGTTCCTCGGGCCGTACAAGGTGCAGACGATCGTCGCCACCATCGCGATGCTCGTCTTCGCCGTCGCCTCCTACGCCCAGCCATACGTGATGGCCGTCGCGACCGAGTCGATCGTCGAAAAGCTGCGCTCAGGGACGCCCGCTGAGCTTGCCGCGGTCGACAACGAGATCCTGAACTTCGGCGCGCTGCTGGTGGGCCTCGCGACGTTCTCGTTCGCCTCCGCGGCGCTGCAGCGGCTGATGACGGGGTACGTCGGGCACCGCATCCTGCGCGACCTGCGCTCGCAGATGTTCGAGCACCTCAACAAGCTCTCGCTCAGCTTCTTCGACCGCGAGGAGGTCGGGCGCGTGATGTCGCGCGTCACGTCCGACGTGGTCACGCTGCAGGAGCTGATCACCTCGGGCTTCCTCAACATCCTCGCCGACATCGTCGGGCTGGGGCTGATCGTGCTGTTCCTGTTCCTGCTCGACCCGCTGCTGGCGGTGATCTCGCTGTCGGTGATCCCGCTGCTGATGATCTTCATGGTGTGGTGGCAGACCCCCGCGGCGCAGGCCTTCATCCGCGTGCGCCAGGGCATCTCCATCGTCAACGGCTCGATCAACGAGAACGTCTCCGGCGTGCGCATCGTGCAGTCGCTCAACCGCGAGGACGAGAACCTCCGCCAGTTCGAGCGCCTCAACCGCGTCAACCTCGACGCCAACATGGACGCCGTGAAGCTCCAGGCCGCCGTCATCCCGATGGTCGAGTTCCTCTCGACGGTGGCGACGGCGGTCGTGCTGGTGGTGATCGGCGTGCGCACGTTCGCCGGCGATCTCGGCGCAGGCGAGGCGCTCGCCTACTCGATCGGCTTCCTGCTCTACATCCAGCGCTTCTTCAACCCCGTGCGCGACATCGTCCTCCAGTACACGATGCTCCAGCGCGCCATGGCCGGCGCGCACCGCATCTTCGAGGTCCTCGACACCGAGCCCGAGATCGTCGACCCACCGGACGCGAAGGTGCTCGCAGACGTCGAGGGGCGGATCGACTTCAACGAGGTCGACTTCAGTTACGTCAAGAACGTGCCCGTGCTCCGCAAGTTCGACCTCCACATCGAGCCCGGCGAGACCATCGCCTTCGTCGGCCACACCGGCGCGGGCAAGACCACCGTCACCGCGCTGGTCAACCGCTCCTACGACATCGAGGGCGGCTCGATCCTCGTCGACGGCACCGACCTGCGCGAGATCCAGCGCGCCTCGCTGACCCGCCGCATGAGCGTCGTGCTGCAGGAGCCGTACCTGTTCTCCGGCACCATCGCCGACAACATCCGCTACGGCCGCCTCGACGCCACCGACGAGGAGATCGCCGACGCCGCGCGCGCGGTCGGCGCGCACGACTTCATCGAGCGGCTCCCGGACGGCTACCACAGCGACCTGCACGAGCGCGGCACCAACCTCTCGGTCGGCCAGCGCCAGCTCATCGCCTTCGCGCGCGCGATCATCGCGGAGCCGCGCATCCTCATCCTCGACGAGGCCACCGCGAACATCGACACGCACTCCGAGCGGCTGATTCAGCAGGCGCTGAGGACGATCCTGCGGGGCCGCACCTCGTTGGTGATCGCGCACCGGCTCTCGACCATCCGCAGCGCCGACCGCATCGTCGTGATGCGCGACGGCGAGATCGTCGAGATCGGCAACCACCAGGAGCTCATCGCCGAGGACGGCATCTACGCCGACCTCTACCGCATGACCTACCGCCGCTCCGAGGACGGCGACGGCCTCGGCGGCGACGGGGTCGGCGGGAACGGCGCGGGCGGCGCAGCCACCGCCCCGCGGGAGGGCGCAGCCCGGTGACGCCGACGCAGGAGCAGCTCCTCGCCCGCATCGCCCCCGACGAGGTGGCGTTCTGGCGCACCCTCGGCATCGAGGTGGTCGGGGCGGAGGAGGGCATGGCGCGCCTGCGCATTCCCGCGCGGCCGGAGCTGGAGACGCGCCGGCCGGACACCCTGCACGGCGGCGTGCTCGCCTCGCTCATCGACGCAGCGGGCTCCGCCGCGCTGCTCACCACGCGCCAGGACGACGACGAGACGTGGGGTGGCTTCGCCAGCACGGACCTCAACGTGAGCTACCTCGCAGCCGCCACCAGCGACGTGACCGCCGAGGCGCGCGTGCTCGGAGGCGGCCGCCGCGTCGTCTACACCACGGTCGAGGTGACCGACGCCGCGGGCACGACGGTCGCGGTGGGCCGCGTCACCTATATGATCGCGCGACGGCGGCAGTCGTAGACGCGACCGCGCCGCGAAGCGCGGACCCCAACATGCTCGACGAGTCGGTCCAGGCGTACGTCGAGGCTGTGCGCGGCCTGCTGGGCCGCGGCGGCTTCGAGCGCAGCGGCAACCCGCAGGAGGCCAAGCGCTTCCGCGTCACCCACATCCGCGACTACCTGGACCGCGCCGGCAAGCCCGAGGAGCGCCGCACCGTCCACGTCGCCGGCTCCAAGGGCAAGGGCTCGACCGCCGCGATGGTCGAGTCGCTCCTGCGCGCGGCCGGCGCGCACACGCTGCTCCTGACCTCGCCGGACGTACACCAGTCGCGCGAGCGCGTCCGCGTCGACGGCGAGCCGCTGGACCATGCGACGTTCGCGCGCCTCTCGCAGGCGCTGCTCGGTGACGAGGCGACGGAGGGCTGGTCGTACTTCGAGCTCGTCACGGTGCTCGGCTGGCTCGCGGGCGCCGAGGCCGCGTGCGACTGGCAGGTCCTCGAGGTCGGCCTCGGCGGCCGCCTCGACACCACCAACGTCATCGCCCGCAAGGATGTGGCGATGGTGCTGCCCATCGACCTCGAGCACACGGCCATCCTCGGCGACACGATCCCGGAGGTGGCCGCCGAGAAGGCCGGCATCCTCACCGGCCCCTGCGAGGCGGTCGTCGCGCCGCTGCGCGAGAGCGCGATCGGCGTGGTCCGCGCGAAGGCCGCCGAGGCGGGCGCGACGCTGCACGAGGTCGCGACCGAGTGCGCGATGCGCGTGACGGGCCAGAACCTCGACGGCCAGACCTTCGACCTGCGTACGCCGCTGCGCACGTACCGGCGGCTCCAGCTCCCGCTGATCGGCCGCCACCAGGCCGAGAACGCCGCGGCGGCGGTGCGCGCCGCCGAGCTGGCGTGGGCCGTGGCGGGCGAGGAGTTGCCCGCCCAGGCCGTCGCGCGGGGTCTCGGGCGCGTCGCGTGGCCCGGGCGCTTCGAGGTGCTGCGACGCCGCCCGCTGATCGTCGCCGACGCGCTCCACACCCCGCTCGCGGCCACGCGCTTCCGCGAGACCGTCGACGCGCTCGGGCTGGCCCGGCCGCGCGTGCTGGTCGCGGGCTTCCTCGGCGGCCGCGACGCCGCGGCGGTGGCCCGGGCGCTGCTCGGCCCCGACGGCGAGGCGATGACCACGGTCATCGTCACCTCGCCGTCCTCGGAGCGCGCCGCCGACCCCGGCGAGGTCGAGGAGGCGTTCCGCGCCGAGGGGGCGGCGGTGCAGCGCGCTCCCGACGTGGCGGCGGCGGCGGAGCTCGCCCGGACGCTTGCGGGTGAGGCCGGCACGGTGCTCATCACGGGTTCGCTGTACACGGTCTCCGAGGCGCGCGAGCACATCCTCGGCGTCACCGGCGACCGGGCGTACGGACTGCGCTAGACTGGCGCGTACGCTTCACGGAGGCCGCGAGTAACCATGGCATCGGGCAACGGACGCGGGCGCATCGTCATCACGGGCATGGGCGTCATCTCGCCGCTCGGCAACACCGTCGACGAGATGTGGCAGCGCGCCGCCGCAGGCGAGTCCGGGATCACCGAGCTCACCGCCATCGACCCCACCGACTACCCCTGCAAGGTCGCCGGCCAGGTCGAGGAGTTCGACCCGACCGAGTGGATGGACCGCCGCACCGCGCGCCGCATGGCGCGCTTCTCACAGTTCGCCATCGCCGCCGGCAAGCAGGCCCTCGACGACGCCGCGCTGGACCTCGACACCATCGACCGCCGCCGCGTCGGCACGGTGCTCGGCAACGGCGGCGGCGGGCTCCCGGAGACCGACCGCGCGATGCGCACGGTGCTGGGCCGGGGCGGGATGCGCGTCGACCCGCTGTACCTCGCGAAGATGCTGCCGAACATGGCGGCCGGGAACCTCACCATCCAGCTCGGCCTGCTCGGCCACACCAACACCGTGACCACGGCCTGCGCGGCCGGCACCCAGGCCATCGGCGACGCCGCCGAGGTGATCCGCCGCGGCGAGGCCGACGTGATGCTCGCCGGCGGCAGCGAGGCCGGCATCTCCGAGCTCGGCCTTGCGGCGTTCTGCGCCATGCGCGCCCTCACCACCGGCTTCAACGACCGCCCCGCCGAGTCCTCGCGCCCCTTCGACCGCGACCGCGACGGCTTCGCGCCGTCGGAGGGCGCCGGGCTGCTCGTGCTGGAGAGCCTCGAGCACGCGCAGGCGCGCGGCGCGCGCCCGCTCGTCGAGGTGCTCGGCTACGGCGTGAGCGCGGACGCCGCCTACCTGGTCGCGCCCCCCGACGGTGGCGAGGGCGCGGCGCGCGCGATGCAGTCGGCGCTGGACGCCGCGGGCCTCGCCGCCGAGGAGATCGACTACATCTCGGCGCACGCCACGGCGACCGAGGTGGGCGACATCGCGGAGACGAAGGCGATCCGCGCGGTCTTCGGCGAGCACGCCTACCGGGTGCCGGTGACGGCCTTCAAGTCGCAGGTCGGGCACCTGCTCGGCGGCGCCGGCGGCGTCGAGACGATCGCCGCGATCCAGGCGCTCCTGACGGGCCGGATCGCCCCGACGATCAACCTCGATAACCCCGACCCGGAGTGCGACCTCGACTACGTGCCGAAGGAGTCGCGCAACGCCGACGTGCGGACGATGCTCAAGAACTCGTTCGGCTTCGGCGGCCAGAACGCCGTGCTCGCGCTCCAGCGCTTCGACGACTAGCCTGTCCTGCCGCTCGCCCCGCCTGGATCCACACACGACCGTGCTAAGGTCGGCCCGCACGTACCGCTCCCACAGCGGGAATGAGCAAGCACATGGATGCCCTGGACCGGCAGATCGCGGCGTATGACACGCATCGTGAGCGACTCGAACGCGACCATCACGGCCGCTGGGTCGTGTTCCACGACGAGTCGCTGATCGGCGCCTACGCCACGTACGACGAAGCGATCACGACGGCGATGCGCAAGTTCGGGAGAGGCCCGTACCTGATCCGGCAGGTCGGCGCACCACCGCCGCGCCTCCCCGCCTCGGTCACCTTCGGGTCGTCCCGTGCCCGCGCTTGAGTGTGGGTTCGAGTCCGGAGACCTCCTGCTCGAGTTCGGACCGACAGCGTACATAGCGATCGGCTTCGATCCGGGTTGGACGGGCAGCGCCGGGCTCCCGCGCTTGCCCGGCGACCAGCATGCGGCACTCATCGACACTGGCGCGGCCGGAAGTTGTATCGACGAACGGCTGGCGCAACGCCTCGGCCTCCCGGAAGTAGACCGGCTCACCATATCGGGCGTCTCGGGACCGACGGACGCCGCGCGCTACGCCGCCCAGATGAGGGTGCCGGAACTGGGCATCACGCTGCATGGCGTCTTCAGTGGTGTGCGCCTCGCCGAGGGTGGGCACCCGTATGTGGCGCTGCTCGGCCGGGATCTACTTCAGCACTTCACCATGACGTACATGGGGAGCACGGGACGGGTCGTGCTGAGCGACGAACGGTAATCCCGACGGTCGGTCCAGGACAGCCTCGGTCTGGTCGATGTGGTCTTCGGATGGCGATGTCCCGGCGGGCCGCCCAGAACGCAACGCGGGCAAGCGCGAAGCCGACGGTCCACCGCCGCCGAGGTCGGCGGCGTCGAGGCGTGCCACGGGCGCGCCGAGGCGGCATGTCGCCTCGGCGTTGCGGGCGAGGTCGCGCGAGTCGCCGGGGTCAGGCGACGGCGGCCTCCTGCGGCAGCATCCCTTCGAGCACGAGCTCGAGCGTCATGACGTGTGCGCAGGTGCGGCGATGCGCGAAGAAGTCGCATCTGCACTCCCAGCGTCCGTCCTCGAAGCGCACCTCGTGTACGCCGTTGTCACCGTCGATCGATACGGTGAGTTGCGAGAACCGCAGGCGGTCGCGCTCGCGCGAGTAGCGGCGCGCCTTCTCGACCTTGCCAATCATGCCCGAGTGCATCAGGCCTCCTGTCCGATGCGGGGAGTGCGCGTCGGAGGGTGCGTGCGGGCGGCGCGCAAGACGACGCCGCGGCACACGCCGCGGCGTTGACGTAGAGGAGCCTGCGCTGCGTCCGGTGGGATGACGAACCCGTCGTGAGCACCCATCACGTCGAGACTAGGCGTCCCGCGCCGCCCTCGTCAACATCCACGCCGAGGGATACACGACCGTTATCAGAACGGCGGCGCGAATCCGTCCTTGCCCTCGCCCAGCTCCGGCAGCGCCGCGTCCAGCACCTCGAAGACCTCGCGGTAGTGATCGAGGTAGCGCGACTGGAACACGGCCACCTCGCAGCCCAGCTTCTCCGCCATCAGCGCCAGCGCCCCCTCGCGCGTCGAGGCGACGAACTTGCCGCGCGCGAAGTGGAACGGCTGCGCGATGAAGTGCTCCGCCCCGGTCTCGACCAGGCGCTCCGCGAACGCCTCGGCGTCGCGGACCAGCAGCAGCGGCGTCATCGTCACGCCGACATCGATGCCGGCCCGGCGCAGTTCCGCCACGGCCTCCAGTCGCTGGTCATTCGAGGGGCAGAAGGGCTCGAACGTGCGCCGCACGTCCTCGTTGTCGGTGGTCACAGTCATGTTGACGCGGACACGCCCGCCGCCATCCTCGATCTGCTGGAACAGGTCGCGGTCGCGCACCACGTCTGGACTGCGCGTCTGCACGACCAGCTTCGGGGCGTGGCGGTCGGCGAGCACCTGCAACACCCCGCGCGTCAGCCCAACCGTGCGCTCGACGGGCTGATACGGGTCGGTGACGCTGCTCATGTAGATGCACTTGCCGTCGAGCTTCCCGATCTTGCGCCGCATGATCAGCTCGACGGCGTTCTCCTTGACCTCGACCCATCCGCCCCACGTGTCGCGTCGCTCGGCCGTGCGGCTGAAGAACGCCGCGTAGCAGTACGTGCATCCGAAGGCGCAGCCGCTGTACGGGTTGAGGGTGAAGTCGTACTCGCCCATGAACCCGGTCGCGCGCATCAGGATCTCGCGCGCGGACTTCGAGGAGACCTCGACGCGTCCCGTGCGGAACGCCGCGTCGTATGCGGTGGGCTGTCCTGGTGGGGAGTCAAACAGCGAGGGTTGGTCGGGCGGCTCGCCGGGGTTCATGACGAACGGGCGAAGGTGAGAATTGCCGACCCTGGCCACTCCCAGCCCACTCTCATGGTCAGGAAGCGCTCGGTAATTCCCGATGGTCTCCCGATCGAGGACCAGATCCTCTTCCGCACCTCTGTCACCTTCGGGAGGTCACCACGGAGCATCGGCCGGACATCCTCGGCGCGAGCAACGCCTACTGGCGCCATACGCGCCGCTAGCGGGGCCTTGCTCTCTTGAGCGGTCACAATACACGCGTGCGGATCGAGCCGTTTCCCGAGCTTAGCCAGGGACTGCGCCACTTCCCTTGAGTTCTCTCCGTATGCGGCGTGAAAGACCGTGAGCAACCTGCTCGCGTTGGCTTGTATCGCCACGGTGTCCTCCCGGACGCGGACAGCAGCAACGCGATCGCAGGCATCGTAGATCCGCCGATCCTCATCCCTGATGCGCTCAGAGAACGCCTCCCAGATTCTCGCTCCGAGATCCATCATCTCGGGACTCTCATCGATGCAGTGAACGTTTGCGCTCACGTCGGCCCCCGATTCGGCAAGTGTGAGCGCGACTCCGAACTGTGTTGCGAGAGTGCCCGCACCGAAGTCTACGACCTGCACGTGCCCAGATCTGACACGAAGCACCCTGCGGATAGTGGAGAACGCGAGATTCACGTGCGATGCGTGATACCGAAGGGCATAGAACAGCACGACCCATGGGTCGTTGTAGTTCGGCATCACATCGCGCCGCAGACCCCCAAGCTCGCGGAGGGCGGACTCGACGGCGCGAGCTGCGTTCTGTTCGCCCCCTCGCTGACTGAGGCGTAGGAACTCGTCTGTGGCCACGCTGACCAGTGCGGACGACAATGCGGTCCGCGCCGCCCTCTCATGCCTTGTTCCCGCAGCCATTCTCGGCCCCCAGCCTTGCGTCGCACGAACCCTCGGTGAGGCAAGTGTGGCATTGGTGCCGAGCATCCCGAGCAAGGATGTGGCACACCGGCTCAATACCGCCCCAGCACCTCGTACCGCGGCTGGCCCGACCCGAGGTGCGAGCGCACCAGCACCACCTCGGACGCGCGGTGCGGGTGCGGGCCCGGCGCGTCGAGGGCGGCGAGGGCACGGCGCTGGGCGGCCGAGGCGCGCTGGCGGACGCGCGCGAGGGTGACGTGGGGGCGTAGCTCGCGGCGCTCCGAGGGCAGGCCCGCCGCCTCCACGGCCACCTCGACGCGGCCGGCGAGCGCCCGGAGCGCGTCGAGGTCGCCGCCGAGGCCGAGCCATGCGACCGAGGTGCGCGCGGCCGAGCCGAACGTCCCGGCCGCGGCGAGCTCGAGGTCGACGCCGACCGGCGGGACGTGCTCGCGGAGCGCTGCGTCGAGCGCCGGCACGACGTCCTCGTCGACCTCGCCGAGGAAGCGCACGGTGAGGTGCATGCGGTCGAGCGCGACCGGTCGCAGCACGTCGGCGTCGTCGTCGAGGGCAGCGGTCAGCGCGTCGAGGGCGCGCCCAGCCTCGGCCAGCCAGGCGTCGGGCAGTTCGAGGGCGAGGAAGAGGCGCACGCTACTCGATGCCGAGGAAGCGCGCGGCGTTGCCGCCGAGCACGGCGTCGCGGAGCGCGCCCTCGCCCGTTGCCGCCTCGGCGTCCGCGCGGTCGGTTGCCATGCCGCGCAGCGGGTAGTCCGAGCCCCACGCCACATGCTCTGTGCCCACCAGCCCCGAGACGGTGCCGAAGATGGGCGGGTCGTAGAGGTACTTCGACGCGGCCGAGTCGAAGAGCAGGCGACCCTCGTTGAGGACGGCGCGCACCTCGGGCATGAGGGCGTGGAACGGCAGCCCCCCACCCCAGTGCGCGGCGATCACGCGCACGGGGTGCGACGCCAGCAGCCGCCACAGCCCGCCGGACGTGAACCCGCCCGCCTTACCGGGGTACTCGTGCCCCGCCTCCTCCGAGGCGTGCGCGAGCAACGGCAGGTCGAACCCCGCGACGAGCGAGGCGAGCCGGTTCGCTGCGAACACCTGCTCCTCGATGGTGGCGGGGCGGGGCCCGCCGCCCAGCCGGATCTCGCCGAGGCCCGCCGCGCCGCGCGCCGCGATGGGTTCGAGCCACGCCCGCATCGCGTCGGCCTCGATGTCGACGCCACCGAGGAACGCCGTCGGCACCGGCACGAACGGCAGCAGCCGGCCGCCTGAGCCCTCGGCGGCGTCGAGCAGGTAGTCGGCATGCACGGCGCAGAGGTCGGGCGACTCCCACGCGAAGCCCGCGACGACCGCACGGTCGACGCCCGCCCCGTCCATCGCCTCGATCACCTCGTCCGCCGTCGCCATGCGCGCACGGGGGTTGGCGTAGAGCGCCTCGAAGCCGGCATCGGCGCCCGCGAGGCGGTCGCGCGCGGCCACCATCGCGGGCGGGAAGGCGTGGGTGTGGACATCTACGATCATCCGGCGCATCGTACGGGACGACGGCGCAACGACGGCTCCCGTCGCCGCGCTCCACCTGGCTACTCCCCCCGCCACGGGCCCGATGCCGGACGAACCACGACCCCCCTTCGACGAACCGACCGCCGAGGAGTTGCCCGGGCTCCTCGAAGCGCTGCTCTTCGTCGCCGACGGCCCGGTGGTCGAGGCGACGCTGGCGCGCACGCTCGGCGTCACGCCCGGCAAGGTGCGGCGAGGGCTGAACACGATCCGCGACGGCCTCGACGGCCGCGGCATCCGGCTGCAGAGCGGCCCCGAGGGCGTGCAGCTCATCACGGCGCCGGAGGCGGCGGCAGTCGTCGAGCACTTCCTCGGCCTGGAGTCCTCGCGGCGGCTCTCGACGGCAGCGCTCGAGACGCTGGCGGTGATCGCCTACCGCCAGCCGGTCACCCGCGCGGCCATCGAGGCGATCCGGGGCACCAGCAGCGACGGCGTGCTCGCCACGCTGCGCGCGCGCGGGCTCGTCGAGCGCGTCGGCCGCGCCGACGGGCCGGGCCGCCCCGGGCTCTACGGCACCACGCAGCGCTTCCTCGAGCACTTCGGGCTCGAGCAGGCCGACCACCTCCCCGGCCTCGATGAGCTTGCCGAGTTGCTGGGCCTAGACGAGGGCGTGCAGCACGTGCTGCCCGAGGAGCCGGCGTCCGGCGACGCGGAGCCCGAGGCCCCCTCGGACGGTCACAACGGCGATGTGCCCGCGGCCGCCGACCCGGACGCGGCGGTCCAGCCGCCGCTCGACCTCTAGCCTCCGATGGTGACCGTCAGCGTGGTCCTCACGCTGTACCTGCCCGCCGCGCAGAGCCTGAAGGAGAAACGCGCCGTCGTGCGCTCGCTCGTCGAGCGGCTGCGGGCGCGCCTCGACGTCTCCGCCGCCGAGGTGGGCGCGCAGGACCTCGCGCAGCGCGCCGAGGTGGGGTTCGCCGTCGTCTCGGGCGACCTCGCGACGGCGCGGCGGCTCGCCGACGAGGCGCAGCGCTTCGCCGACCGTGAACTCCTCGGCCGCGCCGAGGTCATCGACCGCGTCGTCGAGGAGTACGTGCTGGACCTGGAATGAGGTATTCATGAGTTCCGGCATCGAGCGGCTTCCGTTTGATGAAGTCTGTCTGCGGGTGGCGTCTCAAATCAGGGAACGCGCCTACACGCGTCACCATCCTTGACACCGGTCGCCAGGAAGGTCACGGTTCGTAGTAAGAACCAGCAACAAGCTGCGTAAGTCTCGTTGAGGAGGCAAACATGGTCACAGTTCGGAAGGAGATCGAGTCGCAGGTGACGCGCCACCGAGAGGCAACTGCCCGCGTTCGCGCCATCCACAATGACGAACGCCTCACGGAATCGGTAACGAAGCACTTCGAATCCAACTACACAGAGGCCGATCTCACGCCTCGAGAAGATCTGAAGCGGAAGTAGCGAGTCTGCCCCGCTCATACCACGTCCATCTCTACCCCAAGCCCCGCTGGTTCTACGAATCAGCGGGGCCTGAGGCGCAGGCCAAACTCGACCATATCTTCGATCTTCTCGAAGACGATCCGTCCGTCGA
Organism: Dehalococcoidia bacterium; assembly: GCA_965204835.1. Lineage (GTDB taxonomy): Bacteria > Chloroflexota > Dehalococcoidia > UBA2979 > UBA2979 > VXMT01. The sequence goes on along the minus strand of OZ242017.1, from coordinate 397,130 downwards.
CGGCGTGACGAAGTTCTATTACACCAAGCTCTTGCCGGCTATTTGCACTGTCTACGGAGACGATGACTTCAGCATCGTGTACCAGTTGGCATCACACGACTCGCCGAATTGGGAACGCTGGCGGATCGAGATCATTACCATCGAGAGTGCGAGGCCGCTCGACTTCGGTGACGACTAGCCACGCACGTCTGCAGTCCCGCGCCTCTAGCGTCCCTCCGCGACATCTACGGGTCTCTAGCGAGCACTGAGGTCAGGCGCGGATCGGCGCACCCACGGGCGAGCACAGCAGGTCGTACGGCATCGCGCCGTCGACGCGCGCACGGACCAGCGAGCCGGTCGCGAACTCACCGCGCACGAACGAGAGGCCGTCCACCTCGGGGGCGTCGCGGACGCTCCGCCCGACCGACACGAGGTCGCCGCTCGCGCTCGGCGTGGGCGCCTCGGACTCGATGAGCACGTCGAGCTCGCTGCCCACAAGCTCGCGGTTGCGCTCGTGCGAGACCTCCTGCGCGAGCTCCATGAGCGCGCCGTAGCGCTCCGCGACCACCTCGTGCGGCACGGGCTCGGCGTATCCCGCGGCGGGCGTGCCGGCCTGCGGCGAGTATGTGAACGCGCCGACGTGGTCGAAGCGCTGCTCCTCGACGAAGTCGAACAACTCCTCGAACTCCGCGTCGGTCTCGCCGGGGAAGCCCACGATGAACGTCGTGCGCACTGTCACGTCGGGCATGGCCGAGCGGATCGCGTCGAGGCTGCGCCGGGCGGTGCGGAGCGAGGGGCGCTTCATCCGCCGCAGCATCGCGTCGGAGCCGTGCTGCAACGGGATATCGAGGTAGGGCACCACGTTCGGCAGCGCCGCCATCGTCTCGGCCAGCCGCCGCGTCACTCGGCCGGGGTAGGCGTACATCAGCCGGATCCACGGCACCTCGGGGACCTCGGCGGCGAGCTGCCCCAGCAGCGCCGCGAGGCCGTCACGGTCGCGGCGATCCTCGCCATACGCCGTCGAGTCCTGCGCCACGAGCACCAGCTCGCGCACGCCCGCGGCGGCGTACATGCGCGCTTCGCCGAGCAGGCGCTCGGTGGGCTCCGAGCGCATCCCTCCCTTGATGGTGGGGATGATGCAGAACGTGCACGGCCGGTCGCAGCCGTCCGAGATCTTGAGGTACGCGCTCGGACCCATCGGCAGCACGCTCTGCTGCGGGATGTCGTACCGGGGGTCGGCGGGGCCGAGCGAGGCGGCCACCGCGTCCCACGCCTCGACGCCGAACGTCGCGTCGACGCCCGGCACGGCGGCGCGCACCTCCTCCTCGGCGATCTGCGTCATGCACCCCACGACATAGAGCCGCTGGTCGGCGGGCCGGTTGCGGTCAAGCTCCGAGACGACCTCGATCGACTCGGCCTTGGCGGCGTCGATGAAGCCGCAGGTGTTCACGAGCACGAGGTCGGCGTCGCCGGGCTCGTCTACCGGCGCGTGGCGCGCGTTGCGCAGCGCGCGCTCCAGCCGCATCGAGTCGACGGTGTTCTTGGCGCAGCCGAGGGTGACGAGGTGGTACCGCACGTGAGCAGGCTGGGGCCGGGGAGCAGTCGGCGTCAACCGCCGATGCGGGGCGAGCGGAGCGCCCCGCTACTCGTCTGCCTCCGCGGACTCCTCGGGCGGTGGCGCCGCCGAGATGAAGAGGTTGACGACCTCATCCTCACCAAGGGGCTGGCCCGGCGACGGCGAGTGGCCGAAGACGCGGCCCGGCGGGGTGTCATCCGTCACGATCTCGAACTCGATCACGCGCGTGGCGGCTACGCCGATCTCGGCCAGCACGCGCCTCGCCTCGGCGAGCTCCACGTTGCGGAGGTCGGGCATCGTGCCCTCCTCGAACGGGCCGACGGTGGCCGCGGGCGGCACGTCCCCGACCTGCTCCGTACCGTCCCCTTCGTCGCCGAGCATGTCGGTGATGGCCGGCACCCCGAAGAAGAACGCGGTGGCCCCGGCCGCGACGACGACGATGAGGACCGCGACCCAGCGCCACGGCAGAGCCGGGATCGCCGGCGGTCCCTCGCGGCGTCGCAGCCCCGGCAGCGGCTCGAGGCCCGGCGGGCGTGGAAGCTCGCCCGGCATCTTGCCGAGCGCCTCGTCTTCATCGAGGCCCAGGTAGCGCGCATAGCTGCGCACGAAGCCGCGCGCGTACACCGGCGCCGGCAGCGTGTCGTACTGCTCGCGCTCGATCGCCTCGATGTACCCGCGGCTGATGCGCGTGTCGCGCTCGACGCGGTCGAGGTCGTACCCGCGCTCCTCGCGGCGGGTGCGCAGCCAGGAACCGAGACCGTCTTCGGGGTCCTCGGTCAGCGCGACGGCGCTCGGCTCGTCCGCGGCGTCGCCGATCCCGCGCGGGCCCCAGCCGCCGAGGAAGCTCAATGCCGGTCCACCCCGGGGAACTCGACCAGGGACTTCAGGCCGTCCAGCGCCAGCCGCGAGGCGTACGCCTGCGGGGCATCCTCGATGCGGTAGCGGTTCGTCACGACCTCGTCGATGTGCGGGACGTGGCCGAGCATCGCCACGGTGCGCCGGTACTGGTCGCTGGTGGCGTTCTGCGAGCCGGTCAGGACTACCTCGCCGTAGTGCACGAGGTTCGGGTCGAACGGGACGGGGTTGCCCGGCGGGAACCCCGCAAACAGGTTCACGATGCCCTGCGGCCGCACGGCCGCCAGGGCCGGCTCGACGAGCTGCGGGATGCCGACCGAGACCACGACGCCGTCGGCGCCGGCGCCGTACGTGGCGTCCTTCACGGCGGCGGTGACGTCGTCACGCTCCGGGTCGAGCACGAGGTCGGCGCCCCAGCGCCGCGCGGTCTCGCGTCGGTCGGCGACCGGCTCGCTGACGATGATCGGGGCCGCGCCGGCCGCGCGCGCCATGATGACGTGCATCAGCCCCATCGGGCCCGCGCCGATGATGAACAGCGAGTCGCCGATGCCGGTCCGGCACAGCTCGAGCGACGCCGTCACGCACGCCGCAGGCTCGGTGAGCGCGGCCACGTCGAGCGGCAGGTCGTCGGGCACCTGGAACACCTGCCCGAGCCCGACGATGGCTGCCGGCACCAGCAGCGACTCGGCGAACCCGCCGTCGATGTCGTAGCCGAGCGTCTGGCGGCTGGTGCAGCGGTTGCGCTTCCCCGTCTGGCAGAAGCGGCAGTGCCCGCAGGAGACGATGGGGCAGACGATGACGCGGTCGCCCTCGGCGACACCCTCGACGCCTTCGCCGACGGCGTCGACGACGCCCGCGATCTCGTGGCCCGGGATGACGCCGGCGCGTGCGTACTTCTCGCCGCGGTAGACGCGCACGTCGGAGGCGCACAGCGAGGAGGCCGCGACGCGCAGCCGCACCTCGCCGGGACCCGCGTCGGGGGTGGGGCGGTCCTGGACGGATACCTTGCCGGGTTCCTCGAAGATGGTCGCGCGCATGGGTCGTCCGGTCGTGTGGTCGCTGGGTTAGGGGAGCCGGTCCGCTCGAGCCAGAGTATCGCAGCGCGGCGCAGGTGCTGCTACCGCATGATCGCAACTGGTCGGGCCGTGGCTCCCCGAGCCGCAGAATGCGGGACGATCAGGTTCGGCCGTGGCGGGTATCCTCGCAGCCAACGGAACGACGCCGGTTCCATGGAGGCAAGATGCCGTCGTACGACGAGCTGCTTCGACGCATCACCGCACGACCCGATGTGTTCGGCGGCAAGCCGATCATCCGGGATATGCGCATCTCCGTGGAGTTGATCCTCGGCCTGCTCGCGCAGGGGGCAACGCCAGGCGAGATCCTCGACGATTACCCCGACCTCGAACTCGACGACATCCTTGCCTGCACGGCTTACGCGCGCGCGGTCATCGCGCGCGACTCATTGGCCACGGTCTCCATCCCCGAGTAGTCCGGATCCGGGTCGGCGCAGCGCGCTCTACAAGACGGAGCCCCCTTGCGGGGGCTCGACGTGTGTGCGCGTACGAGGGGCGGCTACGCCTCGGCGGTCTGCAGCGCCTTCAACTGTGCCGCGAGGCGCGACTTCTTGCGGGCCGCCGTGTTGCGGTGGATGATCCCGCGCTTCGCAGCCTGGTCTAGCGCCGACTGCGCCAGCCGCACCTGCTCGGCCGCGTCCGCGTCCCCGTCCTCGATCGCCCAGCGCGCGTCGCGCAGGCGCCTCGAGGCGCCCGTGCGGTACGGGCGGTTGCGCGCCGCGCGCACCACGTTCTGGCGCGCGCGCTTCTTCGCCTGTCTCGAGTGGGCCATGCCCCATCCTCCGTCGCGGCCTTCTACGGTAACGGCGCCCCTTGCGAGCGTCTATCGGCGCGCCGTCGCCGACTGATCACCCGCGTGGGATGATGCCGCCGATGAGCGAGGGACGCGAACACTCGCGAGGCGCCCGGTGGCGGCGCGTGGCCGGCGCGGCCCTGCGCCAAGCACTCTCACCGCGCAGCGTCGCCGGTGCGGCGGGCCTCGTCGCGACGGGCTTCATCGCATCGAGGCTGCTCGGGCTGCTGCGCTCCGTCGCGATCGCCGACGCCTTCGGCACCGAGCCCGAGCTCGGTGCCTACTTCGTCGCGTTCCGCGTGCCGGACCTCGTCTTCCAGCTCCTCGCCGGCGCGGTGCTCGCCTCGGCCTTCATCCCCGTCTTCAGCCGCGTCGTACTCGACGAGGGCGAGGACGAGGCGTGGCGGCTCGCCTCGAGCGTGCTCAACCTGATTAGCCTCGCCACCTTCGTCCTCGCCGCGCTCGCGTTCGCCCTCGCGCCCTTCGTCGTGCCGTTGCTCGCACCGGGGCTCGGCGAGGAGACCGGGCGCGCCGACGAGCTGCACGCGCTGGCAGTCGAGCTCACGCGCGTGATGCTGATCTCACCGCTCATGTTCGGCGTCTCCGGCATGCTCACGGGCATCCTCAACGGCCGCCAGCACTTCCTCGCGCCCTCGATCGCGCCGCTGCTCTACAACCTCGGCATCATCCTCGGCGCGGTCGTGCTCGCCGACCGCTGGGGCGTGCACGGGCTGGCGTGGGGCGTGGTGATCGGCAGCGCCGGCCACCTCGTGGTGCAGGTGCCCGCGCTGTGGGCGGTCGGCATGCGCTGGCGGCCGAGCCTCGGCGTCGCCTCGGCGGGCGTGCGCGAGGTGATGCGGCTCATGGGCCCGCGCGTGATCGGCCTCGCCGCAGCGCAGCTCAACCTCGTCGTCGTGATGTTCTTCGCCTCGTTCGTCTCCGACGAGGCGATCAGCGCGGTCAACTTCGCGTTCCTCGTGATGCTGCTCCCCGTCGGCGTGGTCGGGATGGCGATCGCGACCGCCGCCTTCCCGACCCTCGCGAACCTCGGCGCCGAGGAGGACTACGAGGGCCTCGGCCGCGCGCTCGACGGCTCGCTGCGGATGATCCTGTTCCTCGCGATCCCCGCCTCGGCGGGCCTCGTGCTGCTCGCCGACCCGGCCGTGCGGCTGCTGCTCCAGCGCGGCGCGTTCGACGCGGCCTCGACGTCGCTCGTGGTCGACGCGCTCGTGGTCTACGCGGTGGCGGTGTGGGCGCACGCGTCGGTCGAGATCATGAGCCGGGGCTTCTACGCGCTCTCGGACACCCGTACGCCGGTCGCCATCGCCGTCTTCGGGATGCTGGTCAACGTCGCGTTCTGCGCGGCGTTCGTTGAGCCGTTCGGCATCGCGGGGCTGGCCGCGGCCGCCTCGATCGCCGCGGTCGGGGAGTTCGCGCTGCTGCTGTGGGCGTTGCGCCGCCGCCTGGCGGGCCGAGGCGTCACGACCCTCGGCGCCGCCACGCTCGGCCGCTCCCTGCTCCGCACCGCCGCCGCGACGGCGGTGATGTCGACCGTGGTCGTGCTCGTGCTGGTCGGGCTGGGCGAAGCGGGCGCCGAGGCCGGCGAGCTCCTCGGCGCGCTGGCGCTGGTGGCGGCCGGCGGGCTCGGCGGGTTTGCGGTGTTCGTCGGGGTGTCGGCGGGGCTGGGGAGCGAGGAGTGGCGTGCGGGGGTGGCGTGGTTGAGGGCTGCTGGTAGCGAGGGTGAGTAGCCCGACACGAGGCCTCGACTACCATTACGATCGTGTGGAGCAGGGGGCTCGGCGTCTGGCAGCACAAGCAGACCTCTTCGACTTGGTGGCAGCCGCCTGGCGCGCGTACGACGACGCGGCGAGGCTACCGTCGCGGGTCAGCCCTGCCGCGCCCATCCTGTTCTTCGGTGACCTCGACGCGTACCTTGCGTCGCCGCTGCGCGTCGTGACCGTCGGGCTCAACCCGTCGCTGGCGGAGTTCCCCGCCGACGACCCGTTCTCGCGCTTCCCACTCGCCGGGGGCTCCGAAGGCCGCGAGCCCGAGCGCTACCTCGCGGCGCTGTCCGCCTACTACCGAACCGACCCGTACAGGGGCTGGTTCAGCGCCTTCGAGCCGCTGCTCAACGGCGCGGGAGCGAGCTACTACGCGGGCGAGACCTCGACGGCGCTCCACACCGACATCTGCTCGCCAGTCGCTACGAGCCCGACGTGGAGCAAGCTGCACGACGCCGAGCGCTCGATGCTCGAGGCCGACGGCGGACCGCTCTGGCATGGGTTGCTCGAGGCGCTCCAACCCGATGTCGTCGCAATATCGGTTGCCAAGCACCACCTCGCTCGGGTTGACTTCGAGCCACTCAGCGGCGGCTGGGACCTGATCCATACGTTTGATCGAACAGGAAGCGGCGAGTTGCGCTCTCGACCGTACGAGGTGCGAGCACGCTGGTATCGGGTCGGCGACGAGCCCGCGCTGTTCGTGTTCGGTCCGGCTGCGCAGAAACCGTTCGGACTGCTCCACGACTCACAGAAGCGCGAGTTGGGCACGATCCTCTTGGAGGCGTACCGAGATGGCCGATAGTCGCTGCTTCATACAGCTCCACCACCCCGGCTGGGAGCACGGACATGCATGTGCTGAGAATTGGCATTCGTTCGCAGGTGATCACGCCCACCAACGCAAGTTCCTCGAGTTCCACGGCGCATGGACTGATGCTGAGGGGCAAACGCACCCCGATGAGCTTCACGCGTGGGGGGAGTGGGAAGCTGAGTCCGTGAAGGTCAGCCAGCTCGAGGCACCGGGTAATGACTCAAGACAGTTCCCGAGCAGTCTCTGGCGTCCTCACTACACAGCACGCGCCGACTTCGAGGAGCTGCACAACACCGATCCCTTCATCTTCGGCGACCACTTCGTGTACTCGAATTGCGCTCAGCGGCGGGGCTCACGAGGCCCGGGTAAGACACTGAAGCAACTCGCACGAGGCTCATTAGTCGTTTTCGGAAGCTGCGTCGACAACGAGTGGGTTCTCGATACCGTCTTCGTGGTGGCGGCTTCCGTCGACTATCGCGCCGAGAGCATGAAGGAGGACGTGGCGGGGCTCGTGCCGCAGGAGTTCATCGACGTAACCGCGGAACCGATCGTCTGGAACGAGAGCCCAGACCTCGCGCTGCGGCTGTACACGGGTGCGACCCCTTCGGAGCCAGTCGATGACATGTTCAGCTTCTTTCCCGCAGCGCAGTCGAGCCGAGATGCAGGCTTCAAGCGACCGAGCATCACTCTCCCTAGCAGGTACTTCAAGCGCACGAAGTGCCAAGGCTTCAAGCAAACGTGCGATGCCTCACCCAACGAGTTGTTCGAACTGTGGACCTCGCTCGTCGACCAGGTTCGTGACGCAGGCCTCGTCCTCGGCACCCATGCCGAACTGCCCGAACGGCGCGACAAGTAGGTCACTCGCGCGCCCCTGCTATACTTGATCGCGGCCCACACCCACAAGGCCACTCACCACACGCGACGGGCACCGTCGCGCGCATGTGCATTGCGAGGAGTTCCGAATGGCGAGCGACCGGCAACTGAACTGCCGCGACTGCGGCTCCACCTTCGTCTTCACCGCCGGCGAGCAGGAGTTCTACGCCTCCAAGGGCCTGCAGCACGACCCCGTCCGCTGCCCCTCCTGCCGCGCCAACCGCAAGGCCATGCGCCCCGAGGACCGCTTCGAGGCCCCCACCTACGGCACCTACGTCTCGTGGGGCGGCCGCACGCCGCGGCAGCTCAACGTCGCCACCTGCGCGCAGTGCCACCAGACCACCGAGGTCCCGTTCCTGCCTCGAGGCGACCGCCCGGTGTTCTGCTCGTCTTGCTACAACGCGGTGCGCGAGCGCCAGGAGGCCGAGGAGGAGGCCGCCGCGCAGCGCCTCGCCGCGCAGCTTGCCGGCGGCGCACAGTCCGAGCGCCCCGAGGGCGAGGGCCCGGCGGCAGAGCGCACCGAGGCCCCGAGCGGCTTCGGGCTGTAGCACCCTTCGACGCGCCCGGGCGGCTGGCGATTGATCGGTCGCCGGGGGCGCACCTGGACTCGCCAGCGTCGTCCGCCGGCGGTCGATTGATCGGTCGCCGGGGGCGCACCTAGACTCAACAGACAGGCTGAGACGGAGCGAGTAGCCCGTCGTCAGCGGCCGCCGAGCGAGCCCGGGACGGTGCGAGCCGGGCGTGGCCGCGACGGGCGAAGATCCCTCCCGAGCCGCCGACCCAACGCGCGAGCCCCGTCGCCGGGCGTTCGACGCCAGTAGGCTCGGCCGGAGCGCCCACCGTTACCAGGGGCAGCGCCATAACCGGCGTGCCGCGGAGCCGCGGCCCGGCGTGGCGTGGTGAGCGGCGTCGCGCGTCCCGAGGGCGGGGCAGCGGCGCAACGCGGGTGGTACCGCGGGCGCGTGTCGCCCGTCCCGTGAGGGGCGGGCGTTTTTCGTGCCCGCGTATGGAGGTGCATCGTGGTGGACGCCGAGGTGGGGTCCGAAGTGCGGGCGCGCTTTGAGGCGGCGCCCTCGCGGGTCTCGTTCCCCGAGATGGAGCAGGACATCCTCGCGTTCTGGCGCGAGCACGACGTCTTCCGGCGCAGCATCGAAGAGCGCCCCGCCGACAACCTGTTCTCGTTCTACGAGGGGCCGCCGACGGCGAACGGCACGCCGGGCGTGCACCACGTCCTCGCGCGCGTCTTCAAGGACCTGATCCCGCGCTACAAGACCATGCGTGGCTACCGCGCCCCCCGGAAGGGTGGCTGGGACACCCACGGCCTCCCCGTCGAGCTCGAGGTCGAGCGCGAGCTCGGCCTGCGCGACAAGCGCGACATCGAGGAGTACGGCGTCGCCGCCTTCAACGCGCAGTGCCGCGAGTCCGTGTTCCGCTACGTCTCCGACTGGGAGCGCATGACCGAGCGCATCGGGTTCTGGATCGACACCGACGACGCCTACGTGACCTACTCGAACGAGTACGTCGAGTCGTGCTGGTGGGTGCTGCAGCGGCTGTGGGAGAACGACCTGATCTTCCGCGACTACCGCGTCACCCCGCACTGCCCGCGCTGCGGCACCAGCCTCTCGAGCCACGAGATCGCGCTCGGCTACCAGGAGGACACGCCCGACCCGAGCGTGACCGTGCTGTTCACCCTCGCCGCCAACGGCGCGAACGCCGGGGCCGACAAGGAGCTGCGGCTCGCCGACGGCGTCCCGACCTCCGTGCTCGCTTGGACCACGACGCCGTGGACGCTGCCGGGCAACACCGCCCTCGCCGTCGCGCCCGACGCGGAGTACGCGCTCGTCGAGGACGGCGACCGGCGGCTCATCGTCGCAGAGGCGCGCCGCCGCGAGGTGCTGCCGGAGGGCGACGCGAACACCGTCCTCGCGCGCTTCGAAGGCTCATCCCTCGTCGGGCTGCGCTACGAGCCGCTCTACGAGTCGCGCGAGTGGGAGGGCGTCGAGACGCTCGCCTTCATCGACGGCCGATCGCAGTTCGTCGAGCCCGGCGACGCGCCCGACCGGCGGGTCGTCGGCGCGGAGTTCGTCGCCACCGACGACGGCACGGGCGTGGTGCACATCGCGCCCGCGTTCGGCGAGGAGGACTACGAGCTGGGCCGCGACGAGGGGCTGATGTTCCTCGAGCCCGTCGCGCTCGACGGGACGCTCACGGGCGGGCCGTTCGACGGGCGCTTCGCGAAGGAAGCCGACCCCGACATCACCGCGGACCTCGATGCGCGCGGGCTGCTCCTCGACAGCGATATCATCCACCACACCTACCCGTTCTGCTGGCGCTGCGACACGCCGGTGCTCTACTACGCCAAGCCGTCGTGGTACATCCGCACGACGGCCGTGCGCGACGCGCTGGTGGCGAACAACCAGGACATCCACTGGGTGCCCAACCACATCCGCGACGGCCGCTTCGGCGAGTGGCTCGACGGCAACGTGGACTGGGCGCTCTCGCGCGAGCGCTACTGGGGCACGCCGCTGCCGTTCTGGGTCTGCGAGGGGTGCCGACGCACGGACTGCATCGGCTCCTACGAGGAGTTGGCCGAGCGCGCGGGCCTCGACGCCCCGCCCCCGGACCCGCACCGCCCGTTTATCGACGAGGTCACGCTGGCCTGCCTCGACTGCGGCGGCGAGATGCGTCGCACGCCCGAGGTCGCCGACGCGTGGTTCGACTCGGGCGCGATGCCCTACGCGCAGTCGCACTACCCGTTCGAGAACCGGGAGCTGTTCGAGGAGCGCTTCCCCGCCGACTTCATCTGCGAGGCGGTGGACCAGACGCGGGGATGGTTCTACACCCTGCACGCCCTCGCCACGCTGCTGCACAGCACGGGCGACGTCTCGGCGGGCGTCTCGTTCCGCAACGTGATCTGCCTCGGCCTCATCGAGGACGCCGAGGGGCAGAAGATGTCCAAGTCCCGCGGCAACATCGTCGACCACTGGGAGGTGCTCGACGCCTACGGCGCCGATGCGCTGCGCTGGACGATGTACACCGCCGCCCCGCCCGGCAACTCGCGGCGCTTCTCGCCCGAGATCGTGCGCGAGGCGCAGCGGCGCGTGCTCTCGACGCTGTGGAACACCTACTCGTTCTTCGTCACCTACGCCAACATCGCCGGCTTCGACCCGGGGAGCGCGCCCGCGCCGGAGTCGCGCACCGAGCTCGACCGCTGGATCCGCTCGGAGCTGCACCAGGCCGTGCGCAGCGTCACGGAAGCGCTCGACGACTACGAGCCGCTCGAGGGCGCGCGCCCGATCGCGGAGCTGATCGAGCAGCTCTCGAACTGGTACGTGCGACGCAGCCGCCGCCGCTTCTGGAAGTCCGACGACTCCGCCGACACGCAGGCGGCGCTGCACACGCTCTACGAGTGCCTCACCACCCTCGCGAAGCTGATCGCGCCGTTCACGCCGTTCCTCGCCGAGGCGCTATACCGCAACCTCGAGGCGGGACAGCGGCCCGACGCGCCGGACTCAGTACACCTCGCCGCGTGGCCCGAGGCCGACGCCGACGCCATCGACGAGCAGCTCTCGCGCGACGTGGCGCTGGTGCAGCGCATGGTCTCGCTCGGCCGCGGCGCGCGCTCGCGCGCCGGGATCAAGGTGCGCCAGCCACTGGCCAGCGCCGTGCTCATCCCGCGCTCGGCCGCCGAACTCGAGGCCCTCGATCGCCTCGCGCCGCAGGTGGCCGACGAGCTCAACGTGCAGCGCGTCGAGGCGGTCGCCGACGCGGGCGAGCGCCTGGTCTACTCGCTGCGTCCGAACCTCCCCGCACTGGGCCCGCGCTACGGCCGCGAGGTGGGACGCATCCGCGCCGCCATCGCCGGCGCCGACCCGCGCGCGCTCGTCGCGACGATGCGCGCCGAGGGTTCGCTCCAACTCGACGGCTTCGACCTCTCCGCGTCCGACGTGCTCGTGGACGTCGAGGCGGCCGAGGGCTGGAGCGCCGCGGAGGACGCCGGGTACAGCGCGCTCGTCGAGACGGCGCTCACGCCGGATCTCGTCGCCGAGGGCATCGCGCGCGACGTGGTGCGGCGGCTGCAGGATCTGCGCCGCGAGGCGGGCCTCGACATCACCGACCGCATCCACGTCCGCTACGAGGGTGGCGACGACCTCCAATCGGTCCTCGATGCCCACGGCGAGTACGTGGCCGGGGAGACGCTCGCGCGCTCCCTCGACCCGCTCGACGGCGACGCGCCGGACGGCGCGGCGTCGACCGAGGCGAGCATCGAGGGGATCAAGGTGCGGTTCACGCTCTGGCGGGCGTAGGGAGCCGCGGAGCGTCAGTCAGCGGAGGGCAGTGGCCCGTCCGGCGGCTCGACGAGCGGCTCGATCACGTCGACATCGACGGACGCTCGGGCAACCTCGAGGTCGTACATCCGCTGGAGGTTGAGCCAGAACTCGGGTGTCATGCGGAGCGCGCGGCCGATGCGCAGGGCGGTGTCGGCGGTGACGCCGCGGCGGCAGTGCACGATCTCATTGATGCGGACCGCGGGCACGCCAATGGCCTTCGCGAGGCGGTACTGGCTGATGCCAAGCTCGTCCAGCATCTCGGCGAGGTGCTCGCCCGGATGAATCGCCGAGGCCGTCGTCGTCATGCCTGTGTCCCCTAGTGGTAGTCCGCGATCTCGATTTCCATCGCCCCCTGTTCGGTCCAGACGAAGCAGACCCGCCACTGGTCGTTGATGCGAATGCTGTACTGCCCTCGCCGGTTGCCTCGCAGTGCGTGTAGGCGATGAGAGGGTGGCACTCGCAGGTCAGCAAGCGTGCCCGCCGCTACCACTCGCTGCAGCCTCATACGCGCCCGGCGTTCCAGATCTGGCGGCATCCGCCGTACTCGGAGCCCAAGAAACACGCGAAGCGTGTCCCTGTCCCTGAACCTCTCCACAGCACACACCCATAGTAACGCCGGGCGTTATTAACGACCAGCGTGCATATTACCGATGGTGGGAGTGGCTCGGATGATACCAAGCCGGGTCAGCCCTCGCCCTCCGGCCGCTCGCCCGGCGCTCCCGCCCGCCGCGGCTCCGGCTCCTCCCCGGTAGGTCCGAGGAAGAGGCCGCGCAGCAGCACGTACGCCGACTCTCGCCAGCCGACATCGCGCGCGTCCTCGTAGCCGTGGCGGCCGCGCCCCTCCAGCACGCGAGGGAGCTCCGCCGAGACCTCCGCGCCGAAGAGGATGATGTTCGCGCTCAGGTAGACCCATACCAGCAACGTGATCAGCCCCCCGAGCGCCCCGTAGACCACGTCGTAGTGGGAGTAGCTGGCGAGGTAGAAGGCGAAGCCCAGCTTCACCACCTCGAACCCCACCGCCGCGAGCAGCGCTCCGGGCCACAGGTAGCGCACGCGCAGATGCGAGTTCGGGAGCAGCCAGTACAGGAACAGGAACGCCAGGAAGCTCATCACCCCGGCGATGACGACGGCGCCCAGCTCCCAGAACAACGACTGTTCTCGCAGGATGCCGATGTCGACGGCCGCGGCCTGCGCCACGCGCCAGACGGTCGTCAGCACGAACGACGCCAGCAGCAGCGACCCGAGCACCGGTGCGATCGTGAAGTCGATCAGCTTGCCCATGACCAGCGGGCGGCGTTGCCGCACGTCGAACGCGATGTTCAGCGCGTTCCGCAGCGCGGCGGCGAGCGCACTCCCGGTCCAGACCGTGCCGAGGAGCGCGAGCGCGCCGATGGTGACGCCCTCGTTCGCCATCGCCGTCAGCGTGTCCTCGACCAGCGGCGCCTGCACGGGCAGCGCGCCCACGAGCTCGTCCAGCACGCGCGCCTGCAGAGCCGCGTCGCGTAGCAGCAGTCCGAAGGCCGAGAACGCCAGGAGCACGAGCGGGAACAGCGAGATCAGCGCGAAGTACGAGACGCCCGCGGCCAGCTGCGTGCCGCGGTCGTCGATGAAGTTCGCGGTCGCGCGCCGCAGCACCACCGTCGCGAGCACGAGCACGCGCCGCCACGGCCACTCCTCGACCGCAGGCTCCGGTGGCGTCGCAGGCTCGGGCACGCGTCGCTCCTTCTCACCTCGGCGGCTCGACCCACAGCGCCGGGGTGGTGATCCTATGATCGGGCTTCCCGACGAAGCTGACGAGGTCCAGCGTGGTTGAACGCAGATCCGGGAACGATGACCGCCAGCTCCGGCGGCTCGTCGTCAAGTGCGGCACCAACCTGCTCACCGCCGGCACGGAGCAGCTCGACCGCGACGTGATGGCGGCCATCGCAGGCCAGATCGCGGACGTCCGCGAGATGGGGTGCGAGGTGATCCTGGTCACCTCGGGCGCCATCGCGGCCGGGCGGGCGCGGCTCGGGCCGCGCGCGGCGAGCCCGCAGCACCTCACGCGCCGCCAGGTGCTCGCCGCCGTCGGCCAGGCGCAGCTCTTCTGGTACTGGGACGAGCTCCTCGCCGGGTACGGCATCACGACCGCCCAGGCGCTGCTCACCCGCGGCGACCTCGCCGACCGCCAGGGCTACCTCAACGCGCGTAACACGCTGCTCGCCCTCCTCGACCTCGGCGTGGTGCCGATCGTCAACGAGAACGACGTCGTCTCCATCGAGGAGATCCAGGACGCGGCGATCGGCGACAACGACAACCTCTCCGCGCAGGTCGCCAACCTCGTCGACGCCGACCTGCTGCTGCTGCTCACCGACACCGCCGGGCTCTACACCGCTGACCCGGCGGCCGACCCCAACGCCCGGCTCATCGAGCACGTCGACCACATCGGCCGCGCCATCGAGGAGGCAGCGGCCGGGCAGGCGGGGCAGCGCGGCACGGGCGGCATGGCCACCAAGGTCGAGGCGGCGCGGCTCGCGACGCAGTCCGGCGCGCACGTCGTGATCGCGGACGGCCGGGCGGCGGACGTCGTGCCCCGCGCGGTGCGGGGCGAGGGAGTCGGCACGCACTTCCTGCCGACCGTCGACCGCCTGGAGAGCCGCCGGCGCTTCCTGCTCTCCGCGCTGCGCGAGCGGGGCCGCATCACGGTCGACGAAGGCGCGGTGCGCGCGCTGGTGCGCGACGGCAAGTCGCTGCTGCCCGCGGGCATCGTCGCCGCCTCGGGCGACTTCGGGCGCGGCGACGTGGTGCGCGTCGAGACGCGCGAGGGCGAGCACATCGCCAGCGGCACCACGAACTACGCGGCCGACGACGTCGAGCGCATCCGCGGACTGCACTCGGACCGCATCGAGGATGTGCTCGGCTACGACTACGGCGACGAGGTGGTCCACCGCAACAACCTCGTGCTCGTGTAGGCACGGACACCGGCCATGCCTGCTACGTTCGGCCCGATGAAAGCCCGGCTCCTCGCCCTCCCCGCGCTGGCGCTCCTCGCCGCCACCCTCGTCGCGTGCAACCCCTTCGGCGGCGGCGACGACGCGACCGGGCCGACCGCGACCGCAAGCCCGTCGCCCGGACGGGTCACCGCGACGCCCACACCGACCACGCCCTCACAGGCGACGCCCACGCCCACCTCGACACCAACGGACGCCGAGATCGAGCAGCGGACCGAGGACCTCGAAACGGCCGTGCTGGCGGAGATCGCCGACGAGTTCGGACAGCACGAGCTCGACGCGAGGGCGATCGACCTCGGACTCGACGCCGCCGAGGGCGGCTACTGGGCTGTCCTCACCGACGGCCCGCAGCCCGTGTACCGCGACGATGACGGTGAGCCCGTCAACTTCTTCCACGTCGTCGCCGCGTACCGGCTCAACCCGGACGGCTCGTGGTCGCCGGAGCTCGCCCGCGTCGAGATCGAGACCGCGCCACAGCGCACGGGCGACGTCGAAGTCGCGCACGCACCGGACGGCTCCGCGTGGATCGTGGTCCGGGGCCCGACCGGCGCGCACGCCGGCACGCTCGACGTGATCCGGTTCGACCCTGCCGACGGCAGCCTCGATACCGCCATCTCGCACCTCAGCTCGCGCCCGAACGCCGGGGAGGTCACCGACCTCGACGGCGACGGCGTCCCCGAGTTCGTACTCAACACGTCGAACCCCTACGTCTTCTGCTACGCCTGCGCCGTCGAGGAGCACTCGGTCGCGATCCACCGCTGGGACGGCGCGGCGCTGGCCGAGGTCCGGCTGGAGGCGCCCCCGGGCCTGGACGGTGACGTCCAGACCGCCGCGGCACGCGTGGTCTCGCTCGCCGAGGCGGACCTGTGGCGGCAGGCGGCCGCGCTCGCCGTCGCCACATCGCGGCGGACGCCGCGCGACGATGGCCTACGCTGGCTCTCGATCCTCGTGAACCAGGCCGCGGCGCAGCGGCTCGCCCACGCGGGCTCGCCCGGCCAGCCGCTGCTCACCAACGTCCTCGCGGGCGAGTACGCCGCGGCGCTCGACCTCATGCGTGCGCACGAGCCGCGGGCCGCGTTGGCCCTCGACGGGCCGCTCATCGCCGGCACCGCCGCTGAGCTCGACCTGGCGACGATGGCCGTCACCATCCTCGACTACACCGAGCGCGCGCTCGGCCAGCGGCCGGACGAGGCCGCCATCCACGCGGTGCGCGCACTCGGACTCGCGCTCGCATCGCCCGACGACCTGGAGCGCGCGCGCGAAGCGGCGCGCCGCGCGGCCGAGCTCGCCCCCGGCGACACGTTCCTGCGGCAGGTGGTGGGCTTCCTCGACGGTGCGGCGCGCACGCCGGGCGCCCCGCCCGCTACCCCCTCGGCCCCCGACCTCGAGCCCGGCCCGGACCCCGAGTGGTTCGCCGAGGGGTACACGCTGGGCTCGGGCGACCGCGGGCGCTTCGTGCAGGCGCTGCACCAGCGGCTCGCCCGCGTGCGCGGCCTCGGCTTCCTCGATCCCGGCGCGTACTACGACGTGTACGACGCCGCGACCCGCGAGGCGGTGATCGAGATCCAGCAGCGGGCCGACCTCGAACCGACGGGCGTCGTCGATGAGGCGACGTGGGGCGCCGTCGACGCCGCGTGGCAGGAGTCCGAGCCCGCGTCCCCGGCGATGAACGTGCAGCCCGTGCAGCCCGTCCCCCACGACCAGGCGGGCGCGCCGGTCGTCTACCTCACCTTCGACGACGGACCGCACCCGACGTGGACGCCGCGTGTGCTCGAGCTCCTCGAGCTGTACAACGCACCGGCGACGTTCTTCGTGCTCGGCGAGAGCGCGACGCGGTACCCGGAGATCGTCGAGCGCATGGTCGCCGAGGGGCACCAGGCGGAGAACCACACCTTCGACCACGTCTGGCTCGACAGGGCCCCGCGCGACCTCTTCATCTCGCAGGTCACCGCCGCCGACGACGCGCTGCACGCGGCGGCCGGCGGGCGCGTCGACCCGATCGCGTGCCTCCGGCCCCCGTACGCGGCGATGAACGAGCACACCCGCGATCTCGCCGCCGAGCTTGGCAAGTCCGTCGTGCTGTGGAGCGTGGACACCCAGGACTGGCGGCGGCCGGGCGTGGGCCAGATCGTCTCGCACGTCCTCTCCAACGTGCGGCCGGGCTCGATCGTCCTCATGCACGACGGGGGCGGCGACCGCTCCCAGACCGTTGGCGCGCTCGGCGCGATCCTCGACGGGCTGGCCGCCCGTGGCTACACGTTCGGTCTGCTGTGTAACTGAACCGCGAAGGAAGGCTGCCATGACCGCCAGGCGTTCATCCCGGCTACGCACGGCCGCGTGGGCCGCGCTCCCCGCGCTGCTCGTGGCCGCGCTGCTCACCTCCTGCGAGGGGCCCGCCGGCGGCGATACCCTGCCGCCGGACCGCGAGGACCTCGAGGGCGCAACCATCCTCACCGAGAACACCGATACCGGCCTCGCGACCCTCGAGGACGGCGAGTTCCGCGCGCCAGTGGCGCCGGGCTCGGCAAGCGAACTCGTGATCACCCTGACCCGGGCGACCGTCGGCGACCTCAACGGCGACGGCGTCGGCGACGCCGCGGCGATCACCGTCGAGGAGCCGGGCGGCAGCGGCAGGTTCCGTATCCTGCACGCGCTGCTGCGCGAAGAGGGCGAGCTGCACGACGCCGACACCGCCTTCCTCGGCGACCGCATCCGCGTCGAGGGCGTCGCCATCCACGACGGCGTCATCATGGTCTTCATGCTCGACCGGCCCCCGGACGCGCCCTTCGCTGAAGTGCCGTCCATCCCCGTCATCCGCAAGTTCCGCCTCGCGGGCGAGTCGCTCGAGGAGCTTGAGCCCATTGGCGGCCAGGTCGAGGCCGCCGCCGCGCCCGCGTGCGACGACAGCCTGCCCGACGCCGCACTCGTCCTCGTGCACTCGCCAGCCTCGGGCGAGGAGGTGGCGAGCGGGTTCGAGGTGGCCGGCTGCTCGCGCACCTTCGAGTCGAACGTCGTGTGGCGGCTCCTCGACCGCGCGGGCGAGGTGCTGGCGATGGGCCATGCGACCGGCGGCGGCGTGGACGGCCCGGCGACGTTCGCGTTCACCGTCGAGTACGAGTCGGCAGAGCGGCAGCTCGCGCACCTCGAGGTGTTCGAGGAGAACGTCTCCGGGGGCCAAGGTTACCCGCCGCCTCGGGCCGTCGTGCCGCTGATCCTCGCCGCGAGCGAGTGAGCCGCGACGCCGTGCGGAGACGCGCACAGCGGGGACGGCGGGTACACTCACTGCCATGACTACGACGACACAGGTCGAGGCCGTCGAGCGGGCCGCGCGGGTGCGCGGGGCAGCGCGGCAACTCGGCACCGCCTCCACCGACCTCAAGAACGCCGCGCTCCTGCGCGTCGCCGACGCCATCGAGGCCGAGACCGACGCGCTCCTCGCCGTGAACGGCCCGGAGCTCGACCGCGCCCGCGAGAACGGACTGACCGACGCCTTCCTCGACCGCATGACGCTCACGCCCGAGCGCATCGCCGGCATCGCCCGCGACGTGCGCGCGATCGTCGCCCTGCCCGACCCCGTCGGCGAGGTCGAGGAGATGACCACGCGCCCGAACGGGCTGCAGATTGGCCGCATGCGCGTGCCGCTCGGCGTCATCGGCGCCATCTACGAGTCACGGCCGAACGTGACCGTGGACATCGCGGCCGTGTGCCTGAAGTCCGGCAACGGCGTGCTGCTGCGCTCCGGCACCGACGCGCACGCCACCTCGGGCGCCCTTGCCGCGATCCTCCAACGCGAGACCGCCGCCGCGGGCCTGCATGAGCACAGCGTCGAGTTCATCCAGTCCACCGACCGCTCCGAGGTGGGCGCGATGCTCCGCGCCGCCGACTACATCGACCTCATGGTCCCGCGCGGCGGCGCAGACCTGATCCGCCGCGTGCGCGACGAGGCGACCATGCCGGTCATCGCCGGCGGCATCGGCGTCTGCCACACCTACGTCGACGACGAGGCCGAGCTGGAGATGGCCGAGCGCATCGTGGTCAACGCGAAGACGCAGCGCCCCTCGGTCTGCAACGCCATGGACACGCTGCTCGTCCACGCCGGCGTCGCCGCGTCGTTCGTGCCGCGCGTCGCGCGCGCTCTCGGCGAGCGCGGCGTCACGCTCCACGTCGACGACCGCGCCGCGCCGCTCGTCGGCGAGGACGCGCCGACGTTCCCGGTCGCGCCCGAGGACTATGACCGCGAGTGGCTCTCGCTCGACTGCTCGCTGCGCGTCGTCGATTCGCTGGACGATGCGCTGGAGCACATCGAGGTGCACGGCAGCGGGCACTCCGAGGCGATCGTGACGGACTCGTACGCCGCGGCGCAGCGCTTCCAGCGCGAGGCGGACGCCTCGGCGGTGTTCGTGAACGCCTCGACGTACTTCAACGACGGCGCGCAGTTCGGGCTCGGCTGCGAGGTCGGCATCTCCACCGGGAAGATGCACGCCCGCGGCCCCATGGGCCTGCGCGAGCTGACGTCGTACAAGTGGGTGGTGCTCGGCACGGGCCAGGTGCGGACGTAGCGCGCCGACCGCCGCGAACGAGGAGACCCGATGGCCGACTACCGCTTCAACCGCGAGGCCCGCACGCCGTACTCCGAGGTCTACGCCATCGACGACGGCGAGCACGCCCTCGGCCGCGTCGACGTGCACTACACGGGCTCAGCCGCCCACGCGACGCTCGTCGTCCACGCCGCCCTCGACGACGAGCGGGTGCAGGACCTGATCGAGGCCATCGACGACCAGATCGTGACCTCGGCCGACCCGTACCGCGAGGATCTCATCGTGACCGTGTGGCGCGGCGAGGAGATGGGCGTCTTCGCCGACGACGACTCCTCGGAGGACGGCGAAGACGCGGACGGCGACGGTGATGGCGACGAGGAGCCCGCGTAGGGCGCCCCCAGCCGGGCACGGCGATCGTGAGCAGCTGCCGGGTACGGCGATCATGACCCCCAGCCGGGCACGGCGACCATGAGTAACGGCCTGCCCGCCCCCGACCAGCTCCAGGCGGTCCTGTTCGACCTCGACGACACGCTCATTGACGCTCGCGGATCGTGGCGCGCGGGCTTCGCCGCCTCGATCGCCGAGCTGCACGCTGCCGAGCCCGCCCTGCAGGCCCTCGGCAGCCCCGAGGAGATCTACGACGGCTACTTCCGCCACTACACGGAGGACGCGTTCCGTGCGGCCGGCCGCGGCGAGTGGGACGAACGCTTCACCCTCGAGGCGTACGAGCGCCTGATCGCCACGCACCTGCGCCCCGACCCCGCGCTCGCCGGCCGCCTCGCCGACCACTACCGGGCGATCCACGTGGACTACGTCGGCATCTACCCCGACGCCATCGAGACACTCGAGGCGGTCGGCGCACGCTACCCGCTCGCGCTCATCACCAACGGCCTCTCCCGGATCCAGCGCCCGAAGATCGACCGCTTCGACCTCGAACGCTACTTCGAGGTGGTCGTGGTCTCGGGCGAGGCGGGCGTCCAGAAGCCGGACCCGGCCATCTTCGACCTCGCCCTCGGCCCCCTCGGCGTACCAGCGGAGGCGACCGTCTACATCGGCGACAACCCGTACCACGACGTGGTCGGCGCGCGCGCCGCCGGCGCCGGCGCCATCTGGGTCAACCGCGGCGACTGGCGCGTCGAGAGTGGCGACCTGGTCCCGGACGTCGAGGTGCGGGAGCTACGGGAGACGTGGCCGTACCTGGGCGTGGAGTAGGGACGGCGTCGGGTCGCTGGTCTCAGAGCAGCCGTTAGGCATCAATCGGACGGACCGTTACGGAGCCCCCGAAGCTGTCCTCGATGCAGATCAGGTAGCCGTCGAACAACTCCATCCCGGCGAGCACCGGCGGCGGGGCGACCTGTGCGATGACCCTGCGCGGGGTGCCATCCAGCATCACCGTCACGTAGTACGCGTCGAGGGCGACTTCTTGACCGTCGGCGAGCACGCCGTAGCTGGTCCCGGCGGATCTCAGGTCCATCTCCGCAACGATATCCGGCGGGAGCGTTAGCCAGCCCGTGAAACCTGTGTCAATCAGGGCGTCGACAATTCGGACCGATGCTCCCGCGGAGAGACCGAGCGGTACGACGGGCTCTCGCCCGGCGTTCACCACCCCATCCATCAGCGAGGCGCCGCACCAGTCCGAGCACGCCTCAGCCGGACCGCCGCGCGGTGCCCGACGCGTGCGATATAAACGTTCACCGCGCCCGGGCAGCGCTCATACAGCGCATCGCACGCGTCGATGTCCCGTTCGGCGATGGTCCATTCACCGCTGTCGATGTCGAGAGCGACGTAGGAGTCCATCCGCGCTGCGTCGAGCTGCGGCGCCACGTCGCGCTCGTACAGCTCGCGCCCAAGGCGCGCTGTCTCTTCCGTGGGTCTACGACGCTGCATGCGACGCTCCTGTCGAACTGGAGTCTACACGCCGAGTGCCGTGACAGGCTCTGTGCGAGACGTGGCCGTACCTGGGCGTGGAGTAGCGGCTACCCGGCTACTTGCGGGCGATGACGCGGCGGGCGGCGGCGGCGATGTTCTCCGCCGTGAGGCCGACGGCGTCGAGGACCTCGTGCCACAGGCCGGACTCGCCGTAGCGGTCCTGCACCCCGACGAACTCCATCGGCACCGGACGCCGCGAGGCGAGCGCCTGCGCGGCCATCGCGCCGAGGCCGGAGTGCACGAGGTGCTCCTCGGCCACGACGATCGCGCCCGTGTCGGCGGCCGCGCGCTCCAGCGCGTCGACGTCGAGGGGGCGGATCGTGGCCATGTTGAGCACGCGCGCCGAGACGCCGGACTCGGCAAGCTCCTCGGCCGCGTCGAGCGTGCGCTCCACCATCAGGCCGTAGGAGACGAGCGTGACGTCCGAGCCGTCGCGCAGCATGTCGGCGCGGCCGAGCTGGAAGCGCGCGCCCTCGGGGTAGAGCACGCGGTGCTTGGGGCGGTCCGTGCGGATGTAGAACGGCCCCGGCGTGCGCGCCGCGACCTCGACGGCCGCCGCAGCCTCGACCACGTCGGCCGGGACGATCACGCGGAAGTTCACGAGCGAGGACATCACCGCGATGTCCTCGACCGACTGCGCCGACGCTCCGTCCTCGCCGACGGAGAGCCCGCCGTGCGAGGCCACGAGCTTCACGTCGAGGTTCGGCTGCGACACCGACATGCGGAGCTGGTCGTAGGCGTGCTCGGCGAAGACCGCGAAGGTGGAGGCGAAGGCGACCTTGCCGATCGCCGCCATCCCGGCCGCGACCGAGATCATGTTCTGCTCGGCCGCGCCGAGCGTGAAGAAGCGCTCCGGGTAGGCAGCCTGGAACTTGCGCGCCGAGGTCGAGTTGCCGAGGTCGGCGTCGACGACGACGAGGTCCATGCCCTCCTCGCGCAGCCGGATCAGCGTCGGCCCCAGGGCCTCGCGCGTCGCGGCGGGGGCGGGCGCCTCGGTGGTCGTCACGAGGCGGCTCCGTTCACGTCGTCGGGGTCGGCGAGCTCGCGCATCGCCTCGTCGAACTGCTCGGGGCTGGGCGGTGCGCCGTGGAAGCCGGGGTTGTGCTCCATGAACGAGACGCCGTGGCCCTTCACCGTATCGAAGATCACGCAGGCTGGACGCCCCCGCACGTCGCGGGCGCGCAGCAGCGCCTCCTCGACGGCGTCGATGTCGTGGCCGTCGACGCCGGAGATGACCTCCCAGCCGAAGGCGGCGTACTTCTCGTCGAGCGGCTCCGTGACCATCGTCGAGCGGGTGAAGTCGTCGTTCTGGATGCCGTTGCGGTCGATGAGCGCGATGAGGCCCTCGGCGTCGTGGTGGGCGGCGGCCATCGCCGCCTCCCAGACCTGGCCCTCGTTCTGCTCGCCGTCGCCCATCAGCACCCACGCGCGCGCGTCGGCGGGCACGTCGCCCTCGCCGAGCCGCGCCGCGAGCCGCATGCCGAGGCCGAACGAGAGCCCCATGCCGAGCGAGCCGGCCGAGTTCTCGACGCCGAGCGGGCGGTTGCGGACGGAATGCCCCTGCAGGCGCGTGCCGAGCTGGCGGAACGTCGAGAGCTCCTCGACGGGGAAGTAGCCGAGCTCGGCGAGGAGCGCGTACTGCACCGGCGTGCAGTGGCCCTTGCTCATGATGAAGCGGTCGCGCGCAGGCCAGTCGGGCCGGTCGGGGTCGTGCTGCATGACGCGGCAGTAGAGCACGCTCATGATCTCGACGGCGGAGAGCGAGCCGCCGATGTGGCCGGATTTGGCGTCGTAGACCATGCGCACGACATGGCGACGGATGCGCCTGCCCAGCGCGGTCAGGTCCGTGTCACGTGCCGCGCCGATGACCATGTCGCCTCTGCGCCCCGGGGATTTTGGCGAGTATACGAACGGTCACGCACAAGGGCTACGCTTGGAACGGCGAAAACCCAGCTCCCGCAGGCGTTCTACGGGCCTCTACGCGCGGGGGTGCAGCTCGAGTAGCCGCAGACGGGGCAGAGCGAGCAGCCCTCGCCGAAGGCGAGCGGCCCGGCGCACTCCGGGCAGCGCGGCCCGAACGCGACCATGCGACGCAGCCTGCGCGGCTCGCGCACCTGCGTGACCGCCTCGGCGGCGGCAGCCTCGGCGTCCGCCACGGCCCGGCGCGGGCGCGCGGGACGCTCGACGGTGCGGGTGGGTGTGGGGGCAGTGGTGACCATCGGACGGCTCCGTGCGAACAGACGTTTCACATAGTCTAGTCAGAACGTGCGTTCGCGTCCAGTCCGTCCGGGTGCGACGCCCGCTCGCGGGCGGGCTCCGCTACGATGCGAGGCGATGTGGCGCCTCGTCTACTGGATATTCGTGGTCGTCGGGCTGGCGATCATCTGGATGACCATCATGCAGCCCAGGCGGTTCCGCCAGCTCGGCCGCAACGCGCGCACGCTCGGCTGGGCCTACGTGGCCGCGATCCTGATCAGCGCCGTGTTGCGCCTCGCCGGCTTCTGGGGCACATGACTGGCGTGCGGGGCGCGACGGCCGACGGCCGCGCGTACCTCGGGCGCGTCGCCACCGAGGGAAGGACGCAGCGATGAGCACGCCGCTTCGGATCCTGGTCTGCCCGCAGGAGTTCAAGGGCTCCCTCACCGCCTTCGAGGCCGCCGCCGCCATCGCCGCCGGCGCACGGGCCGCCGAGCCCGACGCCGAGGTCACCGAGATGCCCCTCGCCGACGGCGGGCCGGGCACCGCAGCCATCCTCGCGGCCGCGCGCGGCGGCGAGCTCGTCGAGGTCGAGGTCACCGGGCCACTCGATACGCCGGTGAGCGCGCGCTTCGCGCTGCTCCCGCCCCGCTCCGAGGGCGACCCGCCGGGCGCCGTCGTCGAGGCAGCCGAGGCGGCCGGGCTCTCGCTCGTGCCGGAGGGCCGGCTCAACCCCGCACGCGCCACCACGTACGGCGTGGGCCAGCTCATCCGCGCCGCCCTCGACCGCGGGGCCCGCGAGCTCATCGTCGGGGTCGGCGGGACCGCCACCAACGACGGCGGCGCGGGCGCCGCGCAGGCGGTCGGCTACCAGCTCGTGGGCAGCGACGGGTTTGCGCTGCGCGAGCCTATCCCGGCCCTCGACCTGCGCGAGCTCGGCTCTCTGGACCACGCGGCGATCGACCTGCGGCTCGGCGAGATCGACCTGACCGTCGCCGTCGACGTGACGAACACGCTGCTTGGCCTGCAGGGCGCGACCGTGATCTACGGCCCGCAGAAGGGCGTCGACGGCGACACGATGCAGCCGCTCGAGGACGCGCTGGCGCGCTGGGCGCGCGTCATCGAGGCCGACCTCGGCGTCGAGATCACCGACCTCGCCGGCGGCGGCGCGGGCGGGGGCATGGCGGCCGGGCTGATCGGCACCGTCGGCGGCGGCATCGAGTCCGGCGCCGCGCTCGTCGCCGAGGCCGTGGGCCTCGAGGACGCCATCCGCGACGCCGACCTCGTCATCACCGGCGAGGGGCGGCTGGATGCGCAGACCGCGTTCGGCAAGTCGGTCGAGCTCGTGACCGCGCTCGCCGAGCGCTACGAGACGCCGTGCGTCGTGGTGGCGGGCGCCGTCGACGGCGCCACCTCGGGCGTCGTCGACTTCGAGACGCTGACCACGGACCGCATCTTCCAGGCCGAGGCGATGCGTCGCGCCGCGGAGCTGGCCGAGGGCGCAGCCGAGCGCCTCCTGCGGCGGGGCACGTGGGACACGGCGGCCATCGCGGCGGAGGAGGCGGCCGCGCGCGAGCTGGTCGAGGCGGGCAAGGACCTGCGCGCCGACGGCCTGGTCACCTCGCACGGCGGCAACGTATCCGCCCGCCGCGTGCGTGGCGGCGCCGTGATCTCCGCGACGGGCGCGATGCTCGGGCGGCTCACCGACGACCTGCTCGTGGCCGTCGAGGCCGACGGCGCGTCGCGCGACGAGGACGCCCCGGCGCCCTCGTCCGACACTGCGGTGCACCTCGCCATCTACGAGGCGTGCGCCGACGCTGGCGCGGTGGTCCACGCCCACCCCGTCCACGCCATCGCACTCGCGTACGGGCGCGACGCGATCGACCCGGCGAACCTCGAGGGGCGGCTCTTCCTCGGTAGCGTGCCGGTGGTGGAGGCGGAGTGGGAGTCCTCGGCGCAGCCCGTCGCCGAGGCGCTGCGCGAGCACCCGATCGTCGTCGTGCGCGGCCACGGCAGCTACGCGCGCGGCACGGACGTGTGGGACGCGCTGCGCGTCACGTCGACGCTGGAGGAGGCCGCGCGGATCCTGACGCTGAGCGGGGAGTAGGCGGCCCGGACGGGGTCGCGCCGCGCCGGCGTCTTGCGGGCGCTACGCCGGCTTGCGGGCGAGCAGGAAGTACATGGGCGTGAAGATGCCGAGGCGGCCTGCCTCGGCCATTGCCGCCGCGCAGAGGTTGAGGTTGCGGGATACGCGAGCGGCGCCCTCGGGCACGACGTGGATCGCCTCGAGCACCCGCAGCGAGTGCTGGGTCAGCCCGCGTCCCAGCCTGGAGCTGCCGAGGCCGGCCAGGGACAGACCAGGAGCCGCCAGCGGCTGATACCACGGAACCGGCGGGGGCGGATACTCGGCGAGGTCGCGCGTTTCCAGCACCTCGAACCCCAAGGTCCGCAGGGCGTCATTGACCGTCTGGGGGCGGTCGATGACCAGCAGGCCGCCTCCGAGCTGGATGTCGGCCTTGAGCCTCAGGTGGTGGGGATTCGTCTCGTCGAAACGATCCGTCATGCAGTACTCGTACGCCGCGAAGCTCCCGCCGGGCTTCAGCAAGCGGAATACCTCGCTGTACACGCTTCGCTTGTCGGGCGCGACGCAGGTCGCCTCTATGGAGTAGATCGCGTCGAACGAATGGTCCGGGGCGTCGACGTCGAGGAAGTCGCAGTGCATGAACTCTGACTGATCAGAGAGCCCCGCCTCCTCGGTGAGGGCCCGGCCGCGCTTCAACTGATGCGCGTTGCTGTTGATGCCGACAATCCGGGCGCCTGAAAAGCGGGCGATCTCGATCAGCGGCCCACCGATGCCGCATCCGAAGTCGGCGACGACCATGCCGGGCCTGAGCCCGAGCACGTGCGCGATGTAATGCTCGTGGCGCGCAAGCGACGCCTTGAAGCTCTCGCCGGGCACCCGCGGCGCGAAGTGGAATGACCGGCCCCATCCGAACTCGAAGAAGTCCGAGACCAAGTCGTAGTAGATATCGTTGAACGTCCTGTGGCTCGAGGCCCTGCTATCCAACCCGCCGCGCGTGCTCTCCGTGTACAGAGCTTCGTACTCGTCCATCGCCGGATCGACGCCGTCTGTCCGGTGGGTGTCGCGCAGGAGATTCGTAATTCCGAAGACCACCCGTCACCTTCTATCGCCAATTTAATCGCGACAAGCACTGTAATACACAACCATGCAGGAGCGCACTGATCAGCATAGCAACATGGCGAGACGGGCTCCGCGTAGACGGGTGGGCTAGTGGAGGTCGAGGCGCTCCATCTCGTCCTCGTCGAACCCGAAGTGGTGGGCGATCTCGTGGAGGACCGTGCGACGCACCTCCTCCGGGATCACGCGCGGGTGGAACGCGCGCTCCAGCGGGCCCTGGTAGATCGCGATCCGGTCCGGGAGCGTCATGTGGTACTCGCTGCGGTCGATCAGCGGCGTGCCGATGTACAGCCCGAACAGCTCCGTGCCGCGGGGGATCCCGGCGTCGTCCAGGTCCTCGGGTGTCGGTTCACGCTCGATCACGATCGCGACGTTGTCGAGGTAGCCGTCGATATGCGGCGGCAACGAGTCCAGCGCCTGCTGCACGAGGCGGCGGAAACGGTCGCGGTGCATCGGGGCCGTGGGTGGTCAGGCGCCGCGACGGCCGCGCGTCTCCGCCGGCCAGATCGTGTGGTAGCCCTCGCCCTCGATCGCTCGCTTCGTCTCCTCGCGCTCGATCTCGAGCAGGCGCTGGTAGGTCGCATCCAGGCTGTTGATCGCGTCGAACGCATCCATGTCGGCAAGGCGGCTCCGCACCGCGTCGAGCACGTTGAGGCGCTCGAGGGACTCGACGCGCAGCGGCCAGTTCACGACATGGATGCGCTCCGGCCGCGGGAATCCCGGCCGCTCACGCTCGATGGTGCGCAGGCGCTCGGCGAAGGAGTCGACCGGGGGCAGCAGCGCCACGCCCGGCCCGACGCCCTCGCGCGTGCGGAAGTCGAGCAGCAGCCGCTCGGCGACGGGCGTGAAGCGCAGCAGCAGGTGCTCGACGGACCTGAGCGATGCGCGCAGCCCGTCCATGTCGATGTTCTGCGGGCCGTCCATGCGCCGAGTCTACACCTCGCGCGCCGCCGCCGACCGGCTGCCCCGTTTGACCGCGCTAGCCCGCCGTCCAGACAATCGTGACGTGCGGAACACTCGATCGGCCGGCAAGGGGCGACGCGCCGCGCTCGCGGGAGCGGTGCTGATCGTGTCACTCATCGCCTCGCTCCTCACGGGATGCCGCGAGGAGCACGTGCGGGAGCCCGGCTTCGTGCCGGAGCCTCGGCAGCAGGCAGGCGCGCCGCGGCCGTTCCTGCTCGGCTTCTCGTCGGCCCCCGCCGAGCTGACGCAGGACGCCTACATCGCGGCGCTGGACCTCGCGGCGCGCTACGGCGAGCTGCTGCTGATCCAGCGCGCGCCCGAGTGGTCCGAGTTCCTCCCCGGCGTCGAGCCGTCCCCACGGTTGACCGAGGTCACGACGCGCGAACTCGTCGCCGCCGAGGAACGCGAGCTCGCCCTCTTCTACGCCCTCGACCCCTTCGACCCCGTCGACCGCGGGCGCCTGGCCGGCGTCCCGGCCGGCTACGAGCAGGCCGACCTCGCAGACCCGGACCTGCGCGCGGCCTTCGTGGCGGAAGCGCGGTTCATCGCCACCAGCTACACGCCCGCGTACCTCGCGCTCGGCATCGAGGTCAACGCGACGTTCGAGCGCTCACCGTCGCAGTACCGGGCGTTCCTCGGCGCGTACGGGGAGGCGTACCGGGCGGTGAAGGCCGTCAGCCCGGAGACACTCGTCTTCGCCACGTTCCAGTACGAGCAGCTGCTGGGGGTGGTGCCGTGGGAGCCCTCGCGGCCGCCGCGCTGGGAACTCCTGGACGACTTCGCGGGCCGGATCGACCTCTTCGCGGTCGCCACGTTCCCATCGGTCAGGTACGAGGTAGCGAACGACCTGCCGCTGCTCTACTACCAGCAGATCCGCGACCACACGCACCTGCCGATCGCGTTTGCGTCGGTGGGGTTCGCCTCGGCCGCGCAGCCAGACGGCGTGCACGCCTCGACGCCGGCGGAGCAGCGGCGCTTCCTGCAACGCCTGCTCAGCGACGCCGACACCCTCGAGGCGCCGTTCGTCGTGTGGTTCGCGGCTCGGGACCCCGCGTACGTGGCGGACGCGCCGACCCTGGACCTGCTCTCCAGCGTGGGCCTGCGCGACGCGCAGGACCGGCCTAAGGATGCGTGGGCGGTGTGGGAGGAGGAGGCCAGCCGGCCGGTGGAGGGTGCGGAAGAGGGTGAGCGGTAGGCTTGGACGCGCACCACCCCGCGTGTGGCATACTCGAATCGAGATGACGAACTCTAAGCACCGTCCCCCGAAACAGAATGGGCAGCAGCCGGACGGCATGCGCGAGCCCGAACAGGACGTGGGGGTCTCCGGACTCCCCAGGGCGAAGCTCTTCTACATGACGAGTGGCTACGGTTTCGGCGACATCCCGGAGGGCGCGGATCACGAGCGCACCGTGAACGTGACGTCGTAGTCAGCGGTCAGCCCGCAGCCATCCCAGCCAGCGCGATAGCCAGTACCGCCACCACGGTGAGCACGCCGAGCGCCATCGCGCCAAAGAGCTCGCGACGGAACCACCTCGCTTTGTCCCGGGCCGCGACCTCGTTGACGACGACCGACTCTGCCAGCGCCTCGGCGATCCAGAGGCGCACCGGCAGCTCCTCATAGCTCCCGGCGCGCTCAATCAGCTCGTGAGGATCGGGACCACGCGCCCAGAGATTGGGCCTAACGGTTCTGTAGAAGGCGAACATGGTCCAGCCGAACACGCCGAGGACCGCGACCCCGCCGCAGGTCGCCGCAATGAGGGCTGTGTGACTGATATCGCCCATCGTGCTGCTGACAACAGCGGCCCCGAACAACCCGGCGAAGGCTGCAGCCACTGTGACGACCACGCCTGCCTTCGTGTCGAACGACCGACTCTCGTCGACCTGTTCAGTCAACTGCCACAGCGCCATGTCGTAAGCCGCCCGTGCAGCCTGGCCCGGCGTACTATTACGATCGTGAATCATGCGATCTATGGTACAGGTTGGAACTTCTTCAGGATATGGCGCGGGCGGTTCCCGGCCACGGGCGATCGTGCATGGAACTTGGACAAAACGTTGACAGGGCGAGGCGTCCTCGATACCCTCGCTTTTCTGCGCGCGATCGGGTACCATAGCCAAGGCGTTGGGCGCGGCAAATTCCATTAGCGACGACACTTCGTGCAGCACCGGTATGCAACCGGCGCTGCGTAGCTGTGTCGAGACTCTCCCCTACAGCCCCAACCAGGCGCAGGACTGGAACCAGGCGCACAACGCTGCACGGTCGACCGTGACGAATGCGAAGGAGTCGCTACTTGGTCACCACCGAGCGAGCCAGCATGCCAATGAGCGGACATCTCATCACGCGCGACTACGGCAAGTCGCGTCCGGTGCTGGACGTCCCGCACCTGATCGACATGCCGAAGCGCTCCTACGAGCGGTTCCTGGACCGCTCGCTCCGCGAGCTGTTCGACGAGATCTCGCCGATCGAGGACTTCACCGGCACACGCATGGCGCTGTCCTTCATCGACTACTACATCGAGAGCCCCAAGCTCGACGAGCGTGAGTGCCGCCAGCGCG
Source organism: Dehalococcoidia bacterium (assembly GCA_965204835.1). Classification (GTDB taxonomy): domain Bacteria; phylum Chloroflexota; class Dehalococcoidia; order UBA2979; family UBA2979; genus VXMT01. Next base: position 366,693 of record OZ242017.1, on the reverse strand, counting down.
ACGCCACCTACGGCGCCCCGCTCAAGGTCATCGCCGAGCTGACCGTCAAGGAGACCGGCGAGGTCAAGGAGCAGGAGCTCTACCTGGGCGACCTCCCGCTCATGACCGAGCAGGGCACCTTCATCATCAACGGCGCCGAGCGCGTCGTTGTCTCCCAGCTCGTGCGCTCGCCCGGCGTCTACTTCACCGAGACCGTGGACCCGGCCACGGGCCGGCGCCTGACGCAGGCCAAGCTCATCCCCAACCGCGGCGCATGGCTGGAGTTCGAGACCTCCAACAAGGACATCCTGTCCGTGAAGGTCGACCGCAAGCGCAAGATCCCCGTCACCATCCTGCTCCGCGCCATCGACATCGACGAGGACATGAGCGACGAGGACCTCGGCACCGACGAGCGCATCCGCCGCATGCTCGGCGCCGTCGACACCGACGAGGAGCACTCCTTCGTCGACGCCACGCTCGCCAAGGACCCCACCGAGGACCGCCGCCAGGCCCTGGAGGAGTTCTACCGGCGCATCCGCCCCGGCGACCCGCCCACGGCGGAGAACGCCCGCAACCTCCTCGACACGCTGTTCTTCGGCGAGCGCCGCTACGACCTCGGCCGTGTCGGCCGCTACAAGGTCAACAAGCGCCTCGCGTTCCCCGGCGACCCGGCGGAGCGCACGCTGCGCAGCGAGGACATCATCACGATCGTCACCAAGATGATCGAGATCAACAACCACGTCGGCGACCCCGACGACATCGACCACCTCGGCAACCGCCGCGTTCGGTCCGTGGGTGAGCTGATCCAGAACCAGTTCCGCGTCGGCCTGCTCCGCATGGAGCGCGTCGTGCGCGAGCGCATGACCATCACCGACCCCGACGAGGCAACGCCCTCGGCGCTCGTCAACGTGCGGCCCGTGGTGGCCGCCATGAAGGAGTTCTTCGGCGGCTCCCAGCTCTCGCAGTTCATGGACCAGACCAACCCGCTCGCCGAGCTCGCCCACAAGCGGCGCCTCTCCGCGCTCGGCCCCGGCGGCCTCTCGCGCGACCGCGCCGGCTTCGACGTGCGCGACGTGCACTTCAGCCACTACGGCCGGATCTGCCCCATCGAGACGCCCGAGGGTCCGAACATCGGCCTCATCGGCAACCTCGCCACGTACGGGCGGATCAACGACTTCGGCTTCATCGAGACCCCCTACCGCCCCGTGCGGCAGGAGGTCGGCAAGGCCAGCCCGGAGCTGGTCGGCCGCGTGCTCACCGCCGACGTGACCAACGCCAGGGGCAAGGTCATCGCCAGCGCGGGCGACGAGGTCACCGAGAAGCTGGCGAAGGCGCTGGACAAGGCCTCCGAGGACCGCCTCGCCGTGCGCGCGTACGCCTCGCGCGAGACGCAGTACCTGGACGCCGACACGGAGAAGGACTACCGCATCGCCGAGGCCAGCGTGCGCCTGGACGAGCAGGGCAACATCCAGGACGAGCGCCTGGAAGTCCGCCACGCCGAGCGCCTGCGCATGGTGACGGCCGGTGAGGTCGACTACATCGACGTCTCGCCGAAGCAGATCGTCTCCGTGGCTGCGGCCCTCATCCCGTTCCTGGAGCACGACGACGCGAACCGCGCGCTCATGGGCGCGAACATGCAGCGCCAGGCCGTGCCGCTGCTGCGCCCCGAGGTGCCCCTCGTCGGCACCGGCATGGAGCGCCAGGTCGCCGAGAACTCGGGCCAGGTCCTCACCGCCGAGGAGGACGGCGAGGTGCTGTCGTCGTCGGCGAACTTCATCACCATCCGCTACAACTCGGGCCGTGAGGAGCGCTACCCGCTCAGCAAGTTCGTGCGCTCCAACCAGGGCACGTGCATCAGCCAGCGCCCGCTCGTCGCCAAGGGCGACCGGGTGGCCGCCGGCCAGCCGCTGGTGGACTCCTCGTCGACGCAGAACGGCGAGCTGGCCCTGGGCCAGTCCGTGCTGGTCGCCTTCATGTCGTGGGAGGGCCTGAACTTCGAGGATGCGATCGTGCTCTCCGAGAGCGTGATCCGCGACGACAAGTTCACCTCGATCCACATCGAGAAGTACGAGGTCGAGGCGCGCGACACCAAGCTCGGCCCCGAGGAGATCACGCGCGACATCCCGAACGTGGGCGACGAGTCGCTGCGCGACCTCGACCCCCGCGGCATCATCCGCGTGGGCGCGGAGGTGCGCGAGGGCGACATCCTGGTGGGCAAGATCACGCCGAAGGGCGAGACCGAGCTCACGCCGGAGGAGAAGCTGCTGCGCGCGATCTTCGGCGAGAAGGCGCGCGAGGTGAAGGACACCTCGCTGCGCGTCCCGCACGGCGAGCGCGGCAAGGTCATCGACGTGCGCGTCTTCGAGCGCACCGCCGACGACGAGCTGCCGACCGACGTGAACATGATGGTGCGCGTCTCCGTGGCCCAGAAGCGCAAGATCGCCGAGGGCGACAAGATGGCCGGCCGCCACGGCAACAAGGGCGTGGTGAGCCGCATCACCCCCATCGAGGACATGCCGTACCTCGCCGACGGGCGCCCGATCGAGATCGTGCTGAACCCGATCGGGGTGCCGTCGCGCATGAACGTCGGGCAGGTGCTGGAGACCCACCTCGGGTGGGCCGCCAACACGCTCGGCATGCGCGCCGTGACCCCCGTCTTCGACGGCGCATCGGACGCCGAGATCGAGGACGCGCTGGCCCGCGCATGGCTGGCCATGCAGGCCGAGGCCGTGCTGCCCGAGGGCTCCGCCAACGGGAATGGCCACGGCAATGGCGCCAACGGCTCCAGCGACCTCGGCGCGCGGCTCGACCTCGAGAAGCTCGAGGCGTACGTGCGCGAGGGCGGCTTCGACCCGGACCAGGTGCTCAGCCACGCCCACGTCGGCACGGCCCGCCGGGCCTGCCTGACGCTGTGGCTGGAGCAGCGCGGCGAGCGCGACGCGCGCAAGCTGGACGACACCGCCATCGAGGCGCGCGTCGACGAGCTCGCGCGCGAGCTGGGCGAGGCGCCCCCGGTGTGGGGCAAGCAGACCCTCTACGACGGCCGGACCGGCGAGGCGTTCGACCAGCCGGTGACCGTCGGCTACATCTACATGCTCAAGCTCGTCCACCTGGTGGAGGACAAGATCCACGCCCGCTCGACGGGGCCCTACTCGCTGATCACGCAGCAGCCGCTGGGTGGCAAGGCACAGTTCGGCGGGCAGCGCTTCGGCGAGATGGAGGTGTGGGCGCTGGAGGCCTACGGCGCGGCGCACATCCTCCAGGAGATGCTCACCGTGAAGTCCGACGACGTCGTCGGCCGCGTGAAGGCCTATGAGGCCATCGTCAAGGGCGAGAACACCATGGAGCCCGGCGTGCCGGAGTCCTTCAAGGTGCTGGTCAAGGAACTGCAGTCGCTCTGCATGAGCGTGGAGATCCTCAACGAGGACGAGGAACAGGTGGCGTTCTCGGAGGACTACATCGAGGCGATCCCGTCGCTCGGCATCAACCTGTCCGGGCGTGAGGCAGAGGAGAGCACCAGTGCTTGAGGTCAACGACTTCAACGCGATCCGGCTGTCGCTGGCATCCCCGGCGCAGATCAAGTCGTGGTCGTACGGCGAGGTGACCAAGCCGGAGACCATCAACTACCGGACCCTGAAGCCCGAGAAGGACGGGCTCTTCTGCGAGAAGATCTTCGGACCCACGAAGGACTTCGAGTGCTACTGCGGCAAGTACAAGCGTGTCCGCTACAAGGGCATCGTCTGCGACAAGTGCGGCGTCGAGGTCGCACGCAGCAAGGTGCGGCGCGAGCGCATGGGGCACATCAGCCTCGCCGCGCCCGTCACGCACATCTGGTTCGCCAAGGGCGTCCCGAGCCGCCTCGGGCTGCTCCTGGACGTCGCCCCGCGCACGCTGGAGCGCGTCCTCTACTTCGCGCACTACGTCATCACCGAGGTGAACGACGAGGCGCGCCAGTACGCGCTTGAGCAGCTCCACCTCGAGATCGAGGAGGAGGTCAGCCGCCGCGAGAGCGAGGCTTCCAGCCACATCGCCGTGCGCGAGGCGTCGCTCGTCCAGGAGCTCGGCGAGATCGAGCGCAAGCGCGACGAGGAGCTGGCGGCCGCCGACGCGGAGCTGCCCGGGCTCATCGACGAGATCATGGGCGAGGCCCGCACCCTCGAAGAGGACCTGCAGGAGCGCGTCGGCGAGAAGCTGCGCGCCAAGCTGACCTTCCGCGGCGAGACCCTGGCCACGCGCGGGAACGAGATCAGCGCCGACACCATCTCGGCGCTGCACGACGCCGCCAGCGAGCAGGTCGCCGAGACCGAGCAGGGCATCGCCCAGCGCAAGAGCGACCTCGAGGCGAGCGCGGAGGCCGCGAGCCAGCAGAAGCGCGACGAGGCCTTCCAGGAGCTCGAACCGCTCCGCACGCAGGTCGCCGAGGTGCGCACCCAGGTCCGCAAGGAGAACGAGGACCTGGTCAAGCGCCTCGAGAAGCTGCGCGACCCGATCGAGGCGGACGCCCTGACGGTGCTCACGGAGCAGGAGTTCCGCGAGCTCGACGAGCGCTTCGGGCTCGTCTTCAAGGCCGGCATGGGCGCCGAGGCCGTCCTCTCCATCCTCGAGCGGATCGAGCTGGACAACCTGCGCGTGAAGCTGCAGGAGGAGACCCACTCGGCCTCCGGGCAGCGCCGCAAGAAGGCCACGAAGCGCCTGCGCGTGGTGGAGGCGCTCCGCAAGTCCGGCAACCGCCCGGACTGGATGGTGGTGCAGGAGCTGCCCGTGCTGCCGCCGGACCTGCGTCCGATGGTGCAGCTCGACGGTGGCCGGTTCGCCACGTCGGACCTGAACGACCTCTACCGCCGCGTGATCAACCGCAACAACCGCCTCAAGCGGCTGCTGAACCTCGGCGCGCCCGAGATCATCATCCGCAACGAGAAGCGCATGCTGCAGGAGTCGGTCGACTCACTGATCGACAACGGGCGGCGCGGCCGCGCCGTGAGCGGCTCCGGCAACCACAAGCTGAAGTCGCTGTCCGACCTGCTCAAGGGCAAGCAGGGCCGCTTCCGGCAGAACCTGCTTGGCAAGCGCGTCGACTACTCGGGCCGCTCGGTGATCGTCGTGGGGCCGGACCTGCGGCTGCACCAGTGCGGGCTGCCGAAGAAGATGGCGCTCGAGCTGTTCAAGCCGTTCATCATGCACGCCCTGGTGCGCAAGGGGCTCGCCCACAACATCAAGAGCGCCAAGCGCATCGTCGAGCGCGCGCGGCCCGAGGTCTGGGACGTCCTCGAGGAGGTCATCCAGGACCGCCCGGTCATGCTCAACCGCGCGCCGACGCTGCACCGCCTGGGCATCCAGGCCTTCGAGCCGGTGCTGGTCGAGGGCTCCGCGCTGCAGCTCCACCCGCTGGTCTGCTTCGCGTACAACGCCGACTTCGACGGTGACCAGATGGCCGTCCACGTGCCGCTCTCCTACGAGGCGGTCGCGGAGGCGCGCCAGGTGCTGCTCAGCACCAAGAACCTGCTCTCCCCCTCGGACGGCGAGCCCGTGGTGGCGCCGACGCTGGACATGGTGCTCGGCTGCTACTACATGACGTTCGCCGACGAGGAGCCCGGCCCGGACTCGCGCCGCGAGACCGCGCTCTTCGGCTCCCCCAACCAGGTGCGGATGTCCTACGAGCTCGGCCACGTGCAGCTGCACGACCACATCCGGCTGCGCCAGGAGGGCCCCGTCCTGCACACCACCGTGGGGCGAGTGCTCTTCAACGACATCGTCCCCGACAGCTTCGAGTTCCAGAACGAGATCCAGGACAAGCGCGCGCTGCGCACGCTCGTCTCGCGCGTACACCAGGACCTCGGCTCGGAGCGCACCGTCGAGTTCGTCGACGCCATCAAGGACCTCGGGTTCCGCTACGCCACGCAGTCCGGGATCTCCATCGCCGTCTCCGACATCGTCGTGCCGGCCAGCAAGACCGACCTCATGGCGGACGCCGACCAGCGCGTCGACGCGCTCGAGGGCGACTACCAGATGGGCCTGATGACCGAGAACGAGCGCTATATGGCGGCGATCGACATCTGGCAGGCCGCCACCGATGACATCTCCGTCGCGCTCGAGGAGGGCCTGGACCCGATGGGTCCGCTCGCGCTGATGTCGCGCTCCGGCGCGAAGGGCAACATCGCGCAGATCCGCCAGATGGGCGGGATGCGCGGCCTGATGAGCGACCCCACCGGCCGCATCATCGACCTGCCCATCCGCTCCTCGTTCCGCGAGGGGCTGTCCGTGCTGGAGTACTTCATCTCCACGCACGGCGCGCGCAAGGGCCTGGCGGACACCGCGCTGCGGACCGCCGACTCCGGCTACCTCACCCGCCGCATGATCGACGTCGCTCAGGACGTCATCGTGCTCGAAGAGGACTGCACGCCCGAGGGCGGGCAGACCCCGGGCATCTGGCTCCGCGAGCACGCCGAGACCGGCATCCTCGCCTCCCTCGAGGAGCGCCTCACCGGCCGCTGGACGGCCGACACCGTCGCGCACCCCGAGACCGGCGAGGTGCTCGTCGAGGCCAACGAGGAGATCAGCGAGCAGTCCGCCCGCGCCATCATCGAGGCGGAAGTCGAGCGCGTGTTCGTGCGCTCGCCGCTCTCGTGCGGGGCGCGGCGCGGGGTCTGCCAGCGCTGCTACGGCCACTCCCTCGCCACCGGCGACCTGGTCGAGCAGGGCGTGGCGATCGGCATCATCGCCGCGCAGTCCATCGGTGAGCCCGGCACGCAGCTGACGATGCGCACGTTCCACACCGGCGGCGTCGCCGGCGGCCTCGACATCACCTCGGGTCTGCCGCGCGTCGAGGAGATCTTCGAGGCGCGCGTGCCCAAGGGGCAGGCCGTGATCACGGAGATCGACGGCCACGTCGACGTGCTCCGCTCCGGCGACGTGCGCACCATCACCGTCACCAACACGGAGACCGCGACCGAGGAGCTCGAGGTGCCCAAGGGCGCCGACGTGCTCGTCGAGGACGGCGAGGAGGTCGCCCCCGACCAGGTGCTGGTCACGGGCCCCGAGCCGGACGAGGACGCCAAGGCCAGCGTGCCCGCGGTGCAGCTCGCCACCGCGATCGGCGGCCGCGTCGAGTTCATCAAGAAGGGCCGCGCGAAGAAGCCGGTCGGGCTGCGCATCGTCTCCGAGATGGTGGACGAGCGTGAGTACCCGATCCCGGCCTCGGCGCGCATCCGCGTCGAGACCGGCGAGATCGTGCGCGCCGGCCAGCAGCTCACCGAGGGCGCGCTGGACCCGCAGGACGTGCTCGCCATCCTCGGGCCGGAGGCCGTCACGCTGTACCTCGTCGACGAGGTGCAGAAGGTCTACCGCTCGCAGGGCGTGAACATCAACGACCGCCACATCGAGGTGATCGTGCGGCAGATGATGCGCCGCGTGAGCATCCTCGACCCGGGCGACAGCGACTTCCTGGCCGAGGAGCCCGTCGACCGCCACCTCTTCGAGCGCGAGTCCGAGCGCATCGAGCAGTCGGGCGGCGTGGCGCCGACGGCAAAGCCGATGCTGCAGGGCGTGACGCGCGCCTCGCTGAGCACGGACTCGTTCCTGGCGGCGGCGTCGTTCCAGGAGACCACGCGCGTGCTCACGGAGGCCGCCATCGGCGGCGCCACGGACCACCTGCGCGGCCTCAAGGAGAACGTCATCATCGGCAAGCTGATCCCCGCCCGCGCGGAGATCACCGTCGAGCGGCCCGCGCCGATCGCCGAGATGCCGATGCCGGAGTCGCTGCTCCTGCCGTTCATCTTCGACTTCGAGCGCCCCGACGGCCCCGACGGCGAAGGCGAGTCACTGGCGGAGCTCATGCAGGCCGAGCCGGGCGACCTCGCCATGGCGGGCGCCTACGTGGCGGAGCCGGACTAGCGACAGCCCGGCGGGCACCACCCGCCGGCCGACGCGACTACAAGGGGAGCCCCGACGGGGCTCCCCTTCGTTGTGCCGTCCGAGGTGCGCCGGGCGCCGCCCGCGGATCGGATGCCGGAGCGTACAAACTCCGCCGCAGCGGCTCGCGGCAGGGCGGCGACTCTCAACCCTCGGCGGCTGCTCTTACAGGTCGCGGCGCTCGAAGAGCCACACGCCGGACGCGATCGCGGCCGCGCTCAGCGCGACGAAGACCACGAGGACGCGCGCCTGGTCGGCCACGGCCGTCTCGCCCCGGAACGTCTCGGGCAGGCCCCCGATCACGGCGGTCGTGCTCATCCACTTCAGCCCGAGGAACTGCAGCACCGCGCCGGAGACCGCCACGGTCAGCAGCGCGACCACGACGGCCAGCTGCGAGTTGCGGAACACCGTCGACAGCGCGATGCCGAACGAGGTGAGGAACGCAAAGAGCACCCCCACCATCACCACCCCGCCCACGACCCCGCTGAACGACGTGTCGTTCGAGATGGCATAGCGGTCGATCAGGTACGCAAACGGGATCACGACCGCGAAATACACCGCCAGGAAGACCACCATGCGGCTGGTGATCTTGGCCCAGATGTACTCGGCGCGCGTGACCGACTTCGAGAGGATCGTGTCGGCGATCGTCCCCGCCTCGCCGCTCACGGCGGTGCCGGCGAGGAAGGAGATGACGATCCAGGAGAGGGGCGCCAGCACGGCCGCGACGTACGCCGCGAGCGTCTCCGACGCCAGTTCGTCCTCGCGCGCGGCCACCACCACCAGGAACGCCGCCGGAGCCGCCAGGAGCAGGACCCAGCCGCGCAGCAGCCAGGAGCTCAGCAACTGCTCCAGGTCACGGCGTACCAGAGCGAAGTACGCCTCCATCGAGTTCCTCCGCTTCGGGGTCTGCGTTGTCGACGGCGTCCGTGTCACCGTCCTCGCCGGCGCGCGCACCGTCATCATCGGCGCCGTCGGGCCCGGGGTCCGCGTCGTCGTCCGGGGGGCGGGCCTCGCCGATGATCTCGATGGCGTTGCCGTTGCGGGCCGTGCCCGGGGTGAGCGCCAGCTTCTGGGCCGCGCTCCACGCCGAGGCACGCACGAAGCTGTTGAGGCGGTCCTCCTCGAGGCGTCGCAGCACGACCTCCTCGATCTCATGGCTGCCCGTGTCGATGTGCATCAGCTCGACGCCCGTGCGGTGCACCAGGTCGAGCACGCGCTGGACGTAGACCGGGAGCGGCTCCGCGCCGAGGAAGCTGATGCGGAACTCCGAGCCGATCCGGTCGTAGCGGACCGTGCCGAAGGTGTCGAGCTCCAGCAGTTGCTGCTCGAAGTGCGCGAGGTTGCCCTCCAGCTCGACGGAGACGGTGCGCTGTCGCACCAGCCGGCGCATCTCGGCGATGGGGCCGTGGTAGATGATGCGGCCCTCCGCCATGATGCCGATGTCCGTGCAGAGCCGCTCGACGTCGCTGAGGATGTGCGTGGCGATGATGATCGTGCGGTCGCTGCCGGAGAGCTCACGGATCAGCTCGAGCGTCTGGCGGCGGCCGGAGGGGTCGAGGCCTGACGTGGGCTCGTCGAAGATCAGCAGCTCCGGGTCATTCATCAGCGCGGCGGCGATGCCGAGCCGGGTGACCATGCCAGTCGACAGCTCGCCGATGCGCTGCGAGCCGACCGACAGCAGGTCGACCGACTGCAGCAGCGACGTGAGGCGGATCATCACCTCGCCACGGTCCATCCCGAGCAGCTTGCCGACGAACTGCAGGTACCCGATCGCCGTCATCTCGCGCGGCAGCGAGGGCGTGGTCGGCAGGAACCCGATGCGGCGTCGGAGGTCGGCGCGCTGCGAGGTCATCGTCTCGCCGAAGACACGCGCCTCGCCCGCGGTGGGACGTTGCAGGCCGAGCATGATCCGGAACGTGGTGGACTTGCCGGCGCCGTTCGGGCCGACGAGCCCGTAGACCATCCCCTTGTCGACCTTGAGGTCGAGCGCGTTCAGCGCGATGTAGCGATTCTGGTAGACCTTGGTCAGGTCCACCGCCTCGACAACGTGCATGAAGCGTCGTACTCCCTGGCACAGCTGCACTCCCGGACGCGCGGACTGCGCGTCGCGGCGGCTGGGGCACGGATTGTAGCAACGCACGCCGCCGCCGCGATAGTCGGCGGCTCGGTCGGGTCGCCTCGCCCCTCGCACATCGCGCGCCCGATTCCCTACACTGCGAGCGTGCCGAAGGTACTGATGGTCAGCGACTCGCGCGTCTTCACCGACGCCGCCGAGGCGGCGTTCCGCGACGACGCCTACGACCTGCGCTGCGAGCCCACGCTCGAGCGCGGCCTGCTCGCCATGCGCGAGGATCCGCCGCGCGTCTTCTGCGTCGACCTCAACCTCGGGCTGACCATGGGCGGGTTCGCGGCACTCATGCGCGACCCGCAGTTCGAGGCCGATACCGCGCTGCTCGCCATCGCGACGCCGATGCAGTTCCACCTCGTCGGCGCCGGCGTGCCCGTGAGCGACCTCGTCGTGCCGCCCTTCGACCCCGACGAGTTGCGGCTGCGCGTGGAGCGCATCCTCGGCTCGGTGGGTGAGGCGATCGAGACCGGCGTGCTGCGGCGCGGCGAGCTGGCGATCGACCAGGACCGCTACACGGTCCGCCTCGGCGGCGAGGTGGTCGACCTCACGTACAAGGAGTACGAGCTGCTCCGGTTCCTCGCGCTCAACCCCGGCAAGGCGTTCACCCGCGAGATGCTGCTGAACCAGGTGTGGGGCTACGACTACTACGGCGGCTCACGCACCGTCGACGTCCACGTGCGGCGCATCCGCGCCAAGATCGAGCTGCACGAGCCGTACATCGAGACGGTCCGCAACGTCGGCTACCGCTTCGTCGAGGTGAACCCGCCGGTCTGAGCGCCGCGCCGCCCGCACCTCGTGGCGTCGGCGCGAGCGCGGGTCGGCCCGGCAGCTTGAAACACAGCGGTAACAATCGGGTAATGCGGCGGTAATGGCGCGCCCCTAGCCTGCAATGCGTGGTGGCGGGTGATCGCGCGCGCCGCCTGGTGCAACATCGGTACCACAAGAGTGATGGCGCGGCTGCGCGAAGCGGCCGCTGGTGAGAGGGAGGCAGCGCTTGAACCTGCAGGAGCTGACGGAACTGGTACAGCAGAACAACATCATGCGCATCGATCTGCGCGTGACGGACCTGCTCGGCCGCTGGAACCACTTCACGGTCCCGCCCAAGGCGCTGGACGAAGACCTGGTCGAGAACGGCAACGGCTTCGACGGGTCGAGCCTGCGCGGGTTCCAGGAGATCCACGAGTCCGACATGCTGCTCGTGCCCGACATCGAGAGCGCCGTCATCGACCCGATCCCGGCACAGCCCACCCTCGCGCTCGTCTGCAACGTCATCGACACCGTCACGCGCGACCGCTACTCGCGTGACCCGCGCAACGTCGCCGTCAAGGCCGAGGAGTACATGAAGTCCACCGGGATCGCCGACGAGGCGTTCATCGGCCCGGAGCTCGAGTTCTTCCTCTTCGACGACGTCCGCTACGCGCAGACCCCGCAGTCGGCCTACTACGAGATCGACTCGGTCGAGGCACACTGGAACAGCGGGTCCGGCGACGCCCCGAACCTCGGGTACAAGATCCCCGGCAAGGAGGGCTACGCGCCGCTGCCGCCGTTCGACGACACGGCAGACCTCCGCGCGGAGATCGTGACGGCGATGAACAACTGCGGCATCGACACCTTCGTCGACCACCACGAGGTGGCGACGGCCGGCCAGGCCGAGATCGGCGTGGGCAAGAACACGCTGCTCCGGCAGGCCGACGTAGCCCAGTGGTACAAGTACCTGGTCCGCAACATCGCCCGCCAGCACGGCAAGGTCGCGACCTTCATGCCGAAGCCGATCTACGGCGACAACGGCTCGGGCATGCACACCCACCAGTCGCTGTGGAAGGACGGCCAGCCGCTGTTCTTCGACGCCGACGGCTACGCCGGCCTCTCCCAGCTCGCGCGCTGGTACACCGGCGGCCTGCTGCGGCACGCCCGCAGCGTGCTCGCATTCGCCTCGCCGACGACCAACTCGTACAAGCGGCTGGTCCCGGGCTTCGAGGCGCCCGTGAACCTAGTCTACTCGATGCGCAACCGCTCGGCGGCGGTTCGCATCTCCACCTACCGCATCGGCATGCCGGACTGGGCGGAGACCACGCGCATCGAGTTCCGGCCGCCGGACCCGAGCGCGAACTGCTACCTCGCGTTCTCGGCCATGCTCATGGCCGGCCTGGACGGCATCCAGAACCAGATCGACCCCGGCGACCCGCTGGACCGCAACATCTACGACCTGCCGGCCGAGGAGGCCCTGGGTCTCCCGCAGGTCCCGGCCAACCTGGGCGAGGCCCTGGACGCGCTCGAGGAGGACCACGACTACCTGATGCAGGGCGGCGTCTTCACCGACGACCTCATCGACACGTGGCTCGAGTTCAAGCGCTCCGAGGAGTCCGAGCAGGCCCAGCGGCCCACCCCGTTCGAGTACGAGATGTACTTCAACGACTAACGGCCCCGTCCGGAGTCACATGGCAAGGGCCCCCTCACGGGGGCCCTTCGCTATCCCTCGCCGCCGCTGCGGCTCGGCTTAGCTCCGCCGTCGCCGGAACGGCCGCCCGGCCGTCATCCCGCCGTCGATCACGAACTCCGTCCCCGTGCAGAACGAGCTCTCGTCCGAGGCGAGGAACAGCAGCAGCGAGGCCATGTCGTCGACGGTGCCGACGCGGGCGAGCGGCACCGACCTGCCCCAGTTGTCCATCGGGATGTTCGCGCCCCGCAGCATCGGCGTGTCGATGGGGCCCGGATGGACCGAGTTGACCCGGATGCCATCACCCGCGAGCTCCATCGCCGCGACCTTCGTCAGCCCTCGCACCGCCCACTTGCTCGACCCGTACGCCGCGAGCGTCGGCACGCCCTCGAGCCCGGCGGTCGAGGAGATGTTCACGATCGAGCCGCCGCCGGACTCGCGGATCGAGGGGATCGCGGCGCGCATGCCGAGGAACACGCCGACCTGGTTCACGTTGATGACGCGCATGTAGTCCTCGAGGCTTGTGTCCTCGACGAACGTCGACGCGCCGCCGATGCCGGCGTTGTTGACCAGGACGTGCAGCCCGCCGAACTCGCTGTTCGCGCGCGCGACGGCGGCCGCCCAGTCCTCCTCGCTGGTCACGTCGAGGTGCTGGTAGACGGCCTGCCCGCCCGTGTCGGCAATGCGCGCCGCGGCCTGCTCGCCCTCGTCGTCGCGGATGTCGCCGAGGACGACCGCGGCGCCCTCCTCCGCGAAGAGCCGCGCCTCGGCCTCACCCTGGCCGCGCGCCGCGCCGGAGATGATCGCGACCTTGCCGTCGAGCTTGCCCATGCCAGCCTCCCTCACCCGTCACTGCCTCGCCGCCATCATAGGGCCGCGCCCCCCGCCGCTCGCGGCTCGTCGTGCGGCCCACTGCGCCTGCTCGCGGTAGACTCGCACGAGCACCTCGGACGCGAGGGGCCACGATCGGGACATGCGACGGAGGCGGCTGCATGAGCAACGAGCGCTGGCAGGCGTGGCGCGACGACACGCCCGCACTCATCGAGTACGCGTACATGAACTCCGGCTTCTCCGGCCCCAAGCGCCGCGCCACCCACGAGGCCGTCCAGCAGCGCCTCGACCTCGAACTCATGCACGGTTCGACCACCCGCCACGCCCTCGATGACCGCTTCGACCTCGCCGGGCGCTACCGCGAGGTGATGGGCCGCCTCGTCGGCGGCGCATCGCCCGACGAGATCGCCATCACCGGCAACACCACCGAGGGCATCAACGTCATCACCAACGGCCTCGAGGTGACCTCCGCCGACACCATCGTCACCACCGACGTCGAGCACGGCTCCGGCATCGTCCCCGCCTACTACCTGCGCGAGCGCACGGGCTGCGAGGTGGCCATCGTGCCCATCGACGCGCAGGACTCGCCCGGCGCGGCGATGGAGTCGTTCGTCTCGGCGATGGACGCGGCGAGCGGGAACATCAAGCTCGTCATCCTCTCCGAGATCTCGTACTCGACCGGCCAGCTCCTGCCCCTCGGCACGATCGTCGAGGAGACCCACCGCCGCGGCGGCCACGTGGTGGTCGACGGCGCGCAGACCGCCGGGCACATCCCCATCGACGTGCGCGCGACGAACGTCGACTTCTACGCGATCCCCTCGCACAAGTGGCTGTGCGGGCCGGACGGCCTCGGAGCGCTCTACATCCGCGAGGACCTCATCCCGCTCGTCGAGCCGGCGAAGGTCGCGGGCCGTGCGGCGGCCTCGTACGACTTCGCGGGCAACTTCGAGCCGGAGCGCGAGCGCATCACCAAGTACGAGCTCACGACGACCTCGACGCCGCTCATCGCCGGTACGCTCGAGGCCGCCGAGTGGTTCCTCGACTCCGGCCCCGAGGCGGTCCTCGCCCGCGCGCAGGAGCTCAACCGCTACGCCGAGCAGCGCTTCGGGCGCATCGAGGGCGTGAGCGTGGTGAGCCCTCGCCACGACTCGACGCGCACGGGGCTGTTCTGCTTCGTGGTCGACGACCTGCCGGCGGCCGACGTGAACGCCTTCCTGCAGGCCGAGGCCCGGGTCGTGTGCCGGTCGGTGGCGGAGTTCAACAGCGTGCGGCTCTCGCTGCACGCCTTCAACACCGAGGCCGAGGTGGACCTCGCCGCCGAGACGGTGGAGCGCGCGATCCGCGAGGGCATCCCCGACGACGTCGAGCCCGCGTTCCCGCCCGCGATCTTCGCGGGTCGCGGCCCGTAGGCGCCGCGGCGGCAGCCTGGACCTAGCGCGAGTCCAGCACCTCACGCGCCTCGCGCAGCGCGGCGAGGTGGCCCGCCGCGTCGAGGCCGCCGCCGAGCGTGCGCAGGCAGAGGTGCGTCGCGCCGGCGCCCGCCCACGCCTCGATGTCCGCGAGCCACTCCGCCCGCTCCCGGCCGACGACCGGCACGGCGCCCTCGACGCCGATCGAGGTGGGGTCGCGGCCCGCCTCCTCCGCGTGGCGGGCGACGGCCGCGTGCGACGCGGCCACGTCGTCACGCGGGACGATCGCGAACCAGCCGTCGGAGAGGCGTCCGATGCGGCGCGCCATGCGGTCGGTGAGGGGCGCGCCGCCGCCGGGCCCGATCCACACCGGGATCGGCCGCTGCACCGGCAGCGGGTTGACGCCCGCGCCGTCGACGCGGTCCCACCGTCCCTCGAAGTCCACGGACTCCTGCGTCCACAGCAGGCGCAGCAACTCGAGCTGCTCCTCGCAGCGGCGGCCGCGCGTGTGGAAGTCCTGGCCCAGCGCCTCGTACTCCTCGGCGCTCCCGCCGACGCCCACGCCGAGGCGGAGCCGGCCGCCGCTCAGCACGTCGATGGTGGCTGCCTGCTTCGCGACCATCACGGTCTGGCGGGCGGGCAGGATGATGACGGACGGCACGAGCTCGATACTGGCGGTAACCGCCGCGACCCAGCTCAGCAGCGTGAGCGACTCGTGCAGCTCGCCGCTGCCGGGGCGGATGAGCAGCTCGGGGACCCGGAGGTGCGTGAAGCCGAGGTCGTCGGCGGTCTGCGCGAAGTCGCGGATCGCCGCCATGTCGTTCTGGAGCTCCCGCACGGGGAGCGAGATGCCGATGCGCACGGGTCGCCTCCTGACGCGACGCCATGCTACCGCGCGACACGCCGAGGCGGCCCGACGCCAGCGGCAGGGCCGCGTATGATCTCGCCTGACGCGTACTCCACGCGACGAGGAGGCGACCATGACGACCGCGCAGTCCGAGCTGCTCACCACCACCGACTGGCTCGCCGACCACCTCGACGGCGTCGGCACGGACTTCGCGCTCATCGACGCCGGGGAGGCGGTCGCCTACCGGCGCGCGCACATCCCCGGCTCCGTCGGGCTCCCCCACCCCTACCTCAAGGGCCGCGAGAACAGCCGCCTGGTCATGACCCCGCCGGAGTTCGAGGCCCTCATGGGCCGCCTCGGCATCTCCAACGACACGCCCGTCGTCATCTACGACGACAACGCCTCGCTGCACGCCGCGCGCGTGTGGTGGGTCTTCGAGCACTTCGGCCACCGCGACGTGCGCGTCGTCGACGGCGGCCTCAACGCCTGGCTGCACGAGGGCCGCCCGCTCACCTCGGCGCCCGCGCGCCCCGCGCCCGCGACGTTCGAGGCGCGCGTGGACCGCGGCGCGCACTGCACGGTCGACGAGCTTATGGCGATCGTCGAGGCTGGCCTCGACGCGCCGGACGCACCGCAGATCTGGGACACGCGCTCCGACGGCGAGTGGGACGGCTCGAACGACCGCGGCAACCAGCGCGCCGGCCACGTGCCGGGCGCGAAGCACCTCGAGTGGCTGCGGCTCATGCAGGGGCCGCCGTCACGCCGCTTCCGGCCCCTCGACGAGATCCGGGAGCTGATCGAGGGCGCGGGGATCGACCCGGAGGTGGCGACCGTCACCTACTGACAGGGTGGCATCAGGGCCGCGTTCGCGGCCTTCGTCCTGCGCATGCTCGGCAACGACCGCGCACGCAACTACGACGGCTCGATGGGCGAGTGGGCGAACCGCGAGGACACGCCGCTCACGCTGGAGTAGCGCCCCGCGCCATCCTGGCCGTCACTCGCCGCGCACGACCTCGACGAGGCGTGCCGGGTAGTCGCCACAGATCAGGTCCACGCCCGCGGCGTGCATGCGACGCACGTCGGGCTCCTCGTTGACCGTCCACGTCGCCACCGTCAGCCCCGCGTCGTGAGCCTCGGCGACGAGCTGCTCGTCGACCATCGAGAAGTGCAGGCTCACGCCCGCGAGGCCGAGGTCGGCGGCCTGCGCCAGCACCTCGGCCCGCTCGCGGTTCGGCGCGGCGAGGAGCGAGACCGGCATCCCCGGCATGGCCGCAGCCGCGGCCGCGCACACGCCCGCGTCGAACGCGCACAGCGAGCAGCGCCCGAGCGCGTCCGCGTCACGGACGGCGCGCGCCACGAGGTCCTCGATGCCCTCCTGCTTCACCTCGATCACGAGGTGCGTGGCAGCCGTCGCCGCCAGCGCCTCGGCGAACGTCGGGATGGGCTGCGGGCCGACGTCACCGTGCGGGTCGAGCACCCGCAGCGCGCGCAGCTCGTCGAGCGTGACGTCCTCGACGTCCCTCGCGTCGCCCGTGGTGCGGGCGAGCGAGCCGTCGTGCATGAGCACCGCGACGCCGTCGCGCGTGGCGCGCACGTCGATCTCGACGCCGTTGACGCCCGACGCGACGGCTGCCTCGATGCCGACGATCGTGTTCTCGGGCCGCAGGCCCATCGTGGTGCGGTGCGCGATGAGCACGGGCGAACGGCCGGGCGGCACACGCTGGGACTCGATGGTCATCGACCCCTCCCCGTCGAGGGTACATCCGGCGAGGCCGCCCCGCCGTAGTGTTAGTGTGATGGCCATGCACATCTCACGCTCCGGGCAATCGAGGGCGGGCAGCGCGTGAGCCGGGCAGCGTGAGCCGCACGCGCGCCCTCGCCACGTCGGTCACCCTCGTCACGCTCGCGTGGCTCGGAGTGCACGCGGCCCCCGCCGCGGCCGAGGACGAGGACGCGGTCGCCGCCGAGACACCGGCGCCGCCGGGCAGGGTGCAGGACCTCGCCGTGAGCATCGGCGGCCCCGACAGCCTCGTGCTGCGCTGGCCCGAGCCCGCCGACAACGGGGAGCCGATCACCCGGTACGACGTCCAGCGGAGCGACAACCGCGAGCAGTGGATCGACCTCCCCTCGTTCGGCCGCTTCAAGGGGCTGCGCGACTACGAGCTCACGCTGGGGCAGCGCTACTGGTACCGGGTGCGCGCCGTCAGCGATGCCGGACCGGGGGAGTGGTCCATCCCCGCGCAGGGCGCCCCGGCGGCGCCTCCCGCAGCCATCACCGACCTCGCCGTCGCCTCTGCCACCGACGAGTCGCTCACCATCCAGTGGAGCACGCCCACCGAGAACGGCAGCCCCGTGTTCCGCTACGAGCTGCAGCGGCTCTTCGGCTCCGACCACCGGCTCGTGGTCGACCTGTGGGCCTTCACCGAGTGGCCGAAGGAGAGCACGACGTTCGCGTTCGCGATCAGCAACCCGTTCGACGAGCCCGGCCAGGCGTACCGGATCCGCTCGTGGAACCTCGCCGGCGACAGCGAGTGGTCCGAGCCGGTCGTCGCAAGCGAGGAGGTCGGCCTGCCCGCGCGACCGCCGTCCCTCACGATCCTCGGGATCGCCCCTCGCGAGGTGCGGCTGCGCTGGGTGGTCCCGGACGCCAACGGCTCCCCGATCTTCCTCCAGCAGGTGGAGCGCCGCCATGCGATCGACCACTTCCTCGGCTACGACTACTTCTCCGAGGTCGCCCTGGTCTCCGACAAAACCTCGACCACCATCGAGGTGGTCTACCACGGGCCGGCGCGCACCTTCCGCGTGCGGGCGTGGAACTTCGCCGGGGAGGGCGAGTGGTCGCCGTGGGCGGGCATCCGCCCCGGCCTCATCACCTTCAGCGGCTCGCACGAGGAGTTCCGCACCATCCTCGGCGCGCAGTGTCCGGGCGGCATCATCGCCTGGGGGACGGTCGACGACGAGGCCGGCGAGGTGCGATGGATCCCCTACGGGGTCGCGCCGAACGGGGTGCCGAGCCCGCGCAACGTCGACTTCGAGGCCGCCTTCCCGGACGGGTTCGACGTGACCCCGCTGCGCGTCGACTACTGCGGACGCCCGACGTACTTCGAGCCGCACGTGCGGCGCAGCACCGAGACGCTCACCATCTACACGGGCGGCGTCGAGCGGCTGCGCCACGCCCTCGAGACCGAGTGCGCGCCGGGCGCGGTCGCCGTCGCCAACGGCCGCCACGAGTGGGACGGCACGTACGTCACGCTCGACCCCGCAGCCGACGCCGAGGCGAACGCGGGGTTCCTCGGCTCGTTCCAGTTCGACCGCCTGTGGCAGGAGCCGCTGATCATCCGCGGCTGCGGGCCGTAGCGCGGCACGGGCGCGTGCCGGTCCTCCGCGCCACCCTCGCCGCGGCGCTCATCGCGCTCCTCGTGGCCTGCGAGGCGCGCGAGCCGGTGCGCGGGCGCGGGCTCCTGACCCCGACCCCCGCGGACCCCGCCGCGCCCGCTGCCGCCACACCTGCGTCGACCCCGACCGCCACGCCCACCGCGGCCGCGCCCGCCCCGACACCGGGCCCGCGAGGGGTGACCATCGGCTTCGTCGGCGACCTGATGTTTGCGCGCGACGTGGTCACGCTGATGGAGCAAAACGGCAGCAGCTACCCCTTCGAGCGCGTCGCGCACCTCTTCCGGGGCGTCGACCTGCTCATCGGGAACCTCGAGGGCACCTTCACCGACCGCGGTGAGCGCGCGGACAAGTACTACACGTTCCGGGCGCCACCGGCGCTGGCGCAGAGCCTGCGCGACGCCGGCTTCGACGCTGTCTCGCTCGCCAACAACCACGCGCTCGACTTCGGGCCGGTCGGGCTTGCCGACACCGTCGACACCCTCGACGCGCTCGGCGTTGCGCACTTCGGCGCGGGCACCGACGCCGCGGAGGCGGCGCAGCCGCTCACGGTCGAGGTCCGGGGGGTGCGGGTCGCGCTCCTCGGGTTCAGCGCCGTGCGCTCCTCGGTGTTCGCGACGGCGTCACGGCCCGGCGTCGCCGAGGCGACCGTCGACGCGGTCGAGGCGGCTGTGACGGCGGCGGCCGCAGAGTCCGACGCCGTCGTCGTGGTGTTCCACTTCGGCACGGAGTACGACCCCGAGCCCACCGGGGAGCAGCGTGCGCTGGCCCACGCCGCCGTCGACGCCGGGGCCACGCTCGTCGTCGGGCACCACGCACACACGCTCCAGCCGTGGGAGCGGCGGGGCGAGGCGCTGATCCTCTACGGCCTCGGGAACTTCGTCTTCGACCTCGACCGCGAGGACCTCCAGACGCTCGGCGAGGGTCCGTTCGCCACGGTGGTCGCGGTCGTCGAGCTCCACGAGGACGCGCCGCCCGGCATCGCGTTCCGCCCCGCGTACATCGACCCGGACGAGAACCGCCCGCGCTCCCCCACGAGCGACGAGGCGGAGCGGATCCGCGCCGCGCTCCACGAGCTCACCGGCGAGTGACAGCCGCGGACCCTGCGGTCGAGATGCGGCAGAAACATCGGTGAAACGTCCGCCGCCTACGATCCTCGGACGATGACGACTACACCACGGTCCGACTACGACGAGCGCCAGCACGTCATCCAGGCGTGCTACGACCAGGACGTGAAGTTCATCCGCCTGTGGTTCACGGACATCCTCGGGATGCTCAAGTCCGTCGCCATCACCATCGAGGAGCTGGAACACGCCCTCGACGACGGCGTGACGTTCGACGGCGCGTCGATCGAGGGCTTTGCCCGCGTCGACGAGGCCGACATGGTCGCCGTCCCCGACCCCTCGACGTTCCAGCTGCTGCCGTGGCGCCCGCGCGAGCGGGCGGTGGCGCGCATGCTGTGCGACATCCGCCGGCCCGGCGGCGAGCCGTTCGAGGGCGACCCGCGCTGGGTGCTGCGCCGGACGCTGGCACGCGCGGCCGAGCAGGGGCTGACGTTCTACGTCTCGCCGGAGATCGAGTTCTTCTACTTCCGCGACGCCTCTGGCACGGAACCCCTCGACCGCGGCGGGTACTTCGACCTCACCCCGCTCGACTCCGGCAGCGACCTGCGGCGCGAGACGGTGCTGATGCTGGAGAGCATGGGCATCGGCGTGGCGCTCAGCCACCACGAGGCCGCTCCGAGCCAGCACGAGATCGACCTGCGCTACACCGACGCACTGACCATGGCCGACGCGATCATGACGTACCGGCTGGTCGTGAAGGAGGTCGCGATGCGCCACGGGGCGTACGCGACGTTCATGCCGAAGCCGCTGCGCGACGTCAACGGCTCCGGCATGCACCTCCAGCTCTCCCTGTTCCGAGGCGAGGACAACGCGTTCGCCGACCAGGACGACGAGCTGGGGCTGAGCACCCTCGCGCGCCACTTCATGGCGGGGCTGCTCGACCACGCCTCGGAGACGATGCTCGTCACCAACCAGTGGGTGAACTCGTACCGGCGCCTCGTGCCGGGCTTCGAGGCGCCCACCCACGCCACGTGGTCGACCACGAACCACGCCGACCTGCTGCGCGTGCCGAGCTACAAGCCGGGCGACCCCGGTGCGACGCGGATCGAGTACCGCGTGCCGGACCCGGCCTGCAACCCGTACCTCGCGTTCGCCGCGCTGCTCTCGGCCGGCCTCGACGGCGTCGACCGCGAGGCGGCGCTCCCGGGCGCGCTGGACCGCGACGTGCGCGATCTCGAGGCGGACGAAGCGGAGCAGCGGGAGATCACGCCGTTGCCGAGCTCGCTCGGCGAGGCGATCGCGTCGTTCGAGGACTCGCCGTTGCTGCGTGCAGCCCTCGGCGCGCACGTGTGCGAGTCGCTGGTGGCGAACAAGCACCACGAGTGGGACGAGTACCGCACCCACGTCTCGGAGTTCGAACTCGAGCGCTACCTCGGCGTGCTGTAGCCGGGCGTAGGGTCGGTAGCCGCACGGGGGAGTGATGTCGGCGGACCTGTCGCAGTACGAGGAAGCCGCCGCCCGGTACGCCCCCTCGGAAACCCGTGTGCTGTTCATCGCTGAATCGCCGCCTGCCTCAGTCGACCGGTACTTCTACTACCCGGATGTGACCGGGCAAGACTCTCTGTGGAGTGAGCTGATGAGGGCGCTGTATCGGCAAGAATTCGGCGACACGAGTGAGGAGCGACAGCACAAGCACGAATGGCTCAGGAGGTTCCAAGCCGACGGATATCAGCTGCTCGATGCGGTGCAGGAGCCCGGGAAGCCAGCCCCTACCGCGATTCGGGAGAATGCGGTTCGCGTGGTCGAGGAGATCAGGAGGAGGGCGCCACAGCAGGTGGTACTGATCGCGGCACCGGTGTACGACGCGTTGTTCGGATCGCTCAAGGAAAAGGGCATTCCTGTGGTCGACTGCCGCCTACCCTTCCCGGGATCCGGCCATCAGCGAGAGTTCCGCGATCAGTTCAAGGAGCTCGCCAAGTCGGGTCGCCTAGAGTTGGCTCCGCGACAGAGTCCGTAAATCCATTTTGTGATAACACTGTTATCTCACACAATAGTGTGCCGGCATCTGCTAGACTGGTGTCCACCAGGGGACACTGGAGCAGTCATGACGACGGACTCACTCGCCGAGCGCGTCGCCCGCATCGAGGCCACCATCGAGCACCTCGCCACCAAGGCCGACCTCGAACGGCTGGCGGTCCGGATGTACGTGGCTCTCACAGTCGCGACGGGCACGATCCTCGCCGCCATACGCTTCTGGATGTAGCCGGGGTCCCGTGACACCACAGACGCGCGCCGAACGCGCTGCCCGCATCGAGGGCGTCATCGAGCATCTGGCCACCAGGGCGGACGTGGAGCGGTTTGCGCGGCGGATGTACGTCGCCATGACCGTTGGGCTTGCGACCGCGACCGGCGTCATCCTCGCCGCGATGCGGCTCTGGACGTAGCCGCCCCTCACACGCCCCGCGCTAGCGGTGGGTCGGGGTGGCGCCCGACTCGTCGAACGCGCTGCGCACCCCGTACGGCTCCTCGCCGCGGTTGAGCTTCTCCGTCTCCTCCGCCCACCTCGACGGGTCGAGGTCGCGGCCGGCCAGCTCCGGGCCGTCCGCCGCGTAGCGGTGCGCACGGAACATCGAGGGGGTCTGGCCGAACCGCCCGTTCGGCATGAACCCCGTCACGTACTCCCACACCGTCTCACCCTCCGGCGTCACCTCGAAGATGCGGCCGGTGGCGCCCTCGGTGATGAGGGTGTTGCCGTTCGGCTGACGGTCCGCGCCGCTCGTCATGAAGCTGATGAAGGCCAGCAGGACCGGCGCCTGGTACTGCCAGACGATCTCCTTCGTCTCCGGGTCCACCTCGAGGATGCGTGAGTGGCCGGGACCGCCCCGGCGGTGCGAGCCGTTGTCGAACAGCATGAGGTTGCCGTTCTCGAGCTCCGTGAAGTGGTGCTGGTGCGAGGTCACGCCCGGCCCCCACCGCCACTCGATCTCCCCGCTGTCCGGGTTCGCGATCACGACCGTGTCGGTCTGCCGCATGCTGACCAGCCAGCGGCCGTCGGCCGCCACCGAGACCGCGTTGGCGTGCGTCCACTCGCGACGCCGCTCGAGGGGGCAGATCACGTCGAGCCGGTAGTCGAAGTGCTCCCACGAACGCCACTCGCGCACCATCTCGCCGTCGGGCGAGATCTCGCGCACGAGGTCCCCGACCATCGCGTCGGGGTCGTTCGCGCCCTGGAAGCCGCCCTGCACCTGCCGTCGGATCTCGTCGGCCAGCAGCTCCCAGTGCAGGATCACCGTGTTGCCATTGTCCAGGCGCACGAAGTCGTGGTGCTGCTGGTCGTTGCGGTACTCCCAGACCGTGTTCCCGTCCCAGTCCTGCTCGATCAGCGCGTGCGCGTGACCGCCGATGACGCCGACGGGGGAGACCTCCTCGGCGTCCATGAAGTGCACGGGGTTGGCCGTGTGGAAGAGCACATTGCCGCCGGGGAGCAGCTTCGCGTACTGCACGCCCTCCTCGTGCGTCCAGCGGTGCACGATCCGGCCCTCGGGGTCGAGCAGCGTGGCGTGGTAGCCCTCGACGTTCGAGAACAGCGTGTAGCCGTCGTGGGACTGCTCGGGGTCGCGGTAGACGAGCCCGGAGGGGCGGTTACGCGTCCATGCCATGGGGGTGCCTCCCGACTATGGGGCGATCACTGCTGCGTGCCGGCTGGTGGTGGTCACGGGCGGCGGGCGACTACCCGAAGAGCATCGCCGAGGCGCCGTCGGCAGCCTCGAAGATGGGCGTCGCCCACAGGCCGACGAGGAAGATGCCGAGGAACAGCACGCCCGTCGTGAAGTAGGCGGCCGGCGAGAGCCGCCAGCGCGCGCCGTCGCCCTCGGCGGGCTCGGCGACGTACATCTGGCGGATCACCTTCAGGTAGTAGTACAGCGAGACGGTGCTCATGATGACCGCGACGGTCGCCAGCCAGAGGAAGCCCTCCTCGGCGGCCGCCTGGAACAGCACGAACTTCGTCACGAAGCCCGCCAGCAGCGGCATCCCGCTCAGCGAGAACAGCCCCGTCGTGATGACGAGCGCGAGGTACGGCTGCGTCTCGGCGAGGCCGCGGAAGTCCGCGATCTCCTCCGAGCCCGTACGGTTGTAGAACGCGATCACCGCGATGAACACCGCGAGGTTCGTGATCAGGTAGCCCGCGAGGTGCAGCAGCAGTGCCGAGCCCGACGCGTCCGACACCGTCGTGATCGCCATCAGCATGAACCCGACCTGGCCGATCGAGGAGTACGCGAGCAGCCGCTTGATGTTCGTCTGCTGGATGGCGACGAGGTTGCCGACCACCATCGTCGCGACGGCGAGGGAGGCGAGCATCCACTGCCAGTCCGCCTTCGCCGGCTCGAGCGCCGTGCCGAACAGCGCCAGCATCAGCGCGAACGTCGCCGCCTTCGAGGTGGCCGAGATGTACGCGGTCACCGGCAACGGGGCGCCCTCGTAGGCGTCGGGCGTCCACATGTGGAACGGGACGGCCGAGGCCTTGAAGCCGAGCCCGCCGACGAGGAACGCGAGGCCGAGCAGGAACGCCGGCGTACCGACGATCCCGTTGTTGAGCGCCGCCGCAATGCCATCGTAGCTCGTCGTGCCGGTCGTGCCGTACACGATGCTCAGGCCGTAGAGCAGCATCGCCGAGGCGACGCCGCCGAGCAGGACGTACTTGAGCCCTGCCTCGCCGGAGCGGGTGTCGGTCTTGGCGAGCGAGACGCCGACGTAGAGCGAGAACGAGAGCAGCTCGATGGAGATGTACGCGGTGAGCAGCTCGCGGGCGGCTGCCATGTAGATGGCGCCGATCGTGGAGGCGAGCAGCAGCGCGTAGAACTCGCCCTGGTGCGTGATGTTGCGGTTCACGAACTCGTAGGACCCGAGCACGATGGCGACCAGCGTCGCGATGAACAGGATGCGGAAGAACGTCGTGAAGTCGTCGACGGCGATGAGCTGCGCGAAGTCGGTCGGGTCGCGGTCGAGGTAGAGCAGGCTGGCCACGCCGGCGAGCAGCGCGCCGAGGATGGTGACGGCCGGGAGCAGGTTGCGCGAGATGCGCAGGTCCGCGCGGAACGCGTCGAGCATCAGCACGACGGCCGCGGAGCCCACGAGGATGAACTCGGGCAGGAGCAGTCCGTACTCGAAGTTCAGGTCGCTCACGACAGCACCTCGGGAATGCCCATCTCAAGGCCCATCGCGATGCGGTCGATCCACGGCGCGGGCCAGAGGCCGAGCGCGAAGATCGAGATCGCGAGCACGGTCGCCCCGGCCCGTTCGGCCCAGGTGATCTCGCCGACGCCGCTCCAGCGCGGGTCGACCTCGCCGAAGAAGGTGCGCGCGAACATGCGCAGCAGGTACGTCGCGGTGATGGCGGCAGTGAGGACCGCCAGGCCGCCGACGATGGGGTAGGCCCGGAAGGCGCCGATGAAGATGTGGACCTCGGCGATGAACCCGGACAGCCCCGGCAACCCGAACGACGCGAGTCCGGCGATGACGAAGAACACCGCCCAGACCGGCATCTGTTTCGCGAGCCCCGAGTAGTGGTCGATCTCGCGGTCGTGTGACTGGTCGTAGAGCGCGCCGATGAGGAGGAAGAAGAGGGCCGTCATCACGCCGTGCGCGAACATCTGCAGCACCGCGCCGCTCATCCCGATGAGGTTGAGCGTGCCGAGCCCCAGGAACACATAGCCCATGTGCGAGACCGAGGAGAAGCCGGTCATCAGCTTGAAGTCGGTCTGGCGCAGCGCGCCGATGGCGCCGTAGAGCGCGCCGACGATGCCGAGCGTCAGGAGCGCCGGCGCCCAGAACTCGCCGCCTTCCGGCATGATCTGGAAGCCAAGGCGGATGATGCCGAACGCGCCCAGCTTCATCAGCACGCCCGCGTGCAGCATCGAGACGGCCGTGGGCGCTGCGGCGTGGCCGTCCGGCGACCACGGGTGGAGCGGGAAGATGCCGCCCAGCGTGCCGCATCCGAGCACGATCAGCGGGAACATGATCTTCTGGAACGTCGGGTCGTAGGTCGCGTCGAACAGCGCAGGCAGGTCGAACGTGCCGAGGCCGGCCTCGGTGAAGATGCCGAAGATGGCGGTGAAGATCAGGATCGACGCCGCGACGAGCATCATCATCAGCTTCATCGCGCCGTACTCGCGGCGGCCCGAGCCCCACACTCCGATGAGCAGGTACATCGGCAGCACCGCGGTCTCGTAGAGCAGGAACCAGAAGAACAGGTCGAGCGCGACGAAGGTGCCGTAGACCCCGGCCACCAGCACGAACAGCAGGATGAAGAAGTCCTTGGTGCGGTGCTCCTGCTTCCAGGACACCCACGTCCCGGTCAGGATCACGATGCCGGTCAGCAGCACCATCGGCGCGGCGATGCCGTCGACGCCGACCTTGAGCTGCACGCCGTTGTCGCCGAGGAAGCCGACGTTCTCGAACCACGGCCACGCGAGCACGCCCTGGAACTGCTCGCCCCGGTAGTCGAACGCGAAGAAGACGTAGACGGAGATCACGAACATCGCGACCGACGCGGCGCCGGTGACGATGCGGATCAGCGTGCGCTCGCTCGAGGGCACGAGCATGAGCAGCACCGCCGCCCCAAGCGGGATCAGCGGGAGCGAGAGCAGCAGGTAGCCTTCGTTCTGCGTCATCGTTCCTCGAGACCCTTGACCTTCAGCGCCTTACGTCCGGCCGACCGCGACGAGCGCCAGCACGACGACACCGATCGCCATCGCCAGCGCGTAGTTCGGGATGCGGCCGGTCTGGAAGAACTTGAGCCGGTAGCCCGCGAAGCTGATGCCCTGCGCGCTCCCGTCGACACCCGTCTCGTTCACCACCCAGCGGTCGAAGTACGCGACCACCGAGGCGAACCCGAGCACCACCCTGTCGATCACGAACTGGTAGAGGTGGTCCATGTAGTAGCGGTTGACCAACAGGTCGTGGAACTCGGGCGCCCACTGCCGCGCGCGGACGGCGCGCTCCGCGGCGCCCCACCAGTACATGAACCCGATGGCGATACCGGCGAGGGCGGAGAGCGTCGCGCCCAGCGCGATCGTCGGGTCGAGCTTGAAGGCGTGGCCCTCGTGGCCCTGCGTGAACACGACCTCGCCGATGCCGCCCGTGAAGCCGAGCGCCCGTCCGACGGGGTCGAGGGCGATGAAGCCGGCGACCACGGCGAGCAGTGCGAGCAGCGCCATCGGCAGGATCATCACCGGCGGCGACTCGTGCGCGTGGTCGTGGGCGGCGCGGTCCTTGGGCTCGCCGAAGAACGTCAGCAGCACGAGCCGCGTGGTGTAGATCGCGGTCAGCGCGGCGGTCGCGGCGAGGATGACGAAGGGGCCGAACCCGGCGCCGTCCTGCAGCACGAGCAGGATCTCGTCCTTCGACCAGAACCCCGCCAGCGGCACGATCCCGGCCAGCGCGAGCGAGCCGATGACGAAGAGGATCGTCGTGACCGGCATCTTGCGGCGCAGCCCGCCGAGCGTCTCCACCACCTGCTCCTCGGTAGCGTGGATGACCGAGCCCGAGCCGAGGAAGAGGAGCGACTTGAAGAAGGCATGCGTGAACAGGTGGAACATCGCCGCGGTCACCGACCCGACGCCAAGCGCAACGAACATGAAGCCGAGCTGCGACACCGTTGAGTACGCGAGCACGCGCTTAATGTCGCTGGTCACGAGGCCGAGCGTGGCCCCCAGCGCGGCGGTCGTGAGGCCGATGTAGAGCACCACGTCGCGCGCGACGAGCGCCACGTCGAAGACCGGCATCATCCGCGCGACCAGGTAGACGCCGGCGACCACCATGGTCGCGGCGTGGATGAGCGCGCTGACGGGCGTCGGGCCCTCCATGGCGTCGGGCAGCCAGACGTGGAACGGGAACTGCGCGGACTTGCCGGCCGCGCCCGCGAAGAGCATGAGCATCGCGACCGTCAGGTACGTCTCGCCGTACCCGCCGCCCTCGGCGAAGTGGATGATCTCCTGGATGTCGAACGAGCCCGCGCCGCGCCACAGGAGGATGATGCCGATCAGCAGGCCGACATCGCCGATGCGCGTGGTGATGAACGCCTTCTTCGCCGCCTCGGCGGCCGTCTGGCGCTCCCAGTAGAAGCCGATGAGCAGGTACGAGGCGAGGCCGACCGCCTCCCACGAGAGGTAGAGCAGCAGCAGGTTTCCGGACACGACGAGCATGAGCATCGCCGCGCCGAACCCGGACAGCACCGCGAAGTACCACCCGTAGCGCGCCTCGCCCTGCATGTAGCCGACCGAGTAGATCATGACCATCAGCGTGACGATGCTGACCACGGCCAGCATGAGCACCGTGATGCCGTCGACGAACGTGCTGAACTCGATCAGCAGCAACTGCTGGACGACGCTGGTCTCGATCTCGACCCATGTGAACGCGTAGGCGTTGCTGCCACCCGGCGCGAAGTGACCATCCTTGAAGCTGCCCTGGAAGTCCAGCAGGACGAGCGCCGAGAGCACGACCACCGCGGCCATCCCGAGGATGACGATGAAGTCGCCGCGCCGCGGGACGAGGCGGTTGAAGAGCCCCATCAGCGCGAACAGCACGGCGGGGATCGCCGGCAGCAGCCAGACCTGCTCCATGCCCATACCGCGCTACTCCCCGGCCACCCGAGCGGCGGCGACTGCGCCTACCACTTGAGATCGCTCGCTTCGTCGACCATCGCGGTCTCGCGGTCGCGGAACAGCCGCAGCACGATGCCGAGCGCGAGGCCGACCTCGGCCGCGGCGACCGTGATGACGAAGATCGCGAAGATCACGCCCGTGAACTGGTCCGGGTCCAGGTAGTGCGCGAACGCGACCATGTTGATGGTGACCGCGGCGAGCATGAGTTCGACGGAGACCAGGATGAGGATCGCGCTGCGCCGCGCGAGCACGCCGTAGAAGCCGATCCCGAACAGGATGGCCGAGAGGACCAGGAAGTGCTCCATCGGGATCTCGCCGGCCATCAGGCACCGTCTCCCATCGCCGCGTCCTCGGTGTCCTCGGGCCGGTCACGGCGCGCGATGGCGACCGCGCCGATGAGCGCGATGATCAGCACCAGCGAGGCGATCTCGAAGGGCGCTCCGAAGTCGCGGAACAGCCGCACGCCGAGCTCGCGGAACGGAATCGTCGTGGCTGTCGGGGCGCCCCAGACCTGGTCGACCAGCGCCACGGACAGCAGGCCTGCGAGCGCGATGCCGACGATGAACGCGAACGGCTTCTGCGCACCGTCGGAGACGATGGGGTCGTCGGTCGCGTTGGTGAGCATGAGGCCGAACAGCAGCAGCACGGTCACGCCGCCGCCGTAGACGAGTATCTGCACCAGCGCGAGGAACTCTGAGCCGAGCAGCAGGAAGATCCCCGCCACCCCGAGCAGCGTCACGACCAGCGACAGCGCCGCGTGGACGATGTTCTTGAGCAGCACCGAGCCCAGCGCCCCGCCGACGATGACGGCGGAGGCGAGCCAGAAGACCAGCTCGGGCGCGCTCAGGATGTCGAAGACGAGCAGCACGATGAGCACGAGCAGGATCGGCGTGACCACCGCTCCCGCCACGAGTCCGCCGTAGATGATGACGCGGTCGAGCTGGGCGGGGAGGGGCAGCCGGAACGACCCTTCCGGGTAGAACACACGCCGCAGCAGGGCGTGCAGTGGGGCAGGAAGCGGTAAGCGGTCGATCACGTCAGGCCCTGTACCACGCTCCGGATCGGGACCGACCTAGATGTCGGCGACCCACTCATCGAGTTCGCCCGCCCGGTGCTGCGCGAGCAGCTGCGGCAGGTCCATGACCAGGTCTGCACGGTCGTAGACCGAGACCTCGTGGCCCGTCCATGTGTTGTTCATGGCGATGGCCTCGAAGTTGCAGACCTCGACGCAGATGTTGCAGCGCATGCAGCGGGCGTAGTCAATCCAGAACTTGTCGATGATCTTGCGGCGCCGGGAGTCCCCGCCCACGGATTCGTGGTTGGGGTTGTCCTTCATCAGCACCGTCATGCACTCCACCGGGCACGCGCGCTCGCACGCGTGGCAGCCGGTGCAGTACGGCTCATCGATGTCGTCGTCCCAGAGCAGGATCGGGAAGGCGCGATCGCGCTCGGGCAGATCGCGATGCATCTCAGGGTACTGGCGCGTGACGGGCTTGCGCACGAATGCGTTTCCCGTCACACCCAAGCTCTTGAGTACGCCCTTCATGGCGCGGAGCCTTTCACGATCGTTCCTTACGCGGTAGTGGCCGCGCCCGCCCTCGCGGGGGGTCGCACACGCCGCTGCGTGATGCCTCGGTCGATGATCAGGTAGAGCACCACGAGCCCCACCAGGTTCGACGCCAGCAGGACCACGTCCGGCCAGCCGTACACCAGGATCAGCCCGTTGACGAGGATGAGCGCGAACGACATCGGCAGCAGGACCTTCCACGAGAAGCCCATGAGCTGGTCGATGCGCATGCGCGGCATCGTCACGCGTACCCAGAAGACCGTGAAGATGAGCAGCAGCGCCTTGGCGGCCGTCAGCGCCAGCTGCCAGACCGGCCCGATCTCCTCGCCCAGCGGCCACGCCCAGCCGCCGAGGAACACCGCCGCGCCCACGAGCGCGAGGATGAACAGCCCGGCGTACTCGGCCAGGAAGAACATCGACCAGCGGATCCCGCTGTACTCGACGAACGGCCCGCCGACCACCTCGGACTCCCCGACCGGGATGTCGAAGGGCGTGCGGTTCAGCTCGGCCAGCATGGCGACGTAGAAGATCGCGAACGCCAGCGGCTGCCACACGATGTACGGGATGTGGCCCTGCTCCGCCACGATCACGCCGAGGTCCAGCGAGCCGCGGCCGGCGTCGGTGCTCACCACCATCGAGACGGCGATGAGCGAGAGGATCAGCGGCAGTTCGTAGGAGATGCCCTGCGCGGCGGCGCGCAGCGCGCCCAGCATCGCGTAGCGGTTGTCCGACGCCCAGCCGGCCATGACCCAGCCCACGATGTTGATGGAGCTGATGGCCACGATGTAGAAGAGCCCGAGCTCCAGCACGCGCACGTTCCAGTCGAACGCGAACGGCACGGCCACGAAGCCCATGAACACCGGCACGAAGACGAAGTAGACGGCCAGCTCGAACACCCACGGGTCCGCGCCGCGGGGCCGCAGGTCCTCCTTGCCGACGAGCTTCAGCGCGTCGGCGAGCGACTGCAGGATGCCGAACGGGCCGGTGCGCATCGGGCCCAGGCGGCGCTGGAAGCGCCCGATGATCTTGCGCTCGCCATAGATGAGCCCCATCACCACCACCGTCATGAGGACGACGATGAGCTGGAGCCGGATGACGGCGTCCACCCAGATGTTGACGTTGTCGATGCCGAAGAGGCCGACGTTCATCGGTCAACCTCGCAGAGCACGATGTCGAGCGAGCCGAGGACCACGACCGCGTCGGCGACGTAGCCGCCGATCGTCATGTCGCGGAGCGCCTGCAGGTTGGAGAGGCAGGCCGAGCGGATCTTGAGGCGGTGGGGGCGATTGCCGCCCTTGCTCACCAGGTAGATGCCGTACTCGCCGCGGGGCGCCTCGGTGCGGGTGTACACCTCTCCGGCCGGGGTGCGCAGCATGCGCGGCAGGCGGTCCGGCACGATCGGCCCGGGCTCCAGCCGCTCGAGGCACTGCTCGATGATCTTGATCGACTCGTGCGCCTCGCGGACGCGGTTGTAGAAGCGGTCGAAGACATCGCCGTGGTCGCCGGTGATGACGTCGAAGTCGACCTGGTCGTAGTAGAGGTAGGGCTCGTCCCTGCGGATGTCCATCGGCACGCCCGAGGCGCGCAGCGTGGGGCCGCTGGTGCCCCAGTCGATGGCGTCCTCGGCGGTGATGACGCCGACGCCCTCGGTGCGGGCGCGGAAGATCTCGTTCTGCGTCATCAGCCCGTCGAGCTCGTCGAGGCCCTCACGCGAGTCCTTGAGCACCTCGCGCACGCGGGTCTCGAAGTTGTCCGGGACCTCCCAGGCGAGCCCGCCGGCGCGGAAGTACGCGAACATCAGGCGGTCGCCGGTGATCTCCTCGAACAGGTCCTGGATCACCTCGCGGTTCTTGAACCCGTAGACGAAGGCCGTGCCGAACACGCCCACGTCCGTCCCGAACGCGCCGAGGAACATGAAGTGGCTGGAGAGGCGGTTGAGCTCGCACAGGATCATGCGGATCCACTGTGCGCGCT
The DNA here is from genome assembly GCA_965204835.1 of Dehalococcoidia bacterium. GTDB lineage: Bacteria > Chloroflexota > Dehalococcoidia > UBA2979 > UBA2979 > VXMT01. The sequence goes on along the minus strand of OZ242017.1, from coordinate 334,493 downwards.
CCGGCACCTCGAGCTCCGCGAGCTTCTCCACGGCCATGACGTAGGAGAGCTCGGCGTTGAAGTTCGCCAGGTACTCGGTGCGGTCCATGTAGCCGATGCCCTGGCGGTAGTCCATGGTCTCGCAGAGCTTCTCGGCCCCGCGGTGCATGTACCCCACGTGCGGCACCACGTCGGTGATCATCTCGCCGTCGATCGTCAGCACCATGCGGAAGACGCCGTGCGTCGAGGGGTGCTGCGGTCCCATGTTGACGAAGATGTCTTCGGTCTCGAACTCGCTGCCGAGCACCGGGGGAGGCTGGGTCATTCGAACGCCTCCTCTGCGTAGGCGATGCCTTCGCCCTGTAGCACCTCGATCTCTGCGAGCGGGTGCTCCTTGCGGAGCGGGAACGTGTCGTCCATGTCCTCGGGCAGCAGCAGCGGCCGCGGGTCCGGGTGGCCGTTGAAGCGCACGCCGAACATCTCCGCGGTCTCGCGCTCCAGCCAGCCCGCCGCGCGCCACACCGTCGTCGCGGTGTCGAGCGTGAGGTCGTCGTTGTCGAGGTGGCACTTCACGGTCAGGTTGTGGCGGTGCTCGGTGGAGTAGAGGTGGTACACCACGTCGATGCCCTCCTCCTCCCAGTCGATCGCGGTGAGGTTGCGCAGGTAGTCGAAGGAGAGCGTCTCGTTCGACTTCAGCGCGCGCAGCCCGCGCTCGATCTCGCCCCTCGGGATGAACACGATGAGGTCCTGGGCGCCACGCTCGGGCTCGGCGGTGATGCCGGCGAGCGCGGTGTCGACGACATCCCAGATGGTGTCGTCGAAGGACTCGGGAGCGCCGTTGGCATCGTCGGTCGTCATCGACCGGTCGCCCCCCGCTCCTCCATGATCTTCTCCTGGAGGGCGACGAAGCCATCGAGGAGCGCCTCCGGCCGCGGCGGGCAGCCCGGCACGTAGACGTCGACGGGAACGATCTTGTCGACGCCCTGGAGGACACGGTCGTAGCGGGTGTAGGGGCCGCCGTTGGTGGCGCACGCGCCCATGGAGATCACCCACTTGGGGTTCGGCATCTGCTCGTAGAGCAGCTTCACGGCGGGAGCCATCTTCTTGGTCACCGTGCCGGCGACGATCATCACGTCGGACTGTCGCGGCGACGGCCACGGCACGATCCCGAAGCGGTCGAGGTCGTAGTGGGCCATGTAGGTGGCGATCATCTCGATCGCGCAGCACGCCAGGCCGAAGGTCATCGGCCAGAGCGAGGACTTGCGCGACGCCGCCAGCACGAGGTCGGCGGGCACCTGCATCACGCCCGGGAGCACGACGCGGTAGAGCGCCTTGCCCGGAGCGGGCTCGAGCGGCACGAGGCGGGGCGCCTCGGCCGGATGCTCCGTCGGCGGCATCTCCGGGACGAGCGGTACAGGCTCGACCGCGGGAGGTGCGGTCTCGGGTGCGCCGGGTGGCGCGGTGGTTCCGGTCACGTCAGGAGGTCTCAGCGCCACTGCAACGCTCCCTTCTTCCACGCGTAGACAAGGCCGACGGCGAGGATGGCGACGAACAGCACCATCTCCCAGTACGCCTGCGCGCCCACCTCCACGAAGGACAGGGCCCACGGGAAGATAAACACGGCCTCGACGTCAAAGATGATGAAGAGGATGGCGTAGAGGTAGAAGCGCACGCCCACGTTGGTGCTGGTGCGCCGCACCGGCAGCATGCCGCACTCGTAGGTCGTGCCCTTCTCGCGCTCCTCCGAGAAGGGCGCGAGCAGGCGCGAGCCGATGAGCGCGGTGATCACGAGGATGAAGCCCGTGACGGTCGCGAGCAGCACCGGGAGATAGTTGCCGAAGAGTTGATCCACGGCGGTTCGAGCCCCCTCACCGCACCAGTGGTACGCCGCGCAACAGCACGGCGCGCAGCCGAGGGGAACGTAGCAGCGGCCCCGTGCATGGTCAACGTCGCCCGGCCCTGTCGCCCCCTTAGAGCGGCCTCCGACCACACCCGTTGGTACGATCCGGCGCAATGCCGTCCCAACGCCTGATTGCGACCGTTGTGATCGCCCTCGTCGCGCTCGCGCTCCTCGCGTGCGGCGACGGCGGCGAGGAGCCCTGCCCCGAGGGCAGCGATCGCTACGCCGAGTACCAGCTCTTCTTCGGCCGCAGCACCGCCGACGGCCGCGAGGTCAGCGACGAGGAGTGGGCCGCGTTTCTTGCCGAGGTCGTGACGCCGCGCTTCCCCGCCGGCCTCACCGTCCTCGACGCCGCAGGCCAGTGGCGCGACGACTCAGGCACGATCCAGCGCGAGCGATCGAAGGTGTTGTGGATCCTCGCCGCGCCGGGCGAGGAGACGCTGCGGCTCATCGACGAGATCTCGCAGGAGTACGAGCGGCGCTACAGCCAGGATTCGGTGCTACGCATCCACGGCGCCGCCTGCGCCTCGTTCTCCTAGTGCGGGCAGCGAGGCGCGGCGAGCCGCTTGCTAGCTGATCTCCGCAACCGCCTCCTTGAGGGGGCGCAGGCGGCCGCCCCAGGCGATCACAATCCCCTGTACGTGCGCTCGCTGCGCCTCGCGATTCGGAGCACCATCACCCGGCGCTCACGGTCATGCACCTCGTAGATGACCCGAAAGCGACCGGCCCGGACGCGCCAGACGGCGGCGAACCCGGCAAGCTTCGTACTACGGACAGGCCGTGGATCGGTGGCTAGGTCTCGGAGCGCAGTGCGGACCCGCCGAGCATCGTCTGGTGTGAGCCTCCGTGCCTGGCGCTGTGCAGCCGGAGCCAGTTCAACCCGATACGTCGCAGGCAATCAGTCGTGGTCCGCCTGCAGCCCTTCGAAGAAGGCTTCAAACTCTACGCCGCCGTCCCTGGCAGCCTCCGCCCGGGAGCGCTCTATCGCGGAATGGTCGGCATCGTCCATCGCGGCCTCCGCCAGCCAGGATTCAATGGCCTCGTTCAAGAGATCCTGCACCGGCCTCCCGTTACGGCTGGCGGCATCCTCGAGGGCTCCGTAGAGCCTGTCTTCCACTGTCATGGTCTTCATGGCTGGATGCTCCCGCGTCGAGGGTCTCATTGGCGCATAGGGCTCAGCGTGGCGCCCGAAAACCAGTGCCACTCTGCTCAACGAGCGTAGCACACGCCACTTCGCGTCCCGCCCAGCGGCGCGGGCTCGCACGCACGGGGCCCACAGGCCTGAAGCGCCCGGGTCAGGGGCCTCGTGGTAGCAGCTAGCTGATCTCCGCCAGCGACTCCTCGAGGCCGCGCAGGCGGCCGCCTGCCGTCTGGAGGCGCTCCTCCTCCTTCGCGACCACCTCGGCCGGGGCGCGCGTGCGGAACTGCTCGTTGGCGAGCTTCCGCTCCAGCCGCTGCACCTCGTTCGTCGCGTCGTCGATCTGCTTCTGCAGTCTCGACCGCTCGGCGTCGAGGTCGAACAGCCCCGCCATCGGCAGCACCACCCGGCCGACCGGCAGCACCGACGTCACCACGCCGTCCGAGGGCGCCTCGTCCGGCGCGTCGACGACGTGCAGCGGGCGCACGCGCGCCAGCTGGCCGAGCGCCTCGGCCGTGCCGCGCGCGGCCTCGGCCGCCTCGGCGCCGACGATGTACGCCTCGACCCAGCGGCCGGCGTCGACGCGCCGCTCGGCGCGGACGTTGCGGATCGCGCGCACGAAGTCCTGCACCGCCGCCAGCTCACGCTCCGCCTCGTCGTCGAAGCGTGCCGCGTCGGGGACCGGGTAGCGCGCGACGATGAGCTGCGAGGCGTCCTCGGCCGCGGGGCGGAGCGGGGTGAGCCGCTGCCACAGCTCCTCGGTCACGAACGGCATGAACGGGTGCAGCAGCCGCAGCACCGTGTCCAGCGCGTGCAGCATCACCGGCAGCGGCGTGGTGTCGCCCCCACGGACGCGCACCTTCGCCAGCTCGAGGTACCAGTCGGCGAGCTCGTCCCAGAAGAAGTCGCGCGTCTGGCGCAGCGCCTCGGCAAGCTCGAACTTGCGCAGCAGCTCGTCGACGAGCTCCACGGTGCGCTCGAGGCGCGAGAGCGCCCAGCGGTCCTCGCGCAGCAGTCGCGCGTCGCCCACCGCCGGCAGCGCGAGGTCGTCGCGGGTGAGCCCCTCCTGTTCGATGAGCGTGAGCACGAGGCGGCTGGCGTTCCACAGCTTGTTCGCGAAGTTGCGGCCCGCCTCGAGGCGGTCGTCCGTGATGCGCTGGTCGTTGCCGGGTGACGTGCCGGAGATGAGCGCGTAGCGCAGCGCGTCGGTGCCGTACTGCCCGATCATGTCGAGCGGGTCGACGACGTTGCCGAGCGTCTTCGACATCTTGCGCCCGTCCGGGGCGCGCACGAGGCCGTGCAGGTAGACCGTCTCGAACGGGATCGCGTCGTCGCCGAGTTCGCGCATGTTGTAGAGCGAGAGCATCACCATGCGCGCGACCCAGAAGAAGATGATGTCGTAGCCGGTCTCCATGACCTGCGTCGGATAGAACCGGCCGAGGTCGTCCGCGTCGTCCTCCGGCCATCCGAGGGTCGAGTGCGGCCACAGCCCCGACGAGAACCACGTGTCGAGCGTGTCCTCGTCCTGGCGCAGCTCAGCGCCGCACTCCGGGCAGCCGTCGGGATTCTCGACGGCGACGATGGTCTCGGAGCAGCCGTCGCAGTACCAGACGGGGATGCGGTGGCCCCACCAGATCTGGCGGCTGATGGTCCAGTCGCGGATGTTCTCCATCCAGTGGAAGTACGTCCGCTCGAACCGCTTCGGCACGAACTCGATGCGGCCGTCGCGCACCGCCTCGATCGCCGGCGTCGCCAGCGGCTCGGCCCGCACGAACCACTGCTCGGAGATGATCGGCTCGACGATCGTGCCGGAGCGCTGGCAGTGGCCGACCGAATGCGTGTACTCCTCGGTGCGCTCCAGCAGCCCCGCCGCGTCGAGGTCCTCGACCACGCGGTCGCGCGCCTCGAAGCGCTCCATGCCCGCGTACTTGCCGGCGTCCTCGGTGAGGTTGCCGTCGGCGTCGATGATGTTGAGCACGGGCAGGCCGTGGCGCTGGCCGATGTCGAAGTCGACCGGGTCGTGGCCGGGCGTGACCTTCAGCGCGCCCGACCCCGCCTCGATGCTCACCGCATCGTCGGGGACGACCGGCACCGGCCGGTCCGAGGTCGGCACGAGCACGTTACGCCCCAGCAGGTGCTGGTAGCGCTCGTCCTCGGGGTTCACGGCGACGCCGGTGTCGGCCGGGATGGTCTCGGGCCGCGTGGTGGCGATGACCAGGTACTCATCCGTCGGCTGGTTGTCGTCGTCCAGCACCGGGTAGCGGAAGTGCCAGAACGCGCCGGGCTCGTCGTCGTGCTCGACCTCGAGGTCCGAGAGAGCGGTGCCGCAGTCGACGCACCAGTTGATGATGCGCTCGCCGCGGTAGATCAGGCCGTCCTCGTAGAGGTTCACGAACGTCTGGCGCACGGCGCGCTGCCGCGCCTCGTCCATTGTGAACGCCTCGCGCTCCCAGTCCGCCGACGCGCCCAGCCGCCGGTGCTGCTCGGCAATCCGCGAGCGCGAGCGCCCGACGAACTGCCAGACGCGCTCCAGGAACGCCTCGCGCCCGATGTCGTGCCGCGAGATGCCCTCCGCGGCGAGCTCGCGCTCGACGAGCGCGTTGACGGCGATGGCGGCGTGGTCGACGCCAGGCAGCCACAGCGTGTCGTCGCCGAGCATGCGGTGCCAGCGCACCAGCGCGTCCTCGACGGCGACGGTGAGCGCGTGGCCGATGTGGAGCTCCCCGGTGAGGTTGGGCGGCGGCATGATCACGGTGAACGGCCGCTCGCCGCCCTGCGGTCGGAACGCCCCGGCCTGCTCCCAGGCGTCGTACACGCGCTCCTCGACCTGCGAGGGGTCGTAGGCGGTCGCCATCTCAGGAGCGGCGAACGTCGCGGAATCTGAGGTCACGGGCGGGCTCCTCGGTGTCTGGGGTTCCTCGATGGATGGGGCGTGTAGCTGGGCAAAGCGACGCCCCGCAGTTGCGGGGCGCAGGCGACCGGCACGGCCCTCGATGCGCGGGCCGGGCTAGCCGCCGCCGGCTACTACTACGTCGCGGTGCGGGCGTTGGTGCATATGGGGATGGTAGGCAGGGGGTCGGGAGGGGTCAACGCGGCGCGGCCCTAGTGGCCACTATTGTCGCCGGTGTTGAGCGGAACTCGGCGCAACGAGTCGAGCAACTGGTCGAACCGCCGATTGGCTTCCCGCGCGTGCCGCAGCGAGGCAACGCTGCCGGGTTCGCCGGCCACTTCCGGGGAGGCGATCACCCGTGCCCGGACGCGCCCGTCGGACCAGAGCAAGATCCATGAGCCGGTCGCGAGGTCTACCAGTACCTGGCCGACCCCATCTGCATGCGTGTCGCCGACCTGGAATCCGAACCTCAGGCGCATGTCCGGCGGGACATCGACCACGTAGTCGAAGCCCACGGAGCGGTAACTCCTGCCACTCTCGACATCAGTCCCCTGATACACGATGGGGATGCCGTCTGGCGCCACATCCGCCGCAGGGGCCGTCACCACATTGGAGGGACGGCCTGCTCCACTTGCCGTCCAGGGGCGCACCGTGAACTCTGGGAACGACCATCCCTCGGGTTCGTTTGCGACGCGAAGACTCCTCGTGCTCCCGTCGCTGTCAGGCACGTCCACCCAGGGCGCGTCCCTGTTGTCGCCTGCTTCGACCACACGCCGGTACTGCCAGCGCTCAACACCCTGCTCAACGGTGTTCCATTCGAGCGCGGTCTCGTCCGCTCCGCCGCCGACGAGTGCGCGCAGATGCGTGGATGGGACCGTGACGAGCAGGGTGGAGTCCCGAAGATCATCGAACTCCCGGTCACCCGTCGACGTGGTACGGATCACGATCTCGATATCGTCGCCCGGCCGCAGCGCGGTCAGTCGCACGTCCTGCGACTGACCCGGCAGGCCCGCCTCGAATCGAACCGCCCTCGGCACAATCCGGACCTCGCCGTCCTTCCCTGTGAGGAACTCCACCGTGACCGGCGCCCAGGGCGCCCGCAGGGCCTTGACCATGAGACGCTGGCCTTCGCCTACGACCATCGTCGTGCGCAACGTCCCTGGAGCTCGCGCGGCCACCACATCAGGTATCGGCCGCTCCTCCCATGCCCTGATCTCCAACTCGAGCCCCGCGGACGGCGCGAAACACGTGGGAAGGAGGGTCTTGTCGAGGTCATTCTCGGGAATCTCGCGCAGCGCTCCTGGGACACATCCCGGCAGGAAGGGGTTCCCGGCGAGATACAGGGTGCGCAGATCCGTGAGTGCACCAAGATCCGGTGGGATTTCGCCCGTCAACTCGTTGCCGCTCAGGTCCAGGTGTGTGAGGGCACTCAGGCGGGCGAACGCCGGGTCGATGGTTCCTGCGATGCCGCGATCGGGGAGTTCAATCCGCAGTACGCGGAGCGGCACGCCCCCGACCGTTACACCGTCCCATTGCTCAATCGGGGTATCAGTGTCCCAGTTCACCACACCGTCGGACCACGCCCTCTGAGCGACGTTCAGTGCTCCACAGTCGGTGGCGAGGCCCGGCGTGGACGCAGGATCGAATGTGACGGCCCCGGATGCGCAGCTGCCGGCGCGCTCCTCGGGGCTCGGCCCAGAGCGTGGGATGCGCCTTGTCGACGCGACGATCTGGTCGAACCACTCGTTGACCACACCTGGATTCGGGAGCCCGACCGCCCAGGGATCACCCTCGGGCGCCCACGCGACGCGCCTTGCGACGTACTCGCCGGCCCTGACGATCAGAGCGGAACCGCTGATCCAGTCCTCGAGCGCACCCGAAAATGAACCGTCCATGTGGAGTGACAGGCCTCTGAGTCCAAGGACCATGCCCGCAGGCACATCGATAACGTAGTCCGACCGATCGACGCGTAACGTGCGACCGCCCTCGACCAACGCATGCTCTCGTATCCACGGGATGCCGTCGTCTCCCACGAAGAGCGTCGTCGCGCCCCAGTTCCGGGCGTCGAGCGGATCGCCAGCCTTGAATGCAGGCTCGCCCGTCAGCACGGGCCGCACTTCGAACGTGTATGGCGTGTACTCGTCCAGGCCGCCGATCCGGAACTGGCGCGTGGCGTGGCTGCTCCCGGGTACGTCCCTCCATGCAGCCCCCGGTTCGCCATTCGCATCCACCATGCGGTACTGCCAGCGCACGACCCTCGCGGCTTCGTTCCTCCAATCGAGCACGATCTCCCCCGGCCCGCCCGCGTACGTGACCACGATCGGAGCCCTGAGTTCGTGTCCGCGACCCGGTGGGCCGCTGCGGCCCTGTCGCTCGAGAATCGCGCCCCCAATGAGGCCTGCCATTAGCAGGCAAGCGAAGATGAGTGGAAGCGACTCCCGCACACGCACGGCGATCCTCCGGGCTCTGGCGCGCACGCCAGCCTCCACGGGAAAGCGGGGAGTCTAGGTTTCGAGCATCCAGGGCGTCAAGGTCACGGCACAACTCGACTAGGGACGCTGGTCACCGATCGAGGCGCCGCCGGGCCTCCTCCACCACCCGCTCCACATACCTCGCCCGCGTCCCGGCAGTCCTCGCACGCTCGACGAAGGCGAGCATGCCGGTGCGCTGCGCCTCGGTGAGGGCGGCGAACGCCTCCACGCCGCCGTCGAGGGCGGACAGCGCCTCGCGCAGGTCGTCTGGGAGTGGTGGCTCGGGCGGGATGTCGACGCGGGCGACCTCGATCGCCACGTCGTCGCCGACGTCGATGCCGGCTGCCGAGCGCACGTCACCGTCGAGGAAGAGGCGGTAGGCGCCCCCGCCGCGGGGCGTGAAGCGCGTCGCGAACGGGTGGCCGTTCGCCGTGCCCTCGACGCGGACGTAGCGCTCCGGCGGGTCGCCGGCGAGGGCGCGGCTCGCGTCGGGTGGCACGTCGACGCAGTAGTTCATCGCGAGCTTGCGGAGCGGGGCGGTGAACCGCTGCGGATCGGGGGAGGTCGGCACGGTCGGATGATAGCGCCCGGCCCGCGCCCGCCTCGCGGCGTCGAGGCTGCGCGGGTCGCCATAACCGCCTAGAGTCGTGTCGGGACGTGCGGAGCACGTCGGACCCCGAGCGAAAGGCGGACGGCATGGAGCTGCGCGGCCTCGGCTACCCGGCCATTATCTGCAAGGACATGCAGGCCAGCATCGACTTCTACGAGAAGCTCGGCATGCGGCGCCTCTTCATGGAGCCCAACCGCGACGACCAGGACTCGGTGCAGGTGCTCCTGCACGCGGGCGGCGAGGACTACCTGCTCCTCGTCGGCCCCAACCGCGAGGGCATCAACATCGCCGAGTCCAGCCCGGGCGTCGGCTCGATGCAGTACCTCACGCTGAACGTGAGCGGCGAGTTCATCGACCAGGCGTACTTCCGGCTCTCGTCGGCGGGCCTGCAGGCGAGCGAGGAGATCCGCCGCGGCTACGAGCGGTTGGTGTTCCTCGAGGACCCCAACCAGGTGCTCATCGCCCTCATCGCGTGGACGACGGAGCCACCGCCCGGCATGTCGCGGGCCGAGGTGCTGGCGAAGGCGGGCGAGCTCAAGGAGTCGCAGGGCGCGCCGTTCCTGGAGGACGACCACCTCCGCCGCGCCATCGCACTGCTCAGCGCTTAGCGAGGAACCGCGCCAGCGCCCTCCCACGGGTTCACCACCTCGATCCCCAGGCCCTCGAACCCACCGACGTCGCGTGTCGCTATTGCGGCTCCGCGAGCGCGGGCGATCGCCGCGATCAGGCCGTCGAAGGCCCCGATGGGTCGCCCCGCGGCGCTCCGTTCGGCCACAACGGAGGCGTACTGACGGGCGGCCCGCCAGTCGAGCGGGAGCACTCGCCCGGCGAAGAACCTCTCAAGCACCCGTGCCGCCGCCGCCTCTAGCTCGCCACGCCGACGGCCCATTGGCAGGGTGACGATCCCAACTCGAATCTCCGCCTCCGTAACCGCCGTGACGAACAGGTCGGCGGAAGTCCGTGAGTCGACCCACGCGAGCACGCCAGGTTCCGGCCGGTCTCTCATAAGTTCAGACACGACGTTCGTGTCGAGAACAATCACCGCGGTCAGATTCAGTCGAACGTTGGGGGTTCGCGCGCGGGTTCGCGCGGCGGGATCGGGAGTTCCTTGATGCCGAACGGCTTGAAGAGTTCGTGGATCGCGGTGCCGAGCTTCTCAGGCGGTGACTCGACTTCGTCCCCGTCCTCGACGCCCACGACCTCACCCAAGATGGCGCAGGCCTCCTGCTCGACCGAGCGGCCGTGCTTCGCGGCGCGGGCGCGCAGCGCCGCGGCGACGCCGTCGTCGAGGTCATGCAGCGTGATGCTCGTCATCGGTCGCCTCCGCCTCGCGCCTACCTCGGCAGGCCGAGCCCGCGCTGGGCGATGATGTTGCGCTGGATCTCCGACGTGCCGGCCGCGATCGTGCTGCCGGCGGAGGTCAGGTAGTGGCGCGCGAAGGCGCCGCCCGCTGGCGCGCCGTCCGTGCCGCGCTGGAGCAGCCCCGCCATGCCGAGCAGCCGCACGCCGGTGCCGGCGATGCGCTGCGTCATCTCAGAGCCGTAGACCTTGGAGACCGACGCCTCGTGGTTCGGCGAGATGCCCTGCGTCTGCAGCCACGGGATGCGCTGGGCGACGTTGAAGCCGACTTGCAACTCGATCCAGCGGTCCGCCAGCTCGTAGCGCACCGCCGCGCGCTCCTCGGACAGCGACGAGTTCTCCTTCACGAGATCCACGAGCTGCTCGATATGGCGCTTGCCGCGCGCGTACGAGGAGACGCCGGAGCGCTCGAAGTCGAGCGTCGAGGCGATGTGGTACCAGCCGCGGTTCTCGGGGCCGACCCGGTTTTCGACGGGCACGCGTACGTCGTGGAGGATCACCTCGGAGAGCTGGCGCTCGCCGGCGAGGTTCTCGACGGGGCGGATCTCGACGCCCGGGTCGTCCATGGGGACGGCGAAGGTGGAGAGGCCGCGGTGCTTGGGGGCCGAGGGGTCGGTGCGGGCGGCGAGCCAGCCCATGGTCGCGCGGTCCGCGCCGGCGACCCAGGTCTTGAGGCCGTTGATGACGTACTCGTCGCCGTCGCGGACGGCGCGCGTCTGGATCGAGGCGAGGTCGGATCCGGCGCCGGGCTCGGAGTAGAGCGCGGCCCAGCGGTCGTCGGCGTTGGCGATGCGCGGGAGGTAGATGCGCTGCTGCTCCTCGTTGCCGTACATCATGATCGCGGGGCCGACGGAGGTGACGCCGACGCCGCCGCCGCCGGGCGCGTCGAGGTAGGCCATCTCCTCGTTGAAGAGGTACTGCATGAGGTAGGAGGCATCGAGGCCGCCGAACTTCTCGGGCCAGGCCATGGTCAGCCACTTGCGGTCGGCGAGCTGCTTGGAGATCACGTCTGCGAGGGCGTGGCGCTCCTCGGAGTCGATGGGCTCGGCCAGGCCGCGCTTCGCCCAGTCACCGGGGAGGTTGGAGAGCAGCAACTGGTGCAGCTCTTCGCGGAAGCGTTCCTCGTCCGGTGTGAACTCAAAATCCATGGCGGCGGCCCATTTCCTCGGTCGATGCGGCCCAGGCTCACCGCGAGCCTGCGGGGCCCTCATGGTACCATCGGAGCACCCCCGCCGAAGCGGGCCCGCGCGCGGCGTCACAGCGTCGCTTCCCGGCGCCGTCAGCGTTCCGGCGACGCATGATACGCACGACGCAGCGCGGGTAGCGCAGAGTGGTTGGTGGAGGCATGAACGAGCCGGACAACCTTGGCGTCTATCGCGAGATGGCGGTGTTCAGCGGCAACGCGCACCGTGAGTTCGCCGAGGCCGTCTGCAAGCACCTCGAGATGCCCCTGGGGCGCAACGAGGTCTTCGAGTTCTCCAACGGCAACATCTTCGTGCGCTTCCTGGACAACATCCGCGAGCGCGACGTCTTCCTGATCCAGCCGATCGCTCCGCCGGTGAACACCAGCCTGATGGAGCTGTTCATCATGATCGACGCCGCCAAGCGGGCCTCGGCGGGCCGCATCACGGCGGTGATCCCGTACTTCGCGTACGGCCGCTCCGACAAGAAGGACCAGCCCCGCGTCCCCATCACCGCGCGCCTCGTCGCCAACTTCATCGAGGTGGCCGGGGCGGACCGCGTGCTGACGATGGACCTGCACGCGGGCCAGATCCAGGGCTTCTTCAACATCCCGCTGGACGAGCTCCACGCCCAGCCGCACATCGCCGAGTACTTCCGCTCGCTCAACCTCCCGCGCCCGGTCATCGTCGCCACCGACGTCGGCGGCGCAAAGGGAGCGCGCGACGTCGCCGAGCGCCTCGGCGCCGAGCTCGCCATCGTCGACAAGCGCCGCACCTCCAACGACGAGCAGGCCGAGGCGATGACCATCATCGGCGAGGTCGAGGACCGCGACGCGATCATCGTCGACGACGAGATCCTGACCGGCGGCACCGTCGCGAGCGCGCTCGAGCTGCTGCGCCGCAACCGCGCGCGGTCGGTCTACGTCGGCACCATCCACCCGCTGTTCGCGGGCGCCGCCTTCGAGCGCCTGGACACGACCGACATCTCCGAGCTGGTCTTTACCGACACCGTGCCGATCGCCGACGGCGCCTTCCAGCATGTGCCCACGCACGTGCTCTCGGTCGCGCCGTACTTCGGCGACGCGATGCACCGCATTCACACCGGCGGTTCCGTCGGCGAGCTCTTCCGCTAGCCGCGCCGCGCAGAGGCAACCATGGCCTTCAACCCCCTCCGCAAGATCATCGGCGACCCCAACGAGCGGGCGCTCAAGCACCTGCAGCCGATCGTCGACGAGGTCAACGACCTCGAACCGGAGATCGAGGCGCTGAGCGACGCGGAGCTCGCCGCTCAGACCGCCGAGTTCCGCGAGCGCCTCGATGAGGGCGAGGCGCTGGACGACCTGCTCCCGGAGGCGCTGGCGGTCTGCCGCGAGGCGATCCGGCGCACCGTCGGCGAGCGCGCCTACGACGTACAGCTCACCGGGGCGATCGCACTGCACCGCGGGATGATCGCCGAGATGCGCACCGGCGAGGGCAAGACCCTGGTCGCCACCCTCGCGCTCTACGCAAACGCGCTGACCGGCGAGGGCGCGCACCTCGTGACCGTCAACGACTACCTCGCCCGCCGCGAGCCGCAGTGGTACGGGCCCGCGCTGGACCTGCTGGGCCTGCAGCTCGGCGTGATCCAGGCCGGCGCTGCCGCCTACCTCTACTCGCGCGAGCCGGTCTCCGAGCAGCCGAGCATGGAGCACCTCATCGAGGTCTCGCGCCGCGACGCCTACCGGGCCGACATCACCTACGGGACCAACAACGAGTTCGGCTTCGACTACCTGCGCGACAACATGGTGCAGACCGAACCGGACCGCGTGCAGGGCCGCCGCCACTTCGCCATCGTCGACGAGGCCGACTCGGTGCTCATCGACGAGGCGCGGACGCCGCTCATCATCTCCGGCCGGCAGGCCGAGGACCTCTCGCTCTACCCGCGCTTCCGCGCGCTGGTGCCGCGCCTGGATCGCGACATCCACTACACGATCGAGGAGCGCACGCGCTCGGTGCACCTCACCGAGGCGGGCATCGCGGTCCTCGAGCGCGGGCTCGGGGTCGACAACATCTTCTCGGAGGAGAACTTCCGGCTCACGCGCTACATGGAGGCCGCGCTCAAGGCGCACATCATCTTCCAGCGCGACCGCGACTACGTGGTGAAGGACGGCCAGGTCGTCATCGTCGACGAGTTCACGGGCCGGCTCATGGAAGGGCGCCGCTGGTCGGACGGGCTGCACCAGGCCGTCGAGGCCAAGGAGGGCGTGCAGATCCAGCAGGAGTCGGTCACCTACGCGACGATCACGCTCCAGAACTTCTTCCGCCTCTACGAGACGCTCGCCGGGATGACCGGCACCGCCGTCACGGACGCCGAGGAGTTCCACGAGATCTACAAGCTCGACGTGCTTGTCATCCCCACCCACCGCCCGATGGTGCGCGACGACGCGCCGGACCTCGTCTACCGCTCGCAGCGCGAGAAGTTCAACGCCGTGGTGGACGAGGTGATCGAGCGCAACAACGAGGGCCGTCCGGTCCTGGTCGGCACCGTCTCGATCGAGGACTCGGAGCTGCTGGCCGACCAGCTGCGGCGCCGCGGCGTGGACCACGAGGTGCTCAACGCCAAGCAGCACGCCCGCGAGGCGACGATCATCGCGCGCGCGGGCCAGCCCGGCGCCGTCACGATCGCGACGAACATGGCGGGGCGCGGCACCGACATCAAGCTCGGCGAGGGCGTCGCCGAAGCCGGCGGCCTGCACATCATCGGCACCGAGCGGCACGAGTCGCGGCGCGTCGACAACCAGCTACGCGGTCGCTCCGGGCGCCAGGGCGACCCGGGCTCCTCGCGGTTCTTCGTCTCGTTCGAGGACGACATCATGCGCCGCTTCGCACCGGACTGGCTGCCGGGCGTGATGAACAAACTCGGCATGGAGGAGGGCATGCCCCTCGAGTCCAAGGCCGTCACCCGCGCGATCGAGACCGCCCAGAGCAAGGTCGAGGCGTACCACTTCGACATCCGCAAGCACGTGGTCGACTACGACGACGTCATGAACCAGCACCGCGACGTGATCTACGGCGAGCGCGACAAGGTCCTCGCCGGCGAGTCGCTGCGCGAGACCACCCTCGGCATGGTCGAGGACGAGTTGCGCGCCCTCGGCGACGAGCACCTCGGCGAGGCGAAGGACGCCGAGGCGTTCCGCGTCGCGGCGGACGCGGTCGCCCCGCTGGGCAACGCCTTCCCCGTGGACGAGATCACCGAGCGCCCCTCCGAGGACGTCGTCGAGGAGCTCACCGACTTCGCCCTCGACCACTACGAGGAGCTGGAGCGCTCGACCGGCGAGGAGATCCAGCGCGTGATCGAGCGCACCGTGCTGCTGCGCAGCATCGACGCGCTGTGGGTGCAGCACCTCACGGCCGTGGACGAGCTGCGGCAGGGCATCGGCCTGCGCGCCTACGGGCAGGCGAACCCGCTGGTCACGTACAAGCGCGAAGCCCACGACATGTGGGAGCAGCTCCTCGAGAACATTCGCTCCACCGTCGCCCGCCAGCTCTTCCACGCACGGCCGGTCGAGGTGCCGCGGCCGCGGCCCGCGGTCCCCGTGGGCGCGCGCGTGAGCGGCCCCGGCCAGGAGAACGGCGCGGCCGCCGGCGCGGCGACGCGCGTGGTGCAGAAGGTGGGCCGCAACCAGCAGTGCCCGTGCGGCTCCGGGAAGAAGTACAAGCGCTGCCACGGGCGGGCGGCGTGACCCCCGCCCGCGGCGGCACGACGAAGCGCGCGCGCCGCGCGTCGAAGTCCCGCCGCAACGGCGCCCCCGCGCCCAGCGCCGCCGACAGCCACCCCGGCCTCGACAGCTTCGACGACTTCGACCAGCCGCTGCTGCCCGCGCTCGACGCCGAGGAAGGCGTCGAGTCGTTCCTGGCTGCGTTGCGGGCCGGCGAGCCGTGGTATCCAGCCCTGCTCGCCGTCGTGGGGCGCTGGGTCACGCCCGAGGAGCGGGTCGACGAGGCGACCTACCGCTACCTGCTCGGCGGCGAGGCGTTCGACTGGCGACGGCTGGCCGAGCGGCTGATCGACGCCGCGGGCGACCTCATCCCCGCCGACGAGGCGGAGCGGCTGGTCTTCGAGGGCAGGCCGCCGCTGGGCGAGGACCCCTCGGAGGAGGCGTTCGCGCGCGCCATCGGCCGCGAGAAGTACCGCGCGCACCTCAACTTCCAGTACGGCGTGACCGTGGAGGAGGCGCTGCTGCTCCAGGCCGAGCAGGACCTGCACAAGGCGCGACACCTGGAGGGGCCGCGCGGCGAGCCCTCGGACGTCGCGGCGTACGAGCGCGTCTACAGCAAGACGTTCGCCGACCTCGCGGCCGAGTACCGCATCGAGACGGGCGCAACGCTGGGGTCGAACGTGAGCCAGGCGGAGATGGCGGCGTTCACCTACTGGTGCTCGAAGTACCGCTTCCGGCTGGCGGAGCCGGCGCGCGTCGCGTCGGACACCCGCAAGGCGCTGGCGCTGCTCTCACGCCTGGAGGCCGCGCGCGTGCCGCGCGAGCGTCGCGTCCCCACGCCCGAGCCGGCGGAGATCATCGAGCTGTAGGACGGCGGTCGCGTGGACCAGCATGTGAACGGTCGCGGCTAGAGCTCGTCCAGCGAGCACATCCGCGAGTTGATCCGCAAGGACGGGGATCGGCAACGCCTTCGTGGCCTGTTGCTCGAAGGCGCGGCGTCACGGTCGGCGCTCACCGTCGATGCGGACTACTTCGGCCAGCTTCGCGCTCGCATCCGCTCTCACGAACGTCGACGGCCGGGCGGGCGCCCGTAGCGGCTGCTTCGCGCGCCGCTGCCCCAGTCGCTCGATCTCCTCACGCAGATCCGCCCGGTCCTGATAGCGCATGCGCTACTACGCTGCCGGGCGGATATGGCGCGCTACTCGTCGCCCTCGTCGTCTTCGTCGGAGACCTGGTTGAACTCGACGAAGACGTTGCCGTTGCTCAGCGGATGCACCCACGCGCTGTTCGGCGACTCTTCCTCGAGCGTGACCGTCGCGCCCGCGTCCCGCGCACGCTGGACGGCCTCGCCGATGTCCTCGACCTCCATGCCGATCAGGTAGAGGCCCTCGCCGTCCGGGTACACCTCGCCGGAGCGCATGTCCATGAAGCGCTTGAGCGCGGACTCGCTCTCGCCCGGCGAGACCAGCTCCAGCATGTGCCCGTCGTCGTTGCCCATCATCACGCCGCGGAAGCCCCAGCGCTGCTCGAAGATCTCGCCGGTCTGCTTCAGCCCGAACATCGCCTCGTAGCGCTTGATGCCCGCCTCGAGGTCGCGCACGGCCACGGAGAAGTACTGGAAATTCGGCATGGTCCACCTCCCTCAACCCTGTCTGCCGTGAGCGAGCATACGCCCGGCCCGGCGGCCGCGTCGCGAGGCCGCGCCGATGCGGTAGGCTGCGCGCCACAACGCACGCGCCGCACGCCCACGGGGGAGCCGCCATGCCGCAACGCCGCATCACCATCGAGAGCGACGGCGCCAGCCTGGAGGGCGTGCTCACACTCCCCGACGGTGCCGGCCCCTTCGGGGCCGTCGTGATCTGCCACCCGCACCCCGAGTACGGCGGCTCGATGCACAACAACGTCGTCGCCGCCGTCGCCTCGAGCGTTGTCGCGCGCGGCATCGCGGCCGTCATGTTCAACTTCCGCGGCGTCGGCGGCTCCGACGGCGTCCCCGGCGACGGCGACGAGGCCCGCACGGACACCACCAGCGTGCTGGCGTACGCCGCCGGCCTCGATGAGATCGACGCCGACCGCGTCGGCCTCGCGGGCTACTCCTTCGGTGCGGGCACCGCGGTGGGCGTGGCCGGCGACGCGCTCCCGGCGCTGGCGCTGGTCTCGCTGCCGCTGATGATGGCGGAGGGCGCGCACGACGCCCTCGCCGCCTTCACGGGGCCGCTGCTGCTCATCTCCGGCAGCGAGGACGAGGGCAGCAACGAGGCCGGGCTGCAGGCCCTCGCCGAGTCGTGCGCGGGCGAGGCGTCGGTGCGCGTGGTGGCGGGCGCCGACCACTTCTGGTGGGGCGACGAGTACGCGATCGAGCAGGCTGTCGGGCCGTTCTTTGCCTCCGCCCTCGCGGGCTGAGGCGGGTGGGCCGTTCTGTGCCTCCGCCTGCGGGCCGAGGCGCTCGGCGCGTAGCGGCCCGACGATCCACGAGCAGTCGGAGCACACGCAGGGAGGCGACCATGAAGGTGCTGGTGATGGGCGGGACGCGCTTTAACGGGCTCGCGCTGGTCCACGAGCTGGTCCGGCACGGCCACGACGTCACGATCTTCAACCGCGGCCAGACCGAGGCCAAGCTGCCGCGCGGCGTGCGCCGCCTCTACGGCGACCGCACCGACCACGACGGCATGCGTGAGGTCTTCGCGGACGAGGAGTTCGACGCCATCCAGGACATCTCCGGATACACGCCGGAGGACGTCGAGATCATGGTGGAGATCTTCAAGGGCCGCACCGGCCACTACATCTTCGCCAGCTCGACGGTGATCTACGCCGCCACGAAGGTGCTGCCGATCCGTGAGAGCTCGCCCGTCGACGGGACCGATCGGCAGTCGCAGTACGGCCTGGACAAGCTGGCGTGCGAGGCGATGCTGCTGCGCGAGCACCGTGAGCACGGCTTCCCGGCCACCATCGTGCCGTTCTCGATGGTGTTCGGCCCGCACAACATCATCCCCGTGCGCGAGCAGCGCATGTTCAGCCGCCTTCTGCAGGGCCGCCCGGTGATGATCCCCGGCGACGGCACCACGCTCAGCCAGATCGGCCACGTCGACGACGAGGCCGCGGCCATGCGCATGCTGATGCAGCAGCCCCAGACCTTCGGCAAGCGCTACAACCTGACTGGCCGCGACTACTGGAGCGACGAGGGCTACGTCGACACCTTCGCCGACATCCTCGGCGTCGAGGCGGACAAGGTGTTCATCCCGCCCGGGACGATGGACGCCATCTACGACGGCGAGATCGCGCTCGCCGACGACCCCGAGGAGCCGGGCAACTTCGGGGCGGTGACCGCGCCGCAGAGCCAGCGCAATCTCCCGTACCTGCAGCAGATGATCCAGCGCCTGGCCCCGTACATCCATCGCTGGAACGAGAGCACGGTCTTCTCGATCGAACGCCTGCGCCGCGACATCGGCTGGGAGCCCGCCTACACGTTCCGCACCGCCGTCGAGCAGACCTACGAGTGGTACCGCTCCGAGGGCCTCCACGAGTCGCTCGAGTTCGACTGGTCCTGGGAAGACCGCCTCCTGGCGCGCATTCGCGCGTCTTAGCAGGAGGGTGCGCCAGCGTGCCGGACACGGGGGAGCCTGTGCTCCGATCCTCCGAGTGTCTGCGCGGCGACCGGCTCACCGATCCAGTCAGGACACGTGGGACGTGGGAGCCGCTTGGTCAGTAGGGAGCGTTGAGCAGGAACGGGTCACAGCCTGGGGGTGATTCGCGCGCCGCAGTGGAGCGCCGCCGCACCCAGACGGCAGGCAGGCAAGCCCACCCCAGCAAGCCCGGTCGACCGCCGACGGTCCGGAGCCGCATGACCGTCGCCTGCCACGGCAAGCAAGGCCGGGAACCTCCTGCAAAGCCCGGCGAACGCCGGTGGCGGGAGTGCGTGGGGGTCGAACCCACCCGGGACTGCGACGCAGCCCCACAACGGTTTTGAAGACCGCGGGCGCCACCGGACACCATCCACTCCCGCGGTGATTCTACGGCTCTCCCGTCACAGGGGCGCACGAGCGCCGAGCGACGACGCGTTCCGCGTCATCCCTGAGCTCTCCCGACCGATCCGCGGACTCGGCCGCGCACTAACAAGCAGACGCAGCATGACTGTCGCCGGAACACCACAGACGAGCCCGAAATGACTACCGCAAGAGGCAGGACACTGCCCGCAGATTCGAGCCCGCAACAGCACGTAAGCGCTGCATGACTGCCGCCAGAAGACCACAGACGAGCCGAAGTTAGTCCTGCAAAGAGGCGGGACACCGCCCGCAGCCGCCGCGGTTGCACCACAGGTCCTGGAGGTGGAGGAGGCCCTGCGCGTGCTGGGCGCCCGCGCCGCGCGGCGGTGGGCCAAGGAGATCCGCGAGGGCGCGCGTGCGGCCATAGGGGCGAGGCGCGGGCCAGCGCTCGGCGAGGTCCGCGGTGGCGCGGGCGAGGGTGGGGTCATCGAAGGCGGCGGCGGAGGCGGCGAGCAGCGGGAGCGCTGCGTTCCAGCCCACCTCGGCGGCGCGGCCCGGGCCGATGGCGTCACCGCCGCGGAGCGCGGCGATCAGGGCGCGCGGCCGCGCCCCGCCCTCCACGGCGAGCGAGCGCAACGACTGGAGGACGTCGAGGCCGAGCGACGCGGCGAGCCGGGCGGCGAGCGCGGCGCGCTGCTCCGGCGTCTCGCGGCGGCGGCCGGCGCTGCCGCGCAGGGCGCCGTCCAGCAGCGCCTCCCACGCGCCGTCCCAGCCGTGCTCCGCGGCGAGCGCGGCGGCGTGCCAGGCGCGCTCCGCGAGGCGCCTGCGGCCCTCGGCGCGGACGAGCTCCGCCGTGGCGGCGGGGCCGCGAGCGCGTGCGGTGGCCGCGCAGGGCTCCGTGCCCCGCGGGCCCTTGCGCAGCAGCCGCCGCAGCCGGGCCGGGTCCGACCCGAGCGCCGGACCGACCTCGACGGTGGGTGCGCCGCCGCCCCCAGGCAGCGGCTGCGGCCCCCCGGCCTCCGCGGGGCCGCCCGGCGGCCGGTCGTCGCGCCACACGAGGTGCAGCACCACGTCCGCGTAGGCGGGGTCATCAAGATGGCCGTGGTGGACGAAGTCCGTGGCGGCGAGGTGAACCTCGACGTCCCCGCAGAGCACGACGCCGTGAGGGCCCGCGAACGCGGCCTCGCGCACGTCCGGGCCGGGCCCGCGCCCGGCGCGGCCCGCGCGCAGCAGCGGCCACGGCAGGAGCTCCGCCGGCACGCGCCCCAGCAGCCACAGTGCGACGAGCTCCCGCTCCTGCAGCGGCGCGGCGAGCGCGGCGGCGCGCGGCGCGGTCAGCGTGGGCGTCATGGCGCTACCCGTCCCCCTCCCCGTCTTCCCCGTCGCCGTCCGCGTCCGGGGTGTCGATGTCGGTGGCGTCGTAGTAGCCGGCCTGCTCGGCGACGAGGTGGAGCAGGCGCCGGGCCATGCGCCGCGGCCGGCGCGCGCCGCGCTCCCACTCCGAGACCGTCTGCTGGTTCGTGCCGAGGCGGTCCGCGAAGGCCGCCTGCGTCTCACCGAGGTGACGGCGCAGCCGGCGCACGCCGCGCCCGCTGGCCCAGTCCTCATCGCGGCGCTCGCCGCCGCCAGCCAGGTACCGCCCGCTCTCCTCCGCCATGCCCTCCAGCATACACGAATTCATGTATCAGCCAGCCCCTCGCTCACCGTGACCCGGCGCTAGCACTCTCCCATATAGAGTGCTAAGCTACCGTTCGCCGCAGCGGTCCGGGCACGAACGTGCGCCCCCGCCGGCGAGCGAACGCGAGCACTCCGGCCGGGTTCCGCTGTGCAGCGGCCCGCACCGGACCAGGCAGGCACCAGGCAAATGGGGAGGTAACCGAACTTGGCTACATCAGTCGTCCCGCTCACCGATCACATCGTGCTGCAGGCCATCGAGGAGGAAGAGCTGACGGCCTCCGGGCTCGTCATCCCCGACTCCGCGAAGGAGAAGCCCCAGCACGGCAACGTCGTCTCCGTCGGCCCCGGCAAGATGAACGACGCCGGCGTGGTCGAGACCATCGACCTCGGCGAGGGTGACCGGGTCCTCTACCAGAAGTACACGGGCCAGGAGATCAACGTCGAGAACGAGGACTACATCATCATCCGCTTCCAGGATGTCCTCGCGAAGCTCGTCGACGGCTAGGAGCTGCCAGGCATGCCCAACACCAAGGAGCTGAAGTTCGACGAGGAAGCGCGGCACGCCCTCAAGGACGGCGTCGACATCCTCGCGAACGCCGTCGGCGTGACGCTCGGCCCGCGCGGCCGCAACGTCGTGCTCGACAAGAACTACGGCCCCGCCGTCATCACCAAGGACGGCGTCACGGTCGCCAAGGAGATCGAGCTCAAGGACCGCTTCGAGAACATGGGCGCGCAGCTCGTGAAGCAGGTGGCGGTCCGCACCAACGAGATGGCCGGTGACGGCACCACCACCGCCACCGTGCTGGCGCAGGCGATCTTCTCCGACGGCATGCGCGTCATCGCCGCCGGCGCCAATCCCATGGCCATCCGCCGCGGCCTCGAGCACGGCCAGCGCGTCGTCACGGGCGAGCTGCGCGGTCTCGCCTCGCCCGTCGAGGGCAAGGACACCGTGGCCGCC
Organism: Dehalococcoidia bacterium; assembly: GCA_965204835.1. Lineage (GTDB taxonomy): Bacteria > Chloroflexota > Dehalococcoidia > UBA2979 > UBA2979 > VXMT01. Next base: position 312,649 of record OZ242017.1, on the reverse strand, counting down.
GTTGCGGGCATCGCCGGCAACGACCGCCGCATCGGCGACCTCATCGCCGACGTGATGGAGAAGGTCGGCAAGGACGGCGTCATCACCGTCGAGGACGGCAAGTCCATTGCCGACGAGACCGAGTTCGTCGACGGCCTCCAGATCGAGCACGGCTTCATCTCGCCGCACTTCATCACCAACCAGGAGCGCCAGGAGTCGGTCATCGAGGACGCCTACATCCTCGTCACGGACTACAAGTTCACCGCCGTGAACGACATCCTGCCGATCGTCGAGAAGGCGCTCCAGGTCACCAAGAACCTCGTCGTGCTCTGCGAGAACTTCGAGGGCGAAGCGCTCCAGACGATGATCGTCAACAGCGTGCGCGGCACCCTTGCCTTCCTCGCCGTGCGCGCGCCGTCGTTCGGCGACCGCCGCAAGGCCTCGCTCGAGGACATCGCGGCGCTCACCGGCGGCACGTTCCTGACGGCCGACATGGGCCGGAACATCCAGGACGCGCAGATCGCCGACCTGGGCCGCGCCTACCGCGTGGTCTCCGACAAGTCCCGCACCACGATCATCGACGGCTTCGGCTCCGACGAGGCCGTGCAGGCGCGCATCCGCCAGATCCGCGCCCAGATCGAGGACGCCTCCTCCGAGTACGACCGCGAGAAGCTCCAGGAGCGCCTCGCGAAGCTCGCCGGCGGCGTGGCGGTCATCAAGGTGGGCGGCGCCACCGAGACCGAGGTGCGCGAGAAGAAGTTCCGCGTGGAGGACGCCCTCTCCGCCACCCGCTCCGCCGTCGAGGAGGGCGTGGTGCCGGGCGGCGGCGTCGCCTACATCCGCGTCCAGGAGTCGCTTGCCGCAGCAGCCGACGCGATGACCGACCCCGAGGAAGAGGTCGGCGTCCGCATCCTCCAGCGCGCGCTGGAGTCGCCGCTGCGGCGGCTCGTCTCCAACGCGGGCCTCGAGGGCTCCGTGATCGTCGACGACGTGCGCACCGCCGAGGCCAACACCGGCTACGATGTCGCCCGCGGCGAGCTCGGTGACATGTACGACCTCGGCATCCTGGACCCGGTCAAGGTCTCGCGTGCCGCGCTGGAGAACGCCGTCTCCGTGGCCGCGCTGATGCTGACCACCGAGAGCCTGGTGGGTGAGGCCCCCGAGCCGATCCGCCAGGGTCCGGAGGTCACCGCCGGACTCGCCGACCCCTCCGCCATGGGTGGCGGGATGCCAGGCGGCATGGGCGGCGGCATGCCGGGCGGCATGGGCATCCCCGGCATGTAGCCTCGCGTCCACCGCGAACACACGGCGGGCCGCCCCCAACCGGGCGGCCCGTTCGCTTGCCGGATGGGTCGCCCCCAGGGAGACACAGGGAGCGGCTCCTTCGCTTGCGGCGCGGGTCACTCGGGATGGCTCGGACGGCCTGCTGCTCGCCCCACGCGACTGTCCACTCCACGCACGACGGCCTCGCGGCGGCGCGGTGCCAGCGAGGGCGTCGTGATACTCTGACTCTGTAGCCACGCACCCAGGAACGGGCGGGAGCCGACCGTGCTCGAACAGCCAACCGACGCCGACCGCGCGGAGGCGTCCGAGAAGTCCATGCAGCGGATGTGGAAGTTCGTCGAGAAGTTCGCCGAGAAGAGCGGCACGTACCTCCACCCGCAGCGCGAGATCACCGAGTTCCTCGTGATCGGGCTCGCCAAGCACGTCGACGACCTCGGCCGCCCGCTGTGTCCCTGCAACTTCTACGAGGACAAGGAAGCAGAGGTGAAGCGCTCGACGTGGATCTGCGCCTGCGAGGAGATGCAGAAATACAAGTACTGCCACTGACTGCTCTTCTGTAATGAGGAAGGTCTTCCCATCACCGAGTACCTCCCAGAAGACCACGAAGGCCGCGAGATCTACGGCCTCGTGAAGGACCCGCACCCCGACAAGGGGCGCGCCCTGGCCCGCCTCGAGAAGAAGCAGGGCCGCATCATCCGCAAGGACTGACCCCCGCCGCTCCCGGGGCGAGCGACCGATGGAGATCGGCGAGACGCTCTACGTCACCGAGCGCGAGCAGTGGCGCGGCTGGCTCGAGGCCCACTTCGACAGCGCCCGTGAGATCTGGCTCGTCTACCCGAACAAGGCGTCGGGCGAGCCGCGCATCCTCTACAACGACGCTGTCGAGGAGGCGCTCTGTTTCGGCTGGATCGACAGCATCGTCAAGAAGCTCGGCGAGCTGCGGGCCGCCCAGCGCTTCTCGCCCAGGAGGCGCGGCAGCACCTACTCGCAGCTGAACCGGGAGCGGCTGCGCTGGCTGGCCGGCGAGGGGCTGCTGCACCCCTCCATGCGCGACGCGGTCGCGGAGGTGCTGCGCGAGGAGTTCGTCTTCCCCGACGACATCCTCGCCGCGATACGCGCGAACGGGCGCGCATGGGAGCGCTACCAGGGCTTCTCCGCCGCGTACCGGCGCATCCGGGTGGCGTACATCGACGCCGGGAGGTCACGCCCCGGGGTCTTCGAGCAGCGCCTCCGGAGCTTCCTCAGGGCCACCGAGCAGGGCAAGCAACTCGGCTACGGCGGCGCCGCGAAGTACTTCTGACCGGCCCGCCCCGGCCGCTCGCCCGGTCGGTCGCGGACGGCTCGGCAGCGGCGCCGCACGTCCCGGACACACGAAGGCCGCGGACTGCGAAGCAACCCGCGGCCGGTGGTATGCCGCTGCGGGCCGCCGCGGCGGCCCCGCGCAACGACAGCTAGGCGAGCGCCTCGTCGAGGCGCTTGGAGAGGTCGCCCTTGGGGCGGAAGCCGATGATCTCGCCGACCTTCTCGCCACCCTTGAAGACGAGCAGCGTGGGGATCGAGCGGATGCCGTACTGGCCCGCGACCATCGGGTTCTCGTCGGTGTTGAGCTTCACGAACTTGACGCGGCCGTCGTAGTCCTCGGCGAGCTCCTCGACGATGGGGGCGACCATGCGGCACGGCCCGCACCACGGCGCCCAGAAGTCGACCAGGACCGGGGTGTCGTGCTCCAGCACGTCGGAGCTGAAGGTGGTGTCTGAGGTGTCGGTCGGTGCTGCCATGAGATTCCTTTCGCACTGACGGGCACGGCGATGGTCTCACCGCGCCGCGCGCAACCTAGCAAAGATCGGCTTCGCCCGGCTACCCCGGAGCGTCTCACCCGGTGCAGCCCGGCCCGGATGCGCCGCAACTCGCCGCACCCGGACCCCGATTCCGGCGTTTCTCCCGCTACTCGCCGCGTGTGCGCGTTGACAAGATGTCGGCCGGTACATAGGATTCTATATACCCCAGTGGGGTATGTCAATGAACCCTCGCGCGGCGGGACGGCAGCCATGAGCGACTCGGCAACATCCGACCAGGTCGGCGCCCGCCTCCGGCGCATCGAGGGCCAGATCCGCGGCATCGCCCGCATGATCGAGAACGACCGCGCCTGCGAGGACATCGTCACCCAGCTCATGGCCGTGCGCTCCGGCATCGACACCGCCGGCGCGCTCATCCTCGACACCCACCTCGAGCGCTGCCTCGCCGAGGACGACAGCCCGGAGCGCATCGCCGCGCTCCGCGACTCGATGAAGCTGTGGTGGCGCTTCGCACCCGGCGCGGCCGGATTCGGCGCCGAGGACGACATCGAGACCGAGCCCGCCGAGCAGGCTGCTCCGTAGCCCCACGCGTTCCCCGCACCTGTACCTACGAGGCGGCCTGCTCGCCTTCGGCGGCCGCGGCCCGGAGTGCGTCGACCACGCCTGCCGCTACTGCCTCGTCGGCCCGGCGGATCGCGTTGCCGATGGCCTGGGCGTCGCTCGGGCCATGCCCGATGTAGACCGTCCCCTGCAGCCCCAGGAGCGGGGCCGCGCCGTAGACGCGGTAGTCCAGCCGGTCACGCATCTGTCGTGCGACAGGCCGGATCAGCAGTCCACCGAGGCGCGCGCGCAGGGACTGCGAGGCCGCGTCGCGCAGCTCCTGGAACAACATCGAGCTCATCCCCTCGGCGAGCTTGAGCACCGTGTTGCCGGTGAACCCGTCCGTGACCACGACGTCGGCAGGGCGTCGCGGCAGGTCCCGGCCCTCCACGTTGCCGATGAAGTGCAGGCCGGAGGCGGCCAGGAGGGCGTAGGCCTCCACCGTGACCTGCGAGCCCTTCGTCGCCTCCTCGCCGATGTTGAGCAGCGCCACCTCGGGCTCGGCCAGCCCGCGCACCGCGCGCATGTACGAGGAGCCAAGCCGCGCCCACTGCAGCAGGTGCGCGGGCCGTGCGTCCGCGTTCGCCCCGCCGTCCAGGAGCAGCAGCACGCCCTGGGGCGTGGGGAGCAGGATGCCGATGGCGGGTCGCTCGATGCCGGGCAGCCGGCCCAGCCGCATGAGCGAGACGGCGAGGGACGCCCCTGTGTTCCCGGCGGAGATGAACGCGTCGGCCGATCCGTCCCGGACCAGCTCGACGCCGACGGCGATGGAGGTGTCGCGGCGTCGCACCGTCGCGCGGGCGTCGTGGTCGCCCATCGCCACCACCTCGGGGGCGTGCACCACCTCGATGTTGGGCGTCGGGCCCTCGGCGCGGGCAAGCTCGGCGCGCACCTGCTCCTCGATGCCGACGAGCACCACGGTGATGCCGTCGCGGGCTGCCTCGACGGCGCCCGCGACCGTGGCCTGCGGGGCGTAGTCGCCGCCCATCGCGTCGAGGACGATCCGGCTCACGAGCCGGCCCCCGGGGTGTCGCCGTGCTCGAGCACGGCGATGAGCCGGTCGTCGCCCTCGCGCGGGGGCGCGCCGTCGTAGTCGCCGTACCAGGCCGCGACGTGCAGCCCGGCCAGGCGCGCGGCGAGCTCGAGCTCGCCGGCGGTGATGACGCGCAGCGCGAACTGGTGCGTGACGCGTTGCAGCGGCCCCTCGGGCGGCTGCACGTCGAAGTGGTACGTCACCTCGCGGAGCGCCTCCACCGGCCGGCCCTCGACGGCGACGAGCTTCGTGACCGTGCCACCCGGCGCGCCGGGCTCGCGCGGCAGATCGCGCGTCCAGTGCTGGAGCAGCGGGCGCGGGCCGGGCAGCCAGTCGTCGGGGTGCGGCGCCTCGACGTCGACCACGGCCTCGCCGTCGGGGGCGAGGTGGCGCGCCACCGTCGCCAGCGCCGCGGCGACCTCGGCGGGCGTCGCCATGTGCTGCAGCCCGCCGAGCGGGACGAACACCGCGCCGAAGGACTCGCCGAGGTCCAGCGTGCGCATATCGCCCTCGACGAGTCGCAGCGGGAGCCCCTCGGCGCGCCCGCGCGCGATGTCGAGCATGGCGGGGCTGATGTCGACGCCCGTGACCCGCGCGCCCGCCTCGGCGAGCGGGACGGCGACGCGGCCGGTGCCGCAGCCGAGCTCGAGCACGTCGCGGCTGCGGGCGAGCTCCGCGTAGAGCGCGAGGTCGTCGTCGAAGCCCTCGAGGTCGAGGTCGTAGAAGCGCGCGATGGGCGCGAAGGGGTCGGGATCGGGGTACGGCATCGATTGATGCTAGGTTCGCGCTCCGGCGGCGGTCAACGCGCGGGAGGCGGCGCACTCTCAGGCCCTCGGCTCACTCGCGGCTGATTTTCACTTCCGCGCGATACTCGGCGATCAGACGCGGGACGTCGTCGGGCCTGATTCCCAGCTCCCGCGCGCGTTCGCGCCCGTACTCGAGCAGGTCGCGCCATTCCGCTTCCTCGATGTAGCGCGTGAGTGCCTCACGAATGATGGCGGCCCGCGTGCGGGAGTCGCGGCTGGCGAGCGCGTCGAGCCGTTCCGACAGCTCGGCCGGGAGCGAGAACGTGATGGTCGGGGTGGAGCGCGCCATAGGGACCCGCCTGATCGCCAGCCTGACTCAAATGCTCCTGCGCTCTCCCCAGCGCGTCAAGGTAGTACCGGCTGCCACCGGCGGCCCTCGCGCTCTACCATGTGTGCATGGCACGGGCGCCCGACGCCGCATCCACCCGTGAGCCCTACGAGCCCGTCGCGTGGCGCGAGGGGCGGCTGTGGCTCCTCGACCAGACCCTGCTCCCCGCCGAGGAGCGCTACATCCCCCTCGACACCGTCGAGGCCGCCGCCGAGGCCATCACCACCATGCGCGTGCGCGGCGCGCCGGCCATCGGCGTGACCGCCGCCTACGCGCTCGCCGTCACCGCCGCCTCGACGCCGTCCGGCGTCGTCGCGGCCGTCGAGGAGGCCGCGCGGGTGCTCGGCACGACGCGCCCGACCGCCGTGAACCTGCGCTGGGCGCTGGACCGCGTCGCCGCCCGGGTCGCGGGTGCGTCGAACGACGACGAGGCGCGCGCCGTCGCGCTCGACGAGGCGCGTGCGATCCACGCGGAGCAGCACGCCGCCGACGCCCGCATGGCGGAACTCGGCGCGGCGCTGTTCCCGCCCGCCACGCGCGTGATGACGCTCTGCAACACCGGCCCGCTCGCCACCGCGGGCGGCGGCACCGCCCTCGGCGTCATCGTCGAGGGGTGGCGCAGCGGGCGGCTCACCGAGGTGCTCGCGTGCGAGACGCGCCCGCGGCTGCAGGGCGCGCGCCTGACGGCGTGGGAGCTGCAACGGCACGTCGTGCCGTTCCGGCTCGTCGTCGAGGGCGCGGCAGCGTCGCTGATGGCTGCCGGCCGCGTCACGGCCGTCGTCACGGGCGCCGACCGCGTCGCCGCCAACGGCGACACCGCCAACAAGATCGGCACGTACATGCTCGCGGCGCTCGCCCGCCACCACGGCATCCCGTTCTACATCGTCGCGCCCGTCTCCACCCTCGACCCCCACACGCCCGACGGCGCCTCGATCCCCATCGAGGAGCGCGCCGAGGACGAGGTGCTGCGCCCGGGCGGCGCGGACCTCGTGGCGCCCGGCGCGCGGGCGCTCAACCCGGCGTTCGACGTGACCCCGGCGGAGCTGATCGACGCGATCGTGACGGAGCAGGGGGTGCTACGCGCGCCCTACGGCCCCTCGATCGCGTCTGCCGTCGCGGCGGCGTCGGCCGTGGGCGTCGAGGCGGCGTCGTGAGGGGGCGCCCATGAGGGGGCAGCAGTGAGCCTGCGCAAGGTGAGCAGCGGGCGCATCGAGCAGTCCGGCTTCTGGATCTTCTCGAGCTGGCGCTTCTTCACCTCGCAGTCCCGGCACTTCAGCCTGACGTACGGCGAGCACGGGCGCGCCCTGCGCGAACTCGACGAGTCGGGCGCGGCGCGCATCGGCGAGGACGGTGACCGCGTGCTGTGGTGGACGGACGCGGGCCTGTTCTGGGCCGACGACGACCTCACCGGCGAGGACGTCGAGTTGCTCGTGTGGGACCGCCAGCGGCGACAGGACGCGCGCCTCGACCGCCTGCGCAAGATCCGCGCGCGCGACGAGGAGGTCGCCGAGGCGCGCCGCGAGCGCATCCCGGACGAGGTGCGCGCGTTCGTGTGGGAACGAGACGCCGGACAATGTGTACAGTGCAGCGCCGAGGACGACCTGCAGTTCGACCACGTCATCCCCGTGGCGAAGGGCGGCGGCAACACCATCGACAACGTCCAGGTGCTGTGTGGAGACTGCAACCGGCAGAAGAGTGACTCGATCGTCTAGCGTTCGAGACGACGAAGGGGCGTGATCGTGAGCGCGACGGCCGACATCGGCGTCATCGGCGGCTCCGGCTTCTACGCCCTCGATGCCATCGAGGCGCCCGAGCGCGTCGAGCTTGACACGCCGTTCGGCAAGCCGAGCGGGCCGTACATCGTGGGCTCGCTCGGCGGGAAGCGCGTGGCCTTCCTCGCCCGTCACGGCGAGGGGCACACGATCCTGCCGCACGAGCTGCCGGCGCGCGCCAACATCCACGGCTTCCGCCAGCTCGGCGTCGGGCAGCTCCTCGCGGCCTCCGCGGTCGGGTCGCTACAGCAGCACATCGAGCCGGGGCACGCCGTGGTGCCGGACCAGCTCATCGACCGCACGCGGGGACGGCCGCCGAGCTTCTTCGGTGACGGCCTCGTCGCGCACGTCGGGCTGGCCGACCCGTTCTGTGCGCCGCTCTCGCAGCACCTCGCCACCGCCGCGCTCGGCGTGGGCGTGACGGCGCACGAGGGCGGCACCCTGGTGGTCATCGAGGGCCCGGCGTTCTCGACGCGCGCGGAGTCCGAGCTGTTCCGCTCGTGGGGCGCGGACATCGTCGGCATGACGGCGCTGCCCGAGGCGCGCCTCGCCCGCGAGGCCGAGCTCTGCTACGCCTCGATCTGCTTCGTCACCGACTACGACGTCTGGCACGAGCACGAGGAGGACGTGAGCGCCGACCTCGTGCTGCGCGTGCTGCGCGAGAACACCGACCGCGCCCGCGCGATCCTCGCCGCGGCCATCGAGGGGCTCGCGGGCGAGCGCGCCTGCGAGTGCAACGACGCACTCGCGTCGGCGCTGATGAGCGCGCCGCACCAGGTCCCGGCCGGGACGAGACAGCGCCTCGCGCTGCTCGTCGACCGATACTGGGGCCCGGCCGACGCGGCGGACGGGGAGGGCGGCGCGTGACCCACGCATCCGACCGCGACCACGCCGCCCTCGGCGAGGCCTCGACCTTCGTGGTGCGCGAGGAGCACGACCCCGAGGTCGTGCGCACGCTGCTCAGCGAGGACCCGTCCTTCGCGGCGTTCGCGCTCGGCCACCTCGAACCCGAGTTGCTGCCGTTCTCGCGCTTCTGGACGGCCGAGGGCCCGGGCGGGCGCAGCGGCATCGTCATGCACGCGCGCGCCAACCTCGGCCGCACGACGGTGCTCACCGGCGACGCCGACGCGGTCGAGGCGGTGCTGTCACTGCACCCGGGACCACGAGGCGGGTACCTCGCTACGTGCGCGCCGGAGCACGTTGCGGCGGCCGAGCGCGTGTACGAGCTGGGCGACCCGCTGCGGATGATGCGGATGACCGTCCAGTCCCACGGCTTCAGCGACCCGGCAGACTCCTCGATGCGGGGCGTGCGGCGGCTCGTGCGCGCGGACGCGCGCCAGCTCAACGTGCTCTACGCCACCGGCGACGGGCCGACGGGCTACCGCGGCGAGCACATCGAGCGCGGCGTCTACTTCGGCGCGTTCGACGACGGCAGGCTGGTCGCGGTGGCCGGCACGCACATGCTCGCGCCGCACATGGGCATCGCGGTGGTCGGCAACGTGTTCACGCACGCCTCGGCGCGCGGGCGGGGGCTTGCCGGCGCGGTCACCGGGGCCGTCACGCGCGAGCTGTTCGCGCGCGGCTGCTCCACCGTCACGCTGACCGTGGACCCCGAGAACACGCCCGCGGTGCGGGCCTACCAGCGGCTCGGCTACGAGGCGGGCTCACCCATCGTCGAGGCGCGGATCCGGCGACGCGACGTGGTCGGCTTCGGGGCGATGTTCCGCCGGATCTTCGCCCGCCGCGACGAGGACGGTGAGGCGCTGGTACGAGCGTCCGTCCGGCCCGACGATGGTAGGGCGGGACGGAGCGAGCCATGACCACGACCGCCGAGAGCGACATCGCCCAGCCCGGCCTCGCCGCCGAGGGGCTGCGTCGCATCGAGTGGGCGGCGCGCGAGATGCCGGTGGTGGCGGGCATCCGCAGCCGCTTCGCCAAGCAGCGCCCGCTCGAGGGCGTGCGCATCAGCGCGTGCCTGCACGTCACCACGGAGACCGCGAACCTGGTGCTCGCGCTGCGCGACGGCGGGGCCGAGGTGCGACTCTGCGCCTCGAACCCGCTCTCGACGCAGGACGACGTCGCCGCGGCGCTGAGCACGCAGCTCGGCGTGCCGACCTTCGCCATCAAGGGCGAGGACTCGGCGGCCTACCACCGCCACCTCCAGCAGGCCGCGGGCGACGGCCCGCACATGACGATGGACGACGGCGCGGATCTCGTCGCGATGCTCCACCGCGACCGCCGCGACCTCCTCGGCGGCGTCATGGGCGGGACCGAGGAGACGACGACCGGCGTGATCCGGCTGCGCGCGATGGCCGCCGACGGCGCGCTCGGCTACCCGATCGTCGCGGTCAACGAGGCGGATACGAAGCACCTGTTCGACAACCGCTACGGCACCGGCCAGTCCACCATCGACGGCATCATCCGCGCGACGAACGTGCTCCTCGCCGGCAAGACGGTCGTCGTCGCCGGGTACGGGTGGTGCGGGCGCGGGCTCGCGAGCCGCGCGAGCGGCCTGGGCGCGCACGTGGTCGTGACCGAGGTCCAGCCCACGCGCGCCCTCGAGGCTGCGATGGACGGCTACCGCGTCATGCCCATCGCCGAGGCGGCGCGCGAGGGCGACATCTTCGTCACCGTCACCGGCGACATCAACGTCATCGACCGCCCCGCGTTCGACGCGATGAAGTCGGGCGCGATCGTCGCCAACTCCGGCCACTTCGACTCCGAGATCAACCTCCCCGCCCTCGACGCCATGACGGAGGCGCGGCACCGGCCGCGCGAGTTCGTCGAGGAGCGCACGCTCACCGACGGCCGCCGCATCGTCGTGCTGGCCGAGGGGCGGCTCGTGAACCTCGCGGCCGCCGAGGGGCACCCGGCGTCCGTGATGGACATGTCGTTCGCCAACCAGGCGCTGACCGCGGCGTGGCTCGCCGACCGCCACGCGAGCCTCGAGCCCGGCGTCTACGACGTGCCGCGCGACATCGACGAGGAGGTCGCGCGGCTCAAGCTCGACGCGATGGGCATCACCATCGACACCCTCACCGAGGAGCAACAGCGCTACCTCAGTTCGTGGGAGGAAGGGACTGCGTGACCAACACGTTCTACGAGTCGCCCTCGCTGCTGCTGACCAGCGAGTCGGTCACCGAGGGCCACCCGGACAAGCTCTGCGACCAGGTCTCCGACGCCGTCCTCGACGCGATGCTGGAGCAGGACCCGCACTCGCGGGTGGCCTGCGAGGCCGCCGTGACCACGGGCATGGTGCTGATCCTCGGTGAGATCACCACGCAGGCGTACGTCGACCTCGAACACGTCGTGCGCAACACGGTGCGCGAGATTGGCTACAACGACTCGCGCGTCGGCTTCGACTGGGAGACGTGCGGCGTGCTCTCCTCGATCAAGGAGCAGTCCTCGGACATCGCGCTGGGCGTGGACCGCGCGCACGAGGTGCGCGCCGCGGGCTCCGAGGACCGCTACGACCTCGTCGGCGCCGGCGACCAGGGCATGATGATCGGCTTCGCGTGCAATGAGACCGAGGAGTACCTGCCGTTCACGATCTCGCTCGCGCACCGGCTCACCCGACGCCTCGCCGAGCTCCGCAAGGACGGCTCGCTGCCCTACCTGCGCCCCGACGGCAAGTCGCAGGTGACGGTCGAGTACGAGCACGGCCGCCCGAAGCGCATCGCCGCCCTCGTCGTCTCGACGCAGCACGACCCCCACGTCCGCAGCGAGCAGATCCGCGAGGACATCGAGCGCCACGTCGTGGAGCCGGTCTGCCCGCCGGAGCTGCTCGAGGGCCTGGACCGCGAGCGGCTCTACGTGAACCCGACCGGGCGCTTCGTCTCCGGCGGGCCGGCCGGCGACGCAGGGCTGACGGGCCGCAAGATCATCGTCGACACCTACGGCGGCATCGCCCGCCACGGCGGCGGCGCCTTCTCCGGCAAGGACCCGACGAAGGTCGACCGCTCGGCCGCGTACGCGGCGCGCCACGCCGCGAAGAACATCGTGGCGGCCGGCATCGCCGACCGGCTCGAGCTCCAGGTCTCGTACGCGATCGGCGTGGCGCAGCCCACCTCGCTGGGCATCGAGACGTTCGGGACGGGGCGGCTGCCCGAGGCGGCGATCGAGCGGCTCATCCGCGACCACTTCGACCTGCGCCCGGCCGCGATCATCGACCGCTTCGACCTGCAGCGCCCGATCTACCGCCCGACAGCGTCGTACGGCCACTTCGGCCGCCCGGACCTCGACCTGCCGTGGGAGCGCCTCGACGCCGTCGAGGAGCTGCAGCGCGCGGCCGGGCTGCCCGCGAACGGCGCTTAGAGGGCGCCGCGATGAGGGCGATCGTACTCGTCGGGGGGCGCGGCACGCGCCTGCGCCCGCTCACCCCTCGGACGCCGAAGCAGCTCGTCCCGATCCTCAACCGCCCCCTGCTCGAGTACCTGCTGCGGCGGCTCCACCTCCACGGCGTCCGCGACGTCACGCTCGCCATGACCGGGCCCAACGAGGCGATCGAGACCACGTTCGGGGACGGGGCGCACCTCGGCCTCTCCATCGAGCGAGTCTACGAGGGGGAACCGCTCGGCTCCGGCGGCGCGATCGCGACCTGCGCCGAGGGCTGGGACGAGCCCTTCCTCGTCTGCAACGGCGACCTCGTCTGCGACCTCGACCTCGGCCTCATGATCGACGCGCACCGCGCCCGCTCGGCCGAGCTCTCGATCGCGCTCTACGAGGTCGAGGACCCCTCGCGCTTCGGCGTCGTCGCGCTCGACGGCGACCGCATCACGCGCTTTGTCGAGAAGCCGCCGGCCGCCGAGGCGCCCTCGAACCTCATCAACGCGGGCGTGTGGCTGTTCGAGCCGGGCGTCGCCCGCGAGCTCGACGCCACGCGCTTCAACCGCGTCGAGGACGAGCTGTTCCCGGGCATGGCCGAGGGTGGGCGCGCCATCGTCGGGTTCACGCACCGCGGCTACTGGGCCGACGTCGGCACCTCGGAGGCGTACCTCCAGGCGAACATCGACCTGCTACGCGGCGACGCCCCCGCCCTCGCGCCCGAGGGCTTCCCCGCGCTGCTCGGCGAGGGCACGACGGTCGCCGGGTCTGCGATGCTCGGCATGGGCGTGGTCGCGGGCGACGGCTGCGAGATCGGCGCGGGTTCGCTTGTGACCGCGAGCGTGCTGTGGGACGGCGTGCAGGTCGGCGAGGGCGTGCGCATCGACCGCAGCGTGCTGGCGACCGGCGCGCGCGTCGGCGCTGGCGCGGTCCTCGAAGGCGTCGTGCTCGGGCACGGCGCCGAGGTGGCCGCGGGCGAGCGGCCACCGACGGGCATCGAGATCGACGACGAGACGGTCTTCCGCGACGGCGCGGTCCACCCGGCGGCGGGCAGCCGCAGCGCCTGATGGCCGAGATCCGCTTCGGCACCGACGGCTGGCGCGCGGTCATCGGCGAGGACTTCACGTTCGACAACGTCCGCGCGGTCGCGCAGGCCACGGCGCAGTGGATGCAGCGCGCCGGCCTCGCGGGCCGGGGCGCCGTCGTGGGCTACGACACGCGCACACAGTCCGACGCATTCGCGCTGGCCGTCGCCGAGGTGCTCGCGGGCAACGGCATCGCCGTCGGGCTCGCCTCGGCGGCCGCGCCGACGCCGGCCATCTCGCACGCCGTGCGCGAGCGCGGCGCGGGGGCGGGCGTGGTCATCACCTCCAGCCACAACCCGGCGGAGTGGAACGGCTTCAAGGTGAAGCAGGCCGTCGGCAACTCCGCCCCGCCCGAGGTCACCTCGGAGATCGAGGCAGCCATCCCCGCCGTCCTCGCGGGCGGCTCCGTCCGCTCCGTGGCGCACGACGCCACACCGCTCATCGAGCGCTTCGACCCGCGCCCCGCCTACGTCGACGCGCTGCGCGCCTTCGTGGACGTCGAGCGCATCCGGGAGGCGGGCCTCCGCGTCGCGGTGGACTCGATGCACGGGGCGGCGGGCGGCCTCACGGCGCGCGTCCTCGGCGACGGCGCCACGACGGTCCACGAACTGCGCGGCGACCCGGACCCGGCGTTCCCCGGCATGGACGCGCCCGAGCCCATCGCGCGCAACCTCGAACCCTTGCTCGACCTCGTCGCGCGCGAGGGGTACGACATCGGCCTCGCGACGGACGGCGACGGCGACCGCCTCGGCCTCGTCGATGAGCGGGGCGCGTTCCTCAACCAGCACCAGGCATTCGCGCTGCTCGTGCGCTACCTGCTGGAGGTGCGCGGCGAGCGGGGCGCGATCGTGCGCTCGATCACCTCGACGCGGATGATCGACCGCCTCGGCGAGCGCTTCGGCTGCCCGGTCCACGAGACGGCGGTGGGCTTCAAGTTCCTCGGCCCGAGGATGCTCGAGGAGGACGCGCTCGTGGCGGGCGAGGAGTCGGGCGGCTACGCGCTGCGCGGCCACATTCCCGAGCGCGACGGCATCCTGTCCGGGCTGCTGCTCCTCGACTGCGTCGTGCGCAGCGGCAAGCCGCCCTCGCAGCTCCTCGCCGAGCTGTACGACGAGGTGGGCCGCCACGAGTACGACCGCGTCGACATCGCGCTCCGCGCCGAGGACCGCGACGCCATCGCCGCCCGCGTCGCCGCCGCCGAGCCCTCCACGGTCGCGGGCCTCGCGGTCACCTCGAAGGACACGCTCGACGGCTACCGCTTCACGCTGGAGGGCGGGTGGTGGCTGCTGCTGCGGTTCAGCGGCACGGAGCCGCTGCTCCGGATCTACGCGGAGATGCCGTCGATGGAGTTGGTGCGGGCCGCGCTGCGCGAGGGGCAGGAGATCGCGGGCATCAATTGACTGCGCGCCGCTCCGCGTCGCAAACTACAGGCACTCCCCCGGTCGGTTCGCGGGCCGGGTGCGAAGCCCCTTCGGGGGCTTTGCGTATTTCCGGGGCCCGCGCGGCCACGTCGGGACTCTTTGCTACGGGGCGTCTTCCGCCGGGCTCAGACCGGGTAGCCGCGCCAGCCACTCCAGCAGCGGCACGGCGACGTCGCGCCAGCGGGCGTCGAGGATCATGCAGTGCGCGACGCCGGGGACGATCTTCAGCTCGGCGCCGTACGACGCCGCGATGCGCCGGACCGCGCCGGGCCGCACGAAGTAGTCGTCGCTCGCGCCGATCACCAGCAGCGGCACGGCGCGCTCCCGGATGCGTGCGCGGTCCGGCTGCACGTAGGTGAGCTGCGCCAGCGCGCGCGTGGACTCCGGCCCCTGGCGGCTCGCGTATTCGCGCATCAGCTCCTCGTCCAGTTCGGGTGAGAAGTTGAGCTTCCGCGTGAGCTCCGGCGCTCCGAGCAGCCGCCCGGGCTTCCCGGCCACCAGCGCCCGCATCGCCAGCCACGGGTGATCCCGGGCCGCGCGCGCGGCCGAGAGCAACAGGCCGAAGCGGGGCAACGGCGCGAGCAGCGCCGCGGCCGGCGCGTCGTGCGTCTCGAGGTACTTCATCACGACCCGCGAGCCGAGGGAGTGTCCCACCACCACGGGGACGCCCGGCAGGTCCGCGGCCACGTCGTGGACATCGCTCGCATAGTCGGCGATCGAGGCGCGGGACAGTCGCTCACGGCCCGCGCTCTCCCCGTGACCGCGCAGGCTCAGCGCGTACGCATCAAAGCCGTGCGCCGCGAAGAACTCGAGGAAGTGCACATCCCATGCCCACGCGCCATGCCCCGTGCCGTGTACGAACAACAACGGCGGGCGGGCGGCGGCGCCGGCGCCCCGGCGGACAATCACCTCGATGTGCGCCGGCGCCATGATGCGGAGGCCTCACAATGCGCGCGAGGGGGCCAGGCTCGTCGCTAGCGCTTGGTGAACTGCGGGGCCTTGCGGGCACGCTTCAGGCCCGGCTTCTTGCGCTCCTTCACCCGCGCGTCCCGCGTCAGCAGCCCGTGCTGCCGCAGCGTCCGGCGGTACCCCTCGTCGGCCGCGACGAGGGCGCGCGCGATGCCGAGACGGAGCGCGCCGGTCCACCCGGTCACGCCGCCGCCCTTCACCATCGCCTGTACGTTGAAGCGCCCCGTCGTCTCGGTGACGGAGAGCGGGAGCATCATGTCCTGGCGCTGCGACGCCCGGAAGATCACGTCCTCCAGCGGCCGGCCGTTCACGACCACCGCGCCGTTGCCGGGGTAGAGCCGCACGCGCGCGATCGCCGCCTTGCGCCTGCCGAGCCCGTAGTAGTAGTGCTGCGCGTCGGTCGTCATCGTCTACTCTTCCTCGTCCAGCGGGTTCGCATCGTAGTGCGCGGAGATGGCGTCGACCACGTCGCCCTTGCGCCACCCGTCCTCGATGGTGATGCCGAGGCGCTCGGCCTCGGCGTCCAGCTCGTCGCGGCGGTGGCGTGAGAGCGAGCCGGTCAGCCGCTCCGCCACGGCCTCGCTCGCAGCCTCCTCGACGGCCTCGACCGCTTCGACGGGGGCCTCGGCCGCCGGCTCTTCGACGGCAGGCTCCTCGACCACGGGCTCGTCGTCGACCGGTGCGGCCTCGGCGGCGGCGGCGGCGCGCGCGGCCGCGGCCGCGCGGCGGCGGGCGCGCGCGCCCGTGCCGGCGTTGACCTGCGCCTCGTGCGGGTGATCGGCGCCGTTGTAGACCTTGAGGTGGCGGAACAACTCGCGGCCGCGCACGTTGTGCGGGAGCATCCCGCGCACCGCCGTCTCGATGACCTTGCGCGGGTCGCGCTCCATCTGCTGCTCGAACGTGCGCTTGCGGAGGTTGCCCGGGTAGCCCGAGTGCCGGTAGTAGGTCTTCTGGCTCGCCTTGTTGCCGGTCACGATCACCTCGGCGGCGTTGACCACGATCACGTGGTCACCCATCGCCAGGTGCGGCTCGTAGGTCGGCTTGTGCTTGCCGAGCAGCAGGTGCGCGGCCTCGCTTGCGATACGGCCGAGGGGCCGCCCGCTCGCGTCCAGCACGTGCCACTTGCGCTCGATGTCGGACGCGCGCAGCCGGTACGTCTTCGTCGTCACCTCGGACCTCCCGCGCCGCCCGGCGCCGTGTCGTTGCAGTCCCATGCGGGGAGGCCCGGCGCGTAGCGCACGGCCTCCAGCGTCAGCCCCTGCGGCGGCGCAGTGGGGCCCACGCTCGCCACCTCGCCCTCCACCAGCGCGGCGAACGCCCGCGGCGTGCTTGCGCCAGCGCCGACGCGCTCGAGCGCGCCCGCGGTGCGTCGCACCTGGTGGGGCAGGAAGGCGTCCGCCTCCATCGTGATCTCGATCGTGTGCGCGCCCGTGCGCTCCACCGACAGGTGCAGCAGCGTGCGCATCGGCGAGCGGCCCTCCTCGAGGGGGCTCGCGAAGGCCGACCAGTCCCGCTCCTCGCGCGGCAGCATCCCGGCGGCCTCCGCCATCGCGCCGTCGTCGAGGCGCTTGCGGACCTGCCAGCGGTCGCGGCGGCTCAGCGGCGAGCGCGGCCTGCCGTCCTCGATGCGGTAGCGGTAGCAGCGCGACGTGGCGCAGCGACGCGGGTCGAACGACTCATCGACGTCGGCCGCGGCGATCACCGCCACGTCGTCGGGCAGGTAGTGGTTGACCGCGTCGCGCACGGTCGCGAGGTCGTCGCGACGGTTGAGGTCGATGGCCGCGACCTGCCCGCGCGCGTGGACGCCGGCGTCGGTGCGCCCGGCGAGGGCGGCCCGGCGCGGCTCAGCGTCCGGCTCGGCGTCGTAGGCGTAGACGGCGTCCTCGATGGCGCCCTGCACGGTGCGCCGGCCCGGCTGCAACTGCGAGCCGGAGAACTCCGTCCCGTCGTACTCGACGAGCAGTGCAACGCGTCGCAGGGTGTCCACGGGCGCCTACACCAACTCCAGCTTCGCCATGCGCGAGCCGTCGCCCTTGCGCTGGCCCAGCTTCTGGACGCGCGTGTACCCGCCCGGGCGGTTGGCGTACTGCGGCGCGAGCTCGTCGAAGAGCCGCTGCACCACCTTCGGGTCGTAGATGAACGCGAGCGCCTGGCGGCGTGCGTGCAGCGTCCCGCGCTTGCCGAGCGTGACCATGCGGTCGACGAAGCGGCGCGCCTCCTTGGCGCGCGCCTCGGTGGTCTGCACGGAGCCGTAGCGCAGCACGTCGGTGGTGAGATTGCGCATCATCGCCATCCGCTGCGCGGTGGGCATATCGAACTTTCGGCCGTCGACCTTGTGGCGCATGACTCGCTACCCGTCCCTGCCGTACCCGGCCGCTACTCGGTCTCGACGAGGTCCGCGGGGTCCTCGCCGGCCTCGCGCAACGCCTGTATCAGCGCCGCGCCCAGCGAGCCCACCCCGTCCTCGTCGTCCTCGGCCGCGGGCGCCTCGCTGGTCACCGCGGCGCCGGCCGCGACCGGCTCGGCCACGGGGGCGGTCTCCGCCGGGCGTCGCGCGTCGCCGCGCGGGGCCGGGAAGCCGTGCTCGGCCAGCTTGTCGCGCAGCTCCTCGTAGGACTTCTCCCCGAAGTTGCGCAGCGCCAGCAGCTCCTCCTCGGAGCGCTCGAGGATCGCGCCGACGGTGGTCAGCCCGGAGCGCTTGAGGCAGTTGTAGGCGCGCACGGAGAGCTCCAGCTCCTCGATGGGCGTCTCGTAGCCGTCGAAGGGGCGCGCGGCTTCCGTCGCGGCGCGCTCCGGCTCCGGCTCGACGCGGCCCAGCAGCTGCAGCGGCTGCAGCTGGTCGCGGAGGATGTCCGCGGCCATCGAGATGGCCTGCTCGCCGGTGAGGGTGCCGTCCGTCCACACCTCGAGCTCGAGTCGGTCGAAGTTCGTGTCCTGCCCGACGCGGGTGTGCGAGACGTTGTAGTTGACGCGCCGCACCGGCGTGAAGAGCGCGTCGATCGGGATGACGCCGATCGGCAGGCCCTCGGCCATCGCCGCCGGGGTGTACCCGCGGCCCGTCTCGACGTTCAGGTCGACGACGAGCGACGCCTCCGGGTTGTCGAGCGTCGCGACGTGCAGGTCCGGGTTGACGACCTCGTAGTCCGCGGTGGCGCGGACGTCGCCGGCGCGGACCTCGGTCTCGCCGCTGGCCTCCAGGAACAGCCGCGCGGGCCGGTCCGCGAAGGAGCGCAGGCGCACCTCCTTGAGGTTCAGCAGCAGCTCGGTCACGTCCTCCTGCATGTGGTCGATGGTCGAGAACTCATGGTCGACGCCCTCGATGCGTACGGACGTGATCGCCGCCCCCGGCAGGGACGACAGCAGCACGCGCCGCAGCGCGTTGCCGACGGTGGTGCCGAAGCCGGCCTCGAGCGGCTCCATCACCAGCTTCACGTAGTCGGAGTCCTGCTCCTCGATCCGAAGCTCAGGGCTCTGCAGTTCAGCAGCCAATGAACACCTCGCTGCGTGGTCGTGGCGGCCCGTCCCCCGGGGGTACGGCCGCCCTTGCTTTGCTCAGCTATCGCTCAGCGTGAGTAGTACTCGACGATGGCGCTGGGGTTGAAGTACGGCTCGATGTCGCCCGTGCCGGGAGCGCCCGACACGCGGCCCTCCAGGGCCTCGCGGTCGACCTCGATCCAGCCGGGCACCTCGCGCCCCTGGATGTCTTCCTTGACGATGTCGATGTACTTCGACCGCTTCCCGCGGTCGGAGAAGCCCACGCGGTCACCGATCGAGGTCTCCGCGCTGGGCACATCG
Organism: Dehalococcoidia bacterium; assembly: GCA_965204835.1. GTDB lineage: Bacteria > Chloroflexota > Dehalococcoidia > UBA2979 > UBA2979 > VXMT01. The sequence continues at coordinate 293,458 of OZ242017.1, read as the reverse complement.
AGCTTCTTGCCGTTGACGGCGATCAGGCCGTGGGTGACGAGCTGGCGCGCCTGCGCCCGCGTGCCCCCGAAGCCCATGCGGTACACGACGTTGTCGAGGCGTCGCTCGAGCGAGGCCATGAGGTTGTCGCCGGTCACGCCGGGGCGCGAGGCAGCGCGCTCGTAGTAGCGCCGGAACTGCTTCTCCATCAGCCCGTAGGCGAAGCGCACCTTCTGCTTCTCGATGAGCTGGAGGCCGCGGTCGGAGATCTTGCGCCGCCGTGCGGGGCGCGCGCCGGGCGGGCCCTGCCGCCGCATGCGCAGCACCGCCGCGTTGGCGAAGATCGGCGCGCCGTAGCGTCGTGCCTTCTTGACCCGGGGGCCGGTGTATCGAGCCATCGTGCTCCCTGCCCCTACGTCCGCGGCCGGCGCCGCTGGCGGCAGCCGTTGTGCGGGATCGGCGTGGTGTCGCGGATCGAGGAGACACGCAGGCCGGTGGCCTGCAGCGCGCGCACGGCGGCCTCGCGGCCGGCGCCCGGCCCGCGGACGTAGACCTCGATCTCGCGCATGCCGTTCTCGATCGCCTGTTGCGCGGCGCCCTCGGCCGCGAGCTGCGCCGCATACGGCGTGCTCTTGCGCGAACCACGGAATCCCGCCGTGCCGCCCGATCCCCACGCCACGACGTTCCCGTTGGGGTCCGTCATGGTGATCAGGGTGTTGTTGAACGTCGAGCGGATGTACGCCCGCCCCCGCGGGATCGATTTGCGTTCGCGTCGCCGTCCGCGCCGGCCTCCCATATGTCGCGTGCTCCCTTACTTCTTGCGCGCCACGCGCCGCTTGCCGGCGACGGTGCGCTTCGAGCCTCGGCGCGTGCGCGCGTTGGTGCGCGTGCGCTGGCCCCGCACGGGGAGCCCGCGACGATGGCGGAAGCCCCGGTAGCAGTTGATCTCGATCAGCCGCTGGATGTTCTGCCGCACGTCGCGCCGCAGGTCACCCTCGACCGTGTAGTCACCCTCGACGACCGCGCGCAGGCGCACGAGCTCGTCCTCGGTGAGTTCGCCGACCATCTTGTCGAGCGGGATGTTGGTCTGCTCCGCGATCTGCTTCGCGCGCGACCGGCCGATGCCGTACACGTACGGCAGCGAGAACTCCAGGCGCTTGTCGTTGGGGATGTCGACGCCGGCTACTCGTGCCATCGTCTGTCCTCCTCGTGCTCTCTGCCGTTAGCCCTGGCGCTGGCGGTGGCGCGGGATCACGCAGATCACGCGCAGCCGGCCGTGACGCCGGATGATCTGACAGCGGTCACACCGCTTCTTCACCGAGGCTCGTACCTTCATCGCCTGCTCCGTCCGTCCGCGCCTAGCGGAAGCGGTACGTGATCCGTCCCCGCGTCAGGTCGTACGGGCTCAGCTCCACCAGCACGCGGTCGCCGAGGAGGATGCGGATGTAGTGCACCTTCATCTTCCCCGAGACGTGCGCCAGGACGTGGTGGCCGTTGGGCAACTCCACGTCGAACTGTGCGTTGGGAAGCGCGTCGCGGACGACGCCCTCCACCTCGATGACCTCTTTCTTCTTTTGTTGCTGGCGTTGCTTCTCCTTGCGTTGCGGCATCAGGCCGTCGCCTCCGCTCGCGAGCACAGCTGGGCGATGCTCGTCAGCACCTCGGGGGCGCCGTCGGTAATCGCCACCGTCTCCTCGAAGTGGGCGCACAGGCTGCCGTCAAGCATGCTCACCGTCCAGCGGTCTTCCTCCTCTATGGTGCGCTCGCCGCCCAGCGCGAACATGGGCTCGAGCGCCAGCACCATCCCGGCCTTCAGCCGGTACCCGACGCCGGGCCGGCCGAAGTTGGGAACGTGCGGGGGCTGGTGCATCTCCCGCCCCACGCCGTGCCCGCCGTACTCGCGGACGATACCGTACCCGGCCTGCTCCCCCACCGCGCCGATCGCGTGGGAGATGTCTCCGAGGTACTTCCCGGCCCGCGCCTGCTCGATACCGGCAAGCAGCGAGGCCTCCGTCGTCCGCAGCAACTCCGCGACCTCCGGGGACACCTCGCCCACCGCAACGGTGAACGCCGCATCCGAGACGTAGCCGCCCCACGTCACGCCGAGGTCGACACTGACGATGTCTCCCTCTTCGAGCGCCAGGTCGCCGGGAAGCCCATGCACGAGCTGCGCGTTCACGGAGTAGCAGATCGCGCCCGGGTAGGGCGGTCTGCCGCCCGGCGCGTACCCCATGAACGTCGGCTCGGCGTCGCGCTTTGCGATCTCGGCCTTCGCCAGCTCGTCCAGCTCCTTGCCCGTCACGCCCGGCGCGATGGCGTCGAGGAGCACCTGGCGCACCTCGGCGTTGCGGCGCCCGGCCTCGCGCATGATCGCGATCTCGTCGGCTGACTTGATCTCGACGGACGTCAATCTATGTTACGCCTTCGCTATCCACCCGGCACGCGGCCGGCCTAGCCTGCCAGCGCGGCCTCCAGCCGCGCGTTCACTTCCTCGACGCTGCCGACGCCATCGACGTCCTGCAGCTTGCCGCGGCCCGCGTAGAAGCTCGCGACGCCCTCGATGCCCTCGGACTGCTCGCGGAGGCGGCGCTGCGCCACCTCCGGCGTGTCGTCGGCGCGGCCCTCGATCTCGGCGCGGCGCGCGATGCGCTCCAGCAGCATCTCCTCCGGCACGCGGATGAACGGCACCGTGTCGATCGCCGAGGAGGCCTCCGTGAGCGCCGTCTCCAGCGCCTCGGCCTGCGCGACCGTGCGCGGGAAGCCGTCGAGGATGAACCCGCCCTCGGCGTCCGGCTGACGGATGCGCTCGAGCAGCATGTCGATCACCAGCTCGTCGGGGACGAGCTGGCCGGAGGTCATGTACTCGTTGGCCTGGTTGCCCAGGTCGGTGCCGGCCGCGACGGCCTCGCGCAGCATGTCGCCGGTCGAGAGGTGGAGGATGTTGTGCTGCTCGGCGCAGAGCTTGGCCTGCGTGCCCTTGCCGGCGCCGATCAGTCCGAGGATCACGAGTCGCATCAGGCGATGAACCCTTCGTAGTTGCGCATCATCATCTGCGCTTCCAGTTGCCGCATCGTATCGATCACCACGCCCACCACGATCAGCAGGCCGGCGGCGCTGATCTGCAGCGCCTGCACGTTCGTCAGCATCGTGGCGAAGAACGGGAGGATGGCGACGAACCCGAGGAAGATCGCGCCGCCCCAGGTGATCCGGATCAGCACCCGCGAGATGTACTCCTGCGTCGGGCGCCCCGGCCGGATGCCGGGGATGAAGCCGCCTTGCCGCTGGAGGTTCTCCGCCAGGTTCTGCTGCTGGAACACCACCATCGTGTAGAAGAACGCGAACAGCACCACCATCACGAAGACCAGCAGCCAGTAGATGAAGTTCGCGGGCGTCAGCGTGTCCTGGAAGAACCGCGCCACGTCCGCGATCCACCCCACGTCCGAGGTCTCCGCCACGAACTGCGCGAACGCGGGCGGGAAGATCATGATCGAGAAGGCGAAGATCAGCGGGATCATCCCCGCCGTGTTGACCCGCAGCGGGATGTGCGTCTGCCCCTGCTGGCGGTACATCCGCCCGCCCCGGATCGTCGAGCGCGCGTACTGCACGGGGAGGCGTCGCTGCGCCTCCTGGAAGAGCACGATCAGCGCCACGACGGCGAGGGTGATCAGCGCCAGCAGCAGGATCGCGCTCAGCGTCGCGCCCGTCCCGGAGAGCCCGGCGCGGCCGACGATGCCCGGCAGCCCGGCGACGATGCCGCTGAAGATGATCAGCGAGATGCCGTTGCCGATGCCTTCCTCGGAGATGAGCTCGCCGAGCCACACGAGGAACATCGTGCCCGCCACCATCGAGATGACGGTGGCGAGGGTCGGGAGCGCCTGTTCGCCGGTCAGCGAGATGCCGCTCACGCCGCCGAACTGCTGGATGAGCAGCAGCTGCGCGTAGCCCTGGAACGCGGCCAGCGGCACGCACAGGTAGTGCGTGTACTGCTGGATCTTCTGGCGCCCGGACTCGCCCTCGCGGGAGAGGTTCTGCAGCCGCGGCACGAGCGGCACGCCAAGCTGCATCACGATCGAGGCGGTGATGTACGGGTACACGCCGAGCGCGGCGACCGAGAGATTCTCCAGCGCGCCGCCGGAGAAGATGTTGAGGAAGCCCAGGATCGCGTTGTTGTCGAAGACGTCCTGCAGGACGTCGGAGTTGATGCCCGGCACCGGCACGTGCGCGACGAAGCGGAAGATGATGAGCATCGCCAGCGTGAAGAGGATCTTCTTGCGGATGTCGGGCTGCTGGAACGCGTCGACGGCGGCCTGCAGCAGCCGGGGCCGCTGTGCTGGAGCGGTCTGCTGCTGCGCCACGTTCTAGTTCTCCCCGCGCCGGTGGATGCGGTTGCGCACCTTGCGCACGGCCGGGGCCAGCTCCTCGAAGCTGCCGCCGGCGGCGGTGATCGCCTCCTTCGCCGAGGCGGAGAGGCGCGGCGCGCGCACCGTCAGCGCGTGCGTCAGCTCGCCCGTGCCCAGCACCTTGAAGGGCTCGTCGGGGCCGTCGATGAGGCGGATGGCGGCAAGCGCCTCGCCGTCGACGACGGCGCCGGGCTCGAAGCGCGCCTCGAGGTCGCGCAGGTTCACGGCCTGGAACTCGGTGCGGAACGGGTTGCGGAACCCGGGCTTGCGGCCGAGGCGGCGGATCAGCGGGATCTGCCCGCCCTCGAAGCCGGGCCGCACCTTGCCGCCGCTGCGGGCCTTCTGGCCCTTGAGGCCGCGGCCGGAGTACGTGCCCTTGCCGGAGGCGTTGCCGCGTCCCCGGCGCAGCCGGGGGCGCTTCGCGCCGGCGGGCGGACGTAGTGTGTGCTGGTCCACTACTCGACCTCCTCGACGGCCACCAGGTGGCGGACCTTCTGGGCCATGCCGCGGATGGTGGGGTTGTCGTCGTGCTCCACGGTGTGGTGGAGACGCTTGAGCCCCAGCGCCTTGATGGTGCGCTTCTGGCGCTCGGCGTAGCCGATGCCGGACTTCACCCACGTGATGCGCAGCTTGGCCATCGTGCTACTCCGCGCCCACCAGCGCCCGGCGGGCCGCCACGGCCTCCTCCGGGTTGCGCAGCGAGGCGAGGCCGTCGATGGTCGCGCGCACGACGTTCACGGGGTTGTTGGAGCCCAGCGACTTCGTGAGCACGTCCGTCACGCCCGCCGCCTCCATGATCGCACGCACGGCGCCGCCGGCGATGATCCCCGCGCCCGGCGCGGCCGGCCGCATCACGATCCTCGACGCCTTGAAGCGCGCCACCAGCTCGTGGACGATCGTGCCCTCGCGCATCGGCACCTGGATCATCGAGCGGCGCGCGATGACGCCGCCCTTGCGGATCGCCTCGGGCACCTCGTTGGCCCGGCCCATGCCGAAGCCGACGCGCCCGGCGCCGTCACCGACGACGACGACGGCGGTGAAGGAGAAGCGGCGTCCGCCCTTCACGACCTTCGCGACGCGGTTGATGTCCACGACCTTCTCGATGTACTCGGGGCCCTCGGGCTCGGCGTCGCGGCGACGGTCGCCGCGTCGGCCCCGGCCGCCGCGATCACGGTCGCGGTCGCCCCGGTCGCGTCCACCGCGCTGCTGCACCATCAGAAGACCAGCCCTTCCTCGCGCGCGGCCTCCGCCAGCGCGCGTACGCGGCCCTTGAAGGCGAAGCCGCCGCGGTCGAACACCACGGACTCGTGGCCCGCCTCGCGTGCGCGCTGCGCGAGCAGCGTGCCCACGGCGCGCGCGCGGTCCGTCTTGGTCCCGCCGCCGTTCGCGCGCAGCGCCGGATCGAGGTCGGAGGCGGCCGCGAGCGTGTGCCCGGCGCGGTCGTCGATGACCTGCGCGTAGATGTGCTGCGCCGAGCGGAACACGGCCAGGCGCGGCCGCTGGGCGGTGCCGGCCACGCGCTTGCGCAGCCGCCGGTGTCGGCGGTGGCGCGCGGCGCGGCGGGTGTTCTGGCTACTGCTCATCGCGCGCGCTCCTAGCCGCGCTTCCCGGCCTTGCGCCGGACCTGCTCGCCACGGTAGCGGATGCCCTTGCCCTGGTAGGGCTCGGGCGGCCGCACGCGGCGCACCAGCGCCGCCTGCTGCCCCACTCGCTGCTTGTCGATGCCGTGTACGTGTACGCGCGTATTGGTCTCCACCTCGAACGAGACGCCGTCCAGCGGCTGCAGCTCGACCTGGTGGGAGAAGCCCACGCTCAGCACCAGGCTCTGCCCGCGCAGCTCCGCGCGGTACCCAGTGCCGACGATCTCGAGGGACTTCGTGAAGCCCTCGGTCACGCCCTCCACCATGTTGGCGATGAGCGCGCGCGTCAGCCCGTGGAGCGCGCGGTGGCCCGGCGCGTCCGAGGGCCGCGTGACGACGACCTCGCCTTTGTCGAGCCGCACGTCCATCTCCGGGTGGAGGTCCTGCGCCAGCTCGCCGCGCGGCCCCTGGACGCGGCACGTGCCGCCGTCCAGGCTGACCTGCACGCCGTCTGGGACGGGGACCGGCTGCTTGCCTACGCGTGACATGGTTCTGTTGCCTGCCTCACCGCTACCAGACGTAGCACAGGACCTCGCCGCCGACCTTGCGGCGCCAGGCTTCCTGTCCCGTCATCACGCCCTGGGAGGTGCTCATCACGGCCACGCCGAGGCCGCCGTAGACCCTGGGGATCTCGCGGCGGTTCACGTAGACGCGCAGGCCGGGGCGCGAGACGCGCCGGATGCCGCCGATCGCGGCCTGCTGGTCGGAGAGGTAGTTGAGGCGCAGCCGCAGATAGCGGCGGCTCCCCTCCTCCTCCTCCGAGTAGCCGGCGATGAAGCCTTCGGACTGCAGCACGTCGGCGATCGCCTGCTTCAGCCGGGAGGCGGGTACGCGGACCGAGTCATGGCGAGCACCCAGCGCGTTGCGGATGCGCGTGCACATGTCGGCCAGGGGGTCGGACATGCTCATCGGTTCGTGCTCGTCTCCTCTCCGCCGTGTTGCGTCGCGCCTACCACGACGACTTCCGGACGCCGGGCAGCTTGCCCTGGTTCGCCAGCGTGCGGAAACAGATCCGGCACATCTGGAAGCGCCTCATGTAGGCCCGGGCGCGGCCGCACGGCCGGTCGCGCCACACCACGGGGCAGCGGTTCACCTTGCGGCTCGAGTACTTCGGCTTGCGGTCCGCGGCCGCAATCAGCGACTTGCGCGCCATCCGTCCATTCCTCCGTACCGATGCATCCCGCGGCGGGGCGCTACTGCGCCCGCGCGAACGGCATGCCCAGCAGCTCCAGGAGCCGCTTGCCCTCTTCGTCTGTCCGCGCCGAGGTGATCACGTTGATCTGCAGCCCTCGCACGCGGTCGATGCTGTCGAACGTCACCTCGGGGAAGATCACCTGCTCGGTCACCCCGAGCGAGTAGTTCCCGCGCCCGTCGAACGAGTTCGGCGAGACGCCCCGGAAGTCGCGCACGCGCGGCAGCGCGATATGCACCAGCCGCTCGTAGAACTCCCACATGCGGTCGCGGCGCAGCGTCAGCTTGAGGCCGATCGCGTTGCCCTCGCGCAGGCGGAAGTTGGAGATGGCCCGCTTCGCGCGCGTCACGACGGGCCTCTGCCCGGTGATCGAGCGCAGGTCCTGCGTCGCGCTCTCGATCGCGCGGCCGTTGTCGAGCGCCTCGCCGAGGCCGATGTTGACCCCGATCTTGCGCAGGGTCGGCGCCTCCATCGGGTTCGAGTAGCCGAACTCGCGCATGAGCGCGCCGTGGATCTCGTCCTCGTAGCGCTGTCGCAGCCGTGGCTTCGTGGCGGTCACCATCACTCGTTCATCCCTAGTCGATCGCCACGCCGCAGCGCTTGCAGACGCGCGTCTTGCCGCCGCCATCGAGTGCGCTGAAGCCGATGCGCGTTGCGGCGTCGCACGTCGGGCAGACCACCATCACGTTCGAGACGTGCAGCGGCGCTTCGAGGTCCAGGATCTCCGACGGCATCGTCGGGTTCTGCGACCGGCGGTGCTTCTTCACCATGTTGATCCCGGTCACGATCACGCGGCGGTCCTTCGCCAGCACCTGCCGCACGGAGCCGCGCCGGCCGCGGTCCTTGCCCGCGATCACCTCGACGGTGTCGTTGCGCTTCACCCGGGCCGCCATCACAGCACCTCCGGGGCGAGCGAGACGATGCGCATGTACTGGCGGTCGCGCAGCTCGCGGGCGACGGGGCCCGTGATGCGCGTGCCGCGCGGGTTGCCCTCGCGGTTCTCGAGCACCACCGCAGCGTTGTCGTCGAAGCGGATGGTGGAGCCGTCCGGGCGCTGCATCGGGTGCGCGGTCCGCACGACGACAGCATGCACGACCTCGCCCTTGCGTACCGGGCTGTTCGGCTGCGCGTCCTTCACGGTCGCCACGATCAGGTCGCCGATGCGGGCGTAGCGGCGGCCTGAGCCGCCGAGCACGCGGATGCACAGCAGCTCGCGCGCGCCCGAGTTGTCCGCGACGGTGAGGCGACTCTCCTGCTGGATCACGACTCCGCCTCGCCTTCGTCGTCGGCGTCGTCCGCCGGGGCCTCTTCGGACTCGGCCGCGGCGGCGCGCGCCTCGGCGTCTGCGCCCGCACCGCCGGCCTCACCGGCCTCGGCTGCGGCACGCGCGGCGGTGCGCTGCATCTCGTCCACCAGCGCCTCGTCCAGGCTGGCCGGGGCCACCTCGGCCACGTCGCGCTCCGTCATCACGTCCACGAGCCGCCAGCGCTTGGTCTTGCTGACCGGCCGCGACTCCTCGATGGTCACGAGGTCGCCGACGGTCGCGCGGTTGTCCGGGTCGTGCACGGCGTAGCGCTTCGTCTGGCGGATCACCTTGCGGTAGAGGCGGTGCCGCGCGGCGCGCGAGACGGCGACGATCACCGTCTTGTCGTTCGACGACGACACCACGGTGCCGGTGCGGCGCTTGCGGTTGACCTGGCGTTCGGCCTGGACCACGGCTTACTCCTCCTGGTCCCCGTCGTCGCTCGACGCGGCGGCAGCGGCTTCGACCACCTCGCCGTACGCCTCGAGGATCGCGCGCTCGTGCAGCAGCGTCTTGATGCGGGCCACGCGGCGGCGCGCGGTGCGCACCTGCGAGACGTCGGCGAGCTGTCGCGTCGCCGCCTGGAAGCGCAGGTTGAAGAGGGCGCGTTGCGTCTCCTCCAACTCGCTGCGGAGCTCGGCGTCCGTCATGGCGCGCAGGTCCTGGACGTCTGCGGCGGCCATTACCCCTCCTCGCGCCCGATCATCTTGGTGTTGACGGAGAGCTTGTGGTGCGCGCGCCGGAACGCCTCGCGCACCGCGTCCTCCGGCACCCCGGCCACCTCGAAGAGCACACGGCCGCGCTTCACAACCGCGACCCAGTGGTCCGGGTTGCCCTTGCCCTTGCCCATGCGGGTCTCGACGGGCTTCTTGGTGACGGGCTTGTCCGGGAACACCCGGATCCACACCTTGCCGCCGCGCCGCAGCGAGCCGGTGATGGCGCGTCGCGCGGCCTCGATCTGGCGCGCATCGACCCAGCCCGTGGTCTGCGCCTGCAGGCCCCACTCGCCGAACGCGACGGAGTTGCCCGAGTGCGCCATGCCGCGGCGCTTGCCGCGGTGCTGCTTCCGGTAGCGGACGCGACGAGGCATCAACATCGCGCTACTCCGATTCCTCGGTGCCGGCGATGGCGAACGGCGAATCCTCGGGGGCGATCTCGCCCTTGTAGATCCAGCACTTCACGCCGACGATGCCGAACGTGGTGCGCGCCTCAGCCTGGCCGTAGTCGATGTCCGCGCGCAGCGTGTGCAGCGGCACGCGCCCCTGCAACTCGTACTCGGAGCGCGACATCTCCGCGCCGCCGAGCCGGCCGCCGATCTTGATCTTGCAGCCCTCGGCGCCGCGCTGCATCGTGCGCTGCACCGCCTGCTTCATCGCGCGCCGGAACGCCACGCGACGCTCCAGCTGGTCCGCCACGGACCGCGCGACGAGGTACGCGTCCGTCTCCGGTACGCGGATCTCCTCGATGTTGAGTCGCACGCGGCGGTCGGTCGCGTCCTCGAGCGCGTTGCGGAGCTGCTCGACGTTCGCGCCCCCGCGCCCGATCACGATGCCGGGCTTGGCGGTCTTCACCGTCAGCGTGAGCTGGTTCGCGTTGCGGTCGATGATGATCTCGGAGATGCCGGCGTCCGGCAGGCGGTCGAGGACCACCTTGCGCATGCGCAGGTCCTCGTGGACCAGGTCGGCGTAGCCGCGCTCACTGAACCACTTCGCCTGCCAGTCCTTCGTGACCCCCATGCGGAAGCCGTACGGGTGAACCTTGCGACCCACTAGAACACCCCCTCGTCGTCCACGACGATCTCGATGTGGCTGTAGCGCTTGAGCCGCGGCGCCGCACGGCCGCGCGAGCGCGCCTTGAAGCGCTTCAGCGTGCGCGCGTCGCCCGCGATGGCGCGCTTCACGAACAGCCCGTCCGGGTTGAGGTTGAAGTTGTTCTCCGCGTTCGCCATCGCCGAGCGCAGCGCCTTCCAGACGATGCGCGCCGAGGCCTGCGGCATGAACTGCAGCGTCGTGAGCGCCTCGTTCGCGGGCATCCCCTCGATGACGTCCAGCACCAGCCGCACCTTGCGGGGCGAGACGGCCTGGTGACGGGCGACGGCGCGGACTTCCATCTAGCGGACCCTCGAACTCGACTCGCTGCGGCCGCGGTGGCCGCGGAACGTGCGTGTGAAGGCGAACTCGCCCAGCTTGTGCCCCACCATGTTCTCGGTACAGAACACCGGCACGTGGCGGCGGCCGTCGTGGACCGCGATGGTCATCCCGACCATCTCCGGCATCACCATCGAGGCGCGCGACCAGGTGCGGATCACCTGCTTGTTCTGCGAGCGCTGCGCCGCCTCCACCTGCTTCATCAGGCTGGGGTGGACGTACGGCCCCTTCTTCGTCGATCGAGACATGGTTAGCGCCTCCGCCCGCCGCGCGTGCGCCGCCGCACGATGAACCGGTCCGTGCGCTTGTTGCGGCGCGTCCGGTAGCCCAGCGCGGGCTTGCCCCACGGCGTCTTCGGGCCGGGCAGGCCCACCGGGGCCTTGCCCTCGCCGCCGCCGTGCGGGTGGTCGACCGGGTTCATGACCGAGCCGCGCACCTGCGGACGACGCCCGCGATGGCGGTTGCGGCCCGCCTTGCCGAGCTTGATCAGCCCGTGCTCGGGGTTGCCGACGGTCCCGATGGTCGCCCGGCAGTTCTCCAGCACCTGGCGCATCTCGCCGGACGGCATGCGCAGCAGCACGTAGCCGCTGTCGCGCGCCATCACCTGGATGCCCGAGCCAGCAGAGCGCGCGAGCTGTCCGCCGCGCCCCGGCTGCAGCTCGACGTTGTGCACCATCGTGCCCGGCGGGATCTCGCTCAGCGCCAGCGAGTTGCCGGGCGCGATCGGCGCGCCGGAACCCGCGACGACCGTGTCGTCCACGCTCAGCCGGTCCGGGGCGATGATGTACCGCTTGTCGCCGTCGGCGTAGAAGATCAGCGCGATCCGGGCGCTGCGCCCGGGGTCGTACTCGATGGCCGCGACGCGGCCGGGCACGCCGTCCTTGTCGCGCTTGAAGTCGATGATGCGGACGCGGCGCTTGTGGCCGCCGCCGCGGTGGCGCACGGAGATGCGGCCGTCGCGGTTGCGCCCGGCGTGCTGCTTCTTGCTGGCGAGCAGCCGCTTCTCGGGCTTCTTCTTCGTGATCTCGTCGAAGGTGAAGCCCATCGAGTTGCGGCGGCCCGGCGAGGTCGGCTTGTAGCTGCGCAGCGGCATCGCCTACACCCCCTCGAAGTACTGGATCTGGTCGCCGGGGGCGAGCGTCACGACGGCCTTCTTCCAGGCCGGCGAGGTCGAGAGGCGCGTCCCGAAGCGCTTGGTCTTGCCGCGCACCATCATGGTGCGCACCTTGACCACGGTGACGTCGAAGGCCGACTCGACCGCCTGGGCGATCTGCGGCTTGTTCGCGCGCGTGTCGACCTCGAAGACGTACTGGCCCAGCGCGCCAAGCATCGTCGACTTCTCGGTGACGACCGGGCGCTTGAGGATCTGCAGCGGGTGCATCGCCTTCGGCATCGCGCTAGACCTCCACCGCCGCCGAGTCGCCGACCGCGCGGCCACTCGCCCGTTCGCCGCCCCACAGCGCCTCGGCGCGACGCACCGCGTCGACCGTCAGCACGAGGGAGCGGTGCGCGAGCATGTCCGCGACGTTGAGCACGTCGGCGGGCACGGCGCGCACGCCGGGGATGTTGCGCGTCGAGAGCAGCGCCGTGCGGTCCGGCGCGCCCGTGACGACCAGCGCCGAACGGTCGACGCCGAGGCGCTCGAGCAGCCCGACCGCGGCCTTTGTCGAGGGCTCCTCGACGCCGAGGCTGTCCACGACGTGGAGTCGGCCCTCGGCCACGCGGCTGGAGAGCACGGAGCGGATCGCGAGCCGGCGCATGCGCTTCGGCAGCTTCTGCACGTACGAGCGCGGCTTCGGGCCGAACGCCACGCCGCCGCCACGGCGGATCGGCGAGCGGTTCGAGCCGACGCGGGCCATGCCGAGGCCCTTCTGGCGTCGCAGCTTGGCCCGGGAGCCTCGCACCTCGCCTCGCGACTTCGTGCTGGCGCTGCCGGCGCGGCGCGCGGCGAGCTGCGCCACCAGCGTCTGGTGCACCACGGCCTCGTTCGGCTCGATGCCGAACACGGCGTCATCGACCTCGATGGGGTCGAGGTCGGCGCCCTGTGCGTCGCGCACCGCGAGTTCCATCGTTACTCGTCCTGCTCTTCCGCTGTGTCGTCGGTGTCGTCGTCCGTCTCCGTGTCCGCAGCCTCGTCGGTCGCCTCGTCTGTCTCGTCGTCAGTCTCGTCGGCCATGTCCTCGGCCTCGGCCTCGATGGCCTCGGGCTCGTCGAGCTCGGGCTCATCGGACTCGGGCTCGTCCGCGGGGACCTCGACCGCTGCGGCGGCCTCAATCTCCGGGGGCTCGTAGTCGGCGAGCGCGGCCTTGCGGCCGGGCGTGACCTGCACGATGCCGTCGGGCGGCCCCGGCACGGAGCCCTCGACGAACAGCAGGTCGCGCGAGGGGTCGGTGGCGACGACGAGCAGGTTCAGCACGGAGACGGTGCGGGCGCCCATGTGGCCGGCCATCTTCTGGCCCTTGAACACCTTGCCCGGCGTGGTGCCCGCGCCGACGGAGCCCGGCGCGCGGTGGCGGTCGGACTGGCCGTGCGTCTTCGGCCCGCCGTGGAAGCCCCAGCGCTTCACGCCGCCGGCGAAGCCGCGGCCCTTCGACGTACCGCTCACGTTGACGTAGCTACCCGCCTCGAACTGCTCGACGGTGATGACCTGGCCGAGCTCGTACTCGTCCGGGTTGTCGGCGGGGAACTCGCGCAGCAGCGTGAGCGTCTCGCCCTCGGCGCCCGAGGCGCGGAGGTGGCCGCGCGCGGGGCGGTTGAGCCGCCTGCGGTTGCCGCGCATGCCGACCTGGACAGCGCTGTAGCCGTCGCGCTCCTCGGTGCGGAGCTGCGTGACGGTGTTGGGGCCGAGCTGGATCGCGGTCACGCCACGGGCGCGGCCGGCGCCGTCATAGAGGCGCATCATGCCTACCTTGCGGCCGAGCATTCCGCGAATCATCTCGCCCGTGCCCCTACAGCTTGATCTCGATGTCGACGCCGGACGGCAGTTGCAGCCGCATCAGCGTGTCCACCGTCCGCGACGTCGGATCGAAGATGTCGATCAGCCGCTTGTGCGTGCGGATCTCGAACTGGTCGCGGGAGTCCTTGTCGATGAACGGCGAGCGGATCACGGTGTACTTCCGGATCCGCGTGGGCAGCGGGACGGGGCCCGCCACCTGCGCGCCGGTGCGTTCGGCCGTCTCCACGATCTGGGCCGCCGAGCGGTCCAGCACGCGGTGGTCATAGGCCTTGAGCCGAATGCGTATCCGTTGACGCGCTGCTACCACTCAGGACTCCCTCGCCCCCTGCCGGGGGGTGTTGTTACTCGTTGATGCCGGTGACGACGCCGGCGCCGACGGTGCGGCCGCCCTCGCGGATGGCGAAGCGCAGCCCGTCCTCGATCGCAATCGGCGTGATCAGCTCGATGTCCACCGTCACGTTGTCCCCGGGCATCACCATCTCCGTGCCGGAAGGCAGCGTGACGACGCCGGTGACGTCCGTGGTCCTGACGTAGAACTGCGGCCGGTAGCCGGTGAAGAACGGCGTGTGCCGACCGCCCTCCTCCTTGGAGAGCACGTAGACCTCGCCTGAGAACTTGCGGTGCGGGGTGATCGACCCCGGCTGCGCCAGCACCTGACCGCGCTCCACGTCCTCGCGGTCCACGCCGCGCAGCAGGCAGCCGACGTTGTCGCCGGCCTCACCTTCGTCGAGCAGCTTCTTGAACATCTCCACACCGGTCACGACCGTCGTCTCGGTGTCCTTGATGCCCACGATCTCGACCGAGTCGCCCACCGTCACCACGCCGCGCTCGATGCGCCCCGTCACGACGGTGCCGCGGCCCTTGATGCCGAAGACGTCCTCGATCGGCATCAGGAACGGCTCGTCCTTGGGACGCGCCGGCTGCGGGATGTAGCCGTCGACGGCCTCCATGAGCTCCCAGATGCACGCGTACTCCGGTGCGTCGGGGTCGGTCGAGGTGGACTCCAGCGCCTGCAGCGCCGAGCCGCGGATGATCGGCACGTCGTCGCCGGGGAACTCGTAGGTGGAGAGCAGCTCGCGCATCTCCAGCTCGACGAGCTCCAGCAGCTCCTCGTCGTCCATCATGTCGACCTTGTTGAGGAAGACCACCACCGCCGGCACCTCGACCTGGCGCGCCAGCAGCAGGTGCTCGCGCGTCTGCGGCATCGGGCCGTCGGGGGCGGCCACGACGAGGATCGCGCCGTCCATCTGCGCGGCGCCGGTGATCATGTTCTTGATGTAGTCGGCGTGGCCGGGGCAGTCGACGTGCGCGTAGTGGCGGTTGTCGGTCTCGTACTCGACGTGGGCGATCGCGATCGTGATGCCGCGCGCCTTCTCCTCCGGGGCGTTGTCGATCGAGTCGAACTCCCGGAACTCGGCCTCGCCGCGCAGCGCCAGCACCTTGGTCATCGCCGCCGTCAGCGTCGTCTTGCCGTGGTCGACGTGACCAATCGTCCCGACGTTCGCGTGCGGCTTCGTCCGCTCGAACTTCCCTCGCGCCATCTCCCGCTCCCGTCTCCCCGCTGACCCCCGCGGGGGCCCTCGGACTGCTCGCTATGCCCGCGCGCCCGACCGCTCACCCGCGACCTCGCGGGCGACCTGGTCCGGCGCCTCTTCGTAGTGGTCGAACTCCATCGAGTACGTCGCGCGGCCCTGCGTCAGCGAGCGCACGTCCGTGGCGTACCCGAACGTCTCCGCCAGCGGCACCTGGGCGGCGATCACCTGCGCGTTGCCGCGCGGCTCCGAGCCCAGCACGTGGCCGCGGCGCTGGCTGATGTCGCCCAGCACGTCACCGAAGTGATCGTCCGGCGTCACCACCTCGATCTTCATCACCGGCTCCAGCAGCACCGAGGCGCCCTTCTCGAGCGCCTCGCGCATGCCCAGCGTGCCGGCGGCCTGGAACGCCATCTCCGAGGAGTCCACCGCGTGGAACGAACCGTCCACGACGGCCACCGCGACGTCCACCACCGGGAAGCCGGCGCGCGCGCCCGTGGTCAGCGCGCGCTCGACGCCCTGCCGGACGGCGCTGATGTACTCGCGCGGGATCGACCCGCCGACGGTGCGGTCCTCGAAGCTGAACCCGGCGCCGGGCTCGCGCGGCGCGACCTCGAGCACGCAGTGCCCGTACTGGCCGCGACCGCCGGTCTGGCGCACGAACCGCCCCTCGGTGCGCACCGGCCGCCGCATCGTCTCGCGGTAGGCGACCTGCGGTCGGCCGACGTTGGCCTCCACGCGGTGCTCGCGGCGCATGCGGTCGACGATGACCTCGAGGTGCAACTCGCCCATCCCGGAGATGACCGTCTGGCCGGTCTCCTCGTCGTAGCGCACCTTGAACGTCGGGTCCTCCTCGGCCAGCCGCTGCAACGACTCGCCCAGGCGGTCCTGGTCGTCGCGCGTGCGCGGCTCGATGGCCACGGAGATGACGGGCGCCGGGAAGCTGATCGCCTCCAGCACCACGGGCTTGTCCGGCGAGCTCAGCGTGTCGCCGGTGAAGGTGTCCTTGAGGCCGATGGCGGCCGCGATCTCGCCGGCGAAGACCTCCTCGACGTCCTCGCGCGAGTCGGCGTGCATGCGCAGCAGCCGGCCGAAGCGCTCGCGCCGGTGACGCCCGGTGTTGAGCACGCGCTCGCCGGAGCGCACGACGCCCGAGTAGACGCGGAAGAACACGAGCCGCCCCACGAACGGGTCGGAGACCACCTTGAACGCGAGCGCCGTCAGCGGCTCGTCGTCGGAGGCGGAGCGCTCGTATGTGACCTCGGTGTCACTCACGTCGTGCGCGACGATCGGCGGCACCTCGAGTGGCGAGGGCAGGTAGGTCACCACGGCGTCGAGCAGCGGCTGCACGCCCTTGTTACGGAGCGCGGAGCCGGCGAGCACGGGGGTGATGGCGTTGTTGATCGTCGCGCGGCGGATCGCCTTCTGGAGCTCCGTCACGCCGATCTCGTGGCCTTCGAGGAAGGAGACGAGGAGTTGGTCGTCGTGTTCGGCGAGCCGCTCCACCATCGCCTCGCGCGCCTCGCGCGCGGCGTCCTCGAGCTGCTTCGGGATGACATCGTCGGCCACCGTCTCGCCGCGGTCGCCGCCGAAGCGCAGCGCGCGCATGGTGACGAGGTCCACGACGCCGCCGAAGGCGTCCTCGACGCCGAGCGGGAGCTGCAGCGGCACGGCCACCGCGCCCAGGCGCTCCTCGATCATGCGCAGCGTGCGGTCGAAGTCGGCGCCGGTGCGGTCCATCTTGTTGACGAAGCAGATGCGCGGCACGTGGTACTTGTTGGCCTGCCGCCACACCGTCTCGGACTGCGGCTCCACGCCGGCGACGCCGTCGAACACCACCACGCCGCCGTCGAGGACGCGCAGCGAGCGCTCGACCTCGACGGTGAAGTCGACGTGGCCGGGAGTGTCGATGATGTTGATCTGGTGGTCCTGCCACTCGGCGGTGGTGGCGGCGGACGTGATCGTGATGCCGCGCTCGCGCTCCTGCTCCATCCAGTCCATCACCGCGGTGCCCTCGTGGGTCTCGCCGATACGGTAGGTGCGGCCGGTGTAGTAGAGGATGCGCTCGGTCACGGTGGTCTTGCCGGCATCGATATGGGCGATGATGCCGATGTTGCGGACGCGTTCCAGCGGGGTCTCACGAGTCATGTCGTTGATTGCTCCCTCGACACGTGACGGTCCCGCCGGGCCGTCCGATGGTCTCTTGCATGATTTCGCCCCCGGCTCCTGCCGGGGGCGTGCGTGCCGGAGTTCCGGCGTTTACCAGCGATAGTGGACGAACGCACGGTTGGCCTCCGCCATCCGGTGCGTCTCCTCCTTGCGCCGCACGGCAGTACCCGTGTTGTTCGCGGCGTCGAGGACCTCGGCCGCGAGGCGCTCCTCCATGGAGCGGCCCCCGCGCCCGCGCGCCGCGTTCAGCAGCCAGCGCAGAGCGAGCGCCTGACGGCGCTCGGCACGGATGTCGACCGGTACCTGGTACGTGGCGCCGCCTACGCGGCGCGGCTTGACCTCGATGACCGGGGTGACGTTGCGCACGGCCTGCTCGAAGACGTCGATGCCGGGCCGTCCGGTCGTCCCCTCGACGCGGTCGAGCGCGTTGTAGACGATGCGCTCGGCGACGCTCTTCTTGCCGTTCATCAGCACCTTGTTGGTGAACGCGGTGACGAGCCGCGACTGGTATCGCGGGTCGGGATCGACGGGGCGGCGCTCGGCTCGGTTGCGACGCACGTCCGCTACTCCTTGCGCGTTCCGTACTTGCTGCGGCCGCGACGCCGGCCCTCGACGCCGGTGGCGTCGAGCGCGCCGCGCACCACGTGGTAGCGCACGCCGGGCAGGTCCTTGACGCGGCCGCCGCGCACGAGCACGACCGAGTGCTCCTGCAGCGTGTGGCCCTCGCCGGGGATGTATGCGGTGACCTCGATGCCGTTGGTGAGCCGCACGCGGCAGACCTTGCGCAGCGCGGAGTTCGGCTTCTTGGGGGTGACGGTGCGGACCTGTGTGCAGACGCCGCGCTTCTGGGGCGAGCCCTTCTTGCCACGCGTCATGCGGTTGGTGAGCGAGTTGTAGCGGAAGCGCAACGCGGGCGCCTTGGTCTTCTTCGAGACCGGCTTACGACCCTTGCGTACCAACTGGTTAATGGTCGGCAACGTGGCGTTCCTATCCGACTACGTTCCCCGGGGCTCGCGTGCGAGCCCGCCTTATCCACACGACCCGGCGGCTGTTCCGAGGCACAAGAAACGGCCAGCAGGCTGCGGTGTGAGCCTTGTGGCGCCCGCACCATCGGTGCTCCGCCACCGGTCCTCACCCGCATCGGCCAACCGACCGTACGCAGGGTGTGCGCGGCCGAGCGCGCAACAAAGAATGCTACGAAGCCCGCGATGCAGTGTCAACGCGAGTAGCGTGGGCACTCCGACCGTTTGGGATCCCACGGCGGGCTGCGGATCCCGCACCTACCAGACACCATTGGGAACCCGGCGAGAAGCGCGTCCCTAGGCTTGATCGGCGCCGATGGCGCTCGGTCTCCGATCAGCGACGAAGTCCGCGATACGACCGTAACCCTCGGCTGCCGAGTACTGGCCGGCGCCGTGCTCTGCCTCGACCGCAACGATGAGGGCAGCCAGTTCCGCCTCGGCGCTCTCGGGCGGGGCAGTCAGGATGCGCTCAAGCGCGGCAGCGAACAGTGTATCGAACGGCGATTGGCGCGACACGTAACGCTGCGCGAGGTCGAAGAGCTGAACCGGAGCGTTGTCCATGCCGCCCTCCCTGGAGTGGTCGTCCCCGCCGGGCACTCTGTGCTCAGGCAGCGGCTTCGCGTCAACGCGCGCGGCGCGTCCTCAGGCGTGGCCTGCGACGCGGCTGGCGCGGCCACTCGATGCGGCGGAACGCCTCGCGGTAGCGGGGCAGCGAGGCGGTCTCCTCGCCACGCGATGCTGCCTCGGTCTCCGCGCGCTCGCGCCACATCTGCAACAGCTGCTCCGGCGTCCGGCCCACCTGCGAGACGTGCGCCGACACGGCCTGCACCTTCGTCTCCAGCACAGGCTCGATGTCGAGGTACACGTCGGGCTCGGTCGCGCCGCCGAGCAGCATCATCTGCGGGCGATGCGGCTCCAGGCCCTCCTCCTCGATCTGCTCGGGGAAGAACAGCCGGTCGTCTGTGTCGGGCCAGATCGCGTCGTAGGTTGCCTGGCCGATGTAGCGGTGGTCCCGGTGGTTGAAGCCGGGGCGGAACCCGTCCCACGTGATCACGACCATCGGGCGGAGCCGCCGGATCTGGCGCACCACCAGCCCGCGCAGCTCGTCGTCCGCCTTGAGCTGGCCGTCGCCGAAGCCGAAGAAGATCGGCTCGTTCGCGCCGAGGATGCGTGCGGCCTCGCGCTGCTCCTCCTCGCGCTCGGCGGCCAGCATCTGCGGGGTGCGGCGCGGGTCCTTCGTGCCCTTGTTGCCGTTGGTGGCAATGAGCATGTCGACGCTCCAGCCGGCGGCCGTGAGCAGCGCGACGGTGCCGCCGCACATGAACTCGCTGTCGTCGGGGTGCGCGGTGAGCACCAACGCCCGACGCTCCTCGATGTTCTCCGTGAGTGCGTCGACGGCGACGATGTCGGTCATGCGGCCCGCCCTGCCCTGTGCTACGTCGCGGCGCCGGCCGGCGCGGCCGCCGTGACAGCGTCGCGCACGAGGTGCGTGTAGAGCTCGACGAGTTGCGAGGCGACCGAGCGCCAGTCGTAGACGCGCATCGCCTCGGCCGCGTTCGCGCCCAGCCGCCGGCGGAGCGCCTCGTCGGCGAGCAGCAGGTCGAGCTTCTCCGCGAACAGGTCCGGCGACCGCCACGGGATGAGGTAGCCGGTGCGCCCGTCGGCCACCGTCGAGGCGAGCCCGCCCACGCGCGACGCGACGACCGGCACGCCGGACGCCATCGCCTCGGCCGCGACGAGCCCGAACGACTCGTAGCGCGAGGGCATCACGACCACGTCGGCGGCGTTGTAGTAGGTGCCGATCTGGGCGTGCGTCACCGAGCCGACGAATCTGACGCGGTCGCTCACGCCGGCGCGCTCGGCGACGCGGCGCAGCCGGGCCACCTCGGTCCGCGAGCGGTCGTCGCCGCCGATGATGAACAGCTGCACGCCGTCGCGCTCAGTCATCTCGCCGATCGCCTCGATGAGCACGTCGAGGCCCTTGGGCCGCTCGATCCGGCCGGCCGCGAGCAGGACGCGCGCCTCCCGGTCGATGCCGAGTTCGGCGCGCGCGGCGGCGCGGTCGCGCGGGCGGAAACGCTCGCGGTCCACGCCGGGCGGGATCACGGCGACGTTGCGGCCGGGGACGCCGTACATCTCGCCGAGGAGGTGCATCTCGTGCTCGGTCGCGACGACCACGCGGTCGAGGTCGTGGACCAGTGTGCGCTCTGCGTCGACGCGGGCGTCGGGCTCGAAGTCGGAGTAGCCGACGCCGAGCTTGACGTCGGCGAGCGTGTGGAACATCGCGACGTGGGGTGCGTCCCATTCGCGCGCGAGCCGGCGGCCAGCGGCGGCGGAGAGCCAGTAGTGCGAGTGGACCACGTCGTAGCGCGTCGCCTCGTTCGCCGCGAAGGCGCTGACGCCCAGTGCGAACTCGTCGGCGAAGGCGTCCATCTCCTCCTTCTCGACGCGCTCGGCGGGGCCGGCGGAGACGTGGATGAGGCGGACGCGCTCGGCCACGGCCTGCACCTCGGGGGGTGCGGTGTCGGCGCGTCGCGTGAAGATGTCGACGTGGACGCCGCGCCCGGCGAGCGCCTCGGAGACGGCGCGCACGTAGACGTTCATCCCGCCGGTCTCGCGTCCGCCGAGCGGAGCGAGCGGGGATGTGTGCATGGAGAGCATCGCGACCCGGCGGACGGGGGTCACCGCGGCGATGGCCGCGTGCATACCGTTCGCGAGCGTCATCGGGACAGCATCATCCGGAACACGGCCCCCCTCGGGCCTGCCGCCGCTAGCGCGGCGGTCGGATCAACTCCAGGAACTCGGACCTCGTGTTGGCGTCGCTGCGGAACGCGCCGCGCATCGACGAGGTCACCATCTTCGACCCCGGCTTGCGGACGCCTCGCGCGGTCATGCAGAGGTGCTCGGCCTCGATCACCACGCCCACGCCGCGCGCGTCCAGCACCTCCTCGATGCACTTCGCGACCTGGTTGGTGAGCCGCTCCTGCACCTGCGGCCTGCGCGCGAAGATCTCGACGGCGCGCGCGATCTTGGACAGGCCGACGATGCGGCCGTCCGGGAGGTAGCCGACGTGCGCCTGCCCGTGGAACGGCATGAAGTGGTGCTCGCACATCGAGTGGAACGGGATCTCGCGCAGGATCACGAGCTCGTCGTGGCCCTCCTCGAAGCCGACCGACAGCACGGCCGCCGGGTCCTGCTCCAGGCCCTCGAACACCTCG
Organism: Dehalococcoidia bacterium; assembly: GCA_965204835.1. GTDB lineage: Bacteria > Chloroflexota > Dehalococcoidia > UBA2979 > UBA2979 > VXMT01. Next base: position 271,900 of record OZ242017.1, on the reverse strand, counting down.
CGGTACATCGCCGCGATGCGACGTGGCGAGTCGCGCAGGCCCTCGCGGTCGGGATCCTCACCGACAGCCTCGATGAGCTTGCGGATCGCGTCCTCGGCCGCGTCGTGGTCAAACCGCCCGCGGGTCAGCGGGGACGGGTGAATCGCCGTCACAGCATGTCCCTTCCAGCCTCGCCGCCCGCCACCGGCGGACGCGACGGCTGACTCGGGTGGGAGCGCGCCCGTATCGGACGCCACGCGCGATCGTAGCACGACCCCGTACCCCGTGGGGGTACATGCAGTGCGGTCACTCCGGCTCGCGCCATCCCAGCGCCGACGCCACCGCCCCCGTCTCCGCCGGGGTCTCGTGCGTGACCGCGTCGATGCCGAGCGCGGTCTCCGGATCCTTGAGCCCCGACCCCGTGATCACGCACACCGCCGTCAGCCCCTCGAGCGACTCGCCGGCGCGCGCCATGGCGAACAGCCCGGCGACCGAGGCGGCCGAGGCCGGCTCGCAGAAGACGCCTTCATCCGCGGCCAGCCGCTCGTACGCCTCGAGGATCTCGTCATCGCTCACGGCGCTGATCGAGCCGCCCGACTCGTCGCGGGCGGTGATGGCGCCCTGCCACGACGCCGGGTTGCCGATGCGGATCGCGGTCGCCACGGTCTCGGGCTCGGCGACCGGGCCGCCGTGGACCAGCGGCGCGGCGCCCTCGGCCTGGAAGCCCCACACGCGAGGCCGCGTCGCGGCGCGCTCGCGCTGGTGGTACTCGACGAAGCCCATCCAGTACGCCGTGATGTTCCCGGCGTTGCCCACCGGGATCGCGAGCACGTCCGGCGCCCCGCCGAGTTCGTCGACGATCTCGAACGCGGCCGTCTTCTGGCCCTGGATGCGGTTCGGGTTCACCGAGTTGAGCAGCACCACCGGGTAGTCGTCGGCGAGGCTGCGCGCGACGCGCAGTGCGTCGTCGAACGAGCCGTCCACGGTCACGATCTCCGCGCCGTGCGCCACGGCCTGCGCGAGCTTGCCCATCGCGACGCGGTTCGCCGGGACGATCACGTAAGCGCGCATCCCGTAGCGCGCCGCGTACGCCGCCATCGAGGCCGACGTGTTGCCGGTGGAGGCGCAGATCACCGCCTCGGCGCCCTCCTCGGCGGCCTTGGCGGCGGCGAGCACCATCCCGCGGTCCTTGAAGGAGCCCGTGGGGTTGGCGAGCTCGAGCTTGAAGTACAGCGCGCCCAGCCCGAGCTCCTGCTCCAGCTTGCGCGAGCGCACCAGCGGCGTGCCGCCCTCGCCGAGCGTGATGCGCGGCGTGCGATCGGTGACCGGCAGCAGGTCGGCGTAGCGGTCGAGGATGAAGCGGCTGGCGGCGTCGCTCACACCGGTTGCTCCGGCGCGGTCTGCGGGTCGGTGCCCTCGCGCAGCCGCGTCAGCAGCTGCTGGCCCTCGCGGAGGCTCGCCTCGATGCGGTCGACTTCCCTGCCGCCCTCCTCGCGCTGCGACTCAAGCAGGCGCTGGAAGTGGTCGATGATGGCTTCGCGCTGCATCTCGAGCGCCTCGCTGAGCATCAGCAGCCGCTCGTCGGTGCGCGAGAGCTGGCGGGCGAGCGCGCCGCGCTCCTCGGCGGCGGCGCCGAGGCGTTCGCGCGCCTCCTCCAGGGACTCGCCGTACAGCGCGAGCCGCTCCTCCAGCCGGATGCGCGTGGCGCGCTGCTGGTCGATGAGCTCCAGCAGCTCGGTCTCACGGTCGCGCCGCGCGCGCTCCTGGGCGACCTCCTCGCTGGTGCGCCGCAGCTCGGTGCGCAGCGTCTCCGTCTTCGCTTCGAGCTGGCTGAGCGAGGAGCTGATCTCCGGGAGCGCGAGGTCGATCCGCTCGTTCGCCTGCCGGCCCAGCATCGCGAGGTCCGCCGCTGCGCGCAGGCGGTTGTCGATGTCCTCCATCCGCCCCGCGCCGATCGAGCCGTCGTCGGCGTCGGCGCCGCCTCGGCCGTGCATCGAGTCGGCGGACCAGCTGCGTTGCTCCAGCGCCTGGACGCGCTCGTTGAGCCGGGTGAGCATCGTCTCGGCGCCCTCCAGCGACGCCTGCACGCGCTGCTGCAGGGAGCGCACCGTCTGCTGCTCCGTCTCGTGGCGGCGCACGCCTTCCTCGATCGACGCGAGCGTGCCCCCGAGCCCGGCGACGGTGCGCTGCTGCTCGTGCAGCGTGGAGCGCAGCACGTCCACCTCGTGGCGCAGCCGGTCGACGTTGTCGCGCAGGGCGGCGACCTGGCGCTCGGCCCAGCCGGAGACGCCCTCCGGCAGCGGCGGCGGGTCGGCGCTCTCCGCGGCCGGGTCGGTCGTCAGGCGCTCGCTGGTCATGGCACCGCCCCGCTCAGCCGGCCATCGCCAGCACGTTGCCCACCTCGATGACGACCTCGGCGGCGGCGATGTCGTCGAGTGCGGCCTCGAGGGCCGCGCCCGGACCGGCGTGCGTGGTGAGCACGATTTCAGCCGTGCGCGCGTCCTCGTCCACCTCGAACTGCACCACGGAGGCGATGCTCACGCCGCGCGCCCCCAGCGCCGTGCCGATCTCGCCCAGCACCCCCGGGCGGTCCGCGACGGTCATCCGCACGTAGCGCCGCGCGTGGTGCTCGCCCGGCGTGCGTACGCGCACCGCACGGTGCTCGCGCGGCGGCGGCGGGCGGCGCTCCGCGACGATGTCGCGCGCGACCTCGAGCACGTCCGCCAGCACGGCGCTGGACGTGGGCGCCGACCCCGCGCCGGGGCCTTCGAGGACCACGCGTCCGACCAGGTCGCCCTCGACCTGCACGGCGTTGAGCACGCCGTCGACCTTCGACAGCGGCTCCTCGCGCGCGATCAGCGTCGGCTGCACCGAGGCGAGCAGCTCGCCGTCGACGAGCCTGCCCTCGGCGAGCAGCTTGATGGCGTAGCCGAGCGTCGACGCGTAGCGGATGTCGCGCGCGGTCACCTGCGTGATGCCGCGCTGCACGACGTCCTCCGGGCTCACCTCCACGTGGAAGGCGAGGCCACACAGGATCGCGAGCTTGAACGCCGCGTCGTGGCCCTCGACGTCGGCCGTCGGGTCGGGCTCGGCGTAGCCGAGGCGCTGCGCGTCGGCGAGGGCGTCGGCGTAGTCGGCGCCGTCCTGGGCCATGGCGGTGAGCATGTAGTTCGTCGTGCCGTTGATGATCGCGGTCACGGCGGTGATGTCGTTGGCGAGCAGGTCACGGAAGAGCGGGCTGATGATCGGGATGCCGCCGCCCACCGACGCCTCGTAGAGCAGCCGCACGCCGCCCTCGGCCGCGAGGTCGCGCAGCGCGGCGCCGTGCTTCGCGATCACCTCCTTGTTGGCGGTGACCACGTGACGCCCGGACCCGAGCGCCTCGGCGATGTACGACCGCGCCGGCTCCTCCGCGCCCATGAGCTCCACGACGATCGACGTCGAGTCGTCGCCCAGCACGGTGTCGAGGTCCGTCGTGACCTGGTGTGGCTCGACGCCCTCGCGCGCCCGCGAGGCGTCGCGGACGAGCACGTGCCGGAGCTCTAGGCGGCGTCCCACCGCGGCGGCGTAGCGCCCGGCCCCGGCGTGGAGCGCCCGGACCACGCCCATGCCGACGTTGCCCGCGCCCAGCAGCGAAACGCCAATCGCCTCGGTCACCGGCTGCCTCCAGACATCGCCCGCTAGCTCCTCAGGTCGCTGATGAGACGGTCGAGGATCCAGCGTTCCTCGCCCGCCGACAGGTCCACCTCGACCTCGACGGTCGCGCGTTCGCCCTCGATCCACTCGAGGAACCGGGTCGCGCCCAGCGACTCGCGCTGCTCCTCATCGATCACGCGCGCCTCATCGCGGTCGCGCACCAGGTACACATCGTAAAACAGCCCATCCCGCACGATCGCGCTGACCGCATCGGTGGGCAGGTCTGCAAGCGCGTCCCGCGCCGCGGGTGAGAGTGCGGCGACGGGCAGCCAGCCGATATCGCCGCCGCCCGCGCCGTCCGAGCCGACCTCGTCGGCGACTTCGGCGAAGTCGGCGCCAGCGGTCAACCGGTCCCCGATGTCCTCCGCCGCCGCCTCGTCGGCGACCCGGATGCGCGAGAGGAGCACCTGCGGCGCCGCCTCCCCGTACTCGTCCACGAACGCGTCGCGCAAACGCCCGACGAGGATGTTGGCGCTGACGATCTCCTCGAGCTCCTCGCGCGAGAGCCGCGAGTCGCTGAGTCGCTCCGCGAGCGCCTCGACGAAGGCGCTCTCGTCGGCGTCTTCCTCCAGGCCGAGGCGCACGTGGAGGTCGGCGCGCACCTCGTCGTCCGAGACCGTGCCGACGAGGGCCGGGGCGCGCGTGAGCACGATCTCGGTGTCCTCGATGCGGTCGAGGGTCTCGCTCACGGCCGTCTCGAAGCCGCCCAGGGTCTCGTCGGCGTAGCGCATCTCGTACAGCGCGCGGCGCGCGATGTCCGAGGCGTTGTAGTCGCGGTCGCCGACGCTCAGGACGTGCGCGCGCGGCGGCTGGTACTGCGTGGTGTAGAGGCCGACGAGCACGACGAGCGCCGCCACGACGAGCGCGCCGACGACGCCGTAGATGACGAGCCGCTCTCTGCGGCGGTCGCGCTCCTCGCGTTCACGGCGCGAGGTGCCCGGCGGTCGGTAGGTGGCCACGCGCGGCTGCTCCTCGGCCGAATGCCGCCGTGCTCGACGACTGCGGGACGGTTGGGGCGGCTAGCGGCGCGAGGGCCGGCCGGCGGGTACGCCGGAGGCGCGCACGTGCTCGGCGGTGTACGGCAGCAGCCCCATGTGGCGAGCGCGCTTCACCGCCTGCGCCAGCAGCCGCTGGCACTTCGCCGTGCAACCCACGCGTCGACGTCCCTCGATCTTGCCGCGGTCGTTGAGGTAGCGACGCAGCAGGGCCACGTCCTTGTAGTCGATCACGCGCGTGCCGGGCGGGCAGAAGTCACACGGCCGACGCCGTCCGCCACCACCGCCGGGTCGGCGGCCACCGCCGCGGCGGTCGCCACGATCACCACGGTCGCCGCGGTCGCCACGCGGCGGGCGGTCACCACGGTCGAACGGGCGCGCCGCGCCCTCATCACGAGGCGCGGCGGCGGTGGGTGCCGGCGTCGGTTCGTTCGTCACAGGGTCCTCCCCGCGCCGGCCCCCGCCGGCGGCTCAGTCTTCAGCCTAGAACGGCAGGTCGTCGGGCTCCAGATCGCCCTCGGCGTCCGCCCCCACGGCCAGCGCCGGTGCGCCCTCGCGCCCGAACGGCGCGGCATCCTGCCGGCCACCGAGGAACTTGACCTCCTCGGCAATGACTTCCGTCGTGTAGCGCGTGACCCCGTCCTGACCCTCCCAGGAGCGGGTGCGGAGCCGGCCCTCGACGTAGACCTGGCGTCCCTTGGACAGGTACTGGCTGCAGATCTCGGCGAGGCGGTTCCAGGTCACGACGCGGAACCACTCGGTCTCGTCGCGGGCCTCGCCGTCACGCGTGGTGAAGCGGCGGTTCGAGGCGACGCGGAACTCGGTGACGGCGCTGCCGTTGGCCGTGTAGCGCATCTCCGGGTCCGCGCCCAGGTTCCCGATGATCATGACTTTGTTCAACATGGCGCACTTCCCCCATGGTGCAGTGGGGAGTGGTTTGCGATCCGTGCGTACTGTAACGCGCCCGCGTCCGGCGTGCGCAACCGGGGCCCGCGGATCATTCTGCGCCGGCGACGGCGGCCGGGGGCGCCTCGGTCTCCTCGGACGCCGCACCGTCGGCGGCAGCCTCGGTCTCGGGGGCCGGCGCCTCGGTGGCGGGCGCCTCGGTCTCGGGGCTCGGTGCCTCGGCGGCGGGTGCCTCGGCGGGCTCGGCCGGGGCTTCGGTTTCGGCGCCCGGCGCCTCCGGTGCGGGCGCCTCGGCAGCGGGTGCCTCGGCGGGCGCCGCCTCGCCACCCTCGGCCGGTGCATCCGCCGGGGGCGCATCCGCCGGGGGTGCGTCGCCCGAGGCCTCGGCGGGGGGCCGGTCGGCGAAGGAGCGGCCACCCGCGGGGCGGCGCATGTCGACCTCCTGCTCGGGGGGACCCTCGTAGCCGGGGATCACGCCGGAGATGAGCAGGTGGCGCAGGATGTCCTCGTTGATGTTGAGGGCGCGCTCGAACTCTGCGGCGCGCTCGCCCGGGAGGTTGACGTAGGAGAGGACGTAGGTGCCTTCGAAGTGGTGGCGGATGGGGTAGGCGAGACGCCGGCGGCCCCAGTTGTCGACCATGGAGACGGAGCCGCCGACGCCCTCGATGAGGCCCCCGACCCGCTCGACCATGGCGTCAACATCCTCGGCCGACAGACGAGGGCTGATCACGTACAGCAGTTCGTACTCGTTCAAGCGTCTCCTTCGCCGGGCTGTCCAGCCCACGGGCCCGCTGACCCGACCGACTCCATCACGTTCGCGAGGTTATCGGCCGTTGAAGCAACGGCCGCCGGCTCAGCGGCGGCCGAACCCACATCGATGATGGGCGCACCCCACGCGCGCACGCAAGTATAAGTCGCCCCGATCGACGGGCAACCCTGACGCCACGCGCCCGCTCACGGCCACACCCACTCGCCGCGGTCGTCGTCGCCACTCCTGTGCCGCCAGACCGAGGCCGCGACCTGTTCGAAGAGGGTGGAGAGGGCAGGGGCATCTTCTTCGTAGTGGCTCCGTCCGATCTCGATACCGGACCAGTCATCCAGGAGGAGCCAGTTCCCCTGGCCGGCCTTCACCACCAAACCGCCGTACAGCGAGATGACATGCTCAGCGTGACAGGGCGGGCACTTCGTGAGAGCGCCGTGGTCATCCTCTTCGAACGGACTCCCCTGCCGGGACATCGTGAGCTTCCGACCGCCAGGGAAATCGAAGACTAGATAATCGCCACCCTGGAGACTCAGGCGGTAGGTCGCGCTTCCGGGCTGTATCCCTTCGCGTCCGGTGTCGCGGCTGTCCTCGAAGACGACGATGGGAGGCTTGCAGTCGGGCAGGCCGAGCCGCGCGAGATCGTGGAACGCAACGTTACGCAACGGGGGCGATATGCACCCTGCAAGCTCGTTTCCGGCCAGCCCCAGATACGTCAGCTTTGCGAGCTTGGCCAGCTTCGATGGGACCGTACCCTTGAGATGGTTCCCGTCGAGCCGCAGCTCGGTCAGCTCGTTGAGGTCGCCCATCCAGCCCCATATCTCGCCGTCGAGGCCACGGTCCGCGAGGTCGACGCCCACCACCCGTCGTGGCCACCCGGTCAGCCGCACGCCCTCCCACTCGCTCGTTGGCGTGCTTGCGCTCCAGTTCAGCGTCGCCGTCCCGGCGAGCGCATCGCGGAGCGCCAGCAGGTACTCGCGGTCCGCCGCGAGCCCCGGATTGCCCACTGGGACTGCAACCGCAAGGTCGCCGTAGCGGTAGCCCCCGCCGCTGAATTCGCTGCGCCCCTCGTCGAGCATTAGCGGGATCATCCCGAGCGGACTCCAGTGGAAGTTCTGCCAGGGCCAGTACTCTTCCACCCCGCGGTCGCGTCGCCAGTCGGTTTCGGCAAAGCGAGCGGCCAGATCAGGGAAGCGTGCGTCGCGCTTCGAGCACGGGGTGAGGCACGCGCGCACGTAGATCCGTTCCGGAGCGCGATAGCGCTGCCACAGACGTAGTTCGGCGCCCTCGAGGGCGAGGTCTCGGAACGAGTGGAACTGCCATAGCGCGAACTCCCTGCCATCAGTCTCGTCGAGCGGGAAGCGCACTGGGGCGGGCGTCTCCCAGCTCCCGCCCTGCGGGCGCGCCTGGATCCACACGTCCCGCGGATCCTCGACGTGCTGCCACACGCGCAGCTCGATCACGACCTCCCTACCGTCGGCGCTCACCGTGCTCTGTGGCGGAGGCGGCCACGCGCCGCCCAGCTCGGGCGTTACCTCGGGAACCACAACTGGGTCGGTGCCACCGCCGTCGAGACGGGCGCCGACGAGACCGCCGAGCACGGCGACGACGACGAGCGACACTCCCATGGCCGCTGCGCGCAGTGCGGGGAACCGCCGCCTCTTTGACTGCTGGATCCGTCTCGCCGATCGCAGCATGCGCTCCAACAGGGCAGGGTCTACCGGCCGCACGGGTGTGTCGACGCCGATCAGGTCGGCAATCTCGCGGTAGACCGCGACTTGTTCGGCGGCCCCCGGGTCGTGGCGAACCAGTGCCTCGACCTCGGCGGCCTCCGGGCCGGGCAGAGCACCGAGCGCATGCGCAGCGAGGAGTTCCTCACGCTCATCGGGGCTCATGGCGCGTCGTCCATCCACAGCGACCCAGGCCCCGCGCGCCGGCTCACGGCCACACCCACTCGCCACGGTCATCGCCAACCGTGACCCAGACGGAGGCTGCTATCTGCTCAAGGATCGCGAAGATGGCCGGGTCATCCTCCGCGTAGTGGCTCCGTCCTGATTCGAGACCGTTCGGGCGGTGCAGGCCGAGCCAGTTTTCCTGGCCGAACGCCACCCGTACACGGTCAAGGGGTGGAGGCACAATGTCAGTCAGAGTCCCATGCAGATAGACGTGGAACTCCTGACCGGGTGGCAGGTCCAGGACTGCATGGATCGGGCTGTTGTCCCTGTACTGCCAGCGGTAGCTGCCTTCGCTCAGGAGCGGGTAGTCACCGGGCGGGCCCTCGCTAATAAGGATGCGCGTGGGAGGATCGCAGTCGGCGAGACCGAGCCGGGCGAGATCGTGATACCTGGCGCCGCGGAGCGCGGGCGGCACGCAGCCCTCAAGCGCGTTCCCCGCCAGGCCCACCACTCTCAGACCTGTCAGTCTGGCGAGCTTCGACGGTACCCTGCCCGTGAGCCGGTTCCCGTCGAGCCGTAGCTCCGTCAGATCAGTGAGGTCGCCCAGCCAGCCCCATATCTCGCCGTCGAGGCCTCGATCCGCCAGGTCGAGCCCCGTCACCCGCGGCGGCCATCCCGTCAGTCGCACGCCCTCCCACTCGCTGGTGGGCGTGCTGGCGCTCCAGTTCAGTTCCGCCGTCCCGGCCAGCGCGTCGCGGAGGGCGAGCAGGTACTCGCGGTCTGCTTCCAGCTCTGGATTGCCAACGGGCACTGCGATGGCGCTGTCGCCGTAGCGGTAACGAGCGCCGTTGAACTCGCTGTGCCCGTGGTCGAGCGGCAGCGCGATCATGCCCAGGGGGTGCCTCGACGATATCTGCCATGGCCACCACTCCCACACGGGAACCTCGCCACGTGGATCCAAGGCAGAGAAACACGGTGTCGGGCAGGCGCGCACGAAGATGCGCTCCGGCGCACTGATGCGCTGCACCAGGCGTAATTCGACGCCCGCGACGGTGAGGTCGCGATAGTCATGCCCTCCCCGCTTGACAGATTCAGGGTGCTCTTCATCGAGCGGGAAGGGCACCGGGTCCGGTGCTTCCCCACCTGCGGACGGCGCGTGCGCGCGGACCCACACATCCCGTGGGTCGTCGACGTTCTGCCAGACGCGCAGCTCGATCATGACCTCTTGTGCGTCGACGCTGTAATCTGCGGCGTGTCCCGCAGGTGGGGGCGGAGGCCATTTCTTGACTTCGGGGATTGGAGCGGGAACTGGAGCGCTGTCATCGCCGCCACCGAGGCGGACGCCAATGAGCACTCCGAGCACGGCGACAACGACGAGCGACGCTGTGATGACAGCGGCTCGCCGCACGAGAAACCGGCGTCGTCCCGACTGACGCATCCGCCTCGCGGATCGCAGCATGCGCTCCGCCACGGCGGGATCCAGATCGGCGATCTCGCGGTAGGCCGCGAGCCGCTCGGCGGCCCCCGGGTCGCGGCGAACCAGTGCCTCGACCTCGGCGGCCTCCGGGCCGGGCAGTGCACCAAGCGCATGCGCAGCGAGGAGTTCCTCGCGCTCCTCGGGGCTCATGGCGCGTCATCCATCCACAGCGACCCAGACCCCGCACGCCCGCTCACGGCCACACCCACTCACCACGGTCGTCGGCTTCCGTGACCCACACAGATGCCGCGATCTGCTCGAGGATCGCGAAGCGGGCCGGATCATCTTCTGCGTAGTGGCTCCGCGCGTTTTCTGTCGCGTTGGAGTACAGCGAGAGCCAGTTGCCCCTGCCGAACGCCACTACCACATATATGCGCCCATTGCCTCCATCGGGCGCGAAGATCTGGAATTCCAGGCCGGTCGGGAGGTCCATGACCCCGAACCAGCGCACCCCCCAGCGGTACGTCCCTCCGTCAAGCGACGGTGTGTCAACTGGGGCGGTGCTGGTGTCTCCGAAGACGAGAGTGGGAGGGTCGCAGTCGGGCAGCGCGAGCGGCGCAAGATCGTGGTAGGTCGTGTCGCGCAGCGGCGGCGGTATACAGCCCTGCAGTGCGTTGCCGGCCAGGCCGAGCTGCGTGAGCCCCGTCAGCCGGGCCAGCTTCGACGGGACCGTACCCGTGAGCTGGTTCCCGTCGAGCCGCAACTCCTTCAGTTCCGTGAGGTCGCCGAGCCACCCCCAGATTTCGCCGTCGAGTCCGCGGTCCGCCAGGTTGAGCGCCGCCACTCGTGGAGGCCGCCCCGTGAGCCGCACGCCTTCCCATTCGCTCGTGGGCGTCCCCGCGCTCCAGTTCAGCTCCGCCGTCCCCGCAAGGACGTCGCGAAGCGCCAGCAGGTGCACGCGATCCGCCGCCAACTCCGGGTTGCCCACGGGCACGGCGAGGGTGAGGTTGCTGTAGCCGTAGTCGCCTGACTCACTGTCGACCAGGGAGTAGCGGTGGCGGCCCAGCGCGCTGCGGCCGTCGTCGAATGACAGCGGGATCATCCCCAGCGGGATCCACGCGGGTTGCTGCCACGGCCAGAGTTCCCACGGCGGAACTTCGCCCCGTGGATCGGGTTCCCTGGGCGTCGACCCCCGTGTGGGGCAAGGCGTCACGCAGACGCTCACGAAGATGCGCTCCGGCGCGCGCCGTAACTGGAACAGGCGAAGATCGACCCCTCCGACGGTGAGGTCGCGGTGGTAGTCCCCTAACGCCCTGGCATATTCAGGGGGCGTTTCGGCGAGCGGGAAGCGCACCGGGCCGGGCGTCTCCCAGTCCCCGCCCAGCGGGCGTCCATGGACCCAGACATCCATGGGATCATCGATGTGTTGCCAGACGCGCAGCTCGATCACGACCTCCCCGCCGTCGGCGCTCACCACGCGCCGTGGCGGAGGAGGCCACGCGCCTCCGCGCTCCGGGGTAACCTCGGGGACGACAGCGGGGTCGCCGCCGCCCAGGCACGCGCCCATCAGGCCGCTCAGCGCAGCAACGACGACCAGTGACGCCGCGATGGCCGCAGCGCGCAGCACGCGCGGTCGCTTCTCGCGCTCCTCGGGGCTCATGGCGCGTCATCCATCCACGGCGAGGCGATCCTGTCGCCCGCGGCACGGCCGAGCCGCACACGCAGCGGAGCCCACTCGACCGTCGCGAGGGTGGCAATCAACGTGGCGCTGCGGGTAGCGGGCACCTTCACCCTCCACCCAAGAATACGTCGCAGCGAGGCGTACGGTTTCCCGCGTCGATCAGCGGGTCGGCCGCTATGCCGTGGCCTCGATGGTGAGTCGCCCACCAGCTTCGATATCGACGCACAGCCTGTGGCCGGCGAGCAGAGCCATCCCCACCAGCGGCGCGGAGTCCGACACGTACGCGACGACGCGCCGAGGCCGGCTATCCCACAGCACCGTGACCGCGTACCCGTCGAGGGCAGCTTCGCTGCCATCCGCCAGCTGCACGAGGTTGACGCCTGCGAACGTCAAACCCAACTCGGCCACGACCCTCGGGGGCAGAGTCAGGAAGCGGTCGAAGCCCGTGTCCACCACGGCCTCCACCTCCAGATCCCGGCCGGTGGGACCGCGAAGCGGAAGGCGAACCATCGCCTGCAGGGCACCGTTCACAGCGCCCTCGATCATCGGCTCCTCTGCGGAGCGCCGCCCCCGATACTGGCAACCACGCGGTAGCCGACCCTCAGGAGCCAGACGTCGATTGCGTCAGGCTGTCGCGAGCGCAGGAGGTCCGCGGCAGACAATTCGCTGTCGCCCATCGCCCAGTGCCCGCTCTCCACGTCGATCGCCACGAACGCCCCGTCGTGGGCGTCCTCTACTTGCGAGCGGATATCGCGTTCGTAGATCTTGTCGCCGAGGCGGGCCGTCTCCTCGGCGGAGCGCCGAGTAGCTGTCATGGCTCTATCCGGCCATTGCCGCCGGCACGCCCGGCGCGGGGAACGCGTCGCACAGGGCCAGCACGTCGGCGCGCGCGGACTCCGCCACGTCGTCGTCCTCGGGGGCGTCGAGGACGCGCGCGATCAGCTCGCCGACGCGCCGGATCTCGTCGGACTCGAGGCCGCGCGAGGTGAGGGCGGGGGTGCCGATGCGGATGCCCGAGGCGGTCGCCGGGGGCAGCTCGTCGTACGGGATCGCGTTCTTGTTGACGACGATGCCCGCGCGCGCCAGCGCGTCCTCCGCGCTCTGCCCCGTGAGCCCCTTCGTGGTGACGTCGACGAGCAGGAGGTGGTTGTCCGTCCCGCCGCTGACCACGCGCAGCCCGGCGTCGACGAGGGTCTCGCCGAGCGCGCGGGCGTTCTCGACCGTCTGCTGCGAGTAGGCCCGGAACGCGTCGTTCGAGGCCTCGCCGAGCGCCACGGCCTTGCCGGCGATGACGTGCATGAGCGGGCCGCCCTGCGCGACGGGGAAGACACCGCGGTCGACCTGGCGGGCGTAGTCGGCGTCGCAGAGCACGAGGCCGCCGCGCGGGCCGCGCAGCGTCTTGTGCGTCGAGCTGGTGATGAGCTGGGCGTGGCCCACGGGGGTGGGGTGGACGCCGGCGGCGACGAGGCCTGCGATGTGCGCCATGTCGGCCATGTGCATCGCGCCGATGCTGTCGGCGATCTCGCGGGCGCGCTGGAAGTCGATGAGGCGTGGGTACGCCGTCGCGCCGGTGACGATGAGCTTCGGACGGTGCTCCTCGGCAAGGCGCGCCATCTCCTCGTAGTCGATGGTCTCGCTCTCGCGGTCGACGCCGTAGGAGACGAACTCGAAGAGGCGGCCGCTGAAGTTGACGTGGCTGCCGTGGGTGAGGTGGCCGCCCTGGTCCAGCCGCATGCCCATGACGGTGTCGCCGGGCTTGAGCACGGCGAAGTACACGGCCATGTTCGCCTGCGCCCCGGAGTGCGGCTGCACGTTCGCGTGGTCGGCACCGAAGAGCGTCTGGGCGCGCTCGATGGCGAGCGACTCGACCTCGTCCACAAAGTCGCAGCCGCCGTAGTAACGGCGGCCGGGGAGTCCTTCGGCGTACTTGTTGGTGAGCACGCTGCCGACGGCTTCGAGGACGGCCTGCGAGGTGAAGTTCTCGGAGGCGATCATCTCGAGCGTCGTACGCTGCCGGCCCTCCTCGCGCGCTATCGACGCGGCTACCGCCGGGTCCGCCTCCGCGAGCGTCGTGCTCAAGTCCGCCACCATGCTCATGTTCGCCCCTTGAAACCCTCGACGTGCCTTGCCATTCCACCCTAGCACGCATGCGCGCGGTATTCGCCAGCGTCCGGGGGTGCGGCGAAGCGTCAGACTGCGACGGGCGGCCCCACCTCTTCGACGCGCACGCGCGTCTCCAGGCGGTGGGTGTCGGCGGCCGTGCAGAGCGCCGTGCCCGGCGTGAGGCACACGGCCGCGCCAGCGGCCGTCGCGGTTACCAGCGCCTCGGACCAGCCGTGGTCGCGGATGAGCGAGAACAGCAGCCCGGCGAGGAACGCGTCGCCCGCCCCAACCGCCGAGTTGACCTCGACGGACGGCGCCGGCACCCGGAAGTCGCCTTCGGTCGTCGAGGCGACGCAGCCCTCGCTGCCGCGGGTGATGACGACATGCTCGACGCCCCACGAGCGCAGCCTGCGTGCCGCGTCGAGCGCCGCGTCGGCGTCGTGGATGGTGGTGTTCAGCAGCCTCCCGGCCTCGTGGTCGTTCAGCTTGAGCAGGTTCGGGGCAGCGCCCGCCGCCAGGACCTGCGCGACGATCTGGCCGTCGGCGTCCAGCGCCGTCCGCGCCTGCCGGTCGGCCGCGATCCCGAGCAGGTCGACGTACAGTCCGGCGTCGGTGCCGGGCGGGATCGACCCGGCGAGCACGAGCCAGCTCTCGATGCGCGGCCGCAGCCTGCGCGCGATGCGCGAGCGCAGCTGCGAGATGGCGTGCTCCGTCACGCGCGGGCCGGGCGCGGCGAGGACGGTGTGCACGTGGCTGGTGCGGTCGAGGATCGTGATGTTGGTGCGGGTCTCGCCCGGCACGAACATGAACTCGCAGCCGATCCCGGCATCGAGCAGGGAGTCCTCGATCATCCGGCCCATGTCGCCGGGCGCGAAGCCGCAGGCGAGCGGCTCGTAGCCGAGCTCCTTGAGCACGCGCGCGACGTTGATGCCCTTGCCGCCGACGTCCCAGCGGTTCGAGGCGACACGGTTGGTGTCGCCCTCGACGAGTGCGTCGATCTCGATGGTCTGGTCGATCGCGGGGTTGAGTGTGACGGTGACAATCACAGGAGCCTCCCGCCGGTGCCCCGTTCAATCGATTCTAGAACTGTGCGGCACGCGGTTACCAGCCCTCCGCTAGTCCTCCCTCGCAACGGCCAGCGCATAGACGCGCTCGGCGCCCGCATCGAGCAGCGCCCGGGCGGCCACACCGAGCGTCGCCCCGGTCGTCGCGACGTCGTCCACGAGCAACACCGAGGCGGGCGCGGGGCCGCGCGCCTCGAACGCGCCCGCCATGTTGCGGCGGCGTCGATCGACGCCCAGCGCGCTCTGCGCGCCGGTGGCCCGGCTGCGTCGCAGCAGGCCATCGCGCAGCGGCACGCCGAGCTCGTCGGCGACGGCCTCGGCGAGCACCGCCGCCTGGTCGAACCCTCGCCGCCTGCGCCGTGCGCCGTGCAGGGGCACGGCGGTGACCGCGTCCACGTCCCACGACGCGGGCGCCATGCGGGCCGCGGCCCGTCCGAGGGGCTCGAGGAGCGCACTGACGCCCCGGAACTTAGCTTCGATGACCGCTCGCCGCGCGTGGCCGACGAAGCGGTACGGCGTCCGCAGTCCCTCGAATGGCGGCGGGGCGGCCGCGCAGCGTGAGCACGCCCCGTCGCGCCGCCTCGACCCGCGCGGCTGGGTGGCCGTGGGGAGCCAGCAGCGCGGGCAGCGAGGCGGGCTCGCGTGGGGCAGCGCATCGAGGCACTCGTGGTGGAGGGCTGCGCCGAAGCGGCCGCAGACGAGGCAGCGTTGCGGGAGCACGGCGTCGGCGAGGCCCTGGCGGAGGGCGGCGACGAGCGTCGGCGGCGCGTTCCTCGCCGTCACGGCGACCGGTCCCGAGGTGCTCGCCGGGGTCGGGGCTGCGGCGAGCCGGGCGTATACTTGCTGTGGTGGTCGCCCCTCGACGGGCCGACGCGGGGCGAAGGAGTTCCGACGTGCAGGTTCGCATCCGGCTCTTCGCGCAGCTCCGCGAGCTCATGGGCGGCGACCTCGACGAGCGCGTCGGCGGGGACCGCATCACCGTCGCCGAGCTCCATCGCCACCTCGAGCGCACGCACCCGGCGCTTGAGCCCTACCTGCCGACGCTCGCCGTCGCCATCAACCAGGAGTACTGCCTCGACGCCGCCACCGAGATCGGGCCCGGGGACGAGGTGGCGCTGATCCAGCCCATCTCCGGCGGCGCGGACGCCGCAGCGACGCCCCGCTACCTCATCACGGAGGAGCCGCTGGACCGCGACGCGCTGCGTAACCTCGTCGCCACCGACGCGAGCGGGGCCGTGGTGCTGTTCGAGGGCGTGGTCCGCAACCACCACGAGGGCCGCGCCGTCGCGCGCCTGGAGTACGAGGCGTACGGGCCGATGGCCGAGCGGCAGATGGCCGCCGTCGGCGACGAGGTGCTGGCCGAGTACGCGGACCGCGAAGTGCATGCCATCGCCGCCCATCACCGCATCGGGATGCTGGAGATTGGCGATGTCTCGCTCCTCGTGGCCGTCTCCGCCGCGCACCGCGGCGATGCCTTCGAGGCCGCCCTGAGCGCGGTCGACCGCATCAAGGAGACGGTGCCGGTCTGGAAGCGCGAACACGGCGTCGACGGGTCGATGTGGCAGGAGGGCGTGAGCCCCCGGCCTGAGGGAGCGGAGCACCTCGCCGGCGCTTAACCGCATCCACTGGATGCCGATCGTGCTACTAGCTCAGGAACGCCGCGAGAACACCCATCGCCGTGAGCATCAGGGCGAACCCGCCCGCCATGATGGCGCCGAGCTTGATCACCAGTCTCGACTCGATCCGGTCTATCTTCCCGTCGAGCTGGTCGAAGCGGGAATCGAGCTTCCCTTCGACCTGGTCGATGCGTGAATTCAGCTTCCCTTCGACCTGGTCGATGCGCGAATCCAGCTTTTCGTCAAGCTGGTCGATCCGTGAACCCAGCTTCCCGCCGACCTGGTCGATCCGGGAGTCCAGCCGGTCAATGCGCCGCTCGAGTTGGGCGACCGCGAGCGCCAGGTCCTGCCGGGTGACGAGGTCCTCCGGCTGTGCCGCTATCTGCGTCGCGAGCACGTCGGCCTGCTCCTCGCTGAAGCCTGCCGCGCGCAGCTCTTTCGAGATGCTGAGCGTGTCTGGTGCCATTGCCACGAGTGTACCTCGTCACCTTTGCCGTGGGAGCGGCTGGCGCCGGGAACATAGCACGGTTTCCCAATCACGTTACTTATACGCCCATCCGATAGTCGGGCACCCGCAGCTCGTAGACCGTCGCCACCTGCAGGTCGCCCAGCCGTGAGGCGATCCGCGGCTCCAGCCTCGTGAGTTCGAGGTCGCTCGTGACCACCGTCGGCCGGCTACCGAGGTGCCGGTAGTTGAGCAGCTGGTACAGCTTCTCCTGCGCCCACCCACTGGACTGGTGCGCGCCGAGGTCGTCGAGGATCAGCAGGTCCACGTCGCGGAGCCGCCCGAACAGCGCGTCGAAGCGCTCGGCCGAGTCCGGGTCGAACGTCGCGCGGAGCTCGTCGAGGAGGTCGGGCACCGTCGCGAACGCGACGCGGTCACCCGCCTCCACGCGGTTCGAGGCAATCGCGGCGGCGAGGTGGGTCTTGCCGGTGCCGTTCGCGCCGAGCAGCACAAGCCAGCCGCGGGGCTTGTCGGCCCAGTTGCGGGCGAGGCGGAACGCCGACTCCAGGTTGCGACGCTCCTCGCCGCGCAGGCCGTGCCCGCCGGGGCGGAACGTCTCGAACGTGAACGCCGGCAGCCGCTCCTGCGTCATCCCGCCGACGGCGATGAAGTGCTGCCTGGGCGGCTCCTCCAGCACGAACTGCTGCACCAGCGACGGGTCGCCGAGCCGCGCACCGAGCCGGCCCTCGATCTCGCCGGGCTCGGTGACGGACGTGAATACGGTCGGCAGGGCCGCGTGGAAGCGGTGCGAGACGAGCTGCACAAACTTCTCGCGCGCCCACGCGGTCTGCGAGTAGCCGTCGAGGTCGTCGAGCACCAACAGGGGCGCCTCGCGGACGTGCTCGCTGAGCCGGTCGTAGGCCAGCTCCGCGTCGTCGTCGTAGGAGGCGCGCAGACGGTCCAGCAGGTCGGCGACGGTGAAGAACAGCGCGGGGCTTCCGCGCTCGATGGCGCGGTTCACGATCGCCGCCGCGAGATGGGTCTTGCCGCAGCCCGGCACGCCGCTGAGCACCAACCAGCCCTCGGGCCGTTCGGCGTACCGGCGCGCCGCATCGACGGCCACTTCGTAGCGCTCGCGCGCGCGGCGGTCGCTGGAGCGGCCCTGCGGCAGCAGCGTCTCGAACGTGAAGCGTTCGAGGGCCCCCAGGCGCGAGTAGCGCAGCAGGCGGGCGCGCCGCTCCGCCTCGTCCTCCGCGAGCGCGCAGCCGCAAGGCACGGCGCGGCCGAAGTCGCGGTGTTCGAGATCAGCGGTCACGCGCACGAAGCGGGCGCCGCCGCACTCCTCGCAGACCGGCTCGCGCGAGGCGGCCTGCGCTCTAGCTGCGGCGGATGATGCGCTCGTACGGGCCGTGGTCGCGCGCTGCTGTTGCAGCAGCTCCTTGAGCGGACGCATCGCGCGTACTCCTGGTTCCGTCGTCCTTGCCCTCGTGCTCCCAGCGGCGAAGGATCGCCTCCGCGTAGGCCCACGAGCGCTTGTTGTTGCGCGCCGCCTCCCGCAGCGCGTCGGTCACCCACTCCTCGGGATAGTGCTCGCACGCCTTCGCGAGCGCCTCGGAGGTCGAGGGGTTCAAGAGCCCGATCGTCTGCTCGTAGACCCGCGCCGGCTCGAACACGGCGAGGTCCGCACGCTCATCGCGCGGCGCGGCGAGCCGCGCGCCGGCCGGCAGCGGCGTCGCGCCCGACCGCACGCGGTCGAGGCTGCGGCGGCCGGCCTCGTTGTTCACGAAGCACAACGTGTCGCCGTCGTCGAGCGCCAGGGCGAGGAGGGTGCCGCGCTCCGCGGCCCGCTCGATCGCTGGCCTGAGCGCGGCATCGCCCCCGCAGCCCGCGAGGGTCCGCCGCAGCGGCGCCTCGGCCGCGAGCTCCGAGGCGCGGACGGCGCGCAGCGGTCCCCGGGCGCGCCCGATCGCGTAGAGCGCGTAGAGCGTGACGCGCAGCTCCGCCTCGTCGTCGATCCGCGGCAACACCTCGACGAAGAACTGCGAGGGCAGGGTCGTGGCGGCGCCGCCCGCGACGAACCCCTCGAACGCCGAGCCCGCGTCGGGTGTGCCGGCGCTCACTCGTCGAACTCCGCGGGGGGTTCGCGCAGCACGAGGTCCTGGAACGAGGCGGTGCGCTCCTGGAAGCGCACCGTCACGGTGCCCGTGGGGCCGTTGCGGTGCTTGGCCACGATCAGCTGCGCGAGGCCGCTGGGGTGCTGGCCGCCGGGGTCGTCGGGATGCTCGTCCTGCCACTCCTCGGGCGTCCGGTAGACGTCCTCGCGGTAGATGAACATCACGATGTCGGCGTCCTGCTCGATCGAGCCCGACTCCCGCAGGTCGGAGAGCATCGGGATGTGCGGCGTGCGCGACTCAACGGCGCGCGAGAGCTGCGCGGCGGCAATCACGGGCACGTCGAGCTCGCGCGCGGTCTCCTTGAGCGCGCGCGTGATCTTGCCCAGCTCGGAGGCGCGGTTCTCGCCGCCGAGCGAGGCCGAGTGCAGCAGCTGCAGGTAGTCCACTACCACGAGGTCGAGGCCGTGCTCGGCCTGGAGGCGGCGGCACTTGGCGCGGATCTCGGGCACGCTCAGCACCGCCGAGTCGTCGATGTAGACGCCGGCCTCGCCGAGCGAGCCGATGGCGTGCATGATCCGCGACTCCTCGTCCTCGTTGTGCGTGCCCAGCCGCAGCCGCGTCGCGTCCACGTCGGCCTCGGCGGAGAGCAGCCGCATCGCGAGCTGGTCGGCGGACATCTCCAGCGCGAAGAAGGCGACGGTGCCGTGCTGGCCGACGGCCGCGTTGCGGGCGAAGTTGAGCAGCAGCGAGGACTTCCCGACGCCCGTGCGGGCCGCGAGGATGACGAGGTCGCCGCGCTTGAAGCCGCCCAGCAGCGCGTCCAGGTCCATGAACCCGCTGCGCACGGCGCTCACGAGGATGCCCTCGACCGCCTCGCCGGGGTCCTCGAGGAACTCGTCCAGCAGGTCGCGGAGCGCGCGGAAGTCGCCCGCCGACTCGGCGGCGCGGATGGTGAGCAGCAGCTGCTCGGCGTGCGCGAGGACTGCGCCCGCGTCCGGGCCGCCCTGGTAGGCGACCTGCGCGATCTGGCCGGCGACCTGGATCATCCGGCGGTACAGCGAGTCGCGCGCGATGATGCGCGCATGGGCCTCGACACCCTCGGCGGTGAAGTGCTTGCCGGTGATCTCGAAGAGGTATGGCTCGCCGCCGGCGGCGTCGAGGCGGCCGGCGCGCTCGAGCTCGTGGGAGACGGTGGGGTGGGTGATGGTCTCGCCACGGTCGGCGAGCGCCACGCATGCCTCGTAGCACCACTGGTTCTGCTCGCGGAAGAAGTCCTCGGGCCGGAGGATCGCGACGACGCGCGGATAGGCTTCCTCGTCGAGGAGGAGCGCCGCGATCACAGCCTCCTCGGCGGCGATGTCATGCGGCGGCAGACCCCCGGCGGGGGGTCTGGTGTCCGGCCGGAGTTGCGCCGGCCGGCTACTGACCATGAGGGGCTACGGTACCGGGGCCTCTTCGGGCTCACCCGCAGGGTCGGTTGCCACAGACTCGGAGCCCGAGGATTCCTCGGAGGATTCGTTACCCGGCTCCGGCGCGACCTCAGCGACTGCCTCGTCTGGGTCGTCCACCGCCTCGGCGATCGGTTCCTCATCTCCCGCGAGCGCAAGCGCCACGAGAGCTTCGGCTGCGGCGTCGACGCCTTCCGGCGCCTCGACGTCGACCACGACCACCTCCTGCTCGACGGTCACGTTACGTGACAGCCGAATCGGAACGGTGTAGACCCCGACCTGGCGAATCGCTTCGGGTAGCAGGATGCGACGCCTGTCCAATTCCTCGCCGAGAATCTCCCCAGCCTTCTCGGCAATGTCACCATTCGTGACGGAACCGTACAGACGTCCCTGCTCACCGACGCGGACAGGAATCACGAGCCTCTGGCCCTCGAGCTTGCCGACAAGCTCTTGTGCCTGCTCGTCCAGGAGCCGCTGTCGCTCCTCCTCCTCCTGTGCGAGCGATTCCGCCCGCTGGAGGAGGGTGGGCGTTGCCGGGGCGGCAAGGCCGCGCGGCAACAGGAAGTTCCGGGCATAGCCCGCGGCAACGGTCTTCACCTCGCCACGGGTGCCGGACCCCTCAACGGTCTCCAGGAACACGACCTTCACGCCGAAACCCTCTCGCCGTGCCGGAGCCGGGACGCCAGTGATATTGGCGGTCGCGCGACTGAACGGCTGTGCAGTTGTCCCCACGGGCGCTCACAACTCGCCACAGGGGGCGATGGAGCCTGTAGACAACCCGCGAGTGACCCACAGGCTATCCACGACGTGGGATCAAGCGCAATCGCCGTCCGCGCACACCTCCACCATCACCGGCGTATCGGGTCGATGGTAGAACATGCGTTGCATGGATGTCAAACGTACGTTCGCAATAGCTACGTGTCGTCTTCCTCTTCGAAGGGCGCATCCACCGACTCGGCACTCTCAAGGGTGTACCGGGGCGGCGCCTCTGCCGGCTCCGCTATCGAGAACCAGATGATGCAACTGGGCACACCGGCGAGACCATCCTCGGTGATCAGATAACCATCGCCGTCGGTGATGCGTTGCAGCTCGATTGCGCGGTGTAGTCGAAACTCGATGCCGTCGCGCTTGAAGTACACCCGCTGGACCGCATCCGGGACCAGTGCTGCCAGATCACGCTCGAACCCGGGTGTGTAGACGATCTCGGCAGTGCCACCCGGCTCGCGCCGGCCGGAAAGGTCAGTCGGACCCGTGACCATGGCCGGCCGCTATCCCTCGCTTCGCGAGTTCTCGTTGGGTCGGCCGCCGGTCAGAGATGTACGCGGAGTGATACGGGATCGTCTCGCCAGGCCTCGCTACCTGCCAACCAGTCTCGAGATGAGACAACGCGCTTACCTGCGAAGCGTTGAGGAGTAACAACTCCTTGATGACCTGATCGATGATCGTTAATTCACCCGCAGAGAAGCTGCGTAAGTCCGGATCACGCAGCGGTACGACCCGCTTCTGCAGCAAGTTGAAGTACCGGCGCTCCGACCGCTCGATCTCGCCCTCGCGCTCCATCTCACGGAGCATCGGCAGAATCTGCCGCGGAGCTGGCCCGCGCTCCAGACGTTGATAGTCGGCGCCGGTGATGGCGTTTCCTGTGATTGCGAACGCCTTGAAGTCGCTGAAGTACAAGATCTTGTTGAGCTTCGTCGCACCAAAATGCACATCGTCCTCGGACTCGCGGGCAACGTAGAGCACGAGTTCGCGGAACTTCTCGCGGTCGAACGTGACGGGACTGTCCACCACGTCCCTCCCAACTCTCTCGTATCCTAGCACCTGCTAGGACAGATGTGCCGTTCCTATCCGGTTAGCTGGCCCCCAGCGCCCGCTCAAGCCCACCCTCGTACGCCCCCCGCAACGCCTCGACCGAGGCGTCGACAGGCCCAAGCCGCAGGCGGTCTCCGCCCGCGGGCCCCAGCACCGTGACCGACACGCCGGACTCCGCGGCAAGGGCTGCGAGGGCGCTGCGGGCCGCGGCGTCCGGGACGCCGACGATGAAGCGGGACTGGGCCTCGCCGAAGAGCGCCGCGTCCACGCGCTCGCCGAGGTCGGCGGTACGCGCGTCGAGGCCCACGTTGCCGGCCAGGCAGCACTCGGTGAGCGCCACGGCGAGGCCGCCGTCCGCGAGGTCGTGGGCCGCGGTCAGTAGCCCGCGCTCGTTGGCGTCGAGCACCAGGCGCTGCACGCGCGCCTCGAGGTCGAGGTCGATAGCGGGGCTCCCGGCGACGCGGCCGTGGTGGGACGCGAGGTACTCGGAGCCGGCGAGGGCGGCGGTGGGCTGCGCGAGCGGCCCGCCGAGCAGGACCACCTCGTCACCCGCGCCGATGGCGGGCGTCAGGCGGCGCTCGACGTCGTCGAGGACGCCGAGCATGCCGACGGTCGGCGTCGGCAGCACCGCGCCCGCGGGCGTCTCGTTGTAGAGCGACGCGTTGCCGGAGACGACCGGCGTGCCGAACGCCCGGCAGGCGTCGGACAGCCCGAGGATCGCCTGCTCGATCTGGTAGGCGATGTGCGGGCGCTCCGGGTTGCCGAAGTTGAGGCAGTCGGTCACCGCCACCGGCGTCGCCCCCACGGCGACGACGTTGCGCGCCGCCTCGGCGACCGCGCATGCTGCGCCGACGCGCGGCTCGAGCTCGACGAGACGCCCGTTGCAGTCGGTCGCGACGGCGAGGGCGCGGTCGGTGCCCTTGAGCCAGATCAGCGCGGCGTCCCCACCCGGCCCGACGACGGTGCCCGTGAGCACCTCGTGGTCGTACTGGCGGAAGATCCAGCGTCGGCTGGCGATGTTCTGCGAGCCGAGCAGGTCGAGCAGCGCGGCCGTGGGGTCGTCGCAGTCCGGGAGCGCGCCGAGGTCCTCCGCCTGCCGCGCGTCGAGGTCCGGTGGGCGCTCGGTCTCCAGCTCGTACTGCGGCGGGTCGGTGAGTACGCCCACGGGGATGCGCCCGGCGACGGTCTCGCCGTCGCGGATCGTTGCGTGGCCGTCGTCGGTGACCACGCCGACGACGTCGGCGTGCAGCTCCCAGCGCCGGAACAGCGCCAGCACGTCGTCGAGGTGCTCGTGCTTCGGGATGACGAGCATCCGCTCCTGCGACTCGGACAGCATCACCTCGTCCGGCGTCATGCCCAGCTCGCGACGCGGCACGCGCGCTACGTCGATCTCAATGCCGGTCCCGGCGCGTGCGGCCGCCTCGACGCTGCTCGACGTGAGCCCGGCCGCGCCGAGGTCCTGGAGGCCCTCGACCCAGTCGCCGTGCTGCTCGGCCAGCTCGACGCAGGCCTCGAGCAGGAGCTTCTCCATGAACGGGTTGCCGACCTGCACCGCGGGGCGGCGCTCCTCGGACGCCTCGTCGAGCTCGACCGATGCGAAAGTCGCGCCGTGGATGCCGTCGCGGCCCGTGTCGGCGCCGACGAGCACGAGCGGGTTGCCCACCCCGCGCGCCGAGGCGGAGAGCAGGTGCTCGACGCGCCCGACGCCGAGGCACATCGCGTTGACGAGCGGGTTGCCGCCGTAGGCGGGGTCGAACTGCACCTCGCCGCCCACGGTGGGGACGCCTACGCAGTTGCCGTATCCCCCGATCCCGGCGACCACGCCAGAGAAGAGGTGGCGGTTGCGCGCGTCGTCGAGCGGGCCGAAACGCAGCGAGTCGAGCAGGGCGACGGGCCGCATGCCCATGGCGAAGATGTCGCGCAGGATGCCGCCCACGCCGGTCGCGGCGCCCTCATAGGGCTCGATAGCCGAGGGGTGGTTGTGGGACTCCATCTTGAAGACGGCGCACCAGCCGTCGCCGAGGTCGATGGCGCCGGCGTTCTCGGCGCCGACCTCGGTGAGGACGCGCGGGCCGGTGGTGGGGAAGTGGCGGAACAGCGGGCGCGTGTGCTTGTAGCCGCAGTGCTCGGACCACAGCGCGGCCGCCATGCCCAGCTCAAGCTCGTTCGGCTCGCGGTCGAGCATGCCGACGAGCCGCTCGTACTCGGCGCGAGAGAGTGCGATGCGTTCGAGGGTGGCGTCGTCGACGGGCATCGCCGCTAGCTTGGCGGAGTCCGGGCGGAGGGGGAAGGGCGGTCGCCGCCGCTTATGCGGTGAGTGCGATCACGGCGATGATGATGCCGGTCGCCACGGCGACCAGGCCACCCAGGCGGATGGTCATGCGCTGTTCGAGCGCGCGCACTTCAGCCCTGAACAGCTCGAACTCGCTCTTCGTGTCAGCCCTGAGCGACTCGATATCGTTCTTCGTGTCGGCCCTGAGCGACTCGATATCGTTCTTGGTCTCAGTCCTGAGCAGCTCGATCTCGCTCTTCATGTCGGTCCTGAGCAGCTCGATCTCGCTCTTGGTGTCGGCCCTGAGCGACTCGATATCGCTCTTGGTGTCAGTCCTGAGCAGCTCGATCTCGCTCTTCGTGGCGGCCCCGAGCATCTCAATATCACTCTTCGTGGCGATGTTCCCCGAGACATCCTCGGCGAGGAGACCTACCACTGCGTCAGCCTGCTTCTCCTCGAAGCCGACTTCGCGTAGCCGCCGGGACGCACTCAACGTGTCGAACATCGCCATGACCCAATCCTACGCCGAACTGGGCACCAGCGCTACCGCTTGTCGAACTATCGCAGATCGTATCACATACGCGTTACGCACTTAATCCGCCTCCGTGGCCGCCCGGACGCTACTCCTCGAAGCGGAAGGGCGGGTAGCGGTCGGTGGTGAGCAGCCACATGTAGGCCGCCACGCGCAGTCCCCAGCGGTTGAGCCCGACCATGAACCGGAAGAGCCCGCGCGGGTAGCGGCCCGTGAACAGGATCGCGAACCACGCCACCACTCGCAGCACCATCGCGATGATCGCGAGGACGATGAGCACGATGTAGTGCGGGATCGCCAGCAGCCACTTCACCAGCGGCAGCCAGCGGTTGAGGTCGCGCTCGGCGTCGGGGTAGTCGAGGTCGACGTGGACCGCCTGCTCCTCGTCCGTCGAGGGGTACTCGTCGCGCATCAGCAGGAAGTAGGCGGTGACCCGCGTGGAGAAGCGGGACAGCTCGAGGTTCCAGTCGAACCACCAGCGCGGGTACTTGCGACGGAAGAGCAGCATGAGCAGCGTCGGCGCGAAGAGGAAGCCGCTGGTCGAGACCGTGATCCAGGTCGCATCGCCGATCTGCTGCGCGCCGCTCCCGCCGCTGCCCAGCAGCCCGATCACCACGAAGATCGGGATGACCAGGATGATGCGGAACAGCGTCGTGAGACGGCTGAGTCCCTCCTCCGGGTAGTCGATGTCGAGCCGAGCGGGATACGGCGCGCCCGGCTGGTGCATGTAGTCGGCGCTCACGACGCGCCTCCTTCCCGGGGAGTGGCGGTCAGGCCGCCCGCGCCGCCTGCCCGATGCTCGCAAGCGCGGACTCCCAGATCGCGTTGCCGTCCTCGCCGCCGAGCAGCGCCGCCGAGGCGCGCTCCGGGTGCGGCATCATGCCGAGCACGTTGCGGTGCTCGTTGAGCACGCCGGCGATGTTCGCGATTGAGCCGTTGGGATTCGCCTCCGGCGTCACGCGGCCGTCCGCATCGCAGTAGCGGAACGCCACGCGTTGCTCGGCCTCGAGCATCTCGAGGGTGGGAGCGTCGGCGAAGTAGTTGCCCTCGCCGTGGGAGATCGGGACCTGCAGCACGCGGCCGGGCTCGATGCCGGCCGTGAACGGCGAGGCGTGCTCGGCCGGCACGAGGTGTGTGGGCTGGCAGCGGAACTGCAGCGAGGCGTTGCGCATCAGGATGCCGGGCAGCATCCCGGCCTCGCACAGGATCTGGAAGCCGTTGCAGATGCCGATCACGAGCCCGCCCGCCTCGGCGTGGGCTCGCACGGCCTGCATCACCGGCGAGAAGCGGGCGATCGCCCCACAGCGCAGGTAGTCGCCGTACGAGAAGCCGCCCGGCAGCACGACCAGGTCCGCGTCGCCGAGGTCCGTCTCGCGGTGCCACACGCGCCTGGCGCTGACGCCGAGGCGTTCGAGGGCGAAGACGCAGTCGCCGTCGCTCCACGTGCCGGGGAACACCACGATCGCGGCTTGCATGGCCCGATGATACGGCACACGCGCAGCGGGTCGAATGGGTCGAGCGGCCCCGGGGCCGTCAGCGCCCCCGCTCCGCCTCGCCCGGCTCCCGCGCGGGGTCGCCGTTCGTGGGCGGCTCGCCCATCCCGCCGCTCTCGCGCTCCTCGATCTCGTGCTCCGTGGGCTCGGGGTACTGGACGCGAGGGTGGTAGACGGCGTTCAGCGTCTGCACGAACGAGTCGCCCACGATGCGCAGGTCGCGCAGCGAGATGTCGCACTCGGCGAACTGGTCCTCCTCGATCCGCTCGCGCACGATCCCGTTCACGATCGCGCTGATCGCGCCGACCGTGCGGTCGCCGCTCGCCCGCACCGCGGCCTCGCTGGAGTCGGCGAGCATGATGATCGCCGCCTCGCGCGACTGCGGCCGGGGCCCCGGGTAGCGGAAGAGCTCCGGGTCGATCGAGGGGTCCACGGCGGCGGCTCGGCGGTAGAAGAACTGCACGCGGCGCGTGCCGTGGTGCTGCGGGATGAACTGCGCCACGGCCGCCGGGATGCCCTCGCGCCGCGCGAGCTCGACGCCCGCGGCCACGTGCTGCTGGATCATGCGCGTGCTCTGCAGCGGGTCGAGGGTGGCGTGCGGGTCCTCCTCGGACTGGTTCTCGATGAAGAACTCGGGCGCGGTGAGCTTGCCGACGTCGTGGTAGTAGGCGCCGACGCGCACCAGGAGCGGGTCGGCGCCGATGCGGTCGGCGGCGCGCTCGGCCATGTTGCTGACGAGCACCGAGTGCTGGAAGGTGCCGGGCGCCTCGTCCTGCAGGCGCCGCAGCAGCGGGTGGCCGAACTGCGCCAGTTCCATGAGCTCGACGCGCGTGATGATGCCGAACGGGCGGCTCAGCAGCAGGAAGAAGCCGACGCCGATCAGCGCCGACGCCAGCCCGCTCACCGCCCCGCCGGCGACGATCCACGCGAGGTCCGCGACCTGCCGGTCGGCGTCGAGCAGCCAGACCGCGAGTAATGAGGCGATGACCGCGCCGCCCGTGGCAAGCCCGGCCACCAGGTAGCGGTTCACATGCAGCGCGCGCGACGCGACGAACACCCCGGCGAGGGACCCGGACGTGACCGCCAGCCAGATCCGCGCCGTCTCGAGTTGCCCGCCGCCGGCGGCGTCGGCGAACGGTAGCGAGATCGAGACGAACGACGCCACCGTGGTGAGCAGCAGCGTGATCAGCATCGCGACGCCGAGGTCGAGCAGGACGGCGGCGGCCATCGGCCCGGCTGCGACGGGGATCGCGTAGGCGAGGAAGTGGCGCTCGATGTCCGGGAGCAGCAGCGGCAGCGAGAACTTCATCGCGATCGAGGGCAGCAGCAACAGCAGCGCAAAGAGCGTGAGCCTGCGCACCCCCACCAGCGCGGGGGGCTGTACGACGTAGAGGTAGGCGCCGCAAGCGGCGCCCGCGATCAGCGCGACGATCACCGCGGCGGCGACGGCCCGGACGTCGACGCCCGAGGTGTCGAGTTCGGCCTGGCGCAGCATCTCCAGGTCCGCGGCCGTCAGCTCCCGGCCCTCCTCCACCAGCACCTGGCCGCGCTCGCGCGTTACTCGGACCGCCGCCACACGGCTGCGGGCCACGTCGCGCGCGGCGGTCGTCTCCTCCGGGTCGACGACGACGTTCGCGACGACGAGCGGGGTGAGCAGCTCGGTCAGCGCCACCAGCTCATCGGCGGTGAGCGACTCCGAGAACCGCGAGGCGACGCTGCGGCGCGCCTCGTCGAGCTGCTCGGCAGTGACCTCGGGGCCCCCGAGGATCGCCTCGAGCACCACCCGCGCCTCGTCGGCCAGTGCGCCGAACTCGGCGTCCGAGGCTGCCGCGAACGTCTCGATGGCGCGCTGCGTGAGCGCGCCGGCCGTGGCGACGCGGATGCGCGACTCGCGCTCGGCGTCGCCCAGCGTCGCGAGCCGCGCCTCCTGGATCTGGAGCAACTGCTGGTCCAGCTCGCCGAGCTGGCGGCGGAAGATCGACGGGTCGAAGACGAGCTTCGGGGGCACGGCCGCAGCGGCGGCCGCGCGCGCCTCCTCGGTGAGCACGTCAGACTCGTAGGAGATGCCGCGCGGCGCGGCGAGCGTGAACGGCGAGGGCTCCCCCTCGCGCAGCTTCGTCCCGCCGGGATACCACGGGAACAGCAGCGCGCTGAGCGCGAGCGCGATCACGAGGCCGAGCGCAATGGCCGTGAGGCGCGAGTACCACGCGCTCGTAGCGTCGCCCTGGTTCAGTGACACGTAGGTCTACGCCGGCGGCGATCCGTCAACCGCTCGCCAGCCGCTCCCGGACGAGCTCGTTGACGCGGCGTCCGTCCGCGCGTCCGCGCACTCGCCCCATCACCGGGCCCATCACCTTGCCGAGGTCGCTCGGCCCGCTCGCGCCCACATCCGCGACCACCTCGTCGATGGCGGCGCGTATCTCGTCCTCGGTCAGCTCCTCGGGGAGGTATGCACTGATGATGTCGAGCTCGGCCTGCTCGTTGGCGGCGAGGTCGTCGCGGCCGCCCTTCTGGTACTCCTCGATCGAGTCGCGGCGCTGGCGCGCCTCACGCTGGAGCGCGACGACGGCTTCCTGGTCGTCCAGGTCGTGGCCGGCGGCGATGCGCGCGTTGTCGAGCGCGGCGATGAGCAGCCGCAGCGTGTCGCGACGCCCGGCGTCGCGGGCGCGCATGGCTTCGGTCATGTCCGCGCGGATGGTCTCCGCGAGCGAGGGCATCTGTTCAACGCCTGCCGTCCCTGGTCACGCGCGCGTGCGGTCGCGCGCGGTAGCCGCGCATGCCGACCCGGGAGCGAGACCTCGACGCGCCCGCGCGGGGCGCGCGCTAGCGTCGCTGCTTGGCCTGCGCGCGCATCGCCTTGCGCAGCTTGCGGAGGCGAGCGGCTTCCTTCTTCTTGCGGCGCACGGACGGCTTCTCGTAGTACTCCGCCCGGCGCGCCTCGGAGAGGATGCCGTCGGCCTGCACGCGCTTGTTGAAGCGCTTCAGTGCGGCCTCGAACGACTCCGTCTCCCCGACGAACACCTCGGTCACGTGTCGTGCCGACCCTTCGCAACTCCCCGCGGGATGGTCCCGCGGCTTCGCCCCACGCCTGCCTCGCAGGCCACCGGGGCGGACGCATTGAATCGTAGGTGCGCCACGGCGGGGGCGTCAAACACGAGGTGCGCCAGGGCCGGCGTCACCCGCCTCATACACCACCTCGCCCCCGACGACGGTCGCCAGCACGCGGCACGCCGCCGGGTCCGCCTCCAGCGGCCCCTCGACCACCACGAGGTCGGCGACGCGCCCGGTCTCCACCCGCCCCCGGTCGCCGAGGCCGCACACCGCCGCGCCGCCCGATGTCCACGCCGCTAGCGCCTCCAATGGCCGCAACGCCTGCCCCGGCGCGAGCGTCCCGGGACGCCTCGACGACGCCGCGGCGCTCGCCATGAGGGGCCCGGACCGGCTCACCGGCGCGTCCGACGAGAACGCGAGCGGCACGCCCGCGTCGATCACCTCGCGCCAGGGATGCAGCCGCTCGCGCTCGCCGGGCGTCAGCAACTGCTCGTAGCGGGGCGCGACCTCGGTCAGCAGCCCCGGCTGTGCGACGACCGCGACGCCGGCCTCGGCGATGGCGTCGACGAGCTCACGCGGCAGCAGCGGCGCGTGCTCGATGCGGTGCCCGCGCGGGTCGCCAGTCGCGAGGAACGCGTTGAGCGCCGCGCGCACGGAGTCGACGGTCGGCGCGTGGACGGCGACGCGACGTCCTGCGTCGGCGGCCCGGCGCACGACGGCCGCGAGATCCTCGACGGCGTCGGCGTCGCCCTCCAGCGTGTGCGGCTGCACCTTCACCTCGCCCCGGAGCACACGGCCGACGGCGGTCTGCCCGGGCAGCTCGCCGAGGTGGTCGGTGCCCTCCATCACCACGAGGCGCTGCGGCAGCGTGCCGTCCGTGGCGAAGTCGGCGAGCGTCTCCCACTCCGCAGCGCCGTTGCGCGGTCCCGCGTCGACGAGCGTCGTGACGCCCTCGGCCAGCCTCGCGCGACCCCACGCGCCGACGGCCGCGGCTACCGACGCCGCGTCGGGCGGCGGCATCGCTGCCTCGATGCCGTCCGCCATGTCCAGCAGCAACCCGTCGAGCCGGCCGTCCTCGAGCGATCGCCCGAATGCCGCTCCACGCGGCTCGGGCGTCGACTCGTCGATGCCCGCGAGGGCGAGCGCGCGCGAGTTGAGCACCTCGGCGTGGCCGGAGCGGTGCGTGAGCCGCACGGGGTGGTCCGGTGCGGCGGCGTCGAGCTCGCCGCGCGTCGGGTGGCGGCGCTCGGCGAGCATCGTCTCCTCGTAGCCGTGGGCGCGCACCCACGCGCCGGGCGGGCGCTCCGCCGCCGCCCCTGCGATGACGTCGAGGAGTTCCGGGATGCTCGCCACGGCGTGCGGCGAGACGTCCACGCCCGCCTCGGCCGCCGAGGCGGCCAGGACGTGGACGTGCGCGTCGATGAAGCCCGGAAGCACGTACGCCTCGGGCGCTGCGATGTGGCGATGGCCCTGCGGCAGCGCGCGCGTGCACTCCTCGATCGTGCCGAGGGCGACGATGCGGCCGTCGGCGCAGGCGACCGCTGCGTGGGCGTGGTGCAGCGAGGCGCCGTCGGGCACGAGCACGCGCGCTTCGACGAGCAGGGGTTCGGGCGGCGGTGGGGCGGGCGTGGTCATCGCGCGAGCGGGCGCGAGGGGGCGACGGCGCGGGACACGAAACAAGCGCGCGACGGTGAGGCCGCGCGCTCGTCAGCGTCTGCCGGAAGCAGGACTAGTCGGCGGAGGGCAGGACCTTCGGCTGCAGCTCTTCCATGCCGCGGCCGTCGATGTTCAGGTTGCACTCGCCGGGCTTGATGCAGAGCACCTCGACCTCGGAGTTGTCGTCGCGGTATCGCTTGCCCAGTGCTACGGCCATCGTGCGCCCCCTAGATCTGCTCGAGCTCGTCGTCGCCGCACCTGAGCGCGCCGTCGCCACCGCGGGTCACGATGAACTCGGCGCCGCACGCGTTGCAGCGATAGCGCTTGCCGGTCTCAACTGCCATGTGTCTCACCTCCGCCGACGCCGCCTGGGCGGTCGCCTCTCTCTTGCCGCGTGACGAGGGCGGCCGCGGCGCGGCCAATCCTCGCTGCGTGTGTTTCCTCGTTGCTACTCCACGCTGACCGAGACGGCCATGCCGAGCTGGTAGTGCGCCGGTACGTTGCAGAACAGCAGGTACTGGCCGGGTGTCAGGTCCGCCGTGGTGACCTGCGTCGAGCCGCCGGCGAACTCGGGAATGACCGCGAGGATCTCGAGGCCTCCCTCGTTGGCCCTGCCGCCCTCGATGGGCAGGCCGTCGGCCGCGACGTCGCTGCGGATGATCTTGAACTCGTGCGCCACGGCGCCGGCGTTGGCGACCTGGAAGGCGATCGTGCCGGACGGCAGCGGCTCATCGACGATCATGTCCCACTCGGTCATCTCGACCGTCACCGTCGCGTCGGCGTCGCTCACGTCGACGGGCTCGGGCGTCGGGGTGGCGGGGGTGACGACCGAAACGGTGTCCTCACCCGGCGCAGCGAACGGGTCGCGGCCGCGGAACTGCGCCTTGGTCTCCGGCGCCCAGTTGCCGCACGACTCCGTGTTCACGGTCAGCGCGCTGGGGTCGATCACCACGGTCACCTCGCGGCTGCGCGCCGTGATCTCCTCGATGGTCGGGTGACGCCCGTACTCCTCGACGACGCTCCCGAGCTGCTCGTTCTTGGTCAGTTCCTTCCGGTAGTCGTCGATCTCCTCTTTGGTCGGCTCTCGTCCGAGCTGCTCCGTGAGGGCTGCGGTGAGTGCGAACTCCTCCTCGAGGACCAGGCTGAACTGCTCCTCGTCGGCGTGGTGGCCTTCCTCGATGACGAGGTCCCAGAAGTCCTGCTTGCCTGTGGGATCGTTGGTCAGCAGCGTCACGAGGTGGTTGACCTGCGTGTCGGAGAGCGGTCCGCCGAAGCGCTGCGACCACGTGGCCATGTAGGTGCCGGGGCGGCCGCACTCGATGGTCTCGCGCAGGTACTTGCGGATCGCCTCGGCCTCGCCCTCGGGGGTGGCGGGCACGCCGGCGGCATTACCTTCCTCGTAGATCCAGAACGCCTTGTTGTTGATCGCCGCGCCGATGCCGCCGGTGCCTTCGAGGTCGTGGCAGGTGCGGCAGTTCTGGACGAACAGGCGCGCGCCGCGCTCGGCGTTGCGGTGGGTGATCTCCTCGGTCTCGACGACCTGGCGGTTGGACTCATTGAAGAGGTAGCCGACGAGGATCACGAAGCTGGCGAACAGCAGCCCGATCATGACGTTGACCTGCTTGCTGGTGTTCATCTCACCTCCGGCTCAGCGATGCCCTGAGTCGGGCCGGTCCTACGTCGGCAGCGACGGGTGGTCGACTGCTCGTTGCGGGTTGTCGGGGCTGCCCGGCAAGCGGTCGCCCGTCTGAACGGTGATGTTGCCGCTGTCGTCGATGTCGACCTTCATGGTCGTCATGGAGCGCGGCGCGGGGCCGAAGACGCGGATGCCGGACTTCGTGTACGTCGAGCCGTGGCACGGGCAGCGGAACCACCCCTGGTCGCCCTCATACGCGAAACCGGAGCGCCAGGGGACCGTGCAGCCGAGGTGCGGGCAGCGGTGCCAGAGCGCCAGCATGCCCGCGCCGCCGCCGCTGCCGCCGGGGCGCGTCTCGTTCGGGTCGAGGTTCATGAGCCAGAACTGGCCGATGATGTTGTGCTGCGGGTCGCCGCCGCGCGGGTACTCAGCGGCGGTGCCGGCCGGCACCGGCCCGCCGAAGCCCTTGATGCCGCGCGGGTAGAGGAAGTCGAGTGTCGCGGCGACGGTGGCGAGCAGCGTCAGTCCCAGCCCGGACCAGAAGGAGAGCCGGATGAAGTTCCGGCGCGTCATCTCGTCGCGCGTGGGGCGGCTCACCTGCGCGCCCGGGATGGCCTGCCCCTCGGCGGCCTGGATGCGGCGCGCGGCGATCGCCTCTCGCCAGGAGTCGGTGATCTGCTCGGGGGTCTCTGTCTCGGTCGTCACTCAGACGCTCCTCGCGCGCGGCGAATCAAACCCGCCGCCCGGCGATCGCTTGACTCTCTTACGACTCGGCCGGGTACACGTCCCATGGCCAGAGCAGCTCCAGCCCGGCGCCCCGGAAGTACGTACCCGCGATGGTCAGCACCAGCCACGATGCGAACCAACCCGAAATCAGCAGGATCATGTGATCCCGTTTCGTCCTGGCAAGACCGAGCCGCCACGCCACCAGCGAGAGCAGGATCGGCAGGCCGACCATGATCCCGATCGGGATAGCCTGCTCGACGATCCACGCGGGGATATTCCACCGGACGCTCCCCCGCGGCAGCCCCAGCAGGTCCGTGCGGATGAAGGTCTCACCGATCGGAACGCCGGTGAGGTCGTTGTGCCAGTTGATGTCGGTCTGGAGCGCGCGGACGCTCTTGAGCCAGTTGAGCGTCTCCGGCCACGTCCGCACGTTCTCCTCCGCCATGAACGGCGGCCAGACGCGGAACGCCTCGCTGCCCACGGAGAAGCGCTCGTAGAGCACGACGTGCTTGCTGGAGTCGTAGACGATCAGCACCCACGTCCCGACGAAGCCGACGACCATGCCGACGATGAGGTTGGGCCAGGCCCGCGGCGTCGCGAGCCAGCGGCCCTGCTCCTCGTTGGAGTTGTCGTAGTAGGGAATGGCCGCGAGCAGCACCAGGAAGACGGTGGGCACGATCACGCCGGCGAGCGCCGGGTGCATGTGGATCAGCAGTTCCTGCAGGTTCAGGAAGTACCACGGCGCCTTCGACGGGTTCGGCGTGTTGGCCGGGTTCGCGCGGTCCTGCAGCGGCGCGTTGATGAGGATCGCCAGCGCCACGAACGTGAGCGTGAAGATCAGCGCCGCGATGAACTCGACGAAGACCAGGTCCGGCCAGACGAGCAGCTCTTCCTCGCGCTGCCTGCGAGGGCGCACGCTCGGCATCGCGCCGCGTTGACGCGAAGAGGCTGGGGCGGGTGCGTCGGCTACCATCGTCGCCGTCCTCCCCTACAGCGGCCGCGCGAGCCCGCCGTCACGGCGGATTCGCCAGAAGTGCACGGCCATGAAGATCGCGGCTGCCAGCGGCAACCCAATCACGTGCAGGGTGTAGAAGCGGATGAGGGCGTTCTGACCGACCTCGAACCCGCCGATCATGACGAACTGGTTGACCTCGCCGAGGATCGGGTCTGAGCCGATCATGTTGGTGCCGACCGTGATGGCCCAGAAGGCGAGCTCGTCCCACGGCAGCAGGTAGCCGGTGAACGAGAGCAGCAGCGTCAGCACGAGCAGGATCACGCCGACCACCCAGTTGAACTCCCGCGGCGGCTTGTACGCGCCGGTGTAGAAGACGCGCATCATGTGCAGCATCACGGTGATGACCATGCCGTGCGCCATCCATCGATGCGTGTTGCGCAGCATCATCCCGAAGCGGACGTCGGTCTGTAGCGCCTGCATGTCCGCATACGCCCGCTCGACCGAGGGTACGTAGTAGAACATCAGCAGCACGCCCGTGACGGTCAGCCCCAGGAACAGGAAGAACGAGAGCCCACCCAGGCAGTAGGTGTGGGTGATCTTGACGTGCGTGCGGTGCACGCGCGTGGGGTGGAGGTGCAGGAAGACGTTGGTCGCCACCGCGAGCATCTGGTTGCGCGGCGTGTTGGGATATCCGATCCGGAAGATGGACTTCCAGACCCGGTTGTTAACGAGGAACTCGTATGCGCGATCGACAATCGCCTGTCCCTGGGGACGTTCGGTGGTCGCCATCGCGGCCCTCTCTGGGTTCCCCTTGCCGCGATCAGGCGCGCGGCAGACGCCTTCGGGTGCGAGCGCTCAGGCGCTACGCCTCCCACCACTTCCCGAGCACGACGATAGCGGCAAGCGCCGCCGCCATGAGGAAGAAGATGATCGTCAGCTCCATCGCCTCGCCGACTTCACCGAAGATCATGTCGCACCTCGATGCCTGCCTCGTGCCCCTTCGGCCCGAGAGGTCACGGCGAGCGTGACCATCAATCGGAGACGCGGAACCCGCGTCCAGACCGCGGCGATCCTAGCGACGGCCCGGAGCTAAGGTCAAGGAAACGGCGAGCGTTGTCCAGCCCCCACCGGCCTGCCGCCCCGCGCCGCCATCACGATCGTGCATCACCACTACCGGGGGCCGCCGCCTCGCCGGCGCATCACCCGCGGGACGCCCCCGCGGCGCAGCCGCCAGATGCCGTGCAGGTCTTCCGTCGCCGTACGCACGATCGCGACCCGGCTATCGCGATCCTCGACCCACCGCACGGGCACCTCGCGCAGCCGGTAGCCGTTCTCCTGCGCGATCAGCAGCAGCTCCGAGTCGAAGAACCACTGCGTGTCCTCCACGAGCGGCACCAGCTCGCGCGCCGCCGCCCGGCTGATGGCCTTGAACCCGCACTGCGCGTCCGTCACGCGCAGGCCCGCGAGGCTCCGCAGGATCTGCACGTAGGTACGCGAGATCAGCTCGCGACGCCACCCGCGCGCCGTCTCCGACTCGGCATGCAGCCGCGTCCCGTACGCAATGTCAACCTCGCCCGCCGCGACGGGGTCGACAAGCTCCGGGATGTGCTTGATGTCCGTCGAGAGGTCGACGTCCATGTAGGCGGAGACGTCGGCGTGCGAGGTCAGGAACGCGATCCGCAGCGCGATGCCGCGGCCCTTCACCGGGATGTGCAGCAGCGTCACGCGCCCCTCGTGCCGCTCCTCCAGCTCCTCGGCGATGGCGCGCGTGCCGTCCACCGAGGCGTTGTCGGCGATGACGATGCGCCACTCGTGCTCGGGGTGCGCCTCGGTCCACGCCAACACGGTCTCCGTGCTGCGTTCGAGGATCGCCTCCTCGTTGTAGACCGGGAGGACGATGTCGACGGTGGCCATCGAGGCTGTCCGCCGCCCCCTAGTGGCGGAAGTGGCGCGCGCCCGTGGTGAGCAGCGCCATCCCCAGGCGGTTCGCGGTCTCCACCGACTCCTCGTCACGGATCGAGCCGCCGGGGTGTACGGCCGCGGTCACACCTGCCGCAGCGGCCACCTCGAGCGAGTCGGGGAACGGGAAGAAGGCGTCGGAGGCCAGCACGGCCCCTGCCGCAGCCTCGCCGGCGCCTCCGGCCGCGAGCCGCGCACTCTCGACGCGGTTCGGCTGCCCGGCGCCCATGCCGACGAGCACCCCGTCGCGCACGAGCGTGATCGCGTTGGACTTCACGTGCTTGCAGACCAGCCAGGCCGTGCGCAGGTCCGCGAGCTCCGACGCGCTCGGCTCGCGGTCGCTGACGACCTCGAACGTCGTCTCCTCGGAGAGGTCGGACTCCTGTACCAGCACGCCGCCGCGTGTCGAGCGCAGCTCTACGCGAGGTCGTCGCGGGTCCCCGGCGTCGACGGTGAGGATGCGCAGGTCGCGCGACTTCTTCTTGAGGTGCTCCAGCCCGTCCTCGGTGAACCCCGGCGCAACGACGATCTCGAAGAACATCCGCCCGCCGGTGACGGGGCTCAGCACCTCGCGTAGCGCCGCCGCGAACGGGAAGTCGATCGGCTGGTTGGTGGCGACGATGCCGCCGTACGCCGAGATCGCGTCGCCGGCGTTGAGCGCGCGCTCGTAGAGCGCCGCGACGCCCTCGTCGCCCGCGGCGAAGCAGCACGGGTTGGTGTGCTTGATGATCGCGATCGCGGGCTGCTCGCTCTCCGCGACCAGGTTGTAGGCGGCGTCGGCGTCCAGCAGGTTCACGTAGGAGAGCGCCTTGCCGTGGTGCTGCTCGAACCCGCCGATGCCCTCGACGGGCGCGCGGACGGAGTCGAGCGTGTAGAAGGCGCCGCGCTGGTGCGGGTTCTCGCCGTAGCGCAGCTCGTCGACGCGCGTCATGCCCACGGTGAGCTGCTCCGGCAGCAGGTCGTCCTCGCCGCGCAGGTACTCGGCGATCGCCGTGTCGTAGTGGGCGACGTGCGCGAACGCCTTCGCCGCCAGCTCGCGCCGCTGCCCGGCGTCGACGCCCCCCGCGCGCAGCGCGTCGAGGATGGCGTCGTAGTCGGCCGGGTCGACGACCGGCACGACCCACGGGTGGTTCTTTGCGGAGGCGCGGATCATCGTCGGCCCGCCGATGTCGATCTCCTCGAGCGCCTCGGCGAGGGTGACGGGGCCGCCGGTCACGGTCTGCACGAACGGGTAGAGGTTCACGGCCACGAGGTCGATCGGCTCGATGCCGTGCTCGGCGAGCTCGGCCGTGTCGGCGTCGCGGTCGCGACGGGCCAGCAGCCCGCCGTGCACGCGCGGGTGCAGCGTCTTCACGCGCCCGCCGAGGATCTCCGGGCTGCCGGTCATCTCGGCCACGCTGCCGACCGGCACGCCCGCCTCGGCGATTACGCGCTGCGTGTTGCCGGTCGAGAAGAGCTCCCAGCCGAGATCGTGGAGCCCTCGCGCGAACTCGGCCACGCCGGTCTTGTCGTAGACGCTCAGGATCGCGCGCACACGCGCCCCCAATCTTGCTCGCTAGTCAGGCAGCCCCAGTACCGCCGGCTCGCCGTCGCTCGCCACCACCTCGCCCAGCCGCCAACTGCCGGGCGCCGAGGTGAGCACGGCCTCAGCGTCGTCCGGCGCAACGGCCAGCACCATGCCTGCGCCCATGTTGAAGGTGCGGAACATCTCGCCGTCCTCGATGCCCCCCATGCGCTGGATGTAGCCGAACAGCGGCGGCGGCTCCCAGCTCCCGGCGTCGACCCGCGCCGCGAGGCCCTCGCGCAGCACGCGTGGCAGGTTGCCCGGCAGCCCGCCGCCGGTGATGTGCGCCATGCCGTGCACCATCGGCAGCAGCGGCCGCACCACGTCGAGGAACGAGCCGTGCACCGCCAGCAGCACGTCGCCGAGCGAGCCGTCCAGCTCCTCGACGTGCGCGTCGAGTCGGTCGCGGTCGCCCTCGCCGCCCTTGGCCACGTCGAAGATCTCGCGCACGAGCGAGTAGCCGTTGGTCTGCAGGCCCGTCGAGGGCAGCGCGACCAGCGCGTCGCCGGCCTCGATGCGGGAGCCGTCGACGATCGCGTCGCGCTCCACCACGCCGACCATGAAGCCGGCGAGGTCGTAGTCGCCGGGTCGATAAAGGTCGGGCATGTCGGCCGTCTCGCCGCCGAGCAGCGCGACGCTGTTGGCCGCGCACGCCTTGGCGATGCCCGCGACCACCTCGACGCGCCGCTCCTGCGGCAGCCCCGCCGTGGCGAGGTAGTCGAGGAAGAACAGCGGCTCGGCGCCCGCGGTGAGCACGTCGTTGACGCAGTGGTTGACCAGGTCGCGCCCCACGTCGCCGTAGCGCCCGAGGGCGGAGGCGACGAGCAGCTTCGTCCCCACGCCGTCGGCGCTGGAGACGAGCACCGGGTCGCGGTAGCGGCTCGTGTCGAGCTGGAACAGCCCGGCGAATGGGCCGACGCCGCCGAGCACCTCGGGGCGCGTGGCGACCTCGGCGGCCTCGCGGTAGCGGTCGACGGTGGCGTCGGCAGCCGCGACGTCGACGCCTGCGTCGGCGTAGCGCAGCGGTCGTGGAGCCCGCGCGGTCATCGCGCCGTCACTGCCTCACTCGCGGGCGGGGCCCGCGTACGGGGGGAGTGGGGGGATGGTACCAGCGAGGGGCGGGAAGGAGCAGGCCGGGCCGCGGACTACGCGTCGGTGACGCCTCGTGACGCGAATTCGCGGGCGATGGCTTCGTAGACTGTGCGTGCCTCAGCCTCGGCCTGCACAGCGTCTTCGGCAGTAGGGTCCGCCCAGTCGCCAGGATATCTGGCCTCGGAGCCCCATTCGGTGAGCCGCTCAAGTTCAACCGGGCTGGATGGCAGGGACCACCCGTCCGGGAGCAACTCCAGCAACTCGCCGAGATCGTGAATGAATGGAACTGCGAGGCCCTCTAACACCAGCGCAGCCTTCAGCGCCTTCTCGGCGGCCTGCTGGGAGTGAAAGCAACCGTGACGTGGTACGAGACCGTCTCCGCGAGCGACCATTGCCGCAGTATCGAGATCGTCTTCGGCGTAGCGGAGCCATCGAAGAGCCTCGGTCGTCGCCTCAGGATCGATCATGCACGACGATCCCCTCGCGCAGTGCCTCGCGCAGCACGGTCCCCTTGATGTGTCCGCGTCGTGCGATCTCGTCGGGGGTCGTGACCACGATATCCTTCGCCGTCAGCATGCCCCTCACGGCAACACGCATCGCAACGGCGGTCTCTCGCCGGTCCGTGCCGTCCGGCATCACCACAAGCAGGTCCACGTCGCTGTACTTGCTCACCTCACCACGGGCGACGGACCCGAAGAGCACGATGCGCTCCGGGTCGAAGCCCTCGACGATGCGGTCCACCATCGTGGCGACGACGGTTTCGTTCGGTGTGACGTATTCGCGACGCGTTGCCATGCCTACAGGGTACGTCAGGACGCCTCGGCTGTGACCCGGTCCTCGACGAGCAGCGAGCGCCCCAGCGCCTTGAGGGCTTTCTCGACCGACGTGATGTGGGACCGGTGGCCAGGGTCGACCAGACGGCGCACGGCGTTCTCCTGCAGGCCGAGCCGACTCGCAAGCCCGACGTTGGTGACCCCCTGCTCGCGCATCGCGGTGTACAGGGCAAGCTTGGCCGCGACGATCGGCGACACCGCGACCAGCACCTGGCCCTCTGCCGGCGTGCTGGGCTCCGGGATGTCCTCGCGTGCCTTCACGCACATGCCGAGGGCTACCGACAGGCAGTCCTCGGCCAGTTCCAGGGCTTCGTCGCGCGTCCATCCGCCGGTGTTCGCGCCGTACACGTCGGGGAACGTCACCGTGTACGCCTCCCGCCCCGAGGCGCGCGCCTCCTCCTCGTCGCGGACGATGTTGCAGGGGTAGGCGTAACGCATGGCTTCAGGACGCCCCGGCGGTGCGCGACGTCAGTTCACGGCGCGCAGCGGCACCGTCTGCAGTGGCACCGCGTGACGGTCGCGCGTCGTGTCTGTCTCGAGGGCGAGCTTGTCGAGCTGGAGCGGTACCTCGGACGGGTACTGGCCGCTGAAACACGCCGTGCACAGCCGGTCCTCGCCCTGCCCCGTCGCCAGCACCGTCCCCTCCAGCGAGAGGTAGCCGAGCGAGTCGGCGCCGATGTGCTCGCGGATCTCCTCGACGCTGAGGTGGGCGGCGATCAGCTCGCCGCGCGTCGCCATGTCCACGCCGTAGAAGCACGGGTGCGTGATCGGCGGCGAGGTGATGCGCATGTGCACCTCGCGCGCGCCGCCGCGGCGCAGCATCGCCACCACGCGCGGCGTCGTCGTGCCGCGCACGATCGTGTCGTCGACGACGATCACGCGCCGACCTTCGAGGAGCTCCGGCAGCGGGTTGAACTTGAGTGCGACGCCGCGCTCGCGGAGGCGCTGGTCGGGCTGGATGAAGGTGCGGCCCACGTAGCGGTTCTTGACGAGGCCCTCGGTGTACGGGATGCCGGACTCGCGCGCGTACCCCACGGCCGCGCTGGTCGCCGAGTCGGGGATACCGATGACGATGTCGGCGTCGACCGGGTGCTCGCGCGCGAGCTGTGCGCCCATGCGCATCCGCACGGGGTAGAGCAGCTCGCCCTGCATCCGCGAGTCCGGGCGGGCGAAGTAGATGTGCTCGAGGAGGCACAGCGCCGCCTCGCGGTCCGCGGTGAGGCCCTCGCCGGCCGCCCACCACTGCGGGCCCGACTCGTCGATGCGGACGACCTCGCCGGGCTCCAGCTCACGC
The DNA here is from genome assembly GCA_965204835.1 of Dehalococcoidia bacterium. Taxonomy (GTDB): domain Bacteria; phylum Chloroflexota; class Dehalococcoidia; order UBA2979; family UBA2979; genus VXMT01. The sequence goes on along the minus strand of OZ242017.1, from coordinate 230,906 downwards.
ACGAGCGTCGCGCCGAGGGTGTCGAGCGCGCACGTCTCCGAGGCGAGCACCCAGCCGCCCTCGAGGCGGCCGAGGCAAAGCGGGCGGATGCCGAGCGGGTCGCGCACGCCGAACATCGCGTCGTGCGTGAGCAGCGTGAGCGAGTAGGCGCCGTTGGCGCGGCGCATCGCGTAGTGGAAGCGGTCGCCCCAGGAGCCGCCCGGCGCGTTCGCGATCAGCGCCGCGAGCACCTCTGAGTCCGTCCCCGTGGCGAACGAGATGCCCTGCTCTTCGAGGTCGGCGCGGAGCAGGTCCGCGTTGACGATGTTGCCGTTGTGCGCCAGCGCCAGCTCGCCGTGCGGGCCGGAGACGACCAGCGGCTGCATGTTCACCTCGTGGCTGCCGCCGGTGGTGGAGTAGCGCGTGTGGCCGATGGCGTGCGTGCCGCCGCCGAGGTTGACGAGGGCCTGCTCGTCGAAGATCTGCGTGACGAGCCCCATGCGGGCGAAGCGATGGACGTCGGACGCGGGCAGCCGCGCGTCGGCCGTGGCAATGCCGGCCGACTCCTGCCCGCGATGCTGGAGTGAGTGGAGCCCGAAGAAGGTGAGGCGAGCCACGTCCTCGCCCGGTGCGAAGACTCCGAGTACGCCGCACTTCTCGTGCAGGCTCGGTATCAAGGGCGGCCCTCCCCGGATGGGCCTGCTAGGTCGTCATCGTAGCACGCACCCGCTCACGATCACCCCGCCGGCGACTTCGAGGTCTGCTGGAGCAGTTTGCGGTGCTCGATGGCCGTGCAGCGGTCGACGACCACGTCCATCCCTGCCTCGGACGCCCTCGCGATCGCCTCGTCGTGCACGATCTCGAGCTGCAGCCACAGGATGGGCGCGCCCACCTCGATCGCCTCGTCCACCACGCCCGGCACCTCGGGGATCATGCGGAACACGTCGACGATGTCGAACGGCTCGGGCAGCTCGGCCAGCGAGTCGTAGCAGGGGCGGCCGTGCGCCTCGTCGAGCATCGTGTTCACGAGCTGCACGTCGTAGCCCTCGGCGATGAGGTAGCCGGCCACGTCGTGCCACGGCCGGTCGGTGCGCTTCGAGCGCGCCACGATCGCGAGTCGCGGGTGGTCGCGCAGCACCTCCCATGCGCGGTCTCCATCGACGATCATCGTGGTCCTCCCTCCGGCGGTGCCCCCTCGGGCGGTGGCAGCGTAGCGCGCTCCACGCGTCGACGCCGCCGCGGCGCGGGTTCTGTCTCCGGCTCCTCGAATGGCTCCTCGGCGGGTAACGTGGCGAGACGCGCCTCCGTCTCCGCCATCGCCCCGACGGCCTCGGCCAGGCGGTTGACGCGGTCGAGGCCGACGTCGGCGAGGGGCCGCGCGGCGATCACCGAGCCGACCGCGCGGCGACGGCCGTCGTCGCGCACGATCTCGACCTCCCACGTCACGAAGTCGTGGCCGCGCCCGCCGATGTCTTCCGCGTCGTAGTCCCCGGTCACGGCGATGTGGTCGATGCGGTCGAAGGGGATCGATGTGGTGGTGCCGATGCCGAGGCCGAGGAAGCCCTGCTGCCAGTGCGCCGACTGCTTGCGCCGGTCGACGACCATGCTGCTGCCGATGACGGCGAACACGAACCCCAGCGTCGCGACGGGCCCGAGGAAGACGGCGACCACCGTCAGCACGACCACGACCCAGAACGGCAGGCTGTCGAGGAACAGCACGATCAGCGCCACGGCCAGCGCTGTGAGCGCGATCTGAACGACGGGGCCGAGGAGCTGTCCGCGCGACGGGCGCACGACGATCGTGTCGTCGCTGATCGCCGCGACGGCGCGGCGCAGGGCGATCCGCTCGACTTCCGCCACGTCCGCCTCCCGGTCAGCCTCGTGCGGCGTCGAGTCTACCGCGCGGGGCGTGCCCGGCCAGCGGCAGGGTCGTACGCTGATCAGGCGGAGGTAGGCCGGCGATGACCGAACCAACGACCATCGACCGCCGGGACAGCCTCGCCGCCGCCGAGGCGGCAGGTGACGCGCGCCTCCCGCATCCGGTCGCCCTCGCCATCATGGATGGCGGGAGCGCCGTCCGCGCGTTCCGCGACCACCGAGGACTGACCCTGCGCGACCTGTCGGGACGCGCCGATATCTCGATCGGCTACCTGTCCGAGATCGAGCGCGGGCGCAAGCCAGGTTCGGTCGCGGCCCTGACTCGCATCGCCGCCGCGCTCGACACCACCATCGACGCGCTCGTGATCGACTGAGCCCCCGCGGGCCGGGCCGTTGCCGCTCCGCTCGCGGCGTCCGTATGCTGGACTTGCCGCACACGCACGGGGGCCCGATGCGCGCCGACCTCATGGAGATCCTCGTCTGCCCCGTCTGCAAGGGCACCCTCACGCTCGGCATCGAGCAGACCGAGGCGCTCGACGACGGGCGCGAGGAGATCCTGGCGGGCACGCTCGGCTGCGCCGACTGCCCGCTCACCTTCCGCATCGACGAGGGCATCCCGAACCTGCTGCCGCCCGAGCTCAACGAGTCGTTGACCGCCCAGCGCGGGCAGTCCGAGGACCTGCACCCGTGACCAACGAGGAGCGCTCGCGAATGCTCGGGCGCGTGCTCATGGGGGGCGCGGCGGTGCAGCTGCTGCTCTTCATCGGCGCGGTGCTGCGCCGCTCCTACCTCGCGATCGCGCTGCCCGTCGGCTTCGCGGTTGCCGCGCTCTCGGCCGTCGCGTTCTGGGTCGGCTACACGATGGCCTACGCCCGCTGGGATGAGGACGAGGAGCCCACGATCCCGCACCGGCGCGCCGCCGGCGACTGAGCCGCCGCGCTCACCCCACCTGCTTCAGCGCCACCACCCTCGCTCCAGCAACAGCTCGACCTCCTCGCGCTCGGCCGCGTCGACGTCCGCGAGCAAGTCGCGCACGGAGCGGGCGAGGCGCGGGTGGAGCGCATCGGGCGCGATCTCGGCGAGCGGGACGAGCACGAACGCGCGGAGGTGCATGCGCGGGTGCGGCACCTCCAGCTCAGGAGTCGTGACGAGCGAGTCGCCGAGGAGCAGCACGTCGAGGTCGAGCACGCGGGGGGCGTTCCGCGCCGCGTGCAGGTCGCGGCCCGCGTCCACCTCGATGCGCTTGCAGAGCCGCAGCAGGTCCCGTGGCGCCAGGTCGGCGCGGACGGCCGCGGCCGCGTTGGCGTAGCGCGGCGGCTCGGCGAGGCCGGGCGGCGGCTCGCCCCACGGCGGCGTGTCGTACACCGACGACACCGCCTCGACCGCCAGGCCCGCCGCCTCGAGCGCGTCTAGGGCCGACGCGAGGTTGGCGACGCGGTCGCCGAGGTTGCTGCCGAGGCCGAGGTAGGCGATGTCCGCGGCGGGTCGTGTCGCCTCGCTCGTCACGGCCCGGCTCCCAGCCGCGTGATGGCGTCGGCGATGCGGACCACGTCGGCCATCTCCGCCACGTCGTGCACGCGCACGATGTCGGCGCCGCCCTGCACGGCGAGCGCGACGGCCGCGGCCGTGCCCCACGCGCGCTCCGCCTCGGGCCTGTCGAGCACGAGCCCGAGCGTGGACTTGCGCGAGACGCCGACGAGCAGCGGCCGGCCGAGGTCGCGCAACTCGCGCAGGCGACGCACCATCTCGAGGTTTTGCGCGGGCTCCCACCCGAACCCGAAGCCCGGATCGAGGATGAGCCGCCGCGGGTCGACGCCCGCGCGCTCGGCCACCTCGATGCTCTCGCGCAGCCCCGCGCGGATGTCGCCGATCACGTCGCCGCCGAAGGTGCGGTCGCGCTGGTTGTGCATGACGACGGCGGGCAGCCCGCGGCGCGCGAGCAGCGGCGCGAGGTCGGCGTCGGCGAGGAGGCCGCGCACGTCGTTGAGCGCGTCCGCGCCCGCGTCGAACGCACGCTCGGCGACCCCGGCCTTCGAGGTGTCGAGGGTGATCGGCACGTCCACCCGCGCGCGGATCGCGCGCAGCGGCGCGTCGAGGCGGGCCCACTCGCCGGCGACGCTCAGCGGCGCGTGGCCCGGGCGCGTCGACTCCGCGCCGACGTCGATGAGGTCGGCGCCCTCCTCGACCATGCGGGCCGCCTGGTCGGCTGCGAGCGCGGGGTCGAGGACGCCGTCGCCGGAGAACGAGTCGGGCGTGACGTTGACGATGCCCATCACGTACGTGCGCACGCCCCATTCGAAGCGGCGACCGCCGATCTCGATGGGGGGTGGGGCTGCGAGCATGGCTCGATCCTCGGACGGGCTGGGCGTGCGGCCGAAGCTACACGATGGCGATCGGCTGCTCCTCGATCACGCCGCCCTCGAGGATGTGGTAGGCGTGTACGGGCGGCGGGTCCTCGGCGAGCGAGATCAGGATGTACAGCGCCTCCGGGTACGTCGGCGCCTGGTCCACCTCGCCCGGCGGGAAGAACGCCATCCGCACGTCCGTCGGCGAGGGGTAGGCGCGCGAGGCGACGTGCGAGTGGTAGATGGCGAACAGCGTCTCGCCGCGCTCCTCGCGCGCCATCTCCAGCCGCAGCTGCTCCATGCCGTGCATCTCGAAGCGGTACGGGCTCGCCGCCACGTTCGTCACGCGGTGCACGGCGACCGGCGCGCCGTCCTTGGCATCCACGATGCCGCATGCCTCGTTCGGCAGGTCCTCGCGGGCGTGCGCGATCATCTCGTCGACGATCGACCGCGGGATCTCGACCACGACCGGGGCGTCGTCCTCGCTCATGCCCTCTACTCCCACGCCTCCGGCTCGCCGTCGTCGATGCAGGCCGCGCCGGCGAACTGCATGCGCAGGAACACCGCGCTGCCCGGCTCGTCCACCAGGTGGTCCAGCCAGTGGTCGCGCTCGGCCTCCGGCAACCGCCCCGCGAGGTCGCGCAGCGGCACGCTGACCTCGCCGGCATCGTCGTCGATGCCCACGTCCAGCGACCACTGGCGAGGCAGCCCGACGCGACCGACGTTGCGCGTCCGGATCACCTGCGCGCCCGGCAGCGCACGATAGCGCTCGATCACCTCGGCGCGAAAGCGCACCGGGTAGAGGTCGGCCTGCGCCCGCCCCGCGAGCACGCGGGCGAGGAGGAGACGCCGGGTGGCGGTGGCCTCAGACGCTTCGGGGACGGCTGCCACTGCTAGCGCGCGATCGGGACGTTGATCAGCGAGCCGTACTCCGTCCACGAGCCGTCGTAGTTCTTCACGTCGTCGATGCCGAGCAGGTGCCTCAGCACGAACCACGTGTGCGAGGAGCGCTCGCCGATGCGGCAGTACGCGATGGTCGCCCGGCCCTCGTCGACGCCCTCGCCGCCGTAGAGCTCGCGCAACTCCTCGACCGCACGGAAGGTGCCGTCCTCGTTGACGGCGCGCGCCCACGGCACGTTGATCGCGCCGGGGATGTGGCCCGCGCGCTGCGCGGTCTCCGGCAGTCCCGGCGGGGCGATGATCTCACCCGTGAACTCGGCCGGGCTGCGCACGTCCACCATCTGCGCGCCCCCCTCGCCGACGGACTCGAGGACCTCGTCGCGCTCCGCGCGCAGCGCGGGGTCCGGGGCCTGCGCGGTGTAGCTCGCCGCGGCGACAGTCGTGTCGTCGGTGGTGGTCGCGCGCTCCTCGGCCAGCCACTTCACTCGGCCGCCGTCCATGAGCGCGGCGTTGTCGTGGCCGTAGAGCTCCAGCACCCACAGCGCGTAGGCCGCGAACCAGTTGTTGTTGTCGCCGTAGAGGATGATCCGCGTGTCGTTGTCGATGCCCGACTCGCCGAGCAGCGCCTCGAGCTCGGCCTTCGGGATGATGTCGCGCCGCAGCTGGTCCTGGAGCTGCGTCGTCCAGTTCCAGCCCACGGCGCCCTCGATGTGACCCTCGCCGTACGCGTTCGTGTCGACGTCGACCTCGACCAGCCGTACGCCGTCGTCGTTGCCGTGCTCGGCCACCCAGTCGGTGGAGACCAGCTTGTCCGTCATGCCGTCCGTTCCTCCCCGCCGGCCGTGTGCCGGCGTCTCGTTGTTCGCCTGCTCGTTCGCCGGGAGGCGTTACCACCACAGGACGGTGGCGACGTCCTCCTCGATCTCCTCGTAGGTGTGCGTCCACAGGCCAGACGAGAGGTACTTCCACCCGCTGTCCGCGAGGAGGCACACGATCTTGCCCGAGGCCATGCGCTGCGCCGCGATCTGCGCGGCGCGCACCACGGACCCGCTCGACACCCCGGCGAAGACGCCCGCCTTCGTCGTCAGCTCGCGCGTCAGCCGGAACGAGGTCGCCGAGTCCACGACGATGCGACCGTCGAGCACGGACTCGTCGAAGACCGGCGGGATGTAGCCCTCCTCGAGGCTGCGCAGGCCCTGCACCAGGTCGCCCGGGTGCGGCGCGGCGGCCACGATGCGGACCGCCGGGTTGAACTCCTTGAGCCGCCGCCCCACGCCGGTCAGCGTCCCGCCCGTGCCGAGCCCGGCGACGAACAGGTCGAGGTCGGGCATCTCGGCGATGATCTCCGGCGCCGTCGTCTCGTAGTGGGCGCGCGGGTTCTCCTCGTTCTCGTACTGGTAGGGCATGAACCACTCGGGGTGCTCGGCCGCGACGCGCTCGGCCATCTGCACCGAGCCGTTGGTGCCGAGGTCGCCCGGCGAGTAGATGATCTCGGCGCCGAACGCCCGCAGCAGCTCGACGCGCTCCTGCGTGACGGCGTCGGGCATGACGACCTTCACCGGGTAGCCGCGCACGCTGCCGAGCATCGCGAGCGCGATGCCGGTGTTGCCGGAGGTCGGCTCGAGGATCGTCTGGCCGGGTTCGAGGCGGCCGTCGCGCTCGGCGGCGTCGACCATGAAGCGCGCGATGCGGTCCTTGACGGAGCCGGTGGGGTTGGCGCCCTCCAGCTTCGCGTAGATCTGCACCTCGGGCTTCGGCGACAGCACGGAGATGTCGACCAGCGGCGTCCCGCCGACGAGGTCGGCAAGGGTGGCGGCGACGGTCACCGGCTGGATCAAACCTCGTGCCCCCTAGCCGCGCCGTGCGCGCCCCAGAGTGGCGGCGCCGCCGGCGAGGGCGGGCAGGATCGAGACCTCATCGCCCTCGGAGAGCTCGGTCTCGGCGCCGTCCAGGAAGCGCACGTCCTCGTCGTTGAGGTAGATGTTCACGAAGCGGTGGAGCTTGCCGTCCTCGCCCACCAGCGTCTCCCGGAAGCCCGGGTAGCGCGCCTCGATGTCGTCGATCATCTCGATCACCGTGCCGCCGTCGGCGCTGATCGTGCGCTGACCGCCCACGACGCGCTGGATCACGGATGTCACGTGCACCTGCACGGCCAATGTGGTCTCCCCTCAGGCCCGCCGCGGCCGGTCCTCGCCGGCTCGTGCGGGCGGATGGCGCCTCGTCGTCGCCTCTAGTTCGTCGGCTGCTCCCAGTCGAGCGGCGGCGATCCGCAGAAGGCGTCGTAGTCGATGAGCTCGGTCACGGTCGGCTCGTTGCCGCAGAGCGGGCAGTCCGGGTCGCGGCGGAGCTTCATCTCGCGGAACTCCATGGTCAACGCGTCCACCAGCAGCAGCCGGCCCGTCAGCGGGCGGCCGATGTCCAGCACCTGCTTGAACACCTCGGTCGCCTGGATGGAGCCGACGATGCCGGTGATCGCGCCCAGCACGCCCGCCTCGGCGCACGAGGGCACCAGCCCCGGCGGCGGCGGCGTGGGGTAGAGGCAGCGGTAGCAGCCCTCGCCGGGCTTGAACACCGTGGCCTGCCCGTCGAACAGCAGGATCGAGCCGTCGACGAGGGTCTTGCCGAGCAGGTACGCGGCATCGTTCACGAGGTAGCGCGTGGCGAAGTTGTCCGCGCCGTTCACGACGATCTCGTAGTCGCCGATGATCTCCATCGCGTTCTCGGAGGTCAGCGGCGCGGGGTGCGTCACCACCCGCACATGCGGGTTGTAGGAGTGCAGCGAGTCGACCGCCGAGTCGATCTTCGGCCGCCCCACGTCCTCGGTCTGGTGCAGCAGCTGCCGCTGCAGGTTCGAGAGGTCGACGATGTCGAAGTCGACGATGCCGATGGTGCCCACGCCCGCGAGGGCGAGGTAGATGGCCACCGGCGAGCCGAGCCCGCCCGCGCCCACGACCAGCACCTTCGAGTTGCGCAGCTGGCGCTGCCCGATGGAGCCGACCTGGCCCATGATGATGTGGCGCGAGTAGCGCATCGCCTCGTCGGGCGTGAGCGCCGCGCTCGGGGCGGCCGCGCCGCCCCCGTTGCTGTCCGCGCCGCCCGCGAGGGCGGGGATCACGGCCACCTGGTCACCGTCGCCGAGGGCGGTCGCGGTGCCCTCCAGCTCGTGGATCTCCTGGTTGTTCACGTAGATGTTGATGTGCGCCGGCACCTCGCGGTGCTCGTCGTAGACGAGCATGTCGAAGCCCGGGAAGCGCTCCGTCAGCCCGTCGAGCACCTCGGCGACGTTCGTGCCCTCGGCCTCGACGTACTCACGGTTCGCCGTGATACGGCGGAACGGTGTGGGGATGTAGACGCTCACCGCCATGCCTTGCTCCTCTGCTACTGTCCGCCCCGCCATCTTCGCCTGCGCGGGACTTGCGTGCTTCCTCGACTCGATCCGACGAGCGCGCCGCTACTCGAACGGCACGCTCAGGTAACGCTCTCCCGTGTCGCACAGCATCGTCACCACCCGGTTGCCGGGCCCGAGCTGCATGCCCACCTCGATGGAGGCCCACACGTTCGCGCCCGCGGAGATGCCCACGAGCAGGCCCTCCTCCTTCGTGAGGCGGCTCGCCATCGCGTACGCGTCTTCGTCGCGCACGCTCATGACCTCGTCGTAGATCTCGCGGTTGAGCACGTTCGGCACGAACGACGCGCCGATGCCCTGGATACCGTGCAGGCCCGCGCGCTCTCCCTGCAACACCGCCGACCGCGCGGGCTCGACGGCAACAATGCGGGCCTGGATGCCCGCCTCGCGCAGCACCTCGCCCACGCCGGTGATGGTCCCGCCCGTCCCCACGCCCGCGACGAACGCGTCGACGCGGCCCTCGGTCGCCTCGAGGATCTCGGGGCCGGTGGTCTCGCGGTGGACCTGCGGGTTGGCGGGGTTGTCGAACTGCTGCGGCATGAAGTAGCCGTGGCGGGAGACCATCTCCTCGGCGGCGTAGACCGCGCCGGTCATGCCCTCGATCGCCGGGGTGAGCTGCAGCGTCGCGCCGAAGCGTTCGAGCAGCCGTCGGCGCTCCAGGCTCATGTCCTCGGGCATCGTCAACACGAGGCTGTAGCCCTTGCGCGCGCACACCATCGCGAGCCCGATCCCGGTGTTGCCCGAGGTCGGCTCGACCAGCGTGTCGCCGGGGTGGATGAGCCCCTCGCGCTCCGCCGACTCGATCATGCGCAGCGCGATGCGGTCCTTGACCGAGCCCGCCGGGTTGCGCGCCTCCAGCTTGCCGAGCACCTCGGCGCACCCCTCCGGCGTGACGCGGTCGAGGCGCACGAGCGGCGTGGCGCCGACGAGGTCGAGCACCGAGTCGGCGATGGCCGTCTGCGTCCCGTAGCCACCCTCGTGGTTCACGCGCGTCCTCGTCTCGCTTCGGGTCGGCCGGTCAGATCGAGTAGTTCGCCGCGGCGCCGCGACGCCGGTCGCGCACACGGTCGGCGAGGTCCGCCAGCGAGACGGCGCGCAGGCGGCGGCGCGTCTCCTCGTAGATGTCTTCCCACACCCAGCGCTGCACGCACTCGCCGGGCTCGTGCGAGCACTCGCTGCCCTCTTCCAGGCAGGCGATGGGCGCGACGGAGCCCTCGAGGCTCTCTATGACGTGCAGCAGGCACATCTCCTCCGGCTCGCGGGTGAGCAGGTGCCCCCCACCGGGGCCGCGCACGCTGCGCACGAAGCCGTCGCGGCGCAGCTGCGCGAGCAGGTGGTCCAGGTACGACTCCGGGATGTGTTGCCGCGAGGCGATCTCCGCGCGCTGCACCGGTGATCCGTCGCCGCTGAGCGCCAGCTCGATGAGCGCGCGCACGCCGTAGTCGCTCTTGGTGCTGAGTTTCATGGCCTTGCCCGGCCCGGCGCGGACGGTCGCGGCGGAATTGTCGAGTTTCGCGCTCAACATTATAACAGGCCGCCGGAATCGGCATATCGCGGTCGGCGCTTCGCCTATCCGCCCGCAACCGCCGGGACGATCGACACCTCGTCGCCCTCGGACAGCGCGCTGTCCAGGCCCGCCAGGTAGCGCACGTCCTCGCCGTTGACGAAGACGTTGACGAAGCGCCGCAGCTCTCCGTCGTCGTCGCACAGCCGCTCGCGCATCCCCGGGTAGCTCGCCTCGAGGTGCTCGACGAGCTCGAGCAGGGTGCTCGCGCCGTCGGCCTCCACCGTGCCCTGGTCGGCGGTGAGCTCGCGCAGGGGGGTGGGAATCTTCACGGTCACCGCCATGGCGGCCTTCCTCTCTTGTCCGGTTGGCTCGGGGTCCTAGCCCTCGACCACGTCGCCGAGCGTCGGCTCGTCGACGCGCACGCCCTTGGAGCGCGCCCACTCGATGGAGCGCTCGATCTCGTCGGGCTCGCCCTCCAGCTCCAGCACGACCCAGCCGACGGAGCGGTCGACGTCCGCCATGCGGATGTTCGTGACCACCTCGAACTCGTGGCCGAGCTGGTAGATGAGCGGCTCCTGGATCAGCTCCGGCTCGAACGTGAACCGCACGTGTTTGGTTGCCATCACGCACCACCTGCCGTCACGGCAACGCCGGCCTGCTCGGCGCGGCGCGCCTCCAGTGCTTCGAGGAACACATCGGCGCTGGCCGGTACGCGCAGCGGCTCCGTGAGGTGTCCCTGTACCGCCTCGATCGTCTTCAGTCCGCCGCCGGTGATGAACGCGACGGTCTCCTCGTCGCGGCGGATGTGTCCGCTCTCGACCATGCGCTTGAGACAGGCGACGGTCACGCCGCCCGCGGTCTCGGCGAAGATGCCCTCGGTCTCCGCGAGCAGCTTCACGGCGTCGACGATCTCCTGATCGGTCGCCATCTCCGCGCCGCCCTCGGTCTCCTGCATGGTCTTGAGCGCGTAGTAGCCGTCGGCCGGGTTCCCGATCGCGAGCGAGCGCGCGATGGTGTCCGGCTTCTGCGGGCGGAAGTTGAGCGTCCCCTCGGCGTACGCCGTCGAGATGGGCGAGCAGCCCGTCGCCTGCGAGCCCGACATGCGGGTCTGCGGCTCATCGATGAGCCCGACCTGGTGCAGCTCCTTGAAGCCCTTCCAGATCTTCGTGAACAGCGAGCCCGACGCCATCGGCACCACGCAGTGGTCCGGCGTGCGCCAGCCGAGCTGCTCGGCGACCTCGTACGCCAGCGTGCGCGAGCCCTCGGCGTAGTACGGGCGGACGTTGATGTTCACGAACGCCCACGGCTGGTCGTGGGAGAGCTCGGTACACATCCGGTTCACGTCGTCGTAGGAGCCGCGCACCATCACGAGCGCGGGCGAGTAGATCGCGCTGCCGACGACCTTGCCCTCCTCGAGGTCGTCGGGGATGAAGACGAAGGTGTCCATGCCGGCGCGCGCGCCGTGCGCGGCCACCGAGTTGGCCAGGTTGCCCGTGCTCGCGCAGGCGATGCCGGTGAAGCCGAACTGGCGGGCGCGCGCGATCGCGACGGAGACGACGCGGTCCTTGAACGACCACGTCGGGTTGACGGTGTCGTTCTTCAGCCAGAGCCGCTCCAACCCGAGCGCCTCGGCGAGGTTGTCGGCGCGCAGCAGCGGCGTGTAGCCGGTGCCGAGGTCGACCTTGTAGTCGGGGTCGCACGGCAGCAGGGGGGCGTAGCGCCAGAGCGTCGGCGGCCCGGCCTCGACGGACTCGCGGGTCATGACCTTCGAGATCGCCTCGTAGTCGTAGTCGACCTCGAGTGGGCCGAAGCAGAACTGGCAGAAAAAGGAGGGTTCGAGCGGATACTCGCGCGCGCACTCCCGGCAGCGGAGGGCCTGTGCGTAGGACATGTGGTGAGGGCCTTTGGGTTGGTCGAGGGTTCGGTGGCCGGACAGGTGAGGCCCGCCGTCGCCCTCGCCGAGCGAGGACGCGCGGGCTAGCGCATCACCATGCGGCCCATCGGGGCGGCCGGGAGCAGACGCATGTCGGAGGTGTGGAGCGTCACGGGCTGCCTTCGTCCGTCGGTCGCCGGGGCGGGCACTCGCCGCCTCGGGCGCACATGTGAGGCTATGAACGCGTTACGGGAGTGTCAACCGGAGCCGCGCCCCGCCGCAGTGCGGGCACGCTACCGCGGGGCCGCGGTCGCCGCTACCTGCAAGCGCCGACCGATCGCTCCAAGAGCCGCGTCCATCTGGTCGAGTCGCGAGTGGTGATTGATGTCGAGCACGCGGTCCACCTGCGGCATGTGCCACCCCAGGCGCCGCGCGAGCTCCGCCTTCCCGACGCCGTCATCGCGCATGCCTTGGTACAGGATGACCTTGACCGACGTGAGCGTGGGGACCAGCGCATAGACATCCCCGCGCGACGGCATCGGGATGTCCTCTCGGTCGTACATGCGCGCAGCGATCACCTCTTCGAGCGCGTCACTCGCGCGCGCGATCGCCTCGTCGCGATCTTCGCCAAACGTGGTCAACTCTGGAAAGTCGGGCGCAGTGACGAGCAACGTGTCGTTGTCGTCCTCCACGAGGATGACCGGGTATCCCATCATTCCTGAGTCTCCTTCGATTGCAATACCGCCCGCCGCACCGCCGCCACGTCGATCCGCCCCGTGCTCACCTCGACGCCGTCCACCGCCACCACCGGCACCGAATCACCGTACCGCTCGGCGAGCGAGGCGTCCGCGTCGACGTCCTCAATGCGCAACTCGAACGCCGCGTCGCGGCCGAGGCGGCGCAGGGCGTCGCGGGCGTGGGTGCAGAGGCGGCAGCCCTCGCGCGTGTAGAGCACGACCTGCGGGACGCGCCCGGCCATGAGGCCCTAGCCGCGGCGGAGCAGCGGCGGCGCGGGCTCCTCGAGCCGGGGCTGCCTCACGAAGTACCAGATCACCGGCAGCGCGCCGAGGATCACGAGCACCGCGACCAGCTGCGGCACCTTGAGGTCGAGCAGGAACGTGTCGGACGAGTCGATGCGCAGCTCGGTGACGAAGAACCGCATCACCGCGTAGCTCACGATGTAGAAGCAGAACGTCAGCCCCGGCCTGTGCCAGAACACGCGGAACAGCACCACGAACAGCAGCGCGAGGATCACGAAGTCCCCGAGCATCTCGTACGTCGTCGCCGGGTGGTGCGCGCCCACGGTCAGCGAGTGGATGAACGCCGGGGAGTCGGAGTGCGTGTAGATCACGCCCCACGGCAGGTCGGTCGCCTTCGCGAGGTGCTCGCCGTTGACGAGGTCGCCGAGGCGCCCGATGCCCTGCCCGAGGATGATGCCGAACGCCGCGAGGTCGAGCCCTCGCGCGGCGGGGTAGCCCTTCCAGAGCCCCCAGGCGAGCGCACCGCCGACGCCGCCGAGGATGGCGCCCCAGATCGAGATGCCGCCCTCGGTGATACGGATGATCTCGCCGGGGTTGGCGCCGTAGTAGTCCCACGCCTCGGCCACGAACAGCAGTCGCGCGCCGATGATCCCGGACGGGATGCCGACGAGGGCGAGCTCATAGGCGTCGTCGTAGTCGTAGCCGGTGACCTTCACGAGTTGGAGGGAGAGCTGCACGCCGGCGAGGATGCCGAGCGCGGTGAAGAGGCCGTGCCACGTCAGCAGCAGCCCCCCGATCCGCGCGAGGTTGGGATCCCAGCCAATCTCGATCGCCAGCACCGGCACGTCGCAGCCCCCTGCCGTCCCCCGCCCATGCTACGCGCGAGGGTCGCTACGGACGCCTACTCGGAGCCCGAGTCGTCCTCTTCGGCCGCCTCGCCCGTCACCGCCGTCGGCTCCGGCGTGGGCGCCGTGACCGGCGTATCGAGCCGGGCGCCCGGCACGAGGATCGCCGTGCCGACGTGGAGCAGGTTGGGGTTGCTCAGCCCGTTGGAGGCGAAGTTGACGATCGCGCCGACGTTCGCGCCGTACTGCTCCGCGATGAGGCTCAGGGTCTCGCCCGGCGCCACGCGGTGGACGATGCCCTCGACGCCGGGGATGCGCAGCAGCGTCCCCTCCTCGAGCGGGTCGTCGAGGTACGCGATGTCGTCGTTGTTCCAGACGACGTACTCCGCGCCGATGCCGAACTCGTCGGCGACGGACTGCACCGTGTCGCCCGCGCGCACCGTGTAGACGTGGAGCACGGGCGGCGGCTCGCCGGCCGCGCCCTCGCGCGAAGGGTCGCTGAACAGGCGCTCGTAGATCCCTCGCACGACGTCGGGCGCGAGGTCGGCGCCGAGGAATGAGTCGCCGATGCGGATCTCGTAGTGGAGGTGGATGTCGGTGCCGGGCGCGAGCAGGGACTCCGGGGTCCCCGACTCTCCCATACCGCCGATGTGCTGGCCCTGCTCGACCCGCACGCCGACCTCGATGCCCGGGGCGATCGAGGCGAGGTGCGCGTAGCGGCTGACGACGCCGGCGCCGTGGTCGATCCACACCTGCCGCCCCCGGTACGTGTCGAGCGTCTCCGGGTCGCTATAGCCCTGCGACGCGGTGCGCGCCGCGAGATCCTCGATCTGCTGACGGGTGAGGTCGACGTAGTCGAGGTCCGCGCGCATCACCGTGCCGCCGTAGACCGCCAGGATCGGCGTGTCGAGCTCGACGTGCGCGCAGGCGTAGCCGGGATAGATGTCGACGCCCTCGTGTACCCCGTTGCGGTACGCGCGGGGGGCGTTGGGCATGAGCGCCTCGGTGAACGGCAGGCAGGCGCCCTCCACCGGGTGCGTGAAGCCGCGCAGGTCGTCGGGGTCGAGGGTGTCCGGTTCGGGCGTCTCGGCCGGGGCGCGGACGAGCATCGCGGGGTCGTGCGGCGTGGCGGTCGGCGTGGGAGTCGCGACAGTGCCGGGCGCGGGTATCGGCGTCCCGTCGACGCTGACATCGACGTCCTCGTCCGCGCTGCGGTTGCAGGCGACGACGAGGACGGAGAGGGCGAGGATGGCGGCCAGCCACCGGACGCTCATGGCGCGCCTTCCAGACAACCCCCGCGATCAGAGGTTCGGGCGCAGGCGGCGCGCCGTCAATCGACGCTCGACCGTCCGCGCTCGCGAGCCGCCGTCGCGGCCGCTCGACGCGCCTCGACGGCGTACGCGCCCTCGGGCGCCGCATCGTCGATCCTGGCGTCCGGGCCGTAGCGGTGGCGCAGCGCCGCGGCGACGAGCCAGTCCGTGACACGCGGGTTGCGAGGCAGCAACGAGCCGTGCAGGTACGTGCCGAGCGCGCTGCCCGTCACGGCGCCCTCGGTGCCGTCGACGCCGTTGTTGCCCCAGCCGTGGCGCACGCGCGCGAAGGGCCGCACGCCGGGACCGAGGTACGTGCGGCCCGCGTGGTTCTCGAAGCCGACGACCTCGCCGATGCCGCCGAGATCGGTCTCCGCCAGCACGTCGCCGACGCAGCGCTCCGCGCCGGGTGGCGGCGCGACCGTGGTCACGTCGAAGAGCCCAACGCCGGGCAGCTCCTCGCCGCGCGCAGTGCGGTAGCCGTCCCCGAAGAGCTGGAAGCCACCGCACACCGCGAGGAACGCCACGCCCTCCTCGCGCCACTCGTGCAGCCGCGCGGCGTGGCGTTGCAGGTCCGGCGCGACGCGCCGCTGCTCGCGGTCCTGCCCGCCGCCGATGAGCACGAGGTCGGCATCGTCGGGCAACTCGCCGCCCAGCTCGAGGCGCCGCACCTCGCAGTCCAGGTCGTGCTCGGCGCAGCGGGCGCGCAGTGCGATCACGTTGCCGCGGTCGGCGTAGACGTTCATCAGCTCCGGGTAGAGCCAGAGCGCGCGGATGCCTCGCTCGCTCACGCGGTGCCCCCTCGCTGCCCCGAGGAGGCCCAGTACGGCGCGGCGCCCGTCCACTCGGCGAGCAACTCGCGCATCTCGATCATCGCCGTGTACGTCGCGACCACGTCGACGCGCGCCCCGGGTGGGGCAAGCTGCAGCGCCCGCGCGAGCGCGACGCCCGCCTGCGGCTGCACCTCGTCGACGCGCAGCCCGGCGAGGTGGCAACGCAGCGCGAGGTCGGGCGCGCGGTCACCGGAGACCACGAGGCTCTCGACATGGCCGGCGAGCAGCTCGAGGTCGGCGTCGTAGATCCACGACACGTCGCGCCCGTCCTGGATGCCGTCGTTGAGCAGCGCCATCACGTGCAGACCCGGCGAGCCGCCCTCGTCGCCCGGTGGTGGCGCGAGGGTGCGCAGCACCGCGTTGAGCCCGGCCGGGTTCTTCGCCAGCCACATCCGCACCTCGCGGCCGTCGAGCGTGAACGCCTCCTGCCGGCCGAACGCGGGCGCGGCCTCCGCCAGCGCCGACGCGATCACGTCCGCCTCGATGCCGAGCGCGTGCGCGGCTGCGGCCGCGCCGAGCGCGTTGTAGACCGCGTACAGCCCCGCCAGCGGCAGCTCCACCTCGACGCGGCGGCCCGCGAGGTCGAGCGTGAACGTCGTCGCGCCGTGGCCCACGCGCACATCGTGCGCGGCCACGTCCGGCGCGGGCCGAGCGCGGTCGCAGCCGTCGCAGTGCCACAGCCCGGCCTGGCCGAGGAACACCGCCTCGTAGCGGAAGGCCATACCGCACTCGCAGAAGCGCGCGTCCGACGCGTGCTCGTCGCCGTCCAGTGCGACCGCGCGGTCCTCGATGCCGAAGGTGACGACATCGCCCCTGCCGCTCTCGGCGAGCGCGGCGATCGGCGGGTCGTCGGCGTTGAGCACGAGCGCGAGCCCGCTGCCGTCGGCGAGCAGCATCTCGCGCCATCCCTCGGCCACCGAGTCCACCTCGCCGTAGCGGTCGAGCTGGTCGCGGAACAGGTTGAGGAATAGCGCCGCGCGCGGGCGCAGCACGGGGAGCAGGCCCGGCAGCGCCGCCTCGTCGACCTCGAGCACGCCGAGGCGGGGGCCGGCGGCGACGGCGGCCCCATCGAGGGCGTCGAGGTACGCGGAGACGATGCCGCGTTCGAGGTTGGAGCCGGAGCGGTTCGCGATGGGGTCGAGGCCGGCCGCGCGGGCGATGCCGGCGAGCAGGTGGGAGGTCGTGGTCTTGCCGTTGGTGCCGGTCACCACGACCGAGCCAGCGCCGGGCATCCGCGCGAGCCGGGCGGTGACACCGGGCGCGACGCTCGTCGCGATCAGCCCCGGCAGCGCCGTGCCACCGCCGCGGCCGAGCCGTCGAGCGGCCTCGCCGGCGAGCGAGCCGAGCAGTACCGCCGCCCGATCGCGAGGGCCGAGCCTGCCGGTCATCGAGCGTCCCGTTCTCCCCGTTGCGGTGCAGGCACCGTCGTCAGATACAGAATCGCCCGGCGTCGTGTGGACGCCGGGCGTGGCTGGTCATCGTTACAGGCGGGTGCGCGTCAGCCGGAGCGCGTGCCCTCGCCGGAGCCCTCGCCGTCCGTGGCGGTGGCCGTAGCTTCTTCGCCCTCGTCGTCGCCGTCCTCGTCAGAGGCCTCGGGGGCCTCCTCCGGCTCGTCGTCGCTGCGTGCTTCCTGGCGGAACTCGCGGATGCCGCGGCCAAGCGCCCCGCCGAGGTCGGCCACGCGACTCGCGCCGAAGATCAGCGCGATGATCACGAGGACGATGAGCAGTTCCTGCCAGCCCAGACCACCGATCATGGGTCAGCCTCCCTGACGTAATCGCAGCGGCGTGCGTTTTCGGTGTCGCGGGATCGTACCACGCGACCCCGTCACGGACGGTACGCTGCCGGGCCCTCCGCGGATCGCCTAGTCGGCGATGCGCTCGAGGAAGACCTCCATCACGCCGCCGCAGATCTTGTCGTCACCCTCGACATCCTCGGTGAGGTCCACCACGACGATGCGAGGTGCGCCGTCGGCCAGGGTCTCCATGGCCTCCTGCCAGACCTCGGCCTCGCCGCAACCGCCGCCGATGGTGCCGACGAAGGTGCCGTCGGGCCGCAGCAGCATCTGCGCGCCGGGGCCGCGCGGCGTGGAGCCGCGCACCGTCGCGACGGTCGCGAGTACGCGCCGCTCGCCGGCTTCCTGGGCTTCCCGGATCTCTTCGTACAGCTCAACGTCCGCCACGTGTTGCTCCTCTGTGGTCGTGCCCGCGCATTGTACCAGCAGCGCGCGAGTAGTCGCGTCGCCGTCTCACACCATGTGTACTCGAAGAATTGTCACGACGTTTGGTCGCCTTCCCATGCCGCGATCTCTTCCTCGGGAAGGGGAGCAAAGAAGCCCTCGTCCAGCCTGATCCGGCCCTTGAGCGTTCCGAATTCGCGCCGACCCGGCGGCTCGCACAGGACTAGGCGGGCGATGGGCTTGCCGTTGCGAGCGATCACGACGTCCTCTCCGGCCTCAACCTGCGCGAGCAGGCGAGACAGGTGGGTCTTCGCTTCGCGAACGCTGACCGTTGTCACCATGAGTCTCCGTCTCGCCTAACGAAGTAGGAACCCGGCCCAGGCCCGCAGGATCGAGGCCCAAGCCGACCCGCCCCTTACTCCCGGAGGCGGGTGGGTGCGGCTACCCCGTCGGCGCGGTGAGCCGCGCCCGGCCCTTGACCTCGCGCATCTGCCGGCCCGTCCCGCCACGGCGCTCCAGCACCATCTCCGAGAGGATCGACATCGCGATCTCCTCGGGCGTCTCGGCGCCGATGTCGAGCCCGATCGGCGTGTACACCGCCTCGAGGTCGTCGATGTCGAAGCCGTCGTCCGCGAGGTGCTGCAGCACCGTGCCGGTGCGGCGGCGGCTGCCGATCATGCCGACGTACGCCGCACCGCGGCTGACGAGGTGACGCAGGCCCTCCTCGTCCAGCGTGTGCCCGCGCGAGACGAGCACGGCGTAGGTGCTGTCGTTAATGTCGAGCGCGTCGAGGGCCGGCGCGGGCTCTTCCGCGATCACCTGCTCCGCCATCGGGAAGCGCTCCTCGTTGGCGAACTCCTCGCGGTCATCGATCACGATGACGCGGAAGCCGAGCATGTGGCCCATCGTCGCGAGCGCGAGCCCGACGTGCCCGCCGCCGACGACCACGAGCTGGCCCGGCGCCTCGTGCACTTCGATCATGACGCGCGCGTCGCCGGGCCGCGCCTGGGAGCGGCGCGACACGGCGTCGCCCTCGGCGGCGACGTGTACGGTCTGCGCCTCCAGCCGCGGCCGCTCCTCGAGCGCCACGACGGCGGACTCGCGGACGGCCTCCTCGATGGCGTCGCCGCCGATGCCGCCCACGGCCGAGCCGTCCTTGCGGACGAGCATCTTGCCGCCGAGCTGGATGCCCTGGTCTCCCTGGTCGCCGAGGTCGATGACGGTCGCCACGGCGACGGCCTCGCCCCCGGAGAGGGCCTCTTCGATGATCTCCACGATCTGTGTGCGCACGTCGCTCACGGCGTCGTAGCTCCTCGTGTGTGTTCTCGTTCGCGGCTACGCATTATGCCTCGCCGCGTCGTAGCGCGCGCATCGTCGTGGGTCTCGATGCCGCGGGCGAGTCGAGCGGTCGGGCGGGGTGGTGGTAGACTGTAGTCACATCGAGGCGACCCTTGTAACCACATATGGAGTACGGATGTGACCACATACGGAATACGGGAGTTCAAGGCTCACCTCAGCGAGATCCTCCGCGACCTCGAAGCGGGCGACGAGGTGATCATCACGCGCCACGGCAAACCGTGCGCCCGGCTGACCGCGGCCCCGAAACCCGACGACGAGAAGCGCTCGCTCCGAACGCTGCGCGGCGCGTTCGCGGGCATCCTCCCGCACGCCGAGTACGAGGACTTCCTGGAGGCTAAGAAGATCTGGGAGCCTCGGATGCCACCCGAGTTCGACGACGAGGCCTCTGACGGTGCTGGATAGCCAGCCTAGATTCGTCATCGATACCCACGCCCTATGGTGGTATCTCGACGACCCGGCCCAGTTGAGTACCACGGCGACGACCATCTTCAGGCTGGGCGAGACTGGCGGCGCGGTTCTGGTCATCCCCGCTATAGCGATAGCCGAGGCGTACTACGTCTCGGTCAAGCTGGGGCGGCCGCTCCCGCCGACCTCACTGCTCGATGCGCTCGTGGGTGTGCGTGCGCTTGAACTGCCGGAAATGGGCGCCGCCCAGTTGGAACTCCTCGATCGCTTCCCCGAGATTCCCGAGATGCACGACCGTCTCATCGCCGCGGACGCGGTTATCCGCGGCGCGCCGCTCGTCACGCGCGATGCACTCCTGACGGCGTCGCCGCAGATCGAGACGATCTGGTAGCCGCGAGCACGACCCGACCGGGCGCGCTCATACGTTGAACAGCACTTCGATCACGTCGCCATCCTCGACGACGTAGTCACGGCCCTCGGTGCGGAGCCGGCCCTGCTTGCGGAGCTCGACGAGGGAGCCCGCCTCCATCAGCTCGTCGAACCGCGCCACCTCGGCGCGGATGAAGCCGCGCTCCATGTCCGAGTGGATGCGGCCCGCCGCGTCGAGGGCGGTCGCGCCCACTGGGAGCGTCCACGCCCGCGCCTCGGGCCGCCCCGCGGTCAGGAACGAGTGCACCCCGAGCAGCGCGTACGCCTCGCGCACCAGGCGGTCGACGGGCGAGACGGGCGGCAGCCCGAGCTCGCCGCGGAACTCCGTGGCCTCGTCCGGGTCCAGCGCGGCGACCTCCGCCTCGAGCTGCGCGCACAGCGCTACGACCGTGGTCGCGGGGGCGTCGAGGTGCGCGGCGAACTCGGCCTCGATCGCCTCGGCGCGGCCGACGTCGTCCTCGGACACGTTGACCACGACCAGCAGCGGCCGGCGCGTCAGCAGCTGGTAGCCCGAGAGCACCTTCCGCTCGGCCTCGGCCAGCGCCTGCGCGCGCAGTCCCAAGCCCTTCTCGAGCTGCTCGGTCACGCGCTCCAGCAGCTCCAACTCGGCCTCCAGCGGCCCGCGCTCCGCAGCGCGCACCGAGCGGATCTCCGGCTCGATGCGGCCTCGGCGCCGCTCGATCAGCGCGAGGTCGGCGAAGGTGAGCTCCAGCTCCAGCGTCTCGAGGTCGCGCCGGGCGCCCGTGATGCCGTCGTCGCCGCCGAACGCAGCGACGACGGGCGCGAGCGCGTCCATGCGCGCCATCTCGCCCAGCATGGAGGTCTCCGCGCCACGCGAGGCGACCGCGGCCACCGGGTAGTCGAACCAGCGGATCTCGGCGTGCGTGACCTTCTTCGAGTCGTAGAGCGTCGCCAGGCGGTCGACGCGCTCGTCGGGCACGCGGACCACGCCGATCGACGCCTCGAGGCGGCCGCTCCCGCCGCCGGGCGGGGCGCCGCCGGTCAGCGCACGCCAGAGCGTGGTCTTGCCGGATGCGGGCAGTCCGATGATGCCGAGGTCCATGCCAGTCAGTCTGTGTGCGGCACGACCGGCGCGCAACGCGGCCCGGCGCCGCTACGGTGCGAGCGACGCGGTACCCGTGGGGCACATCGAAAGCAGCGGGCAGCCCTCGCAGCGTGGGGCGCGGGGGCGGCAGCGCGCCTTCCCGTGCGCGACGATCAGCGCGTGCCACTCGCCGAGCCGGGCAACGTCGCCGCCGGTCACATCGAGGAGCACCCGGCGGGCACGCTCGTACTCGTCGGGCAGCTCGCAGCCGAGTCGCGCGAACAGCCGCCGCGCGTACGCGTCGACGACGAACGTCGGGCGCGCCGCCGCGTAGAGCACGATCGCGTCGGCCGTCTCGGGGCCGACGCCCCACACGTCGAGGCACCGGCGCCGCAGTGTCTCGCCGTCGGCGTCGAGGAAGTCCTCGATGGTCCCGCCGGGGGTTGCGCGGACGTGTTCGGCGAACGAGCGCAGCGTCCGCGCCTTCGAGCGGTACGTGCCCGCCCCGCGTACGAGTCCCTCGATGTCCGCGAGCGGCAGCGTGGCGAGCGCCTCGACCGAGAGCACGCCCGCGTCTCGCAGGCCCGCGACGGCCGCGGCGGCCGACTCCCAGCGCGCGTGCTGCACGAGGATCGCGCCCACGCAGACCTCGAGGGTCGCGGTCTGTGATGGCCCGTCGACGGGCCACCAGCCCTGCGTGCCGTACGAAGCGAGGAGTGCCTCGTAGGCGCGGTCCAGCCGTGTCGCGTCGAGGGCCGGTGCGGCGGCGGTCACCCCTGCGCCCACCGCGGCAGCTTCGCGTCGGGGACCGCGTCGTAGAGGGCGATGTACGGCTTCACGTCGAGCACCGGCGTGCCATCGACTAGGTCGAGGCCCTCGACGCGCAGCGTGGAGCCCTCGATGCCGCGGAGGCGGCAGACGGTGACGGCGACGGGGTTGGGGCGCGCGCCGCGCAGCGCGAACGAGCCGAGCAGCGGGAGCCGCTCGTCGCCGCCCGGGTACGCCTGGCGACGCTCGCGCAGCTCGTCGGGGATCTGGTCGAGCCAGCCCACGACAATCACGTGCGAGAAGCCGTCGAGGCCGGTCAGTGCCTCGGCGAGCTCGGGGCGCAGTTCCACCTCGCTGCGCACGCGTGACCAGTCCTGCCGCCGCACGTCGCGTTCGCCGCTCCGCACGACGCCGATCGGCGTGATCTCGATGGGTTCGGGGATGGCTGTCATGGGCTCGATTCTACGTGTGTTTTCAACGCTGGACCGGGTTGGCGAGGCACCGTGGCAGCCGTCGCGTGCAAGGCGCTTCGTGGTAAAATGTGGACGTGTTCCACCGGACACGGAACCAGCCGCCGGGCCCCGTCGGCGCGGCGCGCAGCCCCTCCCCGCCGAGCCGTCCCGAGCGGCAGTCAGGGTACGACCTATCACTGAGCCGGTAACCCTCTAATGGCCCGCACGCGCGCAGCGAAGGGCAGCGCCACGCGGCGCACCAACGGTAACGGCGCGCGCACCAACGGCCGCCGCAAGGGCCGCAACGGCAACGGCGGCTCCAACGGCGCCGCAGACCCCGCCTACACCTCCGAGCAGATCCAGGTCCTCGAGGGCCTCGAGGCCGTGCGCCGCCGCCCGGGCATGTACATCGGCTCCACCGACCAGCGCGGCCTCCACCACCTCATCTACGAGATCGTCGACAACGCCATCGACGAGGCCATGGCCGGCTTCTGCGACCGCATCGACGTCACCATCCACGCCGACGGCAGCGTCACCATCGAGGACAACGGCCGCGGCATCCCGGTCGACAAGCACGAGAAGACCGGGCTCTCCGGCGTCGAGACCGTGCTCACCACGCTCCACGCCGGCGGCAAGTTCGGCGGCGGCGGGTACAAGGTCTCCGGCGGCCTCCACGGCGTCGGCGCCTCGGTGGTCAACGCGCTGTCGAGCCGCCTCGAGGTGAACGTCGCCATCAAGGGCGGGCTCTACCGGCAGACCTACGAGCGCGGCGTCGCCACCTCGAAGCTCGCGAAGGTGCGCGGCCAGAAGACCGACTACACCGGCACCACCATCACGTTCATGCCCGACGAGGACGTCTTCGAGACCCTCGACTACGAGTTCGACACCCTGGCGGCGCGCTTCCGCGAGATGGCCTACCTCACGCGCCGCGTCTGGATCGCGTTCCACGACGAGCGCGTCCCCGAGGCCGCCGCCGAGTCGCACATCGGGCCGCGCGAGAAGTCGTTCTACTTCGACTCGGGCATCGACGCGTACGTGCGCCACCTCAACCGCGGGCGCGGGCCGCTGCACCCCGACCCGATCCACATCGACGACCAGCGCGGGGACACCCTCGTCGAGGTGTCGCTCCAGTACAGCAGCAGCTTCAACGAGACGGTCTACTCGTTCGCGAACTGCATCCACACCATCGACGGCGGCAGCCACCTCACCGGCTTCCGCTCCGCGCTCACGCGCGCGCTCAACGAGTACGCGCGGCGCGCCAAGCTGCTCAAGGACAACGACCCCAACCTCTCGGGCGACGACGTGCGCGAGGGCCTCGCCGCCGTGGTCTCGGTGAAGCTCGCCGAGCCGCAGTTCGAGGGCCAGACCAAGACGCGCCTCGGCAACCCCGACGTGAAGGGCATCGTCGAGTCGGCCGTTGCCTCGAAGCTCGGCCAGGTGCTCGAGGAGCAACCCGCGATCGGCCGTCGCATCATCGAGAAGGCGCTGACCGCCTCACGCGCCCGCGAAGCCGCACGCAAAGCGCGTGACCTGGTGCAGCGCAAGGGCGTGCTCGAGGGCTCCATGCTGCCCGGCAAGCTCGCCGACTGCTCCGAGGCCGACCCCGAGCTCGCCGAGATCTTCCTCGTCGAGGGCGACTCGGCCGGCGGGACGGCGAAGTCCGCGCGCGACCGGCGCACGCAGGCCATCCTCCCGCTGCGCGGCAAGATCCTGAACGTCGAGAAGGCGCGGCTCGAGAAGATGCTGGCGCACGAGGAGATCCGCACGATCATCACGGCGCTCGGCACCGGCTTCGGCGAGGACTATGACGCCTCGAAGCTCCGCTACCACAAGATCATCATCATGACGGACGCCGACGTGGACGGCGCACACATCCGCACGCTGCTGCTCACGTTCTTCTGGCGGTTCATGCCCCAGCTCATCGAGGACGGCCGGCTCTACATCGCCCAGCCGCCGCTCTATGGAGTGAGGCGCGCCAGGGCAAGTCAGATCCAGTACTTCTATAGTGAAGACGCCCTCGACACTTTCATCCGAGAGCGCGGCGCGGCCAATGTGACTCTGTTCACCGGAGTTCCCGATCAGTCATTCACCGGATCTGAGCTTCGGGAGGCCATAGAACAGCTTGAGAGCTACGGCTCTTGGCTTCGTACCCATGAGTCGCGTCCAGACTTTGAGTTCTTTAGAGGGATGATCCGCCGCTCTGGCGACCGGCGCCGGACAGTGACTTCTGAGGCCGCGGCCAAGGATGTCATGAAGCTAGCCGTCGACATCGGCGCGACGGATGTGCATCGCCGTACCACCGAGGGTGGTTCTTACGAGGTTTCGGCTGAATTCAATGACAAACCCGCTTCGTTCACTCAAGCCGTCCTTGATGAAGTGTACGAGCGCTTCCCTCTTGCGCACCGTCTTGACGGCGCATCTGGTATCCAGGCCGTCACCGGCAGCGGTGCCCGCACTCTCATTTCCAAGGAGGCCCCGTCTGAGATGGCTCAGGAACTCATGGACCTCGTCCGCAGTTCTGCGGGCATGACTATCCAGCGGTACAAGGGCCTGGGCGAGATGAACGCGGATCAGCTCTGGGACACGACTATGGACCCCGCCCGCCGCTCGCTACTGCAGGTCGAGGTGCACGACGCAGCTGAGGCGGACGAGCTTTTTACCCGGCTCATGGGAGAAGAGGTGCCTCCTCGCCGGCGGTTCATCATGAACAACGCCCTCAAAGCCACCCTCGACGTCTAGCGACCGCGCCGACCGACCATGACCGCAGCACCCTCCGCACCACCCACCGAGGACCGCCAGGTGCGGGCGGGCCTGGCGATCGGCCTGGTGTCGGGGCTGACCGGCATCATGTGCTGCGTCTCGCCGGTGGTCGCGGTGCTGCTCGGCATCGCCACTGCGGCGCAGGGGGTGACGCTGGGCGACAACCTCTACTACAACTACGGCTGGTACTTCCGCGGGGCCGGCGCGCTCGTCGCCCTCACCGCCGTCGTGCTGCACCTGCGGCGGCGCGGCGCCTGCTCCATCGAGGGCGCGTTCCGCTACCGCCGCATGCTCGCGGTGCTCGCCGCCTCCGCCGTCGCGACGTACGTCGGGCTCTTCTGGTTCACCAAGTACCTCGGCATCTGGTTCGGCGAGCCCTCGTGACGTCCGACGCCGCCACGCAGCGCCTGCACGTCGAGTTCGAGGGTGCCGAGGAGTGCCCGGTCGCCTTCGGCGGTGACCCGACGATCGTGCTGTTCTTCGCGTCGTGGGCGTACTCGGTCCGCTTCGGCGGGCAGCACGAGCTGGCCCAGGCCGCGATGCGCATGCAGCGCCGCTTCAAGGTCGAGCTGCGCCCCCTGCTGCGCTACGCCGACCGGGACGTGGAGGACGCCGCCGACCAGCGCGAGTTGGACCGCGCCTGGCAGGACGCAGCCCCGCTCGCGGAGTGCTGCCGCGCCATCACCGCGGCCATCGGCGGAGGCGACGAGGAGCTCGACGGGCTGCTCGAGGGCTACGACGAACTCGGGCCGCGCCTCGAGGAGCTGGCCGCGATGTGCGACTGGGCCACCGGGGCCGAGGCGCGCATCCGGCTCTCGTTCGACCTCCGCACCTCGGAGGATTGAGCCGCCTCCGCGCGCGTGCCACCATCACCCCCGTGACCTCCCACTCCAACGAGCGCGCCCGCCTCTCCGAGTACAACCGCTGGCTGCGCGTGCCCTCGCCCAGCGGGGTCCTCATGCGCTGGTTCCTGGCCGAGCGCGGCGCGTTCTTCGTGAACGGCCCGCTCCTGCGCCTCCCCGATGACCTCAACCTCACCGGCGCCGAGCGCACGCTCGACATCGGCACGGGTCGAGGCGCCCTGCTGCGCCTGCTCGACCGCCAGCTACCGTTCGAGCGCGACCCGGTCGGCCTCGACTTCTCGCGCCCCATGCTCCGGCTCGCCGCGGACGACGAGGCGCGCGCAGGCCGGCCCAGCGCGCTGGTGCTGGGGAGCGCGGCGCGGCTGCCGTTCGCCGACGCCAGCTTCCAGCTCGTGCTCTGCGGCCACCTGGTCAAGCACCTCGACGACGACGGGCTGCGCGACCTGCTGGACGAGGTCTACCGCGTGCTCTCGCCGGGCGGGCTGGCGCTGCTCTGGGACTTCGCCCCGACGGGGCTGCGGCTCCTCGACGCGTTCAACCGGCTGTTCATCACCTCGCACGTGAAGGAGCCGTACCTGCGCTCTGCGGCGACACTGATGCGCTTCGCGGACGAGGCGGGGTTCCCGTTCGTGACCGACGCGCTGCTGCGCCCGTTCCTGCTCCCGCCGATCCCGCGCGCCTCGGTGCTCATCGGACGGCCGCCCGAGGAGGCCCGGGGGCCGCCGGGCTAGCTATCCCGATACAGTCCCAGGTCGTCGATCACGCGCCGCACCGCCGCCGGCAGCACCGGCCCGGTCGGCTCTCCCCGCGCCACGCGCGCTCGCAGCTCGCTCGCCGACACGTCCAGCGCGGGCATCGGGACCACGTCGACACGGTTAGCCAGCCCCGGCAATGCCTCGAGGCTGCTCACGGCCGGCTCGGCACCCGGGCGCTGGGCGAGGCCGAAGCGCACGCGCCGCGCCAGCCGCTCGGGCTCGTGCCAGTGCGGGAGGTCAGCCAGCGCGTCCTCGCCGAGCAGGAACCACCACGCGGCGTCCGGCTCGGCCGCCGCAAGCTCCTCGAACGTATCGAGGGTGTAGGTGGGGCCGTCGCGTTCGACCTCGACGGCGCTGACTTCCGCCCACGGCAGCGCCGCGGCTGCTGCCTCGACGAGCCGCAGGCGCGTCCGCGCCGGCGTGACGTCGCGGTCCGCCTTGCGCCATGGGTCGCCCGCCGGGACCAGCACGACGCGGTCGAGTTGCAACTCGCGCCGCGCCGCCGCGGCCAGCACGAGGTGCGCGAGGTGCGGCGGGTCAAAGGTCCCGCCGAGCACGCCCAGCCGCGGCGACCCTGCTACTCCCACGTCAGCTCCGCCTCCCCGATGCGGACGCGCTCGCCGGTCCGCACGCCGAGGCGCGCCAGGGCGCGCTGCACCCCGAGCCGCCGCAGCCGGTCGAGCAGCTCCTCGCGCGCCTCGGGGTGTTCGGCGTCCAGCGTCAGGGCCAGCCACTCGGCCGTGCCGCCGTGCACCACGGCCACGCCGTCGGCGGCCCGCTCGGCGCTGACCCGCTCGCGCACCCGCGGCTCAGGCTGCAACAGCGGCGGGGGTGCCTCGACCTCCTCGCGTTCGAGTTGCTCCTGCAGCACCTGGAACGCGCGCCGCGCGAGCGCCATCGTGCCCTCACCGCTCGCCGCCGAGATCGCCAGCCACGGCAGCCCGAGCGCCTCGACCTGCTCCTCGAGCAGTTCGACGTGCGCTGCGGCGTCCGGGTCGTCGATCTTGTTCAGCGCGAGCACCTGCGGCTTCTCGGCCAGCCCGTGGCCGAAGCTCGCCAGCTCCTCGTCGATCAGGTCGCGGTCGGCGAGCGGGTCGTCGCGGGTCATGTCGAGCACGTGTACCAGGACGCGCGTGCGCTCGACGTGGCGCAGGAACTCGTGCCCGAGGCCCACGCCCCGGCTCGCCCCTTCGATGAGCCCCGGCATGTCGGCGGCCACGAAGCTGTCGTAGCCCAGCTCCACCACGCCGAGCTCGGGTTCGAGCGTGGTGAACGGGTAGGGCGCGACGCGCGGGTGCGCGGCCGACCACGCCCCGAGCAGCGTCGACTTCCCGGCGTTCGGCAGCCCGACGAGGCCGATGTCGGCGAGCAGCTTGAGCTCAATGCGCAGCTGCCGTCGCTCGCCGGGCGCGCCCTGCTGCGCGAAGCGCGGCGCCCGCCGCGTCGGCGTCGCGAAGCGCTTGTTGCCCCAGCCGCCGCGGCCACCCCTCGCCACCACCACGCGCTCGCCGTGCTCCGTGAGGTCGGCCAGGCGCTCCTCGCCGTCCCAGACGATGCTCCCGACGGGCACGGGCAACTCGAGGTCCTCGCCGGCCGCGCCCTTCCGCAGCGATGAACTGCCCGCGTGGCCCCCGTGCGCGACTCGCGGCCTGCCGTCGCGGTACGCGCCGAGACCCGCCACCTTGCTGTCGGCGACCAGCACGACGCTCCCGCCGCGACCACCGTCACCCCCGTCGGGTCCCCCATGTGGCACGAACTTCTCGCGCCGCATCGAGACGATGCCGCGGCCGCCCACACCAGCCTCGACCACGAACTCAACTTGATCGATCACAGGTCACTTATCCCACGCGTCCCTGTTGGGCGTTTCTTCGAGAAACCTCGGATACCCAGTGTAGGAGAGCGAGGAGTCGTCGTAGTGGTAGAGCTGTGGGCGCTGTGGGCAACCCGGCGGGCGGGCAACGGGCGCAACGGCGGGAGGGCGTGGGTGAAGGTGCGGGCAGGTCACTGATCCGGCGTGGGGGTCGAGGGCGATGAGGGGATCGGTGGTGCGGTCGGCGCCGCCGCGGCCCGCGGGCGTCCACGGCCCAGCCACGCAATCCACGTCGGAGCACAGTGCTTACCCACGGGTGAGCAACAGGTGCGCATCAGGCGGCCGAGGGCTCCGGCGGTGGGCCGAGGGCGGTCAGGCGGCCTGGCGTGCGCGCTCGACGAGCTCGCGCAGGGTGGTGACGTCCTGGCGCGTCTCGGGCTCGATCTGCAGCGACCGGCTCATCTTGCGCCAGCCGTGGTGCACCGTGGAGTGGTCACGGCCACCGAGGGCGGCGCCGATCTCGACGAGCGAGCGGTGCGACATCTCGCGGATGAGGTACATGGCGAGCTGGCGTGGATAGGCGACGCGCTTCGCGCGGCTCTTCGACAGCAGCGCGTCGCGGCCGATGCCGAAGTACCGGCACACCACGTCGATGATGACGTCGGGCGACGGCGGCAGCTGCGGCTCGGCCGGGTCGAGCGAGGCGAGGGCGGACTGCACGAGCGTCGGCGATACGGGCTCCTCGACCAATCGTGCGTAAGCGAGTACGCGGGTAAGCGAGCCTTCGAGCTCCCGGATGTTGTGCGTGTATCGGCGGGCGATCACGTGCAGGGAATCGTTGTCGAGCTGGATGTGCTGCTCGTCCGCCTTGGATCGCAGGATCGCGATGCGCGTCTCCACGTCGGGCGCCTGGATGTCCGCGATCATGCCCCACTCGAAGCGCGAGCGAAGGCGCTCCTCGAGGTCCGGTATCAGTTGCGGGCTCTTGTCCGAGGTGATGACGATCTGGCGGCCTGCCTCGTAGAGGTCGTTGAAGGTGTGGAACAGCTCTTCCTGCGTCGCCTCCTTGCCGCTGATGAACTGGATGTCGTCGATGAGGAGGGCGTCGGCGTTGCGGTAGCGGAGGCGGAACTCCTCCTGCTTGCGCTGCTGGATGGACTGGACGAGGTCGTTGGTGAACTGCTCGGCGGAGATGTAGAGCAGGCGCAGCTTGCTATCGAGCAACGCATGCCCGATGGCCTGCAGCAGGTGCGTCTTGCCCAGGCCCACCGCGCCGTACAGGAACAACGGATTGTGGAGGTGCCCCGGCGACCGGGCGGCGCCCTCGGCGGCAGCTACCGCGAGGCGGTTGTTGGGCCCGACGACGAACGAGCGGAACTGGTACTGCTCGCGCAGCCGCGGCCGGCGGTACCCGTCCGGGCTCGCGCGCCCGGGGTCGCCGCCGCGCTGCAGCACCGGCGCCTCGTCGTCCGGGGTGCGCAGCGGCTCGAAGACGATGTCGAGCGGCTGGTCGCCCAGGTCGGCGAGGGTGCGCCGGATGAGCGGGAGCAGCCGCTGCTGGAGCCACTCGGTGATGAACTCCGAGCGTGTGCCGACCACGAGGGTGTCACCCTCGAGCCGGACGCCCTCGGTGGGAGCGAGCCAGGTTTCGTAGTTGGCGTCGGAGACGTGCTGCCGAAGCGAGCGACGCGCCATCTCCCATAGCTCGGCGGGATCGTTGGACACCGCGTGGCTCCAAGCGGGGCTCGGGCACGGCACTGGGAAACCCACAGTTTGGGATAACTGTGGGTAACTATGCGGAGGACTGCGGCCGACCCGCGAGCGGGTTCACCCCACCGGCCGCGTTATCCGTCCCCGCGAGCGCCGCCCGGTGGCCCGCTGCAGGAGTGATGGTGAAAGCTGGAACGGAAGGTAAGCGGTCAGACTCCGCATGGGCAACAGCGCTATGTCGCCATACAGAGCCGAACGCGGGATTTGGGACGCTCTGTGTATAATTCCGCCGCGATACCGGACGGGTTACGGGCGCCAGGCCTCCGGCACGACCCCTCCGGCCGGTGCGCCGCCAACTATCGGGGGCGTTCGTGCTGCTCGCCATCGACATCGGCAACACCAGCGTCGCCGTCGCGGCCTTCGACGGCCCGACCATCGCCGCGCGCTTCCGCCTCGCCAGCGACGGTGAGCTGGGCGCCGAGGAATATGCGGAACGCATAGAGGCTGATCTACGCGCGTGTGGCGTCGAGCTGGCTGCAGTGGACGGGGCGGTGCTGTCGTCGACGGTCCCCGTGATCGCCGAGGCGGTGAGCGGGGCGTGCCAGCACTCCTTCGGCGTCGAGCCGGTCGTCGTGAGCGCCGAGGTGCAGGCCGGCGTGCCCATCCGCTACGACGACCCGACGGCCGTCGGCCCGGATCGGATCCTGCACGCCGTCGCGGCCGTACACCGCCACACGCCCCCCGTGGTCGTCGTCGACTTCGGCACGGCGCTGGTCTTCGACGCCGTGGGGCGCGAGGGCGACTACCTGGGGGGTACCATCGCCCCGGGCATCGGCATCTCCGCGCAGGCGCTGTTCGACGGCGCGGCCATGCTGAACCGCGTTGAGGTGACCGCGCCGCCCTCGGGCAGCGTGATCGGGCGCAACACCGTGGACGGGATGCAGGCAGGCATGTTCTACGGGTACGTCGAGATGGTGCGCGGCATGGTGCGACGCTTCAAGGAGGAGATTGGCGATGACGCCACGGTGATCGCCACGGGCGGATACGCGAACGAGATCGCCGCGGCCGCGGGCTGCGTCGACGCGATCGAGCCGGACCTCAACTTCGAGGCGCTCCGGCTGGTCTATGAGGCCAACACATGAGCGAAACACCAGGACCACTCTCGGGACGGATGATCGTGCTCGGCGTGACCGGCTCGATCGCCGCGTACAAGGCCGTCGAGGTGGCCAGCCGGCTCGTGCAGGCGGGCGCCACGGTGCGGCCCGTCATGACCCGTGCAGCCACCGAGTTCGTGGGCCCCGCGACGTTCCGCGGGGTCACCGGCCACGAGCCCCTCGTCGACATCTGGGCGCCCGACGGCGAGCACGCCGAGCCGCACGTCGCGCTCGGCCGCGAGGGCGACCTCATGCTGGTGGTCCCGGCCACCGCCTCGGTGATGGCGCGGATCGCCCACGGCATCGCCGACGACTGCGTCACCCTCGCCGCGCTCGCCATGCGCGGCCCGCTGCTGGTGGCGCCGGCGATGGACGCCGGGATGTGGGCCAACGCCGCCACGCAGGCCAACGTGCGCACGCTGCAGGATCGTGGCGTCACCTTCCTCGGGCCGCTCGAGGGCCGCCTGGCGTCGGGCGAGATCGGCGCGGGGCGCCTCATGGAGCCACTGGCCATCGTCGACCACCTCAAGGCCGCGGCCGGACGGCTCGACGGGCCGCTCGCCGGCGCGCGCATCGCGGTGACCGCCGGCGGCACGCGCGAGCCGGTCGACCCGGTGCGCTTCGTGGGCAACCGCTCGAGCGGGAAGATGGGCTACGCGGTCGCCGAGGCCGCGCGCGACCGCGGCGCCGACGTCGTGCTCATCACCAGCGCCGAGTTGGCCGCGCCCGCGGGCGTCCGGGTCGCCCCGGTCGAGACCGCGCAGGAGATGCTCGAGGCCGTCGAGGAGCACGTGCCGTCGTGCGACGCGCTGATCATGGCGGCCGCCGTGGCGGACTACCGCCCCGCCGAGGCCGCGCAGGAGAAGCAGAAGCGCGGCGGCCGCGAGACGTGGGGCATCGACCTCATCCGCAACCCGGACATCATCGCCACAGTGCAGTCGGACGGGCTGATCAAGGTCGCGTTCGCGGCCGAGACCCAGGACATGGTGGACAACGCCGCCAAGAAGCTGGTCGAGAAGAACGCCCACCTCATCGTCGCCAACGACGTCTCGGCCACCGACGCCGGCTTCGCCGTCGACACGAACCGCATCACGATCCTCGACCGCGAGGGGAGCCGCGAGGACCTCCCGCTGATGTCGAAGTACGACTGCGGCGTGCGCATCCTCGACCGCGTACGGGAGCTCATCGCCGCGCGGGGGTAACGCCGGCAGCGCGGCAGGCGCGAAACGGCCCGGGGGCGCCCCCGGGCCGTCTTCGTGTGGCCTTCGAGGGACGCTACCCGGCGCGGTCGAGCACGTACTCGACGAGCGTGCGGGTCGCTGTGCCGGAGTTGCCCTTCACGAACTCCCCGCGGTCACGGTCGACGTCCATGACGCCCGCGATGTCGAAGTGCGCCCAGGGCGTGTCGTGCGCGAAGCGCTGCAGGAACTTCGCGGCGGTGATCGACCCCGCCCCGCGCCCGCCGGTGTTCTTGATGTCCGCCACGTCCGACTTGATCTGGCGGTCGTACGCCTCGTCCAGCGGGAAGCGCCAGATCGGCTCGCCGGCGTTCTCGGCAGCACGGTCGAGGTCGCGGTAGAGGCGGTCGTTGTTGGCGAACACGCCCGTGCGCACGTTGCCCAGCGCGATCATCATCGCGCCGGTCAGCGTCGCCACGTCGATCAGTGGCGAGCAGTTGTGGGCGCGCGCGTAGCCGAGCGCGTCGGCGAGGACGAGCCGCCCCTCGGCGTCCGTGTTGATCACCTCGACGGTCTGGCCGTCCATCGCGTAGAAGACATCGCCGGGCTTGGTCGCGCTGCCGCCGGGGAGGTTCTCGGTACACGGCGCGATGCCGGTGACGTTGATGGGCGGGGCGAGGCGGGCGATGGCCTGCATCGCCCCGAGCACCGCGGCGGCGCCGGTCATGTCGCCCTTCATCCGCTCCATGTTCGCGGCCGGCTTGATGGAGATGCCGCCCGAGTCGAACGTGATGCCCTTGCCGATCAGCGCCACGCTGCGCGTCCCGCGCGCGCCGCGGTAGCGCAGCACGATGAACTTCGGCGGCTGGTGCGAGCCCTGCGCGACCGAGAGGTACGAACCCATCCCGAGCCGCTCGGCCTCCTCGCGCTCGATGATCTCGCACTCCAGGCCCGTGGCCTCGGCGATCTCCTGCGCCTTCTCGGCCATGTGCGTCGGCGTCATCAGGTTCGCCGGCGCGTTTGCGAGGTCGCGCGCGAGGCTCGCGCCCTCGCCCATGATCGCGCCGCGCTCGGCCCCGTTGCGCAGCCGCGTCGCGCGCCGCTCCGAGGACTCGACGAGGCGCACCGAGGCGACGTTGCCGCGCGGGCGGTCCGCCTCGCGCGTGTGGTGCTCGTCGAAGCGGTAGAGGCCGAGCGTGATGCCCTCGGCGATGGACTGCCCGCCGCGCTCGACGTCGCTGCCGACCCAGTCGGGGTGCGCCCACATGGCCACGCTCCCGGCGTCGGCGCCGCGCAGCGCGCGGGCCAGGTCGCCGGCCTGCGAGCGCGTCTGGCGCGGCGTGAGCTTCGAGCGGTCGCCGAGCCCGTGTACGAACACGCGGCTCGCGCGCACGTCGCCGGACACCGGCACGGGCGTGAGCGTCCCGCTGCCGAGACGGATCGCCCGCGAGCCGATCATGTCGCTGATCGTCCCGCCCAGCGCCGTGTTGAGCGCTCGCGCAGCCCCGGACAGGCGCCTTGATCCCTCGGGCAGTGACACCACCAGGGTGTCGACGTCCTGCTCGGCGAGTTCGCCGCTCGTCACCTCGATCTGCATGCTGTGTCTCCTTCGCGCGGCCGCCGGGACCAACGTGACTGGGTGAGTACGTTACAATCTGCGGACCCAAGACGCCGCAACTCGCCGCGATGGAGCGCCGCTCCCGTGCCTCGTGTTCCCCGCCGCCTGGCCCGTTTCCTCTTCTACTCGACCAATCCCGAGCGCACGGGCGTGACGCGATGGGACATCTCGGAGCTGGCCCTCCTCGTCTTCGCGTTCCTGTGCTACTTCCTCGTCCGCGGCGCCGTCGTGGACCGCACCTCCGACGCGCTCGCGCACGCCCGGTGGATCATCGAGCTGCAGATCAACCTCGGCGTCTTCGTGGAGCCGGCGTTCCAGCGCTGGGTGATGGACTACGACCTGCTTGGCCGGTTCCTGAACTTCGTCTACTTCTGGCTGGACTTCCCGCTCATCGCCGTGGTGGGGCTGGTGCTGTTCTGGAAGCACCGCCGCGCCTACACCCTGACGCGCGACTCGATGCTCATCTCGGGCGGGATGGCGCTGGTGCTGTACTGGGTGTACCCGGTCGCCCCGCCGCGCTTCCTGCTGGAGTGGGGCTTCGTCGACACGCTCGAGGTCTTCGACAACCTCTCGTACCAGGCGCAGTCGATGCAGCCGTTCGTGAACCCGTTCGCGGCGGTGCCGTCGCTGCACGTCGGCTGGTCGCTGCTGCTGGCGGCCGGGGTGTTCGTCTCGACGCGCAACCTGCTCCTGCGCCTCGCGGCGATCGTCGTGTTCGTGCTGCAGTCGGTCTCGGTGGTGGGGACGGGCAACCACTACATCTTCGACGGCGTCGTCGGGCTCATCGTCTGCGTGGTCGCGCTGGGGGTGGCGGTGTGGTTGCAGCGGCGAGGCTACCCGGCGCTGGGCGCCGTGCTGGCCCGGCGAGCCGGGCTGCGCCGCCCGGCCGACGAGCCCCGCACCGACCGCGCCCCGACGCCCGGCCGCACCCGCCGCCCGACGACGGCGTAGCGGCGGCTCCGCCTGCCCGTCACGGTTGGCCGCCATCGAACGCTGTGCTAGCGTGATCGCGTGGCCGCACGGTGCGTGCGCGCGCCGGACCGCCGAACCACGGCGCTGCAGCCACCGCCCGGTCCAGGGAGGACCCAGGCGCTGAGTGTGTAGGTGGCAATAGGCAACAGGAACAGGACCAACTCGCATCGCCTCGCTCATCACCGCGGAACGCCGGCAAGAGATCGTCCACGAATACCAGACCCACGAGGGAGACACCGGCTCCCCCGAGGTCCAGGTCGCGCTCCTCACCGAGCGCATCCGGCGGCTCACGGACCATCTCCGTGAGCACTCGCACGACTACGACACGCGTCGCGGGCTGCTCAAGCTCGTCGGCCGCCGCCGTCGGCAACTCCGCTACCTCAGCAAGAAGGACGTGGAGCGCTACCGCGTGCTCATCCAGAAGCTCGGACTGCGCCGCTAGCCGCGCACTGCTCCACTTCGCTTCGTCCCTCCCGACCGCGCGACACCCATCCGGAGGCGCACGCCCGTAGGGGCGTGGCTCCGCGAAACGCACGAGGGAGTGAGAAGGACACATCGACCACCCCACCAACCGGCCGCACATCCCCAGCGGCGGCCTGGACCGTTCACCCACCCATCCCCAGCACCAGGTACGGGCGTCCGCGACCGCGCGCGCCCCGGAGAGGCGATAGCCAGATGACACAGACCCCCATGACCGAGATACCAGCCGCGCCCCGCATGGAAGTCGAGGAGCGCACCTTCAGCACGGAGATCGAGGGCAAGACCCTCGAGATCGGCGTCGGGCTGCTCGCCCAGAACGCCACCGCCGCCTGCACCATCCGCTACGGCGACACCGTGCTCCTCGCCACGCTCACCGACGGCGAGCCCCGCGCGGGCATCGACTTCTTCCCGCTCACCGTGGACTTCGAGGAGCGGATGTACGCCATCGGCAAGATCCCCGGCTCGTTCTTCCGCCGCGAGGGCCGCCCCGGCAACGAGGCCACGCTCGCCGCGCGCATGACCGACCGGCCGATCCGCCCGCTCTTCCCGAAGGGCTACCGCCGCGAGATCCAGCTCGTGCTGCTCACCCTCTCGTCGGACCGCGAGAACCCCGCCGACATCTTCGGCGTCGTCGGCGCCTCGACGACGCTGGGCATGTCCCATGTCCCGTTCGAGGGCCCCGTCTCGTCGGTCCGCATCGGCCGCGTCGACGGCGAGTACAAGGCGTTCCCGACGTACGAGGAGATCGAGGAGTCAGACCTCGACCTCATCGTCGCGGGCACCGAGGACTCGATCGTGATGATCGAGGCCGGCGCCGACCAGGTGCCGGAGGCCGAGGTCATCGAGGGCGTCCGCTACGCCGAGGGCATCATCGCGCAGCTCAACGCGCTGCAGCGCGAGGTCATCGACGCGGTCGGCGCGGAGAAGACCCCGTACGAGCCGCCGGAGCCCGACGTGGAGCTGCAGTCCCGCGTGCGCGCCGACCTCGAGGGCGTCGAGGACGCCGACCTGCTCGGCGCCGTCCAGGACGAGGGCTTCCGCGGCGTCGACCAGCTCGGCCTCGATGTCTGGCAGCGGCTCGGCGGCGAGGAGGACGACTCGCTCAACCGCGGCGCCGTCCGCGCCGCCGTCGAGGACGAGGTGAAGGCCCTCGTGCGTCGACGCATCATCGACGACAACCAGCGCCCCGACGACCGCGCCGAGGACGAGATCCGCGGGCTGTTCAGTCGCGTCGGCGTGGTGCCGCGCGCGCACGGCGCCGGGCTCTTCCGCCGCGGCGGCACGCAGATCCTCTCGATCGCCACGCTCGGGCCGCTGGCCGACCGCCAGCGCCTCGACACGCTGTCGCCGACGCAGTTCAAGCGCTACATGCACCACTACAACTTCCCGCCGTTCTCGGTCGGCGAGGCGCGCCCGCTGCGCGGCCCGGGCCGCCGCGAGATCGGGCACGGCCTGCTCGCCGAGCGCGCGCTGTTGCCCGTCCTCCCGCCCGCCGACGACTTCCCGTACGCGCTGCGCGTCGTCTCCGAGGCGCTGATGTCCAACGGCTCGACCTCGATGGGGTCGGTCTGCGGCTCGACGCTCGCGCTCATGGACGCCGGCGTGCCGATCACGGCGCCGGTGGCCGGCGTGGCGATGGGCCTCATCACCGGCGACGGCGACGAGTACCGCGTGCTCACCGACATCGCCGGCGTCGAGGACGGCCTCGGCGACATGGACTTCAAGGTCGCCGGCACCGAGCAGGGCGTGACCGCCGTGCAGCTCGACATCAAGCTGCAGTCGCTCCCCGACGACCTCCTCGAGACCGTGTTCGAGCGCGCGCGTGTGGCGCGCCTGCAGATCCTCGAGGTCATGCTCGACGCGATCTCCGAGCCGCGCGAGGAGCTCTCGGAGTACGCCCCGCGCGTCGAGGCGCTGCAGATCGACCGCGAGAAGATCGGCGCGGTGATCGGCCCCGGCGGCCGCGTCATCAACGCCATGCAGGAGGAGACGGGCGCGAACATCAACGTCGAGGACGACGGCGTCGTGCTCGTCAGCGGCTCGGACGCCGAGGGCGTCCGCAAGGCCATCGACATGATCCGCGGCCTCACCAAGGAGATCGAGGTCGGCGAGATCTACGAGGGCACCGTGGTGCGCATCCTCGACTTCGGCGCGTTCGTCGAGATCCTGCCGGGCAAGGACGGGCTGGTGCACATCTCCGACCTCGCCGACTACCACGTCAACCGCGTGGAGGACGAGGTGAGCGAGGGCGAGACGCTGCGCGTCCAGGTCATCGAGATCGACAACCTTGGGCGCATCAACCTCACGCGCCTGCGCGACGGCGAGGACGGCTCCGAGCGGGTTGGCCTCTCCGACGAGGCGGCCGAGGCCGCGGGCCGCGAGCCCGCCATGGCCGGCGACCGCGGACCGCGCGGCGGCGGTGGTCGTGGCCGGGGCGGGAACGGCGGCGGCCGTGGTCGTGGTGGCCGGGGCGGCGGCGGAGGCCGTGGCCCGCGTGGCGGCGGCGACCGTGACGGTGGTGGCCGGGGCCGTGGTCCTCGTGGCGGCGGAGGCCGCGGCGAGGGCGGTGGCGGCGGCAGGCGTCGCGAAGGCGGCGGAGGCCGCGGCGACGGTGGTGGCGGCGGCCGCCGCTGGTAGCCCTCGACCCCGCGTAGCCCGGCCCACACTCCCTGATGTGGGCCGGTACACTGACGCCCCGCCTTCCCAGGTGGGGCGTCCTGCTGTCCAGTGACAGGCATCGAGGGGGTGCACCGTGATCAGGGTCGTCGTCAGCGGCAGCGGCAACATGGGCAGCCAGGTGCTCGGCACGGTCGAGGCCCAGGACGACCTCGAACCCGTCGGCGTCATCGAGCCACTCGGCGTCGAGGGCGGGGAGGTCACGGCCGCGAGCGGCGCGACCTACCCGGCCGGCTCAGACCCGGCCGCGCTCTTCGCCGCGGTGAACCCCGACGTCGTTGTGGACTTCACGAACGCCTCGTTCACCTCGACGCTGCTCGACGCTGCGATCGCCAGCGGCGTGCGACCGGTGATCGGCACGTCGAGCATCCCCGACGAGGTCGTCGAGCGTGCCCGCAGCGGACTGGCTGAGGCCGGCCTCGGCGGCGTGATCGCGCCCAACTTCGCGCTCGGCGCGGTGGTGCTGATGCACCTCGCGAAGGTGGCCGCCCCGCACTTCGACGCCGCCGAGGTGATCGAGCTGCACCACGACGGCAAGGTCGACTCGCCGTCCGGCACGGCCGTCGCCACGGCGCAGCTCATCCGCGAGGCGCGCGGCGAAGACCTCGCCCACCCCGAGTCGCAGATCGAGCACGTCGAGGGCGCGCGCGGCGCGCAGTTTGGCGGCGTCGGGCTGCACTCGGTGCGGCTGCCCGGGCTCGTCGCGCACCAGGAGGTGGTGTTCGGCGGCCTCGGCCAGACGCTCACGCTGCGCCACGACTCGACCGGCCGCGACTCGTTCATGCCGGGCGTGCTGCTGGCGGTGCGGGAGGTGATGGGACGCGAGGGCCTGGTCTACGGCCTCGACGCGCTCATCGGGCTCGACGGGTGAGGCTACCGAAGCCCTACGACCTCGTCGTCTTCGACCTCAGCGGCGTGCTGGTGCGCGTCGTCGACTCGTGGGCAGACGGGCACGCGCGCGTCGGGCCGGGCGATGACCCGCCCGACGACCCGGCGTTCGAGGAGCGCCGCCTCGAGTTGAGTGAGCGGCGGCAGCGCGGCGAGATCGGCACCGAGGAGTACTGCCACCTCGTGGCCGAGTCGTCCGGCGGCGTGTACACCGCGCACGACGTCGCGGACATCCACCGGGCGTGGATGCTGGGCGAGTACCCGGGCGTCGGCGAGGTCGTCGACGCCGTCCACGCGGTCGGCGTCGAGACGGCGATCCTCACCAACACCGACGCCTGGCACTGGCATACGCAACTCGTCGACGAGGCGGAAGCTGAGCGCTACGCCTCAGTGCGCCGTATCGGGAGCCACTTCCCGAGCTACGAGATCGGTGTCATCAAGCCGGAACGCGCGATCTTCGAGGCGGTGATGGAGGCCACCGGCCTCATGGGCCGCCGCATCCTCTACTTCGACGACAGCGCGAGACACGTCGACGCATCACTCGACGTCGGTTGGGCGGGCCCCCGTGGGCGGGCGTCCGCATCGACCCCTCGGGCGACCCGGCGCGGCAGATGCTGTTCGAGTTGAACCGGCGGATGGTGACGCTGGGGCAGGGGGCGGCCGAGTAGCGCCGCCTACGAGGCCGACTCGTTCGACCCTGACCGCTGCGCTTCCGCCTCGAGGGCTGCTTTCTCGGCTTCCCAACGGGCGAGGCCGCGGTTCGCGACCTCAACAAGGTGCTCGAAGGTTACCCGGCCTTGGAGGTACTCCTAGTAGAGATCGCGCATTCGCGGATCGTTCGTCATTGGGCCACTACGGGGACGGCTCGCTCGACTCCGGCCGAGTTGCACCCGTGTCCATCGTCGCCCGCTCGGCCTCCCAGCGCTCGACGAAGCGATTCGCGGTCTCGACGAGGTGCTCGAACGTGACGCGACCCTCCAGGTACTCCTGGTAGAGGTCACGCATGCGGGGTTCCTCGCTCATTGGGACCTCCTCAACGAGATGCGGATGTCGGGCTCGTGGAACATCGCCCAGAACCAATGGCGCGGTTCGAGGCGGTGTACTGGTCCGGGTTCAACTCCAGCCGCCGAGACCGCAACCGCCCGAAGCCGGACCGACTCGCCGGCCGCAGCCAGGTCCTGGACGAGCCACATCGAGGCGATGTTCGTGCGGCCGTGCTCGTAGCCACAGTCGAGGTCGTGCTCGACGGCGTACTTGCAGACATCGCAGATCTCCGGGATGGGCTCACCGTGGTACTCGATCACGCCGGTCCTCCCGGGGCCGCTGAGCCCCGATTGGTGGTGGGTCTGAGCACGTTAGCAGTTCACACCTGCGTGCGTCTAGGTAACATACGGAATCCTGGAATATCCGGCTTGTTATGAAGCGCGACGCAGAGCATCGGTAGCCTTACGATTGATCACCATGAGCAACACCAATGGACTCGACATCGCCGTCATCGGCGCGACGGGGGCCGTCGGCGCCGTCTTCCTCGACGTCGCGGCCGAGCGCGACCTGCCCGTGGGCAACCTGCGCCTTCTCGCCACCGCACGCTCCGCCGGCCGTGAGCTGCGCTACCGCGACCAGACCATCACCGTCCGCGAGACCACCGAGGACGCCATCGAGGGCGCCGACCTCGTCTTCTGCTCGGCCACCGCCGACGCCTCGCGCATGTGGGGCCCGAGGATCGCCGACGCCGGCGGCATCCTCATC
Source organism: Dehalococcoidia bacterium (assembly GCA_965204835.1). Classification (GTDB taxonomy): domain Bacteria; phylum Chloroflexota; class Dehalococcoidia; order UBA2979; family UBA2979; genus VXMT01. The sequence goes on along the minus strand of OZ242017.1, from coordinate 189,800 downwards.
GACGACGGCTCCGCGTTCCGCATGGAGTCGAACGTCCCGCTCGTCGTGCCCGAGGTGAACGGCGAGGATGTCGAGTGGCATGAGGGCATCATCTCGATCCCCAACTGCACCACCACCCCGCTCGCCCTCGTGCTGCACGCGATGCGGACGGTCGCGCCGCTCAAGCGTGTGACCGCCGCTACCTACCAGGCCGTGACCGGCGCGGGCGCCGCTGCCGCAGCGGAGCTCGACGCGCAGCTTGCCGCCCACGGGCGCGGCGAGGAGCTCCCCGCGCCGGAGCAGTTCCCCCACCAGATCGCGCTCAACGTGCTCCCGCACGTCGACGCCTTCGAGGAGGACGGCTACACGCGCGAGGAGCTGAAGATGCGCAACGAGACGCGCAAGATCCTCCACCTCCCGGAGCTGCCCTTCTCGTCGACCTGCGCACGCATCCCGACGATGATCGGCCACGCCGAGGCGGTCCACGTCGAGTTCTCCGACCAGGCTCCGATCGGCGAGTTGCGTGCAGCCCTCGAGGCGCACGAGGGCATCGAGCTGATGGACGACCCGGCCGCGGCTGTCTACCCGACGCCACTCAACACGGCCGGCGACGACCGCACGTTTGTGGGGCGGCTGCGGGCCGACACGTCGGTCGAGCACGGCGCCGCGTTCTGGTGCGTGACCGACAATCTGCGCAAGGGCGCGGCCACCAACGCCATCCAGATCGCCGAGGAGTTGATCCGGCGAGGCAAACTGTAGGGCACACAGCGCGCCGCCTGGACGTTCCCGGCGCGCCGCGACGGGGAGGCTCCAATGACCAACGAGATCGGCCGCGTGCTCACAGCCATGGTCACACCTTTCGACGACGACGGCGCCGTCGACTTCGCGGCGGTCGGCGAGCTGGCGCGCGCGCTCATCGCCTCCGGCAACGACGGGCTCGTCGTCACCGGCACGACCGGCGAGGCGCCGTCGCTCTCCGCCGAGGAGCAGGTGGAGGTCTGGCGCACGGTCCGTGCGGCGGTCGGCCCCGACGTGCCGCTGGTGGGCGGCGCGTCGACGAACGCGACGAACGAGTCGCTGCCGCTGGTGCGTGCCTGCGTCGACGCCGGCATGGACGCGGTGATGCTGACCGTGCCGTACTACAACAAGCCGCCGCAGGAGGGCCTGGTCCAGCACTTCACGACGCTGGCCGAGGCGACGCCGCTGCCCTGCATCCTCTACAACGTGCCGTCGCGCACTTCGCTCAACATGACGGCCGAGACCACGCTGCGCCTCGCCGAGGTGCCGAACATCATCGGCATCAAGGAGGCGAGCGGAGACTTCGCGCAGATCGAGGAGATCCTGACCGGCGCACCCGAGGGCTTCCTGATGTGGTCGGGCAACGACAACGACACCGAGCAGATGGTGGAGATGGGCGGCTACGGCGTGATCTCGGTCGCGGGACACCTCGTCGCGCGCCAGATCCGCGAGATGGTGTACGGGGCGGCCGAGGGCCGTGTGGGCGAGGCCCGCGCGATCCACGAGCGGCTTGTGCCGTTCGTCGACGCGCTGTTCATCGAGTCGAACCCGATCCCGGTCAAGTTCGCGCTGAACGAGGTTGGCGTGCGCGCCGGCACGCTGCGCCTGCCGCTGGTGCCGCCCTCGGAGGCCTCGCAGGCCGCGATCCGCGAGGAGCTCGCGAAGCACGAGATCGACGTGGCGGTGGCCGTGTAGCCGGTTCGCTCGAGTGCGCGCTCAGTCTTGCGCTCGGCCTCTGCGCGTCCGTTGGCGCTGGTGGACGCGCGGGCCTGGGCCGTAGCCAAGCTGCTGCTGCATCAGGCCCGCCACTTCCTGTCGGGTGTACGCCGAATACGCCCGTGGTCCGCGCCTCGGCCTCTCTTCGCGGCTCACGGACGTAGTGGCGCCACGGCCGAGGTCGATGAGCCGGATGGTCGGCACCGTCAGCCACGGAGCCCACTCGCGATACGCGGTTACGAGGTATGTCATCAGTTGCGCAAGATAGAGTGGGCCGCGGTCGGTCTGGCGGATCGCGGGCCGAAGGCGAACCATCCGACCCGCCTCCTCCGCGAGCGCCGTGTAGACGGGCGCCCACGCCTCAGTCTGGCGGTGTAGGTCCAGGGTAACGAGCCAGTCACACTCGACTTCCCCGAGCCGGCGGATCAATTGCCCGTCGTCAATGCCACCCAGCGCAGTGTCGCGGACGTGTATCGCTGAGTGTTCGAGCGCCTGAAGGGGGAGCGCGAGCTCGGGCGGGACGTGCTCGTCGAGCAGGAACCGTGCTATGCGACTGCCCTCTCGAACGCCTGAGCGCGCCTAATGACCTCCGGCGGCAGGCGGTAGAGGGCGGCGAACGAATCCTCACCAATGTCCTGGCACATCAATGAGACGAACCGCGTCTCGAGCGCGGTGCCGCGCACGGTGGGTTGGGCAACGTTCACGCGCGGATCCATGAGAACGGCGTCATCGAAGCTATGCAGTCTCCCGAGCGGGCCCTGCTCGCCGATCGACCCCAGCGCGGAGATGGTGGGAGCTTGTAGGTCGACCAGTTCGTCTGGCCAGACCAGGACATGCTGCCCAGCCCGGTCGGCGAGTAACGGATGTGCGCCCCCCGCGACGTCAGCCAACACGTGGCGCTGCTCCGAGGCGTGGACCGGATCAGGGAGCAGATACCAGTCCTCGAAGTTGGCATCGAGGAACACCACCGCTTCGCGGATGCGATTGGTCGGAACGTCTTCCGACTTGAGCTGGGCGGCTAAGCGCAGCCGGAGATAGTCAACCCAGCTGTAGAGGCGCGGGACGCCGGGGCCGCCCAGCCTGAGCGATGCCTCCAGCAGTCCAGAGCCGTGCCAGTACCTGAGCTGATGGGAGGTCAGCCCCGTGAGCTTGGTGACAAGCCTCGATCGAAGGCCCGCAAGATGCGCCCCGCGTGGGATCCCAGGGTCAGCGACTGCGGTCACGCACCCGTCCCCTCATGCTGGCCTCCAGTCTACCCCTCGTCCCGCTCAGCCACCCACTCCGCCCACTCCTCCCGCAACCGCCCCCTCGCCCGCTCGTAGGCGATGCGGTCGCCGTAGTAGCCGCCGAGGACGCCCGCCAGCACGCGCCCGCCGACGATGAGCACGGCCGCGTAGACGATCGTCGCCCAGATGAGGTGCTCGCGCAGGTACGGGACGCCGAGGACGAGCACGAGGCCACCGACCACGGCGAGCGTCAGCCCCAGGTACGCGAAGCCGTTGACGATGCGGCTCTCCGTCTTGCGCTGCGCCTGCAGCATCTCGACGATGGGCTGCGGGATGCGCCCCACCGGATTGCGCTCCGAGGTCTCCGTGGCGCAGTGTGGGCACCTCGATGTCCGCTCGCCGATCGGGGTGTAGCAGTGGCCGCAGAAGCGGCCAGCGTTCGGTGCCGAGCCACCGGTGATCGCCAGGATCTGCTCCTCGAGCCGCTGGCTGAACAGCGGGCAGTCGTCGTCCGGAATGTAACGGCTCTCGCCGTCCCCCATGGTCATCGCGACTCGCCTCGTCCGAGGGCGCACGCGATCTCGGCGAGCACGCGTCGCCCCTCCCCGCGGTAGCCCGCCGCGCGGCCGGACGTCGAGGGCATCACCCACACCTCGGCGTCCGCGATGCGGACGGGCTGGCGGCCCCACTTGCCCGAGGCACGGACGCGCGGGAACAGCACGTCGAACGCGCGCGTCGTCGTGAAGCACACCGCGCGCGGCGAGGCGAATGCGATGCGTCGCTCGAAGGCGGGCCGCGCGTCGCGCAGCTCGGCGTCGGTCACGCGCGTCGAGTCGGTCACGACGCGCTTCACCACGTCGGTGAAGCCGATGCCGCAGCGGTCGAGGAGTGCGCGGTCGTCAGACGCGGCGACCTCGCGGCCCGCGAGGCCGCTCTCGGAGAGCACGCGCCAGAACGCGTTGCCACGATGCCCGTAGTAGTGGCCGAGCTGCGCCGACCGCTCCCCGGGGTTGATGCCGACGAACACGAGGTCGAGGCCCGGCCGCAGCAGGTCGGGCAGCGTGCGGACGCGCGCACCAGCAGCAGTGGGTGCCTCCGTCAACGGCGCTCCGGGCACGCTAGATCGGGTCGTGGGAGTAGGCGTGGTTGCCGAGGCTCGCGCCGAGGAAGATCAGCAGGATCGAGACCAGCACCATGAACGCCGAGAACAGGAACGAGTTGCGGCGTGCCTGCTCCAGCTCGCCCGGCTCCATCTCACCCGCCTCGACCGCGTCCGAGATGCGCGCGATGCGCCGGCCGAACACCGCGCCGTGGATGCCGATCATCGCGATGAGCACCAGGAACAGCGTCATCTTCGCGACGAACACGCGCCCGAAGTGGAAGCTCATGATGTCTTCGCGGATGCCCGGCGGCACGAAGATGTCCGTGTAGAACTGCGCGAGCCCGGTCAGCAGCAGCCCGACGATCGAGACGCCGACGATGCCCGTGAAGCGCCGCGCCACGACGAGCGTGACCTGGCGGCGCAGCCCTTCGTCGTCGATGAGCCACGTGGACGGCACGACCGCGAAGAAGAGCAGGATCTCGCCGCCCACGAGCATCGCGGCGAACAGCACGTGCAGTCCGGGCAGGAAGTGCTCCATCGTTCGCCCCCGTTCAGGGTGTCCGGGGCGTACCGCCTAGAGCGGCCCGCCGAAGATGTCGCGCGTCACGATCGCCTGCTCGCGCGCCGGGCCGACCGAGATCATGTCGACGGGCGCGTCGACGAGGTCCTCGATGCGTCGCACGAAGGCCCGCGCCTCCGGCGGCAGGTCCGGGAAGTGACGCACGTCGGAGACCTCGGTGCGCCAGCCCGGCAGCTCCTCGTACACGGGCCGCACCGCGTTCGCCTCGTGTAGCGAGGCGGGCAGCGAGTCGATGCGCTTGCCGTTCAGCTCGTAGGCCACGCAGACGTGGACGGCGTCGAACTGCGCGAGGACGTCGAGGCGCGTGAGGGCGATCGAGTTGACGCCGTTGAGCTTCGCCGTCTGGCGCGCGAGGACGCCGTCGAACCAGCCGCAGCGGCGAGGCCGCCCGGTGGTGGTGCCGTACTCGCCCGTGCCCTGCGCGATACCGTGGTCGCGCAGCGCGGCGGCCTCCTCGCCGAAGAGCTCGGTCGGGAACGGGCCGTCGCCGACGCGCGTCTGGTACGCCTTGTAGACCCCCACCACGCGGTCCACGGACGTCGGCCCGAGGCCGACGCCGAGACATGCCCCGGCCGCCATCGACGACGGGACCGAGGAGGTCACGTACGGGTACGTGCCGTTGTCGAGGTCGAGGAGCGTGCCCTGCGCGCCCTCGAGCAGGATCTGCTCGCCGCGGTCGTGGGCGTCCTGGACGAGCCGCGAGGTGTCGGTGACGTAGGGCCGGAGTTGCTGGCCGTACTCCTGGTACTCCTCGCGGATCTGGTCGCCGTCGAGCGGCTCGCCTCCGTAGAGTTCGGTGATGATGCGGTTCTTGTAGGGCAGCACGAAGCTCAGGAGTTGGTCGAGCGACTCGGGCTGCACGAGGTCGATCATGCGCACGCCGAGGCGGCCCGTCTTGTCGGTGAAGGCCGGGCCCGTGCCCGTGCCGGTGGTGCCGATGGCGTGCTCGCCGCGCAGCCTCTCGTCGAGCTCGTCGATGGCGAGGTGCCACGGCATGACGATGTGCGCGCGGTCGCTGACGCGTACGCGCGAGGTGTCGACGCCGCGCTCGTTGAGCATCGCGAGCTCGTCGAGCAGCGAGCGTGGGTTGATGACGACGCCGTTGCCGACGATGCACGTCGTGCCCGGGTTGAAGATGCCGGCCGGCACGAGGTGCAGGCCGAAGCGCCCGAGGTCGTTCACGATGGTGTGACCGGCATTGCTGCCGGCGGAGTAGCGCGCAATCACGGAGCAACTGCGCGACAGGAAGTCGACGACGCGGCCTTTGCCTTCGTCGCCCCACTGTCCGCCGATGATCACCGTCGCAGGCACGTCTAATCCCTCGGTTACGCGCCCGTGGGCGCTCATGCCGTACGCTTGGAGCGTGGGAGCCCGAGACATGATACCGCAGGTCGCGCGCTCAATCGCGCACGCGAGTATCCGCGTGATGCGCGGTGATGGCCAGACCCCTCGACGGGGGCTTGCGGGAATCGCCGCGACCGTCGCCGCGCTCGCCATCGCCGCGGCGGGCTGCACCTCGAACGACGAGCCGCCACCGAGCAGCCCGCTCGGCTCGACGCCGGTCGCAGCATCTCCAACGCCCGATGCGCCGTCGGCGGAGGGCGCGCCCTCCCCCGAGGTGCTCGAGGCGCTCGTCGGGAACGCGCTGCAGCTCATGGCGGAGTGGCTCGGCTGGGACGTCACGCACTTCTCGGTCGAGGACTCCGAGGCGCTCGTGTGGTCCGACGGGTGCCTGGGCGTCGAGCTGCCGGGTGCGGTGTGCACGCAGGCGGTCGTCCCCGGCTTCCGGGTCGTGATCCGCGACGGGCATGACGGCCTGCATACCGCGCACGGCGACGCCGAGGGAAGCCTGGTGCGCTGGGTCGGCGAGCGCGTCGTGACCGGCGCGATCGTCGACGGCACGCAGCACTGGATCGAGATCGCGACCGACGACGGCGTGGTGCGTGTGCACGCCGCGCCCGGCTCGCGCTACTGGGGCCGCGGGCTGACCCCAACCGCCGCCGACCTGCGGCCGATCGCCGAGGCCATCGGCGACGCGAGGGTGGCGGTCGCGGTCGACCCCGCGGCGGACGGCCAGGACGCGCTCGTGATCGCCTGGCTCGTGGTCGTCGAGTGACCGAGTCGGACGCGCCGGCCACGGTCATCGAGGTGAAGCGCCACCTCGACGGCCGCGAGGAGCGCTTCGAGACCGAGCTCGTCTACCGAGCGCGCGGCTCGCTGATCGTGCTGTACCGCATGCCGGAGTCGCGCTGGGGGCCGGTCGACTCCTACGGCTGCTACTGGGCCGACCGCACGTACGTCTGCTACCACATGGTGCGCGCCGAGGGCGCACCCGGCGCCGGCCGCGAGGTGGCGACGCGCTTCGACGTGGCTCGCGAGATCGAGATCACGCACGGCGAGGTGCGCTTCCTCGACCTGCTGCTCGACTGCTGGGTCGAGGACGGCGTGCCGCGCTGGGAGGACGAGGACGAGGTCGCCGCGTCGAAGCGCGTCGCCACCTCGCGGCCGGCGCCGGGCTCGTGACCCCCGCCGACGCCGCCTACATCGTGCGGGCGCGCCGCACCCTGGAGCAGGGCCACGCCCGCATCGTGCGCGACATCCGGTGGCTGCTGACGAGGCTGGGGCGGCTGCCCGGCTAGGCGCGCGCGAAGAGCGCGTTCATCCCCGCAACCTCGGCCTCGCTCGTGACGTAGACGCCGGCCGCGCCGAAGGCTCGCGCGCGCGAGGCGAGGGCGGCACGCTGGCCGGGCGTGAAGCCCATCGCGCCGACGGTCCACGCCACCCCCGCTGCGGTCGCGGCCACCGCGACCTGCGCGAGCAGCGGCGACTGCACCGCGGCGGCCGCGGGGTTGGGCGAACCGAGGTCGCGCGCGACGGCCTCGAGGTCCACGCCCACGCTGACCAGCCGGTCGACGGCGGCGAGCAGCTGCGGCAGCCGTGCAAGCGCGGCGGCGCTGCCAATCTCCGGGATCAGCCCCACCTGCCCGGGCACGAGGTCGTGGTGCAGCTCCTGCCTGCGCAGCTCGATGTCCGCGTCGCGCAGGTCCTGCGGGACCAGCGTCGCGGCGAGCAGCACCGCGGCGCACCCCGCGCCGACGGCAGCGTCGAGGTCGTCACGGAGCCGGTCCTCGCGCGGGTTCGGCACGCGCACGTGCACTTCCGCGCCCGTGGCGGCCGCCGTCGCGATGTCCTCGACGCCCGCCGTGACGGCGTCGGCGCGCGTCCGGGCGACCGCGAAGGGCGGGAGCAGGGTCAGGTTCGTGCGAGGTGCGGGCATGGCGCGGCGTGCTTGCTCAGGCCGCCAGCAGCGACTCGAGCCGCTCGGCCGGCGCCGACGGCCCGACGACCGCGAGCGCGTAGGCGCGCTCGGCGAAGATGCGCTGGGCGACCGCCTGGATCTCCTCGGCGGTCACGGCCACCAGGCGCGCGACGGTATCGGTCGGGAGTTCGAGTTCGCCGTCCTGCAGGAGCTGCTCGCCGAAGCGCTGCCCGAGGGACATCGGCGTCTCCAGGCTGAGCCGGAACGTGCCCGTGGTGAAGTCGAGGGCGCGGCGGAGTTCGTCATCGGAGACGGGCTCGTCCGCCGCGCGCTTCAGCTCGCCCACGATCACCTCGAGCGCTTCCTCCTGGTGGTCGGCCGTCACACCCGCGCTGACCGAGAACGCCCCGATGTCGCGGTGGCGGGCGATCCTCGAACCGACCGAGTAGGCCAGCCCGCGCCGCTCGCGCACCTCCTTGAACAGACGCGACGACATGCCGCGCCCGAGGACGGTGTGCAGCAGTTCCAGCGCATAGCGCTGTGGGTCGCGCCGCCCCAGCGCCTGGACGGACAGCGCGAGGTTCGTCTGCTCGATCTCGCGCTCCTCGACGATCACGCGCTCCTCGGGCAGGCCGTGCTCGGCGGCCGACTGCTCGGCGGGCTCGCCGCCGCGCAAGTCCTCGAAGTGCCGGGCCGCGGTCTCCACCACCCATGCGTGCTCGATGTTGCCAGCCACGGAGAGCACGGAGTTGCTGGACGTGTAGTAGCGCTCGACGTGCGTGGTGAAGTCCTCGCGCTGCAGGGCGTCGACGGTCTCGATCGAGCCGGCGACGGGCCAGCCGATCGGCTGGTCGCCGTAGACGGCCTGCACCATCAGCTCGCTGGTGCGCGCGGCGGGCGTGTCGTGCCCGCGCCGGATCTCCTGCTGCACGACGGTGCGCTCGCGGTCGATCTCCTCGGACGCGAGGAGGGAGTGCTGGAGCATGTCCGCGACGACCTCGATGCCGGTCTCGGCGCGCTCGAAGGGGAGGTTGTTCCAGTAGCAGGTGAGCTCGCGGGTGGTGTAGGCGTTGAGCGCGCCCCCGGCGCCCTCGATGGCCTGGCTGATCTCGGGGGCGGTCGGGCGGCGCTCGGTGCCCTTGAAGAGCATGTGCTCCAGGTAGTGCGAGATGCCGTTGGTGCGGCGGTCCTCGCCTCGCGAGCCGACGCCGACGAAGAACGCTGTGCTCGCCGACTGTGCCGTCGGGATCGAGGTGGTGACGACGCGCAACCCGTTGTCGAGCGTGCTGATCTCGGGGCGGATGGCGTCGGCGGACGGCATGTGCAGGTGCTCCCCTCGCCCCGTGGCGCGTCGGCCGCGGGTCGAATCAGCGTACGGGGGAGGGGTGTCGCCAGCAAGATGCGAGACGACGTATCTATTGGCGCGGGATGTGCGCCCAGGGAGTGCGTTGCGGCTGAGCCGGTGTCACTCCGACGCGTCGAGGAGCGCCTGCATCGCGGGCATGAGTTCCGGGATGTCGTCAGTGACGATCGACCAGATCACGTCGTCGTCGATTCCCAGGTAAGCGTGGACGACGCGGTTCCGCGTTCCGATGATGGCACGCCACGGAATCTCGTCGCGCGATTCGCGCACCGATTCGGGGATGCGCCGCGCCGCCTCGCCGATGATGCCGAGGTTCCGCAAGGTTGCGTCATACGTGCGGTCGTCCGCTACGAACGCCTGCTGTTCAAGCCCGTCGGTGTATCGCAGGATCCGCTCGCATGCCGCGAGCATGTCCCGAACATAGGGGATCCACGGGCGTTCGCCCGCCGGGCCATCAGACACGGACGGCCTCGGCCTCGACGTACGGACGCAACTCGGGGCGCAACGCCTTGTCCGTCACGAGATCGACGGGGCGCCCCAGCAGGTCCTCGATATAGAACTGCACGCCGAAGTAGCGCTCAGAGTCGGCCGGGCCATCGAAGTGCACGAGGATGTCGATGTCGCTCTCCGGCGACGCCTCGTCGCGGACGACTGAGCCGAAGAGCGCGAGTTCGATGACCCCGAAGCGACTCACGAGCTCGGGCTTGTGAGCGCGAAGGGCTGCCAATGCGTCGTTGCTGCTCAGTGTCTCTCCGGCCATTGGGGCCCGTCCGATCGTTGCTGCATCACGCGGCAGATCGATTATCGCCGTTCTCGGGAAGGAATGCTCCCGGGCGTTGACGATGCCTGGTCGTGCGCTGACACTGAATCGGCCCTCGAGGGGCCCAATCCTCCCCGCCGTCCACCGCCTCGAGGCGGTGAACTGGCGGGGTTATCGCGTGCAGGCCGCGCTCTTCGTTGACAGTCTCCCGGCACGCGCTGAATATGAAGCGTGTCCTCCCCGAAAGACCGAGGAGTGATGACGAAGTACATCTTCGTGACCGGCGGTGTTGTCAGCTCCGTTGGCAAGGGCATCGTCACCGCCTCGCTCGGGCGTGACCTCAAGGCCCGCGGCCTCCGCGTCTCCGTCCTCAAGCTCGACCCCTACATCAACGTCGACCCCGGCACCATGTCGCCCTACCAGCACGGCGAGGTCTTCGTCACCGACGACGGCGCCGAGACCGACCTCGACCTCGGCCACTACGAGCGCTTCCTCGACGAGAACTTCACGCAGGCCAACTCCACCTCCTCCGGCCAGATCTACGAGGAGGTGATCCGCAAGGAGCGCCGCGGCGACTTCCTCGGCGGCACCATCCAGCCCATCCCCCACGTCACCGGCGAGATCCGCAAGCGCATCGTCGAGGCTGGCACGGCGCTCGACGCCGACGTGGTGCTCGTCGAGGTCGGCGGCACGGTGGGTGACATCGAGGGGCAGCCGTTCCTGGAGGCCATCAGCCAGATGCGCCACACGCTGGGGCCCGGCGACACCGTCGCCATCCACGTCACGCTGCTGCCGTACATCGGTTCGACGGGCGAGCTGAAGACCAAGCCGACGCAGCACTCCGTGCGCGAGCTGCGCTCCTTCGGCATCCAGCCCGACGTGATCGTGACGCGCTCGGACTACCCCGTCGCCGAGGCCCTGCGCGAGAAGATCGGGCTGTTCTGCAACGTGGGCCGCGAGGCCGTGATCCCGCTGGAGACCGCCGACTCGATCTACGAGGTCCCGTTGCTCCTCGAGGTGCGCGGGCTGCCGGAGATCGTCGCGCGCCTGGCCGGGCTCGACCAGACGAAGGCCGAGCTCGCCGAGTGGCGCGCGTTCGTCGAGCGGCTCCGCAATCCGAGGCGCGAGGTGCGTATCGCCGTCGTCGGCAAGTACGTCGAGCTGCACGACGCGTACCTGTCGATCAAGGAGGCGCTGATCCACTCGTCGGTCTTCCACGGCGCGCGGCTCGAGCTGGACTGGGTCCACTCGGAGCACCTCGAGGACCGCCCGCCCGAGGAGGTCATCGGGGAGGTCGACGGCATCGTGCTCTGCCCCGGCTTCGGCGACCGCGGCCTCGAAGGCAAGATCGAGGCGGTCCGTTACGCGCGCGAGCGCCGCATCCCGTTCCTCGGCGTCTGCCTGGGCCTGCAGATGATGGTCTGCGAGTTCGCCCGCAACGTCGCCGGCATGCCCGAGGCGAACACCACCGAGGTCGACACCTCGACGCCGTTCCCGGTGATCTCGCTGCTTTCCGAGCAGCGCGGCGTGCTCGACTACGGCGGCACCATGCGGCTCGGCGGCTACGACTGCCGGCTGGTGCCGGGGACGAAGGCCGCCGAGGCCTACGGCAGCGGGACGGTGCGCGAGCGCCATCGTCACCGTTACGAGGTCAACAACGTCTACCTGCCCGCCTTCCGGGAGCACGGGCTCGTGCCCTCCGGCTGGACGATGGACGGCGAGCTCGTCGAGATCATGGAGCTGGCCGACCACCCGTGGATGGTGGGCGCGCAGTTCCACCCCGAGTTCACCTCGCGTCCGCACCGCCCGCAGCCGCTGTTCCGCGACTTCGTCGGCGCGGCCGTAGCCGAGCACGAGCGCCGCGCCGAGGCGCTCGGGGCGGCTTCGGCCTGAGGCGCCGGGCGCACGACGAACCGGGCCGGGGGACGAAGCGGTAGCCGATGGACCTGTTCCGCCTGCTGCACGTGCTCGCGCTGTTCTGGATGATGGCCGGCCTCGGCGCCGTGATGGTGCCGATCTGGCGCGCGTGGAGCGCCGAGGACCTGGAGACGCGCGCGGTCATGCTCACCGAGGCAGCGCAGGCGGAGACGCGCTGGCTGCTCTCCGGGCTGCTCGCGACGGGGCTCACGGGGTTCGCGTGGGCGGCCTCGGACAACACGAACCTGATCACCACCGGGTGGCTGCTGGCCCTGGAGGTGCTGTTCATCGTGAATGTCTTTATCTTCTTGCCGCTGATGGGCGTCGGACTGCGCCGCGTCCGCCTGCTCGCGCTGCAGGCGCGCAAGCGCGGCGAGATGAGCGAGGAGCTGCAAGACGCCCTCAACGACCGCGTGCCCGTGGTCTTCGGGACGCTGATGGTGATCAGCGTGCCGGTGATGACGTGGCTCGCGATCGCCAAGCCGTTCTGACGGCGCCGCGAGGGTCCTCGCGACCCCCAGCGCCGGGCATGCGAGACTGCGCGTAGCACACCGAGGAGCCCGCCCGAATGCGCATCTTCCTGGACACCGCGAACATCGACGACATCCGCCGCGGCGCCGCCATGGGCGTCGTCGACGGGGTCACCACCAACCCCTCGCTCGTCGCCGCCGAGGGCGTCGAGTACCGCGACCGCGTGCTCGAGATCTGCGAGGTCGTCGACGGCCCCATCTCCGCCGAGACGATCTCGGAGACCGCCGACGAACTCGTGGAGGAGGGGCGTCGCATCGCCTCGTGGCACGAGAACGTCGTCGTGAAGGTGGCGATGTCGGAGGCCGGCCTGGCCGCCATCAGCCGGCTCTCGGCGGAAGGCATCAGTACGAACTGCACGCTGGTCTTCTCGGCGAACCAGGCGCTGCTCGCGGCGCGCGCCGGCGCGACGCTCATCTCGCCGTTCATCGGGCGCATCGACGACGCCGGGCAGGACGGCATGGACGTGGTGCGCGAGTCCGTGCGGATCGTGGAGACGTACCACCTGCCGAGCCAGGTCCTCGCCGCCTCGGTGAGGCACACGCGCCACGTGACGGAGGCCGCACTGGCTGGCTCGCACATCGCGACCGTGCCGCCGAAGGTGTTGTTCCAGCTCATCCAGCACCCGCTCACCGACGCCGGGATCGAGCGCTTCCTCCAGGACGCCGCGAAGTACACGCCGGTCTAGGGAGACTCTCCCGCGCCGGTAAGCGCCCGCCGCTCCCGGCTGATGCACTCCTCGGGACGCCCCCGCCTGCGGTCGTCGATGCGCCCGATGTCATACAATGGGTCGTGCGGTTCATACAACGAACGGAATAGGCTCATGAAGCACAGCTACAGGATGAAGCTCTCATCGAACGGCCAGGTCTCGATCCCGGCGGCGGTACGCGAGCGATGGCGTGCCGACGAGACGCTGCTGGCCGACGAGATGATCGTGATCGACTTCGACGACTACGTCATCGTGGGACCCGCCCTCGTCGACCCTGTCGCCACCCTTGAGGGGAAGTACGCCGGGCTCGGTCCGAGCACCGATGAGATGCGACGGGAAGAGCGTGCCGAAGAAGCCGAACGCGAGCGCCAGCGCGAGCGCGGTTGGTGATCATCCTCGACGCAAGCGCGGTGCTAGCGTGGATCCTGGCCGAGCCGGCAGCACCGCAGGTCCGCCGTTTGATTCGAGGTAGTGAGGGGGCGGCGCTGACGTTGCTGGGTGTGGCCGAGGTGCTCGACCGCCTGGTGCGCCGGACTAGCCTCAGCGAACGGGATGCCACGCTCAGTCTCGAACAGCTCCCGTTGGCCGAGCCGCCTGTGCTCGACGCGACGCTTGCGACGAGCGCGGGACTGCTGCGGGCGCGCTACTACCAGCGGCGGACCCGGTCGCTCAGCCTTGCCGACTGCGTCGCCGCCGAGACGGCCCGGCGCCACGGCGCCTCGCTCGCGACTGCGGACGGTCCGCTCCTCGATACCTGCACGGACGAGGGGATCGAGGTGATCGCGCTTCCCGACAGCGAGGGCCGGGTGTGGACCCGTTCGTGAGCAGTGGACGGGGGCCGGACGGCCCGCGTGCGGACCGGACGTCTGCGGCCGTGATGCATGCTCGTGACAACGGGGGGTGTTCACGTAGGGAGCGGTGCGTTACACTGCGGCCCGGACAGATCTTGTCCACATCCCATCCCCTTCCAGTCCGCACGACGATGCGACGACACAAGTAGGCTCATGGCACGTACGCCCGCACGGGGCCGCAGAGACGGCCCTGCACGAGTAGCAGACGAACAACGGCGCGCTGAACGACGCGACGGCGGTAATGGCCGCTCGCGCGTCCCTCGCGTGGAGGGTCCCGCGCCGCCCAGCCTCGACATCGCCCAGCTTGAGGCCCAGCCCTTCGAGGCCCTGGTCGCCGTCGCCACGGAGCACGGTATCGAGAACCCCGAGGGCCTCCCGCGCCAGGACCTGCTCTTCCGCATCCTCCGTGATCAGGCCGAGCGCCAGGGCACGATCTTCTCCGGCGGCGTGCTCTCCGTCGTCGATGACGGCTTCGGGTTCCTGCGCGGCGACCGCCTGGTCCCGGGCCCGAACGACGTCTACGTCTCGCAGTCGCAGATCCGCCGCTTCGCGCTCCGCAACGGCGACTACGTGACCGGGCAGGTACGCCAGCCCAAGGATTCCGAGAAGTACTACGGCCTGCTGCGCGTCGAGGCGATCAACGGCGTCGACCCCGAGACCGCGAAGCGCCGCCCCAACTTCGAGGAACTCACCCCGATCTTCCCCGACAACATGCTCACGCTGGAGACCGAGAGCATCGAGCTCAGCCAGCGCCTGGTCGACCTCTTCGCGCCGGTCGGGCGCGGCCAGCGCGGGCTCATCGTCTCGCCGCCCAAGGCCGGCAAGACCATGCTGCTCAAGTCGATCGCCCACGGCATCACGCAGAACAACCCCGAGGTGGACCTCATGGTGCTGCTCGTTGGTGAGCGGCCCGAGGAGGTCACCGACATGCGCCGCTCCGTCCGCGGCGATGTGATTGCCTCGACGTTCGACGAGCCGGTCGAGGACCACACGCGCGTGGCCGAGATCGCCATCGAGCGCGCGCGCAGGCTGGTCGAGACCGGCCGCGACGTGGTGATCCTGCTCGACTCGATCACGCGCCTCGCGCGCGCCTACAACCTCGCGGTGCCGACCAGCGGCCGGACGCTCTCGGGCGGTATCGACCCGATCGCGCTCTACCCGCCGAAGCGCTTCTTCGGCTCGGCGCGCAACATCGAGGACGGCGGGTCGCTGACGATCATCGCGACGTGCCTGATCGAGACCGGATCGCGCATGGACGACGTGATCTTCGAGGAGTTCAAGGGCACCGGGAACATGGAGATCCGCCTCGACCGCCGCCTGGCGGAGAAGCGCATCTACCCGGCGATCGACATCTTCGCCTCCTCCACGCGGCGCGAGGACTTGCTCTTCACCGAAGAGGAGTTGCGCCAGGTGTGGCTGCTGCGTCGCATGGCCGCGATGGTCGGCGACCAGGGCACCGACGCGACCGAGCGCGTCATCGAGCGCGTCGCGAAGACCGAGTCCAACTCGGAGTTCCTCATGACCCTCAAGTCCGAGGTCATCTAGCCCCTCCGTACGGCCGTCGTCTCACCTCAATCACGATCCTGGTACCCGGCTCAGCCCCACGAGGGGATCGACGAACTCCACCTGGTTGCTAGACTTTCCCGAGTGCCGCGGGGAAGGCGCGTAGCGCCGCCGCGCATTCGAAGCGACGGCCTGACGGGGAGTGATCGCCTATCAGCGGCCTGCTGACCCCACCGCCGAACGGCCGGCGTCAGCGCGCGCTCCTGCGCGGCCGGCGTCTCGAGAGTGCCCGCCGTGCGCTACCCAGCGACGCGCTGGTGCAGGGTGGCGTTGTGCTCGCGATCCTCGTGGTGGTGATCGTCGCGGGGTTGTTCCCGCGCACCGTGCGCTCGGCGCCCCGCGAGCCCGTGCTGCGCGCCGAGGTGATGTCGTTCCCCGGCCTGGCCGGCGTAGCCAGGCCGCAGAAGCCCGATCCGGTCCCCACGCCCGCGTCGACGCCCGTCGCGCCCGCGTCGACGGCAGGACCGGGCACGCCGACGCCCGGGCCGGGCGCTGCGCCGGGGCTGGACGCGACGCTGACGGAAGACCCGGACGAGGGCGACGCGGAGCGCGTCGAGCAGCAGCAACCGATCTTCTACCGGTACCAGATCCAGCAGGGCGACACGCTGACCGGGATCGCGCTGCGCTTCGGCATCGGCACGCAGTACATCCTCTGGAACAACATCGACATCGTGCCGGACGCTGACGTGCTCTCGCCGGGCCAGACACTCCAGGTCCCGAGCGTCGAGGGCATCATCCACGACGTGCGCTTGCACGAGACGCTGATCGAGATCGCCGCCCTGTACGACGCGGATGTCAACGACATCGTCGCGTTCGCGGCGAACAATCTCCCCGACGCGAACACGGTGCGCGAGGGCTCGACGATCCTCGTGCCCGGCGGGCGCGTCGTTGCCCAGCCGCCTCCGCCGCCGCCCCCGCAGCCGACCCCGCCACCGACGCCGCAGCCGGGCGCGGTTGCCACGCCCACACCCACCGTGACCGCGTCGACATTCGGGTTCATCTGGCCCGGGCCGGGGCGTATCACGTCGTGGTTCGGACCCGCCCACCCGCTCGGCATCGACATCGGGATGCCGGTCGGCACGCCCGTTGCCGCGTCGGCTGCGGGCCAGGTGACGTTCGTGGGCGGTCATCCGTGCTGCTCGTACGGCTACCACGTCATCATCCGGCACGACCAGAGCTTCACCACGCGCTACGGCCACTTCAGCCGCTTCGCGGTGACGCTGGGCGAGTGGGTGGAGCAGGGCGACCTGATCGGCTACAGCGGCTCCACGGGCGCCTCGACGGGGCCCCACCTGCACTTCGAGATCCGGCGCAACGGCACCCCGCAGAACCCGCTGAACTTCCTGCCGTAGGCCGGCAGACGCGGCGCTACTGCCGGCTCGCCTCCAGCAGCACGACGCGCTGCTGCTCGCCCAGCCCGCGCCGCTGGATGCTCAGCCGCGCCTGCGGATCATCGACGCTCAACCCGGTGGCCTCGAGGAACGCGCCGAGCGGGTCCTGCTTCCCGTCGCCGTTCTGCCCGGCGTAGCCCACGGGGATCACGATCTTCGGCTCCAGGTCGCGCACCGTGCGCGCCGCGACCGCGGGCTCGGCGTGCTCCTCGCCGCTGATTGCGAGGATGAGGATGTCGACGTTGCTCAGCAGCTCGGCGTCGGCCGCCGGGGGCTGGCACCCGCTCCCCAGGTGGGCGAGGTGCAGCCCCTCGGCCTCCACCAGGAAGGCGGTGTTGCGGCGCGCCGCCGGGTCCGGGGGCGCGGACTCATCGGTCGCCTGCGGCAGCGGGTTGGCGATGCCGAAGACCTGGACGCCGCTGATCTCGTACTCGCCGGGCCCGTCGATCACGACCGGCTGGCCGCGCACGCCGCCGCTGTGGTCGTGGTGCGGGTGGTGGCGGCTGACCGTCACGATGTCGGCCGTGGGCCGGCCCATGTCGAAGCCGACCGAACGGTCGGCCGGGTCCATGACCACGGCCGCGTGGCGCGTGCGCACGCGCACGCAGGCATGCCCGAGCCAGCTGATGTCCACGCGTACCGTCCTCAAGGGGAGCGGGGAGTGTCCCGTGTTGCGTCGATCGTAGCGAGGCGCCGCCTCGCCTGCCACCGCCCGTCGACTACGGCGGCGCCGGCCCCAGCACCTTCTCCAGCTGCCGCAGCGTGCGATGGTGCAGCGCCTTGATGGCGCCCTCGCTGCGGCCCATCCGGCGGCCGATCTCCGCGTTGGTGAGGCCATCGACGTACTTGAGTGCGATCAGCTGCCGGCGCTCGGGCGCGAGCTCCGCCGTCGCCTCGCGGATGCGGGTGGCGAGCTCCTGCGTCTCCAGCTCGGAGTCCGGGCCCGGTACGTCCGAGGCGATGCT
This sequence comes from Dehalococcoidia bacterium, assembly GCA_965204835.1. GTDB lineage: Bacteria > Chloroflexota > Dehalococcoidia > UBA2979 > UBA2979 > VXMT01. Next base: position 171,873 of record OZ242017.1, on the reverse strand, counting down.
CATCGCCTCGTCGAGCGGCGCGGTGGGCGGGCGGCGGCCGCGGTCGCGGTACCAGTTGGCGAGCAGGTTGTGGGCGATTGTCATCAGCCATGACTCGAACGAGCCGCGCCCGCGGAAGCTGCCGAGGTTCGTGAACGCGTTCAGAAAGGTGCGCGAGGTGATCTCCTCGGCGTCGGCGGCGGTCGGGGTGCGCGCCAGCAGGTAGCGGTGGACGCGGTCCGCGTGCGCCTCGTAGAGCGCGGAGAACGCGTCGTCGTCACGCGCGGCGGCGCGGTCGGGCGCGCCCGCCTCCCCCGTAGCCGTGGTCTCTTCCACGCCCTGGCACCACCTTCGCAGCCGCCCCGGCAGCCCTCGTGCGAGGGGCCTCGGAGCGTTGACCGGGCTGCCTGCCGGTCGCTACAATCGTACCAGTTAGCACTCTCGCCGGGAGAGTGCTAATCCACACCCAGTGAACACGAACCGCCTGGAGGGGCGCGTGTTGAGCGATCGCCGGGCCGGCATCCTGAACCTCGTCGTCGATGAGTACATCGACACGGCCGTGCCCGTGAGCTCGCGCGCGCTCGTCGACCGCCACCACCTCGAGTTCTCGACCGCGACCATCCGCAACGAGCTCGCGCGCCTCGAGGACGAGGGCTACATCACGCACCCCTACACCTCCGCCGGCCGGGTGCCCTCGAACGTCGGCTACCGCTTCTACGTCGAGCGACTGATGTCCGAGGAGCCGGTGACGCTGGCCGAGCAGCGCATGATCGAGCACCAGTTCCACCAGGCGTCACCCGGCTACGACGACTGGCTGCGGCTCGCCGCGTCGATCCTCTCGGCCGCCGTCGGCAACGTCGCGGTCGTGACGCGGCCGCAGCGCCGGCTGCCGACGCTGCGCCATGCGCAGCTCGTCCACCTGCGCCCGGGCGCCGCGCTGCTCGTCGCCGTCCTCGACGACGGCAGCGTGCGCCAGCGCATCGTCGGCGTGCCCGAGCCCGACGGCCAGGACCGGCTCAACGCGCGCGCCGAGCGCCTCAACGGCCGCTGCGCCGACGCGGGCGCCGCGACGCTGCGTGAGCTCGTCCCCGAGATCGAGGACGAGCACGACCGCACCCTCGCGCTCGACATCGCCGGGCTGCTCGACGAGCACGACGAGGACACCGAGCTCTACATCGCCGGCGTCCGTCCCGCGCTCGAGCAGCCGGAGTTCGCATCCACCGAGCGCATCCTGGACGCGGTGCAGCACCTGGAGGCGTACCACCTCCGCGGCGCGCTGCGCGCCACCGACGCGCCCGACGCGGGGGCGCGCATCGTCATCGGTGACGAGAACCCGGACGAGTGGCTGCAGGAGTGGACGCTGGTGGTCTCGGCCTTCGACGGTCCCGAGGGGGCCACCGGCACCGTCGCCGTCCTCGGGCCGACGCGCATGCGCTACGGGCGCACGATTCCGCGCGTCCGCTACTTCTCCTCGCTCATCTCGGACCTCCTGCAAGAGGTCGAGAGCTAGGCGCTCCCGCCCGCCACCGCACATCGAAAGGTCACGACACTGCTCCCCGACGACGCCGAACAGCCCCTTGCAGCCGTCGACGACGCCGTGAGCGCCGCCGATGGCGCTCCCGACGCCGCCGAGGCGGAGACCGAGCCACTTACCGACGAGGAGCGCATCACGCGCCTGGAGGCGGAGGTCGCCGGGCTGCGGGACGCCCATACGCGCGCGCAGGCCGACCTCCTCAACTACCGCCGCCGCTCCGAGCAGCACTGGGCCGAGCGCGCCCGGACGACGCTCGCCGACACGGTGCGCCGCTACCTGCCGGTGCTCGACGACCTCGACCTCGCGCTCGGCAACGTCGACGCGGATCTCGAGGGGCACCAGTGGGTCGAGGGCATCCGGCTGGTCCGCCAGAAGTTCGCCGAGACCCTCGCCACGGCCGGCGTCGAGCCGATCGCGACGGACGGCGCGGAGTTTGACCCGCGCGTCCACGAGGCGATCTCGTACGCGCCGGGACCCGGCGGGCGCGTCGTCGCGGCGGTCCGCTCCGGCTACACGATGCAGGACTACGTGGTCCGCCCCGCGCAGGTGGTGGTGGGCGACGGCTCCACGGATACGGAACCAACACAGGACGCATAGCCGCGCCGCCCGCGGGCCATCGCCCGGCGGCGCACCGAACGAGCTACCGACGACGAAGGAGAGGACACCATGGCAAGAGTCATCGGCATCGACCTCGGAACCACGAACAGCGCCATGGCCGTGATGGAGGCCGGCGAGCCGGAGATCATCCCCAACGCCGAGGGTGGCCGCACGACGCCGTCCATGGTCGCCGTCACCGCGCAGGGTGAGCGCCTCGTCGGCACCGTCGCGAAGCGCCAGGCCGTCACGAACCCCAGCGACACCATCTTCTCGGTGAAGCGCCTCATGGGCCGCAAGTTCGAGGACGCCGAGGTCGCGCACCTGCGCGACATCGCCCCGTTCGAGATCACGAAGGCCCCCAACGGCGACGCGCTGGTGAAGATGGGCGACCGCGACTACTCGCCGCCCGAGATCTCGGCGATGATCCTGCAGAAGCTCAAGGCCGACGCCGAGGCCTACCTCGGCGAAGACGTCAACGAGGCCGTCATCACGGTCCCGGCCTACTTCAACGACTCGCAGCGCCAGGCCACCCGCGACGCGGGCCGCATCGCCGGCCTCGAGGTGTTGCGCATCATCAACGAGCCGACCGCGGCCTCGCTCGCCTACGGCCTCGAGAAGGAGGAGGACGAGGTCATCGCCGTCTACGACCTCGGCGGCGGCACCTTCGACATCTCGATCCTCGACCTCGGCGACGGGACCTTCCACGTCCAGGCGACGAACGGCGACACGTTCCTCGGCGGCGACGACTTCGACAACCTGCTCATCGACGACCTGGTGGCCGAGTTCCGCCGCGAGCAGGGCATCGACCTCTCCGAGGACCGCATGGCCCTCCAGCGCCTCAAGGAGGCGGCCGAGCGCGCGAAGATCGAGCTCTCCAGCGCGCAGCAGACCGACATCAACCTGCCGTTCATCACCGCCGACCAGAGCGGCCCCAAGCACATGCAGATCACGCTCACGCGCGCTCGCTTCGAGCAGCTCGTGGGCGACCTCGTGCAGCGCTCGCTCGGCCCGGTGAAGTCCGCGCTCGACGACGCCTCGCTCCAGCCGGGCGCGGTCAACGAGGCGGTGCTGGTTGGCGGCATGACGCGCATGCCGCTGGTGCAGCAGCAGGTGCAGGACTTCTTCGGCAAGGAGCCGCACAAGGGCGTCAACCCCGACGAGGTCGTCGCCATCGGCGCGGCCATCCAGGCCGGCATCCTCAAGGGCGATGTCCAGGACGTCGCGCTCTTCGACGTCACCCCGCTCACGCTCGGCATCGAGACGCTGGGCGGCGTGATGACGGCGCTCATCGAGCGCAACACGATCATCCCGACCGACCGCAAGCAGACGTTCTCGACCGCGGCCGACAACCAGCCGTCGGTGGAGATCCACGTGCTGCAGGGCGAGCGCCAGATGGCGGGCGACAACAAGTCGCTCGCGCGTTTCATCCTCGACGGCATCCTGCCCGCGCCGCGCGGCGTGCCGCAGATCGAGGTCGAGTTCAGCATCGACGTGAACGGCATCGTCACGGTCGCGGCCCGCGACCAGGCGACCGGCAAGGAGCAGCACGTCACGATCCAGCCCGCCTCCGGCCTCACCGACGACGAGGTTGAGCGCCTCACCCGCGAGGCCGAGGAGCACGCGGCGGAGGACCAGGCGCGCCGCGAGGCCGTCGAGCTGCGCAACATGGCCGACACCCTCGCCTACTCCGCCGAGCGCACGCTCAACGAGCAGGCCGAGAACGTCTCCGAAGACATCAAGTCGCGCGTCGAGTCGGCCATCGCCGACGTGCGGTCAGCCCTCGAAGCCGACGACGCGGAGCGCATCCAGTCGTCGAGCGAGGCGCTCTCGCTGGCGCTACAGGAGATCGGCCAGGCGGCGTACGGCGCGCCCGAGGCCGGCGCGGCGCCGGGCCCCAACGGCGACGCCGCGGCCGGCGCCGACGGCGACGACGAGGGCGAGGGCGAGGCGGCGAGCACCGTGGAGGGCGAGTTCCGCGAGGTGTAGGGACGCGCCGCGCGAAAGTCTACGCTTCGATTGACCCTAAACGAAGCGTAGACTTGTCTGCGTGGAGGGCCAGTCGCGAGAGTCTACGCTGCGATTCATGCCAAATGGAGCGTAGACTTTCCTCCTCCGAGGCGCCCGGCACAAAGTCTACGCTTCAATTTGTGCGAACCGTAGCGTAGACTTTGGGGTGCAGGAGGGCGCGCCCGTGGTCTTCCGTGCCCCTGATCGGCCAACGCCCGCCGAACCGCCGCCTCGACGCCCGGGGCGGCCCAGCCGCCGCGAGGTCTACGCGCGACTCGACACACAGATCGGGGAGCTCTGGAACAACCTCGGCGGCCTCCCGCGCCGCCTCGAGGCGGACGGCATCTGGCGCGGGATCTGGCTGGAGGAAGCGCACCACTCCACGGCCATCGAGGGCAACACGCTCGTCCTCAAGCAGGTCGCCGCGCTGCTCGGCGAGGGGCGCGCCGTGGGCGACAAGGAGCTCCGCGAGTACATGGAGGTGCGTGGCTACGCCAACGCAGCGGACTGGGTCTACGGCCGGGCGATCGATCCCGGCGAGTGGTCTGGCGATGAACGCATCTCGACGACCGAGGTGCGTCACGTGCACCGCCTGGCGATGGAGCCGGTTTGGGACGTGGCGGCGCACCCCGACGCCGGAGCAGACGAGGGGCCGGGCTCCTTCCGCCAACATGACATCCAGCCATTCCCGGCGGGGATGACGCCGCCCCCCTGGACCGACGTTTCGGCCGAGATCACGGACTGGATAGCCGAGGCCAACAGTCTCCAGCCGGCGTCCCCGGACTTCCCGGAGGCCGTCGCCCACGTGCATTGCCGGTTCGAGCAGATCCACCCGTTCCTCGACGGCAACGGGCGCACCGGGCGCCTCGTGCTAAACCTCCTGCTCGTCCGGCTCGGCTATCCACCGGCGATCATCTACAAGAACCAGCGCGCCCTGTACCTCGACGCCCTGAGGCGCGCCGACCACGGGGACGCGGGCGCGCTCGGCGAGCTGATCGCGCGGGCGATCCTGGACAACCTCTACAAGTTCGTGATCCCGTCGGTGGCCGGGCCCGCGCGGCTGGTGCCGCTCGGGGCGCTCGAGGACGCGCGCATCACGGCCTCGGCGCTGCGCAACGCCGCGAACCGCGGACGCCTCCAGGCAACGCGAGGGGCGGACGGCCACTGGCGCAGCTCGCGGGTGTGGGTGAACGACTACCTGAAGACGCGGTACAACCGGGTCCCGGCATGAGCCCGGTGCGGCTGCCCGCGGGGCGCGAGGCGAAAGTCTACGCTGCAATTCGGGTAAAACGAAGCGTAGACTTTCGAGTGGCGGAGCCCCACGGAGGACATCGCGCACCCCGGCGCTGCGCGTTCAGCGCGACAGGCCTTAGACTGAGGGATCAATGAACGCCAACGCCGATCTCTACGCCACGCTCGGGGTCGCCCGCGATGCCTCGCAGGAGGACATCAAGCGCGCCTTCCGCAAGCTCGCGATGGAGTACCACCCCGACCGCAACAAGGCCGACGGCGCCGAGGACCGCTTCAAGGAGATCTCCGCCGCGTACGACGTCCTCTCGGACGAGGAGAAGCGTCGCACCTACGACCGCTTCGGCATGAACGGCCTCAACGGCGGCGGGCAGCACGGCTTCTCCGGCTTCGAGGGCTTCGGCGGGTTCGGCGACATCTTCGACGCGTTCTTCAACGGCACCGCCACCCGCCGTCCCGGCCCGCAGCGCGGCGCGGACCGCCGCGCGACCCTGCGCATCTCGCTCGAGGAGGCGGTGTTCGGCGGCGAGCAGGAGATCGAGTTCGACCGTGTCGCGCACTGCGAGGAGTGCCGTGGCAGCGGCGGCGCGCGCGGCACGAAGTCCGTGACCTGTCCCGAGTGCAACGGGCAGGGCGAGGTGCGCCGCGTCCAGGAGTCGCTCTTCGGCCGCTTCGTGAACGCCGCGCTGTGCGCGCGCTGCGAGGGCGACGGCGAGGTCGTCTCCGAGCCGTGCGGCGAGTGCCGCGGACGAGGGCTGCGCCGCGAGCACATCTCGCGCGTGGTGAACGTCCCCGCCGGCGTCGACGAGGAGCACCAGATCCGCCTCAGCGGCGAGGGCGACGCCGGCCAGCGGCGCGGTCCCGCGGGCAACGTCTACCTCGACATCGAGGTGGAGCCGCACGAGCGCTTCAGCCGCCAGCGCAGCCACCTGGTCTACGAGCTTCCGCTGAACCCGGCGCAGGCCGCCCTCGGGGCGAGCATCGAGGTGCCGACCATCGACGGCGAGCCCGTGGAGATCGAGGTGCCCGCGGGCACGCAGCCGGGCCACGTCTTCACCGTGCGCGGCTACGGCGTGCCGCACCTGCGCAGCAGTGGCCGGGGCGACCTGCTGGTGCACACCCACGTGGTGACGCCCACCAGCCTCACCGAGGAGCAGCGCGAGCTGCTCGAACAGCTTGCCGAGTCGCTCGGCACGCCCTCGATGCCGGAGCACGAGCGAGGCTTCTTCGAGCGCGTGCGGGAGGCGTTCAGCTAGCCACCCATGCCGCCGCCCCCGCCCGGCGACGCGCCCATCACACCCGACGACCCCTCGCCCGCAGACGCGTGGATCGCGCTGTCCGTGCGCCTCCCCGTCGACGACGCGGAGATCGTCGCCGACGTACTCGCGGCGATCGCGCCCGGCGGCGCGGCGATGGACACGCCGTTCCGCAACATCGAGCCGGAGCGCTTCGGCCTCGAACTCACCGACGAGGACGCCACCGTGCGCGCGTTCTTCCCCGCGCCGCTCACCCCGGCGGAGCGGCGCGCGATCCGGCGTCGCCTCGGCACGCTCCCGCTCGCCGCGCCGCTCCCGCGCCTGCGCTACTCCGAGGTGGGCGAGGCCGACTGGGCCGAGGAGTGGAAGCGCTTCTACCACCCGTTCCGCGTCGGGCGGCTGCTGGTGCAGCCCTCGTGGGAGCAGGCGGCGGACGCCGGGCCCGATGACCTCGTGATCACGCTCGACCCCGGGCGCGCCTTCGGCACCGGCCAGCACGAGACGACGCGGCTGTGCCTCGACGCGCTTGAGGGGCTCGTGCGCTCGGGCGACGCGGTGCTCGACGTGGGGACGGGCTCGGGCATCCTCGCGCTCGCGGCGGCGCGCCTCGGCGCGTCGAGGGTCGACGCGGTCGACACGGACCCGGTCGCCGTTGCCGCGGCGCGCGAGAACGCCGGACGCAACGGTCTCGCGGACCGCATCGAGGCGCGCGAGGGCTCCCTCGGCGACGCGTGGCCGTGGCCCGGCGCGTCGCTGGGGCGCTATGACTGCGTGGCGATGAACATCGCGCTGGTGGTGGTGACCGAGTTGCTGCCGGAGGCCGCGGCCGCACTGCGCCCGGGTGGCGTCCTCGTGGCCAGTGGATTCCTCGCCGAGGCGACGCCGGACGTCGAGGAGGCTGCACGCGCCGCCGGCCTGCGCGACGTGGAGCGCAGGGTCGAGGGAGAGTGGGGCGCGGTCGTCGCGCGCGCGTGATGCGCTCCCGGCCCGCCACTGTCAGCGCAAACGTAGCGAGTTGCTTATACTTATCGCTTGCAGGCCGCCCCACCTACTGCGTCACAGGAGTGCGCGTTGGAAGACCCTCGCATCATCTCTGAACGCCTGCTCGACAACGTCGAGCGCGTCATCATCGGCAAGACACAGGAAGCACGACTCGCGCTCGTCACGCTGCTCTGTCGCGGGCACCTCCTCATCGAGGACGTGCCCGGCGTCGGCAAGACCATGCTGGCGCGGGCGCTCGCCCGCTCCACCGGGTGCGACTTCCAGCGCATCCAGTTCACCCCGGACCTGCTGCCCTCGGACGTGACGGGCGTCTCCGTCTTCAACCCGGCATCGCGGGAGTTCGAGTTCCGCGCGGGCCCGGTCATGGCGCAGATCGTGCTCACCGACGAGATCAACCGCGCGACGCCCAAGACGCAGTCCTCGCTCCTCGAAGCGATGGAGGAGCGCCAGGTCACCGTCGACGGCGTCACGCGCGGGCTGCCCGAGCCGTTCATGGTGATGGCCACGCAGAACCCCATCGAGTACGAGGGCACGTTCCCGCTGCCCGAGGCCCAGCTCGACCGCTTCCTCATGCGCGTGCGGCTCGGCTACCCCAGCCCCACCGACGAGGTGATGGTGATGGACGCCCAGCAGGAGTCGCACCCCATCGACTCGCTGGAGCAGGTCACGACCGCCGGCGAGGTCGTCGAGCTCCAGAGCGCGGTGCGCGAGATCTATATCGACCCGCTCATCAAGCAGTACATCGTGACGCTGGTGAACGCGACGCGGGACCACGAGGCGGTCTACCTGGGCGCCTCGCCGCGCGGCTCGCTCGCGCTCATGCGCTGCGCGCAGGCGTTCGCACTGCTGGAGGGCCGCGACTTCGTCCAGCCCGACGACATCAAGCTCCTCGCGTTCCCGGCGCTCGGGCACCGCGTGATCGTCAGCGCGGCCGCCCGCGTCCGGAACGTCGAGACCTCGGCGATCATCGACGAGTGCATCGAGCGCGTCCCGGTACCGGGAGCGCGCGCCCGCGGCGGCGCCTGAGCCGGCCATGCGCTGGCTCGCGTGGCTCGCGGCCGCGCCCCGACGACGTCCCAACATCACGATCGCCCTCGGCGTCGCGCTGATCTGCATCGCGATCGGCCTGGCCACGGGCTTCTGGCTGCTCTTCCGCCTCTCCTACGTGATCTTCATCGGCGTCCCGATCCTCTACTTCTGGAACCGCTCGATGATCCGCAACATCGAGGTGGACATCCTGCGCCGCGACCGGCGCGTCACGCGCGGCAGCGACCTCGAAGGCCGCGTGCTCATCACGTCGAACGCGCGCCTGCCCAAGATCTGGCTGGAGGTCGAGGACGCCTCCGACCTGCCCGGCCACATCACGAACCGCGTCGTCACGCTCGGCTCGCGCGGTGTCGACGTGTGGCGGTACGAGACGCCGACGCTACGCCGCGGGCTCTACACGCTCGGCCCCGTCACGATCACCTCGGCCGACCCGTTCGGCTTCTTCCGCATGTCGCGCACCTTTGGTGAGCCCGTCGAGGTGCTCGTCTACCCGAACGCGCCGGAGCTGCCGGGGCTGTACCTGCCGCCCGCCAGCCTGCCCGGCGACGGCCGGTTCCGACGTCGCACGCACAACGTCACGCCGAACGTGGCGGGCATCCGCGCCTACGAGCCCGGCGACTCGTTCAGCCGGGTGCACTGGCCGGCGACGGCCCGCACCGGCAACCTCATGGTCAAGCTCTTCGAGCTCGACCCCGCCTCGGACGTCTGGATCCTGCTCGACCTCCAGGACGAGGTGCATACCGGCGAGGGTGACGACGGCACCGAGGAGACGGCCGTCATGGTCGCGGCCTCGATCGCCCGCTACTTCATCGCCGCCAACCGCTCCGTCGGGCTCATCGCCTACGGCGACGACCTGCGGGTCGACGAGCCCGAGCGCGGGGCGAACCACTACACGCGCATCCTCGAGACCCTCGCGCTCGCGCGATCGGTGGGCGAGGTGCCGCTCGACCACCTGCTGCTGGAGGAGCAGCGCAACTTCGGCCGCCACACCACCGTCGTCGCGGTCACGCCGTCGCCCAACGACGCGTGGGCGCTGGCGCTGATGTCGCTCGCCTCGCGCGGCGTGAAGGTCGCCGCGGTGCTGATCGAGGCCGAGACCTTCGGCAGCGAGCGCAGCTCCCTCGATGTCTACGGGACGCTGACCGCGGGCGGGGTCTACACCTACACGGTCAAGCAGGGCGATGACCTGGTACACGTGCTCAGCGCCGCCACCAGCACGCCGAACCCCGAGACCGGCGCTCCCGCCGGGCCGGTGTCGCCGCTATGACCGCGGCCGGCATCCCCGCCGACGAGGGCCGCCGCCGCGGCTTCGCCGAACTCGTCGCCGAGGGCGACCGCAGGTTTGTGCTCGCCTACTGGGAGGACATCCTCACCTTCGTCCTGCTCGCCGCGAGCCAGACCGCGTTCGCGCTCTCCATCGCGAACGCGAACTGGGTCGACGAGATGCCGGACCTGACGGTGGCGGCGTGGGTCGGGCTCCTCGCGGGCGCCGGGCTCGCGCGCATGCACGGCTCGGCCGGGTGGTACGCCTACCTCCCGGCGCAGCGCGCCGCGCTCTCGCGCGTGCGCTGGTCGGCATGGTGGCTGTTCCCGGCCGGGCTCGCCTTCGGCGCCATCGTCTCCGTCGCCATGGTCATGCACACCATGGAGCTGGCCGACCCGTTCACGACCGGGGGCATCGAGGCCCGCTGGTCCGAGCTGTGGGCGCGCCTCAAGGACTGGGGCGCGGCGCTGATCTTCGGCGGTGTCTCCTCGGACCCGCTGCCGTTCGTGCTGCTCATGGTCTTCGTGACGTGGATCGTGCCCTACCTCTCGGGGTGGGCCGTGTTCCGCTGGCGCAACCCGTGGCTGGCGCTGGTGCCGGCGGGGGTGGGCATCCTCACCAACATCTCGTACCTGCCCGGTCAGCCCTCGGTCGCGTTCATCCTCTTCCTGTTCGCCGCGATCCTGCTCTTCACGCGGCTCCAGCTGCTCCGCACCATCTCGCGCTGGGAGGGCCAGCGCGCGGCGCTGCCGCAGCTCCTCTCGCTCGAGGTGCTGCACGCCGGGGCGTGGGTGGCCCTGCTGCTCATCCTCGCCTCGTGGCTCGTGCCCACGGGCGGCGAGCTCGACCGCGTCTCGGCGGGGTGGGAGCGCGTCACCCAGCCGGTCACGGACCGCGTCGACCGCTTCGGTCAGGTGTTCCTGGGGATCGACTCGAAGCGCGGCAACCTGATCCACCACTTCGACAACGCACTCCCGCTGCAGGGCCGCGTGAAGCTCGAGGACGAACCGATGTACCGGGTCACGCTCCCGGCGAACGAGGAGTTGCGCCGGGACGAGTTCCTGCAGCTCCGCGCCACCGCGTTCGACGAGTACACGCGGGCGGGCTGGAAGCTCTCCGAGACCGAGCGCGAGCCCCTGCCGGGTACGACCATCGAGGCCGCGAGCTTCGGCACGCCCGAGACCCGCACCCAGTTGCGGCGTCCGATCGTCACGCAGGTCGAGGTGATCGAGCCGCTCTCGGACCGCAGGCTGCTCGCGGCCGGCGACCCGCTCGCGACCAACATCGAGGCGGAAGCCGTCACCGGCGGGTCCGCGGCGGACCTCGCCGCGTTGCAGCCCGGTGAGCGCATCGGGCCGGGGGACCAGTACGTGACGGTCGGGACGGTGTCGGCGGCCAACCCCGAGATCCTCGTCGGCGCGGGCACGGACTATCCCGGGTGGGTGACGGAGCGCTACCTGCAGCTCCCGGAGAGCCTGCCCGACCGGGTGCGCGACCTGGCCTTCACCGTCGCCGGCAACACCGAGTCGCCCTACGTCGCCGCGTTCCAGATCGAGAACTACCTGCGGACCAACTACACGTTCAACCTCAAGGTCGACGACCAGCCGCCGCGCCGCGACCCGGTGGACTACTTCCTGTTCGAGTCGGAAGCGGGCTACTTCGACCACTTCGCGTCGGCCATGGCGGTCATGATGCGCTCGCTCGGCTACCCCGCCCGTGTCGCCGTCGGCTTCTACATGGGCGCGCACATCTACGACCCGGAGACGGAGTCGTACGTGCTGACCGAGGAGGACTCGTGGACGTGGCCGGAGGTCTACTTCCCCGGCCTCGGGTGGGTCGAGTTCAATCCCACCCCGGGGAGTGCGCGGGTCTCGCGGCCCGGCCCGCAGGCGTTCGGCCTCGACGAAGAGGACCCCCTCACCATCGCCGAGGGCACCGACGAGTTGCTGCTCCTGGAGGCGACCGCCTTCGACGACGAGGAGGACCCGGGCGCCCCGGACCGGCAGGCCGAGGAGCTCGCGGAGGCCGCTGCGCGTGACTTCACGGCGCCGCTGCTGTGGCTCCTCGCCGCCGTCGCGGCGCTCTCCGCGCTCTACTTCCTCGCCAGTCTCGCGTGGGCGTACCCCTACCGCCGGCTCGCGCCGGCCACGCAGCGCTGGGCGAAGGTGCAGCGGCTCTCAAGCTGGGCCGGCATCCCGTCCGGCATGGACCGCACGCCACTGGAGTCGGCTGCCACGCTCGGCCGCGCCATCGAGGTCGACGAGCCCGTCGACCGCCTCGCACGCTCGTTCACGCGCGAGCGCTACGGGCGCGCCATCGGCGAGGGCGGCGATGACGGCGAGCTCGACCGCCTCGACCGCGCGTACCGCGAGGTGCGCAACCGGCTGGTGCGTGTGGCGCTGCTGCGGCCGTTCCGCCTGCGGCGGCGCGGCCCGGCCGGGTAGCCGGCGACCGCCCCGGTCCGACGCTAGCGGTCGGGGAGCGCTCCGCCCGCCTCCCGCTCCCGCGGCGTCAACGCCTCGAGCGAGTTCGTGATCCGCACGAGGTCGAGGATGTCGATCGCCTGGTCGAGCGTGAGCGGGGCGTCGCCGAGCTCCAGCAGGGCCTCCGACAGGCGCGATCGCGCCTCGTCCAGGTTCTGCGGCTCCGGCGGCGGATCGGCCGCGCGGTTGTCCTGCTGGTCGCCCTGATCGGGCGGCGGCTCCGAGCCGCTCTCGTCCGACTCCTCGTCGCCCTCTTCGCCCGGTTCGCCCTCGCCGGGATCCGGGTCCTCGGGCTCCTGGTCACCCTGCTCCCCGGGGCCGTCGCCCGGATCCTGCTCGTCGTCCGGCTCGCCCTCGTCCTGGTCGTCCGGCGGGTCGGGCTCGTCCTCCGGGGGCTGCTGCTGGCCCGCCGCTGGGGGCGGTTCGCCGCCCGCGAGCAGCCGCAGCACCAGCTCGAGGTTGTGCTTCGCGTCGACGTCGCCCGGGTCGCGCAGCAGCACGGCGATGTACGCCTGCCGCGCCGCCTCGAGGTCCCCGCGGCGGAAGGCGTGGTTGCCGGCCGCGTACGTGCTGCGCGCCACGAGCACCGGGTCGTCCGTCGCGTTCAGCGCGCTGGTCGTGGCGACCGTCGCCTCCTCGTATCGTTCGAGGCGGTGCAGCGTGTTGCCGATGTTGTAGTCGATGGGCGGCGGCGCCTCTTCGGACTCCGAGGGCTCGCCGGCCGCCTCCTGGTACGCCGTGAGCGCCTCCTCGAACGCCTCGTCCTCGTACGCCTGGTTGCCGCGCTGCACACCCTCGTACGCCGCGCTCCCGCAGGCCGTGAGGGCGACCGCCACGAGCAGGCCCGCCGCGCCGAGCGCGATGCGCCCGGCGGGCAGCCGCGCGGCGCCGCGCGCGCCCTCGGCGATCCATGTCTGCGCCAGCAGCAGCACGAGCGAGGCGGCGAGGAGCCACTGGAAGCGGTCGATCGGCGCGCGGTTCGCGCCCTCGTCGAACGCCGAGCGGCGCAGCCGCTGGAACTCCACGGCGAGGCCCGCGATCGCGTCGAGGTCGCGCACGTTCCCGCCCGTGGCGGCGGCGATGCTGGTGAGCACCTCGACGTCCACGAAGCTGGGCCCGCCGGGAGCGGGCCTGTCCTCCGCGACGGGCATCCACCCGCCCTCGGGCGTGCCGACGGCGACCGTGTAGACGCGGACGCCGAGGTCGTTGGCGCGCAGGAGCGCCTCCTCGAAGTCCTCGGCGACGTCCTCGCCGTCCGAGATGAGCACGATCACCTGCGTGTCGGCCGGGTCGTCCACGTCGAGCAGGTCGAGGGCGGCCGTGAGCGCGCCACCCAGGTCCGTGCCCTGCGCGACGAGCGCCGCCTCGTTCTGCGAGCGGGCGATGAGCTGCGCGAGCGGATCGAGGTCGAGCGTGAGCGGCGAGCGCTGGAACGCCTCGCCGGCGAAGGTGACGAGCCCGACGCGGTCGCCGCGCAGGTGCGCCAGCATCTCGCTGAGCCCCGCCGCCGCAGCCTCGGCGCGCGAGGGCCGGACGTCGTCGGCGGTCATGGAGCGCGAGATGTCGAGCGCCACGGCTACGTCCACGCCGAGGCGCGTGAGCTCGCGCTCCTCGTGCCCCCACTGCGGGCGCGCGACCGCCGTGGCGGCAAGGGCGAGCGCGGCGAGGAGCAGGCCGAGCTGCAGCGGCCGTCGCCACGCGTCGCGTTCGCGCCGCAGCTCGGCGGCTCCGCCGAAGGCGTCGTCGGCGCGTTGCCGCAGCCTCGACGCGTACCAGGCGGCGGCCACCGCCGGGACGACGGCGAGCAGCCACAGCAGCGCGAGCGGGTTCGCGAACGTGATCATCGCCGCGCCCTCACGGGTACCGCCGGAGCAGCGTCGAGCGCAGCCCCGCCTCGGCGAGGAGCAGCAGGATCGCGACGATCGCGAGCCGCGGCGCAAGCTCCTCGAACTCCGTGAACTGCCGCTCGCCGATGCGCGTGCGCTCCAGCGTCCGCACCGACTCGTACGCCTGCTCCACCTCGTCCGGGCTCGACGCGTCGTAGTAGGCGCCGCCGGTGGTCGAGGCGACCTGCTGGAGCAGGCGCACGTCGACGCTGCTCGACGCGCGCGTCGCGGCGCCGTGGAAGCCGATGGTGTAGACGCGCACGCCGAGGGCCTCGGCGATGCGGGCTGCCTGCAGCGGCGGCACCTCGCCCGCGTTGTTCTCGCCGTCGGTGAGCAGCACCACCACACGGCTGCGTGCGGGCGAGTCACGCAGCAGGTTGACCGCCTCGGACAGCCCGAGCCCGATCGCCGTCCCGTCCGTGACGAGGCCGGGCTCGACGCTCCAGACCTGCCGCGCCAGCGCCACGCGGTCGAGCGTGAGCGGCGACATGAGCAGGGCGGTCGACTGGAACGTCACGAGGCCGACGCGGTCGCCCGCGAGCTCCTGCACGAACTCGTCGATCGCCACCTTCGCGGCGACCAGCTTCGTGGTGGGCTCGCCGCGCGTGGCGCGCTGCAGCATGGAGCCCGACACGTCGAGCGCGACGACTACATCGATGCCTTCCTCGGGCACGGTGGTGACGGCGAGGCCGCGCTGCGGCCGCGCCACGGCGAGGATGAGCAGCGCCAGCGCCGCCACGCGCAGCGCGGTGGGGAGCCAGCGCAGCCGCAGCCGCCAGCTCGGCCTCGCCGCCTCGCGCAGCACGCCGAGGTCGGCGAGCGCGAGCGCGGGCCGCGACGGCCGCGACCACCATCGCCAGCCGAGCAGCGCGGCGCCGAGCGGCAGCAGTGCGAGCAGCCACGGGTTTGCGAAGATCATCGCGCGCCCCCGCTCCCGTTGCCGCCGACCGCGCCGTCGGGGGGTCGCTCGAAGCTGACCGGGGCCTCCTCGGCGGGTCGCTCGCGCGAGAGCTCGACGATTTCGAACGCGACGGTGAGGTCGTGGTCTGCGGCGACCGGGTCCGGCACGTAGCCGGCGTAGACCGCCGCGTCGCAGCGGTCGAGCAGGCCCTCGGCCAGCCGCGACTGCCAGCGCTCGATGCCGGCGTCGTCCATGCGCGCGTCGAGCTCGGGCGTCGTGAGGGCGGTGGCGGGGAAGACGAACCGCGCCTCCAGGTAGCGCCGCATCACCACCGCGATCGTGCCGTAGAACGTCCCGAAGTCCCCCGACTGGAGCAGCCCGCTCGACGCGAGCTCCTCGAGGGCCCGTCGTGCGTCGGCCTCCGGCCCGGCCGCCACCACGACGGGCGCGGCCACGGGCTCCGGCGTCCGCCTGCGCCGCAGCCAGAGGGCGAGCCCGCCGACCAGCAGCAGCGCCGCCGCCGCGCCGGCCGCGACCGCGGGGCGCACCCACGCCGCGGGCGGCTCGCCGTACTCCGCCTGCGGCTTGAGCGGCCGCAGCGCCGAGGGGTCGCCGAGCGCCGCCGAGGCCACCTCGAACGGCGGCGGCAGCACCTGCGTGGAGCCGGAGCGGCCGTCCTCGTGCAGCCACAGGATGCGCACCGGCGCCGCCTGCATCAGGCCGAGCTCGAACGCCGCGAACGTGAAGCCGAACTCGCTGCGCAGCTGACCGTCCGCCTGCACGACGGTCGTCACCGGCACGGTGTCGACGAGGGTGAGCCCCTCGCGCGGCTCGGGGGGCTCGGCGGTGATGAGCACGGCGTCGCCATGCACCACGGTCACGGTCAGCCGCACGCGATCACCCAGCGTCGCGCGACGCGGTTCGAGGTCGACGCGCACGTCGATCGGCGCCTCCTGCGCGACGGCGACGCCGTGCGTGGCGAGCCCGGTGCCCGCCAGTACGGCGATGGCGACGAGGGCGGCCATGCGTGCATGCGGCGACACGGGACTAGCCCCGGGCGCGGGCGCGGGCGCAGTATGCGCGGCGGCCGGGCGGGCGCTCGCGGGGCTGCACCCCGGCGGCGCGCCGGCGGAAGTAGGTCATGACCGGCTCCGCGGCGTCGGCGTCCGTCCGCACCTCGATCTCGTCGATGCCCGCCGAGCGCAGCACCTCGCGGCGCGCCTCCGCTCGCTCGTGCGCGGTGGCGGCGTAGCGCTCGCGGAGCGCGGGATCGGAGCTATCGACGAGGATGCGGCCGGCGCCCTCGATGCCCTCGACCTCCACGAGCCCCGCGTCGGGGAGCGCCTCGTCGAGCGGGTCGACGACGGAGACGGCGATCACCTCGTGGCGCTGGGCGAGGTCGCGCAGCGCGCGCACGTAGTCGTCGTCGAGGAAGTCGGAGATCAGGAACACCAGCGAGCGCCGCCTGAGCACGCGCCCCAGGTAGTCGCACGCCGCGGCGATCGAGGTGCCCTCGCTGCCCGGCGGCGCGTGGTCGAGCACCTCGCGCACGATCCGCAGCGCGTGGCGGGTCCCCTTGTCGGGCGGGACGAAGCGCTCCGGTGCGCCCGCGAAGGTGAGCAGCCCGGCGCGGTCCTGGCTGGTCGCCGCCGACAGGGTGAGCAGCGCGCAGACCTCGGCGGCGGCGGCGCGGCGGCCCTGCTCGGGCCGGCCCGCGAGCTGCGAGGCGGAGATGTCGACCGCGCAGACGACGTGCAACTCGCGCTCCTCGGTGTACTCCTTCACCCACGGCGAGCCCATGCGGGCGGTCACGTTCCAGTCGATCAGCCGGACGTCGTCGCCGGGGACGTACTCGCGCGCCTCGGCGAACTCGATGCCGAATCCGCGGAACACGCTGCGGTACTCGCCCGCCAGCTCGGTGGCGACGAGCCGCCGCGCGCGCAGCTCCAGCCGCCGCATCGAGGCGAGCAGCGGCGCGGGCAGCATCGGCGCGCGGCCGAGTGGGCGTGTGGTCTGGTCCTGGACGTCGCCCCGGCCTCGCGCGCGCCCCGGCCACCGCAGCCAGGGGAAGCGAGGCATGGCTACGGGATCCCGACGCTCTCGAGCAGGCGCTCGATGATCTCGTCGGCGCTCACCCCCTGCGCCTCGGCCTCGTACGTCAGAACGAGCCGGTGGCGCAGCACGTCGGGCGTGAGGTCCTTCACGTCCTCGGGCAGCGCGTAGTCGCGGCCGGAGACGAAGGCGTGCGCCCGCACCGCCTGCGCGAGCATCGTCGCCGCGCGCGGCGAGGCGCCGAACTCGATGAGCGGCTCCAGCTCCGGCATGCGGTAGCGCGCCGGGTCCCGCGTCGCCTCGATGATCCGCACGATGTACTCGCGCAGCCGCTCGTTAACCAGCACGTTGGCCGCCTCGCGCACGACGTCGGCGAGGTCGGCCGAGTCGGCCGCCGGGTGGATACGCGGCTCCTCGCCGTCGAGCGAGCGCGCGAGGATCGTGCGCTCCTCGTCGCGCCGGGGGTAGCCGACGATCACCTTGAGCATGAAGCGGTCGAGCTGCGCCTCGGGCAGCGGGTAGGTGCCCTCGTGCTCGATCGGGTTCTGGGTGGCGAGCACGAAGAACGGTTGCGGGAGGCGGTGCGTCTCGCCGCCGATCGTGACCTGGCGCTCCTGCATCGCCTCGAGCAGCGCCGACTGCACCTTGGCCGGGGCGCGGTTGATCTCGTCGGCGAGGATCACGTTCGCGAAGAGCGGCCCGCGACGCAGCGTGAACTCCCCGGCGGTCTGGTTGTAGACCAGCGTGCCCGTGATGTCGGCGGGCAGCAGGTCCGGCGTGAACTGGATGCGCGCGAACGAGAGGTCGAGTGACTGCGCGAGCGTCGAGACCGTGAGCGTCTTCGCCAGCCCCGGGACGCCCTCGATGAGCGCGTGCTGCTCGCTGAGGAGCGCGACGAAGAGGCGGTCGATGAGCCGTTGCTGCCCGACGATGACGCGCGCGACCTGCGACTGCACGCGCTCGATGGTCGGGTTGGCGGCGGCGGACTCGCGCGCACGCGCCGCCTCGGGTTCCGAGGTCTGCTGCGTCATGGCCGGCGACTTCCTGACATGCGTCGTGGTGGGGGCGGCCTGGGGGCCTGCGATCAAGTCTACCGAATCCGCGCCCGTGGCGAAGCAGGCGCGGGCGCGACCTACCCGCCGACGGCGGCGAGGCGTGGAGCGGCCTCGGCGGCCTCGCCCGCACGCTCCGCGCGCCCGAGCACGCCGAGCAGCGGCCGCAGCGCCGCCACCAGCGCGTCGATGTCCGAGACGGACGGTAGGTTCAGCAGGGTCCGCGTCCCGTCGCGCGCCACGATGAGCAACTCGGCGGGCTCGTCGCCGGGGAAGTCGGCGAGCAGCCGCAGGATGCGCCCGACGCGCCGCCGGTCGGCCGCAACGTCGGTGGTCTCTTCCAT
Organism: Dehalococcoidia bacterium; assembly: GCA_965204835.1. Lineage (GTDB taxonomy): Bacteria > Chloroflexota > Dehalococcoidia > UBA2979 > UBA2979 > VXMT01. The sequence goes on along the minus strand of OZ242017.1, from coordinate 153,221 downwards.
GGCGATGAAGAGGCGCGCCGGGCCGTGCGCGGGCGTGGCCGGGAGGCCGCGCTGGGCGGCGCCGTTCGAGGACTCCCCGTTGGCCTGCGCGTCGCCGTTCGTCGGGACGGCCTGCAGGCGCGGCCCGGGGGGTCCGCCGTTCGGGCCACTCCCGTTCGGCCCGCGGCCGTTGGCGCCGTTTGCGGCCGGGGCGCCGTCGCGGCGGCGACCGCGGCGACGCGCACCGCGCGTGACCGTGAACTTCGAGGGGTCGAACTCGATGGGCCGGCCGCGCTCCTGGTCGTACGGCGCAAGCTCCTCGACGGCGACGGTCAGCCGGTCGCCACGCTCGCGCACCTCGACCTTGGCGAGCAGGACGTTGCCCTGCACCAGGCGGTGTTCCTGCTCCTCGTAGCGGTCGGGCCAGACGGTCAGCTCAGCGGTGCCGCCGAGGTCCTCGACGGTGACGGCGGCGAAGGCCTTGCCCTGCCGGGTGGTGAGCCGCCGCACGCCCGTGACCATGCCGGCAACGATCGCCTCCTGGCCGGCGAGGTCGGCGGTCAACTCGGTCGTCTGGTGCGTGACCCACTGTGCAAGGCTGCGCGCCGACTCGCGGAACGGGTGCGACGAGACGTAGGTGCCGAGCAGCTCGCGCTCCCACGCCCCGATCTCGCGCTCCGGCGTCCGCACCGCCTCGAGCTCCAGCGCGGGCAACGGTGTGTCCACCTGGGTGCCGAAGAGGTCGAACATCGAGGTCTGGCCGGTGTCGCGCTGGCGCTGCGCCTCCTGCGCCACCGTGAGGATGCGGTCGACGCCGAAGACGACCGAGGAGCGGTCTTCGCCCTCGTCGCGGCGCAGCAGCGGGTCGAGCGCGCCGGCCTTCGCCAGCGACTCGAGCACGCGGCGGTTGCAGTCGCGCGGGTCGACGCGGCGCGCGAAGTCCTCGATCGAGGTGAACGCGCCGTCCTTCTCGCGCACCGCCAGCAGGCCCTCGACGGCGCCCTGGCCGACGTTCTTGATCTGCGCGAGCCCGAACCGGATCGAGCCGCCCGCGCCCTCCGAGCCGCGCGAGCCGATCGCGAAGTTCTGCCCGGACTCGTTGATGTGCGGCGGGAGTACCTCGATCCCGAGGCGGCTGCACTCGGCGATCGCGGCCGCGATGCGGTCCTGCGCGCCCGTCGGATGCGCCCCGGCGGCCGCCAGAACGGCCGTCATGAACTCCACGGGGTAGTGCGCCTTCAGCCACGCCGTGCGGTACGCGATGACCGCGTACGAGAAGGCGTGCGCCTTGTTGAACGCGTACCCCGCGAACGGCTCGATGAGGTCGAAGAGCTGTTCGGCGAGGCGCTGGTCGTAGCCCTTCCCCGTCGCTCCGCTGATGAAGCGCTCGCGCTCGGACAGCATCACCTCGGCGATCTTCTTGCCCATCGCCTTCCGCATCACATCGGCCTGCCCGAGCGTGTAGCCGGCGAAGGTGCGCGCGATCTCCAGCACCTGGTCCTGATACGTGATCACCCCGTACGTCTCGTCGAGGACCGGCGCGAGGTCCTCGTGCGGGTAGTGCGGCTCGGCGCGTCCGTACTTCACGTCGATGTAGCGCGGGATGTGCTCCATGGGGCCGGGACGGTAGAGCGCGATCATCGCCGCGAGCTCGCGGATGTCGCTCGGCTGTAGTTCCTGCACCCAGCGGCGCATCCCGCCGCCTTCCAGCTGGAAGACGCCGAACGTGCGCCCCTCGGCGAGCAGCTGCGCGGCGGCCTCGTCGCCGTCGGGGATCGCCTCGAGGTCGAGCCCGCCGTCGATCAGCTCCGCGGCCTTGCCGAGGATGGTGAGGTTGGCGAGCCCGAGGAAGTCGAGCTTGAGCAGCCCGATCTTCGCCACGTCGTTCATGTCGTACTGCGTCGTCGGCAGCGTCTCCGCCTCGTCGCTGCGGTCCGAGGTCGCGCGCTGCAGCGGCGCGACCTCGACGAGCGGCTCGCGCGAGATGACGATGCCGGCGGCGTGCGTGCTCGCGTGGCGAGCGACGCCCTCCAGCGACCGCGCGGTGTCGAGTAGCTCCTTCGCGGCCGGGTCACCCTCGTACGCGGCCTGCAGCTCCTCGACCTCGCCGAGGGCGCCGTCGAGCGTGACGCCGAGGGTGTTGGGCACGAGCCGCGCGACGCGGTCGACGTCGCCGTAGCTCATGCCGAGTGCGCGCCCGGTGTCGCGGATCGCGGCCTTCGCGCCCAGCGTCCCGAACGTCACGATCTGCGCGACGCGCTCGCGGCCGTAACGCTCGGCGGCGTAGCGGATGACCTCCTCGCGGCGGTCGTCGGCGAAGTCGAAGTCCACGTCCGGCATCTCGCGCCGCTCGGGGTTGAGGAAGCGCTCGAACACCAGCCGGTACTGCGTCGGCTCGATGTCGGTCACGTCGAGGCAGTGCAGCACCATCGACGCCGCTGCCGAGCCGCGCACGCCCATCGGGATGCCGCGCTTGCGGGCGAACTGCGCGATGTCGCGCACGATCAGGATGTACTCGTTGAACCCGGTCTCCGCGATCACCGAGAGCTCGTAGTCGAGCCGCTCGCGCTGCTCCCTCGTGGCGTTCGGGTAGCGCGCACGCAGGCCCTGCTCGCACAGCTCGCGCAGGTGGCTCTCGGCCGTGGCGCCCGCGGGGATGCCGGGGTCGGGCAGCAGCGTCCGCCCGAAGTCGAGGCGGATGTCGACCTGCTCGGCGATGCGCGCGGTCTCGTCGGAGGCCTCGGGCAGCTCGGGCAGCAGCGCCCGCATCTCCTCCTCGGACTTGAGGTAGAAGGAGCCACCCTCGAGCTTCATGCGGTTCGTCTCGTGCACCGTCGCGTTCGTGCCAATGCACAGCAGCACGTCGTGCGGGTGCTCCTGTTCCTCCAGGGTGTAGTGCGAGTCGTTGGTCAGCACCGTCGGCAGCTCGAGCTCGCGCGCCAGCTCGACGAGCTTCGGCGTGTGGCGCGAGAACTGGGCCTGCCCGTGCTCCTGCAGCTCGACGTAGTAGCGCCCCTGGAACAGGTCGCGGTACCACCCGAGCGCCTCGCGGGCGGCGTCCTCGCGCTCCTCCTGCAGCGCCGTCAGCACCTCGCCCGACGGGCACGAGGAGAGCGCGATCAGCCCCTCGTGGTGCGCGGCGAGCAGCTCCCGGTCGACGCGCGGGCGGTAGTAGAAGCCCTCGAGGTGGGATGCGGAGGAGAGCCGCAGCAGGTTGCGGTAGCCGGTCTCGTTCTGCGCGAGCAGGGTGAGGTGGTACGGGGTGCGCTCGGAGGGGTTGCGCTCCAGGCGGCTGCCCGGCGCCACGTACGCCTCGAGGCCGATGATGGGGTTGATCTCGTTCGCGCGTGCTTCCTCGTAGAACTTGAGGGCGCCGTAGAGCGCGCCGTGGTCGGTGATGGCGAGGGAGTCCTGCCCGAGCGCCTTCGCGCGCGCCACGAGGTCCGGGATCGTGCTCAGCCCGTCGAGCAGCGAGTATTCGGAGTGGGTGTGGAGGTGGGCGAACATCGGGCTTCCGGCTCGTCCCTCATTCGAGAAATCGGCTTACGTCATTACGCGAACGGGCGTACGGGGGATACTACACGGGCCGCCAAGCCCCCGCCAGCAAGTTCTGTCACGCCGCGGCCCGATTCCTCCGCGTGCACAATCTGAAGGTAGTACCTTCAATCTGTGCATCGCTCGTGCCGAGGAGAACCAAGCGTGCGTGTCGGGCCAGCCGGAGACGTGCCAATGCCGAGGCAGCTACGCTACGAGCTTCGCGTACGCCGCGAGTCTATCGACGCGACCGTCACCCGACTCAGGGCCTTCGTCCGCAGCATGGAGCGCCGGTATGGGCGCTCGTCAGAGGAGATGCTCGAGGACGTAGCCTCAGGGAAGACTTGTGAGACCGCCGAAGTAGCTCGATGGTTGATCGACTACGGAACCCTCCAGTACCTCACGCGTGGAGAGGAAAACGAGCCGGTTCGGGCCCGCTAGAGCCGGCCGCGGGCTTCCTGGACTCGGGGAGCGAGCACTCGTTGAAACGAGGTTAGCCGCTGGAGCATCCACGCGAAGTCCGCCTCCCAATCGCCTCGCTGATCAAGGTGTTGCTCGGCGCGCACTTCGATGTGAGACGCCTTTCCGGCTCCGCGAAGCCAGTGAACGTTAGGAATCTCCTTTTCGATCTGCCCTCGCTGGGCCACAAGCTGAGGTGCGTAGTGCGACGCGAACTTCCCTTCGAGGACAAGTTGCACCCTTGCACCGGCGGGACGAACGCTGCTGCCTGACGTGCTCACCGCGACAGCAAAGTGCGCGTGGCTCACTGGCACGCCGTCTATCCGCACCCGCCTGAAGTACTCGTGGCTCCCGAGCTTACGGAACTCGAAGGTGTGGCCCGCGGCGCGAACGAACTCTTCGAATGCGTCCCAGTAGTCGTCGAACATGTTAGCCCTCCACCCACGGCGACCGCGTCGGCTTTGGCAGACGGTCGAGGATCTCCGCGCCCGCCGCGTCCAGCTCGGCCTCGCTGAGGTCCTCCTGCAGCGACTCGAACAGCACGCGCTCCTCCCACCGGATGTGCGCCCGCAGCGTCTCCCCGAACGTGGCGAGGGCGGTTCGGCGGTCCTCGTCGGCTGATGCGTCGCGCATGCGCGCGACCAGCGCCTCCATGCCGAGATGGTCGCGCTGGATGCGCCGCACTCGGTCGTCGTCGTCCGGCACGTGGCGGACGAGGCGCGCGATGAGGCACTCGGTCTCCGCGTGGAAGTGGGGAAGCAGGCCGCGCGCCCAGAAGCGCAGCAGGTCGCCGTAGAGGTCAGCGAGCTCGGCGTCGCCCGCCTCGGGCAGCTCGCCCTCGAGCCGCAGCGCGAAGACGAGGCCGTGGTGGTGCTCCTCGGAGAGACGGGTGAGTCTCGGGTCGCGGCGCATCGAGCACCGCCCTTCCGGCAGCCGCGCGGCTACCCCTGGCGCACGCTACTCCCGGTGCAGGCTACTCCCGATCGAGTGCGAACCCGTCGTGCAGCGCCTGCACGGCGGCCTCGACCTGGCCCGACCGCACGATGCACGTGATGCGGATCTCCGAGGTGGAGATCAACTCGATGTTGATACCGTGCTCGAACAGCAGCTCGAACATGCGCGCCGCGTAGCCCGGGCTGCTCGACATCCCCGTGCCGACGATCGAGACCGACCCGAAGTCGGGGTCGGAGATCACGTCGGCGGCGTTGATGCGCGGCAGCACCTGCTCGACGACGTCGACCGCTCCGCGGAGCTCGCTGCGGTCGACGGTGAACGTCATGTCCGTGAGCTCCTCGACGCTCGCGTTCTGCACGATCGTGTCGACGGAGATGCCCGCCTCGGCGAGGGGCACGAAGACCTGCGCGGCCACGCCCGGCTGGTCCGGGACACCGCGCACCGTGATCTTCGCGATGTTCGACTCGTGCGCGATGCCGCGCACCTTGTTGGCCTGCTCCATCGTCGTCTCCTTGTGGATCAGCGTACCGGGCGCCTCGACGTCGAACGTGCTTGCGACGAGGATGGCGACGCCGTACAGCTGGCCGATCTCGACTGCGCGCGCGTGCATGACTCGCGCGCCCGTGGTCGCGAGCTCCAGCATCTCCTCGTACCCGACGTCGCGCAGTGGCCGCGCCGCCGGGCAGACGCGCGGGTCGGCGGTGTAGATGCCGGCGACGTCGGTGTAGATCTCGCAGCGGTCCGCGTTGAGCGCCGCGGCCAGCGCGACGGCCGTGGTGTCGCTGCCACCGCGCCCGAGCGTGGTGATGTCGAAGTCGTCCGACGCCCCCTGGAACCCGGCCACGATCACGATCTGCCCCCGGTCGAGCTCGTGCTCCAGCCGCGCCGTGTCGATGCCCGAGATGCGCGCCCGCCCGAACACCGCGTCGGTACGGATGCCGGCCTGCGGGCCGCTGAGGCTGATCGCCTCGGCGCCCAGCTCGTGCAGCGCCATCGAGAGCAGCGACGAAGAGACCGCCTCCCCGGTCGACATCAGCATGTCGAGCTCGCGCGCACGGGGGGTCGAGGTGATCTGCTGCGTGAGCGCGATCAGCTCATCGGTCGTCTTGCCCATCGCCGAGACGACGGCGACGACGCGGTCGCCCGCGGTGTGTCGCGCCATGATGCGTCGCGCGACGTGCTGGATCTTCTCAGCGTCGGCCACCGAGGAGCCGCCGTACTTCTGGACGACGAGCGCCATCGCTCCAGCCCTACGCCTCGTCGGACGACAGCACAGCGCCCTCGGTCCGAGCCGCGCAGACGCGCGTGACCGCCTCGACGCCGTGCGAGGCGGCCGCGGCGCGCATCGCCCCGGCGATCTCCTCGAAGTGGTCCGTGGCGAGCGCGGCGATCGTCGGGCCGCCGCCGGAGAGGTAGGCGCCATGGGCGCCCGCGTCGCGGGCGGCCTGGAAGATCGGGTACATCGGCTCGAAGATCGTCGCGCGCGCCGGCTGGTGCAGCACGTCCTCGGTCGCCGCCTGCAGCAGGTCGTAGCGACGCTCGTTGAGCGCCGCGACGAGCAGCGCGGCGCGGCCGATGTTGTGCACGGCGTGGTTGCGCGAGACGCGCTGCGGCAGCCGCTGCCGCGTCTCCTCCGTCGCCATCGTCAGGTCCGGCACGAGCAGGACGAACCGCAGCTCTTCGGGGGCCTCGATGCCGAGGTGCAGCACGCCGTCGAGGTCGTGCTCCACCACCACCTGGAGGCCGCCGAACATCGCCGGCACGGCGTTGTCGGCGTGGCGCTCGAGTTGCACGGCGAGCGGGAGCAGCGTGTCGTGGTCGTAGTCGCTGCCGGTGAGCGCGTTCGCCGCGATGACGCCGGCCACGCGGGCAGCTGCCGACTGCCCGAGGCCTCGGCCGACCGGGGGGCCGTCCGGCTCGACGCTGACTTCGAGGCCGGAGGGGGCGGGGATCGCCGCCATGTTGTAGAGCGTGAGCACGGCGCGCCCCGCCATGAGCGCGACCGGGTCGCTGGGCGCGGGCTGGGGGTCGTCGTGGATCGTGAAGCGCAGGCGCAGCGTCCAGTCGAGTGCGACGCCGAGGCTGTCGAAGCCCGATCCGAGGTTGGCGGAGGTCGCCGGGACCTCGACGGTGACGCTGGATGCGCTCATGGATCGAGTGTATGGGCGCGTCCGGGGGTGGGCAACGAGAGGCGCGCGTTCGGCGCGCGCAACCGTCCTCGCGCCCGATCAGCGGCGAGATGGTCGGAATTTAAGGAATTTCCGCTATTGCCGACACAACCCGCTAGCGCCTCGCGACGTACACTTGTATACACGCGATAACGGGTTCCGGCGGTGGCCGAATGGCCAGCGAGGACGACCGTAGGGGGCTTCCAATGGAAGACATTGTCCTGCTCAGCGGCGTGCGGACCGCGATCGGCACGATGAACGGCTCGTTCAGCCAGACACCCGCATCCGACCTCGGCGCGGCCGTCATCCGCGACTCGGTAGAGCGCGCCGGGCTGGAGTCGGAACAGATCGACCAGGTCATCCTGGGCTGCGTCGGGCAGGTGGCCGAGGACGGCTACATCGCCCGCGTCGCCACGCTGAAGGCCGGCCTGCCCGTCGGCACCCCGGCCTACACGGTGAACCGCATCTGCGGCTCCGGCCTCGAGGCCATCAACACGGCGGCCCGCTGGCTGCAGACCGGGGACGCCGAGATCATCGTCGCCGGCGGCGCCGAGAACATGACGATGCAGCCCTACCTGCTGCGCCGCGGCCGCTCCGGCTACCGCCTGGGCCACGACGCGGTCGAGGACAACCTGCTGCACCTCATCTCCGACCCGTACGAGTCCTGCCACATGGGCATCACCGCCGAGAACCTCGCCGACGAGTTCGACGTCTCGCGCGAGATGCAGGACGAGGTCTCCGTCCGCTCGCAGGAGCGCGCCCTCGCCGCCATCGAGGCGGGCTACTTCAAGGACCAGATCCTCCCGGTCGAGGTCCGCCAGGGCCGCAATACCGTGACCTTCGACACCGACGAGCACCCGCGCCGGACCGACATGGAGTCGCTCGGCCGCCTGCGCCCGGCGTTCAAGCCGGACGGCCAGGTGACGGCGGGGAACTCCTCGGGCATCAACGACGGCGCCGCCGCGGTGGTCGTGACCACCGCAAGCAAGGCCGCCGAGCTGGGCGTCACGCCGAAGTTCCGCCTCGTCGCGCGGGCGCAGGCTGGCGTCGAGCCGCGCATCATGGGCTCGGGCCCCATCCCGGCGATGCAGAGCGCGCTGGAGAAGGCCGGGCTGTCCGTGGACGACATGGACACGATCGAGCTGAACGAGGCGTTCGCCTCGGTCGCGGCTGCGTGCAGCAACGCGCTGAACCTGCCCGAGGAGAAGACCAACCCCAACGGTGGAGCGATCGCGCTCGGTCACCCGGTGGGCGCGAGCGGCACGATCCTGACGGTGAAGGCCATGTACGAGCTCGAGCGCATCGACGGGCAGTACGCGATGGTGTCGCTGTGCATCGGCGGCGGCCAGGGCATCGCCTCGATCTTCGAGCGCATCAACTAGCGCGTCGAACCTCGGAGGACAGCCATGAGCCACGGCGAGGTGGAGGAGCGAACGGCCCCGGAGCCCGAGACGTCAGTCGAGACTCCCAAGCCTGACAGGAAGCGCACCCCACCCCCGCGGCCGCCCGGCTCTCCCGTGACGATTGAGAAGTGGGGCCGGTAGCGGAGGCGAAATCATGACCCGTCGAACTCTTGAACCACCTCCCTCAGAATCCCGTGACGAGGCCTCAGATCCGCCGAAGCGTGACGAGAAGCCCCCGGAGCCACCGCGGCCGCCGGGATCCTCGGTCACGATCGAGAAGTGGGGTAGATAATCGGCTCGCTTTGCTACTGCAGTGCCGAGACGATCTGAACCAGCACCACGAACACCGTCTGCAGCGCCAGAGCTACGACGAGGGCAGTCAGTAGCTTGCCCCGTGTGGCAGTGAGCGCGCGGTTGCGGCGAAAGCCCTCCACTGAGTCCTCCAGCACGGTGTCTCTCATCGCGCGCTGACTCGCTCCCTCCCACTGTGCAAGCCAATCGACGTCAGGACCCGTCGCCCACTCCCTCGGGAACAACAGCAGGAGCCCGATCCCGCCGACAGTAACGGCAGAGACGATTGCCAGAACGGACACTACGCCCAGCAGGCTCGGCCCGAGATGCAGGTCGCCAAAGATCCCGCCCACGGCGATCAGAACGAATGACAACCGTAGCAAGCCCAACGCCTTGTCCTGCTGTTGACCGGCGAATTCGGTGATCTCCCGCAGGCGCGTGCTCGCCTCCTCGTACAGGTAGTCGCGGGCGTCCTCGTCAAAGGCGTCAGGCCACCCCTCCGGCAGCTCCGGCTCACTCATGCGTCGACCCTCCGTGGGAGCGGTTTGCGGGTCGGCTGTGACGTGGCGCACAAGTCTCCCACAGCACGCCGCTACGCGGCGCGCCCGCCGCCGCCGAGGAGCCACCGTGAGCCGTGGACCGATCGAGGCAGAGACAATGCGCGAGGCTGCCGTGGCGACGCGTCAGCTTGTGGCGACCCGGGACACCTCGCCCCACGCCGCGGCTGCCACGTCGTCCGCACCCCTCGACGCGTCGAGGACGCGCCAGCGCGCGGGCTCGGCCTGCGCGAGCGCGGCGAAGCCGGCGCGGACGCGCTCGTGGAACGCGAGGTCCTCGCGCTCCATGTAGTCACCCGCCCGGCCGGCGCGGCGCAGGCCCTCCGCGGGCGGGAGGTCGAGGAGCAGCGTGAGGTCGGGCGTGAGCCCGCCCGTGGCCGCGGCGTTGACCGCGTCGACTGTCGCGCGAGGCAGCCCGCGGCCGAAGTGCTGGTACGCCGTGGTCGAATCGGCGTAGCGGTCGCAGAGCACGAGGGCAGAGCGCTCTAGGGCCGGGCGGATCACCTCGGCCACGAGCTGCGCCCGCGCCGCCGCAAACACGAGCAGCTCGGCGTGCGCGTCCGGCGCGTCGCCGCCGGCGCGGAGGAGCGCGTCGCGCAGCCGCTCGCCGAGCGCCGTCCCACCCGGTTCGCGGCACATGACGACATCAAGGCCCGCCTCGCGGGCTCGGTCGGCGAGGGCGGCGAGGAGGGTCGTCTTCCCGACGCCCTCGCCGCCCTCGATCGTGACGAAGCAGCCGGAGCGTGCGGCCACGCGGGCTACTCGCCCGGCGGGGGGTCCCCGCCTGCAGGTGAGCGGTCGGGCGAGTCGGCGAGGGCTGGCACGGCGCGGGCGGCGCGCGTCGAGCCGTCCCCGGCGGCGAGCGTGACGCGGCGGTACGGCTCCCGTCCGCGCGAGACCGAGGTGGCTCCGTGGCGCGTGGCGAGCTCGTGCTGGAGCCGCCTGATGTAGGCGTTCTGCGGCGAGAGCTCGATGCTGCTCTCACCGCCGAGGTTGACCGCCGCGATCGCCTCCTCGGCTTCCTTGAGCGCCGAGGTGGTCGGGTCGGGCTCGTTGCCGTCGCCCCGCATGCGCATCAGGGACTGCTCCATCTGGCTGATGGTGTTGTTGCGCAGCACGTAGACCGGGATGCCGCGCGAGGCCGCCTCACGCAGCGGGCCGCTGCGACGGCGGTAGTACGGCCGCAGCGTCATGACCGCGTCCGCTTCGCCAACGCGGTCGACGATCTCCGCGTCCGAGCGCGTCTCGTGGATCGCCTGCTCCAACCGCGACCGGCTCACCCCGAACGGCAGGATGCGGCGCAGCGGACCGCCCGGCGCGGGCGGCAGTTCGTGGCGCTCGCCTGCGCGCTCACGAGGCGGGACCAGCGTCTCGCTCTGCGTCGAGGGCACCGGGACGCGGGTGGCGCCCGAGACCTGGCCGCCGGGGGCGATGGTGCGCACCTCGGCCTCCGCGTCGAAGCCGCGCAGCAGCTTGTCGACGGTTGCGCCGATGTCCTCGTGGACCGCCACGCGGTCGAACGACTGGATCTCGACCAGTGACCCGAACGTCGGCGGGGCGCGGCGTTCGAGCACGGTCTTCTGGGTGCCTCGGCGGCGCGCCTCCTCGTCGCCGAGGGTGACCGACTCGATGCCGCCGATGAGGTCGGAGAGCGTCGGGTTCTGCATGAGGTTGTGCAGCGTGTTGCCGTGGGCGGTGCCGATCAGCTGCACGCCGCGCTCGGCGATGGTGCGCGCCGCGGTCGCCTCGAGGGCCGTGCCGATCTCGTCGATCACGATCACCTCGGGCATGTGGTTCTCGACGGCCTCGATCATGAGTTGGTGCTGCAGCTCCGGGTGCGGCACCTGCATGCGGCGTGCGCGGCCCACTGCGTGGTGCGGGATGTCGCCGTCGCCCCCGATCTCGTTCGAGGTGTCGACGATCACGACGCGGCGTTCGAGGTCGTCGGCGAGCACCCGGGCTGCCTCGCGCAGCATCGTCGTCTTGCCCACCCCCGGTGCGCCCAGGAGCAGGACGCTGCGCCCGGCCTCGAAGAGGTCGCGGATCGCGCCTGCGGAGCCGGTGACGCTGCGGCCGACGCGGCACGTCAGGCCCACGATGCGGCCTCGGCGGTTCCGGATCGCGGAGATGCGGTGGAGCGTGCGCGGGATGCCGGCGCGGTTGTCGTCGGCGAACTCGGAGATCGCCGCCACCACGTGGTCGAGGTCCTGTTCGGAGACCTCGTCTTCGCTGAGCACGACCTCGCGGTCGGCGTGGCGCGCCGTCGGCTGGCGGCCGAGGTCGAGCACGACCTCGAGGAGGTCGTCGGCGTCGGACTCCCGGAGCGCGTTGGCGATGCGCACGGGGAGCGCCTCGAACAGCAGCTCGATCTCGCGCAGGTCGGCGAGGACCTCCTCGCCGGGCGCCGTGACCTGTTCGGTTGCCACCGGCTACCCTCCCGGCACCGCGACGCCCGCGCCCACCGTCACCGTCTCCTCGACGGGGCGCGCGACGCGCTTGCTGAGGACCACGTACTCCTCGTCCGGCTCGAACCCCGTCGCGCGCAGCTCCGCGGCGGCCGGGCTGGCCACGGCGGGCGTGAGCACGAGCACCGGGTGCCCGCTCGGCGAACGCGGCGCCGCGGCGGCGAGCAACGCGCCCGCTGCGCCCGGCGCGTCGGGCGCGGCGAGCAGCTCGACGTGGGTGCTGCCGTGCGCGGACGAGAGCCGCGCCATCCCGACCACCAGGCCGCCCGCACGCGCGACGAGGGCGAGCGAGCGGCGGTCGAGCCAGTCCTGCTCGCGCGTCGCGAGCCACTCGCGCTGCGTCATCGCGATCGCGCTGCGCGCCGTCACGGGGACGGCGCGGCAGTAGAGCAGGAACAGGTCGTGCGTGTCGGCCTCGGTTGCCTCCTCGACGGTGATCGAGCGGTCGGGCGCGGCGAGGCCACGGAGCAGCGGGGCGCGCCAGAGCTGTTCGCCCAGCGCCTGGGTGAAGCCCGCCCGCATCGCGCCGACCACCGCAGGGGCGTTCGAGCGCAGCCGCGCCAGCAGGTGCGTGACCCCGTCGCGGCGGGCGTCTTCCTGGACCTGCTGCAGCAGCGAGCGGACCACGCTCGCCTCCGCGCCGGGCTCGCCCGCGTCCACGAGCGTGTCGAGCTCCCACGCGCTGGGGCCCGCGAGGGGGCGCGCGGTGGCGATGCCCTGGATGTGGCGGCCCTCGACGTCCATCCACACGTGGCGGCGGCGCAGCCAGTGCGCCAGCGCGGCCTTGAGCGCGTGCGCGGGCTCGGGCGGCTGGCCCAGCCGCTCGCGCGTCACGGCCTGGTTGGCGTAGACGTGCCCGTCGAACGTGACGAACGCAATGAGGTCGTTCGGGCCGATCATGGCTACGCCCTCGCCGCCGCAAGCGCCTCCTCGGTCATGGCGAGGAAGTACGCGTGCAGTCTGCCGTCCGTGGTGAGCTCCGGGTGGAACGCCGTCGCCAGCATATGCCCCTGCCGGCACGCCGCGATCGAGCCGTCGTCGAGCCGCGCGAGCACCTCGACGCCCGGGCCGGGCTCGGCCAGCCGGGGTGCGCGGATGAACACCGCCCGCAGCGGCCCCCCGTCGAGCCCCGCGATATCGAGGTCGACCTCGAAGGAGTCGACCTGGCGGCCGTAGGCGTTGCGCTCGGCCTGCATGTCCATCACGCCGAGGGTGGGGCGGTCGAGGTCGGCGTGCGTCGCCAGCAGGATCGCGCCCGCGCAGGTGCCCCACACTGGCATCCCGGCGGCGATGCGCGCGCGCAGCGGCTCATGCATCCCGAAGATCAGCAGCAGCCGCGCGATCGTCGTGCTCTCCCCACCCGGGATGATCAGCCCGTCGACGGCGTCGAGTTGCTCGAGCGTGCGCACCTCCGCGCCGGGGATGCCGAGCGCGGCGAGCGCCTCGAGGTGCTCGCGCACGTCGCCCTGCAGCGCGAGCACGCCGATGCGCGGCGCGACGGCGGTGCGTTGCGGCGCGGTGGTCACGGTGCTCCCGGTGGGGTCGCGATGGGTGGCAGTGGCGCCCTCAGTTCCCCCGCACGGCGAGCTGCTCCTCGGCCGGGAGCGATGCGGCCGAGCGGCCACGCATGGGCTCGCCGATGCCGCGCGAGACCTCGGCCAGCACCATCGGGTCGGCGTAGTGCGTCACCGCGCGGACGATGGCCGCGGCCATCTTCGCGGGCTCGTCGGACTTGAAGATGCCGGAGCCGACGAACACGCCGTCCGCGCCCAGCTGCATCATCAGCGCCGCGTCGGCGGGTGTCGCGACGCCGCCGGCGGAGAAGTTCACGACCGGCAGGCGGCCCGTCTCCTTGATCTCGCGTACCAGCTCCAGCGGCGCGCCCAGCTCCTTGGCGTAGTTCGCCAGCTCGTCGTCTCGCATCGCGGTGATGTGGCGGATGCCGTCGTGGACGGCGCGCATGTGGCGCACGGCCTCGACGATGTCGCCGGTGCCGGCCTCGCCCTTGGTGCGGATCATCGCCGCGCCCTCGGCGATGCGGCGCAGGGCCTCGCCCAGGTCCCGGCAGCCGCAGACGAACGGCACGCGGTACGGGTGCTTGTTGATGTGGTGCGCCTCGTCGGCGGGCGTCAGCACCTCCGACTCGTCGATGTAGTCCACGCCGATGGCCTCGAGGATCTGCGCCTCGACAAAGTGGCCGATGCGCGCCTTCGCCATCACCGGGATGGTCACGGCGTTGCAGATCTCCTCGACGAGCGCGACGTGGCTCATGCGGGCGACGCCGCCGGCCGCGCGGATGTCGCTGGGGACGCGCTCCAGCGCCATCACGGCCACCGCGCCTGCCTCCTCGGCGATGCGCGCGTGCTCGACGGTGACGACGTCCATGATGACGCCGCCCTTGAGCATCTGCGCGAGCCCGGCCTTGACGCGCCAGGTGGCGGTCTCGCCCTGTTCGCCCGAGCCGCTCGCCATGTTCCCGTTGGTCGTCATGACCCCTCCGACGTTCGTGTGGCGGCGGTACGCGCCGCTTCGTGCACAGCCATTGTATCGCGTCCGGGCGGAGCCTCGACGGGGATGAGGGAACCGATCGCGCGCGCCGAACGTACTCTCGGCATACCCTCGTGCATGGGGAACCCTCGAGGGTGTGAGTGGGAGGTGCGGCGTGGGGTACGTCACGAGCCTCGGATGGGCGGTCCTCGCCGCACTGACCCTCTCACTCGCCGCGTGCTCCGGCGGCGATGATGGCTTCGACGGCGGCGACGCCACCGACGAGGATGCCGCGTTCGCCCAGACCGTGGCGTCTTCGGCGGGCCGAGCGACCGCCGACTCGGCCGAGTACGCCGGGGATGGCGGCGGGTTCGACGGCGAGGGCGTGTCGTCGGCGAGCGTGCTCGGCCGCACCATCATCCGCAACGGCTACGTCTCGCTTGAGGTCGAGTCCGTCGGCGTCGCGTTCGAGGCGGCACAGGCGCTCGCCCTGACCCACGGGGGCTACGTCGCCGACTCCTCGTTCTCCGGCGGCTTCGGTGGCGATGACGACGAGGAGCGCTTCACCTACGCCAGCCTCACCCTGCGCATCCCCGCCGACCGCTTCGACCGCGTCGTCGACGACCTGCGAGAGCTGGCCCTGAGCGTGCTCTCGATCTCGACCAACACGCAGGACGTGACCGGCGAGGTCACGGACCTCGAGTCCGACCTCCGCAACCTGCGCGCCGTTGAGTCCACCTACCTCGAGCTGCTCGGCGAGGCGACCGAGGTCGGCGACGTGGTGCTGGTCCACGACCGGCTCACGCAGACGCGTGGCCAGATCGAGCGCATCCAGGGCAGCCTCGCGCTGCTCCAGTCCCTCTCCGACCTCTCGACACTGCGCGTCGAGTTGCAGTCGATGCCGCCCGACGACCCTGCGGACGGCGACAGCCTGCTCGACGCGCTGCGCGGCGGCTGGGAGGCGTCGCTCGCGACGCTCAACGTCGTGGCGCGCGCGACGCTCGCGGTCGCCGCGTTCTCGTGGTGGATCGTGCCGGTCGTCGCGGTGGTGCTGGCGGTGCTCTACCGGCGGGGTCTGCTGACCCGCCGCACGCGATAGGATGGACAGCCGATGGAACGCGACCTAGCATCCATGCCCGTGCGTCCGGACGGGCGCGACACGGACGATGGAGAGCACACCACGACCTCACAGAGAGACCGGCGACACCTCATCGTGGCCGTCCTCGCGGCGATCATCGGTATCGTCGTGCTCGCCGTGAGCCTGAACAACGGCAGCCTGGTCTCGTTCGAGACGCTCGTGGGGGTGCTCTTCCTCGCGGTCGCGGTCGTGAGGTATCGCCTGGCCCAGGCCGGTTAGCGGTCCGGGCCGCGGAACAGCGAGGTTGCGCGACATGGCCAAGCTGGAGCCGCTACGGCACGTCGGACGCTACCTCGTCCCCGTCGACGGCTCCGCCGCCTCCTACGCCGCACTCGCAGCCACCTGCGACGTCGCCCGCCTGCACCGCTCGGACGTCGCCGCCCTCTTCGTCATCGAGGTGCCCCGCACGCTCCCCCTCGACGCCGACATGCGCGCCGCGTTCGACCGTGGCGAGGACATCCTCACGCAGGCCGAGCAGATCGGCCGCGACCACAAGGTCGAAGTCGACGCCTCGATGTGCCAGGCGCGCCAGGCCGGCCATGCCGTGGTCGACGAGGCGATCGAGGACGGCACCGACGCCATCGTCGTCGGCGTGGACTACCACCGCCCGTACGGGCGGTTCCGGCTCGGCCGGCTGCCCGAGTACGTGCTGGCCAACGCGCCGTGCGAGGTGTGGCTGTTCCGCTACTCGCCCGCCGAGCAGGCGGCGGCGCGATGAGCCGCGCGCACGCGGCGGTGCGGCCGTGAAGGTCGTGATCATGGGCTGCGGCCGCGTTGGCTCGACGGTCGCGGCGCGCCTCGACGCCGAGGGGCACGACGTGACGATCATCGACCTCGACACGCAGGCGTTCCGGCGCCTGCCCGGCAGCTTCGGCGGGGAGCGCCTGCGCGGGTCGGGGATCGACGACCGCACCCTCGTCGCCGCCGGGGTGCGCGAGGCCGACGCCTTCATCGCGCTCACGCAGGGCGACAACCGCAACCTCATGGCCAGCCAGATGGCCCGCCACCTCTTCAACGTCGAGACCGTCGTGACGCGCGTCTACGACCCGCTGCGCGCCGAGCTCTTCGGCGCGCTGGGCCTGCGCACGTTCAGCCCGACGCGCATCAGCGCCGACCTCGCGATCAACGCGCTGCTCGGCACGAACTGAGGGGCGAGGACGGCGCGATGTACATCATCATCATCGGTGCGGGCAACGTCGGCTACGGCCTCGCCCTTGAGCTCTACAGCCACGCCGACTACGAGATCCTGCTCGTCGAGAACGACCGCGGCCGCGCCGAGGTCCTGCGCGACGAGCTCGGCGAGCTCTGCGTACACGGCGACGGCACCGAGGTCTCGTTCCTGGAGTCGATCGGCGCCTCGCGCGCCGACATCCTCATCGCGGTCACCGGCGACGACTCGCACAACCTGATCGCCTGCCAGGTCGCGCAGCACCGCTTCGGCGTCGCGCGGACCATCGCCCGGGTCAACAACCCCCGCAACGAGCGGCTCTTCCAGACCCTCGGCATCGAGTCGACCGTCTCGGCGGCGTCCGCCGTGCTCGCGCAGATCGAGGCGGACCTGCCGGCGCACTCGTTCATCCCGCTGCTGCAGCTGCGCGCCTCCGGCCTGGAGGTCGTCGACCTGCACGTGCAGCCGCAGTCGCGCGCGGCCGGGGTCGCGCTGCGCGACCTCGACCTGCCGGACGACGCCGTGATCTCGCTCGTCGTGAGCGGCGACCAGTCGCGGGTGCCCGACGGCGACACGGTGCTGCGGGCGGGCGACGAGATCATCGCGGTCATCGGGCAGGAGTCCGAGCCCGCTATGCGCGAGCTGGTGCGGAGCCCCGACGAGCCGCTGCGCGAGATCGACGAGGTGCTGTGATGGTGCGCCTCGCGTACCTCGGGCCGCGCGGCACCAACACCGAGGCCGCCGCCGTCGGCTACGACCCGGACGCCGAGTTGCTCCCGGTCGCGAGCGTCGCCGCCGCCACGCGCGCCGTCCACGACGGCGAGGCCGACGTGGCCGTCTGCGCCATCGAGAACTCCATCGAGGGGTCGGTGCGCGAGACCGTGGACATGCTGCTGCGCGCCGACTTCGGCCTCCGCATCTACGGCGAGACGGTGCTGCCGATCCGCCACGCGCTGGTCGCGGCGGCAGGCACGGACCCCGCGTCGGCGACCGTCGTCTACTCGCACCCGCAGGCGCTCGCGCAGTGCCGCGAGACGCTCGCGCAGCTCGCCCCCGCCGCGCGGCCCCAGGCCGCGCTTTCCACCGCCGCGGCCATCGAGTCGGCCCTGGCGGAGCCGGGCGCGCTGGCCGTGAGCACCGCACGGGCGGCCTCGATCTACGGCGCCGCCGTGCTCGCCGACGACATCGCCGACGAGCACGGCAACCTGACGCGGTTCGTCGTGCTCGCGCCCTACGACCACGAGCCCACCGGCGACGACAAGACCTCGATCGCCTTCACGACGGCGCACGACCGGCCCGGTACGCTGGTCTCGGTGATGCAGGAGTTCGCCGACCGGGGCCTGAACCTCACCCACATCGAGTCGCGGCCGACGCGGATCGCGCTCGGGACGTACGTCTTCCTCCTCGACCTGCAGGGCCACCGCCGTGACGGCCCCGTCGCCGAGGCGCTGGCGGCGACGGAGGCGCAGGCGCAGTGGCTGCGCGTGCTCGGCTCCTACCCCCGCTGGGCCGAGCCCGACGAGGCCTGAGCACCATGCCCGAGATACCGGACCTCGAGGCGATCCGCGGCTTCCTCGCGCCGCGGCTGCCGGGCAACGCCGTCACGGCCGTCGACGCGCGGCAGCCGTGGCTGGTACGCACCGGCCTGGCGGACCTCGAGACCATCGCCGGCCACGCCTTCGTCGACGTGCGGCGTCTCGGCAAGTTCCTACTGCTGACCAGCGACGACGCGCGCGTGCTCGTCATCAACCCGATGCTGACGGGCCGCTTCCACTGGGCACAGCCCGAGGAGAAGCGCACCCCCGCACCCGCCGTCGTGCTCTCGTTCGCCGACGGCCACGAGCTGCGCTACGCGGACGAGCGGCGCATGGGCCGCTGGTACCTCGTGCCCGTCGACGACCTCGACACCGTGCCGCAGCTCGGCGAGCTGGGGCCGGACGCGCTCGCGATCGAGGAGGACGAGTTCGTGCAGCGCATGCGGCGGCGCAGCGGGCAGCTCAAGAACACGCTGACCAACCAGCAGTTCATCGCGGGCATCGGCAACGCCTACTCCGACGAGATCCTGTGGGAGGCGGGATTCCACCCGCACCGGCGGGGCGCTACGCTCGATGATGACGGCCGTCGCGAGTTGTACCGCGCGATGCGCCGCGTCTTCGAGTGGTCGCAGCCCATCCTGGACGCGCAGGTCGCCGACGGGCTGAAACAACGCAAGGAGGAGTGGCGCGAGCACCTCCGTGTCCATCGACGGACCGGGGAGGCGTGCCCGCGCTGCGATAGGGAGATCCGGGGCCGCGTCAGCGGCGGACGCGAGACGAACTTCTGCCTCGCCTGCCAGCCGCTCGACCTCGAACGGCGGCCGGTGGGGGCAACACGGAGGAAGCAGGCATGAACGTCAACGGCCGTGACATCGGGGATGCACTGGACGGGCTCTACGAGGAGCTCAGCGCGCGCGTGCGCGACGAGGCCGAGCGCGAGCTCGTCATCGAGGGCTTCGAGGGCGAGTCGTTCTCCAACGTGCGCTGGGCCGACGACGAGGACGACGTGCAGATCGAGGTCCACGAGAACCTGCCCACGCACGCCATCCCCCATGTGCTCGCGGTCGCGTTGCAGCACGTCCGTCAGCGCCTCGACCGCTACCCGGAGGTGCGGCGGCCCCGCGGCCGGCAGGCCGCGCGCGGCGCTGGCCCGGTGCGCACGATGCTGCGTGAGGTGGTGATGGCGCCCGAGGCGGAGTCAGCCATTGCGGATCTCGGCCTGGACCGCGAGTGGGAGGTCGAGCAGCGTCACGCCGCGCTCAAGGAGATCCTGCGCGCGCCTCCGGGCGAGTGGACGCGTGACGGCACGCTCGGCAACCAGTTCGCCTCGCTGCAGTACGCGCGCTTCGAGTTCGAGCACCCGCCGGAGATGTGGGAGAGCCTGGGCGAGGAGATGGAGCGCGCGCTGCCCATCGCTTCAGCGCGCGGCAAGCGCATCGTCGAGGCGGTCAACCAGCACGGCTGGGCCTCGGCGGCGGCCTGCCTGCAGGCCCTCCTCGCCGCCCGCGAGGCTGCGGGGATGCAGTACGTGGCGTGGGTCTACGACCACGAGTCGGACGAGCTGCACTAGCCTGTCGCGACCAGCCCGCGAACGTGCGCCGGGGGCGGCTCAGCCGCCCCCGGTCGTTGTGCGTCGCCGTGCCCCGAGCGCGGGGCGTGCCCGCCGCTAGCCGCGAGGCAGCCCCAGGCCGCGGGTGGCGATGATGTTGCGCTGGATCTCCGACGTGCCGCCGCCGATCGTGTTCGGGATCGTCGTCACGTAGCGGTGCGTGAAGTAGGCGTACATCGGCGTCCACTTCGAGTCCTCGGCCCACACGTTGGCGTGCAACCCCAGCGCCTTCGTCGCCGTCCGCGCCGTGGTCTGCACCAGCTCCGACATGAACAGCTTCGACGTCGACGCCTCGTAGTTCGGGATGATCCCCGCGTTCTGCATCGAGACGATGCGGAACGAGAAGTTGAACCCGACCTCGGACTCGATGTAGCGGTCCGTGATCGCCGTGCGGACGCCGGGCCGCATCTGCGTGCGCTCCTGGCCCTCGTCGCTATTGAGGTAGCCGATGAGCTGGTCCAGCTCCTTGCGGGACGCGATCGCCCCGCTGATGTTGGAGCGCTCGAAGTCGAGCAGCGTCATGCCGACGTACCAGCCGCGGTTCTCCTCGCCCACGATGTTGACCGGCACGCGCACGTTCTCGAAGAACGTCTCGTTGAAGCCGTGCTTCCACGACATGTTGACCAGCGGTCGCACCGAGAGGCCCTCGGTGTGGATGTCGTCGATCAGCAGGAACGAGATGCCGCGGTGCTTCGGGGCGTCCGGGTCGGTGCGGACCAGCGCGAAGATCTTGTCGGCGTTGTGCGCGCCGGAGGTCCAGATCTTCTGCCCGTTCACCACGTACTCGTCGCCGTCGCGCACCGCGCGCGTCTGCAGCGAGCCGAGGTCCGAGCCCGCGCCCGGCTCGGAGTAGCCCTGCGCCCACGACACCTCGCCGGTGAGGATCTCGGAGAGGTACTGCTCCTTCTGCTCGTCGGAGCCGTGCGCGATCAGCGTCGGCCCCAGCATCGAGACGCCGGAACCGCCGACGCCGGAGGGGGCGCCCAGGTCCGCCAACTCGGCGTTGAAGATGAACTGCTCCATCGAGGAGAGCCCGCCGCCGCCGAACTCCTTCGGCCAGTGCGGCGCGATCCAGCCTTGCTCGGAGAGCGCGTGCGCCCAGTCCACGGCGGCGTCGTGCGCCTCGCCATCGCCGGCGCGGTCCGTCGCCCAGCCGCCGCTCCAGGACTCGTCGGGCGCGCCCTCGGCCTTGCGGCGGTAGTGCTCCGGCAGGCGCTCCTGCACGAAGGCACGGACCTGCTCCCTGAATGCTGCCTGCTCCGGGCTGTCGCCCCAGTCCATGGCGGACCTCCCTATCGCTCTCTCGATGCAATCACGTGACGGCGCCGTGGCGCGTCGCGGCCACGGTAGCCGGACGCGCAGTGTAGCGCGACTACAGCTCCAGCGGCTCCCACGTCCACGGCTCCATGCGCGCGAAGCGCGGCCCGTCCGGCGCGTGCATGTACTGGAGGCACGCGCCCGTCAGCTCCTCGTGCTCCGCGGCGTAGGCGACGGCGCGCGCCATCTCCTCCGGCGCGAACACCGGGAGGTCCTCGCGCCGCGCCCGCGCGATCGCGGGGCCGTCGACGGTCATCGGTGTCTCGACGAGCCCCGGCATGATCGCGTTGACGCGGATGCCGTCGGCCGCGAGCTGCTGGGAGAGGCCGCGCGTGAGCGCCAGCACGCCCGCCTTGGCCGAGGAGTAGGCGAGGATGTTCGCCCCGCCCACGGCCCCCATCGACGACATGTTCACGATCACCCCGCCGCCCTGTGCGCGCAGGTGCGGGACGGCCGCCTTCGAGCAGATGAAGAGCCCGTTGAGGTTGATGTCGATCACGCGCCGGAAGCGCTCCACGGGCTCGTCCTCGATGCTGTCGAAGCGCTCGATGATCGCGGCGTTGTTGATGAGCGCGTCGATGCGCCCGTACGCGCCGGCCGCGCCGTCCATGAGCGCCGCGACGTCGTCGACCGACGTGGTGTCGGCGCGCACGAACGTGGCGTGCTCCGCGCCGCCGGCCAGCTCGACGGTCGCGTGGCCGCCGTCCTCCTTGAGGTCGGCGATGACGACGCGCGCGCCGCGCTCGACGAAGAGCAGCGCGCTCGCGCGGCCGATGCCGCCGCCCCCGCCGGTGACCACGGCGACCTTGCCGTCCCAGAACGTCATGCGGACCTCCGAATCTCGCGTCGCGGCTGGTACGCCGCGCCGCGGTCGTGCGGGTCGAGGTGGTGAGGCGCGGGCAGCCTAGCCGGAGAGCGCGAGCTGGCTCTCGCGGTCCAGCCAGCCGAGCAGGAACGGCCGCCACTCCGCGTAGCTCTTGAGGTGGTGCGCGAAGAGCTGCGCGACGGTGACGCGAGGCTTCACCGGCTGGTTCATCAGCCGCATCCGCGCCTCGCGCGGGGTGCGGCCGCCCTTGCGGTGGTTGCAGGAGCGGCAGGCCGTGACCAGGTTCTCCCACTCGTGTGCGCCGCCGCGGTGGCGCGGCATGACGTGGTCCAGCGTCAGGTCGCTGCCGTGCTTGCCGCAGTACTGGCACTGCTGGCGGTCGCGCGCGAAGACCTCGCGGCGGGTGAGCCGCACCTGCGGCAGGGGTCGACGCACCGAGTGGCGCAGGCGGATCACCGAGGGGGTCGGGTACTCGCGGTCGACGCCGCGGATGGAGAGGTCGCCGGTCTCGATCAGGTCGGCCTTCCCGCCGAAGACGAGCACCACGGCGCGGCGCACGCCGCAGACGTTGAGCGGCTCGTAGTTTTGGTTGAGGACCAGCGCCTGGCGGTGGATCGACACTCGCGTGTGGGCTCCCGTCGCGGCGCAGTGTAGTGGATTCCGCCGCGCGCGGTCACATCGAGGATGCCTCGGCCCGGGGCGGCGCGCCGCGGGCTACGTCGACAGACCCTCGACGGCGGACGTGAATTCGTCGGGCAGGAACTCGAGCAGCACCGGGATGGTGTCGATGAACACCGGCGCCAGCAGCGACGCCTCGATCGCCGCGTCCACGGCCGAGGAGACCGGGAACGTGATGCTCGCGAACAGCGCGACCTCGACGAGCAGGAACCCCTGCGCGAATCCGAACGCCGCGCCGCCGATGCGGTCCACCCACCCCAGCAACAGTACGGACGCGGCACGCCGCAGCAAGGACGCGCCGACCTGCCCGATCACGATCACGCCGATGAAGATCGAGGCGAACGCGACGAAGTCGCGCCACGTCTCATCCTCGATGGCGAAGGCGATGTCGGCCGATAGCTCGCTATAGAAGTGCCCGGCCAGCACTGCGCCGAGGATCACCGCGGCCGTGGTGACCACCTCGCGGATGAGCCCGACCGTGAAGGCGCGGTACGTCAGCCAGGAAATGACGGCGACGATAATCAGGTCGAGCCAGTGCATGGGTGCCCCGAGGCGGCGGGAGCCTGCGTAGATCAATACTAACACGGGACACATTCGCACGCGGGAGACTTACCCGAATCCCAGGCCCCGCTCCCGCATCGAGACGTACGTGCCGCGCCCGAAGATCACGTGGTCGAGCACCTCGATGCTCAGCAGGTCGCCCGCCTCCACGAGGTCGCGTGTGAACTCGACGTCGGTGACGCTGGGCGCCGGGTCGCCCGAGGGGTGGTTGTGCGCCACGGCCACCGCCCACGCGTTGCGGCGCACGGCCTCGCGGAAGATCTCGGCGACGCGTCCCGGCGTGCTGTTCAGCGAGCCGCGGTACACCATCGTCGAGCCGAGCAGGTGGTGCTTGGTGTCGAGCACGAGCACGCGCACCTCTTCCTGCGGCAGCAACTCCAGCTCCGCCTGCAGCAGCCGCGCGATGGCCTTCGGCCCCTCGACGCGCGGGCGCAGGTCCTCACCCTCGAGGGCGAGGCGGCGGCCGAGCTCGAACGCGGCGGCGATCGTGGTGGCCTTCGCGACACGCACGCCCCGCGTGCGCGCCAGCGTCGGGAGGTCCGCCCCGGCGAGGCCGCGCAGGCCCCCGTGGTCCTGCAGCAGGCGCGAGGCGAGCTGGAGCACGCCCTCCTCGGCGGTGCCCGTGCGGAGCAGAATCGCGAGCAGCTCCGCGCTGGTCAGCGCCTGCGGGCCCAGCCGTTCCAGGCGCTCCCGGGGCCGGTCCGTGGCGGGCATCTCGGCCACGCGCGGCTGGTAGGCCGGCGCCGACGCACCGGCTGGGGACTCGCTCATCGGTGAGGACTCCTCGCACCGCTGGTGGGGGCCTCGTTATAGAACACACGTACGATTCACGTCAATCCGATGCGGTGGTCAGGGATAACGAACGAGCCCCTGCCGCACCTCCAGCCCCACGACGCGGACCGAGGTCAGGAGCGTCCCGTCCACCGTCGTCGTGCTGGCGACCGTGAGCGGGGCGTCCGCATGCCGGGTGCGGACGATGGTGCGCGTGCGTCCGTCGCGAGTCTCGGTCTTGCGGAAACGCTCATTGCCGTCGGCGTCCGGTCCCAGCGCCTCCCAGCCATCGTCGGGCGAGTATTCCCACGCGAGCACCCACGACGCCGGCACGAGTGGCGCGTCGACGGTGAGGTCGGGGCGATACGTCCGGCGTCCGCCCTCGCGGTCGTCTTCCGTGAGCGTCACCCCGTCCCACGTGCCCGTGCGCCCCACCGCGCCCGGCGCCGCCGAGCTTGCGCGCAGGACCGTCGTCCATGAGCGGTAGCCGCGCCACATGAGCTCGACGGTGTAGCGGTCGCCGCGCGCGTCCTCCTCGACCCAGACCATCCGGAACGGCGGGTGGAACTCATAGCGCTGGACGCCGCGCGCCTCGGAGGAGAGCGGCGACCACGTCGCGCTCACCCCGAGCATGGCGGGCGCGACCAGCAGCAGCGCGGGAATGAGCACCGCCGCGGCGCGGCCGGGCATCAGAGCGGGACGGTGGGCGAGTCGGGGTCGAGCGCTTCGAGTTCCTCGTCGCTGCCGTGCAGCAGGATCATGCGGATCACGGTGCGGGTGTGCGGCCAGTGGTGGGCCTCGACCAGCTCGCCCTCGCCGACGCGAACCCACATCTCGGGCGGCACGACGAAGACCTGGCGGTTCACCATCACGAAGTGCGAGCGGAAGAACCACAGCAGCCCACCCTTGGTCCACGAGCGCTGGATCTCCCCGCGCGTGAACAGCGGCTTCGAGCGCAGGTCGCGCAAGGCCATCGTGGCCTGGAAGGCGAGCGCCACCGCCACCACTCCGACGATCGTGAGCGGCAGGATCGCCCCGATCGTGCCGTCCAGCAGGCTGAACAGCGGCACCAGGAAGAGCGCGGTCGCGGCGAGGGTGAGCGGTCCGTACATGAGCAGCATGCGCTGCAGCGTCCGGCGATGCGCGGGGTTCTCGCCCACCAGCTCGTAGCGGAACTTCTCCTCGCGGCGCGGCGGCATGCTCATCGCGAACGGCTCGCGGTCCTCGGGCTCGGCCTCGGCCGCAGCCGCGCCGTCACGCGCCCGCGCCCGGTCGAAGCTGCGCCGCCGCGAGGGCCGGGAGAGCAGGTCGTATGCCGCGTTGACCTCTTCCAGCCTGGCCTCGGCGTCGTCGCCGGCGTGGCCGGAGGAGTAGTACGCGCGCAGTTCCCGGTGCGCCTGCCGGATCGCGTCGCGCGACGCGTCCTGGGGGACGCCCAGGATGGCGTAGGGGTCGTGGTCGGCAGGTGGCTGCGTCATCGGTCGCTCCGCGCGTGGTGTTTGGTCTCGGGAGTCCGGGGCGTCATTCGCGTGGGATCCGCAATACCTCCCCGACGCTCAGCCGGCTCCCGTCGTCGACGTCGTTGAGATCGATGATACGACGGGCGAAGTCGTCGAATGCCTCGCCGTCGGGCAGGAACCTGCGCACGATCGCCACCAGCGAGTCCCCCTCCTGCACGGTGTACTCGATGAACGTCCCGGACGCCGCCGCCGACGTGGGTGTCGGCGACGCGGTCGGAGCAGGCGTCTGCGTGCCGGTGCGCGTGGCGGTCGCCGTCGTGGTGGGCGTGGGCGACGCCGTTGGAGTGGGCGACGCGGTCGGCGTGGGAGTCGGCGTCCGCGTGGGGGTCGCCCCGGAGTCGGCGGGTGTTGCCGTCGGGTCGGGCGTGGTGGTCGTGTCCGCGGGTGTTGCGGTGGCGTCCGCGCCGAGCAGGATCGTTGCGGGCCCGACGACGGGGGCGATGTTGGTGCTCGCCGAGCCGGCCTCGTCGGCGGGCGGTCGGATCAGCAGCCAGAGGACGAAGACGCTGGCGGCGAAGAGCGCGATCAACGCGCCCCGGTAGAGGCCGCTGGAGGGGAGAGCAAGGTCGGGATCGGAGCAGCGCTCGCAGAGCGCGTCGCCGTGGTCGTCGCAGTACAGCGCACCACAGCGAGCGCACTCATTGGTGGCGCTACGCTCGCACAGGAAGCACTCCACCGTACGAGCCTAGCACGCGCTCCCGGAGATCCGGCGGCGGACGCCGGGAGCGCGCGGAGCGGCGCGGCCCTACTTCAGCTCGACGGTCGCGCCGGCTTCCTCGAGCTTGGTCTTGGCGGCGTCGGCCTCGTCCTTCGTGATCGCTTCGCGGATGGCCTTGGGCGCCGACTCGACGACGTCCTTGGCGTCCTTGAGACCCAGCGAGGTGAGCTCGCGGACGGCCTTGATCACGTTGATCTTGTTCGCCCCGAAGTCGGTGAGCACCACGTCCCACTCGACCTGCTCCTCGACCGCGGCGGCGCCGTTGCCGCCGTCGCCGTTGGTGGGCGCCATCGCCATCGCGACCGGAGCGGCGGCGGTCACGCCGAACTCGTCCTCGATCGCCTTGTTGAGGTCGCGCAGCTCGAGCAGGGTCATGCCCCTGATGATGTCGAGCGCGTCTTCCACCTTGGCCATGCTCATGCTCCTCCCAGCCTGCCGGCGCTGCCCGCCCTCGCGGGCCTGCTGCGCCGGGCTATGCCTCTGCTTCCTCGAGCTGCTGCGCACGCGCGTCGATCAGCCCCGCGAGGTCGCGGGTCGACGCCTGGAGCAGCATTGCCAGCTCCGTGATCTTGGCGGTCAGCCCACCGGCGAGCTTGCCGAGCAGCTCCTCGCGCGGCGGCACGGTGGCGAGGTCCGCCACGTAGGCGGCGTCCACCACCTCGTCGCCGAGCACGGCGTTGCGCACCTCGAACGTGGTGTCGGCGTTCTCGCGACGCCAGTTCTCCACGGCGCGCGCGGCGGCGACCGGGTCGTCCGGGTGCGTGACGAGCGCCGTCGGCCCGTCCGCGAGCGCGCGGAACGCCTCGCGCCCGGCCTCGTCGGCGGCGCGCAGCAGTAGCGTGTTCTTGATGACGCGCATGGTGACGCCGGCCTCGCGCAGCTGGCTGCGCAGCTGCGTCTGCTCGGTCACCGGCATGCCCTGGTAGGCCATGCCGATGGCGATCTCGGACTCCTCGATCAGCGCCTTGATCTCGGCCACCAGCGCGATCTTGCGATCCGTCGGCACGCTGCCCCCGTTCCGGCCGCGACGCATGCGCGCGGCTGCACCAAAACGCCCTCGCCACCTCGTGGTGGGAGGGCGTCACCGGCACACCGCGAGGATCCTCGAGGCCGCCCGCAACCTGTCCCACCTGCACGGGCGGCCCTTCGCCATTACCCGCCCGGGCTGTGTGCCCGGCGGACCCGTGGTCTCCGGCGGCGCGCCCCGCTTGCGGCGGGGCGCTCACGTCAGTCTGCTACGACTCCGCGGCGAGCGCCAGCAACGGCTGGACGTCCACGTGTACGCCGGGCCCCATCGTCGAGGTCAGCGTGGCGGAGCGGATGTACTGGCCCTTGATGTCGGACGGGCGCGCCTTGACGATCTCCGCCATGATCGCGCTCAGGTTCTCCGACAGCTGATCGTCGCTGAACGACGCCTTGCCCAGCGCCATGTGCACCAGGTTGGTGCGGTCCAGCCGGAACTCGACGCGGCCCGACTTCCCCTCCTGCACGGCACGAGGGATGTTCGCCGCGTCCATCACGGTGTTGTTGCGGGGGTTCGGCATGAGCCCGCGCGGGCCCAGGATGCGGCCCAGCCGGCCGACCTTGCCCATCAGCTCGCGCTGCGCGATGGCCACGTCGAAGTCCGTCCAGCCGTCCGCGACGCGTGCGATCAGCTCGTCGCCGCCGGCCTCGTCGGCGCCCGCCTCGAGCGCCTGCGCCACGGCCTCGCCCTCCGCGAAGACGATCACCGTCTGCTCGCGGCCGAGGCCGTGCGGGAGCGTCACGGAGCCGCGGATCTGCTGCTCCGCGTGACGCCCGTCCAGGCCGGTGCGCAGGTGGAGCTCCACGGTCTCGTCGAACTTCGCAGTCGCGCCCTCGCGCACGACGCTGAGCGCGTCGGCGGGCTCGTAGAGGCGGTCGGCGTCGACCTGCTCGCTCGCGGTTCGGTAGCGCTTGCCTCGCTTCGGCATCGCTAGTTGACCTCGATTCCCATCGAGCGCGCGGTGCCCTCGATGATCTTGACTGCCTGGTCCATGTCGTTGGTGTTGAGGTCCGGGAGCTTGGTCTCGGCGATCTCGCGCACCTGCGCGGCCGTGACCTCGCCGACGACCTCGGTGAGCTGGCTCGCGGCGCCCTTCTCGACGCCCGCGGCCTTGCGCAGCAGGTCCGAGGCGGGCGGCGTGCGCAGCTCGAAGGTGAACGAGCGGTCCTCGAAGATCGTGATGATGGCCGGGATGATCTGCCCGGACTGCGCCTGCGTGCGGGCGTTGTACGCCTTGCAGAAGTCCATGATGTTGATGCCGTGCGGACCCAGTGCCGTACCCACCGGCGGCGCGGGGTTCGCCCGCCCGGCCGGGATCTGCAGCTTCACCACCGCGCGAACGCGCTTTGCCATCGCTCGAGCCTCCCCGCTCCCGGTCCTACTGCTTCTCGACCTGCAGGAAGTCGAGCTCGACCGGCGTCTCGCGGCCGAACATCGAGACCATCACGCGCACCTTGCCCTTGTCCAGGTTGATGTCGTCCACCTGCCCCACGAAGTCGATGAACGGCCCGTCGATGACCCGCACCGACTCGCCGATCGAGAACCCGACGTTGATGCGCGGGGTGCCGGCGTCCATCTGGCGCAGGATCCGCCCCGCCTCCTCGTCGTCCAGGGGTACGGGGCGCGAGCCCTCCTCCTCGTTGCCGCCGGCGAAGCCGGTGACCCCGGGGGTGTTGCGGACCAGGCTCCAGGCGTCGTCCTCCATCAGCATCTGGATGAGGACGTAGCCGGGGAAGAGCTTCTTCGAGACGGTGCGGCGCTGGCCGTCACGGATCTCGATCTCCTCCTCGGTCGGGATCACGACCTCGAAGATGAGGTCGCCCAGGTCCATCTGCTTGATGCGCTGGTCCAGGTTCTTCTTCACCTTGTTCTCGTAGCCGGAGTACGTCTGGATGATGTACCAGGCGCGGTCGTCGTCTGCGGCGACGACCTCCGGCTCGTCGTCCTCGACGGCGAGGCCGGCGGTGAAGGGGTTGGGCGGCGGCGGGGCCGCGGCGGGCGTCACGGCGCCGCCTGTCAGCGCGTCGCGTGCCCGTTCCTGCTCAGTCGTCATGAGGCCCCCTGCGCGCGCTCCGGTCGGCCTGGGCCGATCAGCGATGCGCGCCGCTTCGCGTATGTGGCCTGCGCGTCTCCTAGCGCAGCACCGTGTTCTCGATGAGCCAGTTGAATCCCAGGTCGGCGACGCCAAGGATGGCGCCGAAGAAGATCGAGACGATGATCACCACCACCGTGAGGTAGCCGACCTCGTGGCGCGTCGGCCACGTGACCTTGCGCAGCTCGCTGATGATGTCCGAGATCCAGCGCGGCACCCAGCGCCGCCCGCCGCCACGACCCTCGGCCGTGGCGGGGCCCGAGACGCTCACCGGCGGCCGCCCGCCGCGCGCGGGGCGCTGCTGCTGGCGCTGTTGCCGCCGCTGTGCGCGCTCCTGCTGCCTGCGCAGCGCTCGACCCATCGTCCTGCCCCCTACCGCCTCAGCACGCTACCCGGTCAGGTTACCGCGTCTGGCGGTGTGGCTGGTGCGACCGGCAGCGAGGGCAGTACTTGCGCAACTCGATGCGGTCCGGGTCGTTCCGCCGGTTCTTCTTCGTGTTGTAGTTGCGGCTCCGGCACGTCCCGCACGCCAGCGAGATGTGTTCCCGGTCTCCCTTGGCCATGGTCCGTGCCTCCTCGGTTCAGCCGCGTACCCGCGGGCGTATTACTCGTTGATGCCGGTGACGACGCCGGCGCCGACGGTGCGGCCGCCCTCGCGAATGGCGAAGCGCAGCCCGTCCTCGATCGCAATCGGCGTGATCAGCTCGATGTCCACCGTCACGTTGTCGCCCGGCATCACCATCTCCGTGCCGCTCGGGAGCGTTACCACCCCCGTCACGTCGGTGGTGCGCACGTAGAACTGCGGCCGGTACCCGGTGAAGAACGGCGTGTGGCGCCCGCCCTCCTCCTTGGAGAGCACGTAGACCTCGCCACTGAACTTGCGGTGCGGGGTGATCGAGCCCGGCTGCGCCAGCACCTGCCCGCGCTCCACGTCCTCGCGGTCCACACCCCTGAGGAGACAGCCGACGTTGTCGCCGGCCTCACCCTCGTCGAGCAGCTTCTTGAACATCTCCACGCCCGTGACCACGGTCGTCTCGGTGTCCTTGATGCCCACGATCTCGACCGAGTCGCCCACCGTCACCACGCCGCGCTCGATGCGCCCGGTGACCACGGTGCCGCGCCCCTTGATGCCGAAGACGTCCTCGATCGGCATCAGGAACGGCTCGTCCTTGGGACGCGCCGGCTGCGGGATGTAGCCGTCGACGGCCTCCATGAGCTCCCAGATGCACGCGTACTCCGGTGCGTCGGGGTCGGTCGAGGTGGACTCGAGCGCCTGCAGCGCCGAGCCGCGGATGATCGGCACGTCGTCGCCGGGGAACTCGTAGGTGGAGAGCAGCTCGCGCATCTCCAGCTCGACCAGCTCCAAGAGCTCCTCGTCGTCCATCATGTCGACCTTGTTGAGGAAGACCACCACCGCCGGCACCTCGACCTGGCGCGCCAGCAGCAGGTGCTCGCGCGTCTGCGGCATGGGGCCGTCGGGGGCCGCGACGACGAGGATCGCGCCGTCCATCTGCGCGGCGCCGGTGATCATGTTCTTGATGTAGTCGGCGTGGCCGGGGCAGTCGACGTGCGCGTAGTGGCGGTTGTCGGTCTCGTACTCGACGTGGGCGATCGCGATGGTGATGCCGCGCGCCTTCTCCTCCGGGGCGTTGTCGATCGAGTCGAACTCCCGGAACTCGGCCTCGCCGCGCAGCGCCAGCACCTTGGTCATCGCCGCCGTCAGCGTCGTCTTGCCGTGGTCGACGTGACCAATCGTCCCGACGTTCGCGTGCGGCTTCGTCCGCTCGAACTTCCCTCGCGCCATCTCCCGCTCCCGTCTCCCCGCTGCAACCTCTTTGGTGTGATCGCCGGCCACGCGGGCCGAGCCGTCAATACTCCGTTGGAGCCCTCAAGCGGATTCGAACCGCTGACCTCGTTCTTACCAAGAACGCGCTCTACCGACTGAGCTATGAGGGCTGGATTCCGCAACCCGAAGCCCCGCGAGGCTCGTGCCGAGCGCCGTCTCCGCTTCGCTGGCCGCGGCCTCGGACCGGCTGGTGCAGGGGGCAGGATTCGAACCTGCGTAGCCGTAAGGCGGCGGTTTTACAGACCGCTGGATTTAACCACTCTCCCACCCCTGCGCGGAGCCGCGGTTGCGTCCGCCGTCCACACCCGGGCCGCCGCGGCGCGGTGGAGCCCGAGAGGGGATTCGAACCCGCTAACCTACCGATTACAAATCGGTTGCGCTGCCATTGCGCCACTCGGGCTCGATGGAAAGCCGACGCTCACCAGAGCGCATCGTCTCTCAGCCGAGCCGAAAGACGACCGCCCTTCAGTATATGAATCGCCCTCAAAGAGGGTCAACGCGAGCTTAGGCCTGGTCCGGTGGGTACCGTCCAACGTTCTCGATCACCACGTACGGCGGCATCATCGGGTCGCGGAACTCATACGCGGGATGGACGCTACCGCGGGTTCGGAGCACCGAGCCGCGTTCCGAGGTGCATAGACTCTTCAGGCGGTTAGTCACTGTTTGGAGCTGAGTGGCGATCCCCCACCCCGCCAGGACGCTCCGTACGTCTGATGGGCGGAACGGGTCCGGCCCGCAGAATGCAGCTGCTGCCAGCGATGCGGCAGTCGTGTCGGTCGGGTGGCGAACGTCTGTGGCGCGCCGGTACGTCTCGCCCAACGAGTACGGAATCGCGGCGAGGGCTTCGATAGCGCCGGCTAGCACATCTTCGAGGTCGACGGTAAGACGTCCGGCGGTCACCGCGGTCATGGCTGCTTCCTTCGCAAGCGAGTGCGCGAAAGAGGGGAATCCGCGCGACAGCCAGACGATGTACCCGACTGTGTCGCTCATCGCTCCGAGGCCCAGCAGGGAGAGGCCGTTCTCTACGAGCGACTGGATCTCTGCGTCGGCCATCACTGGCATATCGATCTGCTGTACGGACCGCTGCATCGACTCGTGGTCCTCGATCAGGGTGCCAATGTCCGTGCCGACACCAACCAGCACGATAGTCGGGCCGGTCCCGGCGTCCGACATCATCTTCATCAGATCGGCGAAGGCAGCACGGCTTTCACGGTCTTCGAGTGTGTCGAACTCGTCGAAGACGAGAACAGTGCGGCCCGCGTGGCGGAAGATGCGCTCGATATCGGTTGCAGTGAGTATCTCCGGGTGATCGAATACCGCGGGGGCGAGATCCAGTGCCTTGTTGGACGGCGTGAGGGTCTGCTCGACGACCGTTTCGGCACCGGGGATCGCGATGATGCTCACCTCACGAGCGAGGTGCCGCCACACGGAATCGAAGGTGTCCTCGCGTGTGCATGAGACCTTGATGGTTGTGCGCAGAGCGTCGCCCGCAGCACCGCCCTCGGCGGAGAGAGCGTGGCTCACGATGTTCGTAAGCGATGTCTTGCCTACCCCACGAGCTCCGTAGACGACTGCGTGTCGCCCGGGTTCGAACACGGCGCGGATCAGGCGCTGGCGCTCGAGTTGCCGCCCTGAGAACACGTCAGTCTCGGTGACGGGGGTGGACGGCGTGAAGACGCGGCCAATGGCTGCGAGGTGCTCCTGGAGGCCTGGTTCGTGAGTGCTCATCTCAGGAACTATACAACACGCGACTGGTCATATACTTCAGCCGAGTCATCCTTGAGTGGTCGTAGAGTTCGCGAGTCCTCTCGGGACGCGGTGACCCGCCAGAATAGCTCAACTATATGATCCAATATCCCAGATCGTGGCGACAATAGCTCAACGATATGATCGGTTTCCGCGCTACCAGGCCTCTTCGCCTCGCGGCTCACCCCAATCGACCTCAGCGTGCACCTGCTCGCGCGTCACCCCCGCAACGAGCGTCGCGAGGTCGTAGCGAGGCTGGCGAGGGCTGTCCGAGTCGCCCTCGTGCCCGTGGTCATCTGCGTTGATTCGCTTGTCGTGGTTTTCGTGCATCGCTACCTCCCCGCGCTCCAGCGCGGCCCCTCCGGCGTGTCGGCCACCTCCACGCCCGCGTCCGCGAGGTCCGAGCGGATCGCGTCCGCGCGCGCGAAGTCGCGCTCGGCGCGCGCATCCGTGCGGGCCGCCAGCAGCGCCTCGATCGTCGACTCCGCGTCGCTGCCGCCGCACGACACCCCGTGCTTCGACGCCAGCTTCGACAGCGCGACCACGTCGAGCACCTCGACGGCGTCGGGCTCCTCGAGGCGTAGGCCCAGCACGTCGCGCGTCAGCTCGGCGAGCGTCGCCTGCGCGGCGCGCACGTCGTGGCCCGCGTCGCGGCCGCGGTTGACCGCGCGCGCGAGGTCGAACACCGCGGCGAGCGCCTGCGGCGTGCCGAGGTCGTCCTCGATCGCCTCGATGAACCGCGCGCGCTCGGCCGAGACGTCGACGACCTCGCCGATGCCCGGCGGTGTCTCGCGAAGGGCCGCCAGCAGGCGGTCGACGCCCGACTCGGCCGCGTCGAGCGCCTCGTCGGTGAGGTTCGCCGGGCTGCGGTAGTGGCTGCCGAGGACAAACAGGCGCAGCGCGTCAGGACGCCAGCGCTCCAGCGCCTCGGCCACCGTCACGACGTTGCCGATCGACTTCGACATCTTCTCGCCGTCGCGCTGCACCAGGCCGTTGTGGAGCCAGTGCCGCGCGAACGTGCCGGTCGCAGCCTCGGCCTGCGCGACCTCGTTCTCGTGGTGCGGGAATACCAGGTCCACCCCGCCGCCGTGGATGTCGAACGCCTCGCCGAGGTAGTGCTGTGACATCGCCGAGCACTCGATGTGCCACCCGGGGCGGCCCGGGCCCCACGGCGACGGCCACGAGGGCTCACCCGGCTTCGTCGCCTTCCAGAGCGCGAAGTCCAGCGGGAACTCCTTGCCCTCGCCGGGCTCGAAGCGCGTCCCCGACCGCAGCTGGTCGATGTCGCGGTGCGAGAGCTTCCCGTAGTCGGGCTTGGCACGCACACGGAAGTAGACGTCGCCGGCCCCGGTCGCGTAGGCGAAGCCGCGCTCCAGGATCGCCTCGGTCGCCTCGACGATGGTCTCGATGTGCGTGGTGACGCGCGGCCGCACGTCCGGGAACACGAGGTTGAGCGCGCGCTGCTGCTCCTCCCACTCGTCGATGTTCTCTCCGACGAGTTCGAGGGGGTCGCGGCCAACCTCGGCGGCGCGCGCGATCACGTTGTCGTCGACGTCGGTGTAGTTCGAGACGAACGTCACGTCGTAGCCGCCGTCGGCGTTGCCGGGCCAGCGCAGGTAGCGCACGAGCACGTCGTAGACGATGGCGGCCATCGCGTGGCCGACGTGGCTCTCGGCGTACGGCGTCACGCCGCACACGTAGATGCCGAGCCGCCCCGGCTCGAGGGGCGCGAGGTCGTCGACGGCCCCGGTGAGCGTGTTCGTCAGTCGCATGCGATTAGTGTGCGCCCTGCGGGGCATCCCCGCATCCCAGAGTGACCGCGTGGCGTCCCTGTGTAGTCAGGTAGTGGTGCGGGGCATCCCCGCCACGCGCCGGGTCTACGACGGTCGCTCGGACGCTCCGCCGTCGAAGCCGCCGGGGGAGCCGCCGACGCCCGGCACAGCCGGGTCGGACCCCGTGCGCTCGCGTTCGAGGCGGGCGATGCGCCGCTCCAGCTCCTCGATGCGGTCCCACTCGGGGTCCGGGAGCCGCTCGACCGTGTCGTTGCTCGTGTTCGTGAAGGCGACGACGTGGCCGGGCACGCCGACGACGGTCGCGTTGGGCGGCACGCTCGAGACGACCACGGCCCCGGCGCCGATGCGCGAGTCGTGGCCGATGGTGACGTTGCCGATGATCTTCGCCCCGGCGCCGACGACCACGCGATCCTCGAGCGTGGGGTGGCGCTTCTCGCGGCGGGTCGAGGTGCCGCCGAGGGTGACGCCCTGGTAGAGGTGGCAGTCCTCGCCGATGACGGTGGTCTCGCCGATGACCACGCCCATGCCGTGGTCGATGAAGCAGCGCCGCCCGATGCGCGCGGCGGGGTGAATCTCGATGCCGGTGATGAAGCGGTTCAGGTGCGAGAGCAGGCGCGGGAGGATGGGCAGGCCGAAGAGGTGGAGCTGGTGCGTGACGCGGTGAATCATCAGCGCGTGCAGCCCCGGGTACGTCAGGAACACCTCGAGCGCCCCGAGCGCGGCGGGATCCCGCGCCTGCGCGGCGTCGATGTCACTCTTGATGGCGCCGAGCCAGTTCATGGCGGCCCCTCGTCGCGCGTCGCGTCACGTCGCCCGCACGGTGCGAGGGGCATTATCGCACAGGGGGGCGAGGGGCAGGATGGGATTGCGTTCGGCGCGCGTATGGCGCCGCAGTGCCTGCTCGGGAATCATGAGGCCGACGCCGCTGAGTCCTCACACAGACGGACCGTAGGCTCGCTCCAGCGTGGCCAGCGAGTCCCACGGCCCCGAGTCGAACAGGGCCTCACTGACCTTGACGTACCGCCACTCCTGGCCGGTCAACGTCGTGGCGTCCTGGCACCAGCGAACCATGCGCTGATCCTTGCGCGGAACCTCAAGGGTCTCAAGGCCTTTGGTCTCCACGACGTACATCGCCTGTGGCGTCCGGATCAGGAAGTCCGGCCGGTAGTAGCGGACACCGCCGCCAGCACTCACGTACGGCACCTCGAAGTGGACGGCCGGCTCGTTCTTGGCGAACGCCAGGACATCGGACGCGGTCTTGTCGAGCCAGTGAGCGAACCGCTCCTCGAGGGTGCTGTCGCAGGGGATGAGGTTGAAGACGGTCTTCTCGGCTGTCAGCACCGGCCGCGTCGTTGGGTATGGCTCCGTGTCGGAGACGCGGATCCATTCCCCTGTGGGCTCGGATTCGCGTTCGACGATGGAGAGTTCGCGGATCGCGGTCACGAACACGTCGAAGAGCAGAGACTTAGCTTCGCCGCGGTTCAGCCGCATCATCACTCGGCGATCGTCCATCTCGGCCTGCCCGGAGAACATGACCCCCTCGATGTATCGCTTCATCAGTGGCGCGAGCTTGGCGAAGCCGTCCGACAGGTTGGCGAGGCGGCACTCACGTAGCACGAGCCGGGTGAGGACGTTGAGGTATCCGGCAGGGTCGGCCGGGAAGTCGCGCTCGAACTCTGCCTCGTCGACGACTTCACGGGTCAGCATGTCGCGGCCGGTGTAGAGCAGTGGCTCTTCGGCGATGGTGCCCGGTAGCGGGAGGTCGAGGCGATAGACCGGCAGTTGCTCAGCATCGATCTGGCTCAGGTCAGGGACTGCCACTACCAGAGCCGGGGTGAGTCGGGGTATCTCGATCTCGTAGTCGAGCTTGGACTTGTCGACGACCACCGTCCTGATGGTGGGGCGGACCGTAGAGACAGGTCTGCGCTCGATGTCGAACCCATCGTCCTGCAGCTCCCGGTCCCAGAACTGCCGGAACGCCTCGTGCTCGATGACGATGACCTCTTCGCGGAGATCGCCGACGGCTACCGGCCACATGCGGCGGAGCCCGCGTCCGAGTGTCTGCTCCGGCAGGATCTGTGAGCTTGCCGAGTAGGCACGGAGCGGGACGATGGTGGTGACGTTCCGCACATCCCAGCCTTCGCGGAGCATGAGCACCGAGACGATGGCGCGATACGGGTTATCAGGTTGGTCGACTCTCCGCGACGCCTCACGCAGGAACTCCAACTCAGCCTGTCTGCTCGCAGCCTCCGAGATCTCGCCTTTCTGGTTGGTGTGGATGACAAGGACGCTCTCCGGGCCAAAGTCCGGCTGCGTCTTGAGCCAGTCACCGACTTGGTCGGCAGCCTTCGTGTCCTCGGTCATCACGAACAGTAGCGGGTTCCGCTTCACATCCTTCAGTGCGTCGCGCTGTTCACGCCACTTCTCGATCCCCGCGAGCAGTTTGTCGCGGTGGCGGTCGGCGGCGTTCTCTGCCTGGTACTCGATATCGCCAGAGAGTTCGCCGAGGATGGCCCGCTTGACGATGCCGTCCTCCACCGCCTGGGCGATGGGGTAGTCGACGATGATCTCCTGGAACAGGGCGCCGTTCGTGTGCTTCGGCGTGGCAGTGAAGTCGAGTTGTGCTCTGAGCCCCGAACCAGTCCGGGCGCGTAGCTCGTCGTCCATGCTCTCAATGACCCGCGACCACTCCAGCTCATCCGTGTGGAGATGGTGCCCCTCGTCGTTGAGCACCATCAGCTCGTCGTGCGACAGCATGCGTTCGCGCAGCCTAACCCCGGTACCTTCAAGCGCCCCGGGCCGCGGCCCACCAAGCACAGCTGTCATCTCGATAGGTTCCGCCGTGGCTCGGGCACGACCGCGCGAGTCGTACAACTGGTGAATGTTCGTGAGGTACAGGGTTCCGGGCGTCGAAGACACAACTGGGTCGTCCCGCGTGACGACCGTG
Source organism: Dehalococcoidia bacterium (assembly GCA_965204835.1). Classification (GTDB taxonomy): domain Bacteria; phylum Chloroflexota; class Dehalococcoidia; order UBA2979; family UBA2979; genus VXMT01. Next base: position 115,635 of record OZ242017.1, on the reverse strand, counting down.
AACTGCCAGTCTGACTCCCACTCGGGCGGGATGAGGGGATCGTCGCGGAAGATCGCACCCCCGCGAAAGTCGTCGAGGAGCCGCTGGTAGACGATGACGTTCGGCGCGATCAGGGCGAACGCCTGCGTGAAGTCGTCTCGCCGGTCGTGCTCGAAGCGAGCGTTGAAGTACGACCAGACGATGGCGAGGGACATCACCTTCGTCTTGCCGGAGCCCGTTGCCATCTTGAAGACGTAGCGCGCCCAGCGGTCGTCGGCAGGGTTTACCTGGACACTTCGACTCTTGTCGTATCGCCCCGCGAGGTCGTACAGACTCCGGACGCGCATCACCTCGTAGATGTAGATGAGCGTCTCTATCGCCTCGCGCTGGCAGTAGTAGTAGAGCCATTCCTCGCCGTCGGCGTTCAGATGGTCGCTCTCGAACCAGTGGCGGAGTAGGCGCTGGGAGGTTCCGGTGGCGCCTTCGTAGCCGCTGCTGCGCCAGTCGTGGACCGCCGTGCGGATTGACGAGACGAGCGCTGCGCGCGACTCGCGCTGACTCGACGGGATCTGGTAGGCGGGGAACAGGCGAGCGCTGCCCATGCTCAAACGCCCCGCTGCTAGGACCCGACAGTGACACGGAGTTCGTGAGTGGTGTCGTTCCCGAAAATGTCGATGACCTTGACCACTACACGATGCTCGCCTGGCTCATCGTACGCGTGCGGGTCGGAGCGAAGCGTGAGCTTCGGCTCCTTGCGAGTGCGGTACGCCTGCCATTGATTCACGAACGTCTCACCGTCGAACGCGAAGTCGATCGACCAATAATCGATCCAGTCGGACCATTTCGTGACCTTCCCGCCGACCTTATCGCGCATGTAGTCGTCGACAGCCGGCAGGAACGCGGTCAGTTCGATTTCGACGACGCATTCGTCGATGCCTGCCTCGACTTCGACAACGGACAACTCGAAGAAGTGCACGTCTCCGGACTCAACGGCACGGCTGTCCATGACCTCGCGCGGGATATGGAACAGGCGCACGTCAACGTGATGCACCGCAGCCAGTTCGTCCTTTCCGACCGGATTGAGCCCCATCTCCCATTCCCAGCCGAGCACGTCGACGGCTGCGAGACCGTTCGCCACGCACTCGTCGAGCGTTCGCTTCAGCTCATCTAAGGTGACCGGTGCGTCTGTAGCGCCAACGTGCACGAACCGTCCGTCGCGCTCGCCGTGCAGGTTCGTGAAGCCGGCGACTGGCTGAGCGCCGTACAGTTCGAGAATGAAGCGGTAGTAGGCATGGATCGCCTCCCCAGCCTCGATGCCTTGCCAGTATCGGCGCTCGTATCGCCCGAGGTTGAGGACTTCAAATGGTCGGCAGCCAGGAGTATCAAGGAGTCGCTTCCGGGTCGTTTGAATCGCGAATCGGCCAATGTCGGCACCGATCCAGCGCCGTCCCAGCTTCTCGGAGACCGCCGCTGTCGTGCCTGACCCCATAAAGCAATCGAGCACCAAGTCACCCTCCGATGAGCCCAGAGAGATGATTCGGTCCATCAGCCGCTCAGGCTTTTGTGTCTGGTATCCGGTGCGCTCCTTGCTCTGACTCTGCAGGGCAGGGATGTCGGTCCACACGTCCTGGATTGGTACGCCGGGCATCTCATCGAGGTAGCGCTTATATCCCCAGTCACCCCCCGACCGTGTCTGTATGATCCGCCCCTCGTTGAATAAGCGCTCTAGTGTTGTTCGCGAGTATCGCCAGTACTTCGTGACTCCCCGGAATTCGTAGTGCGGGTTCCCCTTACGCGCACCCCCAGGACCGCTCGTATTGTCGATCCGGTAACGACGACCGGTACTGTCTTCAACGTGCCGATACGATCTGTCAATGTACGCCTGATCGTACGGCTCGTACTGCATGTTAACAACGGATGTGTCGCTGTTCCTAAACCAGTAGATTACGTCATGGAGACGTCCAAGATGTGATGCACCCTGACCGATATCGCTATGCGCCGCCGAGCGCTTCCAGATGATCTCGTTGGTTAGTCGCTCGTCGCCGTAGACCTCCGACAGCACCGGACGGAGATACGATGCCACGTTGACACCGATCTGAACGAAAATGTTCCCTGAGGGAGACAGGAGATCGCGCAGCACGACTAGGGCCTCATATAGCCATTGCAGGTAGCTGCTTAGACCCAACCGCCACGTGTCACGATACGCTAATTCCTCGATCGCGCTTGGGAGTTTTTCGACCTCTTGATCGCCGACGGTAGTCCGGTACGAGAAGTCTGCACCGGTGTCGAACGGAGGATCGATGTAGATAAGGTCGATTTGGCCCGCGAATTGGTCTAGGAGTGACGCTAGTACGTACTTGTTGTCACCCCAGATCAGCTTGTTGCGCCAACCCTCCGGCCACCAGTCCGGAAGGTCTACAGCGCCAGTGAGCATCGGCGCTTGGCCCTCGCGCGAGCGCCGTACGTCGTTCACGCGCTCGATGATCTGGAACGGCAGGCGGACGCGTTCGACCTCGGTGCGCTTGCCCGGCCAGACGAGCTCGACGCGGTCGTAGTCCTGCGATGGGCTGGCCATCGGCCTCCTGCCTCCCCTGGGGATGCTTCGGCATCATAGGATAAAAGGTGCTCTACTCCCCACCCTCATCCAACAACGCCACGGCAAGCGCCGCGATGGCCTCGCCGGCGCCGATCTCGCCGAGGCGTTCGTTCGTCGTCGCCTTGATGTTGACCGCCGAGGCCTCCACGCCCAGGCCGCGCGCGAGGGCTTCGCGCATGGCGGCGATGTGGGGGCGCAGGCGCGGGCGCTCGGCGACGACCGTGGCGTCGACGTTGACCACGCGGTAGCCGCGCGCCGAGACCAGCCGGACCACGCGCGTCAGCAGCTCGCGGCTGTCGATGCCCGCCGTGGCCGGGTCGCCCGGCGGGAAGTGCTCGCCGATGTCGCCCTCGCCCGCCGCGCCGAGCAGCGCGTCGATGACGGCGTGGATGAGCGTGTCGCCGTCGCTGTGCCCGTCGAGCGCGGGCGCGCCGGCGATCTCGACCCCGCCGAGGCGGAGCGTGCCGCCCGCGGCGAAGCGGTGCACGTCGTAGCCGTTCCCGATGCGCATCAGCCGGCCACGTGGTCCGCGCCGCGCGGGACCGGCGCGTCGAGCAGCGACCGCGGCGTCCCCCGCTCGACCAGCGAGCGCACGCGGTCGAGGTCCTCGGTGGTCGTCACCTTGAGCGCGTGCGCCTCGCCCTCCACGACCACGACAGGCTCGCCGAGCCGCTCGACGAGCTGTGCGTCGTCGGTCGCGTCGTCGCCGCCGGCGGCGTGGGCGCGTCGCAGCAGCGCGCCGTCGAACGCCTGCGGGGTCTGCACGGCGCGCAGCGCGCCGCGGTCGAGGGTGCTCGTGACCCGCCCGTCGGCGTCGACGGCCTTCACGGTGTCGGCGACGGCGAGGCCGGGGATGGCCGCGTCGTCCTCGCGCGCGGCGTCGAGCACGCGCCGCGCGAGCACCGCGCTCGCCAGAGGCCGCGCGGCGTCGTGTACGAGGTACCACGCCGCCTCGGGCGCGGCGGCGAGCCCTGCGGCGACCGAGTCGCGTCGACGATCGCCGCCTGCCGTCCAGCGCACGTCGACGCCGGGTGCGACGTCGGCGGCGAGCGCCTCGATCTGCGCGCGCCGCTCCTCGCCGGACACCACGACGATGGTGTCGACGGCGTCGAGCGCGGCGAGCATCTCGAGCGGCCAGGCGAGCAGCGGCCGCCCGCCGAGGTTGGCCCACACCTTGTCGATGCCGCCCATGCGCTGCGAGCGGCCGGCGGCGAGCAGGATGGCGGCGGCCGGGTCGTGGTCGGTCATGCGCGCAGCGTAGCAGCCACGCGCCCCTGGGTCGGCGAGTGCGATGATGGAGGGCGAGCGCGAGAGGAGCCCTCGATGCTGATGACCACGTCGGACACCGTCCCCGGCCGCGAGATCGCCGAGACCGTCGGCCTGGTAACGACCAACGCGGTGCGGGCGCGCCATCTCGGCCGCGACATCCTGGCTGGCCTCAAGAACCTGGTGGGCGGCGAGATCGGCGCCTACCAGCAGCTACTCGTCGAGTCGCGCCAGCAGGCGCTCGCAGACCTCGAGGCGGAGGCCGAGCGCCAGGGCGCGGACGCGGTCGTGGCGCTGCGCATGGCGACGGCGTCGGTGGCGCAGGGTGCGGCGGAGGTGCTGGTGTACGGGACGGCGGTCAAGCTGGCGTAGGGCGTCGCTTGAACGCCCACCCACGCCCCGACTACCCTCGATCGGCCGACAACAACGCGAGGCGACCATGCCGACGACGTACGACGAGTTGATCGACCAGGTGCAGCGCCCGGCGAGGTACGCCGGGGGCGAGTTGCACTCGATCGCCAAGGAGTGGGACGGGCCCGGCGCGCCCGAGGTGCGCGTCGCGCTGGCGTACCCGGACCTCTACGACCTCGGCATGTCCAACCTCGGCCTCGGCATCCTCTACGACATCGTCAACCGCCGCGATGACGCCCTCGCTGAGCGCGTCTTCTCGCCTTGGACGGACTTCGAGGACCTGCTGCGCGCCCACGGCGAGCCGCTGCGCTCGCTGGAGACGCGGCACGCGCTGCACGAGTTCGACCTGCTCGGCATCTCGCTCTCGTACGAGGTGTGCTTCACGAACGTCCTCAACCTGCTCGACCTCGGCGGCATCCCCATCCACGCCGCCGACCGCGGCCCTGACGACCCCATCATCGTCGGCGGCGGCTCGGCCGCGCTCGAGCCGGAGCCGATGGCGCCGTTCTTCGACGCCTTCGCGCTCGGGGAGGGCGAGGAGCTCATCGACGAGCTGGTCGACTTCGTGCGCGAGTGGAAGCGCGCCGGCCGTGGCTCCCGGCAGGAGCTGCACCGCGCCCTCGCCGCCCTCGACGGGGTCTACGTGCCCTCGCTGTACGCGGCGACGTACGACGCCAATGGGCACCTCGAGGCGACCGTGCCGGTCGACGCTGCGGCGCCGGAGCGCATCACGCGGCGCGTGATGCAGGTGCTGCCGCCGCCGCTGACGAAGCCGATCGTGCCGTTCATGGAGGTGGTCCACGACCGCGCGGCGATCGAGATCCAGCGTGGCTGCACGCAGGGCTGTCGCTTCTGCCAGGCCGGCATGATCTACCGCCCCACCCGCGAGCGCTCCGTCGAGGAGGTCGTCGAGGCCGCGGGCGAGCTCCTGGACAACACGGGCTACCACGAGCTCTCGCTCATGTCGCTGTCGACCACCGACCACCGTGACATCGTGCCGATGGTGCACGCGCTGATGGACGCCTACGGCGACCGCGGCCTGAAGATCGGGCTGCCCTCGACGCGCGTCGACTCGTTCTCCGTCGAGGTCGCCGACGCGGTGGCGCGCGGGAAGAAGCACACGCTGACGCTGGCTCCCGAGGCGGGCTCGCAACGGCTGCGCAACACGATCAACAAGCTCGTCACCGAGGAAGACCTGCTCAACGCCGCCGAGCACGCGTTCAGCAACGGCTGGACGAGCATCAAGATGTACTTCATGGTCGGCCAGCCGACCGAGACCGACTTCGACGTCGAGGAGATCGTCCGCATCGCCTCCGAGGTCAAGGCGATCGGGAAGCGCCACCAGGGCGGCCGCGCGCGCGTGCGCGTCTCGACCTCGAACTTCATCCCCAAGGCGCACACCCCCTACCAGTGGATCGCGCAGTGCGACGCGGAGACGCTGCGTCGCCGCCACCGCATCCTGCGCGAGGGCTGCAAGCGCGTGGGCGTGCAGTTCACGTGGGAGGACCCCGAGAAGTCGCTCCTCGAGGCGGTGTTGTCGCGCGGCGACCGGCGTGTCGCCGGCGTGATCGAGACGGCGTGGCGGATGGGCGCGAAGTTCGACGCGTGGTCGGAGCACCACGACTGGTCGATCTGGGAGCGCGCATTCGCCGAGCACCGCCTCGACCCCGCGGACTACGCGTACCGCCACCGCGACCTGTGGGAGCCCCTGCCGTGGGACCACGTCGACTCGGCCACGACCAAGTCGTTCCTGCGCGGGGAGTGGATGCGCACGCTGAACGAGGAGATCACGCTCGACTGCAAGCGCGACCCCTGCAACGTGTGCGGCCACCAGGACATCAACGGCGAGTGCCGCCACAAGATCTCCGAGTTGGTCGAGATGTCTCGCTCCGGCGACACGACGAAGCACGACCGCACCGTCGCCGTCGCGGAACGCGTCGGCGCGCCACTCACGCTGGTGTAGGGGCGTTCATCCCCTTTGTAATAACATGTCTTGTACCGTTGACACGCGCATAGCGACGCGCGATGATGGTCGTACCCCCCCACTCGGTCCGTCCGTGTGGGTAGCAAGACCCCCGCGAGGGGGTCTTGTAGGTTCCGGCTCCACATGCGCTTCAATCTCTACGTCGATGGATTCAACCTCTACTACGGCGCCCTTCGCGGTCAGCCCTATCGGTGGCTGGATCTCCGCGCATTCGGCCAGGGGCTGATCCGGCCAAGCGACGAGTTGCATCGCGTGCGGTACTTCACGGCTCGCGTGCGACCGCGTTCCCAGGACCCGCACGCCCCGGAGCGTCAGGGCGCGTACCTCCGGGCTCTCTCAACGCTGCCTGATGTGGCGATGCACTTCGGGCAGTTCCTTGCGTCCGTCCGGGTCATGCAGCGCGCCGACGGCGGCGGCGCGGTCCGCGTCGTCAGGTCCGAGGAGAAGGGCTCCGACGTGAACCTGGCGACACACCTGCTCCTCGATGCGTTCGACGACGAATTCGATGCGGCCATCGTGGTCTCGAACGACTCCGACCTTGCAGAGCCGATCCGCGTGGTGCAGTCGCGCTTCGATCTCCCGGTCGGCGTCGCGTTCCCGGTGCTGAATCGCCACCGGGGTGGGCGGCGGCGCCCGCCCAGCAACACGCTCCGCGAGGTGGCTACCTTCGTCCGGTTCATCACCGGATCGTCGAAGAACCGCAGGCTGCTCGCCCGGTGCCAGTTCCCGGAGACGCTGACCGACGACCGTGGCTCCTTCACACGCCCGCCCGAGTGGGCCTGACCGCCCGGCCGGGCCGTCCGAGGAGCGCCTGCCGCCGCGCGCCCGGCCTACAGGCGTCGCCCGGTGCGCGCCTGGCCCGCCCCGCCGCCGCTACTGACGGCGTATCATCCCCGCCATGACCGGCGAGCTCGCCGCCAACTACTGCCCACACGGCTGCTACTGGCGCTGCGAGCACCGCGACGCGTCCGACCCGCGGGGCACGACGACGCTCGAGACGCCTCGCAAGGACCGCTGGCAGCTCGGCCCTGGCAGCACCGACGACGACCCGGAGCAGCAGGCGCTCGACGAGTGGGTGCTGTGGTCAGTGGCAGGCATCGCGCCGACCGGCGGCTTCCGGTCCGTCGAGGTCTGCACGGACTGCGGCGAGACGTTCCGCGACGCGGCCGAGCACGCGCACAAGCACGCCCGGCGGCGTCAACTCGGCCTCGAACCCTAGTAATCAGGCACAGCCCGGCGCCAGGCTCTCGGCAACCCATGGGTTCGTGGCGGGCCGCCGCCGCGGCAGTGGATGATTCCTGGTCAGAGCGGATCCGAGACCGCCGCGTGCACATCAAGCAGCTCGGGGATCGTATCGGGATCTCGCCTGCCGAAGCCGCATTCTGTGGCGACGCCGAAGTCGCCGACGACCGTCTGCGCGGCCCGTATGCGCGAGCGCGTGCCGTCGACGCCGTCGGTCGTGTGGACAAGACCGAGGTAGAGCTCGGTGCTGCGCTGTAGCCGAAGACCCCGGAATGGGGCGAAGTACGCTTCGTCGTTGCGGTCCCGGGGAACCGGCATGTGCACCCAGTTGATTTGCCGCCTGACACCCGCGGAGACGCCGTTGGCGACGGCCACCAGCTTCGACGCATCCGCCGGCTCGATGAAGTGGCGGTGTCCCGCGTCGCCGTAGCACAGGTGATAGCCCATCTCAACCGCTGCGGGTACGCGCTCGCCGAGCCTGACCAGGCGTTCCAGGATGCCCGCTTCGGGGCCTGGCACGAAGGACTCGGAGAGCCGTTCCAACAGCGCGAACTCGACGGCCGTGTCCCACTGAATCGCGAGATCGGCTGCCGGTATGGCGTCGAGAATGCCGCCAAGCTCGTCGAGCATCTTGCGCTCGTAGACATGCTCAATCGCTTCCTGGTCGCGGGGGTTGAACCGGAGATGCACGACTGCGAGTGGAGTCGGCAGGCAGACCTGGAACCTGACGTTGGGGCCGATGACACCCTCGTCCTTCAGCCGCGCGAAGACCTCGAAGGACTCGACGGCGGCCTGCTGGTAGCCGAGGTCAGGGAGGGCGACGTCATCAATGGAGACGCCCTCGCGCAGCTGTAGCCTGGGCCCGCCGACCCCGGGGTCATCCGCAGACGGTTCGAATTCCGGCACACCTTCGAGCAGCGGGAACTGCCACTGGATCCAGTTCGTCCTGACGCCGGTCTCGCCGTCCGGGATTCGGCGCAGGTGTCCGCCGAGCCTCGAGGAGACCTCCCGGAACACCGCATTGCTGTCGGCGAGCGGGACGCTCCCCACCAGGTGGGCGCCGCGCGGGCGCTGGACAGCGTCTTCCGTCCCGGAACCCGTTGTCTCGGCCATGTCGAGCCTTCCTTCGCGCCATCACGCCAATACATCCGGCCGTTGCGGGTGGCGGCAGCCCGGTCAGGGTATCGAACGGGCATGTCGTGCGCCGGAGGCGGGCGGCCAGTCGTCGCGGGTGATGGCGCTCGGCCCTGTCGCGCGGGGGTGGGGCGCTCGCGCCTCCCTACGACCCGACGGCGGCGCCCGTGCGCTCGGGCTGCAGGCCGCTGGGCGTCGCCACGGCACGGCTGGGCGGCTCGGGCTTGTTGGAGAAGACGAAACACAGCGACCCCAGGCCGACGAGGATGGCCATGGAGACGAAGGCGGGCGTGTACGAGCCGGTCAGGTCGTAGATGCCCCCCGCGGCGAGCGGGCCGATCGTCATGCCCATCATGATGATCAGCGACGAGAACCCCATGATCTTCCCGAACGACGCCGTCCCGAAGTAGTCGGCCCGCAGCGCCTGCGTGAGCGGGCCGCGCGCGCCCCACGACACGCCCTGGATCGCCGCCGCCAGCGCGACGAGGGCGACCGCGGACGCCCACGCCATGATCAACATCGCCGTGAGGTGCCCGAACATCGCCGTCACGATGATCAGGCGCTTGTCGAGGCGGTCGCCGAGCCAGCCCGCGGAGACCATCCCGATCACCAGCATGGCCGTCATGAGCGTGACCATCTGCGCCGCCGCCCCGAGCGAGATGTCGAGCTCCTCGGTGACGTGCGGCACGAAGTGCACGAGCATCGCGCCGACGGTCATGAGGCCGGCGGCGTGGCCGATCGAGAGCAGCCAGAACGAGCGCGTGCGCATCGCCTCGCGGGCGGTGAAGCTGACCTCCTCGAGGTACTGCGGGCCGTCCCCGGAAGCGCCGTTCGCGCCCGCCGGCCGGCCGGGCTGGTCGCCGTCGGGCAGCAGGCCGAGCTCCTGCGGGCGGTGCCGCACCAGGCCTGCGAGCGGCAGGCCGACCGCGAAGATGATGAGGCCCGAGACGATCGCCATCGAGCGCCAGCCCCACGCCTCGAGACCCGCGACGACGACCGGCTGCAACAGCCCGCCGGTCGCCATCCCGGTCCCGACGATGCCGAGCGCGAGGCCGCGTCGCCGCCGGAAGAAGCTCACGAGCGAGGCCGAGAGGCTCATCATCGAGCCGAAGCTCTGGCCCGTGGCCATGATGATGAAGACGACGTAGAACCACAGCAGCGAGTCGACAAAGCTGAAGGCGATGAAGCCGCCGCCGAAGAGCAGCATGCCGATCACCATCACGGCCCTCGGGCCGTAGCGGTCGACCATCCAGCCCTGGATGGGGCCGAGGAAGCCACTCTCGATGCGCTGCATGGAGAAGGCGATGGAGAGCTGTGTGCGGCTCCAGCCGAAGTCGGCCTCGAGGAGCTTCACGTAGGTGCCGAAGGCGTGCATGAGAAGGCCGCCGCCGAGCATGAACATGCCGAAGCCGGCGATGATGATCCACCAGCCGTAGAAGACCTTCGAGCCGGTGGTACGCGCGACGAAATCCGACACGGGCGACCTTTCGGCACAAGCCCCACGCGAAGCAACCCGCCGGGCCGAGCGCGGCTGCGGCGCGTCGAGACCGTGACGTGTACGGGAGCGTCAGTTGGATCCGCAGCCCACTATACCGCGAGGTGGGCTCAGGCTCTCGCGGGGTAGTGGGTCGGGCGAGGTGCTACTCGGCGAGCTCGATGCGGAAGCCGTCATCGTTACCACGGACAGCCGCGACGACTCGTCGCGCCAGTCGCACGCAATCGTTGGCGCTGAGGTTCCCCTCCACATACAAGTCAGTGTTCTCAATACTGACAGCCCTGACCAGCTCTTTGGCTTGCGTGCTGAAGTAGATACGCTTCCGACCACGGATTTTCTTGGCGTTTTCACTGAATTTCGGCCCCGTCTCTGACGCCATTAGGCTGCACACGGCACTGAGCATCGCGCGCCACGTCGCGACTTCAAGGCGCGAACTACCGAGCCAGAATGCCGCCGGGGTGCGGCCTGTGAAGCTCGTGGGCTCAGGTTCCTCGCGTGAAGGCCCCGGTGGTGCGGTTCGGGGCTGACTCTCAATCGAGAACCCATCGGCGGAGCCGCGCACGGCTTCCACGATTCGACGGGCACGGTCGGCTGCGACGGTGCCGGTGATATTTACATTGACGTAGAGCCCTGTAGCGCCAATCGGGACCCAGTAGGGCGAGTCTGGAGCCGACGATCTCAGATACGATGGCCCTCCCGGTCGCGTCACGCGCTCGACGAACGTAGCCTCCGACCCATCCGCGATTCGCTCGCACAGCCGCGGGAGTAACTCGCGCCAACTCCCGACTTCATGCCGCCTGCCGTCGAGCTGGAAGGCTACGGGTCGACGGCCCTTCAAGCTCTCCGATTCCTCGGCTACTGGATGCTCTGGTGTGGGCGGCCGTGGTGCTTCTCGTGCAGCGACAGCGACTCGCGCGGGTTCGCGACGGCTCCGCCGCCGCGCGGTCGCGCCTGTTGTAGGTTGCTCGCCAGCACGCGGGAGCGCGTGCTCGGCGCTCATGCCTCCAGCGATGCCTCCAAGGAACTCGGCGATCGTCTCCTTGTCAGCGTCTAGGCCCGTGTGATTCCTGACACGTTCGGCGAGCATGTCGTGCAGCAAGGTCTTCGGATCGCGGAGCTCATCGAGCCACGCATCCTGAAGCGCAGCGCGGACTCGCCGGTTGCGCTCCTGACTCTCGAACTCGCGTTGTGCCTCATCGAACGCTCGCCCACTCACCGAGGCATCACGGTCGAGGAAGCGTTGCAGGGCAGCGGCGGCGTCTTCGGAAGCAGTCGCCGTGAAGTCGATGCTGCAGAATCTACGCTGCTCCCAGTGCGCGTCAGCTCGCGGAAGATACAGCCACCACACGCGCCCATCCGTGAGCACGGCGAGTGGTGCCCGTTCCTCAAAGGCATAGTGGAGGAGTTGTTCTTCGTGGCTGCTGAGATTGGACCCGGTCCGCTTCACCTCAATCAAGACAAGGCGTTGCCCGCCGGACTGAAGGCAGTAGTCCACCCTGCCTCCTCGTACCTCGAATTCCGGCGTCACCTCACTCCCGTCCCAGCAATTCCACCCCAAGGCGTCCAACACGGGCAGGACGGCCGTCTGACGTGTGAACTCCTCGACGCTTTCGGTAAGCGTCTTGTCTTGTGCTATCCCCGCTATGCGTTCGACTAGGTCCGCCATCACGCACAGCATAACGCGCCCCGCTCGCACGCTCTCCCGCCCCTTGCTACCGTCCCCGGCAACACCCCGGCATCGCATCGAGGAGCCCCGCATGTCCGACGAAGCACCCATCCTCACCAACGTCGACGAGCACGGCGTCATGCTCGTCACCATCAATCGACCCGAGGTCATGAACGCGCTCAGCGCCGAGATGATGACGCTGCTCGAAGCTGCCATCGACGAGGCGAGCACGCGCGACGATGTGTACGCGATGGTGCTGACCGGCGCCGGGCGTGGCTTCTGCGCCGGCGCCGAGATCGGCGGGGCGGGCGGCGACGGCGGCGAGCCGCCTCGCCACCAGCGCGTCGACCGTCGAGGCAACTCGACGCGGATGGCGCTGGCGTTCTCAGAGTCCGACGTGCCGATCATCGGCGCCATCAACGGGCCCGCCGTCGGCGCGGGCTTCGGCGTCGCGCTCTGCTGCGACGTGCGGCTCATCGCCGACGGCGCCCGCATGGGCTCGATCTTCATCAAGCGCGGCCTCGCCGCCGACTACGGCGCGGCCTACTGGCTGCCCCGCCTCGTCGGCTTCGCGAAGGCGGCCGAGCTGTTCTACAGCGGCGACCTGCTGAACGCCGAGGAGTGCGTCGAGTGGGGCATCGCGAACCGCGTCGTGCCCGCCGACCAGCTCGTCGACGAGGCGCTGGCATACGGGCGGATGATCGCGAACGGCCCACCGATGGGTTACACCGGCGTGCGCCGCATGCTCCAGCGCTCGACCGACATGTCGATGACCCACTTCCTTGAGTACGAGTGGTCGACGCAGGTCGCGCTGCTGGCCAGCGAGGACGGCAAGGAGGGCTTCCGCGCCTTCGCCGAGCGTCGCGACCCGCAGTTCCAGGGCCGCTGATGCCGGCCGACGCCGACCGACCGGTCGCGATCGTCACCGGCGCCGCGCGCGGCCTCGGCCTCGCCACCGCCGAGCGGCTGATGGCCGCGGGCTACGCCGCCTGCGTGCTCGACATCCACGAGCGGCGCATCGGCGAGCTCGCCGAGCGCGCGGAGCGCGAGCCCGACCGGTTCATGGCCGCGCTCGCCTCGGTGACGGACCCCGACGCCATCGCGGGCGTCGTCGGGCAGGTCGTGGAGCGCTGGGGTCGCATTGACGTGCTCGTGAACAACGCGGGGCTCAACCGGCGCGGCGGCATCCTCGACCACACGCTCGAGGACTGGAACGCGGTGGTGGGCGTGAACCTCACCGGCGCGTTCATCTGCAGCCAGGCGGTCGTGCCGGTGATGCGCGAGGGCATCGAGGCCGGCCGCCAGCCGGGCGGGGTGATCGTGAACATCGGCTCGACGGCCGGCGGCGCGCAGGGCGCGGGCTCCGTCGCGTACGCGACGACCAAGGGCGGGCTGCACGTCTTCACGAAGGTGCTCGCGCACGAGCTGGGCCCGCACGGCATCCGCGTCAACGCGATCGCGCCGGGCACGACGCTGACCGAGTGGGTGGAGCGCAACCTCGGCGACACCCTCGACGCCTCCGCGGAGGCAGTGCCGCTGTGCCGCCTCGGCCAGCCCGAGGACGTCGCCAACGCCATCGCCTTCCTCGCCTCGGAGGAGGCGCGGCATATCACGGGGCAGGTGCTGTCGGTGTCGGGCGGCGGGTGGATGCCGTAGCGGGGGCGTGTCGTGGGCGTCAGGCGCTCAAGGGCCCCTGTGCTAGCCTGAATCTCAGCGGGAGGTCTGCCCTGTGACGCCGGATGCGCGCTTCGAGCGCCCCATGTACAGCTATGCCGAGGCCGACCGGATCGCGGGTGTCAAGACTCGCACCACGAGTCGATGGGTACGCGAATACGTCCGTACGTCCGACAGTGCTCACTCAGTATCCGACGATGGCGAAGCCGAGCCAGGAGCGTCGTTCTTCGATCTGATCGAAGTGGCGGCGATTGGTCGGCTGAGGGCCGCTGGATGGCCCTTCAAAGCCATTCATGCCGCCGTCGAGTCATGCCGGCAGATGTCCGGCCTGCCCCGGCCGCTGGTGTCCGAACAGTTCCAGGCCCACGGCCATGACGTCTTCACGGCGCGCCACGAAGGCCTCGACCATGCGGGCATCGGCCCTCGGAAGTGTGAGGCAGCGTGGTTCGAGGTGCTGGTCCCGTTCCTCAAGACCGTTGCGTACGAGCACCAATACGCCCGTCGCTGGTGGCCGATCGGGCGCGATCGGCACGTCGTGGTCGATCCCGACTACGGGTTTGGACTGCCGGTCATTCAGGGCAGCGGCGTGCGTACCGAGATCGTCTACGAGCAGGTGCGGGCGCTGGAATCGCAGGAGCGCATCGCGTACAGCTTCAACATCAGTCCGGAAGACGTGGAGCACGCGATCCAGTTTGAGGCGTCGCGTACTCCGGAGTGATCTTCATCGATCGGTCTATCCCGCGCGACGTTGCGGACGCCCTCTCGTGCGTCCGAGACGACGTGGAGTGGCTGGAGCCTCGATTCGCCCACGATACGCCCGATACGGAGTGGTTGGCGGAGGCAGGCCGGCAGGGCTGGGTAGTCGTGACTCGCGATAAGCGAATCCGGATCAGGCGGGCCGAACGCCAGGCGATTGAGGACCATCGGGTCGGGTGCTTCGTGCTGGCTTCCGCGGGGAACCTCGGCCGCTGGGAGACGTTGAAGGTCGTGGTGCCGACGCTCGACGAGATGGTGCGCCGATTCGATGAGACGCCGAGGCCGTTCATCTTCACCATCGACAGCGCGCTGTCGTTCAGGCGGTACCTGTAGCGTCGTCGGGGGGCGTTCACGCGCGGAGGAGTGAGCGCCAGAAGATGCCCATGAAGATGAACCAGACGAACGCCACCGAGATGAACGCTCCCACGCCCATCGCCGCTCCCCACGCCTCGATGGCGATACCCATCGGGATGGCACCGACCGGCATGAGCGAGAAGCCCATCTGGAACAGCGACGTCGCACGCCCTCGCATCTCGTCGCGCGCCAGCACCTGCACCAGGATCTGCGCCACCGTGAACGCGACGCCGTGGAACACCCCGGCCACCACCAGCATCGCCGAGGACAGCACGAAGACCGTCGACTGCGTGAACACGATCAGCGCGGCCGCGTAGAAGACCAGCCCCCACACGGCGATGATGCCCTTGTGGCGCACGTCGCCCAGCCACGACAGCACCAGCAGCCCCGTCAGTGACCCCCACCCGACCGACGCGGCGAGGAGCCCGTAGCCCGTCGAGCCCGCGTGCAGGACCTCCTCGGCGAAGACCGGGAGCAGCGGGATGTACGGGTACAGGAAGATCCCGGGCACCGCGCCGGATAAGAAGAGGCCAAGCATCGGCCGGTCGGTCGCGACGTAGCGCAGGCCCACCCACAGGCTGCGCAGCGGGTGGTCGGTATCGAGCTCGGCCTGGCGTGTGGTCTTGCTGATCAGCAGCGTGAAGAACGTCGCGATCAGCATCATCACGGCGATGAACAGGAACGGCGACGCGGTCCCCAGCAGCCCGATCATCGCCCCCGCCAGCGGCGGCCCCGAGATGCGCGCGAGGTTCTGCGCGATCGCGTTCAGCGCGACGGCGTTCGAGAGGGTGTCCGGCGTCGTCACGTCGTAGACGAACGTCTGGCGCACGTTCTGGTTGGCACTGCTGATGATGCCCTCGAGGGCCGAGAACACGTACAGCTGCCAGAACGAGACGAGGTCGGTGAGCACCAGCACGCCGAGCCCCAGGCCCAGCGCCGCGCTCGCGAGCGTCGACCACACCGTCACCGTGCGCCGGTGGTAGCGGTCCAGCACCACGCCGATCCACGGCGCCGAGATGAGCCGCATCGCGCCGCCCACGGCGACGACCCACGCGAGCTGCGCCGCCGACTCCCCGGAGAGCACGTAGGCGAGCCAGCCGAGCCCGATCATCGTGGCCCACTGGCCGTAGCCCGAGGTCACCGTGCCGATGAACAGGAAGCGGAAGTCGCGCAGCCGCAGCGCGCCGATCCGGTCCTTCCTCGGCGGCGCCGGCGGTTGGGCGACGACACCCGCGCTCGGGCCGTGCGCAGGCAGGTCGAACGCGAGGCCGTCCTCGGAGAGGTAGAGCGCCTCGTGCGTGACGCGCGCGAGGGGCCTGCCGGTGGTCATCGGGTGGGGAGGCACACGAGCGGCATCAGCCGGTCGGCTGGTAGTCGCCGCCGTTGACGTTGAGGATCGCTCCGTTCAGCCCTGACGCGGCGGGCGAGCACAGAAAGACGATCGCCTCCGCCACCTCCTCCGGCTCCGTCAGCCGGCCCGGGATGGTGCGCTCGGCGAAGGCAGCGGCCTCCTCCGCGCTGCGGCGGAGGAACGCCCCCTCGGTGTTGGTGGGGCCGGGCGAGACGACGTTGACGCGCACGCCCTGGCGCGCGACCTCGACGGCCATGACGCGGCTCATCGCCACGAGTCCGCCCTTCGAGGCCGAGTACGCCGAGAGCCCGGAGAGGCCCTTGAACGCCGCGCCCGAAGCGATGTTCACGACGGAGCCGTGGCCTTCCGCCACCATCCGTTGCAACGCCGCCCGGCACGACTGGAACACGCCGCGCAGGTTGAGCGTGAGCACGCGGTCCCACAGCTCGTCGGTTGTGTCGACGGTGAGCGCGTTGGGGTAGATCGCCGCTACGTTCGCGACGCTGTCGACGCCGCCGTACGCGGCATCGACCGCCGCGTAGAGCCCATCGACCGCGTCGCCGTCGGACAGGTCGGCCTGGTGCACGAGCGTCTCGGCGCCGAAGCGATCCTCGATCTGGCGTGCGATCCGGTCCGCGCCCTCCTCGTCGACGTCCGCGAGGACGACGCGTGACCCTGCAGCGCCAAAGGCGAGCGCGGTGGTGCGGCCGATGCCGCTCGCGGCGCCGGTCACGAGCACGGTCTGGTCCGACAGCGCGGGCTGGCGCGTCAGGGCTCGGTCGTTGGCCATGCTCGCCTCCCGCCCGCGTCGCTCCACGGCTCGATGATACGCGCGTGCGGTCGTCGCGGTTATGGGGCGTCGGGAGCTGTGCTCGTCCGAGGGTGAGACGCCTCGACGGCTATGCGAAGGGGGCCTGCTCCAGCAGGTCCGCGTGGACGCCGATGTCCGCGCAGGCCTCGTCGCGCGCCCAGGTCTCGTCGTGCAGGCGCCAGCCCTGGCGGGGGTCGTTGAGCTGCACCTGCAAGACGTCCCACAGGTGCTCCTGCAGGTCGGGCTCGCGCACCGGCGCGATGATCTCGATGCGCTCGTCGAGGTTGCGCTGCATGAGGTCGGCGCTGCCGATGAAGTACTCGGGGTCGCCGTCGTTCGCGAAGTAGTAGATGCGCGCGTGCTCCAGGAAGCGCCCGATCACGCTCACCACGCGGATGCGGTCGCTCAGCCCCGGGATGCCGGGCCGCAGGCGGCACAGCCCGCGCACGACCAGGTCGACGTCCACACTGGCCTGCGACGCCTCGTAGAGCAGCCGCACGAACTCCTGGTCCTCGAGCGCGTTCATCTTGAAGGCGAGCCGCGCCGGCCGACCCGCGCGCGCGATCTCGATCTCGCGGCGGATGCGCTGCTCGAACTCGGTCCGCATGGTCGTCGGCGCGACGATCAGCTCGTGCGTCACCGGGCGCTCAGAGGAGCCCGTGAGGTGGTTGAACACCGTCACGAGGTCCCCGCCGATGGCCGCGTCCGAGGTGAACATGCCGATGTCCGTGTAGAGCCGCGCGGTGCCCGAGTTGTAGTTGCCGGTGCCGATGTGCGCGTAGAGCCGCACGCCCGGCGGCTCCTCGCGCACGACGAGCGAGATCTTGCTGTGTACCTTGAGGTCGGGCGAGCCGTACGAGATGTGTACGCCCGCCTCCTCCAGCTTGCGCGCCCACTCGATGTTGTTCGCCTCGTCGAAGCGCGCCGTCAGCTCGACGACGACGGCGACCTGCTTGCCCTTCGCGGCGGCGTTCATCAGCGCCTCGAGGATCGGCGAGTCCGGCGAGGTGCGGTACAGCGTCTGCTTGATCGCGAGCACCTGCGGGTCGCGCGCCGCCTGCTCGACGAAGCGCACCACGGTGGCGTCGAAGGACTCGTAGGGGTGGTGCACCAGCAGGTCGCGCTCGCGCAGCGTCTCCCAGAGCCGCCCGTCCTCCTCGACGTTCGCGAAGCGCTTCGGGATGGCCGGGGTGAACCCCGCGAACGTCAGCTCCTTGACGTCGAGCGTCGCGAGCTGCATCAGGTCCGCCGTGTCGACGAGGTGCTCGACCTCGATCACGTCAGAGTCGTCGAGCTCGAGCTCGTCGAGCACGAGGTCGCGGTGCAGCGTGGGGAGCCGCGAGGAGCACTCCAGCGCGACGGCGTCGGCGAGGCGGCGGCGCTCGATCTGGCTCTCGATCAGCTCGCGCAGGTCCTCGGCGGCCTCGCCGGGCGTCCCCACCTCGGCGCTGCGCAGCACGCGGATGAGGTGCCACCCGACCACCTCGACGCCGGCGAAGAGCAGCCCGAGGTGCGCGCCGATGACCTCCTCGAGCGGCACGAAGCGGCCACCGCCGAGGTCGACGAAGCGCGGTCGGTTGGGCGGCACCTTGACGCGCGCGAAGCGCGTCATGCCGTTGCGCTGGCGCAGCCCCACCGCGAGCGAGAGGCTGCCGCCGGAGATGAACGGGAATGGGTGCGCGGGGTCGACGACGAGCGGCGTCAGGATCGGCAGGATGGCCAGCTTGAAGTGCGCCTCCAGCTCGGCCTGCTGCTCGGCGTCGAGGTCCGCGTACGAGACGATCTCCACGCCCGCGGCGGCGAGGGCGGGCCGCAGGTCGTACGCCCAGATCTCGTCGAGCTCCTGGCGCATGGCGAGGCAGCGGCGCTTGGACTCCTCGAGCTGGTCGGCCACGGACATGCCGTCCATGGTGTGCTGGTTGCGGTCCGTCTCGGCGAGGCGGCGCAGCCAGCCGATGCGCTTGGCGTAGAACTCATCCAGGTTGCTGCCCGTGATGGCGAGGAACTTGAGGCGTTCGAGCAGCGGGTTGCGGCGGTCGCGCGCCTCGGCGAGGACGCGGTCGTTGAAGTCGAGCCAGCTCAGCTCGCGGTTCGCGTACCACTCGGGCGCGTCGAGGTCGAAGGGGCGGGCCGGGGCGTCACGGGCCGCGCCGTCGTCGGCGGTCGCGACCGTGGACTGCGTGGTCATGCGTTCCTCGGCCTCCCGGGGCGCGTCGTGTCGGCTCGACCGCGTCGTATGGCCGTCCCCAGCATAGCGGAACGGACGTGCGTCGTGTGCGGGACCGGACCGGGCCCCGAGCGCGCCGAGGGTCACGCGGCCATGCGCCTTCCTACCCCGTCTCGCGCCTCGGCGGTACGCTATACGCCGACGCCGGGCCGGTGTAGCTCAGAGGTAGAGCAGCTGTTTCGTAAACAGCAGGTCGAGGGTTCGATTCCCCCCGCCGGCTCCATACCCCACACGCCAGCGCGCACCACGCGCCCACTGAACGTGAGTACGCCCGCATGAGCAAACTCCGCGAGCGCATCCGCTCCACGCGTGAGCGCCGTTCCGTCCCGTTCGGCTTCGGTCCCCGCGGCCGGGCCGCGGAAGCGCACCGCAATGTCCTCGTCCTCGCCGAGGTCGAGGGCTCCGAGGCCGCAGCGGCGGCAGCCGGAGCGGGCGCCGACGCGTTGCTGACAGGTGCCGAGGGCATCGCGGCCGTGACCGAGGCGGCCGACGGCCGCCCCGTCGGCGCGCGCGTCGAGGCCGCGACGAGCAGCGACGCGGGCGCGCTGATCGAGGCCGGCGCCGACTTCCTCGTCTTCGACGACGCGCAGACCGAGGCCGCCACACTGCTGCGGCCGGAGCTCGGCCACGTCGCGCTGCTGACCGACGCCGCAGCCGCCGAGGAGGAGCTGCGGCTCCTCGCGCCCCTGGACCTCGACCTCGACGCGATCCTGTTGCCGTCGGCGCGTGCGGCCGCGACCGTGCGCGACCAGCTCCTGACACGGCGCATCGCCGAGCTCACTCGCAAGCCGCTGATCGTGCCCGTCGACGCCTCGGCGGACGCGACGCAGCTCGAGGTCTGGCGCGACGCGGGAGCGCTCATCGCGCTCATCGCGGGCGACACTGCGGCCATCGAGGCCGTCGTGGCCGCGGCGACCGCCGTGCCGGCGCCGCGCGAGCGCCGCGAGGACCGCCCGAACGCGCTCGTACCGTCCCCGACGGCGGGTATGCTGGACGAGGACGACGAGGAATCGCTGTAATGCATGAGGATTGCGCACGTTGTGACGGTTGACCCGTGACGTAGCCGCTCCCTAGGATTCCGCCCATGACGAGCGAAGTGACCGAGGCCACATCGACCGAGCCCCGCTACCAGATCGGGGAGGTCGCGCAGCGCACCGGACTGACGCAGCGCACGCTGCGCTTCTACGAGGAGCGCGGCCTCGTCACGCCCGCCGACCGCATGGAGGGTGGCTTCCGCCTCTACTCCGAGGCCGACATCGGGCGCGTCGAGCTCATCAAGCAGCTCCAGGACCTGCTCGGCTTCACGCTCGCCGAGATCAAGGAGATGGTCGAGGCCGAGGAGTTGCGCGCACAGATCCGCGCCACGTTCCGCGCCGACCGCGACCTGCCCGAGCGCCGCGAGCGCGTCGTGCAGGTGATCGCCGCGCTGCGCCGCCAGCTCGAGGTCGTCGAGCCCAAGATCGAGCAACTCGTCGAGATGCGGGGTGAGCTCAGCGAGCGCCTCGAGATGCTCGAACAGCGTCTCGTGGACATCGACGATGCCCTGGACGCCGGCCAGCCCCTCGAGAGCTAATCGCGCGCCAGCCCCGCGCCGGGCATCAGCCGCCAGACGCCAGGAAGGGCCGCGGGAGCGGCCCTTCGGCCTGGGTTGTGACCGAGGTCGGCGGCTAGTTGTTCAGCCGCTGCACGGCCTCCAGGGCGAACGCGGAGTGCGCGTCCATGTCGCCCTGCTCATCGAAGCGTTCGGCCAGCACGCCGTCGGCGCCGAAGACGAACGTGACGCGCATCGCCGTCGGGCCGCGCTCCACGCCGACCCCGAAGGCCTCGATGGTCCGGTAGTTCGGCCAGTCGGAGAGGATCGGGAACTCCGCCCCGATCGCTTCGGCGAACGCTCCTTGCGTCGCCCAGGTGTCTGAACTCACGCCCACCACGCGGGCTCCGAGGGCCGTCAGGTCAGCGAGACGCGCCTGAAAGCCCTCCATCTCCATCGTTCACCCGCCGGTGAAG
Organism: Dehalococcoidia bacterium; assembly: GCA_965204835.1. Classification (GTDB taxonomy): domain Bacteria; phylum Chloroflexota; class Dehalococcoidia; order UBA2979; family UBA2979; genus VXMT01. The sequence continues at coordinate 94,682 of OZ242017.1, read as the reverse complement.
GACATGGGGTAGAACGCGATGACCGTGATCTCCCCCGTGAAGCTCTCGTTCGTCACACGCTCCCGGTCGGGATCGCGGAGCGAGAACTCCGGCATCTGTGCGCCTGGCTCCAGCATCTCATCCCCCTCGCTCGTTGCCCCGGAGGGTCGTTCGAGTTGCGCCGCCCATGTGTCGCGGCTAGTGGCTGTCGTGGTCGGCGGGCTCGCCCTCGCCCTCGGACAGCGTGCCCTCGGCCAGCTGGTAGTCCCAGCGCAGGCCGCGCTGCTTGCGGTACAGGAACGCGATGGACGTCACGCCGAAGAGCGCCGCGATGCCGAGGGCCGTGAGCAGCACCACCATGGCGGTGTCCTCCGGCGTCGCCAGCGCCCGCGAGGGCTCGTGCTTCGCCGCGGCCACGTGCGGCAGCGCCGCCGCCGCCACGCCGAGGGTCGCCGCGAGCAGCCGCCCGCGCATCGCACCCAGGTGTGTCGCAACCCGCATCCGTCCGCTCCTCGTGCTGTCGTTCGTCGTCTACCTCGCTCGTGGTGGGGCGAGTCTACCAACACTGCCGCCTGCGCGCGCCCCCGGCGGCGGCCTTCGTGATTGCTCGCGCGCGAGGGGCGACCCTATACTCGGATTCCACCGCGTGAGCAGGTGCATGAAGGAGCGGCCGCGTGCCCAAGCGGACCTGGCAGCCCAAGCGACTCCCGCGCAAGCGCAAGCACGGCTTCCGAGCGCGCATGTCGACGCGTGGCGGACGCGAGGTCATCCGGCGTCGCCGCGCACGCGGGCGCACGCGCCTCGCGGTCTAGCCACGGCTGCGGTCCGTGCCATGCCTCCGGCCGCCCATGCGCCTGCCCGTCACCACACCTCGATCGAGTCGCTGCGGAGCCGCGCGGACTTCGACGCGCTCTCGCGCCACGGCAAGGCGCGCCGGCACCGGCTGTTCTCCGTCCGTGTCCGGCGCAACGGGCTGGGCCACGTCCGCTACGGGATGGCCGTCGGCCGCCGCGTCGGCGGGGCCGTGGTCCGCAACCGCGTCCGCCGCAGGCTGCGCGAGCTGATGCGCGCCTTGCCGCCGGACGGCGGCTTCGACGTGCTGGTGTCAGCGCACCCGCGCATCGTCGACGCGAGCTTCGAGGAGCTGCGCACGGCGCTCGGCGCTACGGTCGCCGAGGCGCTCGCGAGGACGGACGGGCAGCCGTGAAGGCGCTCATGCTGTCGGCGGTCCGCTTCTACCAGCGGTCGATCTCGGTGCAGACGGGGCCGACGTGCCGGTATCAGCCCACATGTTCGCAATACGCATACGAAGCCATCGATCGCCACGGGCCGTGGCGGGGCGCCTGGCTTGCCGCGCGGAGGCTGGGGCGCTGCCACCCCGGACGCGCGGGCGGCTACGACCCCGTCCCGCCGGCTCGAGGCGGTAACGAGGCGCATATCGCCGCAGGAACGCTGGCTCCGAGCCACGGTTCCGCAGGCGAACCTGAAGAGTCGAATACACACTGAACGTTCTGCGAACCTGCGATGTCTTCCGCGCGATGTTTCACGTGAAACATCCGCCGCGCGCGCGCTCCCGGGCGCGCCTCGCGGGCGTGCTGGCGCTCTTCGCGCTGCTCGCCGCCGGCTGCGCCACCGACCTCGGTAGCCCCGACGGCTGGGCCGCGCCCGTCGAGGCCGACGGGGTTGTGCTCGTGCAGGCCGACCGCGGCGAGCTCACCGCGGTCCGCCTCGGCGACGGCCCGGCGCGCATCGCCTGGCGCTTCCCCGAGGACGCCGCGCTCCCCGCGGGCGTGGACCGCGACGACCTCAACGACTTCGACGCGTTCTACGCCACGCCCATCGTCGACGGCGGCGTTGTCTACCTCGCCGCCTACTCGGGTCACGTCCTCGCGGTCGACGTCTCCGGCGAGGGGCCGAGCGTCGTCTGGCTCCGCCAGCTCACCGACCACATCATCGCCACCCCCGGCTTCGACGGTGGCGTCCTCTACGTGCCGACCGAGAGCGGCGAACTGGTGCCCGTCGACGCCGAGTCGGGCGCCACCGGTGCGCCGGTCGCGATGGGTACCGAGCGCTTCTGGGGCCGCCCCGCGCTCGGCGGCTCGGCGGTCTACGTCGCCGGCCTCGACCGCAACGTGCGCGCCGTCGACCGCACAGGCACCGAGCTGTGGGCGCTCTCGCTCGAGGGCGCCATCGCCGGCGACCTGCTGCTCGATGGCGAGACGCTGTACGTCGGCGCGCTCGACCGCCGCGTCTACGCCCTCGACGTGCTCGCCGACGGCGCCGAGCGCTGGCGGTTCCAGGGCGACGGCTGGTTCTGGGCGCGCCCGTTCCTGGACGGCGACACGCTGTACGCCGCCACTACCAATGGCTCCGTCTACGCCCTCGACGCCCGTACCGGCAACGAGCTGTGGCAGTTCCGCGAGCTCGACGGCGAGTTTCGCTCGCATCCCGTGCTGAGCGGCGGCGTGCTGGTCGTCGCGCTGCGCGACGGCGTGCTGTTCGGGCTGGACCCGTCGACCGGCGTGCGCCAGTGGCAGGAGACCCTGGCCGACGGGAAGCTGTTGAGTGACCCGCTGGTGCTAGAATCAGCCATCCTGTACGTCACCGAGAACGGCAAACTGATCTCCGTCGATCCCCGCAACGGGACGGCGACCGTCATCTTCGAGGGGAGCTAGCCGGCCATGCTCCCCATCGGCGCCGTATGGCAGACGCTCCTCGAGAACCCGCTCATCAACCTGATGGTGCTGCTCACCGTGCTGTCCTTCGGGTCGTACGGCGTCGCCATCCTCATCTTCACCATCCTGACGCGCGTGGTCACCTTCCCGCTGACGCTGCGCACGCTCCGCGCGGCGCGGGGGCTGCAGGAGCTCCAGCCCGACATGGAGGCGATCCAGAAGCGCTACAAGGACCCGAAGCGGCGCTCCGAGGAGCAGATGAAGCTCTACCGCCGCAAGACCCTCACCTGCGAGGGCGCCGGGGTCGCCTCGGCCCTCCTCGGATCGCCGGTGGAGTGCGACTGGAAGGCGCAGGACACCAACAAGGACGAGCTCATCAAGGAGTACGAGCGCCACCTCTCGCGCGTCCACTCCGTCGAGCTGTCCGATGCGCCGGGACGGGTCGCGAATCGCGCCCGCAAGTCGATCCGGGGCGGCGTGAACCCGCTGGGCTGCCTCGGTCCGCAGCTCATCCAGTTCCCGATCTTCATCGGGCTCTACATCGTGATCCGCACCACGCTGTCGCAGCACCCCGAGGACATCATCAAGCTCCAGGACCGGCTGTACGACTTCCAGATCCTGCAGTCGGCGATGCCGTTCGACACGGGATTCCTCGCCATGGACCTCTCGGCGAACGGGAACCTGATCCTGGTGATCGTGATCTTCGCCTCGATGTGGCTCACGCAGCGCATCTCGTCGGCGCGTTCGCTGTCGCGGCCGGGGTCGCAGCAGGCGCAGATGAACCAGATGATGCAGTGGATGCTGCCCGCGATGTTCGGGTGGTTCGCGCTCGTCGTGCCGGCCGGGCTCGGGCTCTACTGGGCGGCGAGCACGCTGATTGGCCTGGTGCTGCAGTGGGTGTTCGTGGGGCCGGGCGACTTCACGTGGGGCTCGCTCATCCCGAACCTGGTCCGCGAGCGCGTCGGCATGTCGCCGCTGCCCGCGGCTGCCGGCGCCGGGGGCCGCGCCGCGAGCGCACCGGCCCGCGCCGACGACAACGATGACGAAGCGCCCGAGGCGGCCACCGCCGGGGCGAACGGGGAAACCGCACAGACAGGGGAGACAGATGACGGTCGAAGAGGTCAGCGGTCGAACAGTCGACGACGCCGTCGATCGGGCGCTCGCCAGGCTCGGGGTCAGCCGAGACAACGTCGACGTCGAGGTGATTCGCGAAGGTAGCAAAGGCTTTTTTGGTATCGGCGGGGAAGACGCGATCGTCCGCGTCACCACCCGCGGCGATGCACCCGGCGTCACCACCGGCGCGCCCGGACGGCGCGGCGGCGGCGATGGCGGGGGCGGCGGCGATGGCCAGGGTCGCGGGCGCCGTCGCCGGCGGCGTGGCCGCGGCCGGCGCGGTGGCGGCGGCGGCGGTGAGGCGCGTGCCGACGGCGACACCCGCGAGGACCAGCTCCGCGAGGGCCGCGAGCGCGCCCGAGCCGAGGGTGGCGACGACGACGGCGACCGTCGCGAGGAGCGGGAGCGGCCCGCCCCTCGTGGCAACGGACGCAGCCGCCAGCGCGGCCGTGGACGCGACGGGGGTGGCCGAGGCCGAGGTGGCCGCGGTCGCGAGTCCGGTGGGCGCGGAGACCGCCGCGAGCCGCGCGGCCCGGCGGTCGAGGTGCCGACGGCCGTCCCCGGCGCGCCGGAAGACCCGCCCGTGCAGCCATCCGCCGACGCCGAGGACGAGATCGACTTCGCCGGGCGCGCCCTGCGTGACCTGCTGACGCTGCTCGGCCTCGAGGACACCGAGATCGAGGCGCGCCAACCCGAGACGCCGGGCGACGGTGAGGGCCGCGTCTCGCAGATCTTCGATATCAGCGGCATGACCGAGGACGCCTCGGACGAGCTCGGCCTGCTCATCGGCCGCCGCGGAGAGACGCTCGGCTCGTTGCAGTACCTGCTGAACGTGATGGTGGGGCGCAACTACGACGACCAGGATTCGGTCTTCGGCGTGGACGTCGAGGGCTACCGCCGCCGCCGCGAGGACTCGCTGGTGGAGATGGCGCAGCGCGTGGCCGACGAGGTGCGCGAGACCGGCGACGTGATCACGCTCGAGCCGATGCCGGCCGCCGAGCGGCGCATCATCCACCTCGCGCTCAGCGAGGAGCCCGGCGTCGTGACGGAGAGCGTCGGCCGCGGCAGCGACCGGCAGGTCGAGGTGATGCCCGGCGAGCCCGGCGCCGACGACTACCTCAGCGACGGCGACTATGACGATGCCGAAGATGCCGAGGACTCGGGCGACCTCGAGGACGCAGAGAACGTCGAGGACGCCGGGGACGAGGATTCCGGGGAGGACACGGCCGGGGAGCAGTAGATCGTGCACGCCGGCCGCCGCGTATGAGCGAAGCACGCAGCGGACCGCCGCGGATCGTCGTCGTGGGAGCGGTCACCGAGGACCGCTTCGGCGGCACGACGCGCCCCGGCGGCGCGGTGCTGTACGCGGCGAGGGCGCTCGAAGCGCTCGGCATCCGAGCCCGCGTGCTCGCCTCGGCTCCGTCGGGCAGCGAGCCCGAGGCGCTTGACCAGAACGAACGTACGTTCGTGCGCACGAGCACGGGCCTCCGGTTTGGCATCGAGATCGACGGCGAGGAGCGCCACCTCCGCGTCCTGTCCAGGCCGGACCGGGCGCTGACGGCGGACGATCTGCCCGCCGCGTGGCGCGGCGCCGATGCGCTCGTGCTCGCTCCGCTCCTTCCCGATGACCTCGATGCAGCCTCGTTCCTCGCGCTGCCCGTGTCGCGGATCGCCCTTGTGGCGCAAGGGTTTCAGCGCCATGTGTCGCCTACCGGCGACGTGACGCTCCTCGACGAGCCCGCCCCCGCGCTCCTCGCCGCGTCGACCGGGCGTACGTCCGTGTTCCTGTCCCACGAGGAGGTCGCGACGTGGCCGGGCGAAGCCATCGAGGACCTCGTGGCAGCGCGCGCGCGCGTGGTGGTGACGCGCGGTGCCGACGGCGCCGACGTCTACCGCGCGGGCGAGGAGCCCCTGCACGTCGACGCCGCGCCCGCCACGCCGGTCGATACGACCGGCGCCGGGGATGCGTTCGCCGCGGCCTTCACGGCCGCGCTCGCCTGCGGGTCGAGCGACGCGCAGGCGGGCGCCCTCGCGGCCCGGGTGGCGGCCGCCACCGTGGAGCACATGGGCCCGGTGCGCCTCCCACGCCTCGGGACGGCCGAGGGGGTGGCGGGGTGAGCGTGACGATCGCGGTGGTGAACCAGAAGGGCGGCGTCGGCAAGACGACGACCGCCGTCTCGCTCGCCGCCGCCATCGCCGCGCGCGGGCGGCGCGTGCTGCTGGTCGACGCAGACCCGCAGTCCAACGCCACCTCGGCCCTTGGACAGGCTGCCGTGCGCACCGACGCGGGGCTCTACGAGTCGCTCGTCGGCGAGCAGGCGCTGGCCGACGCCATCGTCGCGACGGCAACGCCCGGCCTCGACCTGGCCCCGGCGACGCTGCACCTCGCGGGCGCGGAGGTGGAGCTGGTCTCCGTGATGGCGCGCGAGTTCCGGATGCGGCGCGCCCTCGAACCCGTCGCCGACCGCTACGACGTGACGCTCATCGACTGTCCGCCCTCGCTGGGGTTGCTCACGGTCAACGCCCTCGCCGCGGCGGACGAGGTGCTGATCCCGGTGCAGGCCGAGTACCTGGCCCTCGAAGGCCTCGCGCACCTCTCGCAGACGATCGAATTGGTGCGGCGCAATCTCAACCCCGAACTGCTCATGCGCGGTATCGTGCTCACCATGTTCGACGGACGTACGAACCTCGCCCACCAGGTGGAGGCCGAGGTGCGCGAGCACTTCGACAACACCTTCCGCAGCGTCATCCCGCGCTCGGTGCGGCTGTCCGAGGCGCCCAGCCACGGACTCCCCGTCCAGCGCTACGACCCGCGCTCACGCGGCGCGGAGGCCTACGAGCGGCTCGCCGACGAGCTGCTCGAGCAACTCGCTCTCCCCACCACGGAGGCATCGCATGGCGGATACCAACGGACAGGGACGGACGACGCATAGGCCCTCGGACGTGCCTCGGGGCCTCGGGAGGGGCCTGAGCGCGCTCATCCCCGACACACCGGCCGAGCCACGGCAGGCCGCGCTCGGCGCGGTGTACGAAGCGCCCATCGACTCGATCGCGCCGAACCCGGAGCAGCCCCGCGCCGCATTCGACGACGCCGCGCTCGAGGAGCTGACGGCGTCGGTGCGCGAGCACGGCGTGATCCAGCCCCTGCTGGTGACGCAGCTCCCGGACGAGCCGGGCTCGCCCGGCGCGCCGCGCTACCAGCTCATCGCAGGCGAGCGGCGGCTGCGGGCAGCCGAGGCCGCGGGCCTGACGCGCGTCCCCGTGACGGTCCGCGAGAGCGTGCCGCGCGAGCAGCTGGTGCTGGCGCTGATCGAGAACGTGCAGCGCGAGGACCTCAACCCGCTGGAGGAGTCACGGGCCTACCGGCGGCTGGTGGACGAGTACGGGCTCACGCAGCAGCAGGTCGCGGAACGCGTCGGCCGTTCGCGGGCGGCGGTGACGAACCGGCTGCGGCTGCTGGAGCTCTCGCCTCAGGCGCAGCAGGCGCTCGTCGAGGGCTCGATCAGCGAGGGCCACGCCCGCGCGCTGCTCGCGCTGCGCGACCCCGGCGACCAGCTTGCCGCGCTCACGCGCGTGCAGGACGCGGGGCTGTCGGTGCGGGACACCGAGCGCCTCGCGCAGCTCATGGCCGACGGCGGTCGCACGCCGCGCCGCCCCTCGATGCCCGACCCGGACGTCGAGGCCGTCGTGGAGGCGCTCCGCCGCGAGCTGGGCACGAAGGTGACGATGCGACGCGGATCCCGCGGCCGTGGCACGCTCACGATCCACTTCGGCGGCGACGAGGAGCTCAACGGCGTCCTCGACCGCCTGCTCCCGGAGGACGCGCTGTCGTAGCGCCCGGGGGCGCGGCGTGCACGCAGGCGTGCGGGGCACCAGTGGCCTGCTCAGTCGAAGTTCGGCTCCTGCCTCGGCCGTGGGAATAGTGCTCGCTGATGTGCAGCCACGAATCCAATCTCGCGCGGCCCGTCGTAGATTATGGGATATGGCACCTTCATTACGTCGGTCAGGATCCGCACCTCCGTAGCACATCGAACACACTTCACATTCAATACCCCGGCAGGATCGTCTTCCCAAGTCTCGTCCTCGATATCGTAGCGGTACCCATAACGGAATTGCCCGGTCTCAAGGTTCACTCGTTCAGGGCATTGGCCATCGTAATGCACGTGCCAACTATCACCTCCACATTGGCATCTAAAGCCACACTCGAACAGGTGATTGGCCTTCATCTCACGGAGGCTCATCGGGTGCGTTTCGACGGTCTGATAAGCCGTGGGCGCTAGTTCCATTTGTCTACATCTTCCAGCGAATGGGGAGGCCTCACGGATCCTATCACTCGGTGTCTGGGATGCACACGGGTACGTCGGTTCGGACCGCGTTGTCAGAATCTGGGTCCTTGACCGGATGGCGCGCAGGCGCGAGCCTCGGCGCGCGTAGCCGGAACGGCGGAACGAGGCCAGCGATGGGCGTCGAGGAACGACTGGGCGAGCTGGGGTTCGCGCTGCCCGACCCGCCGGGCGCCCTCGCCATGTACCGCCCCGCCGTCCAGACCGGCTCGCACGTGCTGGTCTCCGGCCAGGTCGCGATGCGCGCCGGCGCGATCGTGCATCCGGGGGTCGTCGGCGCGCAGCAGACGGTCGAGACCGCGCGCGAGGCCACGCAGGTGGCGACGCTGAACGCGCTGGCGGCGGTCAAGGCGTTGCGTGGCAGCCTCGAGGGGCTGCGGGTGGTGCGGCTCACCGGCTACGTGGCCGCAACGCCGGACTTCGGCGAGCACCCGCAGGTGATCAACGCGGCGAGCGAGTTGCTGCGCGACGCGCTCGGCGAGGAACACGGCATAGGCACACGCCTCGCGCTCGGCGTATCCTCGCTCCCGCTACAGTCGCCGGTGGAGCTCGCGCTCGAGCTCGAAGTGCTCGACGAGGGCTAGCGGGGTACGGCGAGGGCAGGCGGAAGATGACCAACGAGCCCGACCGCATCATCGTGCAGAACCGCATCGACTTCGTGACGGGGGCCGTGCGCCGCTACGTCGACGAGGTCGACGCCGTGGCGCGCCTCGGGGTGCGCGCGGGCGAGTTGCTGGAGGGCCGCCCTGCCGACGCGCTGCACGCCGAGCCCGGCGAGGGCGAGTGGTCGGCGTCGCGCACGCTGGGCCACATGATCGCGTACCTGCGCGCGCTGCGTGACCAGGTCACGCGCATGGCGTGGATGACCGACCCCGTGCTGCCCGTCGTCGACGACGATGCCGAGGCGGAGCGCAACGCGTGGACCTCGCGAGAGCCGGAGCAACTCCTCGCCTCACTGAACGAGGAGGTCGACGCGATCGGCGACCTGCTCAAGCACCTCCCGGACTCCTCGTGGGGCCGGGCCGGGCTGCACCCCAACATGGGCCGTCGCTCGATCGTGCAGCACGTGCGCGGCGCGACGGGGCACCTAGACGGCCACCTCGACCAGGTGGAGGCGGCGCTGGCGCGGTCGCGCTAGCGGCGGGGGCCTCTGCGCCCCGGACGGACTGCACACAGCACCGCCCGATGTGGCTAGAATGGGCTCGTTCCGGGCCGGGGCGTCGCACGCGCCCGGTCTGGTGGTGCATGGCTACACGCGTGGCGTTGACGCGCAGCGTCGCAACGCCCACGATGGGCGCGCCCCCGTGGGCAGATCGAGGAGGTACGGATGGATTGGGCCGACAGTCAAGAGCAGGCCACGTTCCGCGAGGACGTGCGGAGCTTCATCGAGGCGAACCTGCCGCAGTACTACAAGGACATCGCCGACAGGGGCGGTGAGCTGGGCCACGAAGGTGGCTGGCAGCACGACCGCTTCCTCGGTTCGGACGAGGCGAAGGCCGCCGCCACCGAGTGGGAGCAGGCCGTGGCAGGCCGCAACTGGGTCGCGCCGCACTGGCCGACCGAGTACGGCGGCGCCGGTATGACCCCGATGGAGCAGTTCATCCTCAAGCAGGAGATGGCCCAGGCGCTGGCGCCCGACGTCGGCGGCCAGGGCGTCTCGATGCTGGGGCCGACGCTGATCGCGCACGGCACCGACGAGCAGAAGAGCAAGTTCCTCTCCGCCACGCTGGCGAACGAGATCGCCTGGGCGCAGGGCTACTCCGAGCCGAGCGCCGGGTCGGACCTCGCCTCGCTGCAGACGCGCGCCGTCCGCGACGGCGACGAGTTCGTGGTCAACGGTCAGAAGATCTGGACGTCGAACGCGCACCGCGCCGACTGGATCTTCGCGCTCGTCCGCACCAACCCGGACGCGCCGAAGCACCGTGGCATCAGCTTCATGCTGATGGACATGGAAACCCCCGGCATCGAGGTGCGCCCGCTGGTCAGCGGCGCCTGGCAGCACTTCTCGAACGAGACGTTCTACGAGGACGTGCGCGTGCCGGTCAGCCAGGTCGTCGGTGAGATCGACCGCGGCTGGTACGTCGGCATGACGCTGCTCGACTACGAGCGCTCGAACATCAGCGGCGCGGTCGCCTCGCGGCGCGAGCTCGACGACGTGATCGAGTACACCGCCGGCGGCATGGGCGCCGACATCTCGCGCGTCTCCGAGCTGCCGTCGGTGCGGGCGGAGATCGCAGACCGCTACGTCGAGACCGAGGTCGGGTTCAACTTCGCGTTCCGCATCATCTCGATGCAGGCCGCCGGCGTGATCCCGAACTACGAGGCGTCGACGTCGAAGATGTTCGCCTCGGAGCTGGGTCAGCGCATCGCGCGCACGGGGATCAAGATGTTCGGGCTCTACTCGAACCTCTGGGACCCGGACGCCGAGTACACGCCGTACGGCGCGCGCTTCATCCAGAACTACTTCCACCTGATCCCGAGCACGATCGCCGGTGGGAGCTCTGAGATTCAGCGCAACATCATCGCCACGCGCGGGCTGGGGCTGCCTCGCGGCTAGCCGCAGCAGCGCTCCAGCGCTCGGGGATACCCTCGGGCGCACCACGCGAAGCGCAACAGGGCCGCGCGCTTCGATGGCTCCCAGGAGCCGTCGAGGGCGCGGCTCTTGTTTGTGCCCGGCGGGCGGGGGTCGGGCGTTGTGAGGATCGTGTCGTGGAACATCGCGCAACGGTCGGAGCCCTGGCGCGTCCTCGCCGGCATGGACGCGGATATCGCGCTGCTGCAGGAGGCCGGGCCGCCGCCCGAGGACGTGGCAGGCCGGGTCGAGGTCGGCCCGGCGCCGTGGAGTATCCCTGGCGCTGACGCCACACGACCCTGGCGGACAGCCGTCGTGAGGCTCTCGGACCGCGTCGACGTCGAGTGGATCGAGGCGCGTCGGCTCGAGGAGGCGGGGCCGGAGCACCTCGCAGTCAGCCGGCCGGGCACGCTCGCCGCTGCGAGGGTGTCGTCACCGGGCGTTGAGCCGGTCGTCCTCGTCTCCATGTACTCGCTGTGGTCGCGCCCCCATGCGTCCACCGGCAGCAGCTGGATCGTGTCCGACGCCTCGGCGCACCGCGTCGTCTCGGACCTGTCCGCGTTTATCGGACGCCAGGACGGTCATCGCATCGTGGCCGCGGGCGACCTGAACATCCTCCACGGACACGGGGAGGGCGGGAGCGCGTACTGGGCCGCGCGGTACGCGACGGTGTTCGAGCGGATGGAGGCGCTGGGTGTGCCGTTCGTGGGGCCTCGACACCCGCACGGGCGGCAGGCCGACCCCTGGCCCGACGAACTCCCTCGGGAGAGCCTCAACGTCCCGACGTACTACTCGGTCCAGCAGGGGGCGCCTGCTGCGGCAACGCGCCAGCTCGACTTCGTCTTCGCGTCCCGGGGCCTGGCCGACACGGTGCGCGTGCGCGCCCTCAACGAGCCGGACGAGTGGGGCCCCAGCGACCACTGTCGCCTCGAGATCGACTTCTCCTGACGCAACGCCGCCACACCTCGTGAGAGGAACAGGTCGCGCTTCGATGGCTCCCGGAGCCATCGAGGGTTCATGCCGGGACGAGGTGGCCTGCAGATGGTGCCCGAACTGTCACAGCTCTAGCCGAATGCGTTGGCCAACGCGAGTACCGAGGCGAGGACGGCGCTGATGACCATCACGATCGCTCCGGACTGGATCCAGAGAGCCCGATACATGTCCCCCCGGAACTCGGAGAAGTCGGCTCGTAATTCCGCGAAGTCGGCGCGCAGCGTGTCGAAATCGGACCTGAGTTCCGAGCGAAGGACTTCGACATCGGCCCGGGTGGCCAATTCGCTTGTGTAGTCCTCGACGTACTCGGTGACCGCCTCGGAGCCCTCGTCTCCGAGGGCGTCCCTCAACTTGCGGTGAGCTTCGAACGTGGCCATGAATCCTCGGCTCTCTACGGTGGGAGCGGAGAGCGTGCGCTGATCCTAGCAGCCGCGTGCCGACCGCGTCGCGCGGCCGACGTGTCATCGGGCTAGAGGCTCTGACCGTTCAGCGTCGCAGAGGCTGGTGGGAGTGCGGCGGCCTCACTCCACCCGGATGGTCGCCGAGGTGATGCCGAGCGGCTCCGTCGTCTGCCCGCCCTGCGAGCCGCGCGCCTCGAGGGCCTTCAGCGTGTCCGTCCCATCGACGACCTCGCCGAAGATCGTGTGGTTGTCGTCCAGCCACGGCGTCTCGACGAAGGTGAGGAAGAACTGGCTGCCGTCGGTGTTCGGCCCGGCGTTCGCCATGCTCAGCAGGCCGGGGCGGTCGTGGCGCACGCTCGGGTCGAACTCGCCACCGTAGTTGTAGCCGGGGCCGCCGGTGCCACTGCCGAGCGGGCACCCGCCCTGCGCCATGAACGCCGTGATCACGCGGTGGAACGTCAGGCCGTCGTAGAAGCCGAGCCGCGTCAGGTAGATCGTGCTCGACACATGCATCGGCGCGACGTCCGGCATGAGCCGGACCTGCAGGCTCCCGACATTGGTCTCGACGTCCCAGTAGTAGGTGCTGCCGGCGTCGAAGTCGACCTGCGGCGGCTGCGCCAGGCGCGTGCGCCAGCGGTCACCGGAGGTGTCGACCGACTGCGCGGCGATGAACTCGTCGATGGCACTCACTGCGGTGTCGGCCATGTAGCTCCCTTGCCTGTCGTTGCGGCCTCGTGGCCGCCTCGCAGCATACGGGGCGGACACGTTGAGGGCTTGCCGAGTGGGTGATTTCGGTGCGAGCCGGCTGCTGAGGTCGGGTACACTGGTCGTGGCAGGAGGCACGCATGCCCGCACCGAAGCCCGCCCGGGAGCCGAAGCCTGACTCAGCGTCGAAGGGCGGTGCGCGCGCACCGCGTCGGCATGTTCCGGATCCCGGCCGTGAGTTCAGCGAGGGACTCCGTCCGCCGAAACGACGCCCGCGCCCGGCACGCCGGACCCGTTCCCGCTAACGCCCTACGCAAGTTCACGCGTCACTCGCAATCCAGACCAGAAGCGCGATGATCTCCAGGATGAACAGGGTTGTCATCGCGTGGGCTATGAGCGATTTTCGCCACACGACGCGCATGCCGTGCTGGAAGTGCGCGCCCGCCCAGTACACGGATTCGAGCTTGAACTCAGTCTCGTCCAGATCGATCCAGGCCTCGTAGAGGTCGGACGGGTCGACGGACTTGGGACTCCCCACGAAGCCTCGTCCGGCTACGCCGAGCACGAGCACTGTGGCGAAGAGGCAGACAACCGCCACGAGGAGCGGGGACTGCAAGGGAGGCCCCGCTCCCGTTGCGGTGACGACGAGCGGTGCGGCCAGCGTGACGGTCGAGGTGAGGGTGAGCAGGCCGTCGATGCGCTGACTGGTGGCCGCGTCGCGCGTCGCGATTTCCTGGTACGACGCCATCGCCCGGTCGTACGCGAGATCGAGGCCGGGGAACTCCTCGACCGGCTCTGCCGACTGCTCCGCTGTCACGCTGCCCCCCAACGACCACGCGTCGCGTTCTCCCGCGGGTGCGAGTCCGGCGGGGCACTTTGCGCCACGGTCGGTGGTGGGTACAGCGCAGCATACTGGGCCGCCGCGTTCCGGGCTCGTGGCGCCCGAGGGCGCCACGACCCGTCGTGCCGACGTTGACCCGCGGCGGGTCGCGGCCTACGTTGCACCGGCACGCCGAGCCGCACGGGGCAGCGGCGCCGGGAGTCACCGCACATGGGACCGCTCGAAGGCATCCGCATCCTCGACCTCACGCAGGCCATCGCGGGGCCGTACGCCACCAAGCTGCTCTCCGACCACGGCGCCGACGTCGTCAAGATCGAGCACCCGGACCGCGGCGACGTCTCGCGGCGGATGGGGCCGTTCCCCGGCGACGTTCCGCACCGTGACCGCAGCGGGATGTTCCTGGAGCTCAACACCAGCAAGCGCAGCGTCACGCTCAACCTGCAGTCGACGACGGGCCGGGAGATCCTCGGCCGCCTCGCACAGCAGGCCGACCTCGTCATCGAGAGCTTCCGGCCGGGCGTGATCGAGCGGCTTGGCCTCGGCTCCGCGCGACTCGAGGAGCTCAACCCCCGCGCGGCGCTCGTCTCGGTCTCCAGCTTCGGCCAGGAGGGCCCCTACCGGGACTTCGAGGTGGACGACATGCTCGCGTACGCGATGGGCGGGGTGCTCTCGATCACCGCGGAGTGGGGCCGCGAGCCGCTCAAGATCGCGACCTACGCGCCGTTCTTCCTCACTGGTGGCGTGGTGGCGGCGTTCACGCTCGGCGCGCTGCGCGGCTCGCAAACCTCGGGGCGGGGCGAGCGGGTGGACATCTCCCTGCAGGACATCCTCGCCGCCTCGATGGACCGAGGGGGCACGAACCTGGCGGCGTACGAGTACTCGGGGTCGTTGTTCTTTCAGCGCCAGGAGTCGGCGCGCTCGACCGCACTGCCGATGGGGGTCTACCCCGTCACGGACGGCTACGTGCACGTCATCTGCGGCCCGAACTGGTGGGACCGCTTCTGCAACATGATCGGCCGCCCGGACCTCATCGAGGACGAGCACCTGCTGCCGAACCTCCTCAACGTCGACTACGCGCCCGAGGTGGACGCCGTCTTCTACCCGTGGCTGCTGGAGCGCACCAAGCAGGAGGTGATGGAGGCCGGGCAGGCGCAGGGCTTGCCCGTGAGCGCGATCAACACCACCGCCGACGTAGCCAACGACCCGCACCTCGCCGCACGCGGCTTCTTCCAGGACGTCGAGATGCCCGGCGGCGGCACGGTGGGGCTGCCCGGCTTCCCGTTCCGCATGCACGGCACGCCCGGCGAGATGCGCCCAGCACCGGCGCTCGGGGAGCACACCTCCGAGGTGCTCACGGAGCGCCTCGGCTACTCGCAGCAGGACGTGGCCGTGCTCGCGCAGCGCGGCGTGGTGTAGGGGGCGGGACGATGACCACAGAGCAACCCCGACGGCTCCCGCTCGACGGCGTGCGCGTGCTCTCGCAGGCGATCGTGTGGGCCGGACCGTTCGGCTCCATGATCCTCGCCGACCTCGGCGCCGACGTGATCGAGGTCGAATCGGTCCAGCACATGAGCCCCACGCGCGGGTCGATCCGACACATGCCGCCCCAGCTGATGGACGGTCCGAGCGGCGCCATCTACCTCAACCGCGACGGCTCCGAGGGGTTCTGGAACCGCAATTCCGGCTTCAACTTCGCCAAGCGCGGCCACCGGAGCGTCACGGTCGACCTCGGCAGCGACGAGGGCCGCGAGCTGTTCTTCGACCTCGTGCGCGGCGCCGACGTGTTCATCGAGAACAACGCGGCCGACGTGGTCGACAACCTCGGGATCTCGTGGGAGACGCTGTCGGGGATCAACCCGCGGCTGATCATGGTGCGCTTCCCGGGCTTCGGGATCAGCGGGCCGTACGAGCACTTCAAGGGCTTCGGCGCGACCATGGAGTCTGTCGTCGGCCACACGATGCTGCGCGGCTACCGCGACTCCGACCCCTCGCAGACGCCGGCCATCTACCACGGTGACCCGAACGCCGGGGCACACGTGGCCACCGCCGTGCAGATCGCGCTGATCGCGCGCGAGCGCACCGGCGAGGGCCAGCTCATCGAGATGTCACAGGCCGAGGCGGTCATCCACCACACGTCCTACGACCTCATCGACTACCAGATGAACGGCCGCAGCAACGCCCACTGGGGCAACCGCCACCCCTCGATGGCGCCCTACGGGGTCTTCCGCTGCGCGGGCGACGACCGCTGGCTCGCGCTCGCCGTGCCCTCCGACGAGGCGTTCGAGCGGCTGTGCGAGGTCATGGGACAGCCCGAGCTGGCAAGCGACGAACGCTTCGCCGGCGCGGCGGCGCGCTACGGCCACCAGGACGAGCTCGAACCGCTGATCGAGGCGTGGACCTCCCAGCACGGCGACGACGAGCTGATGCAGCGCCTGCAGGCGGCCGGCGTCCCGGCCGTGGCCGTGTTCCACCAGGCTGAGATGTTCGACGACCCGCACCTGCTCGAGCGCGGCTTCTTCATCGAGGTCGACCACCCCGAGGCGGGCGTGCGCCGCCATCCCGCGCCAATGGCGCGCTTCGAGCGCATGCCGCTCACGCCCGTGCGCGGCCCCGCGCCGACCCTCGGACAGCACAACGAGGAAGTGCTGATGGGGATGCTCGGCCTCTCGCGGGAGCGCTACGAGCAGCTCGAGCGCGACGAGGCGATCGGCACCGTGTACACCGAGGACGCCGGCGGGTAGTCGCCAGGGACTGGAGCGCGGTATGGCTGAGTCGCTCGTCGGCAAGCTCCTCGTCGCCACCCCGGCGCTGCTCGACCCCAACTTTGCGCGCACCGTCGTGCTGATCTGCGACGAGAACGAGCAGGGCAAGCTGGGGATCATCCTGAACCGCCCGTTCCGCGTCGAGGTGGCCGAGTACGCGCCGGAGTGGGGCCCGCTGGCGTCGCCGCCCGCCCGCGTGTTCGAGGGCGGCCCGGTGCAACGCGAGGCGGCGCTCGCGATCGGGCGGCTGCGCGACCAGCCACCGCTCACGGGCTGGACCCCGGTGACGGAGGAAGTGGGGCTGCTCGACCTCGGCGGCAGCCCGGCCGACCTCTGGGGCGACCTCGTCGGGCTGCGGGTGTTCAGCGGCTACGCGGGCTGGGGCGCGGACCAGCTCGAGGGCGAGATCGCCGAGCAGGCGTGGCTCGTGCTCGACTCGGCGCCGTCCGACCCGTTCGACCCCGAGCCGACCGACCTCTGGGAGCAGGTGCTGCGCCGCCAGGGCACGGACCCGTCGCTCTTCGCGTCCGGGCCGGAGGGCCCGCTCTCCAACTAGACGCCTCGCGCGCGCCGCCGGTGTCGCTCCGCACCCGTCGAGGCGGTGCTCAGGGCAGCACGTCGGAGAGGAACGCGTCGAGCTCGCGTGCGAAGTCCTTCGGGTTGTCCGAGTGGACGTTGTGCGTGGCGGCGGGGATGACGACGAGGCGGCCGTCCCTCAGCGCCTCGGCCGCCCGCTCTGCTCCCTCCTGGGAGACGATCTTGCTGTCCGCGCCACGGAACAGCAGGGTCGGCGACTGCAACGCGCGGAAGTCGGCCCACATCGCTTCGGCCCTCGCTTCCCGATCGGCCGCGCGCTCCTCGTCGCCCATCTCCATGCCCGGGCGTGGGCGGTGGTCCTGCTTCCACGTGAAGCCGTCGGGGACCTGCTTCAGGCTGTGCGTCAGGCTGTAACGCAGGTGCTCCGGGGCGCGATGCGGCATGAACTGCATCGCGCGGTCCAGGAAGTCGTCGAAGTTCCGCAGGGTCTCGGTCGCCTCGCGGAACGCCTCCATCTCAAGCTGACCCTCGCGCATCGTCTGAGGCGCAATGTCCACGATGCCGATCGCATCGAGTCGCTCGGGGTGGCGCGCGGAGTAGCGGAGCGTGTTCATCCCGCCCATCGACATGCCGACCAGCGTCAGCCGCTCGTAGCCGAGGTGCTCGATGAACTGCCGGGTGTCCTCGAGCATCAGGTCGCTGTTGTCCTCGCCCAGCTGGTCATCGGGCGTCCACCCCGTGTCGCCGTGCCCGCGCTGGTCGAGCGCGACGAGGTGGTACGAGTCGCGCAGCAGCAGTGCGGCCATGTCCCACGTGTGCGCGGTCAGCGAACCCCCGTGCAGCAGCACGACGTGCGGGAGGTGGTCGTTACCCCAGTCCAGGTAGTGGAAGCGGATCCGGTTGAGCTCCACCCAGTGATCGGTCGGCGCCACGATCGCGGGCGGTTCGAGGCCCGCTGCCGCGGCCGCCGCCGCCATGATGTCCGTGTAGTCCTCGGCCATGGTCGAACCTCCAGTAGCTCCTCGTGCGTTCGGGTCGTCAGGCGCGCGGCAAGCCCAGGCCGCGCGTCGCGATGATGTTGCGCTGCACCTCGCTGGTGCCCCCGGCGATCGTGCGCGAGACCGTCCACATGTAGAGCTGGCAGTAGACGCCGTGCAGCGGGGCATGCGGCGAGGCGGGCTGCAGCGCGCCGTAGAGCCCGAGCACGTTGATGCCGTGCTGCGCGTTGTGCTGCGCCGCCTCTGATCCCAGCACCTTCGACATCGATGCCTCGTAGTTCGGCACCAGCCCCTGCGACTGCATCCACGCCACGCGGTAGGCCAGCCAGGTCCCCACCTCGGTCTCGATCTCGGTGTCCGCGAGGGCCCGGCGGACGCTCGCGCGGTCGTGCGCCGCGGCGACCTCGCCCGAGCGCAGCGCGTCGATCAGGCGGTGGAGCTGGCGTCGGGCCGACTGCACCACGTGTACGCCCGAGCGCTCGAAGTCCAGGGTCGTCGTGGCGACGTACCAGCCGCGGTTGACCTCGCCCACGACGTTCTCGGCGGGGACGCGCACATCCTCGAAGAAAGTCTCGTTGAACTCGGCGTCGCCGTGCATCTGGACGATCTGCTGCGGGTTGATGCCCGGCGTGCGCATGTCGGCGATGAGGAACGTGATGCCGCGGTGCTTGGGCGCCTCGGGGTCGGTGCGGGTGAGCATGAAGATCCAGTCGGCGCGGTGCGCCCTCGAGGTCCAGATCTTCTGCCCGTTGACCACGAAGTGGTCGCCGTCCCGCTCGGCCCGCGTCACCAGCGAGGCGAGGTCCGAGCCCGCGCCGGGCTCGCTGAAGCCCTGCGCCCAGATCCGCTCCCCGCTGGCGATGTACGGGGGGTGCTCGCGACGCTGTTGCTCGGTGCCGTGCACCATGAGCGTGGGGCCGATCAGGCTGCCGATGGTGGCGAGCGGCACGCCGTGGATTGCGGTCTCCTCGTTGAAGATCAGCTGCTCGACGTGGCTCGCCTCGCGACCGCCGTACTCGCGCGGCCAGGCCATGGTGATCCAGCCCTGCTCGCCCGCCGCGAGGTTGAGCTCGACCACTTTGCGATGGGTCTCGCCGCCCTCGGCGTCCGCAGCGCTCGGGTCGGCGTCCCAGTGGGCGCCCATGAAGGCGCGCACCTCGTCCCGGAACGCCAGCTCCGCGTTTGTCCAGCCGAAGTCCACGGGTCACCCCTCCCACGCGCGCACGATGGTAGCGGCTCCGGGCGTCGAGGGCGGGAGATGCGGAGCGGGCGGCCGCAAGGCCGCCCGCTCGGTGGTGGGACGAGTGTCCGCGGCTACTTGTCGAGCCAGGCCCCCGCGATCTGGTGGCCCCAGTCGTAGTAGTAGCTGTTGGTGGCGTCGGTGCCGCCCCAACGGATGCCACGCAGCCACGGCTGGTAGACGTTGATGCTGAAGCCGCTGGGGAGTGGCGGCCAGTACATCACGTTCATGAAGTAGTCCCACATCGTCTTGTGGATCTCGCGCCGGGCGTCCGGGTCGAGCTCCACCTGCTGGGCCTCCGCCCACTGGTCGACCTGCGGGTCGCTGAGCCGCCAGCGGTTGCCGGGCGACTCGGAGTGGACCGAGTTGTAGAAGGCGTTGTCGGCGTCGAAGCCGGCGGTGAGCCAGCCCGTCGTCGTCGCCTCCTCCAGCTTGCCGGGCACCCACGTCGAGTTGAACTCGGTGTAGTCGACGCTGCGCGAGTTGATCGTGATCCCCGCCGCGATGAAGTTGGCGATCACGATCTCGGTGTGCTGGTCGTACTGCGGCCCGTAGTTGTACCAGATCGAGTTGAACTCGAGGTCCTCCGCGCCCGCGGCCTTGAGCAGCTTCTTCGCCTCATCGACGTCGTAGCGGCCGAACCAGGGGCCGAAGTCGCCGTTTTCGACCTGCGGCTCCTCGTCGAAGACCCACGTCCACGGCTGGAGCGCGAGTGTCTTCGAGAGGTCCTCGTAGATCAGCTCCTCCATGAGGTCGGTGTCCAGGGCGAGGCAGATCGCCTGGCGGATGCGCTCGTCCTGGAACTTCGGGTTGGAGAGGTTCATCCCGAACGGGATGCCGCCGAAGGTGACCGGGCTCAGGTTGATCTGGACGTCCGGGTTCGTCTCCAGCAGGTTGCGGAGGTTCGGCAGCGTGCTGCCGGTCGCGTAGCCGTAGTCGATCTGCCCCACGCGGAACGCAGCGGTGCGAGCGGCCACGTCGCGCATGACCAGGAACTCGGCGCCGTCCAGGAGCACTTCGCGCTCCCAGTAGTCCGGGTTCTTCTCGAAGGTCATCTGCGCGCCCTGCTCGGCGCTGGTCAGGATCATCGCACCCGTGCCGACGGGGTTGTCGGCGATCGTGCCGTCCTCGACGGTCTCACGCGGGAAGATCGTCTGGTAGCGGCTGGCCAGCGGCAGGATGAAGTCCGCCGTGACCGTGTCCATGTTGATCACGTAGGTCGAGTCGTCGGGCGTCTCCGTTGAGCCGATGTTGGCCCAGTAGGAGCGGTGCACGCCCTCGGCTGCGTAGCGGTCGTGGGCGTACTTGAGGTCGCCAGAGACGAACGGGCGGCCGTTGAGCGGCGGCAGGTTCTGCCACTTCACGCCCTCCTGCACCTGGAAGGTCCAGGTCGCGCCGTCCGGGGAGCGTTCCCACGAGGCGGCGAGCTCGGGCTTGAGCTCGACCTTGAACGGGTCCTTCTGCACGCCGTCCACCATGCCGAGCATCTTGTTGTAGGTCATGTTCGGGACGGTGATCGTCCCGCCCGCGGCCGACAGCGTCGGGTCGAACGTGACCACGTCGAAGGTGACGCCGACGCGCAGGACGCCGCCCTTCTTGGGTACGGCGCCGGCCGGCTCCGGGAACTGGTACGGGTACGGCAGGTCCGGATCCTGGACCAGCAACCCGTCGCCCTGTGCGGGTGTGTCGTCGCTGTCGTCCGCCGAATCGTCGGCGGTCGTGGTCGTCGTGCCGGCGCTGGCGCCGCTCTGCGACGTGGTCGTCGTGCCACTCGACTGCGTCGTGGTAGCGGTGGTGCCGCTCGACTGGGTCGTGGTGGTGGCCGCGTCGTCGTCATCGTCGTCATCGCCGCCGCCGCAGCCGATGAGGGCTGCCGCGGCGAGGCCCACCCCGCCGAGGAGGCCGCCTCGCAGCATCGCTCGGCGGCTGACCGCCGCCGACCACCATGTAGTGGCGGTGTCGTCGCTGTGTTCGTTCATGAGTGCACCCCCGGGGCTGCGCGCGATGGTGTTCGGTGTGTCCGCAGAGCATATAGACCGGAGTCAAGCAATCGAGACGCCGGGGGCTGGCGGAACATGAGGCGGGCGGCCACATGGCCGCCCGCCTGCTGATTTGCCGCGAGGAACTGACTACTTGTCGAGCCAGGCCCCGGCGATCTGGTGACCCCAGTCGTAGTAGTAGCTGTTGGTGGCGTCGGTGCCGCCCCAACGGATACCGCGCAGCCACGGCTGGTAGACGTTGATGCTGATGCCGGAGGGCATCGGAGGCCAGTACATCTTGTCCAGGAAGTAATCCATCATCGTCTGGTGGATTTCCTTCCGGGCGTCGGGGTCGAGCTCGACCTGCTGCTCCTCGGCCCAGGCGTCGACCGTCGGGTCGTTGAGCCGCCAGCGGTTCCCCGGTGAGGCCGAGTGGACCGAGTTGTAGAAGGCGTTGTCGGCGTCGAAGCCGGCGGTCAGCCAGCCTGTCGTCGTCGCCTCCTCCAGCTTGGCCGGCACCCACGTCGAGTTGAACTCGGTGTAGTCCACGCTCTGCGAGTTCATCTCCACGCCGACCGCGAGCAGCTGGGCAAGGATGATCTCGGTGCGCTGGTTGTGGTCGGAGCCGTAGTTGTACCAGATCGAGTCGAACTTGAGGCCGTCGGCGCCGGCGGCCTTGAGCAGCTTGATCGCCTCGTCCGGGTCGTAGCGGCCGAACCACGGCCCGAGCTGGCCGGACTCGACCGTCGGCTCCTCGTCCCAGATCCAGGTCCACGGCTGGAGGGGGAGGGTCTTCGAGAGGTTCTCGTAGATCAGCTCCTCCATCAGGTCCGTGTCGAAGGCGAGGGTGAACGCCTGGCGAATGCGGTCGTCCGCGAACTTCGGGTTCGAGAGGTTCATCCCGAACGGGATGCCGCCGAACGTCACCGGGCTCAGGTTGATCTGTACGTCCGGGTTCGTCTCGAGCAGGTTCTTGAGGTTCGGAAGCGTGTTGCCTGTCGAGTACGCGAAGTCAATCTGGCCGACCCGGAAGGCGGCCAGACGCGCCGGGGCGTCGCGCTGCACCAGGAACTGGGCGCCGTCCAGCAAGACCTCGCGCTCCCAGTAGTCCGGGTTCTTGACGAAGCTCATGTGCGAGCCCTGCTCGGCCTCGGTGAGGATCATCGCCCCGGTGCCGACCGGGTTGTCGGCGATCGTGCCGTCGTCGACGGTCTCGCGCGGGAAGACCGTCTGGTAGCGGCTGGCCAGCGGCAGGATGAAGTCCGCCGTGACCGTGCCCATGTTGATCTTGTAGGTCTTGTCGTCGGGCGTCTCCGTGGAGGCGATGTTGGCCCAGTAGGAGCGATGCACGCCGTCGGCCGCGTAGCGGTCGTGGGCGTACTTGAGGTCACCGGAGACGAACGGCCGGCCGTTGAGCGGCGGCAGGTTCTGCCAGTTGATGCCCTCCTGCACCTCGAACGTCCAGGTGGCGCCGTCCGGCGAGCGCTCCCACGAGGCGGCCAGCTCCGGCTTGAGCTCGACCTTGAACGGGTCCTTCTGGATGCCGTCCACCATGCCCAGCATCTTGTTGTAGGTCATGTTCGGGACCGTGATCGTCCCGCCCGCGGCTGACAGCGTCGGGTCGAACGTCACCACGTCGAACGTGACGCCGACGCGCAGGGTGCCGCCCTTCTTGGGTACGGCGCCGGCCGGCTCCGGGAACTGGTACGGGTACGGCAGGTCCGGGTCCTGGACCAGCAGCCCCTCGCCCTCCTCGTCGGCTGCGGTGGTTGTGGTCGTGCCGGTGCTGGAGCCGCTCGTCGACGTCGTGCCGCCGCTGCTGCCGGACGTGCTGGAGCCGCTGGTCTGCGTCGTGCTCGTCGTGCCGCCCGTCTGCGTGGTGGCGGTCGTGTCGTCGTCGTCGTCATCGTCGTCGCCGCCACAGCCGATGAGGGCTGCCGCGGCAAG
Source organism: Dehalococcoidia bacterium (assembly GCA_965204835.1). Classification (GTDB taxonomy): domain Bacteria; phylum Chloroflexota; class Dehalococcoidia; order UBA2979; family UBA2979; genus VXMT01. The sequence continues at coordinate 71,597 of OZ242017.1, read as the reverse complement.
GCCCACCCCGCCGAGGAGGCCGCCTCGCAGCAGCGTGCGCCGGCTGACAGCCGCCGACCACCATCTGGTCGTGGTTTCGTCGTTGTGGTCGTTCATGCTCGAACCTCCGGGTCGGTGCGTCTATGACGCACATTGTTAAGCCCGCATCATACCGGTCGGCGTCAAACACCCACCATGCGCCCTGCGGGCCCTGAACGCAGACCGGAGGGCCCTGGGGCAGTCCGCTCGCCGCGTGCCGTGTCGGGTGGCTGCTCGTCGATCCGGCCCTCCTCGTCGCTCACGCAGCGCCTCCCATCCGTGCCACACGGCGTCTCCGCGCCGCGCGGCACGAGGCGCAGTCGTGTCCGCACCTCGTCTCAGAAGCTACGAAGACGACCGGAATTTGGATGTATCCAGGGACGTTAGATTATGGCTGTAATAATCAGCACACATACGGCGAGGACGAGCACCACCGAAGCGCCGAACCCCCACGCCGCCGCTGCCCAGTACCACGGCGTGGCCAGCAGCCCGATCCCGCGCCGGCGCATCGCCAGGCGCATGGAGCGGAAGAAGAAGCCCGGCGGCCCGTCGACGCGCTCGCCGGCGGCGCTGCGGTCCGCGAGCTCGGCGAGCATGAGCGCGGCGCGCCACAGCGAGCGCTGGAAGTGCAGCAGCAGGAGGCCGGGCGCCGCGAGCACCAGCGCCCCCACGGCGGCGACTGCGACGTTCATGGGGCCGGCGAGCGCCGACGAACCCAGCACGAGCCACCACACCAGCACCCCGGACGCGAGCGAGCCGACCCCGAGCACACGGAGGCCCAGGATCCCCTTGACGGCCGCGCGCGCCGCCGGCCTGAGGTCGAGTCGAGGTGCTTCGTGCATGCGTGAGCTCCCGGCGGTGGTGGGTGCGCGGCCCATGATACGGGTATCCCCCGCGAATCGCCGCGCGGGGCGCCACGAGGCGCGCGGGAGGCCTCGACCCCGGGCAGATACGCGAGGGCGAATGCGCTAGGCTGTCCCTCGCCGCCGCACGGGGAGGGCCACCGTCACCACTCGACTGCGCCGCCAACCCATCGTCCGCGTGAGCGGGCTGAGCGCCGCCTACCAGGGCGAGGACGAACTCGTCCAGGCCGTCCGCGACGTGAGCTTCGAGCTCTTCCCCGGCGAGACCCTGGCGCTGGTCGGCGAGTCCGGCTCCGGCAAGTCCTCGATCGCCCTCGCGCTGCTCGGGCTGCTGCCCTCGAACGCGACGGTCGACGCCGGCCGGGTCGAGTACGGTGGCGAGCCCGTGCCGTTCGAGGACGAGGAGGCGCTGCGCGAGATCCGCGGGGCGGAGATCGCGATGATCTTCCAGGACCCGCAGTCCGCGCTCACCCCCACACTCCGGATCGGCGAGCAGGTCGCCGAGGTGTTCACCGCGCACGGCATGGACCGTGGCGAGGCGTACGAGCTCGGCATCGAGGTGCTGGGGCGCTTCCTGCCGCGACCGCAGGACGTGGCCCAGCAGTTCTCGCACCAGCTCTCGGGCGGCATGGCGCAGCGCGTCATGATCGCGATGGCGACCGCGCTGCAGCCGCGCGTGATCATCGCCGACGAACCGACGGCGTCGCTGGACGCCGCGATCCGCGACACGACCCTCACGTTCCTCGAGGACCTGCGCGACAACCGCGACGTCGCCGTGCTGCTGATCACGCACGACTTCGGCGTGGTCGCCCGCCTCGCGGACCGCGTCGCCGTGGTCTACGCCGGCGAGGTCGTCGAGGCGACCGACGTGCGCACCATCTTCCGCACGCCGAAGCACCCCTACACCTTCGGGCTGCTGTCGAGCCTGCCCGGCCTGCATCGCCGCGAGCACCGGCTGCAGCCGATGCGCGGGCAGCCGCCCGACCTCGCCAACCTCCCCGAGGAGTGCCCGTTCCTGGAGCGCTGCCCGAAGGCGACCGCGCAGTGCCGGACCGAGCCCGCGCCGCGCCTGGCGAGCGTGGAACCGGGACACCTCGTGGCGTGCTTCAACCCCATGGCCGCCCCCCTCCGCGACGACTGAGGCCCGCGCTTCCTCGTTAATCGCGCCTTAACTCGACCGTCTGAGCATCGCCTTGTGGCGGAATCTCGACGACCAGGCGAGCAGGGGCACGCCATCGCACAGTCGGTGGGCGCGTGAAGGCGCCCTGTGGAAGGTGACATGCTCATGATCTGGAATCGCTGGCGGGGGCTGATGTCCCTCGTGGGACTGGTCGCAGCCGTGGCCCTGCTTGCCGCGGCCTGCGGCGACGATGACGACGATGCTCCCTCCGGGGCCACCCAGACAACGACGACAGACACCACAACCACGTCGGACCGTAGCGACCTCTCCGGCTCCGTCGCCATCGACGGGTCGAGCACGGTCTTCCCGGTGACCGAGGCGGTCGCCGAGGAGTTCCGCTCGGTCGCCCCGGACGTGCGCGTCACGGTCGGCGTCTCCGGCACCGGTGGCGGCTTCCAGAAGTTCTGCTCGGGCGAGACCGACATCTCCGACGCTTCGCGCCCCATCAAGGAGGGCGAGATCGAAGCGTGCGCCGAGGCCGGGATCGAGTATTTGGAGCTGCGAGTCGGCCTCGACGGCCTGGCCGTGGTGACCCACCCCGACACGGGGTTCCTCGAGTGCATCACCATGGACGAGCTCGCCACGCTCTGGCGCCCCGACTCCGAGGGCAGCGTCACGAGTTGGAACCAGGTCCGCGCGAGCTGGCCGAGCACCGAGATCACGCTGTTCGGCCCCGACACGGACTCCGGCACGTTCGACTTCTTCACGGAGGAAGTGAACGGCGAGGGCGGCGCGTCGCGCGCCGACTACACCAACTCGACCGACGACAACGTGCTGGTGACCGGCATCTCGGGCACCGAGGGCGCCTCTGGCTACTTCGGCTACGCCTACTACGCCGAGAACAGCGACAAGCTGAAGGTCGTCGCCGTCGACGGCGGCGAGGGCTGCATCATCCCGTCCGACGAGACGGTCTCCAACGGCAGCTACGTGCTGGCGAGGCCGCTGTACATCTACGTCAGCACGGAGTCGCTGGCCGAGAAGCCGCAGGTGCGCGAGTTCGTGCGCTTCTACCTCAGTGACGACGCCATCACGCTGGTCACGGACGTTGGCTACACGGCCATCCCGTCCGACGAACTGGCGACGTCCCGAAAGAACCTTGAGGACGCTATCGCCGGCAACTACGACGCGTCCGCGACCACGGACGAGCCCGCCGAGGAGCTCTCAGGCTCGGTCGCCATCGATGGATCGAGCACGGTATTCCCGGTGACCGAGGCGGTCGCCGAGGAGTTCCGCTCTGTCGCGCCGGACGTGCGCGTGACGGTCGGCGTCTCCGGCACCGGTGGTGGCTTCCAGAAGTTCTGCGCCGGTGAGACCGACATCTCCGACGCCTCGCGCCCCATCAAGGAGAGTGAGATCGAGGCCTGCGACGCGGCCGGCATCGAGTACATCCCGCTGCGTGTGGGGCTGGACGGTCTCGCCGTGGTGGCGCACCCCGACACCGACTTCCTCGAGTGCATCACGATGGATGAGTTGTCCACGCTCTGGGGCCCGGACTCCGAGGGCAGCGTCACGAGCTGGAACCAGGTCCGCTCGAACTGGCCGAGCAGCGAGATCACGCTCTTCGGCCCCGACACCGACTCCGGTACGTTCGACTTTTTCACCGAGGAAGTGAACGGCGAGGGCGGCGCGTCGCGCGCCGACTACACCAACTCGACCGACGACAACGTGCTGGTAACCGGCATCTCGGGCACGACCAACGCGGCGGGCTACTTCGGGTACGCCTACTACGCCGAGAACGAGGACAAGCTGAAGGTCGTGGCCGTTGACGACGGCGACGGCTGCATCATTCCCTCGGACGAGACGGTCGCCGACGGCAGCTACCCGCTGGCGCGGCCGCTGTTCATCTACGTCAGCAAGCAGTCGCTGGCCGAGAAGCCGCAGGTGCGCGAGTTCGTGCGCTTCTACCTGAGCGACGAGGGCATTGCGCTCGTCTCCCAGGTTGGCTACACGGCTATTGGTGGCAGTGAACTGGCCGGGTCACGCAACAACCTCGAGTCCGCCATCGCAGGTGGCGGCTAGGGCCGGGCGCGAGCGAGGAGCACGCGACTGATGGCTGCCGGATCGGCAGCGGCAGGGGGGCCGTCGGCGGCGCTGTTCCAGCGCCGTCGCGGCCGCCAGCTGTTCGAGCGGGCGATCGGCTGGGCGCTGTTCCTGTGCGCGGCCGTGACGGTGCTCACCACGGTGGGCATCGTCATGATCCTCGTCGTCGAGGGGCTGCAGTTCTTCGGCGACGTCTCCCCGTGGGAGTTCTTCACGGGGACGAAGTGGACGCCGCTCTATACCAACCAGGCCTTCGGCGTGCTGCCGCTCATCGGCGGCACGCTGATGGTGGCCATCGGCGCCGCGTTCATCTCGGTGCCGATCGGGAGCGTGACCGCGATCTACCTCTCCGAGTTCGCCAGCCCGGGCGTGCGGGCGGTGCTGAAGCCGATCCTCGAGATCCTCGCGGGCATCCCGACGGTGGTGTACGGCTACTTCGCGCTGACGGCGGTGACGCCGTTCCTCGGCACGTTCTCCGACCCGAGCATCTTCAACGCGGCCTCGGCCATGGTCGTGGTCGGGATCATGACCATCCCGATGGTCTCATCGCTCTCCGACGACGCCCTGCACGCCGTCCCGCAGGACCTGCGCGAGGCCGCCTACGCCGTCGGCTCGACGCGGTTCGAGGTGACCACGCGGGTGGTCTACCCCGCGGCGCTGAGTGGCGTTATCGCCTCCTACATCCTCGCGTCGTCGCGCGCGATCGGCGAGACGATGGCGGTGACGATCGCCGCGGGCTCGACGCCGAACCTGACGTGGAACCCGCTCGAGTCGATCCAGACGATGACGGCGTTCATCGTGCAGGTCTCGCTGGGTGACACGCCGCACGGGACGATCGAGTTCCGCACCATCTTCGCGGTGGCGCTCACGCTCTTCGCCATCACGCTGATCATGAACGTCATCGCCGCGCGGGTGACCGCGCGCTTCCGGGAAGTCTACGACTGATGGCCGCCCGCAACACGACCGCCGCCGGCGAGAGCTACATCCCAAGGCTGTCGTTCCGCCAGACCGTGGGCACGGGGTTCCTCGCGGTGTGCATGGCGGGGACGATGGTCGGCATCGTCTTCCTGGCCTTCCTGCTCGCCGACGTGTGGCGCGACGGCAGCGGCTTCCTGCGCTGGGAGTTCCTGCAGAACTTCCCCTCGCGTTTCCCGGAGCGCGCGGGCTTCCAGTCGGCGCTGTGGGGGAGCCTGTGGCTGATCGCGACCACGGCGATCCTCGCCTTCCCGATCGGCGTAGGCGCCGCGATCTACATGGAGGAGTACGCGCCGAAGAACCTCGTCACGAGGGTCATCCAGGTCAACATCTCGAACCTCGCCGGGGTGCCCTCGATCGTGTTCGGGCTGCTCGGCCTGCAGATCTTCGTGCGCGGCACCATCGGCTTCGGGCCGAGCCTGGGCGGCGGCTTCGGCCGCTCGATCATCGCCGGCGGCGCGACGATGGCGCTGCTCATCCTCCCGATCGTGATCGTGGCCGCACAGGAGTCGATCAAGGCCGTGCCGCCGTCGCTGCGCGAGGCGTCCTACGGCGTCGGCGCGACGCGCTGGCAGACCGTGTGGCACCACGTGTTGCCGCAGGCGTTCCCCGGCATCCTGACCGGGACCATCCTCGCGCTCTCGCGCGCGATCGGTGAGACGGCGCCGCTGATCATGATCGGCGCGCTGACGTTCGTGGCCTTCCGGCCCGAGGATCTGCTGGACCCGTTCACGGTCATGCCGATCCAGATCTACAACTGGGTGAGCCGGCCGCAGGCCGACTTCCACGACCTCGCGGCGACGGGAATCATCGTCCTGCTGGTCGTGCTGCTCTCGATGAACGCGCTGGCCGTATTCCTGCGGCAGTGGACAGGACGCCGCTATGGGCGCTAATACAAGGCGACCGGCGGCGCGCCGGTAAGGGGTACGGGGATGGTCGGCCGAGTGACGGAAGAGACTGAGCGCACCGCGACCCAGAACGGTGGTGGCGTTGGATCCGCCACCGCCGGCGTGACCTTCCAGCCGAAGGCCACCGAGGACGGCGCCGAGGCGCCACCCGCCGTGGAGATCCGCAACGTCAGCCTCTGGTACGGCGCGCACCAGGCGCTGGGCGACGTCTCGCTGGACATCCCGCGCAACCGCGTGACCGCGCTCATCGGCCCCTCGGGCTGCGGCAAGAGCACGCTGCTGCGCTGCATCAACCGCATGAACGACCTCATCGACGGCGTCCGCATCGAGGGCACCGTCAACATCGACGGCGAGAACATCTACGGCCCGGAGGTCGACCCGCCGGACGTGCGGCGGATCGTGGGGATGGTGTTCCAGCGCCCCAACCCGTTCCCGAAGTCGATCTATGACAACGTCGCCTTCGGCGCGCGCATCAACGGCTACAAGGGCGACATGGACGGCCTGGTCGAGGAGTCGCTGCGGCGTGCGGCGCTCTGGGACGAGGTCAAGGACGACCTCAAGAAGTCCGGCCTCGCGCTCTCGGGCGGGCAGCAGCAGCGGCTCTGCATTGCGCGCGCGATCGCGGTGAACCCCGAGATCGTGCTCATGGACGAGCCCTGCTCGGCCCTCGACCCCATCGCGACGCAGCGCATCGAGGACCTCATGCAGGACCTCGCGAGCGACTACACGATCGTGGTGGTGACGCACAACATGCAGCAGGCCGCGCGCGTCTCGCACCGCACCGCGTTCATGCTCGCCGGCGACGACCTCGTCGGCCGCCTCGTGGAGTTCGAGGACACGGACCAGATCTTCCTCAACCCAGGGGATGAGCGGACCGAGCAGTACATCACCGGTCGCTTCGGCTAGTTCCGCACGATCTCGAGGGCGAGGCTGCGTCACCTCTCGCGATGCCGGCCTTGCAGAGGTGGGTACCCTGAGTCATGGTCCGAATGCCGCGAGAGCACTTCCGCACCGACCTGGTTCACCTGCAGGATCGGGTGCTCGAGATGGGCGCGATGGTCGATCGCCAGATCGAGCGCGCCATGATCGCCCTCGTCGAGCGCGACACGGCGCTGGCCGACGCCGTCATCCGCGACGACGCCGAGGTGAACCGCACGCGCTTCGAGATCGACCAGCAGGCGCTCACCATGCTCGCGCAGCAGGCGCCGATGGCGGTGGACCTGCGCACGATCATCTCGGTGCTCTCGATCAACATCGACCTGGAGCGCATGGGGGACCACGCCAAGGGCATCGGGGCGATCGTGCAGATGATGTCCAGCGAGCCGCTGGTGAAGCCGCTGGTCGACATCCCGGAGATGGCGACGCGCGCCCGCGCGATGCTCGCCAACTCCCTCGACGCGTTCGTGCAGCGCGACGTCGAGGCGGCGCGCCGCGTGGGCGAGGCCGACGACGGCGTCGACGAGCTACAGGACCGCGTCTACCACGACCTGGTGCAGATCATGATCGAGGACCCCACCACCGTGGAGCCCTGCACGCACCTGCTGTGGGTCTCGCACAACATCGAGCGCATCGCCGACCGCACCACCAACATCGCCGAGCGCGTGGTCTTCACCGTCACCGGTGAGCTCACCGAGATGGACGTCTCGAGCTACTAGCCCCGCTGTCCCGGCTCAGCCCGCCGACGCGACCTCGCCCACGAACGCGTCGATGCGCGCACGCACCTCCTCGCGCGTGGCGCGGAAGGCGGCCATGCGCTGCCCGTCGTCGCCCTCGGCGGCGGCGGGGTCCTCGAGGCTCCAGTGGAGCTGCGCGCCCGCGTGCGGGAACACCGGGCAGGACTCGCGCGCGCGGTCGCAGACCGTGATCACGTAGTCCCACAGCGCCTCCACGTACACGTCGACGTGCGTGGACTCCGCATCGCCCACGTCGATGCCGTCCTCGGCGAGCACGCGCACCGTGAGCGGGTTGAGCCCGGCCGGCTCGCTGCCGGCCGAGTGCGCCTCGAACGCCTCGCCGCCGCGCTCGCGCAGCAGCGCCTCGGCGATCTGCGAGCGCGCCGAGTTGCCGGTGCAGACGAAGAGGACGCGCGTGGCCATGGTTACGCGGGCTCGTCGATGTCGTGCTCGTCGGCGGGCGGGTTGCCGCTGCGGATGAGCATGTAGATGGCCGCGCCGAGCAGCGCCCCGGCGATGGGGCCGGCCCAGTAGACCCAGTGGTCCATCCACGTCCCGGACAGCAGCGCCGGGCCGAAGGAGCGCGCCGGGTTCATCGACGCCCCCGCGATGGGGCCGGAGAACGTCGCGGCGAGTCCCACGTAGCCGCCGATGGCGATCGCGGCGTGGTCGCGCACCGCGCGCAGGTCGGTCGCGACGGCCATGATCACGAACATCAGCCCCGCCGTGATGACCACCTCGAGGCCGAGCGCCTGCCCAGCGCTGCCCGTCGGCACCGTCGAGCCGAGGTCGGCGACGACGCCGAACAGCCAGCGCAGCACCAGCGCTGCCGCCGCCGCGCCGATGAGCTGCGCGACGATGTAGGGCGGCACGTGGCGCTTCGGGAAGTGCCCGGCGACGGAGAACGCGAGCGTGACGGCGGGGTTGATGTGCGCCCCGGAGATGTGGCCCGTGGCGAAGATCGCCACCATCACGACGAGGCCGAACGAGAGCCCGATCCCCAGGTGCGTGACCGCCCCGCCCGAGACCTCGTTGATGACCACGGCGCCTGGCCCGGCGAAGACGAGCAGGAACGTCCCCACCGCCTCGGCGGTATAGGCGCGCATATCGGAAGCGGTCGGCAGCAGCTGATTTCCCACGGGTCTCCACCCTCGCTACGAGCGGTTAAGCCAACATTAACCCGGCCGGACCGCAACCGCCCTGCGCGCAGGTGGCCGCTCCGCATAGACTCCATGACGTAATCAGGCTGGAGATCCCGCCATGCCGGCAACGGACGGCCTCGAGGTCGAGTGGCAGTTCGGCGTGGACGACCTCGCCGCGGCCGAGCGCGCGCTGCATGCCAGCGCGGCGACGCTCCGGCTGACCCTCGCGCCCGCGAGGGAGCGGGTGCTGCTCGACGAGTACCTCGACACCACCGACTGGGCGTTCCACCGCGCGAGCTACGCGCTGCGGCTGCGCGAGTCCGGCGGGAGGGTCGAGGCGACGCTGAAGAGCTTCGGCGACCAGTCGGACGGCCCGTTCCGGCGTCACGAGATCAACCAGCGGCTGGACGGCGCCGGCCACGCGGCGCTGCTCGCGGCGTCGGGCCCGGTGGCGAGCCGCGTGCGCGCGGTCGTGGGCGAGGGCGAGCTGGGCGGGCTGTTCTCGCTGCGCACCGAGCGCCGCACCTTCGACGTCCACGCCAACGGGAGCGACCGCCCCATCGCCGAGGTCGCCCTCGACGCGACCGAGGTGGAGACGGCGGGTGCGGAGCCGCTCGCGCTGCGTCGCATCGAACTGGAGGTCACCGACCCCGACGCACTCGCATCCGTCGAGGCATTCGCGGCGGCGATCGGGTCCATCGAGGGATTCAGATCGACGGCCACGTCGAAGTTCGCGGCCGGCCTCGCGGCGACGGGACAGTCGCCGGCGGAGCCGCCCGACCTCGGGTCGACGGAGGTGGATGAGTCCTCGACGCTCGGGACCGTGGCGTACGCGGCGCTGCGCCGGCAGTTCGCGCGCGTCCTCGCCAACGAGCCGGGCACGCGGCTCGGCGAGGACATCGAGGCGCTGCACGACATGCGCGTCGCCACGCGGCGGCTGCGCACGGCGGTGTCGGCGTTCTCGGCGGCGCTGCCACCGGAGGTGCTGGCGGCCCGCCCCGACTTCGGGTGGGTGGCCGACGTGCTGGGCGAGGTCCGCGACCTGGACGTCGAGCTCGCATGGCTGCGCGAGGACGCCGCCGCCCTGGCAGGCGTGGACGAGGAGGCGCTCGCGCCGCTCATCGCCTCGCTGGCCGAGCGGCGCGAGGAGGCCCGGTCGCGGATGCTCGCCGCACTCGACTCGCCGCGCTACGCCAGCCTCATCGACGTCATGACCGGGCTGCTGCGCGCCGGCGAGACGACGCCCGTCGGGGCCTCGCCCGCGGTGCGCACGGCTCCGGACCTGCTGCGCAGGCGGTGGCGGCGCTTCAACCGCGTCGCGAGGGAGCTCGAACCCGACTCGTCCGACGGCGACTACCACGACGCGCGGATCCGCGTGAAGCGGATCCGCTACACGACCGAGTTCGCCGCCGGGCTCTACGGCCGGGCCGCGCGTGACTTCATCGCCGCCCTCAAGGAGGCGCAGGAGGAGCTCGGTCGCCGCCAGGACGCGGTCGTCGCGATCCGCACGCTCGAGGAGATCGCGGCCCGCGAACCGCTGCCCGACGCCACGGTGGCCGCGATGCGCGCGATCGCAGGGCGCGAGCGGGCGGTGGCCGACGAGGTCAGTGCGACGTTCCCCGGGATGCGCCGGGAGCTCCGGCGCGAGTGGCGACGCTTCCGCGCGCTCGCCGAGGACGCCGCGCTGGACCGCTAGGAGCGGCCCTTGACGCGCAGGCCCACGCCGAACGTCTCGCGCAGGCGCTCGGCGAGGTCGCCCGGCTGCCACGTCGTGCGGCCGCGCAGCGAGATGCGCAGGTCGCCCCGCTTGAGCGACGCACGCACGCGCTCCGGCTCGGAGCGGCGGCGCAGCTCCTCGGCGAGTGCGACGACGACCCCAGCCCGGTGCAGCGCCGGCTCGTCGTCGGCCCCGAGGAGCGGGCGGAGCGACCGCACGTCCCAGGTGGGGCGTCGCGCCAGCCGCGCGGCGGCGGCGATGCGCGCGATCTGCGGCTGCGAGAAGCCCGCGAGGCCGGAGTCCAGCAGGATCGCCGTGGTGGCGCCGGCGCGCCGGTAGAAGTCGACCTGCAGGCCCGCGTTGTAGAGCATCGCCGCGTACTCGACGGTCTCGTGCGCTTCGGCCCCGGCGTCGGGGTCGAGGAGCTCACTGAGCGTGACGGCGAGTTGCGCGCGGTGGTGCGCGCTGTCCGTCTCCGCGTCGCCGAAGCGCTGCGCGAACGCCTCGACCGAGCCGCGCCGGACCTCGCTCACGGGCGGGAGGTCGTGCAGGAACTGCGAACGGGCGATGCCCTCGCGCAGTCCCTGCCCGGCGACCAGCACGGCGTCGGTGCGGGTGTGCGCGGCGACGCCGTCCACGACGAGGGCGCCGGCGGCGATGATGCCGGCGCGGTCCGCGTTGAGGCCGCGCACGTCGCGTCGCTCCTGCTGCGACATGCGCGCGAGGAGGCGGGTGAGCCGGTGCAGCCTGCGGATCGTGATCGAGTGGCCGTGCAGGCGGGAGATCGGGTAGCGCTGCCGCCGACGGCTCACGTTCGCGAGGTTGCGCACCGTGCCGCCGGTGCCGACGAGCACCTCGCCCTTGCCGAGCCGGGGTACGCCGGCGGCGCGGAGCTCGCGGCGGACGTGACGCCGCAGCGCCGCCATGTCGTCCTCCTCCGGCGGGTCCGAGTCGAGGAAGCGGTCGGTCAGCCGCAGCGTGCCGAACGGGAACGACCACGTCTCCACCGGCTCGCGGCCCTCGATGCGCGCGAGCAGCAGGCTGCCACCGCCGAGGTCGAGCAGCAGCCCGTCCGTCACGGGCAGCCCGAACACCGCGCCGAGGCTGGCGAGCCGCACTTCCTCGCCGCCGCTGAGCACCTCCAGCTTGACGCCCCAGCGCGAGCGCAGCTTGCGCGCCAGTGCTGCGGCGTTCGAGGCGTCGCGCAGCGCCGCCGTCCCGACGGCATGCACGGACTCGGCCCCGGCGTACGAGGCGAGCCGGACGAAGTCCCCGATCGCGTCGAGCGTCTGGTCGAGCACGTCGGGCGGGATCGCACCGTGCGCGTCGACGACGCGGGCGAGGCGCAGCGTCGCGCGGGCGTCGTCGAGGATGTCGAGGTGGCCGCCCGGCAGGGGCCGGGCGATGAGGAGGCGGACGGAGTTGGAGCCGACGTCGATCACGGCGATCGGTGGGGCGCCGTTCTCCATCGGTCGGGACACCTCTCACGGGGAACCGCGGGGTCGCGACGCGACCCCGTGCGCCAGCCTACCGCGACTCGGCGTTACTGGTAGATGACGAGGTCCGGTGGGTGGTCGAGCGACTGCAGGAGCGCCGGCGTGATGAGCGGCGCGTCCCAGTGGTAGAAGAGCTTGATGGCCGCACGCTCGGAGTAGTCGGACGTGGCGTAGATGTCGTACTTGAGCAGCTTCACGTGCGGGCTGCCGAAGCCGTCCATGTCCACGGTGACCTCGACCTCCGGGACGTCGTCGTACCACTCCATGCCGGTCAGCATGCTCGTGACGAACTGGTGCAGCACCAGCACCTTCGGCGGGATGTCGTGCTCGCGCACGAGCCCGGCCAGGTAGTGCTGCACGGCGTTCACGTCGTCCGGCCCCAGCGTGCCGATGGCCACGCCCGGGGCGCTCCCCGAGCTCTTCGTCGCGAACTCCGGGTCGAGCGCGAGGTGGACGAAGGGCTCGCGCAGCGCGTCCTCCAGCACCATCACCTCGGTCAGCACGTCGGACCACCCGATCTGCACGTCGACGAAGAGCAGCACGTTGGCCTCGCGGGCGGCCTCGACGTACTCGTTGAGCAGCTCCTCCTCCATGCGCAGCAGGTAGAGCCCGTCGTTGCCGGGATGGCGCTGCGCGACCGCGACGATGAGGTGGAGCGCCGGGATGACCTCGCGGTCACCGTTGAGGCTGTCGTACTCGGCCGCGACGCGTGCGACGGCCGCGGCGGCGTCCGCGGGCGAGTGCAGGCCGAGTTCGCCCATGACCCCGACGCCCGGGTAGCCGTAAAACGACACGACCTGGGCCCCGTCGAAGACGGAGCCGACCGCCGGGGTCGGGTTCCACGGAGGCGGGAGTGGCTTGGGCTGGGCGGCCGGAGCCGGCTCGACCGGCGCCGGGGCGACCGGCGCGGGAGGGCTGGCGACCGTCGCCGCAGGCAGCGGGGGCTCCCACGGGGTCATGACGAGGGTGCCGCTGATCGCGAGGAACAGCTCGAGCGAATCGACGCCCTCGATGATCTCGGCGAGGGGCGCGAAGGGCGGGTCGGGCGTGCGCTCCCCGGCGGGAGCAACGCCCGTGGCGTCGGCGACGGCCGGGGCGTTGCCGACGGGCTCCGGCAGCGCGGGAAGCACGGCGGCGAGGAACGGCGGATCGGGCTGCTCAAGCGCGAGGTCCGCCGCGCCCGAGGCCGCGAGCGGGCGCTCTGGCACCACGGCGACCGACTGTGCGCCGCCCGGGTCGCGCAAGGCGGCGGCGCTGACCTGCCGGGGAGCGGTCGGCCTCGCCATGTCCGGGGACGGCGAGGCGTGCACGAGGATGAGGACGAGCACGCCGAAGGCGGTGACGAGGACGAAGCCCAGCGGGCGAAGGGGAGTGTTCAGGGGTAAGCTCGCTAGCTACCCCGCCGCATATTCAACGTATCACAAACCGTGGCGATGCGCACCATCGCACGATGGCCACACAGTCCTCGCTGCCGAACCCGGGCCGTGTGCCGCAACACCCCGCTACCGACGGCGCTGGCCGGCCCGGCGCCGCAGGCGGGCGTTGCCGGGGACGGCGAGGGGCGGGCCTGAGGCGAACGGCCCGGCGTGGGCCGACCTCGGGCGCCCCCCGGTTGCTTGTCGGGGCAGTCGTGGCGACCGCCCCTAGCTGTAGGCGTCGCGGTACGATAGGTGCGGCGCGTGACGGGAGGATCGACGTGAGTGCATCTGTGAAGGCACGGTACGCCAACGGCGTGTTCACCCCGCTCGAGCCCGTGGACCTCGATGAGGGGACGGAGGTGCTGGTGTCGGTGCGCGACACGGCTGCCGAGCTGGCGTCCGCGGAAGAGGGACATGGAGATTCCCTCGCGCATCTGATCGAGGAGTTGCACTCGTCCGCCCTCGTCCGCGAGCCGGGCGCCCGGCCCGTTGATCTCGCCGAGCACTACAAGCACTCCCTGTACGGTCACCCGAAGGACGAGACGCTCTGAGCGAGGTGTTCGCCGATACCGGGTACTGGGCCGCGCTGCAGGACACCCGGGACCGGCTGCACGCGATGGCGCTCGCCCTGACGAGAGAGATCGGGCCCCGTCGCATCGTGACCACCCAGATGGTGCTGGTCGAGGTTCTCAATATGTTCGCCAGCCGCGGGGAGCAACAGCGACGCCTGGCCCGGGAAGTTGTGGAGCGAGCGGGTCGCAGCCTGGACGTCGAGATTGTGCCGCAGACCCCCGCGCAGTTCCGGGCGGCCACAGAGCGCTACGCCGAGCGGCCCGACCAGACCTGGAGCCTCACGGACTGCGCCAGCTTCATCGTCATGGAGGAGCGGGGCATCACCGACGCGCTTGCCCACGACCGCGACTTCGAGCAGGCTGGCTTCACCGCGCTACTTCGCCAAAGCCCGTGAACATACTCCACGCCACCACCGACCCCGACCTGCCTACGCGTCTCCGGGAGATGCGGGACGGGGTGGTTCCTCCCAGGTAGGGAGCGCCCTGGGTTCCATACGCATCGGGGCAGCGGGCGGGCGAGTGACAAGGGGTCGCGCGGGCTGCGACAATGCCGGACGTGGTGCGGGTCGGCCCGCTCCGCAGCGGGAGAGGGCTACATCGTGCCGGGTCGGGGACTGCTACGCGCGCTCATCGTTCTTGCGGCTGCGGCCGGCGCGGCTGCGTTCGTGCTTCGCAAGCTTGGCATCATCGGCAGCGACGCCGGTGGCGCGGCGATCGAGTACGCCGACCCGTCAGTTGACGACGGCGAGGATGAGGCCGCCAACGAGTAACGCGATCAGCAGGGCGGCGCCTATGCGCAGGACCATCGGCGTCCAGAACCGGCGCGTCGGCGGATCCCAGTACGCGTACCCTGCCTCCTCGGTCAGGTCCGGATCGAGTTCACCCTCCGTCGAGTACTCCCAGCCGTCGTCCGCCACGCGCGTCCCTGCCTCCCCGGCGCCTGTCCCGGGGCCGAGGCTAGCGAACGCGGCGTCGCCGCGCCACGGCCGCGCACGCGGGAGCGCCCCATGAGCGACGCAGCGCCCGCTTCGACCGTGCCCCCGGACGGGCCACCTCCACCCTCGGACGACGCACTCCGCGAGATCGAGGCGGTCGCGGTCGAGCTCGCGAGGATGGCGGGGGAGCGCATCCAGGAGACGCTGACCCGCGAGATCGCGGTCGAGTACAAGGACCAGGGCACGGACGGCCGTCCGCCCTCGAACCCCGTCAGCGAGGTGGACCGCGCGGTCGAGCAGTTCCTGCGCGAGCGCCTGGGCGAGCGCTTCCCCGACCACGGCATCATCGGCGAGGAGATCGACTCGCACCCCGACCGCGACGACGCGTTCGTGTGGGCCGTGGACCCGGTCGACGGGACCACGAACTTCATCAACGGCTTCCCGCTCTACGCGGTGTCGATCGGCGTGCTGCACCACGGACTGCCCGTCGTCGGGGCGATCTGGTGCTCGACCGGGCACGCGCTGCGGCCCGGCGTCTACCACGCGCATCGCGGCGGTGCGCTCTGCTTCGAGGGCGAGCCGATGCCGACGGGCCGCCCGGCGAGCGGCGTCAGCCGCAAGCTGGGCGCGGGCCCGGCGGGGTCGCCCGGGCGCTTCCGCGGCTGGGACATCCGCGTCACGGGCTCGGCGGCCATCGAGTGCGCCTTCGTGGCGGCGGGCATCTTCCAGTACGCCGTGTTCACCGCGCCCAGCATCTGGGACGTGGCGGGCGGCGTCTGCCTCGCACAGTCGGCGGGCGTGAGCGTGATGACGAACGGCACCCGGGGCGTCGAGGACTTCGGCCGCTTCGAGGCGCCCGCCGAGGTGCAGGCCGACCGCGATCCGTCGCTGCGCGACTGGCGGCAGTTCATCGTGATGGGGTCGCCCGAGGCGACGGGCGGCATCGGCGAGATGATGAGCCGTCGCCGCAACCGCGTGATGTTCCGCGTGCGGCGCGTGCTGTGGCGCTTCGCCGCCCGGTTCCTCATCCCGAGGTAGCCGCAGGCGCGCGCCGCCCGTGGCCGGCGGCGCGGCTACGCAGGCTCCTCGAGCCGCAGCTCCCCGCTCCACGACTCGGTCCCCACCTCGATCTCGCACGCCACGCGTGCGCCGCTTGGGGGGTCGCCGCGCAGCTGTGGGAAGCCGCCGAGGTCGCCCTCGGCGGCGTCGACGACGAAGCGCGCGCGGACCGCCGCCGCGCCGGTCTCCTCGCTCGTCTCGACGCTCCCGGCGTCGAGCGAGGCGTTGAGCTCGGCGGCGTCGTCGGCGATGGTCACGTAGCCCTCGGCGAGCGGCGCCTCGCCCTCGCGGCCGAGCAGCCAGACGAGGCTCACGGCGAACGCGACGCCCCCGGCGTCCGGGTCGTCGCCGGGCTCCGCCTCGCCGTCGAGCACGACCTGGCAGCGGCCGTCGAGGAGCTCCTCGCGCTCGATCACCTCGCCGCTGACGCGCCATGCCGCTTCCGTCATGCGGGCATGCTAGCGCCGGTGGGCGTCAGCGCCGAGGGTGGTGCAGACTGGTCGCGATGGCCGACATCTACTTCACGCGGCTCCCGACGCCCGGGTGGGCGCAGGCGTTGTCGCACCGCGTGCTGGACGACGCGGGGTACCCGCACCTCTGCCGCATCGAGTGGCACTGGGGCGACACGCGGCCGAGGAGCTGGGCGGAGCCGGAGCGCCGCCGGGTCGTGATCCGGGTCGACCCGGAGCGGGGCCACGCAGCCCTCGCGTCGACGCTGCTGCATGAGCTCGCGCACCTGCTGCTGCCGCCGAAGGAGCACCACTCATGGCGCTTCTGGCGACACTTCTACGGGCTGGTCGAGCGCTACGGGTCGGGCGAGGGGTGCCCGCTGACCCTCGACGATGCGTACCTGCTGTCGCGCCACTACAAGGTGACGGCCATCAAGGTCGCCGCCGAGCTCGGCGTGGCGGCGGCGCGGAGCAACCTCGCGCTGCGGGTGCCCGGCCAGCCGCACCCGCACCGCTGGCTCATCGAGTCGCTGGCCGCCGAGCAGCGGCTCGCGGAGCGGACGTGCGAGGCATGCCTGGCCGACTCGCGCTCGGCCGCGCTCCCGGCGAGCGCCGCTGTGCGATGATGGAGTCGTAGCGGAGGTGCCGGTCATGGTGCTGAGGAGCGTGCGGGCGCGCTACTCGAAGGGCGTCTTCGAGCCACTGGACGAAGTGGACCTCGCCGAGGACCAGGAAGTGCTCCTGACCGTCGAGGACCGCCCGTCGCCAAAGCGCGACCCGGAGGCGATGCGCGCCGGAGCCGGCGGCTGGATCGGCCAGCATGACCCCGACGAGCTGATCAAGATGCTCTACGAGGCCCGGATCACCGGATCGCGCGAGCCACCGAACCTGTGACGCCCTCGCATCCCATGCCCCGTGCTCCATCCGTCGACGCGCACAGGCGGTTGAGCATATAATCGGGTCGGCGGGACTCCCCGGCTCGTTGTGCCCGCCGCCCGGGGGTACACCATGGCCATCGAAGTCACCTTGCTCGACCACACGCAGGATCCGCTGCGCACGCTCTACACGGCGTTCCGGGTCTGCTACTCGGCGCTGACACCCGCGCAGATCGAGGCGCGCATCAGCGATGGGCGCATCTCGCGCGAGCAGATGCAGGAGTTCATCGACGTGCGGCTGGGGACCGGGCACGCCTCGCCGCTCCAGCAGATCTGGTTCGAGTTCGGCATCTCCGGCGTGAGCCGCGCCTTCTCGCACCAGTTCGTGCGACACCACATCGGCATCTCGTTCGAGCAGCAGTCCCAGCGCTACGTCACCTACAAGGACGGCACGTTCCCGTTCACCACGCCGGAGAGCATCCGCCGCGCCGGCAAGGAAGAGGCCTTCGAGCAGGCCATCGAGGCGGCCGGCAACGCCTACCTCGAGCTGGTCGACTCCGGCGTGCCCGCCGAGGACGCCCGCTTCCTGCTCCCGAACGCGACGAACACGAACTTCAAGGTCTCCGTCAACTACCTCGAGCTCCTGCACATCGCCGACCTGCGGCTGTGTACGCGCGCGCAGTGGGAGTTCCGCAAGGTGGTGGCGATGATGCGCGCCGAGCTGAAGCGCGCCTTCCCGGAGCTCGCGCGCTACATCCAGCCGAAGTGCGGCGAGTTCCGCCTCGGCTACTGCGACGAGGACTACGAGGCGTGGGAGGAGTGCCCGCTGGGCGCCAAGCGCCCCCATAAGCGCACGCTCTTCGAGCTGTACGAGCGCGCCCGCAGCGCCAACGGCGGCAGCGCGCGCGGCCTCGGCGACCTCGACGACGACGACTTCGAGATCATCGAGCTGGAGCAGGTGGGCGAGCCCGCCGAGCAGTACTAGGCGCTGCGCCCCGCCCCCGAGCCCGCGCTCAGCTTCCGTAACCGCGCCGGCGGCGGGTTTACGGTCGCGTTAGCTCGCCACTCGGTACCCTGATCGGGTGCGCGGCCGATGGCGGTGCGGGACCTGCCGGGGAGGCGTCCATGCTCAGTCAGCCACGCACACGGCTCGCCATCCTGGCGGTGGCGGTGATCGCCATCGTCGCCGTCGGGGCCTGGTACTTCGTCCTGCGCGACGACGCACCCCCGCCGCCCACGCTCGAGACCGCCGTCAGCTCCGTGCAGCAGACCTCGACGCCCTCGCCCACCGCAGCGCCCGCGACGTCGACCCCGGACCCAACGGCGACCGCGACGCCCGACGCGGCGTCGACGCCCGACCCGACGCCCACGGCGACCCCCACGGCCACCGAGGAACCCGCCACGTGGCCGGACGACCCCACCGGCGAGTGGGTCATCTCCGGCGACGGCGACTCCTTCGTCGGCTACCGCGTGAACGAGGAGCTTGCGGGCGTCGGCGCCTTCACCGCCGTGGGCCGCACGCGGGGCGTCACCGGCTCCCTGGCCTTCGACGGCGCCGCCATCACGAGCGTGGAGATCGAGGCCGACCTGACGCGCCTCGTCAGCGACGACTCGCGGCGCGACCGCGCGCTCGGCTCGCAGGGCCTCGAGATCAACACGTACCCGACCGCCTCGTTCTCGCTGACCCAGCCGATCGCGCTCGACGCCGTGCCCGCCGAGGGCGACACGATCGCCGTCGAGGCCGTCGGGGAGCTCACGCTCCACGGCGTCACGAACCAGGTCACGATCCCGCTCGAGGGCCAGCGCACGGGCGGCTTCGTCGTGGTCGTCGGGTCGATCGAGATCGTGTTCGCCGACTACGGGATGGAGACGCCGAGCGCCTTCATCGTGGTCTCGATCGAGGACTTCGGGCTGATGGAGCTGCAGCTCGTCTTCGAGCCGGCGTAGCGAGCGACCGGCGCTCCCCGGGGGGCGGTCAGGCGGCGGCTTCAGCCGCCTCTGCCTCGGCCTCCGCGATGCCCTCGTGCGATGCGCTCGCGCGGCGGACGCCGGTCATCGAGATGCGCTGTCCGCCGACGATCGCCATCAGGACGATGAAGCCGATCAGCGCCACGCCGAGCGCGGTGAAGGTCGCGAACCCGCCGATCGCGTCGCCGAGCACGCCGAGCGGCCCGCCCATGAGCGGGAAGATGCCGAACGTGAGCATGTAGAGGCTCATCACGCGCCCGTGGTACTCGGGCGCGGCGGTCATCATCAGCATCGAGTTGTTGAGCGCCATGTAGCCCATCTGGAAGACGCCCAGCAGGAGCATCGCCACGAGCGCTCCCGCGAAGCCGAACATGGCCGAGCCGAGGCCGAGCATCACCAGCCCCGCGCCCCAGCCCGCGCCGAGGAAGCTCTGGATCAGCGGCAGCTTCGACTTCGGGTTGAGCGTCGCGATCGTGAGCGAGCCGAGGAGCGCCCCCACCGCCGAGAGCCCGACGAGCACGCTGAACCCCATCTCGCCCTGCCCGAGGCTGGAGCGGGCGAAGGCGGGGAGGATCGTGACGTACGGGATGCCGAGCAGGATCGGCACGAAGGCCATGAACATCAGCACGCGCAGCGCGCGTGTGTCGCGCACGTAGCGCAGCCCGATGGCGATGTCGTCGAACATCCCGCGCTTCTCGCGGTTGAGGTGTGCGGTGCTGCGCGGGAGCAGGATGACGCTGAGCCAGCCGACGCCGTACATCGCGCCCGTGATGTAGTAGCACACGTCGAAGCCCCACCACGAGATGAAGAGCCCCGCGGCGAGCGGCGAGAAGATGCGCGTGGCGTTCATCGCCGTGTTGTTGAGCGCGATGGCGTTCATCATCTGCTCGCGCGGGACCACCTCGGGGATGAACGCCTGGCGGGCGGGCATGTTGAACGAGAACGTCGCGCCGAGGAACACGCCGATGATGAACAGCATCGGCAGCGTGATCACGCCGGTGGTGATCGCGAGGCCGATGACGACGGCCTGCGCCGTCACCCCGACCTGCGTGACGAGCAGGATCGTGCGCTTGTCCATGCGGTCGGCAATGGCGCCGCCGGGGAGCGCGAAGAAGAACTGCGGTACGCCCCACGCCATCGCGAGCACGCCGACGGCGGTGAACGTCCCGGACAGCTCGTAGGCGAGCAGGCCCTGCGCGATCATCTGCATCTGCATCCCCGTCATGCCGACGGCCATCGAGATCCAGAGCAGGCGGTACTTCGGGTACTTGAACGCGGTGAACGTGCGCCGCAGCGACGGCCGCTGCCCACCGGGCCCGCCCGGGCCACCCGGCGGGCCGCCACCGTGCCCTCCGCCCGGCCGCCCCGGAGGCGCGCCGTTCGACGAGCTGCCCCCCGGTGCGGCCGGCGGCGCGCCGTTCGCGGGGGCCTCGGCCGGGTGCGCGGGCGCGTGGCGCTCGGGGTCGTCGGTGGTGACCGGGCGAGCAGTCATGAGCGCTCCCGCGCGTCCGTGCGCCCTGGCCGGCTCCGCGGAACCGCGTCCGGCCGGCTGGCACGGCGAACCCCGTGGGTGGGGAGATCAGGGTAGGTTCGGCCAAACCTGCCGTCAACGTAAGGTTGGCGCAACGGTCGCCCTCGGTATGATCGCGCCGGACGAGCGCCGCCCGGCGAGGCGCAGCACAGGGGACCGGCATGATCGCGATCCCGCCGTCGGCCCGCAGGCTCCTCGAGGACCGCGCCTACGGGCACCTCGTCACGAGGAACCCCGACGGCTCGCCGCAGACCTCGATGCTGTGGTTCGACGTGGAGGGCGACGAGTTGCTGTGCAACACCGTCGACGGCCGCGTGAAGGTCCGCAACATGCGCCGCGACCCGCGCGTGATCGTGAGCGTGCAGGACCGCGACGACGAGCTGTCCTACCTGCTGGTGCACGGCCGCGTCACGGCCATCACCGAGGAGGGCGCCGAGGAGCACATCGAAAGGCTCGGCCGGCGCTTCACCGCGCCGGGTGAGCAGCAACTGCTGGAACGGTTTCGGGTAGCCGGCGCGCCGCGGCTGCTCGTGCGCATCGCCGCCGAGCGGCTCGGCGGATGGGGGCCCTGGCTCGCCGAGCAGGGTGGAACGACGGAGTAGCCAGATGACGACCGACACGAGCGGGCCACCCGACGACACCCTCGGCGTGGCCATGGAGGAGAGCCTCGCGGAGGAGTGCGCGAACTGGATCGCGGAGCAGCTCACCGACGAGTTCGGCGGCTTCGTCTCCGCCGAGATGATCGACGCGATTTTCGAGTTCGAGGTCATCCTCCGCAACGAGCACAACGACGCCGCCATGGACCACCGCACCATGGCCGACCGCCTGCTCGTGCGCCTGGAGGCGGAGGGCGCGCCGGTGGGTGAGCGCTGGGGCGTCACATCGCACCTGCTCGTCGAGATCCTGCACTGGGAGGACGAGTTCCGCGCGCTCGCGAACCAGCCCCGCGAGGTGCGCCCCTCCTAGGCTCCGCCCGCGTCCGGGTGCTGCACCGCGGCGGCGACCTCGTCGCGGATCGCCTTGAGCCGGTGCACGTTCTCGATGTCCGGCCCGTTGTTCTCGATGCCCGGCACCTCGAGCAGGAACGTCTTGCCCGCGAACGCCATCGACTCCAGCACGGCGCGGAAGCCGTCGTAGCCGATCAGCCCGTCTCCGATGTTCTCGTGGCGGTCGAGGTTCCCGCCCAGCTCGCCCTTCGAGTCGTTGGCGTGCACCACCGCCAGGCTCTCCAGGCCGATCTCCTCGTCGAAGAGCTCGACCATCTCCGTGACGCCCTCGGGCGTGCGCAGGTCGTGACCGGCCGCGAAGACATGGCATGTGTCCAGGCAGACCCGCAGGCGCGGTGAGCGCGCCTCGCCGAGGATGACCCCGAGGTCCGCGAACGAGCCGATCGTGCCGCCCTGCCCCGCCGAGGTCTCGAGGGCGAGCGTCGTGCCGTCGGGCGAGCCGTCGAGGATGTGGTCGATGGCAGCGAGCACGCGCGGCAGCACCGCATCGAGTCCGGCCTCGCGGTGCGAGCCGGTGTGGAGCACCAGGCCCGCCGCGCCAGCCTCGTGCGCGACGTTGAGCGCGTTGAGCACGGAGTCGATCGAGCGCTCGTACTGCTGATCGCTCGCGGCCGCGAGGTTGACGAGGTAGCTGCCGTGCAGCCACGCGGGCGCGAGCCCGGCGTCGGCGCTGGCGGCGCGGAAGCGTTCGAACGCCTCGGGCCTGTGCTGCGTCTGCCGCCACGCACGAGGCGAGCTGCCGAAGAGCTGCACGGCCTCGGCCTCGATGGCGATCGCACGCTCGGCGGCGGTCCACAGCCCGCCCGAGGCCGAGCAGTGCGCGCCGATGACGATGGGACCCGCCATCAGGCCGCCTCGTGCTTGCGACGCCGGCCGAGGCGCGCGAGACGGTGGATGAGCCTGCGCACCGGGAGCGCGATCACGGTGCGGTCGAGCGCGTCCTGCAGCACCGCCGGGCGCGGCAGGTCACCCTCGTGCTCCACCTCGGCGACGCCGCGTTCGAGGTCGACCCGGACGTCACGCACGCCCTCGATGCCCGCGAGCGCGGTGTGGGTACGGGCGGCGCAGAGGCCGCACACGAGGCCGTCGACGGCGAACGTGGTGGAGCCGTCGCCGCGCTCGATGGCGCGGACGGCGGGCGCGGTGCGCAGCCGCGAGGGGTGGATGTGCAGCGCGCGCCACTTCATGGAGGCATCGTAGCAGCCGCCCGCCGCGCGGAGCCCCGCGTGTCTCCTTGCTGGCGCACGGGGCCGATGTTAGATTCCACCGGACGAAGTCTCCGAGGAGCGAAGCCGTGTCCTACTCCATCATCGAGACGTGCATCGGCTGCACCGCGTGCACCAAGAAGTGCCCGGTCAACGCCATCACCGGCGTTCGCGACTCCCTGCACGTGATCGACCCCGAGCTCTGCATCGACTGCGGCGCCTGCGGCGCGGTCTGTCCGCCCGAGTCGATCCTCGATGACCTCGGCGACGTGTGCCGCACCTTCCCGCGGCGCGAACTGCCGCTGGCGAAGGTCGTGGAGGACAACTGCATCGGCTCCGGCTGCGAGCTCTGCATCCACGTCTGCCCCTTCGACGCGCTGTCCCTCACCGACTCGCCCAACAGCCACGACTTCTTCGGCGTCGCGACCGTCGACGAGAAGAGGTGCACGGGCTGCCGGCTGTGCGAGCAGTCCTGCGGCTGGGGCTCGATCTTCATCGACCCGCCGCGCGAGATGCTCAAGAAGCGCGTCTACCCCGTGGAGGTCCTCACCCCCAAGCAGGGCCGAGGGGTCCAGCGCGCACGCGAGGCCGCGGCCACCTAGCCGCCGTCCCCGCATCGTTCCCGGTCCAGGCGCAGCGCCGTGAGTGATCACGAGCGCCTCGCCGTGCAGTTGCTGCGGCCGGGCGCGCGCCTGCCCGAGCGCCAGAGCGCCCACGCCAGCGGCTACGACCTGCACGCCGAGCTCGACGGCGGCTCCATGGAGGTCGGCACGCGCCCGACTCGCATGCCCACGGGTATCGCCATCGCCGCGCCGGCGGGCCTCGACGTGCAGATCCGGCCGCGCTCCGGCCTCGCGCTGCGCGGCGTCCTCGCCACGTTCGGGACCATCGACGCGGACTACCGCGGCGAGATCTTCGTCACGCTCTACTGCCTGCCCGATCCCGGCCGCTACGTCATCGAGCACGGGGACCGCATCGCGCAGCTCGTCGTGGCGCGCCTCGCGCCGGTCGACCTCGAGGTCGTCGCGGCGCTGGACGAGACCTCGCGAGGGGCAGGCGGTCATGGCTCGACGGGGCAGCGCTGAGGCACACCTTGGGCCATCGCGGGGCGCCGGGAGGCATGGCGGGGCGTCGAAGGCGCATGTTCCGGGCAAGGCGAAGGGGGGCCCGAAGGCCCCCCTTCTCACCGACATCTGCCGTGCGGCGGGGGTGATTAGATTCGCGGCAGATGTTGGCTACTAGGTTGGTGCGCTACCTCCGGGGCGTAGCGCTGCTTCCTCTCTTTCCGGCGCGTCAGACCACGCCAACCGGCGCGGCCTGCTCGTCGGCGAGCACGTAGTGGTAGACGATGGCGGCGAGCACGGCGCCGATGATCGGGCCGATCCACCACACCAGGTGGTCGTCCCAGGCGCCGCTGAGCAGCGCCGGGCCGAGCGCCCGCGCCGGGTTCATCGCGGCGCCCGTGAGCGCGTACAGCGCGAGGATGTTCATGGTGAGGATGAGCCCGATTCCGAAGCCGCCGATGTTCGGCCCGCGCGGGTCGAGCACCGTGCCGAAGACGGCGGTCATGAGGAAGAACGTCGCGATCGCCTCGATGCCCACGGCCTGCACGAAGTCGACGGCGGGTGAGAGCGACGGCGTGCCGAGGCTGGTCGCCTCGCGCATCACGTCGGGGAAGAGCGCGACCAGCGCGGCCGCGGCCACGACGGCGCCGACCAACTGCGCGATGATGTAGAGGATGGCCGACAGCGTGGCGATGCGGCGCGTGGCCCAGAGCCCGATCGTGAGTGCCGGGTTGAAGAGCCCACCGGACACGTGCCCGACGGCGGAGACCATGAGCGCGAAGGCGAGCCCGTGTGCAATGGCGATGGCGACGAGGTTCGCGCCGCCGGTGACGATGATCGCGCCGGCGCCGACGAAGATGAGGGCGAACGCGCCGAGGGCCTCGGCAACGAGCTTGCGCCCTTCCTGTAGCGGATCAACAGCGCCCACCCGGCAACCCCCCGCTGGCCCAGTCCAGGGTGGACGCATTCAAGCAAGAATCAGCTAATAAGTCAATACACGTGTTCAATTCAGTTTTCCACACCAGCCGATCCCTCCTCGTCGCGACCGTTGCGGGCATCGCGATCCTCGCCGCAGCTGCGTGTGGCGATGGGGGCGACGTGCGGATCGTCGCGTTGACGAAGACCCCCACGCCCGAACCCACCGTCGCCCCCGACGGCGGGCCGGTGTCGCCGCTCCCGCCGACCTCCGTCACGCCGAGCGCGACGCCGATCCCGTCGGGCGCCGTGCCAGCCCGCCCCGAGGACCTGCTCAAGGGAGGCGTGCCCGTCTCCAGCTACCTCGCCGGTGGCAGCGCCGACATCGCCGGGTGCCTGCCGGGCCTCGTCGCGGCGTGGGATCTGGCGCCCGTGCTGGGGGAGCGCTGCGTGTTCGCCGACATCGACGGCGACGGCCACAGCGAGTACGCGTTCGCGGTCAACGCCACGACCGAGGGCGTCAATCCCGGCGACGTCTGGTTCTTCCAGGGTGCGGACGAGCAGTTCCGGCTCTTCTCCTCGGCGCGCCTGCTCGCCAACGCGGTCCTCGAGGATGTCGTGATCGAGGCGGTCGCGGACCTGACCGGCGACCGCTTCCCCGAGCTCGTGATCTCGGGTCGCGTCTGCAGCGCTGCGGGGTGCGAAGGCCGCCTGCTCATCGCGAGCTCGCATCCCGGCGACTTCGGCGACCTCGCGCCGGGACAGCTCGACCTGGCCGGTCTCGACTCGGTGCGGGTCGAGGACGTCACGGGCGACGGGCTACAGGACGTGATCCTGCGCTACGAGTACACGCCGGACCCCGATGCCGGTCCGCGCCGCGACGTCGAGACCGTGTTCAACTGGGCCGGCCTCAAGTTCTTCGACAGCGAGCACCCCGATCCTCCCCGGTACCTCTTCCACGCCATCATCGATGCCGACGAGACGTTCGGGACGGGGAACTACGAGGCCGCGCGCGCCCAGTACGAGGCCGCGGTCGAGGACAGCTCGCTGGTCGACTGGCGCGTCGAGGCGGGCGAGGGCTCGGGACGCCGCGAGCTCGTGCCGTACGCGCTCGTGCGCGCCGGCCTCGCAGCCGTCCGCACCGGCGACAACGAGGGGGCGCTCGCGCTCTTCTCGCGCGCGGCGGGAGGCTTCGCCTCCTCGCTGCACGGCCAGATCGCCTCGATCTTCGAGGCCGGCATCGAGGGCGATGTCGCGCCCGCCGTGGCGTGCACGGCCGCCGAGGACTACCTGCGGCCGCAGGCGCAGCGCTACGCCCGGATCTGGGATTACGGCCATGCCAACCCGGATCACCAGATCTCGGAGCTGTGCCGGTAGTGGCTCGGGGGCAGGATTTGACCGCCGCCGCCGCCGCGCCCTACGGTGCTTTCGTGGCATCGCAGCACCCGTGGCAAGGAACGTAGAGCCGATGATCCGCAGCGTGCGCAGGGCACTCATGGTCATGGTGTACGCCGTGCTCGGCGCGGTCGCGGGCCGCGTCGCGATGGACCTCAGGCAGCGCCAGCTGCGCGGCGAACCGCTTGAGGTCAAGCTCGACGCGTCGTCGCTGCGGCCCCAGGAGATCGTGCCCGGCATCATCGCGGCGATGCGCGTGCGCGACCGGCCGTGGTCGTACCTGCACATCCCCGGCTGGTTCGCCGCGTTCGCCGTCAACTTCGCGGTATCCGCGCTCGGGCGCGAATTCCGGTCCCCCACCGACGAGGCGCCCGGCGACGCCGCGCCGTCGTCCGACCCGGCGGACCGATCACGCACGATCCTGGCGACGGCGGAGCCGGGCCCGCCTCCCGCAAGCAGCGGGGAGCCGGGAGCCGACGCCCCCGGCGGCTTCACGCCGTTCCGCGACTGAGACGACGGACACAGCTGACACGACCGGGCGGTTCGGGCGGCGAGCGCCTGTCCGGCTAACGCGAGGGTAAGGTATCCTCGATGTAGTCGGCATCGCTGTGGCCTGCGGCTACACCGGGTGCACTCAGACGCCGAACGGAGGACGACGTGGAACCCTCCGGCACGCTGTTCCTCGTGCTCCTCGGCGCGTACCTCCTCGGCTCGATCCCCAGTTCGTACGTCATCGTCCGCCTGGTAGCAGGCGAAGACATCCGGCGCATCGGCTCGGGGAACCCCGGCACGATGAACGTCCGCGACCACGTCGGGTGGAAGCCCGCAATCGTGGTGGGCGTGCTGGACGTCGGGAAGGGCGCCGCGGCCGTCGGCCTGGCGTACTGGGCCGGCCTCGGCGACATCGAGGCGATCCTCGCCGGCATGATGGCGGTCGCCGGCCACGACTGGTCGATCTTCCTGCGCCTGCACGGCGGGAATGGCACCGGCGCCACCGTGGGCGCACTGCTTGCGCTGCTCCCGGCCCCGGGCCTCATCGCAGCGGTGCTCGCCTTCATCATCTGGCGCCTCGGCGCGTCCAGGCGGCTCGCCGGCCTGACCGGGCTGCTGTCCGTGGTGCCCATCGCCTACGTGCTCAACGCCCCGCAGATCCCGATGGTCGGGGTCACGGTGCTCGTGGCGCTGTTGTTCGTGAAGCTGTGGCGGGTCGAGGGATTCGCCGTCGCATGACCCAGCCACCCGAAGCACCGCTGACCGGGCTCACCGAGCGATTCCGCACCACCATCGGCGAACGTGGACAGGACGTACCTCTCGCCCGCGCCGCGCTCGTCGTCGCGCAAGGCGAGCGCCCGGACCTGGACATCGAGGCGCCCGAGGCGCAGCTCCGCGCATGGGGACAGAGCCTCGAGGCCCGTGTGCATCCCGCCGCGGAGCCGCTCGCGCAGGTCGAGGCCGCGAACGAGCTGCTGTTCGGCGAACTCGGCTTCAGCGGCAACGAGGACGACTACTCGGACCCGCGCAACCTGCTGCTCGACCAGGTCATGGAGCGCCGCACCGGTATCCCGATCACCCTCGCCATCGTCTACGTCGAGGTCTGCCGCGCGGCCGGCCTCGACATGCGGGGCGTGGGGATGCCCGGCCACGTGATCGTGCGCAACGTCGCCCGCCCCGACGAGGAGACGCTGTTCGTCGACGTGTTCCGGGGGGGCGCCCTGCTCACGGTGGCCGACTGCGAGCGCATCGTGCGGTCGATCTACGGCAGCGCCACGCCGTTCCGTGAGCACTTCCTCGATCCCGTCACGCCCCGGCAGTTGCTGCAGCGGCTGCTCTACAACCTCAAGGCCACCGCGCTGCGCCGCGGCGACGAGGCACAGGCCGAGCGCGCCATCGAGCTCCTGCTCGTGCTCGCCCCGTGGGACGTGGACGAGATGCGTGATCGCGGCCGGCTTCGGGAACGCCTCGGACGCTATCCCGAGGCGCTGACCGACCTTGAGACGTACCTCGAGTACCGGCCGGGAGCGCGCGACGCGGCGACGATCGCGGACACCGTGCGGTCGCTGCGGCGCCACGCCGGGGCCGAGGCGCCGTGATACCGCGTCCCGGCAGCATGGCCGCACCGGGGTGGGGCTGCTAACATCGCAACGGCGGTCATAACGGGCGGCATGCGCAGTCCCGCCCGTCTCGCCGAGGGGTCCAGATGACTCAGGAGCCACAGCGCGCCACTGTCGAAACCCTGCACACAGCCACCGCGCCCGCGGCGCAGTTCACCGTGTTCTCGGAACGCCTCGAGTACGCCACCACGCACCCCTGCGAGTTCATCGACGTCAGCGACGACGTCCGAGGCGTGGTCGAGCGGTCCGGTGTCGCCATCGGGCAGGTGCTCGTCTCCTCGGCGCACACGACCGCGGCGGTGGTCGTGCAGGAGCACGAGCCGCTGCTGCTCAAGGACATGGCCCGCCTGCTCCAGCGCATCGCGCCGGCCGACGACTACTACGAGCACAACGACTTCACGATCCGCACGGTCAACATGGCGGAGAACGAGCCCGAGAACGGCCACTCGCACTGCCAGCACCTGTTCCTCGGCGCCAGCGAGACGCTGCCCGTCGTCGAGGGGGCGATCCAGATGGGGATGTGGCAGTCCATCTTCCTGGTGGAGCTCGACAACCCGCCGCTGCGCCCGGAGGGGCAGCAGCGCCGCCGCATCACCGTGCAGGTGATGGGCCTCCTCGCCGCCGACGCCACCTCGTAGAGCGTTCGCCCGCGTCAGGCCTTCGCGTTACACTGTGAGTGGTGTCATTTCGATATCACGAACGGAGTCGACGATGCCTAACCTCACAGTGCGCGGCATCCCGGACGATGTGCATGCGGCTCTCAAGTCGGCCGCGAAACACAACCACCGCAGCCTCAACGGCGAGATCCTGGCGCGGTTGAGCAACTCGGTGCGCCCCATGCCGGCAGACCGCGCGGAGCTCCTCGCGAAGATTGAACGGCACCGTCGCGAAATCGGCCCGCTCGACCTCGATAACGACACGATCACGGAGTTGAAGAACGCTGGACGGCGGTGATTGTCGTCGACACGAATGTCATGGTCGGCATGGTGGCCGGCGGTCCGGCCACCGAGGATGCCGCTGCGCTCTACGCGTATGACACCGACTGGACCAGCCCAACCATCTTGCTGAGCGAGTTGCGGAACGTACTCGTCGGGTCTATGCGTCGCGGAGACCTCACGATGGATCAGGCCAGGGCTTCGTCCGAATACGCAGCGAGAATTCTCGGGAACCGAGTCAGGCCGGTCGATTCCGCGCAGGTGCTCGACGTCGCGATGGAGTGCGGCCTGACCGCCTACGACGCCGAGTTCGTCGCGCTCGCCCGGTCGCTCGGCGTGCCCCTCGTCACGCTCGACGGCGGCATCCTCGATGGCGCGCCCGATGTCGCCGTCCGCCCGCGCGCCTACCTCGACGCGGTCTAGCCGTCGGCCCTGCCCCAGACCCCGCCCACGGCTACGATGGCGCCATGAGTGCCCCGCCGGCCCCGGACGACTTCGCCCTCGCGCAGGCGGCGACGCCGCTCGCTCCCATCATCGACGCCGAGATCGCCGCGGCCGGCGGCCGCATCACCTTCGCGCGCTTCATGGCGCTCGCGCTCGGCCACCCGGAGCACGGCTACTACGCCCGGCCCGGCCTCGCGTGGGGCCGCGACGGCGACTACGAGACCTCGCCAGAGGTGCACCCCGTCTTCGGCTACCTCTGGGCGCGCCAGGTCGCCGAGTGCTGGGAGCGCCTCGGCTCACCCGCCGCGTTCGACCTCGTCGAGCCGGGCGCCGGCTCCGGCGCGTTCATGGCCTCGATGCTCGACTGGCTCCGCGCCCGCGCGCTCGAGTGCCACGCCGCCGCGCGCGTCACGGTCCTCGACGGCCACCCACGACGCGTCGAGGAGCAACGCGCCGCCCTCGCCGAGCGCGGCCACGACGTGCGCGCCGCGCTCCTCGCCGACTGGCTCGCAGAGCCCGAGCCCGTCGAAGGCGTCGTGATCAGCAACGAGCTGTTCGACGCGTTCCCCGTCCATCTCGTCGAACGACGAGGCGACGAGCTGCGCGAATGGCACGTCGTGCGCGGCGACGGCGGGCTCGCCCTCGAGCTTGGCGAGGCGAGCACACCCGACCTCGCCGCCTACTTCGCGAGGCTCGGCGTCGAGCCCGGCGAGGGCTGTCGTGCCGAGGTCTCGCTCGCGGCCGTCGACGCGATGCGCGCGCTCGCGGCGCGCGTCGGGCGCGGCTACATCGTCACCATCGACTACGGTTACGAGGCGGAGCGCCTCTACGCGCCATGGCGGCGGATGGGCACGCTGATGGCGTTCCGCGACCACAGCCCGCAGCCCGACCCCCTCGCCCACCCCGGCCGCACCGACCTCACCGCCCACGTCGACCTCACCTCGCTCACCGCCGCCGCCGCCGAATCCGGCTTCGCCTCCGCGCCCCCCGTCTCCCAGACCGAGGCCCTCATCGCGCTCGGCATCGGCGCCCAACTCGACGCCGCCCGCACCCGCGCCCCCTCGGACCTCGCCGCCTACGCCACGGCGCGCGCGGCGTCGGAGACGCTGCTGGACCCGGCGGGGCTGGGGAGGGTGCGGGTGGCGGTGATGGGGCGAGGGGTGGAGGTGGACGGGCTGGCGTGTTTGCGAGGAGTGGATTGAGCCGACCACCCCAACCCGTGCGACAATACGGCCATGCCGCGAAAGACTACGGGCTACAGCGACGCCCTTATCGACCACTTCGAGCACCCGCGCAACGCGGGGGCCATGGAGGACCCGGACGCCGAGGCGTTCGTGACCAATCCCGTGTGCGGGGACTCCATGCGCATCTTCCTGCGCATCGAGGATGAGCGCGTGGCCGCGGCGTCCTTCCTGACCTCCGGGTGCCCGGCCTCCATCGGCACCTCGTCCGCGGCGACCGAGTTGCTCACGGGGCGCACCCTGGACGAGGCCGTCGCGCTGACCCGCGACGACTACGCCGACGCCGTCGGCGGGCTGCCGAAGTCGAAGATCCACTGCTCGGTCCTCGCCGCCGCCGCCGTGCGCGAGGCGATCGAGACGTGGCGGCGCGAAGGGGCGGCGTCGTGAGCGTCGCCGCGCTCATCCTCGCCGCGGGGGCTTCGACGCGCATGGGCTCGCCCAAGCCGCTGCTGCCGTGGGGCGACGGCTGCCTGCTGGCGTGGGAGATCGACGTGCTCCGCCGCTCGCTCGTCGACGAGATCGTGGTGGTGACCGGCGCGTTCGCCGACGACGTGCGGCGCGAGCTGCCCGCCGGGGCGCGCCGGCACTGCGTGTTCAACCCGAGGTGGGCGCAGGGGCGCTCGACATCGCTCGCCACGGGCGCGGGCGCGCTGCTCGCGCCGTCGCGCGTCCGGCCGTCCGCGATCGTGATCCAGAACGTGGACCAGCCGACGCGCGCCGACATCATCGACCGCCTCGTCGACGAACTGCGCGCGACGGGCGCCGAGGCGGTGCAGCCGTCGCTGCGCGGGACGCGTGGCCACCCGGTCGTGGTCGACGGCTCGCTGCTCGAGGAGCTGGCGGGGGCGAACGAGGCGGAGCTGGGGCTGCGCGCCATCCTGCAGCGCCACCCCCCGCTGCAGGTGCCGATGGACGACGAGCCGATCGTGCGCATCGACCTCGACACGCCCGACACGCTCGACGAGGGTCGCCGGCTCTGCGGCGTCCCGGACCCCGCGCCTGCGCGGTAGCTCCGGGCGCCGAGGACTCCTCGGACCGGCCCCGGCCCGATCGGTCCGACTCCCGAGGTAGGTCATGCACATCGACATCGGCGAATGGCAGGTGCGGAGCCATCGCGCCGAGGACGCCGAGTCGCTCGCTCGATACGCGAACAACCGCAACGTGTCGAGGAACCTGCGCGACGGCTTCCCGTACCCGTACACCCTCGCCGACGCGCAGCAGTGGCTCGAACGCGCGATGGCGCGCACGCCCGAGTCGAACTTCGCGATCGCGTCGCCGAGCGAGGTGATCGGGGGCATCGGGCTCACGTTTGGCAGCGACGTACACCGGCGCTCCGCCGAGATCGGGTACTGGCTCGGCGAGCCGTTCTGGGGGCGCGGCATCGCGACTGCGGCGTTGCGGGCGGTGACCGACTACGCCTTCGCCGAGCATGACCTCGTGCGCCTGCACGCGGGCGTGTACGAGTGGAACCCGGCGTCGGTGCGCGTGCTCGAGAAGGCGGGGTACGTCTTCGAGGGACGGCTGCGCAAGAGCGTCACCAAGGACGGCCAGACTATCGACCAACTCCTGTACGCCAGGGTTCGCGAGGAGTAGATGCGGCTCGACTGCCTCGGCTCCGGCTTCGCGTTCTCGCACGGCGCTTACTGGAGCGGCTTCCTGCTCGACGGGCGCGTGCTACTGGACTGCCCGCCGCAGACCCTCCCCCACCTCTTCCGCCTCGACGTGCCGACGACTGCGGTCGATCTCGTGCTGCTGTCGCATGAGCACTCCGACCACATCGGCGGCGTCGACCTGCTCCTGCTGGAGGAGCGCCGCGCGCACGAGGAGGGCGCGGGGCGTGCGCGCCCGCTCGCCATCGCCGGGCCGCGAGGTATCCATAACCGCCTGCGCGAGATCGTCGGCGACTCCTCGCGGCTGCCGGAGCGCGACGACCCGCGCATCGAGTGGTTCGAGCAGCCCGGCGGCTCGTCGTTCGAGTGGGCGGGCGTGCAGGTGGAGTGCGTCGCGATGGACCACGCGCCGGGCCTCGACGCGCTCGGGTTCCGCGTGCGGCTCCCCGGCGGTGTCGTGGCCTACTCGGGCGACACGGCGTACGGCGAGGCGGTGCTGAGCCTCGCCGAGGGCGCCGACCTGCTCATCGCCGAGTGCGGCGGCGACCGCGGGCAGGGGCACATGGAGTGGGATGACCTTCGCGAGCTGCGAGCCGCCCTCGACGGCTCGACCCGCCTCCTCGTGACGCACTACGACCCGCTGGCGGTGCCCGCGTGGGTGCGCCAGTTCAGCGCCATCGAGCTGGCGGAGGACTTCGGCGTCTACGAGATCTGAGAGGCCAGCGTCTCCCACTGCGGGTCGAGTGTTGGGATCCCCCACTCGACGGGCGGCCTCCACGTGCGCCAGCGGTCGTCGATGGCCGGATGGTCGCCGCGTCGCACCCACGCGATGGCACGCTCGGCCTCGGCGCGAACGGCGTCGGCCTCGGCCGCGCTCATGCTGCCGTAGGCGACCGCCTCCTCGAGCTCGTCCTCGTCCTTCCAGCGGGGCTCGCCGAGGTCGGGCGGGAACACGACGTCGAGGTGCTGGTCCCGGGAGTCGATGCCGATCGAGGTGCGGTGGAACGGCGCCTCGAGGTTGACGTACCACTGCCGCACATCGCCGTCGGCGAGGAAGACGAGCACCGAGTGCGCGGCGCCCTCGATGTAGATGCGGACCATCCCGCGTCCGCGCCAGGGATCGTCGCGGAACGACCACTCGCCGTGCGGGAGCCTGATGTCGTTGCCGTCGAGGTCCGTCGGGCGCTTCCAGACCGCGTCGGGCGGGATGCACACGGCGAGCACGTCGCCCCGGTCCTCGACGACCACGAACGGCCACGCGGCGAAAGGCCGGCCGAACCAGATGCTGCGGCCGGTGATGTGGTCGCCGGGACTCCAGAGCTGCGCGGTCACGGTGCCTCGGTGGCTTCGGTCATGCGCGAGACTCCCACCCCGCGAACCAGTCTATGGTCGCCGCGCGCTGTCCGCCCTCGGTGGTGGGGCTTCCGCGGCCGAGGTCTAGATCGCAGGTGGGAGGGTCTCCCAGCCGGGGGTGAGCACGGGCACGTCCCACTCGGCAGGCACCGTCCACGTACGCCATCGGTCGTCGAAGGCCGGGTGGTCGCCGCGACGGATCCACTCGACGGCGCGCTCGCCCTCGGCGCGGACTTCCGAGGCTTCCTCGGCGGTCATGCTGCCGAAGGCGACGGCCTCGTCGAGCTCGTCCTCGTCCTTCCACCGCACCGTGCTGAGGTCCCGCGTCAGGATGATGTCGAGGTGCTGGTCCTTGAGGTCGAGGCCGATCGCGTTGCGCCGGAACGGCGTCTCCATGTTCACGTACCACCCGCCGACGTCCCCGTCGCCGAGGAAGATGAGCACGGAGTGCGCCACGTCACGCATCCACACGCGCACCATGCCGCGGCCGTGCCACACGTCGTCGCGCAGCCGCCACTCGACGTGGGGCAGCCGGATGTCGTTGCCCTCGAGGTCCACGGGTCGCTTCCAGACCGTGCCGGGCGGCGTGCAGGCCACGATCACGTCGCCGCTGTCCTCGATCACGACGAAGCACGAGGCCGCGAAGATGCGGCCGTTCCAGATGCTGCGAGCGGTGATGTGCGTGCCGGGAGCCCAGCGGTCGGCGGTCATGGCGTCGAGGGTAACGGAGCGCCCCGCCGGGTGCGTGCGAGGGCGTTCAGCCCCGAGGGATCAACGAAACGCGTCGCGGTCGTAGAGTTCGTCGCGAGACAGCATGTCTTCCGCACGCAGGCCTCGCCCGCTCGCCCGGATCTCCGCCAGTACCTCGTCCTGCTTGCGCTCGAGGCGCTCGAATCGCTCCTCGCGCGTCTCGCCGTGGGCAAGCCGCTCAAGGTAGGCGCGCATGAGGGAAGAGACCGTGGTTCCGGCCTCAGCGGCCCGGACCTGGGCGAGGCGGTACGTCTCTTCATCGACCGAGACGGTGATGCGCTTCATGGTCCACGGCTCCATAAGTCCTGTTCTCCACAGTACGACTCGGGGTTCTGGACCTGAAGCGGTCTTGCTCATGGGCCCCCACCCGACGCCTATGTGCGGCCCTGCTGTGATTGTTCGGTGGGGGGACCCTGGTGGCCCATGCGATACAGCGTCACCTCGCCGATCCTCAAGGCCGACGGCCATCTACCGATGACTCCTGCGATGGGGCACTCGACGTAGTGCACGCGCGCCCAATCGCGATCATCCGCGCGCACGCGCGCGTAGTACGATGTTGATCCGGGCATGGCGCAGAGTCTCGCGGGGGTGAGGGCTTCCGTGCGGACATCAAGACTCCCCTCATCGAGGCCGCGCCAGATGCCGAGAGCGGCGAAGAGGTCCGCGAGTTCGTACTCAGGTACGCGTACTGACGGCATCAGGAGACAGGGACCATGGCGGACTCCAGGGCGACGTCAAACTCTGTCGTGACCGAGTTCGAGCGCGTGCTCGACGCCTACCTCGATGGCCGGCGAACTGTGGCAGACTTCCTTGCCTGGGAGGCCGACTTCAGCCTCGACGAGGCACGCTCCGGCGCGCTCAGGACGGTCTTGGACCGCCTCTCGATCGTCGCGGCCGAAGTGTGCGACGGCGTTCGCGACGAGGACGAGTTCCGAGCGCTTGCCCGGGAGGCGATTGCCGCCGAGCGGATGCGCGGGTGGCGGTAGCGGAAGCGTCTGGACGGTACCTCACGGAGAACGATATCGACTAGCGGCGCGGGCCGACCGCAGACAATCCGCCCGGGATCCCCTCGCTCCGCTGTCCCCCACGCCCCCCTTCGGCTATGCTGCGCCGCGAGCGTCGGATACCGTCCGGCGGCGACCAGGCGAGGGGGCACCGTGGCCTACGGCATGGGCATCGCCAAGGGCATGCTCGTCACCTTCAAGCACATCTTCCGCCCACCCATCACCGTCTCCTACCCGGAGGAGGAGCGGGACGTGCCCGTGCGCGCCCGCACCAACCTGCTGTGGTTCGAGGAGCGCTGCACGGGCTGCTCGACCTGCGCGCAGGCCTGCCCCGACGGCTGCATCCTCGTCCAGACCTCGCCGCGCGAGGACGGCACCCTCAATGTAGACCGCTATGAGATCGACTTCCGCATCTGCATGTACTGCGGGCTCTGCACCGAGGCCTGCCCCTACCAGGCCATCCAGGCCGGCGGCCGCTACGACGACGCCGTCTATGTCTTCGAGGACATGTACCGCGACCGCGACGCGCTGACACGCGAGGCGAAGGCCTACCTCGAGCGCACCGAGGGGACATACCCCAACGGGCAGCTCCAGGACGAGATCCCGCTCCGCACCGCCATGCCGACCGCGCGCGGTCGCTTCCCGGTCGCCGGCAGCGAGGGCTCCTTCGGCCCGCAGCACCTGCCCGGCAAGCCCGACCGCGACTAGGAGCAGGAGAGGCACCACACCGTGGCGACCATGACGCTCAACGGCGCCGAGATCGAGGTCGAGGCGGGCCGTCCACTCGTCGAGGTGATCAAGGAGCAGGGCGTTCGCATCACGAACCTCTGCTACATCGACGGCCTCGAGCCGTACGCCGGCTGCCGCACCTGCATCGTCGAGATCGAGGGCGGGCGACCGGGTCCGCTGCAACTCTCCTGCACCGCCGTCGCGAGCGACGGCATGGTCGTCAACACCGAGAAGCCCGAGGTGAAGCGCGCGCGCCAGCAGGTGATGTCGCTGATCATGGCGAACCACCCCGACCGCTGCCTCACCTGCCACCGCCGCGTCCACTGCCAGCCGGGCGAGATCTGCCTCCGCGACGACGTGGTCACGCACCGCTGCCTCACTTGCAGCAAGAACTACCGCTGCGAGCTCCAGACCTCGACCGAGCTGATCGACATGGGCGAGTTCGAGGAGCCGTGGGTCGGCGAGGAGCGCTCGTACTACGAGACGCCGCCGCCGGAGCCCGACCGGGCCAACCCGTTCCTCGAGTTCGACCCGCAGATGTGCATCATCTGCACGCGCTGCGTCCGCGCCTGCGCCGACCTGCGCCACACCGGCGCGATCAGCCTCTCGGGCAAGGGCCCGACGACGATGATCGCCTTCGGCACCGGCGGCGCCATCCACGAGTCCAACTGCGACTTCTGCGGCTCCTGCATCGATGTCTGCCCCACGGCGACGCTGATGGAGAAGCCCAACAAGTGGGTCGCGCTTGCCGATGAGTGGACGAACTCCGCGTGCAACGGCTGCTCGGTCGGCTGCACCATCTCCTACGGCACGCGCGACGGCCGCCCCGTCATCGTGCGGCCCGACCGCATCAACCCCACCAGCCGCGACCAGATCTGCGTGCGCGGCCGCTTCCACTACGACGCCGTCACCGACGGCCAGCGGCTCAGCCGCTCGCTCGCCCGCCGCGGCGACCGCCTGCTCCCCGTCACGCCCGAGGAGGCGATGGACGAGGCCGCGAGCGCCCTCGCGGCCGTCAAGACGGAGCACGGCGCGGACGCCGTCGCGGTGCTCGGCTCGCCACTCGCGACGAACGAGGAGGCCGCGCTGCTCGCCCGCCTCGCGCGCGAGGTGATCGGCACGCCGCACCTCGACCACGTCGGTGGGCCGCTGCACCGCGCCGTCGCCGGCGTCTTCGCCGACGCGCTCGGCTCCGACCGCCTGCCCGCGACCTACGCCGACATCGAGCACGCCGACACGATCGTCGTCGTGGGCGGGGACATCGAGGAGTCGCACCAGGTCATCTCGCTGCGCGTCAAGGACGCCGTCGTGAAGCGCGGCGCGAAGCTCGTACTCGTCTCCTCGCGCTGGGGCGAACTCGTCGACTTCGCCGAGGTCTGGCTCCAGCCGAGCCCCGGCCACGAGGCGCTCACCGTGCAGCAGCTCGCGCACGGCCTCGACGCCGGCGCAGGCGAGGCCGCGGTCCCTGAGGGCGTCGACGCCGACGCCATGGCGCGCGCCTGCGCGCTGCTCGCCGACCGCAGGCCCGAGCCGCCGTCCGACGACAACGGTGCGAGCGAGAACCGCCCCGCGTTCGCGGTCGTCTTCGCGCCCGACCCGTTCAGCGTCGAGCCCGCCGCGCAGCAGGCGCGCGCGAGCGCGAACCTCGCCATCGCCGCCCTCGGCGACCGCGCGGGGACGGGGCTGCACTACCTGCCGACCGATGGGAACACGCTCGGCCTGGCCGACATGGGCGTCGAGCCCGGCGACCGTGGCCGCTCGTTCCACGAGATCATCGAGGGCGCACGCGACGGCTCAATTCGCGCCCTGCTCGTCCACGCCGACAACCCGCTGCTCAGCGCGCCCGGCACCGCCGACGTGCGGGCCGCCCTCGAGGGCGTCGACGCGCTGGTCGTGATCGACTCGGTGCGATCGACCACTGCCGAGCACGCCAGCGTCGTGCTCGCCGAGCTGCCGTTCTTCGCGAAGAACGGCACGATCACCTCCGGCGACCGCCGTATCACCCGCCAGCGCCCAGCGGCCGAGCCGCGCCGCGACGAGCGCGAGGGCGTCGCGGTCCTCGTCGCCCTCGCGAATGCACTCGGTGGGGACCTCGCGTACGAGGGCGCCGCCGAGGTGATGGCGGAGGTCGCGGAGCGCGTCGAGGGCTACACGCGCTACGAGGGCCTGATGCCCTCGCGCACGCGCACCGTGCCGGCAGACGGGGTGCCCGCGCGCACGCAGTACCAGCCGGTCGCGGTGTCCGCGAACGGGACCGGCGACGGGCTGCGGCTCATCACCGGTCGCTCGCTCTACACCTCGTGGGAAGGCTCCTCGATCCACTCGGAGGACGCCGACAAGCTGCACCGCGAGGAGGACGCGCTGATCAACCCGCGCGACGCCGAGCCGCTCGGCATCCGCATGGGCGACGACCTGGTGCTCGCCGCGGGTGACGCCGAGGTGCGCATCACGGCCCGCCTCGACGACGGCGTGGCGCCCGGCACCGTCTACGTGCCGGCCTGGTACGACGGCGGCGCGGTCATGGCGCTGTTCCCGCTCGGCGGCGCCGCCGACGGCGCGGCCGTCGTGCAGGTGCGCGCGCTCCAGCCGGCGTAGCCACGCTGGGCGGCCGGCGCCCGGACCACCGTGACCCTCGAAGCGGATCCCGCCCCCGACAGCGGGCCCTCGGCGCGCGGCCTCATCCTGCTCACCGCGCAGCGCGACGGTGACCTCGCCGGCGACTGGCTCGACGCGCTGCTCGACGCGGGCGTGGAGGCGGAGCTGCACATCGAGGACGCAGCGCGCTTCAACCTGACATCGACGGCGTACCCGGTGGGCGTGCCGTTCGTCTACGCGCTGTTCGTCCCGCGCGCCGAACGCGATCTCGCGGCGGACACGCTCATCGACCACGGGTGGGACGGTCGAGGCGCGCCGCGCGCGAGCGCGATGCGCGCGTCGGGGGGTCACCTCCGGAACGTGCTGATCGTCGCCGGGCTGAGCCTCGCCCTCGTGGCGGTGCTGATCGTCGTGCGAGGTGGGTAGCCAGCCGCTGTTATCACCTCCAGGTTGAAAGCGACGCGCCGAGCCGATAGACTTTCAGCCGAAGGGTGAAAGCGTTGGAAGTACGGTTTCGGAACCGCCAACTCCAACGCTGCTTTGAACGCGAGGCCCTGGCGATCCGCCGCTGGGGTACCGATGTCGGCCCTCGGTACGTCGAGCGCGTCAGCTTCATGTACGGGTTGGAGGTGTGGGACGACCTCTTCCGGTTCCAGTTCCTTGCCTTCCATCCGCTGCATCACGACCGGGCGGGACAGTACGCCGCCAAGCTGACCGGTAGGTGGCGGCTCATCGTGGAGCCCGGCGACGACGAGCGCACACTCTGGGTCGTCGGGGTGGAGGACTACCATGGCTAGCGTGTCTGACCGCGCGATCCACCCGGGGATCTACCTCGGGGAAGAGATCGAAGCGCGCGGCATGACCCAGTCGGAGCTCGCTCGCCGCATGGAGCGGCCGGTTCAGGTCATCAACGAGGTTGTGCGGGGCCACAAGGCCATCTCGAACGAAACTGCCCTGGGCCTGGAGCGGGTGCTCGGCACTCCGGCCCGTGCCTGGCTCAGCCTCCAGTCGATGTACGAGATTGCCCGTGCCCGGCTCGACGAGGAAGAAGAACTCGAATCCCAGGCGGAATGGCTCGAGCGCTTTCCCGTGAAGGCGATGACGAAACGCGGTTGGATGACGGGTGGTGACTCCGTAGCCGACCAGGTGAGAGGTCTCCTGGAGTTCTTCGGGCGACAGTCGTTCGCCCGCTGGGACGCGCGCCAGGAAGCGCTCGCCCTTCGCCTGTCGCCAAAGGCCAGGACCGATGAGTTTGCGCTGCATGCCTGGGTGAGGCGTGGCGAGATCGAGGGCCGCGCGATGCCGACGGAGCCGTACAGTGAGGCTCGATTCCGAGACTCATTGGCCGGCATCCGGAGACTCACGACCGCTGCGGAGTTCTGGAGGCCGATGCAGGAGCTCTGCGCGGCGGCAGGGGTCGCGCTCGTCGCTGTCCCGGAGTTTCCGAAGACCGGTGCGCGGGGTGCCGCGCGTTGGCTGAACGCCGAGAAGGCGTTGGTCCAGGTCAATCTCCGATACCGCTGGGCTGACATCTTCTGGTTCACGTTCTTCCATGAGGCGCGCCACGTCATGAACCACGCCCGGAAGGACACATTCGTCGACGTACGTCGCGGGATGGAACGAGACGAGCGTGAGCACGACGCTGATCGCTTCGCTGCCGACTACCTGATCCCCCCGGATGAATGGGCCCTGTTCTCTAGTGTCGGGACGTACCCGGCTCAGAACGTCCGGGACTTCGCGTCACGGATCGGGATCGCTCCGGGCATCGTGGTGGGCCGCCTGCAGTACGAGAAGATCATTCCGTACAACCAGCTGAATGGCCTCCGCACGCAGCTGGAGTTCGCTGAGACTGCCTAACCCACCAGCATCGCCACCACCCCGTCCAGGTCCGTGAGGTCCGCGAGCAGGGCGTCCGGCTCGTGGCGTGCGAGGTCGTCGAGGCTGGTCCAGCCCGTGGCCACCGCGAGCACGAACGCGCCGAGGGTCCGGCCGCCCGTGATGTCGTGCTCCGTGTCGCCGATCACCGCGAGGCGGTCGCCCTCGCGCCACCCGATCTCGCGCGCGCCGTCGCGCAGCATGCCGGCGCGGTCGACGTGGTCGTCGCCGAAGCCCCCGCCTGCGAACGAGCCGTCGAGGCCGACCGAGGCGAGCTTGAGGTACGCGGCGCGCCGGAGGTTGCCCGTGCCCAGCCCGAGCACGACCTCGTCGCGCGCGGCGAGCGCGCCGATGAGCTCGGGGACGCCGGGCAGCGCCCGCGGGTCCCGCTCCGCGAGTTCGTGCTCGACGATCTCGTAGTAGCGCGGCAGGAGTGCGGATCGGTCGGCCACGACGCCGGTCCGGCGCGTCACCTCGTCGAGGATCCAGCGGTCTGTACGGCCCCGGAAGTCGATGCCGTCCATCGCGCCGTCGATGCCGGCGACCTCCGCGAAGGCGCGGTTGAGCGCGCCCCGCCCGGCCCCGTCGGAATCGAGGAGCGTGCCGTCGATGTCGAAGAGGAGGTAGGCGGGCGCGCTACGTCTCCATCGGGTAGCCGGCCTCGGCCCAGTCGTCGTGGCCGCCCTCGACGTTGTAGAGGTCGGTCAGGCCCATCGTGGCCGCGAACTCGGCGGCCACGGCGGAGCGCTGGCCGGACTTGCAGATGAAGAGGATGGGACGGTCGGTGGCGAGGTCCCCGGCGCGCACGAGCGTCGCCATGTGCGGGATGTTGAGCGAGCCCGGCACGTGGCCGTCGGCGTGCTCGTGCATCTCGCGCGAGTCGACAACCTGCACGTCGTCGTTGTCGATCATCTCCTTGGCCTCATGCACGTCGATGCGCGTGAAGGGCTCCATCTCGTTCTTGACCGCCATCGGGCTATCCTCTCGACGACGGGCTCCCGATCACGCCGGGAGCCCGGGGGCGGGTGCTGCGAGGTCGCCGGGTGAGTGTATCAAAGCCCCGCGCCGACTCCCCGCCCGGGCCCCTCGCGCTCGGCATCGACCTGCGCAGCGGCCCGCGCTACCCGACGGGCCTCGCCGTGCTCGGCGGCGACCGGCGGCTGCGGCTCCTCGAGACCGTGCGCACGGACGAGGAGATCGAGGACGCCGTGCGGCGCTTCGCGCCCGCGATCGTGGCGATCGACGCGCCCCTCGCGCTGCCCGAGGGCCGGTGCTGCGCCGACCCGGCGTGCGAGTGCGCGCGCCACGGCATCATGCGCGAGGTCGACCGGCTGTGCGCCGCGATGGGCTACCGGCCGTACCCCACGCTCATCCCCTCGATGGTCGGGCTCACGCTGCGCGGCATCGCGCTCGGCGAGCGCCTGCGGGCGCGCGGCCTGCGGGTCGTCGAGGTGTACCCGGGGATGGCGCAGGACATCCTCGGCATCCCGCGCAAGCGCGACCGCGACGGGCTGCGCCGCGGCCTGCGCCGCGCCGGGGTGCGCGGCATCCCGCGCAAGCGCCGCCCGAGCCACGACGAGCTCGACGCCGCGACGGCGGCGCTCGTGGGCGTGCTGCACCTCGAGGGCCGCACGCAGGTGGTGAACCCCGGCGAGGTCTCGCCCCTCGTCGCGCCCGAGGGCTCGCGCCGCGCTTAACCGATCGCGTGAGCGAGCGCGCTACAATCGCCGCGTGCCGACCGTTGATCGCGACCGCCTTCCCCGGGTCTTCGTCACGCGGGCGCTGCCCGGCAGCGCCCCCATGGAACGCCTGCGCGCCGCGACCTCGCCCGACGCCTGGGAGCTGGACCGCCCGCCGACGTACGAGGAGATCCTCGAGCGATCGGCGGGCTGCGACGGGCTGCTGACGATGCTCACGGAGCGCGTCGACGGCGCGCTGCTCGACTGCCGGCCCGGCGTGCGCGTCGTCGCGAACATGGCCGTCGGGTACGACAACGTCGATGTCGAGGCGGCGACCGAGCGCGGCGTGCTCGTCACCAACACGCCCGGCGTCCTCACCGAGACCACCGCCGACCTCGCCTTCGCGCTGCTGCTCGCCGCGGCGCGCCGCCTCGCGGAGGGCGAGCGCGCGGTCCGCGAGGGGGCGTGGGGGCCCTGGCACCCGACGTGGATGCTCGGCAGCGCCGTGCATGGCGCGACGCTCGGCGTCGTCGGGCCGGGGCGCATCGGCACCGCCGTCGCGCGGCGCGCGCAGGGGTTCGGGATGCGCGTGCTGTACCACGGCCGGCGCCGCGGGAGCGGCTTCCCCGGCGAGAGCGTGGACCTGGACACGCTGCTCACCACGTCCGACGTCGTATCGGTGCATGTCCCGCTCAACGCGGAGACCGAGGGCATGTTCGACGCCGAGGTCTTCGCGCGGATGCAGCCGCACGCCATCCTCGTGAACACCGCGCGGGGCGGCGTGGTCGACCAGGTCGCGCTGCGCGACGCCCTCGTGCGCGGCGAGATCGGCGGCGCGGCGCTCGACGTGACCACGCCCGAGCCGCTGCCGCCGGACGACCCGCTGCTCGACGCGCCGAACCTGCTCGTCACGCCGCACATCGGCAGCGCCACCGGTCCGACGCGCGAGCGCATGGCGGACCTGGCCGTCGACGGGCTGCTGGCCGCGCTGGCCGGCGAGCGGCCGGAGCACCTCGTGAACCCCGATGCCTGGGAGCGGCGGCGATGACGCGCGAACCCGACGCACAGGGCGGGCACGGGCGGCTGTGGATGGCCGACCTGCTGTGGCGGCTCGGCAGCGTCCAGTTCGGCGAGTTCTCGCTCGGGCGGACCGTGCGCAACTCGCCGGTCTACATCAACCCCAAGCTCGTGATCTCGCGCCCCGAGGAGCTCGCGCGCGTGGTCCAGGTCATGGACGAGGAGCTG
This sequence comes from Dehalococcoidia bacterium, assembly GCA_965204835.1. Classification (GTDB taxonomy): domain Bacteria; phylum Chloroflexota; class Dehalococcoidia; order UBA2979; family UBA2979; genus VXMT01. The sequence goes on along the minus strand of OZ242017.1, from coordinate 27,621 downwards.
CGGCTCGGCATGTCGCTGCGCAACCCGCATGTGCAGCGCTTCGACCTCATCGCGGGTGTGCCGATCGGCGGCCTCCACATCGCGACCGCGCTCTCGCTGCAGATGCGCGTCCCGCTCGTCTACGTCCGTCCCCCGTCCCCGCTCGACGATCCGGACTCGGCGACGCGCGTGCAGATCGAGGGCGCGTACCGGCCGGGCCAGACCGCGCTGATCGTCGACGACCTCGCGGCAGGCGGCGGTTCGCTCGTCGATACGGTGACACGGCTGCGCAGCGCGGGCGTGATCGTGCGCGACGCGATGGTGCTCGTGGACCGGCAGCAGGGCGCGGCGAGTCGCCTCGAGGGGCTCGGGGTGCGGCTGCACTCGGCGCTCACGCTGGAGGTGCTGCTCAACCACCTGCAGGGCCGGGGCCGGATCTCGCACGAGGACTACCGCAGCGCCATCGAGTACCTGCACCGGGTCGGCGACCTGCGCTCGGAGTTCGACGGCTAGGCCCGGTCCCCTCGCGGCTCGGGCCGGTACACGACGAAGCCCTCGCCGGCGTCCTCGAAGCGTGCGTCCGGGGGGTACGAGAGCACCGCCCGCGCGATGAGGGCGTCGCCGGCCGCGCCGGCGACGTTCAGGCTGACCGCGATCACGGCCGTCGCGGAGAGCACGCCGCCGGCGGGCGCGACGGCGACGACGCCGAGCAGCAGCACGGCGAGCACCCCGACCGCTCCGATGCCAGCGAAGAGGAACCCGCCGCGGCTGTAGTAGTAGCCGGGCGAGGAGACGTAGAAGATCGGGCCGAGCCGCGTCCGGCCCCTCGCGCCGAACTTCGGGCGGCCGCCGAGGGTGACGAACCCGGCCGCGTGGCTGAGCTCGTGGAGCACGAGCCCCAGCACCATCCCGGCCAGCAGGCTCGGGATGCCGATCCGGATCTCCGGCTCGTCCGCGACCAGGTAGAGGACGCCGAACGCGAGGTTCGACGTGACCAGCAGCGCGACGAGCCCGAGCGCGATCGAGCCGACGACCGCCCGCGAGGAGACGCGCCCGATGTCCCAGCGGTCGACCTCCACGTAGCCGTCCGGCAGCGTCGCGCTCAATCGGACCCCCCGACGCGGCAGCGCCATCGTGGCGCGCTGCCATCGTCGCACGCGCGCGCAGCAATCGGGCGGTCGCCACGGGCGACGCGGCATGGAGGTGCAGAGATGGCGGCCGCTTCAAGCGGCCGCCGCCTCGCCTCGAGCGTCCGGTGGGTCGGGGTTACTCCGCGAGCGAGAGGGTGGAGAGCACCCGTCCCTGCACCTCGACGTTGTCGGCCGCGGTGTAGATCGGGTCCATCGTCGAGTTCGCCGGCTGGAGGCGGACGCGCTCGCCCTCGCGGTAGAGCCGCTTGAGCGTCGTCTCGCTCTCCTCCTTCAGCCACACCGCGACGCGCTCGCCGTCGTCGCAGGTGTTGGTCGGCTCGAGGATCACGATGTCGCCGTCGTTGATCAGGTCCTCGATCATCGAGGTGCCCTCGACGCGCAGGGCGAAGGCCTGCGCGCGGCCGCGCGTTTGCTCGCGCGTGACCTCGATCTGCTCGACGTCGGGGCCGAGCGTCTCGGGGAAGGTCGGGATGGGGCTGCCGGCCGCGATCTTGCCGAGCACCGGCACGGTCAGCGGCGCGCGGCGGCGGCGGCCCGTGCCGTCCAGCAGCTCGATGCCGCGCGAGACCTCGCGGTCGCGGCGGATGTAGCCGCGCTCCTCGAGGCGCTTGAGGTTGTAGTCCACCACGGACGTCGAGGAGATCTCGCAGCCTTGCTGGATGTCCCGGATCGAGGGCGGGTAGTCCTTCTCCGCCATGAACCCGTCCAGGAACTCCAGGATGCGGCGCTGCCGCGCGGAGAGATCGTCGCCTGCCTGCACCATGCCGGTCACCTGCCCTCACTGCCCCCGGACGTCCGGCCCGGCTCCCCCAGGGGGTCACCGCGCGCTCGCCGGGCCGATGGTCTGCCGCCCCCGCCGCAGTCCTCCGGTTACCGTCCGGCGGGCGCCTGCCCGCCGCCCAACGGCATCCCGCGCCCGCGTCGCGGACCGCGCGATGCACGTATGTTCGCAACAAACGTACTTTGGCCTACGCCCTTCCGTCAAGCACCCGCCGTCACGGCCGCCCCGTGTCCGTCCCGTGACACCGCGTCTCACACCCCGTGTCGCGCGCCGACGCCGTCCGCTACCCTGCGCTACGTCGATGCGCAGTGAAAGGCGGCACCCGTGAGCGCGAGCCTCGAGGACCTCTTCGGAGAGCAGGCGCCCGGCGCACCCGACCCGGAGGCCGGCGAGCTGGAGCGCGCCATGGTCATCGCCGCCCACCCCGACGACGCCGACTTCGGCGCCGCCGGCGCGGCGGCCCTGCTCGCGCGGGCCGGCTGGGAGGTTCGCTACCTCGTCGTCACCGACGGCTCCAAGGGCTCCGACGACCCGAAGTTCACGACCGAGACGCTCGTCGCCACGCGCGACAGGGAGCAGCGCGACGCCGCGCGCATCCTCGGCGTCGCCTCGGTGGGGTTCCTCGGCTACACGGACGGCGAGCTGGTCTACTCGCGGGAGCTGCTCGGCGAGATCACGCGCGAGATCCGCGCGTTCCGGCCGCACGCCGTCTTCACCCACGACCCCGAGCCGGTGATCCACGACCAGGGCTTCATCAACCACAACGACCACCGCATCACCGGACTCGCCACCGTCGACGCGGTCTACCCCACGGCCCGCGACCGCCTCAACTTCCCCGAGCACCTCGAGGACGGCCTCGAGACGCACAAGGTCGCGGAGCTGTACCTGTGGGGCACCAACAGCCCCAGCTTCGACGTCGATATCTCCGGGGTCGTCGACACGAAGATCGAGGCGCTGCTCGCCCACGTCAGCCAGTTCGGGGACAGCAACGACTTCGTCGAGTTCGCGCGCGAGCGCTGGCGCGACGACGACGGCCGGTACCTCGAGTCGTTCCGCCAGGTGGTGATGTTCCGGTGACAGGCTCGCACGACGAGGCTGTCGAGGCGGTCGCGCCTGCCGGACCGGGACCCGGCCACCAGCACCTCGAGCACCGCTTCTGCCCGCAGTGCGGGGCAGAGCTCGAGTCCGGGCGCGGCCCGGGCGGGCAGCCGGGCTGCTCCCTGTGCGGCTTCGTGCGCTTCGACAACCCGAAGGTCGCGACGGGCGTCGTCGTGGAGCACGAGGGCCGCGTGCTGCTCGTCCGCCGCAACCACGAGCCGATGATGGGCCGCTGGACGTTCCCCTCGGGCTTCGTCGACGCCGGCGAGGTCGTCGAGGACGCCGCGCGCCGCGAGGCGTTCGAGGAGGCCGGCGTCGAGGTCGCGCTCGACCGCATCCTCGGCGTCTACAGCGCCGAGGGTGACCCGGTCGTTTTCATCGCCTACGCCGGCCGCGTCGTGGGCGGCGCGCCGGAGGCCGGCGACGAAGCGTACGAGGTCGGGCTGTTCGCGCCCGACGAGCTGCCCGAGCTGGCGTTCCCGCACGACCCGGCGATCATGGAGGCGTGGCGCGCGGGCTGAGGCTCGGCGACAATCCACCCCGCGTCGTGCCGTACCGTGCCGGGCCATGCCGCACGTTCGGCCCTCGCGCGGTAGGATGCACGGGCCCCGCGCCGACGAGGCGGCGGGCCGTACGCGAGCAGCGAGAGGCAGAAGCCGTGAAGATCGTTCTCTACGTCGCCACCGACGACCCGCTGACCGGGGACGCGATGGCGCTGATCGACGAGGCCGTCCGCGATACCGGCGTCGACGCGGAGATCGAGACCCGCGTCGTGACTTCGCAGGACGACGCAAAGTCCGTGCGCTGTCTCGGTTCGCCCACCGTCCGCGTCGAGGGCCTCGACGTCGAGTACGGGGACCGCGAGCCGCCGGAGACCACCAACGGGGAGCGCTACTACGGCACCCCGGACGGCTGGACGCGGCTGCCGACGGTCGGAATGATCGTCTTCGCCATCAACGAGGTGCGCGCCGCCATGGGGTCCGGCTAGCCGGAACCGGCCGGGCTCCGGCCGCGTGAGCCGCGGAGGAGCACCATGACCGAGGAGCCCGAGCGCGCCGACGACACCAGCGACGACGCCCCCGACGAGCCGCCACCGCCCCGCAGGCGACCTCGCAAGCTGCGCGGCCGCGGCTTCTCCGCCACCGGCAACAGCCTGAGCGACGAGGTGCGCCGCCGCGTCGAGCAGGCCGCGCAGGCGGCGACCGACGCCGCCGAGGCGGCCAGCCCGCAGGCCCGCCAGCTCGCCGACCGCGTGCAGCGCCTCGCCGGGGCCGCCCGCGACGAGGCGGAGCGCCACCGCCCCGCCGCCGAGCGCGCGGCGCGAGCCGCGGCGGACCGCGTCCGCGACGCCGCGGAGCGCGCCCAGCCCGAGGTCGAACGCCTGGCCCGCCAGGCGCGCGCGGCGGGAGAGGCCGCCGCGCCGCACGTCTCGCGCGCCGCGCAGGACGCCGCCCGGTACGCCCGCGAGCACGACGAGGAGTTGCGCGGCGCCGCGGCCAACATCGCGCGCAACGCCGCCCCGCGACCGTTCAAGCCCGCCGTCGACGCACTCGGCGAGGAGATGGCGCAGCGCCGGCGAGCGCAGTCGGGTGACGGCGAGACGGACGAGGAGTCCTCGGGGGACGCAGGCGGCACGGGCGACCCTGGGGGCAGGCAGCCAGGCGACTCGTAGCCCCCGAGGGACGGCCTCGGCCTACTGCTCCGGCTGCGCCCGGGGCCGCCTGCGGTCGATGGGCTGGGCCTCGACGAGCGCGATGCGCAGCTCGTCCATCTCCACCACGGTGAAGCGGTAGCCCTCGAACTCGGCCGTCGCGCCCACCTCCGGGATCTCCCCCAGCAGCTCCAGCACGAGGCCCGCGACGGTGTTATAGGGCCCCGGCTCGACCTCGAGGCCCAGCAGGTCGTCGAGCACGTCGAGGCCCTCGGCGGCGTCGATGCGCACGATGCCGCCCGCGCGCCGCACGGCCGGCTCCTCGGGGACCTCGAACTCGTCCTGCAGCTCCCCGACGATCTCCTCGAGCACGTTCTCGAGGGTCACGATGCCGTCCGTGCCGCCGTACTCGTCGAGCACGATCGCGAACTGCGTGCGCCGCACGCGCATCAGCCGCAGCAGCTCCTGCACGTCGATCTGGGCCGGCACGATCAGCGGGTCGCGCAGCAGCGACGAGAGCGGCATGTCCGACTCGGCCAGTAGCAGGTCGCGCGCGTGCAGCACGCCGATCACGTCGTCCAGGTCGTTGCGATAGACGGGGTAGCGGGAGTGACGCTCCGCCTTCGCGAAGGCGATCGCGTCCTCGGTCGAGGTGCCGGCGTCGATCGCGACCATCTCGGTGCGGGGGGTCATGATGTTCTCGACGGTGAGGTCGGCGAAGCGGATCACGCGCTGGAGCATGAACTGCTGCTGCTCGTTGAGCTCGCCGGCCTCGGCGCTGGCCTGCACCACCAGCCGCAGCTCGTCGGCGCCGAAGTGGCCGCGCTGCCCGGCCGCGCGGTCCACGCCCAGCAGCCGCGCGACGACCCAGCCGCTCTCGTTCAGCGCGTAGATGACCGGGCGGAACACGGCGCGGAACAGCCGCAGCGGGCCCGCGATGATGACCGCGGTCTGCTCCGGGTACTGCAGCGCGACGCCCTTCGGCGCGAGCTCACCGGCGATGACGTGTAGCGCGGTGATGATCGCGAACGCCACGGCCACGGCCACGGCGTGTCCCGCAACGGCGCCGATCACCGGCTCGATCAGGCCCGCGAGCGCCGGCTCGCCGATCCAGCCGAGCGCGAGGCTGCCCATGGTGATGCCGAGCTGGCAGGCGGCGATGTAGCTGTCGAGGTGCGTGATGCCGTCCTCGACGTTGCGCGCGCCGGGGCGGCCCTCGGCGACGAGTTGCTGCACGCGCGTCTGCCTGACGGTGACGAGCGCGAACTCGGCGGCGACGAAGAAGCCGTTGACGAAGACCAGGATCGCGACGGCGAGAAGTCCGCCGCCAATCTCGAGCACGGTTGCCCCCACCCCTCGGTGATCGAGCGTACTACAGGCCGGGCGAGCGGGCGCGGGAACCGGGACGAACTCGGGGTTGAACGGGCCGAGGCGTCCGGGTACCGTCGGACCCACAGCAACACAGGACAATATGTTGTGGAGCAGGCCGTGAAGACGATCAGCGTCTCGGTGGACGATGGCACCCACCGGCTGGCGCGCATCAGGGCCGCCGAGACCGGCACGACCGTCTCCGCCATGATGCGCGAGATGCTGCTCGAGCTGCTCAAGCGACCGGCAACCTCGGCGCCCGCCGAGACCGAGCCGGAGCGACGGGCGCGGATGCTCGGTGACGTCCTCGAGCGCTTCAGCGACGAGGGCATCGGCGTGGACACCGGCCAGTTGCTGACGCGCGAGGAACTGTACGACCGCGATGCGGCTCGGTGACACCAACATCCTGCTCTATGCCGTCAGCAACCAGCCCGACGACGCGGAGAAGCGAGCCCGGGCCGTCGCCACGCTGATGGAGCCGGATCTGGCGCTGTCCGTCCAGGTGCTCCAGGAGTTCTACCACCAGGCCACGAGGCCGGACGGCCCGGCCGGGCTGACCCACGAGCAGGCCATCGAGTTCCTCGAACCACTCGGTGCGCTCCCCACCCAGGAGATCACGGTGGGCCTGTTCAACTCGGCAACCGCGATCCGGGCGCGGTTCGGCGTCTCCTACTGGGACGCCGCCATCCTCGCAGCGGCGAAGCTGATGGGATGCGAGGCTGTGTACTCGGAGGACCTGAGCCACGAGCAGGACTACGACGGGGTCACGGTGATCAACCCATTATTGGGAGACTGATGGCGCACTGAGCGTGCTCGCTCTGGGTACGTGTGCCTTCTACTTCGTCCGGTCAGGTGGATGAGTTGGGGTCAGACCTCCTCGGGCTCCTCCACATACTCGTCAATCACCGAGTCGCGCATGTGTTGCAGATTAGGGAGAGCGGCAAGTTCCTCGAGAGCTTCGTACGAGAGATAGGTGCACAACCCGGAGAGAGGCCCGCGCTCCAAGAGGGAAAAGACGGGTCGCCGCAATTCTCGGGACACCCTCTCACGCCTGTCGGATGGAGCCACAAGATGCAGCTTGATGTCCATGTTTGGCTGCAACGCCAAGAGGTCGGCCATGCGCAGGATCCCCGAGTACACCGACGTTGTGTGCTCGACCTCGAAGGCTCTCACGATTGCTCTACCGCGGAGCCAGAGGACATCGATGTTCTCGATCGTCCTCAAGGTGACTTCGTCATAGTTCAGGGGCAGTCGGTCAAGGAACGTGATGTCACCACGGTCGAGCGTAGCGAGCATCCGCTCACGATCGGATCGCGGAGCCCACACGTCGAGACCCAGGTCTATTCCGAGGCGCGCGAGCGTCGCCCTGCACGTGGTGGGACGTTCTCCCTGGAACATCGTCCTCTGCCATGTCGTCGACGTCAGCTTCTGGCTCCGGGATCGATACAGGTACGTCGGTATCGGCGCGCCGAACTTGAAGGTTATCGAGCTTCGCGAAGGCATCGAGCTTCTGCCGGTCATCATTGCTGAGAGGGTAGGTCCGGAGTGCCTCGCTCTGACTCAGTAGGAGTTCTTCGAGGAATTGACCGTCGTCTTGATCAAGGGGCACTAGGCTCCCGCGGATCTTCCCGGTCCACATGCGGCTTCCAGGTTCTTGGTCACGGGTGAACGACAGCGCGCTCCAGACTTCAGGGGCCCGGATGGGGATGGCATGCTCCATGTCCTCTGCAAACGCGAGTGGCTCCACTCGCAGCCGGACAACATAGGGATCGCGAGAGTCGTCTCTGAAGGGCTTGCCGTCCACCACCTTCAGTAGGCCCAGCCATCGAGAGACGCGCGTGAGATAGCACACGAGAAGGTCACCCGGCAGTAGTCGTTCGGCGGCGTGTTGGTGGCGTTCCCTGACACCTGCGTTATCGCGCGTCGTCCCAACAAAGGCCTCGTGAGTGTCGGGTGAGAAAAGGTATGTGTAGTACGCCACCACGTCCGCCCGCTACTCCGCACGCCCCAGCGTCAGCCCCAGCACCCCCGCGAGCTCGATCAGCGCGGGGGTGGCCGTCTCGGCGTGGAGGCGGCGGGCCTCGAGGTCCGCGGCGATGCGGGTGAGCACCCGGATGGCGCGGGGCGTGTCGAAGTCGGCGTCGAGGGCGTCCATGAACTGGTTGCGGCGCGGCTGCACCAGCAGCTGGTCCGGCGGGCCGCCCGGCGCGTCGACGGCGCGGCGCAGGCGCGTCGCGAGCTCCTCGTAGCGCTGGAGCTCGTCCTCGCTCCACGGGTGCTCCTCGCGGTAGTGGCGGCCGAGCAGCATGAGGCGGATCGCGTCGGGTGTGTGGCCCTGCGACAGCAGCTCGCTCACCTTCACGAGGTTGCGGAGGGACTTCGACATCTTCTCGCCGTCGATCGTGAGCGTGCCGACGTGCATCCAGTAGCGCACGAACGGCGCGGCGTCCGTCGCCCCCTCCGACTGCACGATCTCCGACTCGTGGTGCGGGTAGACCAGGTCACCGCCGCCGCCGTGGATGTCGATGCGCGGCCCGAGGTTCGCCGTCGCCATCGCCGAGCACTCGATGTGCCAGCCGGGGCGGCCCGTGCTCCACGGCGAGTCGTAGGCCGCGCCCGGTGCGTCCGAGGGCTGCCACAGCACGAAGTCGAGCGGGTCGCGCTTCAGGTGGTCGGGCTCGTCGGGCATGGTGTCGGTGCGCGGCCCCTCGCGCAGCTCCTGTGGCGTCTTGCCGGCGAGCGCGCCGAAGTCGGCGCGGCTCGACGCGTCGAACATCACGTGGCCCTCGACCGTGTACGCGAGGCCGCGAGCGAGCAGCGTCCCGATCATCTCGATGATCCCCGGCATCGACTCGGACGCGAGGGGGTAGGCCTGCGGGCGGAGGACGTTGAGCGAGTCCATCTCGCGCAAGTAGATGGCGTGGTTCTCCTCGGTGAGGTCGGCGATGCTCATCCCGCGCTCGCGGGAGACGCGCACCATGTCGTCGTCGACGTCGGTGATGTTCTGGATGTGCTGGACGTCGAGCCCCTGGAACTCGAGGTAGCGGCGCACGGTGTCGAAGAAGACGTACGTGAAGGCGTGGCCGAGGTGGCCCACGTCGTAGGGGGTGATGCCGCACACGTACATGCGCGCGACGCCGTCCTCAAGTGGTTCGAACGGCTCGGTGCGGCGCGCGAGGGTGTTGTAGATCTCGAACAGGAGCGGGCTCCTCGCGGCGGTGGCCGCACGCTGGTCGCGGGCATCGTAGCATGAGCAGCACGAACAGCCTGCCCCGCGACCGGCCGTCGATCGAGGGGTACGCACAGCCGACGGGAGGCCTCGGATGCTGCTCGGACGCGCCCGCGTGGGGAGTCGCACCATCCACGGGATCGTCGAGGGAGACACGATTCACGCCGTGCACGGCGGGCTCTTCGGCCGCCTCGAACGCACCGGCGAGTCGTTCACCGCGCGCGAGGCGACGCTGCTTGCGCCGACACGCCCGTCGAAGGTCGTGGCGATCGGGCTCAACTACCGCACGCACCTCGGGGACGACCGCGACGCGCCCGCGAACCCCGAGCCGTTCCTGAAGGCGCCGAGCTCCGTGATCGGGGCGGGCGAGGCCATCGTCATCCCCTCGGACGCCGGGCGCGTCGACGAGGAGGGCGAGGTCGTCGCGGTGATCGGCCGCCGCGGACGCAACATCCCCGAGGACCGCGTCGACGACTACGTGCTCGGCTACACCGGCGGCAACGACGTCTCCGCGCGGCACTGGCAGCGCGACGACCTCCAGTGGTGGCGCGCCAAGTCCGCCGACACCTTCACCGCCGTCGGCCCGTTCATCGCCACCGACCTCGACCCGGAGCACATCGGGCTGCGCGTGCTCGTGAACGGCGAGGTGGTGCAACAGGCGACGACGGCCGACCTCATCCACTCGGTGCGGAAGTGCATCGCTTGGATCTCGCGTTCGATGACCCTCGAGCGCGGTGACCTGGTCTTCACCGGCACCCCCGGGGAGACACGCCAACTCCAGCCCGGCGACTCCGTGCGCGTCGAGGTCGAGGGCGTCGGCTACCTCGTGAACCCGGTCGTCGCCGAATAGTGACCGGGGGACGAGTGCTGGACGTCGCGCTGCTGCAACTGCGCGCGTTCGGGCTCGCCGACCACGAGGCGGCATGGGCCGAGCTGCTGCGACGCATCGACGAGGCAGCGACGGCCGACGGGGACGCGCCCGACCTGATCGTCGCGCCCGAGGCCAGCTACCCCGCCTACTACCTGCACTCGCGCGCCGCGTACGAGGCCGCGCGCGTGCTCTCCGACGGCGAGGTCGAGGCCACGCTCGCGGCGCGCGCGGCGCGCCATGGCACGACGATCGTCGTCGGGTTGGTGCAGCGCGCGCTCGGCGGCAAGCTGCGCAACCACGCGGTCTGCTTCGGCCCGTCCGGCGAGGTCGTCGGCCGCACTCCCAAGCGCTTCCTCTGGCACTTCGACACGCAGTGGTTCGACGACGAGTGGCCGGAGCCGGGTGACAGCCCGATCGTCGAGGTCGGTGGGGCGCGCGCGGGCGTCTTCGTGTGCGCCGACGGGCGGCTGCCGGAGATCCCTCGAGCGCTCGCGGCGGCAGGCGCGGAGCTGCTGATCGACCCCACCGCCTGGGTGTCGAGCGGTCGCGACCCGGCCGCGCTCTCCAACCCGCAGGTCGACTACATGCTCGCGGCGCGCGCCATCGAGAACGGCGCGTGGGTCGTCGCCGCCGACAAGGTCGGCGTCGAGGCCGGCACGGTCGTCTACGCGGGGCGCTCCGGCGTCATCGACCCCGCCGGGCGCTGGCGCGTGCAGGGGCCGGCCGACGAGGCGGGCATCATCCGCGCCTCGGTCGACCTCGACGAGGTGCGCGGCGCGCCCGTGCCGCGCCGCCCCGAGCTGTACGCCGGCGCCGCGATCCCCGGCGAGGGCTCGCCCGCGGCGCGTGCGACCCTCGAGCCCATCGCCGTGGGGTCCGCCGAAGTGCGCCTCGCGGCTGCCGCGCTGCCCGCGCAGCCCTCGGCGGTCGAGCTCATGGAGCAGGTCCGCGCGACCGCGACGACGCTGGCGACGCAGGGCGCGGAGCTGCTCGTGCTGCCCGACCTCGCGGGCGCCGACCCGCACGCGCTGAGCCAGCAGGAGCTGCTCCCGCAGCTCGAGGCGCTGAGCGCCGAGACCGGGCTGATGCTCGCCGTGACGCTTGCCGACCGCCCCGCACGCAGCGACGGCGGTGTGGAGCGCGTCTACAAGTCGATGCTGCTCGTCGATGGCGGCGCGCTGCTGTGCGCCTACCGGCAGGCGCACCTCGACGCCGCCGAGGCAGCCGCGGGCTTCGCGGCGGGCGACGCGCCGCCGCCGCTGCTCGAGACGCGACTCGGCCGGCTCGGCCTGCTCGCGGGCGGCGACGCACTCGCGCCGGAGCCGGCGCGCGCGCTCAAGCTCGCGGGCGCCGAGGTGCTCGCGTGGTGCGCCAGCCCGCTGGCCGGTGCGGCCGAGGACGGCGTGCGCGTGATCGCGCGCACGCGCGCGGCGGAGCACCGTGTCTATGTGGTGGCCTCGGCCGGGCCCGACCGCGCCGGAGGCGCGTATGTCGTCGAGCCGTCGGGGGCGGTGGCGGCCGAGTCGCTGGCCGGCGAGGCGATGGCTGTCGCCGCCGACGCGAACCGCGCGCTCACACGCCGCCACCGCGTGGCGCCGCGCACCGACCCGATCCTGGCGCACCGGCCGGCGGCGTTCCCGGGGCTCTTTGACGCGAGGGGTGGCGGGTAGGGGTCAGCCCCAGATCTTGCGGCGCTCCCTGCAGTGCATGCAGACCAGGCCCTTGACCTCGACCGGCGGGTGGCGGCTCGTGTCGCGGATCCGCATCTCGCGCACGTGCTCCGCGCAGAACATCAGGCGGCAGCGCGAGCACTCGTGGCGCATCCGCGAGTCGCAGAGCTCGGTGGCGCACACGCTCACGCGGTTCGAGGGCTCGACCCGCGTCTTCCACTCGGTGTGCGCCTCCAGATCCTCGCGCTTGCGCTGGCAGTTCTTGCGTGCGCAGACGTCCATGTACTGCGCGCCGCGATCGCCGTGCTCCTCGCAGAACGGGCGGGCGCAGTAGACGCAGTCGGTTACGGCCTCCCGGCCGCAGCCGCGGCGCAGGAACCCGCCCCCGTAGTTGCATCGCTGCCCGGTCGTCACCACGTCGCCCGCCTTCCGGGCGTCCCCCGAGGTTGAGTGGAGGACCTGACGGCCGCCATTGTCGCACGCCCGCGCGGGCGCGGGTCGCCCGCACGGCGCCGTGCGGGCCCCGGTCGCGGCCGGGGCTACTCGGTCGGCGCGCGCGAGCTGACCTGCACGCTGATCACGATCTCGGTGTAGCCCTCGTCCTCGGAGAACGCGTCGAGCTGGACCTGGCCCTGGATGCCGTCGGTCTCCGAGGCGAAGCCGAGCAGCGTCGCGAAGCCGACCGCGTCGTCGCCGGTGAGCTCCCACCCCTCGGCCTCGATGCGTTCGCGGTACGACTCGGCGAGGTCGAAGCTGGAGCCGCTCTTGAGGACGGTGATCCGGTACGCCGTCGCTCCCGGCTGCGTGCTCCACGCCGTGCCTACCACGGTCATGTCGTCGTCGATCAGGAACTCGACCGGGAAGCCCGTGGGCAGCGGACGCCCCTGGGGCAACTCAAAGTCCGGCGGCTCCGTGGCGGTCGGCGGCAGGGTCTGGATGAGGTAGAGCAGGCTTGCAAGCGGGCCTTCGAGGGTCGGCGTCGCGTCGTCGGCGGCGTCGCCATCCTCGGCCTCGGCCGCGGCGGCGGCCTCAGCGGCCGCGGCAGCCGTGAGCGTGGCGCTCGAGAGGATGGGCTGCACCCACGCGACGCCCTGGACGTCCGCGCTGGTCGTGCTCTGGAACTGGACGATCGCGATCTCCTCGGACGACTGCCCGCCGGTCGCCTGCCACGGCGACTGGTCGAGCTGCTCCGCGACGGCCTGCTCGATCTCGGCCGGCGATCCGTGCAGGTCGAAGACGATGAAGTAGCGCTGCGAGCCGTCGGGGTTGTCGATCCGCCCGCTGGCGACGAGGACGGCGTCCGGGTGGACGGGCAGCGAGGCGATCTCGGAGAGGAACAGCTGATCGCGGACGGCCTGCGGGTCGTCGGCGTTGCTCAGCCCGGCGGCGAACTGCGCGAATGCCGCGCCGCGGTCGGCCGCCCACGCGGCGCTGAACTCCTCGGGCGTGACGCCCGCGGTTTCCGCGATGAGCGTGAGGCGGTCATCGCCGTCCGCGACGGCGTTGCCGATGGCGATGACGGCGTCGGGGTTGAGGACGGCCTGCAGGCCCGGGACGAGCTCGCCGTCGGCCGTCTCGATGGTCGTGCCGATGGGCTCGCCGAGCTGGAGGACGCGAGCGGCGAAGTCGTTGGTGGGGTCGGTGGGTTCCTCGACGGCGGCGTCCTCGCCACCGCCCCCGCACGCGGCGGCGACCACGAGGAGCGCGGCGACGACGGCCGCGGGCAACGCGAGCCTGATGTGCATGGTGCCTCCCGGGGTGGTGGAGCACATCGATCGTAGCACGCTCACGCGCGTGATAGCGGGGGATGAGTTGGGGTGGGTGAGGGGATTTGAACCCCCGCTCTCCAGGGCCACAACCTGGCGCCTTAGACCGCTAGGCGACACCCACCACGCGGAGACGCGGCCCACGGCCGCCGATCGAGTGTAACAGGCTGCGGGGATGCGCCAACCGGTGCGGAGGGCCGACCCGGTCCGTATACACTGGGTCCGGACGGGGTTCTCTGAGTGCGCTCACTCAATGCTCGTGGCGCTCTCGCAATGAAAGCCTGGAGGAATCGGGATGTCGATCCTCTCGAAGGAGATCGCAGCGTACGACCGCTTCCGCGGCGAGCTCGAAATGGACCACTTCGGTGAGTGGGCGGTGGTTCACGATGAGCACCTCGCGGGAACGTATGCGGATTTCCAGGATGCCGCCGCCGACGCCGTCCGCCGGTTCGGTCGTGGCCCCTACCTCATCAGGAGGGTGGGCGCACCTCCGGTGACACTCCCCCCGTCCGTCATGTTCAGGGCGGATCGTGGCGAGAACTGAATGTGGATTCGTCGACGCGCCGCACCTGTTGGCGCGTTTCGGACCAACCCTCCTCGCTCACATCGGGTTCGACGCCGCCTACAACTCCGCTGGCACGGAGCCTCCCGAGCTGCCTGAAACCGCCTTCCCCGCCCTGGTCGACACAGGCGCGCAGGAGAACTGCATCGACGCCGCCCTCGCAGTGGAACTCCGGCTGCCCGTCGTAGATCGAGCGACGCTCGCGGGCGTGGACGGGGCTACCGAAGTCAACCGACACCTCGCTCAGGTATACATCCCGGAACTCGACTGGACTGTCTACGGGACGTTCATGGGGGTGCATCTCGCGGCCGGTGGCTCTCCCCACACCGCTCTGATCGGCAGGACGTTCCTTGAGGACTTCACGCTGATATACGACGGCAGGACGGGACGGGTCACGCTCGAGAATGACGCGCCAGGGGATTCTGCAGGGAGCGCCTTACCCTGATTCCGGTCCGATCTCGCGGTACCGGCCGCGGAAGAAGAGCAGCGGGTCGGCGTCCGGCCGGGCCACCTCGCAGCCCATCACCTCGCCCACGAAGATCTTGTGGTCGCCGCCGTCGAGGACCGAGTGCTTGCGGCAGTCCAGCCACGCCATTGCGCCCTCCAGCAGCGGCGAGCCCGCGTCACTCAGGCGCCAGGCGTGCGGGCCCATCGGCTCGTCCGGGTCGTTGCGCTGGGCGAAGAACCTCGAGACGTCCTCCTGGTCGGCGGCGAGCATGTTGATCGCGAACCCCTCGGCGCGCTCCATCGCCTCGTACGAGCCCGCGCTCGTCTCGACGCACACGAGGAACAGCGTCGGGTCGAGCGAGAGCGATGAGACCGCGTTCGCGGTCATCCCGTGCGGGCCGTGTTCGTCGTCGTGCGTGGTGATCACGGTGACGCCGGTCGCGAAGGAGCCGGCTACGTCGCGGAAGTGCCGGGGATCGATGGCCGGGGCGTCGCTTGCCATGGCCGCGATCCTACCACGCACCCTCGTTGCGACCCGGCCGGCGGACCCCGCGCTGGTACACTTGGACGAACACGCGCGGCGACCTCCGGCCGTGCGATCCGACCGCGCGATTCCTGATGCGAGGCCACATCGATGCAATGCCCGAGGGACGGTACGGACCTGATCGAGGAGCGGATGCACGGCATCGAGGTCGACCACTGCCCGGCCTGCAACGGCCGCTGGCTCGACCACCACGAGCTCGACGAACTCGAGGCCACCAGGGCCGACGAGGACGAGCGCCGCGGCACGATCCGCTTCTCCGAGCGTGACTCGCACCTCGCCTGTCCCGTCTGTGGCGAGTCGATGGCCGCGTTCAACTACCGCGCCTACGACCTTGAGATCGACACGTGCCGCAAGGAGCATGGCTTCTGGCTCGACGCCGGCGAGGAGGGCCAGATCCGCGACATCATCGACGAGCGGGTGCGGGACCTGAAGCGCTCCGCATCCGCCGAGGTGGCGTGGGGCGACTTCCTCAACGGCCTCGGCGGTCGCGGTGGTGGCGGGGCGTGGGACTCCGTCCGGCGCTTCTTCGGCGGCGGTCGCCGCTGAGACCACGCGCGGGCCGCGCCGCGCCACGACACCCAGGAGCCTGATGAGGCTGCGCCATGACCGCGGTACCCGGCGATAGCGTCCCTTCCTTCGACCCCGCCGAGGCCATGGCGTTGCGTATCGAGGCCGGGGACCAGCTCGGCGCGCTCACGCTCGCCCGTGAGCTGCACCCCGCACAGCTCGCCGAGGCCTTCGCCGGCGTTGACCGCGAGGTCACCGACCTGCTCGTGCTGCGCCTGACGCCGCGCGAGCTCGGCGCGGCGCTCGCGTACCTGGAGCCGCACTACCGCGAGGACCTGCTCGTCGGCCTCGAGCCGGACCGCATCGCGAGCGTGCTGGAGCACGTCGCCGACGACATCGCGACGGACATCGTCCAGGAGCTGCCCGACGACATCGGCCGCGCGGTGCTGGCGACCATCCCGGAGCGCCAGCAGCACGCCATCGACGCGCTCATGGAGCACCACGAGGACAGCGCGGGCGGGCGCATGACCGGCCAGCTCATCGCGGTCCTGCCGGACCGCGTCGCCGCCGACGTGATCGACGACCTGCGTTCGATCCAGCCCGACGCGACCCAGCCGTTCTACGTCTACATCCGCGACGACGACGGCCGCCTCGGCGGCGTGGTGAACCTGCGGTCGCTGCTGATCGCCCCGCCGCGGACCCCGATCACGGACCTCGCCACCCTCGATGTCATCTCCGTCACCGCCTCGACGGACCAGGAGGAGGCCGCCCGCCTGCTCAAGCGCTACAAGCTGCTCTCGCTCCCCGTGGTCGACGACGACGGCCACCTCCTCGGCGCGCTCACGGCCGACGACCTCATCGACGTGCTGGAGGACGAGGCGACCGAGGACATGTTCCGGCAGGTCGGCGTACACGAGGACGAGGACCTGCGCAGCGTGCGCCGCTCGATCCGGTTCCGGCTGCCGTGGCTGATGGTGAACCTGCTCACGGTCCTCGGAGCGGCGGTCGTCGTCGCGGCGTTCGAGGACACGGTCGCGCGGGTTGCGCTGCTCGCCGCGTTCCTCCCGGTCGTGGCGGGGCAGGGCGGCAATGCGGGCATCCAGACGCTCACCGTCGTGGTCCGCTCGCTCGCCGTCGGGCGCCTCGCCGGCCGCAACCTGTGGCGCGTCGTGCTGCACGAGGCGACGACGGGGCTCGTGAACGGAGTCGTAATCGGTGTGGCCGTCGGGGTGGCGGCGTGGTTGTGGCGGGGCAACCCGACGCTCGGCGTTGTCGTCGGTGTGGCGCTCGCCATCAACATGCTCGTCGGCGTGATCGCTGGGGTGCTGATCCCGATGGGGTTGCAGCGCTTCCGCCAGGACCCGGCGCTCTCCGCCGGCATCTGGCTCACGACGGCGACGGACGTGCTCGGCTTCCTCGTGTTCCTCAGCCTCGCCACCTTGCTTGTCGACGCGATCGCGTAGCGATCCGCTAGCGCTTCGGCTCCCAGCGGAACCGCCACAACGCCACCACACCGCCCGCCGCGCCCCAACCCGCCATCACCGCGAGGTGCCCGAGCCGTAGCCCCGAGCCCTCCTCGAACGGGTCGAACGCCGCCTGTGCGGCGAGCGAGAGGTGCTTCACCGGGAACAGGTCGCCGACGAGGCCGAGCCACACCGGCGCGTTGTCGCGGAGCGGGATGAAGACGTCCGAGATGAAGAGCAGCGGCAGGATGATCGCATTGACGATCGCCGGGGCCGCCTCGGCGTTGGGGACGAACGCCGTCGTCGCCAGCCCGAGCATCGCGAAGGCGGCCGATCCCACCGCGAGCGTCAGCACGAACGCGGGCAGCGTGCCCGTCGGCACGTCGACGCCGTAGAAGACGGCGCCGAACGCGGTGACCACCGCGACGAGCAGGAGCCCGATGATCGTCATGAGCGCCACCTTCGCGCCCAGGTAGGCGCCCTTCGGCAGCGGGGTGCCGGAGATGCGCTTGAGCTGCCCCTGGTCGCGGGCGAACGAGATGGACATCGCGAGGCCCGTGTAGCAGGCGTTGATCACCGAGAACGCCGCGATCGCCGGGGTGTAGAACGTGGCGGTGTTGGTCTCGCCGCCGTCGAGCCGGATCGTGTCGTTGCCGAAGATGAGGTTGAAGATCGCGAGGAAGATGAGCGGGAAGAAGAACGTGAAGAACGCCGCCGCCGGGTTCCGCCGCCACGCCAGGAACTCGTAGCGCAGCTGCCGCGCCATGAGCCCCACGCCCGTCACGAGGCCTCTCCCGAGGTGAGGTCGAGGTACACGTCCTCGAGCGTGGCGCGCTCGACGCGCAGCTCCGCGAGTTCGGCCCCCGCCTCGATTGCGCGGCCCGTGAGGTCGTGCAGCAGCGCGGTGGGCGCCTCCGTGCGCACCTCGAAGCGCCCGTCACCGGCGTCGCGCACACCCTCGACGCCGTCGAGGAGGCCTGGGTGCTCGGGCGGGAGTCGGAACGAGACGACGGCTGCTGCACTCCCGGCCATGAGCTGCTCGGGCGTCCCTTCGGCCGCCATCGCCCCGTCGACGATGACGCCAACGCGGTCGGCGAGGTGCTCGGCCTCGTCCATGTAGTGCGTGGTGAGCAGCACCGTGGCGCCCGAGGAGCGCAGGTTGCGCACCATGTCCCACGCCTGCCGCCGCGCCGCCGGGTCGAAGCCCGTCGTCGGCTCGTCCAGGAACAGCAGCTCCGGGTCGCCGGCGAGCGCGATCGCGACGTCGAGGCGGCGCTGCTGGCCGCCCGAGAGCTTGCGGATGCGCTGGTCGCGCTGCTCGGTGAGCCCGACGACCTCGATGATCTCGTCGAGGGGGCGCGGGTTCGGATAGTAACCGCGGTATTGCTCGACGGCCTCGGCGACGTTCAGGTACGGCTCGACGCCCGGCGTCTGCAACACGATGCCGATGCGCCGGCGCAGCGCGAGCTCGCGCCGCGCGGGATCGTGGCCCAGCACGCTGACCTCGCCGCCGTCGCGCTCGCGGTGCCCCTCGAGGATCTCGACGGTCGTCGTCTTGCCCGCGCCGTTCGGCCCGAGCAGGGCGTACACCTCGCCGTGCCCGATCGCGAGGTCCACCCCGCGCACGGCCTCGATGGCGCCGTACGACTTGCGCAGCCCGCGGGTGTGGATGGCGAGGTCGGCGCCGGTCGACATGGATCGAGTCTACGTGCGGGGGGCGCTACGGAGTCCCTGGGCGCGCCGGTCGCTGAAGGCGAGGCGACTGGCGCGAGACTCGGCTACCAGCGTCCCCAATCACTATCCGGATCGATCCACGCCCCGGCGATCTGGTCTCCGAGGTCGAAGAGGCTATTAGTGCCGAGGATGCCGCCGAAGCGGATCCCGCGAAGCCACCGCTGGTAGACCTCGAAGCCGATCGGGGAGGGGAGCGGCGGCCAGAACATCTTCTCCAGGAAGTACTCCCACATCGTTCGGTGGATCTCCCGGCGTGCGTCAGGGTCGAGCTCGACCTGCTGCGCCTCGGCCCACGCGTCGACGCGTGGGTCGTTCAGCTTCCACAGGTTCTTCGGGGATCGGGAGTGGACCATGTCGAAGAAGTAGTCGTCAGGCTCGAACCCCCGCGTGCCCCAAGCCGACGTGCTGGCCTCCTTGAGCCCGCCCGTCACCCACATCGAGTCGAACTCCGCAGGGTCGACATGCTGCGCTTCCATGGTGAGGCCGACCTTGGCGAGGTCGCCGACCACCATGTCGGTGAGGCGGTCTAGCGCCGGAGTGCCGCGGCTGGTGTAGATGGATCCGAACGCCAGGCCCTCGGCGCCGGCGGCTGCAAGCAGTTGCTTCGCCTGGGCTGGGTCGTGTCGCCAGAACCACCGCCCGAGCAGGTCCGACGCCGGGGTCGGCTCTTCGTCGTCCACGAATACCCACGGATGCAGCGGCAGGTTCTTCGCCAGACCGTTGTAGACGGCCGCCGCCATGACCTGCGTGTCCGTCGCGAGCGTCATCGCCTGGCGCACACGCTCATCCGCAAACTTCGGGTTCGAGAGGTTGAGGCCGAGCGGCATATTGCCGGAGTCCACTACCCGCATGTTGATCTGGGCGTAGGGGTTTGAGTGGAGCACCGACTCAAGTCGTTCGATGTTGTCGGCGAGCTCGTGGGCGTAATCAACGCTGCCCACCCGGAAGTGGGCGAGCGTCGCGGCTGGGTCCGGTATGTAGTCGAACTCGACGCCGTCGAGCAGCACGTCACGCTCAAAGTACTCGGGGTTCCTGGTGAAGATGACGCGCCTGTCGTCCGTGGCCTCCTCGAGGATCATCGGCCCGGTGCCGACCGCCCGGGACTCGATCTCGCCGCTGTCGACAAGCTCCCGCGGATGGATCGGCTGGTAACGGCTGGCGAGTGGGAGGATGAAGTCCGCCTTGACTGTGGACATCCGGATCGTCAGTGCGGTCCCATCGGGCGCCTCGACGGAGCTGACGTTCGCCCAGTAGGCCCGATGCACGCCCTCGAATGAGTAGTGGTCGTAGGCGTGTTTCACGTCGCCCGAAGTGAAAGGGCGCCCGTTGAGTGGGGCCACGTTCTGCCAAGCGACGTCGTCGCGAAGCCCGAACGAGAACGTAGCGCCGTCCGGACTGCGCTCCCACGAGGAGGCGAGCTCAGGTTCGAGCTCGATTGTGAACGGGTTCTTGTTGACGCCGCTGGCCATGCCAAGCAGCCGGTTATAGACCATGTTCGGCACGGTGAGGGTGCTGCCGCTGGCCGACTTCGTGGGGTCCAGCGTGGAGATGGGGAAGGTGGTGTCGATCCTCAAGGTGCTACTGCTGATGTAGGGCCGCCGCGGATCCGGGAACTGGTACGGGTACGGCAGGTCCGGATCGTGGACCCACATCCCGAGCTCACCCTCCGGAGTAGGCTCGGGCGGGATGCGGCGCGGCCGGGGGGCAGGAGTCGGGACAACCCGCGGGGTTGGGGACGGGCTGGCCGTCGGATCGGCCGCACCTCTGGCGACCGGTCGTGGCGCGGGCTCCTCGTCCTGCGTGCAGCCGAGGAGCGCGGCCGCGGCGAGGCCCGCGCCGCCGAGCAGGCCGCCGCGCAGCAGGCCGCGGCGGCTCAGCCGTCGTCCCGACGGGTCCACGGTGCGCTCGCGCTCAGCCACATCAGCTCCTCGGCGCCCGGCACGATGATCGCGCGGCGACGGCGGGCCGTCGCGCGGCCCTCTCAGTGATATACGTCGCGCGGGCGGGTGAGGTTCCCTGGCTGCTCGTCGTCGAGGCGAGAGCGGCGCCGGACGCGAGGCGGGCGGCCCGCAGGCCGCCCGCCGTGTCGCATCCGAGGGTGGCGAGTGGCTACTTGTTGAGCCAGGCCCCCGCGATCTGGTCGCCCCAGTCGTAGTACGAGATGTTCGTCAGGAACACCCCGCCGAAGCGGATGCCCCGCACCCACGGCTGGTAGACCTCGATGCCGATCGAGGCCGGCTGCGGCGGCCAGTACATCTTCTCCAGGAAGTAGTCCCACATCGTCTTGTGGATCTCCTTCCGCGCGTCCGGGTCCAGCTCGACCTGCTGCGCCTCCGCCCACTCGTCGACCTGCGGGTCGTTGAGCCGCCAGCGGTTGCCGAGCGACTCCGAGTGCACCGAGTTGTAGAAGAAGTTGTCCGCGTCGAAGCCGACCGTCAGCCAGCAGCTCGTGCAGCCTTCCTCCAGCTTGCCCGGCACCCACGTGGAGTTGAACTCCGTGTAGTCGACGTGGCGCTGGTTCATCTTCACCCCGATCTTCTCGAGGTTCTCCGCGATGATCTCCGCGCGCTGGTCCGAGCCGGGGTTCGAGTAGTTGTGGTAGAAGTTCTCGAACTCGAGGTCCTCTGCCCCCGCGGCCTTGAGCAGCTTGATCGCCTCGTCGGGGTCGTAGCGCCCCGCGAAGCGGCCGAGGCCGCCGTTTTCGGCCGTCGGCTCATCGTCACGGACGAACGTCCACGGCTGCAGCGGCAACGTCTTGGAGATGTTGTCGTACAGCAGCTCGGCGATCAGCGCCGTGTCGATCCCGAGCGTGAGCGCCTGGCGCACCCGCTCGTCGGCGAACTTCGGGTTGGAGAGGTTCATCCCGAACGGCGAGGTGCCGTTCACCACCGGGGTGAGGTTGATCTGGATGTCCGGGTTGGTCTCCAGGATCTTCCCCAGCTGGTCGATGCTCGGCGCCAGGCCGTAGACGTAGTCGAACTGCCCGACGCGGAAGCCGGCGAGCCGGGCCGTGTAGTCCTGGCGCAGCCGGAACTCGACGCCGTCGAGCAGCACCTCGCGCTCGAAGTAGTCCGGGTTCTTGCTGAAGATGGCGTGGCTGCCCGCCTCGGCCTCGTCGAGGATCATCGGGCCGGTGCCCACCACCTTGTCGGCGATGGTGCCGTCGTCGACGAGCTCCTTCGGGAAGATCGTCTGGTAGCGGCTGGCCAGCGGCAGGATGAAGTCCGCCGTGACCTTCGACATCTGGATGGTCATCGAGGTGTCATCGGGCGTCTCGATGGCGCTGACGTTCGCCCAGTAGGACTGGTGCACGCCCTCGGTCGAGTAGCGGTCGAAGGCGTACTTGGCGTCCGCCGAGGTGAACGCGCGGCCGTTGAGCGGCGCGATGTTCTGCCACTTGATGTCGTCGCGGATCCCGAACGAGAACATCGCGCCGTCCGGGGTGCGCTCCCAGGACGAGGCGAGCTCCGGCTCGAGTTCGATGCTGAACGGGTTCTTGTTGACGCCGCCGACCATGCCCAGCAGGCGGTTGTAGACCATGTTCGGCGCGGTGATCGTGCCGCCCGCGGCCGAGGCCGTCGGGTCCATCGTCGCGACGTTCCACGTGGCGGCGATGCGCATGATGCCGCCGGGCTTGGGTGTCAGCCCCGGGGGCTCCGGGAACTGGTACGGGTAGGGCAGCGTCTCGTCGCGGACGAGCCCATAGCCCTCGCCGACTGCCTCCTCGCCGTCTCCGCCCTCGGTGGCCGCGGCGTCCCCGTTGCCGGAGTCGTCGTCGCCCGACGTGGTCGCGCTGTCGCCCGAACCGGTAGCGGCGCCTCCGGACGCGCCGCCGCTGGCGCCGCCCGTGGTGGCCGTCGTGTCGTCGTCGTCATCGTCGTCGTCGCCGCCGCAGCCGATGAGGGCCGCCGCGGCGAGGCCCACTCCTCCGAGCAGGCCACCTCGCAGTACGGCGCGCCGGCTCAGTTCCGGCGCCCACCAGTGTTGGGTGCTCTCGGATTCGGTCATGGCTCTGCTCCCTGGTTGCTTCTGCGCGTGATGACTCGCGCTCGTGCGGAGCCATCGCGCCCTTATCGGTTATACGCATACGTTATGCGAATGGATTTAGCAAGCTAGCTTCGACCGAGGGAGACGCGGACGCGAAGCGGGCGGCCCGCAGGCCGCCCGCCACGCCCTCTACCGAGGGTGAGTACCGAGGAGTGCTCGCTACTTGTTCAGCCAGGCCGTCCCCATCTGGTGGCCCCAGTCGTAGTAGGAGCCGTTGGAGTACATGACCCCGCCGAAGCGGAGGCCGCGCACCCACGGCTGGTACACCTCGAAGCTGAACTGCGTGGGCAGCGGCGGGTGGTACGCCTTGTCCATCATGTAATCCCAGATCTCGCGGAGGATGTCCCTCCGTGCGTCCGGGTCCAGCTCCACCTGCTGCGCCTCGGCCAGCGCATCGACCTGCGGGTCGTTGAGCTGCCAGCGGTTCCCCGACGACTGCGAGTGCAGCACGCTGTAGAAGTAGTTGTCGGCGTCGAAGCCCACGGTGGCCCACGCCGACGTGCTCGCCTCCTCCAGCTTGCCCGGCACCCACGTCGAGTTGAACTCGGTGTAGTCCACGTGACGCGGCGTCAGCGTGAGCCCGACGGCCGCCAGTTGCTCCTTGACGATGTCGGAGCGCTGGTCGCCGGTGGGCGAACCGTAGTTGTGGTAGAAGTTCTCGAACTCGAGCCCTTCCGCACCTGCGGCCGCGATCAACTTCTTCGCCTCGTCGATGTCGTGGCGGCCGTGCCACCGCCCGTAGTCGCCGTTCGCGACGGTGGGCTCTTCGTCAAAGACGAAGGTCCACACCTGGAGCGCGTTCGACTTCGCCAGGCCGTCGTACTGCACGTCCTCCATGAACTCGGTGTCGATGGCGAGACTGATCGCCTGCCGCACGCGCTCGTCCTGGAACTTCGGGTTCGAGAGGTTCAGGCCGAACGGGTTACCACGCACGTTGGTGTTGAAGTTCACCTGCACGTCCGGGTTGGTCTCGATCAGCTTCTCCATCGCCCGGATGTCCGGCACCAGCCCGTAGCAGTAGTCGAACTGGCCGACACGGAACCCGGCGAGGCGGGTTGCGTAGTCCTGGCGGAGCCGGAACTCGACGCCGTCCAGGTACACCTCGCTCGCCCAGAAGTCCGGGTTCTTGCTGAAGATGGCGTGGCTGCCCTGCGATGCCTCATCAAGGATCATCGCTCCGGTGCCGATCACCTTCTTGTCGATCGTGCCCTCGTCGACCAACTCCTTCGGGAAGATGAGCTGGTAGCGGCTGGCCAGCGGCAGGATGAAGTCCGCCGTGACCTTCGACATCGTGATCGTGAGGCTGTGGTCGTCGGGCGCGTCGATGGACCCGATGTTGGTCCAGTACGACTGGTGCACCCCCTCCTGCGAGTAGAGGTCGAAGGCGTACCGGACGTCCTCGGCGACCAGCGGCCGGCCGTTCAGCGGCGGAAGGTTCTGCCACTTCACGTCGTCGCGCAGCGCGAACGAGAAGACGGTCCCGTCCGGGGTGCGCTCCCAGGACGAGGCGATCTCCGGCTTGATCTCGATGGCGAACGGGTTCTTCGCCGGCCCACCGACCATGCCGAGCAGCTTGTCGTAGACCATGTTCGGCACGGTGATGGTGCCGCCCGCGGCCGAGACCGTCGGGTCCATCGACCCGACGTCCCACGTCGCCGCGACGCGCAGGACACCACCCGGCTTGGGCGTCAGCCCTGCCGGCTCCGGGAACTGGTACGGGTACGGCAGGTTCGGGTCCTGGACCAGCATCCCCTCGCCAGCCGGCGCATCGGCCGTGTCGCCGCCAGCGTCGTCCGCGCTGTCGTCGGTTGCCGAGTCGTCCGAGGAGTCATCGGTGCTGTCGCTGGTCGTCGTGCTGCCGGAGGCGCCGCTGCCGCCGCTTGTGGTGGTCGAACCACCGGTGGTGGTGGCGGCGGTGTCGTCGTCATCGTCGTCGCCGCCACAGCCGATGAGTGCGGCCGCGGCGAGGCCCACCCCGCCGATGACACCTCCTCGCAGCAGGCTGCGCCGGCTCAGCTCCGGCGTCCACCAGTCTCGGGTGCTCTCGGAATCGGTCATGGGTCCCCCCTACGTGTCTGCGCCGGAGCGTGTCGCCAGGCTCCGCCCTGCGGGAATCATACAGACCCCGCACAAGCGATACGCATTCGTTGTGTCCGCGGATGCATCTGGAGGTTGCTGTCGGCGCATGTTCGCGCCGCGCAGACGCGGAGCGGGCGGCCCGGAGACCGCCCGCCCACCCTTGCTCGCGAGGGGTACGTACCTCGTTGGTGCTCGCTACTTGTCGAGCCAGGCCGCCGGGATGACGTCGCCCCAGTCGTAGTAGGAGCTGTTGTCGTTCGGCGAGCTGGCGCCCCAGCGGATGCCGCGCACCCACGGCTGGCTCACCTCGGGGTAGTTCCCGCTGGGGAAGGCCGGGCGGTACATCATGTCCAGGTCCCGGTCGTAGATCTTTTGCCAGATCTCCTTCCGCGCTTCGGGATCGAGTTCCAGTTGCTGCTCCTCGGCCCACTGGTCCAGCTGCGGGTCGTTGATGCGCCAGCGGTTGCCGGGCGACTCCGAGTGGATCTGGCCGTGGAACCAGTTGTCGGCGTCGAAGCCACTGGTGCTCCACGCCACCGTGGAAACGTCCGGCAGCTTGGCGGGCACCCACGCCGAGTTGAACTCGGTGTAGTCGACTGCGCCGCCGGTCATGGTGATGCCGGCGTCCTTGAGGTTGGCCTGCGCGATCTCGGCGGTCTGGTCCTGCAGCCCGGAGTACGGGTAGTACATGTTGACCATCGTGAGGCCCTCGGCGCCCGCGGCCGCGAGCAGCTTCCTGGCCTCGGCCGGGTCGTGGCGGATCCACTTGCCGAGGCCGCCCGACTCCAGCGTCGGCTCCTCGTCGTAGAGGTAGGTCCACGGGATGACGTGGAAGATCTTGGCGATCCCGTCGTAGACCAGGTCCACCATGAGCTCGCGGTCGAACGCCAGCGAGATGGCGCGCCGCACCCGCTCGTCCTCGTACTTCGGCAGCGTGAGGTTCATCCCGAAGGTCGTGCCGTTGTAGGTCACGACCGTGAGGTTCACCTGGACGTCCGGGTTGGTCTCCAGGATCTTCTCGAGCGTGGCCAGGTTGGGGGCCAGGGAGTACGCGTAGTCGATCTGGCCCACCCGGAACGCCGCGGTGCGGGCGGCGCCGTCCAGGATGATCCGGAACTCGAAGCCGTCCATGAGGACTTCGCGCTCCCAGTAGTCCGGGTTCTTCTCGAAGATCACGTGCTGGGCCGGTGCGGCATCGGTGAGGATGAACCCGCCGGTCCCGATCGCCGTCGTCTCGATCGACCCGTCGTCCACGAGCTCGCGCGGGAAGATCGTCTGCTTGTTGCTGCCGAGCGGATTGAGGAAGTCCGCTGTGGGGTTGGACATGCCGATCTTGAACGTGAGGTCGTCCGCGGCCTCATACGTGGAGGCGTTGTTGTAGTACGCCTGGTGCACGCCCTCGTTGGCGTAGCGCTCGATGGCGAACCTTGCGTCCTCGGCGGTGAACGCCCGTCCGCTCAGCGGCGGCACGTTCTGCCACGTGATGCCCGGCGTGATGTGGAACGTAAACGTCAGCCCGTCCGGGGATCGCTCCCAGGACTGCGCCAGTTCCGACTCCAACTCGAGCTTGTACGGATCGGCGGCGGGGCCGCGCACGATGCCGAGCAGGCGGTTGTAGACCACGTTGGGGACGGTGACCGTGCCGCCCGCGGCCGAGGTGACCGGGTCGATGGTCTGGTAGTCCCAGCTCGTGGCGACCTTCATCACGCCGCCCGGCTTCGGCACCTTGTTCGGCTCGGGGAAGTTGAACGGGTACGGGAGGTCCGGGTCCTTGATCCACTCGCCCAGCGCCTCGACCTGCTCGGACGTGTCCTCGCTGTCGCCGCTCGGTGTGGTGTCGGATGCATCGCCGTCGTCGCCCGACGTGTCGTCCGAGGCCGTCGTCGCCGTCGTCGAGCCGGTGCTCGTGGCCCCGCCGGAGGCGGGAGCCGTGCTGGTGGTGTCGTCGTCATCGTCGTCGCCGCCGCAGCCGATGAGCGCGGCAGCGGCGAGGCCCACCCCGCCGAGAGCACCGCCTCGCAGCAGGCTGCGCCTGCTCACTTCCAGCGACCACCAATGCCGGGTGCTCTCGGGTTCGGTCATGGCTCAACTCCACTCCCTGGTACTCGTGACGCGAAACACGTGCGCCACGCGGTCATCATACATATCCCTTACAGGCAATACGCATTCGTTGTGACGAGCGATGTACGTGGGTGCGCACGTTCGCGCCGCCGTGCGGTCCGCGGACGCATCGCGCGCGGCCCGGCGGCTGCCCGCCCGGCCCTGTACGAGTGGGTGCACCGAGGAGCGTTCGCTACCCGCCGCGCCCGCCCCCGTTGACCTCGATCGGCTGCCCCGAGACCCACGAGGAGTCTTCGGAGAGCAGCCACGCCACCACCTCCGCGATCTGCGAGGGGTCGGCCTTGAAGTCGACATCGAACACGCTGCCCTGCACCAGCGGGGTGTCGACCAGGCCGGGGCAGACCGCGTTGACGCGGACGCCCTCGCGCGCGAACTCGTCCGAGGCGGATCGCGTGAGGCCGATCACGCCGTGCTTCGCCGCGCTGTAGTGCGCCAGCCCCGCGCCGCCGTGCAGCCCCGCGCCCGACGAGGTGTTCACGATGGCCCCGCCGCCGCGCTCCAGCATCGCCGGTATCTCGTGCTTGAGGCAGTAGAAGACGCTGCTGAGGTTCGT